>NZ_CP195035.1:217500-4343742 GCF_051164935.1 Shewanella sp. HL-SH2
CGTAGGAGTCTGGGCCGTGTCTCAGTCCCAGTGTGGCTGATCATCCTCTCAGAACAGCTAGGGATCGTCGCCTTGGTGAGCCATTACCTCACCAACTAGCTAATCCCACCTAGGTTCATCCAATCGCGAAAGGCCCGAAGGTCCCCTCCTTTCCCCCGTAGGGCGTATGCGGTATTAGCAGTCGTTTCCAACTGTTATCCCCCTCGACTGGGCAGATCCCTAGGCATTACTCACCCGTCCGCCGCTCGCCGGCAAAGATAGTAAACTATCTTCCCGCTGCCGCTCGACTTGCATGTGTTAGGCCTGCCGCCAGCGTTCAATCTGAGCCATGATCAAACTCTTCAATTAAAGTTTTTTGAAACCCGAAGGTTTCGGCTCAATGAATTCTGATTGCTTTATCAACCGAAGTTAACAAAGTCTTTTTGTACATATTGCTATGAACATTCATCGTTGCATTGAGTTTAAATTTTTTGATTGCTCTTCCTAAGAAGAAGCAATTTCGAATAACTCAATACCTGTGAATGTCCACACAGATTACTTGATAAATTGTTAAAGAGCGTTGATGTTGATTTTTCAAACATCGCCGTAAGACGCTAGGTCGTTGGCTTGGGCTGCGTATTCTACAGACCCTGTTGTCAGCGTCAAGTGTTTTTTCAAACTTTCTTTTCGCTGTTGATTTGATGATGAAACCGAAGTTTTTATCCTTTCAAATCAACCTGACTTCCTAAGTGATTAACTTCAGATGCCACTTTGCTTTCGCGCTGTGCCGTGTCAGTGGTTGCGCATTATAGGGAGATTCTGAGGCAGTGCAAGGGCTTTTGTGTAAAAAGATCTGTTTTTTACGATCTTTTTGATAGTTACCCACTTACATACATGTTTTGCACCATTTACCCCCAAAGTTATCCACAACAGGTGCTTTATAACCTTAGACTCTTGCCAATCAGATATAAAAAAAGCAGCTATATAAGCTGCTTTTTATAATCACTATGCTGGTTTAGCTAAGCTAACTGGCTTATTAACTTAATTTGCCATGGCATTGTTTAAATTTCTGACCTGATCCGCAGGGACATGGATCATTACGTCCCACTTTCTCACCATCGCGTATAACCGTCTTAGGTTTTTCCGCTGTAGCTGTCGCTTCACCTTCGTCCAATGCTTGTGCCGTTGCATGTTGGTAATCACGTTTAATCTTAGCTTCTTCATCGCGACGGCGTTGTTCCATGTCATCTACATCAGATTGTGCTTGTACTTGCACTTTCGATAATACACTGATGACATCGTGCTTTAATGTTTCAAGCATCTGTTGAAACAACTCAAATGATTCACGCTTATATTCTTGCTTAGGATTTTTTTGTGCATACCCACGTAAATGGATACCTTGACGTAGATGATCCATCGCAGCCAAATGCTCTTTCCATAAACCATCTAAGGTTTGTAGCATTACAGCTTTTTCAAATTGACGTAATACTTGCGGGCCAACCATCTGCTCTTTAGCTTTAAAGGCTTCAGTCCATGATGTCACAATACGCTCACGTAATGTCTCTTCATGTAGATCGTCTTCTTTATCTAACCATTCTTGTATCGGAAGCTTTAAGGCAAACTCATTATGTAAACGTTGCTCTAAGCCTGGTACGTCCCATAACTCTTCTAAAGAATTCTGTGGGATATAAGTATCAATAACGCCAGAAATAACATCTTGTTCGATATTTTTGATGGTGTCTTCAATGCTTTCAGCATCCATTAACTCATTACGTTGCGAATAAACAACTTGGCGCTGATCATTTGCCACGTCATCATATTCAAGCAATTGCTTACGAATATCGAAGTTACGCGCTTCTACTTTGCGCTGTGCGTTTTCGATGGCACGAGATACCCATGGATGTTCGATAGCTTCGCCTTCTTCCATACCCAGCTTTTTCATCATGCCTGAAACACGATCTGAAGCGAAGATACGCATTAAGCTATCTTCCATCGATAGGTAGAAACGTGAAGAACCCGCATCACCTTGACGACCAGCACGACCACGTAGCTGATTATCGATACGACGCGATTCATGACGCTCGGTACCAAGAATGTGTAAACCGCCAGCCGCAAGCACTTCATCATGGCGTATTTGCCAATCTGCTTTAATTTTAGCTTTCTGTTCTGCTGTTGGATTATCTAACGCTTCTATCTCCATGTTCCAGTTGCCGCCTAATACGATATCCGTACCACGGCCAGCCATATTTGTTGCAATAGTTACTGCGCCTAAACTACCGGCTTGGGCAACAATTTCAGCTTCTTTTTCATGGAACTTAGCATTTAGCACACTGTGTGGAATTTTGGCTTTTTTCAATAATGTATTAAGCAGCTCTGATTGCTCAATAGAAACGGTACCCACTAGCACTGGCTGTCCGCGTTCACGACAACCTTTAATATCAGCAACAATAGCATCATACTTTTCTGCAGCTGTTAGATAAACTAAATCGGCCATGTCGTTACGAACCATTGGACGGTTAGTCGGTACTACAACGGTATCTAGGCCATAGATATGCTGAAACTCGAATGCTTCAGTGTCGGCAGTACCCGTCATACCGGCTAATTTATCATACTGACGGAAGTAGTTTTGAAAGGTAATTGACGCCAATGTTTGGTTTTCATTTTGAATATGAACCCCTTCTTTAGCTTCAACCGCTTGATGCAAACCTTCAGACCAACGACGTCCTGGCATTGTACGGCCAGTATGTTCATCTACAATAACAACATCATCGTCTTGGATAATATAATCAACATCGCGTTCAAATAAAGTATGTGCACGAAGTGCTGCATACACGTGATGCAGTAATGAAATATTTGCGGCTGAATAAAGTGAATCACCTTCAGCTAACATGCCTTGTTCAGTTAACAGTAGTTCAACTTTCTCTTGACCACGTTCTGTTAAATGAACTTGTTTACCTTTTTCATCGATTGTGAAGTCACCTTCACCGATATAGTCTTCGGTATCTTCTTTATCTTGACGTACAAGACTAGGAATTAACTTATTCACTTTAATGTACAGATCTGAGCTGTTTTCGGCTGCACCTGAAATGATCAGTGGCGTACGCGCTTCATCAATTAAGATTGAATCGACTTCATCGATCAATGCGTAGTTTAGTGGGCGTTGTACACGCTCTTGTGGAGAAAAGGCCATATTGTCGCGCAGATAATCGAAACCAAATTCGTTATTGGTGCCATAAGTTATATCTGCGTTATACGCCTGTTTCTTTTCTATTTGACCAATACCAGCAACGTTAACGCCAACCGTTAAGCCTAAAAACTCAAATAACGGACGATTGAATTCAGCATCACGACGGGCTAAGTAATCATTCACAGTAATAACGTGAACACCTTTGCCACTGAGACCATTCAAATATGCAGGTAATGTTGCAGTTAATGTTTTACCTTCACCGGTACGCATTTCAGCAATACGATTGCTGTCTAAAACCATACCGCCAAGTAATTGGACATCAAAAGGACGCATGTTAAACACACGTTTTGACGCTTCACGCACAACGGCAAATGCTTCTGCCATCAGACTTTCTAAGCTTTCACCTGAATCTAGACGCTGGCGAAACTCTGCGGTTTTTGCTTTTAGTTCTTCATCGGAGAGTTTTTCATAATCTGCTTCCAATGCGTTAATTTTAGTGACCACTTTACCCAAGTTCTTTAGGGTACGATCGTTTTTGCTTCCAAATACTTTTGTCAGTAATTTACCTAACATCTTAGTCACTTATCTCTTGTAGGTTTGGCTCTTCAGAGCGGATTAACCGTTAATATGATCAACTTGCTTTGCGATAGACATACTTTTGTGGATCTATTTGTTGTCCACCGCGAAGCACTTCGTAATGCACATGAGGGCCGGTTGAACGGCCTGTGCTTCCCATACTGGCGATTGTATCGCCTTTGGCAACGACGTCACCTACGTTTACTGACAGAGATTTATTGTGTCCATAGCGAGTTCGAAGACCATTACCATGATCTATTTCGATAAGCTCACCATATCCAAACATACTTCCTGACCACGTTATTACACCTGCGGCAGTTGCAACAACATCGGCCCCTTCTCGCCCAGCAAAATCAATACCTTTATGCATTGTTCTACGGCCATTAAAAGGGTCATTGCGTAAACCATAGGGCGAAGATAACCAACCTTTATCGATTGGCCGCCCTGATATATAACGCTCTTCATCTATATGGAGATTTGTTGACACTGTTTCAAGTAGTGACAACTGAAGATTATTACTATCAATTCTTGATGCCAGCGTATTCATATCATTAATAAGCTGACTTAATTCGATTCCTGTCCCTAATTCACTGTAACCGCCGATACCAACTTCTACATGGAAATCGAATTGATCGTCGAGTAAATTATTTTGGGCGACTTGCTGGCCTAATGCCTCAAGTCGGGTAATTTTGGCCTGCATTTTAGCAACATGAGTTACTAACGTAGACAGTTGAATTTCGGTTGCGTGTTTGAGCTCAATAACTTGCTGTTTTTGTTGCTCACGCAATTGTTGGTTTTCGTCCACTTTAGCTTGTTGATTAGCAAAGCGATCGGTACTGTATTGATAAATAGCAGTTCCGGTGACCATTATCATGATAGGTAGAAGAAACCATCGCTTACTGGGTTGCCAGCGCGTGACCCCATTTCGACCTTGAACAAATACTGTTACACTCATAGCCTAACTCAGCCATCTTATTATCATATGAAAAAGCCCCCTCAAGACCTCAGCAATTTATTACATTTATCAGGAAAACTTCCTGAACTCGCTGAGAAAGCAGAACTATTAAATAATCTGAATAATTATTTAAAACAGATTATCGATGGTCCTGCGGCAGAGCAGCTAAAAGTAGCCAATCTCCGCCAGGGTGTTCTTGTTGTTGAAACGTCATCCGCTGCCTGGGCCGCGAGAATTAATTTTCAAAAGCCTAAACTACTACGACAACTTCAGGCTGAAACATTACCCATGCTCACTGCTATTGAGGTTAAAGTCAACCCAGGATTAGCAATAGGAAATGTAAACTCCCAGGTGAATCACACTTATATCAGTAATGAAGCTGCGCAACACATCACTGCATTGGCTGATCATGTTGAAGGATCACTGGGTGAAAAACTAAAACGGCTGGCTGCATTGGCCAGCCGTAATAGGCGATAAAACGATTAAGCTAGTGCCGCTGAACCTGGCACAATGAAGCTGACAGGCACATCGGCTTCTTTGTCAAAGCTGACTAATTCCCATGCATCCTGCTGGGCAAGTAGCGCTCTAACGAGTTGATTATTTAATGCATGACCTGTTTTGTATGCTTTAAATTCACCGACAATGGCATGACCTGCTACATACAAATCACCAAAAGCGTCGAGAATTTTATGCTTAACGAACTCGTCTTCATAACGCAGACCATCAGGGTTGAGGACGCGGTATTCGTCAAGCACTACAGCGTTTTCCATGCTGCCACCTAAAGCTAGGTTATTCGCACGCAAATATTCAATGTCACGCATAAAGCCGAAGGTTCTAGCACGGCTGATATCTTTTACAAAAGCGGATGTAGAAAAGTCCATTACCATATGTTGTTGGCTTCGAGCAATTTCTGGATGAGTAAAGTCAATTTTAAAATCAACTCTAAACCCTTTAAAAGGTCTTAACTCAGCCCATTTATCACCGTCTTCCACTCGAATAGGTTTGGTAATTTTTAGGTATTTTTTCGGTGCCGCTTGTTCTTTAATGCCTGCGCTTTGAAGCAAAAATACAAACGGACTGGCACTGCCATCCATAATTGGGATTTCAGGGGCATCAACTTCGATAATCGCATTATCAATGCCTAAACCAGCAAGTGCTGCAAACAGATGTTCAATTGTAGATATACGAACACCAGTATCATTTACAAGCGCTGTACACATTGTCGTTTCACGCACTAATTCAGCCTTAGCAGGTATAGACACTGGAGGCGTAAGATCGGTACGTGTTAGTACAATCCCTGTATTTACTGGTGCGGGCATAATGCACAGAGTGACCTTGTTGCCAGAATGTAATCCGACACCAGTACTCTTCACCATTTTTTGAACAGTTCTTTGAAAAATCATTCATTTACCCGTAAATAACAATAAAAACAAAAGCTTAAAATAAATACCTAAAGCTATCATGTATAGCTGGTACGACATGCTACCATATCTTGCGCAATTCACAAAAAAAATGCAAATGACCCCAGAACAACCTCATTTCGTTATCAACTACGTAATCATCACACCTTTATTAATATTAATATTGTAAACAATATTAATATTAGCCTATCAAAACCGCTTTTAAACGGGTTGATAGTTATGCTAGTTAATCAGCTTGCTTACGTAAAAATGCTGGAATATCTAAATAATCTGCATCTGCACGTGGAGCTGGAACTGATTGTGGTACAGCATTACTCTTCGGCGAAGAATATGTTTGCGCAACAATAGGTTCGTCAACTGGCTCTGGGCGTGGCTCAATAACTACTGGCTCTGGGCGTGGTGCTGTTTTTTGCACTAACTGAATATCAGGCTTCTTTTCAATGCCAATACCCGTAGCAACTACCGTTACACGTAGCTCATCACTCATTTCAGGATCAATCACCGCACCGACTACTACTGTAGCATTTTCAGATGCATAAGCTTTAACATGGTTACCCACTGTTTCTAGCTCTTCAATTGTGATGTCCATACCAGCAGTAATGTTAACTAATACGCCACGGGCGCCAGCTAGATCAATATCTTCTAATAATGGACTTGCAACCGCTGCTTCTGCTGCTTCTTCTGCGCGGTCATCACCAGTAGCGACACCCGTACCCATCATGGCATTACCCATTTCAGACATAACGGTTTTCACGTCGGCGAAATCCACGTTAATTAAACCTGGACGAGTAATTAGTTCAGCAATACCCTGCACCGCACCAAGTAGCACGTTATTAGCTGCTGCGAATGCATCGAGTAATGATGTACCACGACCAAGCACTTTAAGTAGCTTTTCATTTGGAATGGTAATTAATGAATCCACATGTTTAGCTAACTCAGCGATCCCTATCTCAGCGTATGCCATACGCTTTTTGCCTTCAAATGGGAACGGCTTAGTCACAACGGCAACCGTTAAGATGCCTTCTTCGCGTGCGATTTCAGCAACGACTGGTGCAGCACCGGTACCGGTACCTCCGCCCATGCCCGCTGCGATAAAGATCATGTCAGATCCTTTAATTGCCGCACGAATATTTTCACGATCTTCTTCTGCCGCTTGACGGCCTACGTCTGGGTTTGCCCCAGCACCTAGACCTTTTGTAACATCACGTCCAAGTTGGATAGTTGAACCCGCACTTGATTTACGTAATGCCTGTGCATCTGTGTTTGTTACGATAAACTCAACACCTTCGATGCTGTGTTTTACCATATGTTCGACAGCGTTTCCGCCACCACCACCGACACCGATGACTTTAATCACCGCTTCGTCTGAATGTGAATCCATGATCTCAAACATTGTCTGATCCCGTTTGTCTGCGTTATTTAAAATTCACCCTTAAACCAGCTTTTTACCCGATTTAAAAAGCTAGTTACCCCTTGGCGTTCAGGACGTTCGAACTGACGTTCGATAAGCCTTCTTGCCCCATAGTGAAGCAACCCTATCCCTGTTGAGTAAATTGGTTGGTCCACGTATTCATATAATCCTTTAACAGGCAGTGGCGATGCGACTCGCACTGGCATACCGAATGTCGCTTCGGCAATGTCTACCACGCCTGTTATGGAGGATGTTCCGCCAGTTAGCACTATACCTGCGGCAATTTGATCTTCTAAGCCGCTATCTTGTAATTGCTTAAGTACTAACTCGAATAATTCTTGGTACCTTGGCTCAACAACTTCTGCCAGAGTATGACGTGACATGCTGCGCGAAGGTCTCCCACCGACAGATGGCACTTCAATACTGTCTTCACGGCTTACCATTGAGCTTCTTGCGCTGGCAAACTGCACTTTAATTTGTTCGGCATGGGTTAACGGTGTGCGAAATATTTTAGCAATATCACTGGTTACTTGATTACCTGCTACTGGCACAACCGCGCAATGGCGTAATGCGCCGTTGGTATAAACCGCAATATCGGTTGTTCCGCCACCGATATCGACAATACACACACCTAAATCTTTTTCATCATTGGTCAATACAGAGTCTGCCGATGCAATACCTGAGAAAACCAAGTCATCCACTTTTAAACCGCAACGTTCAACACTTTTTGTGATGTTTTTAGCCATGTCATTTGCACATGTCACAATATGAGCTTTCGCTTCCATCCGCATGCCAGACATACCTATTGGGCTTTTTATACCGTCTTGCACGTCAATTGAATATTCTTGTGGCAACACATGCAAAATTCGACGCTCGGTAGGTATTTTAACCGAACGCGCGGTATGAATGACGTTGTCGACATCTTCTTGAGTCACTTCTTCGTCGTTAATCGACACCATGCCGTTTTCATTCTGACACGCGATATGTTTACCTGAAATACTTAAATAAACAGAAGACACCTGGCAGTCAGCCATTAATTCAGCTTGATCTAATGCCCTTTGAACACTGCGTACGATTGAGTCGAGATCATTCACACCGCCTTTGTCCATGCCACGAGAAGGATGATTACCTAAACCAATAACACTAATTTCGCCATCCGGCAGTACTTCACCTATTATGACAGCGACCTTTGATGTTCCGATATCTAACCCTACGATAAGGTTTCTTTCCTGATTTTTGGTCATTTATTCTCAGTTCTCTTATTGGTCTCATCCCAGCCCACAGCAAAACCTGTGTCATAACGTAAATCAACTCTGGCGACGGGTCTTTCACTTTGCACTAGTGTCGGGTAGACATTAATAAAACGCTGTATTCGAGACATTTTATCCTCACGCCCTAGCTCTATTTGTATGCCGTTAGCCAATTCAGCTTGCCATGCATGGCGTGGGCTTAATCGCAGACTGGCTAATTTAAATCCATTAATCTGAAGTAAGTCATCTAATTGCCTAAAGCTTATAAGTACTTCTTCAGCCATATCATCAGGACCTGACAACTTAGGTAAATCAACTAGGTCCAATTCCGCCAAAGCATTAAACACTTCACCGTTAACATTTAGCCAAGCATCACCGTTCCAGTGCGCCACGGCTTGTTGCTCTTGCAAATTAACCTTAAATTTTGCAGGCCACTCGCGCCTAACAGACGCATGATAAACCCACGGTAGGCTTTCTAATGCCCGCTGTATATCTAATACGTCTGCGTTAAAAAAACTACTTTTCATCATTGATTGCAACGCCACCTGGATTTCTTCGTCCGAGGTATAATGGCGCTCGCCTTTAATGGCAATTGCTTCTATCGGAAGGGCATCAGCATCATTAAGTAACTCATGAAGCTTCATGCCACTCCATGTAATTGTTGCCAACACACTGAGCAAAAACATCAAACCAAAATACAAATACCAATTAACGTGTTTTAGTTTTTGTTTTAACTGGCGTCCTTTCTTGCTCCATGACACCGATAATCACTCCCGAAAACTGCTGATACGATCCTGCAACAAACCGGCCATTATATAGTGCTTAATGGCTGTATAAAAGCACGATTTTTCAACTGCATAGCTGTACAAAAACCGTTCAGTTTTATTTTAACATCATGCTGGCTTAAAACCCAGTTCACTGCTTGCTAACTCACGTGATAACGCACCAATATTACCCGCACCTTGAGTTAGTAATAAGTCTCCGTCTTGTAATACATCAGGTAATACACTTGCGAGTTGATCAGGCCCAGAGATAAATATCGGGTCAACCTGACCGCGCACGCGAATTGAACGACACAATGCTCGGCCATCAGCACCCGGTATCGGATTTTCGCCAGCAGCATAAACATCAAGTAACAGCAAACAATCGACTTGCGATAGAACCTCGACAAAGTCTTCGTATAGATCGCGAGTACGGCTATAACGATGTGGCTGGTAAGCCATCACTAATCGTTTATCAGGCCAACCTGCACGTGCCGCTTTAATGGTTGCAAGTACTTCGCTTGGGTGATGCCCATAATCATCCACTAACATGACCTTGCCATTTGGGGTCTCAAACTCACCTAAATGCTGGAATCTACGGCCAATACCTTCAAACTCTGCTAATGCTTTTACAATAGAAGCATCATCAATCTCATCTTCACTGGCCACTGCAATAGCAGCTAAAGAGTTAAGCACGTTGTGTGCTCCGGGTAAGTTCAACACGATATCTAAATCGGGTCTGTCTTTTCTGTGCGCAGTAAAACGAGATTGATGCCCTTGCTGAACAAAGTTACTCGCCCTGACATCGGCATCTTCACTAAAGCCATAAGTGACTATTTGACGTCCAACTCGCGGTAAAATCTCTTGAATAACCGGGTCATCAATACACATTACGGCAACACCGTAAAATGGTAAATTATGTAAAAAATCCACAAATGTGGTTTTAAGTACTTCAAAGTCGCCGCCATAAGTGTCCATATGATCAGCTTCAATATTGGTTACGACACTGACCATTGGCTGTAAATGTAAGAAGCTGGCATCACTTTCATCTGCTTCAGCAATCAAATATCGGCTTGTACCTAAACGTGCATTGGTACCTGCACTGTTTAATAGTCCGCCAATAACAAAAGTGGGATCGCGCTTAGCTTCACCATAAACACTGGCAATTAAACTGGTTGTGGTGGTTTTACCATGTGTACCAGCAATGGCTACACCATGACGATAACGCATCAGTTCAGCTAACATTTCTGCACGACGCACGATTGGCGTACGATTTTCCTGTGCGGCTAGAATTTCAGGATTCTGCTTATCAATAGCCGTTGAGACGACCACAACATCCACATCAACAACGTTGTTAGCCTGATGGCCAATAATAATTTTTGCTCCTAAACGCGCTAAGCGTTCGGTGACATTATTTACCGCAATGTCCGAGCCACTGATTTGATAGCCTTCATTGACTAACACTTCCGCAATACCACCCATGCCAGCACCACCTATGCCAACAAAATGAATTCGCTTGATCCGTCTCATTTCTGGGATCATGCTACGAAGCTGTGCGTACTTTTCTGTCTTTGTCATTTCAACCCTTTTTCGCTACCGCGGCGCATATAGCTGCAACTCTTTGAGTGGCATCTAACACGGCTACGCCCCGTGCTTTTAGCCCCATTTGGAGCAATACTTGTCTATTACTGGCAAATAGCTGCAATTTTTCAGCAAGCAATTTTGCATTCAATTCTGTTTGCGGTAATAAAAAACCCGCCTTTGCATCCACTAACACTGCTGCGTTTTTAGTTTGATGGTCATCTACAGCATGTGGATAGGGCACTAATATACTTGGTAATCCTACAGCGGCTAATTCAGATACCGTTAATGCACCTGAGCGGCACACTACCACATCAGCCCAGCGATATGCGGCTTCCATATCATCAATAAACTCGGCTACATTCACTTTATCAAGCTGGTTTAGTTGCTGATAAGCGGCTTTAACAGAATCTAGGTTATTTTTACCCACTTGGTGCCAAACAGTTATCGAATGCTGTGTCGCTAACTGAGCAACCGCATCAGGTAAGGTTTCATTAAGCGCCTTAGCACCTAGGCTTCCCCCAACAACAAGCACTTTTAATGCGTCTTCGCTAAGGGGTTTCTCTAGCCCACCGAGTAACACCAACTCTTGTCTGATGGGGTTACCCACCACTTCAACATTTTTAACATCGCTCGAAAACGTGTTGTTAAAAGCGCACAATACTTTGGTGGCAATTTTTGACAGTAATTTGTTCGTCAAACCTGGAATGGCATTTTGCTCATGCAGCACTACCGGAACGCCAGCCAACTTAGCTGCTATGCCACCAGGTCCACTGGCAAAACCGCCCATACCTAACACCACATTGGGCTTAAAATCGTCTATCACTGCTTTGGCTTGAATAATAGAGCGTATCACTTTAAACGGTGCAGCTAATTTACGCAGCAAGCCATTACCGCGCACGCCTTTAATATCGATAAACTCAATATCAAAACCATGTTGTGGCACTAAGCGTGCTTCCATACGGTCTGCAGTGCCTAACCATCGTACCTGCCAGCCGCTGGCGGCTAAATGCTTAGCCACGGCTAATGCAGGAAAAACATGACCGCCGGTACCACCTGCCATCACTAATAATCTTGGAGAGTGGCTATAAGCAACTGCACTATTATTGTTATTTGTATCTGTCACTATTTAGCCCTCCCTTGTACTGCTTGAATCAAACTGACACGCCTTTCATGATCAATCCTGACTAACAACATTACCGCAGCGGTCATTACCCACAAGCTACTACCACCATAACTAATAAAGGGTAATGTCAGCCCTTTTGTTGGCAACATGCCAATACTTGCGCCGACATTAACAACAGTTTGAAAGCAAATCCAAATACCCACGCCATATGCTACATAGCTTTCAAACGGTCGTTGCATTTGCAAACAAAGGTTACCCAATCTAATAGCGCGCAGTGCAATAAAAAACATTACTATTAGCACTGCAATAATGCCCATAAAGCCCAGTTCTTCACCAATGACCGCAAAAATAAAGTCGGTGTGCGCCTCAGGTAAGTAAGCTAACTTTTGAATACTATTACCTAAGCCTTGGCCAAACCAATCCCCCCGACCATAAGCCATTAACGATTGAGTTAACTGATAACCGCTGCCAAATGGGTCTTCCCACGGGTCCATAAACGAAGTCACCCGTCGCATTCGGTATGGCTCAAATAACACCAGTAACACAAAGGTGGCGATTCCGAGTAATATCAACACCATAAAGTCAGTTATTCGGGCTCCAGCCAAAAATAATAAACTGACGGTACAAACGAATAATACCACTACTGTGCCTAGGTCGGGTTGCAGTAGAATTAACACCGCAAACAACACATAAACACCAATAGGCTTATAAAAGCCTTTGCGGTTTTCCCTTAACTCACCATGTCGACGAACTAGGTAACCCGCCATATAAACAATAAAAACAAACTTTGCCAGTTCAGCGACTTGAATTCGCACAGGTCCAATGGCTAACCAACGCCTTGCACCATTAACCGATGTTCCCACCACCAATACGGCAAATAGCATAACTAACACGCCTATCATTAGCATGCCGCTATTTTTTTCCCAGTGACTCACCTCAACTTTCAACACCGCAAACGCAATGACAATGCAGCCAACAAGATAAAAAATATGCCGATATATAAAGTGAAACGGATTCCCCGTTAACTTCTCTGCCTCTGGCATAGAAGCTGACATTACCATGACAAAACCAAAACACATCAGGCCAATAATAGCCGCTAAAAATGTGCGATCGTAAAGCTCCACGCCAGCGCTATTATCATCAAGCAATGAAGGCCAAATTCCTTTCAGCCCTTGTTTGAACAAGCTTAATCGCTGCTCATTACTGGCCATCTAGTTGTTCCACACATTGCTTAAAATCGTCGCCACGCGCCATAAAGTTGCGATACATATCTAAACTGGCGCACGCAGGTGACAGCAATACAATATCACCTGAGAAAGCTATTTTTGCAGCGGTATCAACCGCTTCTTTCATGGTGTTTACGCTAATACTATTACTTTTGAGCTTAGCGATTTTCGCGCCGTCTTTACCAAGAGTAATGACCTTTGCCACATGCTCTAATGCTGGAATTAAGGGATTAAAATCAGCCCCTTTACCGTCACCACCTGCAATTAAAAACACCTCACCTAAATGGGTATTTAATCCTTGCAACGCTGCAACCGTTGCACCAACATTGGTGGCTTTAGAATCATTGATATATGTCACACCGTCTACAACCGCCACAAGCTCACAACGATGGCTTAGGCCCTTAAAGCTACTAGCAACTTGAATAGAAAAAGCTTTATCGACTGAGCAGGCATCAACCAATGCCATTGCTGCCAGTAAATTTGCGTGGTTATGCGACCCAATTAAGGTAACATCATTCAAATTCATGATCTCACTGTCACCGTGGAAGATTTTACCGTCGCTTAATCCCCATTCGTCCCCTTCAGGCACCCCTAAACCGAATGTATTTTGGTTCATGGGTTCAAAGGGAAAAGTCAGCTCATCATCACGGTTGTACATCACAAACTTACTTTGTGGGTACAGATTCAACTTAGCTTCCCGGTAGCTGGCAATGCTGCAATAACGATCCATATGATCTTCGCTAATATTTAAGCAAGTCGCTGCAATACAGTTTAACGAAAAGGTTGTTTCAAGCTGAAAGCTAGATAACTCCAATACATAGTATTCAACATCCAGAGCCAATAAATCTAATGCTGGAATACCAATATTACCGCCCATGGCGACTTTTTTTCCTGCTGCAACCAAGATGTCGTTCACCAGGGTTGTCACGGTAGACTTACCATTGGATCCTGTAATACCGATCACGCAAGGTTTTCTATCGGCAATGGCTCGGGCAAATAGCTCTACATCACCAATAACCTCAATACCCATGTCACGCGCAGCTCTAATCTCAGGTGTATCAATTGAGATACCAGGACTGATAATTAATTGACTTGCTTGAACTAAATATCGGCAATCAAAACCACCTGCCATCAATTCAACATCAGTAAACTCTTTTGCTAGCACATCTTCGCCTGGGGGGTGACGACGGCTATCCATTACCAAAGGTTTAATTCCCTGCGAAACTAAATAACGCACGACCGACAGCCCTGTGGCTCCAAGCCCTAACACTATGTGCGTATAATTGGATTGCATAATAATTTACCTTAACTTCAAGGTCGCAAGACCCAGTAACACAAGGAACAGTGAAATAATCCAAAAACGGACAATTACGCGCGGCTCTGGCCAGCCCTTTAATTCATAGTGGTGGTGTATAGGCGCCATACGGAAAATACGCTGCCCGCGAAGCTTGTAAGAGCCAACCTGTAAAATAACTGAAACGGTTTCCATCACAAATACGCCACCCATAATGACCAATAAAATCTCTTGGCGAACCAATACTGCAATAGTGCCTAAAGCAGCACCGAGTGCGAGTGAGCCTACATCGCCCATGAAAACTTGCGCAGGATAGGTGTTAAACCACAAAAAACCTAAACCAGCGCCAACAATTGCGGTACATACAATCACTAACTCACCAGCCTCTGGCAAATGAGGGATATGCAAATAGCTAGCAAACTGGGCATGACCTGACAGATAAGCAACCAGCGCAAATGCGCCTGCTACCATTACCGTAGGCATAATCGCTAAACCATCTAAACCATCGGTTAAATTAACCGCATTACTTGCACCAACAATGGTGAAGTAAGTTAAAAAGATAAACAGGATGCCAAGCTGTGGCATGACATCTTTAAAAAAGGGCACGACTAACTGAGTCTCTCCGGGTATTGTCGCTGAACTATATAAGTAAAAAGCGACAATTAACGCCGCTATAGACTGGGAAGCATATTTCCAGCGAGCGATAAGTCCTTTAGAGTTTTTCTTAACCACTTTTAAGTAGTCATCAAGAAAGCCTATCGCGCCAAAAGCACCTAACACAAACAACATCACCAACACGTATCGACTGGATAAGTCTCCCCAAAGTAATACGCTGATAAAAATACCCGCTAGGATCAGTAATCCGCCCATGGTTGGGGTGCCGCGTTTACTAAAGTGTGATTCAGGGCCGTCATTACGCACAACTTGGCCAATTTGCAATAACTGCAAACGCTCAATCAATTTTGGTCCCCACCACAAACTAAACACTAATGCGGTTAACAGCCCTAATATAGCTCTAAAAGTCACATAAGAAAAAACGTTAAACCCACTGTAAAACTGGGTTAAATACTCGGCCAGATAAACCAGCATCTACACTAACTCCCCGCGCCCAAAGGCATCTACTAATATATCGACCACACGTTCCATCGCTGCGCTTCGAGAACCTTTAACTAATATTGTCGCCTCACCTGGCAACTGATTTAATTGTGCTATTAACATCTGACCTAATTCACTGACATCTTGAAAATGTTGACTACCAAAAGCACGACTTGCGTGTGCAGATAAACTGCCACAACAATACATCGCGTCAATATTAGCCATTTTAGCCTGCTTGCCGAGCTGTTCGTGCAAAGGGGCAGCATTGTCGCCTAATTCGCCCAAATCTCCCAGCACTAAACAACGGTGATGTTGACGTTGTTGCAACCAGTTAATCGCAGCACTGACTGAACTAGGGTTGGCATTATAACTATCATCTACCACTAAAAAACGCCCCAATGCTTTTGGCATCATGCGCCCTTTTACTGGTTGCAATAAACTCAACCCTGAGGCCACCATCGATAAATCTAGCCCTAGAGCTAAACATATAGATGCAGAAGCCAGTGCATTGCTGACTTGATGGATACCCGCCAACGGCAATTGCACCTCAACCGCTTGCGAGGCATATTCGAGTGAAAAATGATAACAACCTTGGGCACTGGCAACTAATTTAGTAGCTCGCACATCAGCGGTAACATCTAACTCCCGAGAAAAGCGCAGCTGCTTAAACGCCGCAGTTTTAATTGCCATAAAATCAGCAAACTGATCATCGGCATTAATCACGGCAGTACCGTCTGGTAACAAATGATTAAATATTTCAGATTTAGCCTGTGCAATGCCTTCTATCGAGCCAAACCCCTCAAGGTGTGCACTGCCGATATTGTTGACTAAGGCAACTTGCGGCTCAACTAGGCTACTGGTGTAGTTAATCTCACCTTTATGGTTCGCACCTAATTCAAATACACCATACTGATCACCTGGTGATAATCGCAACAGGGTAAGTGGGACACCAATATCGTTGTTAAAATTACCTGCGGTGAATAACACCTGAAATTGCTGAGATAAAATGGTTGCGACCATTTCTTTAACGCTGGTTTTACCGTTTGAGCCGGTTAACGCCACGGCTATCGGTGCCACTTGCTGTCGCACTAACTGACCTAATTGGCCTAAAGCTTTGTGAGTATTACTGACGACAACTTGAGGGATATTCAGCGGCAACTCTCGTTCAACTAATAACGCTGTAGCGCCATTTTCTAAAGCCTTAGCTGCAAATTCATGGGCATCAAATCGTTCACCTTTGAGCGCGATAAATAGACTGTCATGATCAAATTTACGGCTATCAGTACTGACGGCCTTGATAGTGATATTCTCACCAATCAACTGACCATTTAAAGTCTGTGCTATTTGACTTAATGAAAGCGAAATCATATTGAAGCCTCCATTAACTGCATGGCCAATGCGCGTTCATCATAATTCAATCGTTTTCCTGCCACTTCTTGATAAGTTTCATGACCTTTGCCCGCCAATAAAATAATGTCATCCGGCTTCGCTTGCGCCACAACTTGCTTGATTGCGCTGATCCGGTCGATATTAGACAGTGCTTGTGCGGGTGAAGCTAACCCCGCTAATACATCGTCAATAATATTTTGAGGATTTTCACTACGCGCATTGTCGCTGGTAACCATAACGCGATCAGCAAATTGTTCTGCGGCCTGCGCCATTAAAGGACGCTTGCCTTTATCACGATCGCCACCACAGCCAAAAATACACCACAATTGGCCTGCACAATGAACGCGCAGTGCTTTTAAAGCTTGCTCGATAGCGTCTGGAGTATGGGCATAATCAACCACTAATGTTGCTTTACCATCACACGCAAAACGCTCCATTCGGCCTGCAACCGGTTTTATTTGCGGTAACACATTAAGTATGTCGGCCATTTCAATACCCTGTAACGATAAAGCTGAAATAGCGGCTAATACATTAGCAAGATTAAAATGCCCAAGTAGCGGTGAGATTAATTTTGCGCTCAATTTATCCTTGCCATTGGCTGAAGGATAAATCAATGTTGCATTAACACCCTGATCATTAAATACCGTGTCTTGGCAGTAAAAGTCTGCTTTGCTACTCGTTAAGCTAAAGGAGTAAAACTGCACTTTGCTAGCATTGCCGTTAAGTAAGTCAGCTGTGGATAATCCATCTTTTTGTAATTCACTTAACCATTGTTTACCCACGGCATCATCTAAATTAATCACCCCATTGGATAATGATGCAAATTGAAATAAGCGTTTTTTTGCTGCGGCATAGGCATCCATATCACCATGATAATCAAGATGATCGCGACTTAAATTGGTAAATACTGCGGTATTGAATGGCACCGCTTCAATCCGCCCTTGCACTAAACCGTGGCTTGATACTTCCATGGCACAAACGTTCGCGCCCTGCTGTTCAAATTGAGCTAATTGCTGCATCACGGTAATCGCATCAGCTGTGGTATTGCCACTGTCAACGAGCTCGCCCCATAATCCATTGCCAAGAGTCCCCATTACAGCCGCTTTTTGACCTAATAAAGTCACTATTTGCGCAATAATCTGGCTGACTGAGGTTTTACCATTCGTGCCAGTAATGCCTATTACTTTAAGCTTATTTGAGACACTGTAGTATTGAGCTGCTACAGCTGACAGCTGTCTTGTCAATTGGCAGAAATGAATAATAGGCACGCTATTAATCAACTCGACGTGTTCATGTCGAGCGGGATCGTCTGTGTGCGCAAGTACCGCTATTGCGCCGTTTTCAATCGCAGCGTTAATATACTTTCGCCCATCAACTTGATAACCAGGCAAGGCAACAAACACTTTACCCTCATCTATCTGACGACTATCTAGGGTTAAGCTATAAAAAGTTTCAGCCCCGGCATAATGAAACCAGGGCGCGAGTAAATCTTTGAGTAACATCATCCCGCGCTCCTTGGCGCAGCCGCAAGCTTTATCGCATCGCGTTCAGAAATAGGTTCGACATTGAGCATTTGCAGGGCACCGGACATTATCTTGGCAAAAGCAGGGCCGGCGACATCGCCGCCATAATACTTATCACCTTTAGGTTCATTTATGACCACAGATATAGCCAGTCTTGGGGTATGCACAGGCGCTACACCGGCAAATATTGCCACATAATCATCACCATAGCCTCCAGCTACCGCCTTACGACTGGTGCCTGTTTTACCCGCTATAGGATAACCATCAATATGGGCCTTAGTCGCTGTACCACCGGTTTCAGTCACGCCGACCAACATTTGCATGACATCTTTAGCAACTTGCTCAGATAATACTTGCTGGCCTTTAGGTGGCTCTTTCAACTTTAAAATAGATACCGGAAACAATACGCCGCCACTACCTAGGGTGGCATACATGCGGGCAAGTTGAAGCGGCGTGGCGGTAAAACCATAACCAAATGATAATGTCGCGCGTTCAAAATCAGACCAACGGCGGCGATCATGAATTAATCCTGCACTTTCACCCGTTAAGTTAATACCTGAATAATTGCCAAGTCCCATAGATTGATAAGTACCAAGCAATTGTTGAACTGGCATAGATAAGGCGAGTTTACTGATACCTACGTTAGATGATTTGACCAGTATTTTTGCCAGCGACATATCACCATAGTTGTTTGAATCACGTACCTGACGGCCACCAATCCGCATCCAACCTGGCGATGTTGAAATCAGATCATCAGACTTTACGGTTCCAGCCTCTAAAGCCGCCGCCACTACAAAGGGTTTAACGGTAGATCCAGGTTCAAAAGTATCTGTCAATGCGCGATTACGCATTCGGTGTGCTTGCAAATTATCACGAGCATTGGGGTTATATGATGGCGTATTGACCATAGCTAGCACTTCGCCAGTAAGCACATCAATCACCACCACAGAACCTGAAGTTGCTTGATAGGTTTCAGTAGCCCGCTTTAATTCTCGATATGCCAATTGTTGAATGCGTTGATCAATACTTAAGACGATGTCGTTAGAGTTTTCACCCTCTTGCACCATATCTAGACGTTCAACTACGCTACCGTCACGAGATTTACGTACTTTTTGCTTTGACGGTGTCCCTGTTAACCAGGTGTTATAGGTGTTTTCAATACCCTCAATGCCAACATCATCAATATTGGTGATACCAATTAACTGAGCAGCAATTTCTCCGGCGGGATAATAGCGACGTGATTCTGATTTTAGGTAGATACCGCCAATTTTTAATTGCTCAATATAATCAGCAACCGCAGGGGTAACTTGACGCTTTAGATAGACAAACCGTTTCTTTGGATCGCGCTTTACTTTCTCAACCAATTTATCCACAGGCTCTTGCAGTACATCGGCTAATGCTTGCCAACGGCGCATATCAACAAAGGCTTTTTGATCGTATGCATGTTTAGGGTCGGCCCATACCGCTCTGACAGGTACGCTGACGGCAAGCATGTCACCATGTCGGTCGGTAATTAAGCCTCTTTGTACCTGGTTACTGGTCGTTCGTAGCGTACGCATATCACTTTCGTGACGCAGTTTATCCGGTTCAATAATTTGAATGTAGGCTGCACGGGCAATCAAACTGACAAATAACAGCATGACAAATCCCACCACAACGTATAGACGCCATGGGATCAATTCAGGATTTTGTTTACGCTTTGCTTGTCTGGACATATTCCCTATGCTCACTGTGCCCGTATCACCACTTCTTCTTTGGGAAGTGGTCTAGACATGTTTAAGTCTTTTGTTGCAATGCGGGTAACACGGCTGTGTTCCGACTGCGACTGCTCTTCTAACAATAAATTTCGCCACTCAATATCAAGACGGTCTTGTTCTTGTAATAATTCGTCCCATTGCGATGTCAGCTTGCGACTCACATGGCTGGTATACACTACGGCTACGGCATTTATCATCACGATAATCGTCGCCAGCACCACCCATTTATGGTGCCATATATCCTGTAAAACGATACGGGGAAGATTGAGTGGAGGCTGGCTCAAAATCTTCTACCTTAATACGGCAAACGCTCGGCCACACGTAGCACTGAGCTACGCGAGCGAGGGTTTTGTTCAATCTCTTCATCCGATGGTTTTAATGCTTTACTCATTGGCTTCAATTTGCGCGACTTATTAATTTGATCTTCAGTGATAGGTAGACCATACGGCACACTTTCACCTTGACTGTGGCGACGAATAAAACGTTTCACCATGCGATCTTCTAATGAATGAAAGCTAATTACTGATAAGCGTCCTTCAGGCGCTAACACTTTTAAAGAACCTTCAAGTGCCTGGTCAATTTGCTCTAACTCACTATTGATATAAATACGAATTGCTTGAAACACACGTGTTGCAGGATGCTTGTTGCGTTCTTTATTTTTAGTGATACGTGCAATCAATTCAGCTAAATCTTTAGTACGTAAAAAGGGTTTTTCGTCCCTGTCAGCAGCAATGCAACGGGCAATGTGACGAGAATTTTTTTCTTCGCCATAGGTTTTAAATACCCACGCCATATCTTCAATTTCAGCACGGGCAATCCATTGTGCTGCTGTTTCGCCCTGGCTATTGTCCATGCGCATATCTAATGGACCGTCGCGTAAAAAACTAAAACCACGATCAGCATCATCAAGTTGTGGCGATGACACGCCTAAATCCAGTAGTACACCATTAATCTTGCCAACTAGCCCTAAGTCTTCAATGTAATCGGCCATCTGACCAAATCCACCGTGGACAATTTGAAAGCGAGGATCGTCAGCAAACGCTTTAGCAGCTTCAATTGCTTGCGGGTCTCGGTCAATGGCGATTAAACGTCCATTAGGACCTAAGTGACTCAGTACATGTCGTGAGTGTCCGCCACGGCCAAATGTGCCATCGATATAGATGCCATTAGGATCAATATTAAGACCCTCTACAGTCTCTTTTAATAACACGCTTAAGTGAGCAAACTCTTGACTCATTTGGGTCTTCTTTTCATCACATTACAGGGTAAATTGGCTCAACCTTGGATGGCTGGCCAAATTCTGGTTGCTGATCAGCTCATGGTTTTGCTCCATTTGCAGCTGCCAAGCCCCTTCTTCCCATAATTCAAATTTATTTAATAAGCCAACTAACATGGTTTTTTTATCCAAATTAGCAAAGCTTCTGAGTATTGGCGGCACAACAATGCGGCCATGGCTGTCTAGTTCACATTCTTGGGCATATCCCAATAATTTGCGTTTCAACGAGCGCTCTGTGGGGTCAATGTCAGAAAGTAGTAACAATTTAGTTTCCATGAGTTCCCACTCATGTAAGGGATAAATCAGCAAGCAAGGAGAGTTAATATCAACGGTCAATACAAGCATGCCATCGTGCGCATTACGTAACGCATCGCGGAATCTCGCTGGCATAGCGATCCGTCCTTTTGCGTCCATATTGATTGCACTTGCACCTCGAAACACCTTTAGAAAGTCCTTGTTGTTTTAATTTGATCCACAATGATCCACTTCTTCCCACAAATGCTAAGTTTAGGGATACAACACAAGTGTTGTCAAGGGATGTGAACATATATTAAATCCAGACGCCAAGCGGGTTAGCAGGGAATTTTTAGCTGGGGAATAAAAACAATAGATAAAGCGAATAATAACCACGAAAAATATGAGTTAATGAATAAAACCAGATACATATCGGCGGTTATTTCAGCAACTTTTATCTTACCTAATGTTAACAAATCAAACTATATCTTACGATTAATAGGTTAAATCACCTGTAAACGGTATGATTTACCCTTAACAACACGCCATATTAAATATTATTTTTAATTAAACTTAATCCATCTGGTGTAAATAAATCGCCATCAAGCATAAAAAGCATACAATTTATGTTGCTGATAATTGATGACAAGAGAACTGAGCAGACATTTGGTTAGTAGAATGTAATGCAGGCTGGATGATTTTTACTACAGCATTGCTAAAGCATTTTTTAGATCACTTGATAGAATAAATGAATATTTGATTAAAATATCGCCCACACAGGCCGATATAAGGTAAATAATAATGCAATCTTACGGTAACAGCGCCTAAAAGATGGCATTTAAATAAATGAAGTCAAAAGCCCTATTATTACTCACATGGGATGTCAGTGATCATACACGACAAGGAGGCAAACATGAGTTTAGACAGCATATATGCCATGCTTAGCAAACCCGTACAATTTATTACCCAGCGAAGACGCATTGTCGATCGTGTAAGTGCGTCGACTCCCTCGAGTGAGGTGGCACCTGATAGTTATGAGGAGCCACAGGCTGAGCTTCCCTCATCCAATAGCGAACGTGTACACAATACCCAAGCTAAGCAGAAATCGAAAGTAGAATATGAACTAGGCACTGGCGACTATATTACTGATGATGACGCGCCTTTAAATGAGCCTAAAAGTAAACATAAGACCAAGCATATAGATCTTGAAGTATAGCGGCGTCATTGACACCAATAAGGTTTACTGCAGACACTAAAAAGCTGTCTCAACCTTATATTCAATATCCAAATCTGTTACTGGATTAATTTACACCTCTTGCGTCCTGACTTGCTTGACCGCTTTAAGCCAACCTTGATATAGGGTTTCACGGGTAGCGTTATCCATTTGCGCACTAAAAATACGATCTGTTGCCAATATAGACTGTAATTCTTGCGTCGATTTCCATACCCCCACAGCAAGCCCGGCTAAAAATGCTGCTCCCATCGCGGTGGTTTCAGTCACCTTAGGTCTTAATACATTCACATCAGTTATATCTGCTTGAAACTGCATTAAAAAGTCATTGGCGACTGCGCCACCATCTACTCGAATTTGGGTGAGTGGCACACCAGAATCTTTACTCATGGCATCGAGCAAATCTCGCGACTGATAAGCAATTGACTCTAGTGCAGCACGAATAATATGACTACGATTAGCACCACGGGTTAATCCCACTATTGCCCCACGAGCATCAGCGTCCCAGTAAGGTGCGCCTAAACCAACAAATGCTGGCACCACATAAACCCCGTTGGTATCACTCACCTTATCGGCATAATATTGTGTATCGCAGGCATCTTGAATAAGGCCTAACTCATCACGTAGCCATTGAATAATCGCTCCGCCCATAAAAACCGACCCTTCTAACGCAAAACAAGCCTGGCCTTTATCACCAATAGCCACAGTGGTTAATAATCCGTGGCTCGACTCAACAGCTTTATCACCAGTGTTCATCAATAAAAAGCAGCCCGTGCCATAGGTATTTTTAACCATGCCTGGCTTTAGGCAAAGTTGGCCAAACAAAGCCGACTGTTGATCGCCAGCCATCCCCGCAATAGGAATCCCCTGGCCACCGGCTAATTCAGTGTGGCCATAAACTTCACAGGAGGATTTTACTTCAGGCAATAAACTGCGCGGTATTTGAAATAGATTTAATAGCTCTTCATCCCACTGCTGAGTATGAATATTATACAGCATAGTTCTGGAAGCATTAGTCGGTTCGGTGACATGGGCTTCGCCTTGGGTTAATTTCCATACCAACCAGGTATCAACAGTACCAAATAGTAAATCGCCTGCTTCAGCTTGCGCACGCGCTCCTGCAACATTATCTAAAATCCACTTAATTTTTGAAGCTGAAAAATAAGGGTCTAATACTAAACCGGTTTTCTGCCGAATAAGACTCTCTACCCCTTGCGCCTTTAATTGTTGGCAAATACTTTGGCTGCGCCGACACTGCCACACAATCGCATTATAAATAGGCTTTCCGGTGTGCTTATTCCATATAATAGTGGTTTCACGTTGATTGGTAATGCCGATAGCGGCAACCTCATGACGACTAATACCTGCGCGCGTTAACACTTCCACTAATGAAGAACTTTGTGACGACCAAATCTCCATTGGATCATGTTCCACCCAGCCTGCCTGTGGATAATGCTGACTAAATTCTCGCTGCGAAATAGCCACAATGTCGGCTTGATGATTAAACACAATCGCTCTAGAACTGGTGGTGCCTTGATCTAATGCAATAATGTATTTTTTAGCTTTCATGTGACGCTCTCTTATTCATTTACATTACTAATGAGTTATTAATCTCAGCTCAGGATGATAAACGCTGACCACGACTTACTGAGGATCATCACACTGATGTGCCTTGTAATACCAAACCGCTGCAATTCTTTGTTCTTCAAATAAATATACGCCGATACTGCATTTAGATACCCACTTACCCTCTTTTTGCCAGGAAACCTGCTCAACAGTACTGACAAAATCACCTGTGTCAATCGACTTAATTACTCGAGAGTGCGCTCGATTAGAGTCTGAGAAATACTCTTTCATTGATTTAACTAATTCGTCTCTTGTGGTTGTTTGATTATTAATTCCTGCACGTGTTACATCAAACCACAGCGCCTCTTTGGTCACCATTTTGCCCATTAATTCTGGATCACGTAAATTAAATGCCTCAACAAATTGGCTCACTAGTTGGCTTTTATCGTTAGCTTGAACAGAAAAGCTTGCGACTAAGGCTATTGCGACCATCATAAATTTAATCATTGCCATTTCCTTATTCACACAAAAAAGCCCCGCTATGCGAGGCTATTAAAAAGCGGCTCAAAAATGCGGATTACATTTTGTAGCTTAATTGAACTCCCGCAAGCCACACGTCACCGTTAGCTTCGCCATCAAAATTCACTAAAGCCAATCCAGCCAGATTTTGCTGTTCATTAATCGGCGCATCACCATACATACGAATATAGGTTACCGCAAAATCAACGGTAAGATTTTTGCTAGCTTGATAACCTGCTCCCATACTAAACCATAAACGGTCAGTATCTGGAATAGTTGTAGTACGATATTGATCTTCAACAGCAGTTTTATCTAATGCCAAGCCTGCACGAACTAACCAATCATTATTAAGCTGATAAGTACCACCAAGGGCATAACGCCAATTATCCTTGAAGTTTTCGTCTTTTACTAAGTCAGATTCAACGCCACTAACTGGCTTTTGCTCACCAGGGAAATATGCCACTAATTGATCAAATACACTCCATTGAGTCCAATTGACACTTGCATGCATCGCAAATTTCTCAGTAAGCTGGTTATAAGAAGCTAATTCAGCAAATGCAGGCGTCTCGATCGGAAGATAACCTTCAATTGATATATCCTGACCACCATCATAAAGCAAGCCAGACGCGTGACCATCTAACTCAAGTTCAACGCCGCTGTGATAAGCCAAACCTAAACGATGATCAGCGTTTATCTGCCAGCTAGCACCCAGTTTCCACCCCAAGGCTATATCATCACCTTCCATTGCTTTTAACGTCATACCAGAATCTGGTAAACGTGCAGCAACGGCTGCGGGCAATGCTGGATTAGATTTAATCGCACCCACCCAAGCAGGCGTAGTTGCGCTGATACTACCTTCTCCATAAACCACGCGTAGACCGCCACCGACTGAAAATTGCTCATTGATTTTATAAGCAATATTAGGATTAAACTCTACAGTGGTAATCGCTGTTTTATTACCAAAAATTGCCGCAGCATGTGTAGTATCGATTTCAGTAGCTAGTCCATAGTTTGAATTTACCGTTAATCCCCAGGTCCATTGATCAGTTAACTGGTTAGAATAATAGAAATTAGGCACTAGTGCGTCACCCGCTACATCATGCGCACTGGCTGGCACATGCATAGCTTGAGCGCCCAATAAAGGAGAGGTAATCGCAATGTCACCCGTCACATCAATATTAGGCATGACATAAATGCCACCTGCTGACAGTTGACGCCCGGTCAGATACGTTAACATTGCCGGATTACGTGATTGCGCAGACGCGTTATCGGCCATTGCCGCTTCACCTGCAAATGCACGTCCTAAGCCGGTTGATGAATATTCTGCTAACTGAAAACCTGCAGCTTGAGCTTGTGAAGTCGTGCCAAAGACAATAGCTGATATTGCCAAAGTGATTATTGTTTTTTTCATTATCATTCTCTTAGTTATTGTATTTAACCTCAGCTCAGGATAACAAATGTATATCAAACAGCTCTTTGCACCGCTAACTGTGTTGAATTTACTTGCAATAGGCTAGCTGTTGACGCGTTAGTTCGCCTTATTACCAGCGCAAAGCTCAAGTTTGAGAGTAAACATCTGAATTTATCTATTTAAATCCCGCTTATTCATCCCTTAACCCAAGTTGAGGTTATTTATATCTGCCTTTAACCCAAAATCACTTTTAGAGTAATTGCTCGGCATTTATACGGCGCAAGTTTACGGATCTAAAACGCCATTGCAACCGCAAGCGTACAAATGCTGGATCACAAAATGATTGATATTACTGATAACTTGCTCACAAGTTATTCAATAAACAAAAGGATATCAACGAAGTGTTGGCTGAATAGTTATAGTCAAATAACATGTAATTTAATTATTTATATATATCAATAACTAATAATAAAAAATTGGCTAATTCTAACGCACACGAGTTAGCTGAATTTAAAACAGAAATTCGCAAAGCATGAGTTAAAACAGAATGAGAAAGGTTGTAAATAATTGTAAAAATAACTTAATAAAAAGCCCCGCAATCTATGCGAGGCTTTTTTTATCACTTAACCGCTAACAAAGTTAGCGCGTTAATATTATAGGCTGTAGTACATTTCAAACTCTAATGGATGAGTAGTACGGGCTACACGCTCAGCTTCTGCAGTCTTCAAAGTGATATAAGACTGGATGAAATCTTCACTGAATACGCCACCTTTAGTTAAAAACTCATGGTCAGCTTTCAAGTTTTCAAGCGCGTTTTCTAAAGAAGTTGCAACTTGTGGGATCTCAGCAGCTTCTTCAGGCGGTAAGTCATACAAGTCTTTATCCATGGCATCGCCAGGGTGGATCTTGTTTTGTATACCATCAAGACCTGCCATTAATAATGCCGCAAAACCTAAATATGGGTTTGCATGTGGATCAGGGAAACGTGCTTCGATACGACGACCCTTAGGGCTTGGCACTACTGGAATACGAATAGATGCACTACGGTTACGCGCAGAGTAAGCTAACATAACAGGCGCTTCGAAATGTGGTACTAAACGCTTATAAGAGTTAGTGCTTGGGTTAGTGAATGCGTTCAATGCACGAGCGTGCTTGATAATACCACCAATGTAGTAAAGCGCTAATTCACTTAAACCAGCATACTTATCGCCAGCAAATAAGTTGACACCGTCTTTAGCTAAAGATTGGTGTACGTGCATACCGCTGCCATTGTCACCTACGATAGGCTTAGGCATAAAGGTCGCTGTTTTGCCATAAGCATGCGCCATGTTATGAACAACATACTTAAGAATTTGGATTTCATCCGCTTTCTTAGTCAAAGTGTTGAAACGTGTTGCAATTTCGTTTTGGCCCGCTGTCGCCACTTCATGGTGATGTGCTTCTACAACTTGACCCATTTCTTCAAGTACTAAACACATTGCAGAACGTAAGTCTTGTGAAGAATCAACTGGCGCAACTGGAAAATAACCACCTTTCACCATTGGACGGTGACCTGTGTTGCCATCAGCGTATTCTTTACCAGAGTTCCATGCCGCTTCTTTCGCATCAATCTTCACGAAACAACCTGACATATCAGTACCAAAACGAACGTCATCAAATAAGAAGAACTCAGGCTCAGGACCAATCAATACTGTATCAGCAATACCGGTAGAAATTAGATACGCTTCTGCTTTTTTAGCGATAGAGCGTGGGTCACGGTCGTAACCAGTCATAGTACCAGGTTCTAAAATGTCACAACGGATAAGTGCTGTTGTTTCTTCGGTGAAAGGGTCTAAAACAAAAGTAGTTGGATCAGGCATTAATACCATGTCTGATTCATTGATGCCTTTCCAGCCTGCGATTGAAGAACCGTCAAACATTTTACCGTCTTCAAAAAACTCTTCATTTACTTGATGAGATGGAATAGAAACGTGCTGTTCTTTACCTTTAGTATCGGTAAAGCGTAAGTCAACAAACTTAACTTCTAACTCTTTAAGTTGCTTTAATACTGATTCAACTGACATTCTCAAGCCTCCGGTAGGGTCAAGGGTATTCCCTTCTAATATTTAATATTACTGTTCACCAAGTTTTATTGACTCAGCAAACTAATGTAAAACAATGATGTCCACATGATGACGTTTACTTAGCTATTATCATGCCAGATATATAAGCATCTGATTTATATAAATTTGATATTTTTATATTTTCTCAAAAAACAAAGTCTGCACCAAATAGATCCATTCTACGCACCATAACAGTGCACAACACCAGAGTGGTGCACGCCAGTTTGATTATATAGAGACTGAAACCGAAAAAGTGCGTACAGATAACAATTTGCTGAACAAAATAGCGAAAACTGTGTTTTACATCTTTTGTAACCTAGCCTACGTTAAGGCGATGATAAAGTTTATATCACTAAATTAACGGCAAATTTATAGCACAATAAGACGAAAATATGAGGTGTTCAAAAAAAATCCTATCTACTGAGGCCTTGCTGGAGTAGAATGGCACGCTTTTTTATGGTGGCTATCATTAAATAGTTGCTGTAAATAATCCCTTTTTTTGTTTGATGGTATAGAGGTTTTATCCGTGCTAGAGAATTTACGTAACATCGCCATTATTGCACACGTCGACCATGGCAAAACGACCCTGGTAGACAAATTGCTTGCGCAGTCTGGTACCCTTGCTTCACGTGGAGAAGCGACTGAGCGTGTGATGGATTCTAACGATCTTGAAAAAGAACGTGGGATCACCATTCTGGCAAAAAACACTGCCATCAAATGGAACGACTACCGCATTAACATCGTAGACACGCCTGGTCACGCCGATTTCGGTGGTGAAGTAGAACGTGTTCTATCTATGGTTGATTCAGTATTATTGTTAGTTGACGCAGTTGATGGTCCAATGCCACAAACTCGCTTTGTGACTAAGAAAGCGTTTGCTCAAGGCCTAAAGCCAATCGTTGTGATTAACAAGATTGACCGTCCTGGCGCTCGTCCTGATTGGGTTATTGACCAAGTATTCGATTTATTCGACAACTTAGGTGCAACTGACGAACAGTTAGACTTCCCTATTGTTTATGCTTCAGCATTAAACGGTTTCGCGACCTTAGATCCAGATGTAGTTAGCGAAGACATGACACCACTTTTCCAAACCATCGTTGAGAAAGTTTCTTTCCCAGACGCTGATTCGGAAGGTGCATTCCAAATGCAAATTTCTCAAATCGATTACAACTCATACGTGGGTGTTATCGGTATTGGTCGTATTAAGCGTGGTAACGTAAAAACTAACCAACAAGTGACTATTATTGGTGCTGATGGTAAGAAACGTAACGGAAAAATGGGCCAGGTATTAGGTTACATGGGTCTAGACCGTACTGAAGTTGAAATTGCTAACGCTGGTGACATCGTGGCAATTACAGGTTTAGGTGAGCTTAAGATTTCTGACACTATTTGTGCAGTGACTGAAGTTGAAGCGTTACCGCCTCTAACAGTTGATGAACCAACACTAACGATGACGTTCCAGGTAAACACTTCTCCGTTCGCGGGTAAAGAAGGTAAGTATGTTACTTCTCGTAACATTCTTGAGCGTTTACAAACAGAACTTGTTCACAACGTAGCACTACGTGTTGAAGAAACTGACAGTCCAGATCGTTTCCGCGTATCAGGTCGTGGTGAATTACATTTATCAATCTTGATTGAAAACATGCGTCGTGAAGGCTACGAATTAGCGGTATCACGTCCAGAAGTAATTCTTAAAACTGTTGATGGCGAGCTACACGAACCATTCGAAACTGTGACTGTTGACGTTCAAGAAGAACATCAAGGTACCGTAATTGAAAAGTTAGGTGTGCGTAAAGCTGAAATGAAAGATATGCAGCTTGATGGTAAAGGTCGTGTACGTATCGACTTCATCATCCCAAGCCGTGGCTTAATTGGTTTCCAAACTGAGTTCTTAACTGCAACTTCAGGTACTGGTCTAATTTATCATTCATTTGATCACTACGCTCCGCACAAAGGTGGCGATATTGGTCAACGTGCTAACGGCGTATTGATTTCTAACGCAACAGGTAAAGCATTAACATTCGCACTATTCGGTTTACAAGACCGTGGTCGTCTGTTTATTAGCCACGCTGCTGAAGTGTATGAAGGCCAAGTTGTTGGTATCCATGCTCGCTCTAACGATTTGACGGTTAACTGTCTTAAAGGTAAGCAGCTAACCAACATGCGTGCATCAGGTACTGATGAAGCACAAGTGTTAACTACACCGATTAACTTAACGCTTGAACAAGCACTTGAGTTCATCGATGATGACGAATTAGTTGAAGTAACTCCTAAGAACATCCGTGTTCGTAAGAGATTCTTAACTGAGAACGAGCGTAAGCGTCATAACCGCAGTTAATTAAAATTAATGAGTGGCGCTATATTTACCACTTATTAGTATCAAAAAGCCCAGATTGTTCTGGGCTTTTTTGTGCCTGCTAATCTAAAAACTTACACATAAATAATTCATAACCAGAGCACAAAAATAACTAGATATACATTTAAAATAGATATAAATTCACTTAAAACATTTATGGAGTATCAGGAAATATGTTAAAACAAGTCGATGTAGCCCTAAAGGCAAATGTTTATTTTGATGGAAAAGTCATTAGCCGCACAGTATTTTTAGCCGATGGAAGCAGACAAACTCTAGGTGTTGTCTTACCTGGCGAATATACCTTTTCAACCTCTCAAGGTGAAATAATGCAAGTCACATCAGGTAACTTTGAAGTGTTATTGCCTGGTACGACCGAATGGATCAATTATTCAGCTGACACCCAGTTTGAATTAGCTGCTGGTGTGAGCTTTAGTATTAAAACCAGCGGTATTGCTGAATACTGTTGTAGCTACCTTTAAGTCGTCTTACTCTGCAGTTTAGTTACAAATAAACTTAGCCAGAACCAAACAGTTTTGGCTGTTTTTTTATCAAAAAACAGCTAGTCTAGTAAAATGCACACGTAAAAGGATTCTATTTATGCGCATTTTATTATTTAGCTTGCTACTCGTCAGTATCAGTAGCACAGCAGCGGTTTATCGCTGGGTCGATGAAAACGGAAAAGTTCACTATAGCGACGAAGCTAAGCCTAATGCAGAGCTTGTCGAAGTAAAAGAAAATACTCAAAACACTATCGTGCTAAATGATACCCCAATCATTGTGGATTCAACCTCGCAAAATGATGCTATTGAGCTCGTCTTAAGTATAGTATCCCCCACACATGATGAAACCATTCGCAGTAATGAGGGAAAATTTGATGTCATTGTCAGTGTTACCCCAACACTCCCCCGAGGTATCTTACTGGCACTTTTTATTGATGGCGAAGTTAAAGCTCAACCACAATCTTCATCCACTTTTAGCTTAATGGGCATTTACCGAGGGGAACATATCATTGTGGTGAAAGCATTGGATCAAAACGGCAAAGTCCTTGCATCTAGTTCTCCAAGAAAGATATTTCTTCACCAGGCAAGTGTGAGCAGATTGGCGAAACCAACGCCTTACTATGCTACAAAAATAAATTAAAACAGTAACATAAAACAAATTCTGCTTAAATTTATTTTTTATTTGCCTGCGTGAACTGAGTTGCAGATCGCACCATATTGGTGCAACATATTGGTGCAAGCTGCAACCCAATAATCAGGACGGCGAATGGACACTAATAATTTACTTAATCATCTAGTTACCGCAGTACTAGTGATCGACACCAAATTAAAGCCTTGTTTTGCCAATGCTGCTGCCGAGCAGCTATTGGCTGTCGCCAACCATAAATTACTCGAATTAAGCTTGCCTGATTTATATCAGTTTTTAGGCGTTGATGAACATATTTTGCGAGATGCTGTATCATCAAATCAGGGGATCACAGTTAACACTGCGGCATTAATTACCTTAGACGGTCAGCACCACACTGTAGACTTGACCTTAATTCCTATCGAGAATGAACAAAATCTCAGTATTTTAGAGCTACGACAAGTTGATCAACAACGTCGTATACACCAGCAGCTAAATATGGACGCGCAGCAACAAGCAGCGCAATATCTTGTGCGTAATCTTGCCCATGAAATTAAAAATCCATTAGGGGGATTACGCGGTGCAGCTCAACTGTTATCAAGAGAACTGCACTCACCGGAATTAAAAGAATTTACCACTTTAATCATCGAACAAGCCGATCGTCTGCGCAACCTAGTCGATAGGTTATTAGGCCCGCAGCGACCAACACAGCATACCGAACACAATATTCATCAAGTGGTACAAAAGGTATTAAAGCTGGTTGAAATGGCTTTACCCGCAAACATAAATCTAAAGCGTGACTACGACCCATCTATTCCTGATTTTCAGATGGATCCCGACCAACTTCAGCAGGCTGTGCTTAATATTGTCCAAAATGCCATTCAAGCATTAGAACATGCTGGCGGTGAAATCTTGATAAAGACCCGAACTCAACATCAAGTCACCCTCGGTACACAAAGGTATAAGTTAGTGTTAGTCCTGTCGATTATCGACAACGGCCCCGGCATACCCTCTGATCTTATAGACACCTTGTTTTACCCTATGGTGACAGGGCGTGAAGATGGCTCAGGCCTGGGTTTATCCATTGCACACAATATAGCAAGATTACATGGCGGACGTATTGACTGCGTATCAGCTCCAGGCCATACCGAATTTATAATTACCCTGCCATTACAAAAATTCTAGACCTTAGGCAGCACGAGGTAACAAGATGACAATAAGCGAACAAGTCTGGATTTTAGATGATGATAGCTCCATTCGTTGGGTGCTAGAAAAAGCCTTCTCAGGCGCAAAATTAACCTGCGCCAGTTTTGCTGCAGCCGAGTCACTATGGCAAGCATTAGAACTAGCTCAACCTCAAGTGATTGTGTCTGACATACGTATGCCAGGTACCGACGGCTTAACCCTGCTAGACCGTTTACAGCTTCATTACCCGCATATTCCCGTAATTATCATGACAGCTCACTCTGACCTAGACAGTGCCGTTAGCGCCTATCAAGCAGGCGCGTTTGAGTATTTACCTAAACCGTTTGATATTGACGAGGCCATTGCGCTAGTTGAACGGGCATTAACCCATGCAACCGAACAAACACCTGCAACTCCAGCAGTTGATACACAGGTAAAGACACCTGAAATTATCGGTGAAGCGCCCGCTATGCAAGAGGTGTTTCGTGCTATTGGCCGTTTATCTCGGTCCTCTATCAGCGTGTTAATTAATGGCCAATCAGGTACAGGTAAAGAGTTAGTCGCGGGTGCGCTTCATAAACACAGCCCACGCAAAGATAAACCTTTTATTGCCCTTAATATGGCCGCAATACCCAAAGACCTTATTGAGTCAGAGCTATTTGGCCATGAAAAAGGCGCATTTACTGGGGCTGCTAATGTGCGTCAAGGGCGGTTTGAACAAGCCAATGGTGGCACACTATTCTTAGATGAAATTGGCGATATGCCACTCGATGTCCAAACACGCTTATTACGGGTGCTATCAGATGGTCAATTCTATCGTGTTGGTGGCCATCAATCTGTGCAGGTTGATGTGCGTATTATTGCCGCAACTCACCAGAACCTTGAATTGTTGGTGCAAAAAGGCTCATTTCGCGAAGATTTATTTCATCGCTTGAATGTCATTAGAGTGCATTTACCTCCTCTGTCACAACGTCGTGAAGACATCTCTCAACTCGCTACTCACTTTCTCAGTACTGCGGCCAAAGAAATGGGCGTAGAACCCAAAATACTCACCAAAGAAACCGCCGCTAAACTATCGCAATTACCCTGGCCAGGGAACGTGCGTCAACTTGAAAACACTTGCCGATGGTTAACCGTAATGGCATCGGGACAAGAAATTCTGCCACAAGATTTACCACCTGAATTACTCAAGGATCCTGTGGCAACTAGCCAGCCAAATGCGGCACATACAGACTGGCAATCGGCGCTTAAAGACTGGATAAATGAACGACTCAGTGCCGGTGATAACGATTTACTCACCGAGATACAACCTGAATTTGAGCGGATATTACTTGAAACCGCCTTAAAACATACCCAAGGTCATAAACAAGATGCCGCTAAACGTTTAGGCTGGGGGCGCAATACGTTAACCCGTAAATTAAAAGAATTATCAATGGAATAAGTACTTTGCTATGCCTAAGTTGTTATGCCTAAGAGGCAAGGATTAGGCATAACCAAAAAAGATGCTAAACGGGATCCTGGTGAATAATCACTTCAGCATCTTCAAACGCATTTTTAATACGCAGTCCGGTCGCATCAGCTATTGAATGTGCTTCAAACAATGGTTGGTTACCATCTAATTCTAAATGCAATTGAATAAACCTGGTTTTACCTGACTGACGGGTACGTAGATCATGCAGTCCCTTGACTCTTTTATCTTCTAAAGCCAAAGCTTTAATCTGTTCACGAGTATCAGAATCTAGCTCTCTGTCTAACAAACTTTGTATTGAGCGATAGCCTAAATCAATGGCTTGTTGACCAATGAATATGGCAATCAATATCGCAAATAATCCATCCGCCCACCACCAACCATAATGTGCCAAAACTAGCGCTAGTAGCACGGCTGAGTTTAAAAATAAATCAGACTTATAGTGCAAAGCATCTGCTTCAACTACTGTACTGTTGGTTTTTTCCAACGCTCTTTTTTGCAACAATACCAAGGCCAAGGTCATAATAATGGCAATGATAGACACAATGACCCCTAAAGTGGCATGGGTAACCGTTACAGGGTTAATCAACTTTTCACCGCCGTAGAGCAACAATACACAAGCCGAGCCTAAAATAAACCCCGCTTGTGCTAGTGAAGCTAACGGCTCAGCTTTACCATGACCATAACGGTGATCTTTATCCGCAGGCACAATCGCATAACGCACGGCAATAAAATTGACTATTGACGCCAAAGCATCGGCAAAAGAGTCAGTTAACGATGCCAGCATACTTGCCGAACCGGAATACAACCACGCTACAAGCTTAATGACTATCAAGCAAAGGGCTGTTGCTACCGCTGCACGGCTAGCCAGTTTTACCCAAAAATCATATTCTGAAGTTTCACTCATAAAAGATCTATCGACTCTTTATACTGATAATCTACCAACCCTTACTATAGCAAGTTGATTACTTAATTAGGATAAAGTTTACTAAACAATCGACTCACCTTATGCAAAGTGTGACCTTTCTCAATCTTGTAAAAGTCACAAGCTTAACTAAACAAAAAAAACCATTACTCTGAAGTAATGGCTTTTATCTATGTCAGCCTATATAAACTAGATTAATGGCGTGATTTGTGGCCTTTGCCTGAGTTAAATTTATCTTGAAACTTTTGTTGCTGTTCAGGTGTTAATAATTGATAAATTTCATTTTGTATTTTCATATGGGTTAACATTTTTTGTAACTGCATTTGTTGTTTTGCTTCAACCATTTCAGTGGCTTTAACTTCATCAAAACCAGCGGTAGTGATTAACGCTAACATATCTGCTTTGTGCGCTGCACGTTGCTCTTTTGTTGGGCGCTCTGGACGGTTAGCTTTATATTTGTCAAATATCACTTTAACTTGCACTTTTTGTGCATCTGTTAAATCTAGTTTGCGCAACATTTTGTGCATGCCACCTTTATGGCCATGATGTCTGTCGGCTTTAACGCTAGGTTGCTCAGTTTTTGCTGCACTGCTAATGGTTTCTTCTGCATATAACTGACCAGCCAATAATGCTGAGCTTGCCACTAAAGCAACTAAACTCATGTTGAAGATTGATGATGTTTTCATTGGTAAATTCCTCGGTATAAAAAAGGGGTTACTTTCTGCCTCAGCAGATTTGATACTCAGTTTACCCAATGCAATGTCAATCAGGGTTAAGACGGCGTAAAGCTATGTAAAGAATGTTTCCTATCGACTTTTACACCAGAAATAGATGATCTAGTTGGCATATTGGATGATAAACACCACAGTAATGCGAGCTAGTTAACGTAATTTAAACTTGATCATTACAGTCATTAGATAAGGGCATAAAATCTAACTATTAGTGCTTTAGTGGAATAAATTATGAATCGATTATTTAGCCAGTTGCTGTTACTGCTTTATATACTGATATTAGCGCCAAGTGCCATTGCCAGTACCCCATCAACATCAGCAGATGACTCACTATGGTATAGCCAAAACAATGATCACCCCGTCGTTAAGCTGCATTTTTTCTGGTCAGAAACCTGCCCACACTGTCGCAAAGCTCACCCTTTAATTGACGCATTAGGCGAGCGATTTGATTGGATAACGGTTGAAGATTACTTAATCAGTGAAACTGGCAATGTCGATAAACTTATCGCAATGGGCAAACGGACAGGGGTAGAACCTAAATCTGTGCCCTACTTTGCTGTATGTGGTGAAGCCATTGTTGGCTACAACAGCCATCAGGTCACTGGCCAATATATTATTGAGCGTTTAGTCGACTGTTACCAAAAACAAGGTGGCAAAGCTAATATTGGCGACACACTTGATGACTTTCTAACCTTAGATAACACACCATCCGAGCCCTTATTTGCTACATGTGGAGATACCAGTAATGTTGAAGATAACGCTAGCACTTGTGGCATGGACAGTAGCTTCGCAACCGAAGGCACCTCAGTCAGCACCAACACCTCAAAGCCACATGTCCAACCCGTGGATATTCCCTTAATTGGTGCAGTGCATCCTGAACAAATGTCATTACCCCTATTAACTGTGGTATTGGCAGGTGTTGATGCCTTTAATCCGTGCGCATTTTTCGTGTTGTTATTCTTACTCAGCATCATGGTCAATGCTGGCAGCAAAAAACGCATGTTACTGGTGGGCGGTATATTTGTATTTTTCTCTGGGTTTATCTATTTCATCTTTATGAGTGCCTGGTTAAATTTATTCCAACTACTTGGCGGCGGTGATGGCGGCATTATTATTACCTGTGCGGGAGTATTGGCTTTGATTGCTGCTGGGGTCAATATCAAGGACTACTTCTACGGCCGTGGCGATGTCAGCCTATCAATGTCGGTAGAAAATAGAGGGACGCTTATTAAGCGTATGGGTAAATTGTCTAAAACCAGTTCATTACCGACCATGATTATCGGCTCATCAGTATTGGCTATTTTGGCGAATGCTTACGAGTTATTGTGCACTGCGGGTTTTCCAATGATTTACACTTCAGTGCTGTCCATTTCTAACCTGGATGTCATGGAGCGTTATCTTTATTTGATCGCTTACAACGTGGTTTACGTCATCCCTTTAGCCACTATAGTGATTGTGTTTTCAATGACTCTGGGTAAACGAAAACTGACCGAAAAAGAAGGCGAAAAGTTAAAGCTAATGTCTGGGGTTATGATGCTAGGCTTGGGTAGCATGCTAGTGATTAATCCCATGTCATTGCAAAATCCAGTGCTATCAATTGGGCTGATTGTGGGGTCAATCATATTGACCTTCATTATCGTCAAACTGACTTCAGCAAAAAAAGATAAGTCTGCTGGCTAGCAGTAAAGCACCAACGAATGTAAAACTGTGCAATGATGATTTCATCTCAGCTCGCCATAGGCTAAAGTGTTTGAATGCATATTGAGGGCTGAAATGAATCGAATTTTACTTGTTGACGATGATGTCGGATTATCAGAATTATTAACCCAGTTATTAGAAATGGAAGGCTTTGCTGTCAACCAGGCTTATGATGGTCAAGAAGGGTTAACTAAAGCATTGCAAACTGATTTTGATCTGATTCTATTGGATGTGATGCTACCGCAACTTGGGGGCTTTGAAGTATTAAAAGGCATCCGCAAACGTAAGCAAACTCCAGTATTGATGTTAACCGCCCGTGGCGATGAAATCGATCGTGTGATTGGCCTAGAGATTGGCGCCGATGATTACCTGCCAAAACCGTTTAACGACCGAGAATTAATCGCCCGTATTCGGGCCATATTGCGTCGTGCGACCAATGCTGAACAAGAGCTGCTAACTAGTGATGCTTTGAAAATTGGTGACTTGCGCCTAGATCCTAAGCGCCAAGAAGTTTATTGCAATGAACAATTAATGGTTCTGACATCAACCGAATTTAGCTTACTGCTTAACTTAGTTGCCAATTCAGGTGAGTTAGTTACCAAAGACTCGTTAAGTGAAAGTGTATTGGGTAAAAAACTGATGCCCTTTGATCGCAGTTTAGACATGCACTTATCCAATTTGCGTAAGAAGTTACCCGAGCGCAAAGATGGCCGAGCGAGGGTAAAAACCCTGCGAGGCAAGGGCTATATTTGGATCCCCTAATGAGTTCAACTAACCCATTAAATCGCTTATTCTTTAAATTGTTGATTGGCTTTTGGCTGTGCAGCTCTTTAACCATTGCATTAGTGTTAATTCTGCCAATTATTATGCAAAGTCAGGACCGCGCACCGATTGAAAAGCATTTACAGCAAGTGCTACAAACGGTCGCTAAAGACATTCAACAATCCCCCGATATTCTCACTACAGATAAGCTATATAAATTACAACGCCAACATTCAAGACACGACAAACCGCTACGTGTGTATCTTGTAAACGACGACGGTCAAGTTATTAATAGCCGTAAAGTCCCCCGCTCATTACGACAGTTTCTATTAATGGCAGAAGACGCCAAGCAGCCAATTAGTCATCAGTTTAGAAATGAGCTTATTTTTGGCCCTTTAACCTTCAGCGTTAACCAGCAAACCTTCCAAGTGTATGGTCGAGTACCCGCTAACCATCCTAGACCCTGGTTCTTTTACTTTTCAGAGAACAAACTACTCACAGCCTCTATTGCCATTCTATTCTCAGGCTTATTATGTGGTTTACTCGCTTGGCATCTTGGTAAACCCCTGAATAGTCTAAAACGCAGCGCCAATGCAATCGCGAAAGGCGATTTATCGCACCGAGTCGACAAAACCACCGTCAGCAGAAGTGATGAAATGGGCCAGCTTGCAATGACGTTCAACAGTATGGCCGACTCAATTGAAGCTATGGTGACTAACCAGCAACGGTTAATGGGAGATATTTCCCACGAACTTCGCACACCGCTAACACGCTTAAAACTGTCCTTGGCGCTGGCACGTAAAAAAGGCCAAGACAGCACAGAGTTAACCCGCATAGAATATGAAGCTAACCAATTAGATGACTTAATCGGTGAGTTACTGACGTTATCTCGAGTAACACTAAATGCCAGCGAAATCCGCATCAACACCGAATTAACTGAAACCCTTAGTCAAGTATTAGACGACGCCGAGTTTGAAGCAGAGCAACAACAGAAAATACTCGAAATAGATATCGATGAGCAATTAGCTTTTGAGCACTATCCAAAACCCTTGTGCCGTGCAATTGAAAACGTACTGCGAAATGCTATCCGTTATGCCACTCAACACGTGCATATCGGCGCCATCGAAGAGGGTGAAAATATTGTCATTCAGATTAAAGACGATGGTAAGGGTATTGATGAGCAAGAGCTAGAAGCGATATTCAGGCCGTTTTACCGTCCGGATAATGCCAGAGATCGCAATAGTGGTGGATGGGGACTCGGCCTAGCGATAACTCAAGCCGCTATTAAAGTCCATAAAGGCAGTATTGAGGCGAAAAATGCTCAGCCAAGTGGTTTATTGATAAAGATCACCTTGCCTCAGCGCCATTAAAAAGTCACCTCTTGAGGTGTAATTGCAGCCAAAGGCTCACTTAAATATTATCCCTATAAGTAACATGGACGGTAAAAATCACTAAACCAGAGTACAAGGTATTGATTATCAGGTTAACTTCAACAGTTATAAGGAGAGCCAATAATGGTTAGCTCATTTATTCATTCAAATTCGGGTGAGTTAACTGGCGTGAGTTAATAATGAAGCTTTCAACTACTTCAGCTATAATGCACCGTTATTTTTTTCAGGTAGGTCACCATGTTCCATATCGCACTTTATGAGCCAGAAATCGCCCCAAACACGGGTAATATTATTCGTTTATGTGCCAATAATGGTACGCAACTTCATCTTATTGAACCTCTAGGTTTCGACTTAGAAGAGAAAAAGCTACGTCGCGCAGGCTTAGATTACTCCGACCTAACCCGAGTCACCCGCCATAAAAATTACCCAGACTTTTTAGTCGCTATGGCAGGTAAACGTATTATGGCGTGCACCACTAAAGGCAGTCGCCCACACACTCAAATTGCTTTTGCCGAAGATGATGTTTTATTATTTGGCCCAGAAACTCGCGGCTTACCCATGGACATTATTAATGCGACGCCATTAGAGCAGCGTTTGCGCATTCCTATGACTGCCAATAGCCGCAGCTTAAACCTTTCTAACTCTGTCGCGATTATTAGCTATGAAGCCTGGCGACAGCTCGATTTTGCAGGCGCAGAATGAAGCAATCCAGTTCAAACGAAACTCAAGAGCAAGCATTAACCATTGCCAAGTCGACCCAGAAAGAAGGTCAAACTAAAGCGCAAACTAAGCTTATTGCTAGCGGTATTGAAAAAGGCATTACTGAATATAAAAAACAGCATAAAGCCAAAGCAAGACAGAGTGATAAAGCGCGCAAGCAGCAAGTTAAATCTAAGCAAAAAATACAACACGGTGAACCTGAGTTTGAATTAGAGTTTACTGAATCAACCCAAATGACACCTATGGTATGGGCATTAGCCTGTGCATTAGGCTTAAGTTGGCTAGGCTTTGCGTTGTACTTTTTTAGCTAGGCAAAGCTTTACTAGCTAATCTATTGATTAAGCTATTTATTAAGCCTGTCTGGGTATCGGTTATATGGCGTAGCAAGCTTAAATAAATATTATTTCATTTATTGCCCAGACTTTTACCTACCTATAGGCATCAGGCTTACCCCCCGAACCACTTGATAACTGTCGCTATCATCATCTAAAAAGTGGGCACTTTGTTGCCATAGCCAGTGGGTTTTACCGTTAGCTTGCTGTGCATCAAAGGAAAGCCGTATTAAAGCTGGACGCTGTTTAATTTCACCCTTTCCTAGAAAAGTATATCCATCACCTTGCTGGTATAAGGTAAATAGTTGGCTAATGTCTGCATTAATACCATCAGAATAAATCAGCTCGATCTCATTGCCTCGCACACGAAACCACCAGGTTTCACTATTACTGAACCGTGCACCCTGGCTAATACTAATATACATATTACTGTTATCGGCAGAACACAGCACTGAGGTAGTCACCTGTTTTGATAGGCCGTTTGGATTTGCTGCGCTGCCTTGCCACTGACCACTTATTAACGGGCAAAGTTGCCCAAGCTGCACTTTATTGGCCAAAGCAGGCGCACAATGCAGCGTAATAATGCCAAATAGGATCCAGATTATCGATTTAAAACAGTTCAATATCATCTTATTTAAGGTCGGTTGATTAATTGTTGAAAGTAAAGCGCGAGTGCATATTTCACTGATTGCCATATTTGACCCGTTTTTAGCACCTAATGCTTGGGATACATTTATTTAATCGCCCCCAAGATAATCAGCTCAAAATATACACCCGATAAAACAAAAGACCCACTCAATCGTGGGTCTTTTTTAGTTTGGCTATTAATTACAGCTCAATTCACCACCCCAAACTATTGACCAAAACCACTGTCTTTTATATCAACCTTGGTCACGTCGCCATACTGAGCGGCAATATCGGCAATTTTTTCAGCATTTCCAATCAACACATACTGCAAATTTTGTTGAGGGAAATACTGCTTAACTAAACGCTGGGTGTCAGCAATGGTTAACCCATCAACTTTAGCTTGAAATTGATTAATGAAATTATCATCAAAGCCATATAAATACATCTCTGACATTAAGCCCGCTAGCTGACTTGCGGTTTCAAACTTAGGCGGAAACTGCCCTTTAACATAAGCTTTAGCTGAATCTAATGTCGCTTGGTCGATACCTTTTTCCCACAATCTTGCATAGGTTTTTAAGGCTAAATCAATGGCTTCTTTGGTAGTTTCAGCTTTAGTAAAGGTACTAATTTGAAATACTCCAGCCTTTGAAAACGGCACAAAACCAGAGCGCGCACCGTAGGTTAAGCCAGCATTAACTCTAAGCTCATCATTTAACCATGAGGTAAAACGACCGCCTAAAATGGTATTCACTACCGTTAAGCCAACGTAATCAGGGTTATCGTAACTTATGCCCATGCCACCAAACACAAAAGTGGTTTCAATTGCATCAGGCTTATCCACCAGCAACACGCGGCTAGCGCCCATTACAGGTAAAGCTTGAGCTAAATCGGCTTGCACTGCGACTTCAGTATTTTGCCATTGCCCCAAAGCTTGCTCTAACTTGGCTTGCATCTGCTGCGGGTCAAAATCACCCACAACACTGATTGCTACGTTATTAGGTTGATAGAAACCCTGATGAAACGCTCGTAGCTGCTCAATAGATAATTCAGCAATAGACTCGCTGTTACCTGAACTTGGGTTAGCATAAGGATGGTTAGCAAACACTAGCTTATTAAAGTAACGGCCAATCACAGCACGCGGGCTTTCCTTTTGTTGCGACAACCCCACAATTTCACGTTGCTGTAATTTAGCAAATTCTGCTGTATCAAAGTCAGGAGATAACAATACATTGCTAAAAATAGGCAGTACCTTATCCAGATCTTTACTCATAAAGCTGGCATCAATATAGCTGCCCTCTTGATCTGCGCCGGTATTCAAACTGGCACCCATAAAATCGAGTGTTTGTTCAATATCGGCTTTTGACTGACCCGCCGCACCTAGCATTAAACCTTGGGCTGTCATGCTGGCTAGCCCTGAAGTCGTGTCATTCACTGCACCGGCTCGCACCACAGCATTGATTGTGATTAATGGCACTTCTTTTTGTACCATCAAATTCACTTTAAGGCCGTTAGATAAACTCACCGTTTGATACTGAGGTAAGCTAAAGCTGCCTGTTTCGACTACATTGGCCACAGTACTGTTACTTGTAGTAGCGCAACCCGCTAATGATAATGCACTGACAATAGCCAGGGCCGACAACGACATTTTAATTGTTTGTTTCATAGGTCTCATTTGTCGCTCTCCTCTGTAGCCGCCAACACACCGACGGTACGATTAGCGCGAATTAAATAGGTTTGCGCCACACGCTTGATATCTTCTGGGGTCACTGTGTTATAACGCTCTGGCGCATCAAATAATTTTTCAAAGCGGCCAAAATACATCTCGTAGGTTCCTAGCGTGTTGGCTTTACCGTTAATGGTTTCCATATCACGATAAAAATTGATTAATTTAATATTTTTAACCTTTTCTAACTCTCCAGCTGTGACACCTTGGGTTGCGATTAAGTTAATTTGCTCTAGTAAGGCAAGCTCAAGGGTACTGGCTTCAACGCCTGTGTTAGCAACACCTAAGATGTAAAACAAGTTAGGGTCGAACGACATTGGCATGTACGTGTCTGCCGATGTCGCCAGTTGCTTGTCTACCAAACCTTGGTAAAAACGCGAGCTATTACCTTGACTTAAGATTGAGCTGAGTAAATCAAGCGCATAATAGTCAGCATGACTGGTGGCAGGAATATGGTAAGCCAACATCACATTTGGAGTACTTACCGATTCTTTCTTAACAAAAACACGACGCTCACCTTGCTGTAATGGCTCGACGGTGCGAACGGCTTTAGGCGGTGCTTGTGCCGGAATAGGTGCAAAATACTTATTTGCTAATCGCTTAACTTCAGCCAGCTTTACATCACCGGCAATAACCACAACGGCGTTGTTTGGCGCGTAATAGGTTTTATGGTATTGCTGCAAGTCTTCTAACGTCCATGCGGCAATGTCAGACTCATAACCAATAACCGACCAGCTATAAGGATGGGCTGAAAATGCCACACCTTTTAACGCTTCTTGTATGGTGCGCCAGTTAGAGTTTTCAAGCCCTGTTGTGCGCTCTGACTGCACCACGCCACGCTCACTCTCAACCATTTCAGGGTTGATATCTAAATTAGCGATACGGTCGGCTTCCAAATCAAACATGGTTTCAATGGCATTGGCGGGGAACCAGTCGGTATACACTGTCATGTCTTCAGTGGTGTAAGCATTATTTGCCCCACCAGCAGCTTCCATAGTGCGGTCAAACATTTTCGGACCAAACTTTTTTGAACCATTAAACATCATGTGTTCAAAAAAGTGCGAAATACCGGTAATACCAGGTACCTCATTGCGCGAGCCAACTTTCCAAAATAAGTACATATTGGCATTGGGTATAGAGCTATCCTCTAATACCATAATTTTCATACCGTTATCTAAGGTAAAACTGTCAATATCTTTGGCGGTAGTGGCATCAGCACTTGATGTGCCTAAAATGCCTGCCAATAACATTAACGCGGTTAACGTCCGTTTCATATTTCGCTCCTTTGAGCTATTTTAACTAGAGTGTTTAACTTAAGTTTGTTTGCAAGAATGACATTCTAGAAGTGGCTTAAAACTTGTCGCCATGACTAAACAACAAAACCGGATACTGGCAATTGCACTTTAATAGCGTATCTTGGTCATGCTGTATAACAATTAGGTATTGAATTTACCTTTATTTTGCAGAATTGTTAATTTTTTTGACCCAACAATATAGTAACAATTGTATCTATTTATTTGCAGCCATTAATCGGCTCGCCAAGCACAGTAGTTTATTTAAGCGGATTCTGGCAAATGAAACATTACCACGTCATTCTCGATCACTTCGAGTTGCCATTGATACTGTTTAGCAATCCATTCAAAGGTCGACAGACTATAAAAATTAATATGAGTTGGATCAAACTTGTAATGCCAGTCTATGAACCCTGCAATACCTTTTACGCGCTTAGTCATAATAGCCAGCTTGCCTGAAGGGTTTAGTAAGCCTTGTAGTTGCTTAAATATTGCTTGGGGGTTAGCAATATGTTCCAGCACTTCGGTCATGGTGACAAAGTCATATTGCTGCTGTAGTAGGTCATGGTTAGGGAAATAAAATAAATCATAATTACTCACCTCAACCCCCTGCTGCGCTGCCATTTGGCTAAGCACAGCACCTTCTCCACAGCCAAAGTCTAAGCCCTTGGCGTTGGGGTTAACCCGAGCGAGTAATGGCGTTAAGGTACGAGATAGAAAGCGTTGATAACCCGCATCGGCAAAGTCATTATGGTGACAATCATAGTGGGCTTTTTCTGCGGCTTTATCTAAATAAAATGACGCAGGTACAGTAACCAATTCACATTGCTTGCATTGAAAGTAGCTACGGTCTTTATCTTGGTGAAAAAACACCACTTCAGTGTGGTGACATAATGGGCAGCGTTCTGGCGCAACAACGGTATTAACAGCTAAATCTACTGACATTAAAGACACTCTATTGGCTCAACACTTAAGCTACTTTTCTTCACTAATTTGTTTTTCTTTAGCAGCAGCTTCTTGTGCTTGTTTTAAATATTTATTCTCTCGCTCAGCACGATCATCAAACTGCACTTTAGCCTTTTCACGTTGCTCATTCTGCCACTCGCCTGACTCTTGACGTGATAACACATCTTGTTCGCGTTCAGCGGTTGCTTGCGCTGCAACACGCGCCTTGTCTAATTGCGATTGCGCTAACTTTTCAGAATCAATGCGGCCTTGTTCAGCTTGTTTTTCTAATGACATTTTTTTGCGCGGTTTTTCAGGATCGATTGGCGTAATGACATCATTTGCAAACGCGCTAGAGGTCAAGATAAATACCAAACACAGTCCTAATAATAAATACTTCATTTTACTTCCTTGTCATTTAATTGATAACGGGCTTTGATGTTTTCAGGCATGGCGCTCAATCTATGTTGCACCATAGCATCAAAAACGGCAAACAAAGGCTCTGTGTCTAAGGTTTTATCTAGCGCCGACAATAATAAAGCCGTAGCCTCTAAGGTAGATAAACTATCTGGGCGTTTTGCTTTGCGAATAATATAATTTGATGCGTGTTCAACATCTAAATGGATAGCGGGGTAGTGTTGCAGCCATGGATTAGACTGGAGTATTTTATAAGCTTTACGCCAAGTGCCATCTAGTAAAATAATGATGCTGTCGGCCTGAGCACCCGATTGCGACACAGTTTGACTATTGTCACTTGGATACACCACATATATCGGCTTGGAGGCTTGGGCTAGGTAAGCCTGTAAATCAATAAAATCTTCTGCGGTTTCACCCACAAACACCCGCATGTTCGGCATAACTAAACGTATTAACCGAACGGTATTTTTAGCATGATTAACTTCACTTTCATGCTGCATCACTATGACATTTGTGCGCGCCAGAAATGGGCTAACCGCATGGCACACACAAGCTGTTTGTGGGTAATCACAGACGGCGCAATAAGTTCTTTTCATCTTAAATCAAACCTGTTGCTTGAATACAGGAAACCATATAACATCATATTTTTAAAATACTTTTACCATATCAAGGATGAATAAATGACTAAGACAAGTTTGTCTTTAGCACTAATGCTGGCATTGATCAGTTCGAACTCGTTCGCAGAAACCGCTGACGCTTTTCAACATGAAGTAGAGTTAGGCTTTCTAGACTCTAGTGAAAACTCTGATGGCTTACTCAATCTCAATTATAGTTATTATTTTGAGCCCGTTAACCAAGCTAACGTTCCTTACGCACTGGCGCCTTTTCTCAATCAATATTCTACCATTGCAGCTCGCTATGCCGTAACCGATTACCAAGATTTATATAATATGGCGGGTGAATATGTCTTTGACTCTAAATTTTTCATTGGTGGGGACTATACTAGAAACACTACTGAAGGCATTACGCTATTTAACTCTGATGATAGCTCAAATTTTTACGGTGTTAATCTAGGCTACTACTTTACCAAGCAGTCAAAATTAACCTTGGCATACTCATGGAACTCTGAAGATGTAGCTGAACAGTATGATGGTAGATACTATAGCGATAAAAATAAAAACGACGTTATCAAGCTTGATTACCAGCATTATCTGCCTTTTGAGTCGATCTCAGGGTTGATGTTGAATGGCTTTATACTAAATTCATCAATTAAAAATAACAGCGATTACACTCTCGTTTTAGAGCCAGATGACCACATCTCATCACGCACCTCTCACAGCGAAAATTCAGTAACGGTACTCGGTGTTAACGCTGATTGGTATATCACTGACTCTTGGTCTGTGGGCGGACTTTATACTTATTTTAATAGTGATTATGATTTTGATGGGATAAATATTATTACTACGCCTGATACCGTCGTTAATGATAATTATAGTTTCAGTGACTCAAACTCAAATGATACATATTCGATAAATACCCGCTACTTCTGGCGTTTCTCAAATATTTTCTCTGCTAAAGCATCTCTTGAGCAGACTTTTGTAGATTCTGATTCTCAGACCTCATTTGGTATCGCCATTAACGCTCGATTCTAAAACCTAATGACCTAGATCCAAAAAGCCCATTACTTTACTAATGGGCTTTTTTTGGTTCATGAGCATTCAGTACATATGCCTATTCAATTAAGCATGCTGCTCTTGGTGCCAATGATTAAAACGTTTCATGCCCATCATCAGCAATAACACACTGCACAATCCCCCCATTAATAAGGCTATTGCATAGGGCGCTGGAATATCAGTTAATTGAATAAGGGCGGTTAATATCGCTGCGCCGCTCATTTGAATACAACCTAGCATGGCCGTTGCTGTACCCGCACGCTCACCAAAGCCTGCCAATGCCATGCTAGTAGCTGGGCCAAGTAACGCCGCAAAGCCTACACATAACAACATCATGGGTAACATAAACCCAAAACCTGCCGCTAAGCCAGTTTGTGGGCCCACTAACTGCATCACCACTTCAATAGCCGCGGCTGCAACCATAAAGTTAAGTGCTACAACCACACCAGCACGATTACCGATGCGCTTCACTAATATCGGCGCAGCAAAACAAGCAGCAACATTCACCACGGCATTAAGTCCAAATAAGGCACTGAACGTTAGCTCAGAAATACCTAAACGACCAATTAACCACACTGGGGCATAAGACACATAACAAAGAATAGAAGCCATTGCGACCATACAAGCCGAGGCATAAAACATGAAATGACCATCACTTAACACCGGCTTATAGCGTCCCCAACGGTATAATTTCCCTGAGGTATCAGTGTTAAGCGGTCGAGTTTCAGGAAATTTAAAGCCAACAATAAACAACACGACAATGGCGTATAACGCCATAAAAATAAAGGTCGAACGCCAACCAAACTGCAGCGCCAATAATCCACCTAATGTAGGCGCAAGTGCGGGCACCACACAAATAGCGCCATTAAGGTAACTGTAAATCGAGCCACTTTCTTTATTGCTGTAGCAATCACGCACCGCACTAAACACCACAATAGACGTTGAACACGCGGCTAGCCCCTGAAATACCCTTGCAAGTTGCAATAACTCAAACTCAACCGCATAAGCCCCCAGAAAGCTACTGACGCCATAAAGCACAATACCAAAAATCGCAATCGGTCTGCGGCCAAAACGATCAGCAAGCGGGCCAATCAGAATTTGTCCAACACCCATAGCAAATAAAAACAGCACTAACGTGGATTGCACCTGGCTGTCTGACACACCGTACTCTAATGCCATGGTTGGCATAGAAGGCAAATAAATATCAATCGCTAAAGGGCTTAGCAGCACCATCAACATTAATAACGGTAATAGATTACGTTGCATCAAATTTCTCACTCGATTTATAGATTAACCACAGACTTGTATGTGTCTCACCTCAATCGTTATTTCTTATTGAGGTTAATCAGTAATATTAGCGCATTAGTGGTATGACAAGAAATGATATAAAATCCATAATGAATTTCCACAAAGGAATAACTGCTGTGAATTTAGACAACCTTGCCCGCATTGACTTAAACCTGCTGGTTACGTTACAAGTATTATTAGAGGAACAAAGTGTGACCCGTGCCGCTAATCGGTTGCACTTAAGCCAGTCAGCGTTAAGTAAAAGCTTAAACCGATTACGTGACACCTTAGACGACCCATTATTTCAACGCACCGCCCACGGTTTAAAACCAACTGCCCATGCACTGGCATTAGGCAAAGTGTTACCACAAGCTTTACAAAACTTGTATCAGTTAACCTTACCACCTAGTTTCGAGCCTGCCACCAGCCAACGTCACTTTGCTTTTTCTATGGTTGAAAGCGCTTATGAAACATTAATTCCTTACTTTATCGGTTCACTGCTTCAGCAGGCGCCTCAATTAAAGCTAGACACTTACGGCTGGACAGAAAAATCGATTTACGACTTACAACACGGCCAAATAGACTTTGGCATTGCGGGTCGTGATATACATCCCCAATCACAGTTTAAAGTGGATGATCTTGCTGATGGCCTGCAATACCAAACCTTGTTTAGCGATAGGCAAGTCTGCTTAGTGCGTAAAGATCACCCTATTTTATCTGTATTACAACAGGGGAAATGGCATCAAGAGGCGTACCTTGCCATGAGTCATGTACAAGTTCGCTGTGAAGGTAACGACTGGTGGGCATTAGATTACTTTCTAGCCAACAGTAATTATCATCGCCGAATATCCACAACGGTACCTGACTTTTATGGTGCGGCCAGTATTTGCGCCCATACCGATTTGATTTTCACTTTACCTTCCAGTTTTGCGCACCATGCACAAAACCTGTATCCATTAGTACAAATACCTCTACCCTTTGAGTTTATGCCGATGACCTATGTTTTACTTTGGCACGAACGTAATAATCAAGACCCTGGACATGAATGGGTGAGACAAATGATTGTTAATAGTATTCCCCAGGATCTCAAAGCATCACTCCATACTGAATAAACAAAAACCATCAATAATAAAAATCCCAGAAAACAATCATGTCACGTTGCACTGAGAACATTAACTCACTTTAACGTGACATATTATGTCAAAAAGCGGCACACTAGCCTTTCAGTCTTAATTATTATTTATATAGGCTAATCATATTCAGGAGCCACTATGCAATTTAATCAATCATTTCGCGCGACCAATTTGAAAAACAACTTAACCGCAATGAACCCACTTTTGGCATTAGTAGCCTTTATTGGTCTGTCATTAATTGCCATGGTATTGCTGCCATTTATTTTGTTATTTTTATTGCTGAGCTTCATTACTTTTCAGCTACTGGGCCGTAAAGTTATTATCCCAAAAATGAAGCGTGCTTTTGAACAATCTCAGCGCCAACAAGGTCACACATACGGAAGCGATGCTGATATTCAACGCGAACCTACTGCACCTTATGCTGATATGTTTTCGCCCGCGGGGAAACATCAAAACAAGCCAAACCAAGGTGGACGTACGTTTGAGCATCAAGCAGACTAATCTAATATTGAATCAAATGAGGATTTAATAATCCTCCCCCGATGTCACTCCCCCCTTTAGTGACATAGGGGAGTTAACACATCATTAAGCTACACCACAATCAAGACTATATTTACAGCGAACACAGAACTGTAATATTAATGCCATATGCTGCTTTTATTCATGCCATTTATGTGAGTATTAGCCCTTGAAAATATCCACTCTATCTTTAGGCGCATCAGCGCTATTACTGCTGCTGGCAGCGTTGCTAGCAACAACCGTTTTATGGAGCAATCAACAACGACAAGTCAGTGAACAACTGAATCAAGACTTACAAAAAATCCAGCATAGTTTCCAATATGGCATCAGTCGTAATATCGATAAATACTTACAAACAGGTCAAACGAATTACCTTGAACAAGCGCGTAATGACATTACTAAAATTAATGCAGACATTACTCAGTTACACCAAGTTCATCCTTACCTAAACAGTGCTTCTTTAACCACATTGATGACGCAATTAATTAGTGATTTAGACACTAAGTATCGCGCAGCGGGTAAGCTAGCAGGCAACCCAAGACAACTATTGGCATTTTCTGAATCAGAAATGCTCGACTACAGTCGTAACTTAAGCCGCTACGCCCAATCAGCTTCGCAAGACATTCACGACCTCAATATCGCACAGCAATATCTCGCGCTTAGTGTTGAGTTACCCAGCTTAGTGTATACATTGTCTCAGCAAACCCAGGCGATATTAATCGATAAAGATAGCGGCGTAGCTAACAACCTAAATTTTTCTATCAATGCCCTAAACCTGTGGCACGATAAATTAGATAAGCTGCCTTTGTTGGGCATTTACCAGACCGAAGAAACGGATGAATTTGCCTTAGGTGATGATGAGCCTACCCAAATTGAAACAGGCGAAACGCCACGGGCAGAGTTACTCAGTCTGACACAGCGCTACGGTAAAGAGGTGGCGAATACTGAGCAGATGTTGACAGAAAATCAGCGTGTACAAGCCGCATTAATCAAAGCTACCAACCAGGTAGAGTATCAGCTGGTCGCATTAGCAAGCACCCAGCAGGCAACTGACCAGCAATTAAAAGTCAATTTACAATGGCTGCTTTATAGCATGGTAACCTTGCTGGCACTCTTTTCAATCGGTTATTTCATTTTGCAGCAGCGCCGCGTTGTTGCGCCATTAAAACAGTTGAACCGTGCTTTCTCATTATTAAGTGAATCGAATCAAAGGGAACCGCTTGCGGTGAATAGCCAATGTGAAACCGGGCAAATCGCCGCACACTTTAACCAGTTATTACAAAGGTTTGAGCAAGAAGATAATAAACAAAAGCACAATATGGCTAAGGTGTCACAATCGTTAAGTGATTTAGTGGCAAGAATTGGTTCATTATCAAACAGCACTCAACAAACCCAAACAGTGGTACAACAAGCACAAGGTCAAACCGCTGATTTAATTGAACTGGCTAATCAAGTCAATCAGTCCTCTACCGCATTAACAGCCACTGCCCAGCAAACCATGACCGACATGCAGGCTAGTCAACTAGAAGCGCAGGAAGTCCTTACCGCCACTAACCATACATTACACACAGTCACTCAATGTAACCATTCACTATCACAACTCAGTACCTCTGTGAGTGATGCTGCTAAAATTGTTGATGTGATTGGTAACATTGCCGAACAAACCAACTTATTGGCATTAAATGCAGCTATTGAGGCAGCAAGAGCTGGCGAACAGGGACGAGGATTTGCGGTTGTCGCTGATGAGGTGCGTAACCTGTCACAACGCACTCAGGTATCGCTAAAAGAAATAATGGAAATTCTCACCCAACTTACCCAGTCAAATAGTGCACTCAGTAGCAGTGTCAGTGATATAAGCATAGCATCAGCGCAACAAAAAAACCGCGCACAAAGCTTACTTGCCGTTGCCCAGCAAGTTCAACAACAGGCCAATGTTATGCTCAACAGTGCCAGCCAAGGCAGCGATTTTGCCAAACAGCAGGTGCATCATCTTGATGAGTTTGTTATCGCCATGGACAACTTAATGCAACGTGCCAAGCATGCATTTGAACAAAGTGAAACCATTGCATCACAAGTGAATAATAGTGTCGATAATATTGAGCAAAGCCTAGGAATTAATAGTTAGAGTTAAAGGGAAAGGATCATCAGACTGATCTAATCCTGTTACTGATGTAACAGGATTAGCGATTCGCATCGTTAAACATTAAAAATACATCGATAAAATGAAGAGGTCTCGTGTTATGCGATACCTCTTTATAAAGCACATGCGCCAAACATTATGCGTTGAAAACGCGTTAATTTACCTTCAATTCAGGTAAAGATGCATTCAATTAGCTAAATTCAACACGTTTAACCTATTTTATAACAAACTTGTCATCTGTTTAGAAAACAAGGCGCATTAACACGTCAACAGCTTGCCTATTGCACGTTAATCTAACGCTATTAGCAAGAAAAAGGGCTATTTGTTAAGTGTTTACTATCACGAGCTTAGATTAAGCATATGTTTTGCTTGTTGCAGGGCAGCCAACTCACCTTCACTAGGCTGAAGCGCGGTCACGCAGTGGTTGTCAATAACACTGTCAATTTGCATTAATAGCGACTGCCACAAAGGCGCTACTACTTGCCGCTGAATATCATTACCATGCAATTTTGCCTGTTGTAATAAGTAAGCTGATTGCACCACATCGACTCGACCTAACATACCGTCAGCCAAAGCAACGCTGAGCTCAATCATTGCGGTAACATTATGGCCATATTTAATCACATCATGTAAGTAGCGCTCGGCTTGTTCTAGTTCGGCTTTAGTGGCGTGTTCATGGTGAAGAATTGTCGTAGCGCAATGTAACATGGCATCTAACTGGCCTTGGCTGGCCGCTTCTTGCATCCATATTTGACTTTGCTCAAGCTGCACATCGATATTATCGCCAACATTTAAAGCCAATTTTTCGGCTAATAGTAACGCTAAATGATACTGCGCCTGAGGATAGCCAGACTCTGCCGCTTTGCTCATCCAAACATATGCCTTTTGGTATTCACCCGCTTCATAAAACAACACCCCAAGATTAGACATAGCTTCAACATTATCAGCTTCAGCCGCTTGGGTTAGCAATAATTTAGCCTGTTCAACATCAGCACCAAACACCTCACTGCCCACCAGATAAAAGTAACCCAGTAATGCTTGAGCATCGGCAATGCAATGCCTAGCGGCTTGAGCAATAAGTAACTCGCCTTGTTTTGTGTACTGGGCTTTTTTTGCTGGGTCAAAATCAGCATAACCATGTAGCAAGCTGACACCGTGTTCATATAATGCCGCATGCTCAAAAGGTGCTGCCTGGGCAAACCAATAAGCCGCCTGAGCAAAAAGTCGCTGCATCTCATCCTGATTAAACTGTGGATTATGTGTTTCACCGGGAGCAACAGCTTGAGTGCCTGTTTGATCTTGAGCCATTAGTGCTTGAGCTTTTAGCGACATTGCCACTAAATACTGAGCATGATGGTCATTGTGCATCATGGCGCGATAGCATACATCTCTGCCCGCCAATGAATCAAAAGGCACAAATTGATAAGCAGGCGCTGACGCTTGGTGCACTAACGGATAAAGCTGCTTGATCACGTCAATAATGTGCTTAATTGATTTTTCAGCCAAGGACACTAACTGATGTTGGGTAAGATGATATTTTTTCTGGATGAGCACCACGATTACCGTCAGCACGCAATTTATGCATGGTACGAATAGCAGTAACGTCAATAAGGCGAGCTTGGTTTAATTGCTCAATGCGATCGTATAGATTAGGCCCAATAAACTCTAGCTGATGCTGTTTAGCAACTAGGCTGGCAAGTTTGTGAGTAAAGCTGCGGATATAAACCAGCGCTTGAGTGGGAATGTCACGAACATAACTCTTTGCGCTGGCATAATCTTCACCAAGTTCAATGGAGAATTGGCTAACTAACTCAGTATCAGTTATCAATAGACTCTCCTATCAACTCAGTAAATTAGGTCTAATAAATTACACTTCTGTGTGGTTATCATCATCGGTTGAGGCGTCATCTATAGGAGCATCAATTTTACGATTAACCATATAGAGACGGAACAATGCCACGTTAATAAATAACCCAAAAAAAGCGAACACAGTGTCGGTAATTAATTGCAGTGGAAAACCAACTTGTGCAGCCATTTGTGAAAGCGTACCACTGATTAATATGAGTGGCAGATACAACATTAATATCGCAATGGTTTTAACCGTAATCGGCCCGGTAAATATAAAGCTAGCTTTAATGGCTTCCAGTGGCGTTAAACGCTCAACAATAACCATAAAGTTCACATAAGCTAAGCGCGAAAATAAATAAAAACTAATCCCAAAGCCCACTATGCCAAATGGACCAAAGGCAGCAAATAGCATCACTGGGGTTAAAATAGCTAAACCAGAAAACACTCCCGCAAGTAATAAAGGCGGCACAAATTGAATGCTTTGTTTAAATACCATAGCGGTTGAAACATCGTGGCCACGTGAGCGCACCTCTAGGTATACCGTAATTGCTGCTATCAATATAGAAAACAGTAACAGCAACACCATCATGGCTGCGGCGTGAATACTACCAAACTCTGGCGTTTCAGCCTGGGCTTGCATCAACATCTCATTACCCAGCCAAAGCTGGATCATCACTTGTATCAGTAATAACGGAAAGGTTATTGCGGCAAGTTGGCTAATATGATTACGAAAAAAATTATAGGCTTCAGTCAAAATCGCTGAAAGTGACATAAGTGAGATCCCAAAAATCGGCTTAAGATGATTATGGCGCTAAGGATACCCAAAATTGATCGAGTTTGCACAAAACAAAATCTTCATATGTCGTATAGAGGCAAAAAAAGTTAACATAATGCCAATATCAGCACTATTTTTACCAAAGGATCAACTTTATGAACCGTTCTATTATTGCCTGTTCAGTATTATCAGCCGTATTACTCTCTGCTCCAGTAAATGCTGGTTGGTTAGACAATGTCACCAAAAAAGAAGTTGTCCCCGTAGCAACCCAAGCTGCTGCAGTAACTGGGTTAGCGGATAACGCCTTAGTGGGCAATGTTATGTCCCAACTTGGCTTAACTGAGCAACAAGCTGCTGGCGGCTTAGGCTCGATACTTAATTTAGCCCAGTCAAACCTAGGCAATAACGATTTCAGCACCTTAAGTAACAGCATTCCCGGCATAGACTCATTATTAGGTGCAGTACCGGCCATGGGTGGTGATTCAGGTATGTCAGGCTTATTGTCAAAAGCAGGTAACCTAGGTTCATCATTCCAGGGCGCTGCAGTTGTTTATGACTCTTTTGAAAAACTGGGTATTTCAAAAGAATATATTGCGCCTATGGTCGACATTGCTAAGCAATATTTACAGCAACAATCAGGTGAAGGCACAGTTGATTTGCTTATGAAAGGTTTAGGGTCGCTGCTATAAAACATTAGCCAAACCTTGTCAGCTAATTGATCTGCTCATTTACAAATATAAACATAAATTAATGCCGAGCACTGTGCTCGGCATTGTTGTCTTTGCTAGGATGTATGTTGATTAAGATGCGTCTTTGTTAGAAAGAGGCCAAATAAAGAGGAACAACGATGATTGCCAAACTCAAACAATTTATTCAAGCCCGCTCCCAGGCAGACAGCCCTGAAGATAAAACCCGTCAATTGCACCTGGCGGCAGCCACACTGTTACTCGAAGTGGTCTATGCAGATGAAACCTTGGATGACAATGAAGCAGCACTGTTACCTAGCATGCTTGCTAACGCATTGAATATCACTGCCGAGCAAACAAAAGAGCTAATTGAAGAAGCGAGCTTAATCAGAGGTAACGCAACCTCGTTATTTGAATTTACCGCTGAAGTGAATCAAGCGTTCAGCCTTGATGAAAAGCAGCAATTACTGCTGGCAATGTGGCAATTAGCTTATGCCGATGGTGAACTATCGCAACATGAAGACCAAATTATTCGCCGCTGTGCTGATTTACTTCATCTCAAGCACAGCGAACTGATCCAAATGCGTAATATCGCTATATCCCAAAGCTAGCTCAGCTTATTCCGGCAAGTGAGCCGGAGCCTGTATGGACTTACTTTGCAAGTGTGTTTTTTGCCACCACATGAATGGGGCTATAACAACGACCAACAAAACTGCATACAGCATGTTGTCAGCAAGGGCGATTCCAATACCGACACAAAATAGGCAGCTAGCAGCAACTAAAGGCAGATAACGCTTACTCAATAGTTTAACCGCTGAGAGCATCGCCAATAAATAGATGATCACAAATACTCCATTGCTCCAGGCAATCAGTTTTTCTAAATCCTGATTAGAATAAAAGGTCAGCACAATCACTAATGCCATAGTGCCCAGAATGGCAAACAAGGCCCTAAACGGAACACCATGGGGATTTAGCACCACAAAGTATTTAGGTAAAATACCTTCTTTGCTAAAGCTCCACAGTAATCTTGCAGCGCTTCCAGCATAAACATTCACCGTTGCTAAACCACTGGCTATGCCTAAAACACCGATTATTTGAGCACCATAACCGTGTAAAAAGCTGTCACTCAGTAGGTAGTCAAACGCGCTTATCATCGCTACGCCATTTTTATCCGACGGCACCATTAACAATAAAAATGTACAGGCTAAGTAAATAACACCCACTAACACTGTACCCATTAAAATGGCAGGTAACATGTCCTTATCTGGGCGGCGAAAGTCGCTAGCAAGATGGGTCATGGCTTCAATACCTAAAAAGCTCCAAAAACCTATGCCCATTGCCAACATGACTGTACTCACCTGTGGATGGCTAGTTTGGTTAAAAGACTCAAGTTGCTCTGAGTTGAGGCCACTTGCGCCAAATAATATTGCCACCACAGCCACAATCGCCACAGTTAATCCAAACTGTAGCTTGGCTGACACCTGAATACCGCGAATATTTAGGCCTAACAACATCAACACCACAAATAGTTCGGCGACTAATTGCCAGCCATTGTGCAGCGGCACTAATGCGTTCATAAATTGAAAGGTCATTAAAATTGCCGCAGGCGCACCAATAGGAATAACGAGTAGAAAAATAAGCCCAATGGTTCTGCCAGCAGTTCGGCCAAATGCTTTCTCAACAAAATAAGCTGGCCCAGCTGCGTGGGGGAAACGGCTCGTCAATAATCCAAAGACTAACGCTACCGGAATAATGGCTAAGGTCAGAATTAACCAGCCTAATAAAGCCCCTGATTCCGCCACTGCTATCGTCATTTGCGGTAATATAAACACCCCTGTACCCAGCAAAGTGGTGGCCATTAAGCCTGCGCCTTGCCAACGTCCTATGGTTCCTGTGATTTGATTCATTTGTTATTCTACTGGGCTTATTTTAGGTTATTATAGTGTCACATCGGTTTTCATTCTGTCGGCGATATAACGCAAACTGCTCGATTAAACCCACAAAATGACGGTTAAAGATAAAAATACTAACAAAATGACGGATCAGTTGTGGATAAATTTGATAAAGCCATTATAAATGAGTTACGCCAAGATGCGCGTCAAAGTATTTCGACTATTGCAGATAGAGTCAATTTATCTCGAAGTGCTGTGACCGAAAGGATTAAAAAACTGGAAAACACCGGCGTGATCCGCGGCTACCAGGTGCTTTTAAGCGAATCGCAAAAACAAGGGGTATCAGCTTACTTTGAAATCCAGCATAAATGCCCGAGGTGCGCAGATGTGGTTCATGTATTTCACAGTATCCCTGAGGTCATTACCTGCCAGGGCATTACCGGTGACATGGATTTATTAGTCTATGTGCATGCGGACTCAATGAAGCGCTTACATGAAATTCGTGAATTTATTGATGCACAAACTGACATTATTAAAATCAAAACCCACGTGGTAATGAGTGAATGGATAAATAATCTCAATTCGGATTAAGCTAAATAAGCGTTCTCATAATCGGGTTCAATCAAGCAAGGGGTAAGTACTAATTTATAAATAAAAAAACCAGCAACCTAATGAAAAGTTGCTGGTACTGTTTTATGACAAGATTTGATTCTAAATATATGAAAAATTTGACTCTACAAATCGATTTACACTAGTTGCTTACCAATCTCTAAGCCCTTACCGCGTAACTCTTCTAACTTCTCAGCTAAACCTGACATATCCATTTTAATAATACCGGCTTTATTCACTAGGGCAGCAAGCCAGGCAGTAAAGATTTCTTCCTCACGTTCATCATCCCAATGCATATAAATTTTTTGAGATAAATACATTAAAATCGCTAATTTTGACGCAGGTTCAGCCTCGATAGGATTACGTTGAAACTCTATACCTGCCACTAAGCTAGGAGTAAATTTCCAGTTTTTGGCCAATAGCGCGCCAACTGAAGGAGAATTAAAACCTAACAATGTGGTTTCAAGCTCTTGCGCATCGCCACCTTGATCAACCGCAACACGAATTTGTGCTGCCAAGTCTGGTTCAATGGTGGCGACTAATAACTCACCGATACGGTGTAAAATTCCGCAGGTAAATGCTTCATCTGCGGGCACGTTACAACGCTTGGCTAATTCCTGACTGTATAGTGCTACTTCAAAGGTCTGGCCCCAAAAGTCAGCTAAATCAATACCGTCTACCTTAGGAATTGCACCAACAACTGCAGAGGCAATGACTAAGGTTCGTAAAGTTTGCATTCCTAAGCGTATAACCGCTTCATCAATCGAACCCACTTCTCGACTGCGGCCAAAATGGGCAGAATTAGCTAAACGAAGTACCCGCGCGCTGATTAAGGTATCTTGAGCTACTTTTGATGAAATACTTTTTACTGAACTATTTTCATTATTAACCGCTTCGAGTAATTCACTGATCGCTTTAGGTAAACGAGGAAGTTCATCAACTCTTTTTAATAGCGCCGCAGTCTGCATATATGTTCTCCTGATGATTCACCCATATCCTCTTTTGATAAGGGATGAGTTCACTTAATTGGTCAGTAATGTTTAGCCAATTAACCGACTCACTATGGTAGGTGAGATTATTGTGTTTTTATCCTGTTATAACCAAGTTGTAACCGTCATAAGCAAGAGCTAGTGTGACTCCGATTGCATTAGCAATTGCATTAGCAATTGCATTAGCAATTGCATTATCAATCGCCTAAGCAATTTAAGAATCAGTCTATCGCCAACATCAAGCTATCCTGTTTATGTTTGATTTTTCTTGTTTAACAGTTTGACATTGTTTAAGTATCTGGCTTTATATAAATCATATATCTAACATTAGCACAACAAAAAATTTACTTGTGGGGTTTTAGTAAATATTTTCACTGATATTTTTCAGCGCCATGTTAAAAATGAAGACTAAATCTTAGATATCCCTATGACGAACGGTTACACTTAAAATAGACTCTTTTTTGCAGGTATTTGTTAATATGCAATCTCAGGCCAGTGCCGATTTAAATCTTTTGTGGGGCCAATTAATTTTTGAAGAACTTAGCCGTTTAGGGGTTAAGCACGTATGCATGGCGCCAGGTTCACGATCTACACCTTTAACATTAGCCGCAGCATCACAAACCAGCATTAGTCGCCATATTCATTTTGACGAACGCGGATTAGGCTTTATGGCACTGGGGTTAGCCAAAGCAAGCTGCGCTGCAGTGGCGATCATTACCACCTCTGGTACAGCCGTTGCCAATTTATATCCTGCAATAATAGAAGCATGGTTAACCCATGTACCATTAATTATATTATCAGGCGATCGCCCGCCAGAATTAATTGACTGTGGCGCCAATCAAGCGATTACTCAGCCGGGTATTTTTGGCCATTATGCGACCCAAGTAAATCTACCTACGCCAGATTTAGCTTTACCAGCAAGTGCACTGTTAACCACTATAAATCAAGCGATTAGCCAAACTAGCCAACCAGTACACATTAATTGTATGTACCGTGAGCCGTTTTACCCTAATGAACTTAGCCCCCTAACCAAGCAAGCTAAAAATGCGCCGATTGTTATTCAACAATATCTAAAACCTCTTTGTCAGTGGTTAAGCCATCAACATCCATATAGTTATTATCATCCAACAATGGGAGCACAGCTGCCCAGCGAAGATGGCTTAAAACGCTTTGCCCATGGTAAGGGCGTTATCGTGGTTGGTACCTTGTCACCTGAAGATAATCCGCAACAAATTGTCGAAATAGCTCAAAAACTGGCCTGGCCGATAGTAACCGATGCCCAATCTCAGCTAAGACAGCATTCAGGGGTTATTGGTAATGTCGATCAACTGCTGCTTTGCCCTAGAACCAGCAAGCTATTAGAACAAGCTGATCGTGTCTTGGTGTTTGGTGGACGCTTTATTTCCAAGCGCTTAATCAGTTACTTGGCAAATCAACCTTGGCATAGTCATTGGCAAGTGTTACCTCGCTCAAATCGTTTAGACCCTAGCCATCAAAGCAAACAGATTTGGCAAACCAGTGTGAGTGCATTTTGTAAATTAGCCTGGCCACGATCATCAAGTGCCAACTGGGCGCTGGAACTCATTAACCATAATGAAGCCCTAGCTGAATTATTTATCCAACACATTGACCAAACTCAATTTGGTGAGGCACAAGTTATTCGCTGGATTGCCCAACAACAAACTGCCGATAATATTTTATTTATTGGCAATAGCCTACCGATCCGTTTATATGATATGTATGCCCCAATAGGCCCAGCTTTGCCTAAGATATACACCAATCGCGGCGCCTCTGGTATTGATGGGCTGATAGCCACCAGCGCAGGGATTGCTATCGGTCACAAATCCCCTATGGTTATGATAATAGGCGACATTTCTTGCTTACATGATTTGAACTCTTTGGCGTTATTGAAGCAAATCACCTCGGCGTATGTGTTAGTGGTATTAAATAATGACGGTGGTAATATTTTTAATTTATTACCTGTTCCAACCGAACAACTCAGAGATGAATTTTATCGCTTATCACATGGATTAGAGTTTGGTTATGGCGCAGCAATGTTTGGCTTAGCTTACCGTCAAGCCGATGATTTAGAGTCGTTTACCCAAGCCTATAACGAAGCTATGGACTTTAATTGCGCCAGCGTGATTGAAGTTAATGTCAGCCATGATCAAGCGAGTAATCAAATCGCTCAAATTAGCCAATGGGTTAAACAGCATTAATGACTTGGATTAATCGATACGGCAACCCTAAATTAGCTGCCATGGTGTTTCTACATGGCTTTATGGGAGCAAAAGAAGACTGGCAACCTTTGATGGCCAAGATGAGCCAGTATTACCATTGCATTTGTATCGATTTACCTGGCCATGGCGGCAATCAATATCGTTTACCGACCCCAGGATTATTAGAAGCTGCTGAACATATTTTTAAGGCAGTAACCCAATTAGGCTATCAAGATTTTCACTTAGTTGGTTATTCGCTAGGTGGGCGCATAGCCCTACATATCGCCAAACAACAGCCACAAGCATTACTGAGTTTAGTGCTAGAATCTGCCCATCCCGGTTTGCAAAATGAACTAGATAAACAACAAAGAATACTAAGCGATAAACGCTGGGCAGATAGGCTTATCGCCCTTCCTTTGAAACAATTTCTGAGTTTATGGTATCAACAAGCGGTATTCTCAGGTTTAACCTCAGAGCAGCGCCAATGGCTAATCAGTAAGCGCCAATCGAACAATCCACATCATCTTCATGCATGCTACCAAGCAACCTCATTAGGTTGGCAGCAAGACTGTCGAGACGTGTTGCAACAACTCAAGTGTCCTAGCTACTTTATTACTGGCGAGCAGGATAAAAAATTTCTGCAAATAACCAGTAATTGGCTAGAACAACTGCAACAAAGTGCCCAAGCAAACATACCCACCTCTAGCGTAGAACAAACACTTATATCACAGCCTCATGTGAGCATAATTGCAGGAGTGGGTCACAATATTCATTCAATACAACCGCAAATGTTCGCTGACAGGTTATTATTGTTACTTCGCGATGATCCACAAAAATAAGAGTGCCCTATGACTAAGATCGCATCGTTTGAATTGTATCAATTTCAAATTGATTTAACCGTACCTTTACCTGTTGCTAAACAACGCATTGATCATCGAATTGGTATTATTGTTAACGTGACACTGGACGATAACCAACAATATTTTGCCGAAATATCTCCCCTTGCAGGTATTGATATTGAAGGTTTACCATTGACTGGATTTAGCCATGAAACCCTCGCGCAAGTTAGCACTGAACTGATCCAGCTTCAATCTCAGTTAATAGGGCAAGAGATCACTGAACTCGCCCTGGCTGCAGAGAGAAGTTTATTGCCTTCTGTGCAATTTGGTTTAAGTGTATTAGCGGCCAAATGCCTGCAACAGTTCCCCGTTAGAGTCATTACCCAAGCAAATATCCCTTTGCTGTACCAAGGTTTATCCACAACGGTAATTGATCAAAAACTGGCTGATTTAAGCCATATACACAGTGTAAAAATCAAAGTGGCACAAACCGACATGGACAGTGAAATTGCTTTTGTTCATCAGGTTTTAGCACGTAAACCCAGTTTAACGCTACGTCTTGATGCTAATCGCGGTTTTACCCTCAATCAGGCGGTCGATTTTTTAGCCTGTTTACCTAAAAAACAAATCGAATACGTTGAAGAGCCTTGCCAGCAACCCAGTGATAACCTGAAAATGTATCAGCAACTCGGCATAAAATATGCGTTAGATGAGTTTTTATTAACCGCAGATTTAGACTTCGATAAATTATTGCAACAGCAACCAGGCATAGGGGCGTTTATTTTAAAACCTATGTTGTTAGGCTCACTCAGTAAGATGCAAGAGATTGTCAGCCTGGCCGATCACCAAGGTGTGCGTTGTATTTTAAGCTCAAGCCTTGAGTCTGATGTCGGTATTGCTGATTTAGCCCTTATTAGCCAGGCACTCACCCCTGATAATCCACCAGGGCTTGACACCTTAAGTGCATTTAGCCAGCGTTTGTTAGATGAAAATGGCCAATTAAAGCTTAATAAGCTCAAACTGATTAAAGGCTAGTCAGCGATATGATGTTATCTCCAGTTCAACAAGCTGCGCTGCGATCCGCTGATAATAATGCAGTGTTACTTGAAGGAGCCTCGATAACTTACGCAAACTGGGCGGCGCAAATTTCTGTGCTGTCAGCTAACTTGCTACAACAGGGGGTAATGCCTGGTACTATTATTGCGACCATTATCCCAACACCAGTTAACGCCAATAAAACCCCAAATCACGACTTAGCCCAACAAACCTTTGCCATCATGACACTTTATTGGGCATGTGTTGAAATTGGCGCCATATTTTTTCCCATTAACGGCCGCTTTTCTGTTAGCCAAATCGATCAACTACTTGGCCGTTTTCAGATCCATTTTATTTGGCAACATAGCGAAATAGTATCGCTTGAGCGCCATCCAGCGTTAATTGATTTAACTCAAAACGTAACGACTGATCATCAACTCGACAATAGTCAGCCTGTTTATGCTGTGCAAAAAGTAAACCCGCACAAGCCGGTTAATATCATTTTGACATCGGGCTCTAGCGGCACACCAAAAGCGGCTGTACATGGATTAATCAATCACATTGCCAGTGCTCAGGGCTCAAGCCGTTATATTCCGCTGCATAATAACGACCGTTGGTTACTGTCATTACCCTTGTTTCACATTGGTGGTCTGGCAATAGTTAATCGCTGTGCCCTCGCTGGTGCATGTATTGTGATTAAATCAAACTACATCACATTGGCGCAGCAACTTGAAGATGAAGCAGTTACCCACGTATCTATGGTGTCAACACAAGCGCTGCAAATTCTGCAGCAAGCGCCACAGGCGTTAAGCGGATTAAAAGCCTTATTACTTGGTGGCGGGGTTATCGAAGCTACATTGATAGCATCATTAGCACAGAAAAAAGTGAACACTTATACCAGCTATGGCATGACAGAAATGAGTTCGCAAATCACCACTGCCAAAGCTAATTTACAGCAACATCATGGTCGTGCATTACCTAATAGACAGTTAAAATTGGTTGATGGGGTTATTTGGGTAAAGGGTGAGTGTTTGTTTCAAGGCTATCTAGAGATAAATCAACAGCAACAATACCAGCTGCATTTACCTGTCGATGAACAAGGCTGGTTTTGCACACAGGATCGCGGCCAATTAAATGAAAAAAGCCAACTGATATTATTAGGTCGAGTCGATAACATGTTTATCTGTGGTGGCGAGAATATCCAACCAGAAGAAATTGAATCAGTGTTACTGCAACATCCTTTAGTGGTTAACGCTATAGTCTTTGGTGAACCTGATGCTAAGTTCGGTTTACTCCCAGCTGCGATCATCGACTATGCCACAGCAGACTTACCGATTGATATTGAAAAACAATTGGCTGACTGGGTCGGTAAGAAGCTGGCAAGTTTTAAACGGCCGAGGCATTGGTATATTTGGCCTAATATTGCCGCAATAGGTTTAAAGTTGAATAGAAAACAAGTCATAGCAGCAATTAAGCCGTAGTAGCTTCTCATTCATTTTAAAGAGGTCGCTGCCTAAGTTAACAATAACGATTCCCTAAACAGAGCTTAATATGAAAAAAATAATTGTTCTCTTACTGATATGTATGGCCATTTATCAATTATCTTTAACTGGCAGTAACTCAGCGGTATCAGTTAAAACTCCAGCACAAAGCACTACTCATATTGGCACAGTTAGTGTGAATGAGTCAGCTAGCGTTAGTGCAACACAAGACGTAATTGCAAACGCCTATGAAAATAAGCGCAATAATGTACAAGTCAAAGGGGCTGGTAAAGTAATCAAGTTATTAGCTGACGACAACCAGGGCTCGCGTCATCAAAAATTTATTTTACAGTTATCATCAGGTCAAACGTTACTCATTGCACATAACATAGACTTAGCGCCGCGGATAAATACAATATCGATTGGCGATCAAATTGTATTTCATGGCCAATACGAATGGAATGATAAAGGTGGTGTAGTTCATTGGACTCACAAGGATCCAAATGGTCGTCATATTGGTGGTTGGTTGCAGCATAACGGCCAGACTTATCAATAGGCCTTCAATCGCCGACTGTAAATAAGTGTCTCTCCAAAAAACTCTTCACTGCCAATATCTCGGCTGTTTTGTTCAATCGCTAATAAAAGATTTATTTTTGTCAAAAAGGCTATTGACTGCTTTTTTGCTATCCCCTCTGTAGCTCGTTAATAATGATAAAATCTTGTTGACTATTGCATATTTACCCACATCTTTACACTTCTTTAATTGATGAATTAAACGATATTAATTATCATTCGCATAAATTAAACGCAATACTAAATAGTCGTGACTTTTTCACGATCAAAACTGAGAACGTTATTTATGAAAGTGGTATCAGCTTTAAAATGGTTTCATAACTGGGTAGGATTTTTTATTAGCATTACTATGCTCATAGTCTTAACCACAGGGGTCTATCTTGGCAGCATGGATATGCTTAATCGCCTAGACAATAAAGGCCAGCAATTTGTGCCGCTAAACACAGCAGAAAAAGCACAGGTAACCCAAACTGTGTTTGAGCGTTATCCTGAAATGAGTACGGTACGTTTTCCAACCGAACACTCACCTTTTATTGAAGCTGCGACCCGTGGAAAAAGCATTGCGTTAGATAATAATCTAAATGAAATCTCCATCCATGAATCTAAACATGTGCCTTTTTATAGTACAATTTTTTGGTTACACAGAAATTTTTTACTCGATGATGTGGGCAAATATATCAACGCATGGGCTGCAATCATTGGCGGTGTGATTACCTTAATTGGGATTTACTTATGGTGGCGGGTACGCAGTGGATTTAGGTTTAAACACAGTGTGCCAAAAGATACGCGCTCAAGCAGCTTAGTGAAAAGCCATATTCAACTAGGATTATTTATTTCACTACCGTTATTTATTTTGTGTATAAGTGGATTTTTGATCACTTACAAAGGCTTATGGACGGATTATTTACAACACCAGCAAGCATCCAATGTGTCTTATCCGCAAAGCCAGAAAAACGACTGGTACAGCCAACTGGATACCGCTCAGAAGCTGTGGCCAGATTCACTGTTAGTCGCGGTAAGTAAACCAAGGCAACCAGAGGCGCAAGACGCTACAGAACAAGATTTAGAATACAGCATACGTTTTGATAGCCGCAATAGTGTCTGGTTAAGACAAGCAGATAACATTACGATGAATTACCAACGAGGTGAAATTCAGTCCGCATTAAAGCACAGTGACCGACCGATTGCAGGTCAAATAGCCAGCTTTGTGAGACCGCTCCATGATGCACTGAATATGCCTTTTAGCTATGTACTATTCATTACTTTCGTATCTGTAATTGGTACATTTATTTTATTGTTTAGTGTAGTAACGTTTTATCGACGGACATTTAAATCTAAAGCCTGATATAACAAAAAACGCGCCCTATAGGCGCGTTTTAAATCAAAATAATCAGAGATTAAGCGTAAGAGTGATCACCATGTTGATGGTCAGTCACGTCACGCACACCCTTAAGTTCACCAGGGAAAAGGTCAAGTAATTGCTTCTCGATACCATCTTTTAAAGTAATATCTACTTGTGAGCAACCATTACAACCACCGCCAAATTGTAATACGGCGACATCTTCAGCAGAAATTTCAACCAACATAATGTTGCCGCCATGGCTAGCAAGCTGTGGGTTTATTTCCGACTGAATAACATATTCAATACGTTCTTTTAATGGTGCGTCGTCAGACACTTTACGCATTTTGGCATTTGGTGCTTTTAAAGTTAACTGCGAACCCATTTGATCAGTAATATAATCAATGGTGGCCTCTTGAAGAAAAGGCACACTTTTCTCATCAACCATAGCCTTAAACCCGTTGAACGGTAATTCCATATCATCATCTTCTACCGCATCTGGTGGGCAATATGACACACCACATTCTGCTTGTGCGGTACCAGGGCTGATAACGAATACACGAATATGCGTGCCTTCGGTTTGATCTGCTAATAATTTTACAAAATGAGCCTGAGCTGCTTCGGAAATGGAGATCATAAAACTTACTCCGTCAGGTAATACCTGAGTAAATTAGTGAGAATTAGCACCATGATACTCTGTGTTGCATTCTCTTTGTAGCCCTCTTCATCGTTTGATCATTAAAAAATACAATAAATCATCTGCATTAATGGGTAATAATAGATGTCTAGTATCAAAGTTACGCTAGGGGTTGTTGAACTTTTGTGGTCAAAGTTTGTTCCAACTAAACCGTTTGCTCTTTATATTAACCTGCGACGCAAGGTGTTATGCCTAGCATTCTAAGCGAATATATTGATCGATTTAGCCGCGTAACTCTGGCGCCTCGGCACGCGCTAAACACCATGTTTGACTAGCTATGTGGTGTTGTTTTAGTAATGCGGCTATCTCATTAATCGTCGTTCCGGTTGTGACCACGTCATCAACCAGCGCCACATGTTGGTAGCAAGATTGCTTAGGTACTAATTCTGATGCTAAGTCAGGTTCCAGTGATGCCATCAAAGCAAAGGCTTGGTGGCAGTTGTCACGTCTTTGTTTTCCGTTCAGTCCCGCTTGTGGCTGCGTATCTTGAAGTCGAAAAATAAACTGATCATCTAACGGCAGGTCAAGCATCGTACTAAGTTGTTTGGCAATTAACCACGCCTGGTTAAAGCCCCGTTGACGTAAACGATTTGAGTGTAATGGCACAGGAATAATCACTTGGGGTAACTCAATTAAACCGTGTTTAACAAGTTGTTGAATGCGGTATGCCAGCTGTTGTGCCAGTACCTGTAAAGCGGCTATTTGGCGCTGGTATTTTATCGCACTCACCAGTTGGCCTAAACCTTGATGATAACTGCAAGGCGCAATCACTTTAATCGGCAAACTTGCCATACACTGACCGCAATACTCTTGTAATTGCACTAACGGTTTAGCACACCCCAAACACACTTCGGTTTGATATAAACCGCTCACTAAACAATGCTGACATACCCCAGTGAGTACTTGACCGTCAAATAACTTCGCATAGCCTTGCTGCTCAATCCTTTGCTGGCACAGTAAACAGCGGTTAGGTAAACTGCGACGAATATAACGACTAAAATGGGTTAATAACCTAACGCCTTTAGCATGTAAGGCGGTTAATGGGATAACAGCAGACTGACTTTGGAGTTTAATCTTAGGTTGATGATTGTATAGCTGCGTGCATCCTTGCTTATTAAGTGAGTTCACTATTCATTCCTTTAAATAGAGGTTAAAAAATTGCCAAACCCCAAACTGTATATCAATACCCTAGGTAATGGCCAAGATATCGTGTTACTTCACGGTTGGGGCGTCAATAGTGCGGTGTTTGAACCCTTAAAACAGGCCCTGTCTGAGTATAGAGTGCATTATGTCGACTTGCCCGGTTTTGGCGACAGTGACCCTATTGAGGGCGATATTGATGACTGGGCTGCAGCGCTAGCAACACAATTACCCGATAATGCAATTTGGTTAGGCTGGTCATTAGGCGGGTTAGTTGCCACTCAAGTAGCATTAACATTTCCAACTAAAATAAAAGCCTTAATTACAGTCGCATCGTCCCCTTGTTTTATGGCGCGGCCCGATGAAAAACCGCAACCCTGGCCAGGCATTGCGCCGCAGGTATTATCTCAGTTTTCACAGCAGTTACATAAAAACCTGCCTAAAACCATTGAGCGCTTTTTAGCTATTCAAGCCATGGGCAGTGAAACAGCAAAAGCAGATATTCAAATGATAAAACATCTGGTGCTGGCTAAGCCCTTACCCTGTGAGGACAGTTTGCTGCAGGGGTTAACTATGCTGGCAGAGGTCGACTTGCGCCCTCAATTAAACGCTATCAAACAACCTTGGTTGAGGATATGGGGCAAATCAGATAGTTTAGTGCCGAAAAGTGGGCTTAAAATGCTAGTAAAAACTAAAAATATCGATGACATTATCCTAGCCAAAGCATCCCATGCGCCTTTTATCTCACATTCAAGCCTGTTTATTGAACACCTTTGTGACTGGATTAAAGGTATTAACAGCTAGTACTTTAACATCGCTTAAATATTGGCTATAATTTAACCGCCATAAAAACAAATTAACTTCAGATATAGATTATCCCGAGCGGAGGTTATTGAGTATGTTGATTAATTCCCATTACCCGCAAGTTTCGATAGTAACCTCTAATGTTGCGACGGATTCTGCACGGGTGGATAATCAACAAAAGCCGCCCATTATCCCACCGCAGCAACCGACAAAGAATCATCCTGAGCGTGCTTACAATCAACAAAATGAACGCACTCAAGCGCACAATATTGTTGAACAAAAACAGCAACAGCAGCGTTCAGCAAACCAAAGAGAAGCCATTGTTCAACAATTAGTTGCACCTAAAAGCTTACAGGGACAACCGCTAAATATAGTGGCAAACAACACGCCAACCATACAGCGTAAAGATATTCGTATTAAACAATCGCTCCAAGCTGAACAAAGCACAACGCAAAGCAGTAAGTCTTCGGTACGTAATGATGAAATGCCTAAGCAAAGCTCAGCGTATTATCAGCAAGTAAGGCAACATGTTAGCCAATATTATGGCCAAAACAACATGCCGACCAATCTTACGAGTATCCCTGATACGGTATAAGACGCCCTCTGACGTCTTATACCTACTATCGTCTTAACCTATCTCACGCCTAGACACTTTCACGGCATGGCAACTAACTCGACTGAATAACTAGCTCGACTGAATAACTAGCGCGACTGCTGCTCTGTTTGAGTTTGTTTCGGCAAAGTAAACCAATGATTGTTATAGGCAGCACTGCCCCACAATGCAATTCCGAGTGCACTTTCGGCTTGTTCGGTATCTAGTTCACGTGACGTTAGTGTTTCTGCACCAAAATCATATACAAAGCTTTTAGCAGCTTGTTCTGGCTGTAATATAGTCACTTGATTGCCTTCCATTAAGGCGAAGTTTTTATCATATTGCATCATGGCTCGACCCGGCCAATCTGCCGCTTGTTGGGTTAAATCACGTCCTAACATAGGGTAACTGTCTGAAATCCCCATCATAGACAATAACGTCGGCGCCATGTCAATTTGGCTAACCACTCTAGGGTCACGTATGGCTTCAATCCCACCACCTAAAATCAGTCCTGGGATACGAAAACGTGAAATAGGCACTAAGTTAGCGCCGCCGACACGACTATCGTGATCAGCTACCACAAGAAATAAAGTGTCTTTCCAATAGTCTGCTTTTTGGGCTTTTTTGAAAAACTCGCCCACTGCGTAATCCGCATACTTCACGGCATTGTGCATGGTATATTGCGGTTGTTCATACAGTTCAATCCGGTTATCAGGGAACTCATATGGGTCATGATTACTAGAACTAAACACTAAACTAAAGAATGGCTTACCTTGCTCATGCATAGCGGTAAACTCGTCATGGGCTCTAAACAACAAGTCCTCATCTGACACGCCCCAAGATGCGACAAATGCAGGGTTTTTGTAGTCATTTTGATCGATGATTTGACTAAAGCCATTGCCCAGGAAAAAGCTGCGCATATTATCAAAATGACTTTCGCCACCATAAATAAATTGGGTTGAATAACCGTTACGCTTTAATAATTCTGCAATGGTAAAAAAGTTAGTTTGGCTTTTACCCAACTTAACTACCGCACGAGCGGGCGTTGGAGTAAAACCTGTGGTAATGGCTTCAATTCCCCGTACTGAGCGGGTTCCTGTGGCGTAAAGGTTTTCAAAAAACCACCCTTGTGAGGATAACTCATCAATATTAGGTGTCAGCGGTAACCCGCCTAAACTGCCAACAAATCGAGCGCCTAAACTTTCTTGCAAAATAATCACTAGGTTTTTAGGCTTACCCTGATAAGTTGCCTGGTTAAAGGTCAAACTTGGCAAGTCAGTTGACGTAAATGCTTGTGCTGAACGACCACTTTGACGGCGAATAATATCGATAACCTTTTGATCATCTAACTTGCCGTATACCTTTGAGGCCTCTTCTTCATTACTCATTTGTTTAATGGCGAAAGTGAGTGAGTAACCCGAGTTCAATACTAATGAGTTAACTAAAGGATCATCTGAAAACGCGACTAAAGAAGGGTTTAATGGTCGATGACCTAAAGAAGAACGCGCTCCTAAAATAGTGACACAAATAACCAAAATGGCCATCACAGGGCGCCAATACCACCGCGGTGAACGCACATTTCGGGTAAAATAGTCAGACAAGCGCCAGCCTGCATATAATGTTGCTGTAGACACTACAAAAGCGAATATCAGTTCAGCCTTTCGACCGGCCCACAACATCGACAGCACTTCTTTAGGGTAAATAAGGTATTCAACATATAAACGATTCGGTCTGAAGCCGTATTCTTGAATAAATGACGGCGTCGATATTTCTAAGAACACGATTAACCACAAGCCAAGAGTTAGCCAGACTTTTAAAATCAGTGCCCACAAGCGCCCTATTGCATGATTTCCTGCAAATAATGCAGTACCAAGCGCTGCAATACCGAACAACCAGCACAATGTTGCAAAATCAACCCTTATGCCCTGAAATATAATATCTGACCATCCTTGAGCGTCATTGACTCGTTCAAGTTGCCACAGTGATAAGCCAATACGGCTCAATGTAGTCACAGCTAAAATGATCAGCGCAAACACCAAAATAGCGCTATAGATATTATGTGGCTTGGGGTAACGAGATGATCTGATGTAGTCGACATTCGACTTGAGGGAAAATAACCCCATTAATGACTCCAATATATTATTCTGTTATTTTTAGGATACTTTATGTCTATGGCACGATACTTTGTGTCATAACAGCAATCGGTTTTAACACCGGCAATCAGCGACGTGCACGTTAACAGAATACTAACATGTGTCAAATAATGATTAATGCGATATTGTTCAATGATTACAGTCAGCTTATAAAATAAAACTCATTGTTTATGATTATTTCGATTCAAATTTGACGCTCAATATAAATATTAGTTCACTGTAAACTAATAAAATTCACATTTACTTAACCCATTGTCTCTTGTCAGCCACTAATATCGCCCATCACTGGCAATGCAAAGGTAAATGCGATTCGATTTGTATCAACGAGGCCAAACGAAAAAGCGTATTGATTCACCTGGGCTATATTATCCACAATAGCTAAACCCAGCCCATGCCTATTTTGGTGTTGACGTGACTTTTCGGTTTGAAACAAAGGGAGCGTCAAACGGTCTAAATCATCATCACTGATACTATTAAGTAACTCATTTTCAATGGTGATCACTATCATCGCTGATTTGTTGCCCTGAACAGGTTGTTTTTGCTTAATAAGACGAATATCAACCTTTGACTGCTGCGGGCTGTAAAACAGTGCATTATCAATCAAGTTATACAGTACAGTATGAAGCGAAAACGCATCTGTTTGGCACATGACTCCATTTAACTCACTGATGACGTTGACTCTGGCTAACGATCCGCTTCGCAAAGCATTTAACTCAGCGACGATTTTTTGAATAAAAGCTTTAACATCAATCAAAGTTTGGCTTAATTGCAACCCTTCGGAAGACGCCTTTTGCAGTAATAATAAATTATTGACTATATCTTTCATTTTTAAGCTTATGCTGAGTACATCTTGCTTGTAGCTCACGCCTATTCGTTCGTCATCGGGATAACGTATATAGATTTCACTTAAACTAATTAGCTCACTGATCGGGGTTTTAAGCTCGTGGGCAATATCGGCGGTGATCCGTTTTTCATTCTGCAGATGTTTGTGATTGATTCTTAGAAATTTATTGAGTTCATTTTTTATCGGTTCAATTTCGATAAACGCTTTAAAATGGGCAGGAAGTTTTAATTCAGCTTGCTGGAAGTCGATATCTTTGAGCGCCTGGTTTAGATCATTCAATGGCTGCAAACCCCGGTGAATCAAGTTCACCACAGCCCAGCGCATGAACAAAATAACCAGCAACAAACCAATTGCCAAACTGGAATCTATAATAATCAGAATATGATTTAACTCTTCTTCTGACAGCGCCACAGTTAATACCATGGGAGCGATATTTTCAGTGATGACACTTTGATATTTATCAGGCACCTGTGGTTCAAAAACAGACACCATTGCTCTTCCTGAACGCCCATCTGGCAAGGTCACATCGAAAAACTGACGACCATTAATAGCCAAATCGGCTTTTATTAGATTTGCTTGAGCAAAATGCGCTAAAGATTCAGACCGTTCGAACACAACGCCATTTTGCCACAGCTGAAAATACTCCCCTTTAGCAGGTAAAGTAAACTCAGGCATAAACTCCCCCGCAAAATCAAACTCGACTCCTGCCGGCGACACTTTAATTAAGGTTTTAAGGTAGTTCGACTTGGTGGTTAATGCATTATCAAATTCGGTATCAATCCAGTTATCAATAATGATATCAACGGCTAAAAATACCAATACCACAATAATTAATACCGCCCATGTCATCCTATTAACTAGGTTATTAGCTAATGATGTCATTAATCTTCACCCACAAAATAACCAAAACCGCGTTTGTTTTTTATCGGTAACGTCGCTCCCACTAGATTTGCTTTTTTACGCACGGCCGACAAATGGGCTTCGATAGTATTTTTAGATAAATGGTTAAATGAACCGACAACGGCTTCACTTATTTGTTCAGGATTAAGCACTTGATTAGGGTTGTTAAATAAATACTCGATAATTTTGTATTCATTTTTAGTTAACTCTATGATTGTCTGCTTATAAATTAATACCTTTTGATTATCATCAAGCAGTAACTCACCCAATCGTATATTTTTCGAATGTGAGGTTAGATCTCCGCGGCGGCCCAAGGTAACCAAACGAGCTTGAAGTTCGTCAAATGAAAAAGGTTTGGTGAGGTAATCATCAGCCCCAGCGAGTAAACCGGCGACGCGATCTTCAGTTAATGATTTTGCCGATAAGATAATCACCTTGGCTTGGTTGCCCAGTTTACGAATACTTTTAAGTAAACTAATACCATCCACATTGGGCAACATTAAGTCTAAAATAATAAAGTCATAATGATTTGTCAGCGCCATACTGAGGCCTTCAGAACCATCACCAGTTTCATCAACCGTATAACCCAAATGATCCAGTCCTACTCTGATCCCCCGACGAAGCGCTTCAGAATCTTCAATTAGCAACACTTTCATCTATCTTCCTGCTTATTCCATTAACGCATTTATAGGTATACCACTGGACATCTCAAGCGCCAGCATTCTGTCGATTCATATATCTACATTGCTTAAATCACTTTGCAGCCATGACTGATATCAAGTTGACTATTTCTTAAATGGGTCTCTACGCCATATAAACCCAATAGAGTATGAAAAAGATTGGCATGTGAGTGTTCACCTTTACTGGCCTGTTCAACAATGCATTTCCGGTCAAGCATTTTTGCTTCTGTATAGCTTTCAGGCAACCACATCAGCCAAGGCACATGAGTTTGTTGGCTTGGGGCTATCGCGTAAGGTGTACCATGCAGATAAAGACCATTTTCACCTAATGACTCACCGTGATCAGAGACATACAACATGGCAACCTGATATTCAGACTCATACTGCTTTAATACACTAACAACCTGAGACAAAATATAATCGGTGTAATGTATCGTATTGTCATACACATTAACGATTTCTTCATCGGTACAGTTTTCAATATCACTGCGATTACAAGCGGGCGTAAACACCTCCATCTCTTTCGGGTAACGCTTCCAATATGTCGGGCCATGGCTACCAATAGTGTGCAAAGCAATAAATTGATTTTGCAAAGTAGACCCTAGGTCATTTACCGCGCTTGCTTTGATATGAGCTGACAGTTGTTCAACTAAAACCGCATCAAAACAGGTTAGACCATCGCAAAGCGGATTATTATCACTTATGGCGACCTCTTTCTTAGTAATGCGACTAGCAACCTCTTTGTCACCACCATCACTTTCAAACCAAGTCACTTCAATGCCCGCTTGCTGTAATACCTCTAACACATTATCTTGGGCATTAGCCTGATTTCGCTTAAAATTATCCCGATTCATATCAGACATCATACAAGGTAATGAATGCGCGGTTGCCGTGCCACATGAAGATACATTAGCAACACTGATCATATCCAGCGACTGAGTAAAAGGATTGGTGTTTCGAGAGTAGCCATAATAAGCCATATTTTCCGCCCTAGCTGTTTCGCCTACTACCAGCACAAATAGGGTTGGCTTTTGGTTTTTCTTGGCATCTAAGTGGGCATCTGTGCCACGCGCCTTGTAAACTAATGGCTCTGTTAAATAGGTATTATTGATGTACTTAACGGTATTAAAAATGTGTGCTGGGTTAATCATTTTATTTAAGTAATGATTATTACGCCCTACAGAAGCGTAATCCTTGTAAAAAAATAACGCTACAACACCAACAAGTGCTAAGCCAATAACAACTAATCCAATACGTTGCAAGACACCTTTTAAGATACTGTCGGCCCGAATAACCCGAGTTCGTAACAATAATAATGATGGAAAAATACCCAAAGTGCTGACAAATAACACCGAGGGTAAACTCACATAAGACCAAGCCTCACCAGTATTAGTCTCAAAGATATTTTCAATCATGCCATAGTCAAACATGACATTATAAAACAACATAGCGAACATGGTCGTGGCTGACGACACTAATAACAATGTCACAAAAGGCTTAAACACATACTTAATAGAAATAGAAAACATGCTGAAAATAATTAAGAATAGTCCGGTTAACAGCACAGCAGGAGACAGCTTAAACAGCAGATGGCCTTCTGTTGATAATTCATAAATACGTTGATTAATTGGGTAATTTAACACAACAGCAAAATAAACTGACAATAGAATAATAACGCTAGTGACATGTAATTGAGGAGAGCCAATACGTAAAAATAGTTTAGAAAGTGTCGACATGCTTTACCTATTATGATGATTTAATATTCTTAATTACCTAAATGTATCATCCACAACCAAACTTAAGAATGGCTTAAGAAATACTGAATGTTCACTTGCCCAGTGAAACTTCAGTTTATAACAGGCATAAAAACAAAAAAAGCGCTTACTAATAAGCGCTTTCTGAATGATATATACAAGCAAAATTACTTTTTCATTTTAGCCAAAGCATCCGCGAACGCATTACCCATAGCGGCATTAGCCGGCACTTTAACTTTTGGCGGTGTAACATTTCTACCAGCATGCGCAGGTTTTTGGCCTTTATTATGAGCAGGTTTACCCTTGCCAGGCTGACCCATAAATTGTGGCTTGCCGTCTGTATTAGCCGGTTGCGGTATTTCATCAAGGCGCATGCTTAAGCTGACTCGGCGGCGCTCAATATCCACTTCCATCACTTTGACTTTAACCACGTCACCCGCTTTCACTATGGTATGCGGATCACTGACAAACTTGTCGGTTAGCGACGATATATGCACTAAACCATCCTGATGAACACCCACATCAACAAAGGCACCAAAATTAGTCACATTAGTCACAACGCCTTCAAGGATCATGTCCACTTTTAAATCGTTAAGCGCTTCAACACCGTCTTTAAAGTTGGCTGTTTTAAACTCACCACGTGGATCTCGCCCGGGTTTATCTAACTCAGCCAAAATATCGGTAATGGTCGGTAAACCAAATGATTCAGTGACAAACAGCTCAGCTTTCACGCCCTTTAATAACTCGCCATTACCAATCAATTGGGCAACATCATGTTTCGACGCGGCGGCAATAGACTCCACAATTGAATACGCTTCGGGATGCACTGCTGAACCATCAAGTGGATTATCACCATTGCGAATGCGTAAAAATCCTGCGGCTTGCTCATAAGCTTTCGGCCCTAAACGCGCCACTTTCAATAATTGCTTACGGTTAGTGAATTGGCCATGTTCATCACGGTAATCAACCACGTTTTTCGCTAAGGTTTTATTCAGCCCAGCCACTTGTGCCAATAACGGCGCAGAGGCCATATTTAAATCAACACCCACACTGTTCACACAGTCTTCAACCACAGCTTCAAGCGATTGCGATAACTGGCTTTGGCTAACATCATGTTGATATTGCCCTACACCAATGGCTTTAGGTTCAATTTTAACTAGCTCGGCTAATGGGTCTTGTAAACGACGCGCAATTGACACCGCGCCTCGAATCGACACATCTAAATCGGGAAATTCATTGGCGGCAAATTCGGAAGCCGAGTAAATAGAAGCACCCGCTTCACTGACCATGACTTTAGTTAGAGTTGGACGGCTTTCTTTTACCGCCGCAATTAACTCACCTGCCAGCTTGTCGGTTTCACGCGAGCCAGTGCCATTACCTATCGCGATAATGTCCACTTTATGCATACCAACCAGATTGGATAATGTCTTTATTGATTTGTCCCACAGATTTTGTGGCGCATGCGGGAAAACCGTTGTATGGGCAACTAACTTGCCGGTGTTATCAACAATAGCAACCTTCACACCGGTACGAATACCAGGGTCTAGCCCCATAGTCGCTTTTGCGCCCGCAGGCGAAGCCATAAGCAAATCACCCAAGTTGCGGGCAAAGACTTTAATCGCTTCTTCTTCGGCGCTTTCACGCATTTTAGTAATAAATTCAGTTTCCATTTGTAACGCAATTTTAATGCGCCACGTCGAGGTAACAACGGTTTTTAACCATTGATCGACACTTGAATCTGTGAGTTTAAGCTTGAAATGGTCGGCAATAATTACTTCACAATAACTGCCTTGTTTGGCTTCAGTATCAGGGTCGGCATTCATGCTTAAACTTAAAATACCTTCATTGCGGCCACGAAGCATAGCTAAGGCGCGATGTGATGGCACTTTAGTGATTCTTTCACTTTGTTCAAAGTAATCGCGGAACTTAGCGCCTTCTTTTTCTTTGCCTTTAACCACTTTGCTTTCAAACACAGCCTGTTGGGCTAAATGGTTACGAATTTTAAGGACCAGATCAGCATCTTCGGCAAAGCGTTCCATCAAAATAAAACGTGCGCCATCCAGCACAGCTTTTGCATCTGCAAAACCGGCTTCAGAGTTAATAAATTCGGCGGCTTTAGCGTCAGCATCTGCGCTGCGATCGGCAAGCAATATATCGACCAATGGCTCAATGCCAGCTTCAATGGCTATTTGCCCTTTAGTACGACGCTTAGGTTTATAAGGCAAATATAAATCTTCAAGGCGAGTTTTGCTGTCGGCTTCATCGATTGCATACTTTAACGCTGGAGTTAACTTACCCTGTGCATCGATGCTAGACAAAATTACCTGACGTCGGTCGCTCATCTCGGTTAGATACCCTAAACGGGAGTAAAGCTGCCGTAACTGAGTATCATCTAACCCGCCGGTAGCTTCTTTACGGTAACGAGCAATAAAGGGCACTGTGGCACCATCATTAAGCAAGGCGATAGTGGCATCGACTTGTTGTTGGCGAACATTCAATTCTTGGGCAATTATTTGGGCAATATTATGCATAGCAGATGTTTATAGGCTTAAATTTTAAAATTGCCACACCATACCACAAACCGCATAAAATTAGATATTGAACATGATTTTTACTTTACGAAACCGTAGAAATTGATCACAACAATTGTCAGGAAAATTAAAATTCATCCACAAGTGTAAAATGTACAACTATACTGATTACTTAGAGATACCAGAATTTAATTGGTGGCATAGTGACTGAATCGATAGATATTTTTCCATGGAATGAAAATTTTTGCACAGGATTAGCAAAAATCGATGAACAGCATAAAAAATTAGTCATCATTTTAAATCGCCTGGCGAATCAGGCGGTATTTGGTACCTCAGTGATAGATATGAATGCCGTATTCCAAGAGCTAATTAATTACACTGTTTACCACTTTAAAACTGAAGAAGATATCTGGCATCAATACTTGCCCAACCATCAACTTAGTACAAACCACAAATTAGGCCATGATGATTTTGTTCAGCAGGTCATTACCCTGCAAACTCAACTCACTACAACGCCATCTGATGCTTTACTCGAGCAAATGATATCTTTTCTCACCCAATGGTTAGCATCCCATATTTTAGAAAGTGACCGCTACATGGCAATCCTAGTCATGATGCTGCAACAGGGAGTACCTTTAAAAGAGGCTAAAGCCCATTCACAACAGCAAATGCAGGGGTCAACTCGACGCCTTATCAATGTCATTTTGTCCAGCTATGCTAATTTATCAACTAACACCTTGCACCTGATGCGTAAAACAAGACTGAACCATGACATTCAGCAACAGTTGGTTAATAGCGAAAAACGCTTTGAAGAAGCAATGTACTATGCTCAGGTTGGCTACTGGGATTTAGTCGATTTACAATCACCGTTGCATTGGTCTGATCAAATGTATAGCTTATTTGGGTTATCAAAAGATCAACAACCTTGTTTAGCAATGCTTTTTCAGTTGATCCCCGTTAAATATCATCACACTTTAATTGAGTCGATAACGTCCTGTTATAACACGGGCATTGAACATCACATTCAATACCCTATTACTCGCCCCTGTGATGGCACAACTCGATGGATAGAATGCCGTGGTAAACGTATCGCAAGTCCTGATGGTAAATCACATACAATATCGGGGTTTTCCCAAGACATTACAGCATTTAAAAACGCAGAGATAAAGCTGATCGAGCAGCAGCAACAATTGCAATTTATTAATGACAATTCGCCTTTTTATATTGCCAGATGCAACAAACAGCAAGAGTTTATTTATGCGACACAATCTTATGCAGCCTTGTTTGGCCTAAAACCTGATGACATTGTGGGTCAGCCGGTGAAAAGCATCTTTGGGGAAATAATTTACCAAGAAATTAGTCAACATATTGATAAGGTGCTGTCAGGGGTTTCTGTGACCTATGACTTATGCTTGTTTACACAGGAATTATTAGTTCAGTACGTCCCCGAGTTTGATCAACAACAGCAAGTGGTCGGTTACATCACAGGCATATCTGATATTACTGAGCGTAAACAGTTGGAACAAAAACTTCGTTTAGCGGCCAAGGTATTCGAGTCGAATGAAGGAATTTTCATTACCGATACTAATCGAGCAATTTTACAAGTAAACAAGGCCTTTAGCACGATTACTGGCTATCCAGAAGAAGAGCTAATAGGCAAGCAACCTAACTTATTTAATGCTGCGCTGTACGATGACAATTTTCATAATGAGATTTGGAATAAGGTTGTTGAAACCGATAATTGGGAGGGTGAGATATGGCATAACCATAAAAATGGCTCTACCTTTCCAGCTTATTTATTTATCGATGCTGTCCGCAATGAGAATCAATGTATTACAAATTACGTTATCACTATCAATGACATGACTATACGTAAAAATAATGAACAAAAAATTCAACAGTTAGCCTTTTACGACCCACTGACTGAACTACCCAATCGGCGCCTATTACTGGATAGATTAAATCGAGTGATTATTTCCAATAAACGACTCCATAAAAATAATGCAGTACTGTTTTTAGACATCGACCATTTTAAAATGCTTAATGACACCCACGGTCATGATGTAGGTGATCTATTGCTCACATTAATTGCTACCAGATTAAGTGACTGCATACGAAAAGAAGATACCCTGGCCAGAATAGGCGGTGATGAATTTGTCATTATATTAGAAGGGCTTGATGAAGAAGATATTATTGCGGCATCAAAAACAACCACTATTTGCACCACTATTTTGACCAGAATGAATGACGTATTTCAGCTCAACGACATTCACTATAATTGCACTACCAGCATTGGTGTGGTGTTGTTTAAGGATCACTTAACCACCACTTCAGAAGTGATGAAGCAAGCTGACATTGCCATGTACCAAGCTAAGCTAGCGGGTAGAAATACAGTGCGTTTTTTTGACCCCAAAATGCAAGAAGCAATTAGTAAGCGTGCAGCATTAGAAGCTGAACTGCACCAGGCGGTAACACAACACCAATTCAAACTTTTCTATCAACTACAAGTAAACCAAAATCAGCAACCTGTGGGTGTAGAAGCATTAATACGCTGGCAACATCCAACTAAAGGCATTGTTGGCCCCGTAGAATTTATTCCCTACGCCGAAGAATCTGGATTAATTTTACCAATAGGCCAATGGGTATTAGAAACCGCTTGTGCACAGCTAAAACAATGGCAACAACAATGTGATACTAAGCATTTAACCATTGCCGTGAATGTCAGTTCCAAGCAATTCCGTCAAAAAAACTTTGTCGATACTGTAATTAAAATGATTAACCATTACGACATTGATGTGACTAAACTAAAGATGGAATTAACCGAGTCACTATTACTCGATGATATCGACAATACCATCATTCAAATGAATGCCTTAGGCAGACTGGGGATCCTGTTTTCATTAGACGACTTCGGTACAGGTTACTCATCTTTACAGTATTTAAAGAAGCTACCCTTGTCACAATTAAAAATTGATAGGTCATTTGTTGATGACTTATTAACCGATCAAAGCGACCAATCAATTGTGAAAACCATCATCTCCATGGCTGACAGCTTAGGATTTTCAGTCATTGCAGAAGGGGTTGAAACCATCGAACAAAAACGCTATTTGCTCGATATAGGATGCTCTCATTTTCAAGGTTATCTGTTCAGTAAACCTATGCCCATTCGCGAAATTGAACAACTAATCAGTAATATACAGGAATGTGATTTAGTCTTGTCATAAATTCGCTTAGCCTAACCATTAAAGTAAACCGTTAGGCTAGGCTAATAATAAACTTACGACTTACCCCCAATCATTTTCGATACTATGCCTTTGTCATGTCCAGCTTCAGCAAACACAATACCGGCTAAGTGAAGCACAATGAACGGGATGAAGTACCACAAGGCTAATTTATGCACAGTTTCGGCTAATTCCTCAATCGACTCAGGGCCAAATTTAAGTAATAAACCCGTTATCATCGAAGCGCTCACCCCAAGATAAAATAACCAATAAACCCATGCTTGCATTTTTTGTTGCATGCTTGCCAACGGATTAAAGGGCGATAAATAATGCAAGCCACATTTTGCCATATAAATAAAGCGTGCCGATAAGAACACCCCAACGGCATACCCAAAGTAAATATGCCACTGGAACATTTCACCGCGGATCATCTTGGCAATACTCACCGCTTGCTTACTATCAATAGTCATTGAAATTTTGGCTAAGCCCTGCTGAATAATCGCCGCCATATGATTTTTTTCCATCCAACCCAAGCGCAAAAATATTGTCAGCAACATCACCAGCATAGCAAAAGCTAAGCCCCAATGGATTAATCGGTGAACCAGCGGAAACTCATGTGATGTTTTCATAATTAACCTCGAAGTAGTACAAGTAAGTCTAAACACTGATGATTAAATATCAGTGAGCGATAATATTTAACTATTGTGATAACCGAAACTTAAGTAACGCTTATGAAATTGGTATAAGTTCATTAAACCGCAAAATAATATTATGATGTGAGACACACCCAGCATATTTATCTATTAGGCCTGTTGATCTTTGCTGGTTGAATTTTGTTCGAGTTAAAAACGTTTGTATCTGCCCAATAAGTGAGTGCATTTTTATCACTAGGCTTAAAAGGATTGTATTTTTGCCAACACCTCAACGACAAAGCTGGCTGAGCAATAGCCATCACACCCACCTCAGATTAGTATATTTACTGCTCAAAATAGGGTTAACCTTTTTTGCCACTGATTTGTTTGGCCTATCGTCGCCGCCGAGAATGATTTATCTGTTGTTCACAGTGGAAGCTATTTATGTTGGTTTAAGCGTATTTTTCAAAAAATATTACCTGCATAATACCTTATTGATATTTGCATCACTCATAATAGACTCACTATTACTGGCCGCCTGGTTATACCTTACTGGCGGCGCAACCAACGCTTTTATCTCATTGTTATTATTACCTATTGCCGTAGCCACCGTGGCATTACCGCAATGGGCGCCCTGGATATTAACCTTGTTGTCTACCGCCAGTTATAGCTTGATGATTTTTGTCATGCCAGAGCACAACATGGGCAACCACACCATGGATATGCGTTCACACTTTTTGGGCATGTGGTTTAACTTTTTAATATCAGCATTAATTGTGACCACCAGCATTGCCTTTATCGCCCGTAAAATTCGTCAAAAAGAAGCAGAACTGGGCATTTTACGAGAGGCTCAATTACGCCAAGAAAAGTTATTAGCACTAGGTACTGCGTCGGCACAAATGGCTCACCAACTTGCGACTCCATTAGCCAGTTTGCGCTTATTAGTCGATGAACTGCACGAAGGTGAGTCCATGTTCCATATTCTGCCCGATATTGAACATGCTTTAGGCCGCTGTGAATTAACCTTAACGGATTTACGCACCGCAACTCAGTCAATACGAGACAATCAACAATCCCATATTGCCCTAACGTCACTATTAGAAATATTAACCCAACAAGTATTGTTATTAATGCCTGAAGTGACCTTAACCACTAAAGTGAATATCGACACAAATACGATAATCAATATGGATACCAGCCTTTTACCCGCTTTAATGTCATTAATTGACAATGCAGCCAGAGCCAGTAAAGAAAATAACGCTGATTACCAAGTCGAGTTATCTGTGTCAATCGACAACCAACAATGTCACTTAAACATTCGCGATTTCGGCGCAGGTATTTCTACCGACTTAATAGCCCAAATAGGTCAAAACATCATTCGCGACGCAAAAGGAATGGGGGTGGCTTTATTACTCAGTCACGCAAGCTTAGAAAAACTGGGCGGAAGTTTAACCTTGCACCATCATCCACAGGGCGGCACATTGGCACAGGTACGCTTACCCATAGCACCAAGTTTAGCGATAACGCCAGATTTGTTGCAGGCAGAAACCCATGCATAAATTGCTGATTATTGAAGATGACACAACGCTGGCTAACATTCTTCATCGGCGTATGACACAGCACGGCTTTGAATGCGTCGTAGCCCATGACGCTAGCCAAGGCTTATTATTGGCGAGGCTACATTTACCTAGCCATATTCTGCTCGACATGAAACTTGAGCACAGCAATAGCCTTAACTTAGTCAATCCTTTACGCCAGTTATTACCTAAATCGACGATCGTGTTTCTTACCGGATATGCCAGTATTGCCACCGCTGTTGAGGCGATCCGTTTAGGCGCTGACAACTATTTATCTAAACCGGTAGACACCCAAACATTATTAAAAGCCCTTGCTAAACAACAGTATGAAATTGACCAAAATCCCATAGTAGACCAGCCCATTAGCCCCAAACGTTTAGAGTGGGAACACATTCAGCAAGTGCTGAACGCTAATAATGGTAATGTGTCGCAAACAGCAAGGCAATTAGGCATGCATAGGCGCACATTACAGCGAAAACTGCTAAAAAAACCAGTAAATCAGTAACTTAAGTTAAAACCCAATAAAAAGTAGCAAAAAAAATACCCACTTTCATTCTTGGCAGAGATGCGAAAGTGGGTCGTCATCGACAAAGTGTGGTACTCAACCAAACGATTGAAATGATTAAGTATTAAAAGCGATATTCTCCCGCTAACCATGCTTGTATACCCAGCCCTGGCATACGCTCACCCGGTAAAATTTCACTTGCCATAACCTGGTTATATCCCGCCAAATGGTCTTGATATTCAATATCAAAAACATTATTGACGCCGGCTTTTATTAACCAAGACTGAGCTTCATATCCCATTAGCATATTCACCACCGCATAACCTGACGTGCGCTGTTCTAATTGGCTTTGGGACACTTTATTTTGTGCCGCTACCGCTAAGGTTTCTAATCTTGCAAACCAGGAATGTGATTCGTAGTTTAATCCGACATTAATATTGGCTGGGGCAATACGATATAAATTATCGTCAATATCGCGACGTTCACCCGCAACATAACTGGCTACCATATCGATTGAAAAAAGTGAGTTAAACGCATACGCAGCGTTGATATCCATTCCCATTAAATCTGCATCGACATTGGCAAACTGCATAGGCTGATTATCACCCACCATAGCTCCTGCCATTATCACTGTAGAACTGGTTGCGCTTACACCTTGTATATAATCATCAATACTATGGTAAAAAATACGCGGAAGAATAGATAAACCTTCACAGCGATACTCACTACCCAGTTCAATTTGATAAGCGGTTTCAAGGTCTAAATCGATTTGTCCTACGTAGGTTTTACCATCAGCTAAACCACCGGTAGACTGCATAGGTACCCACAAATACCGTTGCTGATAAGAGGCGCTAGATTGCTTGCGAGCCAGCCCTACAATCCAAGACAGCTCATTATTGACTTCATATCTTGCATCCACCACTGCATCAAAGCCGGTTTGCGATTGGTTTTTATCGGCTTGATTAAACTGCGTCATCAGCATATTAATAGCGGGCATATTGGCTGCCATTGAATGATGTACGTCACCCGCATTCGCTTGATATTGTTTAACACGCGCACCAAGACTAACTTGCCAATGGTTGATTTTCTGGTCCCACTGGGCAAAAGCACTGTAGCGATTATCTTCTACATCATTAAAGTTATCGACACTGAACATAGCCTGGGTAGGATTAGTAATCACAGAGTCATGGTTGGCCATTTGTACATCCACACCTAGCTGCCAATTATCTTTACTTAATGCTACTGCACCATCAAAACTGGTCGAATCAGCATTGTTATAACGCGCGCCCATGGTTGGCATTAACTTACGTTGACTAAAGTTGTCCATTCCATGACGCGCATCAGAATAGGCTAAGTGCCAATCAAGTTGCCAGTCGGCTAGTTGCTGTAAACCTTCAACATTAACCCGATCTGTGCGAATAAAACCAATATCCATGGGTAATGCTGGCGTGCCCGCATCGGTTGTTTCAAGATGTTGATAACCCACACCAATAAACGCGTCCTGGCCGGCAGAGTCACTTAAATTAAACTTGTATTGGCCACCCAACATTTGTTTTTTATAATCAGTGGGGTGAATACGCTTGCCGCTAGCTGTTTTAACATCTTCATTGCCATTTAATGCATCAGCATAAACCAATAAAGCATGGTCTTTATTCGCCAAATTAGCTTTTGCCCCTAAGTAACCACGTTGCCCATTATCTTGATACTGGCCGGCAGCTTTACCATTAACCACATCAAACTCGGCGCTAGACTCTACAACGTTAACTGTGCCGCCCATGGTATCAATACCACTAGCAACAGGCGCGATACCCCGATACAAATCTACCCGTTCAGTCATAATCAAGCTGGCATAACTTAAGGGGGTATCCATAGCATTAGGACCTGCTCCAGCCAATTTAGCACCATTAATTTGAGTGTTAACTCTGTCCCCAGACAAACCCCGGTATTGCACAATTCCCGTTAACGGACCATTGCCATTAATTGACGCTCCGGGTAACACCTTAAATAAATCGCCTACATCAATTTTGGCGGCTAATGCCTTGTCTGAAGCAGAAGCAACAGCGTAATTATCACTATGCTGAATGGTGATAATTTCCATTTCATCAGCAAAAGATTGACCGTTAAAGAGCCCAGACAAAACTGCAGCGGTTAATATTGAAAACTTTACATTCATGTTGTTGTTTTTGTAGATAAGTTGTAGTGCAATTGTGCCTGCGACAATAGGGGGAGACAAAAGCTAAAGCGGAAACTGCGACAAGGTGTCGCAGCCTAGAGTCTATTTATCAAACTTTGCGATAAGAAGGCGAGAAAATAATGTTTTTCAAATGAGCTTATTCAGCTTGTCGATAAAATATCTTATTAATATACCAGCACTTATCACCATCAGGTGTACTGACTATCGCTTCATCATCAACTTCTTTTTTTAACAAGGCACGTGCCATAGGTGAATCTATCGAAATGTAATTTTTGCGGCCAAAAATTTCATCATAACCGACCACCCGCAGTGTCAGTTGTTGGCCGTCATCGTTTTCAATCTCTACCCAAGCACCAAAAAAGACTTTGCCTTCTTGCTCAGGGGAATAGTCGACAACTTTAAGGTTTTCAATCGCTTTACGTAAATACCTTACTCGCCAATCAATTTCACGCAGACGTTTCTTATTGTACTGATAATCAGCATTTTCACTTCTATCGCCCAAGCTAGCGGCCCAAGCCACTTTTTTAGTGATTTCAGGTCGCTCTTCACGCCACAAAAAATGCAGTTCTTGCTGGAGTTTTTCAAACCCTTCGCGGGTCACAATCGCCGTTCTCATAATAATTTTATAATCACAGTTAGAGGATAAAAAATTCAATAGCGCAATATATCACGATTAGCTCAATGTAGCGGAATAGCACATAAAACTAATTACAAAGTAGAATGCCAACAGTAAAACCCATTCTATTTAGTGGATTGACATTTATAAAAAGTCTAAGTTTTTTATTAATTTATAAGTTTCATTTTATTTTTAACCTCATTTGCTTTATGGTTTGCGCCGCTAGGAAAGCACACTTCACAAACATGATGTTTTGGAAGAAAAATGTAGAGGATTAAACATCTTGTATGCTCAGTCTATCTCCCCCCCCGAACTTGCTTGAATTACCTAGCGAAAAATAATCAAATAAAGGAATGATTGATGAAAAATGTTACTGCTCTAGCGTTATTATTAGGTTTTCTAGGCTTACCTGCTGTAGCTGCACAAGATGCTGCGTTTCAACACGAAGCGGGCTTAAGCTATAACGCTAACTCTGAAGAATTTGGTGACGGTATTTGGAATGCAAAATATCGCTACTATGTTAGCCCTGTTGACCAAGCAAACGGCCCTTATGCACTTAACGGCTTTTTAGCGCAAAAATCTAACGTTGGCGCTAACTATTCTATGTTTGACGCTGCCGATGTGGACACTTTAGGTTTTGATGGTACTTATGTGTTTGATTCAAAATGGTTCGTTGGTGGTCAATTCCAACGTGTAGAATTTGGCAATAATAGTGGCAGTGTTTACAAACTGGATGGGGGTTATTTTTTCAATGATAGCTCAAAAGTAGCCGCTTTTTATATTGATGGCAGTGATGACTTTGAATCACAGTACGGTGCTGAAGTGCGTAGCTTTATTGATTTTGAAACAACAACCGGTATCGACCTAGGTGCATCTTGGACTCACACAGATGCTGATGACTTAATCAATATCAATGCAGATTGGTATGTGACTAAAGCCTGGTCTGTGGGTTTAGGTTATGCGGATGTTGGCTCTGATGATGCTTTTATGGTTAAAACCGCATACTGGTTACGCATGTCAGATGCATTCTCTGCTACATTTGATTTATCAAAAAATCTTGATTCTGATGCTGATGGTTATAATGTAGGTTTGGGTGTTGTGGGCCGCTTCTAACTCACCTTAAATCATACTTTATGAATACCTAAAATTGAGTCTCTTTATGAGGCTCTTTTTTTATGTGCCATTTTATCAACTATACTTAACCTTCTATTTGTACACATAAAGGGAATTATATGTACTCAATGCTAAAAGACTTATTTGATAAATATCGACCTAAACCGCTATTTACACTTGTCATTATGTTGCCTATATCAATGTGTTTTAATGTCGGTTTCGTCTACAGTAATAACCTACTGACGAGCGTGCTAACGAACATTGCTCTACCTAATCGCGCCCTACCAAGTAGTGTTCTACCCAATAATGACCTGCCTATAACAGGCGACTGGCTTTATCAATCAGCCAACCAAATGGCATTGCTGCACATTAATCCTGATACCAGTTATAGCCACGTTTTTATCAACCTCGACTCACCAAATAGCAGCTTCCACCACTGGGGACGTATCAAGCAACAGGCTGATGCACTGCAGTTTATTCCCAGTGAGCTGGTATTTTATCGACAACAATCGTTAGTCGCGCAGCCTGCAGAATTGCCAGAAATAACCAAAACCGACTTGCTCACTCACGACCTTGTAACCCAACCGATCCATTACTCACTGTCCGCAGCAAATACCCTACTCACTTTATCCTCTGAGTCTGGTGATGTGGATATTCTCGGTCAGCAATACCAAGCACTTGAGCGCCATCACACCTTTGGATATTGGCCTGAGAAACTGGCGGTTGATATCAGCTATTGTGTGATTTTTACTAACGGCTATTACGCCCAAGTTTACAGCAGTTCAGATCAAGCTATTAACGCTGAGTTTGTGTGGGGAAGATTATTTTAAACATAAGCATTTAATACAATTTGCATACCTAGCTTACAAAGCCTTGTTAATTATCTACAAAATGGGATTTGTTACAATTTTCACACTTTAATTGATATTAATTAAAAACCAATAAAATCAATAGCATTTAATAACAAATAGTTATAAAAATGCGACTTCAAGCTAAAGTTACTTTCAAGACACTATTAGCTAAGCGGTAAACTGGTTATATTAACTAAAAATGCTGAAGGTAAAAGGGACATTTTCATGGGCCAAGAAACATCTAAAATTCTCGTTGTTGATGACGATATGCGACTGCGTTCGTTGTTAGAACGTTATTTAATGGAGCAAGGCTACCAAGTACGCAGCGCTGCCAATGCAGAGCAAATGAATAGACTGCTTGAGCGTGAAAACTTTCACTTACTCGTATTAGATTTAATGTTACCTGGTGAAGATGGCTTATCTATTTGTCGCCGTTTGCGTCAGCAAGAAAACCCGATCCCGATTGTGATGCTTACCGCAAAAGGCGATGAAGTCGATCGCATTATTGGCCTAGAACTAGGCGCCGATGATTACTTACCTAAACCATTTAATCCCCGTGAATTACTTGCCCGCATTAAAGCGGTAATGCGCCGACAAATTACTGATGTACCCGGCGCCCCTGCACAGCAAGAAGAAATGATTGAGTTTGGTGAGTTTTCACTGAATTTAGCCACCCGCGAAATGTTCCATGGTGATGAAAGTATTGCACTCACTAGTGGCGAATTTGCGGTATTAAAAGTATTGGTTTCCCACCCTCGTGAGCCACTATCGCGCGACAAACTCATGAATTTAGCCCGTGGACGGGATTATTCTGCCCTAGAGCGTTCGATTGATGTGCAAGTATCGCGTTTACGCCGATTAATAGAGAAAGATGCAGCCAACCCACGTTATATTCAAACGGTATGGGGTTTAGGCTATGTGTTTGTGCCTGACGGTTCGGCGCGTAAGTAAACCGTGCCAGAACCTGCCAAATTAGTCTTAAAGTGGTGGCAACGCCTCTTACCTCGTAACGCCTTTAGTCAAACCGTGGTATTGATTGGTAGCTTGCTGCTGATCAATCAACTGGTGTCTTACTGGTCAGTTGCTGTGTACTTTATTAAACCCAGTTATGAGCAAATTAACCAGCTTATTGCTAGGCAAATCAATATTCTATTTGTTGATGGTGTTGACGTTGGTCGTGAACATCTCTCCATGGTTGACGCACTTAATGCTAAAGTTCGTCACGATGGCATGACAGTTTACAATCTAAAGCAAGCCCGTGAAGCAGGTTTAGACAATGCCGCTTACTATGGTTTTTTATCTGAGCAAATGTCAGGCTATTTAGGCGGTGAAGCAGAAGTGCGCTTTTCTCAAGGCGAGACGTTAAATGTTTGGATCCGCCCACCGCAAGCGCCTAAATTGTGGATAAAAGTGCCGCTGACTAGCATTAACGAATCTGACTTATCGCCACTGACATTATATTTGCTGGTTATCGGAGCACTCAGTGTCGCTGGCGGTTGGCTGTTTGCTCGCAAACAAAATAAACCCTTAAAACGATTACAAAAGGCCGCTTTTGCGGTATCAAAAGGCCAATTCCCCGACCCTTTACCCTTAAGTGGTTCAACGGAAATCGTTGAAGTGACCCATGCGTTTAATCAAATGGCGCACAGCATGAAACAACTAGAACAAGACCGCGCCCTACTGATGGCCGGAATATCTCACGATTTGCGTACTCCTTTAACCAGGATTCGCCTTGCATCAGAAATGATGGTAGAAGATGACCAATATTTAAAAGACGGCATTGTCGGTGATATAGAAGACATGGACGCCATCATCACCCAATTTATTGCTTATATCCGCAATGATGAAGATGTTGAACGTGAATTGTTTCAAGTTAATCAGTTAATTCAAGAGATAAGTCAGCAAGAAAGTCATCGTTCCGGTGTACTAGAAACAAACTTAAGCGAATGTCCGGAAATTCTTATTCACCCCGTAGCGATTAAGCGGGTACTGAGTAACCTGGTAGAAAATGCCTTTAGATACGGTAATGGCTGGGTAAAAATATCATCCTTCCAACAAGGTGCATTTATCGGTTTTTCGGTAGAGGATGATGGCCCTGGTATTGATGAAGCGACAGCAGAAACACTTTTCCAGCCTTTCACCCAAGGTGACAGTGCGCGTGGTAGCGTGGGGTCAGGGCTGGGTTTGGCCATTATTAAGCGTATTATCGACCGCCATAACGGTAAAGTGAGTTTGGCAAATCGAGCTGATGGTGGATTAATTGCCCGGGTTTTATTACCCAAAACATGATCAAAAGCTAACACTTACTTACCGCTTAATCCCTCTTTTTTATAATGATATTTACCCTCAAGATGTTATCATTTGGTAACACATTGCGTTTACATTGAAAAAGGTTATCCAAAATATGAAATTGATAGTGTCAGTACTCAGTAGTTTACTATTGGCCAATATCAGTACCTCTGTTATGGCTGAAGAAAAGGCCTTGCCATTAGCCGCGTCGGTTATTGTCGGTCTTGAATCATATCCAGACTCAGAATATAGCTCAATGTCGCGCGGTGGTGGGTTTTCAATCATTTGGGATGATCGCCGTTACAATAATGGGTTCAAGCTAGATGAAAACTATATTCGCGCACGGGCAACCTATTACTACGAAAAAGACTCTGAAAAGTACGATGACGACCGCTATCGTAACTCTATGGATGCTAAGCTCCATTATTATCGTCCTTTTACCAGTTTTGGTGATCAGCAGCAATATATCGTCAGTGCCCACGCCCGAGTTGAAGGCCATTACAATAGCCAGCAACTAGAAGAGTTTGAAATATTAGCCATTGCTGGTTTAGGCTTAAATCGTCGTTTTACTGACGTTAATCATTACGATCTTGGCTTTGTACTCGGTGCGGGTTATAGCGAAGAAGAAAAAGATGATGATTGGCCTCGCCAAGAACTTGGCCACGGTGTTGATGTACTTGGCCGCTCTGGTCTAGGTTACTTTGTTGAATGGAACAATGCGTATACCTTTGCCAACAGTGGCGTACAAATAACTGCGTCCTACAGCCATTTCTCTGGTGAGTGGGCGTATGATGACAATCAATTTTATAAAGTAGATCACTTAAAATTTGGCGTTATTGTGCCGTTAGGCAACCAGAACAATTTACTGCATTTCGCAACCGAATATGTCAGCCGTGATTATGAGTTAGATTTAATAGGTTTTGATGATGTGTTGTACCGTGTTGGCGCGGAATATATTCACTACTTCTAAGCCTGCATGGTACTGTTTGTAACCATAAAAAAAGCACGCCAATCAAAGCAATGATGGCATGCTTTTTTAGTTCATCATCACGTCAAAGTGATGAAAGGGAAACTTATAGGGCAGCTAATACTGCTTCAGCAGTACTGACTTCAAATGACTTAGCCGCTTCAACGTTTAATACGCTAACCACGCCTTTATCAATTACCATGGCATAACGTTGTGAACGAACACCACCAAAACCTGCGGTATCCATTTCTAAACCTAACGCTTTAGTAAAGCTAGCATCACCGTCTGCAAGCATCATTAATTCTGATGCATTTTGCGCTTCGCCCCAAGCTTTCATCACGAATGCATCGTTAACTGATACACACGCAATTAAATCAACACCTTTGGCTTTAAGCTGATCCGCTAATACCACAAAACCCGGTAAATGTGCTTCTGAACACGTTGGCGTAAATGCACCTGGTACGGCAAATAAAACCACTTTTTTATCGGCGAATAGTTCAGTAACGTTATGGTTTACCATGCCGTCTTTAGTTAATTGACCTAATGTACCCGCTGGTAAAGTTTGTCCTTGAGTGATCATGTTTGTTCCTTAACGATAAGTGAAGTTGCAGCGGCATCATAGAAAGCCACTGTATAAAAATAAGGTTCGATGATTGTGACTGAACATTATGACAGTTTATTGCAATAGCTCATTGCAAACGCGCATTTTGATCAGCCATGCAGTCTAACAAATAACTTCATTGTACGTCTGTAGAGATAAATTAGTCCAAACTAATTTATTCGGCTACTACGTTATCCGCGCTGTCTATTGTGTTGCGTTTGGCCATGACATACTGACGACTAAGCCTTTAGGTTGGTTGGCTGCCAAATTAAGTTCACCGCCATGTAGACTAATAATGTGCTGGCAAATCGATAATCCCAAACCAGCACCTTGGGAGTCATTTTCATCCACCCGATAAAATCGCTCTTTTGCTCGTGCGATTTGCGTCTCACTCATTCCCTTACCTGAATCAGCAAACTTTAAGATAATCTTGTTATCTTGCTCAATGGCTTGAATACTGATAATCGACTCTTTAGGACTATACTTACAGGCATTTTCTATCAAATTTTTACACACTAACTCCATATAAAACTCATCAACCGTGGCAATAATAGAAGGACAAATATCAATCTGCCATTCGTAGTCGGCGATAATAGTAATAAGCTGGTTTATCGATGCCTCAATGATGTCACTCACTCTACACTGTTGTAAATTAAGCGCCTCAATAGCATCGACTCTGGACAACAACAATAACTGTTCAACCATATGGCTCATGCGGTCAACACCTTGCTCAATCGCACTTAAGTGAAGTTGCGCCTGTTGTGGTTCAGTGACTAATTGTTCAACAGTGTCACCATATAAATCCCTTAAACCATTGTGGTGCAGCTTCACAATAGCTAATGGGGTTTTGAGCTCGTGGGCGGCATCAGCACTAAAACGCCTTTCCCGCTGCATTGCCTGTGATATACGGTGGATATAATCGTTTAAAGCCCGCTGCACCGGAATTAATTCAGTAGGCAGAGCAATATTGATGGGCGATAAATCCTGTGGCGCGCGCGTCAGTAAATTAGCTTCGAGGGTTTTGACTGGTTTAAATAAGTAATAAGTAATCAATAGAAACACCAACAACACGACTGGCATCACAAGGAACGGCACGGTCCAGGTATTCGACATCATCTTAGCTAACAACTCTTCGCGAACATCCTCACTTTGTGCAGTAACAATCCATATCCTATGTGTTTTGGAAAAATAGCTAAACACGTGCCACAAGGCATTATCAATGTTGCGTAACTCATACCCCTGAGCCAAACGACTTAGTGATTTCTCACCGGAGCTATCTGAATAAACTAATAACTCCCCTGACTCGCTCAACAGTTGAAAAGACATTTTGTTTTCATACATCAAGTTGGCTGTGGTCGACTGCTCTGCAAAGGTTTCAATATCGGTTTGTTGCACATGCAGTTTTATAGGCTGTTGAATAAGTTGTTTAATTTTTACGTCGGTAAACTCACTCACATAAAACAATTCCAGCACTTTGGCTGTTTGCAGCATTTGCGCATCAAATAACTCTTCTATTTGTCTACTAGCATCATCTCGGCTGAGTAAATTAGTGATAGCCACGGTAATGATAATAGCCGTTACCATAGCAACGCCCATTAGCATGCGCAGCGAGTACAGCGAGCTTAAACCCCGATTCGATTTTACCGACATTAAACAACCTCAACTAAGGTATAACCAATACCGCGCACTGTTTTGATGAGTTCGTTAGCCATTTTCTTACGTAAATGATGAATATGCACTTCGATAGAGTTACTGCCAACCTCATCCCAGCCATAGGTTAATTGTTCAAGTTGAGAGCGCGTTAACACTCGCCCTGCGGACTGAGCAAACTCAAGTAATAATTGATATTCTCGTCGCGAAAGATGAACGAGTTCACCACGAAAATGCACTTCACATTTAGAAAAGTCGATACTTAATGCACCATACTCAAATTGATTATGGTCTAGGCCATGCTGTCGCCTCACAATAGCGCGCAACCTTGCCGCTAACTCTCTCACGTCAAAAGGTTTACTTAGGTAATCATCGGCCCCCATATCTAAACAGGCCAGGCGCATATCAAAATCGGTATTAGCGGTCAGCACAATAGTAGGAATAGACACCCCGTTTTTGCGCCAACGCTTAAGTAAATCAGCGCCATCACCGTCTGGTAAGCCTAAATCAAGAATAATCACGCTAAAGTCTTCATAATCCACTGCCGTTAAGGCTTGTTGATATGTTGAGAGATGATCCACTTGCATACCAAGCTTAGATAAACTTAAGCACACTCCCTGCGCTAATAATGCATTGTCTTCAACCAGTAGCACCCGCATGACCTTGTCCTTTTTGATTCACTCAATTATCTAAATACTGTAAATTTCACTGACTGTTGTTCTAAAAATAACTCAGCATTCGCGCCCTGTAACATCGCCATGGTGGCTAACATTCCGGCGGTGACACAATTAGGCCCTAGTACAGTGACAGAGCGGGGCGCATTAACGACTGGATAGCCCGTTGTTGGGCTAATAATATGCCCATAACGTTTGCCATTCACTTCAATAAAACGGCGCGTGTCACCACTGGTGGCAAGCGCTCCCTGGTTAATACTAAGCACCGCTGCGGCATTATCTAAGGCGTTAGGGTTTTCGATACCAACTTGCCAAGGGGAGTGTGATTTCTCAACTAAACAATGAATATCGCCGCCAAAATTTACTAATACCGAAATATCTGGCCACTGAGCCGCTAATAAATGAGCCACTTTATCAACCGCATATTCTTTACCAATACCGCCAAAATCAAGGTTCATTGCCGCTGGCATCTGAATATTAGCTTGATCAAAATAGACCTTAGCAAAATTAACATTTGCTTTAGCCTGAGTAATGGTCGCGTCATCCGGTATCGAAGACTGCCCATCAAAGCGCCATAAGCGCATTAATGGCCCTGCACTGATGTCAAAATCACCATCACTTAATTGGTAGCATTGCTGGGCAAACGTTAGCAATTGTAGGGTTTCTGTATCGATAGGGGTAGCTGAACCTTGGGCATTATTTATCTGCCATAGGGGGTTATGACTTAAAAAACGGCTATATTTTTGCTCTATGCGAATGGCTTCCTTGTGGGCAATATCCAACATAGCTTGGGCTATATCGGCGTTATCTGTTGCCATTAATAGCTCACAAGGGCTTGCCATAGCGCGAAAACACCCTAAAAAGCCCCAACTGCGACTCTGTAAAGTCGCTGAAGGGGTTTGATTGGCATCATAAGTCTGATTAGCACTCAAATTGGCACCGCTCATTAGCGCATTGTCCACAAACACATTATGTGTTCATCTTAAAACGAATAACTCACTTGTGCCACAATCGCTTTCACCGCAGGGAATTGTTCAAATTGATTCAACTGCCCAATTAACTCAGTGCCATTATTTTCTGGGTTTTGTTGGTAGTACTCTAAACGGTAGCTTAATTCATGTCCGCCAGATAACCGTTGGCCAAACTTTAATCCCACCGTATACGCGGTCATATCACCAATACGATAATCTGCGCTGGCAAATTCAGGTAATGGCTCATCCGCCAACAAAAATGGCTGATAAAAGTTTGCTGCTTGTTGTTGGTAGTAACGTAGGTGTATCTGAGCATAAATACTCGGGCTCAAATAATAACGATAATGGGTTTCCAAGGTATGTGATGAAATATCCCAATCATCGGTACTGTAGCGATAAGAAAAATCAACTACACCAGAATCTAACGCGCCTTTGGTCATTAAAAACACACTGTGTTTTAAGCGATCTTCAGGGCGATTCTCATATAGGTACGCCTGTGTGGTACCGCTGTTATCCACTTGAGATAACACCTTGTATGGGTCGCTCATGTAACCCGACACATTCGAAATACCATAGTTAGCTTGCATTAACCAAAAGCGATTAATGTTTTGGGTTACCCCAAGCATTAGGTCAATCGTTTGCTTGTCATCGGTACCCGATTGACGCGTGTCATCAAATGCCGCTTGAAACGCGGCTTCAGTATCATATTTAGATCTCAGTGCCATTTCAGATAACGCCACAGGTCTGCCACCTACAGCATCAATAGTATCTTGGGTAAACGCCCCTGATAACGCCACTATTGTGTTGTTTTTATTAAAGCTACGCTCAAGACCCGCATTTAAACCTAACGATAAATAGTCAAATTCGGTTGAGCCATTTAAGCCCACGTTTAAGGTCCAATCTGGATTAAGTACTTCCATCCAGTTCGCGCTTAATTGCACGCGCGTATCGTGGAAAGTGTCATCAAGCGGCGTTTCACCAGGGGTAACGGTATATTCACCATTACCAGAAGGGCGAGTAAAGGTTTGGCTACTGTCCTGCGCCACCGCACCTGACGCCGATGCACCCGTTAAACTGTCTACTACCAGCTTCATGTCCAATAATGAGCTATCGCCAAACGATTTCTGCACATTGCCGATCACTTCAGCGGCTTGCACTCTATCTTGCTCGCCGTAATACATAATGGCGGCATCTACTTTCCAATCGTCTGATTTTACGGTGTCATTAAGGTCTGTCGCTTGAGCACTAGGGTTAATTAAGCTGCAACTCGCCATGGCTATGGCGCCAGCTATATTGCGTTTTTGAGTTAATTGCATCCGCAACCTCCGCCCGCTAATGAGCGACCACCACTGGTGCCTTCTTTACTAAAATAAATATGATCATCTAAGGCCATATCAAGCTTTTCACTGTCTAGAGCCATATCAGCTCTTGCAAGTTGATCTTTTTCCCAGGGCTCAACACCTAAGGTTGAGCAAGCCGATAAACCGGTTAAAATAACAATAGCGAGTCCAGCTTTAATATTGAATCGAATCAAATTGTTTTTCATAAACTACTCCACCAACAACTGTTGAATTTCTTGCTCATACAGGGCTTTTTTATCATCATAAAAACCCACATGCTTTTGCACTAATTCGCCCTGGCGATTGAACAAAAAGCTGCTCGGCATGCCTTGTAAATCAAATGATCTCGCCACATCGCCTTCGGGGTTATAACGCACAGGAAAACTCGCGGGTAACTTTGTTAAAAACTGCGCAGCAAGCTCAGGTTCAACGTCCAAATTAATCGCCACTACAGCTAAACCTTTGGCGGCATATTTGGCGTGCATCTCGTTCATCCAAGGGAAAGATTTGCGGCAAGGTCCACACCAGGACGACCAAAAGTCGACATACACCACTTTGCCCGCAAACTCTGACAGGTTAACGGTTTCACCCTTAACATTTTGCACAGCATAATTTAATGCGGGCGCAGCAATGCTTGAATGTGCAAACGCCATCACCCACAAAGCGCTAAAGCATAAGCACAATGCATTGATGGTTTTTCGAAAAGACAGTAACGAAATGTGATTATGGATAGCTGGCATGATTAATCCTTATAAACCCTATACTGGCAATCTATCGGGCCAATCTTAAGGCTTTCTTAAGGAAAATTGATAAATGTTTATTTTGTAAAATCAGTCAGTAGCATAAAGTGATATGCCAGCATCATTATGCTTAATTCGGGCGAATTAAGCAGATAAATATCATTCAGTTTGCAAGGTTAGCAACAGGCATAAGCAATGATATAATGCCGTCATTAGCGACATTTTATAAAAGGTTCACATCATGGCACGCACTGCTAGCGCATTACACATTTTGGTCAAACACAAAGAGTTGGCCGATGACATTATGGCTAAACTTAAAAAAGGCGCTAAATTTGATGTGCTTGCAAAGCAACACTCTAGCTGTCCATCGGGTAAAAAAGGCGGCAGTTTAGGTGAATTTAAACAAGGCCAAATGGTACCGCCGTTTGATAAGGTCTGTTTTAGTGGCGAGCTCATCACGCCGCATTTAGTTAAAACAAAGTTTGGTTGGCATGTGGTAAAAGTGCTTTACCGGACCTAAGAGTGAACATAAGAGTTCGCGTATGAGTAAGCGACCATGATTTACTGATTGCTGCGCTAAAACAGATCAGGGCTAACTAAGTGTTGCGTTAAAGCTTGTCGGCCATGTTAAACAAATCAACCTAGTAGTGCTTCGCCCACAGCAGATTCAGACCGCAGGTTCCCTTTCGTATTTACAAACTCCGTTTGGATTAACAAATGTCACGCTGGCAGGGATGTATAGGATATACGCATGTCGCGATCACATGGATGTGAAATAGCCACCTTATGTGCAAGCACTTCTGTGACGCGCTGCAAGTACGTCCCTGTAAGCTCAACGATGGCATCCCTGCCATCGACGGTCACAGCCGTGCTTACACCTAATATTCCATTTCTTCGATTTAACTTCATTGGGAATTTAGTGGGGTCAGGGTAAACATTCCTATTCACTAGACGCATTATTTTAGTAGGGCTGGTAAACCTTTTCAAAAAAACCTCCTAAGCCACTTTCATATAAAAATGTTTTAAGCCCAATGGTGCCTCGAAAACCTATCCCCAAAACGCTAACTAACCGTCGTTTTAATTCTAAACGGCTGATAAAAATACAGATATCGTATTGCCACATAGGCCACTACCACGGTTGCGATGACTAGTTCTAACTGCGCTAATCGGCGTACTTGATCAATATAATCCACTGCTATATTGGTCGTTTCCATCCAGGTGACCATTTTGAATAATGCGGTAGAGCCTATCACCATAGGGAAAGTAAACGCTGCGTAGCCGGGGCTAAATGGCAGGGTAAGTAATTTAATAAATGCCAGGTAGATAACGCTGGTCATCAACACTGCAATGCCAAATAGTAAGGCGATAATGATAGGTGATGGCGTAGCCGATACGGTTAAATATCCTGCTAATGACAAACTGGCGGGGGCGGCTAACACGGCCAAAGTTGGTTTGGCCGCATCGGGCACTTCATGGCTAAACATCAAACGATAAATCATCAGCGGTAACATCACAGCATACGTCGCCATGCCAAAGATTAAGGCGATATGGGCAATTAAGGCTAATTGTGGCGTACCCGAAAATGACACGTCAGCAACGATAATCCCTACGGGCGGTATAAACCAACTGGGCACCATGTGATGGAGTTCGAATGCTTTCGCTCTGTGATATAAAAAGCTTATTAAAAATACGATATGTAAGCCAACGGCAAATAACCATAACGCATCGCCTGCGAGTAAATAGAACTGCCCTACCGAGTTAGACACCACCATAGTCGCCATGGCAAATGTGGGGACCACACTACCAATCACGGGATGGGCTAAATCCTCTTTTAAGGTATCGGACAAGACGACAAACTTCATCGCTAACAGCAGAAGTAACACGCTGGCAATCGCCGCGCCTATCAGTTGACCATAACCATTTAAATTGGCGAAGTTTTCCCAACACCAGCCTAAACTGGCAATCCCCAAAGCTAAGCCGGCCATAGGCGTTGGCGCTGCAATTAATTTACCTTTAGCCATATTTATCATGCTGACCTCTTACTGTTTCAATTAACGCACGAATGTGTTTCTTAATGAGATGTTACCCTTGCTAATTGTTTATATATATCCAATTATTAATGACGTGCGTTAAGAAATACTGAACGATATACTTGAGTATAAAAACGAATTAACACTAGGTTCATCAATGTCGGCGTTGATGATAACGATAAACGCGAGGATGGTATCACTATGGCCATGCACATATCTTTGAAGCAGCTCAATGTATTTCATGCTATTACGCAACACAAAACTTTAACGGCTGCAGCAGAACAACTTTGCTTGTCTAAAGCCGCTATTAGCATGGCGTTGGCAGAACTTGAAAAACAACTGTCTCATCCATTATTTGATCGGGTAAACAATCGGCTTATTCTTAATCAAGAAGGGCAGCAGCTTTTACCCTTGGCAGATGAATTACTTATTCGCGCCCTGCAGATCACGCATCTTTTTAGCGATAATCCAGCCTTGTACGGCAAGCTCAGGCTGGGCAGTAGCGATACCATAGGCAATCATATTAGCCCGTATTTACTTAGCCAATTTCGGCAACAACATCAGCATTTATCGCAAAGTTTATTTATTTCAAACTCTGCCACTATTTGTCAAAAGTTAGTTGATTTTGAGCTGGATATTGCCCTTATCGAAAGTCAAACCCATCATCCAGATTTGATTTCAATCCCTTTCAGTCACGATGAAATGTGCATTATTAGCGCAATCGATCATCCGCTAACTAAGCAAAAAACGCTGACAATAACGGACTTAGAACATAGCGATTGGGTGTTAAGGGAGCCGGGCTCAGGCTCACGCGAAGTTTTTATTAATACTCTGGCACCGAAACTTAGCCATTGGCAGCTCGCCTTCGAGATCAACACTACTGAGGCATTGATTAGCAGTGTTTCAGCAGGGCTGGGATTAGGCTGTTTATCCACGTTGGCGGCACAATATGCCATAAAAAGTGGTCGAGTTAGCCAACTGATTCCGCCTATTAGCATGCCACGCCGCTTTTGGTTTTTAATCCATAAAGACAAATATCAAAACCCACTGCTTAAAAGCTTTATGGCTTTTTGTCAGCAATGGCAAGCTACAGGACCAAACTAAACCCCATAAAAAAACCGCTCAATGAGCGGTTTTTATTGCAGAGTAAGTTAATCAGTATTTACTTACTATCATGACCATGGTGACGGTCATTGTGTGCTGGCTTGGCGACATCTTGCATATAGATAGCACGATTAGCTTCAATCACTTTATCTGACGGTAGTGGCACAATCTCGAATGCCGAGTCAAATTCTGTCATCACTTTAGCTAAGGTTTCTAAGAAAGACGCATCACCTTTAATGTTAGCCGCTTTACTTGCAAGCAAGTCTTTAACCGTTGTTTGCTTAAGGTTCAGCTTAACGATGTCAGATTGATTGATAGTCAAAGTCGCTGTTGCTGTGTCTTTTACTTTATCAATTTTAGCGTTGCTTAAGTTACCGTTCGAAAGCTCAACCACGTAGATTTCTTTGGTATCTGGAAGGACTAAGTTAACTTCAAAGGCATATTCTTGCGCTTTAATTGAATCCACTTTAATCGCTAAGTAATCCAGTAACGACCCGACTGGCATTTCAGCAATAATATCTGCTGATGCTGATTTAAGCGCACCTGCTTGACGACCAATACGCAGCTCCTGTGCCCCTGAAAGGTACACGTTTCTCCAACCTGCGCCTTCCGATTGATAACCTAACTGTTCATAAGTATCAGCCAGTAGCGAACGCGCATCGTTGTTACTTGGGTTACTGACAACCACTTTGTTTAATGCTGTTGCCACAAAGTTATATTCACCCTTGGCAAAATCGGCTTTAGCATGCTTCAGCACGGCTTTTTCACCTCCCATGTATTCAACAAACTTAGCCGCTTCCGCTTTTGTTGGTAATGGATTTAGATTAGCAGGGTTCATGTCAAAGTAACCCAGGTACATGTTATATACGGCGCGTGCATTGTGCGAGTAAGTCCCGTGGTAACCATTGGTGTGCCATGCATCTTTAATTGATTGCGGTAATACTTTTTGGATTTCCCAACCAATATCTTGCAATACCACGCCATTATTAGCCAAACGTAAAGACTGGTTATGAACAAAACCATAGTTATCACGCTGAAGTTTTAAGAAATCATTAATATCATTGTTGCTCCACACTGGTGAGCTGTGCGCCGAGAATAAAAACTCTGCTTCACCGCCCCATTCTTGGATCATGTTATTGATTTCTTTCGACCACTTAAGCGCATCACGTACTTTAGCGCCGCGTAAGGTATACACATTGTGCATGCCTTTGTAGGTCACTTCCGCTGCCCAAATCGTCTTCATGCTGGGGATATAAGCAACGGCTTCTGATACGGCTTCAGTGCCTGATGCATCCATAAACCCCACTTCTAAGCCGTCAATCACTACCGTTTCGAATTTACCCTTTAAGTTTGTTTCGTGGTGTGGCAGCACATAGGTGATCTCGCCTTTAGCAATACCGTTTGATAAGGCGGCATCAACAATAGTGGTTTCTGATGGCACCATAGTCGCACCGTATTGATAAGACGTGCGGCGAGACATGGCATTACCCGCTAGTACGTTTTCATCAACCATCTCTTTGGTGATATTGGCTGAACCGTACACTTTTACGTTAGGAAACATATCTTGTATTCCACGAGAACCCCCAAAGTGATCCGCATGTGAGTGCGAATAAACCATAGCGACAACAGGATCATTATTACCAAAAGGCAAGTTTTTAAGGGCGAAGGCTAACGAGGCTTTGGCTGATTCGCGTGTGGTTAGCGGGTCAAATACAATCCAACCATTATCGGTACGCACTAAGCTCATGTTGGCTAAGTCAGTACCACGAATTTGGAAAATGTTATCGTTCACCTGATACAAGCCATAGGCTTCATTATTCATCTGCGCCTGACGATAAAGCGATGGATTAATGGTATCTGGTGTTTTATCACCGATAAATTCATAGGCATCGGCTAATAGTGCCGCGGTTGCTGCATCAAGCGGGGCAATCAAGTTGGCACGGCCTTCTTGAAACGATTTAGTATCGTCAAACTTTAACCCCTTAGCAAACTCAGTATTGTATGCTTTGGTCGCCTGAGTTGCGGGCTTACCTTGATACATAAATGAGGTTGTTAATGCATGTTCATCCTGGCCAGCAGCGTGGTCATGTGCCACAGCTGAATAGCTAAAAGACAAGCTTGAAATAACGATTGAAGCAATAACTGACTTGTTCATAATTAATCATCCATATTGAGGTTGCGACTTGATGCCAAGCGAATAATCAAAGCGCTCGCTGACTTAATTACGTTCATCATAAACTGTTAACAATTTAGATAAACAAAGGTAACTATGGTTGATTATTAAGTTATACTTATGAATTAACGCCCGCAGCCATGGTGAAAACTTATGTCAAACAAGATTGATTTGAATCTCTATAGAGTGTTTTCGCAGGTATACCATCACCAATCGATCACCCTAGCGGCTGAACAGCTTGGCGTGACTCAAGCGGCGGTCAGTGGCTCGATTAAACGGTTATCAAAGTTATGCGGCCAAGACTTATTTATTCGTAATGGGCGCGGTATTATCGCCACCCTATACGCACATCAACTGATGGAGCAACTACTGCCTTCACTTGAAGTGTTAGAAGGGTTAGTTGAAGATACTAAGGTATTTGATAGCAAAAGTTCTCGTCAGCAATTCACTGTTTTAGCCTTCGAATCCATCACAGATCAATTGCTACCGCATACTTTGCATTTGCAAAAGCTAGGCAATCCGTTAATCACCTTTAAAGATCAAAATACCAATGAAACACAAATCAATGAGGCACTATTTTCCCAACAAGCCGATCTCGCCATTGATATTACTGATAGCCGCGATAACACCTTAATTTACCAACCCCTAGCCACGGATGAAATTGTATTAATTTGCCGCCATAATCATCCACGCATTAATGGCAGTGTCAGTGCTGAGCAATTTTTTTCTGAGCAACACATTAAGCTCAATCTCACCCGCGCAAATACCTCGATTGTTGATTTTTATGCGGAGAATAATCTGTCTACCCGAAAAGTGGTGGCTGAGTGCAACTCGTTACTCTCGTTAATTTCTTTGGTCGCTCAAAGTGATTGTATTGGCGCCTGTAGCAAATCATTAGCCCATAAATACCAGCAGGCTTTTAATATTCAAATTATTGACATGCCGGTTAACATTAAGCCGGTACAATTATCGTTAATTTGGCATAGACGACAGCGTAATAATCCTGCGCATAAATGGTTGCGCGACACCATCACTGAAATATACCGGCATCATATTGGTCTAACGCAATGATGTTTAATCAATGGGCGACAAACAGCTCACCTCACTGTTGAATAACAACAAAAAAGCCTCGCATTGCGAGGCTAATTTATTTCACCTTAACTCGAGTTAAAAGTGACGGTGAAGTTATTTAGTCAGACTACTTTTTGGTTTCAGGATAAAGGGTGTTCCACCACTCTGGTTCACCTTTAAGCTGTAAGTCAAACCATGCCATTGTAGTGTCCCACCAATCAAAACGTATATTACGCGCATTAATGTGGTGGTCTTGACCGGCAAACTCGACTAATTCTACGTCTTTGTTTAATAACTTAAGCGCGGTATACATGTAATGACTTTCGCCAACAGGGACGTTGGTATCGGCATCACCATGGATCAGTAATAGCGGCGTGGTAATTTTATCAGCATTATACAGCGGGCTTTGGTCTACGTATAACTCACGGTTATTCCATGGGAAACTACCTCGACTCGCCACACCAGAGTAACCATAACCCCACCAGCCATGTCCCCAGTATGAAGATAGGTTACTGATCCCAGCGTGAGACATAGACGCGGCAAAAATATCCGTTTGGGTAGCTAAATACATGGTCATAAAGCCACCATAGGACGCACCCATATTACCCACTTTTTTAGGGTCAACGGCTGTATAAGCCTGCAAGAACGCTTGAGTTCCCTCAATTATATCGTCCGCACTGTGTTTACCCCAGGCATTAACATGACGGCCACTGAATGCTTGCCCATAACCCGTTGTGCCATTAGGCTGTAATACGTACACCAAATAGCCTTGTGCCGCCCATAAATTAAATGGCCAACGTCCAGTAAAGTGGCGACCAACAGGTGATGTGCCGCCGTAGTAATAAACCAATGCCGGATACTTTTTATTGGCATCATAATCAACAGGTAAGTACACTCGCCCATCAATCAATTGACCTTGTTTATTGGTAAAGTCAAAATCTTCAATTTGGCCTAAACGTGTGGTGGCATAACTGGTGACTTTGCTATCAAACAGCATCACTTTGCGGTTTGATTTGATATTCATCACGTATGCTTGTTGCGGCACAGTTGCCGATGTTCCGGCATAAACAATGGTAGGCAAAGCTTGATCGGTAGCAATACCAAAGCTGTTAACCATTTCAACGCCGGTGTCGATTTTACTGAACTTGTTTTGGCTTTTATCAAAGAAGTATAATGGGGTAAAATCACCCTCTATCACTGATAAAATCAAGTCTCTACCCGCAACTGCTGTCATGCTGCTAATAGCAGGATCAAACTCTTTGCTTAGGGCTGTGATTTGTTCGTTTTTAGTTTCGCGCCAATATAATTGACCGTCATAGTCATTAACTTCCATAGCAGGATCTTGCTTACCTAGGCCATCCATAAAATTAGGACCGGCCAAAATAAACATGCCATTTTCGCCGTACAAAGCACTGCCAAAGGTGCGGTATTCGCCAATTAGAATCTCAGTTAAGGTGGCAATATCCAACTCAACTAATTGCGACAAACCATGGGCGGGTTGAGCATAGTCGACCACAGAACGGGTCAATAACAGCTTACCTAAGCGAATATCGCTATCGAGTAAGTCGCTGCTTTGCTTAGATTCGGTAAGTTGTCTAATTGCGCCTGATGCCACATCTAACTGATAAATCTGACTGTTATTACGCCAATAGCTCCAGCGATCTTCCAGTGCTTGATAGCGCTTTGAGGTGGCTTTTTCGTCGGCTTTAAAGGTTTTTTGCCAGCTAAATAACAAGGTATCGCCATACCACTGTAAACCAGAAACATCTTCAATTTTATCAGCCGCCACTTTTAGTGATAAATCGGCGATATCTAACAACACAATTTGCTGCCCAGTCACATAAGCTAACTGCTTGCTATCGGATGAAAATGCGCCGCTTTGCGGCGAGCTGTCCTGCCAACGGTAAAGCACTTGGTTGCTAGCAACGTCACGTAGCTCGGTAACCGAAATAGCTTTGTCGCCCTCACTAGGGGAATATTCAACCGTTGATTGCAGTAGGTATTTACCATTAGGCGATAGCTGCATACTGCTAATCGTTTTGGCATCAAACAACTGCTGCGCTGACACGCGCTGGGTGTCTTGTTTTACAAAACTCAGTACATCAACCTCACTGTTACCCTGCCAATCTAAACTGAAAGGCACATCAGCTTGCTGACCATCAGCCAACACAATGAGTTGATAATCACCATTGGCTAACACCAGCGGCACTACATCTGCGGATTTTACGAGCTGCCCATTTAAATACACTTGCGGGTTTTCAAGCCCTTTTATCTTTAGTGTACCCTGGGTAAATCGCTGGGTTGATAGTGGGAGTTGATAAGCTAACCAGCCCTCGCCTTCCGCTTTTTCTACCGCTGACTGCCAGGTTAATGGCTGATTGAAAACTAAAATAGGCTTAGTGGCATCGGGTTGGGTTAACTTTGCAACAAGGTTGGCACGTAACGCATCGGCATGAGCACTTTTCGATAACGGCGCCGCACTTTTTTGGTTAACGGGCCCTAGGCGCTGAATATGGTTAAGGTCGATCTCGGCGCCATGCACCATGCCCGCAACTGCTAAGGCTAAACTGGTCAACACCAGTGTAAAAGCTTTCATGAGGAGTCCTTGTTGTCATTATTATATTGATGTTTTCATCTGTTTTATGGTCCGTAGTTTGACAAAAACAGCTTAGAAATGCACCTGATTTTAGTGTTCGAGGAAGAATTGAATTACAACATTTATAAAGCCATCGGGTTATAGCTTGGCTTTATGCGAGTAGCACATATAAAAATGCCCTCAAATTACTGAGGGCATTAAATCAAAAAAATACCAAGCGACTGAACTATTTGGCCATTTTGCGGCCATATATCAATAAATAGATCGCTGGAATAACGAACAAAGACAACAGCGGTGCAGTCACCATACCACCTACCATAGGCGCGGCGATTTTCTGCATCACTTCATTACCGGTGCCGCTACCCCACATAATGGGCAGCAAACCAAAAAAGATAGTGGCTACCGTCATCGCTTTAGGGCGAATACGCATTACCGCACCATGAATTAACGCTTCGGTTAAGTCAGAGCGGTGATTGTATTGCCCTGCGGCTTGGCGATCTTTAATACTGTTATTCAAATACACTTGCATCACGACCCCAAACTCAGCCGCGACCCCAGCAAGGGCTATCATGCCGACCGATACCGCAACCGAGAAGTTAAAGTCGAGCAAGTACAATAGCCATGCGCTACCCACCAATGAGAATGGTAGGCTTAACATGATCACCGACGCTTGAATGAATGAGCTAAATGTCATCATCAACAATATGAAAATCACAATTAACATCAGTGGAATAACCAATTTCATTTTCGCCTCAACTCGCTGCATATACTCATATTGGCCAGCGAAGCTGTAACTGTAACGAGGCGGCAAAGTGATTTGTTCATCCAACGCGGTACGCGCCATTTTGATGTATTCGCCAATGGAGATGTCCTGTAAATCGACAAACACCCAACTGATTAACCGGCCATTTTCACTGGCTAACATAGGCGCGCCATCACTAATGGTAATGCTGGCTAAATTACCCAAAGGCACATATTTACCCGTTTTGGTAAGTACTGGTAAGTCTTTGAGTTTTTCTATGTTGTCACGTAGCTCACGTGGGTAGCGAATGATAATAGGATAGCGCTCTTGCCCTTGTATCGACTGGCCAACTTGCATGCCACCAATGGCCATTTGCACCACATCTTGAATATCTTTTAAGGTCATACCGTAACGGGCTGCATTTTTAAGATCGGGTTCGATATCAATATAACGGCCACCACTGGTGCGCTGCGCAAAAGCAGAAGTGGTACCTGGCAACTTGCTCACTACAGCTTCAATTTCGGTGCCTATTCGTTGTAGCTCATTAATGTCTGCCCCGGATATTTTTATTCCCACGGGGGTTCTTACTCCAGTGGATAACATATCAATACGGGTTTTAATCGGCTGCACCCACGCATTGGTAATACCGGGCACTTTTACGGTTTTTTGCAGTTCACTAATAATGCCTTCCAGTGTCATGCCTTCACGCCAAGTATCACGTGGGTTAAGCATAATCGTGGTTTCAAGCATGGTTAGCGGTGCAGGATCGGTCGCTGTAATAGCGCGGCCAACTTTACCAAATACCCTTTTCACTTCAGGAATGGTTTTAATCAGGCGATCGGTTTGCTGCAATATTTCCGCCGCCTTGCCTGAACTGACACTCGGTAAGGTGGTAGGCATATACAATAAATCGCCTTCTTCGAGTGACGGCATAAACTCGCTGCCCATTTTAGTCATAGGGTATATCGCACTGCCAAGTGCCATAATAGCGACTAATATAGTCATTTTAGGAAAGCGCAGTACCACGCGTAACAGCGGTTCATACATGGCAATTAATATGCGACTTAGCGGGTTTTTCTTTTCTGCGGGAATTTTTCCGCGTACAAGATAACCCATTAATACCGGAATTAAGGTAATAGCCAAAATAGCCGATGCCGCCATAGCAAAGGTTTTAGTAAAGGCTAACGGATGAAATAATCGCCCTTCTTGAGCTTCAAGCGCGAACACAGGCACAAAGCTTAAGGTAATAATCAATAAGCTAAAAAACAGTGCCGGCCCGACTTCAACCGACGATTGTCGCACTAACTCCCAATGGGCTTCACCCGTTGGCGTTTCGCCATCATGTTGGTCGCGGTAATGCTCAAGGTGTTTATGGAGGTTTTCTACCATCACAATAGCAGCGTCCACCACAGCACCAATCGCAATCGCAATCCCGCCTAAACTCATAATATTGGCATTGACACCAATTATGTTCATCACAATAAAACTGACTAAAATTGAAATCGGTAATGAAATGATCGCCACTAAGGTTGAACGGGCATGCAGTAAGAAAATAAGGCAGATAAAACCAACCACCAGCATTTCTTCTAGTACTTTACGCTTGAGGTTATCAACCGAGTTTAAAATGAGTTCCGAGCGATCATAGGTAATCACCAGCTCAACACCATCGGGTAAACCATTCTCAATTTCGGCTAATTTTGTTTTAACGTTGTTGATGGTTGCTAGGGCATTTTCACCGTAACGCATCACCACAATGCCACCAACGACTTCGCCTTGACCATCAAGCTCGGCAATACCTCTTCGAGCCGCAGGGCCTGTACGCAGTTGCGCCACATCTTTCATCAATACAGGCGTGCCCGACTCAGCCACAATACCTAAAGGGATTTCGGCAAAGTCTTCTAAGGTTTGGCGATAACCCGACGAGCTGATCATGTACTCAGCTTCGGCCATTTCAATTACCGAGCCACCGGTAGAACTGTTCGAGTTATCCAGCGCATTTCTGACCGTCATCAAGTCAATTTGATACAGCGCCAGTTTGTGCGGGTCGACAATAATTTGATACGCCTGCTCCATGCCGCCAATGGTGGCGATCTCTGACACACCTTCAACGCTTTGCAATTCTAATTTTAAAAACCAGTCCTGCAGTGATCGAAGCTGAGCTAAATCATGCTTACCTTTACGGTCAACAAGGGCGTATTGAAATACCCAGCCCACGCCAGATGCGTCAGGCCCTAATGAAGGGGTGACGTTAGGGGGCAATTGCCCCTGGGTTTGCGATAAATATTCTAAAACCCGTGATCTAGCCCAATAGATGTCTGTGCCATCTTCAAAAATAATGTACACATAGGAATCGCCAAACATCGAGAAGCCACGCACGGTTTTCGCGCCAGGCACGGCTAGCATCGCCGTCGACAATGGGTAGGTAATTTGGTCTTCAACTAACTGCGGTGTTTGGCCTGGATATGAGGTTTTTACAATCACCTGCACATCAGATAAATCAGGTAAAGCGTCTAAAGGCGTCATCCGCATGGCTTGATAGCCAATTAATGCGATAACCACGGTCATTAACAACACCATGGCTCGCTGCTTAATCGACGCACTAATTATTTTTTCTAACATAGTGAGCTCCGATTAATGATTTGCGTGTGGATCAGGTGCAGCACTATTGCTGCCACTTAATCGCTGTAAACTACCTTGAATACTGGCTTCAGAATCAAGCAAGAATTGCCCCGACACAATCACTTTATCGCCCGCCTTTAAGCCTTCGGTGATTTCAGCTTTACCCTGGGCAATCATGCCAACTTTAACGGGTACAGAAGCAAATTGGTTATCACTGCGTTGCACCACAACACGGTTTTCACGCCCGGTAAGAATTAACGCCTCGGTTGGAATGGCTAATACTCCCCGGTTTGGACCACCAAACAGTTTTACATCCACTAAGGTGCCTGGTTTTAATTGCTGATTCGGGTTATCTAAGCGAATTCTCACCCGCATTGCCCGTGTCACTGGGTCTAACTCTGGGTAAATGTAATCTATGCTGGATTCAATATCAAAAAGGCCTTGGGCCGCAGACGTCACCTCAACTGGCCGACCTTGTTGCAACCAGCTTTGTTCATTTTCAAATACGTCGGCAATCACCCACACGCTGCTTAAATCAACGATTTCAAACAAGGTATCGCCCGGTTGCACGTACATGCCATGACGCACTGTAAGCCGGCTAATGAGTCCATCTTGCTCGGCATAAAATGGCACGCGATACAGGGTGTCACCGGTGCGCTCTAATTGCTGAATCGACGCCGAACTCACCCCTAATAACTCAAGGCGTAGGCGAGCTTTTTTCAACAATAACGCACCACGGTTTTTATCCTGCTTAAGGTAATCTCTGGCTTGCATGTAATCATCTTGAGCATTTATCAGCTCAGGTGAATACAGCTCATACAATAATTGGCCTTTTTTTACTTGCTGGCCAACCGTATGCACCTTAAGGGTTTCTATCCAGCCGGTCACTCGGGTATGTACATGGCCAATCATATTTTCATTGTATTCTACCGTACCTATGGTTTTAACTAGCTTCCACAGGGTGCCCTCGGTAACGGTTTCACTGCGCATGCCTAACGCCTGCTGCATGCCTCCAGAAACGCCAACAACCACTTCCTCACCCACTTCACCTAGGGTGACTTTTTCTAAATTCATGCCACAAATTGGACAGGTACCAGGAGCATCAGACACCACATGCGGGTGCATGGGACAAACATATTTGATGTTCGCGTCATTAGCGCTGTTTTTAGTCGGTAGTAGTGCCGGCTGTGGTTGATTAAAAACCTTGTCAGCGGCAGTGTTAGTGCTATTTACAGCATCCATTGGCTGTGCGGCATGATCATGCCCCGCATGTTCATCCTCGGAAGCAAATGTCACTGATGACATCAGCAAGCTTGTGGTTAGCATTAAAACAAACGTAAATACGCTTTTACAGGGGGATATTTTCATATAGACCTCGAACGATTTAACACACGTATGTGTTAAAACTCGTTTAAAAAGAAACAGTAAAATTTGCTGCTAACATGGGCGATATAGCATAAATGCGCAGCTAAGATGTTTACGTTAGACGATAGGAGGTCTAAAAGCTGGCGGGAAGTCGATAGAGAAACTGTTTACAGCCACTGCGATAGGGGCTGGATTAGCAGGAGCATTAGCAATAGCTAACTGAATATCACTTAAGTCAGCGGTAAAGGTAATGGTTAAGCAGTGATTACAATCGATACTGCAACCGCCTACACCATTACAACAGCTGTTGTTATCTGCTTGCTGCGATTTCTGATTAGGCTGCATATTGCCATGACAATCTGTCATAGCGGAGACATGCTGCATTGAGGTCAGAGGCACATTATTATCTGAACCATCACTCAATGTTTGACTCACCATATGGGATTGTTGATGATCCATCGGCACCATAGAACTACCATTAGCTAACAAACCTTGTCCGACAAGTGCGAACAAAGTGAAAGTCATTAACCAGTAGTTTTTCAGTGTTTTTTGCATCGCACTCAAAATCCAATATGCCGGACTGAATAAATCTTGCAGCATCTTACGATGGCGATTATTCAATATAGGCTCATAAAATATCAACTAATAGAGTTGACCGTGTACACCATAAAATGCTTTCAATCTAAAACAACTTTGGTCGTTAGCTCAGCTAACAAACAAGTCGATAAGGGCAATAGCATAACGCTAAATTCATGCTGATGATAACTTTTTTATTGTTGTCATTGTGTGACAAATGCCTAATTTAGCAATAACTATAACAATTTTATCGCAGCGGGCTTTGACCGAGTACCACGCTTGCGGCGGTATTTTCCTTTTCGAAGTAAATCAATGCACCAATAACACCCGGTAACGGTTAACCACAAACTGAAAAAGGCCATCAACATCATAGGCAGATTATTAAAACTACCTTCATTAAAATAATCCATAAAATGCAGCATAAAAAAGATATCGGCTAACTTTTTATGCTGATCACTGTGGCCGACTATTCGCCCAGATTGCGCCTCAACATACACTTGAGTATCGATGTCGTCAGTAAAGTTGACCTGCCATGTGGGGTTTTGTTGTTTTGGAAAATCGCTAATCGGTGGGGTGAGTAATTTGAGTTCGGCTACCTTGCCCTCACCTGTATATGACGCTTGCGCTAACCTTGTTACCAGCTCTTCATCAAGAGTGACCACCTCACCGCTATAGGCATCGACCAAGGTGTATTCATGATAAGAATGCGCATACAAGCCTTGCTGATGGCTAAGTAAATAATAGGGCTTAGCCAATAAAAATACCGTATCTAACGCCACGCTATCACTATGTTGTTCAAGTACGGCTTTAGGCTCAATCAACTGAATCGCATCGAGCTGATTGGGCACAATATCCTGACTAAAATAGGTTAGCCCTGCCGCTTTGGTGTGATCCATCAAATTAAAATACAGGCCACTGGCTAACCATAGCACAAACTGAATCCCGACAATGACCGACGCCCATTTGTGCAACTTTCTAACCCAACGCATTAGGCAACTCCCACGCGTTGAACGCGGCTTTTTTTACGGCGTGTAAACTGGCCTTTGAACACCCTGAAATACACTAACACCATGCCAGTCAGTGCCCCACCACTGGCTAGCAAGGCGACCCAAAACAGCAGCATATTATCGATATCTTCACCGCTGCTGTAGTCCATAATATGAAACCTAAACATCCAATCAAACCAACGCCAAAACTCATGGCGCTTGCCCACCAAGATGCCCGTTTGTGCCGAAACATAAAGCGAAGGGGCACCAAAATCATTAAAGTTGACTCGCCATGCGGGTAAATGGCGCGGGCTTAACTCAAAAGGAGGGTTGTCGGTAATCAGCGTCACCTCAGCAACATCGCCCTTACCCGTGTAAAAGTATTGCGCTACTGATATAGCCACTGACTCTGATAACGGCGTTAACACTTGGCCGCTATTAGCGCTAATAACTAATTTTTTAGTGGGCTCGCTCTCCGCTAAGGTCAGCCTATAAACTGTTTCACCTAACAAGGTATCGACACTGATATTGTCAATATGGGGATAAGCTTGAATGAGCTGTTGCAGTGAATAATTCATCTGGGCGGGCTGCACTTTAGATTGCGGGTTGGTAACCAAATCATCACCATGGATAAAATCGATATCCATATAGACCATATAAGCGCCCGTGACCGACCATATCGCAAATTGCAGCCCTAAAAATAACATCAACCATTGATGAAGCGTTCTTGCGGTTTTATGCATGACTTTCTCTGTATTTGAGCTAAAACACTTTTATATTATTACCTTAACAGTTTTAGCTAGGTAATCGTTAATCATCTTGTTGCTGCAATAATAGCTTAATACCTTGATAGCTTTGCTGATTGTTTAGCACTGGTTTGCACCCAGTTGTTGAGCTTGGGAGGAGGATAAGTTCAACATCATCGATAAGTTTGCTCGATAACCGTCCCTCACGGCAAGCTTGCACAATCCACTGTTGGTAAGCTGGATAATTGGCAGCCATATTAACTGAAACCACCCGATTGGCGAATTCAATATTAGCCAGACGCTGTTTGTTATCAATATCGGCTTGGCTGCCTGAAGTTAAATAATGAGACACCCCTTTAAATATTGATTTGCCATTATCATCTTTACGGGCTTGAGTTTGCTCGATAACCCACACACCATGCTCACCAATAACCGACAGATGTTTATCAGCAATATTGACTAACAGTGCGGTATTTTCATCCACCCCAAATCCCATTTCACTATCAGTGGAGGCGGTTAGCATTAACAATCTTATTTGGCGATCCCGCTCAGAAAAATGCGTATCCATTATCCCAAAAGGAAATAACCCCAAGCCACCCTCTGCACGATAGGTCACTGCCGTTGCGGGTATATCCCCATCACACTGATGTATTTCGCACCGCTCACTCGGTGGTTTGGCACTCAATACACCATGCTGTATTGCGCCGTCACTAGTGCCGCCAGTGATCATATTCGCCGCTGTCATCACTGCTGTTCCCGCACTCGTCCCGCCAATCACGATTTGTTTATTGGCCAAGCGATTTTTAATGACGGCTAACGCTTTAGACGGCTTTTTATCCGGCGTTAACCAAGCTGTTAAGGTTAAACTTTGATCGCCACCATTTAAAAATAAGCCATCAATATGCTCAAGCTGCTGATACAAATTTTCGGGTGACTCACATAGACGTTGTTGTAATTGTGTGTGTTCAGGATAAAGCCTCGCTTTATCAGTATTTCCTTGCAGTTGCTGGCGAAGCAATGGCAATTTCTCGCATTGATCATGATGTATACCAGCTTGCAAAGCCGCATCTAAGGGCAACCAAATAACATCAGCGCCAGCTTGTTCAAAAGCACTGGTGTAGAAAGAAATGGACTCAAACGGGTCTCGGGCTGAAGCGGTTACAATACCAATTAATGGGCGTGTCGCATCGGGATTTTTTTGCTGTTTTTTTAGTAAAGCCTGCAAGGTAAATAGTCGATAAATAGCCGGACCATAAGGCTTGGTTGTGGCATCAAGCCTGACTTGTTCTTGCAAGGGGCTGCCATCAATAGAGTGTTGTTCTTGTTCTAATAAATCGAGTAAAGCATAGTATTGCTGATCGGTTAACTCATCCAATAAATGCTTATCAACCTGATACACAGCATCTTTTAACTGGTTTAAATTAACACTGCTTTTTGCAGCTTTTCGACTGGCTTTGCGCAGATTGTTAGTTTGATTTAAAGATAATGTTTGCAAGCTAAAATGATCAAGTGCTCGTTCAAGCCAATCAAGGCTGAAGTGATATTGGATTGATAATTTGGCATTAGGTGAAAAAGTGATGCTGTCGACGCAGGAATGAGGTGAAAGTGAGCTACAGGTTTTTAAGCCACCCCCAACTAACATCAAATCAAACCCAGGTGATAATGGTTTTTCTAGCTTTGGTGAAACGTCTTGATTTGCCCATACATTATCAACAAACAATAATTGCAATAACAAGCAAAAAGCTAAAGTGCTAAAAAATATAAATAATTTAATTCTAGAAATAATTTTCATGGTTGCACTCAAAAAAAAGTGTCTGCCACGTATTGACTCAAGCATCATATTACGGATAGCCTCTTAACATATCAACAACAAAAGATTATTTTTTATAACATGATATTTTCAGCAACTCTTTTCCAAAGATACCACTTCCGTAATTGGTATCTGTCTGAATGGTGGGACGAATAACCTACTGAACACGTTAGTGTTTGGTGGAGTTTTGTCTAGCCGTCTTACTCCCCTCTCAATCATTTGATTGACGTTCTACTGCCTGCAAACATTTATTAATGCCAAGCGTATTGACTCACGCGCAGTGTAGCCACGTCTAAAAATTACAATTAGAGATTTATCGGGAGCTTACCATGAGAAGTTCAGTACTTTTATGCGCCGTGTTTGGAATGGCGTTATCACCTGTTGCCTTAGCCGTTGCCAACGAATTAGAAAAATCACAACCAGAACAAATAGTAGAACGGGTTGAAGTGACGGGGTCACGCCTTAAAGGTGTCGATATGGAAGGGGCTAACCCTTTACAAAGTTTTAGCCAGGATGAAATAGCCAAAAAAGGCTATGGTTCTGTCAGTGAGTTTTTACGTGATTTACCCCAGGCATCAAGCGCTGGAACTTTCTCTGAGTCTGGCGGCGTAGCAGGAGCAGATGGTGCCCCTGCTGGCGCTTCAGGGGTCAGTTTACGAGGACTAGGCTCAAGCTCTACCCTAGTATTAGTCAATGGTCGACGTGTTGCAGTGGATTCATTTTCAAACGGTTCAGACTCATTTGTGAACGTTAACTCCATCCCGCTTACTGCAATCGAACGGATTGATGTGTTAACCGATGGCGCCTCATCGATTTATGGCTCTGATGCTATCGCTGGGGTGATTAATTTTATCCTACGTAAAGATTTTGTCGGCCATGAATTAAGTGCACAATATGGTAATGACACTTCAGACCACGATGCCAGTAAAACCAATCTGACCTATGCTGGCGGGTTTGAAACCACTAATAGTAATACAACCATTGTGGTTGACTATGCTACGCGCAATCCAATTTTTAACAGTGATAGACCGGTTAATGTGACATATGAGTCTAATACGCGTATGTCAATTGACGGTGATGACTACGCCGAAAATTGGTGCGGTGACGATACCCAAAAAAGTGGTAGCCGTTGTAACTATGACTACGTCATTCAACGCGCCATTCAACCTGATTATGAAAACATAGGCGCTACACTGAATCATATCTATCGACTTGATAGTGGTTTAGAATTTTTTGCTGAAGGCATGTTTCAACAAAATAACGGCTCATCCTATGAAGCTCCAGCTGGCTACACGGCTTATGTGGCCGGTGATTCGGTAAATGTTCCTCAATACGTTCAAGATATCGATATACTAGATGGCAGCGTGAGTGATTTTATCACTGTAAGAACGCGTTTCCCTGAGCGTCGAATTCAAGAATATGACACCCAAAGCTACCGCATGTTAGCGGGTATTAGAGGGGATATAGCCGATTGGAGCGTCGAGTCGGCACTGAGCTACGGTAAATCGACCAATGAAATTAGAAACGTATCTGGATACATGAATGCCAATCGTCTAGATGCCGCGGTGGCAAACGATAGCTTTAATCCATTTAATTTAGGCCAAGATAGCAGTTCAGCCCAAATAGCGGCATTACGAGATCCTGGCGTGCGTCAGGGTGAGTCTGAAGTATTATCACTCGATTTTAACTTCGCTGGAGACTTATTTGAGCTGCCTGCAGGTATGGTCAGTTCAGTATTTGGTGGCGAGTTCAGAAAAGAAGATATTTTTGACAAACCTTCAGTGAATGCCGTTAATAATGAAATCATTGGCTTGGGTGCCAGCGACGCCGCCGCAGATCGCACTCAATACGCTGCATATGGTGAGTTTAACTTCCCATTAGCTGAATCACTCGACTTAATCGCAGCCTTACGTTACGACCATTACAGTGATTTTGGTGGTGATGTAAACCCTAAAGTCTCGTTACGTTATAACCCAATCGATGAGCTGGTATTACGTGCATCTTGGAGCACAGGGTTTAGAGCGCCATCGTTATCGCAACTTGGGGCAGGTACTTCATTAGGCAGCCAATATATTAATTGCGGTGCAGATGAAGCTTATAGCGCATTATGTGGCACAGCTGGTGCCGATTTAGGCGAATTAGAGTTTGACCAAGAAACCTTAGGCAATAAAGGCTTAGAAGCAGAAAAGTCGCAAGCGATTAACGTGGGCATGTCTTGGAATGCGACCGATGAATTGCAATTGACTGTCGATTATTGGCGCTATGAGCATGATGATATTGTTGATATTGACGCGAATACCACCCTGGATGCCTGTATTAAAGATCCTGCTAACGTGGTCGGTAGTGTTGCTGAGTTAGGCGATAATTTTGGCTGTGTTGTTGATGGACGAGGTGATATTAGCTTCTTACGCACAGGTTATTTTAACGTTGGCAATCAAAGTACTGACGGCTTAGATTATAACGTTAACTATCGCTTAGACACCAAAACAATAGGTGAGTTTAAGTTCTATGTAGCTGGTACTGAAACCTTCTCGTTTGAACGCCAAGTGACACCGACTAGTCCTGTTGAAGACTTATTAGGCAAGCTCAGTGGTGCATCTGAAACCGCGCGCCCTGAACGTGTTATTGATTTAGGCACAGACTGGGAAGTTGATAACTGGAATGCCAACATTTCAGGTCATTACATTAGCTCCATGGGTGACGGTGACTTTAAGTTTGATAATGAAACCGTTGAAGATTGGTTAACCTTTAGCGCCAGTATTGGCTATGAACTTAACGAAAATCACACTGTATTGTTATCGGTCCGCAACCTAACCGATGAAGAGCCACCCTATGCTTCTTCACCCACTAATGGCTATGCCAGCTCGGTACATGATTGGCTCGGACGCCGCTGGAATGTACGTTATACTTTTAAGTTTTAAATAACTTAAGCCCTGTAGGTCGTGCATAGCACGGCCTACATTTTCTATCACCAAAATAAAAAGTAAAACAATATGAAGTTACAGACAGCTCGAGAAATGCCAGATGCCTTCATCATCTTGTTTTTTGTTGTGTTATTTGCCGCAATTACCACCCACTTTGTCCCAGCAGGTTTTTTTGAAGTGGCTATCAATCCTGATACTAATAAATCAGCATTAATTGCCGGTAGCTTTCAGTTTGCCAGCGACTATCAGGGTGTGCCTTTATTTGCCGAACAGGGTGAAATTGGCTTTCTTAATTTTGCCTTTGAAGGCATGGTTTCAGGTGACAAATGGGGCTCAGCCATTGGAGTAATGATGTTTATCATTATTACTGGCGGCGCCTTTGGCATCATCATGCAAACCAAAGCGGTTGATAATGGTATTTTGGCGTTAATCGCTAAAACCCAAAAATTTGAACTGGCTTTTATTCCTATTCTATTTGTATTATTTTCTGCAGGCGGTGCGATATTTGGTATGGGCGAAGAAGCCATTGCCTTTTGTATTGTGCTGTTACCCTTAATGCGCGCCATAGGCTACGACGGTATTGTGACAATTTTAGTCACTTATGTGGCGACTCAAATTGGTTTTGCCGCATCTTGGATGAACCCTTTTAGTGTTGCAATAGCTCAGGGTATTGCTGACCTTCCGTTAATGTCAGGCTTAGAGTTTAGAGTGATAATGTGGTTTATTTTTACCTCTGTCGGTGTTGCATTTACTATGCACTACGCCCAAAAAATAAAACGAAACCCTGAACTATCCCCCTGCTTTAACGAAGAAGTTTTTTCAACTGAGCCGCAGGTAAAAGTTAAATTCAATTTAACCGATGGCCTTATTCTCACCACTTTTATGCTGGGTATTGTTTGGGTTATTTGGGGTGTTATTGCCAGAGGTTATTATATTCCCGAACTGGCAAGTCAGTTTTTTACCTTAGGTTGTGCGATAGGTTTAATCGCCATTCTCAGTAAACGCCTTAAAGTTAATGATGTTGCCAATGCCTTTAAAAAAGGCGCACAAGAATTATTGCCGGCGGCAATGATTGTCGGCATGGCCAAGGGTATCGTGATTATATTAGGCGGCGATCAAGCGGACACTCCATCTGTATTAAACACCCTGCTGCACTATACTGGTCTATTTTTAGGACAATTACCTGAAACCGTTTCAGCGGTTTTTATGTACTTATTTCAATCCATATTTAACTTTTTCATCGCATCGGGTTCTGGCCAAGCTGCGTTAACTATGCCGATTATGGCGCCATTGTCTGATATTTTAGGCTTACCCCGTCAAATTGCCGTATTAGCCTTTCAATTAGGTGACGGCTTAACCAATATCATCATCCCAACATCTGCCGCGCTGATTGGCTGTCTTGGTGTCGCTAAAGTAGATTGGTTTGTTTGGGCCAAATTTATATGGCGATTTATGTTGCTGCTGGTCAGCATTTCGATCACGTTTATGATTGTTGCCGTCAGCATCAATTTTAGCTAAGGGTTTTCATGCAATTATTTAAAAATGCACAAGTTTATGCCCCAATGTACCTGGGTAAAAAAGATGTTCTGTTGGGCGGCGGTAAAATTATTGCCATTGAAGATAATATTGAACTCACCGCCAATTCATTCATTACTGTCATTGATGCAACAGGACGACTATTAACCCCAGGATTTGTAGACTCACTGGTACACATTACCGGTGGGGGTGGCGAAGGCGGATACACGACTCGCACCCCTGAAATGCATATAAACGATGCCATTAAAGGCGGCGTAACTACTGTGATAGGCGTACTGGGGACTGATGCTCAAACCCGCAGTTTAGAAAATCTTCTCGCCAAAGCATATGCGTTAGAAGAGCAAGGTTTATCAGTATTTTGTTATACCGGCTCCTACCACTTGCCTATGGTCACCATTACCCAATCAGTTAAGCATGACATTATGCTGATCGATAAATTTATTGGTGTCGGTGAAGTGGCTATTGCTGATCATCGCAGCTCGCAAATAACCTCACACGAAATGGCCCGACTCACATCAGAAGCAAGAGTAGCTGGCATGCTGGCTGGTAAAGTCGGGATTGTTAGTATTCATGTGGGGGATGAGCCCAGTAAACTCGATTTACTTGAACAGGTGATTAGTCAGTTTGATATCCCCATTACCCAGTACTACCCAACCCATATTAACCGCAGCAAAGCGCTGTTAGAGGCAGGGATTGAGTTTGCCCTTAAGGGTGGGTTTATTGACTTCACCACCAGCACCACGGCACAAATTATTCAACAGGGGGAAGTTCCCGCTGCAAAAGCATTAGCATTAGCACTAGACAAACAGACTCCAATTAGCCAGCTAACTATGAGCTCAGATGGTAATGCTAGTCTGCCGGTATTTGATACTAAAGGTAACCTAGTTGATTTACAGATGGGCCAAGTTAGTAGCCTACATCAAGCTATGGTTGATGCTGTTAATCTATTCGACGTGCCTATTGAACTTGCTTTAGCCTCAATAACTGAGTCACCGGCAAATATATTAAGGCTGACACACAAAGGCAGAGTAGCTATTGATATGGACGGCGATATTAATTTATTGAATGCTCAGACACTGTCTATTGAAGCGGTGTACAGTAAAGGTAAGTTAGTTTTTTCTGAGGGAATATCGCGTCTTAGTATACCGTTCTAATCATGATTAAAACGGCTATATAGAGCTAACTTAACATTGAATTGTTAGCTCTATAATCTTATTAATGCTCATGCTGATATATTTGCCCAACTTCTAAAACAGGTGATGCATCTAACTTTTCTGCATCCATCATGCTTGAAATTCGTTGCATGGTCGCCAACATCTGCGACTGTTCCCACTCTTGCATTGACTCAAAGCGGGCAATGAAGTGATCTTGCAAAGGCTTAGGAGAGTCTTTAATTATCTCTTTGCCTTGATCAGTTAAACTGATCCCCACCTTGCGCTTATCTGTGGTTGAACGCGTACGCGTCACCAACCCTCGCTTTTCTAAACGATCGACAATACTGGTAATGGTTGCTGAGCTTAAGTTAATGGTTTTAGCCACTTCTTTAACCATAGCACCGTCATGTTCCGCAATAGACAGCAAGACCAATAGTTGTGGGCTTGTTAAGCCAGTCTCTTTACATAACTTCTTTGAATACAAATCAATCGCGCGGATTACCTGCCGCAAAGAGACCAGTAACTCTTCATACTTTTTCATCGGACTTATTCACCCCAACTATCTGTTCAACGCTAATAATTACAATTCTATCAAAATCTGAATAACTCATAAACAGACTATTTTGTTTATTTTAAAACGAAATAGTTGTCATAAAGTTACCAACATGGGTTGATCTTCCCCGTTAACAACGTATCATAATGGTTCGTACTCTAATCATTCGTGGTGAATCATATGAAACGCAATAATTTTATGAGAAAAATCTTCAAATCAAAAGTAAAGCCTAAGAGAATCGCTAAGAACTCAATGGAACTCCTTTGTTTCTGGTTAATTCTTGCGACTTATGTTTTTAGCCCTTTGTATACAATATATAAGTCGAACTCAAACAATAACGCAGGAAAGTAATGAATTATACCTATTTCACATTAACGTTATATTTTATGTTAATGCTAGGCATCGGAATTTATGCCGCTAAAAAATCCACTTCTAACTTATCTGATTACATGTTGGGCGGCAGAAAAGTCAGCCCTCAAGTAACCGCACTCTCCGCCGGAGCCTCAGATATGAGTGGCTGGATGTTGATGGGTTTACCCGGCGCTATTTTTGTCTCAGGTTTTAGCACCGTCTGGGTTGCTGTGGGCTTAGTTGTAGGTGCCTGGGCAAATTATAAGTTAGTCGCCCCTAAATTACGTGTATACACCGAAGTCGCTAATGATGCGTTAACCTTGCCAGATTTCTTTGGCCAACGTTTTCACAAACAAGATGGCATTATTAAGCTGGTATCTGCGATTGTCGTCATTATCTTCTTTACGCTTTATACCTCTGCAGGCTTAGTTGGCGGCGGCAAACTATTTGAATCCGCATTCGGGCTCGACTATCAGCTAGGTGTTTTCATTACCATGTTTGTGGTCGTAGCTTATACCTTATTAGGTGGTTTTCTTGCGGTAAGTCTGACCGACTTTGTCCAGGGCGTCATTATGTTCATCGCCCTAGTTATGGTGCCCGTGGTTGCTTTTACTTATTTTGAAAGCACAGAAACCATGATGGCTTACTCACTAGAAGAGATCCCCTCGTTCAGTCAAAGTCTTGAAAGCCTGACCGTATTATCATTATTATCCAGCTTAGCTTGGGGCCTAGGCTACTTTGGTCAGCCACACATTATTGTTAGGTTTATGGCAATTGATACGGTTAAGAATATCAAAACAGCTAGACGTATTGGCATGAGTTGGATGACGGTCACCATTGTGGGTGCACTAGCAACAGGGCTAACTGGGGTGGCGTATGTGAATAAATATAATGTTGATTTAAAAGATCCCGAAACCATATTTATTTTCTTTTCGAACGTCTTATTTCACCCACTAATTAGTGGTTTCTTATTAGCCGCTATTTTAGCCGCGGTAATGAGCACAATATCATCACAGCTTTTAGTATCATCAAGTTCACTCACCGAAGACATTTACCGTGTTTACAGTAAAAAAACGCTGTCGCAAAAACACTTAGTGAATGTGGGCAGAGGATGCGTATTTGTCGTTGCACTAATAGCGGCAGTCATGGCATTACAACCGTCTAGCAATATTCTTGGCATTGTCAGTAACGCATGGGCAGGGTTTGGTGCCGCATTTGGTCCATTAATTTTGTTCTGTCTGCTGTGGGAGCGAGTCACTTATAGCGGTGCACTTGCCGGAATTATCACTGGGGCGGCAACAGTATTGTTTTGGATTTATGCGCCAGTGTTAGACGGTGGCGCAACACTCAGTAGCTTAGTGTATGAAATGCTACCTGGGTTTTTAATTAGTGCACTCAGCATATGGCTTGTTAGTCTTTGGAGCGAAAAGCCTTCAAAGAAAATAACTGACCAATTTAAAGAAGTTAATCAAGTATTGATTGAAAGCACATCATAAGAGGAAGTATGTCTTTAAGTAATAATAAACGGATCGTTATCAAAGTGGGCAGTGCATTAATTGCCCCAGGTAGTGACGGTTGCAGTCCTAAATACCTGAAAAACATCGCCGACTTTATAAAATCTTGCCGTAAACAAGGCTTACAAGTGATCTTAGTTTCATCGGGTTCTGTTGCCGCGGGGCGCCAATGGTTTAATGTTGAGACCCCTTCAAAGGCATTGAAGAAAGCCATGGCCGCCGCGGGTCAAAACGACATGATGGCAATATGGGCTAAGTTGCTTGATATGCCACTGGCACAAATATTACTGACTCAAGGCGACCTATGTAACCGTGAGCGCTATGTCAGTATAAAAGAAACTATCGAGTCATTACTCGAATATAACGTACTGCCAGTGATTAATGAAAATGACACTGTCACCTCTGAAGAGTTGAAAGTGGGCGATAATGATAATCTCGCCGCAATGGCTGCCGCGGCCATTAATGCTGATACTTTAATTATGTGCACTGATGTTGATGGGCTTTATGATAAAAACCCACACAGCCATAGTGATGCAAAATTATTACAGCAAGTGGATGTCATCACACCGGAAATATATGCCATGGCAGGTGGAGCAGTAAGCTCAACAGGCACAGGTGGTATGCAAACTAAGATTGAGGCTGCAGAAAAAGCCACCGCACATGGTATTGATACCTTCATTATTAATGGTTTTGACGTTAACTCTTTTAACCAGTTACTTGAAGGTAAAAACCCTGGTACTCACTTTTTACCTAGCAACGAGCCATTATCACCCGCAGTGCATTGGATGACTCACACCGTTCGCGAACGTGGCGAAGTGATCATTAATGACACCACCACAGCGTTTGGTGACAATGAAGATATGTTGACCCGCGAAAATATTATTGAAGTTAAAGGTCAGTTTTCAGCAGGAGACACCATTTTAGTCACCACAGATGATGGCACTAGAGTGGCTAAAGCCATGACGAATTACAGTAGTTGTTTATTAAATTATATCGCCCAAGAGCAAAACGATATAAAAACGACCGACGGCTATTTTTCTCAAGACAATTCTATTATCGCAAAAGAGCATTTAACCGTTTTGGAGAACACATGAATTTAATGACAACTATGTCACAGCAGGCGTCACAAGCAGCACGCGTGTTAGCAAATTTAGATACAGCAACAAAGAATAAGGTTTTGTTAGTCATGGCCGCCGAACTGCGTAAAAGTTCACCCGCCATACTTGAAGCCAATAAGTTAGATATGGATGGCGCTAAGCAAGATAATGTCGCCAGTGCAATGCTTGACCGTTTATTGCTAAATGAAGATCGCATTGAGCTGATGGCTAAAGGTATAGAAGACATTGTAAAGCTTGAGGATCCAGTAGGTAAAATACGTGATATTGGCGAGCAACCTAACGGGCTTAAAATCAGTAAAATGCGCATGCCTTTAGGCGTTGTGTGTATGATTTATGAAGCAAGACCCAATGTGACAGCAGATGCTGGCGCCCTGTGCTTCAAGTCAGGTAATGCCATTATTTTACGCGGCGGTAAAGAAGCGATTCATTCAAGTAAAGCTATCGCTAGTATTTTACAAAAGACCTTAGCCTCATTTGATTTACCAGAAGCATTAATCAGTGTGGTACCCAATGCTGACAGACAACTGCTAATGGATTTGATGGATCAACGCGGCCTGATTGACGTGATCATTCCCCGTGGCGGCGAAGGGTTAATTAACTTTGTCACAGACAACAGTAAAGTACCGGTTATTCAGCACTTTAAAGGTGTTTGCCATTTATACGTTGATAAAGATGCTGATTTTGACAAAGCCATCAATATTCTGCTGAACGGCAAAACCCAACGTACTGGGGTGTGTAATGCACTAGAAGGCTTAGTGGTTCACCAGCAAATTGTTAACGACTTTATGCCGTTAGTGGCAAAGCACCTAGCTGAACATAAGGTTACCATCAACGCCTGTGCCACCAGCCTGCCTTTCTTTAAGCAAGCTAATTTATTGGCTGATGAAGATTTTGGTCAGGAATATCTTGATTTAGAAATCGCCATCAAAGTGGTCGATAATATGGATAAGGCCTTAGATCACATTCATCAAAATGGCAGCCATCACACTGAAGTCATTTGTACTGAAAACCCTGAGCGTGCTCAACGTTTCCAGCGAAGTGTTGATGCCTCGGTTGTAATGGTCAATGCCTCATCGCGCTTTTCTGATGGTAGTCAGCTAGGTTTAGGTGCCGAAATTGGTATTGCCACCACTAAGCTACATGCCTATGGTCCTATGGGATTAGAAGCATTAACCGCTGAAAAGTTTTTAGTGTCTGGTAACGGCCACGTTAGAGGCTAGTCATTAGCTTTGAGCGAGTGAAAATCACTAAATTAAGCTGGTTAACTTCAGCTCAGGATAGCTAAATAAAAAGAGGCTCACATAATGTGAGCCTCTTTTTTTATGCATCAAAGCGATAGCTCAAACTAGGCTTAAGCAATAAAGGTATTGGCACTCTATTGCTATGCACATCAGTAATTTGAAAACATGATTAATCACTTATGCTAAATGCTGAGTAAAAAATGCTAATGTTCTTTGCCATGCTAACTCAGCATTAGCTTCATCATAACGGCTAGTAGAATCATTATGAAAACCATGGTTAGCATTTTTATACATGTGCATTTGATAAGGCACATCAAAAGTTTTTAAATCTTGCTCATACTCTGGCCAAGACTGATTCACTCTTTCATCCAGCTCTGCTAATTGCACCATTAAGGGAGCCTTGATATTTTTGCGCAGCTCTTTGGCCGCTGGAGTACCATAAAAAGGCACCCCCGCCTGAATAAGCTCAGCATCAACAGCGGCGAGATAATTCACAATATAACCACCAAAGCAGAAACCAACAGCGCCTAACTTGCCATTACTGTTTGGATGACCTTTTAAAAACTTGCCCGCAGCAACAAAGTCATGTTCAATTTTAGCGCGATCTAATGTTGCTTGCATCGCTCGCCCTTCATCATCATTCCCAGGGTACCCGCCTAAAGAAAACAAAGCGTCTGGGGCAAATGCAATAAAGCCCGCTTTGGCTAAACGTCTAGCCACGTCTTTAACATAAGGATTAAGACCACGGTTTTCATGTACCACCAGCACCACTGGTAATAAACCCGTTTTATCTGTCGGCGTCACTAAATAACCGCGCCCTTTGCCATACCCTAACGGCGAATCAAAGATCTCATAAGTGGCTTTTATAGCAGCGTCATTAAAGGATACCTGCTCTGCTAAAGCATAATTGGGCAGTAAAGCTGACGTCAGTACGCTCATTGAATATCCCAGCGCCACTAGCGAACCGAGCTTTTTGATGAACATGCGACGATCCATGCCCCCATGGGCATATTCGTCATACCAATCAAATGCTTGTTGTGGAATAGTATTTTTTAACGTTTCTGACATCTGAACTCCCTTAGATCATATATAGCGTGACCGTTGCAATATTAACGGCATTCAACAATCGATAAATTGTCACTTCTTATACTTATATTTATGTTTAGTTTTATACTCACTCTGGCGGAAATTGATACGCCATAGCTTCATTTATTGGCATAGCTTTAGCAAAAAACCAACCTTGTACACAATACACTCCCGCTTGTCGTACAATCGCTAATTCAGCCTCGGTTTCAACGCCCTCAGCAACTAATTGATAACCTAATTCGGAACATAAAGCCGCCATATGCTTATATAACAGTAACCCGTCAGCAGAATCTGTCGCCAATAACATCGAGCGATCAAGTTTTATATCATTGGGGGATAACTTAATTAAACGTGATAAGTTAGAAAACCCTCGGCCAAAGTCATCAATGGCAACACTAAAACCTTTACGCTGTAATTGCGCTAAATTCGCCCAAGCCTGGGGACTGTCATCTTTAAAACCAGACTCTAACACCTCTAACTGTATCTGATGTGGATACAAACGATTGAGTTCGTCTAGTCCCTGTATAATTGAGACTTCTAATAACGACAAAGGGTGAAGATTAATCGACACAAAAGGCCTAATACTATTTTCTGCCAGCTTTTTGAGGTCATGTTTAATTCTATTGACCACCCAGAAATCGATCATCGACACTAAATTATTGCGTTCAAGAATATCCATAAACCAGGGGCCAGAAATTTCACCCAGGTTATTTTCCAGTCTTAGTAGCGCCTCAAAGCCGATTACCTTACGCTGATTTATATCCACTTTAGGTTGGTAATATAAAATCAACTTACCATTGTCAATCTGGTGTAATACTTGATTCAATTCTGTAATATGAATAATTGAATCTCGCTGCTCAGAGCTGTATCGAGCTTCTGCATCTAATTGATGGATATCAGTAAATTTTAATTTATGACTGAGCTTTTCTATTAAGTTGGCATTATTGGCAAATCTGCTGGAAAACAACACAAATGGCAGATAAATAAACACATTCAACACAATTAAACAGGCCTGATATAGCACAGCCTTAATGTCACCACTGATTAACCAGCTGTTCAAAAACACCGGGGTCATCCAAGATATTTCTTGAGAGGTAAATTCAATAAAACCTAAACCAAGTACCCAATATGAAATAATAAAATTAACCGCTGGCGCCAAAATAAAGGGAATTAAGTAAACAGGATTAAACACAATCGGCAATGCGTAAACGATTAGCTCACAGAAGTTAAACATGTTAAAAGGCAAAGACACTTTCATCAGCGTTAACTCTTGTAACGAACGACCACGCCACAAGGTTGCAATCACCAAAGACAATAAACAGCCTGAGCCCCCCACAATAACAAAGTTGTTGTAAAAACTGTTTAAAGATAAGCCCGCAACAAAAGATTCTGACATCAGCACATTTGAAAAAAGACTTAAGTAAGTGTTATCACCATGCACCCCGATAAACCAAAGGCTATGTATGATTAACATCCGGATAAAGCCTTGCACCTCTAATGACAATCCAGTCACAAAGGTCACCAAGTAAGCAGTCAAATCACCAATCAACAAATCCATAATCGGTAAAACTAAGTACAGAGTGAGGTACACTAAAAAGAAAGGCAGAATAAGATTTAAGTGCTTCATTAAAAACGAGCTTGCCACTGATGCTCTAACCAGCTTCAACCCATTAAAGCCAAGAAAAAAACGCACTAAATAGGGCACCAACAGTGGAATAACTATGGAGTAAAAGTTAGGCCAAACAGAGCTTAGCATATAGCCAGAGTCACTTTTAATCAGATAATTACTGTGAGTAATAAAACACAAGCAAGCCAAAATACTGCCCACTATAGTGTTAACTCTTAAATTTTTAGAAAGGTGGTAACTTAGCGAAATCACAATTGCTAAAGGTGAGATGGCCATAATTAAGCTGTGACTTGTGTCCAAAGCAGAAAAAACAGCTATTTTACCCGCAAAATCGGGCAACAAAGACTGTAATCCGATCAGCATAAAAGCTAACGAAGAAATTACAAAAAAAGGAATAAGTGCAATAAAGCCTTCGCGCATAGACAGGATAAGCACGGTTTGATTCAAACTTGCTAAACGTTGAAATCGGCGAGATTCGAAAAGAGATGTTAACAATAAAAACACTTAAATTTAACATGGCGATTTATTGATAATAACGCAGATTACTTATATTTCAATAGCAACTTGTACAGACAAAGATTTACGCCTATTTTGAAGCTCTACCCAAGCAACATAAGCCGACTAAAATGCTATTCAAATTCAGTCAATGCCAGGCAACACCGTGGAAAAATGGCTTAGGCAGTACATTTCAGCGCTATATTTGGCCCCTAGATGCTGACCTAGATAACTTTGATGTACGGATCAGCATGGCAAGAGTACAAACCAATGGACCTTTTTCAATATTTAAGGGTATCGATCGTCACTTATCACTACTTGAAGGTAACGGGTTAAGGCTAACTTTTACTGATAACTCTGCGACTAACAAGCCTTCAGCTAGCCGTCCTGCAATAGACTTAAGCCAAACTAGTCGCCCTTATGCCTTTAAAGGTGAATGGTCTATTCATAGTGAGCTTATTGGTTCACAGGTGTTAGATTTTAACGTCATGGTTCGTAGAGGGTCGTATCAGGCTAAGGTAACCCAATGCCAATTAACCACCGACTGTTTATCCACAATTCAGCATGAAGGCGAGTTAATCCTGTTATTTTTAAAAGATACTGAGTTCCAAGATGAAGCCACTCAGAGTCATTCAATCGCTCAATATGATTTGTTAATAGTTTCAAGCGATATTATTAGCCATTGGCGTTTTAAACACGCAACTCCCGTTATCATCACCCAACTATCAAAGTGTGCAGGTTAACCAAAAGTGCACTTATTTGATGAAAATGTGTCGTTAACCACAGATTAGTTTGTGCACTATCGGTAACCTGAAGTAAGACGCAACAAACAGGGGAGCTTAAATGAAACATAAATTTATCACTACAGTACTAGGGGCTTTACAACCCAACCTTTTACAGTCTTTAGCTCAGGTCAGCCGCGAAATGGGTGCCAGTTGGGAAACCACTAAAGTCATCAAGCTCGACGGTCAATTCACGGCTATGATGCGGGTTATGATAAGTACAGAACAAGAATTGATTTTTAAACAACATTTAGCACAAAAATTTCCTCAGCTGACCTTCGTCTATGCCGAATTCGAGCATGAAAACCTACCACTTTGCACCGAGTTTACCTTAACCTTAGACTGTAATGACCGAGCAGGATTAACCCACGATATAAATCAGATATTGTCTGAACTTGAAGCCAGTGTTGAACACCAAGAAAGTAACCGAGTACAAGTCACGTCTATTGGTAAAACCGTATACAGCGCCAAGCTCAACTTAAGGCTGCCAGAAAACGTTACCCAAGCATTGTTAATCACTCAACTTGAAACAATAGCCGACAATATTAGAATTAAGATAGAGGACTAACACTGCCAACCAAAAGTAGTGCGACCTGTAGTGATTGCATCGATTATGAGATGATATCGGTGTCAGTAATAGAAACTTTTTCAGGCGAATAACATCGCTCCAAAGGGCTTTATATGAGTTGAATAGTCATAACACTCGGGCCAAGTCAGGCCTAGGTAAGTTAACCATGTCATCTTGACACAGTAAGTTCAGAACAAAAGGTTAAGTTGACACAAATACCTTACGGCAACCCAAGTACAAAATCGATAATATAGATTCACATAGCGCGGCAAATAACAGCCCTAGCAACATGCCAATAGCAATCGCTTCGGGCTTTAATAAAATCACATGGGAATAGTTTTTCCATACCTCAACTTGAATGTCATGTTGCGGTGCCAGAATAAGCTGTTGATAAGGGCTGTAACTGTGTAGGCGGAACTGAGTAAGCGCCTCGGTTAACAACACATAACGTTGATAAATAGACTCAATACTTTCACCACCAGCATTAACAACCGGATCATTGTTTTGCCGATAGTGGCTAATTAGCTTATTGAAGTCGCCACCAAAAAAGCGATCAGCATCGCGCTGAAATTCAGCCAAACTCAGTTTAGCTTCTAATTGATGCGCCTCAAGACGTTGCCCATATTGATCAACAAAACCGGGCACCTGAATACCAATTAATACCCCACACACAAATAAAATGATCCGCAGGTAGTCCATCAAATATTTAATCATAATGAATAAAATGTCGCCAAATACAAAGCATCACAATATCACTGATTATCTCACTAAGCACCTTGAATAAGTGGATATATATTTTGCATCGCAGGCCATCATAAATCACTGATGTCGTTATATTGGCTCATTCAAATAAGCCAATATGCTAGTTTGTCGACTGACCTAACTAATATCGCTAACCCAACTAATATCATAGTGTGGCAGTTTTTCATGGCCGTGATCACTTTTGCCGTTTAGCTCTGTTTGCTGAATAAAGTGACCTTTCATTTCTAAGGCATCGATACCCATCTCCCAATTGCCGCACCAAATACCAATGGCTACGGCGGCGTAATAGCGCGATGAAGTCACGGCATAAAAATCAACCTGAAAACCCTCAGGTATCTGCTTTGCTACACATCGAGTGGTTTGGCCATTATAAGAGGATGGTGCCCATTGGCAGCTTTCAAAACAAGCAGCAAAGTCAGACCAAGGTTGTATTTTCATATCAAGCGGTTGTGACATTTCTGTATCGGCAAAAAATAACGCTGACAAAGGTAAACGCTTATGAAACTGAGCGTTGAATATGCGAATAAATAAAGGAATATACCCGCTTGGGTAACCCACCGCACACAGGCAAATAATGGCATCCTTATCTGCATTAAAACGATCTCCAAGATGCGATTTGACACTGACATGATCGGCCCCAGGACCAATCCAACAAGTACCCAGTCCCATTTTAGTCGCATCAATAACGATTTTTTGCAAGCTTCGGCCAATATCTAAAATCGCACTTCTATCGTATTCTGCTGGCGCAATAGCCACTAAAAAGTGACGAGCATTCACAACTGGCCACACGGTGATAGGTGCTTCAACCCATTCTAAACGAATAGGCACATTACCTAATTTGGGTGCATTCAAATGCGTGCTAACCGACTGTGCCAACCCCTGAGCATGCTCAGAGGTTAACTTGCGAATCTGGTAAGAGCGACATGAACGTCGCTGTTTTATTAAGGTAAACACATCCTCAGTTCTTGGCTTTGGTAGTGCTTCAGGAAAACGAATGTGAAATCGAGATGTAATCACATCAAACACAATAATGGTTAACAACAACAGCGGTAACACCAACAGCACATTGGCAAGGGTATTCAAACCCAATAAATATAATAACCCAACAAATATAAATAGCCCCAGCGTTGCAGGCACTAGCATCAAATACTGTAACCAACCGGTAAATTGCAGTTTCATCTTTTGCGCAACCGCGTGAATAAGCAGCCTGCGTAACCAAGGAATAGCGACTTTGTCGATGATCGCCTGCTCATTGGCACCAAGACTTTTATAAATAATGTCTGATTTTCTAGGTCTGGTTACTGCTGTCATTATTACGCCTCTATATGCAAGTGATCGCTTGCATTATGGCAGGGATATTCTTTTTTGCAAGTACGTACTCGCATAATTTATACTGCCACCGATCTGCTGGAGGGCACATGCCAAAAAAAATTGATGAAGTAAAACTATTTGAAACCGTAATCCATGACTGGATGACCCATGGTTACGTGGGTACAACAACAAAAGCAATTGCCAAGATAGCAGGTATAAACGAGGCCACACTATTTCGCCGTTACGGTAGTAAAGCGGGACTATTCGCAAGAGCTGTCGATCATCAGTTAGCTGACACACCTTTGGCTAACATTAAAATGACCGGAGTACTACTCGCTGATCTATCCTCGCTAGCGACGGCTTATGTTGCAACTTTTGAGGCCCATGGAGATGTGGTTTTTCGTACCTTGCAGGAAAGCCCCCGCCACCCAGAAGTCAAAGAGGCGATGACCAATTTACTCAGTAATATTCAAAAAATGATCCAACTCGTCGGTTTTCATCAGCAACAAGGCCACCTAAAAGATGAACACCCAATGCTGACACTGACATCATTCATTGGCCCTATCGCGACTTATCTGATGTTTAAACAATCTGGACTAAGAGATGATATTCCAGCATTTAATGTTGAGGCTCATTTAAGATTATTTCTTGAAGGCAGAGGAGTTTAAATAATCCTATGGGGCACACTAATATCATTTCGAAGCACATTGTCAGTGACTATTTCTACCTGTAGCCAGTCAGTAGCTTTTGCAAGAGCAACTTTGTTTCACATTAGTTAATTCGCATAAGATGCTATACATACCGTCATAAAAAGACTGCCCATGTGTTACCAGCACTAACAGGATTTTGGACAAAATGGGATTAGAAAGTGTATTTTTATGAAAATTGGCCTTGAACCAACGACTGGACTTTAATTATGTCCAGCAAACTATATAGATATTAGTCCACGTTTGGTCGATTAACTTAGCCCAATACTTCATGGGTGCTTATTGCCTGCCGCAGGCCGATGTATAGATGTTCCAACGAGACGCGGTAAACACAATTCTATCCCCATGACTTTAATAACAATAAAAAACTATCTTTACGCCGCAATATATAGCTAAGTTATTGACATATTTCAAAATATTGACACTTGCAAATAGAGTAATACTCGATACAGTAAGTTAACTTTTATGATCAGTTATACTTTTCCACACGACAACCTCACCCCACTAATTATAAGAAGGTCCATGATGAAAACAGCGAAAACCCTGATAGCGCTCTCCCTATCAAGCTTACTTGTCGCCTGTGGCGGCGGTGACGACACCCCAGCGGAGCAAATGGGAGTGTTTAGCTTAGGCGTGTCAGATAACCCAAGTGACGCTAAAGATGTGACTATCGCTTTTAAGCAAGTGGTACTGAAAGGCAGTACTGGCAGTATTTCATTTAACGTGTCTGACGATGGGGCATTAAAACAAGTCAATCTACTTGAATTTCAAGGTACTGCAGTTGAAACCTTAGTGAGCGGCCAAAGTATTCCTGTTGGCGAATACCAAATGTGTATTTACATGCAAAGAAGTGAAACGCCAAATGCCGATAGCTCTTATGTTAAAACCATGGATGATAATCTCCATGGTTTAACAACCAACAGCAATGGCTCTTGTGGCGGTGTTGGTGCAGACGATACTGATACTGGGCGTTTATTTTTTAATAAGAAATTTACTATTGCAGCCGGTACCAACAGCTTTGTTGCTGAATTTGACTTAAATAGCGGCTTACAAGACCCTAAAGGAAATAAAGACTACTGGACCCTAAAGCCAGCATCAGTGCAGCTATATAACAATGCAGAAGTCGGCGCAATTAAAGGCAATACCCCATCAGAACTTGTGACACAGTGCGAAGCTGCTGCCGGTGGCAGTATCTTTAGCCATGCAGCCTATTTATATTCCGCTGCAACTGCGCTTGATAATATGAGCGATTTTAGAAGTGATGCCGTTGTGGCGCCAAAAATTGCGCCTATTGCAGCTGCAAGAGTGAACGATATTATGGATCAAAGTAACCAAGTCATTGGCCAAGGCTATGAATTTGGTTTCGTCGTTGCTGGTAGCTACAGTGTGGGTTACACCTGTGTCGCTCAAAATGATGATCCTGATGCCAATAACAACCCAGACGATGTTGAGCTACCTTTCTTTATCCAAGCCGATATACAAGCAGTAACAGTAACCAATGGCACTGTAGCCGATGGCGATTTTGTTGTGGCGACTAGTCCATAATATTAATTGACTGGTTTGATGCCAGATAAAGTTGAATCACATACAAGGCATCCATAATGGATGCCTTTGAGTTAGGGTAGTTTTGCTGTCATTGCCCAGCCACTGCCTAAGTTGTGGCTGAATTTAAGCTGATCGACTTATGTAATATGCACGTATTGAATGATCAAATTTTTATGAGCAGAATCAACTATGCACTCAACCCATCATGTGACTCTAAGCTATTTAGGCTTATTACCTTTTTTGATTTTAACTGGCGGCTATTTCTTTAGCGAGACACCGTGGATACTGCAAGCTTTTGTTATTTATAGTGTCAGCATTTTAAGCTTTGTGGCAGGCAGTTTGTGGCAAGCTCCATTCAATATTCAAACAAAACAAGGCACAAAACATCAGCAAAATAACGTTGACCAGTTAGAAGAGTCGACAGCTCGAAGCCAGTCACTAACTCAGGCGTGGCTTGTCGTGCTGGTGACTTTACCTTTACCGCTTGGGGTGTGGGTTAGTGTTGAATTTAGCTTACTGTGGTTAGCTGGCAGTTTTGTTTGGCTATTATTGCTGCAAAAGCGGTTACCAAGTTGGGCGTTATTAAGCAAAGAGTACCAACAAATGCGGGCCAAAATAACCTCGGTAGTATTGGTGTGTCATTTATTAATGTGGGCGCAATTGAGCCATTTAGGAGTCGTTGCATGAATCAAATCAATCCAAAAGCACTGCTTTTAAGCAAATGGACGGCAACGTCGCCAGTGAATCGAGAAAAACATTTTGCCGTGACCGCCGTTGAATTTGATGACGATAAAAAAGTCATTCGCTGCGTCATTCAAGCGGTTTACAACAATAATGAATATGAGATTAATTGGCGTGATTTAAAGCAGCCTTCCCAGTGGCGCCAAGGCTGGTGTTAAATCTGGCATTAGCATCATGGAATTGACTGTGTCTTCTGCGTGATAGCAAATTATTTTCAAAGAGTTACCTATTAGATCTACAGGAATATCTTTATAAACCAACACTCTAGAGACCACTTAAATAGACTTACTTCATTGCTGCATTAACATATACATCAAATCTATTTTTCTTAGTCTCAATGGCCATTGAGGGCTTAACGCCATCTAAGTCTTCGGCGTAATCAGGGCGTTTGACTACCACGCGTTTAGTGGCCAGTGATATTGCTGGTTTGAGTAAGCTGTCGGCATCTAAGTCGGCGCCCACTAGGGTTTGAAATACGCGCATTTCTTTTTTCACTTGGGCAGACTTTTCACGGTGCGGGTACATAGGGTCAAGGTAGACAACATCAATTTCTGTGCCGCTAGCTTTGGCTGCATCGGCTAATGCGGTAATGCTGGAACCATGAAACAAGCTCATGCGCTCCGTCATCCAATCGCCTATTTCAGCATCTTCATAGGCGCGACGTAAACCGTCTTCTAATAATGCTGCGACCACTGGATGACGCTCAACCATAATCACCTTACAGCCTAAACTGGCCAGTACAAATGCATCACGGCCTAAGCCTGCTGTACCGTCTACCACGGTTGGGGTGACACCTTGCTTAAGGCCGACCGCTTTAGCAATTGACTGACCACGGCCACCGCCAAACTTGCGTCTATGGGCGACGGTACCCGTAACAAAATCGACCAGAATGCCGTCGAGTTTGGGCTCGTCACGTTTGTGTAAGGTTAATTGATTTTGCTCGAAACGCAGCTCAAAGGGTGCGCTTGGTTCATAGTGCAGTGACCATCGTTGGCAAATATCGACAAGGCTTGGGTATTGTTGATTGAAATAAATCGCGGTCACTGTATTGCCTACATTTAGGGTGAATAAGCCTATTATGCCAAAAGGCTACCGCAGTGAATACCTATACCGTGCTTAAGCTGATTGGTATTAGCCAAGATAAAACTTATAATGTGATTATCTTGCAGTCCACGCTGCTACTTTTTTTGGAATATCTCATGTTAAGTTACCGTCACGGTTATCACGCTGGCAATTATGCCGATGTACTAAAGCATTCAATGTTACTGCAAGTGCTTAAATTAATGCAGAAAAAAGATAAACCTTATGCCTATATTGATACCCATGCTGGTGCGGGTGCTTATTCATTAAATGATGAATTTGCTCAAAAAACCGGTGAATACTTAGACGGTGTGGCCAAACTGTGGGAGGCCAGCAACCTGCCAGCAGCATTAGCAGATTACGTCGAAGCCGTTAAAGTGTTTAACGCTGAATATGATCAGCTAACGGTTTACCCTGGCTCGCCCAGTTTTGTCGATGCCGAGTTACGTGAAAAAGACCGGATGCTATTACACGAGTTACACAGTACTGATCACGATTTATTAGCTGAATATTTTGTTAAAGATAGGCAAGTAAAAGTACTTAAAGGTGACGGTTTACAAGGTCTAATAGCTGCAGTGCCACCGCCAGAGCGCCGTGGGGTGATATTAATCGACCCAAGCTACGAGATTAAATCTGATTATGTTGATGTTGCGGAAACTATCATTAAAGCCCATAAGCGATTTTCGACTGGGGTGTATATGTTGTGGTATCCGGTAGTTCAGCGTGAGCAAACGGAATCTATGCTCAATTTACTTAAAAACAGCGGCATTAAAAATCAACTACGAGTAGAGCAAGCAATTAAACCTGACAGTAATGAATTTGGTATGACTGCGGCAGGGTTATGGATTATTAATCCGCCTTGGCAATTAGATGTAACCGCAAAAGAAACCCTTAACTACTTAGAGCGTCGTTTAGGTCATAGCGGCGGTAAAACGATAGTGAAGGTAGAAGTGCCAGAATAGTTGGCTATATAATGCTTTAGCACTTTATTAAAAAGCCCATGTAATTTGAATTACATGGGCTTTTAAATCATTTCAGTGCAGTTACATCGGCTTCCTAATCGCCATTTAACGTCCGAGAAAGTGCCCCTAATATCGCACTTAACGCTCCAACACTCACGTCCTTACGGGTATTATTACTTGATGAATGACTTTCAGGGCGAGACTCTGCTACTTCCCTCTTTTCTGCATTTTCATATGCACCAATAACAAAGTCGCTACCTGCATTTGTGGCCGTTCGTGCTGAACAAGCTGTTAGTAACGTTACCAATAGACATACCAGTAAAATCCTTCTACTCATAATCGTCCTTAACCTTAATCATTAAATTGGTTTAAAAAAATGCTCCAGCCGCACCCGGAAATACCACAGGGCTGACATTACCATTCGCTGCGACACTGGCAACACCAAACACATAATTATCTATTACCATATTTTTCAACATAAATTCATTTACAATGCCTACATAACGGCTGTGAGTCCATTCAGGCACTGTAGTTAATCGCCAATAAACTCGGTATCCAACCACCTCTTTATCCGCTGTTTTAGCCCAGTTGAGTGTGGTGCTAGGAGAAACTTGCCCCTTTATGCTGACACCTGATGGTGGCGCGGGAGCCCACGCCATTGACGCTAAGCTAATGGCATTTAGTGCGGTTAATTTTGCAGTAAAATCAAAATCAACGCCCTCAATCACATCACCATAATTAATGCCATTTTCAGTGCGAATATCTTGATGCTGACGATCATAATGCTCATTAGTTTCCATCACCCGCACGGCAGGAAAGCCCGCTTTGTTGAACGGTAAATGATGTCCACCACGGCCAAAACGGTCAAGCCGATACACTAACATGACATCTAAATTGGTCATGTACTGATCAACTAACGCTTTAATCTTGCGCGCCAAATTGCGTGACGCAGAGTCATTCTCGCCGCCACTGAAGTAGCGCTCTTTGGCTTCATCAGTGGTTTCAACAAAACGCACTCCTTCAGAAAACACCCGTACTGTAGAGTTATTCACCACGCCATTAATACCGGCAATATTACCGATCATGTCATTATTCAATACCGCTTGCACTTGCCAGCCCTGACTTTTAGCATAATTAGCTAAAATATCTCCGCCATATAGGCCCTGCTCTTCACCTGACAAGGCGGCATAGACGATAGTGCCGTTAAATTGATATTTCGATAACACCCTAGCCGCTTCAATTGCACCTGCAACGCCTGAGGCATTGTCATTGGCACCCGGTGAAACTGAGGTAGCATCTAATACGTCGGTGACTCGAGAATCGATATCGCCGCTCATCATCACCACACGCTTAGGGTCAGTTTTACCGCGCTGAATAGCGATGACATTAACCACTTCAGTTGGATTAGCAATGCGTTTGCCTTGCACAGCGTCACTGACGGTTATGACTTCTAAGCAGCCACCACAGTCTTTTGAAATATGATTAAACTCGGCCTCTATCCAACGCCTTGCCGCGCCTATGCCTTGGGTATCCGATTGAGTTTCAGACAAGGTATGACGGGTACCAAAGCTCACCAGTTTTCGCACATCTTGTTCTAGCCGGCTGGCCTGTGGCGCGGTAGCTATGTCATATAAGCGCACATCTTCTTGGGATGGTGCCGCATTTATTGCAGGAGCTTGTACGGCAGCGTTTGCATAACCTGAGGAAGATAAGCACAGGGCAGCAATGGCAACCGATAAAGAGGTAATAACGGGTGAAAAAGTCATAAACATTCCTTTAAATTTTAGCCATATGATTAGGCAGGGTTATTTATTGGTATTTTCTGTTGTATTAATGCCGTTGATGGCCATTTTTTTAGCTGAACTTATGTTTTATCAATCAACTCAGCTGGCTTTCCGATAGCGACTATAAAGAATTTTTACCCGTTGCACGTAGGCTTGTGTTTCAGGATATGGCGGTACACCATTGTATTGGGTAACCGTTGATGGACCTGAATTGTAGGCCGCACAAGCTAGGTCTATGTCACCATTAAATCGTGCTAATAACAGTGCCAAATAACGACTGCCACCGTTTATATTTTGCTCTGCTTGAAAGGCATCTAACACTTGCATGTCTTTGGCAGTGCCTGGCATTAATTGCATTAACCCCATAGCACCAGCTTTAGACACCACATTACTTCTAAAAGCTGACTCGGCATGAATAACAGCTCTGATGAGTGCAGGCTCAAGTTTATATCGTGATGCAGCAACGGCGACAAAACTGGCATAATCTTGGGTGAATAATGGGGTTTTATACCAATCAATGGTTGAATCAGGACGGCATGCATAGCATTCAAACAGTAACACACGGTAGTTAGTATGGTCTGGCTCAGTGTCACTGAATGCGGTAATACCATCTTTTTCATATTGATAGACTTTACGTTTTTCAACACCTAAGTCGGATAAAATACCGTGTTCTGAATAACTGGCTTTAAGCTGTTTTTTAGCAGGCTTGCTTAAATCAGGTTTAGCGAGTGGATAACTATTATCTAGCACCAGGGTTGATGTAATAGATTTATCCGCACCCTCTGCCCCTGGCGGAATAACAGCGAGCTCATTTAGGTCGGGAAACAAACTAAGATGCGCTTTATTAGCGGGTGTAGATTGAAGGTTGGGTTGATATACCGCTTTTATTACTGGTTTTTTTGTATTGTTTTCCGCAGTTTGATTGGCCAGTAACCCGGGACAAAAAACCAAGCTTGTCAGCACAATGCTGTGCAGTAACCGTTTTAGCTGTAACCGGTTTTCTATACTGCTTAACTGCAATATGCCACTCAACTCGATTAACCTACATCAGGTATGAGCTGGGGCATAACCGATACCTTGGCTAACTTGGCAACAATAGACCCCGGAAACATACCAACGCCTTGATTCAATTCAGTCACGGTTTGATTATAAAAATCAGCCACGTTTTGATAATCTAATTCTAATTGTAGATATTCATTCACCCGCTGCTCATCAAGATCATCGCCATGCAAAGCTGAAAATAAGCCTTTCTGCAGCATATCCATTTCAGACCAGACAGCTAAAGTAGTCGGTAAATGATGATCAATGCCCTGCGACCACAAGCTATTATCAGCCAGGGCGCGCAACTGCTGCCATTGATCAGCTTGCGCTTCATCCAAAGGTTGATGTTGTAAACTAACATCAGATAACTGGCTTAATAAAACTAAGCGAGCATCAATTTTTTGATTCAAAACAATCAGAGAATCAATCGCTGACTGACGTTTTTTGACTAGACTGGCGTACCATAGGTAGCAGAGAATAACAGCCAAGCTTACACTCAGCAGCAATGCTTGCATGATATTTTCCTTAATGATGATTTTTCTAATTCTTATCTAGCATAATAAGCATAATTTACTTTATATTTCACTTAAATCTCAGCGAAGTCACAACTATATTTATTACATCACAATGGCTAACAGTAACATTTGGTTGACAAAACAAACAATTTTATTGCATCTAACTCAATATCGTGACGAATTAAGTCATGACACAGCCACACTAAATGACAAGTTTAAAATCCAAACTAAAAAATATTAAAATCAGCCACTTAAACACGAATTACGGTGAGCAATTTTTAACCCACACCACAACAAATACTCTCTTATCATACAACAAATCCACTATAAAACGCTTACTTTTACCCGTTAAAGCAGTCATTTTTGCTCAAACCTAATTAACTCATAAATATAAATTAATTTTCAATTAACTCTGCCCCTGTAAGCTAATAAGTTGGCAAAACTATATCAACTATCCTGACGACCATGCTCACATCAATACATAAATGTATTAATGGCGATGAGGAAAAAGCCTAAATAAATCAAGGAACCACATGAGTCAATCAAACCAACCAAAGACTAAATCGCCTCAAACAGCCTCTGACATAGCCTCGTCCGGTGCCTTTGTACGATTTTTAAACATAGTAGAAAGACTCGGTAACTTATTACCCCACCCAATCACTTTATTCGCCATGTTCTGTGTCGCTGTGGTAATGATAAGCGGTATTGCGGGTTACTTTGAATTGTCGGTTGTTGACCCTAGACCAGAAGGCACCTCAGGCAGAAGTCCTGATGGTTTAATTCACGTAGTGAGCTTACTCAGCGCAGAAGGCTTACAACGTATTGTGTCAGGCTTAGTGACTAACTTTACCGGTTTTACACCATTGGGTACGGTACTGGTGGCATTACTTGGCGTAGGTATTGCCGAACGTTCTGGTTTGTTATCAGCGGCAATGCGTTTGTTAGTGATGGGATCATCAAAGCGCTTAGTCACTTACACTATTGTATTTGCAGGTATTATATCTAACACAGCGGCAGAGCTAGGCTATGTTGTCCTCATTCCTATGGCTGCAATGATATTCCATTCATTGGGCCGCCATCCTCTGGCGGGGCTAGCAGCGGCCTTTGCTGGTGTATCTGGCGGCTATAGCGCCAATCTTTTATTGGGTACTGTTGACCCTCTATTGTCAGGTATTACTGAAGCCGCAGCACAAATGATCGACCCTGAATACACAGTTGGCCCAGAAGTTAACTGGTACTTTATGTTTGCCTCCACGTTTTTAATTACCTTGCTAGGTGGTCTGGTAACAGAAAAAATTGTTGAACCTAAATTAGGTAAATATGACCCAAGTGAAGCTGGCGACTTAGATGACCAACCCATGGAGAACGTTAGTGATATTGAAAAGCGTGGCTTAAAAATGGCAGCCTTTGCTGCTGTCGCATTTTCTGCTTTATTAGCGTTAACTATTATTCCTGAAAATGGGCCATTACGTCACCCTGAAACGGGACTCGTAGCTGGCTCACCTTTCTTGAAAGGAATTGTGGCATTTATCTTTATCGGCTTTGCTATTCCAGGTTTAGTGTACGGTAAAGTCGTTGGCACCATGAAGAAGGATGTCGATGTCATCAATGCCATGTCACACAGTATGAGTACTATGGGTATGTACATAGTATTAGTCTTTTTTGCTGCTCAGTTTGTGGCGTTTTTTAATTGGACAAACTTAGGTGCGGTATTGGCTGTAGGTGGTGCGCAGGCATTAAATACCATTGGCTTAACAGGACCATTAGTATTTGTGTTATTTATTATGCTGTGTGGCGTGATCAACCTTATGCTAGGCAGCGCCTCTGCACAATGGGCTGTTACTGCGCCAATTTTTGTGCCCATGCTAATGCTCGTTGGTTATGCTCCAGAAACCATCCAAGCGGCATATCGAATTGGTGATTCAGTCACCAACCTTATCACTCCGATGATGAGCTACTTTGGACTTATTTTGGCGGTAGCTTGCCGTTATAAGAAAGATTTGGGGATCGGCACCTTAATTGCCACTATGCTGCCCTACAGTATCGTGTTCTTTATTGGCTGGACTATGTTCTTCTTCCTGTGGGTATTTGTATTAGGCATTCCAGTCGGCCCCAATGCTGCCACTTATTACACGCCGTAATAAATAACAGCATGGCACAATAATAAAAAACGCATCTGTGTAAGATGCGTTTTTTATTGGATGCTAGCAAATCAATGGGTGATCCGCTCGCGTTCAAATAACCATTAAAAATCGATTAATATCGATAAAACAGTCTCCAGTTTATTCTCTAATTCTTGCCATTCTGCATCTGGGTCGGACCCTGCGACTATGCCCGCGCCAGCAAATAAGGTAATTCGACGTGGCTCAATCAATGCACTGCGAATAGCGACTGAAAACTCAGATTCATAATGATTAAAATAGCCACAAGCTCCGGCATACCAACCGCGGGTGTAACCTTCACGCTGACGAATAAAGTTCAGTGCACTGTGGCGAGGCAACCCTCCTACCGCAGGAGTTGGGTGCAGCGCGCGTAATAGGTCAAAATCATTCACCCCAGCTTTTAACTCTGCTCGAATTGCGCGGTGTAAATGCTGAATATGGGTTAATTTAAATATTTTAGCTTGCTCGTCAGCACCGACATACTGACTAAGTGGTTTTAATTCACCCACGATATGCTGCCTAACCAGCTGGTTTTCATGACTGTTTTTAGCATCGTCTAATAACTGCTGCGCTAAAAAGTCATCTTCTTCCTGATTTAAACCTCGGGTCGTTGTGCCTGCTAGGGCTTCTGTAAATAACTCATTCTGGCGACGTAAATATAACCGTTCTGGTGAACATGATATAAATGTCCGTCCAGGACTAAATTGAAACCCAAACTGGAAGCTATTAGGATTACGCCCCTGCCAGCAAGCCAGTACAGTCCAGGGGTCAAGTGACTCAGCTATATCAATTTGTGTTTGTCGCGACAGCACAACTTTAGGGGTAGTTTGATTAAAATTATCTTGAGTCACTTGCTCAACTAACTCGCGCCACCGCTCTTGATTCGGTAAGTCACTGCGACTCATTAGTTGTGTTTTATTCGGCGGTGAAAGCGGTTTAGGCCGCTCTATTTTAGAGATTAAATCAAGCGCTTTTTGGCACTCTAACTCTCGATCTTGGCCATCGAAGTTTAAATTAAGTAAGATTTTTATTTTATGACCACTTCGTCTTAATTCTATACGAGGCAGAACAAACCGAACCCGTCCAAAGTCAGCCCAGCAGTCAACCGTACGGTCAAATGCTACCCCACCGTAGTAACGTAAGTCTTGGCTTGCGCCCTTACTCCGCTGTGCCTGGTAGTCTGCGGATAGTTGATGATCATCCACTTGGTCTTGATAATAGAATTGTTTACACATCCCAATAGCGGCAACTTCTTCTGCCTTGTCGCGGCCATGCCAATAAATACGTGGATACTGAGTTTGTGCACTCAACCAAGATAATAGCGGAACTGCTGGTGCTTCTACAGATAGTTGTACAATCGGCACGATATTAGGCGCCTGCATAACTTGGGCAAGTTTTTGCTTTAAGTCATTAAATTGTGAACTAAAAAAGTGACCAGACAATACCGACTCCTATTTATGCTGATAATTTAGATAAAGTTAATCAACCAAAGATTCAGTGTCAATCGTCAACTCTGCACGCTGTGATCTATAATTAATTAATATGCTAATATTGCAGAATGATGGTGTAAACTATTGCGCATGCTGTAACGTAAATCTTTAAGGTTTTTAACATTGACCCCAAGGAAGGCTCAACATTAAGCAGGCCAATATCACTTTAACTATTATATAAATTGTTAAGTGCATTTTTGACCTTGAGGGCGCTTGTCAAATGAGTGATTCAATAGAATCTTCAAACACTGTAAAAATTCCAGTCGCCAAACTAAACCTCGGTATGTTTGTGACGGCTATCGATCATGACAACAGCACTGTAGAAATTGCCAATGCCGGCCAAATAAAAAGCCGTGACGCTATTACAAAATTAGCTAACAGCAATATTAAATTTGTATGGGTAGATATTGACCGCTCATCAGACAGTTGCGGTCTAAAAAAAGTGCCTCCACAGCAAGTGCCTGGTAAACCACTGGCAAGAAAAGCCACTATTAGCCGTGATGCGCAACAAGTTCACGCCAAAAAACTTCTCAATGAAGCGAAAGGGTTAATCAAAAAAGTATTATCTGAAACCTTTGAAGGTAAAGCCGTTGAGGTTGGTCCTTTTGAAGCCGTTGCCGATAAAATGATTGAATCTGTGATGGATGATGCTGACGCCTTTAAATGTATTTCAGCGCTGCGCACCAAAGATGCTTATTTGCTGGAACACTCAATCAATGTCGCATTTCTATTAGTGACTTTCGGTAAACACCTCAAACTAGATATCGACACCCTGCGCCAAATGGCTGTTGGTGGTATTTTGCATGATATTGGCAAAGTGAAAGTCGATAATAAAATTTTGCATAAACCCGGAAAACTAACACCGGAAGAGTTTGAGCATATGAAACTGCATCAAGTGTATGCGGTTGAAATTATGGAAGACACCAAGGGTTTGTCGCAGATCAGTAAAGACGTATGCTTAATGCATCACGAAAAGCTAGATGGCCGGGGCTACCCGAAAGGTTTGAAAGGGGATGAACTTCCAATACATGGGCGAATGAGTTGTATTGTCGATATTTTTGACGCGCTAACTGCAGCACGTTGTTACAAAGAAGCCATGAGTCCGGCTGCTGCATTTAAAATCTTAATCAGCTTAACGCCCTTCCACTTAGATCAATCATTGGTTTACGAGTTTATCCGCTGTATTGGGATTTATCCTGTGGGATCACTGGTACAACTGTCAGATGAACGTGTCGGTATTGTCTGGGAAGCTAAAAACCGTGATGCACTACACCCTATAGTGAAATGTTTCTACTCGTTAAAACACAAACGCTATACCGATGTCACTATGGTGGATTTGCTAAAAGCTGACATTAACATTGAACGCGGTATCTCCCCAAGCGCACTAGATGTAGACCCTGCACCATTTTATTAATTCTTGATATTAATAAATCATATTAATGGTAAGTAATGTCCCCATACATGGGGGCAAGCTTAGCGAGTAAAGCATTGCGGGTTTGTATCGGAATATCGTTCAGCTGCATTGCTTTGGTTAAATGGCCGACAACAGCGTCAAAGTCAGCCTGGCTAATGTTCAACCCCTGATGCGCATTAAACATGCTCTCGCCTTGGTAGTCACACCCGCCCCCGGACACAACACATAAATGTTCGACTAATCTTTGCTTAAAAACACTAATATCCGTTTCACGAAAGTGATCAACTATGCGTTCATCTTGTGAAATTAGCTTTAAAAAATCATCGGTAATTAACTCAATACCGTGATAACCGCCAAGACGTTGGTAAAGTAGGTTTGTAGATGGTTTAGTAATAGAACAGCCTAAACATATCACTAACAAAACACTGCTAATTAGCATAATACCAATGTGTCTCATAACGCCCCCTCAACTGAGAGATACCAGCCTTTTTGTTGCTCAAAACCCGCAATATCACCTAAATCGGCATAAGCGGCTGTTACTGAAAAATGTTTATTCACAAACCATGCTAAAAAAATATCTTGCCAGTCGTCTTCTTTAGCAAAATCCAACTGATTGGGTTTCTGACGATACTCGTAACCTAGGGCAAGATCATCTCGTAATAAAACAGCTACTGAGCCCTCTAACATCAACTGATAGTCATTTGAATTCACACTACCAAAACCCAGTAAACCAATTTGATTCGCCTTAGTGGCTCGCACCGTAGCATTAAGTAATAAATTACGACCCGCTATCGCATCTAAAATCACCTTGCTAGAGGCTAAATAAATATCTAAACCTGAATCATCTTGCGCACCTACCGCGCTGGGCAAACCAAAATCGTCAACTTTTTTATACTGCATACCCACACTGATTTGTGGCATGGAACTATAAAGTAACTCGCCTGCAAGTTTATATTTTATCCCTAAAATATCTTGTCCAAGTTCACCACCTAATGAATCTAAACTAAATGTTTGTTTGGCTATGCTAAGTTCAAATTGATTATCATAACTGACGGATGCGCCCACGACATTAAGGGTAAAGTCATCAACTGCAACCTGAGTAGCCATTGCGGTTGCCGCCCACTCACCACTACTGCCATAACCGTTAATCACTGCCCAGGGAACAATACCGCCACCAGCTGTTCCCTCAATTTCACTGGCGCCACCCGTGGCAATAATTCTGCTCGATTCAGCATAACTATTGGGGATAAAAATCACACAGATAGATAAAGTTGCGGCAGATATGGCCTGTAAAATACGTTGCATGTTAAATTCCCACGCTATTAGAGTTAAGCTGTCGTGCGATTAAATTCACTCACCCAAACCTGCAACTCGGCAGCTTTGACGGGCTTAGAAAACACATAGCCTTGGATAATATCACAGTCCATTTGCTTTAAAATATCAATCCCTAATGGGGTTTCAACACCTTCGGCGACCACAGACAAAGCCAAGCCTTTAATCAATTTAATGCTGGTTTCAACTATCATATGGTCAGTCGCGTTATGATGAATGTCTTTGATAAAACTGCGATCTATTTTCACTTCATTAACGGGTAACATTTTTAAATAAGCTAATGACGAGTGACCCGTCCCAAAATCATCAATCGCAATATGAAAGCCGTGTTGTTTAAATTGGTTAAGCACCTTAATGGTAGTTTCTGTGTCTGTCATTACCGCACCTTCGGTAACTTCAATAGCTATCGCGTTAATAGGTAAATTAACATCATGTAACTGCTGCGCTAATCGAGCTGGCAATGACTCATCCATTAAGTCATGTGCCGATAAATTAATCGCCACAGAAATAGCTAACCCTTGTTGATGCCAAATGTGCGCCTGACGGATAGCTTCAGCCATAACCCATTCACTAATAATCGAAATGTTACCTGAGTTCTCGGCAAGTAGGATAAATTCATCTGGGGGAACAAAGCCCAAATCTGGATGCTGCCAGCGAATTAATGCTTCAACAGCATGACAAGTATTAAGTTGAATATTCACCTTAGGCTGATATACCAAATGCAATTGCCCTTGAATTAATGCTTGCGGTAAATCCCGCACCAATGACAACTCGCGTTGATATTTATCATCATCACCTTCTTGATAAACATACGAATCATCGGCTTGAACACAGGCATGGTTCAAGGCTATCTCAAGGTGTCTAAAGAGAGTGTCTATATGTTGATACAAGCCATTCAACTGCACAATGCCAGTTCTAATTGATAACGTTATTTTTGACCCTGCAACATCAAATGGCATAACCACACCATGTAAATACTGGCTAATCTCAGCTTTATTTGCCGGTTGTTGTAACAACAATAAAAAGGCATCGCCGTCTAACCTTGCAACAAGGGATACATCGATAGACAAGCGGCTTAACCGTTCAGAAAAACTGACTAACAGCTGATCACCATTAGCAAAACCAATAATGTCATTCACTTGCCTAAAATGCTTAATATCAATCAATAACAAGGTACCAGTTAAGCCAATAATTTTATGTTTGATGTGTTTTTCGGCGGCAAAACGATTGAACAACCCCGTTAAGGGGTCGTGTTCAGATTGATATAAAAAGTCTTGTTCACGTTGCTCAATATTACTGCGCATTGTGGATAAAGTATCTGCAAGAGCCTGCAATTCTGCAGGGGCGCCGTAAATTTTAGTCGGATTTTCACCCTGGCCCACTTTTTTAGCGAAATTAACCAAAGCATCTATCGGTTTAGTTAATCCATTGGTGACCCACATGGCCACAATAAAGGCCAATAAAGAAGTGAATGCAAATATCAGCAGCATGTTGTTACGCAGTTGCTGATAATTAAGTTGCCAGCGCTGATTAGACTGATGCAATACGACCCATTGCGCATCACTTTGCGGATCTAACTGAATAGCCTGGGACAAATAGTTATCAGGATAGTGCTCTTGTGGGTGAAGGGTAGCATCGGCAAAACTGAATGAAATATCACTTAAGTGTTGAATCAATTCTGGCGCTAAAGTAGAAATAATTTCAACAGGTATTGATGTTGAGTTAATAAAACTCACATCGATACCTGTCATCGCCTTAGCTTGTTGAGCCACATTTTCATCGAGTAAAAAGCCCATACCAACCCAGGCAATTAATGTTGGCGCTTTTACTGGCTGAAACACAAATTGATAGTTAGCGTGATTAACATTTAACATCACAAAGTCGTTATCTTCACTTTTATGCTTGGTAAATAAGCTAGCAACATCGTTGGCTGATAAACCTGTCAAACTAGACGATAACAACTGCCCCTGCGGTGAAAGTAATATGGCTGCATTAGCATTAATACGTTTACCGTGATTCGATAAAACCGAAGAAATGGTCTCTTGCTCTTTAGTTGCAACAGCACGTTTAAAGCCAAAGTCAGCACTCAGTAATGACAAACTCTGATTCAACTGTTCACTGCGGTTAGCCAAAATATCGCTAAAAACGTTAATACCGACACTTAATCGCTGTATTTGCTGTTGCCGACTCGCATTTTGAGTCGCATTCAACACAAATACTGCCGTTAACAGTTGCACCACTGTCAGTACCACTAAAAAGACCAAAATCAATCTATGTCGAAAACTATTGCGCATTGGCTAACTCAATTTGAGTTGACTGACGGGTTGCAGCAAATCCTGCTGGGGGGGATGTTGGCTTGTCCTGATGTTCTATATCAAGCTGTAGCTCAAGCGTTTTTTGGGGTTCGCCGGTTAATACCATTGGTGCTACTGCCACGGAAGTTTTCTGCCACGGGTGCCATACGTTAACGTTATATTTTCCTGGGGTTAAATCATTAAAGCTCACACGACCTTTATTATCGCTGACACCGTAAAGTGGACTTTGGGCGACATAAATAAAGGCCTGCATATAATCATGAATATTACAGCCTATCGCCACAATACCTGGCTGTTCAAATTCGATTGGTTCTTCTGCTTTTCCGACATATAACTTTAATTCAAACGGTTTTGCGGCTGAAAATGAATACACATGGTGCCGGGTACGATCAAAGTTAGGAAAATTGACTTTATCGCCTTGTTGAACAGCCAGTACAAAAGGCTGGAATATTCGATTCTGCTGCTTCATTTCATGATTGTTAATGGCTGATGCTGACATACTATGTTCAGGGATCAACTCCACCACAGCATCACTGATTGAAGCACCTTGAAGGTCACTCACATCAACATCTAAGATAGTCGCTGACGCGCCAACAGATAAGGTAAAAAAGGTTAACAATATCAGCACCCGTAATCGAAAACTCAGCATTTATATCTCTTCTTGGTTGATGACACATTTGCAGTAAGTTTAGCTTAACCCTTTGCATAAATGCATAATATTACTCTGCTCACTATGTAACTAAGTATGATCAATATAACCAACTTCTTACTAATATAACTAATAACATAATTTACGCTGTTTGGGTTTATCAATTCCCGCAAACAAGTGTTAAGTGCGTAAACATTAAACTCAAATATTCATTAAAAAGCCTATTCGAGTAAAACTGGCCACATCTACAGTGCTGCTATCGTCTGGCACAATTACCCCGAGGTGACGCTCGGTATTTGGCACATCATTTAGTAGCATGTTTAACTCAGCTAGCCCAGTCACGACAAAATGGTAACCAATCAGTTATGAGATAGTTAAAATTGATATTGGCGCCAACAAAGTCATTACCTCGATAATATCATCCGCTTTTATCATTATATTGGAGGGGAAATGACACAATTATGGCTATCACGTCGGCTTAAATCAGCTGTGATTATTACCTTATGTATTATCGCCGTTATTGCCTCTATACAAACCACAGGACTCACACGAGCATTAATCGAGTTAGTCGCATTCGGCGGTCTTATTTGGCTCGCATTAAGCAAACCCGATATTAAACAGCACGACGCCTAACGGTTAAGCCTTAAACAGGTTTTGCTACCGCTGATCCCCTCGTTCAAGTTATTCATGTCTTTGTTATAGATTTTATTTACCGATTTCAGCATCTTTTATGCATAAAACTGCACGGCAAATTCAGTATCATTACTCTGAAGATTTCATACCTAAAATGTCACAATATAAATCAATGAACTGCTGCCAATTGCAAACCATAGCAACACGCCTAACAGTAACGGTTTAGGACCATTAGCGCGCATTTTTTTGACTGTAATCGCCGCGCCAATTAAAAATAAGCACAAGACTAACACTTGTTTAGACACAGCAAACAATAGGTTATAAACCGGTTGCCCCTGGGGGATAAAGTAGGCAACTAAAATGGCGACACAATAAAACAGAATAAAAAATGGAATGGTAATTTTGCTTTTATCACCACCAAAGGCAATAGCACTTAATAATGCGATAGGGATAATCCACAACGCTCTAGCAAGCTTAACTGTGGTGGCAATTTTTAACGCATCATCACCATAGGCCGCCGCGGCGCCTACAACCGACGAAGTGTCGTGAATAGCAATAGCGCTCCACACGCCAAAATCATATTGAGACAATTGCAGCGCATGGCCAATCGTTGGAAACACAAACAAGGCGATTGAATTGAGTAAAAATACGCAGGCTAACGACACAGCAATTTGATCATTCTTCGCATTAATCGCCGGTGCGACAGCAGCAATAGCACTGCCGCCACAAATAGCAGTACCACAGCTAATTAAATGTCCGGTTTTACTGTCTAAGCCCATTAATCGTGTCAGGCCGTAACCTAAAATCAAGGTAAAGAAAATTGAGCCCACAATGAGGCCAAGATTATTACTGCTGGCGTCAATCGCTTCAGGTAAGTTAATCCCAAAACCTAAACCAACAATCGAATACGCCAGTAGCTTTTTAGTCCACTTACCTAAATCAATACTGTCAGGCACCAAACCGATACTCGCTAATGTAAACCCCATCAATAACGCAACTGGCGAAGATATTAGCGGCGTGAGGCACAACAAGCCTACTGCGACAAACAACCACATTTTATATTGTGTAGTAGATAAGTTAGTCATGGCGTAACACGTTTAAAAAGCAATCCGTTATTGTAGCAACTTGCCTGCACTCAAACGATGTTTATGGTGAATATTTTCAACTCACTACACAAATGATGCCTGACGCGACAACCGCTAATTCAATACTATATCCAACAGTATTCAAACTAGGCAATAGCAACAGACTGAAGTGGGCGACATTTTAAGTCGCGAAATATCGTGACTTAGTTATAATGTTTATATTCTTTGTTGATCAGTCTTTATAAGCATAAATATGACCGAAAAAACTAGCCTAGCCACCAGCCATTTTCTACCCAAGAATACGTTACTGCTCAATGCAATGACGGAAGGAGTCTATGGCTTTGACCTTGAGGGTAATGCCGTTTTCATTAACCCTGCAGCAGAGCTCATGACGGGATGGCGAAGTGAGGAGTTAATCGGCAAAAATATCCATAATTGCCACCATCATAGTCATGCCGATGGAAGCCCTTATCCTCACCAAGATTGTCCGATTTATCGCACGCTACATGACGGTATTGCCCGTCAAGTTAGTGAAGATGTGTTCTGGCGTAAAGATGGTAGTTGTTTCCCTGTTTATTACAGCTCAACACCGGTTTATGATAATAATATTCTTATTGGTGTTATCGCCATCTTTCGCGATGTGAGTATTCAAAAGCATACTGAAGATTCATTACGCAAAGCCCTCGCACAAGTACAAGCCTTATCTGAGCGATTAACCTCAGAGAATCAATACTTACTCACCGAACTACAAGGTAAGCAAGGCGCTATGGGCTTGTCTGGCAACAGCAAAGCCATAAACCATTTAACTCAGCAGATTAATCTCGTTGCTAATACCGACAGCACGGTATTAATTTGTGGCGAAAATGGCACAGGAAAAGAGCTAGTCGCGCGTAGCCTGCACCAATTGAGCCACCGAAAAGACCAGCCCATGGTAAGCGTTAACTGTGCTGCCTTTTCGGCATCCATTTTAGAAAGCGAGCTATTCGGCCATGAAAAAGGCGCGTTCACTGGGGCCATTAGTCGACGCAAAGGTCGCTTTGAATTAGCCCATAATGGCACGCTCTTTTTAGATGAAATAGCCGAGCTCAGCCTTGAAGCGCAATCAAAGTTATTGCGCGTCATTCAAGAGCAATCTTTTGAACGGGTTGGTAGCAGCGAAACCATTAAGGTTAACATTCGTCTTATTGCAGCAACGCATCATGATTTACAAGCTCGTGTAGAGCAGGGTTTGTTTAGAATGGATTTGTTTTACCGCCTCAATGTTTTTCCTATTCAGGTTCCTCCCCTGCGCGATCGACAAGAAGACTTGCCTAACCTGGTGAGTGATTTGGTCGCATCGCTCAGTCAAAAACTAGCAAAGAAAATCACCAAAGTGAGCGCAAAAGGCTTACACAAGTTACAACAATACCCTTGGCCGGGAAATGTGCGTGAGCTACAAAATTTAATCGAAAGAGAAATCATTCTAACCCACGACAACACGTTAACATTTAATAGCTTACAGCTTTCCACACTCAAAGATAAAAACACTGCCATTAAGGCGCCTTTAACCATGATAGAAGCCGAGACTGCGCATATTATCGACACTCTAGAATGTACTCAATGGCGAATATCGGGTCCAAATGGTGCAGCAGCCATGCTGGCATTGCCGCCCAGCACATTGCGATCTCGAATGAAAAAACTCGGTATTAACCGTTAGCCTGACGCTTAATCAATATTGGATTCATCAAGCGACTCACTTAAACATCATGACCACTAAGTCACGATATTTCGCTTAATTGCGATATATCGTGATGCACCATCAACTCAAAAAAATATTTCTCTATTAAAATCAGCTTGATAAATAAAAACTATGTTGGCTTACCTATTGCTATATAACGACGTAATGTCATTTTAGGAAAACAACATGTCTGCACCAGAATCAAGTCGATTACCATCATCCCAACGCATCCCAATTGTGAATGTCAGCTCATCTCCCTCAGGTAAAATTCATGTGCGTGAACAATATGGTGTGTTTCAGCGCATTCGAAAATACAGTAATACTTTATTGATTGCTGTTTTCTTTTTATTGCCCTTTATAACCTACCAAGGGCGTCAGGCCATTTTGCTTGATGTTACCCAGCAACAGTTTTTCTTTTTTAATATCACCCTGTGGCCGCAAGATTTTACTATTCTGGCCTGGATGTTTATGGCGGCGGCATTTGGGTTGTTTTTTGTGACCGTTTATTGGGGCAGAGTATGGTGTGGTTTTTTATGCCCGCAGACGGCGTGGACCGCTATGTTTATGTGGATAGAGGCCAAAGCTGAAGGAAACCACCATCATCGTGCCGCATTAGATAAAGCCCCTTTATCAGCATCAAAAATCCGTAAACGCATGACCAAACACTGTTTGTGGGCCCTTACGGCATTAATGACAGGTTGTGGGTTTATGGGCTATTTTATGCCTGCTAAAGATCTATATATTGATATTTTTACTTTTTCTAGCGGGTTTTGGACAGGCGTTTGGGTATGGTTCTTTGCACTTTGTACCTATATCAATGCGGGTTGGATGCGCGAAATGATGTGTTTACATTGTTGCCCATACTCGCGCTTTCAAGCGGTGATGTTTGACTCAAATACCAAAACAGTCAGTTACGATGCCGCCCGAGGCGAATCAAGAGGGCCACGAAAACGCTCACAAAGTACCGATTTAGGTGACTGTGTAGATTGTCATTTATGCGTGGATGTTTGCCCAACAGGTATAGATATTCGCAATGGTTTGCAATATGAATGTATCAACTGCGGTGCCTGCGTCGATGCATGTAATCAAACAATGGAAAAATTTGGTTATCAACCCAACTTAATTAGTTTTACCAGCGAGAATGCACTAAAGCCAACTTCCGCCATTCTGGCTCCCCAAAGCCAAATAACTCAAAGCCATACAGATCAACAACCCAGCATTCCAACTAAAAAGCTACCATTAAAAGCGCTAGGATACGCATCAGCTTTACTCATTATGTGCGTATTAATGGTAGTAGACTTAGCCAATCGCAGCTTAATTCAACTCAATGTGATACGAGACCGTCAAACTCTCTATCGCGAAGTTGGAGAATTTGTCGAAAATAGCTATCAACTTAAAATCCGCAATAAAACCCAGCAACCCGTCAATTATATTATTGGTATTGATAGCCGACATCCGGGTTGCGATCTCACTCTTATCACCGACAACAAAGTCCATATTCAACCAGGCGAGCAAATTGAATATCCGGTGACTTTACGCTGTAAACAGTCAGAAAACACAAGTGCGATGAGCAAACAAACCATCAGCTTCTATATTGCTGATCAAGCCACTCCATCAAACAAAGTCAGCCAAGACTCTAATTTTTTCTGGCCAAGCAACTAATTGCCTAGCCAAGCAACTTAAGCAAGTAATCAAAAAGCCAGCGGGTTAGCCCGCTGGCTTTGAGTAATTCTTGCTTAAATGCTTTCTTAATACGCTAAAGTTAGCAACAGGCTTAACGCTGGTGCATGGCGTAATCGCTACCATCTTTAGCGGTAAACACTTTGCAACGGCCTTCGGTTGGTTTGCAGCTTGAGTGTAATAAGCTGATCCATTGTTTGTAAGGTGTCGGTAAATTCTTAATTGGCATTTCAATTTGAATATCTTCAATGTTCGCCAAATCATCAGAGCCAATATCGCCCTGGCGGTCGAAACAAATTTCAATATGAGTGTCATTATTTTTTAATACCACTGATGTTGGCTCGCTTTTATGACCCGTTAGCGCAACAAATTGGCAAGGATTTAATAAACCACATTGTGTGCCATCTTTTAAAAATGCAAGCAAGTGCGTGTAGTAAACCACATAACTAGTCACATCTTGGTGTGAGCCTGTTGCTAATGGAAATTGAGCGTCTAAAAATTCTTTCGCATTAATAGAACGATCTAATGGGTTAGTAGTTGCCACAAATTGCTCACCAATGAAGTGGTTAAGGTTTTGGGTAGATGTTTTGCTTGCTTGAGTAGACATGTTCATAGCCTTATCCTCTTCTTTTAATCGTAGGTCACATTATTTTATTTATAATGATTCAAAATGGTTTTTAATTTAAGCCTTGTTCACAGCTTGATTTTTAGTCTATGCTATTTTTACTAAGAATTTCACAATAAAAATTTTACAGTGTGAATTATACAAAATGAGAAATGATAAAAGCTTGATGCGAAAGACCCATTTTCTGGGCACAAAAATAAGAAACTTGCGTAAACGCAACAACTTAACCATGGAAGACTTATCTGCCCGCTGTATGCGTGTAGACGCTAACAACTCACCTTCTGTGTCATATTTATCTATGATTGAACGTGGTAAGCGTGTGCCAAGTGCCGATATGCTTGCGGTTATCGCAGTGGTTTTCCAAAAAGAAGTCGGCTGGTTTCTGGATGACGTGCCAGAAGATCACGCTATTACGCCTGAAAAAGGCAATAAAGGTGGCATTAGTGGTATGCCGCTAGAGCCAAGCTTTTTATTCTCTAATGATATTTTACAAATTGCGATACCCGAAATGCTGTCGCAAACCGGTACATCGGGCAGGCAGTTTGCTCACTTGCTGATCCGCGCGCACCAAGAGCATCACCAAAATCATTTTCCTGATTTAGAACGTGCCGCTGAAGATGTGGGTTTAAAACGTATGCCCTTAATGGCCGATGACATGCTCACCATTGCCGCCAGGATGGGATTAGTGATTAAGTGGATTGACCGCACTCCGCAAGAAATTCGTGATGAGATGGGGGCAAGCTCACATCAATTAGTGACTTCTTTCTTTGAGCCTCCCGGCACGATTTACTTAAACAACACCTTGAAGAATCGACCTCATCGTTTGAAATATGATTTAGCGGTGCATATTGGTCACTGTGTGTTGCACAACAAAGATGGCTTAAAGTCGGTGATGACCTCAGGGCGAAAAGAAGAAGGTGATGACAACGGTATTCCGCAGTCAAACACCCTTAATGCTCAAGATATTTTGCATGCTTGGCGTGATTTTGAATCAAGCTTTTTTGCCGGTGCCTTACTGTGTCCTAAGGTCCCCTTTAGGCAATTGCTTGATCGCCACGGCTATGAAATTAGTGTGCACAAGCAATTACAAGTTTCGGCATCGGTTGCTATGCGTCGCATGACAGTAGTGTCACCTTACCCACATTGGCACTTCTTTGATGCCTATGCGCCAGGCAAATTAAAAGCGGTATATCGCGGCAATGGTATCCCGCTGCCATGGGGCAACATGCGTTTAGTGGAAGACCCTTGTCAGCACTGGGCGGTGTTCAGAATGATTAATGAGCCGTCATCTGGTACGTCAGCGCAAATTTCGATTCTTAATGTGGGTAATCAGCCCCGAATATATTGCTGTGAATCTATTAAGGTTGAAGACTCAGCGGGTAATCCACATGTGTTGTGTGCTGGAATTGATTTAAACCCAGCCATTGATGCCCAGGGTAAAGATTCACTGTCGATTGCCAATGATTTGAAACAAGCGTGCGCCTCTAATGGTGGCTCTGTGGTTATTCCAAGGCACATCAAACAAGATCTCACCAGTGTGGCTAAAATTCTTAACATTAATTGGATTGAACGCGGCATTAAAAATGACGCCCGCTTAATTTGCTCACGCGGCGCAGTGTGTCCAAGACAACCAAGTTGTTACGCTGTTGGTAAAAATTTATGTGAAGAGAATTAACTCAAACACTGTCAATAATAAAATGCCGTTTAAATATCAATTTAAACGGCATTTTATTCGCTTACAAAAGATGTGACCAATAGCAGCTTAAGCCCATTGGCTATATGGCTGCTTCATTAATGAAGAATTGTAATAACGATTATCACCGGTCACCTCTTCACCTAACCAATCCGGTTTTGTCACAGCTTGCTGTTCACTTTCTAGCTCAAGCTCAGCAACTACCAAACCTTGATTATCACCATAAAACTCATCGACCTCAAATACTTGGTTTTGATATTCCACCAAGTACCGGGTTTTATCAATCACCCCTTGTTCACATAATTTGAGCAAGTCTTGTGCCTCTTGCACACTGATTTCTTTTTCCCACTCAAAGCGTGACAAACCGGCTTGATTACTAATGCCTTTGATAGTTAAAAAGCCTTGTTCACCCATTATTCTAACCCTTACTGTGCGCGATTTTTCAGAATTTAAATATCCTTGAACAATTCGAGTTGAGCGGTGAGCAAGTGATTTAAATTGGTCATTATGTACAAGATACTTACGTTCAATTTCGACAGTCATTTAATAAGATTCAGCTAAAGATGATGAAGCCCATTATTGAAATTTATCACCTATTTGTATAGGCATTTATTTGCTTCTTGTTGCTATTACCTTTGCCGTAGACTATTCAAAGGCTTCAGAATTAGACCTTCAAAATAAGTTAACCGCAGAACCTAAACGGACTAACATGAACAAGAGTATGTTTAGAACGAGCCATGAGTTAAAGACGATAATGCCTATTAACCAATGTTATTTCTCAATTGCAGAATGAATTGTTTTATTAATCATTCGTAGATGACTCAACACTGAAAAAAGAGTTAATCGTGGTCCGATTGTAAGAAGTTAATTTGTCGAACTCCACTGCCTAGGTAATATTGGTAGTATGGAGAATATTGCTAGCATAAATGATTAACCCGTTAGATTAAGCATCAACAGAAAACACTTTTTCAAAAAATTGATCCGTTTCGTTGATACAACCCCATCTTACATCGGCGGCTTGTTTCACCTCTTCCACCATTTTAAATTCACCGCTTTATCCTCATGCATTAGTTGAAGTTTATCGATGCCTTTAACAAGGCGAATTAACGCATCAAGAGCCAGCCTATTACATATCAACACAGTTAGCTGTGCAACGAAATGTTTTATATGTATTTATTATCCAGATCGGTGATCATTTATACTGACCACTGTAGTCGCATAGGTTGCACGTAAATCATGAAAACGATGCGTGAATGAAGGGCTGGTCTTTTTAATTAACTCTCTTAGCTCTATCCATCTAGCCTCTATAGATTTACCTGTAACAGGGTTTCCTTGTTCACTGACAAAAAGTGGCTCGTGACGCTCACATAATTCAAGTCTTTCAACGGCGGCTTGAGTTAGACTGGATGCAGTTTCTTTTAAGGAATCTAGCTTAATATCGAGCTTATTGACCCGTTTAATTCTTCGCTCCGAGATACGATATTCATTGAGCGTGCTCAATAGAACGGAAGAAATTTCCACTCGTCTTTGTTTTAGGTGCTTGGTTTGAACGCCTGTTGATTGTGGCGATAAAACTATTTCACAACGATGCTCGCTTTCAGCTAATGATGTCGCGGTATCGAGCGCATTGAGGGAGAGTGTTGCTACCTCTTGAATTCGCATTCCTGTATCAATGGAAATCAATACCTGTAGGCGTAATTCCTCTGAGGCATTGGGTAGGTATTGAGTCAGGACACTAAGTGATTTTTGGTTGAGTGGTGACAGGGGACGTATGTTTTTACTGCTTGCGTCCTTTGGCACTTTAATTCTCAAGTCGCTTGTTGTGACAGTGAAGGTTGGTGATATATGGGCAAGCACTCCCTGACTTTGAACTGAAACGAATTCCACCTTAAATGGGGCTTCTTTCTCATTCTTTATTATCAAATACCCATCGTGCATTAACCATTTGTAGAAGTTAACGATTTGATTCATTCGAACACTAGCTGTGCTGTGTGCAAGTTCACCCTTCTTGATTTTTTTTAATAAATGAGAGCGGAAAAGGTAAGTCGGTTTAAGTCTTTTAATTGGAGGGAATTTATCCCACTCCAACCCTTCATCCTCAAGGAATTGATAATAGGCGTGCAAAGCTTGAGCACAAGGAGATAGGTCTTTAGCATCCTTGGCTGCTTTTTGATAGAAAAGGTAACTATTGGCTTCGTGATTGAACGAACCATCGTGATTAAAAATAGTTGGAAGGGAGCCAATGTTGCCACTAGCTGGAGAACAGTGACAGACGTTGTTATTGATTGATAAATCAGTCTCTTTATAGATATTGTTCGATTGAATTATAAATGACATAAATGATCCTAGAAAAAGTACTGGTTATACATACCATATAACCAGTACTTAGTTATTTTCCAGATTCAATTATGTGTGCAAGATGCTTTTCCTACACTAACCTGTCATAGTAACGAATTCTTCAGCACCCGTTGGATGTATCGCAACAACTGAATCAAAATCTGCTTTGGTTGCGCCCATTTTCATGGCAACGCCAAACCCTTGCAGAATTTCATCCATACCAAAACCAATACCGTGAATACCTACTACCACTTCATTATCTCCAGCACATACTAGCTTCATTTTACAGGCTTGACGGTGTGCTGTGACAGCTGTGTACATTGAAGTAAAGCCTGAGGTGTAGACTTTCACCTTATCTTTACCGTACTGCTCAATCGCTTCGGGTTCGGTAAGCCCCATAGTACCAATTGGAGGATGACTAAACACCACAGTAGGGATCAGGCTGTAATCCATTTTTGCATTAGGCATTTGACCAAATAAGCGCTCTGACAATAAACGCCCCGCTTTGACTGCAACAGGAGTTAGCTCTACACCACCTTCCATAATATCGCCAACACAGTAAATGCCTTTTGCGGTAGTATTTTGTTGCTCATCGGTTACTACATAACCTTTGGCATTTAAAGTAACATCAGTATTTTCAAGACCGATATTATCCGTTGCTGGTGAACGCCCAATCGCCCAAATTAGCGTGTCTACGGTAATGCTATTACCGTTTTCAAGCTCTAGCGTTAAGCTTGCATCAGCATTTTTAATCACTTGCTTTGGCGTACTGTGAGTATGTAATGTTGGGCCATCGGTTGCCATTGCTTCAACAAGCGCATCAACTAAAATAGGGTCAAAGTTGCGCAAAGGTGCATGTTTACGCACTAATAAATGAGTTTCGCTACCAAGGGCATGTAATACGCCTGCTAGCTCAACAGCAATATAACCCGCACCCACTACGGCGACGCGCTTTGGTTGTTCACGTAACTCAAAGAACCCGTTTGAATCGATACCGTACTCGGCACCTGGAATATCAGGAATAGTCGGCGCACCACCGGTTGCGACCACAATATGGTCGGCGGTGTAATGCTCACCATTCACTTCAATGGTGTTGTTGTTAACAAACTTGCCGTAACCGTTTAATAGTGTCACTTTGTTGCTAGCAAAACCACGGCCGTAGGCTTCGTGAATACGTCCAATGTAAGCTTCACGATTATCAACTAAGGTGTTCCAATCAAATTTATTAACTGTGACATCAAAACCATAATCTTTGGCATAAAGATTCATGGCATCTGCGACGTGCGCACCATACCACATCACTTTTTTAGGCACACACCCTACGTTTACACAGGTGCCACCCACATGTTTTGCTTCAATAATTAATACTTTTGCACCGCGCATTGCTGCACGATTTGCTGATGCGATACCGCCACTGCCGGCACCCAAAGCAATATAGTCAAAATGTTGAGCCATGATAATCTCCGCTGCAATTGATATGGCTATTGTAGGGAGGAAACGACTTGGATGCTAGGTGCCATTAATAAACTCGCGTTAACGTTTGTACTGGCATCGGTCGTGATCACCCTGAGAAGGTCCTTTTCCTGCGCACTGCAAACATTTCCACTCAGATAACCTAGCGGACAACTCTTTTTCAAAATGTTGTTGATGGCGGTTTTCTGTTCGAACTTTACCTTGCAAATAGGTAATACGATTATGCAGCCAGCGACAACTGGGATCATCGGCCATTTTAGCGGCTGCGGATGATTTTGTTTTGGAGGATGTTTTTCCTGACCCTTTGATGGATTTTGTGGCATTTTGTAACCGATATGGCGCAACTAATGCTTCTTCAGCATCATATTCAAGTGAAAATGAAGGCTGACTTATCTTAATAGGTTTACCTTCACTGTCATAAACACCATCTTTACCAAGCTTTACTGCTGATTGATTATTAAGCTCAGTTTGTTTTAACTTTGTATTGGCAGTTAGCTGTGCCCAATCATCACCGGCAATACTTTGATTGATACTTGAAAGACAAATGAGAGAAAATAAGACAAAACAGAATATAACGAAAAGTTTCATAATGCATCCTTGCAAAAGCTGAGGTGATAAAAAGCGCAACCATCCTGTTGCGCTTATAAGTGTAGACTAAGTTTCACATAAAGGTGCAATAGTCATCTAGCCGAATTAGAAAGCCCAGTTAACATGCACACCAACATAGGTTTGATTTAAACTCCCCTTAACACCCTCAACCAATGTTTCACGCTTAATATCCTCTAATGCTTTAGTACGGCTAAAGTGCGCTGACAATTCCACATTGTTAGATAGTGCATAACCCACTTCAACACCGAACTGTATGTGATTGGTGCCGTCATGTTGTTCTGTCATATACTGAAAGTCAAAACCTTGAACAAAATACGGTGTCACATTAAATTGTTCAGTAATATCCCACGGGCTATGTAAACTCACTTCTACAAAGTATCCATCGGCTTCAGTGGCATAGGTGTAACTTACTGCAGGCACTAACCAATCTATTCCAGTATAGGTGAGTGAACTAAATAGCTCATTGTCTGAACCGTGTTCATCACCATAAAACTCTAACCGCTGAAAACCCACAGTCGCTTGAAGTTGTTGATGTAAATGAATTGTATATTCAACACCAAAGTTCCACTCAACATAATGCGTTTGATCGCCACGCCCCAATGCGGCAAAACCGACTAAGTCATCTTGAGTAACACTCGCAACGCCCCAGGCAATGCCGCCTTTATCGAGGTTATTGCGCCCTTCGGAGATATACTCGCTATCCCAAGCAATATCTAATGCAAACTCAGACGCTGAAAGTTTTTGTACTGACGATGTTAAAAGGATACCTGCCAAGGTGAGCCCCATCATCGTGGTTCGCAAAAGATAAACCTGACTTAAGATATAAGTACTCATGATTGCTGAAACAGAAGGTAACTTTGTCATAATGATTATTGACTCATCGAAACAGAAATTAACAATTTTAGTGATACTAACTAATAGCGGCAATAAAGATAATGATAACTAATTGCATTTGCGATCTAGTTGTCAATAGTTGCACTGTAAATAGCATGTAAATGCAAATCGGGAGCAAAATCACTTTTTTTAGTCAGTTTTTAACCTAGGTAATGCCTGATAGAGTATTCTTAGGCATACTCCTATTCATCCGCACAGCCTATTTGACTTGAAATTCAACCCTGTCGCCCTCATAAAGATCACATACGCCTACTCTTCGAGGAAACATTATGAGCAACCCATTGCTAAGTGGCACAGAATTACCGCTTTTTTCACAAATAAAAACTGAACACATTAAGCCAGCTGTAGAACAAGCCATCGAAAACTGCCGCAACAGCATTGATGAACTCCTCGCAAAGAATAATCTATATACTTGGGATAACTTAATTGCGCCGCTCGAAGAAGTTGATGATGAGCTCAGTAAAGTCTGGTCACCGGTTTCTCATATGAATTCAGTTGTTAGTAATGATGAATGGCGTGAAGCACACGATGACTGCCTACCACTATTATCGGATTACGGCACCTATGTCGGCCAACACCAAGGCTTATATGAAGCCTATAAATCGATTCACCAGTCCGCGGATTTTGGCCAATTAACCCAGGCACAAAAAATGGTGATTGAACAAAGCCTTCGTGATTTTGAATTATCGGGCATTGGCTTAAGTGATGCAGATAAAGTCCGTTATGGCGACATAGTGAAACGCCTTTCAGAACTGACCAGCAATTTTTCAAACCAATTACTCGATGCCACCCAAGCGTGGACCAAACTGATCACCGATGAATCGGAGTTAGTCGGCTTACCGGAATCAGCTATCGCAGCAGCAAAAGCCATGGCTGACGAGAATGAGAAAACAGGTTGGTTATTCACCTTAGATTTTCCATCATATTTACCTGTTATGACCTACAGTGAAAACCGTGAGTTACGTGAAGAATGCTACCGTGCATTTGTAACGCGCGCATCAGACCAGGGCCCGAATGCGGGAGAGTTTGATAACAGCAACAACATGAATGAAATTATTGCGCTACGTCATGAAATAGCTAACTTATTAGGTTTTAAAAGCTATGCCGATGAATCTTTAGCAACCAAAATGGCTGAAACCCCTGAGCAAGTGCTAGGCTTTTTAAATGAATTAGGTGAACGCTCAAAAGATCAAGCTGCTAGCGAGTTGGCTGAACTTCGTGCCTTCGCAAAAGAACATTTCAATGTGACCGAAATGGCGTCGTGGGATTTAAGCTTCTATGCCGAAAAACTGCAACAGCATAAGTATGAAGTATCCCAAGAAGTGTTACGCCCGTACTTTCCTGAAAACAAAGCTTTATCAGGTCTTTTCTTTACGGTAAACAAGCTGTTTGGTTTAACCATTAAAGAAGAAAAACAATTTGATACCTGGCATAAAGATGTGCGTTTTTTCCATATTTTTGATGCTGAAAACATTCACCGTGGCAGCTTCTATCTCGACTTATATGCCCGCACAGGTAAACGTGGCGGAGCATGGATGGATGATTGTCGAGGTCGTCGTATTACCTCTACTGGCCTACAAAAGCCAGTTGCTTATTTAACTTGTAACTTTAATGGCCCCGTAAATGGTAAGCCGGCTTTATTTACCCATGACGAAGTGATTACCTTATTCCATGAGTTTGGCCACGGCATTCACCACATGCTCACCAAAGTTGATGTAGGCGGTGTATCAGGCATTAATGGTGTGCCATGGGATGCGGTTGAATTACCAAGTCAATTTTTAGAAAACTGGTGCTGGCAAGAAGAAGCATTAGCGGAAATTTCAGGTCACTTTGAAACCGGTGAGCCACTTCCTAAAGCATTGCTGGATAAAATGTTAGCGGCAAAGAACTTCCAATCTGGCATGATGATGTTGCGTCAGCTGGAATTTTCGTTATTCGACTTTAGAATGCACCATGAGTTTGATCCTGCTAAGGGCGCCGATATTCAGGGTATTTTAGATGAAGTGCGCAGTAAGGTAGCGGTATTAACACCCCCCAGCTTTAACCGCTTCCAACATGGCTTTGCCCATATTTTTGCAGGTGGTTATGCAGCGGGATATTACAGCTATAAGTGGGCTGAAGTATTGTCCGCAGATGCCTTTTCACGTTTTGAAGAGGAAGGTATTTTCAACTCAGAAACAGGCAAAAGTTTCTTACACAACATACTCGAAATGGGCGGCAGTGAAGAACCCATGGAGCTATTTAAACGCTTTATGGGACGTGAACCTAATACCGATGCCCTATTGAGACATAGTGGTATTGCTGCTTAACAAAATACTGTAAACAAAAAAGCGCCATTAAGGCGCTTTTTTGTTTAAATTGAAACATCCACACTTGATAACTTAGGGCGTTTATCCATTATTGGCATAAAAAGAATTGCCTTACAGGAATTATCACAATACATTAACAGGCCTCCATACTAATAATAATCTATGAACGGACTTGAACGTTGACAGCCAATATACAGCCTATTTTCTTTGATTTAAAACCAGGAAAAATCGTCGATTTACAAATTGACCATCCTGTTAAGTTACGTATAAAAGCGACGTTAGCAGGTTATGATTTAGGCCAATATATTATCTTAAAACATCCCGCCCCACAGAATATGAATAACTACAGCGATGTGTTGACCGAAGGCAATGTGGTTGTTGTTCGTTATCTACTCGAAGGTCAACAAGGGGAGTGTTACGCGTTTAAAGCCACCATTCGAAATATCACTAAGATTCCTGAAAAATTTATATTTTTAACCTACCCAGAAAAAATTGAAAATAGACAACTACGTACTCATCAACGTTATGTCACTCATTTACCGGCATCGCTTGTCGCAAGAGGCGAACAAGAGGTTAAAAAAGCAGCCCAATTAAAGGGCATTATTTCTGATATTTCCGCAAAAGGTTGTGGTTTTGTTTTTAAAACCGACAACCCTAAAGTGACTGTAAACCAAAAAGATATCTTTGTTGTGCTTCGCTCACCTAGCGATCTTGAAATTACCATTCCCGCCAGAGTATGTAATAGCCGTTTTGAAAATGGCAAAGTGAATGTAGGCATTCAATTTAAAGAAGATGATGAACAGATCAAAAAGCTATTGAACCAACTCTTTATCGAATTGTAATGTCAGTCATCGACACTTCAGTCAAATAGCCTAATCAGCGCCCATTCCTGTTATAGCTGCTTTATTTAAACACCTTAGGTTATCGTTTATCGATAACTTATTGCCGATATAAAATCATTATGATAACTTAGCTGCATTATTACTCAGATAAAAAGCCACTCATGGATAGAATTGCAATAATCAGTAAATGGATAAAATGGTTACTACTACTGCTCGCGACACTGCAACTTGGTAGTTACCTTGCTGTGATGACCATAGGTGAATATAAAGACGGCATATATTTTATGAGCGTCGATTGGTGGGGATTTTTTAGCAGTTACCTCAGCGTCGACTTTGAACCATCCTGGCAAGCCTTAGGTCAGCACCTTTATGCTGATGGATTTAACCCTGGCGTTATTCTTGGCGGCGTCGAAATAATACCTTACCTGTTTATTTACTTTTTTCTATTCCAATTATTTAGTTTATATCAACATGGTCAGGTATTTACCTCAGCAAACTTTTACTGCTTAACGCGCATTGCCACAGTTTTTTTTATGTGGATAGTACTCAGTTTATTTTACCCTATGGTAGTAGCAATATTTCTCCATTCGACCGGATTAAGTAGTGCTGTCCCCGGTTTTTTCACTATCGGCAGCCAAGAGATTAAATACGCGTTAGTTGGGCTTATTTTCTATTGCATTGGCTGGGTAATGAAACACGCCGCCGAATTACAAATGGAGGCGGAATTAACTATTTAATGGCCATTATTATTGAATTAGATGTCATGTTGGCAAAGCGGAAGATGAAGTCAACTGAACTGGCTGAACGGGTAGGGATAACCCCACAAAACTTATCAGTACTACGCAGCGGACGTGCTAAGGCGATTCGCTTTTCGACATTGGATGCAATTTGTCAGCACTTGCAATGTTCACCGGGCGATATTTTAGTGCATCAAATTGATGAATAAATTAAGGAAGATAATATGCACACGTTAGTTAAACAAGCCGCGATAAGCGCAATGATTTTGATGACTTCTGCCTGCACTGTGCGCATAAGCGAAGAAACCTTTATTGCTAGCGATAAAGCACCAACGACCTTTACAACCGAATTCACCCAAAAATTACAGCAAGCCTTGCCAGAACATTTAATTGCTCCGGTCCAATTAATTGCCAGCGATAATGTCAGCTTAAATGGCTTTTATATTGATAACCCAAACAGCAAGATCACCTTAGTTTTTTTCCAAGGTAATGGGATAAAAATAGAGCCATATAGCTTATCAGCATTAACCACACTATCAGCGTTGAATACTGATATTTTTGTGATGGATCGCCGCGGATTAGGCGCAAGTGAAGGCAAACCGCGTATTAAAAATATTGTTTCCGATGCACAGCAACAATTGGACTATTTACACCAACAATATCAACCAACAAAAATCATTTTGCATGGTTATTCATTAGGTAGCTTTATTGCGGCTGATTTAGCCAAAAACAATACCATTAACGCATTAGTATTACATGGTTCAGCAACCAACGCTGATGACTGGGTAGATGAAAAAACGCCCTGGTATATGGCACCCTTTATGAGTGTGGAAATGCCAGAAGATTTTCGTAAAATAGATAATGAAAAAGTGGTCGCACAATATTATAAAGGGCCATTATTAGTCATTGCTGGAGAGAATGATGAGGAAGTACCTGTGGGGCTATCAGAGAAGTTATATGCGGCTAGCAAATCTGCAAATAAAGAGTTAATTATTGTCCCTAATGCTGGCCATCAAGGAATGTTAACTGAGGCTAAGACAATGGCCCAATACCAAGTATTTATAGATACACTTTAATGTCATAGTCCTTATACAAGCAGGCTTAAACGAGTACATTGAAGATAATAAAAGAGGCGCATAAGCGCCTCTTTCTAGCTATAAAACCTGAAAACTATTAAGCCAGCTTAAATCAACTAGGCTAATTTTAAATCATGCTTTAAGCGGTACATTACCATATCTTCTATCGTTAGAACCGGCATGTTATGTTTTAAACCAAAGGCAACAATTTGTGGTGTTTTAGCCATAGTGCCATCTTCATTGGTTAGTTCACACAACACACCAGCAGGCGCTAAACCTGACATTTGCATCAAATCAACTGTGCCCTCTGTATGGCCGCGACGCGACATCACTCCACCAGCACGGGCGCGCAGTGGAAACACATGCCCCGGTCTTGCTAAGTCGCTGGCTTTAGCATGTACTGCTGTTGCCGTTTTAACTGTAGTAACACGATCAGCTGCTGAAACACCTGTGGTCACGCCAACTTTGGCTTCTATCGATACCGTAAATGCCGTTTGATTAGCACTGTTGTTATCCATCACCATAGGTGGCAGTTCAAGCTTATTAGCTTGCTCATCAGTTAAGCATAAGCACACAATACCGCTGCATTCACGGATCATTAATGCCATTTGCTCTGTGGTTAGGTGCTGTGCTGAATAGATAATGTCGCCTTCGTTTTCACGATCTTCATCATCAAGTAATAACACGCCCCGACCTTGTTGTAAGGCAATAATAGCTTTTTCAACGCGTTCGATTGGATCACCAAAAGGTGCAAGTAAAGATAACTGATTCATGGTTTACTCCTAAAAAATACCAGAACCAGGGCTTTGAAGAGGGTTTTTACGCCAAATAGAATTGCATCAGTGGACAGAGTCTACTGATGGTGTTGCTATTCTCTCTCATCCGGACTTTAACCGTCGGCTTTGGAATATTAGCTATTACCATATAGTAATAAACTAAGTCACCAAATCTGCTGACCTCGACGAATCGAGCGCTCGCGGGCTTTATACTTACACCATATAAGTAGGCATAAGTATTTACCGCCGGTGGGGAGTTTCGCCCCGCCCTGAGAATTAATGCTGAAATTCAGCAGCGCTATAATAATGTCCTAGCCACATAAGTTCAATCAACTCAACGCACAAACACCCACGAAAATCGCGAAAACTCTGCTTGCTCGCTGGTATGACCTCTGCTAGCCTGTGGCACTCATAAAGGAGTGGTTGTAAATGAATCTTTATTTTCGATTAGTGTGGTTATTCATGTGGCGCATTCGCCATTGTCCTGGCATTGGTTTTTTAGGCACCAGCAAGATTAGTTATCGAGCGCTGCCGTTTGATTGCGATGTAAATCTGCATCTCACTAACTCACGCTACCCTGCATTCATGGACTTGGCACGTACCTATATGATCGCCGATATGGGATTAATGAAAAAATTTCTTAAGATGAAGTGGATGCCAATTGTTAATGCATCTGAGTTCACTTATATCCGTGATATTAAGCCATTTGAAAAGTTTGAAGTTGAAACTAAAGTGGTTGGATGGGACGAAAAATATTTCTATATTGAGCAGCGTTTTGTCACCGCACGCGGTTTGCATTGTATTGTTCATGTCCGTGGCGTATTTATATGTAAAGGCAAACAAGTGCCGATTGACACCTTAGTGTTAGAAGCGGGCTATGAAGGTGCAACACCAGAGTTACCTCCAGAAGTGGTAAAGTGGAAGCAATTTTTACAACTTAAAAAAGAAAGAAACATTTAACGCCTAATGTTAATCTAAACAACCACAGCCATCGTATAGATGGCTGTTTTGTTTGTGCCATATAATCATTTAAATAGATTAATTTAGCTCATAACTCAAACGCTAAATGACAATCAAATACCTGAGGACCATATTGTGGCTAAGCTAGAAAAATTTGCTGATATCGTGTTACGTGCCTGTGAACGCAAAGGTGGAATGGCGGCTGTTGAAGCTTTGTTACCCAACACATTATCCAGTAGTGAAATAGCCCAATACAGTGATGCACAATTATTATCAGCTATGTCTAAGCGGGTTTTTCAAAGTGGTTTTGTGTGGCGCGTAGTCGACAATAAATGGCCCGCTTATGAAAAAGCCTTCTTTGATTTTGAGCCACAAAAAGTGCTGATGCTATCACCTGAGCAGATTCAACAACGGGCATCCGACGCAACACTGATCCGCCACCAAAAGAAGACCCAGGCTATTGTGGATAATGCCTATATGGTGCAATCATTAGCGGCTAAACACGGCAGCTTTGCTGAGTTCATCGCCCACTGGCCAACCGAAGATATTATCGGTTTATGGCAGTCACTGAAAAAACAAGGGACCCGTTTAGGCGGCAATACTGGTGCGTACTTTTTACGCTCCATTGGCAAAGACACCTTTATATTATCCAACGATGTACAAGGGTATTTAAAAGCCAAAAACGTTGTCGATGCCGGATTTAGTTCACAAACAGGCCTTAAACAAACACAAGCAGCATTCAATACTTGGCAACAAGAATCAGGGCTGACATTAGCTGAAATAAGCCGAATTATTTCACTCGGCGTCGGTGATAACTATCTGTAGAAGTGATGATAGGTATTAAGCTGTTACTTGATAACGGCTTAAAAACATTTTTGCAGTTTCATCGGCCAGATGTTGGCGCTCTTCACTGGTGAGTAAAGGTTTGTAAGCCAATAATTGTGGCCAGAAACAATGCCCTTTAATTAAGTGCATTAACTGTTCATTAGCAAAATTAACATCGGTTAGTGCTAACTTATTATCGCTTACGGCGGCTTTTATCCAGCGCAGTAACGCCGTTTCAAGCAGCTTCATTTTCTCAACCTCTCGGTTCATCTCTTCACTATTGTAAAACAAGTGCCCAAATGCGACTCGGGCCATATCGATATGTTCTTGTGAATTAATAAACTCAATTTCGGTCAAAATAATGGCCGTAAATTGTTGCAGTAAATCTTTGTCGGCTTGATATTGACCCTGGTTACGTGCCATAGCTTCAAGCCACAATTCACTCACTAGGTGCATCACTAAGGCTTCTTTGGTGGCAAAGTGATTATAAACCGTGCGTTTAGACACTTGCGCCTCTTCAGCTAGCTTGTCCATACTGGTCGCTGCGACACCTATCGATTGAAAGGTGCGCTTGGCTGCATCGATAATGGCTTGTCGTTTTAACTGACTGCGGCTTTTCTTTTCAGTATCCATGTCGCTTTATATTCAAAAAATTGATAAAAGTTATTTTACACTGACCAGTTTACTTTTCAACTGGATCAAAATAAACTACACCGTATAGTTTACTTTTGACTAATAATGAAAATGTTGATTATTGTCGTACCAGTCTTGTTAATCATGAGTATATCCATTGGGATATTTCAATGGCTAATTGTGTCGAAAACCAAGCTGTAGATTAGCAAAAAGGAATATCTGATGTTTGCAATATGCTCAAGAGTCTTGCGTTTACAAAACGGACAACTGCCCTTGCTAAACAACATCATGTTGAGCTGATTATTCCTGAATTTGGCAGACTGATTTGCATGGCAACTCCACAAGCACATAATCTTTGATGACAAAATTCAGCGAAATTAACGCAACAAATACGTGTTTTACAATAAAAATAGGCAAAACTAACCAAAAGAGCTAACAGACAGAAACCATTAATAGTGGAATACTATAATAACTTTCAACAAGGTTATCTTAGTTGGTCAGTGTAATTGCAATATATAGCTGTTAAATTAACCACACACTGAGTAAACATTTTTAGTTAAATTACTCATAAAACAAGTTTTTTGGTCCAAATTCGTTAACAAACAGTTATCAATCAAGCGGGTTAACGTATTTATTTACAATTTAGCCCATTGGCTTTGCGAATAGTTTCTATGAGCAATGTTAATTGCGTAGCAAAATATAAAGTTAGAATTGAAATAGCCTTTTTCACACAGTAACCTAGTTGTGTGTGGATACATTAGAGTAGGAGCTCTCATGCACAAAGCATTGAAAATTGCCGCAGTGATAACTGCGACGTTATGGTTAACAGCCTGTGGCAAACAAGACGAAGGAGCGCAGGCTCAACAAGAGCGCCCACCTACTCCGGTTGGTGTAATGGTGGTGACAGCACAGTCGCAGTCTATTCAAGTAGAGCTACCGGGTCGCAGCAAATCGTTTTTAGAAGCTGAAGTTCGTCCACAAGTGTCTGGTATTATTACTGAACGTGGATTTGTTGAAGGTAAAGAGGTCACTAAAGGTCAATCTCTTTATCAAATCGATTCTGCTACCTACAAAGCGGCTTTAGTCAGTGCAGAAGCTGATTTAGCCAGTGCTAACGCAGGTTTGGAATCTGCTAAAGCGAAAGCGGCACGCTACCAAACATTGGTAAAAACTAATTCGGTCAGTGTACAAGATTTTGATGAAGCAAAAGCTGCTTATAAAGAAGCCTTAGCATCTGTAACCGTTGCGCAAGCCGCTATTAACACAGCTAAAATCAACCTTGAATATACTGAAGTAAAAGCCCCAATTGCTGGTCGCATAGGTAAATCATCAGTAACAGCAGGTGCTTTAGTTACCGCAAATCAAAGCAGCACTTTGGCGACGATTCAACAATTAGACCCTATCAATGTTGATATTGCTCAATCTAGTGTGCAGTTATTACGCCTTAAAAGTAAGCTAAAAGCGGGTAAGTTACAAAAAAGTGACAATGCTACTGTTACGCTGATTTTAGAAGACGGTACCACTTATGATCAGCAAGGTACGATGCAATTTGCTGAGGTCAGTGTTGACGAAGCTACTGGGTCTGTCACATTACGTGCTGAATTCCCTAATCCTGATGGTGTGCTGTTACCTGGTATGTATGTGCGTGCACGCTTAGATACAGGCACTGACCCACAAGCTATTTTAGTGCCCCAACGTGCTATTACTCGTAATACTAAAGGTCAGGCAATGGCGATGATTGTTAATCAAGATAACAATGTCGAAGTGCGTATTGTCACTACTGCTGAAGTAATTGATAACCAATGGCGCATTATTGATGGCCTCCAAGCTGGCGATAAATTAATTGTAGAAGGTTTACAAAAAATTCGTCCAGGTGCGGCGGTATCACCACAGGTATTAACTGCAGACACTCCACAAAAATAGGACATTATTATGGCTCGCTTTTTTATCGATCGCCCTATTTTTGCTTGGGTGATCGCAATTCTTATTATGTTAGCAGGGGTGCTGGCCATTAAAGGCCTGCCCATTGCTCAATACCCTAGTATTGCACCGCCAACGGTAGTCATTACCGCATTTTATCCTGGTGCATCGGCCAAAACCATGGAAGATACCGTGACTCAAGTTATTGAGCAACGTATGACAGGTATTGACCATTTACGCTATATTTCTTCTAGCAGTGATAGTTTTGGTAACGCTACAGTTACCTTAACGTTTAATGCCGAAGCCGATGCCGATATTGCTCAAGTTCAAGTGCAGAATAAACTGCAGTCGGCAATGACCTCCTTACCTCAAGAAGTACAATCACAAGGTGTAAACGTTAACAAATCCAGCGCGGGTTTCTTAATGGTTGTGGCGTTTGTGTCTGAAGACGGCTCGCTGGCTAAAAACGATATTTCTGATTACGTTGCTGCCAATATTCAAGACCCTATGAGTCGAGTACCAGGTGTTGGTGAACTCGAGTTGTTTGGTGCACAGTACGCAATGCGCATCTGGCTTGAACCGCTAAAGTTAACCCAATACAACTTAACCAGTATTGATGTAATGGCAGCCATTAGAGAGCAAAATGCTCAAATATCAGCTGGCCAATTAGGCGGTTCACCTGCAATGCCTGGCCAGGAATTAAACGCCACGGTTACCGCACAAAGCCGTTTACAAACACCTGAACAATTTAAACGTATTATTCTGAAATCAGACTCTTCTGGCGCAAATGTCTATCTTGAAGACGTGGCTCGAGTTGAACTTGGTGCCGAAAGCTACGCGGTTGAATCCTTCTATAATGGTAAACCTGCATCTGGTCTAGCTTTTAAGTTGGCAACAGGTGCAAACGCACTCGATACAGCTAATAATATTCGCGACCGTTTAGATGATTTAAAAACCTATTTTCCTGAAGGGTTAGAAATTTACTATCCATATGACACTACTCCATTTGTTGAAAAATCAATTGAAGGTGTGGTTCATACGTTAATCGAAGCTATCGTATTAGTATTTTTGATCATGTATCTGTTCTTACAGAACTTCAGAGCAACGCTAATCCCAACGATTGCAGTACCCGTAGTACTACTCGGTACATTCGCTATTTTGTCGGCAACAGGGTTCTCTATTAACACCCTCACCATGTTCGCTATGGTGCTGGCAATTGGTCTATTGGTCGATGATGCTATTGTGGTAGTAGAAAACGTTGAACGATTAATGTCTGAAGAAGGGTTGAGCCCACTTGAAGCAACCCGTAAATCGATGGATCAAATTACTGGGGCGCTTGTTGGTATTGGTTTAACGCTTTCCGCGGTATTTGTGCCTATGGCCTTTATGTCAGGCTCTACCGGGGTGATTTATCGTCAGTTCTCAATCACTATCGTATCGGCTATGGCGTTGTCAGTATTAGTAGCGTTGATTTTAACACCTGCATTATGTGCAACCATGTTAAAGCCATTACCTAAAGGTCATACCCATATTAATACCGGCTTTTTTGGTTGGTTTAACCGTATGTTTGATCGCATGACATCTCGCTATGAAGCGAGCGTGGCAAAAATTCTTAAACGGAGTTTCCGCATGATGGGCATATATCTTGTGCTTGTTATTGCTACAGCGTGGATTTTCTTACGCATGCCAACGGCATTCTTACCAGATGAAGATCAGGGGATTTTATTCACCCAAGCAATTTTACCAACCAACTCAACCCAAGAAAGTACCGTTAAAGTGTTAAACGAAATCAATGATTTCTATCTGACCCAGGAAAGCGATTCGGTAAACTCTGTGTTCAGTGTTGCAGGTTTCAGCTTTGCGGGTATGGGCCAAAACATGGGCATGTCGTTTGTTGGCTTAAAAGATTGGGCCGAACGAGAAGAACCAGGTCAGGATGTACAGTCTATCGCAGGTCGTGCAATGGGCCGCTTTATGCAAATAAAAGAAGCCATGGTGTTTGCGTTTGTTCCACCTGCGGTAATTGAGTTGGGCACAGCAAATGGTTTCGATTTATATCTGCAAGATAGAAGCGGTAAAGGCCATGATGCATTAATTGAGGCACGTAACCAGTTACTGGGTATGGCGGCACAAAATCCAAGCTTGGTGGGCGTTCGTCCCAATGGCCAGGAAGATGCACCAATGTACGAAATTCATATCGACCAAGCCAAAGTGCGCGCACTGGGTATTGATATCAACAGTGCCAACAGCGTACTCGCTACCGCATGGGGTGGCTCATATGTGAATGACTTCATTGACCGTGGTCGCGTTAAGAAAGTATACGTACAAGGTGAAGCTAAATATCGTATGCAACCCAGTGATTTAGACACTTGGTATGTCCGTAATTCAGAAGGCGAAATGGTGCCCTTTTCAGCCTTCGCGACAGGCTCTTGGAACTTTGGTTCACCGCAGTTACAACGCTTTAATGGTTTACCTGCTGTCAATATTCAAGGTGCTACCGTGCCTGGTTACAGTACCGGTGATGCTATGGTTGCGATAGAGAAAATGGTCGAACAATTACCACCTGGGTTTGGAGTTGAGTGGAATGGCCTGTCCTATGAAGAACGTTTGTCGGGTAACCAAGCACCTGCATTATATGCTTTGTCAATTCTAGTGGTGTTTTTGGTCCTTGCAGCACTCTATGAGAGCTGGTCGGTGCCATTTGCCGTCGTATTAGTCGTACCTCTAGGGGTTATTGGTGCATTGCTTGCTATGAACGGCCGTGGTTTACCTAACGACGTATTCTTCCAAGTAGGCCTATTAACAACCGTCGGGCTGGCAACTAAAAACGCTATCTTAATTGTTGAGTTTGCTAAAGAATTCTACGATAAAGGGGCGGGATTAATCGAAGCAACACTGCATGCGGTTCGCGTGCGTTTGCGTCCTATTCTAATGACATCATTAGCATTCGGCTTCGGTGTGGTCCCATTAGCCATCAGTACTGGTGTCGGTTCCGGCAGTAAAAACGCTATTGGCACCGGTGTGTTAGGCGGCATGATGAGCTCGACATTCCTAGGTATTTTCTTAATTCCATTGTTCTTTGTCGTGGTTGAAAGACTTTTCAGCAAGAGAAAAAGCCAAGCTGAATCAGAAATAAACAGTGTTGACTTAGCTGCAAGCAATAAGCCTGACGCTTAACGCTTTTCAGAAAATATCTGAGTAAAGCTATTTGGCAGAATATAAAGGACCAAACGTGCAAACGTTTGGTCCTTTATTTTATCAAGCAGAATAAATGGTTAAGATCGTCCTCGAACGATATTTACCAGTAGGTTAAAGGTCAGCAAAGTAAGCTTTAACACCTAGTTTGCTACCTATCTAACCCAAAGTATCAATTGCTTTAACTCACCTGAATTAAACGTGGCATATAAAAACCTATCATTTACTTCATCAATTAGATTGTTATTGATAACCTCTTGATCTCGTCACTCTAAGTAATTCTAGACGCTTTTAACCCCCTATATGCCAACTGTCCTTAATATGTGACATTCACTCGCATTGATGTCCAGTCAGATTTAGCCAACATAATACGACTAGCCAATTAGGGCCAAGAAAGAAACTCGTCCACGAGCGGTATGGCTGAAACTGTTTGAGTCAGTATATTTAGACGGAGCAGTCACGCCAGTAACGAAAGCCATTATTGCCTCACATGCTAACAACAGATAAATGTACGAGTATTTGAAATTTATCTCAGCGACAGCATGATTTAGATGATAATTTTGCTAACCTAACAACCCTCAAGTTACCCCCCGGTTCACCAGAACTAAACCATAGAGAGCAAGTGTGATAACGACTTTCTCAGAATAAACTCGTTAATAGCTGCTTTCATGGAGATGAGGATATTTGAGCCAGAAGGGATCCGATTAAGCTATTAGAGAGAATAGGTCTGACCCATGAATTAATGTAATTAGTATCATCGGATTGGTATTTAGCGCCTGGAAATGACCTACTCTCACATGGGCATATCGGCCACACTAATACTATGCTCAAATGACATGCTCAAATCTCAAACGTAAAAAAGCCCGTTACGTTAGTAACGGGCTTATCACTACTCTTGCGAGTAAATTAGGCGCCTGGAAATGACCTATTCTCACATGGGCATATCGGCCACACTATGTATGACTTATACCATTTACATTAATTAATTGGTCAGTTTTGTCCACCGTCTAGAACATAGTAGAATCACCCTTTCCGGCTCTGCAATAAATCGATTCCATGCAATGGAACACTGCTCAACAATATCGTCATATCCACTAAAGCAACGATTGGCGAGTTCATTCTGACGAAGCCATTGCCACACTTGTTCTATAGGGTTGAGTTCTGGCGAATAGGGCGGAAGCTTAAGGATACTAAGGTTATCAAAGTCCTCTGTCAGCTCCTGTTGATGCCAACCTGCGCCATCCATGATGACCAAAGCATGGCGACTCGATTCGGTAGCCTCTGAAATTAATTTTAAATGCTCCCACATATATTCACTATTGGCATGCGGGGCAATAATAGCCTCTGTCGCACCCGTTGCCGGACACACCGCGCCATATAAATACGCTGATTCAAACTGTTGTTGCCTTACCGCTCGTGGTCGGGTTCCTTTCGTTGCCCAAATGCGGGTTGTTGTATTTTGCTGACCAAATCTGGCTTCATCTTGAAACCAAACATCAATGCGATCTAACGCCACATGACCAGGGGTGTTAAGGATCGTTGACAGCTGGAAGTTTTTTAAAAGCGTCCTGAATATCTTGAGATTGTTTTGGGTGACGAGAGCGGGTCGTTATCCATGACAATCCTAATTGATGCAGTAATCTGTAGATATTTGCCTGTTTAAAGGTCACGCCAAATTCAGACTGAATAAAAAGACTGACATCTCTTGCCATCAATCTTCCGCCACTCTCAGACAAGCTTTTGACGTTGTACAAATTCTTTCAGATTTACCAGTTGTTTCGCCGATAATTGAGCGGGTCGACCTGGATTATGTTTATCATCTAGGCCGCTAATGCCATGAGTTAAATAATGAGTAACCCATGCATTTACACTGGTTCTACTGACCTTCAACATGTTGGCTATAGCAGTACGAGAATGACCTTCGGTAAAATGAAGTAAGGCGAGATAACGCATACGTTTACGTGCGCTTTTCTCAGATTTAACTAATGCTGCAAGATTGAGATTATTCATCGATACTGAAATAAGGAAATGACAACTAATTAGATCACATATTTAATGTAAATGGTATTATGCTCAAGAATAATTTTTCGACACAAAACAAAAAGGCCACTCAATTAGAGTGGCCTTGCTGTTTTATTTGGCGCCTGGAAATGACCTACTCTCACATGGGGAGACCCCACACTACCATCGGCGATACTGTGTTTCACTTCTGAGTTCGGAATGGGATCAGGTGGTGCCACAGCTCTATGGTTTCCAGACAAATTTGGTTTATCTAACACACTCATGTGCATTAAATAATAATTCGGAAAGCTGATTGCTTTATCTGAGTTTGAGTCTCGTTACACTATTTAAGCGTCCCATTCTAATACTAAGTCGTATCAGTAAAACCCATCTGGGTTGTATGGTTAAGCCTCACGGGTCATTAGTACAAGTTAGCTCAACGCCTCACAACGCTTACACACCTTGCCTATCAACGTAGTAGTCTCCTACGGCCCTTTAGAGAGCTTAAAGCTCTAGGGATGACTCATCTTGGGGCTCGCTTCCCGCTTAGATGCTTTCAGCGGTTATCGATTCCGAACGTAGCTACCGGGCAATGCCATTGGCATGACAACCCGAACACCAGCGGTTCGTCCACTCCGGTCCTCTCGTACTAGGAGCAGCTCCCCTCAATCATCCAACGCCCACGGCAGATAGGGACCGAACTGTCTCACGACGTTCTGAACCCAGCTCGCGTACCACTTTAAATGGCGAACAGCCATACCCTTGGGACCGACTTCAGCCCCAGGATGTGATGAGCCGACATCGAGGTGCCAAACACCGCCGTCGATATGAACTCTTGGGCGGTATCAGCCTGTTATCCCCGGAGTACCTTTTATCCGTTGAGCGATGGCCCTTCCATTCAGAACCACCGGATCACTATGACCTACTTTCGTACCTGCTCGACGTGTATGTCTCGCAGTTAAGCTGGCTTATGCCATTGCACTAACCGTACGATGTCCGACCGTACTTAGCCAACCTTCGTGCTCCTCCGTTACTCTTTGGGAGGAGACCGCCCCAGTCAAACTACCCACCAGGCACTGTCCTCAACCCCGATAAGGGGCCAGAGTTAGAACATCAAAACTACAAGGGTGGTATTTCAAGATTGACTCCACTCCATCTAGCGACGAAGCTTCAAAGTCTCCCACCTATCCTACACATGTAGGTTCAATGTTCAGTGCCAAGCTATAGTAAAGGTTCACGGGGTCTTTCCGTCTAGCCGCGGGTATACGGCATCTTCACCGCAATTTCAACTTCACTGAGTCTCGGCTGGAGACAGCGTGGCCATCATTACGCCATTCGTGCAGGTCGGAACTTACCCGACAAGGAATTTCGCTACCTTAGGACCGTTATAGTTACGGCCGCCGTTTACCGGGGCTTCGATCATGAGCTTCTCTTGCGATAACCCAATCAATTAACCTTCCGGCACCGGGCAGGCGTCACACCGTATACGTCATCTTGCGATTTTGCACAGTGCTGTGTTTTTGATAAACAGTTGCAGCCACCTGGTATCTGCGACTGCCGTCAGCTTAGGGAGCAAGTCCCATCACCAACAGCAGCGTACCTTCTCCCGAAGTTACGGTACCATTTTGCCTAGTTCCTTCAGCCGAGTTCTCTCAAGCGCCTTGGTATTCTCTACCCGACCACCTGTGTCGGTTTGGGGTACGATCCCTACTAACCTGAAGCTTAGAAGATTTTCCTGGAAGCATGGCATCAACTACTTCATCACCTTAGTGACTCGTCATCAGCTCTCAACGTGTACATTTAAGTACGTGTTCCCGGATTTGCCTAAGAACACCGCCTACTACCTTAAACGCGGACTACCAACGCCGCGCTAGCCTAGCCTTCTCCGTCTCTCCATCGCAGTTAGCAGAGGTACAGAAATATTAATCTGTTTTCCATCGATTACGCCTTTCGGCCTCACCTTAGGGGTCGACTCACCCTGCCCCGATTAACGTTGGACAGGAACCCTTGGTCTTTCGGCGAGGGAGTTTTTCACTCCCTTTATCGTTACTCATGTCAGCATTCGCACTTCTGATACGTCCAGTGTGGGTTACCCCTTCACCTTCAACCGCTTACAGAACGCTCCTCTACCGCTTGCAGTAAACTGCAAACCCGTAGCTTCGGTGGTATGTTTAGCCCCGTTAAATCTTCCGCGCAGGCCGACTCGACTAGTGAGCTATTACGCTTTCTTTAAATGATGGCTGCTTCTAAGCCAACATCCTAGCTGTCTAAGCCTTCCCACATCGTTTCCCACTTAACATACACTTTGGGACCTTAGCTGACGGTCTGGGTTGTTTCCCTTTTGACAACGGACGTTAGCACCCGCTGTCTGTCTCCCGAGTAGTACTCATTGGTATTCGGAGTTTGCAAAGGGTTGGTAAGTCGGGATGACCCCCTAGCCTTAACAGTGCTCTACCCCCAATGGTATTCGCTCGAGGCGCTACCTAAATAGCTTTCGAGGAGAACCAGATATCTCCGAGTTTGATTGGCCTTTCACCCCCAGCCACAAGTCATCCGCTCATTTTTCAACATAAGTCGGTTCGGTCCTCCAGTTGATGTTACTCAACCTTCAACCTGCCCATGGCTAGATCACTCGGTTTCGGGTCTACGCCTTGCAACTAAACGCGCAGTTAACACTCGGTTTCCCTACGGCTCCGCTATTCGCTTAACCTCGCTACAAAACGTAAGTCGCTGACCCATTATACAAAAGGTACGCAGTCACGGTCTCAAGAACCGCTCCCACTGCTTGTACGTATACGGTTTCAGGTTCTATTTCACTCCCCTCACAGGGGTTCTTTTCGCCTTTCCCTCACGGTACTGGTTCACTATCGGTCAGTCAGGAGTATTTAGCCTTGGAGGATGGTCCCCCCATATTCAAACAGGATGTCACGTGTCCCGCCTTACTCGTTTTCATCTATGGTTAGTTTTCATGTACGGGGCTATCACCCTGTGCCGCTGAGCTTTCCAACTCATTCCACTAACACCCCATAGACTTAAGGGCTAATCCCCGTTCGCTCGCCGCTACTAGGGGAATCTCGGTTGATTTCTTTTCCTCTGGGTACTTAGATGTTTCAGTTCCCCAGGTTCGCCTCATACAGCTATGTATTCACTGTATGATGACCACTTATGTGGCCGGGTTTCCCCATTCGGATATCGTTAGCTCAAATGCTTATTACTAGCTCGCCAACGCTTTTCGCAAGTTATTACGTCCTTCATCGCCTCTGACTGCCAAGGCATCCACCGTATACGCTTAGTCACTTAACCATACAACCCAAATGAGTTTCACAACCCTTGTAAACAAGAGAATGAACTAATTAGACTGTATCGCAACTAGCTGGTTTTTACTTGTCTCACTCCCGACCAGGAAGTGTGACTCGCCTTAGTTTTTAGAATATTCAAGACACTTAAACAGTGTTTTGAGAACTCAAGATACTGATGCTTTCGCATCAATATTATTTTCGCACTAACGTAATCACACAAACGACAACGAATCATCATCCATGCGCCTTTAGTTAGTACTATCAGCTTTCCAAATTGTTAAAGAGCGGGCTTAAAAAAGCCAAAGATAAAATTTCGTTTATCTTTGGCATCTCGGACCAATATGTATGTTTCTCATTCAAGAGAATGGTGGAGCTATGCGGGATCGAACCGCAGACCTCCTGCGTGCAAGGCAGGCGCTCTCCCAGCTGAGCTATAACCCCTTTACATACAGTGAGAATTTACGTTTACCTTCTAAGAAGGTCAGCCAATTTATTTGGCTTGCCAATTCGAATTTATCCAAGGCAATTTATTGCGACGTTTAGTTCACTAAACGAGCGGTAAATTAACACAGGAGAAATGAAGAATTGGTGGGTCAGAGTGGACTTGAACCACCGACCTCACCCTTATCAGGGGTGCGCTCTAACCAGCTGAGCTACAGACCCAACGTAATTTCTCTTTCTTTCTATCAAGTAATCTGTGTGAACACTCACATGCATCTCTGCACTTTTAGGTATTGAGTTAGTCGTATAGGTAAGGAGGTGATCCAGCCCCAGGTTCCCCTAGGGCTACCTTGTTACGACTTCACCCCAGTCATGAACCACAAAGTGGTGAGCGTTCTCCCGAAGGTTAAACTACCCACTTCTTTTGCAGCCCACTCCCATGGTGTGACGGGCGGTGTGTACAAGGCCCGGGAACGTATTCACCGTGACATTCTGATTCACGATTACTAGCGATTCCGACTTCATGGAGTCGAGTTGCAGACTCCAATCCGGACTACGACGTACTTTGTGAGATTAGCTCCACCTCGCGGCTTTGCAACCCTCTGTATACGCCATTGTAGCACGTGTGTAGCCCTACTCGTAAGGGCCATGATGACTTGACGTCGTCCCCACCTTCCTCCGGTTTATCACCGGCAGTCTCCCTAAAGTTCCCGACATAACTCGCTGGCAAATAAGGATAGGGGTTGCGCTCGTTGCGGGACTTAACCCAACATTTCACAACACGAGCTGACGACAGCCATGCAGCACCTGTCTCAGAGTTCCCGAAGGCACTAAGCTATCTCTAGCGAATTCTCTGGATGTCAAGAGTAGGTAAGGTTCTTCGCGTTGCATCGAATTAAACCACATGCTCCACCGCTTGTGCGGGCCCCCGTCAATTCATTTGAGTTTTAACCTTGCGGCCGTACTCCCCAGGCGGTCTACTTAATGCGTTAGCTTGGGAGCCCAGTGACTAAGTCACCAAACTCCGAGTAGACATCGTTTACGGCGTGGACTACCAGGGTATCTAATCCTGTTTGCTCCCCACGCTTTCGTGCATGAGCGTCAGTCTTTGTCCAGGAGGCCGCCTTCGCCACCGGTATTCCTTCAGATATCTACGCATTTCACCGCTACACCTGAAATTCTACCTCCCTCTACAAGACTCTAGTTCCCCAGTTCCAAATGCAATTCCTAGGTTGAGCCCAGGGCTTTCACATCTGGCTTAAAAAACCGCCTGCGCACGCTTTACGCCCAGTAATTCCGATTAACGCTCGGACCCTCCGTATTACCGCGGCTGCTGGCACGGAGTTAGCCGGTCCTTCTTCTGTAGGTAACGTCACAGCAACAGTTTATTAAACTACTACCTTTCCTCCCTACTGAAAGTGCTTTACAACCCGAAGGCCTTCTTCACACACGCGGCATGGCTGCATCAGGCTTTCGCCCATTGTGCAATATTCCCCACTGCTGCCTCCCGTAGGAGTCTGGGCCGTGTCTCAGTCCCAGTGTGGCTGATCATCCTCTCAGAACAGCTAGGGATCGTCGCCTTGGTGAGCCATTACCTCACCAACTAGCTAATCCCACCTAGGTTCATCCAATCGCGAAAGGCCCGAAGGTCCCCTCCTTTCCCCCGTAGGGCGTATGCGGTATTAGCAGTCGTTTCCAACTGTTATCCCCCTCGACTGGGCAGATCCCTAGGCATTACTCACCCGTCCGCCGCTCGCCGGCAAAGATAGTAAACTATCTTCCCGCTGCCGCTCGACTTGCATGTGTTAGGCCTGCCGCCAGCGTTCAATCTGAGCCATGATCAAACTCTTCAATTAAAGTTTTTTGAAACCCGAAGGTTTCGGCTCAATGAATTCTGATTGCTTTATCAACCGAAGTTAACAAAGTCTTTTTGTACATATTGCTATGAACATTCATCGTTGCATTGAGTTTAAATTTTTTGATTGCTCTTCCTAAGAAGAAGCAATTTCGAATAACTCAATACCTGTGAATGTCCACACAGATTACTTGATAAATTGTTAAAGAGCGTTGATGTTGATTTTTCAAACATCGCCGTAAGACGCTAGGTCGTTGGCTTGGGCTGCGTATTCTACAGACCCTGTTGTCAGCGTCAAGTGTTTTTTCAAACTTTCTTTTCGCTGTTGATTTGATGATGAAACCGAAGTTTTTATCCTTTCAAATCAACCTGACTTCCTAAGTGATTAACTTCAGATGCCACTTTGCTTTCGCGCTGTGCCGTGTCAGTGGTTGCGCATTATAGGGAGATTCTGATTCGGCGCAAGGGGGGATCGCGATCTTTTTTGCTGACCGATGATCTTTTACCCAGATCGCTGTTTTTTTCGCTTTTGCAGCCTATAAATCCGACAAGTTTGATGCCCAAAGCAGTATTTATCATATTTAAGTTAGTTTTAAGCTCATTTTTTCTACAACGGACTGGTTAATGTTCAGATTATTCATTAATATATAGCGGTTTTTTAACAGTTATTTTTCATTTCATTATTATTAGAGATTATTTTATGCAGAAATCATTCGTGATTGTTCTTATTGCAGCACTTGTTGGTGCTTTTGTTTTTTTCCAAGTTCAAGGTAGTGTAGCTTCCTCTGTAGCGTTTATTGCAGGGATAGTAACAGCAACACTTATCTTTACCTTTGTTCCAGCTAGCCAAGCTCGCGCATCTGATGAACCTTATGTAGGTCCAACAATGACGTTATATGTTGGTAACTTACCTTACCGTGTTCATGAAGGTGAAGTTAAAGAGTTATTTGGTGAATATGGCCCGGTTAATTCAGTCCGTTTAGTACGTGATCGCAAAACAGGTCGCCGTAAAGGCTTTGGCTTTGTTGAAATGTCTGAAGCGGGAGCTCAAAAAGCAATGGGTAAGTTGAACGACTATACTTTTCAAGAGCGTACTTTAAAGGTAAGAGAAGCTAAATCTCAAGAATCTGATTCTTCCGATTCTCCTGATGCTTAATCTAACTTAGTTAGGTGGTTTAGTCGGTTATTTGTTTCACACTAGTGAACCCATAACCGACTAATGCTTTATAGAGTCCTGTTGAAATCTGCTTTGTATAACTGACCGTTAATTCACTTCCCTGCTTATTACTTATAGGCACTAATGTTTTTACTCTATTCGCTATTGCCAATCCAGAATCTAATAATTTGACATGATTACCCAGTATCTGGTTAATTTTCGCTGCGATAATAGGAAAATGTGTACAGCCTAATACCAGCACATCAATATCGGCATCTTTAATAGGTTGCAGTATTAACGCCAATTCTACTAGGTCTATGATTTCACCTGCGACATATTTCTCTGCCATCATCACCAATTCTGATGACCCGAATAATTCTACTTTGCAGTCATCGGCAAATTCATTGATCAGTTCTTGGGTATAGTCGCGCTTTACTGTGCCTGGTGTGGCAAGTAATCCAATATGCTTTTTAGCAGATAATGCGGCGGCGGGTTTAATGGCAGGTACAACACCAACAACAGGAATAGATAAACTCGCCCTTAACCTTGGCAATACTAAAGTGCTAGCGGTATTACATGCAACAACCACAATAGCAGCATTGATTTGATGCACCTGTTGTAGAATTAACTCAACACACCCTTCAATTAAATCTTCTTCTGATAAGTTGCCATAGGGCAAGCGGGCGTTATCAAATAAATAATGATAATCCCTATTTGGCAGTAACTTGCGGATTTCTGATAGTACTGATAAACCACCTATTCCTGAGTCGAATACTAAAATTGGCTCTGACAAAGTGGTCTCCTATTTTATATACATTGGATATCGACGCTATTTGTTATAAAATTTGCGCCCTTTTTTATTGCCTTTGGTGGAGAAAATGAATTTAGCAGCCATGGACCCAAATAACTATGCTACGCAACTTGAACAAAAGCGTAACAAGCTTGAACAAGCCTTTGCTGATTTTACCCCACCAGCATTAGAAGTGTTCGCTTCTGAACCTGCTAATTATCGGATGCGCGCCGAATTTAGAATGTGGCATGAAGGCGAAGACTTATATTACTACATGTTTGACAAAGCGCTGAATGCTAAAGTGCGCTGTGATCAATATTTACCAGCGGGTACTTTGATCAATCAAATGATGGCCGCCTTAATTGAAGAACTAAAACCAAGCCCTTCTTTGCGATATCGTTTATTTCAGATCGACTTCCTGTCTACTTTAAGCGGTGAGATTTTAGTATCTTTGTTATATCACCGTCAATTAGATGATCAATGGCTTGAAGATGCTAAGGCACTGAAGGCTAAACTCGCCAAACAATTTAATGTTAATTTAATTGGCCGAGCTAGGAAGCAAAAAATCGATTTAGATAAAGATTTTGTCACTGAAAAACTGAATGTGAACGGTAAGATGCTTCAGTATAAGCAGATTGAAAATAGCTTTACCCAGCCTAATGCTAACGTGTCAGTTAAAATGCTTGAGTGGGCAATAAACGCTACCCAAAATAGCCAGGGTGATTTACTTGAACTCTATTGCGGCAATGGCAATTTCACAATTGCATTGGCGCAAAATTTTTCACGCGTACTGGCTACTGAGCTAGCTAAACCATCAGTTGATGCTGCGCAATATAATATTGAAATTAATAAAGTCGATAACGTGCAGATTATTCGCATGTCTGCAGAAGACTTTAGTGATGCGATGACCAAAAAACGTAGCTTTAGACGCTTAGAAGGTATCGATTTGGACAGCTATGATTGCAATACTATATTTGTAGACCCACCAAGAGCCGGTATTGATGACGAAACATTAAAGTTGGTTCAAGGCTATGAGCGTATTTTATATATATCGTGTAACCCAATTACGTTAAAAGATAACTTAACGGTACTAGGCGTTACCCATAAAATTACCCGCTTTGCATTATTTGATCAGTTCCCATATACCGACCATATGGAATCGGGTGTGCTACTTGAGCGCAAGTAACGCAGCTTTATCAATATGAATAAAAAGGGCAGAGAGTTAATCTGCCCTTTTTATTAAAGTATATAACTGAATTATCAGCTGCGGTTGTCCATTTTTTGTTGTAATGCTTCAGCACCTGTCGCCACCATTCGTAAATGCAACACCAGTTGATCAGCCAGCGATTTTCGCTCACTTCGCTTTAGGTCTAATGCGCTGGCACCCGCATTGAACACTAAAGTCACCAAAGCCTCGGCTTGAGCTCGTGCAAGTGTTGGGTGTCTATTTGCGTGTGCTTCGGTGTAATGGGCTAGTTCAGAAATAAAGTGTTCAACCTCACGCTCAACTGCTGCGCGAAAAGCCGCTGATGTTCCTGAACGTTCATGTAATAGAATTCGGAACACATTGGGGTTTGATTCCATGACTTCCATAAAAGTGTCAACTGAAATACGAATAACACTCCCACCCGCTTCAGCACGTTGACGACCTTTACGCATCATTTGCCTAAGCGTTAATCCGCCCTCATCAACCATAGTCAGGCCAAGCTCATTCATATCTTTAAAATGACGATAAAAAGATGTCGGTGCGATGCCGGCTTCTCGAGCAACTTCACGTAAGCTTAAACTAGAAAAACTGCGCTCAGCACTTAATTGATTAAACGCTGCATCCACTAATGCACGGCGGGTTTTCTCTTTTTGTTGTGCTCTTACACCCATTTAAAAAATCGCTCAGTCAAGATTAATTAACAGATAATACCCCTTTTATCGTATAAACACAGCCCTATTGAGCTTGACCCAAAACAGATCACAGGATAAATTAGCTTACATATGTACGCTCAATTAGTTTAGACTCATATTTAAAAGTTAGCAGGAAAGCGATTAGATGAAAAAACCTCCTATTATTTGGCTTAACACCTTGTTGTTCGCTATTACCTTTATTGGTGCTGTGGTATTAGTGCCTTGGCGCGGTATAGCGCACGGTTTTGATGGTGTAGAATGGCTTGCCTTCATTGTTTTAGCCTATGCCAGTGGCTTGTCTATCACCGCTGGTTATCATCGTCTTTGGTCCCATAAAGCCTACAAAGCGCATCCGGCAATGCGAGTATTATTTGCATTAGGTGGTGCATTAGCATTACAAAATAGTGCTATACACTGGTGTAGTGATCACCGTGTACATCATAAACATGTCGATAATAACGACAAAGATCCCTACTCAGCTAAGCTGGGCTTTTGGTACAGCCATATAGGTTGGATGTTACGTGAATATCAAGCGAGTCGTTATAGTGATTACAATAACGTCCGCGATTTGCAAAATGATCCGATTCTTGTGTGGCAACACAAACACTATTTAGCATTGGTTATTTTAATGAATATCGGCTTACCTGCTTTATTGGGCTGGTTAAATGGTGACATAGTGTCAATGGTATTAATGGCTGGCTTGCTACGATTGGTGGTAGTGCATCATTGTACTTTCTTCATTAACTCACTTGCCCATATTTGGGGTAAACAGCCGTACACAAACAAAAACACCGCTCGCGACAATGCTTTTTTAGCCTTGCTGACATACGGTGAGGGTTACCACAACTTCCACCATATTTTTGAAAATGATTACCGTAATGGTATTAAATGGTGGGATTACGATCCAACCAAGTGGTTAATAAAAACGATGGACTGGGTTGGACTAGCCTCCGACTTACGTAAAGTACCACAAGAGCGTATTGAAGCTGCTAAACTGAAAATGCAACTGCAACGTGTACAGTATAAAGTTGCCCATTTACCTAATTGCGATGAAATAATTGATACCTTCCAAGCTGAATATGAACTTATGAAGCAGCATTTGATGGAATACTATCAAGCCAAAAAAGCGTTGATTGAAGCTAAGCGAAAGCAATTAGTTGATACCCACTTAAAAGAACAGGTTCAAGAACTTCGCGAACGCTTTCTTGAGCAGCAGCGACAATGGAAAAGCCTGACGGCTGCTTACGCGTAGTTTTAGTCTGAATTCTAGCGGCCAATTAACAGCCGCTTTATAGTGACATTAATGCCGCGCCCTTTAAGGGCGCGGCATTTTTATTAGCCCGTTGACTGTGTATAAAAACGCTATAGCAATTGCAAAAACTAATTCAAATGCGCTTTTTCTATTTAATGCTACCCAAGTACCAGATTATCTTTCACAATGAATCTATAACAGACCTTCACTTCCTTAGATTAAGTTATTCATTATGAAGTCCAATTATCCAGACATTCGCTTAACCGAATACAGCCACGGTGCGGGATGCGGTTGTAAAATATCCCCCCAAGTACTCAGTACTATACTGTCATCACAATTACCGCTATTCACTGACCCTAATATCCTGGTCGGTAATGACACGCGTGATGATGCTGCGGTATACAAACTCAATGATGATATTGGGATTATTAGTACTACTGACTTCTTTATGCCTATCGTCGACGACCCTTTTACCTTTGGTCGTATTGCAGCGACGAACGCAATAAGTGATATTTATGCCATGGGCGGAACCCCAATAATGGCGATAGCTATTTTAGGCTGGCCAGTAAACAAACTGCCTGCAGAAGTGGCTCAACAAGTCATAGATGGCGGACGCCAGGCCTGTAAAGATGCCGGCATTATGTTAGCGGGAGGGCACAGTATTGATGCACCAGAACCTATTTTTGGTTTAGCAGTGACAGGCCAGGTACAACTCAATGATTTAAAGCAAAACAGCACGGCTAAATCTGATGACAAGCTGTATCTGACCAAACCTATTGGTATTGGTGTACTGACAACGGCTCAAAAACAAAAAAAGCTTAAACCCGAGCATAATCATATTGCGATTGATGCTATGTGTCAGCTGAATAAAGTTGGCCAAGATATCGCTAAAATAAAAGGCGTCAATGCCTTAACAGATGTGACTGGGTTTGGTTTAGCAGGTCATTTAATCGAACTCTGCCAAGGGGCTAATCTCACTGCGACACTTAACTTTAATGCCATTCCTAGATTAGCAGAAGTCGATAACTATATTGCCCAAGGTTGTATTCCAGGAGGAACAAGTCGTAACTATCAAAGTTATGCACCGCATTTACCATCATTGACCGATTACCAGCAGGCAATATTATGTGATCCTCAAACCAGTGGTGGTTTATTGATAGCAGTAAATGAATCGGCGCTGGCAGAGTTACACAAAGTATTAGCTGAGCATCAAATTGCCCTACATTGTATTGGGACATTGAGTAGCAATGCATTGAACACACCTGAACAACTAGTGGCTTTACTCAATGAGTAATACCATTGCCGCCAGTGAATACGGTCGATTGTTACTAGAAAAGCGACCTCTGATTGACGTTCGCGCGCCAATTGAATTCAATAAAGGTGCTTTTCCCGAGTCAGTTAATTTACCTTTGATGAATGATAGAGAGCGTCAACTAGTGGGTACCTGTTATAAACAGGAGGGGCAACAAGCCGCCATTACCCTAGGCCATCAATTGGTCAGCGGTGATATTAAGCAAAGCCGAATTGATGCCTGGTGCGAACAAGTACACCAACATAATCATAGTTATTTATATTGTTTTCGAGGCGGCCTTCGCTCTCAACTTAGCCAACAATGGCTGCAACATGTAGGTATTGATATTCCCTATGTTTATGGGGGATACAAGGCACTACGTAGCTTTCTGATTAGTACTATTGAACAAGCTGAATCAAATCACCATTTTTTGATTTTAAGCGGCAGTACCGGTAGTGGTAAAACTGAGTTTATTCATCAGCGTAAAGAAACCATCGACCTAGAAGGCCTGGCTAATCATCGCGGATCAAGTTTTGGTAAACAAATAAGCTCACAACCTAGCCAAATTAATTTTGAAAATAATCTAGGGGTCGCGTTACTTAAATATCAACAGGTCAAGTCATCATCCAAATTGCTGTTAGAAGATGAGAGCTTCTTAATTGGCCGTACCGCTATTCCGCAGCCATTTTTTAAAGCCATGCAGCAAGCGCCAATTGTATTACTTGAAGAAGCATTTAATGCTCGAGTCGATAGACTTCATGGTGAATATGTCAGTAATATGCACCAACAATATTGCACTCTATTCGGAGAGGTTGAGGGGTTTAACGCGTTTGCAGTGTATTTAGTCGACAGTATTAGCAAAATCCGTAAACGCTTAGGCGGAAAACAACATGACGAGTTACAAGGACTTATTCAACAAGCATTAAAGCAGCAGCAAAATCAGCATAATCTTGATGGTCATTACGCCTGGATAAGCCAGTTACTCAGCAAATACTATGACCCCATGTATCAATACCAACTGGATAAAAAACTCACTAAGGTGATTTTTAAAGGTAATGCCACTGAAGTGCACCAATGGTTGGATGAGCAAAAATAGACGCAAATAAAAAATGCCTGATGATTCAGGCATTTTTACTTACAAAGCACTGTTGATTTACGCTATTAAAGATTAAGGTTTATATCAATTAATTGATAAGTATACTTATCAAAAAAACTTGAACGGATTGCTGAATTTTCACGGGTTTTTTCCGCTCGCTGTTGACGAAACGCTTGGTACTGGCTGGGGGAATGGTTTTGATAACCATAAATAGATACCGTTATTCGCGGTTGCGTAAGCTGCTCAAAGCGCGACTCGATATTCGCCGGTAAACTCAACTCAGGCATCACGCCATTTAACGGAGCCTCTACACTCCAACGAGCCGTACCGTATTCGTACAAATTAACGGCTAAAAGTGTGTTGCCTAATCCTATATTGGTAAAGTTATAACTAGAGGTACCACCATTGAGCATTCCCTCCAAAATAGTTTGTGTTTCCGCTAACATTTCATATTGATTCAGCGGTATATGTAAGTCCTGTTGTGACATAGCATTAGTCACTTTCTTACGGATACCTGACTGATACGATACATCACCAAATTCATTGCCCCCCAATGACTCAAACATACTTACAGAAACAAAGTTATTCTCTAAAAGCGCCGGAAAAACCTGAGGCTCATTTTGCCACGCTAACCAATTAACCCGGCCAGACTCAGTTTCTGAAAACGTAGTGTATCTAACATTGCCTGGGTCATAAGGGTTAACAATCACACTGAGTAATGCACCTTCATTCTTAGCGTTGTCGAACTGGCTACTTGACACAGTGAAAGGTTGGCTAGAGTCATGTCCATTGACATCTAATATAGCAGAGTAAGCAATAACTCCTGATTGTTGCGGCATTAAGGTCACGTGAACTGGCGCAAATTTGCCATCATTCTTACATAATAATCTTGAGGTATTTTCGCTTCGTTCAAATAACGCGGTATAACCTGAATACACTGCATTAACATCACTGAGGTCAAAATTAAATGTTTCACATTCACATTGCGCATCTAAGCTATTTTGCCAGAAAGTGCGAACACCTAAATCACCTCCAGTAATCTCAGTATCGGTATTAACCAGCATTTCACCATCGATATCGACGGCTATACTGATGTGCTTAGCATCTGCAGGCCATAGAATATCGACTTTACCGCTGGAAGGACTTTTCGACTGACTTAAGATACTGCCATCTTGACGATGAACAATAATATCGGCACCCGCTAAGGGTTGGGTAAAGCTACACTGAGATGCTTCTGACAATAAATCGACAGTTAATCGTTTACTTGGCGATATACTTATATCGCCACCGCCATCACTGCCGCCACAAGCAGAAAGCATCATAATCACTGATGCCGAAAACGCACTGGTTAATATTCTGTTCTGTTTCATTTAATTTTCTAATTCCTTGAATAATGTTCACAATAACATTGCGGCTACATTATTCAGGATTATAAAAATAACACAATATGGATTTAATAATATGCTATGGCCAGTTACTCAGCATTAAGTAACATGACATTCCATGGAAGATTTTCGGTACCTACGACAATAAAATTTGGATTCTCTAGTGTGTCTCGCTCATTGTAAGTCATTGGGTGCAAGTGGATATCAACCAAGGCTCCACCCGCTTCTTCGACAATAATTTGTGCTGCACCTGTATCCCACTCACCTGTTGGGCCCAAACGGATATAACAATCTGCCTGGCCTTCAGCAACTAAGCAACTTTTCAATGCTGCGCCACCTAACACCACTAACTCGCAGTCTTTGGGATGGCTAAATAATTTAAGTACCTTTTGGGGGTCTTGTCGGCGGCTAACCGCTATTCGCAGATGATTTTGCTCTGATAGCGCTAATTGAGTGCTAGTAATACGTACTTCACCTTCGGGGCTACGTTTATAGGCACCTAACCCTGCAATAGCGTAATAACATACGTCGGTCATTGGCACATAAACAATTCCCATGATGGGACGATTATGTTCAACAAGGGCAATAATCACCGAGAAATCACCACTACCAGCAATAAATTCACCAGTACCATCAAGCGGATCGACTAACCAATACTTTGACCAGTTTTGTCTGACAGACAAAGGGATATCAGCATCTTCTTCACTGAGAATAGGAATGTCCGGTGTCAGCTTAGCAAGACGTGAACAAATTATGTCATGGGCGGCCAAGTCGGCAGACGTTACAGGGGTATTATCAGATTTTATCTCTCGTTTAAAATCACCTGACTGGTAGATTTTACGAATAGCATTCCCTGCTTCGATAGCAATTTCAATTGCTTGTTCGATGATGGCTTCAGGCTTCATTACAACTCCAGTTGCTGGAAATAAGCATGTATTACTGATTAAAACTAACTTTAGCTAACTTTAGCCAAAGTGCGAGGATAATACTTTACTGGGTAAGTGAATGGCACTTACCTCTGTATGACTCATACGGCGAAACAAGCAGTTATTTAGCTAGAAATTACTTCGCTAAAAACTGTTTAGCTAAAAAAAGTGCGCTTACACTTCGAGATTCAGAAAAGTCGGGGTTATCTAACAATGCTTGCCAATCATCTAGTGCCCAGGGCACCACAATAATCGGTTCAGGTTCATCACCTTCGAGTTCACTGGCATACAATTGCTCAGCAACAAAAATATGCATCTTGCTAGAGAAGTACCCCGGTGCCAGTGACAGCGTTTTTAGATGGGTTAATTTTTTACTGGCAAAACCTATTTCTTCTTGTAATTCACGATTAGCAGCCTCAATAGCCTCTTCACCAGGATCAATAAGCCCTTTAGGAAAACCTAATTCATAATTATCCGTTCCAGCGGCATACTCTTTTGCGAGCAACAACTGACCTTGATGAATAGGCACCACCATGACAGCGCCACGGCTTCCGCCCTTCATTCGCTCATACTGGCGCTCAACACCATTGGAAAACTTAAGATGAACTTGCTCAATTTGAAATAGCCGACTTTTAGCGACAATCTCTGTGTGCAAGATTTCCGGCTTACTATGCCGCTGTGTCATTGCAACCTCATGTGACGAATGAAATAAGACAAGCGACAATATTACTACCCTAAGCGTAATCTACAACCGGAATTTACAGTCTTCTTAAAACAAGTTTCTATGTTTTAGTCATTAAAGATGATTCATAGCGCTACTTTTGGGATTCAAACTCAATAAAAAAGGAGCTAATTAGCTCCTTTTTCACTTCTACAACCCTTTAAAAATGATAACGTAAACTGAGCTGGCCAGTTAAAATATCATTTGGCTCAATATCAACATATTGATACCCCAGCCCTAAAGACCAAGATTCTGTCATTTGATAACTAAACTGCATACCGGCATACCAATCGGTACCACTAAGCGTTGTGGTTAAGCTGCTATTATTCATCTGGCTGGCAATATCGGCATTCCATCTAAATAAACCAACCGGCACTTCAAGACGCCAATCCTGATGCTCAACTAAAGTAAAACGCAGTCCTAGAGTTATACCATCAGCCAGTATCGGCGTAACCGATTTCAATGCCTGTTGATATGCCTCAGGGCTTAAGGTGCTGCCTTTAAGTTGTGCAGTGCCGCTACCAAAGTCAGAATAACCTAACTCAACAGCAAGAAAATTGTTCCATTGATAACCCGCACTCAAACCCAATGCAGTATCGCTATCATCAACATCAGTGACTTCAGTATCGTTTGGATATTGCCAATTTTGTATCTTGCTATCAGCATACGCTTGTCCAACAAACCCATCTAGATACCAGCTGTTGGCTTCTGCTGCATTAGCTTGCGCTGTCACACCAGTCAATAACACGCTGCTGATTGCTACCGCCAGCCATTTACCTCGACGCACTAAACCACCAAAAGCAAGTAGCACCAATCCGTACAAGGATAAGCTACCACCACCGGATTGATTATCGATAACAACTTCCTGATAAGCTTTAATGGTCACTAACACCTGCCCTGAGGCTTCGCCGCCAGCACCATCACTTATCAAATAGCTCAGTGTATCCACCCCTTCAAACCCCTGTTTAGGTGTATAACGAAGCTGGTTAGATTCTATCGATACAGCCCCTTGTAATGCCGTACCACTGACTAACGTTAAGCTGCACAATGTCAAAAAACACCTTGAAAATAGTGTTTATTCACATGAGGTCACCCTGCATTTTTAAGTAAGGTCCGAATTTAACTCTGAACTATTGTCACTACATGCTGTTAAATTTGTTAAATTGCGTTGAATCACATTAGCTAAGATAATGAATTTATACCCTTATCAAAGTGACGCTTAAACATTCAGCACGCTTGTTGAGACTAGTATATAAAGGAAGAATGACAAGTGATGGCTAAACTTTTTATCTGCAAAGGATTTATTGATGTTTAACTGGAATAATATAGATACAGTGTTACTCGACATGGACGGCACCTTGCTGGATTTACACTTTGATAACCATTTTTGGCTTACTTTAGTGCCGCAGCAATTAAGCCAACAAAGACAAATTAGCCTTGATGCGGCCAAGCAATTAGTCGAAAACGCTTACCACAAAGTGACTGGCACATTAGATTGGTATTGTTTAGATTATTGGCAGCAGCAGCTTGAGCTGGATATTCTCACTCTGCATTATTCACTTGTTGAACGCATTCAAATGCGTCAAGACAGCATGCCTTTTCTTATGGCATTGGGTGCTATGAATAAAAAACGTATCTTATTCACCAATGCCCACCCTAAAAGTTTAGCGTTAAAACTTGAGCATACTGAACTGGCACAGGGTTTAGATGCAATGTTATCAAGTCATGAAACGGGTTACCCTAAAGAGCATCCGCAGTTCTGGTTGACGGCGATTGAAAAATATCAGCTAGATCCCGCCAGATGTTTATTTATTGATGACAGTGAACCGATTTTAGCCGCATCGAAAAAGGCGGGCATAGGGTTTCAGCTAGGCATAAAAAATCCTGACAGCCAAAAAGGCCATAAGCTATTTAATGATTTTCCGGCAATTGATGATTACCATCATTTATTAGATGACTTACTTGCAGGCCAACATCTATAACGCTAGCCCAAGGTAGTAATGGCGCAATTATCCATAACCTCACTGATGAAAAAAGGGCGCTAGTGCGCCCTATCATAATCAATACTCGAACGCTCAGCACTCGCTGACACTTATAAACCCGGGATAGCACCTTGATAGTTAATCGGATAATATCCTTGGCTATCTTGTCTACCCAAAAATGCTAAAGCTTCGGTTAAATCTTTTGGCTGAGCCGCTGTAGGTTTTATTTTAGCACTGACTTTAACCAAGTTATTTTCAGCCAAAGTAATAGTGCCCACCAAACCTAATTGATTCAATTGCTCGTCGGTAGTTAATTGCACTTGACCATCAAGACAGTTCAGACCTAAAGCAATATTACCCAATGGATATTCGCCAAATTGATTAATGACATGGGTACTGTTTAAAAACAACTTACCTTTAAGCTGCTCACACCAGGGCAGACCCTGCTCTAGCTTCTCTACCATTAAGCTGATGTCGCCATTTAGTTGCGCTCTAAACGGCAAGCGTGCTCCCGCAACAATAAAACTATTGGGCGCATCAAAGCGTAAATTTTCTACCTGCAAACCGGAAAAAGAGTATCTGATACTGCCTTTACTGCTGACAGCCGTTGCCCGCGTACCGATTTTAAAATCAATATCTGCACGGCCAATAAACAATGCCCACGGACTCAACTGCCAACTCACCTGTTCTAATTGGCGTTGATCAATACGCACCAGATCGGCTTTACCATCCCATAAAGTACCGTCCACACCCGAAAACTGAATATTATTCGGTAATGGCGCTACGCTCACTAACAGACTGGCAGGTAAATATACAATCAAAAAAATCAAATACACCACTACAGCAATGCCAATTTTGACAAATAATTTCACAAACATTCCTTACTGAGACAACTGAATACGTCTGACATTAACAAAACCCGCCGTATCTGAATCTGATAAATCGACGCTATCTAACGTTAAACCTTTTTGATCAACCAAATTATGTAAATAGTCTAACAGCGAGTCAAATGGCACTTCGTCCATCCACAGTTGAATTTTATTATCCTGTGGCTGCATTCGAGTTATCTCTAAATTATATTGGCTGGCAGTTTGGTTCACAATCGAGCTTAAACTGCCGCTAGCTTGAACTTTCGCTCCGGCTTTTTCAAGGCCAGCTATCTTATTGGCTGTTTGCTTCACATAATTTAAGTTTTGCAGCTCAGCATTATAATTACGCTCGGCTGTTTGTTGAGCATTTGAAATAGGCGACCATACTCCCCAATACAAAATACCAATCACCACAATCACACTACAAAAACCAACTAGTTGTTGCTCTCGATGCACTAAGCCTTGCCACCAAATACGCAAATTATCCATCTTATTTGCTCCTCAAGGTTAGTGTGCTGGTAACACTGTCTTCATTACTGTTCATTGCACCGCCATCGAGCTGGAAGTCTTTGCTGACAATGTCTTTAAATTTATCTAACTGGGCATAATTGTCAGCAACAACCTGCATCCTTAATTCATTACGGTTTGCATCAAAACGCAATGAGGTGGGTTTAAGTTGAGGTACACTGGAAAATGCGGGCTTCAACCCATCTAACATTTCAAAAAATGCCACTCCACCACCTTGACCTTGCATACTGCGCAACTGGCTATTGATTTGGGAGCGAATATCCACAATACGATTAATGCTTGGCGCTACAGACTTAAATATCGCCTCACTTTGAATTTTCATTGCCGCTGTCTGATGATTTAATTGAGAAATTGCCAAACCTTTATTAACGAGCGCCAATACCAAAACAGCTACCATCATAATCGCAGCATTACGCCATAACATAAGGTGTTTACTGTATTCACGCTTGGGCTTATATGCACCTGATAATAGGTTAACCGGGGCATTCAAAATACCTTTGGCCAATACCATCATAGGGAGTTCAAGCGGCTTAGGTGACAGCGTTATATGGTTAGCGTTAAAGGTTATTCCTTCACTATAACAAGCAACATCAATGCTCTGCTCGATAGCGGCACTTTTTTGCGCCTCTGCGACTAACTTTGGCAATGCTAAGTCAGTCCAGGCCTTAGGCAAACTGACACCAGCACCTTCGCCTGTTCGCAATAAATACTCATCACCAAAGCTCATAATAGCCCAGCGACATTGCTCAAGGGGTAAGGCTAAGCAATCTGGTACAATGCGTTTTGCTTTTAAACCTGCATCCATTAACCATGTTAGCCATAATTGCATTTGTTGATGCTCAACCGCGACCACATTAACATTGTCACCATGGCGGGTTCCTACCACAAAATGCATGTTATCTACATCACTGGCAATGGACTCTTCCAGCATAAATGGCAACGCCTTAAGCGCTTGACGTTGGCCTTTTTCAGGTACCGCTATTTTAGTTAACGTCATGCTTGCTGCTGGCACTAACACATCAACAGGTCGATTACCCACACGAGCTGTTAAGCTGTTAAGACTGAGCGCATCGGGTAATTCGCCTGAAGCAATGATTTCTTGCTCCTGCTCAGACCACACTAACCATGAACATGGGTGATCTGCTGTTTTACCTAATCGGATAAATAGCCTTTCAGACACTGTTATTCTCCACCAATCTCTTACCGCATCATGCGGTTGAGTTTGTTATTATTGTTGGCCACCGTACTGGCGAGTGATGACATCTAAATTATTGCCACTGCGCTTCAATACACTGTCCATTCTGAATATTGCATTATCTACTTTGGCACCTGAGTGCAGTAAAAAATAATCACTCGTAATCACAAAACTTGAACGAAGAGTCGCTTCAGACTTTATTCCTCTAAATGAGGAGTTATCCCAAAAATCTTCTATTTTTTCAAAACCATCTGCAGGTCGCTGGTTAATAATATTTTCGGCATCGGCAATAGAAATCTGATTATCCAACATGCCTACCATTAACGCCGCTTGTTCAACTTCAATAGTATTTACATTGAGCAATTGGCGATCATCACCGGGTATCGCACAAATATAGGGTAATAGTGTTACATATATATCTTGGGTAAAGCCCAGCACTGCACGAAGCTCACTACGATGCTGCATTAATGTATTCGCTGCACGATACGGTACTTTTCGAGACTCATATTCGGCATCTTCTGCACCAAATGGACCCGATAAAGTATCTTCATCAATATAATCTTTTAGGGTATGCGTTAAACGCTCTGCACCAAACTCATCCATGCCTAGGGCAATTAATAACCCTTGAAATTGCTTAGCCGCCAAGGTTAATTTTGGCTGCCCATTTTCAACTTCTTTTGACTCAAGCCCTACGGCATTCAAGTTGAAACAGGCACGCATATCTTGTATTTCACCGGCAATTTGGCCGTCTTCAACAGGAAAAATCACGTCGGCTAATGCCCAATATTGCTGGCGATGAACGATATTACCGTCGGCATCTTCAAAGTCTTGTTTGAGCACTTTCATTGCCAACTCTTCGCCGGACAGGGCATACCAATAAGCCTGATCATATTGCGCTAAATTAAGTGTACGACGCATTGAGAGCTGGTTGCGACTGGTGATGTTAGTGGCAATTGTGACTACCACAGCAACAATTAAAATCACCACTATCATGGCTACGCCCTGCTGCTTATGACGCCCCATCAACCTCGTCCACCATCATTACCATTGCCGACATCACGGCCATTATCATCAGTTCCATCACCATTATTCGTACCATCGTCAACTTTATCTTTGTCTGACTCATTATTACCGTTTGATCCATTATTAGAATCATTTTTGTCGCTAGGTTTGGGTGCTGATGCACCTTTGGGCAATAAAAACTGGCGTTGAATTTTTCCTAAGCCCTCAATTTCTAAGTTAATCGCAATCCCTTTTGGCATGGTGGTGCCATCGGTTTTTCGCTCCCATTTATCATTAATATAAAATGAATATTCTATTGATAATACATTTTCAATAATAAGTGTTTTTAATGGCTCTGCACCACTTTCAGGCTCTGGGTAAGGATAATACCAACGCTCTAAGCGACCACCTTGCACAACATAGGCAACCGACTGGATACTGCCTCGGGGTAAAATACCATCAGGGTTTAACCAACCTAACCGATAAAACACCAATGCTTCCGTTTCTGACTCAAGTAGATTGTCACCACTTTGAAAATAACTGTTACTGCGTTCACCATCTAAGCCGCGAAATGTACGCGCAACTATTTGACCCAAATCTCGCTCAATTGCGCCAAAACCTTGTTGTAACGCTTTTAAACGAACGGAGAAAGCCTTGGTCACTTCATCGTTTTTCATTACGGTCGACAACACTGAGTTTGCTGCAAGGCCAATCATCGCAAAAATAGCGATAGCAATAAGCATCTCAAGTAAGGTAAAACCTTTATGGCCTTTAACCGCGGTTGTGAACATAACTACTCACTTGTGCCACTATGCGGGTATAACGCTGATCTTTACTCACACTGACTCGGATCATTCTGAAATTATCATCGGTGGTTTTTATCACTTCTTGACGCCAATACCACTCTTCACCGGCCAGCTCTACTTGGCCATCTTTTGAACCAATGTCGGGAAACTTATCCGGCAAGCGCGCCTCAACCATTTGATTACTGGCAACCCATTGCCCTAAGGTTCGCTCTTCTAAAATGGGCATGTTAGCCATTTGCTCGCCTAAACTTTTTGTGACTGACACAGCTGCAATAGAAAATACTGCTAAGGCGACAATCACTTCTAGTAAGGTCATGCCTTTAGAGTTGTTCATCAAAACGCCCTATCGATAATCGCCCTAATGCATCACCCACAACTAATACATCAATAGGTTGTCGGTTTTCATCGTTTATTGAAAAGTTCAGCTCAAATGGGGTCATCTCACCGCTTGGAAACAACAGAATTTGAGGTTCAGGATTTTTCTTTTTATCTTCAGCACTGGGCTCGTCAATAAAGGGCTCATCAAACCAAGAGTCTTGTTGCTCATCCTCTTGGTCAAGAGGCATACCATCTAACACTAAATTAAGCGTCATTCCTGGCGCTAAATCATGAACAGATAACAGCTTATCTTGCTCTATGGGTTCCCATTTAGCATCTTTATAATACACAAATTGATATGCGCTTTCGTCAACCACTATGCCAATGAATTGGCCACTTAACACGGTTTCATCGAGTACTAATTCTACTGCAGCCATAAAGCGTTGAGCTTGCTTTTTTAACTCTTGTTCAGGCCCAGCACTGCCCATTGATAGGGTAACAGCCGCAGCGGCTAGCCCCATCAATAATGCAACAAGCAAGACTTCTAGTAGCGTAAAACCAGATTGACGATATTTTTGCATGGCTTATTGGAAATCTTGTAAATTCCAGTTACCGATATCATCTTCAGTACCTGGTTGACCATCTGGACCTGCGCTAAAGATATCTAACTTGCCGTTTTCACCTGGGCTTAATAATAAATATTCGTTGCGCCATGGGTCCTGTGGCAAACGTTTTACATAGCCATCATCACGGTAGTTACGTGGCTCTGGCGATGATGACGGTTTTTGAACCAATGCATCTAAACCTTGATCTGTGGTTGGATAAACACTGTTATCTAGCTTATACATGTCTAATGCGTTTTCGAGTGCAACGATGTCAGATACCGCTTTTTGCTGATCGGCTTTATCCTTGTTTCCCATTAAGTTGGGAACTACCATTGAGGCTAAAATCCCTAGAATAACGATAACAACCATGACCTCAAGTAAGGTAAAACCACGTTGTTTGGTGTGCTTTTGCATTGAATACTTCCTCTAAAACAGTGTTGTTAATATTATGTGGATTAAGGCTTTAGCATTAACCGCTGATTAAATTGTTGAGTTCTAAAATAGGTTGTAAAATTGCCATTACAATAAATAACACTACACCTGCCATGCTAACAACAAGCAGCGGCTCAAATACGCCGATAGCAATGTTGACGTTAGATTCAAATTCACGGTCTTGGTTATCTGCCGCACGTTCTAACATATTTTCTAGCTGGCCACTTTTTTCACCCGAAGCGATCATATACAGCATCATAGCGGGAAAAAGTTTAGTGTTGGTTAATGCTGCGCCTAAACTGGTACCTTCGCGCACTCTAGCACCGGCATCATCAACGGCAGCACGCACTTTCACATTTTGCAGTACTTCACTGGAAATACGCATACCATCTAATAATGGCACCGCACTAGCGGATAAAATACTTAGGGTTCGAGCAAATCGTGCGGTATTGATACTCTTACTGACCTTACCAATCACAGGAAGTTTCAATAGTAATGAATCAAACTTCATCCGCATTGCTGGCTGAGTTAATAAGCGTTTAAGTACAACAAACAAGGCGACAATCACGCCAACAAGAATAAAACCGTAGTTTTGCACAAAGTCAGAGGCAAGAATTAAAAACTGGGTTGTGCCGGGTAACTCTTGGCCCATATGTTCAAATTGACCAACCACTTTAGGTACGACTGCGGCTAATAATACCGCAATGACGCCAATGGCAACCGTGGTCAGTACCGCAGGATAAATCATTGCCTGAGTCAGTTTTGATTTCAATTGTTGGCGGCGCTCGGTGTAATCGGCTAAACGATTTAACACTACTTCTAAATGGCCAGATTTTTCACCCGACGCCACCATAGCGCGATATAAGTCATCAAATACATGGGGGAATTCCGCCATTGAGTCAGCAAGGCTATAACCTTCGACCACCCGTGAGCGAACCGCCATAATCATATTACCTAAACGGGCTTTTTCAGATTGTTGCCCCACAGCTTTTAAGGCTTCTTCAATCGGTAAACCCGCGGCAACTAAGGTGGCAATTTGTCGGGTAATTAACGCCAATTCCGCGACAGAAATACGTTTCTTAAATAAGTTACCAAAACTAAAACCGCCACTTTGTGAACGAGCCTCTTTGTCTGCCACTTGCTGTATTTCTACCGGCATTAGGCGTTGCTCACGTAATTGACTACGGGCATGACGCGCCGAGTCGGCTTCTATCACCCCTTTTTGTTGCTTGCCTTTTTTATCAAGGGCTTTGTATTCAAACGCTGCCATTGATTATTCCTCGCGAGTGACGCGTAGTACTTCTTCTAATGTCGTTAAGCCTGCCAGCACTTTACTCATGCCGTCATGACGAATACTTGGGATGGTTTTACGGACATATTTTTCAATGGCTAACTCACCACGGCCACCGTGAATAAGTTCACGCACGTTATCATCAACCACCAGCAGTTCATGAATGCCGGTACGGCCACGATAACCATTTTCGCCACAGGCTTTACACCCTTTGGCACGGAATATAACCCGTGTGTCATTGGCGGTTATGCCTAAAAGTTCACGTTCACGCTCATCGGGCACATGCGATTCTTTACATTTAGGGCATAAGGTACGAATAAGTCGCTGCGCTAATACGCCCAGTAAACTAGATGAAACCAGAAAAGGTTCTACGCCCATATCTTGCAGACGCGTAATAGCACCAGAAGCGGTATTGGTATGTAAGGTTGAAATCACTAAGTGACCCGTAAGTGATGCTTGTATGGCAATTTGCGCGGTTTCTAAGTCGCGGATTTCGCCTATCATTACCACATCGGGGTCTTGACGTAATATGGCGCGTAAACCTCGGGCAAACGTCATGTCGACTTTATTGTTAACCTGAGTTTGGCCTACACCTTCTAATTCATATTCGATAGGATCTTCAACGGTTAAGATATTGGTGTCTTTGGAGTTGATTTCAGTCAAGCCAGCATACAAGGTAGTACTTTTACCTGAACCTGTTGGACCGGTCACCAAAATAATGCCATGGGGCTTACGAATAAGTTGATCGAATTGCTCGCGAATACCGGGTGTCATGCCCAATTGCTGTAAATCAAGGTTACCGGTATTTTTATCTAACAGACGCATCACCACACGTTCGCCATGACTTGATGGCATGGTCGAAACACGTACATCGACCGCACGTCCAGCAATACGCAGCGAAATACGTCCATCTTGTGGTACACGTTTTTCGGCAATATCTAATCGTGCCATCACTTTAATACGTGACACTAGTAAAGAAGATAACTTGCGGTTTGGTTTTAAAACTTCCTTCAACACACCGTCAATACGGAAACGAACAATAAGTTGTTTCTCATAGGTTTCAATATGGATATCAGAGGCTTCTTCTTTAATGGCTTCGGATAACAAAGCGTTAATCAACTTAATGATTGGCGCATCATCATCACCTTCGAGCAAATCCTCTGTTTGAGGCAACTCTTCAGCTAAGGTAAACAAGTCCATCTCGTTACCAATATCTTCCATAAGCTGTTGTGCTTCTGACGAATTGGCCTGATAAGCTTGGGTTAACTTAGCTTCAAAAGTGGTTTTTTCCAATTTGAATAAGGGTAAATCTTGTCCTGTATAACGACGCGCCTCAAGCATGGCTTCAATAGGGGTCGCCTCAGTGTAAAACAACGACAACAGCTCATCTTGTTTAGCCAGCACCAATTGAAAACGGTGGGCAAACGTGAACGGTAGTCGCTCTTTGCTATTAGAGTGGAAGACCTCATCGCCTTCCACTTCTAGCGCTAACTCTTGAGATGCCTGCGCCAACGGATCCGCTGCGATATCAGTCATCATTTTGCTCACTATCATTTAGATCATTTGTTTGTTTGCTTTCATTAATGCTTCTTAATGCCGGGTCAGTTTCACGCATTTGGGTTTCTAACCCTTTACCATTTTTATAACGTTCAAGTACCTGGTTAACGTCATCCGGAACATAAGTGTCTTGATCCCACTCGTCCAAAATTGGCACATTAGAGTCAGGCATTAAGTTGATACCGCCACGTTGCTGTTCAAGTTGCAGTGCACGGAAATAGTTATACTTACGACCCGCTATGCCTTCCATGGTGATACCGTCACGGATAATGGTTGGCTTAATAAACACCATTAGATTTTTCTTTTTCTTACCGCTTGAAGACGATTTAAAGAGATGACCAATAATAGGCAGATCACCTAAAAACGGCACTTTTTGCACGCTTTCTTGAACTTCTTCACTGATTAAGCCACCCAGTACCACAATTTGACCAGAATCAGCCATAACAGTCGTAGTTAAGCGGCGAGTCGCAAAGGTCACATCAACACCGGTTTTACCGTTAATGCCTGACACCTCTTGCTCAATCGTTAGCTTAACCGAAGTCCCTTCGTTAATTTGCGGTACGACTTTTAATTTAACGCCCACTTCTTTACGTTCAACGGTTTGAAAAGGGTTACTGTTACCGTTACTGGAATTTTGGCTGCCGGTTAAAATAGGTACTTCATCACCAACAATAAACGAGGCTTCTTGGTTATCAAGAGTGGTAATTGACGGCGTTGCCAACACGTTTGAATTAGTGTCACTTGATACCGCTTGAATAAGTGCTCCAAAGTCACCCATAGCAACGCCCCAGGCCATGCCATTTACTTTGCCTAAAGCCTGTGCAAGTAAAGTAATATCGCCCTGAGAACTTGGGTTTTGACCAATTACCTCACCTGTACTTGGATTAGTAATAAAAGTACCTTCTTGTTCGCGTGCATTCCATATACCCGCACCAATCTCACCAATCGTTGGGCCTAGGTTATTAAACTGAGTGCCGCCACCGGCTTCGGTAACCCATTGAATGCCAAAACCAACATCATCGCCTTCGGCAACTTCAACGATAATAGCTTCAACCAATACCTGTGCTCGGCGAATATCGAGTTGGTTTATCACGCTTTCGATGGTGCGCATTTGATCGGGTTCAGCACTGATCACCAAGGCATTGGTGTCAGCGTGGGCCATAATATTAATTTCGCTACGGCGCTTACTGCCACCAGCTTGTTGAGCACCGTCTTTATCACTTTGTAAGTTTTGCGCAAAACCGGTTAATACTTCGACTAAATCTTCCGCATTGGCATAACGTAAATAACGTACTTTAGTATTACCAGTATTCGCTTGTTCTGCATCTAAACGCTTAATTAACTCAACTACGCGTTGACGACTTTTTTCATCACCGCTGACAATCACAGCATTGGTGCGCTCGTCGGCAACCACTTTAGGTGCTTGGCCAGGTAATTGTGATTGATTAGCACTTGAACGGTAAAGGGTGTCAATGATACGAACAATTTCACCCGCCGAAGCAAACTCTAATGACACCACTTGAACTGCGGTATCACCCTGTTTGTCAACGCGGCGCACAATATCCACCAACTTGTTAACAACAGCGGCTCGCCCCGAAATCATTAATACGTTTGATGGGTCATAGTTAACAACGTTACCGCCACCCGCGTTATCATTTAATTGGCGCAATAGCGGTGCAAGCTGCTTAGCTTCGGTATTGTATAGCGCCACAATACGCGTCACCATTTCGTCACCTAAGCCAGGAGTAGAGTCATCAGCAACACGAATTGCAGCAGTTTTAGCGTCTTTATCTTTAATGACTTTAATGACATGGTTTTCCATTTCAACCACGGCATAACCATAGACTTGCAGCACATTGAGGAAAAACTGGTAATACTGATCGTCATTTAACAGATCATAACTACGCACATTAATTTTACCGCGCACTGTAGGATCGACAATAATAGTTTTATTCAGGTTTTTACCGACAATATTAATAAACTCTTGTATGTCAGTTCCTTTGAAGTTGGCAGCATATTGTTCCGACCAAGCGCCATGGGAAGCGAGCATCGCAGCACCAGCAATCATGCCTGCAATAATCTTGTGTCGAAGTCCTTTGTTATTCATTATTCTTATTCCCCTAATGCCACTAATTATTGTGGCAAACTAAACATGATTTCGACCAATTGTCCTTCGCGTTCGACCATCACCGACATTTCTGTCAGTTCAGACAACTGCGCCATCACTTCTAATGCCTGACTCATTTCGGTCAGATCAAATCCGTTAATTGATTTAGCTAAATCACTCGGTTGGAACCCTGCCTGTTTAAACAGTTCCGCATCTTTACCTGGATTTAAACGATACCCGGCTATTTCTCCGTCTCTTTGAACGGGGGAAATGGCAATATAATCGGTAATTTTACTTGGGTCAGACAGCAACTCATCACGTGAATGAGCCAATTCAGCAGAAAGCTCACTGTTGCGCATGTCCACTTGCCTAACATCACGCGAGTTAATTTTAGCCTGCTGGAGCTGCTGATTAACATTACTTTGCGTGGTGTATGCTAAGCCATCTAACATCAAGGTTTCATAGCGCCCCGAGTTAGTAATAATGATGCGGTCGGCGTAGACTTCTTTAAGTGAAGCAGACGTCCCTTTAATTTTATCGCCAAGGCTGTAGGTGTCTTGGTTGCCGCTAGATTCAATAACAGCCAGGCCATGTCGCTCTGATGTTGATGCAACCACACCCGTTAATAAAATTGATAAATTGGTTTTAGGTGCGTCAGTGATTTGCTCAACGACCTCTGCCTTAGGCCGACTATTATTGTTATTAACTTGACCAAACAATAATAAATTGCGCACAGCATCAAGCTCCACACGCTTGGCGGAAGAGGCCGACACAGGAGAGGGTTGCCAATTTGCCTGATTATCAGACACGGGCATTAACTTCCATGTAATTTGTGCAGCAAGCAGCAACACAATTATAAGACCTAAGCCAAAGACGATATTACTCACTTGTTTGTGAGGAATAACGGCAGCTTTAGTGATCAGTTTATCTAATAAATCCATAGGTTTTGGACCCTCTATACTTTTACAGTACAGGCCTCTGTTTTATGTTGTAATTTAGTTATAGCTACCCATGCTAACTCACACAGCAATAAGCAACAAGCCCAGAGCAGATCAATTGGCGAAATACGCCCAAATATGCTAACTTTACGCGCCAGAAAAGGGTGTGAGGTCGGCCGCTTTTTACGATGATACTTTATCGATATGACGGTAAAATGAATCAGCTTGTGAACTCAGTCCAGTTTAGGGAGGCGCTTTGAAAGACAATAAGTCCGATAAATCCACTATTAGGCTCGACAAATGGCTTTGGGCAGCTCGTTTTTACAAAACCCGCGCATTAGCCAAAGACATGATTAATGGCGGCAAAGTACATTACAATGGACAACGTACTAAATCCAGTAAGAATGCTGAGCTGGGTTGTAAAATACGCATTCGCCAAGGTCACGACGATAGAGAAGTTGTTATTGTAAAGTTATCGGAGCAACGACAAGGTGCTGAAATTGCCCAAACACTTTATCAAGAAACCGAACAAAGCATTATTAAACGTGAGTTTAACGCCGAAGCAAGACGATTGAACATGCTAAACAATCCGGTTCCAGACCATAAACCGGATAAAAAACAGCGCAGACAGCTTATGCGCTTCAAAGAATTATAGAATTAGACGATTAATCAATTAATCGACTTATTACAGAAGAGATACGTGATGACTAACGATATATTACACCGCTACCTGTTTGATAACGCTGATGTCCGTGGTGAAATTGTTCAATTACAAGATTGTTACCAACAAGTACTATCCGCCCATGATTATCCTGTAGCGGTTCAGCATTTATTAGGTCAATTGATGGCAGCAACCTCTTTACTGACAGCCACAATTAAATTTTCTGGTGATATCAGCGTCCAGTTACAAGGTGACGGCCCAGTATCATTAGCGGTCATTAATGGCAATAACAAGCAAGTATTACGCGGCGTTTCACGCTGGAAAGGTGATATTGCCGCTGATGCTAGCCTGCAAGATATGATGGGCAAAGGCTATATGGTGATAACCCTAACACCGGATGAAGGTGAGCGTTATCAAGGTATTGTGTCATTAGACCACTCGAATATGGCGGCCTGTTTAGAAGAATACTTTAACCAGTCAGAGCAGCTACCGACTCAAATTCAGCTTTTTGCCAACGGTCAACAAGCGGCGGGAATGTTGTTACAGGTATTACCTTCTAAATCAGCTGAAAATGAAGACTATGAGCACTTATCAGCAATTACTGCCACAATTAAAGCTGATGAATTGTTCACCCTTGACGCTGAACAAGTGCTACATCGCTTATATCATCAAGAAGAAGTGCGTTTATTTGATCCTGTAAATGTGACATTTAAATGCAGTTGTTCACGCGAACGTACCTCAGCAGCTATTCGTACTATTCCACAGACTGAAGTGGAGCAGATTTTAGCTGAGGAAGGTAAAATTGATATGAACTGCGAATACTGCTCAATAATGTACACCTTTGACCGCATCGACATCGCCTCCATTTATGCCATAAGCCCAAGCAACGACACTGCACAGTAACCTCACCACGTAAAAAAAGCTGAAAGGGTTTCACAAAAAAGGCGCTAAATGCGCCTTTTTTGACCTTTGTTCTCAGCAAAAAATAGACAAACCTGAAAAACTTTCAAAAAAATTACCAAACTGTTCGTTACCCCGCTTGCAACATACGTTACAATCAAGCATCTGAACGGCATAGACATATAATAATAGTCTTTCAGAAAACCTCTTTCTTATGCTTTAGAGCGAAAACGACCTATAAAATTGGAGATTTACACTATGGCGGATGTATCAAACCGCGTTCACCTTAATCCGACAACTGCGCAACTTGTTGAAATAGCGCTTCTTCGTGGCGAAGGTCAACTTACCGCAAACGGTGCATTAGTGGCAAAAACGGGCGAAAGAACAGGACGTTCACCTAACGATCGTTTTATTGTTAAAGAATCAGGCTCAGAAAGTGAAATTGAATGGGGCAAAGTTAACCGCCCATTTGATGCAGGAAAATTTGATGCGTTATGGGGCCGTGTAGAAGCTTACCTAGCAGACAAAGAGTTGTTTATGTCTGAACTTGAAGTGGGCGCAGATGATGACCATTATTTACCGATAAAAGTCACTACCGAATATGCATGGCACCAGATATTCGCACGTAATTTATTTATCACGCCAGAGACCTTTAACCGTGGCAACAAAGACGTTTGGCAAATAATCAATGCGCCAGGCTTTGTTTGTGTGCCAGAGCGTGATGGCACCAACTCAGAAGCGACAGTTATCCTTAACTTTGCAGAGCGTAAAGTCTTGTTAGCAGGTCTTAAATACGCCGGTGAAATGAAGAAGTCGATGTTCTCGGTGCAAAACTTCCTGCTACCAGCCAAAGGCGTGTTACCAATGCACTGCTCGGCAAACGTGGGTCATGATGGCGATACTACCCTATTTTTTGGTTTATCAGGCACAGGTAAAACCACCTTGTCAGCCGATCCAAAACGTTTCTTAATTGGTGATGACGAACATGGTTGGGCACCGGGTGGCGTGTTTAACATTGAAGGCGGCTGTTACGCCAAATGTATCGATTTAAGCCAAAAGAATGAACCTGTTATTTGGGATGCTATTCGTTTTGGTACCGTGCTTGAAAACGTCGTATTAGATGCTAACCGCGTGCCTGACTATTCAGATACCAGCTTAACCGAAAACAGCCGTGCAGCTTATCCTCTTGAGCATATTGCCCAACGTAAAGAAGAAAACTGTGGCGCAGAGCCAAACTCAGTGGTGTTTTTAACCTGTGATGTCTCTGGTGTATTACCGCCAGTTTCAATACTGACTAAAGAGCAAGCTGCCTATCACTTCTTGTCAGGTTACACGGCTAAAGTGGGTTCAACTGAAATGGGCTCTACTGCTGCGATTCAATCAACATTTTCAACCTGTTTTGGTGCGCCTTTCTTCCCTCGCCCAGCGGGCGTGTACGCTGAACTGTTAATGAAGCGTATTGAATCATTCGGTAGCCGAGTGTATTTAGTTAATACAGGCTGGACAGGTGGTCCACATGGTGTTGGTAAGCGTTTTGATATACCAACAACGCGTGCCATTGTTGATGCTATTGTTAGTGGTGAACTAAAAGATGTTGAAACAGTTCATATCGAAAAATTGAATTTAGCGGTACCCGTTGCAATTACCGGTGTTGATAGTAAGTTACTTAACCCAGTTAACACTTGGGCTGATAAAGCTGAATACGATAAGTATGCCCAACAAATTGCCCAAGAGTTTGCGGCAAACTTTGTTAAATACGATGTGTCAGATGCGATTAAAAATGCTGGACCTAAAGCTTAACTCCCCTTGCTTTAGGTTACTATTTTAACCGCCAATAAGCCCTAACCTAGTTAGGGCTTATTTTTTACCCTTTCGCTACCCGTTTAAACCTGTCTCACCAACAACCTATTCTGATTAACATCATCAGACTTACCCTATTAAATAGGCTATTGGGTTAATCTTCACCGGCCGCTATAGGTGTACCTGATTAGCCAAGTTAATAACTTTGTAACAAGCTTTAACATCTAGGTTATTTCACCCAAAACGTTGCTATGATAAGTAATATTTTAAACTGTTCAAACTCATAAGAATAATATTAAGCGAGCCACGATGCACAGATTAGCTTTATCAACCAGTATTGCCGCGATGTTACTGTCGACAGCATGTTTTGCCGATACACACTCAAATGCGCAATTTATTAATGATGCTATTTTGCCGCCAATGCATGCCTGGCAAGGTAAGAGTGAGTCATTGTTGGTGGCAAATGATCACCCATGGGTAACGCCATTTGAACAACAAAATTATCTTAGCAGCCCCAGTTATGCCGACACAGTAAGTTGGTTTGACAAACTTGTGCAAAGTAGCTCAATGCTTAAAAAAGTCAGTATAGGCAAAAGTCCGCAAGGGCGAGATATTTGGATGATTATCGCCTCTCAAAACGGCGCTGCAACCTCTGATCAATTAAGCGAAAACAATAAACCCACTGTGCTGGTACAAGCAGGTATTCACTCTGGTGAAATAGACGGTAAAGATGCTGGCATGATGTTGCTGCGCGACATAGCCCATGGCAACAAAAAAGCCTTATTAGACAATACAAACCTGCTTTTTATTCCTATTCTGTCGGTTGATGCCCATGAGCGAAGCAGCCAATATAGTCGCGTAAATCAACGCGGCCCCATCAATATGGGCTGGCGCACAACAGCGACAAATCTTAATTTAAACCGAGATTACGTAAAAGCAGATGCGCCTGAAATGCAGCATGTGTTAAGCGTCATTAACCAATGGCAACCTGACCTGTATATTGATGTGCATGTCACCGACGGCATTGACTATCAATATGATGTCACCTTTGGCTATAACGTTAAGCAAGGTGCTAGCCCACAGATATTTGCATGGCTGGATAGCACTTATAGACCAGAAATTGAATCAGCTTTGTCAGCCAATGATCATATTCCAGGTAAACTGATATTTGCCAATGACAATACCGACATGCACAAAGGTGTGTCTTACTGGAACCCAAGCCCGCGTTTTTCAAATGGTTATGGTGACGCACGACATTTACCGACAATCTTAATTGAAAATCACAGCTTAAAACCGTTTAAACAACGCGTTTTAGGCACCTATGTAATGTTAGAGCAAACCTTAAAAACGGTAGGAGAACACAGTAAAACCTTATCGGCGGCTATTCGTCAGGATCAACAACGGCTTGCCAGTAATATAGTATTAACTTGGAAAGATGAGCCCCAAGCAACATGGGACTTTAAAGGTATTGATTACAAGCTTGAAAAAAGTGCTATCAGCGGCGCAAATGTGGTGCGCTGGACCGCAGAGCCCAAGCTTTATAAAGACCTGCCTGTTATAGGCAATACGAAAGCTGACATCCAGGTGACTCGACCCAACGCCTATTATATTCCGCCACAATGGACAGCCGTGATTGAAAAATTAGCATTACACGGTATAGAAATGACCAGCTTGGTTAAGCCGATAACGATCACCGCCGAGCAGTATCGCTTTGAGCACCCTAAATTTGGCCAACAGGATTATGAAAGCCGTCAAACAGTAATGGCCGATACCATCAGTGACAAAGTAAAAGTCACACTCGAAGCTGGTACAATTAAAATTAATACCGCACAACCACTTGGCAACTTAGCCATATTGTTGCTTGAGCCACAGGCTGAGGATTCATTATTTTTCTGGGGATTTTTCAACACCATTTTTACTCGTACTGAATACATTGAAGATTATGCTGTAGAGCCTTTAGCGGTAAAAATGCTCGCACAAAATCCACAGTTAAAAGCTGAATTTGAGCAGGCATTAGAAGATGAAAGCTTTGCCAGTGACAGTGATGCAAGATTGCGTTGGTTTTATGAGCGCAGCCCATATTACGATCAACAATATCAAGTGTATCCAGTCTTAAGAGAAGTCCAATAAACACGAAAATATCGCCATTGAAAACATCGATGGCGAATAAGGTCAATCTACGCGATAGCTAAGGTTTGCTAATGTTAAATGAAATTACATGATAATTAGTGCTCACGCTTAACATCACCATCAGCCGCAACAGGAATACGCTACCATAATCATTAATAAAAATTGAGACCGCCTAAAGCTTACTAATTCTATTGATTATTTCATTATAACATTACGTATCAAATCGATTAATTAATGTTAGCTTTTGATGTCTAGGCAATTTTTTTACTGCTATCTCACGCTTGGTCGCACTGCTGCGGCAGCTCAATGACTCTTGATACACCAATGTTAGTGGACCTTTACCTTTAAGGTACTTTGCAGCCAAAGGGCCTGATGACTGATGCTCAGAGAAACGTCGAGCGACATCAGTGGTTATCCCTGTGTATAAATGCCCATTGGCACACTTAATTATGTATAAAAACCAATCTTTTGCTGATTTTTTTTGCTGCATATTTGCTAAAAACCTTAAGTTGGATCATAAAACACTACGATTATCATGGCATACTAACCGACAATTTTATCTTCTCACCACTTGGTGATGACAACCCTGCTTTTAAAGGAATATCTGATGATAGCAACTCAAGACCCTTGTGCTCAACCTACGTTATTACACCCAGATGACGCTATGCTACAGCTACTTGAACAAGTTGAAGCCACTGAAGACTCTGAAGTAGTTGAGTTATCACACTCTATCGGACGAGTATTAGCAGAAGATCTTGCGTCAGGTTTAGACTTACCTCCTTTTAATAATTCTGCGATGGACGGTTACGCAATGCGATTTGCGGACTTAACACCAAACAAGTCAGAAACCACACTCACTTTAGTTGGCAGCTCATTTGCTGGTCACCCTTATCGCGGTAAAGTTACCGCAAATACCTGTATTCGGATCATGACAGGTGCACCTGTGCCACAGGGTTACGATACCGTGCAAATGCAGGAAAAGGCGGTGACTAATGGTGAAGAAATTACGATTACCCACCCAGGCAAGCATGGGGCAAATGTACGATATCGCGGTGAAGAGCTTACCGCTGGCACCAAAGTATTATTTAAGGGAACACAAATTAGAGCCGCCGAAATGGGCGTACTGGCAACAATAGGCATCAGTAAAGTCAGAGTGAAACGCGTTATAAAAGTCGCCTTCTTTTCTACTGGCGATGAACTTCGCCCGGTTGGTACAGAGCTTGCGCCAGGACAAATTTATGATTCAAATCGCTATTCGATTCAGGGACTCATGGCCAAAGCGAATGTCGAATGGATAGACTTAGGCGTCATTGAAGATGATAAAGAAGCGATTCGCGCTGCATTTAGAGATGCTGCCGAATGTGCCGACATGGTAATAACCTCTGGTGGGGTGTCGGTGGGTGATGCGGATTACACTAAACAAATTCTATCCGAAGAAGGTCAAATCACCTTCTGGAGACTGGCGATAAAACCTGGTAAACCTTTTGCTTTTGGTAAGTTAGGTAAGGCTGTGTTTTGTGGCTTACCCGGCAATCCGGTTTCATCTATGGTCACTTTCTATAAATTGGTGTGGCCTATCTTAAATAAAATGCAGGGTTTACCCCATAAAACTCCGCTAACTTATCAGGCAAAATTACTCACCCCTATTCGCAAACACCCGGGGCGTGTTGAATATCAACGTGGTGTATTAACTCAAAACACCCAAGGTGAACTTGAAGTATCTACTACCGGTGGGCAAGGCTCTGGTATGTTAACGTCAATGAGTATTGCTAACTGCTTTATCAACTTAGCTCAATTCCAAGGTGATACTGAGGCTAGCTCTATGGTCACAGTAGAACCCTTTAATCATGTGTTAACTTAGGAGTTGATATGAGCCAATCCGAAGATAACGCTATCAGTGATAATTTGTGTCACGACGAGATATTGTCAGACAACGAAATGCTGCGTTACAGTCGCCAAATATCGATTAAAGCAATGGATATTGATGGCCAAGAAAAACTTAAATTAGCTAAGGTACTGATTATAGGCGCTGGCGGATTAGGTTGTGCCGCAAGCCAGTATCTTGCTGTAGCCGGTATTGGTGAAATAACACTGGTCGATTTTGACACAGTTGAACTGTCTAACTTACAACGCCAGGTTTTGCACCAGGATGCCAATATTGGTCAAGCTAAAGTGCACTCTGCCAAACAAACGTTAACTCAACTCAACCCACTAATTACCGTTAATGCGATTAACGCTTTACTCGATGATGAGCAAATCAACACGCTCGTTTCTGCCCATAGCCTAGTATTAGATTGCACCGATAATGTTTCGGTGCGCGAACAACTTAACCACTGTTGCTTACAGCACCAAATACCGCTGGTTTCTGCGGCGGCGATTAGAATGGAAGGCACGGTGACAGTATTTGATTATCAACCCAATACACCTTGCTATCATTGCTACAGCCAACTTTTTGGCGAGCAACATCTAACCTGCGTAGAGTCAGGTATTCTAGCTCCAGTCGTCGGTTTGGTAGGGTGTATTCAAGCAACCGAAGCAATAAAAGTGATTACTGCAATGGGGCAACACTTAGCGGGTAGAATATTGATGATCGATGCGATGACGATGGAGTTTCGCGCAATGAAACTGACTAAACAGCCCCACTGTGAGGTGTGCGGTTCACCAACCAACAAACTTAAATAGCGGTTTAAACTGTAATCACACTGTCAGCTATAGATAAAGTCGCATCAGTATTGGTCAGATTAGATTGTTGGTCTAATAACGCCCGTTCAGCTTTAGACACATACTGTGGTTTATTCGCAGTATGTAGTTTTTGATTGGCTTTTTTGGCTTTAGCTTTAAGAGTTTGGTTGATTTTCTTTTTTCGGTTCATGGTGATTTAACTTTTAAATAGTTTTCAAATAATAACTTGATACTCACTCAAGTCAAAAGGCACTTGCTGAATATACTGCTAGCGAGTATTAATCATTAAAGCCGTAACATCTTAATTCAAGTAAACTTAACACGTTAAGTTACCTCAAAAATACGGCTAGACTCAATATGATTAAACTATTACAAAGCTGTTATTATTCTTGTAACACAACCCATAACGCATGAATTAAGCCTGGTACAAAGAAGAAAATACACAGCAAAATATTAATCAATAAATCCTTACCTGCGCCTTTTTTCAAAAAAACGCCCACTGGCGGCAACAATATAGCAATAATTACCAGTAATAATTTGTTGGTATCCATATAGTGTTATGTCCTGATTTTGATAAATTAATTTACCGTATTAGCTTACACATGTGGCAACGGGTTTACTACATCAAAAAACAACCCAAGGCACATTGCGCTCACTAGGCGCTGTACATGCACTAACAATGAATAGCTAAAGCCTAAGGCTTTTGCGGCCAGTCAAGTTCAGCGGGTAATAACCATTCATTTAGCAAACAGGTTTGCATCGCTGGTGCGAGGAACTGCTGACCTTGATGTGGCGCTTGTGTAAATTGATATTCTTGCCCCAAATAGCAAAAATTTAATTGGTAAGCATGCAAGTAACAACGATCATCAATAGCTTCACCATAAAGGCTATCACCTAATATGGGCACACCAATACTGGCTAACGCCACCCTGAGTTGATGGGTTTTTCCGCTGTGAGGTTTAAGTAAGTAAGCCCGTATACCTGCCCCAATTGAAGTTGAATAAAACTGAGTAATAGCCGGATTATCTTTACTGCGTAACAGTTTATACATACTGCGGCGCGCTTTAGCCATATCACCAATCACCCAACCTTGTTTCTTTTTAGGCTTACCATTGGCGATTGCTAAGTAGTATTTTTGTATTTGATGAGCAGTAAACATCTGCGTAAAACGGTTAGCGGCTTCGGGATTTTTAGCTAGGATGAGTAGCCCTGATGTTGGGGTATCTAAACGGTGTACCGCAAAGAGTTTTATACCGAGATCAAGCTCAGCTTGGGCAACAACGCCGGCAGAGCCGTCTTGGCTATGAAAATGCACATTGGGGGCTTTATTGATAATAATAAAGTCATCTTGTTGGCTAATAACTTGATACATGCTCATACCGCAACAGTTCGCTTATTTAAAATGGATACTAACTAATAATCCAGGGTGATTATCCGACATTTCAATACTGGCTTGATGACGCGATAAAATGGCTTTAACCATAGATAAACCTAAACCAGTGCCTTTAAAATGACGGCTAGGGTCAAGTCTGACGAGTCTTTCAAAGACGCGTTCTTTATCTTCATCAGCGATACCTGGGCCATTGTCGGCAATTCTAATCCACTTACCATGCTGTTCTATATGAATTTTAGCGCCTTCTGGTGAATATTTTATCGCATTATCGACCAAATTAAACAATGCCTGAAACAGCAAGTGTTTATCCCCTTGTATCACCACGTCTTGACGCAAATCAATGGTGAACTGTTGTTCTTTGGCTTCAGCTAACACATCTGCCATTTCATATAAATCCTGGCAAATTTCTTGTAAATGCACCGGCTGTAAATCAAGTAACTGCTGACCTTCTTCAATTCGTGTTAATGACAACATGGCATCAAAGGTGGCCAAGCAGTCATCTAACTCTTCTAGCAACTCTGCGCGAGCATCGGCAAGCTCAGATTGAGGTTTGTCAGCAAGCTGCTCAATACCTATGCGTAAATGAGACAGCGGTGTACGCAGGTCATGGGCAATATTGTCGGTTACGCCCCGGACGGCACGTAAGTTTTGCTCTAAGGTATCTAACACCCGGTTAAACTGCTGCGCCAACATATCAAACTCGTCTTGCTGGCGTGAGACAGGCAATCGCGTGTCATAATGCCCCGCTTCAATTTGTTCACTAAGCTGATTGTATTGCACTAATCGACGCAAAATAGCCTTAGAAAAAATATACCCCAACGCCAAAGTTAAGCCCAATGTGAAAGCGACCGCCCAAAATGCCGCATTAACAAACTTTTCAATTAACATCGCTAATTGATCCGTTCGAGTCGCAATTAATACCGGGCCGTAATTGGTCATGGCCAAGCCGCCGGTCAAAATGTGCAGCTTATCTGGCCCGCCGGTAAAAATGGGAAACTGGCGCGTTTCGGGTAACAGAGGCATGTTGTCAGGTAAAAAAGTTAATGCGCCGACCATATCGACGCTATTTTTCCAGGCAATTAAAGCGGTTTTGGGATCAGATGCTTGAATTTGAGCTGCAAAGCTACGCCGATTAACGGTCAAAGCTAATTGCTGATAACGTTGCATCTCAGCAGCTAGGTGATTATCGACTTGATTTTCTTGCTCGATAATCAGTTGTCTGTATAAGCTAGAAATCAGCATCACAATTAAAATTGTCACTAAAGTAGAGAAAATTAATGTGATACGCCAAGCGCTACTTTGGTAAGGCTTAATGCCCTTTGCAAAGACGATATCCAGCACCTCTTATGGTTTCAATTAACTCACCGTGTCCCAGTTCTTCAAACTTACGACGCAGCTTAGCAATATGCACATCAATCACATTGGTGCGGGGATCAAAATGATAATCCCAAACTGCTTCAAACAATAAAGTACGGCTAATTACCTGATTAGGATGTTCCATCAAATATTTAAGTAATTGAAACTCTTTAGGTTGTAGCATTAACTCTTTGTCATCTAAGGTAACGTTTCGAGTCAACAACTCCATTTTAAGACCGCCGACCTCGAGATCTGTGGTCGTTGGCGCAACTACATTTCGTTGGGCTAGCTTTTCTGCGCGCACCAATAGCTCAGCAAATGCAAAGGGTTTGGTCATGTAATCATCCCCCCCGCTCGTAAGCCTTTAATTCGCTCATCAACGTGGCTTAAGGCAGATAAAATTAACACCGGTGTTTTATTACCGCTAGTACGCAGCGCTGACAACAAGGTCAAGCCATCAAGTTTGGGTAACATTCTATCTAGCACAATTAGATCATATTGATTATGTTTAGCCAGTGTTAGCCCTTCTTGGCCATCTGTAGCACTATCAACACTATACTGTTGCGCGGTAAACCCTTCTGCCACATATTTCAATGTTGTGGCATCATCTTCAACGATCAAAATACGCATAGTCATAGTCGCAATTAATCCCATTTAAGTAGTGGTAATGGACGGAGATTCTCAATATCGAAAGCGATGATTTTTTTGGCTTCGTTATTGAGCATTTGTAATTCAAGATAACTAATTGATAGGTCGTGGTCTAAATCAGCCTGCAATAAAAAACCGCTTTGATTAAGCGTAGCTAAGCTCACTAAAGAAGAGAAAGAAATATTTTTTTCACGCATCAAACTAACTGCATGAAGTAGTTCAATGTCGCGCCCCTCATAGGGCTCGCTGGCTTCTTCAAGCAGCGCACCATTTTGGGCACTAAATTCAAATTGATAAAGCCGTTTCGATTCAGTATTAATTGCAGACAGCTGATAAACTAGCTGGTCGTCTTCAATATTGAGGCCAAAGCCACACAAGGTTCCCTTGTCCTGTTGCTCCCAATGTTCCATCACAGAAATGGGCGTTAACAAGCCTTCTTGGGAAAGTAATGATTGTATTGATGGTGTGGCCATCGACACAAAAGGGAACAAGTACAGTGCAAAAAGCAGCCGAACCATTTTAAGCCTCGAATATAAAAGAATGCGTACCGTGATACTTTACCTAAGTCCTACTAAAGACCCAAGAAATGTAAGATTAATAATTGATCATGCAAGCAAGCGAAACTTTAGCTTTTAAGGCTTTTGGGGCATTCAAACAGCATAAAATGGCAATCCACAGGCTCTAAGTTTAAGTTTAAGTTTAAGTTTAAGTTTGTAAAATTTGGATTTGATCAGACTTCAATGCCACTGTGGTTTTCTGACCTTGAACTAATGCGAGTTTATCGCATAAATGCGTTGGGATATCCGCATTAATGACTTGCTCAACGCCAGCAATACGGGCAATAACCCGAACAGATTCGCCCATCACCAGTAAAGACTCTATTTCAACATCTAATTTATTAATACTTTTACATAAGCGACCGCTGGTAATGGCATTAAATCGAATACCCTGATTAGGGATCACCCAGCGCACTTGCTGGCCAATAGTCATTTTAGGTGCGTTTTCGATCGCTATTTGATGCTCGCCAAAAGCTAGCCAGGTCATATTACGTCCCGGTTCCTGGGCGATGACTTTTGCATCAAAAATATTACGTAATCCCATTTGCCTGGCAACGGCTTCATTACGCGGATGAGATAGCACCTCAAAAGGCTTGCCCTGCTGTAACATTTGCCCCTGGCTAATCAAAATCATTCGGTCAGCCAGTAACTGCGCTTCATGGATATCATGGGTCACCATGATCACTGGAATCGCTAATTGGGATTTTAATCTGGCCAGTTCGATATACAACCTTTCGCGGGTTTCCCTATCGACTGCAGAAAAAGGCTCGTCTAATAATAATACCGCAGGCTCACGGGCTAAGGCTCTTGCTAAGGCGACACGCTGACGTTGGCCACCAGACAAATTTGCGGGTAATCGGTCGGGCAATCCCTCAAGATTAACTCGCTCCAACCAATCTAATGCCCGCTGCTTGCGCTTTGCTTTAGGAACATGATCTAATCCCGCCATCACATTTTGAATGGCACTAAGGTGCGGAAATAAGCCAAAGTGCTGGGGAACATAACCAATATGCCGCTGTTGTGGGGTTTTATAAACCTTTTGTTGGCTGTCAAACCACACTTGCTCGCCATAAGTTATCTTGCCCGACTCTGGCTTACTCAAGCCAGCAATCATGCGTAATAACGTTGTTTTTCCGCCGCCAGAAGGGCCAACAACCGCTAAGACCTCTCCCGCTTTACAGCAAAAATGGGCTTCTAAGGGAATGGGTAGCAGTTGCGATAAATCACAATGTAAATCAGCGACCGGAACTGCCAAGATGACCCCCTAATCGCCTTGATAAACTGGTGGTTAATGCTAAGGCGCTAATTGCAAATAATAACAGCACTAAAGACATGGTACCTGCACCATCAAAGTCAAAAGCTTGCACGCTGTCATATATGGCAATAGAAATAGTTTTTGTTTCACCGGCTATGTTGCCACCCAGCATCAACACCACACCAAACTCACCTAATACGTGGGAAAAACACAGTACTAAAGCGGTTAATACCCCAGGCCATACCATAGGCAGCTCCACTTTAAAAAATAAGGTCAGTCGACTCATTCCACAACAGTCCGCCGCATCTCGAACATCGGTGGGAATAGTTTCAAACGCACGTTGAATCGGTTGTACAGCGAAGGGAATATTGACCAATATAGAAGCAATCACCAAGCCTGAAAAATGGAACACCAATTGCTGACCAAACAACTGCTCAACCCATTGGCCTATAAAACTTTGGTTACCCATGCCCACTAACAAATAATACCCCACCACGGTTGGCGGTAACACTAAAGGCACCATGATCAAGGCTTCAACCCATGACTTGCCACGAAACTGGCGATAAGCCAAAGCCCGTCCAACAAACAATGCTAATGGAATAAGAAATAACACAGTTACACTGCTAAGTTTGACCGACAGCCACAGCGCTTGCCAATCCATATTAATCTGGCTCCATCGTATTTGATGCTGAGATTATACTGCTTTGTGAGGATGATGCCTCAGGGACTTTAAAACCATATTGTAATAAAATTTGCTGTGCAGAACTTGATAACATATAGGTATAAAATTGTTGCGCTGTGCTAGAGGCGGTTTTCATTAATACCATACGTTGATTAATTGGCTGATAAAGCTCATCAGCAATGGCAACATATTGACCTATACGTTCAAAATTAGGGGTTAATACTAATGACAATGGCACTATACCGCCCTGAGTTGAGCCGCTAACGGCAAATTGCGCCGCTTGAGAAGCGTTTTCACCTAGAATGATATGCGGCTCAATGGCTTGCCATAAGCCTTTTTTTATTAGTACTTGTTTAGCGCTTTCGCCATAAGGGGCATGCACCGGATTAGCAATCGCAAACCGCTGTAATTGACCAGACTCGATTAAGGAAACTAAACCAAGCAATTGTCCATCAAGCTTTAGCGGGGAGTTTTTAGGGGCAGCTAAGGCTAAGCGGCCCATAGCATAGATGTGGCCAGCATCTTGAGTGATACCTGCTTCAACTAACTTATTTGGATAAAGCTCATCGGCACTGAGCAACAACTCAAATGGTGCACCATGCAAAATTTGCGATACAAAATTACCTGACGAGCCATAACTTAATCTCACCGAAAGACCCGTATCTTGACTAAACTGCTTGGCAATATCATCCATCGCAAATTTAACGTTGGCCGCCACAGCAATCGCGGGGGCGTCGGCGGCATTAACCGTCAATATTGTCATACTGTTGAACGACATCAGCAGGCAGCAATAAAATAGCCATTTTTTGCTCAGCCAAGACGGTGACAAAGTCAAAATACACCGACTGAATATATTGTTTTGCTTGGTGTCGTCCATAGTGATCACTTTATCCGCTAGTCTTTTTGCCACATTTTAGCGGCTTGCTCATCACTGTCACGGGCATCAACCCAATTGCTGCCATTACTGCCAGCCTCAAGCTTCCAAAAAGGCGCTTTAGTCTTTAAAAAATCAATCAAAAACTCGCACGCTGCAAAAGCGGCTTTGCGATGGGCGCTGGTCACACCGATAAATACAATCTGCTCACCTAAAGACATAGTGCCAACACGGTGAATAATAGTGACATAATTAAGCGGCCAACGCTCTTTTGCTTGCTGAGCAATTTGCATTAGCACGGCTTCTGTCATACCAGGGTAATGCTCTAACGTGAGATCGGTCACTGGATTACCGTCATTAAAATCTCGCACTTTACCCACAAAAGTCACTACGGCGCCGTCGCTATGATCACTGGCCAGTAGGTTATATTCTTCTGCTACATTAAAGTCTGCGGTTTGCACTTGCACTTTAGCTGGCTGGGTCATATTAGCCCCCTGTAACAGGCGGAAAGAAGGCCACTTCATCACCGTCAGCAACTACGGTATCCCAATGACTAATGGTTTGATTAACCGCAACCAGTAATTTATCTGACGCCATCACTTTAGCCCACTTGTCATCTTGTGCGGCTAAAGCAAGTCTCAAAGATTCTGCGGTGGTGATACCGTTAGCAGGAAAAACTAATTTGGCGGTACCTAATAATTCACGTACCTGAGCAAAAAATAATATTTGGATCATAATCTTATGTTCACTTATCAATATCGATTAACGTAGGATAATACTGGTTTTAATAACAAGAGCGAATTTAGCAACAATATGGGGGGTTACAACAATCCTGGGGTTAACTCATCATGTGATACCAACAAGATTTAGGCTTTAAAGTGACCTGATTTTCCACCTCGCTTTTCCAGTAATCTAACCTGTGAAATCACCATATCTTTTTGCACAGCTTTGCACATATCGTAAATGGTTAATGCCGCCACTGATGCCGCAGTTAATGCTTCCATTTCAACGCCGGTTTTACCGGATAACTTACATAAACTATTAATGCGTACTCGATTAAATTCAGGTTCGGCGACTAAGTCAACTTCCACTTTTGTTAGCATTAATGGGTGACACAAAGGAATTAAGTCAGCGGTTTTTTTAGCCGCTTGAATACCGGCAATACGTGCTGTAGCAAACACGTCACCTTTATGGTGGCTGCCGCTCATGATCATTTCAAGAGTTGCCGGGGCCATTTCAATAAATGCTTCAGCGCGAGCTTCTCGTTCAGTCACTGCTTTCTCGGTCACATCGACCATGTGGGCATTGCCGTCAGCATTAATATGGGTAAATGGGTTGCTCATGTATACAGCCTTTAAATTAGATAACAGAAAAGTTCAACTAGCACCCATTTCCACTAGCCACCAATAGATGCTAAGTGCTGGGTAACACCGGTGATCCCTTGGTGCAAATAATGGGTTTGTTCTTTTTGAGCAAGTTGACCATGAAGACGTTCAATTAACTCGGAACGTTGATCGGCATGTTGTAATAGATCACGTAAATCTAAGCCGCTTTCAGTGAATAAACATAAATGCAGTTTACCTTTCGCCGATACCCGAAGACGATTACAGCTTGCACAAAAATCTTTTGCATAAGGCATGATCAAACCAATTCGGCCTTGGTAATCTGGACGGCTAAAGTTTTGCGCAGGGCCATCGTCAACGGCGGAGCGATCATGTAGCCAGCCTTCAGCCATCAAGCGCGCCTTAATATCACTACCCGCTAAATGATGCGCTTTAAAATAGTCATGGCCTAAACCGGTTTCCATTAACTCAATAAAACGTAAATCAATCGGAGTGCTTTTAATCCAGTGTAAAAAGCGCGGTAAATCTTTGCTGTTTAAATCTTTCAGTAATACAGCGTTGACTTTAACTCGCTCAAATCCGGCTTCCAGCGCAGCATCAATACCGCGCATCACTTCATCAAACTTGTTTTCACCAGTGATTTGATAAAACATTCGCGGGTCTAAACTATCTACCGACACATTAATGCGTCTTAAACCTGCGTCATACCATTGCTTAGCATTTTTTTCTAAACGATAGCCATTGGTGGTGGTGGCAACAGTGTGAATGTTTGGATTATCAGCAACGATGCGCACAATGTCGGTAAAGTCTTTACGCAGAGTAGGCTCACCGCCAGTGATACGAATTTTTTGCGTACCGACTTCGCCAAAAGCCGCCACCAGATTTTCTATCTCTGATAACGTCAAAAAGCTTGGTTTACCATCGGGGCGATAGCCATCTGGTAAACAATAGGTGCATTTGAAATTACACACATCAGTGACTGACATGCGCAAATAGTGAAATTTTCGACCAAAACTGTCTTGTAGTTGGGACATGTTAACCTTTCCAAGTGTGGGAGGTGAGTGCATTTCTTTGCCCACCCCGGTGGCATTATTACCACGGCTAAATATCCATATCGATAGACGTAGGATAAAAAGCTCGGAGAACCGTCGTTATTGATTATAGGCCTAAAATACTGGCCACAAATACCCCTTTTGCTGTATTTGTCGATAATAGTGATAATTGCATTAGCGATTTGTGACTCTGCTCACTATGATCAAATAGATTGAAATACTGGGCTGCAAGATAAAATTGCGGTAAGGTAAGCAATAGAATAAACGATCGTTTAGTTGTCGTAATCATACACAATAATAACTATAAACCCGTTATACAGCGGGCAATTTTAAAGGTGAGAAGATGGAACGCGAATCAATGGAATTCGACGTAGTAATCGTCGGAGCGGGTCCTGCAGGTTTAGCAACCGCATGTCGTCTAATGCAAATATCTAAAGATGCTGAAAAAGAGATCACCGTTTGTGTGGTCGAAAAGGGCTCAGAAGTCGGTGCCCACATTTTATCTGGCGCGGTTTTTCAACCCGAAGTGTTAGACGAGTTGTTTAATGACTGGCGTGATACAGACTCACCGATGAAGACCAAAGTCACTGATGACGATATTTACCTACTTAGTTCCGAGACCCAGTCTCGTCTTATCCCAAATAGTTTAGTGCCAAAAACGATGCATAATTCCGGTAACTATATTATTAGTGTCGGAAATTTAGCTCGCTGGTTAGCTGAGCGCGCTGAAGCTATGGGCGTCGAAATTTTCCCCGGCTTCGCCGCAAGCGAATTACTGTTTAACGAAGATAACAGCGTAAAAGGTATTTTAATTGGCGACATGGGCGTTGGCGAAAATGGCCAACCCAAAGATAGCTTTATGCCAGGTATGGAATTACACGCCAAATACACTGTTTTTTCTGAAGGTTGTCGTGGTCATTTAGGTAAACAACTGATCGAAAAGTTCCATTTAGATAATGGTAAAACACCACAACATTATGGCTTAGGATTTAAAGAGATTTGGAAAATCCCAGCTGAACAACATCAACAAGGTAAAGTGGTTCACACAGGTGGCTGGCCGCTAAACAATGGCTCATCAGGTGGTGGTTTCTTGTATCACATGGAAGATAATCAAGTGGCGGTTGGTTTGATTGTTGACCTAAACTACAAAAACCCGCACCTCAGTCCATTTGATGAGTTTCAGCGTTATAAAACACACCCGGTTATCTCGCAATATTTAGCAGGTGGTGAGCGACTCACCTATGGTGCACGTGCCATTGCCAAAGGCGGCTTAAATTCGTTACCTAAAATGAGCTTCCCAGGCGGACTTATCATTGGATGTAATGCCGGTACGTTGAACTTTTCCAAAATCAAAGGCACTCATACCGCTATTAAAAGTGGTATTTTAGCGGCTGAAACCTTAGGTGAAGGCTTACTTGCGGGATTAATCGGTGGCAAAGATTTAGACTGTTTCCAAACTCGCTTTGAAAAAAGCTGGCTGCACGAGGAGTTACATCAATCACGTAACTTTGGCCCTGCTCTTCATAAGTTTGGCACTCTTATTGGTGGTGCATTTAACTTCATCGACCAGAATTGTTTTGGTGGCAAGTTCCCGATGACATTTAGAGATACCACACCTGATTATGCCACTATGGGACTTGCAAGCGATTACAATAAAATCGATTATCCAAAACCTGATGGCAAGTTGAGTTTTGATAAACTGTCGTCAGTTTATTTGTCCAATACTTATCATGAGGAAGATCAACCTTGCCATTTGCGCTTAAAAGACCAAAGCATTCCTATTTCGGTTAATTTAGCCAAGTTTGATGAACCGGCGCAGCGTTATTGTCCCGCAGGTGTATATGAAGTTGTTGAGGAAGCGGGGGACAAAAAATTTGTTATCAATGGCCAAAACTGTATCCATTGTAAAACCTGCGACATTAAAGACCCAAGCCAAAACATTACCTGGGTAACGCCCGAGGGCGGCGGTGGTCCAAACTATCCAAATATGTGATTGATGTTTACTTATTGCCTTTAATTTTAATAAACGCACTATAATTGGTGCGTTTTTTTTATCTATTAGGCTAAGCTTGTTCAAGTTTACCCGCTTCAGTCCGATATAGAGTGACAACTGTAACAAGGCGTATGACATGAATTTTTTTAGCCAATTGACCATCAAACAAAAAATATTACTTACCGTGACACTTGCGGTTCTGCTTTCAACCATTCTAGTTGGCGTAATAAGCCAACGCAGTGCCAAAAATGTGGTTGAAGAGCGTATGCTTAGTTCAGAAATGCCGAGCATATTAATGCAAATGCGTAACAAGGTTGAGTTGGATATCAGCACATTAATGAATGCCGCTGAACAACTGGCCAGTAGCAAGATGTTACTCAAGTGGTTAGAACGAGGCCGCCCTGCAAGTGAAGAAGGCGATGTCGTCGCACAGCTAAAAAGCATTACCCAACAATATGATCTTGCCCAAGCCTCTTTTGCGGACAGAGAAACAGCAGCGTACTACACCCAAGACGGCTTTTTACGAGTATTGAACCAACAACAGGACGGCTGGTTTTTTGACTATAAAAACAGTGGTCAGGAGCGGATGCTCAATGTTTTTACCGAAGACAATGGTGATGTCAAACTGTTTATTAACTACCAACAGCCGAATGGCCGCGGCCTAGTCGGTTTAGCAAAATCACTTGATGACATGGTAAATCTATTAGCCTCGTTCAAAATTGAAGATACAGGCTTTGTTTATTTAGTCGATGCTGAAGGTCAGGTGAAGCTATATAATGATAAAAATCAAAAAGGTAGAACCTTAAATCAGTTATACCCCAATGCAGACATCCAAAAGCTGCTCAATAAAAACGACTTTAACCTTGTTAAAGCGGCGGTCGACAATCAAGACATGTTAATTGCCAGTAGCTATATTTCTTCTATGGGCTGGTATTTAGTGGCTCAGGTACCTGAAGCTGAGGTTTTTGCATTAATCGAAGAATCGTCATATCAAATTTTGATTTCGACTATTATTATTGCGGCACTATTTATCGCTATCGCTATCGCTGTAGCCGGTTCAGTAAGCCGTCCGATCACTCAAGTTGCCGAGTTATTTCGCAATATTGGTGAAGGCGAAGGCGATTTACGTCAGCGTTTACCTGTTAATGGTGAAGATGAAATAGCTCAACTTGCCCGAGGTTTTAATAGCTTTATCAGTAAAATTCAAGATTCTGTTATCGAAGTCGCTCAAACCAGCGAACAGCTGGGTAAATCGGCAATTGATGTATCAAATCAAGCGCATCAAACATTAGAAGACAGCAAACTTCAGAAAGACCGCACCATTATGGTAGTGACAGCCATAAATGAAATGGGTGCCACGGTTAATGAAATTGCCAGTAACGCAGCCCAAGCAGCGGTTACCGCAAGAGAAGCCGATACGGAATCAGCTGAAGGGCAACAAGTCGTTACCCGTGCCCGTAATACCATTAATCAATTGTCTAAAGATGTAGGTCAAGTAGGTGAAGTGATCGAGTCACTGGCGACTCATACCAAGTCGATTGGCGGTATTTTAGATGTTATTCGCGCCATTTCAGAACAAACCAACTTACTTGCGTTAAATGCCGCGATTGAAGCTGCGCGCGCAGGTGAAGCGGGTCGAGGTTTTGCGGTTGTTGCCGATGAGGTTAGAAACCTTGCGTCACGCACCGCAGCATCAACCAATGAAGTGCAAACCATGATTGATAAGTTACAGTCTGAAGCAAGCCGAGCTGTTAGTGCGATGGAGCAGTCACGAAATCGCTCACGCGAAGGGGTGCAAGCCGTTGATGATGCGAGTAACTCACTTAGCGGTATTAGCCAGCAAATTGCCTCAATTAGCGACATGAATATTCAAGTTGCAGCGGCCACCGAAGAGCAATCAACTGTGGTTGAAGATATTAATCGCAACGTGACCGAAATTAACGATATTACTCAGCGTACTGCACAAACAGCACAAGCTGCAGCACAGGCGAGTCAATCACTTAATCAACTTGCCACCCGCCTAGATACTTTAGTGGCACGCTTTAAAGTGTAAAACGTTAACCGCACTAATAAAAATGCCGCGATGACTCTTCTGAGCTCGCGGCATTTTTTATTGCGTGACAAAGCTTATTTTAAAAATTTAATCGTTAACGGGTATTGATACGCCACACCTTCGGTCGCTTTCATAATAGCGATAATGGTGCAAATGATATCTAACAGGGCCAACGCTGCTAGCAAAAGAAATCCTATGCCGACAAACATTAACACCACTGAAATACAGACATAAATAAACAAACTGATTTTAAAGTTTAAGCAATTTTTGCCACACTGATTGGCAAACTCAAACTCATCCCGCTTCATTAACCAAACAATTAATGGCCCTAAAATACTGCCCATTGGTATCACATAACCGGCAAAACTTGAGGCATGTACCAATACGCCCATATCACGAGCTTGCTTATCATTACTTGACTGATGACTAGATTGGTTGCTGGGTTGTAAATCTTCCATGATATTTCCTTAAAATAATTATTCCGCCTTACCATACAAGCGCATCTGCCAATCTTCAATCGATTGATTACTGATACGACGAGTTAGCGAGTCCACCCAGGATTGCGCTAATCCAGGGCATTGTAAAAGTTGTTGATATTGTTTGGCATCAAACTCTGGCAAAAAGTAAATTTTCATCGCATGGGCAATACTAATATCAGATAAACGATCGACCAGATAAATAGCGTCATCATTGGCAATATCACCCTCTGATAGTACCCTATAAAACCAGCCACACATTTTGCTTTTTTGCATCGCAAGGGCAAATTCAGGGTGCCCAAATTGAAGATTAAGCTTAAAACAAGGTGAGCGCGGTTGAGTGACTTGCAAAGTGACATCACCAATTTGAATAATATCGCCGATATTCACCTGGGATTCATTCAAGCCAACAGTACTGATATTTTCTCCCATTGCTGGCGCATCTTTAAACGATGACATCATGTCCCAACGACGATATTGGCCATAATGTTCTCGGGGAAAATGATGTAAGACTCGATCTAAACCGCCATGATGTTTAGGGTCTGCTTCACCATTACCAAGAACCCGGTCAAACTGAACCGTCAGTTTATTAACAGCATACTTCTGGTTAATACAACTGGCTACACCGTTGTGCATTTGTACTTCGTCACCTAAATAAAGTGCCGATATTTGATTCACTATGCGATTTTTCACTCAGTACATCCTTGAACAAGATCTGCTTTGAAACATCAACATACCTAAATAAAATGTAAAAAAAAAGCCTCACCAATGAAACGGGTAAGGCTGAATATATCAAGTGGGGAGTTCAGGCTCTATGAGATAGAGTCAGAACAAAAAAACGCTTAAGACATTAAAGAGTAAACTAGCTCTTCAACATAAATAACTTTACCCTGCTTTGATGACAAACAAATGACATACATTAACTAAGCAGGTATTAACTAAACAGATAGTTTTTTAGCTTGTCCCCGGGCACAGAACTCGGAGTCGCAACGGCAAAGGCTGCCCATCTAGCACCTTCGGCCATTGCAGCGGTCATACTATGACCATTACATAAACCATGAATAACACCAGCTGCATAATTATCACCCGCACCCGTGGTATCGACGACATCAGTTGGCACAGCTGGAACATGTTGCTGAGCGTTTTGAGTATAAACCGTCGCGCCCTTTTCGCCGTCGGTAACAATAAAAGACTGTACATGCTCGCCACTGATCGACTGAGCAAACGCCCACAAATCCTGGCCACAACGTCCTTGCATATCGGTAATAGAAGCTATCAATACGTGACAAGGCCTTGGTCGCTGATCTTTGGCTAGCTGCGCCACCACCAGCACCTTAGATTGCTTCATGGCAGCTAATGCCCATGCATCAGCACCAATTGCAGACGTATTAATGTAAAACGCATCCCACTTTGCCCAATTAGGCTGCTTAGCTAATTCAAACGTTGGTCGCTGCGGCCTGATAATGGTACGTTCGCCATCGGGTGTCATCACCAATAGCATTTCACAGGTGTTACCGGCAAAACGTTGCACCATTCTACAATCTAGCCCTTGGGTGCTGGCTTGTGCCACAATCCAATCGCCAATATCATCCGTGCCCACTTGGCTCACTAAAGACACATTATGCTGCGCCCAAACTAACCCTAAACCCGTATTAGCCCCGCCGCCACCGAGCCGGAGCCCACCATCTTGATAATGAAAACGGCCACCAGTTTGTAGCGGTTTATCAAGCCGAAGAATTCGGTCACAGTTGATGTTTGCCAGTAATAAAATATTAGCCATGATGAATGCACAATCACATAATTGAGGTCGTTTAAGAGTACCCGTTATAAAAAAAACGGCAACCTAAGTTGCCGTAATAATTGATTGAGCTAAAACAATGTTAAAAATTAATTCAACTTAGCAGAAGAATTAACGCGCAATAACCCAATTAATAGTGGATTGATGTTTTCACAGCTTTGTTGAAAATTCACCGCTAATTTCTCCACATTATTATTGGCATCATATACCAATTCTAATATTTCAAAACTGCCTAGACTATTGTTACAACCCCTACCGTCGCCGGTAAAACTTAACCCCGCGGTAACAGGTGATTGGAATGGATAGCGTGTTGCGTTTTCATATTTTTTTACCGCTAAACTTTCGCCTTTAGGGGCGGCAAGATCTAAGTTCCACCATGTATTAGAGTTAATACCGACAGAAATATAGTCCCGTTGTTCGGCGCCATTACTGAACACTGTGAATGATGACTCTGAGGTATCGAAAGTCTGAGTTTGTCCGCCACCAATATAATCCCCCATTGAACTCACAAAGTGAAGTACTGTGCTGCTCGGCGTAAAGTACTTTATGGTGACATCAGACGAAATAACATAGCCCTGACCGTTATCAATTTCAAGACGCACTGAAATATCATTAGCATGCCCTGCGGGAGCAGAAAATGTCGTCTTACTCGCTGATTTTTCGGCAAATACAAGACCTACATTATTGACATCAATCCATTTGAAATTAAGTTTTTTGCCTTTATTCATCACCGATTTAGATGCATCTAAAGTGGGGAAGTCGTCCGCCTGATACAAGCCTGTCCCTTTGTCCAAGTTGATCAAGATTGCATCATTAACATTAATGCCAGTGACTCGGTATACGTATCGAGCAACATCTTGAGTGCTAATTAATTCAAATGAATCAATTTCATATTCTCTACCTGCAGCTAATGGCGTCTTAGGTGTAATACTAACAATTGCCCCTGCAACAGACACGGTTGCATCCACGCGATGATAAGGCCAGTTAGTCGTATTGAATGTTGTGGTATACGTCCCTGACTTCACTGGTCTAGACATAAGAAACTGAACACTTCCACCACTGGCAGGAAACTCGGTCAGCAAATCGCTATTTAACACGCCAACAAAATCAAAGTTGTCTGAACGGTAGGCGTTTACGTAGTTATTTTCGCCACCCGAAAACCACCACAGGGAACCTTCAACAGCATAGCTCCAAGAAATACTGTAAATGTCAGAACCCGATTTAACATTCATAGATTCAGAGTTGGTCACAAAGTTACTGCTGGTCTCAACAATATCGGTATTTGAAGTAAAAACATGCATCAAGCCCTTATGGGGATACTCAGAAAAGTGCCCAACTAAAGGTTCTTTAAATGCAAAAGAAAAACTCACTGCCGCCACAGGTAATTCAATTTTCCCCGCACCGCTAATGCTATAAGTAGCATCTGAAAACTGCTCAGAACGGGTAATAGCCGTATTAACAAAGTTCATTTTCAGGTCCGCATTACGATCAACTATAAGCGATACATTGCCTATATTTTTAACTGTGGTTTTTTGACTAACAGCGAACTTTTGAATTTCGGTACCCAAAATCCCTTTGAACTGAAGAAGGGTTTCTCCGTCAAACTCAACATCCGATAAATTAACTTCTGCGAGTGTTTTACCGTCGTCAGAATTAAGGCTAACGATTTTAACGGCAACCACGCCTGAAATCGTGCTATCTAGTGAAGGGATGTAGCAATCACGATAATCCATAGAAATAACATCAGCAGCTGAAATTGTGTTGCTGCCATCAATATCATTGATTGTTCTTGTGGAAATACCGCCGTTATTACAACTTTTATCGATACCTAAATCGTTAAAACTGGCTTGTTTGATAATGCTATTGGCAAATGTGCCAACCTGAATAAAGCTTTCTGCCACACTCAGGGCCATAGTCGATGTGTTTACAGGATCATCTTGAACTTTAAAGGTTGGAAGTGGAGTGACTGGTGGTGGCGTAATTGCAGGCGAAGAATCAGACCCACCGCCGCAACCCGCTAATGAAAGTACTAATGCACCTAATGCAAATCCCTTTGAAAACTGGCTCATAACTATCCTTTGAACAAATAAAACCTAATTAGCAGAAGCGAGCATCATAACTGAGTTCTATTTGTTAAAGAATAGTGACATAGCCGTGTTAATGAAATATTTACGCTAATGCGTCAATCTTAAAGAAAACTACATATCTAAGTCGGTTAATGGCTTGCGCAGTTGCGCCCTGACATTATCCATACCCGAATAAAACTCTTTCATCATCAATAATCCCATCATTTTGCCGTTATCAGTCACAATCAGTTTATCGGGGTTTACTGGGTCATTCTTAATCGCGCCCATTGCTTTCATTGAACTCATTTCTTTGAATAATGCGGTATCTAAATTCACCCCAAATTCATCGCGAAAATACTTACGTGATAAACGACCAGAAAACATGCCTAGTAAGAAGCGATATTGCATCACCTCTTTCTTTTGATAATGCTTTTGTTGCTCAACAGCCATGCGCCCCTGGGCAATACGCTCTTGGTATTTTTTCAGTGAGAAAGTATTCACATATAAAGTATCGTTTAAAAAACTAAATGACCCAGACCCCACACCTAAATACTCATCATGATCAATTACATACTCATCAAACCCTTCATCATTGGCTTTGCCAAACGCCCAGGCTGACAACTGGGTATATTGGCCGGTTAATTTGTTGAGGATCTGACGGTATTGATTAATCATTTCACCCTGTGGCGCTGCCAGCGTGCCTTTAACACTTTTACGGGTTTGATGGGTGATCATTAATGGGTAAGTGGTAATTTGTCTTGGGTCTAATCGAGAGGCCATCTCTAAATCTGACTGAATAACCTCATCGGTTTGGCCGCGAAAACCAAAAATCAAATCGACATTGATGATGGGGAATAACTCTTTTGCCGCCATAATACGGTCAAAAGTTTGCTGGCCTGAACCAAACTTATCTAAACGGTCAGTCATTTTTAAAATACCGTCATCAAAGCTTTGTACCCCAATCGACATACGGTCGACTAAGCCTTTCAATTGCCTAAATTCAGGGTTAGCTAAATGCTGTGGGTCTGACTCACACGACACCTCTTTAATATCAGGAAACAAGGTTTTAGCATGTTCAATGGTACGGGCTAATTCATCTTCCAATACCGTAGTGGTACCCCCGCCAATATACATAGAGCTAAATTGATAACCTAAGTCTTTGGCCATCTGCATTTCTTTGCGCAGCGCAACAAAGTATTCCCGCGCTTTATCTTCGCGGAATAAAAAACGATGAAAAGTACAAAAAGAACACAGGGTATGACAAAACGGGATATGGGCGTACAGCATGTACTTGCGCCCTTCCACAGGTTTAGGCATACGGTCGGTTGAAATGGTATCTAGGCGCAAATTTTTATCGACATAAAACTGCATCACCTTTTCCATCGAGCTCACCATCCAGTTCGGAATGGTAATATTCGACTGATAAGGCTGAATCAACCCATTAGATGCTGGTTGAATAATTGGAGACATAAATAATCCTAAATGAGTGCTATTTTTTGCGAGCAAAATCAATGATTACAAAGCGATAAAAGACACATCCTGCAAGCGGAATCTAAAAATACCACTTTAGATATAGATAAAATGTGAGGTAGACGATGCTATGTAAACTAAAAAGTAAACTAGCAGGATTTTCAGAGACGATTTGTTAAGCAGGTCATGTTTTAGATTTGATTAATGTATTGAACACCCAAAGTGTGTTTGTCAGCAATTAATAGCTTACGGCAGGCTTATGTGTAGATATTAGATGATGTGAAGCATCCACAATGCTGGTTATATAAACCAGCATTGTGTAAATGATAAAACCAACATTTATACGAGCAATACTACTGTGCAATGATCAGAAATGTACTCGGAAGTAGAGATGTTTGAATACCATCACTGACGCTGACTTCTAGGGTATACCAACCAGGTAAATCCGGCGTAAAATCGGTCACTGACTGAGTTGGCGCGCTAAATGTGCCTTCTGTACCAGGATCTTTTTCCACCAAGCGCCATTCAAAAGTCAGAGGTTGACCTTCGGGATCCGTCGCCAGCACTTCTAGCTGAGTAGGATAGCCTGCAACAACGTGAGTATTGTATATAACCTCAGTAATGACCGGCGGATGGTTAACAGCAGCGCGGATCATTTGGGTTGCTGGCTCTGAGGTTAGTTTATTATCAGTAGCAGTCAAAGACACAAGATAATCCCCTTTGGCATCAAGGTATAGTTGAGTATTCTGCTGATTGGTACTGGTAAATTCGGCGCTGCTATCGCTAGGTTTAGAGACTAAGCTCCAGCTATAACTTAAGCTATCATTGTCAGGGTCAACTCCCACACCTTGCAAGTTAATGGTTTCACCTTGTTTAGGTGAGCTAGAATTGAGATTAATGCTCACAACTGGGGCTCGATTGACCGCCGTTACCTGCAATACCAGTGTCTTTTTATCTTGTAGTTTGCCATCACTGACCGTCAGCTCGACATGGTATTCACCTAAAGTACTCGCGGTAAACTTCGCTAGCTGCGTTGCTGCCTGATCAAGTTTGACGTTGGCATTGTCCGGCTTTTGAATAATTTGCCAGCTAAAACTTAAACTATCGCCATCAGCATCCGTACTTTGAGCAGCAGAAAGCGCCAGTTCCTCATTCACTTTCAGTACAGTACTCGCAGCTGTAATAGATGCCACGGGAGCCGTGTTACTGGTAACCCCTGTAGCTGTGATAACACGCTGAACTACATCGGTATTGTTATCTTGATCTTTCAAGCGCAACTGTACTTTATACTCACCCAACTTGTCGGCGGTAAAATATGTTTCTACGGCGTCTGTGCTGGTCAGTGTCGCTACGCTAGCAGTAGGCTTCTCTAATAAACTCCAACTAAAGCGAGTGTCAGTTTTTAGCTGACTGCTTTCACCTGAAAGCGTCACTTTATTACCCTGCTTTACCGTACTTGCAGAAGTAATAATGGCTGTAATCGCTTTATCCCCTCCAACTTGTAATACTAAGCTAGCCTTATCAATTGCGCCTTTCCCATCGCTTACAGTCAAGCTGATTTGGTATTCTCCAGCCATCGTCAGATTGAAGCTCAGTTGCTTACTCTTAGCATCATTTAAAGCCAAGACAACACCTTGTGGATCAATAACCTGCCACTGGTAACTTAAATTATCACTATCCGGGTCGCTACTTTGATCTCCTCGAATTAATACCGTGTCGCCAATACTCATTGAGGTACTATCTATTGAGGCTATAGCTATTGGTGCACTATTGTTTTCTATAGGCGTTGTTGAACTACTATCACCAGAGCCGCCACCACAAGCAACCATACTAAATGCCATAAAAGGGAATACTAGGTAAGATTTCATTTTCATTACACATCCTTGTTATTGTTTAATTTTCATCCTCACATCCATCCTATGTCATTCCCTTCCTATAACAAAACGTAAAATGTTACATTTTGTTAAATAAGTTAACCTATTCAAGTTCAAATATTAATTCAACTCTCGCACAGGCCTAGTGGCTTGTTTGCTATCAGTATTGATAAGAAAATTTAGCGGGGGCGGGATAAACTTTGTAAAAAATCAGGTAACCGATCTGCTTTTACCTTGTTTTGTATTGCTCTTTGCAACAATCATCAAGCACGCCATGTAGGAAAAAAAGCCATTCAATAACATGTGCCGATCAACTTAGCGATAAAGTTTACTCAGTCCACTAATTATTGAATAACCATTAGACTCAGCTTTTTACAGCTAGTGGGTGGGTGAAGCAGCTAAGCGTATGGTGACATTGTCATCTAAGGTGAGCGATAGCATTTGCTGGAATTTGTTCTCAATGGCGAGTCGAGTGCCATCTTGTTTTATTTGCGCTAGGCCAAAATTAAAGTCATCGCGAATATCGGCGTGTAAAAATGCAAATCGGTAGGACGTAGGGGCAAATACTTTATGGCAAATCACCTCTTGTTGTACTTCTTCTTTAGTGAGCTTGCCTGTGAAATAGGACTGCCTTAGGTAATAAATAAAGATATTCTTATCCATCACGGCCACATCTATTCTCTGTTTCATCAGCATTTTCACTTGAAGTATTTGCTTCGCCTGTTCGCTATATTGGCTGTTAAGTGCGGCCATGTTAGTGAAGTCTTTACCTAAAAGCATAGAGGCTCGCTGAAAAGCGACAATGCTCTTGTCTTGTAAATCGGTGACTTTCTCTAAGTTGAAATGGTTCTTTTTAAGACTAATGGCACAATTTTGAAAACGAATGACCACATCTGAATAAAACACGCCTTCGAGCATGTTTTGTTTAGTATTAATGATGCCATCGAGTTCACCTTCTTTGAGTGCATGAAAGGTACGCGCTAGGGGCAGGTATTGTATATTGACGCTATGGCCTTTAACGGCAAGGGCACTTTTGAGCAATTCGAGTTCTAAACCACTGTTAGTTTCTTGAATGACATAGGGAGCAATTGAAAAGCTGACACCGACTTCAAGATCTTTGGCTTGTATGCCGCCAGTAAATAAATAAAGTAAAATCAAGCCGATAGCACTTAAACACTTAGCCTTTAGATCGGCTAATGTTAATATATTGGATTGTGGGAAGAGCCGATTGCTCTCATTATTCATTTTATTATTGACCTCTAAATGATGGTGGACACTAGCCCTGCTTCAGCGATTTTTTCTGCCGTTACCTAACTTATCCAATCATGATTACACCTAACTATAGGAGGTCTTATTAGATTAGCATACTTTAATTTTGTTAACGTTAGGCTCAGAGAACTTCGGTATTGGCTAAGCGTCTGAATGCTTGAGTATTAAGTTTGAAATAGGTCGCTCTTTCATATCTGACCCATAGGGATATGGGAAATGTCAGTGTGATGTCGGGAATATCACTGAACATGTGAAAGAGCAACCTTATGCGTAAGCACTTCTGTGACACGCTGCAAGTACGTCCCTGTAAGCTCAACGATTTTAAACAACATCCATATTTAACTGCCAGTTTGGCATCCATGCCTCTCGCTCATAGCGTTTCATAAGATGAAACTTCGCCATGCCATCGACGGTCACAGCCGCGCTTACACCTAATAATTTATCTCTTCGATTAGGCTGCATTGGTAATAACGCCTTAAGATCTTTGGTTGATACGAAAATGTCAGGTACTGGTAAGCCTAAGGCAGGCAATTGGTTGGATTACCGTTATGGCCTACTGTGACTTAACCAACAAAAAAATAAGTAATATATTGAATTTAAAATACAAACTAAGTTAAATTATGAAAACTTAAGGACAGAGTTGGCCAATCTCGAACACAATCATCGAGCACGCCATTTAGGGAAGAAGAAGCCATTCAATTACTTGAACCGCTCGACTCCCTTTTTAATGTTTACTCTGCCCGCACTAATTCGATATTTACACTATAAAGATATCACTCTGGTTTGTTCAACAATCCGGGATAAGGACGCGGCTACGCGCGGCCTATCTTTATTCGTTAGCTTTATTGGTTGATTGATTGTTCGGCTATCAACTGCCATGAGTGCACATCAGGCTTACATTGCAATAATTTTAAATCTTTGCGTCCCCATGAAAGAAGGATTTCTTTAAGTTCATCACCGGAAAAATCGTTCTTTTTAGTTACATTCTTATGTATATGTCGTCCTAAATATATTTCCTTAATAGCATTTTCTGGTACATCTAAACAATACAATGGACGACCTGCTACTGAGATTTTATTCCAAGCGTTAATACGTCCCTCTCCAAAATGGTAGCTAAACGGTAGGGCTGATATACCCTTAACAACTCGAACTTCTTCTTCGTAACTCCATTCAATAGATTTGTACAAAAATGCTCTTTTAACTAAATTAAACGAATCAGAGTCAAATTTGATGCAATTTCCTATGCTCATCAATTCTTCACTACTGACAGTAGGCAGATTTTTATGTGGCTTAGTTGCCGAATAAACAATTTCTCCATACTGACAAGGTATGACGCATGCATCTTTATCAGTAAATCCAGCTAATTTTACATCGAAGCCAATCACTACACCTTGGTGTTCGTCTCCATAGTGTGACCACATTAATGGGTTCAATGGTTGCCTAGACAATGACAGCACACCATAGTTTCTTGAAAAGCGATTTTTACAGGCATTTGTAGCCATTGTTGCGGTTACGAATGAGTCGCTACCCTCATCAAAACCAAAGGCTGTGCACTCAAATGGATCATTCAGATCTTCGAGGCAAGAGAAGCCAAGTGATGAGTTTTCAATAACTGAAATAGCCGATTTAAACGACATATATTTATACAGAATCAACGTTTATCCTCAAAAAAGCTAACGCCCTAATTTAGTGGAGTCAGATTAACTCACCTCAACCAGCTCAAATGAAATCATAAACAATGACTGTTGGTTTGGGTAAACCTGTTGAATAATCTGTTTCAACTCGTCTAAAGGCAGACTTTCTTGCTGCGCATGAAACGCATTTATGTCATCAAACGCCAATGGCTCAACTGACAAAATAGTAATATCACACACCTTTTGATGAGTTTCTAAGGTGAATACTTCCACTTGCGTACCGGGTACATAATGACTTTCAGATTCATCCCGTATGGTAATGATTTTTTTACCAGAGGCCACCAGCGGGGTTAAATACTCAAAAAAAGTGATGCTTGTGGGTGCCATGATTTTCGCCATTGTTTTCGACATTGTTTTCGACATGATTTTCGACATAGTTATTGCCTTAATTGCGCGATTAGAATTGAGTTACAGCCGTGCACACTCACCAGGGCTTTGGGAAAAGTAGCGTTTAAACTCACGGCTAAATTGCGTACTACTTTCATAACCCACCTGGGTTGCCACATCTTTTACTTTCAGTTTTTGTGCTTGTAATAACTCTTTGGCTCGGGTGAGTCTAATTTTCTTTAAATACTGAATGGGCGATGATGCGGTCACCTCTTTAAAGCAACGATGAAATGCCGACGGACTCATGTTCACCAATCCCGCTAAGGTATCTACCTCAACTGACTCGCCATAATGTCGGTGAATATAGCTTAACGCCTTCTCTACTCGCGCTAAGCGGGTGTGGCTAAGCGATAATGCATATAACGGTCCGGCATTCGGGCTTTCAAGTAACCGATATAACAGCTCAAGCACTAATGCTTCACCCATCACCTTGGCTTCTAGTGGTGATTGTAATGCCTGTAATAGTCTAAACACACTACAGTCCATCTCTTCTGTGGTCGGTGCCACAAAATATCCCGATTGACGCGACTCATTCAAATCTTTGGGTATTTGATTATGCTCATCCATCAAGCGAATAATGTGATTCAGTTGCACCAAATCAATATCGACCATTAATACCAAAACCGGTTCTTCTGGGCTGGCAAAGGTTTCACATTCGACCGGTAACGGCACCGTCATCACTAACGCATTCTCGCTGTCATAGTCAAAGGTTTGATTATCTAAATAAAGCCGTTTCTTACCTTGGCCCACAAATAACATGCCTTGCGAGTAACACATAGGCCCGCGCGCGCCATACTGTGAGCCCCTAAATACATGCACCCCTGCTAAATGGGTTTTATTAACCCCTTCTTTAGGTGCTAGTTGTGCCATTAATATTGCGGTGTCGGTCATATCGATTACCCTGCCTTTTACCCCATTGGAAATACTTTACCAATAAAGCAGGAAAATGCATTAAAAAAACCACTAAAACATACTTTAACAGTAAATAAGGTAGGAATAGGCATAAAGCTGATAGTTATGTGTCTGTTTATTTTAGGCCAGAAGCCTATCATTACCCCATCAACTTTATCGCGCCAATAAGCCGTTAATGATTTTGATTAACGCGGGCAATTTATTGAACTCACGAACCAGCACCCTTTTTATTGGTTCGAAAAATTAAGGTAACATCATATGCTGAATTTTAATTATCGTAATCCTACCCATGTTGTTTTCGGTAAAGACCGTATTGCAGAATTAGACCAACTGGTACCCGCTAATGCCAAAGTGCTTATCACCTATGGCGGTGGCAGCGTTGTCCGTTTCGGGACGCTAGACAAAGTAAAAGCAGCACTAGGCAATCGCACTGTTATTGAATTTGGTGGTATTGAAGCCAACCCTAAGTACGACACATTAATGCAAGCGGTTGATGTGGCACGTAAAGAAAACATCGACTTTTTATTGGCTGTTGGCGGCGGTTCAGTGATGGACGGCACTAAGTTTATTGCCCTAGCTATCCAGTTTGAAGGTGACACTGCTAGCCTACTTCATCATGGTTTTGCCCCAGTACCTGTTGCTGAAGATAAAGTGATTCCATTAGGCGTGATTGCGACTTTGCCTGCGACGGGTTCAGAAATGAATGCCTTTGCAGTTGTAAGCTATAAAGGCGGCAAATTCCCGGTGAATCACCCAAGTGTTTACCCTACATTTGCGATGCTAGACCCTGAGTTGACCTTTAGCTTACCTAAAATTCAAGTGGCTAATGGTGTGGTAGATGCCTTTGTGCATGTGCTTGAGCAATATGCGACTTACCCTGTTGATGCCCGAGTGCAAGATCGCACCGCTGAAGGCATTATGCGTACCTTAATTGAAATTGGCCCTATTACAGTGGAAGAGCCTACCAATTATGAAGCGCGCGCTAACTTAATGTGGAGTGCCACGTCAGCCTTGAACGGTATGATTGGTGTGGGCGTGCCATTTGATTGGACTACCCACATGATAGGCCATGAGCTTACGGCGATATTTAACATTGACCATGCGCAAACCTTAGCCGTGGTATTACCGTCAGTTTGGCGTGTATTGAAAACTCAAAAACAGGCTAAGTTATTACAGTATGCAGAACGTGTATGGGACATTACCGAAGGTGATGAAGATAGCCGCGTTGAACAAGCGATTGTAAAAACGGAAGCTTTCTTCCAACAGGTTGGCTTAAAAACTCGCTTACGTGATCATGGTGTTGAAAAGGCACAAATCGACACGGTTATTAATGCACTAGAAGCACACGGTATGACTGCCTTATCTGAATCAGGCAAAGTTGACTTAGCCGTGAGCCGTCAAATTCTAGACATGGCTTGGTAACTGTCTAAGTTAACAATTTATTAGCTCACTGATAATAAACACATAAAAATGCTCCAGAGAGTCACTTAAACCTGACTCTCTGTTTTATTATTGAGAAAGATGTCTAAAGATATTTTTGGCAGATTGATTGTACGTCTACACTAGGGTTAAATAAAAAATCCTCCCCCGTAATCGATACCATTTGTGATTCCTTAACCAAAGGGTTAGTAATTTTAAACACCCGCCGCTTGTGCAATTGGCCCTGCATTAAAGATTGACAGTGCCATTGATAAAACAGTTGATCAAACTGACCATTTTCAATGAGTCTCAGTAAACCTACCTGAATTCTTTCTGCCAACCTTGGTGTTGCTGGGGATACATAAAAGTAAGTTGCTAGCGGAATATTTAGCAGGATGTGTTCGTCAACAATAAGCTCAGGATAAAGATTGTGGAAAATTTCAACTTCTTTATATGCCTCATTAACGCCTCGCCCAAAGGTGACAAAACGATTTTTTGACAGCATATTGAATAAACTATCATATTGAGGGCTTTCAACCACATCAAATCCCGCCTGTTTCATCGCGAATCTTGTTGACCACTGGCTACCCGAGCCAGTTTGCAGCGTCATCAATTGTGCGAGTGAATCAATATTAGCCAGCAGATGCTTATTTTCATTTTTGATAATAAACACTCTTAACCCTTGAATTCCCTTACGGATAGGGATCGGGACTGTAATTAGGTCAGTATTCCACTGCTGATTTGATGCCTCAGCCATAACATTGATAGCTTCGCCCTCTTTTAGTGACCTCAATATCCGATTGCGACTCATCACCACGTTAGCCTCGTCGATAGAAGCATCACCAAAATCAGCTTGGGTCTCTTTAATAATTAATGCTAAAAGTTCATAGGGGTATTGATAGCGATGATCGCGAGCTGAATCCGAATGATTGATGATGAATTTATCTGCAGCAACGGCCAATGGGGCAAACATAAAGCCACACAAGCTGCAAAAAAATAACAACTTCCCAACACGCTGTAAATTAAAGTCCATTTAAATTCTCTCATTTTCAAAACAGGGATATTTATTTTAAATAATACCGAGCTCAGATAATGGTAAATGCTAGCTCCATTACATAACAAGATTAGACTACATATACATAAAAAAACACCTTACTGGTTGCCCAGTAAGGTGTTTTTGTTAAATAACATTAACACAGCAGCATCTAAACAGTGCCCGTTAACCTTATTTTTTGTACTTTAATGACCCATTTGCTTTGATTTCGTCATACCACAAGTTGTGGTGCTGGATTGCCCAGTTTTCATCACAGTAACCTGACACCATAGACTCCATGCCACCTTCACTAAGTACTGTCGCCATCCATATATGCACTATGGTAAAAGCGATGAGAACGGCGGCGCTGACGCCATGTACTAGTAACGCAACGATAGAGGCTTCACGTGGTAAATCAAGATTAGGCAGTACTAACATTAATCCGCTAATGCTGAGCAATAAACCAAAGATAACTAAGGTCCAAAACCACATTTTCTCACCCGCATTAGCAAATCCACTGTCTGGATGTTTGCCTTTAAACGGACCAAAATTAATGTAACCACCGACCACTAAAAACCATTTTAAATCATATAATTTAAAGGTTTGTAATGGCATCCACTTGATAACACACATCAACCAAGACACGATAAAAATCGGTCCTGACCAGTCATGGATAAATTTACTGGTGGCAATAATCCCTGCCCATAAACCTTCACCCACATATGGCGCGATAAAGTGGCGACCAAGCATAATAAAAATGCCTGTTAGCATAAGGGTTAAGCAAGTAACTGCCATAATCCAATGCAGCAAAATATCAGCTTTTGTCCATCTTTCTAGCAATTTTCCTGAAAAACCATGGGATAATTTTGATGGACCATTTACCAAGTAAAACACTAAGAACGCAGAAAATACACCTAACACAGCTAAAACAATTGCGGGTTTGAGGTAAGTATTGCGTAGCTCTTTGCCTTCATTACCAGCTTTGTTAATTAACACATTAGCTTCTAAGCCAGTATCGGTAGTATATCCCGGTTCGCCTGCTTTCACTGCACGCCAGAGATCTGCATCGCTGGTTTTTGCCGCCTGTTGCTTAGATGATTGATCATCAGCAGCATAAGCATTTGGCATAACCAAACTGATACCTATCACCAACACTAGCAACGCAAACAATATCTGCAGTGATTTGTTTAACGATGTGTTTAACATTGTCACTCCTCATTGGGCCGCAATAATGTGCAGCCCATCCAGTGGGTTTAGATCATCTCGCCTGTTTTTGGGTTGTAACCCCAAATCACATTTGGATTACCTCGCGATGCCATACGCTGACGATAAATGTCAGATACCACACCAGCATCACCCGCAAGCAGTGCTTTTGTTGAACATAGCTCAGCACACATTGGTAGCTTGCCTTCAGCAATACGGTTTGCACCGTACTTTTGACGCTCAGCATCTGAATGTGTTTCTTCTGGGCCACCCGCACAGAAAGTACATTTGTCCATTTTACCGCGGCTGCCAAATGCGGTCTTTTTAGGGAACTGCGGCGCACCAAATGGGCAAGCGTAGAAGCAATAGCCACAACCGATACAGGTATCTTTGTCGTGAAGCACAATGCCATCTTCAGTACGGTAGAAACAATCTGCCGGACAAACAGCCATACAAGGCGCATCGGTACAGTGCATACATGCCACTGAAATTGACGCTTCACCAGGTAGACCATCGTTAATTGTCACCACGCGGCGACGTTGAATACCCCACTCTAAAGCAGAGTCGTTCTCGTTTTTACATGCTGTGACGCAACCGTTACACTCGATGCAGCGCTTGGTGTCACACAAAAATTTCATGACTGCCATAATGGCTTATCTCCTCATCAAGTTAGGCTTTGCTTATCTGACATAAACTGGACTTAGTTTCTTGCATCTGAGTCACAACGTCATAGCCATAAGTTAAAATAGTGTTTGCTGATTCACCTATCACGTAAGGCACTGTGCCTTCTGGATAGTTTTTCTCTAGGCTTTCGCCTTCAAACACACCAGCAAAGTGATAAGGCATGAAACATTCGCCTTCAATCACACGAGGGGTCACCATTGCTTTAACGGTGATTTTCGCGCCTTCTGGTCCGTGAACAAACACATCATCACCATCACGAATACCGCGATCGGCTGCATCAGCAGGGCTGATTTCGATGAACATTTCTTGCTGTAATTCAGCAAGCCATGGGTTTGAACGGGTTTCTTCACCGCCACCCTCATATTCAACCAAACGACCAGAGGTCAGAGCTAATGGATAGTCTTTAGCAAAGTCTTTGTCTTGAATTGTTTTATAAAGGGTTGGCAGGCGTGCAACCATACGATCATCATAGGTGGGGTACTTAGCCACTAAATCACGACGAGGGGTATATAAGGGTTCACGATGTAACGGAATATCGTCTGGAAAATTCCACACAATACAACGAGCTTTCGCATTACCATAAGGGATACAACCATGTTTGATTGCTACACGTTGGATACCACCAGAAAGATCTGTTTTCCAGTTTTTTCCTTCAGCAAGCTTTTTCTCTTCTGCGGTTAAGTCATCCCACCAACCAAGCTGTTTAAGCATGTCGGCAGTAAACTCTGGGTAACCGTCTTCAATTTCAGCACCTTTAGAGAATGAACCTTCAGCAAGAATATTATTGCCTTCATGTTCAACACCATAACGGGCACGGAAGTTACCACCACCGTCTTTCACTTCACGTCCTGTGCGGTACAAAATTTGCGTACCTGGATGTTTCTGTTCAGGTGTTCCCCAGCAAGGCCAAGGCAGGCCGTAGGTTTCACCGCGCGCAGGACCACCAGGTGCTTCTAGTGTATCAACATCAAATGTACCCCAGTTTTTCTGGTGCATTTTCAAACGCTCTGGGCTTTGGCCAGTATAACCAATGGTCCACATACCTTTGTTAAATTCGCGAGTCACGTCTTCAATAACAGGCTCATCATTTTTCACTTCAATGTGCTTACAGAACTGCTCAGCAACGCCCCATTTTTTGGCCAATTTATACATGATCACGTGATCAGGTAATGACTCAAATAATGGCTCAATCACTTTGTCTCGCCACTGTAATGAACGGTTTGAAGCAGATACTGAACCGTAGGTTTCAAACTGAGTAGACGCGGGTAATAGATATACCCCATCTTGACGTTGGTGCATGACACCGGCCATTGTTGGGAATGGATCGACAACAACCACGGTATCCATCTTGTTTAATGCTTCACGCACTTCACGGCCGCGAGTTTCTGTATTAACAGACTGTCCCCAGAAAAATGCCAGACGTATATTGTCTTTTTGGGCAATTTTGGTTTTATCTTCTAACACACCATCGTGCCAACGCGAACAAGGAATACCTGCTGATGTTTGTGGCGATTGACCTAAGTACTCACCTTGGTCAAAACGGTCTTTGATCCAAGTTGGCTCAAGATCCCATACACCTGCCCAGTGATCCCATGCGCCAGAGGTTAAGCCGTAATATCCCGGTAAGTTATCAAATAACAAACCAAAATCAGTCGCACCCTGTACATTATCGTGACCGCGGAAAATGTTAGTTCCGCCGCCTTCAACACCCATATTACCTAGGGCTAATTGAAGAATACAATATGCGCGAGTGTTAGCATTACCAATATGATGCTGAGTACCACCCATACACCAAACAATAGTACCAGGCTTGGTTTCAGCCATCATTTTAGCCACCCGGTACATTTGTGCTTTGGGCACACCAACAACATGCTCAACTTCTTCAGGCGGGTACTTTTTCACTTCTTCTTTGATACGTTCCATACCGTATACACGTTGAGAGATGAAGCTTTCATCTTGCCAACCGTTTTCGAAGATGTGCCATAGCAAACCATATATAAATGGAATGTCAGTACCTGGACGAATATGAACAAATTCATCAGATTTAGCCGCAGTGCGGGTAAAGCGTGGATCAACAACAATGATTTTTGCACCGCGCTCTTTACCAATTAATATGTGCTGCATCGCAACTGGATGCGCTTCACATGGGTTTGAGCCGATAAACATCATGCATTTTGAGTTACGGATATCGTTAAACGAGTTTGTTTGCGCACCGTAGCCCCAAGTGTTTGCAACACCGGCTACCGTGGTAGAGTGACAAATACGAGCAGAGTGATCGACGTTGTTAGTGCCCCACATTGCCGCGAATTTGCGGTATAAATAAGCTTGCTCGTTCGAAAATTTCGCGCTACCCATGAAGTAAATAGAATCTGGACCTGATTCAGCACGTATATCGAGTGCTTTCTGGCCAACTTCTTCAATGGCTTGCTCCCAAGATAACCGCTTCCATTTTCCACCTTCCAGCTTCATTGGATATTTAAGTCGTTTCTCACCGTGTCCGTGCTCACGTAATGCAGCACCTTTAGCACAGTGACCACCTTGATTAAATGGATGATCAAATGCTGGTTCTTGACCAGTCCACACCCCATTTTGAACTTCGGCATAGACACCACAACCCACTGAACAGTGAGAACAAATGGTACGTACGACCTCAGTTGGCGCGTTATGTGGTACATCTTTGGCTTCAGCTTTACGCATCATGCCGGCACCTAACATCGACGCTGCTGCAATTCCACCAGTCGCCAAACTGGCCGACTTGAGAAACTGACGTCTGTTAAGACCTAGGCCTGGCTTTTCAGCTTTTGCGACCGAGTCAGATTTACGGGTTAATCGCATTTCACCCTCTCCTATTAGTTATTTACTTAACGAGGCATAGTAGTTACGAATATGCTCTGTTTCTCTGTAGTTGTTGCTTGATGGCTCGTCTGTTGCTTTGGGTGAGGCCGCTAATGCTGGCGCACTCACACTGGCAACCGCGCCTGCTACGCTACCTAACGCTAAGGCTTTTAGCATTTGACGGCGTCCCATGTCGGAAGCTTGCTTCTTCATAGTTTCTCCTTGTTTAAATCACCCTAATTACTTAGAGCATAAATGACTTACATCATGGCGAGTGCCATCAAGTCATTAGTTTACTTGCACGACTTCATCAGTAACCGGCTCAAGCTCTTTACTACCTGGGCAGTTCACCGGTATATCTAAACTCAGTTGGTCAAATTCGTTTACTTCAGCTTCAAAAAACGCTTTGGCTAATTGCGCTACAGGTATGTAGAACTTTGCGCTAGGCGTTCTTGCTAATGCTTCACAGAAGCGATTAATCCATGAACCAATATGACGTTGATAAAATGCCAATTGGCGATAGCCTGGCGCTTCTAAAATCAATACCCCCATCACTTCGCACAATGCGGCTACATGATCTTCCGGCTCTTTGACATTTTCTTCGCGCTCAAAACCCATTTGCATCAAATCGGTACGCAATAATGCCAATGGCTTATCCATTAATGAGCCAGTCATAAACCAACTGCCATAGGGGATAATTTCACCGCTACCTACGCCCAAGAAAATACTAAAATATTCATTTTCTAGTGTTTCTACATCACTACTTTTTGCTACCGTTTTTAAGGCGATCCATGCTTGATTCATTGCATTACCTTCTTCGGCATCTACGTCTAAATCAGCTAAAAACTGTAATAACTCTGCATTAGGATGACGACGCAACAATGCGGCTAATAGCTGATAAATATCGGCTCTTAATTGATCGTTTTCGCTGATTTCTCTTTCTATTTGGGTCATAGCAGATCTCTTATCGCAATTGCTTTTCTGGATCTTGAAGAATGTCTTCAAACATGTCTTTTACGCGGCAGTCGCCACACATTTTTAAACGTTCAATATTGGCACTAAATGCACTGTGCGCACCGACCATTTCAACCATTTTGCGTACCATTGATTGAGTAGCAAAAGCGCTACCACAGGTAATACATTCAAAAGGGGCTTCTTCTTTTAATGTTGTCAGCCCTTGGCGGCTGTCTCTATCAAAGTTAACTTGTGGCGCTAAACTAATCACGCTTTCAGGACAGGCACTTTCACATAGTCCGCACTGGACACAATCTTGCTCGACAAAACGTAATGCCGGTGTGTTACCGCCATCTTTTAATGCCTGTGTTGGGCAGATAGACACACACGACATACATAAAGTGCACTTATCAACATTCACCTTTACTTGACCATAGGGCACATTAGCTAAGGTTAGTTGAGTTTGAATCGCACCCGCTTGGCTGTTGAGATGATCAATGGCTTGGTACAAAATATCCCGTTTGGCATTGTGACTATCAGCATTGACCGCTAGGACCATAGGCACAATAATCGGCCAGGTCATACTAGTGGCCAACGATTGCTCAAGCTCAGTAAGGTCAGTTGCAGAAATAAGGCGTAAGCGCTGTGGTTGGCCCATCTCATCTAATATACGGTTGGCTAAACTAAGTTCGCCCTGCATCATTTGAGTTAATGTCGGCGCTGTAGCATCGGTATGTAAAATCAATACTTCACGTGCCCCATGAGCCAAAGCGGCGAGCCAGTGGTCAATACTGGCTACGGAAATTTCTTCCATTGCGATGGGCAGTACATCTCCCGATAAGGTATCGGTGATCAGGTCGCTACCCGCAATATTGTCATGGAATAAAATCACCGGCGCGACTTGAACTTCAGCCCGATAACGGCTGATTAACTTTTCAAGGTAGGTATGTAGCGATTTAGGTGTGGGTAAGTCATAGCTTATGGCCCCTGTTGGGCATAAATTTGTACAACTGCCCGCACCATGACAAAGGTAGGGATCGATTTCGATTTTTTGTTCAATACTGCTTATAGCATCGGCAGGACAAAAGTTTAAACAGCGGTTACAACCATTAATCCCATTACGATTGTGCGCGCAAATATCGGCATTCACCTTAACGTAACGGGGCTTATCAAACTCACCAACTAAATCTGGAATTTGTTCAATGGCCTCAGCTAATTTTTGGGCGTCTGCACCGACATAAAAGTAACCTGTGGGAAGTAATTCAAGGTTAATACAGGGCGCTGAACTTAAATCTACAATAATGTCAAAATGTGCCTGACGAATCGCCACAGCACTTAACTCTGCAACACCACCGGCATCGGCTTCTACACTGACTTGAAACTGCCCTAAAAAACCTTTAATACTTTTGAGTTTATTGTAAAAGCTCTCAACACCTTCGGCGGCATTAATAACCTTTTCAAGGTAGTTTTCATCTTGACTAGTAATCGATTCATTAGCCAAAATGACTCTACTGGCCATCATGGGAAGTGTGTCTGCAGCAAGACGAGCTAAATCTTCAGGGCCGATGAACAAAACATGGCCTTGGGTGGAGTAACTTACCGTAGGCGGGATCAAATTCTGCAGAATTTGGGTATTCGCCATCACTTGTTGCCGAGCTTGCTTAAGCTCGAACTGGGATTGTCTCATACTCATTGCGTTCCTAATTTTTATTATTAAGTGAGCTATTTTCTCACTAGCAATATCTGGCGATATTGATTGCTAATCGTTAATTATTAGCGACCCCCAATTAGCTAACTTTTACCGCATCACCAGTAAAAGAATGGAATTGCTGTTCATCAGACTGCACTTCCATTAAAACTAATGCTTGGTTAGCATCGACATTTTCCAAATCGGTACTGCTTGTATCTTGAGTTTCTGAACTAACCCTATCTGTTTTTTGGTCACTTGAATCATTCAGCTCATCAGACTGAGCTGTTTCAAGCAGTTCATCCTCGGGTGACTCTTCTTTTTCAATAACGTGTTTAAATATTTTCTTTGCAAGCTCTGCTGACACTTCAGCCGATAATTTGGGTTGATTGGTATAATCAAGTGCGTATTCCAGCAAACCGTCAATGTGACCATATTGTGGCTGCTTCCAAAGTGCTTTTAATGCGGCGGCTTTAGTTGCTGGATCAACATTTTTGGCCATAAAACTAGCAAAACTACCACCCACTTCAATCGAATCAGGATCGGGTAACTCTTGCACTGAAAGTGCATTAGCGTCTTCTACATTAAGATTTGAGTCTGCTTGATTTAAGTCTTCTTCTGCCTCCAACGTTGTTTCGACATTTTGAGCAATATCTGGCTGTTCAGCCTCTTTGGCAACTTGTTCGCGGCGCTGATTCCAACGGCTTAACAAATCACTCATTGCATTTTTCCTGGGCGATTTGCACTTGGGCCGTCGTTGTTGCGACGATTAACATGCTTGCGACGATGGGCACTAATTTCAACTTCACCATGGCGGGTAATAAAGGCTTCAATCCAACATGCGATGGCTTTAGGCATCAACACGTTAAATACTGGCGTATCGGACTCTAAACACGCTGCGCCGACATTTTGGTCAGCAGAAATCATTGCCGGTACCCAAGTTCCATCAGAAAGTTCATCACAAACGATGTAGATCATGGCATTGTCCATATCAAGATTTATTCGATAACTGCCACGCTGATCACGATGCAACTCAAGTAAGATTAATATCGCGCCTTTAGGGGCGGGCTGAGTAGCAGGCACCATTTGGTCCATTTGCCAGCATGTAGTTGTCCAGCGACCGACTTGCTTAGTCACTTTTTTTAACGAGACATACATTGGCCAAACGCTTTCGGTATGTTGCATACGGTGCTTCACCTTTGTGTTGCTTAACACTTAATTAATGCCAGTCGCGCGCGATAAATACCCTATAGTTACCCTGTATACAGCAATAACAATGCCAATATGTTTTATAGGGATAAATTTGAAGTGGGTCTCAAAAGTCCACTAACAGGTAGACAAATTGTCCTAGCTGCATTTAAAAAGTAGGACATAAGTACACGCTTTGATAGCTCGATTGAGCAAAACATGCGCTGGATCACGCAACGCTAAACATCTGCATGCCGAAATGAGAAAAATTGATATTCTTAAACAATAGATTTTTATTATTGCTGCTAACAATATATTTATGGTTGCGGTATTTGATAGATGATTTAAGCCAATAACCTATAAGGTAAACCTTGCTTATGACCCAATCGACTGAGCACTTATCTGCCCGTAAATCAGCTATCAAATTTATCAAAACCCAAACTGAAGTCCCCCTCACCTTGCCCGTTGTGGCATATAACGAACGGGGTGAAGCATTAGATAAATTTGTTGCTTGTGAGCGACCGCTTACGGTCTACTTGAATTGGCAACCCATAGTGACGCTAATGACGCTAGGCGCTAAGCCTGAATCATTAACCTTGGGCTATTTAAAAAACCAAGGTTTTATTAGCAATATCAGTTTATTAGAATCTGTTATTGTCGATTGGGACGTCAGTTCTGCTGCGGTGATCACTACGGAAAACATCGATGACTTAGCGGTTAAATTATCTGAAAAAACGGTGACATCGGGCTGCGGGCAAGGCACGGTTTATGGCAGTTTTTTACAAGGTTTAGATGAAATTCATTTATCTGCACCATTACTAAAGCAGTCGATCATTTACAGCTTATTGAACAACATCAACGCCTATAACGAAACTTACAAAAATGCTGGTGCGGTACATGGCTGCGGTATTTGCCAAGATGATAAAATTCTTGCGTTTGTAGAAGATGTTGGCCGCCATAATGCCGTTGATACATTGGCTGGGGACATGTGGATGGATCAGCAAAACGGTGATGATAAAATTTTCTACACCACAGGCAGGTTAACCTCAGAGATGATCATCAAAGTGGCCAAAATGGGCATTCCCATTTTGTTATCTCGTAGCGGTGTCACACAGATGGGATTAGAGCTGGCGCAGCAACTAGGAATAACCCTTATCGCCCGCGCCAAAGGCCGTCACTTTTTGGTTTACCATGGGGTAGAGAATATTGAGTTTGATATGAAGTAGCCATAGCAATCAACAGTAATAAATTAGCCCAACGTTGAACCTGCACAGGCGTTAGAACATATAAACTTGCTGATCAATTATGCTTTCGAATAGAACTATTATAAACGAAACTTAGCCCATTGCTCTCTTAATGATGGGCTTAAATAACTCCACACTAGAATACGGGTTTGTTTATTACCTTGACGCATATCAATGGTATTGATTGTCTCTGCGCCGCATTCTTCAAGCAGTTTATAACATGGTTTAAGGTTATCAGACTTAGACACGAGAGAACTGAACCATAACACTTGATGTTTAAACTGGCAGCTTTCGGTAATCATGTTGCGCAAAAACTGGATCTCGCCACCTTCACACCATAACTCGGCTTTTTGGCCACCAAAATTTAATGCTAACTTGTCCGCTTGAGCATTAACAACTGAATGCTTTTTAGCGCGATTTGCGGCTAAATTCGACAGCTTACGTTGGCTTCCCGCCATGGCATCATCTAAAGATTGATGGAATGGTGGATTACATAAAGTGATATCAATGCGATCACTTGCGTTAATCACCCCTTTAAATATCGCCTTAGCATCCGTTTGTTGTACCAATTTAAGCTTTGAGGTTAACGCAGGGTTATGGCTGCAAATTGCTGCGACATTACTTAATGATTTTGCATCGATATCTGATGCGGTAAATTGCCAGCCATAACATTGAATACCAAGCAAAGGATAAATGCCATTTGCTCCGGTACCAATATCAAGAGCGTGTATTTTTGCCCCTTTTGGCACTTTGCCCTTTAGCGCCAATAAATCAGCAATATAATGCAAATAATCTACCCGCCCAGGAATAGGGGGACACAGGAAACCAGCAGGAATATCCCATTTATCTATATGATAATGTAGCTTTAGCAGTGCGGTATTTAAGGTTTTTACTGCTTCGGGATTGGCAAAATCGATTGAGATATTACCATAGGGATTGGGGCGGACAAACTGGGACAATTTGGGTAATACAGCAACCAACGAGGTAAAGTCATAGCCCTGATTATGCAGATTACGGGGGTGAAGAGACTTACTATCACCGGATTTGCTAGTCGAAGATTTAGCAGGGCACGTTTTGCCCTGCATAGATGATTTTACTGCCATTAATCGTACAGATATTTCGTAAACAATAAGTTAACCACCAGCGAGCGGCCGGTTTCTTGCTCTAATAGACGATTGACCATCTCATAGCATTCTCGGCGAATTTCATCACGGCCTGATAATGATTTAACTTTATCTTCCGCCTGATTACCTAATATTTCTACAATGGCGGCACGCAATAATGGATCATGGCGCTCAATGCTTACCAGATCAGCCGGATTTTTCACCATTAGCTCAACATTAATACGAACAAAACCGAGTTTCTTACGGTTAGAAATATAATTGGTGACGATTTCAGGCTCAAAGCCATAGTAAGCATATTCTTCACTGATTTCATCAGCACTTTGGACGTTAAATGCAACTAACAGCAGTAGCATGCATGCTGAAACAAATTTTTGCATAGTGTGATGCTCTCCTTGAGTGATTAATAAGCAGATAGCCGCTTTTGTGTATTTCATCTTGTTGAGCATGGTAAACTGCTCGGGTCTAGGTATATTGTAACGAGTTTTTGATGAATGTGACCAGTAATAGCTTTCCTTATGGTGAATCAATTTTATGGTATTCACCTGAAAAAGTCGCCTCACTTCCCCACACACCGCTTAAAAACTGGTTATTAGCCACAGGCAGTTTAACCGAAAAATTAAAAAAACATTGTAACAACTTCTCCGTTACGGTTTTAGGTGAACACTTATTGTCTCCTTTGCCAAATGAGCTTCCAAGCCAGTCAGAACCCGTTTGGGTGCGTGAAGTATTACTCAGTCTAGACGATATTCCTTGGGTTTTCGCCCGCACCTTAATTCCACAAGCATTATTAGATAATACCTTGTACGACTTTATTCACCTGGGCAACAGACCATTAGGCGAACTGTTATTTACCCATAACGAGATCATACCGGGAAAAATTGAAGTTGCAGCGTTTGAAACCTGTGGCCGTTTAGCGCAACTTGCCACCAGCTTATCTCAACCTGTTGACGACACGCTTTGGGGCCGTCGTCGATACTTCCATATTGGCACATCTGAGCTTATTGTAAGTGAAATATTTTTACCTGCGGCAGCGGAAAATATAAAAAAATACCGCCTAGATTAGGCGGTATTTTTTGTCATGCGATTAGGGTTACGACTCAGATTAAATTCTGCGGCGCACTCCACAGAGAGCCAACGCAAATAAACTTAGCCATCCTAAGCTACCACCGCCACCAGAATCGGCCGGAGGAGTAACCACTGGTGGTGTGATCACCACTGGTGACGAGACTGTTATTGCCTTAGTCACCGTTTGAGTATTACCAAGTGTATCTGTCGCCACTAACGTAATCGTGTAGGTTCCTGCTTGAGCATAGGTATGGATTGGGCTAGTTGCAGTGCTGTTATTACCATCACCAAACTGCCACACATAAGTCAAACCACCAAAACCATTACTAGAATTATTGGTTATGCTAAGCACCAAGTTTGTCGCTGAAGCACTGAAAGCTGCGATAGGTAAAATCACGACTCTAACGGTTTTAGCAACCTCAAGCTTATTCCCTTCACCATCTGTAACCGTTAACTTCACAACATAATCACCCGATAAGGCATAAGTATAGCTAGGTGCAACGACACTGCTGGAACCAAGATTATCACCAAAAGTCCAAGTGTATTGGTAATTACCATCACCTCCATTTATGTCGGCATTAAAACTTACAGTAGCACCATTTAAGCTAGTAACAATATCACCGCTCAATGGGCTGGGAGGTAATACAATCGTGCTTGAACGCTTAAATTCTACCGTAGCTGAAGTGCTATTGGCTGATTGCGCCGTCACTTCCATTGTTAAGCCAAGTTCGGTTAACTGGATCCCCGCCTGAGGCTTAAGGGGGGCACTGTAATCGTTACTGTCATCAAACATGCTATTGGCAGATAAATGATTGTCACCTGGATAGCTTGACTGAACAAATTGGCTAAACGCGGCATCACGGATTTGTGTATCTGTCGCACTCTGCCCAATCAAGTTTTGATCGGCATCGATTACACCAATTAATCCTTCACCTGGATGATTTGAAACATTGTTATCAGCCTGATTAAAGTTTTCTAACCACACTAATACTCCCGGAATATAGCCATGGCTGACTAAACCTTTATCAATGCCTTGATGACTTCTTAGTTGAACGATGTAGCGGCTGGCCTTGCCTGGACGTGTATCATCTACTCGACTGAAGCCATTCAATATCATTTTAGAAGCTGTTTCAGCATCATCGTTATATATCACGCTGATATTGTTAGTAAGCTCTAGTTCATCAACAACAAAACCATAGTCACCTTCTGCGGTATCGGTTACATAATGCATCGAAATAGTCACATTTTTTCCGGCAAAATCTGCCAGATCATAGCTCAACTTTATCCATGAGTTTGCACCAGTAGCTGCGCCTATATCACTCGACTTACCACTAATATAATGCTTAACCGAGCCGTAAAGTGGGTTACTGGCTTTAGTGTAATTACCCGCAATAGCAACACCGTTCACTTTAAGCTGCATATAATCATAATCGTCTTCTATACTCCAATGCGCTTGGAAAGCTAACGATAAAGGTGTTGCACTAGGCAGGGTGAGATTAAACGACATTTGTTGATTAATATCATCACCTTGGCCAGAGTAATATTGGTACTCTCCCGCATAAGGCGCGGTAAACTCAACGGGGCTAATAGGTAAAGGTATTGAAATTTGGTTTACATTATTGGCATCTACCGCATGGGCTAAATTAACACTTAAGCCTGATTCATCGATACTTGATAAAGCCACTTCCTGCTCTTTAACCCATTTACCCTTATATTTTTGTTGTAAATATGAGCGAGCATAAGGGCTAAAACCTGTAGGTTCACTCCCTGCAATATTGCCGGTCCAGCTACCACCAGACATTAAAGACCAAGACCCCACAGGTGAACCATCGCCTATATTACTGGTATCATATTCATCTGGTAGCCCTAAATCATGGCCAAACTCGTGCGTACACACGCCGGCAGCGGCATCAATAGGTTGTACCGTATAACCGTAAATCTTCATGTTCCGGCCAGGGATTTTGTATCCCTCGGTATCGGTATTAACAAAGAAACGATGCGACCAAATAGCGTCGGTACCTAGCACACCACCACCCGCTTCCTCACCCACGCTAGAGTGAAATAGCATGATGTGATCGATTATTCCATCAGCTTCCTCGGTATTACCGTCACCGTCCAAATCATATGGGTCTTCAATATCATAAGTCGCTAACTCTGCATCCGACATACCGGTAATCGCTTTAACGACCGCTTCTTTTACCAGTTCAGGCACGGCGCTATCATTATCATCGTTATCAGCATCATTACCGCCATAGTATGCGGCATTGTTGTCTGCGGTAACCCAATTAATCACATTGCCACTGAAGGTAAATGACTGACCTGATGCCGCTTTAAAATATTGGTATGCTGATTGTAACGTTGCCGGATTAGCATCTGGGCCAGTAAAGCCTGAAGTTGAAAAAAGGAGGTTTTGATAATGTGATACTGGATAGCTGCTATAGAACATATCTGTATCAGCACTCGCTAGACGATTATCATTATGGCGAAGGTCTGGGAAGTCCACCAGCACGCCTAATACCTTAACGGTTTTAGTGATATCCTCATCCGCCAACATAACTGCTGACTGCATCTCCATTCTAGCTTGCTTAACTTTGCTTGCTTTTATTGAAGCTTCAGTCTTAAGCTCAAATTTAGACGGCGTAAATGAAGACTTTAATCCACGGGCAATAAATGCATCAACAGCTGAGTTTTTAGCTTCTTCAGTGGCATCTTCTGCTACTTCGCCGCGCTTGATTAACCAGTAAAGTACTTGTTCTTTATTAATCACGCCGCCATCTGCTGGAGAGCCTTTTATTGGCGCAGCAATAGAGCCTGAAGCACCTATCGTCAGCAATAAGCCTAACGCTGCGGCTAACGGTAATTTTGTAGTATTGTTCATCGATATCTTTCCTTAGTTATCGCTAGGCTTGTGTGTCAGCGGTTTGGGGCATTTAGCAAACGGCTTTTGGCGTTTGCTGATGTAATCTGCAACAACTTGGTCAATTTCTTGTTGGTTCATGGACGTGGTTATCAAACCTTGTTTACGTAAATTATCGGCAATTTTTGATTTATCTCGAATAGGTGGCATGGCACCACATCCCACAGTTGTTGGTTGGCTTACTTCTGCTGAGGTAATATTCTCTGCTTGTTGATTTGCTTCATTAGCTTGGCAACCAAACATCAATGCGATGCTTAGCAATAATGCAATTTTAGTGAATTCCATTCGGTTTACCCCTAGAGTATTCACGTAAGATTAACAGTTGTTACCGCTAGCGTACAAACAAAAAGCCCCTCATTTTTACGAATTAATGTTCAAATAAGTTTGAGCGTGTAAAACATCACCGATTTTGCTGTAACCTTTGGTATACCGCATTGTTAACGATTTAAATATTGGCAGAAAGAACAAAAACGGCAGCCAATTTCGGCTGCCGTAGAAAATCTAAAACGAAAAAGATTAAATAAGAAAGTGACTAAAAACGATAGGTTATTGCGCCAGTGTGTTCATGTAGCTTGAAATACCATCTAAGAACATTTGCACTGAAATCATCACCAGCACCATCCCCATTAAACGCTCTACAGCCGTTAAGCCTTTTTCGCCCAACACACGGGTGAACACTTTATAAAACATCAGAATAAATGCGCTTAATCCCCAAGCTGAAACAAGGGCGATAGTCCAATCAGTCATTCTACTACTATCTGTATGAGCCAATAATATCAATGCTGCCAAAATAGACGGTCCGGCCATAAGCGGAATAGCCATAGGCACAATAAAGGGCTCTTCCCCTGCAGCTAAGCCGACAACACCGCCAGGCTGAGGAAAAATCATTTTTATCGCAATCAGAAATAAAATTATCCCACCCGCAATGCTGACCGACTCTGAACGCAGATTTAAGAAGTTAAGAATGGCTTCACCGGCATACAAAAACAGCAACATGATCACTAACGCAATAAGCAATTCACGAATTAATACCCGGCGACGTTTCTTGGGATCAATATGGCGTAAAATCGATGCAAAAATAGGCAGATTACCTAAAGGATCCATAATTAAAAACAACATCACCGCAGCAGAAAAAATATCCATAAGTCACAATCTATTTAGTTAGCCAATACAATAGCTCATATTGTATACCTAATCCGTCACTTATGGATGCGAGAAAATGCGCTATTATTTTTTAGCCAATGAATTAGTTTTTCTCACCTGAAGTAGCACAAATTTATTGATTCACTAACCCTACAGCCTAACTCCTTTATCTCAGGCCATTGTAATTTACACATCTATGCCTGCACGCTAGCTACATAAGAGTACAAAAATGCTATACTGCTGCGTTTTTTGTCAATTTATGCTTGGAACCCATGCTCTATTTAGCCGCTAGTTGTATCGCTTTATTATTTGGCCCTTTATTTTACCGCTACTTTTCTTCTGGCAGCGGATTACAAAAAGGTCTAGATGGTTTTATATTCGTCTCTTTAGGCGGGCTGGTGCTCATCCATATTTTGCCAGAGCTGTTGGAGCACGGTGGATTTATTACCTTGCTTTTCGTGGTATTAGGCTTGTGGGGGCCCACCGCAAGTGAACGTATTTTCCATCGCTATTCAGAGATCACCCACAACATAACGCTAACTCTGGGTATTGCGGGTTTGCTGCTGCATACCATCACCGACGGTGGCGCTATGGTGTTGTCGCAACAGCAAGGTAATTCTCCGCTGCTTGCTTTAGGGGTGATATTACATCGACTACCGGTAGGATTAGCGATTTGGTGGTTACTCAAACCACAGGTTGGCACTCGCTGGGCAAGTGTCGTTTTGATTGCCATGATGGCATTAACCGCGGTAGGTTATTTTGCTGGCGAACAACTACTTCATCAACTAAGTATTGAAAATACCGTTTATTTACAAGCTTTTGTGACAGGTTCAATTTTGCATGTGGTGCTGCATCAGCCCCATGGTGAACACTCCACAGATAAACAAGGCAAATACCAATACCAGGCGGGCATCGGCAGTTTGCTTGGTTTAGGCTTATTAGCGCTTTTGCTGTTACTGGATACTGGCAGCCAGGCACATTCAGACCATAACCACGCTCACGGTGTAGAGCAGTTTGTTAGCTGGCTATTAACGATCTCACCTGTATTACTATTAAGTTATTTATTTGCAGCGCTAAGATTCAAATTAGGACTACAACCTCAACATAAAAATCTCGCGTTACGATGGTTACAACGACTAGCTGGTCCTGAGTCCTTAATTATTACTCTGGCGTTATTAGGCCCCTGGTTTGCGCTATATCAAATTATCGGTTTAGCCGTTATTGGTGGTTTACTGACGTTAAGTAAAATCCCATTAACCGATCCACATTTACAATTACCCAACTCTGCATTGCGATTTGGCTTCGCTCATTTAGTCGACCGCAGTGCACCCTGGATCATATTAAGCTTAATATTAGCCAATTTAATTGGTCACCCATCGGTCCCCCTAGAAAACCCTGCATTGCAGGTGTTTATTCTGCTACTCGTCTTTATTCCGATGCGTTTTTGTAATCTAGGAGCGGCTATTTTAGCATTAGCGTTATTTTATAGCGGATGGAATCAGGTCGCGGTAGCATTTAGCTTACTTGCGGCACCGGTTATCAATATCGCACAGCTGAAATTAATGACCTGGAAACAAGGGTTAATGCTGGGCGGAGTGTTACTGAGCGCCTTTATTGTCGCAGACCAAGTCGCGTTAACCTCTAGTTATGTGCTGCAACTGCCAGAATCAATTAATATATTAAGCTTAGTGGTAGTCAGTTTACTATTTGGCGCAAGCCTACTGCGTTTAGGTCCAAGAAAATTTTTAAGCCGCATGATCGCAAATCTTAAACCCGATCATCAGCATAGCCATAAACAACGCGGTGGACATTCTCATCACCATCACTAATGATTAGAGTCGGCTAACGGCTAGCAACAGCAAAAATGACAGGAGAAATTTATGTGTATTTTATTTTTCGCTATCGAAAGCCATCCTCAATATCCTTTAATCATTTGTGCTAATAGAGATGAGTTTCATCATCGCGCCACTCAACCTGCACAGTTTTGGCCTCCAGATCAAAACATACTGGCGGGTAAAGATTTACAAGCCGGTGGAACCTGGCTTGGTGTAAATCAAGCTGGCCAATTTGCTGGCCTGACGAATTTACGCACTCAAGACCTTCGGGATGGAGTGCGCTCAAGGGGTGAACTGGTTATCAACGCACTAACATCTCCTCACTCACAGTCTCCCCACTGGCCTATAACCTCACAATGGTTGCAAGCACATAGCCAAAATTACAATCCATTCAACCTAGTTTTTGAACATGAAAATACCCTTCATTGCTTCAATAGTCGTAGCGCTGCTACCACACAGTTAACTCAAGGCTTTCATGCTGTTTGTAATGGTGATATGGATGATGTGTGGCCCAAAATGGCGTTAGGTCAACAAGCTTTGCAGTCGTATATTGCGCAAGCCGATAACATTAGCATTAATGAATTACAGCGCTTTATGAAAGATACCACACAACCTGCTGACAACTTGCTGCCAAACACAGGCCTAGACTTAGAGTGGGAGCGCCATTTATCTTCTATCTTTATTCAACACCCACAATATGGTACCCGTTCAACCACTATTATCCTCAAAGATAAACACGGCCATATCGATTTTTATGAAACACGATTTGACGGCAAAGGGCGAAATTTAGGTCAACAACACTTTAAAATAGCATCAAGCAATACTCGTTAAATGAAATGAATTACCAGTATTTACCGCTGTAAAAAATACGTTATTGCAGCGCCTATCACACTCAAACATCAAATTTACAACCTAGATCAAAGTTATTGCCCGGGTAAACCTGCATAATTCGTCTATTGCTAATTTACTATCGGAGTACACGTCTTGGAGCAGCCCACACAAACTGGTTGGGATCAGTCAATGATCGAGAAATATAACTACAGCGGTCCACGTTATACGTCTTACCCGACAGCATTAGAATTTGATGACAGCTTTACTGAACAAAATTTACTGTCGGCGATTGAGGGCAGTAAAAGCGATAAGCTATCTTTATATGTTCATATTCCATTCTGTGCCAAGCTTTGTTATTACTGCGGTTGTAATAAAGTCATTACTCGTCATTCGCACAAAGCCGATCAATATATTGAATATTTAGCAGCTGAAATTATTAAACGCGCACCGTTATTTAAACATTACACTGTCACCCAAATGCATTGGGGCGGTGGTACACCAACCTTCTTAAAACCAGAACAAATATTGCATTTAACCGCATTAATTAAACAACACTTTACCTTTGCTGAGGTTGGTGAATATTCAATTGAAGTTGATCCGCGTGAAATTGAACTCAGCATGCTGGATACCTTAAAAGAAGCTGGTTTTAACCGGGTTTCAATTGGTGTACAGGATTTCAATAAAGACGTTCAAGTTGCGGTGAATCGTGAACAGGACGAGCAATTTATTTTCGACTTTATTGCCAGAGCAAAAGAGTTAGGTTTTGTTTCTACAAACGTGGATTTAATTTACGGTTTACCATTACAAACGCCTGAAACATTTGCACAAACCATTGCACGCATAATTGAGCTGTCACCAGACCGTTTATCGGTATTTAATTATGCGCATTTACCGTCGCGTTTTGCTGCGCAGCGCAAAATTAAAGATGTTGATATGCCGTCTCCACAGCAAAAATTGAACATGCTGCAACAAACTATTGAATCATTAACTGGCGCAGGTTATCAATTTATCGGAATGGATCATTTTGCAAAGCCAGATGATGAACTAGCTAAACTGCAAAATGCCGGTAAATTACACCGCAACTTCCAGGGTTATACCACCCAGGAAGAGTGTGACTTACTTGGTTTAGGTGTATCTTCAATCAGCCAAATTGGTGATTGTTATGCCCAAAACCAAAAAGATATCCGCCCTTACTACGAAGCGATTGATCAACAAGGTCATGCTTTATGGAAAGGCTGTAGCTTAAATCGTGATGATGAAATTCGTCGTGCGGTGATCAAGCAAATCATCTGTCACTTTGACCTAGATATGGCAAAAATTGAGCAAAAATTTGATATCGTGTTTGAAGATTATTTCGCTGAAGATTTAAAGTTGCTACAGACATTTTTAGACGACAAGCTAGTCGATATTACAGATCGCCGTTTAACCGTCAGCCCTACGGGTCATTTGTTAATCCGTAACATATGTATGTGCTTCGACGTTTATTATCGCCAAAAAGCACGTCAACAACAGTTCTCTCGGGTGATTTAATTCTTTACGCTTAAAAATGTGCAATAGTCACAACAAAAAAGCCAGCATATGCTTAACACCATTCAGTTAAGAGTTTCTTCTCTTAACTGGATAGCGGGTTTTGTTAATTCGAACGGTCCTACTTTTGGGCCGTTTTCGTTTTTTGGGCAAGATAAATTGCTTAACGTTTTCCCTCATTGCTTTGAGCTTTTTAGGGATTGTTCCTGGCGAAGCAATTGCACACCACATCAACTCATCCTGTATATAGCGCATCGCCATTACAAAGCTAATCCGTAATGGTGACACTTCTGCCTCTTTAGCGATTTGGCTTATTTCAACTCGGATCAAGTTGTACGCTATCAGTAATCCCCAAATCTCCTGATAAATGCCTTCAACTGTCTGACTTCTTAATAAAATACTCTCATCAAGTTGATATTGCTTGATTTCTCCATAGCCATTTTCTATCTCCCAGCGTTCGAAATAGACATCTAATATATCTTGAGAGGAGTATTTGCTTCTATTGGTTAATGAACTCAGCACACCTGTAATATGATTGCCTTGGGATTTTTCTTGATAGGTCACTAGTCTCGCATGCCACTTTTCAGGTAGCTCTGGGTTCTTTTTTCTCGCTTGTGGTGATACTGGCATCTCAACTAGATAATCGTTGTCAGCGTATTGCTCGATGACTTCAAAGCGTGTATTACTTTTGAGTGGTGTAAGCCAATGACTATTCTGGTTGGCTCCCCACCAACTTGTCATAAGATCTGCACTAAAGTAACAACTATCAAAAATAGTGAGAGAATTAGCTGGAACTGATCCAATTAGCTCTCGAGCATAACTAATTTCCCCTTTACTACACGGACCAAATTTTACATTTCTTATCATACGACTTCGTAATGACATGAGTGCGCATAAGCGGGCTACTGGGTATACGGACTGCTTCCTATGCTGATTACTGATATAGCCAAAATGCTCTGAATTCTCGGTATTTTCTGCACATCGAAATGTCGTTCCATCAACAGAAAATAACTGAAGACCATGCCATGTATCTTGGCTGTCTTCCCTATGACACCAGTGTTTAGAAGTGATATCAAAAAGGGCTTTAAGGGGAGCGGCTGTCAGTCGCTGTCTGGCTTGCGGGATAGCACTTGGTGCAACGGTTTCTCCCAACTTATCAACTAACGTTAAGTCGAGCTTGGAGACGACTTCAGCGATGGAACGATTTCGGTAGAGGCCAATTCCAACGATGAGCCAAACGACTAATTCTGCTGGAAGTTTTCTGCGCCTAATACTTGCTTTGTTGGTTAGCTCCAAAGCTTGTTCAATCCATTCCAACGGCAATTCTTTTTGAAAGATAGATAGTTCTTCGAGGGCGACAAGTAGTTCAGTATCAATAAGCCAGTTAGACAACATAAAAAATGACTCCGTTCAAAAGAAGGAGCCATTTTCGTAGGATCATTTTTGCTGTCAACCGATCAGTTTCTTAACTGATCGGTGTTAAGCATATGCTGGCTTTTTTAATCAGCATCAAAAGCATTAGGCTTTTGATGCATATAATGCTTTGCGTTCACTATCTGACATAAACGCCATTTCAACGCCATTGCGTTGAACTTGCGATAATTGCTCATCCGTCAAACCCATTTCAGATTTAGCAACACGATATTCATGATTTATATCGATGTTACTTACCCCAGGATCATCCGTATTCAAACCAATTAACACATCAGAATTGAAGAACTGCATAAAGGGGTGAGAATCATAATCAGCAATAGTCGAAGTATGCAGGTTACTGGTTGGGCATGACTCAATACCAATACGATGCTTAGCCAGATACTCCATCAATTTAGGATCACGAATAGCATTAACACCATGGCCAATACGAGTCGCACCTAACACTTCAATAGCTTGCCACATGCTTTCAGGACCAGCCGCTTCACCAGCATGGGCAGTGATCTGTAAACCAGCATCACGAACACGCTTGAAGTGTTCTGTGAATAAATCCCCCGGAAATCCTAGCTCATCGCCGGCTAAATCAATCGCGACGATTTTATCTTTATGGGCCAGTAAACCTTCTAGCTCCAAACGGCATTTTTCTTGGCCGAATGAGCGCGACATAATGCCAATCAAGTTGATTTTAACGTCGTGCTCTTTAGTGCCGGCAGCAACGCCATCAATCACAGCTTCAACTACGGCCTCGATAGGTAGATTATGGTTCATCGCCATGTAATACGGGCTAAAACGTAGTTCGGCATAATCTAAGCCGGATACTTTAGCATCTACTACGTTTTCGTAGGCGACACGCTTTACCGCATCTAAATCAGCTAGCACAGCAACCATCCAGTCGAGCTTCTTTAAAAAAGCGACTAGGCTGTTCTCTTTACCTTGAATTTGCACAAATGGCGCTAAGGTTTCTAATGAATCAGCAGGCAGAACTATGCCATGTTTGTGGCCGAGCTCCCATATGGTTTGAACACGAACATTTCCATCCAAATGGCGATGCAAATCAACCAGCGGAATCGATTTATCTATCATTCGTAACCCCTATTAATTTTCTAGGCTAAATGTGTTTTCTATTTTTAGAACACCCAGTGACCGAAGTTTAACATGCATGAATAAAAAGTGACGCAAGAAATCACCAAAGATGCACAATCGGTAACAAATAATTGTGTTGAATCAACTAGCATGATTGAAGTTGAATTGTTATGTTGTGATGCAATAATGATATTTGTAATTTATTGTCTATTAAAGGGATTCATATGCGTAAGCTCATTCTACCTGTATTGATATTACTTTCTATCACTGGATGTAAAACAACCACAGGTTCAAAAGCCTATTATTATCTAGGCGACACCACTCAAAAACAAACAACAGACAATAAACAAAATATCAAAGCACCCACTCACAACGCTACTTTAGACTCAATAATTACTAATGCATGGCAATTAAATTTAGCATACTCACCAGAACTTGCTGCTAGCTTAGGTAACAAACGTACTGCTGGACAACTGCCTGATTTATCACCCGAGTCACTATCAGAACAAAATAAACAAACACAGCAAATTCTGAATACGTTAAAGTCGCTTGATAAAAGCAAGTTATCAAAAGATGAAATCATCAACGCTAAAATTTTGCAAGACCAACTACAAAACCAAGTTGATATGTATGCATTCAAAGATCATTATCTGCCTATCACGGCAGAAAGCGGCTTCCATGCTTACATTGCCAGTATGGCAACATCACCTTTCAACACTGCAGATGATTATCAGCATTACTTAGATAAACTGGCCGCACTGCCAGCCTATTTCGCACAACAAACATTTTGGTTAAAACAAGGTTTAGCGGCAGGTATTACCCCAGCAAAAGTGACGCTTACCGGCTTTGAAGATAGCATTAGCGCCTTTATCGTTCCCGTTGAGCAAAGTGGTTACTTCAAACCGTTTACTACCTTCCCGAGCCATTTTACTGAAACACAGAAGAACCAGTTCACTCAACAAGGTAAAATAGCAATTTCAGAAAAAGTGTTGCCAGTTTATCAAGATTTCTACGACTTCATGACCCAAGAGTACATTCCCAATGCAAGGCAACAAATCGCAGCCTCAGCCTTACCTGATGGGCCTGCATTTTATCAAAACCGAGTGGAATACTACACTACGCTGCCAATGACGGCAGAGGAAGTACATCAACTTGGGTTAACAGAAGTCGCCAGAATAAAAACTGAAATGGAACAAGTGATTACGAACGTTGGCTATAAAGGCACATTTGCAGAGTTTTTACATTTTCTACGTACTGACCCACAGTTTTATCCTAAAACCGCAGAAGAATTATTAAAAGAAGCGGCATATATTGCTAAAAAAGCCGATGCAATGTTACCTAAGTATTTTGGTAAACTCCCTAGAACGCCCTATGGGATTGCGCCTGTACCAGCTGAAATTGCACCTAAGTACACAACAGGAAGATACGCGGGTTCAGATAGGGATGACCAACCGGGATATTACTGGGTAAACACATATGCGTTAGATAAACGTCCTCTATATGAAATGGAAGCGTTAACCTTACATGAAGCAGTTCCGGGACATCACCTACAAATTTCATTAAATAAAGAGCTGACCGATTTGCCTAACTTTAGGCGCTATAGCTATATTTCTGCTTTTGGTGAAGGCTGGGGTTTGTATTCAGAATACTTAGGCCTTGAAGCTGGTTTTTATCAAGACCCTTACAGTAACTTTGGCCGATTAACCTATGAAATGTGGCGTGCAGCAAGACTGGTGGTTGATACTGGTATGCATGCTAAAGGGTGGAGCCGCCAACAAGCTGTGGATTTTATGGCCGGTAATACTGCTTTATCTATGCATAACGTTAACACCGAAATTGATCGCTACATCTCTTGGCCAGGGCAAGCGCTCTCGTATAAAATTGGTGAGCTAACCATTAAACGTTTACGCGCAAAAGCAGAAAACACTTTAGGTGAAAAATTCAATATCAGAGAGTTTCATGATGCCATCTTAGAAAATGGTTCAGTGCCGATGCCTATTCTAGAGCAAATGATAGATGCCTATATTGCTCAAAAATTAAGCTAGCCTTTACTGTTTACCCCGCTGTTATAGCGGGGTAAATACGCTATGATGAAATACTATCGACTCACCAGGAAAACAACTCTGCGACCTTATGATTTATAAAAAATTCTCGTCTGAAAAAAAACTCAATACACCAGAACAACAACGTTTTTGGCAAAGTGTTGAGCAAAGCCATTTTAGTCGTAAAGACGGCGTTAATATTGCCTACTGTCAGGTGCTGCAACCAGACACCAAACAGGCCATTGTTATTAGTAATGGTAGAGTAGAATCATATATAAAATACCAAGAATTGATTTTTGATTTATTTCAGCAAGGCTACAGCATCTTTGCCCTCGATCACCGTGGTCAAGGACTTTCTGATAGACTAACGCAGCAGCCGCATCAAGGTTACGTAGGAAAGTTTGAGGACTATATCGATGACTTCTCCCATTTTATCGAACATATTGTCCAACCAACAAATCATCACTCTCTATCAATCATGGCACACTCAATGGGCGGCGCAATCGCCACACATTATTTGCATAAACATCCAACTATTTTTGATAGTGCGGTATTGTCAGCACCTATGTTTGGTATAGCCTTACCGTTTAATACCAAGATGGTGTTATGGTTAGCCAAACGTCTTGATAAGACATCGGCAATAACGGTTGAAGGTAAAGTCACTAGTAACTATGTTCTTGGTGGCACAGACTATAATCCAGCTCCCTTTATCAGTAACTATTTAACACACAGTAAGCACAGGTATGAACACTATAGAGAATGTTATAAAAAACATCCTCAATTACAACTTGGCTCACCGACCAACCATTGGTTGATTGAAGCCATTAATGCAGCAGAGAGTTGTGCAGAATTAGCCAAAAGTTCACCAACACCAATCCTCATTTTACAGGCAAGTGAAGATACGATTGTCACGAATCAATCACAGGACAACGCACTGAGTGCACAATGTCATAAGGTCGTCATCCAAGGTGCTTATCATGAGGTCTTTATCGAAAGCGATAAACTAAGGAATAAAGCATTAAGCCATGCTATCAACTTTATTAAACAACACTCAAAGACAGCTGGGACTTAACTAATTGAATAATATCGACCTCACTTAAAGGACGGCTGAAAATGTATCCCTGGAAGCCATTACATTTAGCGTGAATTAAATTACTAAGCTGTGATTTAGTTTCAACTTGCTTAGCAATAACCTGATAATCCAAGCGAGAGGCTAATTCAACTAACGCACATAACAATATTTGTGAACTAGGATCTTGCTTATCCTCTACAACATAACAAGCCGCTAATTTAACCTGTGAAAAACTCACGCCTTGCAGTTGATTCAGCGAACATAAGCCCGAACCAAAATTATCTAAAGCAACATTAAGACCCATATTTTGAAGCGTAATAATTTTTTCTTTAACCAATTCGGCATTAACAGAGAAAACATCCTCATTTAACTCAAACTGCAATTTACTCGGATTCACCTTGCTGCTTTGAATGCGGTTTAATACCACACTTACAAAATGTTCTTGATGAAAGTGACGCGAGGATATATTTAAAGACATGATAGGTGTCGGCACACCTAATGATTGCAACTGATGCAACACTTGACATGTCTTCTCAAGGATCCAAAGCTCTAATTCAAATATGAAATCCGATAATTCTGCAGCCTCTATAAATTTACGCGGACTAATAAAACCATGCTGTTGGTGATACCAACGTGGTAAAACTTCAACACTCATTACATGACCATCATCATCAACAACAGGCTGATACACTAAATTTAGCTGCTCTTGCGCTAGTGCAACTTTCAACTCGTGACTTAATTTAAAAGGTTGTATTTGACTATGATCAAGTTGTGGATGATAAATAGAACAGCCATTTGATCTTGGCTCTTTGGCATGTTCAAGAGCATTATCAGCCCTACCGAGTAGAGTTTGAGGCTCAAGTGACTCAACACCATCACATACTACAACTCCGACACGGGCTGAAATAGAAAGCTCTTGTTCGGCAACAGAAAAGCTTCTCCCAATTAACTGCCTGACCTCGCTAGCCAAAGCCAAGGCTCGTTTATTAGCGTGGCCGACTTCATTACCAAAGTTTTTAGCCAGTAAAATAAACTCATCAGCCCCTAAACGGGCAACAAAATCTGCTGATGAAAAAGCGCTTGATAACCTAGCGGCAATTTTCATCAATAATCGATCACCTAACTCAGCACCTAAGGCATCATTCAAAACAGCAAAATTATCTATATTTATCAATAAAATAACAGAAAACTGGTTAACCTTCCGACTATGAACTTGCAAATCGTATAAGGAATCAGCCAATGCTTCACGATTAACTAAATCAATTAAGCCTGTATGAGCTTGTTTATCCTTATCAGACTCCGTTTTTTGAACTTTCACATCGCCTGATACATCCGTGATGGTACCAATAATTCGAACCGGTTTACCCTGTTGATCCCATTCGACTATTTTCCCTTTATCCAACACCCAAATATGTTTACCATCTTTATGCCTTAATCTATGAACGCTCTCATATTCAGTAGTTTTGCCATCAATATATTTTTGTAACGCATTTAATACATCTACTTTTTCCTCACGGTGTAGTCGAGACTCCCAAACAGAATAATCACTATCCAACTCATAAGACTGATAGCCCAGCATATCTTTCCAGCGGTCTGAAACATAAACACTGCCAGTAGTAATATTCCAATCCCATATACCATTACGCACACCTTCAACAGAAAATAGCCACCTCTGCTCAGCATCGTTTAATCGTTTTTGGTTACGCTTGAGCTTACCACTTACTTGCACCAAGTAATCTCTGAGTGATGCAACCTCAAGCGAAGAACAAATAATTCCGCGCTGAAAATCAGAGGTATCAATATTTTTCGCTCTAAGACTTAAGCGGCTTAAGGGATGAATCCAAAACCAGTAGAGTAAGGCACAAAAAGCAATAAGAAATAATGAACCAACTCCCCATATTTGAACCGTCCTATTAAAAAGGGAATCCGATATTTGGGAGATCATCCCAGAAATATCATACTCGAGATATATCAATTCAACAGATTGCGCGTAGCTAAATCGATTGTTATCGGTTATAGGATAATAGCCCTGGATCGATAACCGGTCGAAATTGACTTGAAAATAGGGTTTATTTAATTGAATCACGCTTTTATGGATTGCGTTAGAGTAACCTTCGAGCACATTACTCGCATCACTCTCACGCCAAATAATATGATTTGCAAAATGAATAGTGCGGCTAGGATCCAAGATAACATAGACCATCATACTCATATCAGTAGAAATCAGAGCTACCTCTTGATCGATACGGCTAAAATCTTGCGCTTGTACTGATGACTCGATGACATGCCGCATACGAAATAGATCTTTTTTTAACTGCTCAGTCTGCTCTTCAGCAAGCTGCTGCTTGAGATCAGAATACTCATAGTAATATCCTCCAAATACCATGGCTAGGTGCATAGACAAGATACAAAATGGAATAATAAATGTGAGCGACAAATTCCGTATGTTAAACAAATGATATCCAAATCAGTAAAGCATTCCACATGCTAGCGGCAAAGCTTATAACAAGTAAAGAAATAGTTAGGGTTTTTATTGTAAATATAGGTCATAAAGTTATTGTTTATTAACAGCTTTCGACACCAATAATAATTTATTATAACGCGAATAATAATAAAAATTAATAACCGGAATTTAACTATAATAGCTATCGAATTTGAACTTAATTAGAAACATTATAGATTTTTAGTTTAAAGCCTATGTCTATTTCAGTTGAATAACATTCTATATTGCTCGAAAAAATACACAAAATACAAACGATAAGCATAAATTTTTCTAAATAAGCGTATATCCTTATATTCACCACATCACTGACATTCTCTAATATGATTGATTGATGTTAACCAGAAATCATAGATGTAAAAAAAGCCCGTTACATTAGTAACGGGCTTATCATTACACTTACCAGTAAATTAGGCGCCTGGAAATGACATGCTCAACTCTCAAACGTAAAAAAGCCCGTTACGTTAGTAACGAGCTTATCACTACTCTTGCGAGTAAATTTGGCGCCTGGAAATGACCTACTCTCACATGGGCATATCGGCCACACTAATACCATTTACATTAAATATGTGATCTAATTAGTTGTCATTTCCTTATTTCAGTATCGATGAATAATCTCAATCTTGCAGCATTAGTTAAATCTGAGAAAAGCGCACGTAAACGTATGCGTTATCTCGCCTTACTTCATTTTACCGAAGGTCATTCTCGTACTGCTATAGCCAACATGTTGAAGGTCAGTAGAACCAGTGTAAATGCATGGGTTACTCATTATTTAACTCATGGCATTAGCGGCCTAGATGATAAACATAATCCAGGTCGACCCGCTCAATTATCGGCGAAACAACTGGTAAATCTGAAAGAATTTGTACAACGTCAAAAGCTTGTCTGAGAGTGGCGGAAGATTGATGGCAAGAGATGTCAGTCTTTTTATTCAGTCTGAATTTGGCGTGACCTTTAAACAGGCAAATATCTACAGATTACTGCATCAATTAGGATTGTCATGGATAACGACCCGCTCTCGTCACCCAAAACAATCTCAAGATATTCAGGACGCTTTTAAAAAACTTCCAGCTGTCAACGATCCTTAACACCCCTGGTCATGTGGCGTTAGATCGCATTGATGTTTGGTTTCAAGATGAAGCCAGATTTGGTCAGCAAAATACAACAACCCGCATTTGGGCAACGAAAGGAACCCGACCACGAGCGGTAAGGCAACAACAGTTTGAATCAGCGTATTTATATGGCGCGGTGTGTCCGGCAACGGGTGCGACAGAGGCTATTATTGCCCCGCATGCCAATAGTGAATATATGTGGGAGCATTTAAAATTAATTTCAGAGGCTACCGAATCGAGTCGCCATGCTTTGGTCATCATGGATGGCGCAGGTTGGCATCAACAGGAGCTGACAGAGGACTTTGATAACCTTAGTATCCTTAAGCTTCCGCCCTATTCGCCAGAACTCAACCCTATAGAACAAGTGTGGCAATGGCTTCGTCAGAATGAACTCGCCAATCGTTGCTTTAGTGGATATGACGATATTGTTGAGCAGTGTTCCATTGCATGGAATCGATTTATTGCAGAGCCGGAAAGGGTGATTCTACTATGTTCTAGACGGTGGACAAAACTGACCAATTAATTAATGTAAATGGTATAATACTATGCTCAAATGACATGCTCAAATCTCAAACGTAAAAAAGCCCGTTACGTTAGTAACGGGCTTATCACTACTCTTGCGAGTAAATTAGGCGCCTGGAAATGACCTATTCTCACATGGGCATATCGGCCACACTATGTATGACTTATGCTCAAGAATAATTTTTCGACACAAAACAAAAAGGCCACTCAATTAGAGTGGCCTTGCTGTTTTATTTGGCGCCTGGAAATGACCTACTCTCACATGGGGAGACCCCACACTACCATCGGCGATACTGTGTTTCACTTCTGAGTTCGGAATGGGATCAGGTGGTGCCACAGCTCTATGGTTTCCAGACAAATTTGGTTATCTAACGCTATTTAACTAGCATTAAATAATAATTCGGAAAGCTGATTGCTTTATCTGAGTTTGAGTCTCGTTACACTATTTAAGCGTCCCATTCTAATACTAAGTCGTATCAGTAAAACCCATCTGGGTTGTATGGTTAAGCCTCACGGGTCATTAGTACAAGTTAGCTCAACGCCTCACAACGCTTACACACCTTGCCTATCAACGTAGTAGTCTCCTACGGCCCTTTAGAGAGCTTAAAGCTCTAGGGATGACTCATCTTGGGGCTCGCTTCCCGCTTAGATGCTTTCAGCGGTTATCGATTCCGAACGTAGCTACCGGGCAATGCCATTGGCATGACAACCCGAACACCAGCGGTTCGTCCACTCCGGTCCTCTCGTACTAGGAGCAGCTCCCCTCAATCATCCAACGCCCACGGCAGATAGGGACCGAACTGTCTCACGACGTTCTGAACCCAGCTCGCGTACCACTTTAAATGGCGAACAGCCATACCCTTGGGACCGACTTCAGCCCCAGGATGTGATGAGCCGACATCGAGGTGCCAAACACCGCCGTCGATATGAACTCTTGGGCGGTATCAGCCTGTTATCCCCGGAGTACCTTTTATCCGTTGAGCGATGGCCCTTCCATTCAGAACCACCGGATCACTATGACCTACTTTCGTACCTGCTCGACGTGTATGTCTCGCAGTTAAGCTGGCTTATGCCATTGCACTAACCGTACGATGTCCGACCGTACTTAGCCAACCTTCGTGCTCCTCCGTTACTCTTTGGGAGGAGACCGCCCCAGTCAAACTACCCACCAGGCACTGTCCTCAACCCCGATAAGGGGCCAGAGTTAGAACATCAAAACTACAAGGGTGGTATTTCAAGATTGACTCCACTCCATCTAGCGACGAAGCTTCAAAGTCTCCCACCTATCCTACACATGTAGGTTCAATGTTCAGTGCCAAGCTATAGTAAAGGTTCACGGGGTCTTTCCGTCTAGCCGCGGGTATACGGCATCTTCACCGCAATTTCAACTTCACTGAGTCTCGGCTGGAGACAGCGTGGCCATCATTACGCCATTCGTGCAGGTCGGAACTTACCCGACAAGGAATTTCGCTACCTTAGGACCGTTATAGTTACGGCCGCCGTTTACCGGGGCTTCGATCATGAGCTTCTCTTGCGATAACCCAATCAATTAACCTTCCGGCACCGGGCAGGCGTCACACCGTATACGTCATCTTGCGATTTTGCACAGTGCTGTGTTTTTGATAAACAGTTGCAGCCACCTGGTATCTGCGACTGCCGTCAGCTTAGGGAGCAAGTCCCATCACCAACAGCAGCGTACCTTCTCCCGAAGTTACGGTACCATTTTGCCTAGTTCCTTCAGCCGAGTTCTCTCAAGCGCCTTGGTATTCTCTACCCGACCACCTGTGTCGGTTTGGGGTACGATCCCTACTAACCTGAAGCTTAGAAGATTTTCCTGGAAGCATGGCATCAACTACTTCATCACCTTAGTGACTCGTCATCAGCTCTCAACGTGTACATTTAAGTACGTGTTCCCGGATTTGCCTAAGAACACCGCCTACTACCTTAAACGCGGACTACCAACGCCGCGCTAGCCTAGCCTTCTCCGTCTCTCCATCGCAGTTAGCAGAGGTACAGAAATATTAATCTGTTTTCCATCGATTACGCCTTTCGGCCTCACCTTAGGGGTCGACTCACCCTGCCCCGATTAACGTTGGACAGGAACCCTTGGTCTTTCGGCGAGGGAGTTTTTCACTCCCTTTATCGTTACTCATGTCAGCATTCGCACTTCTGATACGTCCAGTGTGGGTTACCCCTTCACCTTCAACCGCTTACAGAACGCTCCTCTACCGCTTGCAGTAAACTGCAAACCCGTAGCTTCGGTGGTATGTTTAGCCCCGTTAAATCTTCCGCGCAGGCCGACTCGACTAGTGAGCTATTACGCTTTCTTTAAATGATGGCTGCTTCTAAGCCAACATCCTAGCTGTCTAAGCCTTCCCACATCGTTTCCCACTTAACATACACTTTGGGACCTTAGCTGACGGTCTGGGTTGTTTCCCTTTTGACAACGGACGTTAGCACCCGCTGTCTGTCTCCCGAGTAGTACTCATTGGTATTCGGAGTTTGCAAAGGGTTGGTAAGTCGGGATGACCCCCTAGCCTTAACAGTGCTCTACCCCCAATGGTATTCGCTCGAGGCGCTACCTAAATAGCTTTCGAGGAGAACCAGATATCTCCGAGTTTGATTGGCCTTTCACCCCCAGCCACAAGTCATCCGCTCATTTTTCAACATAAGTCGGTTCGGTCCTCCAGTTGATGTTACTCAACCTTCAACCTGCCCATGGCTAGATCACTCGGTTTCGGGTCTACGCCTTGCAACTAAACGCGCAGTTAACACTCGGTTTCCCTACGGCTCCGCTATTCGCTTAACCTCGCTACAAAACGTAAGTCGCTGACCCATTATACAAAAGGTACGCAGTCACGGTCTCAAGAACCGCTCCCACTGCTTGTACGTATACGGTTTCAGGTTCTATTTCACTCCCCTCACAGGGGTTCTTTTCGCCTTTCCCTCACGGTACTGGTTCACTATCGGTCAGTCAGGAGTATTTAGCCTTGGAGGATGGTCCCCCCATATTCAAACAGGATGTCACGTGTCCCGCCTTACTCGTTTTCATCTATGGTTAGTTTTCATGTACGGGGCTATCACCCTGTGCCGCTGAGCTTTCCAACTCATTCCACTAACACCCCATAGACTTAAGGGCTAATCCCCGTTCGCTCGCCGCTACTAGGGGAATCTCGGTTGATTTCTTTTCCTCTGGGTACTTAGATGTTTCAGTTCCCCAGGTTCGCCTCATACAGCTATGTATTCACTGTATGATGACCACTTATGTGGCCGGGTTTCCCCATTCGGATATCGTTAGCTCAAATGCTTATTACTAGCTCGCCAACGCTTTTCGCAAGTTATTACGTCCTTCATCGCCTCTGACTGCCAAGGCATCCACCGTATACGCTTAGTCACTTAACCATACAACCCAAATGAGTTTCACAACCCTTGTAAACAAGAGAATGAACTAATTAGACTGTATCGCAACTAGCTGGTTTTTACTTGTCTCACTCCCGACCAGGAAGTGTGACTCGCCTTAGTTTTTAGAATATTCAAGACACTTAAACAGTGTTTTGAGAACTCAAGATACTGATGCTTTCGCATCAATATTATTTTCGCACTAACGTAATCACACAAACGACAACGAATCATCATTCATGCGCCTTTAGTTAGTACTATCAGCTTTCCAAATTGTTAAAGAACAACACTTAACCGGCAAGCGGTGTGTTTCACTCTACTTCCGAAGAAGTTAACAAGTAATCTGTGTGAACACTCACATGCATCTCTGCACTTTAGGTATTGAGTTAGTCGTATAGGTAAGGAGGTGATCCAGCCCCAGGTTCCCCTAGGGCTACCTTGTTACGACTTCACCCCAGTCATGAACCACAAAGTGGTGAGCGTTCTCCCGAAGGTTAAACTACCCACTTCTTTTGCAGCCCACTCCCATGGTGTGACGGGCGGTGTGTACAAGGCCCGGGAACGTATTCACCGTGACATTCTGATTCACGATTACTAGCGATTCCGACTTCATGGAGTCGAGTTGCAGACTCCAATCCGGACTACGACGTACTTTGTGAGATTAGCTCCACCTCGCGGCTTTGCAACCCTCTGTATACGCCATTGTAGCACGTGTGTAGCCCTACTCGTAAGGGCCATGATGACTTGACGTCGTCCCCACCTTCCTCCGGTTTATCACCGGCAGTCTCCCTAAAGTTCCCGACATAACTCGCTGGCAAATAAGGATAGGGGTTGCGCTCGTTGCGGGACTTAACCCAACATTTCACAACACGAGCTGACGACAGCCATGCAGCACCTGTCTCAGAGTTCCCGAAGGCACTAAGCTATCTCTAGCGAATTCTCTGGATGTCAAGAGTAGGTAAGGTTCTTCGCGTTGCATCGAATTAAACCACATGCTCCACCGCTTGTGCGGGCCCCCGTCAATTCATTTGAGTTTTAACCTTGCGGCCGTACTCCCCAGGCGGTCTACTTAATGCGTTAGCTTGGGAGCCCAGTGACTAAGTCACCAAACTCCGAGTAGACATCGTTTACGGCGTGGACTACCAGGGTATCTAATCCTGTTTGCTCCCCACGCTTTCGTGCATGAGCGTCAGTCTTTGTCCAGGAGGCCGCCTTCGCCACCGGTATTCCTTCAGATATCTACGCATTTCACCGCTACACCTGAAATTCTACCTCCCTCTACAAGACTCTAGTTCCCCAGTTCCAAATGCAATTCCTAGGTTGAGCCCAGGGCTTTCACATCTGGCTTAAAAAACCGCCTGCGCACGCTTTACGCCCAGTAATTCCGATTAACGCTCGGACCCTCCGTATTACCGCGGCTGCTGGCACGGAGTTAGCCGGTCCTTCTTCTGTAGGTAACGTCACAGCAATAGTTTATTAAACTACTACCTTTCCTCCCTACTGAAAGTGCTTTACAACCCGAAGGCCTTCTTCACACACGCGGCATGGCTGCATCAGGCTTTCGCCCATTGTGCAATATTCCCCACTGCTGCCTCCCGTAGGAGTCTGGGCCGTGTCTCAGTCCCAGTGTGGCTGATCATCCTCTCAGAACAGCTAGGGATCGTCGCCTTGGTGAGCCATTACCTCACCAACTAGCTAATCCCACCTAGGTTCATCCAATCGCGAAAGGCCCGAAGGTCCCCTCCTTTCCCCCGTAGGGCGTATGCGGTATTAGCAGTCGTTTCCAACTGTTATCCCCCTCGACTGGGCAGATCCCTAGGCATTACTCACCCGTCCGCCGCTCGCCGGCAAAGATAGTAAACTATCTTCCCGCTGCCGCTCGACTTGCATGTGTTAGGCCTGCCGCCAGCGTTCAATCTGAGCCATGATCAAACTCTTCAATTAAAGTTTTTTGAAACCCGAAGGTTTCGGCTCAATGAATTCTGATTGCTTTATCAACCGAAGTTAACAAAGTCTTTTTGTACATATTGCTATGAACATTCATCGTTGCATTGAGTTTAAATTTTTTGATTGCTCTTCCTAAGAAGAAGCAATTTCGAATAACTCAATACCTGTGAATGTCCACACAGATTTCTTGTTTAAGTTGTTAAAGAGCGTTGATGTTGATTTTTCAAACATCGCCGTTGGACGCTAGGTCGTTGGCTTGGGCTGCGTATTCTACAGGCCCTGTTGTCAGCGTCAAGTGTTTTTTCAAACTTTCTTTTCGCTGTTGATTTGATGATGAAACCAAAGTTTTTATCCTTTCAAATCAACCTAACTCGTCACTTTGCTTTCGCGCTGTGCCGTGTCAGTGGATGCGCATTATAGGGATATTCTGAAACCACGCAACCCCTTTTTTAAAGTTATTTGTTACTTTTGGCTTGTTTGCGGATAATTTAGCCTGACCAGCTAGTTTTTAAGCATTATACTGTCTCAAACCGTGAATATATAAGGATTGTTATGTCTACTAATGTAAGAACTTACCAAGGGACCCACCCTAATTTAGCTGATAATGTCTATGTTGATGAGTCAGCCGTGCTTGTGGGTGACATAAAATTAGACCATGACGCAAGTATTTGGCCATTAGTGGCCGCGCGTGGTGATGTAAATAAGATCCGTATTGGTAAACGCAGCAATGTACAAGATGGCAGTATATTGCATGTAACCCGTAAATCAGTTGCTAATCCTGATGGACATCCCTTAATTATAGGTGACGATGTCACCATTGGGCATAAAGCAATGTTACATGGCTGTAAGATTGGTCATCGTGTATTAATAGGCATGGGCGCGATTTTACTTGATGGTGCAGTAGTAGAAGATGATGTCATTGTCGGTGCGGGCTCATTAGTACCACCGAATAAGATTTTGCAAAGCGGTTATTTGTATGTTGGCAGCCCTTGTAAGCAGATTAGAGCCTTGACGGATGCTGAACGTGCTTTTTTACCGCAGTCTGCTGATAATTATGTTCGGTTAAAAAATGAATACTTAGTGGACTTACAACAGTCGAGCTAATGACGAAGCCTAATATGGGCCAATATAAGCTTGGTCCATTTAGTTTAAACTCTTAATGCTTATAACACTTTTATTTATCGTATCAATTAATAAATGATTATATCTTAGTTGTGTATAAGTCGTGACTCTAGTCTATATTTAGCAAAGATTGTCACTTTAGTATTGAAAAATCGTTATGCAGACCGTTTAAAGTCCCCCACCTTATCGGTTACTGGACTTCATTTTTTACTTAGGATGAGTGTAGTGCAAACTAAAAATCGAATTAACAATAAACACATCGCCTATATTGATTTTAAGCAACATCTTCTGCTGCTCGCTCTTCCTCTGTGTCTTATTTGCACTATTATCATTTTTACCCCAGCTATTGAACAAACTTACTTATACTTAACGTTGATTATTGGCGGGTATCTGGCCAGCTATGCAATTAGCTTTTACATATATAAGCAAAATATGTTACGACTTTGGCAGCATTTGGAACAGGTTATCCATATCAATGATACAACCTACGAGTTAGTTAATTTATCGAATAAGTATGACTCTGAAAAATCATTTCTAGACGCACTTTTACAAAAAGCGGTATCCGCTGTAGATGATGCAGAAATGGGCAGTATTATATTGGTAGACAATATGACTGATCGGTTACAGTTTGCCTCCGTTATAGGGCTAAATATGGATGCCCTGCAAAATGTTAACTTTACGCTAAAAGAAACCTTTCTATATCGTTTAACTAAGGGGCGTTTTCATAAAACGGTTGTCATTAGTAACATCAATGCTAAAAGCGCCAAAAATGATGACCCATTTGTTCTACCTGATGCATCAACAAAACCTATTTGTTCAACATTATCCAGTCCAATTAGGATTAAAGGACAACTTTATGGAATGATGAATTTAGACAGTACTAAGGCGGGAACTTTTGGGGACTACGATATTAGTTTAGTCAATATTTTAACATCCGAGGCCGCTAACGCGATTTCGTTGTATCAGAAGTCGAAAGAAATAGAAAGTTTGGCTAATAATGATGGATTAACCGAACTTTATAATCGTAAAAAATTTGATGCTGCCGTTCTGCAATGGCAACATGATCCCAATTTAGGGAGTTACATCATTATTTTGGATATGGACAACTTAAAACCATTAAATGATCAACATGGGCATCAAGCAGGTGATGATGCACTAAAAGCGTTGGCTAATTCGCTAAAATCAATGTGGTATCCAAAATTTTTGGTCGCTCGTTATGGTGGTGATGAGTTCATCGCTTTATGCTACGGTCCAATTGAAATATTGATGAAGCAAATTACCCAAATGCAAGATGAACTTACACAGTTAACACCTGCTATTCATTTTAGTTATGGAGTTGCGCGCTATGATCAGGATTGGGAAAGTGCGTTTAAGCAGGCGGATCACAGTATGTATGTTCAAAAAAAACTCAAAAAGCAGGCTTGATATAAAATGCTAATATAACTTAACTCTTGTAGTTAAGTTGTGTTGTGAGAAATGCATTTATACATGAGTTATAACGATAAGAATATGTCACCACTATCACTGAAAGCTTCTTGCTCAATCAGCACTTCGGCTTTATCTTCTAAATCAAATCGACATTGTTCAAACAAGTGAACCGCGTTATGTTCATTAACCACTTGATGGTCGCAAAGCGCACTGATTACAGCAAAGCTTGCAAAACAGTTAATATGCATTCCCTGCTGCTGAGCAATAAATCTAACTTGATTTGTTTCCATATAGAGTTGATCGGTAAAAATCACGCTTTGATTCATTAACTCGACACCTTTTGAGCAAGTGACTGTCGCAGTTTTTCCATAACAGGATCGGTATCAGGAGTAACTCCACGCCATAGGTTAAAGCTTTTAGCTGCCTGACCAACCAACATCCCTAAACCATCAGCTGTCTGATGTGCGTTTTGGTCTTTGGCCCACTGATTGAATACCGTAGTATGCTGACTATAAGTCATGTCATAACAGTCTGTTGTTTCATCGATAATAACACTCGGCAGAGATATTAGTTGCCCTGATAAACCTGCTGAGGTTGAGTTAATCACTAAATCAAATGGAGACTGGATTTCCTCAATCGGTTTCGCAAAAAAGTTACCATAATCGCAAAACAATGTTTGCAACTGTTGTGCTTTTTCATGAGTTCGATTACAGATAACTAATTGAGCAACATGATGCTGTAAAATTGGCAATATACACCCTCTTGCTGCGCCACCAGCTCCAATTAATAATACATGCTTATCTTTGAGTGGCCCGAACTGCGTTTCAAGATCATTTACCAGCCCCACCCCATCGGTATTATCGCCGTATATTTTACCATCTTCAGTAAACGTCAACGTATTCACCGCACCCGCTAATTGAGCTAACTCACTGAGTTCATCACAAAGCGCATAAGCCTGCTCTTTAAACGGGGCGGTGATATTGGCACCTTTCGCACCTTTTTTTATAAAGGTGCGCAGGGTTTCCTCAAATTGATCGACCGGTGCAAGTATTGTTTGGTAACTCATATTTTGCTGGGTTTGCTTAGCAAACTCACTATGAATATACGGTGATTGACTTTGTGCAATCGGATTACCTAATACGGCATATAAATCGGTCATCAATTATCTTCTCTCTAATACAGCATGTTCATACTCAATTGGATTTACTTTGTATAACCACGCGGTAAGTCAGATGGTGTGGTGTAACGTTCGCGTAACTTGTCCTGACGACTTTGCGTACTTTGCTCTTTTCCATCAATGTACATTTTGACTACATGACTACTGTATTCGAATGGGTCTCCATTCCAGATAACAATATCAGCAACCTTGCCTTCAGCAATTCTACCGCTGTCGATGTTAAACACATCTGCGACGTTTGCCGTCATTGATGCTAAAGCCGCATTATAATCCATACCATTAGCAACGGCATTGCCTGCACTATAACGTAGGCTATACACATTATGGCTATCGCCGATATTGGATAATATAACTTTGACACCCGCGGCATTTAATTTGCCCGCATTGCTTAAATCATTATGCAAAGAGTCAAAGCTTTCAGGTAAGTTACGCATTGCATCAATAATCACCGGCACATTGGCTTTAGCAATTTCATCAGCAATTAATACCGCATCCGCTGCGCCAACAAAGATAACATTTAGCTTAAAACGCTGTTTAATTTTGAGCACGGCTAACATGTCGCTAGCACGATCGGCGGCAACGATAAGCGGCTTTTCCCCTGCAAGTAACTGATTGATAATTTCGTCAGCGGCTTCTGGCTCAGCGTCTTCATTATCTTTACTTTTTTTGCCTTTAGCGGTCTTTTCAAGTGACTTTTGCGCTTTTTCAAGCTGAGTAACTAATTGCTGTAAATACGTCGCTCGAGATCCCTCATGGTTAGCGCCTAGCTCAACAAATACTGCGGTATTAGTTTGTTTAACACTATCCCACCCACCTGTTAGATCGATAACAAATGTTTGACCAGCAAAGATATCCTCCCCACCACCTGAAGTAACAACATTGCGGGTAATGCCACCTTTGCGAGTAAACGCTATGCTGCTGGCTTTTGGATTGTAGGCATAGCTAGGATCAAAAGTAATATCCGCTTTTTTATCTTGAGCATCGCCAGATTCAGTTACCGCACTGATTTCAACTAGACCCAGTATGTTCATCGAACCTATAAACCCAGGGGTAACAACGCCCCCTTTGGCATCGATAACCTTATCGACCTCATATGCTGCAAGGCTATTTGCCGTATTTACCGCAGTAATAATGCCATCTTTAACGACAACTACAGCGTTTTCTAGTACGCCTTGTTCTGTGGCTGTATGTACAGTGGCATTAGTAATTGCAAATGATTCAGCTAACGCCAAACCCGATGTACCTAACATGGCACTTGCCATCGATAAGGCAAGTAACGTTTTTGTCATTTTCTTCATGTTATTGGCCTTATTCCTGTCCAAGTAAAAAGTCACTTTGAGCTTGATAGCGCGCATCTTTATCATCGAAGACTTTTGCACCATCAATAAATACTTGCTCAGCTTTAGCGTAGACACTAAACGGATTTACGTTCCAAATAACTACATCAGCGTTCTTACCTACTTCTAATGAACCAGTCTTATCGGCAATGCCTAAAGACTTAGCAGCATTAGTCGTAATCCAGCTAATGACTTGTTCTTCTGTATAATTAAAACCATTGGCATTTGCATTGTGCATGATTTTGGCACTTTCTTGATTCAAGCGTTGAATCGTGACAGGAGAATCTGAATGCACAACCGCACAGGAGTTTTTAACAGCATCAACAATGGCAACATTTTCAAGTACCATATCGTATGCTTCTAACTTGAATCCCCACCAGTCTGGCCACATAGCAGCACAGTTTCCATTTTCAGCTAACGTATCGGCAATTTTGTAAGCTTCAATTGCATGGTGGAATGTGCCAGAGTGATAGTTAAACTCTTTGCCTAAATCAATCATCATCACCATTTCTTCGGCTTTATAACAATGATTGTGGATTAGAATTTCACCTTCTAACACTCCTTGTAAAGTATCTAGGGTTAAATCGCGCTTAGGTGCAACGGCATTTTTGCCTGCAGCATAATCGGCTTCATACTTATCCCAAGCACGCTTATATTCAGTCGCTTCAATAAACGCCTGGCGATAACCCGCCATATTGCCCATACGTGTCATCGGTGGTTCATTGCGGCTACCGTAAAGCGACTTAGGGTTTTCACCACAGGCCATTTTCAAACCATAGGGCGCATTTGGAAACTTCATGCCTTGCATACTTTCAGATGGGACATTTTTTAATGTCACACCTCTACCACCGATTAAATTAGCTGAACCGGGCAAGATCTGCATCGTGGTTACGCCACCTTCTCTAGCCCGATTAAAGCCGGGGTCCTGCGGCCATACGCTGTGTTCAGCCCATACTTCCGCCGTCACAGGATTGGTCATTTCGTTACCGTCGTTATGCGACTCAGCATTAGGGCTAGGATAAACCCCCAAATGAGAATGCACATCAATAATACCAGGAGTGACCCACTTGCCTTTCGCATCGACGACAGTGGCGTCATCTGCAACTAGATTTTGCCCAACAGCACTAATCTTGCCATCAATAATAATCAGGTCAGCATTCTCGATTTTCTCACCAGTACCAGTTAACACTGTTGCATTTTTGATTATCGTTTTTTTACTGGGTAAGGCTTGATAAGTACTCGGATAAGGATTTTTATTAATTGTTACTTTTGGATCTTGAGCTTCTGATTGGTTGCATCCCATAAGGGCAGCAGTGACAGCAATCATCACTAAAGATGGCATCATCTTAGTCATTATTGTTCTCCTTTGAAATTGAGGTCAATTTAGCAAGATAGTCGAACAAACAACATAAAAAGATTTAACTAAATCGTTTCAAAACATTAACCCAAAGTTGTCATTGGTTGTTGCTGGTAAGAAAAAGATTAAATGATATATAATAATTAACAAACAAATAGACGGTATCACAATGAATTGGCTGAAAAAAATCTTCGAAAAACAGCAAGTAGATCATCACAGAGATGCTGAGCAATCTAATGCTTATGATTTAATTGGTGGTGATAAAGTGATAAGAGCGATTGCCCATGAATTTTATCAACAAATGCAACAACAACCAGAAACTCAAACACTACTGGCACTTCATCGCGCACCAATAGCAGAATCTGAAGCCAAGCTATATGAATTTTTAACTGGTTGGCTCGGCGGACCACCACTTTATCAACAAAAATATGGTCATCCGGCACTCCGCGCCAGACATATGCCATTTTCAATAGATGAATCTATGCGTGACCAATGGCTAATTTGTATGCGGGCAGCTATTGATAAATGTATAAAAAAGCCTGAACATCGTCATGCGATTATTCAGGCTATTTCAACTTTAGCTGATCACATGCGTAATCAGTAAATAGCTAACACTTACTTGTTCAGCCCTAGCCAGTCTTGCGGTTTAAGGTAGTACTCATATAATTCAGCCTCTGGAGTGTCCGCTTCTGGCGTAAAGCCATATTCCCAACGAACTAAAGGCGGCATAGACATTAAAATAGACTCTGTGCGCCCCCCCGTTTGTAAGCCAAACAAAGTGCCTCGGTCATAAACTAGATTGAACTCAACATAGCGTCCACGACGATAAAGCTGAAATTGTCTTTCTTCATCTTGGTATTCCAATGCTTTATTACGCTCAACAATAGGCTCGTAGGCTTCAATAAAACCATTACCCACAGCTTGCATAAACGCAAAACTTTGTTCAAATCCTGGCTCATTTAGATCATCAAAAAACAATCCACCGACACCACGAGTCTCATTACGATGGGGTAAGAAGAAATACTCATCACACCATTTTTTATATTTAGGATAAACGTCTTCACCAAATGGCAGACATAAATCATGTGCAGTTTGATGCCAACTAACAACATCTTGCTCAAACGGGTAATAAGGCGTTAAATCAAATCCACCACCAAACCACCAAACGGGATCAGCACCTTCTTTACTGGCAATAAAAAAGCGCACATTAGCATGGGTTGTTGGAATATAAGGATTATTTGGATGAATAACTAATGACACTCCCATAGCCTCAAAACTTCTACCCGCTAATTCAGGACGATGTGCTGTGGCTGACGCAGGCATTGCTGCACCCATAACATGAGAAAAGTTAACCCCTGCTTGTTCGAATACATTTCCTTGGGTTAATACCATACTGGTGCCACCACCACCCTCTTCACGCTTCCAAGACTCGGCATTGAAAGTCGACTTACCATCAAGCGCAGTTAAACGCTGACAAATTCGTTGCTGAAGTGACAATAAAAATGTTTTTACTTGTTCTACATTAGGTACAACTAAGGTATCTGAGCCTTTTTGCATAAAATTAGTTTCCATTTCTAATAACGTGTCCTGTGCGTGCATCAATAATCGTAGATGGTTGGCGTTGTTCACCTAATGATCCCAACACCAGCGCATCTATTTTGCCGTTAAAATCGGTTAAAATTTGCTTTGTTTGCATTACGGGCGCTTCTCCCGCTAGATTAGCACTGGTTGATACTAACGGTTTGTGCAGCGTGTCGCAAAGGGCGCGCACAGTAGGATGTGCTGACACCCTAACGGCAATAGAAGAGAATTCACCACACAATAATGATGAAACATTCGACTTAATGGGCATAACAAACGTAAATGGACCAGGCCATTTAGACAGCACAAACTCAAGCTGAACTGAGGTTAACTGAGACTCATCGACATAGTTAGCTAATTGCTCATAATGACTGGCAATCAAGATTAGTCCTTTTTGCCATGGCCGTTGCTTTACATCGAGTAGTTTTTGTATAGCAATCTCGTTATCGGGATCACAGCCTAATCCAAATACAGCCTCGGTTGGGTAAGCAATTACGCCACCTTTAGAAATAACGTCAACTACAGCATCGGGTTGCAATTGCAACATGATTAATCCTTAACACAAGTTAAATTATAGTGACCGTTTGTATTTACAGGCTTTTTGAGGACATTCTAAACGATAGCCTGCAGCCCCTTTGCGTTCGACTAAAATGCCAAAACCACAATCAGGACACGGCTCATTAACAGGCGGGTAATTAACAATATATTTGCATTTTGGGTACGCACTACAGGCAAAAAACGTTTTACCATAGCGGCTAGTACGCGACTCTAACTGTCCTTTTTGACAATGTGGACATGTTATCGCTTCCGCTTCATTACTGTGATCATGCTTTTCAATATGATGGCATTCCGGGTAATGAGTACAACCAATAAAAATACCAAATCGCCCTGATTTAACCGCCAATTCATGCCCACATTCAGGGCAACTTGAACCAGCAATCACTTGGGTCTCTATCGACTCGTGTTGTACTAAAGGCCGGGTATAATCACATGTAGGATAATTATTACAACCAACAAAACTGCCATGTTTGCTATGCTTTAGCGATAACTCGCAGCCACACTTTGGGCAGAGTTCATACTCTTTTTCTAAAGCATGCTCATGGGCAGTAAATAATTGTTGATCAATTTTTGACATGACTCATCTAATTGTTATGTTTGATTTGAATAGGCTTTATCTAAATTAAAACAATTTTACCCTATCGGGATCGAAAAAGGAGGCATAGCCTCCTTTTTATTTAATGCTTAGCAACACTACGAATGCAAATGGCCATCTGGCTGCTCGAAGATTAAATCTTCCATTTGTTCATAAGCGGATTCATTTCCAGGGACATTGAATAACACCATCAATACCACCCATTTTAAATCTTCCAATACCAATATAGACTCGTCTAAGTCCATCACCCTGTCGATAACCATTTCTCGGGTTTCAACACTTAAGACTTGGATTTGCTCTAGAAACAATAAGAAGCCGCGACATTGCACATCTAACTTGGCAGCCTCTTGTTTAGTATAAATACGGAAAGAATGCTGTGCATGGTTACATAAATACGGTTTATCACTTTCTTGTAAGTCCGCTAAACGTTCAAGCCATGCCAAGGCCTTAATAATATCGACCTGATGAAAACCGGCACGTGTCAGTTCCTTGGTTAATTCATCTTCATCAACCAATAACTCTATTTCGCTATGGACATAGTTCTCAAATAAATACATGAGGATATCAAACATGGCTAACTCCTCTTTAGTCTGACGTAACCACCGGGCACTACTGCAACCCACCCTTGTAACTCAAGTTCAAGCAATTCTACTAACACCAGATCTATCGGTTTTCCACTGTGCTCGACTACTGTATCAACTGTTGTAGTCTCATACCCTACACTTGTTAACAGACTAGCTAACTGCGAAGGAAATGGCAAATTACTCATTTCGCTAGCTTGTATATGGTGACGATGATGCAATTGTACAAGGTGATACTCAGATAAACACCCTAATTCTTCTATTATATCGGCAGCATCCTCCACAAGTTTTGCCCCATTTTTAATTAAATCATGGCAACCTTGATGATATCCCGCCACCGTCGACCCTGGAACAGCAAAAACTTCGCGGTTTTGCTCCATTGCTAATCGAGCCGTAATCAGTGAGCCACTTTTACGTGCCGCCTCAACAACAACAGTCCCTAAACTCAAACCACTGACTATGCGGTTACGTTTAGGGAAATGCCCCGCTACCGGACTCACTTTAGGCCAAAACTCACTAATGATGCAGCCATCTTGCTGAATATTGTCGTATAACGATTTGTGCCTTTTAGGATAGACAACATCTACCCCACAACCCAATACTGCTAATGTCACGCCATTATTAGCCACCACAGCTTTATGCGCTGCACCATCGATACCAGCTGCCATCCCACTGGTAATACTAAACCCAGAACAAGAAAGGCCACGAGCGAGACTGGCGGCCGTATCTGCGCCATGTAATGACATATTACGACTACCCACTATAGCGATTGAAGGCGGTAATAATCCGTTTACTTGCCCTTTGACAAAAAGAATTGAGGGAGGGTCATATATTTGCTGTAACATTGGAGGATATAAAGGGTCAGATAAACAGATAAGATGATGATTATCTGCTTGCTCAAGCCAGTCGAGGGCGCTATCGACTTTATCTAAATCGATTTTACACGCCCTCAAAGATTGAGAAGAAAGCGGTAAGGCATCAGGTTCAAATTGCAACCTTTGCCTTAACTCTTCAACATCCATGTGCACTAATAATTGTTTAATCCGAGCGGGTCCTAGCCCGGATACTGCAGAAACAACTAACCAGTCGACCAGATTATCAGAAATTATTCACCTTTAAAGGTCAAATTGGCTGGCGTAACCAATTTATCTTTTACTCTAACAGGACGATCACTCATCATAATCAAACCTAAACTGGTTTTATCAAAAACTTTAAAAACCATTAGATTACCGTGATAAACGTCAGGTACCTTAAATACTTTATCATCTGAAAAATGAGCGACTACTTTGTCATACGATGTACGTTCAATTGCCCGTACAGGCTGACCATCACTGCCTATTACCACTTCCTCGCCATCACGATAAATAGCAAAAACATGCCCAGGCTTAACGCCCGCATCTAATCCTTTATCAAGATAAACCACTTCCAGCTTACCTGCTTCACGGTTAGTGCTTACGGTAGCAATAACACTGGCTGGCACACCTAGCTCTGCAGCTGTAGGGGTGAAGTAGGCAGACATTAACGCGTCATCTTCAACAGGAATAACAGAATATCCCACTTCAGTTTCACGTAAATTACTCAGTATCTTCACCTTTGAAATATCGCCATCAGCCGTTACACGACCACTGGCACTCAGAATAATTTCTCGGCCAAGCAGCTCACCGGTTTGGGTGTCTAAAAATTCACGTCCATGTTCATAAATAGCGACCTTTTGACCTACTGGCATATTCGCATTGACATAAATAACATCATTAAGAATATGATGCTTAGAAGGGCTTTCACCGCTTAATACCATTGGCTGAGAATCTAACCAGCTTTGTTCAACTACACGATTTTGCACTAAATAAGGTTCAATGAGCGCTAAGTCGATTGCTGGAATTGCGCCACCTTTGGGCAGAATATGCCCTTCCACGCCCTTCTTGATATGTTGTTTTTTAACTAAACGTGGCTGACCATCTATAAAAACCAGTGTAAGACGATCGCCAGGATAAATTAAATGAGGATTAGCAATTTGTGGATTAACCCCCCACAATGTAGGCCATCGCCATGGATCTTGGAGAAAATACCCTGATATATCCCAAAGCGTGTCGCCTTTTTTAACGACATATGTGTCGGGATGTCCCGCTTTTAAAGTCAGTGTATCTGCATTTAATCCAAAGATATTCAATGTTATAAAAGCAAGTAGTAATATCCGTTTCATGGTGTTGTCCATGTTATTAAGCCCTTTAATTGAGCTTTTTACTGTTATTGAAGGTCGGTAAGGATTAAAATTATCCTATTTTCTACCGTCAGTATAGCTAACTAGCTAAAATTTGTCAGACTTGTTAAGAGTTTATATATGTCATTACTTAATGTTTTACGTTTTCCGGATGAGCGTTTACGCACTGTAGCCAAGCCTGTGAGCGACTTTGGCCCAGAATTGCAAACACAAATCGATAACATGCTTGAAACAATGTACCACGAAAAAGGTATTGGTTTAGCAGCGACTCAAGTTGATTTTCATCAGCAGTTAATTGTTATGGACCTGCAGGACGAAGTTGAACGCCCAACAATCTTCATTAACCCACAAATAGTCGCCTCAAATGGCGACTTTGCTAACGAAGAGGGTTGCCTCTCTGTTCCGGGTGTTTACGCTAAAGTAGACCGTGCCGAGCATATCACCTTAAAGGCGCTTAATCGCCATGGTGAAGAGTTTACTGTGGAAGCAGACGAGCTATTTGCGATTTGTATCCAGCATGAAATGGATCACCTACAAGGTAAGCTATTTGTGGATTACTTATCGCCACTGAAGCGCCAACGCATCAAAACCAAGCTTGAAAAAGAAGCTCGTATCGCCGCTAAAGACGCATAGGACTGAATTTGAAACCGTTAAACATTATTTTTGCTGGTACGCCAGATTTTGCTGCGCGTCATTTACAAGCACTGATCTCATCAGAGCACAATGTTTGTGCCGTTTACACTCAACCAGATAGACCGGCTGGGCGTGGCAAAAAGCTGACCTCAAGTCCAGTGAAACAATTAGCGGTTGAAAATAACATTGCCGTTTTTCAGCCACCCTCATTGCGTACTGAAGACGCCCAAGCAGAACTTGCTACCCTAAACGCCGATATTATGGTGGTAGTAGCTTATGGTCTTATTTTACCTAAGGTGGTGTTAGACATGCCGCGCTTAGGTTGTATCAATGTTCACGGTTCTATTTTGCCACGCTGGCGAGGTGCTGCACCTATTCAACGCGCATTATGGGCTGGCGATACAGAAACCGGTGTGACTATTATGCAAATGGACATTGGCTTAGATACCGGTGACATGCTACTTAAAACATCACTGCCAATTGAAGATACTGATACCTCAGCAAGCCTATATGAAAAGCTGGCTATCCAAGGACCGGATGCATTAATTGATGCCTTAGCAAAATTAAGCCAAGATATGCTGCCTGCTGAAAAACAAGATGAGTCTTTGGTCAATTACGCCGAGAAACTGTCAAAGGAAGAAGCTAAACTAGATTGGCATAAATCCGCCAAACAGTTATGGCAAGAAGTACGTGCATTTAATCCTTGGCCAGTGAGTTATTTCGAGCACCAACAAAGTAGCATTAAAGTGTGGCAAGTACGGTATGACACGACACCAAACAATGCCATGCCCGGCACTATTACTCAAGCAGATAAGCACGGTATTGTCATTGCAACAGCCGACGGCAGCTTAATTGTTGAAACAATGCAACTCCCCAATAAAAAGCCCTTGTCGGTCGCTGACATTCTTAATTCACGTGCCGATTGGTTTAGTGTTGGCACCCAATTAAATTCAGAGGCTAACTAGCATGAATGTGCGTGCATTAGCCGCCAAAGCAATTTTTGACGTACTCGAAAAGGGTATATCATTATCGGTAGCCTTACCCGATAAACAGCAATATTTAGACAGTGGTAAAGACAAAGCCTTGATGGCGGAAATTTGCTATGGGGTAATGCGCCAGTTACCTCAACTAGACAAATGCGTCAGCGACTGCCTAGAAAAACCGTTTAAAGGTAAACAGCGCATTGTTTATCAGCTGTTACTTGTTGGCTGCTATCAACTTTACTTTACCCGTATACCCGCCCACGCAGCTATTTCAGAAACAGCTGAAGCTTGCAGACAACTGAAGTTTGACGGTTTGGTTAAAGTGGTCAATGGCGTACTGCGTAATATTCAACGTAATGAAATGCCGCTCAATACAGATATCGAGACCTTGCGCTATAACACGCCAGCCTGGTTTATTAAGCGATTACAACAAGCTTACCCTGAACAATGGCAAGATATAATTGAACAGAGCCACCAGCGCCCGCCTATGTGGTTGCGCAACAATCAGCAATTACACAGTCGAGAGGCGTATATAGCCACGTTAGCACAGCATAATATTGATGCCAGCGAAGGTCCAAGCCCAAATGCTATTTTGCTCGACAGCCCAAAAGACGTAAACGCCTTGCCAGGCTTTATGGATGGCGCAGCTTCAGTACAAGATGGTGCGGCGCAATGGGCGGCAACCTTGCTAGCACCACAAAATGGCGAGCTCATATTAGATGCTTGTGCTGCCCCCGGCGGTAAAACCTGTCACATAATTGAGCAAGCTCCCCAAGCAAACGTCATAGCGGTCGATTTTGACGAAAAACGTTTGGTGCGAGTACAACAAAACCTCGACAGATTGAATTTAAAAGCGCAAGTTATTCATGGTGATGCAGCTAATATTGATCTATGGTGGCAAGGTGAAAAGTTTGACCGCATCTTACTCGATGCACCATGCTCAGCAACCGGAGTGATTCGCCGTCATCCTGATATTAAATGGTTACGTAAGAATAAAGATATTGAAGAATTAGCCATATTACAGCAGCAAATATTTGATCATTGCTGGCAGTGGTTAAAACCGGGTGGCACATTACTTTATGCAACATGTTCTATTTTGCCCGAAGAAAATAGCCAGCAGGTGACACAATTTTTAGCGCGCACACCCGATGCGCAATTAGTGCCAATTAGTCAGCAATCAAATGCACAGGATATTGGCTGGCAGATCCTTCCTGGCCAAGACAATATGGATGGTTTCTACTACGCTCGCTTAGTTAAAGCACAGTAAGGATATTTGCAAGGTTATGAAAATTATTATCTTGGGCGCTGGGCAAGTTGGCGGCACATTGGCAGAAAACTTAGTCGGTGAGAATAACGACATAACCCTCGTTGACAATGACCGAGCTAGACTAAGAATACTTCAGGACAAGTTTGATTTACGCGTAGTGGTAGGCCATGGGGCGCATCCTAGCGTATTAAAAGAAGCCGGTGCAGAAGATGCCGATATGTTAATTGCAGTCACCAACAGTGATGAATGTAATATGGCAGCCTGTCAAATTGCTTATTCACTGTTTGGTACTCCCACTAAAATTGCCCGCATCCGCTCAGAACCTTATTTAGATCTGCGCGATAAACTATTTATTAACTCTGAAGTAAAATCCGGTGATACCAAACCCCGTGGCGGTTTTATCATTGATGAACTCATCGCACCAGAACAGTTAGTCACTGCTTACATACATCGTTTAGTCCAATACCCAGGCGCACTGCAAGTACTTGAATTTGCAGAAGGTAAGCTGAGTCTAGTGGCGGTACGAGCCTACTATGGCGGCCCCTTAGTCGGTAACGCGCTTGCTACCCTGCGTGAACATATGCCCAATATTGATACCCGGGTTGCAGCTATTTTCCGTCAAGGTAAAGCTATCATGCCCCGTGGTACCACCATTATTGAAGCCGATGATGAAGTGTTTTTTGTTGCCGACAGCCGCCATATTCGTGCGGTAATGAGTGAAATGCAAAAGCTGGATAACTCATATCGCAACATTATGATTGCTGGCGGTGGTAATATTGGTTTTGGTTTAGCTAAGCGGTTACAAAAAAATCATTCTGTTAAGTTGATTGAGCATCGCCAAGAGCGAGCTGAAATGTTGTCAGAAAAGCTTGAAAACACCACGGTTTTCTGTGGTGACGCATCGGATCAAGAGCTGCTAACTGAAGAACATATCGACCAAACAGATGTATTTATTGCGGTCACCAATGATGATGAAGCCAATATTATGTCAGCCCTGCTTGCTAAGCGATTAGGTGCGAAGAAAGTCATGGTGTTAATTCAGCGCGAAGCCTATGTCGATATAGTCCAAGAAGCTAATATCGACATTGCTATTTCTCCACAACAAGCGACTATTTCAGCATTACTGACACATATCCGCCAGGGCGATATTTGTAACGTTTATTCATTACGCCGTGGTGCAGCTGAAGCGATTGAAGCCATTGCTCACGGAGACTCCAGCACATCTAAAGTCGTGGGCAAAAAAATCAGTGATATCAAACTGCCACCAGGCACTACCATTGGCGCAATTGTGCGTAATGATGAAGTGCTGATGGGCCACGACAAAACAGTTATTGAACAAGGGGATCATGTGATTCTTTTCTTAGTAAATAAGAAATTTATTGGCGATGTTGAAAAACTGTTCCAACCGAGCGCGTTTTTCTTTTAATCCAACATGATAAATATCAAGCAATTGGTGTTTGTGATTGGCATATTTTTGTCAATCTTAACCGGATTCATGCTAATCCCCATGAGCTTTGCACTCATCTATGGTGAAGAAACCATAGGTGATTTCATGCTATCGGCTATATTTACCGGCAGTGTGGCTATTTTTTGTATTCAATCTGGTCGTCTACATTATATTCGGTTAAACATTCGCGATATGTTCGTTCTGACTTGCGCCACCTGGCTAGCGGTAAGCCTTTGTGCCGCAATGCCTTTTGCGCTATACCACGGTATCACTTATACCGACGCCTTCTTTGAAACTATGTCAGGGATCACCACTACTGGCTCAACAGTATTGTCTGGCTTGGATAATATGGATCACAGCATTCTAATATGGCGCTCTTTATTACAATGGCTGGGCGGCATTGGCTTTATTGTCATGGCCGTCGCGGTATTACCTTTTTTAAACGTCGGTGGCATGCGTTTATTTAGGACTGAATCATCCGACTGGAGCGACAAAGCCACTCCCAGAACGCAATATATGGCCAAAAATCTTTTCTGGGTTTACGGTAGCCTTACATTACTGTGTGCTTTTGCCTATCACCTCGCAGGTATGGACTGGTTTGAAGCAATTAATCATGCCATGACCACCCTCTCTACCGGTGGTTATTCCACATCAGATAACTCAATGGCTCACTTCTCTAATGCGGCACATTGGGTGGGTATTGTCTTTATGTTGGCAGGAGGTCTGCCCCTATTGATGTTTGTCCAGTCAATACAGCAACGCAATATTTCAATATGGAATGATCAGCAAGTAAAGGGCTTCTTATTGTTTGTGGCTACAGTATCTTTCAGTATTGCGTTGTGGCTGTCATTGCACAAAAACTTAAGCTTTATCGATGCACTGCGTTTATCCAGTTTTAATGTTATTTCAGTGGTAACCACTACAGGTTATGGCTTAACCGACTATCAAGCATGGGGTGCGTTTGCCAGTACCGCATTTTTGTTTTTAATGTTGATCGGCAGCTGTTCGGGATCAACCTCAGGTGGCATTAAAATATTTCGTTTTCAAATTTCAATGGTTATTATGCGCCAGCAAATTAAACAGCAATTCCACCCTAAAGGCTTGTTTAAAGATACCTTCAATGGCCATAAAGTCAGTGAAGATATTGTTCGCTCATTAGTCACCTTCATTATGCTTTTTTTCATCGTTATTTTGGGATTATCGATGATTTTAGTGCTAACAGGCTTAGATATTATAACCAGCTTTACCGGTGCTATTACTGCGGTTGCCAATGTAGGTCCTGGTTTGGGACCAATTATCGGTCCTGCTGGTAACTTCTCAAGCTTATCTGATGTGGCTAAGTGGGCGTTAGCTTTTGGTATGTTATTGGGGCGCCTTGAGATTCTCACTGTCGCGGTGCTTTGTCACCCACAATTTTGGCGTTATTAATATTATTGCAGCGTAAATCGCTAAGTAAATTGGCAGTAAGCACCTAGCGCCCACAATAGCAGCCAGTTAATGCCCAATTTAGTTAATTTTTCAACGCTATTAAGTCATAGCTAACACATGCTCAGCGTAACGCTTAACATCCTCCCAATCGGTATAATCTATAATCGCTTTAGGATCCGTTGGGCCGTCAGTCATTTTCATAATAAGACGGATCATTAAACTGTCGTACCAGGGCCAAGAAGGATAATCGACCTTACCTGCGATAATCTTGACATCCTGTGGTTGCCAAGGTGAAAGCTGTAAAAATTTTTGTAGGTACTTATTGTTTTCAGGAACACGTTTTTCTGGGTTTCGAGCAACAACGTTAACGCAAAAGAAACTGTTGGGCACTTTTGCCAATTCAGCCTGATAACGTTCGACAAACTCAAATACCGACTTATGGTATGAGCCATAAAGTACACAGGCACCTAATGCGATAGCATGGTATTGGGTCCAATCAATATTATGCTTAACTTCATTAATATTGAGCACATCACACTCTCCTCCTTTGGCCAATATTTGTTGAGCGATAGCACGGCTAATTTGTGCAGTATGGCCGCCTCGAGAATAATACAACACCAAAACTTTGGACATAGTGAACCTCTATTGATAAAGAAAGAATGAGTGTGGCAAAAAAAGACTTAAGATACCGATGAAGTGATCACAAATTAGAATTAGCTCATATTATTAGCACCGATAATTGAGATCTACACACAGCACGAGTATGATTCGGATATCACTCGTATCCAAGGATCCTCCCATGCAGCAAAATATCGATATTTCATCGATGCTAGAAAACGCAGAAACAGCTGCAAAATGGCTGAAAGCGATAGCAAACCCTTATCGCTTAATGATTTTGTGCTTGTTGTTGGATAAAGAGCTCAGCGTAACTGAGTTGAATGAGACCGTGCCACTCAGTCAGTCTGCTTTATCACAACACTTAGCCGTATTACGCGCAGAAGACTTAGTTAACACTCGTAAGAGTTCGCAAGTGGTGTTTTATACTTTAAAAAACGAGCAAGTGACTGAGGTGATTTCTATTTTACATCGCCGTTATTGCGCCTAAATAATTACCTCTGTTATCGACACTTCCACTTTATTATCGATATTGTACATATAGCTTAATGCAGCAAGCTTGTTGGATTAAGCTTGTTGCACCAACTGAGCCGCAAAATCATCTACTTTATTCCAATCAGTAAACTCAAACGTGGCAGATGTGTCCGTAGGGCCCTTGGTCATCCACATAATAAAGCGGATCATAAACTTATCGACAAAACCATACTTAGGGTAGTCGATCTTACCTGCGAACACAGAAGACAACTGTGGTTGCCATTGTGATAACAGTAAAAACTTTTGCATATAAGGATTAGTTGCAGGGGTGTTTTTTTCAGGTTTTCTTGCGACTACGTTGACCGTAAAAAAGCTATTAGCTTTGCTTTCAATTGCGGCCTTGTTACTGGCAATAAAATCATATAATGCGGGACGATGTTTACCATAGCGAATGCTAGCACCGATAATAATTTGCGAGGCACTTTCGATATCTACCTGAGAGACCTGGGCGACATCCTTTAACGTAACACCATGTCCAGATTGCTCAAGTTGTTGCTTGATACGTTGGCAAATGGCAAGCGTTTGACCATCCACAGTTGAGTAAACCAGTAAGCTTTGCATTAGTTTTTCCAAAATGTCGGTGTAAATAACACCAAAAGAGTAAATACTTCTAAACGACCAAATAGCATGGCAATAACCAACACCCACTTAGCGCCATCGGTAATACTAGCGTAGTTATTGGCAACATCGCCTAGCCCTGGTCCAAGGTTATTCAAACTAGCCGCTGTCGCACTGAATGCAGTAATAGCATCCATATCCATCGCCATTAAAATCACCATACAAATAACAAACACTAATGCATAAGCCGAGAAGAAGCCCCATACCGCATCAATGATACGGTCTGGCAATGCTGCACCGCCAATACGGATAGAATACATAGCTTTAGGATGAACCAAACGCTTAAGCTCACGCGAGCCCTGCAATACCAACAGAATGAGCCGAATAACCTTCATCCCCCCGCCAGTTGAACCTGCACAACCGCCAATAAAGCTTGAAAATATCAGTAATACGGGTAAAAACAGCGGCCAGGAGTGAAAGCTTTCGGTGCCAAAGCCAGCGGTAGTTGATATCGAAACCACCTGGAAAAAAGCATAATCTAATGTCTGCTCAGCGGTGTCGTAAACCCCCGAGTAATATAAAGTGGTAAAACAAATGGCAGTTAGCACCACTTGAACGCCGATCAATACCTTAAACTCAGCATCCTTAAAGTAAATTTTAAAGTTAATTCCACGACGGGTGAAAGCGGCAAAATGCACGCTAAAGTTAACGGCGGCAATGAGTAAGAATACCGCACAGATAATATTAATCGCCGAACTATCGTAATAACCAATACTGGCATCTTTAGTGGAAAAACCACCAATGGCGATAGTGGAAAACGCATGACAAATAGCATCAAAAGCATTCATACCGGCAAAATAAAATGCCGTGGCGCAGGCGATAGTTAACATCAAATAAATGTACCATAACGCTTTGGCGGTTTCGGCAATTCTTGGGGTCATTTTACTGTCTTTAACTGGCCCGGGGATCTCGGCTTTAAATAGCTGCATGCCCCCAATACCCAGTAACGGCAAAATAGCCACGGCGAGCACGATGATACCCATGCCGCCCATCCACTGTAATAAATGGCGATAGAACAATACCGCCTTAGGTAAGTCATCTAGGCCGACAATAACTGTCGCCCCAGTGGTTGTAAGCGCGGAAAAGGATTCAAAAAAGCTGTCGGTCCAACTTAAATCAGGCACTTTGGAGAAAATAAACGGCAGTGCCCCAATGGATCCCAATACCGTCCAAAACAACACCACAATAAGAAAGCCTTCACGGGTACGTAAATCACTTTTATGTTTACGGTTGGGATACCAAAGTAAAAAACCTAAAAATAAACTGACAAAAAACGCCTGAACAAACGCAGTACCGCCACCATCTTTATAAAACACCGCCACCAAAGCAGGCGGAAGCATAGTGATAGAGAACAAGGCCATCAGCAAACCTGTGATTCTTATAATTGTTTTATATTGCATTAAAGGCTTCTGTTAGTTCGATGTTATAAAAATATGAAAAATTAACTTTGTAAGGCATTTTGGCATAAGTTCAGCCTAGCTCATACAGTAAACTTCACTTGAAGCGTCCCTTGGGTCATTGTGGCTAACTGAGTATTAAAATCAGCTAAGGCATCTTTTGCTAACTCGAATGTCATATCGACTTTGTCACTGAACGCTTTCGCTAAAATAACCCCGTCATATTGAGCCACTAAATATTCAACATCCGCTAACTGTGCATAGTTGCAGTTTAGGGTGATCGGGTAACGAATATTCTTAGTCCGTAAACTTAACTGACTAATGCCCAGCTTTATGCCTGAACTATAAGCACGCATTAAGCCGCCAACGCCAAGCTTTGTGCCACCAAAGTAACGTACAACTATTGCACCAACCTCACCCACATTGGCGCCTTGCAAGCTTGCTAACATAGGGCGTCCAGCGCTACCACCAGGTTCGCCATCGTCACTGGAACCAATATTAACCATCTCATTAGGCGCTCCGGCTATAAAGGCATAACAATAGTGACTAGCCCCTGGGTAATCGCGCTTCATGTTAGTAAGTGTTAACTTCATAACATCTTGGTCTGGGCAATGAAATAGAAAAGAGATAAAGCGACTATGCTTTATCTCCTCTTCAATCAACAAGTTGGAATCAGGTATTGAATAACTCTCAGTCAAGACCTAACTCTCTTGTCATGTTTTCATTTCGATCACTGTGCACAATCACATTATCTTCAATGCGAATACCGCCAAAAGGTCGCATTACATCAACTGTTTGCCAATTAACTAACTGCTTAGCATGGTCACTTAAATCATTGAGCAAGGTGTCAATAATATAAATACCAGGTTCAATCGTTAGCACCTGGTTGGCCGCTAAAGTTCGAGTACAGCGTAAAAAAGGATGATTTTCGGGGGCTGGTATATGAGTGCCGCGCTCATCATGGGAGTATCCGCCCATATCATGTACCTGCAAACCAAGCATATGACCTAATCCGTGGGGGAAAAATGCCCGCGTGACACCAGAATCAACCAGCGCAGTCACATCAGAATGAGCCAGTTCAAAGTCTATCAATAACTGCGCAATTCGCTCATGGGTCATAATATGCAAATCTGTATATTTCACCCCGGGTTTCATTGCATCGACAATGGCCAGTTGCTGCTGATTTAACGCCGTAATAAGTTCAGAAAAACGATTTTTCTCGAACGCATAAGTACGGGTAATATCAGCGGCATACCCATGGTAACTTGCACCAGCATCAATAAGAAACGATAAACGCTGCTTTGGCTTTACGTGGGCTAATGTCATGTAATGCAAAATAGCCGCATTTTGATTCAAGGCGATGATATTGCCGTATGGCATTTCGTTTTCGCCTTGGCTGATTTCAGCTAAGTACTGTTGCTGGATCTCAAACTCACTGCCACCATTGAAAAATGCACTTTTGGCCGCTTTATGACCTTTAACTGCAATTTTGTTTGCTCGACGTAGACACTCAAGTTCATATTGCGTTTTATCAGCTCGGTGGTAATGCAAGTAATTCATTACCGCATCAGGGTTACGGGACTTAAACTCTAATACGTCAGCAACATCTAAATGCTCACCAATATAAGCCCAATTACTCAAATCTTTCGGTAAAAACTCAGCAATTTTATCAGCTTTGGTTAGTAGCTTAATGTCAAAATGTTCAGTCCAAAATGCCTCTGGCACATCGCTAACCTTATGCCAGAAATCCACTGGACGATAAAAGACCAATACTGGCTTATCAATCCCGTTGGCAATAACCCAACAGTTTGGATTATCAAGAATAGGCAGCCATGCTTTAAAATGAGGATTCACCTTGAATGGATAATTCATATCATCTAAAAACTGACGATGGGGTTGTCCTGAATGAATAACGACGCCAGCAAAATTCTCACGACGGGTGATCTCAGCAACCCGACGATTTAACTCGGCAATATGTGAATGATATAAGCTATCCAGCTGATCCATTTTTTGATTCCTATTCAGTAGTTGGCAAACACTCACAGTTTACCACAAAGGATAAAAATCACCTTAGTAGACAAAAATTAAACGGTCGTTTAAATTGGGTGTTGTAATTTCTGTCATTTAGTCGCACACTGTTGTGTAACTGGTCAAATGATGGCCTATACTGCTGTGAAACAAGCTTGATAACTACACGATTATAAAGATGTTGAAATCGCTTTAAGCAATAAGGAAGCAAGCAATGATCTACCAAAGCCCTACCATCCAGGTTGAGTTACTTGAAGACAATATTGCCAAGCTGTGCTTTAACGCACCGGGCTCGGTAAACAAATTTGACAGAGAGACTCTAGCCTCTTTAGATGCTGCACTAGATAGCATCAAACAAAAGACTGATATCAAAGCACTAATACTTACCTCAGCTAAAAGCACATTTATTGTGGGCGCTGATATCACAGAATTCTTAGAATTATTTAAGCAAGACGATGCCACACTGCTCGCTTGGGTTGAACAAGCTAATGCGGTATTCAATAAGCTTGAAGATTTACCTTTCCCTACCGTATCAGCGATTAACGGTTTTGCTTTAGGCGGTGGATGTGAAACGATTCTAGCAACCGACTTACGAGTTGCTGATACCAATGCACTTATCGGTTTACCTGAAACCAAATTAGGCTTAATTCCTGGCTTTGGTGGTACGGTTCGCCTACCTCGCGTAATCGGTGCTGACAATGCATTAGAATGGATCACATCAGGTAAAGAACAACGCCCTGACGATGCACTTAAAGTGGGTGCTATTGATGCGGTAGTCGCACCAGAAAACCTACACACAGCAGCTATTCAAATGTTGCATGATGCATTAGCGGGCAACCTAGATTGGCAAGCTCGTCGTAAGCAAAAGCAATCACCGCTGCTACTAGGTAAGCTTGAGGCTATGATGTCGTTCACCACAGCCAAAGGCATGGTGTTCTCTATTGCCGGTAAACATTATCCAGCGCCAATGGCAGCTGTGAATGTTATCGAAAAAGCGGCGACTTTAGATCGCGCTGGTGCATTACAAGTTGAAGCTCAGGCTTTTATTAAGCTGGCTAAAACTGACGTTGCGACGGCATTAATTGGTATTTTCTTAAATGACCAATTAGTTAAAGGCAAAGCGAAAAAAGCAGGTAAATTAGCGAAAGATGTTAACCAAGCTGCGGTATTAGGTGCAGGCATTATGGGCGGTGGTATTGCTTACCAAAGCGCCAGTAAAGGCACGCCAATTGTCATGAAAGACATCGCTCAGCCAGCATTAGAGTTAGGCTTGAACGAAGCGGCTAAAATTCTAACAACACAAGTTGCACGCGGTCGCTCTACGCCAGAAAAAATGGCTAAAGTATTAAACAACATTACGCCGTCACTAGATTATGCCTCTATCAAAAATAGCGACATCGTTGTAGAAGCGGTTGTTGAACATCCAAAAGTGAAGGCCACTGTACTGGCTGAAGTTGAAGGCTATGTATCTGAAGATGCGATTATTGCTTCAAACACCTCAACTATCTCTATCAACTTGCTAGCTAAAAGCCTGAAGAAACCTGAACGTTTCTGCGGTATGCACTTCTTTAACCCTGTGCACAAAATGCCACTTGTTGAAATTATTCGTGGTGAGCACAGCTCAGAAGAAACCATTGCAACAGTGGTCGCTTACGCCAGCAAAATGGGTAAAACCCCGATTGTTGTAAATGATTGCCCAGGCTTCTTCGTTAACCGCGTATTGTTCCCATACTTTGCAGGTTTTAGCGGACTACTTGCTGATGGTGCTGACTTTGCCGCTGTCGATAAGGTCATGGAAAAACAATTCGGTTGGCCAATGGGTCCAGCTTACTTACTTGACGTAGTCGGTTTAGATACCGGTCATCACGCACAAGCAGTAATGGCTGAAGGCTTCCCTGACCGTATGGGTAAAAATGGCAAAGACGCTATCGACATTATGTTTGAAAACAAACGTCTAGGTCAGAAAAACACTAAAGGTTTCTATGCTTACTCGGTTGACCGTCGTGGTAAGCCGAAAAAAGATGTTGACCAAACTAGCTATGAATTATTAAGCGCTGAGTTCGGTGAATTAAAGGCATTCGAGTCAGATGAAATCATAGCTCGCTGTATGATCCCGATGATCATCGAAACGGTTCGCTGTTTAGAAGAAGGCATTATTGCATCACCTGCTGAAGGCGATATGGGTCTAGTATACGGTATTGGTTTCCCACCATTCCGTGGCGGTGCATTCCGTTACTTAGACACCATGGGCGTAGCAAACTTTGTTGCCCTAGCAGACAAATACGCACATCTTGGTGGCTTATATCAAGTTACCGATGCAATGCGCGCACTTGCAGCCAACAACGGTAGTTACTACCAAGCCTAATAAGTGGGAAAGGAATTAAATCATGAAACAAGCTGTTATCGTAGACTGCATTCGTACCCCAATGGGCCGTTCTAAGGCTGGGGTATTTAGAAATGTACGTGCAGAAACTCTTTCTGCAGAACTAATGAAAGCATTAATGCTTCGTAACCCGCAACTGGATCCAAATACTATTGAAGATGTTATTTGGGGTTGTGTGCAACAAACTCTAGAGCAAGGTTTTAACATTGCCCGTAACGCATCATTATTAGCTGGTATTCCTAAAACGGCTGGTGCAGTGACAGTGAACCGTTTATGTGGTTCATCAATGGATGCACTTCATCAAGCGGCTCGTGCCATTATGACTGGCCAAGGTGATACCTTCATTATTGGTGGTGTTGAACACATGGGTCATGTACCAATGAACCACGGTGTAGATTTTCACCCAGGCCTGGCTAACCGCGTAGCTAAAGCCTCTGGCATGATGGGTTTAACTGCTGAAATGCTAGGTAAGTTACATGGCATTACCCGTGAACAACAGGATGCTTTTGCTGTACGCTCTCACCAGCGTGCACATGCTGCAACGATTGAAGGTCGCTTTGCCAAAGAAATTTGGGGCATTGAAGGCCACGATGTAAACGGCGCATTAATCAAGGTTATGACCGACGAAGTTATCCGTCCTGAAACTACCCTTGAGTCACTTGCTGGTTTACGTCCAGCGTTTGACCCAGCTAACGGCACTGTAACAGCGGGCACATCATCTGCACTATCAGATGGTGCATCTGCGATGTTAGTAATGGAAGAATCTAAGGCTCGCGCATTAGGTTTACCAATTAGAGCGCGCATTCGCTCTATGGCTGTTGCGGGTTGTGATGCAGCTATTATGGGTTACGGTCCAGTTCCTGCTACTCAAAAAGCATTAGCCCGTGCTGGTCTTTCAGTTGCTGATTTAGATGTGATTGAACTTAACGAAGCGTTTGCAGCCCAGTCTTTACCTTGTGTTAAAGATCTTGGTTTACAAGATGTAGTTGATGACAAGATTAACCTTAACGGCGGCGCTATCGCCCTCGGTCATCCACTAGGTTGTTCAGGTGCACGTATTTCTACCACCCTGATTAACTTGATGGAAGATAAAGATGCAACATTAGGTTTAGCCACTATGTGTATCGGATTAGGTCAAGGTATCGCGACTGTTTTCGAACGCGTTTAAGCTATCTTTAAAGTTAATCTGAGTTTATCAATCTAACGGGTTCACCCTATCGATTGTAAATTAACTCAAAAAACCGAATTATTGAAAAATAATTCGGTTTTTTATTTTTCATCAACAGGCTAATGTTCCACGTGAAACATGTTTGAGGAAAATTTAAAAACAAATTAAAACGTTAATTCATAGCTAAATCACATTAGTTACACCTAAACTTGGCAATCTAGATTTGGCGGAGTAAAATTATGAATATTAAAAAAGCTAAGTTGAAGTGGCAATGTCAGAAGAATTAACCTCCCTAGAAATATTCGCACAGGCACAACACCAGCTTGATGCGTTAGGCTTACGCTGCCCTGAACCAGTAATGATGATCCGTAAAGCGGTACGTAAGATGGCAGACGGTGAAACAATATTAATTACTGCCGATGACCCAGCAACAACCCGAGACATTCCAAGTTTTTGTGAGTTTATGGACCACACCCTAATTGCCAGCGAAACATCAAAAACGCCCTATCAATATCTGCTAAAAAAAGGACTATGAACATGGAAGCTAAGTTAGCAGCAATAGCTTATAAAACAGCTAAGCGTGGCAAAATGAGTCAAGTATTTTGCGCCAACGTCACCTTAGAGCGAGGTGTTGAAAATGATGTTTTTGGCCGTCCAGGAAAACGTCAAGTAACCGTACTATCTCAACAGCAATGGCAAATAGCCTGTAAGCAAATAAATGCCGATTTAGACTGGCTTACCCGTAGAGCAAATCTGTTAATAACAGGGTATGAGTTCAGTGCCGCTGATGTAGGCAAGACACTCAAAATTGGTGCGGACTTACAATTGCTGATCACAGGTGAAACAGATCCCTGTAAAAAAATGGAAGCCGCTTTTGCTGGATTAGAACAAGCATTAACACCAGACTGGCGAGGCGGTGTAACCTGTAAAGTCATACAAGCAGGACTGATACAACCAGATGATCCAGTAACGATGCGCTAAACATGACAACCAAATCACTTAATCGCTACTCTATAGATAAATGAATCTTGTCATATTAAAGGTTTATTTATCGAACATAACAATACTAAAAAAACCTCCAATCTAAGACCCGGTATATATCCATAAAGTTACCCATCATCTGCTTTATGCATGTCAACTTATCACACCATTTTTACAACCAAGTTACTTTTCTGTCATTATTTGAAACAGATTTTTTGTGTCGTTTTATAGCCATTTGTGCGATAAAGGTTACCAAGCCAGATTTGATGCTAACAAGCCTGACACAAACCACTTTAGATACTGTTGGTTGGCATTAATACTCTTATAATGATAAATAAATGGATCTTGCATGTTCACACAAAAACTTACCCCTATTTATACCGCGATAGCATTATCACTTGGTATTAGCTCAACTAGTTTTGCCACAGAAGATGAAGCAGCGAAATGGCAAGTCAACGCCCCAGAAAATGCCCCATTACAAAAAGTCGACATTAATGTCACTGATGGTACATGGATGAACGTCAATGTATCACCTGACGGCAAAACGATTGTATTTGACCTACTAGGCGATATCTATCAAATGCCTATATCTGGTGGCGAAGCAACCCAACTTGCTAGTGGCATTGCATGGCAAATGCAGCCAGTTTATAGCCCTGATGGAAAATATATTGCGTTCACATCAGATGAAGATGGCGGCGACAACATATGGATAATGAATGCCGATGGCACCAATCCACATCCAGTAACCAGCGAAACATTCCGCCTATTAAACAGCCCAGCCTGGAGTCCTGACTCACAGTATCTAGTTGCTCGTAAACACTTTACGGCAAGTCGAAGCTTAGGTGCTGGCGAAGTGTGGATGTATCATGTTGCTGGAGGTGAAGGCGTTAAGCTGACAGAACGTCCAAATGATCAAAAAGATTTAGGCGAGCCTGCTTACTCACCTGACGGCCGCTATATCTATTTCAGCCAAGATGCGACCCCGGGTAAAACCTTTCATTACTCAAAGGATTCTGTAAAAGGGATTTATAAAATTAAACGCTATGACACCCAAACCGGTGACATTGAAGTATTAATTGAAGGTACCGGCGGTGCTATTCGTCCAACACCAAGCTCTGATGGTAAATCTTTAGCATACATAAAACGCGATGGTTTCCAGTCGACCTTATATTCTCTGGACTTAAAGTCTGGTGAAGAAACAAAGCTGTATGACAAGCTAGATCGTGACATGCAAGAAACCTGGGCTATTCACGGCGTTTACCCAACAATGTCTTGGACCAATGATAATAAAGATATTGTGTTCTGGGCTAACGGTAAAATCAACAAGCTAAATGTGGCTAAAAAAACGCTTAGTGATATTCCCTTTTCTATTAAAACTCAGTTAGAAGTACAACCCTCTGTTAGATTTACTCAGAACCTTGATCAAGATAATTTTGATGTAAAAATGCTGCGCATGGCACAGGTCTCACCTGATGGTGAACAAGTGGTATTTGAAGCATTGGGCAAGTTATGGATCCGCGATATAAAAGATGGAAAACAAAAACGCTTAACTCGTTTAGATAATGATGTTAACGAGCTATTCCCTCAATGGTCACGTGATGGTAAAAACATTGTATTTACCACTTGGAATGACCAAGCCCAAGGTACCGTTAGCATCGTCAGTTCGCGTGGTGGAAAAGCCAAAGTGTTAACTAATGAACCTGGTAAATATGTTGAGCCAACATTCTCTCCTAATGGAGAATATGTGGTTTATCGTAAAGCTAAGGGCGGCTATATGACAGCTCGCACTTGGTCTCAAGAACCTGGTTTATATAAAGTTGATACTAAAGGTAAGAAAAACACCAAGCTATCTGCCAGTGGTTATCAACCACAATTTGGTGCAGATAACGACCGAGTGTACTTTATGGATTACGGCAGCTCGCCGCAACTTTCATCAATTGGCATGAACGGTTTTGAAAAACGTACTCATTACACTAGCGAACATGCGACAGAGTTTCGTATAGCCCCGAATGGTGAACATCTTGCATTTGCAGAACGTTTCCGTGTTTATGTCACGCCATTTGCTAAGCATGGTGAAACAATTAACATTGGCCCTAAAGCTAACAATCTACCCGTTACTCAACTCAGTGCCCGTGCCGGCGAAAGCATAAGTTGGAACAATGACAGCAACGAGCTTTATTGGACCCTTGGCCCAGACTTATATCAAGCCAAAGTTGATACTCAGTATGAAAAATCTGACGCCAAAATTGAGCCCCAAATAACCTCTATTGGCTTTAAACAGGATGCAGATGTTCCACGTGGAACAATCGCTTTTGTTGGCGGTAAAGTCATCACCCTTGAAAATGATCAAGTGATTGAAAATGGTGTGGTGATAGTTAAAGACAATAAAATTGTTGCTGTTGGCGATGCATCAACATCCATTCCATCTGGCGCGCAAGTTATCGATATTGCCGGTAAGTCTATTATGCCTGGCCTGTTTGACGCCCATGCACATGGTGGCCAAGCAGATGATGAGATCATTCCACAACAAAACTGGCCGCTCTATTCAGGCTTATCATTAGGAGTCACCTCTATCCATGATCCTTCAAATGATACCACTGAGATTTTTGCTGCTGCAGAGCAACAAAAAGCCGGTAACATTGTTGGCCCACGTATATTTTCAACCGGTACGATTCTATATGGCGCTAACGGCCCTGGTTATACCTCACACATTGATTCGTTAGATGATGCTAAATTCCATTTAGAACGCCTTAAAAAAGTCGGTGCTTTTAGCGTAAAAAGCTATAACCAACCAAGACGTAACCAACGTCAGCAAGTAATAACGGCAGCGCGTGAATTAGAAATGATGGTAGTCCCTGAAGGTGGATCGCTACTTCAACATAACCTCACTATGATTGCTGATGGCCACACAACGGTTGAACACTCATTACCAGTTGCTGCCATTTATAGCGACATCAAACAGTTTTGGAGCCAAACTAAAGTAGCTTACACCCCAACCTTGGTAGTAGCTTACGGTGGTATTTCTGGTGAACATTACTGGTATGATAAAACCGACGTTTGGGCACATCCACGCTTAAGTATGTATGTTCCGCATGATATTTTAGATGCGCGCTCAATGCGTAGAACCACTGCACCGGATGCACATTACAATCATTTTAATGTCGCACGCGTTGCCAACGAACTAAATGAAATTGGTGTTAAGCCAAACATTGGTGCACATGGACAACGTGAAGGTCTGGCTGCTCATTGGGAAATGTGGATGTTTGCCCAAGGCGGCATGAGTAATATGGATGTATTGAAAACAGCCACCATTAACCCAGCAACCACTTTTGGTATGGATCATCAGCTTGGTACAATCAAGCCAGGTAAACTAGCCGATTTGATTGTTATTGACGGTGACCCACTGACTGACATTCGCAGCACTGATAAAGTAACTTACACTATGGTTAACGGTAAGTTATTTAATTCGGAAACAATGAATGAGTTGAATGGCGATAAGATACAACGTAAGCCGTTTTTCTTTGAAACAAAATAGTGTAGATATAATTCACAGCATTATGTTGTAACAATAAAGGGTGTTCCACGTGGAACACCCTTTTTTATTAAGCGATACTCAAACCGCTCTACATTATTGACGCTTAGACGCGGCACAAAAGCAATCTGTGGTGTGGTCGTCGACCATGCCAACGGCTTGCATAAAAGCATAACAAATTGTTGGGCCAACAAAATTAAAGCCCATCTTCTTCAGCGCCTTTGACATAGCTTCAGATACTGGCGTTTGCACAGGCACATCTTTAAGCCTTGCAGGATAATTTACCTGTGGCTTACCGTTTACAAAGCCCCATAAGAATTCAGAGAAATCATTGCCCTGCTCAACAAAAGCTAAATACGCTTTGGCATTGCGAATAATGGAATTAACCTTTAATCGATTACGCACTATACCAGGATTAAGTAACAGCTCCTCGACTTTGTCTTGATCAAAGCTGGCGATAATACTCGGTTCAAAATGAGCAAAGCAGGCTTCATAGTTAGCCTGCTTTTTAAGAATGGTTATCCAGGATAATCCCGCTTGCTGACCGTCTAAACACAGTTTAGCAAAAAGCTCTATAGGGTCATAAACAGGCCGCCCCCATACCTCATCATGATATTGTTGATACATAGGGTCTTCACTTACCCAGCCACATCGGTTAACTTGCATGTTATGGTGTCCATTAACAATTTCAGTAATACGTTAAAAAATAACCTACATCTACCTTGTTCTACAAGGTATAATCAATTCCATTTTCTATTAATAGCCTGACAGTAGTAGACATGACGACGAAACATGACGTAAAGACATTCCAGGGTTTCATCCTAACCCTACAAGAATACTGGGCGCAGCAAGGTTGCGCAATTGTTCAACCGCTAGATATGGAAGTGGGCGCTGGAACTTTCCACCCACAAACATTCTTACGTTCCTTAGGGCCAGAGCCAATGAGCAGCGCTTATGTGCAGCCATCACGCCGCCCAACTGACGGACGCTACGGTGACAACCCTAACCGCTTGCAACATTATTACCAGTTCCAAGTGGTATTGAAACCTTCTCCAGATAATATTCAAGAGTTGTACCTTGGCTCACTTGAAGCTTTAGGTATTGATACTCAAGTCCATGACATTCGTTTTGTAGAAGATAACTGGGAATCACCGACTTTAGGTGCTTGGGGTTTAGGCTGGGAAGTCTGGCTAAATGGCATGGAAGTGACTCAGTTCACCTACTTCCAGCAAGTTGGCGGTATAGAGTGTAGCCCTGTTACGGGTGAAATCACCTATGGCTTAGAACGCTTAGCCATGTATATCCAAGAAGTCGATAGTGTCTATGACTTAGTATGGACAGACGGCCCAATGGGAAGAGTCACATACGGCGATATTTTCCATCAAAATGAAGTTGAACAGTCCACTTATAACTTTGAGCACGCGAATGTTGAAGTACTATTTAGACAGTTTGATGACTGTGAAAAGGCCTGCCAACTATTATTAGGCTTAGAAAAACCATTACCTCTTCCTGCATACGAACAAGTCATGAAAGCCTCCCATGCTTTTAACTTACTTGATGCACGCCATGCTATTTCAGTGACCGAGCGCCAGCGTTATATTTTACGCGTTCGTACCATGGCTAAAGGTGTAGCAGAATCTTATTATAAAGCACGTGAAGCGTTAGGCTTCCCTATGTGTAAGTAGAGGTTATTAGATGAAATTTGAAAACTTACTCATTGAAATTGGCACTGAAGAGTTACCGCCAAAAGCACTACGCACACTTGCGGAATCATTTTTAGCTAACTTTGAAGCAGAACTCACTAAAGCTGACTTACCTTTTACCACATCTACTTGGTATGCAGCACCTCGCCGATTAGCCATTAGCATTACTCAGTTAGCGTTAGCGCAAGCGGATAAAGTTGTTGAAAAACGTGGCCCTGCTGTTAGCTCAGCATTTGATGCTGACGGTAATCCAACCAAAGCAGCCCAAGGCTGGGCTCGTGGTAACGGTATTACGGTAGAGCAAGCTGAACGTTTAGTGACAGACAAAGGTGAATGGTTAGTTCATCAAGCCAAAATAGTGGGTGTAGCCACAAGCAGCCTTATTGCTGACATGACTCAACAAGCATTAGATAAGCTGCCTATTCCAAAGCCAATGCGCTGGGGTAATAACAAAACTCAGTTTATTCGCCCGGTTCATACTGTCACCATGTTATTAGGTGCCGAGTCTATTTCAGGTGAAGTGTTAGGGATTCAATCTGCACGAACCATTCGAGGTCACCGCTTTATGGGGCAAGCCTCATTTGAGTTAGATCATGCAGATAACTACATCACTATGCTCAAAGAACAAGGTAAAGTGATTGCAGATTATCATGCCCGTAAAACCTTGATAAAAGCTGATGCAGAAAAAGCTGCTGCGGTTATTGGTGGTATAGCAGAACTTGAAGATAACTTACTTGAAGAAGTCACCTCATTAGTTGAATGGCCAGTGGTATTAACCGCCAGCTTTGAAGAAAAGTTCTTAAACGTGCCAGCTGAAGCTTTGGTTTACACCATGAAAGGCGATCAGAAGTATTTTCCTGTGTTTGATAACGCAGGCAAGTTACTGCCTAACTTCATCTTTGTCACCAACATTGAATCGAAAGATCCGCAGCAAATTATTTCAGGTAATGAAAAAGTGGTTCGCCCACGTCTTGCTGATGCTGAGTTTTTCTTCAACACAGATAAAAAGCACACCCTAGAGTCTCGTTTAGCCAGCCTAGAGACCGTGGTATTCCAAAAGCAATTAGGCACGTTAAAGCAACGCGTTGAACGTATTTCTGCAATGGCAGGTTTTATCGCTGCACAATTAAATGCCAGCGAAGCTGATGCTAGTCGTGCAGGCTTACTATCAAAAGCAGACTTGATGACCAATATGGTGATGGAGTTTACCGATACCCAAGGCACTATGGGTATGCATTACGCCCGCTTAGATGGTGAGTCTGAAGCGGTTGCTGTTGCTATTGAACAACAATATAAGCCTAAGTTTTCAGGTGATACAGTGCCAACAGATGCGGTATCTTGTGCGGTTGCCTTAGCTGAAAAATTTGACACCCTTGTGGGTATTTTCGGTATTGGCCAAGCCCCTAAGGGAGCAGCAGATCCATTTGCTCTTCGCCGTGCCGCTATTGGTATTTTACGTATTATTGTAGAAAACAATCTACCGTTAGACTTAGTGGAATTAATCGCTCAAGCGCAAACACTTCACGGTGATAGTCTTAGCAATAAAACAACCGCTGATGATGTTCTTGAATTCTTTATGGCCCGCTTCCGTAGCTGGTATCAAGATAAAGGCATTCAAGTTGATGTGATTCTTGCAGTGTTAGCACGTCGCCCAACGCGCCCTGCTGATTTTGATAGTCGTGTTAAAGCGGTATCACACTTCCGCAGTTTAGAGGCATCCACAGCCCTTGCTGCAGCTAATAAGCGAGTGTCTAATATCTTGGCCAAGGTTGAAGGCACACTGCCTGAAACCATTAACCAGAGCTTATTAGTTGAACCGGCAGAAAAAGCTTTAGCGGATAAGTTAATCCAACTGCAACCAGAATTAGCACCCCTATTTGCTAATGCTGATTATCAGCAGGCATTAACCTTGCTAGCCGATTTACGTGAAAGTGTAGACACCTTCTTTGAAGATGTCATGGTGATGGCTGATGATGAAGCACTTAAGAATAACCGCTTAGCGTTACTTAATAGCTTACGTGAGCAATTCTTACATGTTGCAGACATTTCTGTACTGCAATAACGATTAGTTTAAATGTCATTACATAAAAAAAGCGCCCTAGGCGCTTTTTTTATGTGTATTCAAATTAGAGTGATTTAAAACTGTAATAATTTTTGATGTAGTTCATCAAAAGACTCGCGGGAAATGTCGACTTGAGCCAATAACTTAATCAGTACTTCTTCTGATATTTTATTCGCTTGTACTAACATAGAACATTCGCTTATCACATTCGCTCGCCAAACCGCTTTTGCTGCACCTGACTTAGGCGGTACATTAGCATTAGCAAGTAAGGATAAATTTTCAGCAAAGGTATTTGGCAATTGCCAATATTTAGCTAATAAAGCACTTAGTGTCAGTGATTTTGAGGTCATGAGCTGACTAAACAATAATGAATTGGGCTGTTCACCGGGTTCTGCTTGATGAAAAGCATCAATCAACATTTTGAATATAGCAATCTTACCCACATCATGTAATAGGCCTAATAAAAAAGCGCTATCACGCTCACCTTCAACAAGCTCGCTAGATAAAAAAGCCACCTGCATTGAATGACGCCATATTTCAGCGCCAAAACGACGGAAATAAATTGGCTTAATATCTATCATTTCGCGGGCCAAACAAGCCGTTACAAACTGCCTTAATTGTTCACGGCCCAATTGCACTAAAGCTTGTTGTAAATTAGTCACCTCTCTATCAGAGCGTTTGAAAGTTGTCGAGTTACATAACTTTAAGACTTCAACACTTAACAAAGGATCCTGTTCTATTAATTGCAATACGTCTTTAATATCGACGTCTTGATTAGCCAGCTTATTATCTAATTCAACTATTTTACTGGGAAGTTTTAACACATTTTCAGCTATGTCTTTGGGAGAGCTTAACGCAATCTCAATTTTGCCCATCACTTGGTGCTCAAGATTATTGGCTATACCCGTACCTTGCTGTTGCACAGGAAAAAGTAAACTATAAAATAACGCTGAAACATCAATTGATGACAACTGCTCAGCTTCATTAATCTGCGACTCTACCTGTGTTGTAGTGGCTCGTTCAGCGGCTTTAGCGCGTGATGCTGCTTTTAATTTTTCAGTATTGGACACACCGGTAAACTTAGCTTGTTCTTGATTATCACGAATATTAAACAACTTCTTAAAAAATGTTCTGACCACGGCATTGATCCAAATGATAATGAATAAAAGGCTCTGACTTAACCATAGCACTCTGCAATAAAAGTCGCAGCTAAATGGCGCTGTTTTATAATTTAGCTCAACAATAAAATCTAGATGAGTTATATTTAATTTGCTGATTTCAACAAGCTCACCATAGAACTTTATGTGAGATTCATCAACACAAGTCTGTCCTTGGCCAGTCCAATTACCAATTTTACTTGACCACTACAAATCACCCTCAATGGTTAATCGTTATAAGCCGATATACTCGAATAATGAAGTTTACCATAATTAATCTAGGTGAAATCTACCTAAACTATTTGATCTAAGTACAAGTCATATCAAGCCGACACAAAAACATTATGTACAACCATAGCCGCTAGATAGTAGGGTTTTAACTGTAACGCTTGCCAGTTTAATAAAATAGCAAAGTTAGTAGGTGTTCACTCACTAACAAAAATGGAACCATTAGGTTCCATTTCTTATAACACGCTAATAATTACCCACAACCACGATTAAGCTATTCTACGCTTACCTATTAAAGCCAATAATAATAGCGATATCCAACCTAAGCTGCCGCCACTGCTGCCACCGGATGGCTCAGTTATTGGTACAGGTAATGGCACAACAGCCGCCTTGACCGTAATAGTGACGCTTGTTGAAGCGCTAGCTTGCAAACTATCGGTTGCTGTCACACTAAACACTAAGCTTGTATCATACGTTGGTGAAACAAACTGCGCAGAGGCTGTATTCGCATTAGTTAGGCTCACTGCAGTACCACCTGTTTGTTGCCATAGGTAACTAATAGCATCATTTTCAGGATCGGAAGCCACTGCGGTTAATGTCACGGTTTCCCCTGCATTCACCTCACGACTGTCGCCCACAGTAACAATAGGTGCGCGATTAAGCCTGTCATTATCAACTAAAGTCACTGTCTGGATGTAATAACCAAGTACACTTGAGTCAACACTGGTCAGTTTTATCAAAAATAGCTCATTACCTTCAACGAGAGTATCTTCCTTGGGGGTAATAATAATTTCCTTAGCTTCTGAGTCGCCATCTAACCAGACGAGTTCACCACTTAGGTTACCTTGAAGATCCTCTGTTAACGATGCGGTGCCTTCTATAAACTCATAGTTAACACGCACCTCACCTACACTACCACCAACGCGTAATACCGATACACTTAGTGGATCTGCTCCTTCATTAATAGTGCTTAGTTCGCGCTCAAAACCAAGGGTGCCTGGCTGAGGTACATCTTCGCCAATAGATAACTCATGGTAGCTTGGGCTGGTAATGCCTAAACCGCCCTGGGGATCAAACAAACGGACAAATGCCTTAAGCTCACGGTTTTGACCACTGTCAAAGGTGGTGATAACAATTTGCTTGTGCGTAAGGTCATTGGCCTCCCAACTTAACCGCCCTGTTTGAGCCTCAAAATCACGCCCTTGCTTTGCACTTGCCTCTAGGGTTTCATAACCCACATCAACAACACCTTCGCCTTGCGGACGTTGCACATTAACAGTAATCACATCTCCCGCTAGTGCAGATGATGTTGTTGAACTAAAGCTCGCATTACCCTGAATCTGGCTTTGCGTCTTATCTCGCAGAATATACAAACCACTATTGATATCGCTAGCAATCACTAAACCAGATGGCAAGTAAGGGTAAACGCCCCAAACGCCGTTAAACGCATTACTGTCTGACGCTGGAAAGGTATCAAAGTAACCTACCTCTTTAGGGTCGTCTGGCTGACTAATGTCTAAAATAGTCACGCCACGTTGATAATTGGACATGTAATATCGATTTCCACGAACATAGCCATTATGATCTATCGCCTTAGTCGGTCCAGACCATACTTTAACTAAACTAGGAGCATCTAGATTATCAACATTAAAAACCCGTAATGTAGTATCAAGTCCGGCTCTTTGTTCATCTAATTCATCGTGGACAAACACATAACGTTTATCCTCGCTCCACCAGCCTGAATGAACATATTCAGCTTTAGCATAGCTAACTTCTGACAATGACTTACTCTCTGAGGGGTTGGTAATATTCCAAAGGCGCATGCTGTTTTCATTAAAATCTAATAAAACCGTGCATATGGCCGTTTGACAGCTGGCTTGTGCTCTAGCATCGTCAACTACCATAGAACTGGCATCATGAGTGTAATCATCACGCGTGGCACCGCTATGACTAAAACTAGCACTTAAGCGACCGGGGTTTGTTAGGGAATAACTCTTAAAGGCACCACCAGCACTACTTTGACCTACAATATGAAGGTTGGGTGTTAAACCACTTAACGCGGTATTGGTAGTATAATCAAGATTACTGATATACACATTATGCGCCGCTCCTTCAGCTGAATCAGTTGCTAGTCGAGTGATAGAGGTCGGCAACTGGCTTAAATCAATAATTTGAATCTTATCTGAGCCTTCTGATGTCACGTAGGCATTGGCTTTCCAGCGAGAAGTTAAGGTGTCAAACCATTGATAAACTTTAATATCGCGCCAACTGGTATTGCTACCAGAAACAGTACCGATTTCAACCGGATTAGCAGGATCGGCCAGACTCACTACGGCGGTACCATTGGTTAATCCAATAATGGCATATTCTGTACCGGTATTAAGATCTACATGGCCCCAAATATCATTGGCAGCCGAAGGTTTGGAAGAAAAGCTACCAAGGGAAACATGGGATACTAAGTCGATGGCATCACAGTTAAAGCCACCCGCCTTACCACCTGTACACTCCTGACTTGAATGGTCTTGCTGTAACGCTTGATGCTCTTTTAACATCTCATCAAGCTGACTGCCATACTGTCCTATACCATCACTTATCACCCTAAAACCACGATCGTGTAAGCTAGATGCAAACTCTAATGGTACACCAGCCAAAACAGTATTATTAAGCTGTGGCGCCTGGGAAAGATAATGATCAAAACGATTAAATCCCCCCATAACAGGCACGATTTCACTGGTCAGTAAGAAGAGTTCATCGATATCTTGAATTTGATAATAACCATCAGCAACCAATACACGATCGCCCTTATTAGCGTGAGTCACTGCATAAGCAATTGTTTTACACGGGCGCAATGCGTTATCACATAAGCCCTTATCTTGACCCGTCTCACTGACAAATCTTGCTTTATCATGCTCTGAATGCGCCTGTGCGGAAGTATTAACAAAACAACTAAAAGACAATAAACCTACAAGTTTAAGGCCACTCTTACATAAATAAGGGAACGTCATAATGAACTCCGTTTTTGTTCCAGTAGTTAAAATCAACGAGAAATCAGTGCTTTTTGAGGGTTTATTTTGTAGGATACAGAAAAGTAACACATAAACAACAATAAGATAACATGTCATCATTTATTTATATTACTTCCCTTAGCACCCATTTTAGACGGTTAAAAAAATCCTTAGCGTTAAGCCCTGCACATCTATGGATATGGCCTTTAGTATGCTTACTTGTCGCTTGCAGTGACGGTTCTGAAGCGCAATCAGCACAAAACAAGTCATTAAGAGTTGTATTGATGTGGCATGACAAAACAGTAACGTGCAACGAGCCTCTATTAGCACAGTGGCATTTAGCACAACTCCAATTTTACTTAAGTAACTTTACCCTTAACGGTCAACCCATCACGCTCAAGACAGATGCCGATTTGGAGACATTAAGCCATCAACAGAAAAACTTATTGTTATTGGGGGGAGATTGCCAAGGTAAGGAAAATTGGACAATTGATTTTGAAAAACCATTGATACCGGGCTTAATGGGTTTTGAATTGGGTGTGCCATTTAAGCTTAATCACAGTAATCCACTTAAAGCGCTACCGCCACTTAATCAAAGTGATATGTTTTGGACATGGCAACAAGGGTATAAATTTTTACGATTGGATTTGAATAAAACTAACCAGCCAAACTCAGCAGTTACCACTAATCAGACAACGGCAAACATACCTTTAGCTAGTCTGCAAACCGGCTGGCAATTTCATTTAGGCTCTATCGGTTGCCAATCAGCAAGTGTAATGCGTGCACCTTTAAAGGCTTGCCGCTACCCCAATAGAGCAAAAGTCGAATTAGCTTATCAAGGGGAGCAAAAGCTAATATTAGACTTAGCTCCTCTATTAACGACTGTACTTAATGATGACAAACTCTCGCAACAGGCTTGTATGTCTGATCCACAAAGCCTAAGTTGCCAGCCTCTGTTTAACGCTTTAGGGATAAACAGTGCGAGTGAAGCAGCTTTAAGACTCAAACCTCTGGATAGCGATATATCTGATACCCCTAAAATGTGGCGATTTAATTAATGCAGATTAACCGACCCAGCAAACCTCAATGGCTGGCCACCATGGCACTTGCGCTGTTAATGCTGCTCGCATTGGGCTGTGGGCAAGAAAGTCACCAACAAAATGATAATCAGGCAGAATCTGCTAGCAAAGTCAGCCAATATGAATGGCCAATACCAGAAGGCTTCCCAAAGCCTGAAGTGCCTGCCGACAACCCAATGACACAGGCCAAGGTCACGTTAGGCCGTTATTTATTTTATGACACTCGCCTGTCTGCCAATCAAACGCAAAGCTGCGCCAGTTGCCATTTACAATCCAAAGCCTTTGCCGAAACACTCAAGGTTTCTATAGGCAGTACAGGGCAAGCGCACACTCGTAATGCGCCAGCCTTAGTCAATATTGCCTACAACAAAACCCTCACCTGGGCCCACGACGGTCTAACTCATATAGAGGATCAGGTTTTACTGCCCCTGTTTAGTGAGCAGCCAGTAGAAATGGGGCTCGCGGGTAAAGAAGCATTAATACTCGCACGATTTACCCAAGCGCCCTACCCAGCACTATTTGAGCAAGCTTTCGGCCAACAAGCTAACGGTGTTGACTTTATACAGATAACTCAAGCTTTAGCGAGTTTTGTAAGAAGCTTAGTATCCTTAAACTCACCCTTTGATGCTTACGCCTACAATGAGCAAGACGATGCCCTGAATGAAGCCCAACTCGCGGGAATGGCGCTATTCTTCTCAGAAAAACTTGAGTGCCATCATTGCCATGGCGGCTTTAACTTTACCCAATCCACCAGCCACGAAAAGCAACCACTAGACAGACGCCCTTTCCACAATACCGGCTTATATTACACTGAACGTACTGGGTTACTTGGCGCATCATTAGCCAGTAATAGTTTGGCTGACACGGCATTGACACCAGTACAGCAAAATAGCCAGCTAGGTTACCCTCAAAAGGATACTGGTCTAGCTCAAGTCAGTGGTAAAGCTATCGATGACGGTCGTTTTAGGGCCCCAAGCTTAAGAAATATCAGCCTAACAGCGCCTTATATGCATGACGGTAGCGTGGCGAGTTTATCTGAAGTGATAGATATTTATGCAGCTGGTGGCCGTAATATTACAGCAGGGGAACACCAAGGAGATGGACGACAAAATCCATTAAAAAGTCCATTCATTAAGGGCTTTGAAATCAGTGAAGCGGAAAAACAACAGTTACTGGCTTTTCTCGCCAGCTTAACCGATGAAAAATTCATCACCAATATCGAATTTAGCGATCCCTGGGTTGAGATTAAACCGTAAAAAATGCAAACAAAAAAGGAAAGCCTAAGCTTTCCTTTTTTATCGCTACTGTTACGCTTAAAGCTAGACGTCTAAGTTAGCCACATTTAACGCATTAGTTTCAATAAACTCACGACGAGGCTCAACATGATCACCCATCAAACAACTGAACAGTTGATCGGCAGCGACCGCATCTTCAATCATGACTCGCAACATACGACGAGACTCTGGATCCATTGTAGTTTCCCACAATTGCTCAGGGTTCATTTCACCCAATCCTTTGTAACGTTGAATATATAAGCCACGCTTTGCTTCACTAATGGTCCAATCTAACGCTTCTAAGAAGCTATCCACTTCTTTTAGACGCTCACCACGTTGCACATAGCCGCCTTCTTCAATCATACCGTCTAAAGCAGCACCTAATTTAGCAATGCGCAAATAGTCATTCGAAGTGAAGAAGTCATAGCCAAATACGTAACTAGTATCAATACCGTGCTTACGAATAATGACTTTTGGGGTATACACTTTACGCTCAGGATCTAAAATAACTTCAGATGAATAAATCACCCCACTATTTTCTAAAGCAACTAAATCAGCAATAAAGGCATCACACCATGCATTCATCACACCTTGATCAGCAAGCATTGCAGTGGTGATTTCAGGATGATAAAGCATACGATTAGTAATGTTAGTTGGAAAACGTTTTTCTAAGCGTTTGATAATCTTTTCAACTTCACGATACTGGGTCACTAAACGCTCTAATGGTTCACCGCTCATACCTAATGAACCCTGGCTTGGATAGATGTGAGTACCATCTAAAGCCTGAGTTGTTAGATATTCAGTTAACGCTAACTCATCTTTTAAATACTGTTCTTGTTTGCCTTTTTTAACTTTGTACAAAGGTGGTTGTGCAATATATACATAGCCACGTTCAATAAGCTCAGGCATTTGACGGAAGAAGAAGGTCAACAGCAAGGTACGAATGTGCGAGCCGTCGACGTCAGCATCGGTCATGATAACGATATTGTGGTAACGGGTTTTGTCTGGATCGTATTCATCACGGCCAATACCACAACCTAGAGCAGTGATAAGCGTGGCTACTTCTTGTGAAGATAACATTTTGTCAAAACGGGCTTTTTCTACGTTTAAAATTTTACCTTTCAACGGCAGAATGGCCTGATTTTTACGATTACGCCCCTGCTTAGCACTACCGCCAGCAGAGTCTCCTTCCACAATGTATATTTCAGAAAGACCAGGGTCTTTCTCTTGGCAATCAGCTAGTTTACCTGGCAAACCACCTAAATCTAATGCGCCTTTACGACGTGTCATTTCACGCGCTTTACGCGCAGCTTCACGCGCACGAGCTGCATCAACAATTTTACCGACAATCAACTTAGCATTAACTGGGTTTTCCAATAGGTAGTCATTCAACTTCTCACCCATGGTTTGTTCTACCGCGCTTTTCACTTCACTTGACACTAATTTATCTTTGGTCTGTGAGCTGAACTTTGGATCAGGCACTTTAACTGAAATAACCGCAGTTAAGCCTTCACGGGCATCATCACCTGTGGCACTAGTTTTGCCTTTTTTATTGAAGCCTTCACGCTCCATATAAGTATTCAAGTTACGCGTTAACGCACCTCTAAAACCGGCTAAGTGAGTACCACCATCACGTTGGGGGATATTATTGGTAAAACAGAAAATATTTTCTTGATAACCATCATTCCATTGCATAGCCACTTCAACGGTAATGCCGTCTTCACGCTCTTGCACAAAATGGAATACTTCTTTGTTAATAGGTGTCTTATTACGGTTTAAGTAATCGACGAACGCGCTAATACCGCCTTCGTATTTAAAGAACTCTTCTCTATTTTCACGCTCATCTACAAGGCGAATACCAACGCCCGAGTTAAGGAAAGAGAGCTCGCGAACACGTTTAGCTAAAATATCGAAATGAAATTCTACATCGGTAAACGTTTCAGAGCTTGGCCAAAAACGAATTTCAGTACCGGTTTTAACTGCATCACCAATTTCGGTAATAGGTGAGTCAGGTACACCATGAGTGTAGAACTGTTCATAAATCTTACCCGCACGACGAATAGTCAGCTGCAGTTTTTTTGATAACGCATTAACTACCGATACGCCCACACCGTGAAGGCCGCCAGAGACTTTATATGAGTTATCATCAAACTTACCGCCAGCATGCAGTATGGTCATGATCACTTCAGCGGCAGAAACCCCTTCTTCTTCATGAATAGCAACCGGAATACCACGGCCATCATCTTTGACAGACACAGATCCATCGCTATGAATCATGATAGTAATGTCACTACAGTGACCGGCTAACGCTTCATCGATAGAGTTATCGACGACTTCGAATACCATATGGTGAAGGCCCGTACCATCATCAGTATCACCAATATACATACCAGGGCGCTTACGTACTGCATCAAGGCCTTTTAGAACCTTAATACTCGAAGAATCGTAACTATTCTCTGACATATTTCTCTCTCGTTGTTATTCAATAACCGTTACTTGTCCATCTTCAACATGAAATATCCTGTCGGGGGGACTTGTTAACGAATCGACTATTGCTGCAGGCTCGATTGCGGTGACAAATATTTGTGCGCCGGTTTCGGTTAACTGTTTCAACAATAGCTGCCTATGCTGTGCATCCAACTCTGACGGTAAATCGTCGACTAAATAAATGCTGTTTTTATTCAGTTGTTGTTTGAGCAACTTTCCCTGTGCAATACGCAGTGCACAGACTAATAATTTTAATTGACCACGGGATAACGCGTCCTGCGCAGGCAAGTTGCCTACCCGTAAACGTAAATCCGCTTTATGCGGGCCGCTTGCGGTATTTCCGGTGGCTAAATCTCTAGGATATTGGTTTTCTAATAATTGCGAAAAGTCCGTTTTGCTATCCCATCCTCGGGTAAAGGAAACATTAATATTAACCTGAGGTAAAAACTCATTGATTATACCCTTTAGTAGCTCATTTAACGAGTCTACATAGTGATTTCGTATATCAGTGACCTGTTCAGCATACCGTACCAATTCCTTATCCCAAAACTGTATTTGAGAATAGGCGGCTTGATTTCTAAGAAGTTGATTTCTTTGCTTTAAAATACGTCTAGTATTAACCCAGGCTTGATAGAATTGTGGATCAGAATGAAACGCGCCCCAATCGATAAACTGTCGTCTAGCCTTTGGTCCTTCAAACAGCAGTGAGAAACTTTCTGGGGTTATCACCTGAATAGGTAATGTTTCAGCCAATACAGACAGCTTTTTTACTTTATCACCATTAATTTTAACTTCTATTTCACCGCTGCGATGGCGGCGCAAACCAATTTTTGTATGCTCTTCACCATCGGTAAGTTGGGCAAATAACACTAAATTATCGGCGTCAGTATTAATCACCCGTTGCGATAAGTGGCTACGAAAAGAACGTCCCATGCCTAAAAAGAAAATCGCTTCAAGAATACTGGTTTTACCACTGCCATTTTGGCCATAAATCAAATTTAATCCATTGCCAGTACTAAGGTTAGCAGACAAAATATTGCGGAAAGAGTTAATGGTTAAGCGGCTAAGATTCATGCAAACCTATGGGTACTGTACGCGCTGAATTAAAGACAAAACAAGGTGCATATAAGCACCTTGTTAACTATGGTTAATAGACTACCACAACCCCCTTATAGGCGCATTGGCATAACCACATACATGGAGTCTTCTTCAAGGTGATTCTCAATTAAAGCACTTGAGTTACCATCTATTAAGGTGATGCGAACTTCATCACTGGCAAGGTTATTGAGTACATCCAATAAATAGCTAACATTAAAGCCAATTTCTAAATTATCTGAATTATAGTCAACATCAATAATCTCTTCGGCTTCTTCCTGCTCAGGGTTATTAGCGGTAATTTTTAATAAGCCAGGTTCAAGCTGAATACGCACACCACGGAACTTCTCGTTAGAAAGAATCGAGGCGCGGGTTAATGCTTGTTTAAGCTGATTACGGCTGGCAATAACTATTTTATTGCCCCCTTTTGGCAGCACTCTTCGATAGTCAGGGAAACGCCCATCAACGAGTTTACTGGTAAATACTGCATTTGCCGTTACGGCACGAATGGCATTATCACCAATACTGATAGTAATATCTTGATCTTCACTATCCAGTAAGCGCGACATTTCTACCACGCCTTTACGCGGGACAATAACTTGTTTTTCTGGCAGTGTTTGTTCAACTTGTCGGTGGCTTAGCGCTAAACGATGGCCATCTGTGGCAATAGAACGCAGCATGTTGCCTTCGGTTTCAAATAGTAAACCATTAAGATAATAGCGCACATCCTGGTTAGCCATTGAAAACTGAGTAGAATCAATAATCGATTTCAACACACCTTGTTTTATACTAAATTCAATATCTGCTTGGAATGCTTCAACGTTAGGGTAATCCTCGGCCGGTAATGTGGCCAATGAAAAACGGCTACGGCCAGAACGTAGCAACCATTTATTATCTTGTTGCTCAATATGCAGTTCTGATGAGTCAGGTAATGATTTAACAATATCTAACAGCTTTTTGGCTGGAACCGTTGTGCGTCCAGTAACAACATCACCTTGAATAGCGGCTTGACCAACCAGCTCAACCTCTAAATCTGTACCGGTTAACTTAAGTGAGTTGTCACTAACTTCAACAAGTAAATTGGCAAGAATGGGTAAGTTGTGTCTACGTTCAACGGCACCACAAACCAATTGCAATGGTTTTAACAGTGCATCCCTATCAATTGAAAATTTCATTGTGTCAGTATTCCCTGAATTAAGAAGAAAGCGTTCTTATTAAGTTGGCATAGTCTTCTTTAATGTCGTGACTTTCTTCGCGCAGCTGCGCAATCTTACGACAGGCATGCAGCACGGTTGTATGGTCTCGACCACCAAATGCATCACCTATTTCAGGTAAGCTATGGTTTGTGAGTTCTTTAGATAGCGCCATCGCCACTTGTCTTGGTCTTGCCACACTGCGCGAGCGACGTTTAGACAGCATATCAGCCATTTTTATTTTGTAGTATTCTGCCACTGTTTTCTGAATATTGTCTATCGTGACTAGCTTTTCTTGTAACGCTAAGAGATCACGTAATGCTTCACGAACAAAATCAATGGTAATTGGGCGGCCAGTGAAGTTAGCATTAGCAATAACACGGTTTAATGCCCCTTCTAGCTCACGTACGTTAGAACGTAAACGTTTGGCAATAAAAAACGCCACTTCATCAGGTAGGTTTATTCCACTCTCTTGTGCTTTACGCATTAAAATCGCTACGCGGGTTTCTAACTCTGGTGGCTCAATGGCCACAGTTAACCCCCAACCAAAACGCGACTTCAAGCGATCTTCAACACCGTCAATCTCTTTAGGATAACGATCTGACGTCAAGATGATCTGATGGTTGCCTTCCAATAACGCATTGAAGGTATGGAAAAATTCTTCTTGTGAACGATCTTTGTTAGCGAAAAATTGAATATCATCAATAAACAAAGCATCAACACTGCGATAGTAACGTTTGAATTCTTCTATAGCATTATTTTGTAATGCTTTAACCATGTCCTGAACAAAACGCTCAGAATGCATGTAAACCACTTTTGCATTTGGGTTATTTTTAATGATGCCATTGCCGACAGCATGCAATAAGTGAGTTTTACCTAGACCTGTGCCGCCATATAAAAATAACGGGTTATAAGCGCCACCCGGATTTTCAGCAACTTGTAATGCAGCAGCTTTACCTAATTGGTTTGATTTACCTTCAACGAAGTTATCAAACTGATAAGTAGGGTTAATGTTACTACGATGGTTAGCATTGGCTACAGGGTCAGCTTGAGTGTTAAAGGTTGTACCAACACGCGCCTTAGTCTGGTGACCACTTGGCTTTGCATAAACAGGGGCTGACACCACTGGAGTTTGGCGAGCTGAAGGACGACTGCCAATATCAAAACGCAATTTGGGTGCATTACTGCCCATTTGCTCGGTAAAAAATTGATTAATGATATTAATGTACTTATCACGCACCCAATCTAATACGAATCTATTTGGAGCATAAAGAACTAACGTATCACCATCCATTTCAGCTTGTAACGGACGGATCCACATACTGAACTGCTGAGCCGATAATTCGTCTTGCAGCCTACCGATACATTGTTGCCAAAGTGAAACCGCCACTTATTTCTTCCCCAAAAATAGGTTAACAAAAGGAGATCTATTCTATAGTGAGATCAGGATGATCGCTATCGTTAATCTAATATTTATCCCCAAGGCGATCATTGTATGTGGATATCTTCGATCATTAAAGATCAAAGTCGATCTATTTTCTATCAAAATGATGCAAATCCCGCTTTATTAACCGATCCAGAATGATCTATAATGCGCATTCTTCGATCTGGTAATATAGTTTTAAAACCACTATATATTGTGTTGGTACACAGAGTTATCCACACAATATTGTGGTATTTAACAAATCTTAACGAAGGTTAATTGGCAGAAATTTATCATATAACCATTTTGGCTGTTGACGCTGAGAGTTAAAGTGATTACAATTCGGCCTCTTTTTTACCCTTACCTCTAATGTTGGAGATAAGGCAAATTCACTAACAAAGACGGATTGCCATCATGAGTAAACGTACTTTTCAACCTAGCAACCTGAAGCGCAAGCGTTCTCACGGCTTTCGCGCTCGTATGGCCACTGTAGGCGGCCGTAAGGTGCTTGCACGTCGTCGTGCGAAAGGTCGCGCTCGTTTGTCTGCTTAATTAAGTAGATAACTAGGTGACTAGCTATACCTTTACGCGGGAGTTACGTTTGCTAACTCCCGCGCAATTTAAATCTGTATTCTCCAATCCAATCAAAGCATCCTCTGCTGAAATAACTCTGCTCGCTGTTCCAAACCAAGAGCAACATCCCCGTTTAGGATTAACTGTTGCAAAACGTTTTGTTAAACGTGCTAATCAGCGTAATCGTATTAAACGTGTGATCAGAGATAGTTTTCGTTTACATCAACACGACATCCCCAACATAGATATCGTAGTATTGGTCAGAAATGGCGTGATGGAAATGGAAAATGCAGAACTACATAAATTAATAGAAAAGCTATGGCGCAAACTCAGTCGCCGTTACAATGGCTAGCAACCACGTTTATTCGTGGCTATCAACTTCTTATCAGCCCTATGATTGGACCGCGTTGTCGATTCAATCCAACATGTTCACATTATGCTATTGAAGCAATAAAAACACATGGAACGGCAAAAGGTAGTTGGTTTGCAATCAAACGCATATTAAAATGTCACCCTTTACATGCCGGCGGTAATGATCCCGTCCCCCCTAAAAATGACAGGTGTAATAAATAGGCTATGGAATCTCAACGCAATATATTGCTAATAGGTCTGCTGTTTGTCAGCTTTTTAATGTGGCAACAATGGCAAACAGATAAAACACCACAACCCGTCGCAATTGAATCATCAGTTGTAGCATCGACGGCAAATAATTCTCAAACATCTGATGTTCCAGATGCTGATACTTCCCTACCGGAAGTGGTTAGCGCATCTAAAGAACTGATCACTATTACTACAGACCAATTAGTATTAAAAATTGATCCAGTAGGTGGCGATATTGTTTATTCAGCATTAGTTGGACACAGACTTGAAATAGATAAAGAAGAATCTTTTGTACTGCTTGAGCAAACAAAAGACATCTACTATATCGCCCAAAGCGGCTTAATTGGCCGTAATGGTATCGATAGCAGTGCAAAAGGTCGCGCGCACTATACTAGCCAGTCACAGCAATATACTTTAGCTGATGGCCAAGATAGTTTAGAAGTGCCACTCACTTTTGTTGCTGACAACGGCGTTACTTACACGAAAGTCTTTGTACTTCACCGTGGTAAATTTAGTATTGACGTTGATTACCGCGTAAACAACACTTCAGCAGAGCCACTGCAGGTTCAAATGTATGGCCAAATTAAGCACAGCATCAAAGAAAGCGAAAGCAGCATGATGATGCCAACTTATCGCGGTGCGGCTTTCTCAACTGCAGATACTCGTTATGAGAAATACAGCTTCGATGACATGGCTGACAAAAACCTAGACAAGAAAACATTAGGTGGTTGGGCTGCAATGCTTCAACACTACTTTGTGTCTGCTTGGGTGCCACCAGCTAATGATCAAAACACCATTTTTTCGAGCGTCAGTGCGGGTGGTTTGGCTAACATAGGCTTCCGTGGCGCGATATATGATATTGCACCAGGTGCTGAGCAAACGATTTCATCACAATTCTATGTGGGTCCTAAGGATCAAGAAGCATTATCTGCCATTTCTGAGTCACTGAACTTAGTGGTCGATTACGGTTTCCTTTGGTGGTTAGCCATTCCAATTCACTGGTTATTGATGTTCTATCAATCATTTGTGGGTAACTGGGGTATGGCGATTATTTTAATCACTCTTACAGTACGTGGTTTGTTATATCCACTCACCAAAGCACAGTACACCTCTATGGCTAGAATGCGTAACCTGCAGCCTAAACTAGCGGACATGAAAGAGCGCTTTGGTGATGACCGTCAGAAGATGGGTCAAGCTATGATGGAACTCTACAAGAAAGAAAAAGTAAATCCACTTGGTGGCTGTTTACCTATCCTTCTGCAAATGCCTATCTTCATTGCACTTTACTGGGTATTACTTGAAAGTTATGAATTGCGTCATGCGCCATTCATGCTATGGATTAACGATTTATCGGTACAAGATCCTTACTATGTACTTCCGTTATTAATGGGTGTGTCTATGTGGTTAATGCAAAAGATGCAACCAATGGCACCGACTATGGACCCTATGCAAGTTAAGATGATGCAGTGGATGCCAGTTATCTTTACCGTGTTCTTCCTATGGTTCCCAGCAGGTTTAGTTCTTTACTGGTTAGTGGGTAACTTAGTGGCCATTACCCAACAAAAAATTATTTATGCCGGACTTGATAAAAAAGGCTTAAAATAAGCCCAAGCTCTGCAGTAAACTAAATAGTTTGATAATAAAAAGGCGGCTTAATTGGCCGCCTTTTCCATTAATGATTTAGCAGGAAATAACCGTGACAACAGATACTATTGTGGCACAAGCTACCGCACCCGGTCGTGGTGGTGTAGGCATTATTCGCGTATCAGGTGACTTAGCTAGCACAGTGGCCACCACCATTATTGGCCATGTGCCAAAAACTCGTTATGCCGAATATTGTGACTTTAATAGTAGCGATGGTCTGGTTATCGACCAAGGTATCGCTTTGTTCTTTAAAGGGCCTAACTCATTTACCGGTGAAGATGTTTTAGAGCTACAAGGTCATGGCGGCCAAATAGTATTAGACATGCTAATAAAGCGTGTTATGGAAATTGACGGTATTCGTATTGCCAAACCGGGTGAGTTTAGTGAACAGGCCTTTTTAAATGACAAGCTTGATTTAACCCAGGCAGAAGCCATTGCTGACCTAATTGATGCAACCAGTGAACAGGCTGCTAAAAGTGCACTGCAATCACTTCAAGGTGAGTTTTCTAAGGAGGTTCATCAGTTAGTTGAACAAGTCACCAACCTGCGTTTATATGTCGAAGCGGCGATTGATTTTCCCGATGAGGAAGTCGACTTTTTATCCGATGGCAAAATTGCCAGTGCGTTATATAAAATCATCGATAAACTAGACACTGTTCAAGCCAGTGCTAAGCAAGGGTCCATTATTCGCGAAGGCATGAAAGTGGTTATTGCAGGTCGCCCTAATGCCGGTAAATCAAGTTTACTCAATGCACTAGCTGGAAAAGAGTCAGCCATTGTTACCGAAATTGCTGGCACTACCCGTGATGTATTACGTGAGCATATTCACCTTGATGGCATGCCACTGCATATCATCGATACTGCGGGTTTACGTGATACCACAGATACCGTTGAGCAAATAGGTATTGAACGTGCCTGGGCTGAAATAGCCACCGCTGACAGAGTGTTGTTTATGGTTGATGGCACCACAACCGATGCCATTAATCCACATGATATTTGGCCAGACTTTATTGACCGCTTGCCACCAAGATTAGGTATTACCGTTATTCGTAATAAAGCGGACTTAACTGGCGAACCGTTAACAATGTCGGAAGAACAGGGTTATGACGTCTACCGTATATCTGCTAAAACGGGTTTAGGAATTGAAGATCTTAAGCAGCATCTAAAATCGTTAATGGGTTATCAAAGTAATTTAGAAGGCGGATTTATTGCCCGTCGTCGTCATTTAGAAGCCTTAGATTTAGCTGCAAGCCATTTAATGCTGGGTAAAGAACAACTTGAAGTGTATTTAGCTGGTGAATTACTCGCAGAAGAGTTACGTATGTGCCAGATGGCATTATCAGAAATAACCGGTAAATTTACCTCCGATGACTTGCTAGGCAAAATATTCGGCTCATTCTGTATTGGTAAGTAGTGTATAGGTAATAAGTGAATATGCTGTTAGCTAATAATGTCATCGTACTCGATTTTGAAACCACCGGCTTATCACCTGATAACGGTGACAGGGCGATAGAAATAGGCGCGGTAAAGATTGTTGACGGTGTCATTATTGATACCTTCCAGTCTTTAATCAACCCAGGCAGAAGAGTGAATGCCTTTATTGAACAATATACTGGGATCACTAATGCTATGTTACGTGATGCACCAAGCTGTCAGGTAGTTATGGATAAATTTGCAGACTTTATTGGTGACTTTAATCTGGTTGCTCACAATGCCAGTTTTGATAAAAAGTTTCTAGATGCTGAATTTGCTTTATGCAAGCGACGCTATTCAGGACAATTTGCGTGCTCATTATTGTTATCACGTCGCATAAGCCAACAGGCACCGAACCATAAACTAGCTACTTTAGTGGAATATCATCAACTGCCAACCGATGGATTATTCCATCGCGCATTAGCAGATGCCACAATGACAGCACATTTATGGTTGCATCAATTAACATTACTTAGTGATAAATCGCCAGGTATTGATTTAGCTTTTGATACCGTCAATAACATTACTCGAATGCCCAGAGCTCAAATTAATCGATATTTAACCCATTTATAAACGATTAAAACCATTAATTAAGGTAATTTGTCAGCCAACATATCGACTAATAAACGCACTTTGGCAGATAAATGCCTATTTTGCGGATACAAGGCCCAAATACCTTCTTTTGCCTGTTGATACTGACCCAGTAACACCGTCAGTTGGCCCAGTGCTATTGCCTCATTGACGTAATAACCGGGTAATTGCACAACTCCCATGCCCCTTATAGCCGCATCTAATAACGTCATGCCACTGCTACATTGCAAACGTCCCTGCACTTTAATGACTTTCTCTTTACCCTGCTCATCAAAGTGCCAATGGCTATTAGTGCCAATTAAACAATCATGTTGATTTAAATCGGTTAAATTTTCAGGCACACCGTATTGCTTAAGATAAGCAGGCGAAGCGCAAACATATTGGCGACGGCTACTGAGCCGTTTAGCAATTAAGCTCGAATCAGCCAAACGCCCTAATCGAATAGCCAAATCATAACTGCCATCTACCAAATCCAGCTGTTTATTGGTTAATTCACAAATAACTTCAACTTGTGGATATTGCGCCATAAAATCTACCACAATAGGCATAACAAACCGTTCACCATAAGTGACTGGTGCTGTCATTCTAATAAGCCCTTGTGGAGAATGCTGCAAACTAGAAATAGCCCGTTCAGCCTCTTCTAGCCCATCCAACACTTGACGACAATGGCGAAAATATATCGCGCCTTCTTCAGTAAGAGATACTTTACGTGTAGTACGATAGAATAATTTTATTGCGAGCCTATTCTCAAGTTGGCTCACTTGGCGACTCACCTGTGCGGTGGAAATACCTAAACGGCTAGCGGCTTGAGTAAAGCTTTCTGTTTGAGCAACAGCGACAAACTCAACCACTCCATCCCATGGCATCATTATTACATCCTCGTAAAAGTAATTTGTAAAATAAGCTTATTATCATCTTACAGAAAACAATTACAATAGTTTAATCATCTACACTGTGTAGAGCGCTTTTTTGTTAACCTAGCTAAAGTAACCTTAAACAGGAATAACCACATGTCAGCACAATTTATAAAATCTAAAGCCGCCGTTGCTTGGGGACCAGGTCAGCCATTGAAAGTGGAAGAAGTAGACGTAATGTACCCAAAAGCGGGTGAAGTGATGGTCCGCATTGTGGCATCAGGTGTTTGTCATACAGATGCCTTCACATTATCAGGAGATGATCCTGAAGGTGTATTTCCGGCTATTTTAGGACATGAAGGTGGCGGCGTAGTCCACATGGTAGGTGAAGGCGTTACCAGTGTTAAAGTGGGTGATCACGTAATTCCACTGTATACCGCTGAGTGTGGCAAGTGTAAATTTTGTACTTCAGGTAAAACCAATTTATGTAGCGCCGTTCGTGCAACTCAAGGTAAAGGTCTAATGCCTGACGGCACTACACGTTTCTTTAAAGACGGTGAACCTATTTTTCATTATATGGGCTGTTCAACATTTTCTGAATACACAGTATTACCGGAAATATCTTTAGCCAAAGTAAACCCTATAGCACCACTTGAAGAAGTATGTTTACTCGGTTGTGGTGTCACTACAGGGATAGGTGCTGTACTTAAAACAGCGAAAGTACAAAAAGGTGATACGGTTGCTATTTTTGGTCTAGGTGGTATTGGTTTATCGGCAATTATTGGCGCAACCATGGCCGGTGCAAGCAGAATTATTGGCATAGACTTAAACGAATCTAAGTTCGAGTTAGCTAAAAAGCTGGGTGCAACTGACTGCATTAATCCTAAAAACTTTGATAAACCCATTCAAGATGTGATTGTTGAAATGACTGACGGCGGCGTTGATTTCTCATTCGAATGTATTGGTAACGTCAACGTAATGCGCAGCGCATTAGAATGTTGTCATAAAGGTTGGGGTGAGTCTGTCGTGATTGGGGTAGCAGGCGCAGGCCAAGAAATATCAACCCGTCCATTCCAATTAGTTACTGGCCGAGTATGGCGTGGTAGTGCATTTGGTGGTGTAAAAGGACGCAGTGAATTACCCGGAATTGTTGAGCAATATCTCGCAGGCGAATTTAAACTAGACCAGTTTATTACCCACACAATGGGACTTGAAGGAATTAATGATGCATTTGATCTTATGCACAAAGGAGAAAGTATTCGCAGTGTAATTCACTTTAATAAGTGATTTTAATCGGCACTATCTAGCTATAATAAACAGACTAATAACACTATCTACTTTAGTGTTATTAGGTTTTCTTGCAAGTAACAGCAAAAAGGAACCAAGATGCCTATTGAACAAGTGAGCTCTACTAAAGTATTTAATGGCTGGCATAAACAGTTTAGTCATCAATCAACCAGCACACATTGTAGTATGCGTTTTGCTATTTTTTTGCCGCCACAAGCACAAACAAAAAAAGTCCCCGTACTTTATTGGTTATCAGGATTAACCTGCACCGATGAAAACTTTATGCAAAAAGCAGGTGCACTTAAACTTGCTGCAGAACTGGGTTTTGCTATTGTTTGTCCTGATACCAGCCCCCGCGGTGATGAAGTACCTGACGATAGTAAAGGAGCATATGATTTTGGCTTAGGTGCAGGCTTTTATGTTAATGCAAGTCAAGCACCATTCAATCAACACTATCAGATGTATGATTATGTCGTTGATGAGTTACCTGCCATTATTGAAGCTAACTTTCCCGTCACAAAACAACGTGCAATTAGCGGCCATTCTATGGGAGGCCATGGTGCACTGCTTATCGCCTTTAGTAATCTTGCCAGATACAGTAGCGTGTCAGCATTAAGTCCAATCTGTCATCCCATAAGTAGTCCTTGGGGCCAAAAAGCTTTCAAAGGTTATTTGGGAGAAGATGAAAGTACCTGGCTTGAATATGACAGCTGTGAGCGACTAAAAACGTTAACAGATGTAAAAGCGTATATTCCTGCGCTGGTGGATCAGGGTAGTGATGATAACTTTTTAGCTGAACAACTTAACCCACAAGCCTTAAAAGATGCCGCTAAACATATTAATTACCCGTTAACCTTACGTATGCAAGAAGGTTATGATCACAGTTATTATTTCATTTCCAGTTTTATTGAAGAACACCTTCGATTTCACGCTAAATATTTTTAACCAGTAAACCCACTTATACAAATGAAAAAGGAATGCAGATGCATTCCTTTTTTAAGTTATAAAATAAATATACCCAATTAATTTAGCTGATTAACTTTTAACTTAGCAAAGTATTTAACCGAAGCAGCCTTAACTTTAGGTGCAAGTAAAATAGCTGATGTCATTGTTGGAATAGCCATTAATGCGTACGCAGCATCAATAATATTAACAATTTCTTGAAGACTAGCAGTTGCTGCAAACAAAATGGCCAATAAATAAAAGTATTGATAATAGCGTATTTTGCTACGACCAAATAGAAATGCAAAACATTGACCACCATAAAAAGCCTGAGTAAAAATGGTACTAATACTGAAAAACACCACACATAAAATCAATAAATAAGGTCCAACACCAGGCATAGTTATACTAAATGCCTGAGCAGATAAATTAACCCCTTCAGCTTCTGTTCCCTGCCAAACCCCAGATATTAATATAATCATCGCCGTAGCAGTACACACCATTAGGGTGTCAATAGCAGGACCAAGCATAGCCACTAAGCCTTCTTTTACTGGCTCGTTAGTTTTAGCACAACCATGGGCCATCACTTCAGTTCCAATACCGGCCTCGTTAGAAAAAGCCGCTCGGCGAATACCGATTAACATAGTGCCTAAAATCCCTCCTCCAACCGAATTTAATGAGAAAGCTTCGGTGAAAATTAATGCAAAATACCCAGGTATTTCATTTAGATTAGTGGCTATAACGTAGAAAGCACAACCCATATAGATCAAAATCATCAAAGGAACCACTTTAGATGCAACCGTTGCAATTCGCTTGATCCCACCCAAAATGACGCTAGCAACAATTAACATCACTACGATCCCAAGGCCAAGATCCAACATAAAAGTCGATTCATTTGCAGGAAAATAGCCCGGCTTAACGATCAACCATTCACGAATGATCTGCACTAATTGATTAGAATTAAATAATGGAAAATTACCGACTAATCCTACAACACAAAAAAATACCGCTAAAAAGTGCCATTTTTTAGAAAGTCCTTGGGTGATAATGTACATAGGTCCGCCCTGTACATCCCCATTTTCATCTTTTCCACGGTACATAATAGCTAAGGTACAAGTAAAAAATTTAGTTGCCATCCCCACTATGGCACTGATCCACATCCAAAAAATAGCACCAGGTCCCCCCACCATAATAGCCACAGCCACACTCCCTATGTTGCCCATACCTACAGTACCGGCCATCGCACTGGATAAGGCTCCCGCATGACTAATATGGCCCTCTGCACCATCATCAGGATGTTTACCACGCAAAATACTAATTGCATGACCTATATATCTAAATGGCACAAACCGAGAGTAAATCAGGAAGAATAATCCACCTCCCACGAGTAAAATGAGCATATGTGGGCCCCAGGCAATATCGGCAAATTGCTGAGTAAGTTCAACTAAAGTCATTATTTATGTTACACAATTGTAAGAAGATTAATCTAAAACTACTGAGTCTCCCTAAAAGGTGCAATGAATAAATTGCATAAATCAGGCAAAATGAATAAATATCTCGAACATTATTTGGAGTTAACATGGCAAAAATAGCACTATTAGTAGGCACAACGTTAGGCGGCAGTGAGTATATTGCCGATGATTTAGCCGCTCAGCTCGTTGAAATAGGCCATCAAACAAGCGTTATGCTGGAGCCAAATCTAGATAATTTGAGCGAATATCCACTATGGATTTTAGTTTGTTCTACTCATGGAGCAGGCGATCTACCCGATAATATCCAGCCATTTTATCAACAATTAATGCTAAAAATGCCGGATCTGAAACAATATAAGTTTGCTTTATGCGCTATTGGCGATTCAAGTTACGATACTTTTTGTCAGGGGCCAGAATTACTGATTAGCTTATTTGAAGCCGCCGGAGCAAAAGCCATTGTGGATAAGATCCAAATTGATGTACAACGCGATCCTATCCCAGAAGAGCCCGCCTTATCATGGTTATCTAACTGGCAAGGGCTGATCATTTAGAGCTATTAACACTTTTTATGGGTGTAATAGATCAATAACCCACAATTTAGTTCCAGTTTATCCACAAAAAAATAATTTTATTTATAAGTATGTGGATAAACTATTAATTTATACGATCATAACCCTGTACTGTTCACACCCCGATCTTGATCAAGATCCCCCTTGTGGATAACTATGCGATCTATCCCCAGCTTATCTTGGGTTTGATCGCTAAATGATCACAGGATTAGGATCTTGTAAGCCTATAATATTAATAAAAAATTAGCGTTACCCACAGATTTCATCGATCCTAATAATAAACATAATAAGAAGATCTATATAAAGATCTTAAGATCTATTAGTCAAACCACATTAGATCGAACAGGTAAAAATGATCTTTCACCAAGTGCCCTTCAAATGCTAAAATGATCCGCTCAATTTGAACTCGACTAAAACTCGACAATTTTTTTAACCCATTTTTTTAAATTAGTTAACGTAGGTTGCAAATGCATTTTCATGAACGGTTTGATGTAATTGTTGTTGGTGGTGGTCATGCCGGAACTGAAGCCGCACTCGCCGCTGCAAGAATAGGATCAAAAACCCTATTACTCACGCACAATATCGATACTCTAGGACAAATGTCCTGTAACCCAGCAATCGGTGGTATCGGAAAAGGTCATTTGGTCAAAGAAATTGACGCTTTGGGCGGTTCAATGGCAATAGCAACTGACTTTGCAGGAATTCAATTTAGAACATTAAATTCCAGCAAAGGACCAGCGGTTCGAGCTACTCGGGCACAAGCTGACAGAGCTTTGTATCGTCAAAAAATTCAACACATTCTTCAAAATCAAGCTAACTTGCGAATATTCCAACAAGCTGTAGATGACGTTGTTGTTGAAAATAATAGAATTATTGGTGTTGTTACTCAAATGGGATTAGCATTTGAAGCACCAAGCGTTGTGTTAACAACAGGCACTTTTTTAAGCGGTAAAATTCACATTGGCATGCAAAACTACAGCGGTGGTAGAGCAGGTGATCCACCAGCTATCGCACTAGCTAATCGTTTACGTGAATTACCAATCCGTGTTGGCCGATTAAAAACCGGTACACCGCCACGTATTGATGCAAATACCATTGATTTTAATCAAATGACTGAACAAAAAGGCGATACACCATTGCCAGTAATGTCATTTATTGGTGATGTTAGTCAGCATCCTAGACAAGTATCTTGTTATATCACACATACCAATGAAAAGACCCACGATATCATTCGTGGTGGTTTAGACAGAAGTCCAATGTATTCAGGGGTTATCGAAGGTATTGGTCCAAGATATTGTCCATCCATTGAAGATAAAATACATCGCTTTGCAGATAAATCATCACATCAGATATTTATCGAGCCAGAAGGCCTAAGCACGAATGAAATTTATCCAAATGGTATTTCAACCAGTTTGCCATTTGATGTACAGCTTAATTTAGTTCGTTCGATTAAAGGCATGGAAAATGCTGAAATTATGCGACCAGGTTATGCTATTGAATATGATTATTTTGATCCAAGGGATCTTAAAAATTCACTAGAAACAAAAGCGATCGCTGGATTATTCTTTGCAGGGCAAATTAACGGTACAACAGGATACGAAGAAGCTGCTGCACAGGGCTTACTTGCAGGAATGAATGCTAGTTTACAGGTGCAAGGTAAAGAAAGCTGGTGTCCACGCCGTGATGAAGCTTATCTTGGTGTTTTAGTTGATGATTTATCAACTTTAGGCACCAAAGAACCGTACCGTATGTTCACCAGTCGTGCAGAGTATCGATTATTACTGCGTGAAGATAATGCTGACTTACGTTTGACTGAAAAAGGCCGTGAATTAGGATTAGTCGATGATGATCGCTGGGCTAAATTCACTGAAAAACGTGAATCGATCGAATTGGAATTGCAGCGTCTTCGTGGCCAATGGGTTCACCCAAATTCACCTTTGCTAGATGTATTAAATCCAGAGTTAAATACACCTATATCACGTGAAGCTTCTTTTGAGGACTTATTACGTCGACCAGAAATGGACTACTCTAAGTTAATGTCTTTAGAAGGATTTGGCCCTGGACTTGAAGATCCACAAGCAGCAGAACAAGTACAAATTCAAGTTAAATATTCAGGTTATATACAACGTCAGCAAGGCGAAATAGATAAAGCTATTCGTCATGAAAGTTCATTGTTGCCGTTAGATTTGGATTATCAAGAAGTACCCGGTTTATCCAATGAGGTTATTGCAAAATTAAACAACCATAAACCTGATACAGTTGGTCAAGCATCGCGTATATCTGGAATAACCCCAGCAGCAATATCCATTTTATTGGTACATTTGAAAAAACGTGGCTTATTGAGAAAAACTGCATAAATTCAACTAAACCGATTAAACTCAATCATAAGGGGAGCCATAAGGCTTCCCTTAGTGCTTTTACGGCTTCATAATACCGAAGCTCATCGATAAAACATTAAAGAGGCGTTATTTGTGCTAGCAGCTCAACTTAGTGATTATTTAGCTGAAATAAACATATCAGCGACAGAATTACAACAAAAACAACTTGTTGGCTTTGTTGAAATGCTCAACAAATGGAATAAAGCCTATAATTTAACTTCGGTTAGATTACCTGAACAAATGTTAATCCGTCATGTGATGGACAGTTTAGTGGTATCCCCTTATCTTGAGGGCCAACGATTTATTGATGTTGGAACCGGCCCAGGTTTACCTGGGATCCCACTTGCGATCTTAAATCCGGATAAAGAATTTGTCTTACTAGACAGTTTAGGTAAACGTATCCGTTTTCAAAAACAGGTTCAATTCGAGTTAAAGATTAACAATTTCAGCTCTATTGAAAGCAGAGTAGAAGCTTATCATCCCAAAGATAAATTTGATGGTGTGTTGAGCAGAGCATTTGCTTCTATTACTGACATGTTGAACTGGTGTCATCATTTACCTAAAGAAGGTGGATTATTCTACGCATTAAAAGGTCAATTGACCGAAGCTGAAATAGCCGCAATACCTGCTGAGTTTAAGCTGATTGAAACCATCGTTTTACAAGTACCAAAGCTTGATGAACAGCGACATTTATTAAAATTGGTAAAAATGTAATACTCACTAGCAGATATACGTATACCGGACATCAATAATTACAACAGGATAATATTGTGGGTAAAATCATTGCCGTAGCCAACCAAAAAGGTGGCGTAGGAAAAACAACAACTTGCGTAAATTTAGCCGCATCACTTGCCGCCACAAAGCGTAAAGTGTTGTTGATTGATTTAGATCCACAAGGTAATGCCACTATGGGCAGTGGTGTTGACAAATATGAAGTCGAAAACACCGCCTATGAATTACTGGTAGAAGAAAAACCGTTCGATGAAATGGTGATAAGAAATACCGTAGGTAAATATGATCTCATTGCTGGCAATGGAGATGTTACCGCAGCAGAGATCAAATTAATGGAATTTTACGCTCGTGAAATTCGCTTACGTAATGCACTGGCCCCGATTAAAGATCAATACGATTTTATTTTTATTGATTGTCCGCCATCACTCAATATGTTGACCGTAAATGCCATGTCAGCAGCTGATTCAGTATTAGTACCTATGCAATGTGAATATTATGCCCTTGAAGGACTCACCGCATTAATTGATACCATCACAAAATTAGGCGCTATGGTTAATCCGGCCCTAAAAATAGAAGGGATCCTTCGTACTATGTACGACCCTCGTAATCGATTATCTAACGATGTATCTGATCAACTAAAACAACATTTTGGTGAAAAAGTTTATCGTACCGTGATCCCGAGAAATATTCGTTTAGCTGAAGCACCAAGTTTTGGCGCACCTGCCATGTATTATGATAAGAGCAGTGCCGGAGCTAAAGCATATTTAGCCTTAGCAGGCGAAATTATTCGCCGTGCAGAGCAGCAAACAACCATTAAACAAGCGTAGGATGAGATAATGACGGTAAAAAAACGCGGTTTAGGTAAAGGCTTGGATGCCCTACTAAGCCATAGCAATGCGGCAAGTCGACAATCAGATATTCAGCAAAATAGTGTCAATCAACAGGATAATGAGCTGATACATCTTGATCTGGATTTATTGCAACCGGGCAAATATCAACCTCGTAAAGATATGTCACCTGAAGCGCTAGAAGAATTAGCTGAATCTATTCGCTCACAAGGGATTATTCAGCCCATTGTTGTGCGTAAAGTATCAGAATTTAAATATGAAATTATTGCCGGTGAACGTCGTTGGCGTGCAGCTCAAATCGCAAAGCTGAATAAAGTGCCATGTTTAGTTAAACAAGTGGCTGATGAAGCTGCTGTGGCGATTGCCTTAATTGAGAATATTCAGCGTGAAGACCTCAATGCAATGGAAGAAGCCATAGCATTACAGCGCCTATTGACTGAATTTGAACTCACCCATCAACAAGTGGCCGATGCCGTAGGCAAGTCACGTGCATCAGTATCTAATTTGTTGCGTTTAAACAGTCTTAATGAGCCGGTAAAGCGTTTATTAGAAAATGGCGATATAGATATGGGCCATGCCCGTGCCTTACTTGCTATTGAAGGTGATGAGCAAACTAACCTTGCCAGATTAGTCGCATCGAAAGAAATGACTGTTCGTGAAACAGAACGGTTAGTAAATAAAGCGATAAATCCTGCTAAACCTCCTGAAACTATGCCTAAAGATCATGATGTAAGCCGTTTAGAGCAACAGTTAATTGAAAGATTAGGTGCTAAAGTTGCAATTAATCATGGCAGTAAAGGAAAGGGTAAAATTGTAATAAATTATCAAAATCTTGCTGAATTAGACGGTATTTTGAGTAAAATTCACTAATTTTTAACAATAAACCACATCATCAATAAGTTTGTGATGCAGCTATCTATTTTTGTTTTTGCAGTTCTTGATGCAAATCACCTTTAAAATAGCTGTTTTACGCTTATCAAAGTTGCAAACAAAATGCGAAAAGGTATACTTTGCAGGCTTTTTGTAAGTTAAGGCTGGGTTAATAAAGTTAATTTAGACTGCAACTCGCAAAAAGCACGAATGCGGAGAGAAAAATTTGACTAATGTTTTAGCGCGTCGTGGCCGGTCTTCAGCCTATAAAATGGTGATATTTCAGGCGGCGGTTGTTGGGGCAACATCAATTTTACTTTTCGCTCTGTGGGGTGTTCAGTATGGTCTTTCTGCTTTGGCGGGAGGTCTCATTGCTGTACTGCCCAATTTTGTATTCGCAACCCTAGCCTTTTCCCATGCGGGGGCAAGTGCGTCAGGAAAAGTCGTTCAATCGTTTTTTCTGGGGGAAGCGGTAAAGTTACTGCTAACCATAGTATTGTTTGCTATTGCGTTTGGTTTGTTAGATATGGTGTTCGCACCTTTATTTGCAACCTATGCTTTAGGTCTTATAGTGCCATGGACAGTCCCTTTATACTTCAAGCAAAATTAAGTGAGATTAATCATGGCGACAACTGGTGAAGCATTAAACGCTTCCGAGTATATCCAGCATCACCTGACTAATGCGAAAATGTGTTCTGCCGATGGCGGAGTTGCTTTTAACTATGCATGTCAAGATGCCGGGTTTTGGACTTGGCACATTGACTCACTTTTGTTTTCAGTTGGCCTTGGGATCTTGTTTTTGTGGTTATTCCGCAAAGCAGGAAAAAAAGCAACCACTGGTGTTCCAGGTAAATTTCAATGTTTCGTTGAAATGTGCGTGGAAGGTGTTGATAAAATAGCAAAAGATTCATTTAATGGTCGTAATGCTGTTATTGCACCGTTAGGTCTAACTATATTCGTCTGGATTTTCCTGATGAACTTAATGGACTTAATTCCGGTTGATTTTATACCTGAAGCCGCAAACAGATTATTAGGTGTTCCTTACCTTAAAATTGTACCTACCACCGATTTAAACGTCACTTTAGGTATGTCCTTAAGTGTGTTTGTGTTGATTGTGTTTTACAGTATTAAAGTTAAGGGTATTGGCGGTTTCACTAAGGAACTAACACTACAACCTTTCAATCATTGGTTATTGATTCCAGTAAACTTAGTTTTGGAAACTGTCACCTTGATTGCGAAGCCTATTTCATTAGCGCTTCGTCTGTTTGGTAACCTGTATGCAGGTGAGTTGATCTTTATTCTGATAGCACTTATGCCTTGGTGGGCTCAGTTCGCACTTTCAGTGCCTTGGGCTATATTCCATATTTTGGTTATTGTGCTGCAGGCCTTTATTTTCATGATGCTGACGATTGTTTATCTAAGCATGGCTCATGAAGAACATTAATTTAGAAATTGATAATTAGACATTTATCGGAGATAAAATGGAAACTGTAATTGGTTTTACGGCAATCGCTGTTGCTATCATGATTGGCCTAGCTGCATTAGGTACAGCAATCGGATTCGCAATCTTAGGTGGTAAGTTCTTAGAAGCTTCTGCACGTCAACCTGAGCTAGCGCCAGCGTTACAAACTAAGATGTTCATCGTAGCGGGTCTACTTGATGCGATCTCTATGATTGCGGTTGGTGTTGCATTATTCTTCGTATTCGCGAACCCATTCTTAGCTCAACTTGGCTAATTTAGCACCCTGTAAGGAGTTGACGTTATGAGTATTAACGCTACCCTGCTAGGCCAAGCAATATCTTTTGCGCTCTTTGTGTGGTTCTGCATGAAGTTTGTATGGCCGCCGTTGATGAATGCTATCGAAGAGCGCCAGAAGAAAATTGCTGATGGTCTGGCCGATGCCGGCCGTGCTGCAAAAGATCTAGAGTTAGCTCAAGCGAAAGCCACTGAGCAACTTAAAGATGCTAAGGCAACTGCCAACGAAATTATTGAGCAAGCTAACAAGCGAAAAGCTCAAATCGTTGAAGAAGCAAAGGCTGAAGCAGATGCTGAGCGAGCTAAAATTGTCGCTCAGGGTAAAGCAGAAATTGAGAACGAACGTAATCGCGTGAAAGATGACTTGCGTAAGCAAGTAGCGGCTCTAGCCATCATTGGTGCAGAGAAGATTCTTGAGCGTTCGATTGACCCAGCAGCCCACAGCGACATAGTTAATAAACTAGTTGCTGAAATTTGATTAAGGAGTTGAGTAATGGCTGAATTAAGCACCATCGCTCGTCCTTACGCAAAGGCAGCTTTTGATTTTGCAGTTGAACATAAAGCGGTAGATAGTTGGACAGAAATGTTAACTTTCGCGTCATTGGTAAGTGTAAACGAATCAATAAAGCCACTGCTTAATGGCACTCTAGCCAGTGCTGAACTTGCTTCACTATTTATTAAAGTATGTGGAGAACAAGTCAACGAGCAAGGTCAAAACCTGATAAAGGTAATGGCTGAAAACGGTCGTTTAGCGATACTGCCTTCTGTATCGCTGATTTTTGCTGAATACCGAAATGAGTGGGCGAAAGAAGTTGAGGCCGATGTGGTTTCTGCTTTCGAGTTAAACTCTGAGCAACAGCAGCAAATTAGTGTTTCTTTAGAGAAACGTCTCGCACGCAAAGTTAAGCTGAATTGCAGTATTGATACATCGCTAATCGGCGGTGTGATTATTAAATCAGGCGACCTAGTCATTGATGGCTCGGTAAGCGGTAAGTTATCGCGTCTGTCTGATAAGCTGCAGTCGTAATTGGGAGTTTTAGCATGCAACTGAATTCCACTGAAATCAGCGATCTGATTAAACAGCGGATCGAGCAGTTCAACGTCGTTAGTGAAGCTCGCAACGAAGGTACAATCGTTGCAGTAAGTGACGGCATCATTCGCATTAACGGCCTTGCCGATGTAATGCAAGGTGAAATGATCGAACTGCCTGGTGGCTGTTTTGCAATCGCGTTGAACTTAGAACGTGATTCTGTCGGCGCTGTAGTGATGGGGCCTTATGCTAGTTTAGCAGAAGGCGATAAAGTTAGAACCACTGGTCGTATTCTTGAAGTACCAGTTGGTCGTGGTCTACTTGGTCGCGTTGTTAACACACTGGGTGAGCCTATTGACGGAAAAGGACCTGTCGACAACGATGGTTTCTCTCCTGTTGAAGTAATTGCTCCTGGTGTTATTGAACGTAAGTCAGTATCGCAACCAGTTCAAACAGGTTATAAAGCCGTTGATTCTATGATCCCTATTGGTCGTGGACAACGTGAATTGATCATTGGTGACCGTCAGACTGGTAAAACAGCGATGGCAATCGATGCAATTATCAACCAGAAAGATTCAGGCATTAAGTGTGTCTATGTTGCTGTTGGTCAGAAAGCCTCTACCATAGCCAACGTAGTACGTAAACTTGAAGAACATGGCGCATTAGCAAACACTATCGTTGTAGTTGCATCTGCTTCAGAAACAGCTGCACTGCAATTTTTGGCGCCATATTCTGGTTGTTCTATGGGTGAATACTTCCGTGACCGCGGTGAAGATTCTTTAATCGTATATGATGATTTGTCTAAGCAAGCAGTTGCTTACCGTCAGATTTCATTACTATTGAAGCGTCCACCAGGACGTGAAGCATACCCAGGTGACGTTTTCTATCTACACTCTCGTTTATTAGAGCGTGCTTCACGCGTAAACGAAAATTATGTAGAGAAATTTACTAAAGGTGCAGTAACAGGTAAAACCGGTTCTTTAACTGCGTTACCTATTATTGAAACCCAAGCTGGTGACGTATCAGCGTTCGTACCGACTAACGTAATTTCGATTACCGATGGTCAGATCTTCCTTGAAACTGACTTGTTTAACTCAGGACTTCGTCCAGCAGTTAACCCAGGTATTTCTGTTTCTCGTGTTGGTGGTGCAGCGCAGACTAAGATCATCAAGAAACTGTCTGGTGGTATTCGTACCGCACTTGCACAGTATCGTGAGCTTGCAGCGTTCTCACAGTTCGCATCTGATTTAGATGAAGCAACTCGTGCTCAACTTGAGCATGGTGAGCGTGTAACCGAATTAATGAAGCAAAAGCAATATGCACCAATGAGTGTTGCCGCCCAGTCTGTGTCTATTTTTGCAGCTGAAAAAGGCTTCCTTAAAAGTGTTGCTTTAAATGAAATCGGTCGCTTTGAAGCCGCTCTGCTTTCATACATGAACAGTCAACATGCTGACCTTATGAACACCATCAATGCTACTGGCGATTATAACGCTGATATCGAAGGTGAGTTAAAGGCAGGCATGGACAAGTTCATTGAAACCCAAACCTGGTAACAATGAACGGGGTGTCCATGGGCACCTCAGGTCCCAGATTGGAGAGTAGAGATGGCTAACGCTAAAGAGATTAAAACCAAGATCGCGAGTATCAAAAATACTCAGAAGATCACTTCCGCTATGGAGATGGTAGCCGCCAGCAAAATGCGTAAAGCGCAGGAACGCATGGCAGCAAGCCGTCCATATGCTGAAAATATGCGTAAAGTGATCGGTCACGTAGCGCAAGGTACTCTCGAATTTAAACATCCAATGTTAGAAGTTCGAGATGCTAAGCGGGTTGGTTACATTGTTGTAGCAACCGACCGTGGTCTTTGTGGTGGTTTGAATACCAACTTATTTAAAAAGGTTGTGACAGACATTAAAAAATGGAAAGAACAAGGCGCAGAAGTTGAGTTTTGCCCAATTGGTGCCCGTTCTGTTCAGTTTTTTAAAAGCTTTGGTGGTCAAATTTCCGCCCATGCATCAGGTTTAGGCGACGCGCCCAAACTTGCTGATTTGATTGGCACTGTACGTGTCATGTTAAAAGCTTACAACGAAGGCAAACTGGACCGTCTGTACATTGTGTTTAACAAGTTTGTTAATACAATGACCCAGACTCCTGTGATCGAGCAACTGCTACCTTTACCTAAATCAGATGAAGAAGTAGCTAGTTATCCTTGGGATTATATTTACGAGCCAGATCCAAAAGAAATTTTGGAAACACTGCTAACTCGTTATATAGAATCACAAGTATATCAAGGTGTTGTTGAAAATATTGCCTCTGAACAGTCTGCCCGTATGGTAGCAATGAAAGCGGCAACAGATAACGCTGGCGACATGATCGATGGTTTACAACTCGTCTATAACAAGGCCCGTCAGGCTGCTATTACGCAAGAACTGTCGGAAATTGTATCAGGCGCTGCAGCGGTTTAGGTTTAGGTAACGAAATCAAGTTTAGAGGATTAATCATGAGCACAGGTACTGTTGTCCAAGTAATTGGCGCGGTTGTGGACGTAGAGTTTCCACAAGATTCTGTACCTCGAGTATATGACGCTCTGAAGATCACAGGCGAAAGCCCATGTAATGGTTTGGTGCTGGAAGTTCAGCAACAACTAGGTGGTGGTGTTGTTCGTACCATCGCTATGGGTTCTTCTGATGGTCTGCGTCGTGGTTTAGAGGTAGCAAACTCAGGTTCACCAATTTCTGTTCCGGTAGGGGTTAAGACCCTTGGCCGTATTATGAACGTATTGGGCGAGCCTATCGATGAAGCGGGTCCAATTGGTGAAGAAGAGCGTTATGAAATTCACCGTGCAGCACCTTCATACGAAGATCAGTCAAATTCAACTGAGCTATTAGAGACGGGTATCAAGGTTATCGACCTTGTTTGTCCTTTCGCTAAAGGTGGTAAAGTCGGTCTGTTCGGTGGTGCTGGTGTTGGTAAAACAGTTAACATGATGGAACTGATTAACAACATCGCTAAAGCTCACTCGGGTCTTTCTGTATTCGCTGGTGTTGGTGAGCGTACTCGTGAGGGTAACGACTTCTACTACGAGATGGAAGATTCAGGCGTATTAGACAAAGTAGCCATGGTTTACGGTCAAATGAACGAGCCTCCAGGTAACCGTTTACGCGTAGCGTTAACAGGCCTGAGTATCGCTGAAAAGTTCCGTGACGAAGGTCGTGACGTACTGTTGTTCGTTGACAACATTTACCGTTACACCTTAGCGGGTACTGAAGTATCTGCACTTTTAGGTCGTATGCCTTCTGCAGTAGGTTATCAGCCAACACTGGCTGAAGAGATGGGTGTTCTTCAAGAACGTATCGCTTCAACCAAAACTGGCTCTATTACTTCTGTACAAGCGGTATATGTACCAGCGGATGACTTAACGGATCCGTCACCTGCAACAACCTTCGCTCACTTAGATGCGACTGTTGTATTGTCTCGTAATATTGCATCGCTAGGTATTTACCCAGCGGTTGACCCATTGGATTCGACTTCACGTCAGTTAGATCCACAGGTTGTAGGTCAAGAGCATTATGATGTTGCAAGCGGTGTACAAACTGTATTACAGCGTTATAAAGAGCTGAAAGACATTATTGCTATTTTGGGTATGGATGAGTTGTCAGATAATGACAAAACCATGGTATTCAGAGCACGTAAGATTGAACGTTTCTTGTCTCAACCTTTCTTCGTAGCAGAAGTGTTTACCGGTTCTCCTGGTAAGTACGTTTCTCTTAAAGACACTATTCGTGGCTTTAAGGGTATCTTGGATGGTGAGTTCGATCACATCCCTGAGCAAGCGTTCTACATGGTTGGCTCAATCGATGAAGCTATCGAAAAAGCGAACAAGAAGAAATAACTAGGCCGTAAAGCTTAGTTCTTTAAGGAGAGCTCAATGGCAGGCATGACAGTCAAACTTGATATTGTTAGTGCAGAGAAAAGCTTATACCACGGCGAAGTTACTTTTTTTGAAGTATCTGGTGCTGAAGGTGAATTAGGTATTATGCCTAATCATGCTCCTTTGCTAACAAAGATCAAACCTGGCATGGCGCGCATAGTCAAGCAAGATGGCAGTGAAGAAGTGTTGTATCTTTCAGGTGGTATCCTGGAAATTCAACCAACATCTATTTCTGTTCTTGCTGATGTTGGATTGCGTGCCGATGATATTGATGAGCAAGCAGCTTTAGAAGCTAAACGTCGTGCAGAAGAGAAAATTGCTAATGCCGGCGTAGACTTCAATTATGAAGCCGCAACAATTGAATTAGCTAAATCGATAGCGCAATTGAAAGTTGTTGAAACCATCAAAAGAAATATCACCAGATAAGTTGATTATTTGCTGGATAAAAGGCGACTCATTTATGAGTCGCCTTTTTTATTACTGCTGTTTTATTACTGCTGTTTTATTACTGCTGTTTTATTACTGCTGTTTTATTGAGATTGTTTATTCATCGTCGATGGCTGTGGTGAGTATTTTCCATTTTAGGCTATATTCAGCTAAAATAGCGCCAATTATACTTTTTAGTCTTTTAAAGGAATTAATCATGTCGTTAAATGTTGTGATCTTAGCTGCAGGCAAAGGAACGCGTATGCGCTCAGATCTTCCTAAAGTGTTACACCCAATCGCCCATAAAAGCATGGTTCAACATGTTATTGATACGGCAAACGCTTTAGGCTCCAAGGCTATTCAACTTGTATATGGCTATGGCGCAGACAAACTAAAGCAAACATTGGGTGAGCAACCTTTAAATTGGGTGTTACAAGCTGAACAATTAGGTACAGGGCATGCTGTAGCACAAGCCAATTCAAACATTAGTGATGACGATACAGTATTAATTCTTTACGGCGATGTACCCTTGATTCAGCAATCAACCTTAGAAAAATTATTAGCTGCCCGGGCAGATAATGGCTTAGCTATTCTGACTGTTAACCTTGTTAATCCAACTGGATATGGCCGAATTGTTCGTCACAACGATAATGTCGTCGGTATTATTGAGCAAAAAGATGCTAACGCTGAGCAATTAAAAATTACCGAAGTGAATACCGGTATTATGGCTGTACCGGGTAAGCAATTAAAAACCTGGTTAAGTCGTTTATCTAATAGTAATGCCCAAGGTGAATATTACCTGACTGATATTATAGCGATGGCACATGCCGATGGTGTGGCTATTACGACTGCTCAACCTGAATCTGCTATCGAAGTCGAAGGGGCTAATAATCGAGTGCAACTGGCTCAATTAGAGCGTGCTTACCAAGCTCGTGCGGCTGAAAAGTTAATGCTTGAAGGTGCTAACTTGCGTGATCCAGCTCGTATTGATATCCGCGGAGAGGTAACCGTTGGGATGGATGTGATGATTGATGTCAATGTGATCATTCAAGGTAAAGTCACTTTAGGTAATAATGTGACTATCGGCGCCGGGGCTATTCTCATTGATTGTGATATTGCCGATAACGCTGAAATTAAGCCTTACTCAATTATAGAAGGCGCTAAATTAGGTAAATCAGCCAGTGCCGGACCATTTGCTCGTTTACGTACCGGTGCAGAATTAAAAGAAGATGCCCACGTGGGTAACTTTGTTGAAATGAAAAAAACAGTACTCGGTAAAGGGTCTAAAGCAGGGCATTTAAGTTACTTAGGTGATGCACAAATAGGTGCCGGGGTAAATATTGGTGCGGGTACTATTACCTGTAACTACGATGGTGTTAATAAGTTTGTTACCACTATAGAAGATGGTGTATTTGTTGGCAGTGATACTCAACTTATCGCTCCAGTTACCATAGGTAAAAATGCCACCTTAGGTGCAGGCTCTACTATAGCCAAAGATGTTGGCGAGGGTGAATTAGTGATAACCCGTGTGAAACAGCGTCATATTGCTGGATGGCAACGCCCGGTAAAATTGTCGAAGTAATACTCTACATTCACTACTTCTATTGGCGATAAGTGTGATGCACTTATCGCTTTTTTGTAAGTTCCAACAAACAAAGTAAATATTCTGTAAATTTTAGCTAATAACAATCATTCTCATTTAGTATGCCTGCATTAAATCGGTATAACATCTAAATAGAGGTATGAATGTTAACTAAACTATCAGCAGTAGCAATAGCCGTTACAACGGGATTGTTGTCATATTCAGTGCACTTTGATGCTCAAGCAGAACAAGCCACATCAGTTTCTTCAGTGCAAGTTTCTCCAGATCAAGCTGCCGCATCGCATAAAAACATTGAACGTATGGAAGTCACTGGACGGACATTTAACGACTACAAAGTGGGCTCTGCATCAGGTGCTATGCGTGGCAATATTGACTTAATGGACACCCCGCAATCTGTTAATGTTATCCCCGATTTTGTTACCGATGAACAGCTTGCTACTAACTTAGCTGAAGTTTTAGTAAATGACTCAAGTGTTACAGCAGGAACAACTCGCTGGAATCGCCAAGTGTTTAGTATCCGTGGCTTTGAATTAGATTCAGGTAACGGTTACCTTATTAATGGCCACCAGCAATGGTCGCACTATGTGCAGCCTATTGAAACGCTACAGCAGGTAGAAGTATTAAAAGGCCCTTCAAGCATGTTATATGGTCAATCAGGCCCAGGTGGCTTGGTTAACATGGTGACAAAAAAGCCAACTTACGACAGCATGCTAGATCTAGGTTTTGATACCGATGAAAACGGTTCAACTCGTTTTCAATTAGATGCAGGTGGCAGTTTTAATGAAGCGCAGACCATGCGCTACCGCGCAGTATTAGTGAAGCAAGATACTGAGTATTGGCGTGAGTATTCTACCAGTGATGAAGCTCAGGAGCGCGATCGCTGGTTAGGCTATATTAATACCGAATTTGACCTCAGCGACGATCTTATGTTGTCACTTAAATATGACCATACTCAAGATAAGGCGGGTATAGATGCTGGTGGCTGGTTAGACAAGCAAGATAATGTTATTGGTAACAACGAAACTATATGGGATGCCCCTTGGGCATTTACCGACAACACGGTATCAAATCTAGGTGCAGACTTAACTTGGCATATCAACGACACATGGAAATTGAAGACGGGATATAACGAGCAGCAGTTTAATCGTCAACGTTTTGATTCTGCTCCACAGTATGTTGAAGACCCATTTACCGCTAATGGTTACAACATCAAACCATTTGACCGCTACGATGATTGGCAACATAAAACCGCTTATGCTGACTTTACTGGCGAATTTGATCTAGCAGGTATACAACATCAGTTGCTGATTGGTGCTAACTACCTGGATTACTTTTATCAACAACGCCGTGATGGCGGTAAAAAATTAGTCAATGTTATTCCTGGTCAGCCAGTTGCTGTGCCTGATTATGACTATAACAATGTTGCAGCGCGAGCAGCGAGCACTTACAAATACTACGGCTTTTATCTACAAGACTTAATGACCTTGAATGAGCAATGGAAATTACTTGCAGGCGTGCGTTATGACGAGCAAAAGAAAGACGGTCTAGGTGAAAATAGCTATGCCGTATCACCTAAGTTTGGTGCAATTTACGCTCCTGCAGATAATGGCAGTATCTATGTTAACTATTCAAAAAGCTTCAGCCCACAGGGCGCGGTAAATAATGAATCTGACGTTAACAATGGGTTAGATCTAAAGCCTGAATATGGTATCCAATATGAAGTGGGCACTAAGTGGGAGTTATTTGATGATAGCTTGCTATTAACGGCAGCTGTTTTTGATATAACATTAGAAAACATCACCATTACCGAGACATTACCTACACCAACGGGTAAGTTTACTGACATTACCACTCAAGGTGGCGAGCAAAAACATCGTGGTTTTGAAATGGGTGCCCAAGGCCAATTAAGTGAAAGTTGGTTTATGACCTCCTCTATGATGTTTTTAGATGCTAAGTATCATACTGGCGATAATCGTGAAGGTAATACGCCTATCGATGCACCTGAATGGTCTGCCAACATTTGGACTCGTTATGAAATGACCGAGAGCTTTGCCATGAATTTTGGCGCAATCTATGTCGGTGAGCGTTTTGCTGATGTTAATAACACTATCACTAAAGATGATTATATCCGTTTTGATTTAGGTGCAGCATACACTCTGGATATGATGGGCAAAGATGTTAGCTTTCGTGCGAACATAAAAAACCTGTTCGATACCGATTACATCGAAGGTGGCCAATATAATATGGTTACCATAGGTCAAGGTCGTAACTTTAACCTAGCGGTAGAAGCTAAGTTTTAATATTAGTTAACGCCCAAAGCGTAAAAAAGCAGCGATTATCGCTGCTTTTTTGTTATTTATCTTTCAACAAGTCTAGATAAAGTTTCATTTGCTGCTAAAATATCTTTCGTTTCGTAACTTAAATGAAAGAAAACCCCATTATGAATAAGCGTAATACCCAACAACGTCGACACAGCATTATCAACCTGCTTAATCAGCAAGGAGAAGTCAGTGTTGAGGAGTTGTCTTTACGTTTTGAAACATCGGAAGTCACCATTCGCAAGGATTTAGCTACTTTAGAAAAAACAGGCTTATTACTACGCCGTTATGGTGGCGCTATTGCAGTGCCCGACGAAGTCACTCAGCAGTTTAGTGCCAAAATAGCACCCAATAAACTGGCCATAGCTAAAACCGCCGCCGCGCTGATTAAAGATCACAACCGAATTATTATTGATAGTGGTAGCACTACCACAGGTATTGTGCAGCAGCTAAATAACTTGCGTGGTTTAGTGGTAATGACTAACTCATTGCAGCTGGCCAATGCGATTCACGAACTTGAAAACGAACCGACATTATTGATGACCGGTGGTACCTGGGACCCGCATTCTGAGTCTTTTCAGGGCCAGGTAGCTGAACAGGTTTTACGCTCATATAACTTCGACCAACTATTTATCGGTGCCGACGGCTTAGATTTAGAGCGGGGTACCACCACGTTTAATGAGCTAACCGGGCTGAGTAAAGTGATGGCCGAAATGTCTCGTGAAGTTATCGTCTTGCTTGAATCATCAAAAATAGGTCGCCGAATTCCAAATTTAGAACTGCCTTGGAGCGAGATCAATGTATTGGTCACCGATGACCATATCTCAGCCGAGGCATTACAAACCATTACAGACCAGGGCGTAAAAGTGTTACTTGCGTCCTATGTCGAATCAAATTAATTTTTAAATTACTCAATAGGTAAATAATCATGTGTGGAATCGTTGGCGCAGTAGCGCAAAGAGATGTAGCAGAAATTTTAGTTGAAGGTCTACGCCGTTTAGAATATCGCGGTTATGACAGTGCAGGTGTTGCGGTTATCCATAATGACGAGTTAAGCCGCACCCGTCGCTTAGGTAAAGTGCAAGAGCTATCATCAGCATTAGATGAATCCCCATTAGCGGGAGGCACTGGTATTGCGCACACCCGTTGGGCAACCCACGGTGAACCCAGTGAACGTAATGCCCACCCACATTTATCTGAAGGTGATATTGCCGTTGTACACAACGGTATTATTGAAAACCACAACAAGCTACGTGTAAAACTGAAAGAGCTAGGATATGTGTTTTCATCAGACACAGACACAGAGGTTATCTGCCATTTAGTGCACCATGAACTTAAAACGGCTAATACGTTATTATCAGCGGTACAAGCAACCGTTAAGCAGCTAGAAGGTGCATACGGTACAGTGGTTATTGACCGTCGCGACAGCGAACGCATGGTTGTGGCTCGTAGTGGCAGTCCCCTTGTTATCGGTTATGGCATAGGTGAAAACTTTGTCGCATCAGACCAGCTTGCACTACTGCCGGTAACGCGTAATTTTGCTTTCTTAGAAGAAGGTGATGTTGCAGAGGTCACGCGTCGTGAAGTGAATATTTATGACTTAAATGGCGATGCCGTTAAGCGTGAAGTTAAAGAGTCAGAAGTGACCCATGATGCAGGTGATAAAGGTGAATACCGTCACTACATGCTAAAAGAAATTTACGAGCAACCAATGGCTTTAGCGCGCACTATAGAAGGTCGCATCGCCAACAAACAAGTACTAGACAGCGCCTTTGGTGACAACGCCGCAGAGTTCTTAAAAGACATTAAACACGTACAAATTATCGCCTGTGGTACTAGTTACCATGCAGGTATGGCAGCACGTTACTGGTTAGAAGATTGGGCCGGTGTGTCATGTAATGTTGAAATTGCTTCAGAGTTTCGTTACCGCAAATCACATTTATTTCCAAACAGCTTATTAGTGACTATTTCACAGTCGGGCGAAACCGCCGACACGTTAGCAGCAATGCGCCTTGCTAAAGAAATGGGCTACAAAGCAACCTTAACTATATGTAACTCAGGTGGTTCATCGTTAGTACGTGAATCTGACATGGCTTACATGATGAAAGCCGGTGCTGAAATTGGCGTAGCCTCAACCAAAGCATTTACCGTGCAATTAGCCGGTTTATTAATGCTTACCGCTGTGATTGGTCGTTACAACGGTATGTCAGATGAGATGCAAGCTAACATCACCCAAAGTCTGTTATCAATGCCAGCTAAAGTAGAGCAAGCATTAGGTTTGGACGATGCAATTGCTCAGCTTGCAGAAGATTTTGCCGACAAGCACCATGCACTATTTTTAGGCCGTGGCGATCAGTACCCAATCGCAATGGAAGGTGCGTTAAAACTAAAAGAAATATCATACATTCATGCAGAAGCTTATGCCTCAGGCGAATTAAAACACGGCCCATTAGCACTTATTGATGCTGATATGCCGGTTATCGTGGTTGCGCCAAACAACGAACTGCTTGAAAAGCTTAAATCAAATGTTGAAGAAGTACGTGCCCGTGGCGGTTTAATGTATGTGTTTGCTGACAAAGACGCTGAGTTTGAATCAGACGACACCATGAAGGTGATTCCAGTGCCTCATTGTGATGAGTTTATGGCGCCATTAATTTACACCATTCCTTTACAGCTATTGTCATATCACGTGGCATTGATTAAAGGTACTGACGTGGATCAACCTCGTAACTTAGCAAAATCGGTTACTGTTGAATAAGTAACATTATTGCTGGTGGTAGATGTTGCACATTGTGCTAACCACCAAATAAATAAAAGCGACTAACTCTTACTCTTAGAGTCGTCGCTTTTTTATTGATAATAATAAAGTCGTGGTGCTGCCAAAAATGGTTTAAAAGATGAAAGTAACATCGCATTGTTCCATTCTGGACCGGTTAAAAGGGACTCAACAGTAATAGCCTCTTTACGTTTAATTAAAGGATTAGGCCCTGCCGTCCCCTGATGAGTCTGCGAGTATCCAAAGTATGGATAATGGTTAAGCTCACAAGCTTTAGAATAAAGGTCGATCACATTTAGCGGAGTAATTATTGGTGATATTTATTTTAAGCTGCCAGTATCACTTATTCTAACAATGACTCTCACCCATCATAATGGCTTCTAATACTAGATTTCCTGTCGATGACAAAGCCGCACCAGCAACTATTTATGCTGGTTTATTCTAGAATAGGTCAATCATTATTTCCCAATGGAGCTATATACTTAATACTTAAACCGCGTACATTAAAGGTCATGTTTTGTTTCATAAATATATATTAGTGCGGGTTGTGGGGGATATATGCAAAGTATCAACATCAGTGTATTGATCATATTAGTGTTATCAGCCTGTTCACCGCCAGCACAGCAACAAGCTATTGGCACACTAGAGCGTGATAGGGTGACATTTACCGCCACCTCGAACGAGATTATCCGCGAGTTACCTGTTATTGAAGGCAGTATCGTTGAAGCTGGGCAAGTGTTGGTGCGATTAGATGCTAAAAACCAGCAAGCTATCCTGGCTAATGCGATAGCCAAAAAGGCCAAAGCGGCTGCTTTTTTTGCTAAAGCTGACTAATGGCGAGCGGGTTGAAGATATCGCCTCAGCACAAGCTAAGGTAGCTCAGGCTAATGCGCAGTTTGTTGAGGCACAGAAAAATTATCGCCGTCAGGTAGAGTTAATCGCCCGTAAATTAGTGAGTCAATCTGATTTAGACACCGCTTTAGCCAGTCGAGATAAAGCTCTGGCATCATTAAATTCGACTAAGGAAGAGTTTAGCAAGCTTACCGCGGGATCGCGTATTGAAGACATCGAGCAAGCCAAAGCTGAATTAGCGGCTAGCCAAGCAGAAGTTGTTTTACAAACCCAGAAGTTAGATGAGTTAACCATAGTGGCCACCCGCGATGGCATACTAGATAACTTGCCATATAACTTAGGTGAGCGAGTGGCGCTAAACAGTGTTGTGGCAGTGATGTTGGCTAATAGCGTGCCCTACGCTAGGGTATATGTCCCTGCACCGTATCGTATTCATTTTATTCCTGGCTTAAAAGTGACTGTACATGTTGACGGTGTTGAACAAGCATTAGTGGGCACTGTTCGTTGGGTGTCCCATGAGGCCTCATTTACCCCTTATTACGCTTTGACTGAGAATGAACGCGCTCGATTAATGTACCTTGCTGAAGTCGATTTAGAAGACTCTGCGGCAACATTTCCTTCGGGTATCCCCACCCAGGTTGACTTGATTATTAATAATTCAACGGGAGATTAGTCATGACTGAATTCGTTATTGAAGCAGTCAACGTGGTGAAAAAGTTTGGTGATTTCACTGCTATCGAAAACGTCACCTTACGGGTCCCTAAAGGTTGTATTTACGGCTTTTTAGGCCCAAATGGTTGCGGTAAATCCACCATGATAAGAGTGCTAACGGGTTTGCTAAGCCCTACATCGGGTGACATCACCGTATTGGGCTTATCCATGCCCAAGCAAGCAGAATCATTACGCTTAAAAATTGGCTACATGACCCAAAAATTCTCCCTGTATGATGATTTAAGTGTGCAAGAAAACATGCAGTTTATGGGGCAAATATTTGGTATGGGCAGTAAGGCGTTAAGCCTACGCATTAATGAGCAGCTAATGACTTATGGGTTAGATTCTATTCGTCAACAAAGGGTCGCGGGTATGAGTGGTGGTCAGCGTCAGCGTTTATCTTTAGCGTGTGCCACTATGCATAACCCAGAGTTACTTTTTTTGGATGAACCTACTTCCGCGGTTGACCCGCAAAATAGAAGAGAGTTTTGGGAGCAGTTGTTTGAGTTATCAGCACAAGGCACCACTATTTTAGTCACCACCCATTACATGGATGAAGCTGAACGTTGCCATCGTTTGGCGGTAATGGAATCTGGTATTATTCGTGCAGACGGAGAACCTGATGCTTTAATGCGTGATATGGGCGTTAATATTGTCGAGGTTAACAGTCCGCAGTTACGTGCCTTGAAAAAAAAGCTACTGGCAACCAAAGCCGTTCGATCAGCGGCGCAGCTAGGAGTACGTTTAAGGGTGTTGATTTATCAAGACATCGCCGATCCTATTCAATGGCTTAAAACAACTTTTCCTGAACTTGCCCAAGCTGAAATGAATCTTGCTCGTCCAAGTTTAGAAGATGTGTTTGTGTGTGTTACCGGTGAGGGGCGCCAATGATGTCTTTCTATCGAATAAAAGCGGTAATGGTGAAAGAGATCCGTCAATTATCAAGGGACCGGATTACCTTTGGCATGGTAGTGATGATCCCGCTTATTCAGCTATTGTTGTTTGGTTATGCCATTAATACCGACATTCGCCAAATACCGATAGCAGTTGTCGACCAAAGCCAGAGTACTGCGGGGCGGGTGATAACTGAGTCTGTTAAAGTTACTCAAGTGGTGAACGTTGTTAGGCATTTTGCTACCGCAGAAGAGGCTGATCAAGCCATTAAACAGGGAGTTGTGCGTGCAGCGCTAATACTGCCGCAGGATTTAACTCAGCGAATGGTGCAAAATAGAGTGTTAGGTCAATGGATAGTTGATGGCTCAGACACCATGATCAGTTCAGCTATTTTAGCGCTACAGTCTATGCCGTTAACCGATTTTGATTTCGACATACGCCCTAAGACCGTTAAAACCTTTGAAGTTGTGTTGTTTTATAATCCGAGCCGACGCTCTGCGGTGAATATTGTGCCGGGTTTGTTAGGGATTATATTGACCATGACGATGATCCTGTTTACCAGCACCGCCATAGTACGTGAACGGGAACGAGGTAACTTAGAGCTACTGATTACCACTCCAATTAACCCAATGGAGCTGATGATAGCCAAAATTGTTCCTTATATATTTGTTGGCTTAATACAGGTGTTTATCATTTTGGGGTTAGGCCATTGGATATTTGATGTGCCTATCAATGGGTCAGTTGCACAGATATTATTCGGTACCCTATTGTTTATTTCAGCCAGTTTATCATTGGGGTTAATGATTTCTACCTTGGCTAAAAATCAATTACAAGCCATGCAAATGACCATCTTTATCTTATTACCTTCAATATTATTGTCTGGTTTTATGTTTCCGTATGAAGGTATGCCAGAAACGGCACAATGGATATCAGAAGCGCTTCCGGCAACTCACTTTATGCGTTTAATTCGAGGTGTTGTATTACGAGAAGCTGATTTAATCGACCTATGGCGCGATACCCTGTGGCTTGCTTGTTTTACAGTGGTCGGTTTGTTCGTTGCAGCAGCTCGATTTAAGAAAACATTAGATTAAATAACCTCTGTTATGATTTAAAATTGCTATTATTCAGCCGCTTGAATTAGCCTTCTGGCTATGATTTTGTGTGCTTACTTTAGCCATTAGCTGACGCTACTTTAGTCGTTATGCATACGTATTCAATATTCCAAGGTGTTTATTTGTTCGATTATTAGGCGATACTGATTTGGGTTAACAAATTGTTAACTCCAATAAAAATCTAATAATAAAGGCCTTAAACATGAATCCTAATCGCGCGTTAACTAAGGTAGCCATAGCAACAGGTTTATCTTTGTGTATGTCATCATCAGTATTTGCCAACCCACAACCGACTACATTTGTTCATCTTTTCGAATGGAATTGGCAAGATATTGCTCAAGAATGTGAACAATTTTTGGGGCCAAATGGTTATGCCGCGGTGCAAGTATCACCACCGAACGAACATATTCAAGGTAGCCAGTGGTGGACTCGTTATCAGCCAGTAAGCTATGTACTACAAAGTCGTGGAGGTAACCGTGGTCAGTTTATTGATATGGTTAGCCGCTGTAAGGCGGTTAATGTAGATATCTATGTTGATGCGGTGATTAATCATATGGCTAGCGGCAGTGGAACAGGCACCGCAGGCAGTGCTTATGGTAATAAAAGCTACCCAGCATATAGCCCGCAGGACTTTCATAACACATGTGCGATTAAAGATTACAACAACCGTTGGGAGGTTCAAAACTGTGAGCTTGTTGGTTTAACTGATCTTAATACCAGTGTTAATTATGTTCAAACCACGATTGCGGGTTTTTTGAATGATTTGACTAATATAGGTGTCGCAGGCTTTCGCTTTGATGCCTCTAAACACATGGCCGTTGAAGATATTCAAGGTGTGATGTCAAAGGTAAATGGCACACCTTTGGTTTTTCAAGAAGTGATTGATCAAGGTGGTGAAGCCATTAGTGCCAGTGAATATACCAGTGTGGGCTTGGTGACTGAGTTTAAATACTCAACCCAGTTAGGCAATACATTCCGTAATGGCAATTTAGCATCTTTAAAGAACTTTGGTGAAGGCTGGGGTTTTATGGCCAGCAGTTCTGCAGTTGTTTTTGTCGATAATCACGACAATCAACGTGGTCACGGCGGCGCGGGTAATGTGATCACGTTTGAAGACGGGCGCTTATATGACTTAGCCAATGTGTTTATGCTGGCTTATCCCTACGGTTACCCAAAAGTGATGTCGAGTTATGCATTCAATGGCAATACCGATGTTGGCGCGCCTGGCGTTAGGGTTCATAACAATGGCAATTTAGAATGTTTTGGCAACAACTGGAAGTGTGAGCATCGTTGGGGCTATATTGCTGGTGGGGTGAGTTTTCGAAATAACACCGCTGATAATTGGACGGCCACAAACTGGTGGGACAACGGCAACAATAAAATTGCTTTTGGTCGTGGTAGTTCAGGTTTTGTGGCTATTAATAAAGAAAACTCAAATTTAACCGCAACGTTAGCGACATCTATGGCGCCAGGGACTTATTGTAACGTGCTAAAAGGCAAAATTGCTCAAGACAAGCGATCATGCAGCGGCGAAACGATTGTTGTTAATAATAATGGCTCCATCAATGCTAATGTTGGAGCTTGGGATGCGTTTGCCATTCATCAAGGTGCTAAGCTCATTACAGGTGATGCTGTGAATAATCCTGATTGGAAGCGGACGGTTATTTTTATTCAAGCTCAAACACAAAGCGGTCAGGATATGTTTGTGCGTGGTGGCATTGATCACGCCTATGCGGCAAGTAATCTATATAAAACCTGTACCAGCAGCAATTTTGAATGTGCCATTCCAATTAGACATAACAACTTGCGTAATACCACTACAGCACCTTGGAAAGCCAACGATACTTATCTAGATTGGTATGGCCCTGAGGCTGCTCAAAGCCCTGAATCATCGGGTTCTGCATTAGATTGGACAACCAATTTATGGCCAGTAGCTTGGGGAGCTAAACAAACGGTTGCTAATAATGGCTTCGGAGAAGAGCCTTTAAACATCTGGGGACAACATTATTGGATGTTAGATGTGGATATGGATTGCAGTAAAACGGTTAATGGATACTTTGAGGTTAAAGCGTTCGTCAAAAATGGCCAGGGATGGGAAAGCAATATCAGTCAGTCCAACACACCATTCCCTTCAAGTAATCATGTCGCTCAATGCGGTAAAGTGAATCAATTTAACTTTAATAGCAATGGCGTACAAATAGGTAACTTGTAAGATCTTTGGGTAATTAAAATGGCTAAAACACCCGTTTTAGCCATTTTTATGGGTAACAAATTTTCTGGACTGAATTTACACATACTAAGTAATAAGCAGAGGATCTTTATAGTATGATGTGACGTATTCGTGAAACATCAATAAGACATACCAGCATGGCAAGCATACCTAGGCAAAATCTGACCCATCAACTTACTCATGATCTTGGTATTGCTATCGTCAGTGGGGAATATCCTATTGGAGAAGGGTTGCCTTCAGAAGCTGATTTGTGTGTTAAGTACGATGTTAGCCGCAGTTCAACGCGTGAAGCGGTAAAGATGTTGTCGGCCAAAGGCTTGATTACCTCTCGCCCAAAGCAGGGCATAAGAGTGATGCCAGAAAGCCAATGGAATATGTTTGATATTGATGTCTTACATTGGATACTAAGCAGTAAACCCTCTTTATCATTATTAAAAGAGTTTACGCAAATGCGTTTAGCATTAGAGCCAGAAGCAGCAGCATTGGCTGCCAAGAACGCAACTGCTGAGCAGATAGAGCATTTAGGTATAGCGTTACAGCGAATGAAGGATGCCGAGTTGGGGCTTGAAGACCCACTTGAGGCCGATATTTTATTTCATGCAAATATTCTATGCTCTAGTAATAATCGCTTTTTTATTCAAATGACCGGTTTTACTAGTACTGCATTAAAGGTGAGCTTGCGTTATACCAACCAGATGAAAGGGGTTAATGGGGCTAATGTGGAAGATCACGCAGCTGTTTATAATGCGATAAGAATGCGCCAGCCTGAATTAGCCAAAACAGTTATGGTTAAGATCATTGATGAGTTATTAGTGTTAATTGATTCTAGATTATAACGGTTGAACTTCCTCTACGTTTGCCACTCTGGTGTAGAAGGGAGGCTAAAATAGCCTAAAACCAATTTGATCAGGCAAGCAGTTCAAATATTGAAGCCAACATCGTAAACCCGTCTTTATATGAGTGTTGTGCTGAAACATAGGTGCGCACTCTTATATTGCTATTACTAGAGTGTCTAGCTGGGTTGTCATAGATAGGTTGCCATACTAAGTGACTAATGTTGATTAATGGATAGGCGTTAGCTCAAGTTCTTGAGCTAACTTCTTTGCTTCAATACGGTTCCAAATTTTATCGTGAAAATAAAATACCACTGTGTTCACAGCTGGTTCGATTAATGCAACTGCGCCACCAATGACAATACTGCCAGTGAGTAGGTAGGTAACCGTAAATGCGACAGAGAAATGCAGTACAGCAAATGTCATTGTTTTTTTCATGATAAGACCCCCAATTGATTTGTTTAAATGATAGTGATTATCATTTATGATTGGAAGCTAAATTTATTAGTTGGGTTAATCGATTTTTTAAATCAATAAGCCTGCTGAGACAAAGCAGGCTTATAATTCTCTTTTTAAAGATTTATCGAATCGTCAAACAATTAATAATGCCAAGGAAATTTAGAAAAGTCTTTATCGCGCTTTTCTAAAAAAGCATCGCGCCCTTCTTGGGCCTCTTCAGTACCGTAAGCTAAACGAGTTGCTTCACCGGCAAACAGTTGTTGGCCAACTAAGCCATCATCTGCCATGTTAAAACCGTATTTAAGCATACGCATTGCAGTGGGGGATTTAGCGTTAATTTCCTTCGCCCATGCTAAGGCTTCTATTTCTAGCTCAGCATGTGGAATAGCACGGTTAACCATGCCCATATCAACCGCTTCTTCTGCCGAGTAATTAAACCCCAAGAAGAAAATTTCACGGGCGCGCTTCTGGCCAATCATCTTAGCTAAATAAGCGCTGCCATAACCTGAGTCAAAACTGCCTACATCAGGGTCGGTCTGCTTGAAAATAGCATGCTCTTTAGATGCTAATGTTAAATCGCAAACCACATGTAAACTATGACCGCCGCCAACAGCCCAACCGGGCACAACCGCAATAACCACTTTAGGCATAAATCGAATTAACCGCTGCACTTCTAAAATATGCAGACGGCCCATGCGGGCGACATCGGGCTTACCTTCTTCAGCGCCTTCATATTTATAACCGTCTTTACCGCGAATACGTTGATCTCCACCTGCGCAAAAAGAATATTGACCTTTTGCTGATGGTCCATTGCCAGTGATAAGCACACAGCCGACATCTGACCATTGTCTGGCGTGGTCTAAAGCGATAAAGAGTTCATCTACAGTTTTTGGGCGGAATGAGTTAAGGCAATCTGGGCGATTGATGGCAATGCGCACTGTGCCTTGATCTTTAGCGCGGTGATAAGTGATGTCTTCGAAGTGGAAGCCACATACAGAGTCCCAAAGTGTTGGGTCAAATATATCGGAAATCGGTTGTGTCATTATAAGTTAGCCTTTTTCAATCCATTATCCAAAGGCTATGCTGTATTAATATCTAGGTCAATCTAGCGAGCATAAAAGCGTTAACTATATCTGATCGCAAATGAACCGTAGGTTATCCCGACTAAACACCGGGTGGTTTCTCGTTGAGCTTGAGCAATACTCTTCTTTAAACTCTGTAATAGAGTCGCTATCAATGAACACACCATCAAGTTCACGAATTTCTATGGTCGACAAGCGTTCATAAATTTTCTCTTTAATAATAGGAATTTTATGATCGACCCGCTGAATTGTTGTGCCTGTCATCGAAGTCACTTTTTTATCAGCAGTAGTAAACATTGTTTGCACATATTCTATAGGCTCATCAAGCTTATTCGTTTCTGTTGCAAAGTAATAAATAATGCCACCTATGATGGCTAAACCTATCCAACCTCTCATTTTTTTGTCCGAGTTAATGTTAGAAAGGTATATACTATTCCAGTTTGTTTGTAATGTTAATGTAGTAAGGTCGTAAAATGACAATAGAATCGAAACCCAAAGATTATTCGAAACAAAATCGAATTAAGATTCATCAGCCTGATGCGAACAAAGCCGACCGTTTTAATCCCAGCAATAGTATATATGTACGCGCCGTTGATGGACTTTGGACAAGAGTTCGCCGTCGTATGGGCTGGGTTACTATGTTGTTCTTTCTTATTCTCCCATGGATCCAGTGGGGCGACCGACAAGCGGTATGGTTTCACCTTGCAGAGCAGAAGTTTCATGTGTTTGGTCTGACTATCTGGCCACAGGATCTAACACTACTCGCCGCCGTCTTTATGATTGCCGCCTTTGGATTATTCTTTGTCACCACTTATCTCGGTCGAGTATGGTGTGGTTATACCTGCCCGCAGACCGTATGGACGTTTATCTTTATCTGGTTTGAAGAGAAATTTGAAGGCGCACGTAATAAGCGTATCAAGTTAGATCAAATGCCATGGAGTGTCGATAAAGTCTGGCGTAAAACCGCAAAACATAGCGCATGGATATTCGTCTCCCTCTTAACCGCAATGACCTTTGTATCTTATTTTGTGCCGACACGAGAAGTGTATATAGATGTCCTTACGTTAAATGCCGATGGCAGCATCTACTTCTGGGTGATTTTCTTTACCATAGCCACATACGGTAATGCAGGATGGATGCGTGAAATTATGTGCATCCATATGTGTCCTTATGCGCGATTCCAAGCGGCAATGTTTGATAAGAATACCTATATTGTTGGCTATGACACTAAGCGCGGTGAAACTCGCGGGCCTCGTTCTCGTAAAGATGATCCTAAGGAAAAGGGATTAGGAGATTGTATTGACTGCGATCTTTGCGTTCAGGTTTGTCCAACGGGAATCGATATCCGTAACGGCTTGCAATATGAGTGTATTAACTGCGGTGCATGTATTGATGCATGTGACAACACCATGGAACGTATGGGATATGCTAAAGGCTTAATTAGTTACACCACAGAAAACAAGCTTGATAACGTAAAAGAGACAGTGTTGCGTCCTAAGTTAGTTGGTTACGGCGTTATATTAACTGTGATGATATTGTTGTTTGTTTACGCCAGTGCAACCATAGCGCCGGTTCGAATGGATGTTATCCGTGATCGCAATGCCCTTTACCGTGAAAACAATCGAGGTGAAATAGAAAACACCTTCACGATTAAAATACTGAATAAGACCGAGGCTAAGCACGATTACCAGCTAAGCGTAGAAGGACTTAATAACGCAAGATGGATCGGACTGGACAATGTCAGTATTGCGGCAGGTGAAATTCTAACATTACCTATTAGTGTAGCAATTGACCCGGTAGAGCTAAAACGTAGCGTTACCAACATCAATATCGTTGTACGAACTGAAATAGATGGTGAATCCGTCATTACAACCCAAGAAACACGATTCTTCGGTGAGTAAAAAACAGTAAAAATAGTTATAAAGCATATGAAAAAGGGACTAATAGTCCCTTTTTTGTGCGTTTCGTCCAAAAAATGCCCCATCAATGCTATTTTAATAAAAAACTTATTAAAAGCCCTTGCACTGCCTCAGAATCTCCCTATAATGCGCATCCACTGACACGGCACAGCGCGAAAGCAAAGTAGCGAGTTAGATTGATTTGAAAGGGTAAAAACTTCGGTTTCATCATCAAATCAACAGCGAAAAGAAAGTTTGAAAAAACACTTGACGCTGACAACAGGGTCTGTAGAATACGCAGCCCAAGCCAACGACCTAGCGTCCAACGGCGATGTTTGAAAAATCAACATCAACGCTCTTTAACAACTTAAACAAGAAATCTGTGTGGACATTCACAGGTATTGAGTTATTCGAAATTGCTTCTTCTTAGGAAGAGCAATCAAAAAATTTAAACTCAATGCAACGATGAATGTTCATGGCAATATGTACAAAAAGACTTTGTTAACTTCGGTTGATAAAGCAATCAGAATTCATTGAGCCGAAACCTTCGGGTTTCAAAAAACTTTAATTGAAGAGTTTGATCATGGCTCAGATTGAACGCTGGCGGCAGGCCTAACACATGCAAGTCGAGCGGCAGCGGGAAGATAGCTTGCTATCTTTGCCGGCGAGCGGCGGACGGGTGAGTAATGCCTAGGGATCTGCCCAGTCGAGGGGGATAACAGTTGGAAACGACTGCTAATACCGCATACGCCCTACGGGGGAAAGGAGGGGACCTTCGGGCCTTTCGCGATTGGATGAACCTAGGTGGGATTAGCTAGTTGGTGAGGTAATGGCTCACCAAGGCGACGATCCCTAGCTGTTCTGAGAGGATGATCAGCCACACTGGGACTGAGACACGGCCCAGACTCCTACGGGAGGCAGCAGTGGGGAATATTGCACAATGGGCGAAAGCCTGATGCAGCCATGCCGCGTGTGTGAAGAAGGCCTTCGGGTTGTAAAGCACTTTCAGTAGGGAGGAAAGGCAGTAGTTTAATAAACTATTGCTGTGACGTTACCTACAGAAGAAGGACCGGCTAACTCCGTGCCAGCAGCCGCGGTAATACGGAGGGTCCGAGCGTTAATCGGAATTACTGGGCGTAAAGCGTGCGCAGGCGGTTTTTTAAGCCAGATGTGAAAGCCCTGGGCTCAACCTAGGAATTGCATTTGGAACTGGGGAACTAGAGTCTTGTAGAGGGAGGTAGAATTTCAGGTGTAGCGGTGAAATGCGTAGATATCTGAAGGAATACCGGTGGCGAAGGCGGCCTCCTGGACAAAGACTGACGCTCATGCACGAAAGCGTGGGGAGCAAACAGGATTAGATACCCTGGTAGTCCACGCCGTAAACGATGTCTACTCGGAGTTTGGTGACTTAGTCACTGGGCTCCCAAGCTAACGCATTAAGTAGACCGCCTGGGGAGTACGGCCGCAAGGTTAAAACTCAAATGAATTGACGGGGGCCCGCACAAGCGGTGGAGCATGTGGTTTAATTCGATGCAACGCGAAGAACCTTACCTACTCTTGACATCCAGAGAATTCGCTAGAGATAGCTTAGTGCCTTCGGGAACTCTGAGACAGGTGCTGCATGGCTGTCGTCAGCTCGTGTTGTGAAATGTTGGGTTAAGTCCCGCAACGAGCGCAACCCCTATCCTTATTTGCCAGCGAGTTATGTCGGGAACTTTAGGGAGACTGCCGGTGATAAACCGGAGGAAGGTGGGGACGACGTCAAGTCATCATGGCCCTTACGAGTAGGGCTACACACGTGCTACAATGGCGTATACAGAGGGTTGCAAAGCCGCGAGGTGGAGCTAATCTCACAAAGTACGTCGTAGTCCGGATTGGAGTCTGCAACTCGACTCCATGAAGTCGGAATCGCTAGTAATCGTGAATCAGAATGTCACGGTGAATACGTTCCCGGGCCTTGTACACACCGCCCGTCACACCATGGGAGTGGGCTGCAAAAGAAGTGGGTAGTTTAACCTTCGGGAGAACGCTCACCACTTTGTGGTTCATGACTGGGGTGAAGTCGTAACAAGGTAGCCCTAGGGGAACCTGGGGCTGGATCACCTCCTTACCTATACGACTAACTCAATACCTAAAGTGCAGAGATGCATGTGAGTGTTCACACAGATTACTTGTTAACTTCTTCGGAAGTAGAGTGAAACACACCGCTTGCCGGTTAAGTGTTGTTCTTTAACAATTTGGAAAGCTGATAGTACTAACTAAAGGCGCATGAATGATGATTCGTTGTCGTTTGTGTGATTACGTTAGTGCGAAAATAATATTGATGCGAAAGCATCAGTATCTTGAGTTCTCAAAACACTGTTTAAGTGTCTTGAATATTCTAAAAACTAAGGCGAGTCACACTTCCTGGTCGGGAGTGAGACAAGTAAAAACCAGCTAGTTGCGATACAGTCTAATTAGTTCATTCTCTTGTTTACAAGGGTTGTGAAACTCATTTGGGTTGTATGGTTAAGTGACTAAGCGTATACGGTGGATGCCTTGGCAGTCAGAGGCGATGAAGGACGTAATAACTTGCGAAAAGCGTTGGCGAGCTAGTAATAAGCATTTGAGCTAACGATATCCGAATGGGGAAACCCGGCCACATAAGTGGTCATCATACAGTGAATACATAGCTGTATGAGGCGAACCTGGGGAACTGAAACATCTAAGTACCCAGAGGAAAAGAAATCAACCGAGATTCCCCTAGTAGCGGCGAGCGAACGGGGATTAGCCCTTAAGTCTATGGGGTGTTAGTGGAATGAGTTGGAAAGCTCAGCGGCACAGGGTGATAGCCCCGTACATGAAAACTAACCATAGATGAAAACGAGTAAGGCGGGACACGTGACATCCTGTTTGAATATGGGGGGACCATCCTCCAAGGCTAAATACTCCTGACTGACCGATAGTGAACCAGTACCGTGAGGGAAAGGCGAAAAGAACCCCTGTGAGGGGAGTGAAATAGAACCTGAAACCGTATACGTACAAGCAGTGGGAGCGGTTCTTGAGACCGTGACTGCGTACCTTTTGTATAATGGGTCAGCGACTTACGTTTTGTAGCGAGGTTAAGCGAATAGCGGAGCCGTAGGGAAACCGAGTGTTAACTGCGCGTTTAGTTGCAAGGCGTAGACCCGAAACCGAGTGATCTAGCCATGGGCAGGTTGAAGGTTGAGTAACATCAACTGGAGGACCGAACCGACTTATGTTGAAAAATGAGCGGATGACTTGTGGCTGGGGGTGAAAGGCCAATCAAACTCGGAGATATCTGGTTCTCCTCGAAAGCTATTTAGGTAGCGCCTCGAGCGAATACCATTGGGGGTAGAGCACTGTTAAGGCTAGGGGGTCATCCCGACTTACCAACCCTTTGCAAACTCCGAATACCAATGAGTACTACTCGGGAGACAGACAGCGGGTGCTAACGTCCGTTGTCAAAAGGGAAACAACCCAGACCGTCAGCTAAGGTCCCAAAGTGTATGTTAAGTGGGAAACGATGTGGGAAGGCTTAGACAGCTAGGATGTTGGCTTAGAAGCAGCCATCATTTAAAGAAAGCGTAATAGCTCACTAGTCGAGTCGGCCTGCGCGGAAGATTTAACGGGGCTAAACATACCACCGAAGCTACGGGTTTGCAGTTTACTGCAAGCGGTAGAGGAGCGTTCTGTAAGCGGTTGAAGGTGAAGGGGTAACCCACACTGGACGTATCAGAAGTGCGAATGCTGACATGAGTAACGATAAAGGGAGTGAAAAACTCCCTCGCCGAAAGACCAAGGGTTCCTGTCCAACGTTAATCGGGGCAGGGTGAGTCGACCCCTAAGGTGAGGCCGAAAGGCGTAATCGATGGAAAACAGATTAATATTTCTGTACCTCTGCTAACTGCGATGGAGAGACGGAGAAGGCTAGGCTAGCGCGGCGTTGGTAGTCCGCGTTTAAGGTAGTAGGCGGTGTTCTTAGGCAAATCCGGGAACACGTACTTAAATGTACACGTTGAGAGCTGATGACGAGTCACTAAGGTGATGAAGTAGTTGATGCCATGCTTCCAGGAAAATCTTCTAAGCTTCAGGTTAGTAGGGATCGTACCCCAAACCGACACAGGTGGTCGGGTAGAGAATACCAAGGCGCTTGAGAGAACTCGGCTGAAGGAACTAGGCAAAATGGTACCGTAACTTCGGGAGAAGGTACGCTGCTGTTGGTGATGGGACTTGCTCCCTAAGCTGACGGCAGTCGCAGATACCAGGTGGCTGCAACTGTTTATCAAAAACACAGCACTGTGCAAAATCGCAAGATGACGTATACGGTGTGACGCCTGCCCGGTGCCGGAAGGTTAATTGATTGGGTTATCGCAAGAGAAGCTCATGATCGAAGCCCCGGTAAACGGCGGCCGTAACTATAACGGTCCTAAGGTAGCGAAATTCCTTGTCGGGTAAGTTCCGACCTGCACGAATGGCGTAATGATGGCCACGCTGTCTCCAGCCGAGACTCAGTGAAGTTGAAATTGCGGTGAAGATGCCGTATACCCGCGGCTAGACGGAAAGACCCCGTGAACCTTTACTATAGCTTGGCACTGAACATTGAACCTACATGTGTAGGATAGGTGGGAGACTTTGAAGCTTCGTCGCTAGATGGAGTGGAGTCAATCTTGAAATACCACCCTTGTAGTTTTGATGTTCTAACTCTGGCCCCTTATCGGGGTTGAGGACAGTGCCTGGTGGGTAGTTTGACTGGGGCGGTCTCCTCCCAAAGAGTAACGGAGGAGCACGAAGGTTGGCTAAGTACGGTCGGACATCGTACGGTTAGTGCAATGGCATAAGCCAGCTTAACTGCGAGACATACACGTCGAGCAGGTACGAAAGTAGGTCATAGTGATCCGGTGGTTCTGAATGGAAGGGCCATCGCTCAACGGATAAAAGGTACTCCGGGGATAACAGGCTGATACCGCCCAAGAGTTCATATCGACGGCGGTGTTTGGCACCTCGATGTCGGCTCATCACATCCTGGGGCTGAAGTCGGTCCCAAGGGTATGGCTGTTCGCCATTTAAAGTGGTACGCGAGCTGGGTTCAGAACGTCGTGAGACAGTTCGGTCCCTATCTGCCGTGGGCGTTGGATGATTGAGGGGAGCTGCTCCTAGTACGAGAGGACCGGAGTGGACGAACCGCTGGTGTTCGGGTTGTCATGCCAATGGCATTGCCCGGTAGCTACGTTCGGAATCGATAACCGCTGAAAGCATCTAAGCGGGAAGCGAGCCCCAAGATGAGTCATCCCTAGAGCTTTAAGCTCTCTAAAGGGCCGTAGGAGACTACTACGTTGATAGGCAAGGTGTGTAAGCGTTGTGAGGCGTTGAGCTAACTTGTACTAATGACCCGTGAGGCTTAACCATACAACCCAGATGGGTTTTACTGATACGACTTAGTATTAGAATGGGACGCTTAAATAGTGTAACGAGACTCAAACTCAGATAAAGCAATCAGCTTTCCGAATTATTATTTAATGCTAGTTAAATAGCGTTAGATAACCAAATTTGTCTGGAAACCATAGAGCTGTGGCACCACCTGATCCCATTCCGAACTCAGAAGTGAAACACAGTATCGCCGATGGTAGTGTGGGGTCTCCCCATGTGAGAGTAGGTCATTTCCAGGCGCCTAATTTCTCTTTTAAGTAAGAGAAGTCTACTGATAGTGACATATCAGCGACTTAAAAAGAATTTAGCATCGTGCGTAAGCAATTTGCTAAAGGAGCGGTAGTTCAGTTGGTTAGAATACCGGCCTGTCACGCCGGGGGTCGCGGGTTCGAGTCCCGTCCGCTCCGCCAACTTAAGACGAAGGCCTTTGCAGCAATGCAAAGGCCTTTTTTCGTGTGTGTAATTCATAAGCTAGTGTGGTAATTTTGTTGGCTATAAAGGTATTCGGTATTTTTTGATAGTATTACTTTTGAGATGTTCATCGACTTTGTTATCAATCCATGTAGTTTATAACACCAGTCTTTTTTTAAATGTATTGATTGGTGATCTATAACTGTTAGTGTTTCTTTTAAAGAGATATCAGATATATAATTGGTTACTTTATTATACGAGATTAGAATGGATTGTCGGTTAGGTTGTGGGGCATGTTGTATTTCGCCGTCGATTACGAGCGCTATCCCAGGGATGCCTGAGGGGAAACCCGCAGGTGTCCGTTGTGTTCAATTAAGTGATAAAAACCTATGTATGATCTTTGGTCAACCACAGAGGCCTATTGTGTGTAGTGGTTTTTCTGCGAGTATAGATGTTTGTGGCTCTTCAAATGAGCAAGCTTTATGGTTGATCAATGATTTAGAGCGTTCAACATGTTAAAGTCGTTTTTTCTTTTATCGAGTATCGTTTATCAATGCAATTAACTCGCTATACAGATTATGGTATCCGCATTTTGATGTACCTTGCAGTACAACCAGAGCGAGAAGCTTTGTTCCGTATTGCAGAGGTAACTAACGTTTTTGATTTATCATCAAATCATGTTGCTAAAATTATCCATCAGCTTGGAAAGTTAGGTTACTTAAAAACTATTCGGGGTAAAAGTGGTGGGTTTAAATTAGCTATTGCTATTAATGAGATTCAAATAGGCTTGTTGGTTAGACAACTAGAGCCCTCATTAGTAGCTGTAAATTGTGAAAAACCATTTTGTCGTTTTACTCCCGTATGTAATTTAAAAGGGGTATTAGGAAAAGCGGTTGCTGCTTATTTGGCGGTATTGGATCAATATTCTTTAGCGGATATAGTAAATAATAAATCTGAGTTAATCGCTACCTTACCTGATTTATCTATCTCAGTGTTTGATATGAGCTAGTTGAATAAACTTTAGCGATATCGGTCGCAAGTAAATCTGAAGTGTGTACTAAGTCGATACCATTTTCTTTTAATCTAGGGAGGTTGGCCTTTAGGTAGGCAATAGTTTCAGGATACGGGTGTGCGATAGCAACCAGTGTACCTTGCTGTTTGGCTTGATAAATAATTTGTTTGAACTGCTTTTCAAGTGCGTGTTGGCGTAAGTCATTATCTAAAAATACTTGCCGTTGCAATAATGGCACTCCAACTGCTTTTGCCTTATCACTCGCCTTGCTGTATTTGGTTGTCATACTGTCAACAAAGTAAGCTTGCTTGCTTTTTAAACTTTCCATCACCCATAACATTGGTTTGTCTAATTGAGTCAGTAAGCTACCCATATGATTATTCGCCCCGCGGGCAAAAGGGATATTTCCAAAGGCAGATGTTATTTCGTGTTTAACTTGTTGCTCGTTCATGTCATTAGTTAATCCACCAGGGCCTAATGCATTGCCGCTCAAGGCCTGCATTGGTAAATGTAGCATTATCTCATGACCCTTATTATGGCCTTCTAATGCTAGTCTTTGTCCTAAAGGTGTATGGGGTAAGACTGATAAGGTAATATTTTGAGGTAGAGACAAAACAGCCTCATCTGTTTGACGATATCCAATATCGTCAATGATGATAGCTAGGTTTGCTGCATTTAATGATGAAAAACAGGCAAATTGTAATATTATTATTAATAAAAAGCGCACAGTTATTATTATTTTCTTTTTGATTTTATTTAGTTTTCTCTGCTATCTATCCAGGCGATAGCTGAGTCGATTTGCTTATCGTAATCATTATCTAACATTTTTTCTGTACCGATTATAGGCATATTCATCTCATCTGTAACAGCAGTAATTGATATTTCTATATCTGGGGTAATGCCTATGGTGTTTATATTATTTCCATCAGGGGTACTGTAATTAGCAATAGTCAGTTTGATGGCATTACTTTGGCCAAGTATGGGGATAAGGCTTTGGACTGTTCCTTTACCAAAACTGGTTTCTCCTAATAGGGTTGCGCGATGATTTTCTTGCAGCGCCGCTGCTAAAACCTCAGAAGCCGATGCTGAACCTTTATTAATCAACACGACCATGGGGATCTTAGCAAAAATAGTATCTGAAGAGGCATAGTAGTCTTCATTTGCATCAAAAATACGTCCTGTAGTGGTCACTATTCGACCATGATCAAGAAATAAATCTGCAATACTAATTGCCTGGTCTAGTAGCCCGCCTGGGTTATTGCGTAAATCTAAAATTATTCCTCTTAGAGGTATATGCTGCCATTTTATTGCTTGTTTACTTATCGCATCGGTTGCATCTTCCTGGAAGCTTGTCAGATGCAAATAACCAATGTCACCATCAATAATTTTACTGTTTATAGAATTGATGTGGATAAAGTCTGGTTGTAAGGTGATTTGAATCGGCGTTTTAGTCGCAATGGGTTGAAGGCTTAATGAGATAGGCTGGTTATTATTACTATATTGTCTGATTTCGGTTAGCACCATTTGCAGGTTTGTGGCATCAACAAGCGTATCATTAAGCTTGATAATCTTATCGCCCGCTTTAATACCCGCACGTTCAGCCGGTGAATTTTTAAAGGGAGTTATGATGGTAATTTTGTCCTGGTCAGTTGCGACTTCAAACCCAAAGCCAAAATACTCACCTTTGTTAGAGTCGTTTATCGCCTGAAAATCTTCATGAGTTAGGAATCCAGAGTAGGGGTCAAGTTCTGTAAATATCCCTTTTATTGCGGCATCAATAAGTTGCTGACGATCTATTTTATCTACGTAGTAAGTTTCAACAGTATCAATAACATCGATTAAAAGTGGGTAGTCAAAGTCATAATAGGCAGGCTTGGAGTTTGCGTGCTCTAAACTTGAAATGCTGATCGAAAGTGCCACGCACACGCCAAGTATAAAGCAACTAATATAACGGATGATTTGATGCATAACAGCCCCGATAACTATGGGCAGTTTGCGTTATCCTAGCGACAGTATCTTGCTGGATCGACCGCTTGCCCTTTATGTCTTATCTCAAAGTATAGGCTAGGTTCGGTCTGTCCACCTGAACGACCGACTAAAGCAATCGATTCGCCATCATTCACACTGTCTCCAGCCTCCTTAAATAGGGTTTGAGCATGGCCGTATAGACTCATATAGCCTTTACCGTGGTCAAGTACCATCACCATACCAAAACCTCGTAACCAATCGGCATATATCACTTTACCCGCGGCAACAGCTTTAATGTTTTGCCCTTCTGGTGCGGTTAATACAGCACCTTTCCATTTTATTTGACCAGAACGGTTGCTGCCAAAACGTTCACTCATGCGACCTTTTGTTGGCCAGCTTAGTTTACCTTTTCTATTCTCAAGCCCATCCATTAATGGGTTGGCTTTTGCCGTAACAACAGCTTGTTCGACAATACGCTTTAAGCTGGCTTCTTCAATTTGTAATTGTTCTAGCTGAGCACCTTTGTTGGATAGGGTGCGCTGAATTTGAGTTAGGGTTTGCTGGCGTTGATTTTGTTCATTACTTAATTGTTTAGCTTGTTGTTTCTGGTCAATCATCACTGTGTTCAGTTGCTGCTGCTTTTTGACTTGTTTGTTTTGAACTTCAACTAATTGCTCACTAGTGGTTTTTAGTTTGCTTATCGCTTTGATACGCGCATTGTTTAAATATTGATAGTAAGCCAGCATGCGTTCAATCGTTGCTGGGTTTTGCTGATTGAGCATCATCTTGCTGTAATCATGGTTTCCAGCTAAATAAGCGCTAGATAGCTGCTTTGATAACGTTTTTTGTTGGCCAACTTTTTGTGCCGTTAAGCTTTTTTGTTGTTTTTCTAGATCAATTAATTGGCTGCTGATGTTTTTTAATGAGGTTTGAGTTTCATTTACCCTGCTTGCCGCGCGTGCAATGGCTTGCTCATCTTTTTTAAGTAATGTGATGAGTTTTTCCCGTTGTTTTGATGTGTTTTTTAAATCATTTTGCTGCGCATTGATTTGTGTCTGAATAGACTTTAACTCAGACTGACGTTTGCTGAGGTCGGCGCCGGTAGCGGCATAGGATAGTATTATAAAGCCAGCGAAAATGCTGGCTTTAACAAAGAAACGAATTATCACAGGTAATTAATTACTCTTTTAAGTCAATGATACAGCGGCCGGTCATTTCGGTTGGCACACTTTGCCCCATTAACGTCAACATCGTTGGTGCGATGTCACATAAGCGGCCGTTAGGTTTGATAGTAGCATCACGACCGACATAGATGAAAGGAACTAATTCACTTGTGTGCGCAGTATGGGCTTGACCAGTAGCTGGATCGGTCATTTGCTCTGCGTTACCGTGATCAGCGGTGATAATACATTCACCCCCTACTTTGGCTAATGCTTCTACTACTCGACCAATACACGCGTCAACTGCTTCACACGCTTTTACTGCAGCATCAAACTTGCCAGTATGACCCACCATATCGCCATTAGGATAGTTACACATGATCACGTCGTATTTGTTTGATTCAATCGCGCCTACCAGCTTGTCGGTGAGCTCAGTTGAGTTCATTTCTGGTTGTAAATCATAGGTAGCCACTTTAGGTGACTCAATTAAAATACGGTCTTCTCCGTCAAATGGTGCTTCTTTACCACCATTGAAAAAGAAGGTTACATGGGCATACTTTTCTGTTTCAGAAATACGTAGCTGAGTTTTACCTTGTTTTTGCAGTGTTTCACCAAGTGTATTAACAAGGTTATCTGATTCAAACGCCACAGGTGCTTTAATATCATCTGCGTATTGGGTCAGCATGACGAAGTTAATTTTTGGGGTTTTATGACGAACAAAGCCATCAAAATCTGGATTAACAAAGCTGCGGCTAATTTGACGTGCACGATCTGCGCGGAAATTCATGAAAATTAATGCATCGTTGTCATTCAGCGTCGCAGCTTGGCCTGTTGCATCAACAATAGCCGATGCGGCAACAAATTCATCATTTTCATCACGATCGTAAGCGGCTTCAAGTGCATCGACTGAGTTCGTATAGTCAAACTTACCTTTGCCTTCGGTGATCAGTTCATAAGCTTGCGAGACTCGATCCCAACGATTATCACGATCTAATGCGAAGTAGCGTCCAATTAAAGATGCAATACGGCCAGAGCCTATTTCAGTAAAGAGTGCATTGAAGTGCTCAATACTGCTTTTGGCGCTTCTTGGTGGAGTATCTCGACCATCTAAGAAGGCATGCAAGTAAACGGCTTTAGCACCACGGGAAACCGCCATGCGGCACATTGCTTCTATGTGTTGCTCATGGCTATGAACGCCGCCGGGTGATAACAGCCCCATAATATGAACCGCACCGTCTGCTGCTATCGCTTTATCTACCGCATCAACCAGAGTTTGGTTCTGTTCAAACTCATTATCTTCAATGGCTTTACTGATCCGCGTTAGTTCTTGATAAACAATGCGACCAGAACCAATATTGATATGGCCAACTTCAGAGTTACCCATTTGGCCATCAGGTAAACCTACATCAAGACCTGAGCCTGAAATTAAGCTGTTAGCATAGGTGGCTGTTAACTTATCCAAGACCGGAGTGTTAGCGTGAAATATCGCATTATCTTGCGGATTTTCACGATAGCCCCAGCCATCAAGAATAAGCAGTGCCAGCGGACGTTTAGTTGTCGTCATGGAAGTACCCTTATTTAAAGTGTTAAAGATGAAGTTAAAAATGAAATTGGATAAATATTACTACTTATTAGCTGTTGGCAACAGGCTTAGGTTCTCGATTGCCCTAACAGGTGATTAAATTTCATTTATATGTGAGTGTTTACGCAATTAACACTTTTTGACCTTGTTTGAGGTACGTAATTCTGTGTGAAAAATTGTCTGAAAGGTAATTAACATATCCACCAAGATTGAATCTTACCTAACCACTTTGATGTCACTCTGAGCCCTGTATCTTAAGCTTGTTTGGGTATATACTCTTGGCCAAATTAATCTTAGCTCGATACGTTATAGGCAGTGACCATGCAAGAATATATTGAATTTTTAAGAGCAAACCCAATGTTGTCTTTGGCTTGGGCTGGCTTATTTTTTGCTTTAATTGTGACGACATTCAAATCAAGTACATCAAAAGTAAAGACCGTTAACAATCATGAACTCACGCTAATGATGAACAAGCAAGACGCTAAAGTTGTCGATGTGCGTGGCAAAGAAGAGTTTAAAAAAGGCCATATCGTTGATTCTATTAACGTGCCATTGTCTGAAATTAAAAATAATCAGGCCACAAGTCTTGAAAAGTTTAAAACCAGCCCCATTATATTAGTATGTAACGCTGGCATGACATCTTCTCAAGCGGCTCAACTTCTTGTTAAACAAGGCTTTGAAAACGTACATAACCTTAAAGGTGGTATGGGTGATTGGCAATCAGCAAATATGCCAGTTGTCAAAAGCAAGAGATAGTCACTAGGTTCATCATATTGCAGTAAAAACATAGTGTTGAGTAAAAATCGACACTATTGGTTTTTGATCTTACTGGCAACGATGCTTAATCGCATTTCGCTGTTTGGTCGACTTTAGGGGCAAGGCGAGGTTACCCTCATTTATTAGCCCAACACCATATTCGCTCCACAGAAAAGCGAAAAATAACATTATATAGGTAGGATATCATGGCTGAAGAAATAGCAAACAACGAAGCAATTGCACCACAGTTTAACATTCAGCGTGTTTATACAAAGGATTTGTCTTTTGAAACACCAAACAGCCCAGCTGTTTTCCAAAAAGAGTGGAACCCAGAAGTTAAGTTAGACTTAGACACGCGCAGTACTAAGTTATCTGACGATACTTATGAAGTGGTACTTTCTTTAACTGTTACCGCTAAAAATGGCGACGAAACAGCTTTCTTATGTGAAGTTCAGCAAGCGGGTATTTTCTCTATCGTTGGCTTAACAGAGCCACAATTAGCACATTCTTTAGGCGCTTATTGCCCTAACGTATTGTTCCCATATGCTCGTGAAACTGTTTCTGGTTTAGTTGCTCGTGGTACTTTCCCACAACTTAACTTAGCGCCTGTGAACTTTGATGCACTATTTGCTCAATATGTTCAACAGCGTCAAGCGGCTGCTGCAGAAGCGCCAGCTGAAGCTAACGCGTAAGTGATGAGCAGCACTGCCGAAATAACGGTATTAGGGGCGGGGTCTTATGGCACCGCCCTTGCTATTTCTTTAGCAAGCAATGGCCATAAAACCTTATTATGGGGACACGATCCCAAGCGCATGCAGGCATTGGCCGATTCGCGCAGCAATGAAGCTTACCTACCCGGAATAACATTCCCTGACTGTTTGCACATTGAACTTGATTTAGCTAAAGCCTTAGCTGCTAGTAAAAATGTGTTAGTGGTTGTGCCAAGTCATGTTTTTGGTGATGTATTAAAGCAAGCCAAACCCTTGTTGCGCAGTGATGCTCGTATTGTGTGGGCGACCAAAGGTTTAGAGCCTGAAACAGGCCGCTTATTACAAGATGTAGCACGTGAACAATTGGGTGAGCAATATCCCCTAGCGGTATTGTCTGGCCCTACATTTGCTAAAGAATTAGCCGCAGGTTTACCAACAGCAATATCGGTAGCGGGTACTTGTCCGCAGTTCACCCATGACTTAGTTGAGCTTTTACATAGCCCTAAACGTTTACGTGTATATGCCAATGATGATTTCACTGGTATTCAGCTTGGTGGAGCGGTAAAAAATGTTATCGCTATTGGTGCTGGTATGTCTGACGGTATTGGCTTTGGTGCAAATGCACGTACCGCACTCATCACTCGTGGTTTAGTTGAACTAAGCCGTTTAGGTGAAGCTATCGGCGCCGATGCATCAACCTTCATGGGGATGGCGGGTTTAGGTGATTTGGTATTAACCTGTACCGATAATCAGTCGCGTAATCGTCGTTTTGGTTTGGCTTTAGGTCAAGGCAAAGACGTGATCACCGCCCAAGAAGAAATCGGTCAAGTAGTCGAAGGTTACCGAAACACTAAAGAAGTGTTTACCTTAGCCAAACGCCTAGGGGTAGAAATGCCGATCACCGAGCAAATTTACCAAGTGTTATACCAAGGTAAAGCACCGGTTGAAGCAGCAAAAGAGTTACTCAGTCGAGACAAAAAATCTGAAACACTGAAAAAATAGTGCAACAGAGCGGCTAAGTTAACCGTGAGTAGATACCAAAAAGGATGCTAAAATAGCATCCTTTTTTGCATTTAATATTTATCAATTAAATACAAAACAACCCATTTAAAGTGTGGAGTAAAACGTGAAACATCATGACGTAATTATTATCGGCGCCGGCGCGGCAGGATTAATGTGTGCTGCAACTGCGGGTTATCGTGGTCGTGATGTCCTCGTGCTAGACAACGCCAAACAAGCTGGCCGTAAAATACTTATCAGTGGTGGTGGACGATGTAACTTCACTAATCAAAAGGTTGAACCAAATCAGTTTCTTTGTGGTAACCCTCACTTTGTCAAATCGGCATTAGCTCGCTATCGTTCAAGCGATTTTATTGAGCTGGTTGAACGTCATGGTATTGAATACCAAGAGCGTGATCACGGGCAGTTATTCTGTAATGACTCAGCCAAAGAAATAGTCACCATGCTGATGACCGAGTGCGAATGGGCAGGGGCAAAGGTTCAGCTGCGAACTGAAATGCTATCTGTTACTAAAACAGATACAGGATTTAATTTAACTACCTCAAATGGTGATTTTAGTTGCGAGTCGTTAGTTATCGCAACAGGCGGCTTATCAATGCCTAAACTTGGCGCGACACCATATGGCTATAAAATTGCAGAACAGTTTGGTTTAAAGGTACTGCCTACCAGTGCTGGCTTAGTTCCATTTACGTGGCATGCCGAACAAAAAGTGCGCTTTGAGCCGTTATCGGGTATTGCTGTGCCGACAACCATTACCGCTCAAGATGGCACTCAATTTAGTGAGGCCTTACTGTTTACTCATCGTGGTCTATCAGGCCCAGCAGTGCTACAAATTTCAAATTACTGGCAACCAGGTGAGGCAATTTCTATCAATTTATTACCGGGTGAGAATGCGCTAGATAAAATCGAATTCGCACTGAAACATCATCCGAAACAAAGCCTGCGAAATACCCTTAGCCAATGGCTACCGAAGCGATTAGTTGAAGCCTTATTTGAAGAAGCGCAATTGGATAAAGCATTAAATCAACTGGGCCATGGCGAGCGTGAAACGTTGGCTAGTGAGTTAAATGACTGGTCTATTGTCATGAATGGTACAGAAGGCTATCGCACTGCAGAGGTTACCTTGGGTGGTGTTGATACTAATGAGTTGTCATCAAAAACCATGCAAGCCAATAAGGTACCAGGTTTGTATTTCATTGGTGAGGTAATGGATGTAAGTGGTTGGTTAGGAGGGTTTAATTTTCAATGGGCATGGTCATCTGGCGTTGCGGCGGGGTTAGCTGTTTAAAGAGTTTTTTATGAGTTCTTTTGTCAAAATACAGAGGAACTCTGCTTTATAACTTTAGGTCGTTTTTCCTTTAATCAATCGTTTTTTTATTCATACTTTTTCTAATGCCTCTTCGTCATCTTGTTGTAACCACCTCGATTTTTCGTCGATATCCCCAATAATTTATTGGAATGCTCCTTTCCCCATAATTAATGTGAAACTCTTACCGAATTGTCGGTAATTATTGCCAATAACTGAGTTTGTTAATGATATTGAAATAAAGGATTTAAATTTATTTTCTTTACTTATTAGGCTCTTAGTTGGTTTTTTTAAGGTTGGCATGAAGTTGGCTTGGTATAAAGTAGTTAAATGATACACAAACAGTTGTTCATTAATACTAGTTTGTTTTTGTGCGTTATTGATCGTCCCATACTCAAGGAGGTTTCTTATGTTAGGTTGGACATTGATGTTTTTAGTTATTGCTATCATTGCAGGGGTGTTAGGTTTTGGTGGTATTGCTGGTACGGCAGCCGGTATTGCGAAAATAATCTTCTTTATTTTTATTGTGTTACTTGTTATCTCTTTAGTAGCAAGTGCAATACGAGGTAAAGCACCTAGGGCATAACATGATACAAGTGACGCCTTATATTTAATACATAAACTACAAATGGAATGGCCTCATGGTCAAGGAGATCAATATGAATTTACTAAAAAAATTAAGCATGATAATTTTATTAGGATTAACAACAGTAGGCATGATGGCGTGCTCTGATAACAAAGCTGAAAATGCGGGTGAAAAAGTTGATGAGATGATGACAGACGCCGGTAATGCAGTTGAAGACGCGTGTGAAGACGTAAAGGAAGGTCTTAAAGCAGAAGACCCTAACTGTTAAAGATACTAGGCAGCGCACAATAATGCGCTGATTTCTGTTGTTTTTAAAATAGGACGCTTATATGTTAACCAAGATAAATATTAAGTATTACTACACAGGCGGGGCTTTATTAGCTGCGCTTTTGTGTGTGTTATTTAATTCACCATGGGCTAAATTTTTTATTGGTTGGTTAGCACTCTCTTTGGGTTTAGTGAGTTTTGCTTATTGGTTTAATGCTGGTGGTGTTTTTCGTAAAAAACAAAATGGTTCAATTCCTTGGTATATCAGCTGGGGATTCGTCCCTTTTCTATTGGGGTGTCAGGTTTATAATGCCTGGGCAAGAAAACACGATAAAGTACCCGCAATTCAAAAAATTGAAGATCAACTCTATTTAGCATGCCGTCTATTTCCTTCTGATATTGAATACCTTAAAACCCAAGGGGTTGATGCCATTCTCGATGTGACGGCTGAATTTGATGCATTAGATGGCACATTATTGGCTGAAGATATTGATTATTTAAATGTGCCTGTTTTAGATCATAGTGTCCCCTCGGAAGCACAACTTAATCAGGCGATAAATTGGCTAAATAATCAGGTTCGTAACGGTAAAAAGGTTGTAGTACATTGTGCGCTAGGCCGTGGACGGTCAGTACTCGTGCTAGCTTCTTATCTTGCTTGTCGCGATAGCAAAAGTAATTTAGAGGATGTGTTGCATTCTATTAATGAAATTCGCCATACCGCTCGTTTGAATAAATGGCAATTTACAAAAGTATCCCAAATGTACCAACAAAATCGAATTAAAATTAATAAAACACTCTATTTAATTGCTAATCCTGTGTCGGGTGGTGGCAAGTGGCAAGATGATGCTGAATATATTCAACAAACCTTATCGAGCTATTATCGAGTAAAGCTGCTTGAGACGACAGAAGATAAAGATGCTGCAGTACAAGCCCGTGAAGCCGTTAAGTGCGGGGCAGATATAGTTGTAGCCTGTGGGGGGGACGGTACGGTTAATGAAGTTGCTTCGATATTGGTAAACACCACAATGACATTAGGTATTATTCCGATGGGGACGACAAATGCCTTGGCTCATACCTTATTTGGTGTCGGCAGTAAGGTGATCCCTGTTGCTCAAGCCGTGGATATTTTGATTCAAGGCCATTATCAACCTATTGATACCGCAATATGTAATGAACGGATAATGCTATTGCTAGTGGGTATTGGTTTTGAACATAAGATGATTGAAACTGCTAATCGAGATAAAAAAAATGAGTCGGGTCAGTTTGCTTATTTGAGTGGCCTATGGGATGCCATTGATGAAAATCAGCCATTATCTTTGTCTATGCAATTAGATGATGGTAAAACACATACCATTGATACTACCAGTATAGTGATTGCCAATTCAGCACCTTTCAGCAGTTTACTCGCACAGGGTAATGGCGAGCCTAATATCATTGATGGACTATTAGATATTACTTGGATTGAGCCGACAGAGTCATCACAAGAGCAGCTACTGAGTTTGGTCGATTTATTATTTACTGGGATTACGCGTCTGTGGAACCAAACTAATAACAAGCTTGAGTCTGATGCAATACATCATGCCCAAGCTAAAAAAATATACTTAACAGCTCAACAAAAAATACATTATGTGATTGATGGAGAGCTTTTTGAATCTAATGATGTCACGGTAGAGGTTGTGCCGAAATCATTGAAGGTTTTTGTGCCTAAAACCAGCCCGATTTTGAGGCGTTAATCGGCACTGCCTTTATCTTCATACTTACTGAGTTTGTTATACAAGGTTTTAACGCTTATACCCAGTTGTTCGGCGGTATCATTTTTGTTACCGTCAGCTTGCTCTAGCGCTTGATAAATAGCGACCTTTTCTATTTCATCTAAACGCATACCAGCGGGTACTATAATCTTATCTGTGGTATTTTCTGGCTTAGATTCGGTTTCAAGTATGTTGAAATGACTTCTGTCAATCGTATCGTCAGCGAGAATATAAGCTCTTTCAATGGCATGCTTTAACTCACGCACATTACCTGCCCAACGCTGTTGTTGAATAAAACTGACAGCTTCTGGCGTAAAGATTTTATTGAGTTTTTCAGCGACATTTCTATAGGCTAAAAAATGTTTTGCCAACCCGAAAATATCATCACCTCTATCACGAAGTGGTGGAACGCGAATAGGAAAATGAGCTAGTCTGAAGTATAAATCCTCACGAAAAAGACCATGCTCAATAGCGCTAGCAGGATCACGATTAGTTGCAGCGATAATGCGTACATTGGCCTTTTTTACACTGGCACTGCCAATGGGGCGATATTCGCTATTCTCTAATACCCTTAATAATTTCACTTGATGATCAATGGGCATTTCAGTAATTTCATCTAGAAATAACGTCCCGCCTTCAGCTTGATCAAATACCCCACGATGATCACGGTGTGCACCGGTAAAAGCCCCTTTAGTGTGACCAAATAGCTCGCTGTCGACTAATTCCGGACTGAGTGCACCACAGTTAATTGCAATAAAAGGTTCGTTTGATCTGTTACTTGCAAGATGAATAGTGTTAGCGACTAATTCTTTACCTGCACCACTCTCGCCAACAATTAATACATTGCTTTCTGTCACCGCGACTTTGCGAACAGTGCGATACAGCTTATGCATAGCACGGGATGAGCCAACGAGTAATCCATATTGATCTAACTCACTGGATAATACCTGCTGGCGTTTAGATGATTCTAGTAATAAGTCTTGAGCGAAATCACTTAGGGTGTCATCAATGAGTTCCATATCGTATGGCTGTCTAAAATGGTAGCCAGCACCTTCTGACATTAATTTATCAAGGTTAGGGTTGGGTTTCCCTTCACTTAAAAAGATAAATTCAATGTCAGACATTAAGGCGTTACCTGTAAGGCTGGCATAATCAGCTTGGCTTAATTGAGATACTTCAATAATTGCCACATCTGCGTTACTCGCCTCAAGTTGTGTTGGCCAAGGGAGCTCAGTAATACTCGCTATTTTATTGAAATGCCTACAACTAGCTACTTGTAAGAGCCGTGTAGCTGTTTGAGGATGAAGCAAGTGGTAAAACAAGATAGGACCGGCCATGCCAGTGTTACTCCTTTTTGGTGCTCATTTAACTAATGGCAACTTTGTAAATTTGACAATAACAATCGGTAACTTTTTCTTAACATGTTGTTTGTGTCGAGAAGGTTTTGCAAATAATAACTTATTAATCAATTTTTTAATGGTTTTTCAGTGTTGTGTACGAATTATGCATGACTCAATCATAAGGTGAGCCATATTAGTTTATCCATTATGACTACAAATATTACAGGATAGCTATTAGTTATTTAATGGTAGGAGAAATGACATTGCAATATTCACAGATTAACTATTTATCAAGCAAGCAAATCGATTTAGGGGTTATTCGCGATGCAATTGATTTGTGTCAAGCGGGGCAGTTGTTTTACTCGCAAACGATTGCCGATATGGATGACTATAATTTCAAGCGTATTTTTATGGATATGGCTGCAACTAGAAGATCTATGTTGCAACATTTGGTGCCCTTATTTCAGCGAATAAAGCAAGGTGAAGTGGCATCTTATGATGTTCAACCAATTAGCTCATCGTCTTTTATTACAGGATATGCACATGCAAGTGATGCAATAAAGCAAGATAAACTATGGACAGCAGTAGGGTGGCTTTTAGATGTAGAACAACAGGCTTTAAATCAACTTAAGTCGGCTGCTCGGCAGGTAACAAATAAAGAGGTTGCTCAGCAATTAGCGGAAGGCTGTGCATGGCTTCAAATGGAGTGCGATAGTATGAAAAGTCTCTATGTGGGCCGTAAAAATGCTGCTAATTGAATGATTGCATCGCCATTTGAATATTAGATATCACTCAAGTGAAAAAGTTACCTGTTATCGGTAAAAATGTCCAAAAATGATTAGGCCTACACACATGTTAAATAATAAAAACCTTTTAAAACATGAGTTTAATTTGTTGGCATGATTTGCGCAGTACTTATATCAAGATAAACAATGGAGAATATCTTTATGAATAAGACAACATTATCTTTGGTAGTAAGTACGATGCTTGGTGCAATGGCTTTTTCTGCAAATGCAGCACAAGATTGGAAGGATGACGCTAAAGACGCATGGGTTGACGGTAAAGTTGAAACCACATTATTGCTCAACACCAATCTTAACTCGTTTGATATCAATACCGATGTACACGCCGGTAAGGTTATTCTAACGGGTAAAGTCGATAGTAGTATTGATAAATCATTAGCGGGTGAGCTGGTTAAAAGCTTAGATGGCGTTGAAAGCGTTGATAATCAATTGACTGTTATGATGCAGCAAGATGATAGTAAAGGCAGTGATTTAGGTGATGACCTAACCGATGCTAAGATAGCAATGATTGTTAAAACACGATTATTGTTTTCTGATGATGTAGCGGGTTCTAATATTAATGTTGATGTTAAATCTGGTGTTGTAACACTAGAAGGAACAGTAACAAGTGATGCAGAACGTGACTTGGTTGTTGCTATTGCTAAAAATGCTGACGATGTAGATAAGGTGGTTGATGAACTCAGTATTACGGATTCATAGACTATACCAACATCAAGGTGACATTAGATCGAAAAGGCCAGCCTGCGTGCTGGCTTCTTATTAAGTGTAATATAACCAAATGACACTGATATGAAAAATCGTTTAATCAACGGTTTCTGAGGTAAATCTACAACTTTCAGTATGTTGATTAAATTTATCTAAAAAATCGGGATATTGTTTCAAAAAGGTTTTACCAAAATAAACACCTAGTGATCTATCTAGATTGGGCACCACAGCAAAATTACTTACTGGAATGTTGACTCGTTTGGCTGCCGCTTCAAAAAACAAGTTGTTTTCTAAGATCGCACCTATGCGATTTTTTTCAAGTAAGTATATCAACTCATCCAAAGTACTTGCTTGGTGGATAACGTTATAATTGTGTTCTTTTAGCCAGAATGTGGCGTTGGAATGTCTGCGAGCACCAAATTGTGCGTTTGATTTAATCGCGTCTTGATTTAAGGGGATAGCGGTATTTTTGAGTAAGTAAAAGTTCCATTGCTGTGCAATAAAAGTATTTGATAATACCGCAAAACCATCTCTTTCATTGTTGTGAGAGGCTGAAAAAAAACCATCGTACTTGCCTTGTTTCACTTCTAACTGTGCACGCCCCCACGGGAGAAATATTACCTTATAAGGTTGTTGAAGTTTATCCATTACACAGTCTAAGGCTTTTATCGCATAACCATCATTTTTCTGACTAACTTCTATTTGGTAAGGCGCCCACTCCTGGGTGGTAATGGTGATAACTTTGTCAACCACAGCTGCTGCGGCTAATTGGCTTGAAAGTAATAGCAACAATCCAATCAATATTAGGCTTAAGTGAGCCGTTAACATTTTTGATTTTGCATTAAAGCACTTATTTATCAGCCGATTCATTAATTGCCACCCTTTTGTATCACTATTCTTTGCACTTAAGATTAACTTAGACTCGTTGTAAGTCAAAAATATATCAGTGGTAGTTTGTTAATGAGTGGGTGAAGCTTGGCTGAGATAACCTTTCAAGTTGATTTTTATAAACTAATTAGTTAGATGAGTATAACTCTCATAAAAAGTGTTCAATAACTCACAGTTTTATCTATTAGGCACGGCGCTTTATGCAATAGCTTGATTTTGGTCACTAACGGTATTTTCTGCTGTGTTATACCTGCAACAGCTATTTAATATGGTAGGTACTGATAATGTTTTATATACATATGCTGTTGTTACTAATTGTCATTTTTGTTGGTATACGCTATGGCGGAATCGCCTTTGGCTTACTGGGTGGGCTAGGTGTTTCGGTACTGGCTTTTGTATTTGGTATAGCACCGGGTACGCCGCCTGTCAGCGTAATGCTGATTATTTTGGCTGTAGTCGCGGCTTCAGCAACATTAGAGGCCACTGGTGGTTTAAAACTGTTGGTCAAGTTTGCCGAAAAACTATTACGTAAACACCCTGAACACATCGTTTTTTTAGGCCCACTGTGTACCTATTCGTTAACTGTACTTGTTGGTACTGGTCATTCGGTTTATCCACTTCTGCCCGTTATTTATGATGTTTCATACAAGAAAGGTATCCGACCTGAACGACCATTAGCAATGGCCACAGTCGCCTCACAAATGGGCATTACAGCAAGCCCAATAGCCGCCGCAGCGGCAGTGGTATTGGCAACTGCGGTAGATAATCAGCTTGATATTGGCTTAATTGATGTATTGATGGTGACTATTCCTGCGACCTTAATCGGTTTGCTGGTGGCGTGTACTTGGAGCTTAAAGCGGGGTAAAGATTTAGATAAAGATCAAGAGTTTCAGGCACGTTTAAAAGATGATGAGTTTCGTGAGTCATTAATCGATCCTAGTGCTGATAAAGTGCAAACCCCAGCCGCAGAGGCAACAGCAAAGAAAGGTTTAATAGTATTTTTACTGGGTATTTTTGCTGTGATCATGGTGGCTATGTTTAGCAAACAAGTATTACCCAGCGGTGTCAGTATGTCGGTAGCGATTCAGTTTATGATGTTGTCTGTCGGTGCGGTTATCTTATTGGCTACCAATGTATCGCCTAAAAAAGTGGTCACCAGTAATGTATTTACCGCAGGTATGACCGCGGTCATCATTATTTTTGGTATTGCATGGATGAGCGACACCATTATAGAACACCATAAAACCTATTTGGTTAGCGCAGTAAGCGATATTGTCAGTGTGTATCCATGGACATTTGCTATTGCGATGTTTGTGTCATCCATCTTCTTAAAAAGCCAGGCTGCGGTTTTAACTATTATGCTGCCATTAGGTTTTTCATTGGGGATCCCGGCGCCAGTATTAATCGGCGTGCTACCCGCGTGTTATGCTTACTTCTTTTTCCCATTCTACCCAAGTGATTTAGCCGCGATAAGCTTTGACAGAACAGGCACAACTCATATTGGTAAGTATGTACTTAATCACAGCTTTATTATTCCCGGCTTTATTGGCGTGATCACGGCAACCTTGGTTGGTTACTTCCTGTCAATGGCGATAAATTAATCACAATTTATCATCAAGATAATTGATGTGAATGAGTGGCAGCCCCTAGGTTGCCATTTTTACTTGCTAGAGGAGGAAAGTTTTATTTTGAGATTTTTTTAACTGGTGTAAATTATCCTGTTTATTACTTGAACAGTATAATGATAAGTTAATCTTTTTAAACAAAGTTTAGCGTGATTAACAGATATATTTAGGCTTAGAGGTCTATTAAATTGAGAAAGAAATTACTGCTTATTAGCTTGTCGGTATTACTGAGTGCTTGTGCTACTCAGGTGCCAGTGACAGTGGTTAAGCCTCCACCAAAGCCTGTGACTGTAAAGGCTGAGCCAAAATTACCTAAGTGGAGTGAGCCTAATTTATTAGCTTACCATCAGGATTGGGCGGGAACGCCTTATCGATTAGGTGGTATGAGTAAACAAGGTGTTGATTGCTCTGGTTTTGTGTACTTAGCTTATCTTGACATAGTGGGTGAAAAGTTACCTCGCTCTGTCAATGCGCAACGTGTATTAGGTAAAGAAGTCCCACGTGAAGCCTTAGAAGTGGGCGATTTAGTATTTTTTAAAACCGGTAAAAGCGCCCGTCATGTGGGCATTTACATGGGAGATGCCAGGTTTTTACATGCATCAACCAAAAAAGGGGTTAAGATTTCCAGTTTAAATAACGTGTATTGGAAACCGAAATTTTGGTTTGCTAAACGTTTAAAAAGTACTACGTTTGAGCAAAATATGTCTTTAGCCAGGCTGGTCGAACATGTTCAACAGCAAGACCATTTATAATTTGGCAGCAGTTTAACTGCTGGTGCCGTTTATTTGCTTCAACCCTAGGCCTGCTCTGAAGTATTGCTTGGGTTGTTTTCACCGCTTAGCATCGATATATTCATGTTATAAATAGCTGTTTAGGCTAAAACCACGACGTAAACGGACCCGTTATGCCAGACTCCAAGCATTGGACCTTAAAAAGTATTGCCAAAGAATTAGGTGTGTCGAATGCGACGGTATCTAATGCGTTTAATCGTCCAGATCAGTTGTCGGAAAAACGCCGCACAGACATTCTCGCTGCCTGCAACGAGCTAGGATATTTTGGACCTAATAAAGCCGCGCAATCTTTAAGGCGTGGTAAATTTGATACGGTCGCATTGGTGTTGTCGGACAGTATTGAATACATGGTGTCAGATCCTGTGGCCAGTAAGTTTATGAAAGGTGTTGCGGCCGTTTTCGAGCAACATAAAATTAATTTACTGTTGTTTTCTGGTAGCTCTGACAATGTGAATGGCGTCAATGATTTTGTCGATGGCTTTATTTGTTATGGTCGCCCCCGTAACCGTTTATTGGCTGAGCAATTGAAAAAAATCCGTAAAAAAGTGGTAACGGTCGACTTTAATATTCACCGTAGTGCTTCGGTGAGTATCGATAATAAAGCCGGAGCCTATGAAGTGGCTAAGTTGGCGATTCAATCTGAGCAAGATCAGGTCGCAATTCTTGGATTACGCTTGCTTGATACCCATTTAACCTGCCGCGTGTATGATATTCATTCTATGGAAATTGACACGTCTGTAGCGCATCAGCGTTTGCAAGGTTATTTGGATGCCATTGGTGATACAGGGGTTAAGCTTGGTGATGACCGCATTTGGAATATCCCTGAAAGTAATGCCGACTTTGCAACCATAGCTGCCAAAGAAGCGCTTAATTGTGTACCGCGTCCGAATGTATTTTTGTGCATGAGTGATTTAATTGCTTTGAGTTTAATGCGCGAGGCAATCCAACAAGGTTTACGTATCCCACAAGATGTTCGAGTGGTGGGTTTTGATGGTATTGACGAAGGTACTCGGGCGATCCCGCCGCTGACGACTGTGTTCCAGTATTCAGAACAAAAAGGCCGTAAAGCCGCTGAAATGTTTATTGCTGATGCCCATCATGCTGAAGTGTTAGGTTATGAATTGTCACGTGGTGGCAGTTGTTGATGTAATATTGATGACCGGACGATTTCGATACAAATATGTTGATACAAATAAGGCGCCTAATAGGCGCCTTATTTACGTTTGAGCTTAAATTACCCGTCAGATCATTTGCTATGTTTGGCCAATAAATCGGCCAGCACAATGTGGGTCGATTGTTGCGCTGCAACTATGTTGATATGGGTTTCTTTAGTGGCAAAGTTCACGCTTAACTTGGCTGAACTGTCGCCATGCACCCAAGAAAGAGTTAACTGATTAGCCTGATTTGTCATGGTGAACTCACCATTAAAGGCATCGACATTATTGCGAAGAGTGATCAGCTCACATAGCGTTTTAACAACCGGTTTTTGCATCGCAGTTTGAATGTCGCTTACCTGTAGATAAGGGCGGTTAATGTCACGACCTACCTGAGTTTGATTCAGCAATTCCATGGCATTAGGCACAGCCAATAAACCTGTGTAATACACCTGCGGAATACCTGGAGCAAAAAATTGCACGCTTCGAGCGATTAAATAATCAATGTCATTTTGGCCAAGCGCATCGTAGTAGGTGCAATTAACTTGATATAGATCGACATTGCTGGCTGCCGCGCCCGTTGCTTGTAAGCTTTCACCTTTGCTATTGCTGTGGATGCGGTTAACTAGGTTATCAATTTCTGCAGCGGTTAATAAACCTGCTTTATTGCCGACAGGGCCTGCGTCGATAATACCAATACCGTCATGCGTGTCTAATACTGTGACACAGTTGCGTGGTGCAATGGATAGCCAACGGCTTAATGCACTGACATCTTGGCTAAATAGGCTGTGAAGGATCAATGGCGGTAGCGCAAAGTCGTACACCATGTCTACCCGCTTAGCGATATCGAGTTGGGTCATGTAGTGCGAGTGAATTTCGGCAAGGGTCGTCATGCCTAGGCTGTTGGCTTTTTTGGCTAACTCATCGACAAATTCAAATGACTCTTCAATCATAAAGCAGCTCGTGCCCGGCTTTTTAATCGCATAGCCAGCAGCGTCAAGACGAATAAGATCGACTTTGCTTTCATGAAAACGCGTTAGCACCTTGTTTAAATGCGCCTGACCTGCAGCGGTATGCACATTAATATCAATTTGGTTTGAGGTAAAAGTCGTCCAAAACTCGGCTTCTGTCCCGTCGGCAAGTTTATAGGTAGTGAAGCAACTCCCTGGACGTGGACGATAAATTTTAGCTTGGTTTTCTGCGCTCAACCCGTCTGGAAATACGCTCTCTTTAGTTAAAAATAAATCCCAGTAAACAGAACTTTTACCGTTGGCAAGTACGTCTTGAAACTCGGTAGACTCCGCTGACATGTGGTTAACGATTAAGTCGGCCATGATGTCGTATTGCTGGCCAATCTGCTTTACGTCATTCCAATCACCAAGACGTTCATCTACTTTTGCATGGTCTATAGGGTCAAAGCCAGCATCGCTGCCGTCAATTGGATAGTAAAAAGGTAACAGATGTACGCCACCAAAGAGATTATGAAGTTCTGTGTCGAGAACCTGTTTGAGTCCTTTTAAGTCTGAGTGCGCTATACGATCTACGTAAGTGATCAGCTGAACATTATTTTTCATTTTGGTGACTCTTAAAGTAAGTATTTAAAAAAACTTAATCGATTAAGTTGTATATTTAACCAATATGAAACATTATTCAAGGGCTTTGTTTAAATATTGAATTCGTTTTCTGTGGGAGAAGACGAATGTGTCGCCATAAATAGACAGTGTGACCACAAAGAAAACATATAACAATAAGGTGAGAAGTATGGTTAACCATATGAAAGAGCTAGATAATTGCGGTAACTCTAGGATAAGAATACTAACGTATTTAATGTTTTTTATGTTTGCCATGACCTCTGATGCAGTGGGAGTGATTATTCCTGAGTTGATTAACACATTTGACTTATCGATGTCACAAGCGAGCGCATTTCATTACATGCCAATGCTTTTTATTGCATTAAGTGGGCTGTTTTTAGGCTTTCTGGCAGATAAGTTAGGCCGGAAAGTAACGATTTTAATTGGCTTACTGTTGTTTGCGCTGGCCAGTTTTATGTTCGCTTTAGGTGAGTCATTTTATTATTTTCTATGTTTGTTGGCACTAGTGGGTATTGCTATTGGGGTATTCAAAACTGGCGCGCTAGGGTTAATTGGTGATATTTCAACTAACTCAAAACAACATTCAAGTACCATGAATACCGTTGAAGGCTTTTTTGGTGTGGGTGCTATGGTTGGTCCGGCGATTGTCAGTTATTTATTGATAACAGGCGTGTCGTGGAAGTATCTGTATTTTGGTGCTGGGGCGTTTTGTTTAATATTATGTTGGTTAGCTTATAAGGCTGAATACCCGCAACTTAAGCGCTCATCTACTCAAAATATTAATCTCGCCAGTACGTTTAGCATGATGAAAAACCCTTATGCATTAGGCTACTCTTTAGCGATTGGGCTTTATGTTGCTACTGAAGTGGCTATTTATGTTTGGATGCCGACGTTATTACTCAACTATGAAGGCGAGTTGGCATTAATCGCAACGTATGCGTTAACTATCTTTTTCACATTGCGGGCATTGGGACGTTTTCTGGGGGGGTGGATCCTCAATCAATTCAGTTGGCAACAGGTGATGTTTTGGTTCAGTCTGGCAATTAGCTTATGTTATTTAGGCGCTATGGTGTATGGCATTTCGGCTGCGGTTATTTTATTGCCTTTATCAGGTTTGTTTATGTCTATGATGTATCCGACATTAAATTCTAAAGGGATCAGCTGTTTCCCGGTTGATCAACATGGTTCGGTTGCTGGGGTCATTTTATTCTTTACTGCACTTTCTGCTGCATTAGGTCCCTTGTTAATGGGACTGGTAGGCGACATATTTGGTCATGTTAAATACGGGTTTTATTTAGCCACCGGCTTTGCATTTATGTTGTGCATTTTGGCAGCATACAATCTGTTTCGTGACCCCTCAGGGCATTTGTTAACCGCTGACGCTAAATAATCAACAACTACTATTATAAATATTTAATCTATTAAACATCTACTTAGATGTTTTTTAATCCAGTTAACGATAATTGAACATAAATTGTACTTGCAATTTACTATTTAGTTGCTAACTTGTAACTTAATCGATTAAGTAAAAGGTTTAAGTTTAGCGCCTTGATTAGCTATTGAGATAGTTTGGGGCTTAGTTCGATTGATGAATATATTACTGATGTTGTTATGGGGAGATAAGACAACATCAATACACTCTATGTGGGGACATAAAAATGATAAAAAGCACATCTAAAAAATTTGTATTGAGTACGCTAGCTGTGATGGTCAGTTCAAGCTTGTGGGCTGCTGACACTGACACTGTGGAAACTAAAAAAGACGCCATTGGTCTTGAGCGCATTGTGGTAACGGGTGTCGCACGTGGTACACGTGTAATGGACTCGAGCGTGTCAGTGAGCAGTGTGTCACCAGAAGATTTAGCAATTAGCTCACCTCGTTCATCAGCCGAAGCGTTCCGTATTATTCCGGGCATGAAGGTTGAATCGACCGGTGGTGAAGGTAACGCCAACATTGCAGTACGTGGTTTACCCGTTGCCTCTGGTGGAGCTAAATTCTTGCAAATTCAAGAAGATGGTTTACCTATTTTACAGTTTGGTGATATTGCATTTGGTAATGCGGATATTTTCTTACGTATTGATTCTACAACACAAACTATTGAATCAATCCGTGGTGGTTCAGCCTCAACAGCTGCCAGTAACGCACCAGGCGGTATTATTAACGTCATTAGTAAAACGGGCACCAGTGATGCTGGCAGTATTTCGTCTACTGTGGGTCTTGATTACGATACTTTGCGTACTGATTTTGAATATGGCGCAAGCATTAATGACTCAATGCGTTTTCATATTGGTGGCTTTGTGCGTACCGGTGATGGTCCGCGTGATCCTGGTTACACCGCGAACAAGGGTGGCCAAATTAAAGCTAACTTAACCAAAGAATTTGATTCTGGTTATGTGCGTTTGTATGTAAAGCACTTAAATGATAAGAGCATTGGTTATTTGCCGATGCCAATGTATTCAGATGGCAGTTCAATACCTGGATTTGATGCCCAATCTGATACGGTTCATTCGGCTAACATGTTATCAACCCTGCGCTTAGATGCTGACGGCAATATCAGCCGTGGTGATATGCGTGATGGTATGAATCCGATTGTGAATTCAGTTGGACTAGAAGCTTCATTTGATTTAGGCGATGACTGGTTAGTTGAAAACCGTTTCCGCATCTCGGATGTTAGCGGTAATTTTATGTCGTTAATGCCTGCCGAAGTGGCTAACAGCTCGAGTATTGCTGACAGTATTGGTGGCAGCGGATCATCACTGATTTATGCTAATGGTGCCAAAGCGGGTCAAGCATTTGATAGTGATTTAGCTATGCGCGTACATAGTTTTGATGTGACCATGAATGACTTTGGTTCTATCGTCAATGACATGAAATTAACCAAGACGTTTGATGACTCTAATGTCACTTTTGGTTTTTATACGGCCACGCAAAATATCAATATGACTTGGATGTGGAACTCTTATTTGATGGAAGTGCAAGGCGATAATGCGGCACTTTTAGATGTGGTCGGTGCCGATGGCACTGAGTACTCAGATAATGGTTTATACGCTTATGGTGTGCCTTACTGGGGCAATTGTTGTCAACGTAACTATGATTCAGACTACACTATTAAAGCACCGTATATTGCTGCGTCATCTAAGTTCGGCGATTTATCATTAGACGGTAGCGTGCGCTATGACTCTGGCGATGCCAGTGGTTACTATGCGGGTAATGTGCAATCACAAGTGGATATGAACCGTGATGGGGTGATTTCACAGCCTGAGCTAAGTGTGTCGTCAATTGATAATGCTAACCCACAGTTAGTGAATTATGACTGGGGTTACCTGTCATATTCATTAGGTGCTAACTATCAAGTATCTGAAGATTTAGCCGCATTTGGTCGTATCAGTCATGGTGGCCGTGCCAATGCTGACCGTTTATTGTTTGGTAAAGTGAATGCTGATGGTTCAGTTTCTGACGAAGACTCTGTGGATGAAGTAGACCAGTACGAAGTGGGTGTGAAGTATCGTTACGATAGCATGTCGCTATTTGCCACGGCGTTTTACTCTGAAACAGAAGAGCAAAACTTTGAAGCCACTAGCCAAATATTCTTTGACCGTAAATATGAAGCCAAAGGGATTGAGTTAGAAGGTGCTTATTATGTTGGTGATTTCGATTTTCGCGGTAACGTAACTTGGACCGATGCTGAAATTGTTAAAGATGCCCTTAATCCAAGTGTAATTGGCAACACACCTCGTCGCCAAGCTGATTTTATTTACTCGCTAATGGGCCGTTATAACTTTGATAAAGGCTCTGTTGGGGTCAATTTGATTGGTACCACTGAGTCTTATGCTCAAGATAATAATGACCTAAGTTTTGATGGTTATACTCAAGTCAATGCGTTTGCATCTTACCAGTTAACCAATGCGTTATCAGTCGCGCTTAACGTCAATAACTTGTTTGATACTGTGGGTATTACCGAAGCTGAAGAAGGTTCGGTACCCGATAACAATATCATTCGTGCCAGAACCATTAACGGTCGTACAACCAGCGCCACGGTTAAGTACGAGTTTTAATCGTTTATTGTCATAACCTTAGTTGTAATAGTATTAGTTGTATTAGTTGTATTAGTTGTATTAGTTGTATTAGTTGTATTAGTTGTATTAGTTGTATTAGTTGTATTAGTTTTTAGAAATCCCTGTTAACAAGCCCATGCAAATGGGCTTTTTTTTGGACGTTTTATATGAGTACATTATTGAGTTTTGGTGAAGTATTAATTGATTTACTTCCGGTGGGCCATTCTGGTTTGGTTCACGAGCCTATCCCTGGCGGCGCGCCTGCCAATGTCGCTGTGGGTTACGCTAAATTAGGTGGTAAGAGTCTTTTTGCTGGTGGCATTAGTGCTGACGATCATGGCCAGTTGTTAACAAATACACTGGTAGAACAAGGTGTTGATGTTAGTTGTTTAGCATTAATACCAGATGCTGCTACTGCCACAGTGTTAGTTAGTTTGGATGCGCAGGGGGAGCGGTCGTTTAGCTTTAATCGGCAGAACACTGCTGACATGCTATACCGTGAAGCTGATTTTGATGCTATCGACTGGTCAAAAATTGATATTTTTCATCTTTGTTCTAATACCTTTACTGAAAAGGCTATTTTCAATGCCAGTCTTTATGGTGCTAAAAAAGCGCATAAGGAACAAGCATTAGTCAGTTTTGATGTTAATTTACGCTTGTCATTATGGCAAGACACTCGGTTGTTATCAGCCCGTGTGGAGCAATGCTTTCGTTATACTCACGTGCTTAAAATGAGTAAAGAGGAAGCATTGTATTTGGCTCAGGAGCGTGGGGCATCATTTGACGAATATTTAGCATTCTGTATTGAACAAGGGGTGAGGTTAATTTTGGTCACCAATGGCCCAGAGTCCATTTTATGCCACAGCGCTGAATTTTCCTTTGAGTTGCCGGTGCCTAAAATTGTCGCCACAGATACTACAGCCGCCGGAGATAGTTTTGTTGCGGGGTTCTTATATGAACTTGGCAGTGATGAAGGATATTTAGCGCCAGAGCTTTTAGTGCAAAAATTGCTTAATCGAGTGAAGGTTCAAACGGCTGCTGAGTTTGCGATTAAGTGTGGTGCGATAACGTGTGGGAAAAAAGGCGCATTTCCTGCGTTGCCCGTTTGGTCACAAGTGCAATAATGGATCAAGTGGGTGTAGAGTAGCGTTATTAGTCATAAAAAGAGGTCACCCTAAGGTGACCTCTTTTTGGTTATCATTGAATCAATAACGTGGTTAATCTTGGGTTATGCTTGATTCAGCTAATTCGGTTTTATTTTTGCCACGTTTTGTGAGGGCATAATAAAACAGTGGCGTTAAGATAAGGCCAAAAATAGTTACCCCAATCATGCCAGAGAATACCGCAACACCCATAGCTTGACGCATTTCTGAACCTGGTCCGCTTGAAAACACCATAGGTACCACGCCCATAATGAAGGCTATCGAGGTCATTAAAATAGGCCTTAAACGTAAACGGCCCGCTTCAAGTATGGCTTCTAATGCTTCCATGCCCTCATCTTGTAACTCTTTGGCAAACTCAACAATGAGGATGGCATTTTTGGTTGCTAGCCCTACCAGAACAATTAGCCCAATCTGGGTAAAAATATTGTTATCTCCACCGTAGATAAGCACCCCTGTTAATGCCGACAACAGCGTCATGGGAATAATGAGAATGATGGCTAAAGGTAAGCTTAAACTTTCATATTGCGCCGCTAATACCATAAACACTAATAAGATAATTAATGGATAAATATACGCGCCAGCATTACCTGCGAGGATCTGTTGGTAGGTGATCTCAGTCCACTCGTAGGTCATGCCATTAGGTAAGGTTTCCGCTAAAATCTTTTCAATGGCAGCTTGTGCCTCACCGCTACTAAACCCTGGTGCAGCACCGCCATTTAATTCTGCAGTGGTGAAACCGTTATAATGCATAACACGGTCAGGGCCAGATGAATTGGTGACATTAATAAACGATCCAATAGGCACCATTTCACCCTGGTTATTACGTACTTTAAGTTGGGCGATTTGTTCAGGTGTTTGTCTAAACTGCTCATCTGCCTGTACGTTAACTTGATAAGTACGGCCAAATTGGTTGAAGTCGTTGGCGTAAACCGACCCCATGTATCCCTGCAGGGTGGAGAACAATTCGTCTAACGATACTGATTGCTGTTTGGCTTTGGTGCGATCAATATTCACTTCAAGTTGTGGCACATTGACTTGATAACTCGAGAATATTCCCGCTAGCTCAGGCGTTGCCCATGCTTTTTGCATCACTTGCATGGTCACTTTATATAACTCTTCATAACCGTAGTTTGCTCGGTCTTGAATTTGTAATCTAAAGCCACCTATGGTGCCTAAGCCTTGTACTGGCGGTGGCGGAAAAATCGCAATAAATGCCCCGTCAATGGCTGCAAATTTTTGATTTAACGCCGCTGCAATAGCGCCTGCTGATAATGATGGATCGCTGCGGTCATCAAAGCTATCTAATGGGGTAAATACAATCGCGCTGTTAGTACTGTTGGTAAAGCCGTTAATGCTTAAACCTGGAAAGGCGACAGCATGGGCGACACCTGGTTGTGCTAAGGCAATACGCGACATTTCTTTTACCACGGCTTCAGTGCGATCTAACGATGCGGCGTCAGGCAGCTGAGCAAAAGCAATAAGATACTGTTTATCCTGGCCTGGTACATATCCGGTAGGGGTATTAGCAAACTGTAAGCCAGTTAAGCCCACTAAACCAATATATAGAATGCCAACAACAGCACCGAAGCGGATGATTTTTTTAACTAACCAACCGTAACCATTAGACATACGGGCAAACAGGCGATTAAACGGATTGAATAACCAGCCGCCTAATAGCTTATCCATGCCGCGGGTAAGTGCGTCTTTTTTCTCGTGATGCCCTTTTAGCAGTAATGCCGATAGTGCAGGGCTAAGGGTTAACGAGTTAATCGCTGAGATAAAGGTTGAGATAGTAATGGTTAGTGCAAACTGCTTATAAAACTGGCCGGTTAAACCTGACATAAAGGCGGTTGGAATAAATACCGCCGCCAGTACCAATGTGGTAGCAACAATGGGACCGGTCACTTCTTTCATTGCCTTTTGGGTTGCAGCAACGGGCGATAAGCCATCAGAAATATTTCGTTCAACGTTTTCAACCACCACAATCGCATCATCGACCACAATCCCAATCGCCAGCACTAAGCCAAACAATGATAAGGCATTCAGCGAGAAGCCCATTAGGTGCATAAAGGCAAAAGTACCCACAAGCGATACCGGAACCGCCACTAATGGAATAATGGATGCGCGCCAGGTTTGTAAAAATAGCACAACAACAAGTACTACCAGCAACAAGGCTTCAAGTAATGTTTGTACCACGGCTTTAATTGAACCGCGCACGAATACAGTAGGGTCGTAGACGATGTCATATGCTAAGCCGTCTGGGAATGACTTAGACAGTTCTGCCATTTTAAGGCGAACATCATCAGATATTTGAATCGCATTAGATCCAGAAGCTTGAAAAACAGGCAATGCCGCAGCGTCTTGATTGTCTAGCATTGAACGCAATGCATAAGTCGATGCGCCTAATTCAACCCGAGCCACATCTTTTAAGCGGGTGATTTGACCTTGTTCGCCTACCTTAACAATGATTTGTTCAAACTCTTCAACGTTGGCTAAACGGCCCTTAACATTGATAAGTAGCTGGAAATCGCTATCGCCACTGGGCTGCGCGCCTAAACTGCCGGCAGCTGCTTGTTGGTTTTGCTCACGTATAGCGGCCACGACATCATTCGGTGATAAACCAATCGCTGCAACTTTATTAGGGTCTAGCCAGACACGCATGCTGTAGTCGCCCGCGCCAAATACCCGCACAGCGCCTACGCCTTCAATACGCGCGAGCTCATCTTTTACTTTTAACACTGCATAGTTAGACAGATACAACATGTCATAACGATTATCAGGTGAGGTTAAATGCACCACCATAGTTAAGTCAGGTGATGACTTTTCGGTGACAATACCTAACCTTTGCACTGTTTGCGGTAAACGTGGTTTAGCTCGCTCAACTCGGCTTTGCACTTGAGACTGGGCTAAATCAACGTCGCTACCAATGGCAAAGGTAACTGTTAATGTCATACGGCCATCAGATGTGGCTTGAGATGACATGTATAGCATGTTCTCAACACCGTTGATTTCTTGCTCTAGTGGGGAGGCGACTGTTTCAGCGATAACTTTTGGGTTAGCACCGGGATAGCTTGCAGTCACCACTACCGTTGGTGGAACCACTTCAGGGTATTCGGTGATCGGCAATTGCCAAACAGCAAGTGCGCCCGAAATAAAAAATAGCAACGATAAAACCGCGGCAAAAATCGGTCTTTTAATAAAAAATTGCGATAACATTTTGTGGTTCCTTAGCCTTGATTAGCGTCATCAGCAACACGTGCTGTGAGTGGCTGAGTATCAAAGAGTAGCTGTGCTTGATGTAGTGCTTCAATTTGGCTGCTATCGGCCATTTCTGTCAATTTTGGCGTGATAGTGACGTTGGGACGCACTTTTTGCAGGCTATTCACCACAATGATGTCTTCTGGCTGTAAACCCGCGGTCACAATACGTAAGCCATGAATTTTTTCACCTAAAGTGATACCACGATATTCAAGGGTGTTTTGCGCGTTGACCACTAGCACAAACTTGTTATTTAAATCAGTAAAAATCGCTTTGTCGTCGATTAAAATACCTTGATATGACGCACTGCCAGCAATACTGATACGGGCAAATAGGCCGGGCAGTAAACGATTGTCTGGATTGGCAAATGAGGCGCGTACACGAATGGTACCGGTTTGCTGATTAACAGCGTTATCTACGAAGTCGATAACGCCTTGATAAGTAAATTCGGTTTGATTGGCTAATGCCATTAGTACAGTATTGTTACCAGAGCGCGGATCTTGACGCTGGTTTTGAGCCGATAGCGAAGAGTATTTAAGGTAGGTTTGCTCGTCGATATCAAAATAGGCATACATGTTTGAGGTCGATACTAAACTTGTTAACTGAGTTTGCCCCGCAGTAACATAGTTACCCGCAGTTTCATTGGCGTAAGATACCCGGCCAGCAATGGGTGCTGTGACTTGGGTGTATTCCACATTGAGTGTAGCGCGTGTTAGTGCCGCTTTTACCGATGCCACCGCAGCCGCAGTTTGGTGTAAGTTACTGCGACGAGTATCAATTAATTCTTCAGATACGGCTTGCTGGTTAAACAATTTGTTAGCGCGTTCAAAATCATTTTTAGCCAGTTCATTGGCGGATATAGCACTGGTCAACTCAGCTTGTAAACGTTCAACTTCGGCAGCAAATACTCTCGAGTCGATAGTAAATAACACATCGCCTTTATTAACCAGCGTCCCTTCTTTAAAGTTCACCGACTCTATGTATCCTGATACGCGAGGCACTAGGGTAACTTCTTCAGGAGCTTGTAAGTGTCCGGTAAACTGATCCCACTCGGTAATACGTTCATGGATCACATTGGCAACATTCACTTCGATGGCTGCTGGTGGCATAGCTTGTTGTGGAGGCGATTCATTACCACATGCGGTTAATAGCAATGCGGTTAGGCTCACTATCAGTGTGGATAGAATTGATGTAAATCTGTTCATGTAATTGTCCTTTCAACAATGGCTTTGATGTCATCTAGTGCGTTGCTTTTGTTGTCTAATAGTTAAATTTGTACCAAAAGGTAAAAAATGTTCTGTACCGAACGGTAATATATAGATTAAAATAGACCTGTCAATTAAATGTGTACCGATAAGTATTAAATTATTTTATAAGATATGTTATTTACGATGAGGCAATCTGTTACCGGGCAAGTTAGCCTTAGTGACTTGGGTCAACCTTGATACATTAAGGTCTTTATTTGATATTGGTAGCGTGTAACATACTCAATAATCCCCACAGGTAAGTGATTCAGACTTTGAGTCAAAGTATGGCGTTGTGGTAAAGTGTGCTGATTATTTTTCAGTGTTTGGTTAACTTATTAATCATCAACAATTAATCAATTTAAAGAGGTGATGTTTTGACAGAAATAAAGACAGCTTGTGTCGGACGTCCTCGTGGATTTGATATTGATTTTGCTTTAGCACAAGCATTGGACGTATTTTGGCGTAATGGTTATGAAGGGGCGTCTTTAAGCGAGCTGACCGCTGCGATGGGAATTAAAAAACCGAGCCTTTACGCCGCATTTGGTAATAAAGAACAATTGTTTTTAAAGGCAATTGATTTATATGAAAGTCGACCTGAATCATTCTTTAATCAGGCATTTCAATGTGATCATATTGGTGATGTTATTAAGGGATTATTACTCGGCGCGGCTATGCAGTTTACCGATACTAATCACCCGCAAGGTTGCGCCTTGGCCAACAGCACCTTATCGTGCAGCGAAGCGAGCGAATCAATTAAACAGGCCATAGTTGAACGAAAGGCACAACATAATCAAAATTTAGTCGCAAGATTTGAAACCGCTAAAAAGCAGGGTGAGTTGAAGGAGGAATGCTGTCCTGAAGACCTAGCTAGGTTAATGGCAATTTTGTTTCAGGGGATGTCGGTACAGGCGTCAGAAGGAACAAACGTTGAAGCGTTAATCAAAGTGGCCCAAATGGCGGTTGATTGCGTGTTATCCCAGTATGTTAATAAGTAGCTAGTTGGACGACGTTTTTTATCAGTGCTAATCAGTTTAAACGTGCCATCAGAATGATGCTGTCTTGTTAACCTTTATCGTTAATCACCTCTTCACACTCCCGCTCTTCGCGCAGTTATATCGGCTGTTAATAGCGTGTATAACTGACAATGCTGTTTAAACAACTCAAATAGTCATTCAGTGATCAAGATATCAGTTTAAGATTTTGTGAACATAGGTTTTTTTGTTAAATTAACAGCCTATTTATCAATATTACTTTTTACCCACACTAGGGAATAAATAACATGAGTAAAGCAAAAATCGGCATTGTTACAGTGAGCGATCGTGCCAGCGCAGGCATTTATGAGGATTTATCTGGTAAAGCCATTATTGACGTACTTAATGAATATTTAACCTCGCAGTGGGAACCTGTTTATCAAGTGATACCCGATGAGCGAGATGTTATTGAAGCAACTTTAATTGATATGGCAGATAAACAAGGTTGCAGTTTAATCGTGACTACTGGTGGTACAGGCCCTGCAAAACGCGATGTAACCCCAGAAGCTACTGAAGCGGTATGCGATAGAATGATGCCTGGCTTTGGTGAGTTAATGCGTGCAGAGTCATTAAAATTTGTGCCTACCGCGATTCTTTCCCGTCAAACCGCAGGTCTTCGAGGTGATTCATTAATCGTTAATTTACCCGGTAAGCCTAAATCAATTCGTGAATGCTTAGATGCAGTATTTCCCGCTATTCCATATTGTATCGATTTAATGGAAGGGCCATTTTTAGAATGCAATGAAGATGTGATTAAACCATTTAGGCCTAAGGCAAAATAGGTTTTAATTGTTACCCTGTTTAAGCCCAACATTGTTTGGGCTTTTTTATGTTTTAAAAATATGAAATCTATCGATAATTTGTAGATAGATAAATTATCGTTATGAAAAATCACGACTACACTCAATAGTAATATTTGAATTTGAGTGAATATGCATGACGTTAAAACGCTTTTCATTGCTGCTGTTATCATCACTGTTGATAAGTGTTGCGTGTTTAGTTATGACTATTTATTACTTTTTTTACCTTCCAGGCATTAATGCTGAAGTTGTTGACCAGCAACAACAAGAATATGTTTTGCTTAAAGCTGCCTTTTCCGCATCGGCTAAAAATTTAACCACCCTAACCTATGACTACGCGGTTTGGGATAGTTTGGTGGAGTTTGTTTATGCGCCATCGGACGAATTCATAGCCAGTAATTTATTATCAAATGCATTTGAAGTGGCTAATGTCGCTGCGGTGTTTATCCATACTGTTGATAAGCAGTTGGTTTGGCAATACCTAGATGAATCGATCCGTGATGGCTCCTCAGCGTTAAGAGAATTTGTTGAGGGAAAAACAGCAACCGAAGCAAAAACTTTATTACCATCTGCGGCTGATATCTCTGCACAACAAGCTTCAACTCGTCATGGATATTATGTGATAGCAGAACAGTTATTTTATATCACTAACACGACTATTTTACCTTCAGAAGGCTATGGCGTTATCGCGGGTAGTATCACTATGGCCAGGTTAGTGGATAAGGAGATGATAGACGAAATTGCCGGCTATTCTATGGTGCGTTTTTCTATGGATAAAAAGATTAATACGCCTGCTGATGCACAACCCATGAATGATTTTTTTAGCTTTGATCAGTTACAGGTAGTAAATGCTTCACACAGTTGGCTGATCCGTAATACCTTTGATGATCAGACTATGGTTATTACAGTGCATCATCGAAAAGGATCAAGCCCTAAGTTAGATGCTGTTTCAATTATTTTGTTATTGTTAATTGCTACCCTGATAGTGTCATTGTCGATGATGATGTTATCGCGATTTTTAATTTTACCTCTGATCCATTTCAACAGCAGTATTAATGCCTCTTCAAATGATAATCTAATGGCTAAGGTTCCTAATCAGCACTTTATTGATGAAATAGACAATGTGTCTAATTCATTTAATAAGCTGTTAATTCGGTTTTATGAACAACAAAACTATTTAGAAACATTAACGGTTCAGGATGCGTTAACCGAAATCACTAATCGTCGTGGATTAGAGGCTTTTGCGGACAATGTGATGGCAGAATGGCATCAACAAGCGACGGGCTTTAGTGTGATGATGTTAGATATTGATCATTTCAAACTTTATAACGACCAGCATGATCATCTTGCTGGCGATAAGGCTTTAGTGGATGTTGCTTGTTGTTTAATGGAGACCATGGCGTCCCATGATGCGCTTGTTGCCCGGTATGGCGGTGAAGAGTTTTGTGTCATTGTGAAAGATGATAATACCCAAGCCGTAGCCTTTATCGCTGAGACGTTACGAAGTGCGGTGGAAAACTTACACATTAAGCACGATGTTGATGGTACTTTGTGGCTGACAATCAGTATTGGGGTACAGGTGGTGCCTAAGTCGCTTGAAAATGCTCTGCAGTACCAATTTCATGATTTATTAAAATTGGCAGATAAGCAGCTCTATCTAGCTAAAAATACTGGTCGAAATAAAGTGATGCTGAATGTACTGTCTTAAACTTAGTTTTTGCTGGCATGCTTTTGCGGGGACTTTTTCTTAAGCTCCGGTTATAACATTGCTTCTATCTTTATGACAGTTCGACGCTCATTGCGGCCATACTCTGTATTGGACTGCTCAAAATGGTCTGTTTGGCTATTCATAGGCTTCACTGAATTTGGTTTTTACTGCTTCAAATAACCTAGGCTGGGTTGACTTAAGTTGAATAACAAAATCATCGTTAATCTGTCTAATTTTGTTCGTGGTAGAGACCTGACAATGCAGTGCATCCAGTGTAATAAGCGCCATAGCGTCAATAATATTGCGGGCAATTTCAGCTCTTTTTCCCTTTAGAATTTGAACTACCCTGATAAAGCGCAATGCCGTTGCAAATATCAAATGTGCTGACGACATGAAGCGTATTCTTGGCATCTTCATGCCCCGCGCAGGTTTTTGCCATCCAGCGCTATAACTGTTTTCCCTTCTGCTTGTCGTTTCTCATTGGCCCAACCACACACTCCTTGTAGAAGGAGTTCACAGTCCAATGCTCTGATAATATTAGATATACAATGCCTGCGAGGGATGCCATTTTTGAATTTCTGGTACAGACGCAGCCAATCGAGTTGTTCCTCTCCGAACTCATGAATAGACTTCCAGCCTTTGCCGCCGCTAAGGATGGCACTGAGAGTTAGGAATACCACATCGACAATATTATGTTTTAGATTGATATCTTTACGAGGGCTGGTGATCTTTTCTAGTTGTTTTAAAAGAGTCATGGCTATTAGTGGGTTATTGGTTAGTATTGCTCAGATCATGACTAGCCGTAAAGTGGGCCCCCGACCTAGCTACCTACTGAATCTTACCTTACCATAGTCAAAATATAGTTTATCTATCTCATACATCAATCCTTTACTTATCCTGTTTATTATCTAGTGTCATTCCCAAGTTTAATAAAAAAAATTGATTTATTACCGTTAATCATTTTTTTTGACCGCTTTTCATAAGAGTAAAAATAATTACGTGATACCTCCTATTATTTATTTCAAGCAGACGCTTAACAAGATAATAAATTAAAGATGACTGATGAATTTATTATTTAAATCATTATCTATAAAAAGGAAGCCATGACATGAAAATCGAAAACACGACAGAACTTAAATCACAATTTGGTGTAGCAGGTACTTCACAACTACAAGTAGTTGGTGGTCCAATTTGTATCGGCGTAATGGTTGTATTAATACAAGCTTAATGTTAAATGTTTTTTACTAATACTTTGTAAGGATATTAATAATGAAAATCGAAAACACGACAGAACTTAAATCACAATTTGGTGTAGCAGGTACTTCACAACTACAAGTAGTTGGTGGCCCAATCTGTATCGGCGTAATGGTTGTATTAATCGCTCACTAATTACTGACTTAACTAACTCATAAATAACAAGGATATTAATAATGAAAATCGAAAACACAACAGAACTTAAATCACAATTTGGCGTAGCAGGTACTTCACAATTACAAGTGGTTGGCGGTCCAATTTGTATCGGCGTAATGGTTGTATTAATCGCTCACTAATTACTGACTTAACTAACTCATAAATAACAAGGATATTAATAATGAAAATCGAAAACACAACAGAACTTAAATCACAATTTGGTGTTGCAGGTACTTCACAACTACAAGTGGTTGGCGGTCCAATCTGTATCGGCGTAATGGTTGTATTAATCGCTCACTAATTACTGACTTAACTAACTCATAAATAACAAGGATATTAATAATGAAAATCGAAAATACGACAGAACTTAAATCACAATTTGGCGTAGCAGGAACTTCACAATTACAAGTGGTTGGTGGCCCAATTTGTATAGGCGTAATGGTGGTATTAATACAGGCATAGTCTGGAATGGGTCGCTGGCTTACTATTGTCGCTGTCAGTAAGTTAGCTTACCCCTCAATATAAAAACAAGGAAGAACATCATGGAATTTAATCACAAAGTAGAAAGCTTTTTAAGTAATCCTGCTTCTTGGGTAGATACGTTAACGGCGATGGAGAAAAGTAGAGGAAACAATTTAAATTTTACGCTTGTTAATAAGTTAAAGTCATTGTTTGCTCAATCGCCATCGGTTCAAATTGAAGCGATATCCGATGTGATTAAGAATGAACATGATGCGGTACTTGATATTATTCTCAAAGAAAGCACAGAAAACCTATCTACTAATGATTTTTATGTCTATCCAATTGCTGGTCATTCAACTGCTTTTGCTCAGAGAATAATATTAGACAGTAATGATGATTTTGATTTAAGTATTGATTTTATTGATCAAAAACTACTTTCAAACTACAAGTCAACAAGTAAGCGTAACTTAAAAGATCGTGGTATTTCATTTTATGGCAGAGAAACACTCACATTCTTTATTAAGTCAGGTAATATGCGTCTTTCCAATTGGGAGCATGATTTACAGCGGACTAATCTTAATCTTGCGCAATGTGAGCATACTGGTGATATTCGAGTTTCCGATGGTGAGTGCATTTATAAAAAAGCCAATGAAACTTACATGTTTGAAGAGTCTGAAGGTAATGCTGTGCTTATCTCATTAGAGTTGAAACGAAATAAGTCACCTATTAGTTTAATGTTCTCTGCCTATGATTATCAGCTTAAGTTCCAAAACCCATCAGATGAGGTCGACTCTAGGGTGCAGTTGCATATTTCATTGCTCAAAACGATGGATTATCAAATAGCTATTCCAACTATTAAAAAGTTTTTGAATCACCCACAGCACTATATGCGCTGGTATGCAATGCAACAATTATTGGGGATGGATGCCCTACAAGTAATTGATGAGTTAGAGAGTATGGCTAAGTCAGATCCTCACCATGAAGTTCAACAAGCGGCCTCTCAAACCTGGGACATTGTACAAAGCCAGTTACTTCAACGTGCTAGTTAATCATTAAATGCTTTAATAGCAACGATAAGCAGCGGCCATTCCAGGTTGCTGCTTTTAGTTTTACCCACATAATCTACCACTCACCAGCTAATAACTAATCTCTACCTTTACCTTGAGTCGTTTATCTTAAGTTGATGTGGACTTGTCATATTACTTCTGCCGAAAATCCTTTTGTTTGACCGTTAATCACACTTTAGCGCTGTTATTTCTCTCCGTTGCTATTATCAATCCATACCAATTACGGCACTAAAAAGTGATTGAATATACAATTTATTATAGGGAATATAACCATGCCATTAAAATTAGATCTAAATCATATTGATGAGTCTATTTCACTTGATGAATGTTATGAGCAGCTTATAGAAAGTAAGTTTGACTCTTCAGATGATGAGAGCTTTCAAACTGTTGCTCCTATTTTAAAGAAGTTAAATAACAATAAAACATTCTTACCAGAAATCTTAATGACAGAATTAGAAAAACACTGTGATATTCAAAAGAAAACAAATAAATATACCCCTCAAGTGATCATGCTTAAACCTGCTCAAAAAGGGATTAACTTTTTTATGAGAGCGAATATTTGGTTAGCCAAAAAAGATCCTTTATTACAAACATCTGGTGAGAAATCATTTTTCTATAATGTGCCTCATGATCACAACTTTAGCTTTCTAACTTCGGGTTATACAGGCCCTGGATATGGAAGTGACTATTATGAATATGATTATTACGATGTTGTTGGATACCCAGGTGAGAAAGTTGATTTGAGATTCATTGAGCGTAAGAACTTAACTGAGGGCGAGGTGATGCTATATCGTGCTTATAAAGATGTGCATAACCAATTACCAGCAGAGGAGTTGTCGGTATCACTCAATATTATGCCTTCAACCATGTTTGCACATTTACGCCCACAATATGTATTCGATGAAAACTGTTCAAAAATAGTAAGTTCAACAGTTACATCAAATTCATCTATGGAACCCATACTCCACCTTATCGCTGAAATGGGGAGTGACGATAGTCGTGAGTTTATCGAGCGTTTTGCTAATACTAGCTGTATTGAAGAAGACCGTTTTAAAGCGATTAAAGCATTAGTGTCAGCGGAAAAAGAAGTAAATAAAAAGTCAAAAATAATTGAAGAGTTGGGAATTAAGTCCAATTCAAAATTAGTGTCACAATTAAGTCGTAATTATTTATCAACCCTAGCATTAGCTTAATATTTAATTTAAAAGAGGAAATTATTATGTTTTTATCAAATTTAGGATTAAGTACTGGTCAAATTGTACTTTTAGTTCCCTTGTTTTTTGGTGTCTATTTTTTACCTTCAATTGTAGCGATCTTACTTAATCGAGAGCATAAAGGAAAAATAATGGCGGCTAACGTTCCTGCAGGTATTTCGTGGATTGTATGGTTTGGTATTTTAGTCTGGGCAATTTCTGGTCGAGAAAAGGTTAAATTTTAATGAAAAAAGCACTCGATAGCTGCTGGTGATATTGTTTATCACTTGCAGCTTTCTTGCTTTATCCCTTCTCCAACTTCCTGCAATTTGTATCGCTCCCTCGATACCCATTACCGAAAATCACTTAGTTTGACCGTTTGTCATTTTCCCCAGTCAGTTTTTTCCTTATTTGATATTTTATTTATAAGTAAATCCAATCATGAGGGAGTCATTATGGCTACTGTAGTTAATACGGTACTGGATGCGTTTGTTGCACCAAGTTCGTTGTTTGAAAAGTTTGATAATAATCAGAAACAAAGCGGAATCTTGTTACTTACGCTGATGTTATTAATATTTGTGAGTCATTACTGGTTTTTTGGTGGCATGACTGATGAGTATTTGCTTAATCAGCAATTAGCGAAAGTTAATGATTTGAGCGTTCAGGAATTAGCAGTCGTTAGAGAAAGTATGAGTATGACTTTGCAATATACCTGGATATTCGTGGCTGGGATGACCGCAATAGGGCATTTATTTGTGGTGATTGGTTTAAGCCTTTTTTTTGCGATGGTCTCTAAATTATCAAACACACAAATGAAAAGTTTTAGTGTGAAAAATTGGTTTTATTTTGCGTCATGGTGCCAGTTACCTTGGATAGTAAACTACGTAGGTTTCATGATGTTGTTTGCAAGCTCTACGACTGGGAATTTACCTTTGGATCTAATCGATTACGCCTCCGTAGCGCAGTTGTTTACCCATAATGAGGGGGGCGTTTACGTTGCACTGTATTCGTCAATGAATTTATTCTCTATTTGGTCAATTACGATATGTTCACTGGGGTTATCTCGTTATTTTTCTATGCGTTTATCTAGCACTATCGCCATTTCTTCAGCACCTTATCTTATTTTTTATGGTGTGTGGTTTGCAGTGCTTTAACTAGTAAAAAAGGAGTTTTACATGAAAAAGGGCATCGTCTTACTGTGCATTCTAATTGGCTTTTCTAGCTTACTAATATTGAGCAAAAACAAGTCTCGTGATGTTGGTGTGCAAGTTGATACTCAGAGTGTGAGTAAGAGCAGCATCAATGACACTATTTTAGCTTCTGGCAATTTACAGTTTTCCCGTGAGATTCAGATCCGCTCAGAATTGACTGGTATTGTTCAGCATGTGCATGTCAAAGAGGGGCAGCTGGTTAAAAAAGGTGAAATACTCATTGAGATCGATCCTAAGAGCTTTTTAGCAGATGTACGCAAAGCTAAGGCTGCTGTTGAAATTCAATTGATTGAGATTGAGCGACTTAAAGAAATTGAGTCAGAAACAGCGCGCCGCGCCAAACAGCATATTGGCTTAGTGGCAAAAGGATTGATGGATAAAGATACTTCGGCACAACTACAAAGCCAGTTAAGGATTGCCCAAATCGACGTGTTGGCTGCTCAACAGGGGCTTGAACAATACAGAGCAACTATGGTGCAAAGTCAAAATCGTTTGGATAAGACTCGATTTGTGGCTGCAATAGACGGGCTGATTTCAACCGTAGATATTAAAGTGGGTGAGACTGTTATAGCTGGCACGACAAATATAGTTGGTAGCCCGTTGATGACACTAGCTGATACAAAGTCTTATGTTGCTCAAATTAGAGTCGATGAGGCTGATGTTGCAAATATAGCAATAGGGCAAGACGTGGAAGTGTTCTTGGCTGCGACACCTCGCCAAGCTGTGTTAGGTAAGATTGATTCTATTAGCACTTCAGCCAAAAATGATGGCATAAACAAAGGCCTTTACTACAAAGTCGAAGTGACACTAGACGCGGAGCAAATGGTTTATCCAGGAATGAGCTGTCGGGCAGAGATTTTACTGGCCCGCTCAGACCGTGAGTTGACGGTACCGGTAGCGGCTATTAATCGCGATGAGGAAGGTTATTTTGTTTGGATTGTGGAAGCGAATAAAGCGACTAAAAAGTCGGTTAAGCTAGGAATGTCTACTGATACGGAGCAAGTTATATTGTCGGGTGTAGTGCAAAATGACTTGGTCATAACTGGGCCGAGTCGTTTAGTGAGCAGCCTGGAAGAAGGCCGAGAAGTGCAACATAAGGAAAGTTATCATGCTGCAATCTAACTCAGTTATACAATTAAATGGCATCACCAAGAACTATCCGTTGGCGGGTGAAGTCTATCAAGCTTTACATCCTTGTAGCGTATCTATTGAGCAGAACGATTTTGTTGCAATAACGGGCCCTTCAGGGTCGGGTAAGTCGACGTTGATGAATATTTTAGGCTGCTTATCAACACCCAGCGAGGGATGCTACATGCTCAATGGCGAAGATGTAGCTGGTTACAGTGAGTCAGAGCTCGCATATGTCAGAAACCATTCAATAGGTTTTATCTTTCAAAGCTTTAACTTACTGCCACGTCAAAGCATTCTACAAAATGTTATGCACCCATTAAAATACCGTATTATGCCGTCTCGCTCTCGACAACAGCTTGCGCTTAATGCGTTGGAGAAAGTAGGTCTGGCAGGCAAGCGTGACGTGTTACCTAATCAATTATCTGGTGGACAACGTCAACGCGTAGCGATTGCTCGCGCTTTAGTAACTGATCCCAAAATATTACTGGGTGATGAGCCAACGGGGAACTTAGACAGTAAAACAACTCGCGAAATAATGGCGCTATTTGATGAACTACATCAACAAGGGCAAACCATAGTCTTAGTGACTCATGAGCAAGACATTGCGAACCATTGTCAACGTGAAATTCGATTAGTGGATGGTCAGATCGTATCAGATATTTCTACCCCATCAATTAGACTGGAGGCAGCATGTTGAGCAACTTATTTCACCATCTCTATGAAGGTACAATAGCAGCAATTCAGTCTATTTGGGCTAATGGTTTTAGAAGTGCACTGACGACCTTAGGCATTATTATTGGAGTGGGATCGATTATTACAGTGGTATCGATTACTGAAGGTTTGAGCCAAGGGGTAGGTAATCAGCTAAAAGATCTTGGTAGTGACATGGTTACCATAAAAGCACAAACCAATACTGAGCTTGAAATGTTGGGGATTGCGAATCAACTTAGCTATGACGACTATTTGTCTATCAAGAGTAAAGCGCTGGGAATTAAACATATTGCCGCTAAAATGCGCGCATTTAGCTTTGGGTCGGAAGTGAGATATGGCCAACAAAGCTTGCATACTCAAGTTATCGGAACCGAGAGTGATTATCAAAAAGTGGTTAACGTTTTTCCCGAAATCGGCCGATTTCTTTCCCATGACGATGATGCTAAAAGACGCCGCGTGGTTTTTTTAGGTAGCTCAGTACTAAAAAAATTAAAACTGCCAGCTCAACCTGTTGGTGAGTTTATTTTACTCGGGAGCGAATGGTTTAAAGTGATTGGATTGGCCGAAACTCGGGGGAGTTTATTTGGGTTTGATCAAGATAACTATGTTATTGCACCACTAAGTACTATTCGCTCGTTAAATGGGACAGATAGTACCAATAATATTGATATTGTATTTAGTCCAGAAGCGGGGGCGGATCTCGCATCAATTAAATACTCTGTTAGCCAAATTTTAAGGAATAAAAATAAGATAGATGCAAGCGAAGCTGACTTTTTTGAATTTGAAACCGCAGAGAAAACACGTCAACAATTCAGTGATATTACTAATTCAATTACTTTTGTCGCCGCGGGGGTTGTTGGCATCAGCTTAATTGTAGGGGGAATTGGTATTATGAATATTATGTTGGTGTCAGTAACAGAAAGAACAAAAGAAATTGGCATTGCTAAGTCTTTGGGCGCCACTTCTTATATTATTTTGACTCAATTTTTGATTGAAGCCAGTGTGTTGTCTTTATTTGGTGGTATAGCTGGAATCGTGCTAGGTTATTTGCTTGCGGGTGTTATTTTCATGTTTATGCCAGTGGTTGGCTCTCTTACTATTCCTTTATGGGCAATTTGGTTAGCTCTTGGATTTAGTGGAATTATTGGTATAGTATTTGGTATTGCTCCAGCGATAAAAGCATCTAAATTGGACCCCATAGATGCATTACGATATGAATAGAAGGATCTCAATTGTTAAAGCAGTTTTATCAACATAGCCGTAACACCAGTAAAAGTTACCGTGCAGCCATGATGATCATGTTTGGATTGCATTTTGTGTTAACTTGGTCAGTGATGTTATCGCTTGTGGAAATGCCACAGCATCATTATAGCGACATTATTTTACGCTCTTTCCTAGAAGCCAGCCTGTTAATTTTTATTTGCCATTGTTTATTACGTCCCTACCTGCGAATGAACATGTTAGGCGCCAGTATGGATATTTGGACAACGTTTGTTGGTCTAGCCTATATTTTGTTTGTCTCATTTATTTATTTTATATTGTCGTATGGATTGGGGAAATTAAGCTTTTTACAAAGTACTGATATCAACCAAATTCAAGTGATGACACAGGACGGTAAGTTTGGCGGTGAAGTCACGACCTTAACCATATTTGTTATTGGCATATTAGAGTCATTTGCGACGTTATTTTTATGGTGTGTTGCTTATCTTGTTTGGCAATTTCACAAAAATAAAAAAGAACTCCAACTTGAAGTCAATGAAAGTCAAATCCAGCAACTTACCAATCAACTTAGTCCCCATTTTTTATTTAATACACTCAACAGTATTCGAGCACTTATTTTTGCGGATCAAGAAAAAGCTGCTGAAGTGGTGACATTGTTATCTGATCTGCTGCGTAATCAAATGCAATCGCAAATGAAAACTAAGTCGACGCTAGCACAGGATTGGTTAATTACTGATAAGTATTTAGCCATTGAGAAAGTGCGCTTTGACAAAAAGTTACAGCTAACGGTGCAATTGGCTGAAGCTACACTAAGCCAGAATATCCCAACGTTAACTCTGTTAACGTTGGCAGAAAATGCCATTAAACACGGTATATCAACAAGCCGTAAGCCAGGTTTTATTCATGTTGAATCGGCAGTCTTGAATGATGACTATTGGCGTTTAACTATTACCAATAGCGTATACGCGCAAAAAGTCCAGCCAAGTACAAAGGTGGGAATACATAACGTCAAGAAGCGACTTGAGCTGATGTTTACTAGCAAATATCAGTTTTTCAATGGACTGGATCAAGACCAATTTGTGGTTTCAATGGAGTTACCTTATGTTAAAAGTGCTAATCGTTGATGATGAATATTTAGCTCGTTTAGAGCTAACAAGGTTACTGGGGAAATTTGCTGATGTTGAAATCGTTGCTGAAGCAGAAGATGGACTACAAGCGCTTGAGATCTTGTCTGATATCAATGTAGATATTGTGTTTGTTGATATTCAAATGCCTGAAATGGATGGGCTTGAGTTTGCTAAGAAAGCACAAGAACAGCAAAGTCATATCGTTTTTTGTACTGCGTTTAGCGAGCATGCTGTAGACGCATTTGCATTGAATGCCTTTGATTATATTGTGAAGCCTATTATGCAAGATAGGCTAGAAGCTGTTATCAACAAAGCGCGTTTAGTCAAAGAAAGCCGCAGTGATGATGAGCTTACCCACAACCAATACTTACCTGATAACCACGGCTTGCTACTCAAATTTGGGGGCGATTATAAAATTGTGCGTATACAGGACATTACTCGTTTTGAATCAATAGGTAATCATGTGGCTGTTTATTCAGAGGCAGGGAAATCTTACTTACATATTTCGTTATCAAAAGTAGAGAAGCGGTTAGATGCCAACTTATTTTTCAAAGCCAGTCGCAGCGATATTTTACGTATCGATAAAATGAGTAAAATTGAGGAAGGAATAACGGCCGGTAGCTTGCTTGTACACATGAATAATGGTCAAGAAGTGGATGTTAGTCGACGCCAGGTACAGCAATTGCGTAAGATTTTTAGTATTGAGGCTACATTTTAGATGCTGTATTAGGATCAAAATGTAACCTCATAATGATTCAACGGATGGCATTGCAGTTAATGATAACCTTCACGTTAGTTTTAAGGTTCCAGGTGTTGAAAAGTTATGTGGGTGCTTGTTTATGCAATGTAGACATATTTCACACGTTATAACTTTTTAAACTGCTGCTTTAGCTCAAAATCACTGTCGGTGACTAACCTTTCTAGCACTTGTACTCGTTCAATCAGTGCTTGGTTTTGTGACTTAAGCTCGGCCATGCTCCCTGTGTCTGAGTTTTGCTTGTGCTTCATATAGTACTTAAACATTTCTGATGCAGTAGTGCCAATGACGATAATCAACACTAGGGCCATTATTGCGAAATCATTTTCCATTTTAAATTCCTCATTTTCTAGTATTTAATGACCCAATCCTTACCGATAAGCGCTAAGGATTGGGCGAATGACAAAGGTTATAGGCCAAATACGACCTTTTCACTTTTAAGCATTTTTTCCATCCCAAGCATTAGGCCGATTGAGATTGCTAATGTGGCAATAGAGGACGCTGCTAACTGCAACATAGGGATATCTTTGCCTTTGATAAAGTCCATGAGTGCTTGCTGCTGGCCAGACACAGGCAACCACTGCAATGCATCTGGGGCGACGTTATAGCTGGCTGCCATAGATAGGGCCAGTGGCACAAACAACACCATGGTTAAATATGACTGAGCTTCTTTGAAGCTTTTAGCCATAAATGACACAAACAATTGTAAGGTCGAAGCCATCAAGGCGACAGGAATACCAATGACGAACATCAGTCCCATAAAGTCGGTGGAGATATTGATGCTAAAGCCCAGCTCTTGCCATGGCACAAAGGTGTAGGCCACTTTGGATATAAGCAAAATAAGCACTAAGCCGAGTAAGGCGAAAGTGGTTACCGCAATCACTTTGCCTAACACAAGTTGACGGGTGCTAATGGGGTGACTGAGCATTAATGCCAATGAATTACGTTCGCGCTCGCCGGCACTGGTGTCGATGGCTAAATTCATTCCCGAAATAAATACCGAGTAAATCATGGTGAAAATTGCGATACCTAAAATCATGCCGCCTTTTGAATCAGGAGTGGCTTGATCTTTTACATTCACTTTTAATGGTTGCATCACTTGCGGGTTAATGCCGCGGGCGATTAACCGTATACTGCCCATTTCTGAACTATAGGCTTGTAATTCAAGCTGTAGACGACGGATCGACTTTTGCAGTTTTTCATTAGAGTTGTCTGCTTCTAAAATGACTTCTGCAGGTTTTGCTTTGGCCATGTTGGCGGCATAATCATCACTAATGGTTAATATAATTGCTTTAACATCGGCGTCGGGCTCAGTAGTTAAGTCTGCTTGGTTAATGCCTTTTCTGCCTAAGTAACGGACTAGATCGGGTGCGTTATCTGCTTTATTAATGGTGATGTTTAAATCTTCTGGGCTGGTTAGCTGACCAATTAGCACCATAAACATGGCACACATAAGTAAAGGCGTGCCGATGGCGTAATACAAGCCCGCCATCACAGATCGTTTGTCACGTGCGGCATCAATGAGTTCTTTGCGCACCATTGCGATGAGTTTATTCATTATGCTGCGATCCCTTCGTCAGTTCCGATAAGTTTAATGAAGGCTTCTTCTAATGAAGCCTCACCCGTTTGTTGGCACAGCTCGTCTGGACTGCCTGTGGCGACGACTTGACCATTGGCCATAACGATAACGTGATCGCATAATGCGGCGACTTCTTGCATAACGTGACTTGAAAATAGTACGCAGTGTCCACGTGCTTTAAGGTCGACTAAAATATCGCGTAATAAGCGGGTACTCATTACATCTAGACCACGGGTGGGTTCATCTAAAATAATATTGGTTGGCTGGTGGACTATCGCCTGTGCTAAAGCGGTCTTCATCCGTTGCCCCTGTGAAAACCCTTTACAGCGTCGATCACTAATGTCACTTAAATTGAGCTGGTTGATGACATTCTCGGTCGCGACTTTAGCGTCTTTGCGTGACATGCCACTCAGTTCAGCGAAGTAGGTAATATACTCGCGCGGGGTTAGGCGCTCATACAAGCCAAACGGATCCGGAAATAGGCCTAACTGTTGTTTGGCAGCAATAGGATTATCGGCAATGTTAATGCCGTCTACTTCTGCATAGCCCTCATCAGGCTTTAATAACCCAAATAAAGTGCGTAAACAGGTCGTTTTGCCCGCACCGTTTGGGCCGAGTAAACCGGTTATATGGCCATCTTGGGCGCTAAAGCTCAGTTTGTTCAATGCTTGAACATCACCGATTTTTTTCGATAAATTGGTCACTGAAATCATGATTATTCCTTATCCGTGCCAGTGGCATTGTCGGTAGCGTTGTTTATTACACTGTCAGTGACATTATCTGCCGCAGTCTCTTTTACCATGTCGACGGTATTTTCAGCCGCTGGTGTGATTGTGACATTGCCTTCAACGTTTGACTGCGTGGCAACGGTGAGTGGCTCAACGGTGTTAGCGTTGAGATAAAAGCTGCGGCGAATATCTTTTTGTAAACAGCTAGCATCCAGGTTTTTCACGCTACCACTGTCAACCAAATCAGCAATGAGATCGTTGGCACAGGTTTGAGCTGCCACACCATGGGTGGCGAATGGTGATATAAAATGCTTAGCATTAGTCATTTCTGTTTGCGCTAGTGCGGCCCAGTTAGGTGGGGTTGCGGGATCTAATTCACCAGATAACAATAATGTCGGTAAATCAATGCGGATGGGCTCACTAAAGGTGTCTTTAACCGGCGGTAGTTTCCAAACTTCACAGGTTTTTTCAAGGCCTTCAATCATGCTCGCGCTGATGTAAGATTCTTTGGCGTCTTTACGCATTTGATCAGATATACGGTGTATATCTTCACCGCATACCACTGAGGCATGCATGCCCATTGCTATGCCGATACTATCTGACGTTAAGGTATAAATACCCATAATCGGTTGATAATTTTCTAGAGCAGCTTGATGAATCGCATGGGGCAATAACGCGCGTATGGCTGGGGTATATAACCCCATTCTAATAGCACCTATAAACTTACTGCGAGTAAGTAAAAATGTGCTTGGCTCATTGGTTTGTGGGTCACGCACGCTTTGGGTTATGGCTTTTTCGCTAAGGCGTTTATTGGCGGTGGTAAAGTCGGCTAATAAATCTGGATATTGTGCTTGGCAAGCAGTGTTGCTGGCGCAATCGCGCATTAATAATTCAAATCCACGCTCAATCGCTCCGCCGATTGCCATAACACTTTGTTGCATTGGTACAACACCATCAAGTGTGACAGTGGCAAGTACTTCGGGATAGTGACGCATATAAAGCTGAGCCATTCTTGTGCCGTATGAAATGCCATAAAGATGCAGTTTTTGGTAGCCTAAATATGCTCGTACCGCTTCAAAGTCGGTTAAGGCTGTCTCGCTACCGTATTGGGTAATATCAGCATCGGTTTGCGCAAAACACTTTTCTGTTTCGGCTATTACATCGATATTTTCGTCATCAAAAGCTAGCATTGATATCACTGTACTGTCTTCGCAGTTAAGGATGTTTGATTTTCCTGTTCCGCGTTGATCGATCAGTAAAATGTCACGTTGCTGACGCACTTTACTGAGTAAATTTTCAAACCAAGCGGCATTATCAATCGCTGATTGCCCTGGGCCACCGGCTATCGCTAATAAGGCTTCGTTTGGGTGGGTATCTTTAATGGCCGGTAATATCGCAAAGTGGATATCAATATGCTTTCCATCTGGTTTTTGCGGATTTTCTGGCACACTAATTTTGCCACATTGTAGCTGCTCAGACATCCCGTCTAAGTAACACGCGCTGGTTTTAGCTGATTTGATAATATTCAGCTGATTGTCGACTTCAGCTGCAATACTAATATTGGCAAACACCATCGCAATAACGATAGCGGTACCACGACGAGCAAGTTTTGCCGATTGGCATAAAGCGGTGGTGCTTAGCCTTGAGATAAGTGCTTTGCTGACAAACTTCCTATAGATCATCGCAACGTTTCCTTTTTGCATTTTTAGATGATTGTGTTAACTTACTATAAGTGTATGAGTGTATCAATGTATTAATACAGTTGTTAGAGACTAATGTTAGAACTATTAAATGTCAACCCCAGCAGCGGCGAACCTATATATCGTCAATTACATGATCAAATAGTCAGTTTGATTGTGGGCGGACAGTTGCAAGCTGATGAGGTATTACCTTCAGTAAGGCAAATGGCTGAGTTTTTAGCGGTCAACCCAATGACGGTATCACGTGCGGTACAACAATTAGTCGATCAAGGCTGGATTGAGCGTCGTCGTGGGCAGCCTTCAATAGTCGCGGCTCGCACAGATACTCATACCACTTCTGGTAGCAGTTTATTACAACCCAAAATTAAAGAATTAATTTCTCAAGCTCAGCAGCTAGGTGTGAGTTTAGCTGAGTTAGAAGTGTTAATTGGCCAGCATTGGCAAGAGTAAGCTCACACAACCAAGTGAACACTTAGATTATACATGCAAGGAATCGCTAAAAATGACCAGAGAAGTCTCGCCAATACTCACATTTTCAAATGTCAGTAAAACTTATCCTGCCAAGGGAAAACAAGTGGCGCGTGTGGCGTTAAATAATCTGTCATTAGAACTCACACCGGGCATGGTTGTGGGGTTATTGGGACAAAACGGTGCAGGGAAATCGACCTTAATGCGCTGTGCATTAGGTATATTGGATATTGATCAAGGCGAAATCAGTACGTTAAATCAAGCACCCTTTATGTTATCAGCTCAAGCCAAAGCTAAAATTGGTTATGTGCCACAGCAGCCTTTTGGTTACGAAGGTTTTACCGTCGATCGCGCGTTAGATTTACATCGCAGTTTTTATCCTGATTGGGATATTCAATTAGAACAAGATTGGTTGGTTAGGTTTGATTTAGATGCCACTCAATCTGTGCAGAAACTGTCGGTAGGACAACGCCAAGCGTTAGCGTTAATCATGGCAATGGCGTATCGACCTCAGCTGTTAATCCTTGATGAGCCAGTGGCCAGCCTTGATCCAATAGCAAGACGCAAATTTATGACAGATTTGTTTGATTTGGCGCTGGAGTCTGGTTCTGCTGTGCTGTTTTCATCACATATCACCTCAGATTTAGAGCGCGTAGCTAGCCATGTGGCGTTAATTAAGCAAGGCCAGTTGGTGTTGTTTAAAGAAATTGACGCGTTACGTGAACAGGTTAAATTATTGAAAGTCAGTTCTGATGCGCAATTGCCTGCTCACTTAGTTGTGTTGCATCAAACTGAAACCCAAGGCACCCGTACGATAGTGGCGGATGATTGTGTGGGTGATGAGCTATTCCCAGGATTATTAAATCAACAATCATTGAATTTAGAACAGCTGTTTATGGAGCTGCATCGATGAAAGCCCTTTTCAGCGATTTTTTACATGCCAGTAAACGGCTTACTCCAGGTAGTGTTAAGTTAGCTGATTTTATTAACCCCCAATGCTATCGAGGTATGTGGCGTTTGTGGGCATACGATATTGGCAGCATTAGCTTTTTGTTAACCGCGTTAGTGGGTATAGCAATCGCATTATTAAGTGCTTACGTGGGTAAAACCAGTGCCGTTAGCATGATGCTGTCAATGTCTATAGCGTCAACCGTACTGGCGGTGGCGTGGCAAATAAATCGCTTAGTCGCCACCGAAACTAGCCGACTTATTCCAGGCTATCAACGTAATGTAGTTGTGCAAGCGTGCGCTATTTTATTTGGGTGCTTTATTCTGACTATGCTACTTGCTTTAGGTTTGGCTCCCCAGGGTATTAATACTGTGTTGCTGTCTTCAATTGTGGCGTTAGCTTTTTTGGTTTTAAGCTTACGATGGCAACATGGTTTTCAATTTTCAATGTTGTTATTTATTGGCATAGTGTTTATCGATAGCGTTGCAGCTCAGTTTTCTCCAGTGTTATTAATCGTATTGATGGCGGTGATGATTGCAGCCGTAAGAATACAGTTTAGTTTATTAAGTTGGCATGCCAACGCCCGGCAACTTTACTTAAATGGCATGGAAATGGGGTGGGTGTGGGTACCTAACTTAAAACAAAGTATTTTGCTTCATTGGTTGAACCGTCAACTACATCCCATTAATTTCTTTGTGGGGCCATTATTGGCGCTATTACTTATCTTTATTGTTCTTATTGGCTCATTGTTATTTGTTTTATCTAACTTATTTGGCTGGGATTTTCCGGTACCATTTTTAGCGGGACAATTATTACTAATGGCGGCAAGTTTAGTGCATTGGACTCGATTGCAGCGTTGGCGTAGTAGTGAAACTTTATTTTTACTCCCTTGTTTTAGTGGCTTAGTGGGCTTACAAAAAGCGTTTCATGATGCTTCTTATCGATTTGTTGGGCTATCCTTAATCGTGATGCTATTAGTTTGCTTGGTGGGCAATCTATTTGGCCAAGGGTTATCTTTCTTATTCATTATTCATTTGCTGTTAGCTACGGGTTGGGGCGTTGCTATGGCTCTGGGGTTTGGGGCCATAAGTCGAAGTGTTAGCCAGTTGTCAGTGTCTATGGTGTTGATGATTGCCCATTCGGTATTTATATCGTTAAGTTTTGACTCATTTGAGGTGCAAGCTAACATGGTTTATTGGCTAGTCGCTGACGGCACGCTACTGCTACTGGCAATAATACTATTAACCTTGGGGCGAAAGCAGTTGTGGAAAAATGGCTTAATAGATCAATAAATCTCAATGTAATTGTTTAAAAGTTGAACTTTAGCTCATGAATAGAGCAAAAACTCTTATTGTTTATTATTGCTTCAGGTAGAATGCAACAAAAAGCAGTACAGCTGTAAGCTAAAAAGGTAGCACTCAAATGATCCTTGAAAAATATCATATCGTCAGACTTCTTCAACAAAAAAGCCAAGCTTTAGGCGACAAAATTGCCCTTGAAGGTTTTGAAATGGCTGCGCCGTGGAATACGGTTTCCTGGCAGCAGTTTGATACTATCACCAGTAAAATAGCACAGTTGTTGATTGGTTTTGGTTTGCATGTTCAAGATAAAGTGGTCATTTTGGCGCAGAACAGTCCCCAGTGGAGCTGTGCTGATATTGGGGCATTAAAGGCGCGTAATGTAGTTGTGCCGGTTTATCCCACAAGTACCATGGAACAGGCTGTATTCATTGTTAATGATGCTCGGGCAAAGGTGATTTTTGCAGGTGATGAAAGCCAATATCACACAGCGTGTAAAATCCAAGCTCAGTGTCCAACGGTTGAACATATTGTGGTGTTTGACAGTGCAGTGGCGTTAGCCTCAGATGAGCATTTTCATTTAGACACAATACTAAGTTCAGCCCCTTCATCGGCTAGCGAAGATGAGCTAGTGTTGCGTTTGTCGCAAACCTCTTTAGATGACTTATTGACGCTAATTTATACCTCAGGTACCACGGGTGATCCTAAAGGTGTGATGCTGGATTACCGTAATATCGCCTCAATGGTTGAACAACATGATACTGAAATAGCCTTTAAAGAAGGTTATGTGTCATTAGCCTTCTTACCGCTAAGTCATGTGTTTGAGCGTGGCTGGAGCTTTTACGTGTTATGTCGTGGTGGCCGAAATGTGTATTTAAATGATACTCATCGCATTAAACAGGCCATTGCAGCAGTAAAACCACACACATTATGTGTTGTACCGCGTTTTCTTGAAAAAGTGTATAGCGCAGTACATGACAAGGTAAATACCGCACCAGCCTTACGACAAAAGTTATTTCATTGGGCAATAGGCATAGGTGCGCGCCAATTTGAAGTTAGCCAAGGCCGTAAACCAGCCAACTTGATGTTGTCTGTGCAGTGGAAATTGGCTAACAAGCTGGTGTTTAGCAAGTTACAAAATGTCTTAGGCGGGCGGTTGAAGTTTATGCCTGTCGGCGGTGCAGCCCTTGACGTAAATGTTACCGCTTTCTTTCACAGTATTGGTGTGCCTATTTTATGTGGTTATGGCATGACAGAAACCTGTGCCACGGTTACCTGTAATACATTAAGTAATCGCGTAACTGGGTCAAATGGCAAACCTTTACACGCCATGGAAATAAAAATCGGTAACAACAGTGAAATTCTCGTCCGTGGCGATACCGTTATGCGGGGTTACTTTAATCGCCCAGAAGATACTTTAGAAGCCTTTGAAGACGGTTGGTTAAAAACCGGCGATGCAGGCATGATAGATGCTGATGGCAACTTGCATATTACTGACCGTATTAAAGAGTTGATGAAAACGTCCAACGGCAAATATATTGCTCCACAACGTGTTGAAGGCAAAGTCAGTTGCTGCCCGTTTGTAGAGCAGGTGGCTATAATTGCGGATGCTAGAAGCTATGTGTCCGCGTTAATTGTACCAGCATTTGAAGCATTAGAAGTATGGGCGAAAGAGAAAGGGATTAGCGTTGAAAATCCAATCGATTTGCTGCGTAACACTCAAGTGGTAGAGCATTTTGAGCAACGCTTAAAAGAGTTGCAACATGAGCTTGCTAGCTTTGAACAAATCAAAAAGTTTACGTTACTTCCTGAAGCCTTTTCCATGGAGTCAGGCTTAATTACCCCCACGATGAAGCTCAAGCGCAAAAATATCTATAACAAGTATACTAGCGAGATTAATGCGATGTATTAAACATACTTATTGTTTTAACTAAAGAGCATAACAAGCCCCTTTATAGGGGCTTTTTTTGATTTGTAAAATTTGGTCATGCCCGTGTCATTTTACGTGTTTAATCTGGTGACATCATAAATACTTAAATATGCAGCTAATTGAAAAAACTTAAGCGCTATCAATATGAACGTTATGCGGTGCTTTGTAAGGTAACGTATAAGCCTGATTTTTCGCCTGAGAAGTTGGGGTTTGTGGCAGAGAATTATCAACAGATTGCCAATCGTTGGGGCAATGTTTGCGCACGAATTCTGTGGCGTGAAGATCAAACTGAAGTGCTGGTGGTATTTCGTGGTTCGCAAACGGTGAATGAGTGGTGGATTAATACCTGGTGTTGGCCGGTTACCAAAGTTTTTGCTGATGCCGAGTATCGAGTGCATGCTGGATATGAGTATTTACTGGAGCAAACAGCCAACCCTAAATCTCCTGAGTATCTGACGGGTGTCAGCCTTTATCAACAACTGTATACTATTTTGACTCCTCTAATTCAATCGGGTAAGCGTATTAGCTTAACGGGACATTCATCTGGCGGTGCGATGGCTATTCTGGCTGCCGATAGGTTAGAGCGAGACTTTCCCCGAGCAATTAAGCGGGTGGTGACATTTGGTCAACCTGCACCGGGTTTTAAGAGTTTTCAGCAACAATATTTACTGCATAGACGAACTTATCGTATTTGCTGTGGTGTCGATATGGTGACATTTCTGCCTCCTTTACCGGGTATTTACTACCATGTGGGTAAAATGCTGTGGCTACATAATGAAAGAATTTATGACAATATCCATCCGGTAAATCGATTTTTATTAAGTATTATAAGCTGGTTGATATCACCGTTTGCATATCATTACATGCATAAGTATATTCGAGACAAAGACTTCTTTGATGATGTTTGATGACTCTATTAAACTCTTGTTGCCGCTGAATTGAGTTTGGCGATGATGACCCTGAATATACCGATTATAATAATAAGGAATTACCGTGCCAGTGACTCAGTTTTCTTTGGATTTAACACCGCGCTTTTGTGAAACCGATGCCCTAGGCCATATTAACAATACCGTTATTCCGGTGTGGTTTGAGGCGGCAAGAGATCCTGTTTTTGAAATTGTGAATCCAGGACAAGATCTATCAAAATGGAATATGATTATTGCAGGTTTTACCATAGCGTTTAATGCGCCCACGTTTTACGGTAAAACGGTAACGGTAAAAACTCACATTAGCCGTATCGGTAACAGCAGTTTTGAAATCGCTCAAAGTTGCTGGCAAGAAGGTAAGCAAACCGCCGAAGCAAAAACCACTATGGTGCATTACGATTATAAAGCAGAAAAAAGCCAGCCATTGTCTGATGCGGTAAAAACGCAATTAGCTGACCTAACGGGGTAACCATTTAGCAACTGTAAGTGAGATACTAGCTAATTTAACGCAAAAATTTTTGTACGTAACTGCAACTGGCTTCTATAGTCAGTTGCTGCTCATTCGCCCAGCCTAACCCTGCTTGTACTAATTTTTCAGCCATTCCCTTGCCGCGCATTGATGGTGGTACAAAAGTATGGTGAAAATTGATGGTTTTATTGTCTGTGTGATATTCCAACATAGCTTGTTCACCCTCTGAACCTGCTACAAAACGATGCTGTTCTGGCTGATGTATGACAGTCATATCATTCATACTCTTTTCTCTATGATTTGGCATAAAGCGTTAGCGCATTAAGTAATGGCGCGGTTAGATCGGCTTTTTTACCTGATTTAAAGTTAAACATCACGACTTTAGCCCAGCCTTGGGTTGTCACAGCTTGTTGTGCTTCACTGAATGCAGTGTAGTGCATGGTAAAGCGGTCTGCTTGAATATCACTAATCGTCACACCAATAATTAAGGTATCGGGAAAGGTTACAGGGCGTTTATAGCGTGCGTTAGTTTCACTTAAAACAGGGCCTACTCCCGTTTTATGTAAGTCTTCTAGTAAGTTTATTTGATTAAAAAAGTCTAATCTGGCAGTTTCGAAATATTTGAAATAAACAGCATTATTGACATGCTGTAAGGCATCCATTTCGCCCCATGCGACTGGGATCTTGGTGTGGATCGGGTGTTCAGCGATAAAGTCTTCCATGTGGCTTATCCTTATTCTTATAAGTTGGTATAAGTTTTTTTAAACGGTCGTTTAATATATAGCACCAATTTAGCAATCATTGATACTGACAACAAGTATAAAAACACGTTATGTTATTGTTTTGCCATTAGCTTAAATGGCTGCTTTTATAAATAACATACGTATTCTGATGCGATGGCCAAAGTGAGTAAGAGAATCATGTTTGCACGAATAAAGTCGTTTAAGTTGCCAGAAGCTGCCGCAATACCCAAATTAGTATTCCAACAGCTAATTAGTCGATTGATTGTACTGCGTGATCAATTGTCTATTGCGCAAAAATTCTATCTGCTTGCCATTTTGTTACTTATTTTTAAGCAGCCATTGGCTTTAGTTGCACTGGTCAGTTTACTCGCCATATTGCTAGAGTTTTGGCCTATCTTTGAAAAGGTTTGGCATAGCCTAGCGGGTAAAGCGGTACTGCTATTGTTTTATGCCATAATCGCTAATTTTGCTCTAGCAAATGCCAGCTCTGTGGTTAACGATGTCGTGGGCGTGCCAGCTCAACATTTTAATTACACTCATAACTTTGCTATTTTGCTGTATATCCCTGCCTGGTTCATTATTATCAGCGGGATCGTGATGTTTTTAGTGCAGATTATGTCACCCGCTTACTTCTTATTTATATGGATATTGAGGCCATTAGGTATCAAGTCACCTCAATTTATACATCATAGTACTTTTCGACGTAGTACATTTTTAGTCCGAGTGATGCTGTCTTTTGTGGTGATTTACCATTTGTGGATGTTGTTAGGTGTTGATTTAGAAAGTAATATTGAAGATCCTGACAGTCCAGTGTCTCAGGTACTAAACCAGCAAGATGTAAATATGAGAGAGGATATATTAGACCAGCTTGAACAACCTCAAGCCAAAGACAATCTCAGTGCGACAGATGATAAGCAACTAGAGGGTATGAACCTTAATATCAATATATTTCAAGAGATTGACTTCAAGCAGGTCCACCACAATTACTCTTTAGGTGTGCGTAAGGCGGTAGCATTATTTGCTTATACATTCGAGGCAGATAACTTGTCCCGTTGTGAAAAATCGGCAGATTCACACGTTGTAGAATTGAATGATTATGAAATACTGGCAATAACACGCAATAGTAATGCTGTTTATGATTATGACTTTGTTATTAAACCATGTGTTTCAGTTGCTTTTGGCCGAATGCTACCAAAGCCAGTGAATCAAGTAGAGTGATAATGCTTCCCCCACCTTAATAGCGGGGGAGATTGTTACACAGACAGTTCATCAAATGTGGTAATGGTTTTGAATTTAGCCGTGTTGGCGCTTGGCTCTCTTACCATTTGGCAAGTCATTAACCCAGCCGCTTCTGCGGCTTGTAACTCTTCCACTCTATCGGAAATAAACAGCAGCTGTTTTGGTTTTAAACTGATGGTGTTACAAATGTTGCTGTACGCCTGCTTGTCTAATTTATTACCGGTACGAGTATCAAAATGACCGCTAAATTTAGCGGTTAAATCACCTGAGTCGGTATGACTAAACAGTAATTTTTGCGCGTCGACAGATCCAGATGAAAAGCTATAAATACGCAGGTTTGCGTTAAGAATTCGGTCAATATTGTCGATGAAATCTGGATAGATATGGCCTCTAAATTCAGAGCGGCTATAGCCTTGTTTCCAAATCAATCCCTGCAAGGTTTTTAATGGAGTCAGTTTACGGTCTTCATCAATCCATTGGCATAAAATTTCATTCACACGGGTAAGATCTGCTTCAGGTTCAAGCGCGATATCTTTCACATCACTAATGCAGTAATCAACCAATGCATTAGTTTGATTTTGCTCAAGAAAGTCTGCCATTGCTTTTTTGGAGTAAGGAAATAATACATCCTGAATAAAGGTTAGATCGGTAGTGGTACCAGCGGTATCAACGATGATGGCTCTAATACTCATAATGTTTTGTGACTCCAAATAAACAAATTAACTTGCCTGTGATCCTATGCTTTATTGCGGTTAATGGCTAGCTTAATTGCATTATCTAAGCTGAGGATTTGCTGTAAGTAAATCATAAATCACAACAAATGTTTGAAAGTTGTACGCTCAGTTTTTAGGTGTTAAGTTAGGTTTAACTGATTTACTCATTTGAGCTACCTATTTTCAAGGACGAATATGATTCAATCCCTACGTTGTTATTATTTTTTAACGCTCATGTTTTTTATTGCCATATTCTGGTCAAGTCAGCCTTGTGCCAACCCCGCTTTCCCCGTTTCGACCACCGAAGATCTTAAGGTAACGTCCACTTTACTGGGTGCTGAGTCGGCCAATTTCATGGTGACTTTGCCACATAATTATCAACAGTCACCGAACAAACGTTATGTTGTTCTGTTGGATTTACATCCAAGAAGTCATTTAATGCTTGTAGGAATGCACGACTGGATGAGCCATAACGGCGGTTGGCCATGGCCTGAAACGATTATTATTACCGCACCGGATGGCCATCAAGCCTTGGGGAAGTTAAAGCAGCGTGCAATAGAGCAACAAGGTGATCAGGCACTACTGGACTTTTTTGAGCAAGATTTACTGCCCGCAATTGATAAACGCTATCGCACCAACGGTTTTCGTATTTTTAACGGCTTTACTGGTAATGCTGGTTTAGTGCTCTACAGCTTAATTAATCGTCCAAGCTTATTTAATGCCTATATTGCTGCTAGCCCAGTGTTATCAGCAGACTTTGCATATGTGCTAAATGACGCGCCTGAAAAGCTTAAAAACATGCAGGGCAAACCAAGGTTTCTATTTGTTAGCACCAGTGATAGTGACTTTGAGCAAAGACAACTAGATTCATTTGCTAAGCTTGAAGGTATCATTCAAACCAATGCCAATAGTCAATTGAACTATCAAATAAAGCGTTTTGACGGCAGTTATTATATGACCCAACCTATACTGGCTACCGCCAACGGTATTGAGATGATATTTAATGATGTGCATAACACGGTTAAACCTGACTCAGTTATCGGCAAGCAGGGCGCTAAAGCGATTGTTGAGTATTATCAGCACTTGTCAAAACAGGTATATGGTTTTGAGGTTTCTGCTGTTGAATCGTTAACCTTATTAGCAGACAGTCAGTTAAAAACGGATCCTCAAACCGCGTTAAGTACTTTTATGCTGGCTATTGAAACTTATCCTAAAGAGGCGGGAGCACATGCTGCACTCGCTGAAGCCTATGTTCAATTAGGCGAGGTCGATAAAGCTAAAGATTCACTGAGAAGTGCGCTTAGTTTAACTGAGCATCCATTTTATTTGGATAAGTGGACCAAGATGCTAGAGGGTCTATAGACGCTTAGCTGCTGTTAGCGAGCAATAACACCATGAATGAAAGTGTTATTACTCACGAATAAGCACTATATTCGAATGAAAGACTTTGTCGCAATAATATTGTCTGAGGAGTCCCTTAACGTTAGAGTATAGGTTCCTTTTGGAGCTTCGTACTTCGATACTTTATGCTTTATACTCCAAGTGTCATCGGCATTACCATAAAGCATTCCTGCCCATAATTCACCTCTGTCACCGTTTTCGCTGGTGAATTGCCAGCTAGCCATTATCGCGAGGTTTTTCTCATCATTGTCAGCGTCAATATTGAAGAATAAGGCAATGTGGTCACCCTCACTGAGCTTGAGTTTAGGCTGGTTATTCACAATTGTTAGACCGTCAGATGAAACTAAACCTGCATCTTTTATGTTTATTGAGAATTTGATGTTTTCAACTTGATACTCCTCTAACAATAGCAGTTGTAATGCTCGCCGCTCGGCTGCTGAAAAGTCCGTTTCGAGAAATATTTTGCCAATAACCGCGCGCTGAGCTTGTTTGTTAAGTTCTTCGTCTTCGTTTGTCTTATTTTCTTCAAGTACATTTTTCAAATGATTTAATTTTAGTAAATCAACGCATTTAGTGTTATCTCTTGGGATGGTATCACCGACACAATAATATTTTGCCATCTGTATTTTGGCAGCAGAACTATAGCCTTGTTGATCAGCTCTTCTGAAATACTCGAACGCTTTAATATTATCTTTAGATACCGACTCATTACTATTACCACTATACAACAAACCCAATTTATAGCTTGCTGCCGCGTAGCCATACTTAGATGCTTGCTTATACCAGGATAATGATTCTGCTTCTTCACCCTGTTCTAAATGAAGACTTCCCATTATGTAGTTAGCTCTTCCGTGTTTCATTTCTGCAGCTTTTAAATAATATTCATTTGCTTTTTCAGGATTTTTGGCAATTTTGCTATCGAAATGCCATGCATCTGCAAGGGTGACATAATCTTCAGCTAAATCCACAATTGCTTTTGCATCTTTGTCGGCTGAAATTAACTGTTCATAACTATTAAAGTTAAACGTGTTTTTTAGAAATTCGGCAATAGTGATGGATTGGTGACGCTCCCAAAAATAATTATCGTGACCATGTTTAGTTTTATCGTAGTAAAGGGTCTGTGGTGGATTGCCTAACTTTTCTAGAACATATTCTAACCGACGAGTGTGTTCAAATTCAGCGATAGGGTCCTGCTTGCCGGCAATCAGTAATAAAGGAGTTTTGATTTTATTCGCCAAATACAAGGGAGAGGTATTCTTTAATTCGACCCTGTTATCACCAACCACTTTTGCAGTGCTTTCACGGTATTCATCTGTGGTTTTGATGTTGCTAGAATTAAACAATAAGGGCAAATCATAAACCCCATAAGCACCAACCACGCATTGATAATCATCGGGGTGTTGTATTGCTAACATTAAAGAAGAGTAGCCACCGTAGCTCGAACCAATAGCACATCTTCGTTTGAAGGAATACCGGCTATTAATATAGTTAACTGTGTTAGTGATGTCTTTTTCAATATCTAGACCAAATTCACCTACTCCACTGAGTTTAAAAGCTTTGCCGTATCCCTGAGAACCTCTGAAGTTGATTCTTAGAACAGCATAACCCCGGCTAGCATAAAACTGGCTTTCAGGATTGAAATGATTGTAATCTCTGATGCCAACAGGACCGCCATGAGGCATGATCAGTAACGTTCCATTACTGGTATCTTTATTGGGAAGGGTTAAATATGATTCAATATCGACGCCATTTTTAGATTTAATATTGAACTCTAAGGTCTTATTCAGTTGATAGTCTTGCAGTGACGGATAGCGATCAAAGAGTAAGACTGCTTTGTCGGTATCACTATTGAAAAGATAATATTTTCCTGAGTCATCAGAGGCTGAAACGAATAAAATATGTTGGTTGTTATCTTTGTTGGAGTTGATTGTGATTACAATTTTATTTGGAAATGCTTGAGTAAACTTTTTTTGTTCTAGACTGGCATCTTTATCAAATATGTTAGTTGTTAATTGGCCATTTTCATAAAAAGAAACCGAATGAAGGTTACTTTGCTGATCAAATTTTCCTCCGACAAGGTCATATTTTTCATGTTCATAAATCAAGTCGAGTAATGACTGATTTTTAATATCAAACTTATATAAACCCACTTTGTCGGAATTCTGATTGCTGAGTACATACATTGTTTGCTCATCAATAATTTGTATTGGGATGAAGGTTTCTGAGTCTGAGGATAGGGTGAAAAATTTTTGCCACTTGTAGTCATTAAATGGTCGGTAAAAGAAATTTATCTCTTTCGCTTCCTTATCAATTTTTAGAGAAAATAAGGTCATTTTTTTTTCATCGAAGAAATAACCGTGCACTTTCTGCTTGGTGTCATCAAATAAGGTTTGTTTAGAGAAGAGGTTTTTTTCTAGCTGTTCAATGCTGACTTTATGCAATTGTTGGTAGTTACTATTATATTTTTTGAAGCTATAGAGCACTTCACCACTATAATTGAGTGAACTAATGAGATCTCCTTTTGATTCAAGGATCGCAAAGCGAGGTTTAATGTTTCCTTGGCTATCTTTAATTGTCATAAAGCCTTCCATAGAGAAACCTTTGTGACTTATTTTTAAATATATATGATTGTTATCAAGCCACTGATATCCAGTAACGGTCTGGCTTGGGGGTAAGACTAAAATATTAATTAAATTCTGGGATTCGATTTCAATTAACGATAACTGATAGCCTTCGTCATTATACTGAGATGTCGATAGATATTTTTCATCAGGGCTAAAACTTAATTGACCGAAAGCGGGTGAAATAAACAGTTTATCTGCCGGAATAGGGATAGAGAAAACGGTTTTAATTATACTTAGGGTTAATACCAACGTAAGCAGGAGGCGATTTATCATTCAGATTTTTCCTTAGTCATTTCGCGGGCAAATGAAAAGAAGTCGTCATTACCCGGGCCAGAATAAACTAGCTCTCGAGATTGATATATATTGGGAAACTTTGCTTCTATATATCTCAGTGCTTCTGATGATTGGTTTTCTAAGAGCATTTTTGAGCCAAAAAATTTAATTTCAATATTGAAATTACCGATATAATTAATTTTTCCAGCTTCAACAGTGAAGTTCCATATTCCATCAGTAAGGGAGTAATAATAGTAACGATTTAGTTTTATCCTTTCGAAACTATAAGCGCCAGCAGGAATTTCGGCTATGATGAAGTTTGAACCAGGCTGCAAATTTTCTTCAGTAAAAATAAAATCACTGTCGCCGTCAATGCTAATGCTGTCTAATTTACTATTAGTATCAATGGAAATAAGCAAGTAACCCATAAGGGTATCAAGTTTTTTATCTTGGTCTGTGTTGATTGCGGTAATTTTCTGCGCGCAACCAGCCATTAACATGGCGAGCAGTAACACTAAGCACGGGTTCATTATTTTAAGTATCCTTACTTGGTTTAACGTCATTATATCCATGATCAATAACGTATTTAAATATTTGTAGTATCTAAAAATGTGTAACAATATCTATTTAATAATCAATTTTGTCAAATGCAGAATGCAACTTTAAATTTATTATCGCAGTTGGATAGATATAAGAGTTAGTTTGGTTATCAGGTATGATATTTTATCGAATAAGATTGTTATTTGTCATTCATTTAGGGCTGTTAGTATGATTTCAAAGTGGGCAAAACGTTTTTTTCAAATGGCTGAGTTAGTTGGCTCTTGGAGTAAAGATCCGTCGACTCAAGTGGGCGCGGTGATCACCAAGCATAATCGTATTGTGTCTGTTGGCTTTAATGGTTATCCGCACGGTATTTCAGACAGTGCTGAAACCGACGACCGGGAAATGAAGCTGCTTAAAACATTGCATGCCGAAGAGAATGCGATTTTATTTGCTAAGCGAGATTTAGACGGTTGTGATATTTGGGTGACACACTTTCCTTGCCCTAATTGTGCAGCAAAAATAATTCAAACAGGTATTACTGGCGTCTTTTGCCCTGAACAAAATGCTGATTTTTTATCACGCTGGGGTGAAAAAATTAAGCTTTCACAAGAGATGTTTCAACAGGCTGGTGTGACAGTAAATTGGTTGCCACTGGATGAGTTAGCCGAGTCGTAGGCTATATTGTTATTAATTAAAAATCGCCTATTTGGGCGATTTTTTCGTTTTAACTCATTACCCATATTCTTAACACTCCCCCTCGAGGTTGTTCTATTAGCTTTATTTCCTCCCTAGCGTAGCTTTTTAAGTAATGCCAAGACCGATTAATTATTAATAACATGCTCGTTATAATCATATTCATTAGATTTTTATCAATTATATTTTTATCAATTAGGTTTTTTGCATGGATATGATCTACTTCAAATTAACACTACCCCCTTTTAGGTAACATTCGTTACAGCAAAGAAATAATGACACCTTGCTAACGTAGCACCCATAAAAAGCCCTACAGAGGATAAACAGATGAACACTTATATTAAAGTTAGTATAGCAATCGCCATTGCATTATCGTTTGGTAGTCAAGTCATGGCCGCTGAAGGTGGAAACCCTAAAAAAGGTAAACACCTGTACAAAAAAGAATGTAAAGCCTGCCACAGTGCAAATAGTGAAGGGCAAGAGCTCACTCCAATGACCAAAACCATGAGCCAGTGGGATCGCTTTTTCACTCGCGATATGCACAAAGCCAAACCTGCCGTTTTTGAGGCACTGTCAGAAAAAGACTTAAAAGATATTCAACAGTTTTTATATGACCATGCCGCTGATTCAGATCAACCAGCCACCTGCGGCTAAATCATAAACGCTGAGCACCTTTCGTCTTAAGCGAAAACGTCAGCCACTAATCAAACTGAAAAATAATGGGGCTAAGCCTCAGGGATTTTTACAACTAAAATTTGCCAAATAGACTTGTTTATTAGGCAGGTTTGGGGAGAAATAACATGAGAACTCTCATATCAATACTCGTTGCTAATGCGCTCTTTATGAGCGGTGCTAGCCTTGCTGCAGACGCAGATGCCCAGAAAATTGCTGATTTAAAACAACAGCTCGCAACAATAACTGAAGATCTTGACGATTTAAATTCACGGGTTGATAAAACCGAACGTCACACCGCGTTAGACAGAGTTGCAATCACTGGTGACTTTAGAACGAAAGCGCATTCTTTACATTACCAAAATGTCACATGGAACCCGGCCATGAACGTTAATTTCTCTGACTTTGGCGCGAAAGCCATGTCAGGAGCATTTGGCGACCCGAATAGTGCTACCTCTCCGTTAGGCCAAATGATGATAGCGAACCCTGATTTAGCCAGCGCGTTTCAAAACGGTATGCTACAAGGCGTTATGCCTATGATGTTAGGGGCAAAAACCCAGCAAGATATTGATAATGAAATTTTTTACACCACGCGGTTGCGTTTAAATATTGATGCTAAAGTATGGGATAACGTCAGTTTTTCCGGACGTTTGACCATGTTTAAAAGTTGGGGAGACTCTACTGGCGTTAAAGTGTTTGATTCGTGGAATTCATTCACTATGGATGGCACCAGTAGCGGTAGCACCAGTGGTGATGAATTAAAAGTAGAACGCGCCTATTTTAACTGGAAAGACATTAACGGCAGCGGCACCTATCTTTCGATTGGACGCCGCCCTTCAACCTACGGCCCACCAAGTCACTATCGTGAAAATGAACTCAGAGGCGGCACGCCATCAGGTCATTTAGTTAACTTCAACTTCGATGGCCTAACGCTAGGCTATGATCTCAGTGATATTACCGGTATCGAAGGTCAAACAGTGCGTTTTTGCTATGGTCAAGGATTTGAATCACAGTACGGTAATGGCGAATTATTTGGCGACATTATCACCAAAGATACTCACCTCGGTGGTTTTAATATCGACGTTGTCAGTGACGGAAACCACTTCTTACAGTTCACTTTATTCGGCGCTAAAGATGTCAATGATGGCTTTACAGGCACCATGGCATTCCCGACTCGACTGGCGGGTATCTTTGCTCCAACTATGTATCAAGACATGCAAAAATTTGACAACTTTAACTTCGTTACCCGCGTACAACCCAGCGGTGTGATTGGTGATTTGTTCTTAGGGGGACTAGGTTATGCCTATGAAACCGATGACGATATGAAAATGTTTGCTTCATTCGGTTGGACTCGCGCAGAACCAAACGGTAATGCCGGTTTGTTTGGCGGCATGTTAAGTGACGCAGTATTTGAAGCAGAACTTAACAGCACGGGGACTGAAATCATTATGGTGCCAAAAGAAACGGTTGATAGTGACACTAAAGATGGCTATGGCATTTATGTCGGTATGCAAATACCTGCACCCTACGGAAAGTTCGGCTTGGAATATAACTACGGTTCTAAATACTGGAGTCCGTTCACCCAAGCGCAAGATGATCCTATCGGCAGTAAGCTAGCGACCCGTGGCCATGTAGCTGAAGCCTATTATATTTTTGATATAAATCCAAAAATGTTTATCAAGTTAGCCGGTTTGTATTACGACTATGAATATACCGGAAGTGGCTCACCAGTAGGTGCACCGATGAATGTTGACGATGTGATTGCCGGTAACGCGTTCTCAATGCTACCCGTTGTCGACACCGCCTATGACGTTAATGCGTCACTGACGGTTAACTTCTAACTTGGTTCCTCCCTGAGTGTCTGCTCAGGGAGGTAAGGATATACACCATGAAAATCTTAACTGCAGCCCTTATGTTGCTTGCCATAAGCACCACTGCACAGGCTGCCTTTGACCATAAAGAGGCGCTAAAAGGGCCATTTTCCAACGGCCCTGAAGTGACTACACAATGCTTAACATGCCATAAAGAACATGCTGAAGAATTTATGACATCTTCACATTGGACTTGGGAATTAGAACAAAAGCTACCTGATCGCACAGTGATGCGTGGTAAAAAGAACAGTATTAACAACTTTTGTGTGTCGATATCCGGTAATGAACCGCGTTGTACCAGCTGCCATGCTGGCTATGGTTGGAAAGATTCTACATTCGACTTTAAGGACGCGACTAAAGTGGATTGTTTAGTCTGTCACGACACCACGGGGACTTACATTAAAGATCCTGCGGGTGCAGGCGAGGCCTTAGCAAGAGTCAATTTAGCCAACGTAGCCCAGAATGTCGGTTCGCCTGTGCGTGATAATTGCGGCAGCTGCCACTTTTACGGTGGTGGCGGTGATGCGGTCAAGCACGGTGATTTAGACTCATCCATGTCTTATCCAGATAAAGCGACCGATGTGCATATGAATGCCGATGGAAATGATTTCCAGTGCCAAACTTGTCACGTCACTGAAAGTCATCAAATTACCGGTAATGCGATGGGTGTCTCACCTGGAGGCGAAAGCAAAATTGGTTGTGAAAACTGCCATGATGGCGCACCTCATAAAAACAAAAAGCTTAATACCCACTCGGAAGCCGTAGCGTGTCAGACTTGTCATATACCGTCATTTGCGAAAAATGAACCGACAAAAATGCATTGGGACTGGTCAACTGCAGGGCAAGATCTTCCTGATACGACAGATCAATATGGTAAGCATACTTTTAATAAAAAGAAAGGTAGCTTTATTTGGCAAAAAGACGTTAAACCACAATATGCTTGGTTTAATGGCCGTGCCGATGCGTATATGGCTGGCGATAAAATGGACCCAACTCAAACAATTAAATTAACTTATCCATTAGGGGATATTAATGACCCTAAAGCTAAAATCTATCCCTTCAAAGTGCACACGGGTAAGCAAATTTATGATGCTAAACTCAATATTTTGATAACCCCTAAAACGTACGGTGAAGGTGGCTATTGGGATAAGTTTGATTGGGACTTAGCAGCAAAATTAGGCATGGAAGCTAACCCAACTATGGTAGAGAAAGGCTTCAAGTACAGTGGTAAGCATGGCTTTGTTGAAACCGAAATGTGGTGGCGCATCAACCATATGGTGTCACCAAAAGGCAAAGCATTACAATGTAATGACTGCCATAACAAAGGTGAACGTTTAGATTGGAAAGCGCTAGGATATGACGGCGACCCAATGAAAAACAAACAAGGTAAACGTCATGCAATGGAGTAATTTTAAGCTATTCCTGAAGGCATTGTTTAGTTTCTAGGTTACCTAGACTTAATATTACCAATAATAAAAGAGCTTAAATCGCTAGTCGGTTTAAGTTCTTTTTATAGCGGATTATGTGGGTTTACTGCTGAATAATTTGACCCGCTTTAATGACTTGCTCGCAAGGGTTTACCCCAAAAGTGTAAGCCAGTTCAGCAGGTGAACTAATATCCCACAAACAGAAATCGGCTTGTTTACCTACCACTAAACTACCAACACTTTCTTCAATCCCCAATGCTTTAGCGGCATTAATGGTTAAGCCTTTAAGGGCTTCTTCAGGCGTTAGGCGGAATAATGTACACGCCATATTTAGCATCAATTTGGTTGAACAAATTGGTGATGAACCAGGGTTAAAATCACTGGCGATAACAATGGGTACTTTGTATTTACGCAGCAATTCAATCGGTGGCAATTTGGTTTCTCGTAGAAAATAATAGGCACCAGGTAGCAGTACCGCACAGGTACCGCTTTGACTTAGGGCTTGTACGCCTGCTTCATCTAAATGTTCAATATGATCGACAGACAAAGCGCCAAGTTTGGCAGCTAATTCACTACCACCAATATTAGACAATTGTTCGGCATGCAGCTTTATTGCTAAGCCGGCTTGTTTGGCAGCTGTCAGCACTCGCTCTGTTTGCTCAAGATTAAAGGCGATGCCTTCGCAAAACACATCTACAGCATCAGCAAGATTATGCTTAATCACTTGTGGCAGCATCTCATCAATGACTAAATCGACATAAGCATCAGGTTGGGTTTTATATTCTGCAGGAATGGCATGGGCGCCTAAAAATGTGGTTTTCACATCGATATGGTGATGCTCGCCGAGTTCTCGCGCAACCCTAAGGAGTTTTAATTCGGTTTCGGTATCTAAACCATAGCCAGATTTTATTTCAATTGTGGTAACGCCTTCTTTAGCAAGCGCATTTAAACGCTTACGACCCAGATTAAATAGGGTTTCTTCATCGGCTTCGCGACAGGCTGTTACGGTCGAAATAATCCCGCCGCCAGCTCGAGCAATATCTTCATAGCTTGCGCCTTGTAAGCGTTGTTCAAACTCATTGGCGCGGCTGCCTGCAAAGACGAGATGAGTGTGGGCATCAATCAAGCCAGGAGTGATCCATTTACCTTTACCACGGTAAATCGGCGTGGCTAACGCATCAAACTTAGGGAGATCTGCGCGAGGGCCTATCCAGGCTATTTTGCCGTCTTTTACGGCAATGGCTGCACTTTCAATCGCGCCATATGGCACTGATGATGCTGTATCCATAGTGGCAACGTTGACATCAATCCACACGTGGTCCCAGTTCATAGCCATGTTCTTTACTCAGTCTTTTGATTGTTAATCAAACAATACTTGATCTCGCTTGTATATACAAGCTAGGATGATATCCCATTATTCCTCATTTCTAGCATTGGAACCGCATATGGCATTGGCAAAATTTGCTGAGATTAAACAATTCATCCTTGCGCGTATTGAGGCGGGTGAGTGGGAAGAGAACGCCCGCATACCATCAGAAAATCAATTAACTGAGATGTTTAATTGTAGTCGAATGACTGCCAGACGCGCATTAACTGAACTTGTCGAGGCTGGCATTTTAGAGCGCACCCAAGGGTTAGGGACATTTGTAGCAGGTCTTAAGTCGCAATCGTCTTTACTGAATATTCGTAATATTGCCGATGAAATTAAAGAGCGCGGCCATGGATACAGTGTAAAGCAGCTAGAGTTAACTCAAATAGACGCCATCGCGCCAATTGCTATCGCGTTAGGATTAGAGGTGGGTAGTGCCGTATTTCACTCGGTATTAGTGCATTGCGAGCAAGGTATACCATTACAGTTAGAGGAGCGCTTTGTTAATCCTAACTTGATCCCGGATTACCTAAAGCAAGATTTTAGCCAGCAAACACCCCATGAATACTTATCCCAAATTGCGCCATTAACAGAAGCGCGCCACACAGTCGAAGCGATTATTGGCACAGAACAAACTCAGCAACGTTTAGAAATAGTGGCCACTGAACCCTGCTTACAAATTACTCGCCGTACCTGGTCACGTAAAGGCGTGGTGAGTTTTGCCCGTTTAGTGCACCCCGGCAGTAAATTTAGATTAGGCGGCCATTTAACCTTTAAGCGTTAACCATAAATAAGTTATTCGCCGTAAGTAAACCGATTAACTAACGAACAACAAGCCGTTAGCCACAGAAAAAATAAAACAAACCGAACAGGTTGAAGAGGAAAATATGGATAAAAGACACGACCCAAGCAGACGAATTATTGCGCCACACGGTACAACGCTAAGTTGTAAAAGCTGGTTAACAGAAGCGGCAATGCGGATGTTAATGAACAACTTACACCCTGATGTAGCTGAACGCCCGGAAGATTTGGTGGTTTACGGTGGTATTGGCCGTGCAGCAAGAGACTGGCCAAGCTATGACAAAATTATTGAAGTGCTGCAGCGTCTTGAAGATGATGAAACCTTGTTGGTGCAATCAGGTAAACCTGTAGGCGTGTTTAAAACCCACAGTAATGCACCGCGAGTGATTATTGCCAACTCAAACCTGGTACCGCATTGGGCTAATTGGGAGCACTTTAACGAACTCGATAAAAAAGGTTTAGCCATGTATGGCCAAATGACCGCAGGTTCGTGGATTTACATTGGCTCGCAGGGCATTGTGCAAGGCACTTACGAAACCTTCGTCGCTATGGCAAACCAACACTTTAACGGTTCATCTGCGGGTAAGTGGATTTTAACCGGTGGTTTAGGTGGCATGGGCGGCGCTCAACCATTAGCAGGCACTATGGCGGGCTATTCAGTATTAACCTGTGAAGTGGATGAAACCCGTATCGACTTTAGAATGCGCACCCGCTATGTAGACAAAAAAGCCAAGTCGTTAGACGAAGCATTAGCCATGATTGATGAAGCCAATAAAAGCGGCAAGCCAGTATCGGTCGGCTTATTAGGTAATGCGGCCGATGTATTTACTGAGTTAGTTAAGCGTGGCATTACGCCGGACGTGGTAACCGACCAAACCTCAGCGCACGACCCATTAAATGGTTATTTACCCCAGGGCTGGACATTAGAGCACGCTGCCAGCATGCGTAAAACTGATGAAGCGGCGGTTGTTAAGGCGGCTAAACAATCAATGGCTGTTCAGGTTAGAGCTATGTTGGCATTACAAGCCGCAGGCGCTGCAACTACAGATTACGGTAATAACATTCGTCAAATGGCGTTTGATGAGGGCGTTGAAAATGCTTTTGATTTCCCTGGTTTTGTACCTGCTTATGTGCGTCCTTTATTCTGTGAAGGTATTGGCCCGTTCCGTTGGGTAGCCTTGTCGGGTGATCCTGAAGATATTTATAAAACTGATGCCAAAGTCAAAGAGCTTATTCCTGATAATCCACATTTGCATAATTGGTTAGACATGGCGCGTGAGCGTATTGCGTTTCAAGGTTTACCTGCACGTATTTGTTGGGTTGGTCTAAAAGATCGTGCTCGTTTAGCGTTAGCCTTTAACGAAATGGTTAAAAATGGCGAGTTATCTGCGCCAATCGTTATTGGTCGTGATCATTTAGACTCAGGCTCTGTCGCCAGTCCAAATCGTGAAACCGAATCTATGCTTGATGGCTCTGATGCAGTATCTGATTGGCCACTAATGAACGCGCTATTAAATACCGCTAGCGGTGCCACTTGGGTGTCACTGCACCATGGTGGTGGCGTGGGTATGGGCTTTAGTCAGCATTCTGGTGTGGTGATTGTTGCCGACGGTACTGATGAAGCGGCTACGCGATTAGGTCGAGTATTATGGAATGACCCCGCTACTGGTGTGATGCGTCATGCTGATGCAGGTTACGACATCGCAAAACAGTGCGCTAAAGAGCAAGGTTTAGATTTACCTATGATTTCAAGTGATAAAGCAGGAACACAATAATGACTAAGCATAAATTCACATTAACACCGGGCACACTCACACTGGCAGAGCTGCGCCAAATTAGTCGTAATTCTGTTGAGCTAACACTTGCCGATAGCGCCTTTGCCGATATTAATAATAGTGCTGAAATTGTTCAGCAAGTATTGCGAGATGGTCGCACCGTTTATGGTATCAATACCGGTTTTGGTTTGTTAGCTAACACCAAAATTGCGCCAGGTGATCTACAGCTATTACAGCGCTCAATTGTATTATCGCATGCGGCGGGTATCGGCCAATATATGCAAGATGCGACCGTGCGCTTAATGATGGTATTAAAAATTAACTCATTAAGCCGGGGTTTTTCGGGTATTCGTCTTGAGGTGATCAACTTCTTAATTCAACTAGTTAATGCCGGTGTTTATCCCTGTGTGCCAGAAAAAGGTTCAGTTGGCGCATCGGGTGATTTAGCTCCATTGGCGCATATGTGTTTGCCGTTATTAGGTGAAGGCGAAATGAGTTACCAAGGTGAGTTAATTAGCGCCAAAGAAGGCTTAGAAATTGCCGGTCTACAACCTTTAGAGTTAGCGGCTAAAGAAGGCTTGGCGTTACTTAATGGTACACAAGCTTCAACTGCGCTGGCGTTAGAAGGTTTGTTTAATGCAGAAGACTTATTTGCCGCAAGTTCAGTGATTGGCTCAATGAGTGTTGAAGCCGCAATGGGCAGTCGCAGTCCGTTTGATGCGCGTATTCACGCTGCGCGTGGACAAAAAGGCCAAATTGACTCGGCAGCTATTTTCCGTCATTTATTGGGTAATGACTCTGAAATAAGTCAAAGCCATGCAAACTGTGACAAGGTGCAAGACCCGTATTCACTACGTTGCCAGCCACAGGTATTAGGTGCGTGTTTAACTCAAATTCGCCATGCCGCTGATGTACTATGTGTCGAAGCCAATGGGGTAACAGATAACCCATTAGTGTTCCAGGACACCGGAGATATTCTATCAGGTGGTAACTTCCATGCTGAGCCTGTTGCAATGGCGGCGGATAACTTGGCGATTGCGATAGCTGAGTTAGGTTCAATTTCTGAGCGCCGTATGGCCTTGTTAATTGACTCTAGCTTATCAAAACTACCGCCATTTCTAGTGAATAACGGCGGGGTAAACTCAGGTTTTATGATTGCGCAAGTGACTGCAGCGGCATTAGCGTCTGAGAACAAAACCTATGCTCACCCAGCATCGGTAGACAGCTTGCCGACCTCTGCAAACCAGGAAGATCACGTGTCTATGGCAACCTTTGCCGCGCGTCGTTTACGGGATATGAGTGAAAACACCCGTGGCGTGTTGGCAATTGAATTGTTGGCAGCGGCTCAGGGGCTTGATTTTAGAAAGCCATTACAACCCAGTGCTGCGGTAGCCAAAGCGAAAGCCGAGTTACGTGAAGTGGTGACGTTTTACGATCAAGACCGTTTCTTTGCACCTGACATCGAAAGTTCGATTGATTTATTGATGCAAGCAAACTTTAACACTTACTTACCAATGGGGATGATCCCGAGTCGCTAGATGATCCCGAGTCGCTAGATGATCCCGAGTCGCTAGATGATACGATTCTTGATACCTAGGGTGAGTTGTAAAGCCCTAGGTTAAAAAGTAATGAATAGATAAAGGACCCTGAGGTCCTTTTTTATTGTGATTTTCGGTTTTGTGCGATAACGATAAAGTAAGTGATAAAACACCGCCTAGCCTTGTTTCAAATGAGCAATATCAATATTGTTTAATCTTTCATATAAGTGCTGAAATGATAATGTTAAAATCACGATTTAAAATAATAGTTTGCGGCTGGCTTTAGATGGGTAATTATGGATTTAACTGATTATCGTTTACCCAGTGATTGTTATGTTTAGGCTTATCTTAATGAATAGGATTGAATTTGAATACAAATTGGCGAGTTGAAGTGGCCTCTTGGCTAACAGATTTGGGTATTAATAGTCAGCCTACCGATGGTATTTCTACCTCAGTATTATTGCTCGCGTGTGTGCTTGTGGCAGGCATTGGTTATTTTATTACTCATCATTTTTTTGTGAGTGGCATTAATCGTATTATCCGACGTTCTAGTGTGACTTGGGATGATATTTTTATCCGCTTCAAAATGTTTGAACGTTTAGCTATGCTAGTCCCCCTGCTCATTTTAGATTTTTTATTGCCGATAGTATTAACCGAACATAAAGTATTAAGCTTGTTTTTAGATCGTGCGCTTAGTGCTTTACTGGTGATATTAATTATCCGCGCCATTTACGCCGGTTTGAATGCAGTTAATGAGATAGCAGATGTTAAACGAATTAACCGAAACCTACCGGTTAAAAGCTTTGTACAGCTGATTAAGCTGTTTTTATTCTTTATCGGTCTGATTGTTATTATTGCTGTGTTAAGTGACCGTTCGCCGATATATTTTTTTAGTGGTTTAGGTGTTGCCACAGGTTTGGTGATGTTAGTTTTTCGCGACACCATTTTAGGCTTTGTTGCGGGTATTCAATTAGCAGCTAATCGCATGGTGAGTAAAGGCGATTGGATCCAAATGGACAAGTATGGTGCTGATGGTGCGGTTGAAGATGTCACTTTAACGACAGTAAAAGTGCGTAATTGGGATAACACTATCACCATGATCCCCGCTTATGCTTTAGTGTCCGATGCATTTAAAAATTGGCGCGGTATGTCAGAATCTGGCGGACGCCGTATCAAACGTTCAATTAATATCGATGTAAATAGTATTAAGTTTCTCAGCGATGATGAAAAAAGCCGCTTATCAAAAGTGAATCATTTAAAAGCTTATATTCCACAAAAGCTGTCAGAAATTACCACGGCAAACCAACTGATTAGCGATCTTGATATGCCAGTTAATGGCAGAAGGTTAACTAACATTGGCACCTTCAGGATTTACCTACAGGAGTTTTTACGCCAGCACCCTAAGATACACAAAGACATGACCCTGATGGTGCGTCAGTTGGCGCCAACAACTGAGGGGCTGCCGATTGAATTGTATATTTTTACCAATGACATTCGCTGGGCATACTACGAGGAGATTCAGGCCGATATATTTGATCATGTTTTTGCTGTATTACCAGAGTTTGGTTTGCAAGCATTCCAAAATCCGACTGGCATTGATATGCGTTCTATCAACACTGTAGTCAATAAGCTAGAAAATTAGCAGATTATAGGGCTGTGAATCGCAGCCCCAGCGGTTATTTGGTTTGTTACTTTTGATAAACGGGGATGGTTTTGGCGTGACGGCCATTAATGGTGCGGTAAAAAGCCATCAATTGATTTATTTCTAACTCTATCGCCCCGGTTGGTTTTAATGCTGTGGTGATAATTATTTTCTTACTGTTAAAATCTAAGCCTACCGGCACAATATCAACACCTGCCTGCAGGGCGATATGATAAAAACCACTTTTCCAGCGTTTAACAGTACTGCGAGTGCCTTCCGGTGCTAATGCAAGTTTGTAATTTGCGTTTTGATTAAATAGCTGTACCGCAGAATCAACCAAGTTATTGTGTTTGCGTCTGTCTACCGGGCTGCCACCCATTGCTTTAAATATCCAGCCCCAAGGCGGAACAAACAATTGATGTTTACCTAAAAAATGGATTGGGGTGTTTAATGCACCGCGCGCCAGAATACCAATAACAAAGTCCCAATTGCTCGTGTGCGGGCCAACAATAATGACACATGATTGGTTATGATTTATATGGCCATCAAACTGCCAGCCAAGCTTGGTGAGTGACCAGCTACAGAAGCGATTAAACATAAGTAACCCTTTATTTTTGGCTACCATTAAACGGGTAGCCTTATTATTTTATTATGTATTTTAAAGTAACAAATCTATTTGGATTAGCAAGCGCTTAAGTAGAGCTGACGCATCTTTCTAGCGGCCTGTAGAGCTTAAATTATAGATCAATTGGTGTTAGGTGAATTAATGTGTAGGGGCTTGTTCGAACTCAGTAATATTTTTGGCTTCTTGCAAAATACTCTCACCTAAGTCAGCTTCAGAGCGCATTCTGGCAAAATCCAGTTTCATACGTTGTTGCTTGGGTAGTGCTTGGCGCGCTTCCATAATAGGATGAGATCTTATGATGTCATAATGGCTGAACAGCTGCGGGAAAAGCGGAGTCACTTGTTCTGTCATTGACAAAGCATCGAATAACTTACCAATACGCATTACCCCTTCAGAAAGCTCGCAGCGGTCCTCTAGCATCGCTGCCGCGATGTAACGAATATCGGTAAGGACTTGTTGGCGGCGCACCTCTGCTTTTGCTAGGCGCTCTTCAAGGGCTTGTTGATTAATGGCAGCTTGGCGTTTCACTTTCAACAACAATGATGCGGCATAAGCACCTAAGGCGATAACGATGATAATGGCGATGATTATAAGAGCGGTAGACACAAAGACTCCTTAATTGGCTGACTACGACGAATAACAAACTGGCGCATTAAGCGCCAGTCGGGAGTTTATTTAGTCTTTGGAGAAGTAATCGTTTAAGTGATTCTCACCAGACTCAAACCGGGCTAATAAGTCATCATCAGAATCTGATTTAGCGGGCTTTTTGACTGCTTTTGGAGCTGGCTCAGGTTCATTTAACCCTAAGCGGTTCATTAAATGTTCAATTTTGTCTAATTGAGCATCAAGCCACTTTTGATCTTCTGCAGACAAATCACGGCCTTCTTCTAGCATGTCTAACAAGCTATTTAGGCGTGGGTCATCTTCTAACTTGAGTAACTTTTGCTCGTCAGTCAGTTTAGGTTGCTTAGGCTTATCCTGGTCCGCAACTTTAGATACTTTGACCACAGGTGCTAGTGCTACAGGCTTTTTACTGCCATGACGAGGGTCTGTCGACTTGCCGGCATTAGAGGGTGCACTTTTCTTTAGTAAGGCTTCGTTGTGACGACTTCCAGACTTTCGGCCTGTTTCGCCACGTTTTCCTTCAGCATCTTTACGATCGGCTTTTTTGACTCTAGGTGCAAATTTAGGGCCGTTCTCTCCGCCCTTGCGAGTTTTTTTACTGCGCGCCATGAATTATCTCAGTTACTTTTTAAAACAGCTCACGCCGGCAAAATGCCAACGTGCATTAAATTAGGATGCGCTTTATACCAGATCCTGATGATTTTTGCATCAAAATGAGCGCCTGCGATACAAATAATAGCGTAAATTCGCTATTTTCGGTTAAATATTCGAAAGTTTGTCGTTGATAGAAGCTCACGTGGGTAGGATTATTTTTATAATGCCACTTATTAAAATGTCTTAAATCCGTCATCAGTGGGGTACTAATTGCTAACCATCCCCCCGGTTTAACTAAACGAGATAACAATTGCCACTCTTTATTTGGGTGGCGAAAATGCTCAAACACTTTATAACTACAGACAAAGTCATAGGTTGTTTGCAATACACTGTGATCCGCTGCGAAAAAAGGATCGTATTGTTTAACACTATGGCCGGCTTCATTAATTGACTGCAAACATTGTTGATCCAGCACTCGGCCAAAGTTAAGTCCTGATAATATACCAGATTGTTGTAAATTAATTTGCGCTAAAAGTGGCATTAAGAATTGTGAAAGCTGCCGTTGTTTAGCCCCTTTCTGTGCTCGGCCATAACGTTGCATTTCAATACTGGGTCTTAAATGAGACTTAGGATCTGCCATAACTAGCCCACAATGAGGACAGACATAAAACGCGCGCTTTTTATCCTGCAAAAAAAATTGAGCCTGATGATTGCACAGAGGGCAGGGTATCATGAAATATTTATACACCTATAGAAGGATGTGTCATGACAGTATATAGGGATTTTTTGAGCTTTAAAATCACCAAGATATACAGTGTAGCTTGAAAAAAAGACAAGAAAAAAGGTGGCAGTAAACTGCCACCTTATAAACAGTGCAAAAAGCACCTTGTCCTGATTCCAAGTATCCATGCTTGCTATGCGACTTCCCGGTCGGATCCTTCTTGTTTTTTAAGCTTTCCATGCGCTTATTATTATTGGTCATCTATGACGCTTTTTATATGCTCTGTAGTCATCCTAACTTCAGCTTCCGTAGACGGTCATTAATGACACATCATATTCCTAACCGTCATCTGTGACGTGAATTTACTATCCATGTATAAAGTACCTTCCAGTGATAGTCAGCTTCCAGTGAATGCATCCTAAGCATGAGCTTTGTGTGCGAATACAGATGGCTTTTATCTCTGTTGCGTAAGGCAGTGCTATATAGCATGTCGACCAATTGGTCTATCCCTTACAAATTATCTGACCTGGATCTCAAACCGAAATCGCGACTCTTTGTTATTATTATTGAGTGGCCGTAAGTATATTATTATTATTGATTCAATTTATTCTTATATCTTAAATGACAAGGTCCGAGATCTGTTTTTACATTATTATTATTAGCAATAAACAGCTGGGTTCATCTCGGTACGCGGGGTATTTAACCCTAAAAGCGTCAACCCTGTCAAGCATTGATGGTGTGAAGTTGACGTAAACGTAAACTGGCGGTCAAAAATAATGGGTCAATCAGACCCATTATTTAATCAGTAGATTTATGATTTAAAACTACTTAATGCTTGAAATATACTTAGATAAAGCTTCCATATCTGCATCGGTTAACTTTTTCGCAATGTCTTGCATCATGCCGTTCATATCGTTATTACGGCTTTTTTCACGAAATTTAGTTAATTGAATTTTGATGTAATTAGCATGTTGGCCGCCAAGAGCTGGAAACCCTGCCGCTGCCATGCCTTTTGCATCTGGACCGTGACATGCAATACATGATGTTATGCCGCGAGCCATATCGCCACCTTTGTAAAGCGACTCACCCGCAGCAGGGACATCGGCTACATCAGCCACAATAAGCTTTTGCGATGAGTAATAGGCTGCAAGATCAGCAATATCTTGGTCACTTAACCCGATAGCCATACTGCCCATGATTGGGTCCATACGACCTTGTTTACCACCTGTTTGCATTGCTGCACGAAACTCTTTTAACTGTTTCTCAAGGTATGATGGGTGTTGTCCCGCGAGTTTCGGGTACATATCAATCATGCTATTGCCGTCAACACCGTGACAGGCAGAACATACGAGTGCTTTAGTTTTTCCCGCTTCGGCATTACCTTCAGCCATAACAGGTGATGACATAGCGGCTACTACAGACAGCGCAAGAGCTAACTTTTTCATGGCGTTCCAACTTCTTGTTAATTTATTGTCCTGAGCTTACTAGGATAACCCGCAAGCGTGGTAAAATAGTTTTCCAAGCGACAATTTTGCTTTAAATGAGGCTTTTAGAGTTCATTTAAGGGCTTTTTAAATCACAATATTAAGATTTGCTTGGAGTTATAATGTGATCTGGCTGATATTTTACACGAAAACGTGCAAAAGGCAGCATTTGAAACATAAATATGATGTTAGGTAAACATTTTCTGGAGTAAACCGTGTCTGAATCTCAAATCGACTTTCGTCAAACTAAGTTTTTAATCAGTGCACCTGACATTGCACACTTAGATCAATATCTTCCTGGCGATGTAGGTGTTGAGATTGCATTTGCGGGCCGCTCTAATGCCGGTAAATCCAGTGCATTAAATGCGTTAACCGAGCAAAAAGGTTTAGCCAGAACCAGTAAAACACCTGGCCGTACTCAGTTAATTAACGTGTTTTCTCTCGCTGCTGACCGCCGTTTAGTTGATTTACCTGGTTATGGTTTTGCTAAAGTGCCATTAGCGTTAAAAAATAAATGGCAGCTTGCGTTAGGCGAGTATTTACAAAAACGTGCTTGCTTAAGTGGTGTTGTGGTATTGATGGACATTCGTCATCCGCTTAAAGATTTAGATATGCAAATGATTGAATGGGCGGTGTTCAGTGAAATTCCCGTGTTAGCTTTATTGACCAAATCTGACAAGCTTGCGCAAAACGTGAAGATGAAAACAGTTAACGCCGTGCGTAAAGATTTGTCTAAATTTGGCGATTGGGTTCAAGTTGAGCCATTTTCGTCAACTAAAGGCACAGGTAAGCCAAAAGTGCTGAGTATTTTAAATAAGTGGTGTAATCCACAATGGCTACTTGATCAGCAAGCGCTTGAAAAAGAACAACAAGAGCAGCAAGATTAGCAGCTACTTATCGATAATAAAAAAGCGTAATGTGTTAATCACATTACGCTTTTTATTGGTCTATCATTTTTTACAAGCAAAAAAAACCGATAACCATAGGGCTATCGGTATAAAATTCTTTAGCTCTTTTTGGGGAGAAGCTAAATTCAACAAGACTCAAGTGACATCAACTCAATTTGATGACTCTCAATACAAATATAATAACGCTATTTTTAACTCATTTAAAGTATTTACTCTAAAAAATCGAATTTAAATTACAAATAATCATTAATTTTCCCACTGTGCAGTTTTAAAGTCACAAATCGATTAAAAAAAACCAAAAAAAAGCCTCAGCAATAAACATTGCTGAGGCGCCGAATTTGGCTGGTCACTATCGCTAGTGAAATAAAGGTTTGAAAGACTGAACATCTTAACCTCTGTACCCTACGACAAGAATAATACCCTATTGGACTTTAAATGGAAAACTGTTTTTCATATAAAACGACAATAATGTGAACTTAAGCACAGTCGACTGCTATCTATTTTTTATTCATTTATCATTATTATAGATTTTAGTTATTAATATCAGAGGATTGACGTTAATTTTAGCCGATAAAAAAACCGCGCTATTCTGGCGCGGTTTTGGCTTGATCTTGAATCGAGTTAACTTTTTGGCATTTATGAGCTTAGTGGGCTTGATCCCAGTTGTCTCCAATACCAGCTTCTGCGAGTAAATAAACATCTAATTTGGCCGCATCGGCCATCAGCTGACACACTTTTTGTTTTAGCGCCTCTGCTTGATCTGCATCCACTTCAAACACTAGTTCATCGTGAACTTGCATTATCATGCTTATCTCGCCATGGGTGTCTTGCTTTATCCAGTTTGCTACAGCAATCATCGCTTTTTTGATAATGTCCGCAGCAGTACCTTGCATTGGCGCGTTAATCGCAGCGCGCTCTGCAGCTTGGCGGCGCATTGCATTACGATCTTTTATTTCCGGTAAATACAGACGACGACCATATAAAGTGGATACGTATCCTTGTTCAGCGGCATCAGCACGTGTGTCTTCCATATACTTTAATACGCCAGGGTAACGGGTAAAGTAGGTGTCGATATAGGTTTGAGCTTCATTGCGTGGAATATCTAATTGCTTAGCTAAACCGAATGCTGACATGCCGTAAATCAAACCAAAGTTGACTGCTTTAGCACGGCGGCGTTGTTCTGTGGTGACTTCTTCAAAATGTACTCCAAACACTTCAGCAGCAGTTGCCTTGTGAATGTCTTTACCCTCGGCAAAGGCAGTTAATAGGCCTTTGTCTTGCGACAAATGCGCCATAATACGCAATTCAATTTGCGAGTAATCCGCCGCTAATATCTTACGACCTTCTGGAGCAATAAAGGCTTGGCGAATACGGCGGCCTTCTTCGGTGCGAATAGGAATATTTTGTAAGTTTGGATCGCTAGATGATAAACGTCCGGTTGCCGCATTAGCCTGATGGTAACTGGTGTGCACGCGTCCGGTGGTAGAGTTAACCATTAACGGTAATTTATCGGTATAGGTACTTTTTAATTTAGCCAAACTGCGGTGCTGCAAAATAATTTTAGGCAATGGGTAGTCTAGCGCGAGTTCAACTAAGACATCTTCAGCGGTAGAAGGTGCGCCTTTAGGTGTTTTCTTTTTAACTGGGTATTTTAACTTGTCGAAAAATATCACTTGCAGCTGTTTGGGTGAGGCAAGGTTAAATTTTTCTTCGGCTATTTCATATGCCTCTTGCTCTAGTTGGTCGAGCTTTTGAGCTAATTCCCCACTTTGTTGGCTGAGTAGCATTGAGTCGATATACACACCTTGTCGCTCTATATCGGACAATACTTGAATAAGTGGCAATTCTAGCCCATTAAATACGCTGGCAAGTTTGGCTTCTTTTTCGACTCTTGGCCATAAGTGCTGATGTAAGCGAAGGGTAATATCGGCATCTTCTGCGGCATAGGGTGCGGCAATGTCGAGCGACACTTGATTAAAGGTGATTTGTTTGGCGCCTTTACCTGCAACTTCTTCAAAACTGATATTTTTATGGCCTAGATACTTAAGCGCTAAACCGTCCATATCATGACGTGATGCAACCGAGTTAAACACGTAAGATTCAAGCATGGTGTCATAACGCACCCCTTGTAACTTAATGCCGGCGTTAGCAAATATACTGATGTCGTATTTTAGGTTCTGACCGACTTTCTCAGGTTTAGTGCCTTCAAGAATAGGGCGAAGTTTTTCTAATACAGCTGCTTTATTCAGTTGCTGAGGCGCTCCTTCATAATCGTGTCCTAGAGGTAAATAGGCTGCTTTTCCGGCTTCTACCGCAAATGAAATCCCGACTAATTCAGCATCCATATAATTTAAACTGGTGGTTTCAGTATCCACGGCAATTAACTCTGCCTGACCTAATGTGATTATCCATTGGTCAAGTTGCTCGTCAGTCAAAATGGTTTGGTAGTCAGTTTCTATTACAACTGGCACCGAACTTGGCTCATCCGTTTCTTCAGCTTTAGGCGCTGTTGGGTTGTTGTTATCCAATACCTCTGCTAACCAACGCTTAAATTCCATTTCGCCATAACAAGCAATGAGTTCGTCACGGTTTTGCGGTTTAATATCCAGACCATGCCAGTCTTGCTCTAGTTCAACATCTGTTTTGATGGTTGCTAACTCATAAGACAATTTCAACATGTCTGCGTTATCGATGATTTTAGCAGGCATGGTTTTTGAGCCTCTAAAGTTCACCTCTAGTACAGATTGAGGATCGGCTAGTAATTTTGCCACGCTGCCAACTCCCGTTAACATTGCAAGGGCTGTTTTTTCACCTACACCAGGCAAGCCTGGAATATTATCGGCTTTATCTCCCATCAAGGCTAAAAAGTCGATGATCAATTCGGGACCGACACCAAATTTAGTTTTTATTTCTTCTGGTCCCATGATGGTATCTGTCATGGTATTGATTAACGTGACGTGTTCATCAACGAGCTGGGCCATGTCTTTATCGCCAGTACTGATTAATGTCGCCCGACCTTCTTTACTTGCCTGGCGAGAAAGAGTGCCTATGACATCATCGGCTTCTACACCTTCAATGCTGATTAGTGGTAAGCCTAATGCGCGAATAATACGGTGCAATGGCTCAATTTGACTGCGTAAATCATCCGGCATAGGAGGACGTTGCGCCTTGTACTCACTGTACATGTCATTACGGAATGTTTTACCTTTAGCATCAAAAACCACCGCGATATGCGTGGGCTCATATCGACTTAATAGGCTACGCAACATGTTTACCACGCCATATACAGCGCCTGTTGCTTCTCCTTTAGAGTTGGTTAAGTGTGGTGGTGCGTAGTAAGCGCGATAAAGATAAGATGATCCATCGACCAATATAAGCGGATTATGAGCAACTGTAGGCATAAAATGAGTTCGTTTCTGTTATGTTGAAAAGAATATACTAGCAGTGAATATAGCATGAAATTGGCTATGAATGTTTGAACGTTATGAGTAACTTAACTCAAGCGTTATTTGTCAAGAAAAATGACCACGTAAAATGGTTACAGCCTGTGGATAAGTCTGTGAGTCATTTTGTGTAAATAACAGGATAGTTTTAAATACGACTAGAATTGAAAAACTTAACTTGTTGAATAATATTGTTTATTTAAATTTTTGTGAGCAGTATATAAGTTTTATAAATTATTCTTATTATGTGGACTTTTTTATTTAACTGGGTTAGTCCCTTGATATATAAACGATAGATTAAAGATTTTTTGGTGTTGCAAACTACATCGGATAATTCATTTAATGGATTAATTATCCGATAATCCAGCTCTGATATTTTTCGTAGCGATTGACGTTATAAAATTGAATAACTGACTTTACAAAAAATTTGATGAGCTAAGTTAGCACGATTTTTAATCAGATCAAGTATTTTGTTGAGCATTTGTTAAAAAATTACGTAATCAATCCTAAGGTGAAGGAACCGACAATGAAAACTATTGCAGTATTATTAAGTGGATGTGGTGTGTTTGATGGCACTGAAGTCCATGAGGCTGTTTTAACCTTACTGGCGTTGTCTCGTGCGGGTGCTAAGTATCAGTGTTTTGCTCCTGATATTGATCAAATGCATGTGGTTAACCATTTAACTGGTGAGGTTACAGCTCAAGAAACACGAAACGTATTAGTTGAGTCAGCACGAATTGCCAGAGGAGAAGTGCTTAACGCAGCCAACTTAGACGTTGACCAGTTTGATGGCTTGATTGTGCCTGGTGGATTTGGCGCAGCGAAAAACTTATCTAACTTTGCCACTAATGGCAGTGATTGCACTATTTCACCTATTGTTGAGACCTTTTTGCGGGAGTTTGCGTTGGCGAATAAGCCAGTAGGCTACATGTGTATTGCACCTATGATGCTACCTGTTATTTACACGAATGTTAAGGGCACTATTGGCCGTGACAATGAAACTGCTCATGCATTTAATGAAATGGGCGGCGAACATCATGCGGCGAATGTTGAGGATATTTTTGTTGATGAGGCGAATAAAATAGTCACAACTCCAGCTTACATGCTGGCAACTAGCATTGCACAAGCTAATGAAGGCATCGAGAAACTGGTTAATAAGGTGTTAGAAATGATAGGGTAAATGCTAACCCTCGCTTGCCAGCAATGACAAAGAGGAGGGTTAGCTTTTAGCTGATTTACGGCTATCGAATAGTGCTTGAGCTAGACCCACCAACAAACCGCCCACATGCGCCCCGTTAGCTATTGGCATACCTAATAAATCGGTAAACCCTAATATTAACCAAACCATCATAAAGCCCATATAAGATTGTGGTAATGCGATACTACAATCTGGTTTTCGTACACCCATTAACCAGGTGTACCCGACTACCGCATAGACCACGCCAGATAAGCCGCCAAAATTAGGACCTGTAATAAAAAATTGTAAAATATTGGGCAAGGTGCCCGCCATAAGCAATAAAAACAATAAGGGCCTAGTCCCTAAGCGAGTTTCTATTTTACCACCCAAATACCACCACCAGAGTAAATTGAAAATAATATGCATCGCGGAAAAGTGCATTAATGAGGGGGTAAATACACGCCAAACTTGATTAAGGTTGCTGTCAGGCACAGCGCTAAAAAATGATAATGCGCTAAAGGTGGCATTACCCAGACCTAAGTTCATTAATGCATATACAACAACACAACTAAAAAAGGTGATTAATGTTAGTGGTCCTGCGCCGGTAATAAATTGCTGGGTTAAGCCTAAAACACCTGAACCATAATCAAACTTTGTCTGTGTACTGCCATTATCCCACGAAGCCTGTAGATATTTGTCATCGTGAGGATGCAACACAAATTGAGCAAATTCATTACGGGCCTTTGCTTCATGTTGTGGCTCAACTAACATAATTGCTACGCCATGAGGGTGAGGCTCAATATGGCTCTCAATACCCAAACCTGTTAGGTAATCCACAAAAGCCTGTGCGGTGCGAGCGTATGGTAGCAGGCCAATTTCTATCATGCGTGGGCGGCTCCCCATGCGACATAACCACCATCAAGGCTATAGACATCATCAAAACCTTGTTCAATAAGGTAGCCTGCAGCGCCTTGGCTGCTTATACCGTGGTAACAGACAACCACTAGTGGTTTATCCATATCGGCATCGGCAATAAACTGAGCGATATTTTCGTTAGTTAAATTGATCGAGTTTTCAATATGCCCGGCATTAAAAGTGGCGCCGTCGCGAATATCAACAATCTGTACATCGTTAGAATCTGTAGTCATATGGATGAGTTCGTTAATAGATAAATGCTTAAAAGTCGACATGCTTCACCTTAAGATAAAATAACTGAATAAATAACAAAGTAAACGTGATTATGTAATAAGGGGTTGTAATGATACAACCCCTTATTGGTGTGAATATTATGTTAGGTTTAGGGCTGAGCCTAAATTAGTCCCAATTTAAAATCACTTTTCCTGATTGGCCTGAACACATAGCGTCAAAGCCTTGTTGGAAGTCATCAATATTGAAATGATGGGTAATAATTGGTGACAGGTCTAATCCCGACTGAATTAAACTGGCCATTTTATACCAGGTTTCAAACATCTCGCGGCCATAAATACCTTTGATGATTAACCCTTTGAAAATGACTTTGCTCCAGTCAATAGCCATATCGCCACCAGGAATACCTAGCATGGCAATTTTGCCGCCGTGATTCATGGTGTCCAACATGGCGTGGAATGCTGATGGCACCCCAGACATTTCTAAGCCTACGTCAAAGCCTTCGGTCATACCGAGATCTTTCATCACATCTTTTAAGTTTTCTTTGGCGACGTTTACTGCGCGTGTTACGCCCATTTTGCGGGCCAAGTCTAAGCGGTATTCGTTAACATCGGTAATCACCACATGGCGAGCGCCCACATGCTTACACACCGCCGCAGCCATAATACCAATAGGCCCAGCACCTGTGATTAACACATCTTCACCGACCAAATCAAATGATAATGCGGTATGAACAGCGTTACCAAATGGGTCAAAAATAGCGGCTAATTCATCAGGAATGTCCGCTGGAATTTTAAAGGCATTAAATGCTGGCAATACTAAAAACTCAGCAAATGCGCCATCACGGTTTACACCCACACCAGAAGTGTTACGACATAAATGGGTGCGACCGCCTCGGCAGTTACGGCAATAACCACAGGTAATATGGCCTTCACCTGATACGCGATCGCCAATTGCAAACCCGCGCACTTCCTGGCCCATGCCGACAACTTCACCGACATATTCATGACCCGCGATCATAGGAACCGGAATGGTCTTTTGCGCCCACTCGTCCCATTTGTAAATATGTACGTCAGTGCCGCAAATAGCCGTTTTACGAATTTTGATTAATAGGTCGTTATGACCTACTTCTGGTTTTGGGGCGTCAACCATCCAGATGCCTTCTTCAGGCTTTAATTTACTTAGTGCTTTCATCTTAATAACCTATTATTTCCGAGCTGTTGTCGTCTTGGCTAAGATCAAATAATGCCCATGTCTTTACCTATTCGGGTAAAGGCACTGATAGCATGGTCTAATTGCTCACGGGTGTGTGCGGCTGACATTTGGGTGCGAATACGTGCTTGCCCTTTAGGAACAACAGGGAACGAAAAACCGACCACGTAGATATTTTCAGCCAGTAATTTGTTAGCAAAGTCACTTGCTAGTTTGGCATCGCCAATCATAACCGGAATAATGGCATGATCTGCGCCGCCTAAAGTAAAGCCTGCAGCTGTCATTTGCTCACGGAAATAACGGCTGTTTTCCCATACGGCTTCACGTAAGTTTTGCCCAGTTTGTAGCATTTCAAGCACACGAATCGACGCACTGACAATTGATGGGGCTAAAGAGTTTGAAAATAAGTAAGGGCGTGAACGTTGACGTAACCACTCAACCACTTCTTTTTTGGCAGCAGTAAAACCACCTGATGCGCCACCTAATGCTTTACCTAAAGTACCTGTAATAATGTCCACTCGGTCCATCACATCACAGTACTCATGTGTACCACGGCCATTTTGACCAATAAAGCCCACGGCGTGAGAGTCATCGACCATCACTAATGCGCCGTATTTATCTGCTAAATCACATACGCCTTTGAGGTTGGCAATTAAGCCGTCCATCGAAAACACACCGTCGGTGGCAATCAAAATATTGCGTGCACCAGCGTCTTGAGCTGCTTTTAATTGGACTTCTAAATCAGCCATATCATTATTGGCATAACGGAAACGCTTCGCTTTACATAAGCGTACGCCGTCAATGATTGAGGCGTGATTAAGTGCGTCAGACACAATGGCATCTTCGGCATCTAATAAGGTTTCGAACAAACCGGCGTTGGCATCAAAACAAGAAGAATACAAAATAGTATCTTCAGTACCTAAAAACGCGCTTAAGCTTGCTTCTAATTGCTTATGAATATCTTGCGTACCACAGATAAAACGCACCGAAGCCATACCAAAACCATGGGTGTCTAAACCCGCTTTTGCTGCTGCAATAAGGTCAGGGTGATTAGCTAAACCTAGATAGTTATTAGCACAAAAATTAATAACTTGAGTGTGATTAACTTCAATCGAGGTTTGCTGAGCAGATGCAATTACACGCTCACTTTTATATAAGCCATCGGTTTTTACATCGGCAATTTGTTGGTTGATACGGTCATAGAAAGAGGTTGAGGCCACCTTTTTTCTCCTAGATATTGGTTATTATGCTAATCCAAACCTCAGTGTTAAATCGGTCTACACGGGGCAGGTCAGTTGGAGTTGATGGCATTCTAACCTGTATTTTTGTTGTCCCACAGTGTTTTTTATAGTGGCAAATGCAACATTAACAAGATTAGGGCAATTGAGGTGTTTCGATTAGAAAATCTAATCAGAATTATGAATGAATTGTTATCGAAAATACCGCCAACCCACATACTATTGTAGCGGGTTCGGGCAACATTGTTTGATGGCTGTAGAGTTTACGCTGCGGCAGCGCGCTCTTGGCTAGCGATATCACGATAATGATGTTCTAAACGATCAAACGTGGCGATGGATGACGGCGTTGAGTAAGCTTTAAAAATCATCATAACCCGTAATAAACCATCGTATAAAGTGGCTTTAGTTATGGTGCCAATACTCGTTTGCGTTAACTGGTAGCTAATCCAAAAACTGACCATCATTTTAATCGTGTCTGCTAAGTCGATAATGCGATCATCATCTACGGCTAATATGCCGTCTTTTTTTAGTTTACGTAATACATCACTTGAGCGATTTAATACCTGCTGTTGTGCATGTAAATAACGCTTTTTAAGCGCGTCATCACGACTTAAAATATCGGCCAGATTGGCATACATAAAGCGGAACTGCCATAAGGTATAAAACATGGCATCAAAATAGCCAATCAGTAAGTCAACCGTAATAGGAATATCATCGTAAGGTTTAAACCCTGATTCTAAATGACTTTCATACAAACTGAATATGGAGTTGATGATGTCTTCTTTATTGCGGAAGTGGTAATACAAATTACCCGGGCTAATACCTAAATGGGCAGCAATATGATTGGTTGTTGTGGCACGTTCACCGTGTTCATTAAACAGTTCGAGGCTTGCAAAAACAATTTTATCGCGGGTTTTCATGCGGTTTCCAATTTCAACAAAAAGTCATTTACGCTTATGGCGACATGATAATCGAGAGTTCATATCCCTATGAATTATGATTATGTTAACATTGTGTTTATCTGACAAGCAAAAATCTCAAAAGTAGCCAATTAATGTTCCGAATTCTGTATTCGATATTTCTTTACCTCTTGTTTCCATTGGTTGTGATTTATTTTGGCGTGCGAGCCTATAAGAGTGTTGATTATCGCAGCCGTTGGGGTGAACGTTTTGGTTTAACCCAATGGGCAAAAACCGATGTGGTGGTGCACTGTGTCTCAATGGGTGAAACCTTGGCCGCGGTGCCGCTAATTAAAAAGCTGATTAAAAGCTATCCAGAATATAAATTTACCGTCACCACGACTAGCCCAACCGGGTCGAGCGAAGTGCTCAAAGCATTTGGCAATAAAGTACAGCATTGCTATTTACCGCTGGATTTTGCTTACGCAGTGAAACGATTTTTACGCCAGACACAACCCAAAATGTTGATCATTATGGAAACCGAGCTGTGGCCGAACTTGTTATATTTTGCAGATAAACAGCACGTTAAGTTAGTTCTGGCCAATGCGCGCTTATCTGCCAAGTCAGCGAAAAAGTACCAAAGTAAGTCATGGTTAACTCGGCCTATGTTAAAACAATTAAGCGCTATTGCGGTGCAAACTCAAGTAGAAGCTAGTCGGTTTACTTCGTTAGGCATTGATCCTGCGGCTGTACATGTGTGCGGCAGTTTAAAGTTTGACCTCACAATTGATCCGCAAAAATTACAGCAAGCTCAAGCGTTAAGGCTGCAATGGCAACGCCAACAAGCGCCGATTTGGGTGGCGGGCAGTGTTCATCCCGGCGAGTTTGACGCAATATTAACTGCACATAAACAACTGTTAGCCAAATACCCTCAAGCCTTGTTAATTATGGCGCCGCGTCATCCTGAGCAATTTAATTTAGCAGCTATTACCATTGCTCAAGCTGGTCTGCAATTAGCGCGTCGTAGTATGAATGATAACGTGGTTGAACAAACTCAAGTGTTACTAGGCGACACTATGGGGGAGTTGGTGATGTTATATGGCGCAGCAGACCAAGCTTTTGTCGGCGGCACGTTAATTAATAACGGTGGGCACAACCCACTAGAGCCAGCAGCAATGGGGTTACCCGTCACTGTGGGGCCTAATCATTGGGATTTTGCCGAAATTACTGCGCTGCTGAAACAAGCTGGAGGTCTTAAAGTGGTAGCCAATGCTGATGAACTTGCCGACACACTACTGCACTTTTTTGAACATCAGCAAGATTATCAACAAGCTGTGCTAGCTGCTCGTGGTGTTGTTGAGCAAAATAAAGGCGCACTTGAAAAACAATATGCGCTAATCGAGCAGTTATTAACGCACTAAAATCTCAATAGTCTGCTCTTATTGGCGCTTAATTTACAGCCCTACTGGGTTTAGCGTTTGATAGCCTTGGATTAATTGTTGCCAGTTTTCTGTGGTGAATGGTAAGGCGGGTTGTTTAGTTTGCTCTTTGTTAAACGAGCGCAATAATCGTTGTAAATTTGCCTGTTGCCATTGTTTCTGCGGTGATTTAATTTCACCGCGATCAAAATCGATTAACGAGAATGAATCACCAGAGATTAAAATGTTTTTCGCGTTAAGGTCGGCATGGTACACCCCACGCAGATGAAACTTAGCAATAGTTTCGCCCAATGCGTGCCACTGAGCCTCAGTAAGTGGCTGGTTAGTTAAATGCGCCACTAGATCTTTCGCACCAGCGACTCGTTCAATAATAATATCTGCACGATACCACAGGCCAAAACGTTCAATTTTAGCTGCAATGGGATTTGGTACCGCAAAACCTTCTTGATAAAGCAGCTCTAATAACGCTAACTCAGCATAGGCACGTGTGCGGGTTAATCCTGTGTAAAAGTAAGCATCACGGCTAAATTTCTCCATTAATCCACCACGCCAATAATGACGTAATACCCACTGTTGCAGCTGGTGTTCAGCACCGGTTTGCACAAACCAAGTGGTGTAGCGCCCTTTGGACTGGCCAACGACAGCATCGTTCGCCTGCCAGTGCTCAACAGTGAAACTGTCGACAGTTAATTGTGCTGCCGATGGTGGGCACCAAGCAATAACGCCGTTGGGTATGGATTTTAGCTGCATGAATAGTTAATAACCCTGCTAGATCAAAAGGGCATTATACCTTAAGATCACTCACTTGCATTCACTGGCAACTTCGCTTGCTTAATCTTACATTGGACGCCCATGAAGTTTGACCCTAGCAAGATGAAATCATTATGCCTTTTAAGGTTATCTGCCATTGGTGATGTGTGTCATGCCGTGGCTATGGTACAAGCTATTCAGCGTGAATATCCTGAACTAAGCATTACCTGGATTATAGGCAAAGTTGAATACCAATTATTACAGCATCTCCCTGGGATAAAGTTTGTCATATTTGATAAATCCCAAGGTTGGCGAAGCTATGGTGCATTGCGTAAAGCATTAGTCGGACAAAAATTCGATGTGCTTTTGCACATGCAAGTGGCTTTAAGAGCCACCATCGCATCATTGATGATTAACGCTCGTGTTCGAGTTGGTTTTGATAAGGCCAGAGCCAAAGAAGGCCAGTGGCTAGTGACTAACCATGCGGTAGAACCACTAGCAACGCCACATGTTTTAGACGGTTTTATGGGGTTTGCCAAAGCCATTGGCGTGACAGACTTAACCCCGCGTTGGCATATTCCTGTCCCACAAGCTGACACCGACTTTGCCTCACAACTTATTGGGGATGATAAGGTATTGGTGATTTGCGCCGCAGCCAGCAAAGCTGAACGTAACTGGTTAGCTGATCGCTACGCTGCTGTGGCCGATCATGCGGTATCGCAAGGCTATAGGGTGATGTTATGCGGTGGCCCTACAGTACTTGAAAAAGATTTAGCCGATGCGATTCAATCACACAGTCAACATATGTTAGACAACCAAGTCGGTAAAACATCCTTAACGCAATTGCTTGCGGTGTTAAAGTTGGCAAAACGGGTACTTGCACCTGATACCGGACCATTACATATGGCTGTCACGCAGGGCACTGCCGTTATTGGTCTATATGCACACTCAAACCCTGATAGAACTGGACCTTATTTCTATCGCCAATTTACCGTTAGCGTTTACCCTCAAGTCATTGCCGCACAAGTACAGGGTGATGTTCCTTGGGGGAAAAGGGCTAAAGGCGATCAGCTAATGGCCATGATTGATGTTGCTGCTGTTATTGAGCAATTTGACCATTTAGAAGGTGTAGGCATTATCGGAAATTGAGGCCGCTTGATTTAGGGGCGTTTGGGCTAAATTTACAACGTAGACACTAGGCTCTCTTGTTGGAGGCCAATGCTTTAACTTGGTTAATGTTTTATTTGGCTATTGTTGACTTGAGATTCAGTGTATTTAAAAGAGCACTATAAAAAATAATATATAGAAAAAAGGCCAGAGTAATAAGTTACTCTGGCCTTTTAAGTGTTATGTAACGAGTGTTACTTAACCGTGGAAGGTTTATTTAACCAAGGTGATCTGGCATCTGTGCCACCGTATAATTCGAACTTGCGACTCAGCTTTTGACCGCCATCACGAGTTAGTGGCTGCCAAGCTAAACTGCCACGGTTTGAAACCGGTTTTGGTAGTATGGCGTCAAAAGGTACCGAGATATAGAATCCCTTAGTGAAGCTACCTTCGCCAAAGTCTTCAGCTGACAAGTCTGTTTTAGAAGCAAAAGCGCCAACAATCACGCCACTATTAAACTGTTTAGCGAACTCAACCGTGAATCCACGGTCCTCTGCTAGGTACTGACCATAGCTTACCTTAAGCAGCACATCGTCAAACCACTTTGGTTGATAGTAAACGCTGGCATGGCCGGTAAAAGTCCCTGTTTGTGCGCGGAAGTAAACGTTTGAGTCAGGGTCTAAATTGATTTCTTGGTCAAAAAAGCCAAATGTGTCATCAGGATCACGCTGTTTTACGTAGTTAGCATCAACACCGAAGGCCCATTCACTATCCCGAGGACGATAAAGGATCTCTCCACCCACGCCGCCAAACATCATTTCTAAATAACCCGCATAAGCTTGACCATAGAAATTTTCACTGAGTTTATCTAACCAAGTGAGTTGTAGGTTATCTACACGAACTGGGGTGTCAGAGACATACTGTCGTATTAGTGTTCTGACTCGTTTTAAGTCAGTTCCATCAGGTGGTGTCTTGTATTTAAATTGATCATAGTTATCAAGTATATTGATATACACCGAACTGCTTATTTCAATATTGTCAGTTAACCAGCGACTTGCGGCCCCATTAATGCCGAAGTTGAACATGTAAAAGTTCTCTGAACCACCAAAAGATTGAACCAGTTTAGGAGAAAAACCATAATTCCACTGGTTAGGTGTTTCCCAATCAGGATTTTCCGTCGGTAGAATGGGCTCAACAACAGTAATGCTATCTTCAACCTTGGCATTAATGTGATTGTGCTGCACGGCATCTTTAAACTGCTTTGCATCGATACGGGTTTCTGTGGTGGCTAAATGGCCAGCTTCTTCAATAATGATAAAAGTCTTAACCGCAGGAAATTGGTTGGCTAAAATTCGACCTGCTTGATCGTGAGCATATTTTCTATCACGATATTTAGTTTGCGTTGCCACAACGGTGACCTGGTCATTTTTGATGTAAATTCTAGCGCCTTTGTAACCGGCATCAAATGCTAATTGTTTATTTAATTCAGGTAAATCGACTTTGTGGTCGGCTATATCTGGCTTATCTTCAATCGGCGGTTTTGGTGTGTCGCGCCAGTTAGATTTAAGCGTGTTAAAATTGGTGACTAAACTAAAGCCTAATGTCCAAGTATTACCGCGCTCGTAACTCAGTTTGAAGTCACCCCAGTTGCCTACTTTGTACAATACACCGTAGTTTATTGAGCTATCTTGTACTAATTCATTGCCGGTTCTTAACGCAGCAAAGTCAGACTTATAATCATTGCCGTCATATTCGACCTTTAAACGCAGAGGGTCCCAAGGTGTTTGATACTCTATACCTGCAAAAATAGCGCTACAACCTTTAAACCATCGTTCAAAGTCAATACTACCGCCAGTACCTTTAAAGCCTGTGCTGCGATTACAATCGACCGATGATGTTTTATCGGTATCAATTAAGTTACCACTATTTCCAATATAGCCCCAGCCTATACCGATAGTGGCATCAAAAGGGCCAAAGGCTTTGGTCATAGCAATAAATTCGCTATCAAATAACCCAGTACCACCAATGTCACGTAAGCCTATGGAGGTTTCTGGGATCCAGTAACTCTCTTCAAGTAAGCGTAGCTTTACATCAATACCTTTATCTGTGTAATAAGTGTCGCCACTAAAACTAGGGTCATTACTATAAAGTACATCAGGCACTTGAGTGTAACGAATGGTTGTTTCTAACCAGGGAAAAAGTTGTAACGATAACGCGCCATGGTAGTAGTCTTCGTTGAAAGTGGCATTGGCGTTAAACTCGCCTTCTGCAGCCATTCTGCCACTGGGCATTTGAATTAACCCGACACCGCCAAAATCATTTTGCGAGGGAGTGAGTTTTATTGTTGAAAATTCATCACTTTGTGCTTGAATAGAAACAACAATGCTACTGATCATCAACGGGATCGCGAAAAAAGAATAAACGGTCTGTTTTACATGACTCATGATTAACGTATCCAATGTCGTAATAATTCGAGTATTGCACTATTTAACTCTGGCTCGTTATCTCTAACACCTTGAAAGTCTAAATAAATGATAGCGCCGGGTGCAATATCAATGTGATGTTGGTTCCAATAAGCAATGGGATGATTTTCGATCTGACCATCTGGCTGAATAACCCAAGCAAAGCTATTTTCTGAGTCGCTAATCGGCATCGCCAAATCTAGATAGGTAGCCGCTTGTTGGTTAGCTTTAAAAGCTTGAAGGCCATTTTTTTCTACCCCACCAAGTACCACTACGTAATCTGGTTTTGTTGGTAAAATCAGTAAGTATTGGCTCGCCAGCTTCGGATTTAATTCTTGTTTGAGTCGAATGCTATCGAAATCAAGCGGGATAAATTCTCTTTTAATGAATTTATTGCTACTTATCCATGATGACAATGATTTAAGTGCATTAATATTTTGCGGTTGACCCATGTCAGTATATTGAGTTTTGAGTGAGTTCAGTACTTGCTGTTTTTTTTGTTGAAATTGGATTTTAGTTTTGGAGTCGTAAAGCCCTGCTGACAGCCAATATATAGCCTTTGGCTGTTGTTTTATAGTAAATTGCTCACTGCTTAATAAACTATCTTGGATTACCTGTACAAGTCGAGGCGCTTGTTCGTACTGGAGTGTGAGCGATTGCTGTGCAGCAATTGACTGTTTAACCGTAATCGAAGTGCTTGCATTGATATTTTGTGAGAAAGTCACCAGAAACAGCAAACATAGTTGAATTAAAGACTTCATTTCATGTCCCCAAAGCCATATGGTTTTAACAAGGTAATATCGATATAAGGCAGATTAGGTGCAATTTTTTGGCGGCTCTGTAATACCAGCCCAGTCGATTTATCAACCCAGAATTGATTGCTGTATTCCATATTCAAATTACTGATTACGACGAGTTCATTAAATTTTTTGACTAGTACAGGCTTATCATTAATCAATAATGTTTCATCTGCGATGAAAGTAAATGTCGACAGCTGCTGATAATTAAGGTGATAACCCGGTTGCCAATCAATGGTGCTTTGCCATTGTAAGGGGGTGCTGGCTAAATGCAGTCCTAATACTAAAGGGTCGGTTTGCTCGCTGCTCAGGCTCACTCTATTACCATCATAAAGGTTGATGGTTTTTAATAAGCGACTATTACGGGTAACTAACATGCCCGCATCAGATGAGATCCATTTTAATTCTGCATTTTGTTGGGTAAGCGTGGTTGCTGGAAGTGTTTGCGGTGCTTCAACTAATGCGAGTAAAACGTAAACTTGGTGGGTATCATTAACTTTGGCATAAATACTAGAATATGGGCTGCTGTCTATTTCACTTGCTGGAATATTATCACCCGGCAACCCCACTATGCTTTCTTTTAGCATTGAACCGACCTGAACAAAGGTATTGCTACAGCCTGTTAATACCATGATTGTGATAAGGGGTAGCAGGATTTTGTTGTTAAAAATCGGAGGCATACGAGCTCAATTCCTTAAGCTTTAAGACTATCGCGAAAAAAAGAAAATAAAAAAGCACATTAAAAAATGTGCTTTTTATTCAGTAAAACTAATTAGTTTGAAACTGAAGTAGTCGTTGTGCCAGTACCAGTACCAGTACTTGAAGTTGTAGTGCCAGTTCCTGTGCCTGGAGTGGTGCCATTACCAGTACCATCTTCAGCAGCATTATCGTTCAATACTGTAGCGGTAACAAAAGTTAAAACGCCGCCAATCACTACCCACGTGCCATTTGTTAATCCAGCACCTGTTTTAGCAACGGTTGAACCAGTTGGGATACCATCAGCAGCAGAAGCTGAACCGATCATTAATAAAGCAATTGATAACGCGATAGCTGATTTTTTCATATTCAAAGTCTTCCCATAAAAATATTCAAACAAACCTGATGGAATATTAGCACATAATCGATGCACATCCATATACAATTCGATATAATTGCTCAATTAATATTCAGCGTTACCGAATGCTAAATTTACACGACTTTGCACTTTTTTACAAATTTTGTTTACTTAATTATCAATGATAAGTGTGTTGAAGTGTGTAGAACTGATAAAATCACTGAAAATGAATCATTAAGACTATTAATTATGCACAGAAGAGCAATTTATCCAGGTACCTTTGACCCTGTGACTAACGGTCATGCTGATTTAATTGAACGTGCAGCACGTTTATTCAAGCATGTGATTATAGGCATTGCGTCTAATCCTTCTAAGCAGCCTAGATTTTCATTGGAAGAGCGTGTGGCTCAGGTTAATTTGGTTACCGCTCATTTAACTAACGTCGAAGTGGTTGGATTTACTGGCTTGTTGGTCGATTTTGCTAAGGAGCAGAGGGCTAGTGTTTTGGTTCGAGGCTTACGTGCAGTGTCTGATTTTGAATATGAATTCCAACTGGCGAATATGAATCGCCGCCTAAGCCCTGATTTAGAGTCGGTCTTTCTAACGCCAGCAGAAGAGAATTCGTTTATATCTTCGACACTTGTAAAGGAAGTGGCATTACATGGTGGTGATGTGAGTCAGTTTGTACACCCTGACGTGGCTGCCGCTCTGGAGCAGAAAATGGCAAAAATCCACGCTGCAAATAAACAAGGATAAGTCACCCTATGATAAAGGGATTTAATGTCACTAAAGTGGCTGCCGCAATTAGTTTTAGCGCGTTATTTATTTGTCAGTTTACTCAAGCAGCGCCTTGGGTTGATACATCAGATATATACCTACGAGCCGATATTCAAGCACTTGCTGATGGGGGAGTCATTAGTGCCCCTATTAATACTTATCCATTGATGTGGGCCGGTATTGGTAAAGATTTGGCAAAAGCGGAGCCTTCTTTGTTTAGCGCTGATTTAGTCGATGCATATTCACGGGTTAATTTTTATTATCAAAATGCGGTTAATAATCGTGGAAATACCGTCATTAAAGCTTCTGCTGCATCTGATCCTGCTCGTTTTCAACATTTTGGTTCTGATTATCGTGAAAAAGGGCAAATACAAGCTTCACAGGAATACATGGATGAGCGATTGGCTTACAAAATCAAAGCTTCTGCTGTGTATGATCCCTTAGACGATAAAGAATTCCGTTTTGAAGATAGTTATGTTGCATTAATATTGGGCAATTGGGTGACAACTTTCGGGGCTGTGGCGCAATGGTGGGGACCTGGCTTTGATTCTGCTTTACATAAGTCGACTAACGCTAGACCTATGTCTTCGTTAATGATCAGTCGTCATAATCCACAAGCATTTGAGACCCCATGGTTATCATGGTTAGGGCAGTGGACGCTGAACGGTGGTGTGAGTTTGTCAGAACAAGAACGTTATATTCCTAACGTTTTGTTATGGAGCTTACGTGCCGGCTTTAAGCCGCTAAAGACATTAGAGGTTGGCTTATCTTGGACTGCGCAATTTTGCGGTGAAGGCCAAGACTGCGGTGTTAATAGTGCAAGTGAGTCGATAATCAATCCACAAGACTGTCAAATGGGCGTCAGCGACAATGGTGAATGTGTTGCTAATGCTAATCAAATGACCGGTTTTGATGCGCGCTATGCCGATACCTGGTTTAGTGTGCCTGTAGGACTGTACTTAGAACGCACTTGTGAAAATGCCTCTGGCGAGTCTTGGGCCATGGCTGATTGTGGGCAAATGGTCGGAGTTGATACTCGGTTTAATTTTTTAAAACAACAATATAAGTTATTTCTAGAGTATTCAGACACAACCGTTAATTGTGGTAAAGAGGGGCAATATAACTGTTTTTACGAACACTCAATCTACCAAAGTGGCTCTCGTTATTATGGTCGTGCGTTGGGCAGTACCTATGACAGTGATGCCAAAGTGACTGCGTTAGGCTTGGTGGGGCAATTTGAAAATAGCCATGGATTCACGTCTATACTACGTTATGCTCAACTCAATAATGATGGTAAAAATGTAACCAGTCAATGGTCGCCTCAGCCTTTAAAAGAAGACCTTATCATGCTTGAATTGTCATATCGTTTACCTATGTTTAACGGTATGTTGACCTTAGGCGGCAGTGTGTCTAATGCTAATTATGAAGTACAAGACGATGATTCGCAGGCGAGCGTTTTCTCTGCTTATGAATATCGTTTTTAAATGTTTAATTTAGTGATAAAGGAGCCTAGGCTCCTTTTTTTGTTGGTGTTTTAGCTATTTAAGCGTTCACTATTTGCACTATCAGTTGTGTTAACGCTTTTGGCACACTCCACAAAAAACCGTCGTGCGCTGGCCTAATTTTATCTCACTCAATAAATTACCACAGGCTGTGCAAGTTTGGCCGCCGCGACCATACACATGCAGTTTTTGGGCAAAGTAACCTGGTTTACCATCGGCATTAGTGAAGTCTTTAAGCGTCGTGCCACCTTGCTTGATGGCGTGAGCTAGAATTAATTTCACCTCATTAACTAAGATGGTCAAACGTTCAATGTCTATATTGCCAGCCGCTGTTTGTGGGTGAATACCCGCAGCAAATAATGCTTCATTGGCATAAATATTACCGACCCCGACGACAATGTGATTGTCCATCAAACACAGTTTAATGGCCTTTTTTTTACCGGCTAACGCAGTTTGCAGTTGGATAGTATTAAAGGCATCGCTTAGTGGCTCAGGCCCTAGCTTAGACAATAGCGGGTGAGCCTCTTCGGGGAGTTCATACCATAACCAGGCACCAAAGCGGCGGGGGTCGTTATAGCGCAGCATGCGACCATTGCTGAGGATTAAATCGATATGATCATGTTTTTCAGGCGGTGTATTGCGCGGCAAAATACGTAAACTGCCAGACATGCCCAAATGCACAATGGTGATGCCGGCATCGGTATCAATGAGTAAATATTTGGCGCGGCGACGCACGCTGTTGATTGTTTGGCCGACAATGTTTTGTGCAACATCAGGGACAGGCCAGCGTAATGAGCTATTGCGTACAATCAACTGGTCAACGGTTTGGCCGACAAGGAAAGGACTGACACCCTGGCGGGTGACCTCTACTTCTGGTAATTCTGGCATGGCTTAGCAATCTCTCTTATGGTGGGTCATCTACAATTATTCACTTTGATGCTTAGTGAGATTGTACGTTGACTATGGGCAATAGATCAGCGCGTAAGCTTGGGGGAATTTTATACCAATTGAATCCGGGTGATTGTAATAAACCTTCCTCAGTGAATAACAACCACACTTGGGGCTCGTCAATATTGGCAATGGCAAAGGTAATCTTGATAGGTTCAGAGGTATGTATGGGTTCAATTTGTAATGCAGATACAGCAATGTTTTGCCAAGCTTCAGTCCACTGCAAGCAGTTAAGGACGTCATCAGAGCACTGCCATTGACCGTTAGAGTCAGCAAGCCATTGATTATTGATGTGCAGTTGCTTTAACGGCAAGGTGCTGTCAAACAATGGCATTGCATCAGTTGGTACCTGTTCGGTTTTACTATTAATAAAGCTCAGTACAGCAATCATCATCGCTGTGACAAGGATAATAATGGTATTCCATTTTTTACGTGATAAAGCCATAAGCTCAATAGGATAATGAAACGTTATTTGAGTTTATCATCTATGGTGAGAAATACTAACTATCCTCAGCTTGATAGAAGTAACCACCTACGGCACTGATAAATCGAAATATCTGCACGCTTTCATTATTGCTTTGGCTATTTTCGAGATACGTGAGCTATTTGTTGTTATAGGCATCTAGCTCACGCGGTAAATAAATCGGTGTCTTCACTCACACAATAGAGGTAACAGAATCACAGCGGTCTGTTACAGACAATTGTTAATATCCTGCTTGGCTATCTGAACTATCTTCAATTTGACTTATCTTTCCCCTATAGATTTTTCTAAAACGTGAGTTAAAGTTGCTGAATAAAAACACGCTCGCCCTTGGCAATATGCTCATCCTTTTCACCAATTACGATTAAGCAGTTGGCGGTAACCATCGAATTCAACATGCCAGAGCCTTGAGCACCGCTTGAGGTAACATGCACTTGTCCGTCTGCGGCAATATGATAAACCCCGCGTAGAAATTCAGTGCGGCCTGTTTTACTGCGTAACAACTCATCGGCAACCGCTGGCATATAACTGGGTTGCCATTGTTGTTCACCTGCCAATTGTTGTTCACCCGCAAGCTTACGTAATGCCGGTTCAACGAATTGTAAAAATGACACCATGACAGCGACAGGATTCCCCGGTAAGCCAAAGAACAAGCTGTTATTGATTTTACCTACCGCCAGAGGGCGACCGGGCCGCATATTGATGCGCCAAAAATTAATTTGACCAATTTTAGCCAGTACGGTTTTAATGTAATCAGCATTTCCTACAGACACACCACCAGAGCTAATCACAATATCTGCTTGCTCGGATGCCTTAAGTAAAGCGGCTGTAAGTGCCTGTTCATTATCTTCAATAATACCTAAGTCGATAATTTTGCAGCCTAACTTTCTGGCCATTGCTTTGATGGTGTAACGGTTAGAGTCGTAAATACAATTTGGTTTAAGAACGTCACCTGGTTGACTCACTTCATCACCCGTTGAAAACACTGCCACTGTTGGTGCTTTAACCACTGATGCTTGATGAACCCCTAAAGAGGCTAATAAACCTATCTCAGCCGCACCTAAACGCTTACCTTTAACTAGGGCCACCTCATTAATAGCAATATCTTCACCGGCTAAACGCACATGCTGACCTTGCTTAATGCTAGTGGTTTCTAATAGTGTTAATAGGTTATCTTGAGTATCACATAATTCCCTAGGCTGAATGGTATCAACACCTTGTGGGGTGGGCGCGCCAGTCATAATTCTTACAGCTTCTCCCGGTTTTACGACCTTGTCATAGCCATGGCCAGCGAGTACTTCTGCTACTATGGTGAGTGGTTTGTCAGTAGCCACATCGCTATATGCAAAACCGTAACCGTCCATTGCTGAATTAGTTTGCTGTGGGACATTGACTGGAGAAATACAATTAGTGGCTAAAACACGCTTATCCAATTCGTCTAAGTCGACTAACTCGGCTCCAACAAGTGGCATAACCTGGCTAAGAATATGATTAATGCCTTGCGCAACCGAAAGACCTTGTTGGCCATCACTAGGTTTTTGTGCGGTTAAGAGATCAATTGGCAAAGTGACAGATTTAGCTTGCCAGCTTTGTTGGTATTGCATTACAAAATCGGCAATTTGAGCGATATTGTTGATGTCTAACCGAGTCAGTTCTGCCGGTGTTTGTGTGTCTTCGCAGCAGGCAATTGCAACAATATTGTCGTCATGGGTATGAATTAAAGGTTTGCCATGGGAAGCGCGATGTAATTCAATTTTTGGCAATGCCAGTTTTTTAAAACCTTCGACTAAAACAATATCGACTTTATCGGTTTCAATTTGTTTTAGCAGGTGAGCTAAACTCGGATCTGTCTCTAATGCATCCTCTGTCATTAACGCCCAGCGGACATGGGATGCTACAAGCACTTGCTTCGCACCTGCTTTGCGCATTTCGTAACTGTCTTTACCGGGAATGTCGACATCAAAATTGTGATGGGCATGTTTAATTACCGCTAAGCGAAGTCCACGACGATTAAGTTCAGGAATTAGCTGTTTCAGTAGTGTGGTTTTGCCGGTACCACTGTATGCACAAAAACCAAGAACAGGGATCGACAGTGGATTATTAAAAACGGAAGACATAATGACCTCTAATTGAAAGACTATGCTAGTTTTTACACATAACTTGGCTTGTTACTCGACTAATGGTGCAGCAAGTTGCTCGGCAAGTTGTTGTTTTTGTTCTGGGGTATTCACATTGATAAAGGCGTTAGGCTGATCAGCAAAGCTGGTCACTTCATAGTGATGCTTGGCGTACCAAAAATCGATTTTACGTTCACCTGCATCTAGAAATGTTTTCATTGAATCACGTAAACCCGGCTTGAGTAATAACACCACAGGTTGTTCACGTATGCCATCGCTAGCCACAACAAGCTCTGCGCCTGTTTGCTGCATAGTTGCTAGCATTCTGCTGGTTAAATCCTGTGGTAATAATGGGCAATCACAGGGAACTACTAATAATAAGTCTGCTTCAGTATTGCCCATCGCGGTGATCATGCCTGCTAAAGGGCCTAAATAGCCGGAGTCAATATCACTCATCACAGGGTAGCCGAACTCGCTATAACGCTGTTGATTACGATTGGCGTTGATCATAATGCGCTGTACTTGTGGTGCTAATCGAATAATCGTATGGCTAATCATCGGCTGGCTGTTTAACTCGACTAAGCCTTTATCTTCTCCGCCCATACGCCTAGCCATACCGCCGGCAAGAATAACGGCATCAATAGTCGGTTGGTGTTTACTTGGCAATGACATAGTGTGATTCCATAACAGAGTAATCTTGTTGAGTATCTAAATTAGGCACATATTGGCTTGTGTGTATAACATGTTGCTTAATATGCCAATGTTGTTGACATAACGCGGTCAAGCCACAGGTTTGATGGCTACTAATCAGTAAGCCAGTACCTTCTGATTTAAGCTGGTTTATCATGGCAAGCACAAGGCGTTGAGAGTGTTTGTCCATGTTTGAAATGGGCTCATCTAGCATGAGCAATTTAGGCTGACAGATCCAGGCCCTAGCAATCGCTAAACGCTGACGCTCACCGCCTGATAACTCACTGGCGCAATGGTGTATCAAGTCGGTAAGTTGAGCCATTTTTATTGCCTGAACTAAGCGTTGCCGTATTGCTTGTGAGCGAGCTTGTCTTACCGTTAATCCGTAGGTTAAATTGTATTCAACACTGCCATCGAATAAATAAGGGTGTTGATGTAAATACACAGCTTTACCTAGCAAAGACTCTGCTTGCCACCAAGCGGGTTGGCTAAAGCCTTGGCTGTTAATATGCCCTTGTGAAGGAGATATTAACCCCGCCAAAATCTTCATTAGAGTTGATTTTCCTGAACCATTATCACCCTGTAGATAAATGACATCCCCCTGGGTAAAGTTCAATTCGTTGACGGAAAATAGTACTTTTTGATCAAACTGCATCACCACATTAGTGGCATTGATTGTCGCCTTTGTTGTGGAGCGAATCGCTATGGTTGAAGACGATTGTCGAGTCATTAATGACTCCTTGGCAGGGCTTTACCCCGTAATGAGCCCAGAGAGAAATTCAGTACTAATGCCAGAATGAGTAACACTAATCCAAGTGCAATAGCCTGAGCAAAGTCGCCCTTGCTGGTTTCTAACGCAATGGCTGTAGGAATATTGCGGGTGACATTCATAATATTGCCACCGACCATCATAGAGCATCCTACTTCAGTTAAAATTCGACTAAATGCGGCTATAACAGCAAGCAATAATGCCGCTCGTAATTCTCGGCACACAGTCCAAATTGCATGTAACCAGTTCGCGCCTAATGTGCGTGATGTTTCCCACGCGCGGCGGTCGACGCTGGTAAATGCAGCTTGCGATAAGGCCACTAGCACTGGGGCGCAAATTAACATCTGACCAAAAATCATCCCATTTTGGCTAAACAACCATTTTAAATCACCCATAACACCGTTGCGGGTGAGTAATAAATACACTAATAATCCAATAACAACCGTCGGAATTGATTGTAAAGTTTGCACTAGGTTAGTGACAATCCAACGGCCAGGAAAGTGAGTAAAAGCAAGTAAAAAGCCCAGCATGATGGATGGGAACAGGGTGAACAGTAGCGCAGCGAACGAGACGGAAAAAGACACATAAATGATTGACCACACATCGGGGTCAAAAGAGATCAGCAAGCCGAACGCTTGCTGCAAAAGGGCTAACCAGCCTTCACTCATTATTGATAAGTTGCCTTAAACAATTGCTCTCCTTGCACGGTGAACTCATTAATCATTTTTTGTGTAGCAGGGCTGATTAACCAGTCACTTAATGCTTGTGCACCTTGATGATTCAGCTCAGGGTATTTTGTCGGATTAATCAGCATAACTTGATAAGGGTTGGCTAATTCAGCGCCGCCTTCAAAGCTAATAGTTAAGTCCAACTTTGCTTTGTAAGCTACAAATGTACCACGGTCTGTTAGCGTATAAGCTTGTAACTCATGCGCCATTAATAGGGTTTTACCCATACCTTGACCAACCGAAGTATAGCCTGCAAAATCAGGCTTGACGTTAGTTTGTTGCCAAATCTTCAACTCTTTCATATGTGTGCCAGAGTTGTCGCCACGGGAGATAAACGTGCTTGGTTTGGTGGCGATACGCTCAAATGCCTGGATAACGCTTTTAGCATTGTGCACACCAGCAGGGTCATTTTTAGGTCCTAAGACCACAAAATCGTTTTCCATAATGCCGCGAGGTTGAATGCCATAGCCGTCAGCGACAAATTTTGCTTCAGCAGCAGGAGCATGAGTCATCACGATATCTACATCGCCTTGGCTGGCGAGTTTAATTGCCTGACCAGTGCCTGTGGCGATTACCTGTACCGAGTAACCTGATTGTTTTTCAAACCTAGGTAATAATGCGCTTAATAAACCAGAGTTTTCAGTGCTGGTGGTCGTTGCTAATTTTATTACGCTGTGATTTTTATGCTCATGTGCTTGTAATAATGGACTAAAAACTAAGCTGCCCAACACGCTAAATGATGCCGTAATACAGGCGATTTTCTTTAACATTAAATTATCCTTTTAAACGACGATGGAATTGCATAATCCATTACTGGAGGTGTAAGTCTCGGTTTAGTAACCGTTAATACTGTCCGCTGTTAAGCAAGTTAAATGCCAATTACATAATGTGCAAATTCAGTTCACGGCAAAACCTTAATTTGTGAACCAGATCCCACGGTGGTTAAAAACACCTAAGACAAATTGTCCCAAGGTCACTTTTTGGTGGTTCATCCTGACCCAGTTTCTATCATTGAGTGCTAAAGTAACGCCAAGTTGAGCCAAAATGTCCAATCGGAGTAATTATGAGCATCGCTGTAAGCGCTAACACCAGTATGTCGGTTCTAATCGTTGACGATGAGCCTGGAATGCGCAGCTTCTTAACTAAAGCCATGTTGAAAAAATTTGCTCTAGTCGAAACCGCATCAAGTATTGCACAGGCCGAGCAACTCCGCAGCCAAGGTCATTTTGATTTGTTAATCGTCGATATTCGGTTACCCGATCGTTCAGGCATCGAATGGCATGAAGCATTAGATGATACAGACCGTCAGTCCGATATTATTTTTATGACGGGTTATGCTGACATGGATGTGGCGATTAGAGCATTACGAGCGGGCGCATCAGACTTCATCATGAAGCCGTTTCACTTAGAACAAATGATGACAGCTGTTGATCGTTGTATTGAAAAGCGTTTACTAAAGCGTGAAAATTTTATGCTAAAACGTGAGCTGTCCCATGGTCAGTCTTCTACCATCATTGGCAGCAGTGACGCGATTAATGAAGTTAAGCAAGTGATAGAACGTGTTGCTCAAACCAATGCGGTTGTTTTAATTGAAGGCGAGTCAGGTACAGGTAAAGAGCTTGTCGCGCGCCAGCTACATCAGTTGAGTGGACGAGCAGGCCCATTTGTACCGGTGAATTGTGGCGCTATTGCACCAGATCTATTGGCCAGTGAGTTATTTGGTCATATAGCAGGATCATTTACCGGAGCAAAAAGCTCTCGGGAAGGATTATTTAGTTTTGCTTCCGGTGGGACTATTTTTTTAGATGAGATCGGCGAAATGCCGATGAATATGCAAACGGCACTATTGAGAGTGTTAGAACAACGTGCAATTCGCCCAGTGGGTAGTGAGAAAGAAGTGGCAATTGATGTGCGTGTTGTGGCGGCCACTAACCGGTTATTAATTGAAGAAGTCGACCAAGGCCATTTTCGTCGAGATTTGTATTACCGTTTAAATGTACTGAATATTTTAATTCCACCTTTACGTGCTCGTCCAGAAGATGTGGTGGAATTAACCCATCATTTTACGGTACAGATATCACAGGACTTGGGCATTAAACCGGTTCTATGGAGCCATGAAGATTTACAAGTTTTAAAGCAGCATGAATGGCCAGGTAATATCCGTGAGCTTAAGAATATGATTGAGCGATGTATTTTATTAGGTAAGCCCCCTGCAGAATATTGGAAAAAAACTGAACAAGCAGAAACTGTAGATAATTACGGCTACCCCCTAAGTTGGACATTAAAAGATGTTGAAAAACAGCATGTAACACAGGTGGTTGACTCCCATGATGGCAATAAATCGGCAGCGGCGAGAGATTTAGGCGTATCGCGAAAAACCTTAGACAGAAAGTACAAAGATTGGTTTGGGCAAGATAGTTGCGAGGATCAAAAGGAAGCTTAATCGTGTCACTTTTTAAACAAATATTCGGTATCAGTTGGCAACAAATGCAGGCTAAGGTGCGTTATCGACTATTAATTCTGACACTATTGCCGATCTTAATGACATTAATCAGCCTAGTATTTATCACTATTTACTGGAATATTAGTTATACCAGTCAGCAATTGTTTATGAAGGTTAAAGCTGATTTATCGGTTGCTGAAAACACACTACAACAGGTTCAAATCCGTCAAGAGCAACAGCTTGTTCATTTGGCTAATTCATGGGCCTTTCAAACTGCGTTTAGTCAACTCCAACAAGATAAAAATAATCCACAAGCGCAGCAGACTATCGTAGAGGTATTAACGCAAACTCAGCGGCAATTTAACTTAGATTTTTTAAGGTTAATCAGTGTAGAAAAAGTTAAAACAGATCCAGATTTAACAGCATTGTTGCGTAACAAACCTGACTCGCCATCTTCAGGTGTCATGGTGCTTCCCTCTGAGCGTTTAAAGCAGATAAACCCACAATTGGCACAATATGCCACAATTAATCTTAAAACCACTCAAAGAGCGATAGCGCCAAGCAAGCAGCAGGAACATCGCGGCTTAGTGAGTCGAAGCGTACTACCAATAATAAATTCAGACTCTTCAGTGCAGTGGTATCTTGATGGGGGGAATATATTTAATAAAGATACCGTGATAGTTGATTACATTCGCAATCTTGTTTATGACAAAGGGACTTTACCTGCACATTCAATTGGTACTGTGACGATTTTTTTAGACAATGTCAGAGTCAGTACTAACGTGCCAATGAATGCCTCGTCATCACAATATTCTGAACAAAATCGCGCGCTAGGCACCTTAGTGTCAGAAGAGGTGAAGCAAAAAGTACTAGTGGATGGGCAAACTTGGGTTGATAGGGCATTTGTGTTTAATGACTGGTACATTTCCGCCTACGCCCCTTTACTTGATATCTATGGTAAACGAGTGGGTATGGTATATACCGGTTTTTCTGAAGGACCTTTCATTCATAATTACCTACTTAATATTATTGAGTTGGGCAGTATTTTAATGCTGGTATTATTTGGCTCAGGCTTATTGGTTTATCGTGGCGCGTACAGTTTATTAAAACCCATAGAACGCATTCATCAGGTGGTTAAAGCGGTACAATCAGGCCGTAATGTTCGTATCGGTGAGCTCGGTTTAGATCGTGATAATGAACTGGCTCATTTAGCTGAACAGTTCGATAGTATGCTGGACTTATTGCAAAGTCGAAATTTACAGATTCAAGCCGCAGCAGAGCAACTCGAATTAAAAGTGGAGCAGCGCACCAAAAGCTTGCAAGACAAAACGGAAGAGTTACAACGTAATGTCGAATTACTGAATGAAACTCGCCAGCAATTGGTCACCAATGAAAAACTAACCGCATTAGGTGAGTTAACGGCGGGTATTGCCCATGAAATTAATAATCCTACCGCTGTAATTCTAGGTAATATGGAATTATTAAAGTATGAATTGGGTGATCAAGCTGAACAGGTATCAGAAGAGATTGATCTCGTGATCCAGCAAGTGGGACGTATAAGCACTATTATTCGTAGCTTATTGCAGTACAGTCGCCCTGGTGAATTTAATGCCCCCATCGAAATGCATCAGATGACCCCGATTGTTGAAGAAGTTTTAGTCTTGGTACGTCACTCAATACAAAAGCAAGAGGTTGTACTAGTTAAAGCGCTTAATGCAAGTTGTCCCGTTGAGGTTAATCGACCGCAGTTGCAACAAGTGCTAATTAACCTAGTTGTTAATGCCGCCCATGCTATCGAAGCTAGAAATGATACGGGTAAGGGCAAAATTTGGATTCGAACCCAAGACTGGCTTCAAGGTGATGAACCTATAGGAGTGAAAATCGAAATAGAAGATGAGGGTATAGGCATAAACACTGAGCAACTAAGCCGTATTTTTGATCCATTTTATACCACCCGTAAAGACGGCACAGGTTTAGGGTTATCATTAAGCTACGGTATTATCAAACGGTTAGGCGGCACTATTGAAGTGAAGTCTACCGAAGGCAAGGGCACGGTATTTATTATTGGTCTTTATCATAGAGCTAAAGATGAATATACCAATAACCCTTACGAGGGGCTGCAGTTTAACTAAGCATGAGATTGATGTGAACCACTGGTGGCTAAATTAAATGAAGTGTGATGATTAACAGCATGGGGATAGAATTGAGCGGTTTATCATAAACTCACGTAGCCTTATAAATGTGTCGGTTAATAAATTTTAAGCAAAAAAAAGCCGGATGATTAATCCGGCCACAAAGAGTGTGAGCAATGTCGTGCTTGCGAACTCAGCGTAACAATAAAGGTGATGAATCTTTAAAATCGTAACTGAGCTTTGGAACGTAGATGAATAGTAATCATTCTCATTATCGTTTGCAAGTTAAATAAACTTTTTTTTATTCTTTACACTTCATTTACCAACTTTAAGACAATAAAAAAGCGCGATAGCCGATACCATCACGCTTATTATTCTATTATCAAATAGGGTTATAAAATGCGTCTTGAATGTTGATGCGTACTTAATAATTTATCTTGTAATACCCTCAATAACACCCCGTAAACGGGTAAAAACAATCCCAAACTGACAATCAATTTAAAACCATAATCTATGGTCGCTATTTCTGGCCAGTGTTGCGCCATAAAAGTATCGGTAGAGGCATAAAATGCCACACTGAAAAAGACTAAAGTGTCGACTAAGTTACCAATTAAGGTAGACGCAGCAGGGGCTATCCACCACGCACGGGCTTTTCTTAATTGCGCAAATACCGTTATATCCATTAATTGGCCAATAAGATAAGCAATGAAGCTTGCAAAGGCGATGCGGAATACAAAAGTATTGGCTTCGAGTAAGGCGTCAAATTGTTGAAATTGGCCTTGATGAAATAGTACGCCAATTAGATATGACACAATTAAAGCAGGAAACATGGCTTTAAAAATGATTTGTCTCGCAGCTTGCTGGCCAAATATACGCACCGTAAGATCCGTGGCTAAGTACACAAAAGGAAAACTAAATGCTCCCCAAGTGGTGTGATAGCCGAATACTTGAAACGGTAACTGAACCAAGTAATTACTGGCACAAATTATCAGTATATGAAAGCTGACTAAAAATAGCAGCGCACGGCGCGTCTGCGTCGGGGTAAGTGTTAACATCTTGTGGCCTTTTTATTGAGATTAGGCGGGGTGAGGGAACCCGCAATTTTATTGGTTCTGGGTATGCTAGCACCCACAACGTGTACAGAGATTTATTATGATTATATCTTGTGCGGTCATCACCAGTAATAGGTCGCAGCCGACAAGGGGGCAGGATAATACCACTCTAGCAATAAATAGCCCAGCTTAAGCGATAAAGTCGATTGTTTAGCTCGCATATTTCCGAGTGGAATAAGAATAAAGTAACAACAATACATGCACTTAAAAATTATTGAACGACTCTCAAAAAAACTATTAAGTGAGTTGTATGGTAATGTCTATGTCAGTTTTTACGTTTGTAATTAATAAAATCAACAACAAAGCATTTGTTTGTTGTACTTAAATATTTTGGTTTCTTTGATTTGCACGATACCTGTTACAATAAATCATCTTGTATTTACCATGTTATCTATATGTCAGTATCTCTGCTTAAACACAATACCCTGGGACTAGAACAGTCTTGTGATGAACTATTTGTCGTAGATTCTAAAGCGTCTCTTATCGAGAATTGCCTATCCTTATATCACTCAGATAAAGCGTTAATGATACTCGGTGGTGGCAGTAATGTTGTCTTCACTGAAGATTTTGCAGGATCTGTGGTTAAAATTGCGACTAAAGGGATTGCTGTAGAACAAGAAGGGAATGAGGTACTGCTTACTGTTGAAGCTGGTGAGAGTTGGCATGAGCTGGTGGCGTATTGCGTGGAACATAATTTCTACGGTATTGAAAACTTAGCGTTAATACCCGGCACTGTTGGTGCTGCACCGATCCAAAATATCGGTGCTTACGGGGTGGAATTTAGTCAGGTTTGCCATTCTGTCGAGTTCCTCGATCTTGATTCATCACAACTGTATGAAATTATGGCTGCAGATTGCCAATTTGATTATAGAGAGTCTATTTTTAAGCAACAACTTAAACACAAAGCTGTCATTACAGCGGTCAAAATTAAGTTAACTAAAGTTTGGGTGCCGCAGTTGGACTACGCTCCATTAAACACACTTGATTCTACGACTGTCAGTGCGAAACAGGTTTTTGAACTAGTTTGCAAAATAAGACAGTCAAAATTACCAGACCCTGCGGTATTAGGAAATGTTGGCAGCTTTTTTAAAAACCCAATTATTAACACCGATAAATTTGAAACTTTAAAAGATAAATTTCCACAAATAATCGGCTACAGCTTAGAAAATAGTCTAGTAAAACTAGCCGCAGGCTGGTTAATCGAAAATGCTGGGCTTAAAGGGTTTTCTATCGGCGGCGCATCGGTTCATCAACTGCAGGCACTAGTTTTAGTGAACTCTGCTAATGCAACCGGCAATGATATCTGTCAACTCGCGTTACATGTTATTGATGTTATTGAGCAGCGATTTGAAGTATCTCTAGAAACTGAACCTAGGATGATGGCGCAATTTGGAGAGGTCGTTTTATCATGAATGAACATTGGTCGCGTAAACGTTCAATACTGTCCTTGCTGAGCGCAGAACATTTTACTTCTGGCGAGAAAATAGCAAGTCAAATTAGCTTAACCAGAATGGCGGTTAATCAGCATATTGACTCATTATCAGAATATGGTGTTGAGATTTTTAGTGTGAAGGGCAAAGGGTATAAGCTCGCCAACCCAATAGCATTAGTTGATGAAAATAGATTGATTAACCAGATAGATAACAGATGTTTTTATTTTGATGAAATAAATAGCACTAATAGTTTTCTGTTAAGCCACCATGAAGACCTTAAGTCTGGTGATATTTGTGTTGCTGAATATCAATCAGCTGGCCGCGGCAGGCGTGGTAGGCAGTGGCAGTCTCCCTATGGTAACCATCTTTATGCATCCCTATTTTGGCGTTTTGACAGTGATGTAACCAAAGCTATGGGGTTAAGTCTGGTTATAGCGTGCTCAATCGTCAAAGCGTTAACTGATATGGGTGTGACTGGGCTAGGGCTTAAATGGCCTAATGATATTTATTTAGAGGGTAAAAAGCTGGCTGGAATTTTAATTGAAGTGGCGCAAACCAATGCACAACAAACTGAGCTGGTAATCGGCTTTGGGATTAATATGAGTATGTCGGCTGTACAGGGCGAACTTATTGATCAGCCTTGGAGCGATTTAACTAGCCAAAATCAATTGCCCGATAAAACCTTGTTATTGGCAAAGCTACATCAGCACTTAAAAAGTGATATTCAACTGTTTGATAAGCAGGGTTTGGTTCCATTTATTGATTTTTGGCAGCAATACGACTTATTTACTGACAAGCCAATCAAGTTGCTGATGGCGCCTAATGAAGTTGAAGGTGTTTACAAGGGAATAGATCAACAAGGAGGGATTATAATTGATACTAATGAAGGGCTAAAAACCTTTATTGGCGGTGAAATAAGTTTACGACGCGCCTAACTTAGCGCGTGTGAACTTAAGGTTACTTTCTCAGTAAAACATTATCCATTAGGTGATTTTCACCTTTTTTGAGGATCAAATTTGCGCGTTCTCGAGTCGGTTGAATATTCAAGTTTAAATTTGGGCCATTAATCGTGTCCCAAATATTAGCAGAAATGGCATTTGCCTCACTATCGGACAATGCTGCGTAGTGATGGAAAAATGATAATGGGTCGCTAAATGCGCCTTTTCGAAATTGCAAAAATCGCTGCTGGTACCATTCTTTTAATAAATGTTCTTCTGCATCGACATATATTGAAAAGTCGACAAAGTCAGATACAAATGGACGTCTTAAATCAATGGGAGAATCTAGACCTGTTTGTAAAACATTTAACCCTTCAAGTATAAGAATATCCGGTTGTTCTATCACTTGATGTTGATCATGACATCGATCATAGGTCACATGGGAATATAAAGGGGCTAAAACACGCGGTTCACCGGTTTTCACTGCGGAAATGAAGTCGACTAACATTTTCATGTCATAACTTTCAGGAAAGCCTTTGCGCTGGAGTAATCCCTTGCGTTTTAAGTCTGCTAGTGGGTACAGGAAACCATCGGTTGTGACTAAATCGACTTTTGGATGTTCTGGCCAGCGTTGTAATAAGGTTTGCAGAATACGTGCAGTGGTACTTTTTCCAACAGCAACACTACCTGCAATACTGATAATGTAGGGTGAACGAGAAGCGCTTTGCTCCAAGAACTTGTCTACAATCATTCCCCGTTGTTGCTTAGCTCCTACGATAAGGTTAAGTAACCGACTTAATGGTAGATAAATGTCAGTTACTTCATCTAATGATAACTTCTCATTCATGCCCCTTAGGTTTTCAAGCTCTTCCTGACATAATGTTAAGGGAACAGAATTGCGCAACTCCGCCCATTTATGACGTTCGAAGGAGAGATATAGCGCTTGTTGAATGCTGTTTTTCATTAATAAGCCAACTTTATACTGGGTCTGGCACATTACACGATCCGTATTACTGGAACAATACTTTAAGATTCAATTAACTGACCGAATAAAAATAATGGTTAATTATTGGTTATATTTAACGCTTCGCGAATAAAAAAACGACAATTGAGAGTTTATTTAGCTTTTTTATAATTTTTCTATTGCACTTAGCGCCACATTTACCTAATATCCGTTCCCGAAATGATGCGCCGGCATAGCTCAGTTGGTAGAGCAACTGACTTGTAATCAGTAGGTCCCGAGTTCGACTCTTGGTGCCGGCACCATTTTTCTGGAGGGGTTCCCGAGTGGCCAAAGGGATCAGACTGTAAATCTGACGGCTCAGCCTTCGAAGGTTCGAATCCTTCTCCCTCCACCATTTTTTAGGTAGTTAGGTAGCCTATGTAGGTTGCGCGGATGTCGTATAATGGTATTACTCCAGCCTTCCAAGCTGATAACGCGGGTTCGATTCCCGCCATCCGCTCCAAGTTTGTTTGCTGATATGGCTCAATTAATTGAGCAAACCTTAGGTCAAGGTTAGTCGGTATTACTGCCATGCTTATCAGCACAATCCTACAAAAAATAATCGCCTGACTAAAAAATCGATTCGATGTCATATCTATATGCATCGGATTTTTATTATGTGTGTGTTTTCATCACCAAACTATTGGATTGAGGCTATACCATGGCAAAAGCTAAATTTGAACGTAAGAAGCCCCACGTAAACGTAGGCACCATCGGTCACGTTGACCATGGTAAAACAACTTTAACTGCAGCTATTTCTGCTGTGTTAGCTAAGACTTATGGTGGTGAAGTGCGTAACTTCGCTCAAATCGATAACGCTCCAGAAGAGCGTGAGCGCGGTATTACCATTAATACTTCTCACATCGAATATGACACACCAATTCGTCACTATGCACACGTCGACTGTCCAGGTCACGCGGATTATGTTAAAAACATGATCACTGGTGCTGCACAGATGGATGGCGCAATCTTAGTAGTTGCTGCTACAGACGGCCCAATGCCACAAACACGTGAGCACATCCTACTTTCTCGTCAAGTAGGTGTACCTTTCATCATCGTATTCATGAACAAATGTGACATGGTAGATGACGAAGAGCTATTGGAATTAGTAGAAATGGAAGTGCGTGAGCTTCTTTCAGAATACGACTTCCCAGGTGATGACTTACCAGTTATCCAAGGTTCTGCATTAAAAGCGTTAGAAGGCGATGCGGCATGGGAAGGTAAGATTCTTGAGCTTGCAGAAGCACTAGATACTTATATTCCAGAGCCAGAGCGTGACATCGATAAGCCATTCCTACTACCAATCGAAGACGTATTCTCGATTTCAGGTCGTGGTACAGTGGTAACTGGTCGTGTTGAGCGTGGTATTGTACGCGTATCAGACGAAGTTGAAATTGTAGGTGTTAAAGACACAACTAAAACAACTTGTACTGGCGTAGAAATGTTCCGTAAGCTACTTGACGAAGGTCGTGCTGGCGAGAACTGTGGTGTGTTATTACGTGGTACTAAGCGTGATGACGTAGAACGTGGCCAAGTACTAGCTAAGCCTGGTTCAATCAACCCACACACTACTTTCGAATCAGAAGTATACGTGTTATCAAAAGAAGAAGGCGGACGTCACACTCCATTCTTCAAAGGATACCGTCCACAGTTCTATTTCCGTACAACGGACGTAACTGGTACTATCGAATTGCCAGAAGGCGTAGAAATGGTAATGCCTGGTGACAACATCAAGATGGTTGTTACTTTGATTTACCCAATCGCGATGGACGACGGTTTACGTTTTGCTATCCGTGAAGGTGGCCGTACAGTTGGTGCTGGTGTTGTAGCTAAAATTATTGCTTAATTGCGAATTTAGTTAACACTGAAAAAGGAAGCTTAGGCTTCCTTTTTTGTTTTGGCTGCCTGCGTTAAGATAAAACGCAAGTTTTTTACTGATTTATTCGCATAAGACCACCAGTCATGTTGCGAATAGAGCTGAATCAGAATACAATCTATGACCGATTTTTGACCCTGTGCTGTGATAGTTTCTGGGGTAACTCGGGAATGTAGTGGCAGTTCACTGTTGCTAAGCTCAGGTCGTATTGAGTAACGGAATTAACAGATGACAACAAGTACTGAAAGCCAGGGTAATTCTCTGGATATCGTGAAATGGAGCGTGGCTGTATTGCTAGTTTTAGCAGCAGTTATTGCTAACCAATTTTTTGCAGAAGCCAGTGTAGTGGCTCGTGTTGCTGGTGTAATTGTCACTTTTGCAATTGCTGGCTTCATAGCATTTCAAACCGTTAAAGGTAAGCAAGCACTTTCATTTGCTCGCGAAGCACATATTGAAGTGCGTAAAGTGATTTGGCCAACTCGCCAAGAAGCTCTTACCACAACGTTTATCGTTCTTGCTGCAACAGGTGTTGTTGCATTGATCCTTTGGGGATTAGACGCAATCTTATTGCGAGTTGTGAATTTAATTACAGGCGTATAGGCATTTAAACATGACTGAAGCTACAGAAGCGAAGAAAAGATGGTATGTTATTCAAGCCTTTTCAGGTTATGAAGGTCGTGTACTTAAAACACTACTTGAACATATCAAAATGCACAGTATGGAAGATTACTTCGGCGAGATTTTAGTGCCAACAGAAGAAGTCGTTGAAATGCGTGCAGGTCAACGTCGTAAAAGTGAGCGTAAATTCTTTCCGGGCTATGTGTTAGTACAAATGGAAATGAATGATGATAGCTGGCACTTAGTAAAGAGCATTCCTCGTGTAATGGGCTTTATTGGTGGTACATCAGATCGTCCAGCGCCGATTTCAGAGAAAGAAGCAAATAACATACTACAGCGTTTACAGGACACTGTTACTTCGCCGACACATCGTGTTATTTATGAACCAGGTGAAGTGGTTCGTGTGTGTGACGGACCATTTGCAGACTTTAACGGAACTATCGAAGAAGTCGATTATGAGAAGAATCGCGTTAAAGTTTCTGTGATGATTTTTGGTCGCTCAACACCTGTTGAACTTGATTTTCATCAGGTTGAAAAAAGCTGATTAAAATAACCACAAAATATTGATTGTTTGCGGGTGTGGATTTTTGTATAATTCGCACCCGTTGTTTCAGGGGGAGCAAATTGGCATGTCGCCAAGATGCGTTTGAACCCAAATAGAGGAAATGTCGACATGGCAAAGAAGATTGAAGCTTATATTAAGCTACAAGTAGCAGCCGGTGCTGCAAACCCGTCTCCACCAGTTGGTCCTGCTTTAGGTCAAAAAGGTGTGAACATCATGGAATTCTGTAAAGCATTCAACGCTCGTACTGAAAAGTTCGAAAAAGGCATGCCAATTCCTGTTGTTATCACTGTATACAGTGACCGTTCTTTCACTTTTGAAACTAAGACTCCACCTGCATCTTTCCTACTGCTTAAAGCAGCTGGTTTGAAATCAGGTTCAGGCCGTCCTAATACACAGAAAGTAGGAACTATCAAGCGTAGCGCTGTTCAGGAAATTGCTGAATCTAAAGCGGCTGATATGACTGGTGCTGATATTGAAGCGATGACTCGCTCAATTGAAGGTACTGCACGTTCAATGGGTTTGGTAGTAGAGGACTAATATAATGGCAAAGCTAAGTAAACGCGCTCGCGTAATTCGCGAAAAAGTTGATGGTACTAAGCAGTATGACATCAACGAAGCAGTAGCACTTTTAAAAGAATTAGCAACAGCTAAATTCGTAGAAAGTGTTGACGTAGCTGTTAACCTTGGTATCGATCCTCGTAAATCAGATCAAAACGTGCGTGGTGCTACTGTACTTCCACACGGTACTGGTCGTGACGTTCGTGTTGCTGTATTCACTCAAGGTGCAAACGCTGAAGCTGCTAAAGCTGCGGGTGCTGAACTTGTGGGTATGGACGACCTAGCTGCTCAAATTAAAGCTGGCGAAATGAACTTTGACGTTGTTATCGCATCACCAGACGCAATGCGCGTTGTTGGTATGTTAGGTCAAATCTTAGGCCCACGTGGTTTAATGCCTAACCCTAAAACTGGTACTGTAACGCCTAACGTTGCAGAAGCAGTTAAGAATGCTAAAGCTGGTCAAGTTCGTTACCGCAACGACAAAAACGGTATTATCCACACTACTATCGGTAAAGTGGATTTCACTGTTGAACAGTTAAAAGAAAACTTAGAAGCGTTAGTGTCAGCACTGAAAAAGGCTAAGCCTGCAGTTGCTAAAGGCATTTACGTGAAAAAAGTTAGCATCTCTACCACTATGGGTGCAGGTGTTGCAGTCGACCAAGCTAGCTTGGAAGACATTAAGTAATTTTACAATTTGCGCGCATTAGTCTATAATGCGCGCAAATTGTGGGTTGAAGCTCCTTTTACTTGATATTGCCTTAATTCGTTAATGTATATTGGCTAAAAAGTGAGTTTCCGTCCAAGACCGCAGGTGTTTATCGTAAGGTTAACTTAATTTCCTGCGTAGACGGTGTCAGGCCCCAGCTAAATTTTTTTACTGGAAAATCTGCACCGTAAGTAGCCATCTACATATTGTATTTGGTTTGGTAAATTCTAGGGATTTCCCTAGGTAGAATCCAGGAGTAAAGCCTAATGGCATTAAGACTCGAAGACAAAAAGGCAATTGTTGCTGAAGTCAACGAAGCTGCCAAAGGTGCGCTTTCTGCAGTTGTTGCCGATTCACGCGGTGTAACTGTAAGTGCCATGACTGTTCTGCGTAAAGCCGCTCGCGCTAATGGTGTTTATGTACGTGTAGTACGTAACACTTTAGCTAAGCGTGCTGTTGAAGGTACTTCATTTGAATGCCTTGCAGAAACATTCACTGGCCCAACTTTAATCGCCTTCTCTCTAGAGCACCCAGGTGCTGCAGCGCGTCTTTTAAAAGATTTCGCTAAAGAGCAAGCAAAGTTTGAAGTTAAAGGTGCAGCTTTCGAAGGGATGTTTATCCCTGCAGTTGAAATTGATCGTTTAGCGAAACTACCAACATACGACGAAGCACTAGCTCAGTTAATGATGACTATGAAAGAAGCATCTGCTGGCAAATTCGTACGTACATTGGCCGCCCTTCGCGATCAAAAACAAGAAGCCGCTTAATTATAAGTTGGCCGCTTAATAAAATTGAATTCAGAACAATAGGAAATATTTCTAATGTCTATCACTAAAGACCAAATCTTAGAAGCTTTCGCAGCAATGTCTGTAATGGAAGTTGTTGAACTAATCGAAGCAATGGAAGAGAAATTCGGTGTTTCTGCTGCTGCTGCAACTGTAGCTGTTGGCGATGCTGGCGCAGCTGCTGAAGAGCAAACAGAATTCGACGTAATTCTTACTTCTCACGGTGCTAACAAAGTTGCTGTAATTAAAGCACTTCGTGGCGCTACAGGTCTAGGCCTGAAAGAAGCTAAAACTATGTCAGAATCTTCTCCAATTGCAGTTAAAGAAGCTGTTTCTAAAGAAGAAGCTGAAGCGCTTAAAGCTGAGTTAGTTGCAGCTGGTGCAGAAGTTGAAATCAAGTAAGTTTTAGTTAACTTACTCACCCAAGCAATTGGGTGAAGGCTGGCGGTTTTTTAACCGTCGGCCTTTTTTGCGCTCTATGCGCAGGCGATTTTTTATTCACCGTTTATCGCCAGTTTTAGCAGTTCCTAGCAGAGATTACTGGTTAGGTTCTTGCGACAACGGTGACGGGCAAACGCGCTGATTTATATTAAAAAATTAATGTATTTCAGTCTTGGTCACACTAGTAAGTAGAGGAAACCCATGGTTTACTCCTATTCTGAAAAGAAGCGTATTCGCAAAGATTTTGGTAAGCGTCCAAAGGTTTTGGACATCCCTTATCTATTGTCTATCCAGTTAGACTCTTTTAAGAAATTCACCGATCAAGATCCTACGGGTGAACGCGGTTTTGAAGCGGCATTTCGTAGCGTTTTTCCTATCAAGAGCTTTTCTGGTTATTCTGAGCTGCAATATGTCAGTTATAAACTAGGCGAGCCAGTTTTTGATGTGAAAGAATGTCAGATCCGTGGTGTCACTTATTCAGCTCCACTGCGCGTTAAGTTACGCATGGTGTTGTTTGATCGTGAAGCTGCAGCTGGCACAGTAAAAGATATTAAAGAACAAGAAGTCTACATGGGTGATATCCCATTGATGACTGATAACGGTACGTTCGTTATCAACGGTACTGAGCGTGTTATTGTGTCTCAGTTACACCGTAGTCCTGGCGTATTCTTTGATCATGACCGTGGTAAAACCCACTCTTCCGGTAAAGTGCTTTATAACGCACGTATTATTCCTTACCGTGGTTCATGGCTTGACTTTGAATTCGATCCTAAAGACGCATTATTCGTCCGTATTGACCGTCGTCGTAAATTACCTGCGACTATCATGCTACGTGCGTTAGATTTTTCTACTCAAGACATCTTAGACTTATTCTTTGAGCGTATTCAGTTCAAGATTAAGAAAGATTCTTTAGTGATGTCATTAGTACCTGATCGCTTACGCGGTGAGACAGCTAGCTATGACATTAAAGATGCTGAAGGTAGTCTGTTGGTTGAAGCGGGCCGTCGTATTACAGCTCGTCATATTAAACAGTTAGAAAAAACCAACACGACTGAGCTTGAAGTGCCAGTGGATTACATTGTTGGTAAGTATGCTGCACAAGATTATATCGATGAAGATACTGGTGAAGTATTAGTGACAGCAAACAGCGAAATCTCATTAGAAGATTTAGCTAATTTGTCATTAGCCGGCATTAAAGAAATTGATACGTTATTTATCAATGACCTTGATCATGGTGCTTATATCGCAGACACACTGCGCATAGATTCAACAACTAACCGCTTAGAAGCATTAGTTGAAATCTATCGTATGATGCGTCCTGGCGAGCCACCAACCAAAGATGCTGCTGAAGGTTTATTCCAAAACCTATTCTTCAGTGAAGAACGTTATGACTTATCAAAAGTAGGTCGTATGAAGTTTAACCGTCGTCTTGAGATTGCTGAAGATGAAGGTTCAGGCGTTCTATCGAAAGAAGACATCGTTTGTGTTATGAAGAAAATCATCGAAATCCGTAACGGTTACGATGAAGTCGACGATATTGACCACTTAGGTAACCGTCGTATTCGTAGCGTAGGTGAGATGGCTGAAAACCAATTCCGTGTTGGTCTAGTCCGTGTTGAGCGTGCGGTTCGTGAACGTCTATCTTTAGGCGATTTAAACGAATTAATGCCACAAGACTTAATTAACGCTAAGCCAATTTCTGCGGCAGTGAAAGAGTTTTTCGGTTCTTCACAGTTGTCACAGTTTATGGACCAAAACAATCCATTGTCAGAAGTGACGCATAAACGTCGTATTTCTGCCCTTGGTCCTGGTGGTTTGACCCGTGAACGCGCAGGCTTTGAAGTCCGTGACGTACATCCAACTCACTATGGTCGTTTATGTCCAATTGAGACCCCAGAGGGTCCAAACATTGGTCTAATCAACTCGCTAGCCAGTTTTGCTCGTACAAACTCGTACGGCTTCCTAGAAACGCCATACCGTAAAGTGGTAGACGGTGTGATTACTGATGAAGTTGAATACTTATCAGCAATCGAAGAAGGTCGTTATGTTATTGCGCAAGCTAACATCGAAGTTGATGCAGCTGGTCGTATGGTTGAAGACCAAATAGCTTGTCGTCATAAAGGTGAATCTACCTTTATGCGTGCAGCTGACGTTCAGTACATGGACGTTTCGCCACAACAGATTATTTCTGTTGCAGCGTCATTAATTCCGTTCTTAGAACACGATGATGCTAACCGTGCATTGATGGGTGCAAACATGCAACGTCAAGCCGTTCCTACACTGCGTGCTGATAAGCCGTTAGTAGGTACTGGTATTGAACGTACTCTTGCTGTTGACTCTGGTGTTGTGGTGGTGGCTAAACGTGGCGGTGTGGTTGACTATGTTGACGCTAGCCGTATCGTTGTTAAAGTTAATGAAGACGAGCTACGCGCAGGCGAAGCCGGTATCGACATTTACAACCTAACAAAATATACCCGTTCAAACCAAAACACTTGTATTAACCAACGTCCTTGTTGTTTTGCTGGTGATCCAGTGGTTCGTGGTGATGTATTAGCTGATGGTCCTTCTACGGACCTTGGCGAATTGGCCCTTGGTCAAAACATGCGTATCGCGTTCATGCCTTGGAATGGCTATAACTTCGAAGATTCGATCTTAATTTCTGAGCGCGTAGCGCAAGAAGATCGTTTTACTACTATCCATATCCAAGAGCTTTCTTGTATTGCTCGTGATACTAAATTGGGTAGCGAAGAAATCACGGCTGATATTCCAAACGTAGGCGAGTCTGCTTTATCTAAATTAGATGAATCAGGTATCGTTTATATTGGTGCAGAAGTGAAGGGCGGCGATATTCTTGTGGGTAAAGTGACACCTAAGGGTGAAACACAGTTAACTCCAGAAGAGAAACTACTCCGAGCTATTTTTGGTGAGAAAGCTTCTGACGTTAAGGACAGCTCATTACGTGTACCTAACTCAGTTAAAGGCACCATCATCGACGTTCAGGTATTTACCCGTGACGGCGTTGAAAAAGACAAACGTGCACTTGAAATTGAAGACATGCATGTTCGTCAAGCTCGTAAAGACTTAGGCGAAGAATTCAAGATCCTTGAAGACGGCGTATTAGGCCGTGCGCGTAACTTGTTATTAGCTGCTGGTTTCTCTGAAGCTAAATTAGCTGAGTTACCACGCAAAGACTTGCTAATCCAAGTGATTGACGATGAAGCAAAACAAACTGAACTTGAGCAGTTAGCTGAACAGCACGAAGAGCTGCGCGCTGACTTTGACAAGAAGTTTGAAACTAAGCGTCGTAAGATCACTCAAGGTGATGATTTAGCTCCAGGCGTACTGAAAATTGTTAAGGTTTACTTAGCCGTTAAACGTACTATTCAGCCTGGTGATAAAATGGCGGGCCGTCATGGTAACAAAGGTGTTATCTCGAAGATTTGTCCAGTCGAAGACATGCCATATGATGAAGAAGGTAATCCAGTAGACATCGTACTAAACCCATTGGGCGTACCATCGCGTATGAACATCGGTCAGGTACTTGAAGTTCACATGGGTGCTGCTGCGAAAGGCATTGGTAACAAGATTACCGCTATGCTTGAAGAGCAACGTGAAATTGCTGTACTTCGTGATTACATCAAGCAAGTCTATGAGTTAGGTGACGACGTGTTACAACGCGTTGATATCGATTCATTTACTGATGATGAAGTTGTACGTTTGGCGACTCACCTTAAGGGTGGTATCCCAATCGCAACACCAGCATTCGATGGTGCTAAAGAGAAAGAGATCAAGCAAATGCTTGCTCTTGCAGGCTTACCTGAGTCTGGTCAGTTGACATTATGTGACGGCCGTACCGGTAACGAGTTTGAGCGTAAAGTGACCGTTGGTTACATGTACATGCTTAAACTGAACCACTTAGTTGATGACAAGATGCACGCCCGTTCTACTGGTTCGTACAGCTTAGTTACACAACAACCATTGGGCGGTAAAGCTCAATTTGGTGGTCAACGTTTCGGTGAGATGGAAGTGTGGGCACTTGAAGCATACGGTGCAGCTTATACTCTACAGGAAATGCTGACAGTTAAGTCGGATGACGTTAATGGTCGTACTCAGATGTATAAAAACATCGTCGACGGTAACCATCAGATGCAACCAGGCATGCCTGAGTCTTTCAACGTATTGTTGAAAGAAATTCGTTCACTTGGTATTAATATCGAGCTGGATCAAGAGTAAGCATCGCACTTAAGCAATGTTTGGTAACCAAGGGTGCTTTGCATCAGCAAAGCACCTGGTTTAACTCCTTCAGGAGAGAAACGTGAAAGACTTATTAAAGTTTCTTAAACAGCAAAGTAAGACTGAAGAATTTAGCGGAATTAAAATTGGATTGGCTTCGCCTGATCTAATCCGCTCTTGGTCATTTGGTGAAGTTAAAAAACCAGAAACCATTAACTACCGTACATTCAAACCTGAACGTGAAGGTTTGTTCTGTGCGCGTATCTTTGGTCCAGTTAAAGATTACGAATGTTTGTGTGGTAAATACAAACGTCTTAAGCACCGTGGTGTCATTTGTGAAAAATGTGGCGTAGAAGTTACCCAGACTAAAGTGCGTCGTGAGCGCATGGGTCACATTGAACTGGCTAGCCCAGTTGCACATATTTGGTTCTTAAAATCATTACCGTCTCGTATCGGCTTAATGTTAGATATGACGTTACGTGATATTGAACGCGTACTGTACTTTGAATCATTTGTTGTGATAGAGCCTGGCATGACCACGCTTGAACGCGGTCAAATGTTGACCGAAGAAACGTATTTAGATGCGTTAGAAGAGTACGGCGATGAGTTCGAAGCTAAGATGGGTGCTGAGGCAGTTTTAGAATTGCTACGTGCTATCGATCTTGAGCAACAAATCGAGCAAATGCGCGAAGAGTTACCATCAATAAATTCAGAAACTCGTCGCAAAAAAGTGACCAAGCGTTTGAAATTGATGGAAGCATTCTTTACATCTGGCAACAAGCCAGAGTGGATGATCTTAAAAGTGTTACCGGTTCTTCCACCTGATCTACGCCCATTAGTGCCGTTAGATGGTGGTCGTTTCGCGACATCTGATCTTAACGATCTATATCGTCGTGTGATTAACCGTAACAACCGTTTGAAGCGTCTGTTAGATTTAGCTGCGCCTGACATTATCGTACGTAACGAAAAGCGTATGTTACAAGAGTCAGTTGATGCGCTATTAGATAACGGTCGTCGTGGTCGTGCTATTACCGGTTCTAACAAGCGCCCGCTTAAATCTTTGGCTGATATGATCAAAGGTAAGCAAGGTCGTTTCCGTCAGAACTTACTTGGTAAGCGTGTTGACTACTCTGGTCGTTCGGTAATTACCGTAGGTCCTACTTTACGTTTGCACCAGTGTGGTCTTCCTAAGAAGATGGCACTTGAGCTATTTAAACCATTTATCTATGGCAAATTAGAAGGTCGTGGCCTAGCTACAACTATCAAAGCTGCTAAGAAAATGGTTGAGCGTGAACAGGCTGAAGTATGGGATGTGTTAGACGAAGTAATTCGTGAACATCCAGTCATGCTTAACCGTGCACCAACACTTCACAGACTAGGTATTCAAGCATTTGAACCTGTTCTGATTGAAGGTAAAGCGATTCAATTACATCCGTTAGTTTGTGCGGCATACAACGCCGACTTCGACGGTGACCAAATGGCGGTACACGTACCATTAACGCTTGAAGCTCAGTTAGAAGCTCGTGCGCTAATGATGTCTACGAACAACATTTTGTCACCTGCTAACGGTGAGCCAGTAATTACGCCGTCTCAAGACGTTGTATTAGGTTTGTACTACACAAGTCGCGAATGTATTAATGGCCGCGGTGAAGGTATGGCATTCTCTGACGTGTCAGAAGTAGAGAAAGCTTATGCTACTGGTGCTGTTGAGATACATGCACGCGTTAAAGTACGTGTTACAGAGACTACTATCGCTGAAGATGGTGAAAGAACTAAGGCTACTCGTATCGTTGATACAACAGTAGGACGTGCGCTTTTATCATTAATTCTGCCTGAAGGCTTATCATATGATTTGGTTAACCAAAACATGGGTAAGAAGCAGATTTCTAAATTGTTGAACACTTGTTATCGTCAACTAGGTCTTAAAGATACTGTTATCTTTGCTGACCAGTTAATGTATACCGGTTTCCGTTTTGCAACCATCTCTGGTGCCTCTGTAGGTATCGATGACATGGTTATTCCTGACGAGAAATACACCTTAGTTGCAGATGCTGAAGCTGAAGTGCTTGAAATTCAAGAGCAGTTCCAGTCTGGTCTAGTAACTGCCGGTGAGCGTTACAACAAAGTCATCGATATCTGGGCATCTGCCAACGAAAAAGTATCAAAAGCGATGATGGAAAACCTGTCAATTGAGACAGTGATTAACCGTGATGGCGTGCCAGAGCAACAAGCTTCGTTTAACAGCATCTATATGATGGCTGACTCGGGCGCTCGTGGTAGTGCTGCACAGATCCGTCAGCTAGCGGGTATGCGTGGTTTGATGGCTAAGCCTGATGGCTCAATCATTGAAACCCCAATTACGGCTAACTTCCGTGAAGGCCTAAACGTACTTCAGTACTTTATTTCTACTCACGGTGCGCGTAAAGGTCTTGCCGATACCGCATTGAAAACAGCTAACTCGGGTTATCTAACTCGTCGTCTTGTTGACGTTGCACAAGATTTAGTGGTTATTGAAGATGATTGTGGTGTTGAACACGGTCTAACAATGAAGCCGCTTATTGAAGGTGGTGATGTTGTTGAGCCATTGCGTGAACGCGTACTGGGTCGTGTGGTTGCTATTGATGTATTGAAGCCTGGTACTGAAGAAGTATTAGCGCCGCGTAATACATTACTAGACGAAGCATGGTGTGACACATTAGAAGAGCACAGCATCGATGAAGTTATCGTACGCTCTGTAATTACCTGTGACACAGATTTTGGTGTGTGTGCGGCATGTTACGGTCGTGATTTGGCTCGTGGTCATATTATTAACCACGGTGAAGCGATTGGTGTTGTTGCGGCGCAGTCTATTGGTGAACCTGGTACACAGTTAACCATGCGTACGTTCCACATTGGTGGTGCGGCATCTCGAGCTTCTGCAGAAAACAACGTTCAAGTTAAGAACGCAGGTTCTCTGAAGTTACACAATGCTAAGCATGTTTCTAACATTGACGGTAAGCTTGTAATTGTTTCTCGTTCATCTGAACTAGCCATCATTGATGAACTAGGTCGTGAGAAAGAACGTTACAAAGTGCCTTACGGTACCGTTTTAGAAAAACTGGAAGATACTGAAGTGGCAGCTGGCGACATAATCGCTAACTGGGATCCACATACGCATCCAATTATTTCTGAAGTTGCCGGTACAGTTAAGTTCGTTGACATGATCGACGGCGTAACCATGACACGTCAAACCGACGAGTTAACAGGTCTTTCTTCTGTTGTTGTACTTGACGTTGGTGCACGTACTTCAGCGGGTAAAGAAATGCGCCCAGCAATCCGCTTAGTGGATGCTAATGGTAATGACTTAATGATCCCTGGTACAGAAGTACCAGCTCAATACTTCTTACCAGGTAATGCGATTGTAGCAAAAGATGATAACGCGAAAATTAACGTTGGTGACGCATTAGCACGTATTCCTCAAGAATCGTCTAAAACACGTGACATCACCGGTGGTCTTCCACGTGTTGCTGACTTATTCGAAGCGCGTAAGCCAAAAGAGCCTGCAATTCTTGCAGAAATCTCTGGTACTATCTCGTTCGGTAAAGAAACTAAAGGCAAGCGTCGTCTAGTGATTACTCCTGCCGATGGCGGCGATCATTATGAAGAGATGATCCCTAAGTGGCGTAACTTAAACGTGTTCGAAGGTGAAAAAGTCGAACGTGGTGAAGTTATTGCTGACGGCCCAGAAGCGGCACACGACATCTTACGTCTTCGTGGTATACATCATGTAGCAAACTACATTGTTAACGAAGTACAGGACGTTTACCGCCTCCAGGGTGTGAAGATCAACGATAAACATATCGAAGTGATCATTCGTCAGATGCTACGTAAGTGTATTATCACTTCTTCAGGCGACACTGACTTCTTAGAAGGTGAGCAAGCTGAAGTGGCTCGCGTTAAGATCGCTAACCGCGAACTTGAAGCGCAAGGCAAGATGCCTGCATTGTTTGAGCGTGATTTATTAGGTATAACTAAAGCTTCTTTAGCTACCGAATCATTCATCTCAGCAGCATCGTTCCAAGAAACGACTCGTGTGTTAACTGAAGCTGCAGTCGGTGGTAAGAGTGATCCATTACGTGGTCTGAAAGAAAACGTAATCGTAGGTCGTTTGATCCCAGCGGGTACTGGTTATGCTTATCATAAGACTCGTAACGAAGAACGTGCTAAAGCAGCGGCTTCTGGTGGCAAGGTTGAAGCACCAAAAGTGACAGCAAGCGAAGCTGAACAGAACTTAGCAGACTTACTTAATTTGGCAGGAAGCTAAGATTAAGTTGCGAAAATGTTAATAAAAGGCGCCTTTGGCGCCTTTTTTATTCGAATTTCGATCAAAAGTTGGCTATTTCTTGACAGATTGGCATTACCTTTCTAAAATTCCGCGTCCCACCATTGTGGGATATAGATTTTTCACACCTAATTGTTGAGTTATTCAACTGTCGGAGCTATACATGGCAACTGTAAACCAGTTGGTACGTAAGCCACGTGCGCCAAAAGTCGAAAAGACTAATGTGCCTGCGTTGAATGCGTGCCCACAAAAACGTGGTGTTTGTACTCGTGTGTACACTACAACACCAAAAAAACCAAACTCTGCTCTACGTAAAGTAGCTCGTGTGCGTCTTACTAACGGTTTCGAAGTAACTTCGTACATCGGTGGTGAAGGCCATAACTTGCAAGAGCATAGTGTAATCTTAATCCGTGGTGGTCGTGTTAAAGACTTACCCGGTGTGCGTTACCACACTGTTCGTGGCGCATTAGATTGTGCAGGCGTGACTACACGTCGCCAAGGCCGTTCTAAATACGGTGCTAAGCGTCCTAAGTCTTAACGTATCCCGTTAGAAGTAAGGCCAAGCTAGTATTATTTAACATTCCAGTTTTGGAAATACCTGAAGCATACGGAGAATTAATATGCCAAGACGTCGCGTTGTAGGACAACGTAAAATCCTACCAGATCCAAAGTTTCACAGTGAGTTGTTGGCTAAGTTCATCAACGTCATTATGCAAGACGGCAAAAAGTCGACTGCAGAAAAAATTATCTACAAGGCGTTAGATGTTGTCGCTGAAAAGAAAAGCGAAGATCATTTATCTATCCTTGAAGCAGCTCTTGATAACGTACGTCCATCAGTCGAAGTTAAATCTCGTCGCGTTGGTGGTTCTACTTATCAAGTACCATGTGAAGTTCGTCCAGTGCGTCGTAACGCACTAGCGATGCGCTGGTTAGTTGAAGCTGCTCGCAAACGTGGTGAAAAATCTATGGCTCTACGTCTAGCAGGTGAAATGCTAGATGCGTCTGAAAACAAAGGTACTGCGGTTAAGAAACGTGAAGACGTTCACCGCATGGCAGAAGCTAACAAAGCGTTTGCTCATTACCGTTGGTAATATAATGGGGCGGGCATTAGCCCGCTCCATATTGTTGATATTGTCTAAAGCAAATTTTGCTTTAGTTGAGAGGGTATAATCGTGGCTCGTACAACCCCAATTGAGCGTTACCGAAATATCGGCATCGTCGCTCATGTGGACGCAGGTAAAACTACCACAACTGAACGTGTTTTGTTCTATACCGGTCTGTCTCATAAAATTGGTGAGGTGCATGACGGCGCCGCCACTACGGACTGGATGGTACAAGAGCAAGAGCGTGGTATAACAATTACCTCGGCTGCTGTTACCACTTTCTGGCGTGGTATGGATGCTCAGTTCACTGAACACCGTATTAATATCATCGATACCCCAGGTCACGTTGATTTCACTATTGAAGTAGAGCGTTCATTACGTGTGTTAGATGGTGCAGTTGTTGTCTTCTGTGGCTCATCAGGCGTTGAACCTCAATCAGAAACCGTATGGCGTCAAGCTGACAAATACCACGTTCCGCGCATTGTATTTGTTAACAAGATGGATCGTACTGGTGCTGACTTTGACCGTGTTATTAAACAAATCCGTAATCGTCTTGGAGCCACTTGTGTACCTATTCAAATGAATATTGGTACAGAAGAGGATTTTAAAGGGGTTATTGATTTGATTAAGATGAAAGCCATCAATTGGTCTGAAGAAGATCAAGGGATGTCATTCACTTATGAAGAAATTCCAGCACATCTTGTTGCTAAGGCAACAGATATGCGTGAGTACCTTGTGGAAGCTGCTGCTGAAGCCTCAGATGAACTGATGGATAAATACTTGGAAACAGGTGAACTTTCAGAAATCGAGATTAAGCATGCATTGCGTCAGCGCACTATCAATAATGAAATTGTCTTAGCAACCTGTGGTTCAGCATTTAAGAACAAAGGTGTTCAGGCGGTGTTAGATGCGGTGGTCGACTTCTTACCCGCTCCAGTTGATGTACCTGCAATTAAGGGTATTGATGAGGAAGAGCAAGAAGTAGAACGTCCATCTGATGATAATGCCCCATTTGCGGCATTAGCATTTAAGATAGCCACTGATCCATTTGTTGGAACACTTACCTTTATCCGCGTATATTCCGGTGTACTTCAATCAGGTGCAGCCGTTTACAACTCTGTTAAACAGAAACGTGAACGAATTGGTCGTATGGTGCAAATGCATGCAAATGATCGCTCTGAGTTAAAAGAAGTACGTGCTGGTGATATCGCTGCGGCAATTGGTTTAAAAGATGTCACAACAGGTGATACTCTTTGCGATATAGATCACAAAGTGATTCTAGAACGCATGGAGTTCCCAGAACCAGTAATTACCATTGCTGTTGAGCCTCGTTCAAAAGCAGACCAAGATAAAATGGCGATTGCGTTGCAAAAATTAGCAGCGGAAGACCCTTCTTTCAAAGTCGAAACTGATGACGACTCTGCTCAAATACTGATATCTGGAATGGGTGAGCTACACTTAGACATTATCGTTGACCGTATGCGTCGCGAATTTGGTGTTGAGTGTAACGTAGGTAAACCTCAGGTTGCCTATCGTGAAACTATTCGTTCCAGTGTTGAAGTAGAAGGTAAGTTTATACGCCAATCCGGCGGGCGAGGTCAATTTGGTCATGTATGGCTAAGAATTGATCCACGCGAAGAAGGTGAAGGCTATGAATTTGTCAATGAAATTGTTGGGGGTACAGTTCCTCGTGAATTTATTCCTGCCGTTGACAAAGGTATTCAAGAACAGATGAAGAACGGCGTTTTAGCTGGCTACCCTGTACTTGACGTAAAGGTCACTTTATTCGATGGTTCATATCATGATGTGGATTCGAATGAGATGGCATTTAAGATTGCGGGTTCTATGGGCTTCAAAAAGGGTGCGCTAGAAGCTACCCCTGTGTTGCTCGAACCTTGTATGAAAGTAGAAGTGACTACTCCTGAAAATTATATGGGCGACGTAGTAGGTGACTTAAACCGCCGTCGTGGCATAATTGAAGGTATGGAAGATGGCATCGCTGGTGTTAAACTTATCCAAGCAGTAGTCCCTCTATCTGAAATGTTTGGTTATGCAACTGATTTGCGTTCAGCATCTCAGGGTCGTGCTTCATACTCTATGGAGTTCTTGAAGTACGCAGATGCACCGCAAAACATTGCAAAAGCGATTATAGAATCTCGTAACTAATATTGGTTGCGGCATAAATGTTATATTGCTCGAATTAAACGAGCACTTCTGAAAAGAAAGGAATATATCGTGGCAAAAGCTAAATTTGAACGTAAAAAGCCTCACGTAAACGTAGGCACCATCGGTCACGTTGACCATGGTAAAACAACTTTAACTGCAGCTATTTCTGCTGTGTTAGCTAAGACTTATGGTGGTGAAGTGCGTAACTTCGCTCAAATCGATAATGCTCCAGAAGAGCGTGAGCGCGGTATTACTATTAATACTTCTCACATCGAATATGACACACCAATTCGTCACTATGCACACGTCGACTGTCCAGGTCACGCGGATTATGTTAAAAACATGATCACTGGTGCTGCACAGATGGATGGCGCAATCTTAGTAGTTGCTGCTACAGACGGCCCAATGCCACAAACACGTGAGCACATCCTACTTTCTCGTCAAGTAGGTGTACCTTTCATCATCGTATTCATGAACAAATGTGACATGGTAGATGACGAAGAGCTATTGGAATTAGTAGAAATGGAAGTGCGTGAGCTTCTTTCAGAATACGACTTCCCAGGTGATGACTTACCAGTTATCCAAGGTTCTGCATTAAAAGCGTTAGAAGGCGATGCGGCATGGGAAGGTAAGATTCTTGAGCTTGCAGAAGCACTAGATACTTATATTCCAGAGCCAGAGCGTGACATCGATAAGCCATTCCTACTACCAATCGAAGACGTATTCTCGATTTCAGGTCGTGGTACAGTGGTAACTGGTCGTGTTGAGCGTGGTATTGTACGCGTATCAGACGAAGTTGAAATTGTAGGTGTTAAAGACACAACTAAAACAACTTGTACTGGCGTAGAAATGTTCCGTAAGCTACTTGACGAAGGTCGTGCTGGCGAGAACTGTGGTGTGTTATTACGTGGTACTAAGCGTGATGACGTAGAACGTGGCCAAGTACTAGCTAAGCCTGGTTCAATCAACCCACACACTACTTTCGAATCAGAAGTATACGTGTTATCAAAAGAAGAAGGCGGACGTCACACTCCATTCTTCAAAGGATACCGTCCACAGTTCTATTTCCGTACAACGGACGTAACTGGTACTATCGAATTGCCAGAAGGCGTAGAAATGGTAATGCCTGGTGACAACATCAAGATGGTTGTTACTTTGATTTACCCAATCGCGATGGACGACGGTTTACGTTTTGCTATCCGTGAAGGTGGCCGTACAGTTGGTGCTGGTGTTGTAGCTAAAATTATTGCTTAATTGCGAATTTAGTTAACACTGAAAAAGGAAGCTTAGGCTTCCTTTTTTATTGTAAAAAATTTACTAGTATTTTGACAATAATTGTGTAAAATGCTGCGCAACGAATTGTGTAGACTTATTTTAATATAACGCACAAAGGGCCTTGATCTTATAAACCAGATCTGTATAATTGCCCACTCGCTGCACTAGTGCAGTGAGCGAAAGAAGAGTCGATTAGGCTTTTCATATTCATAGCGACTCCGATTGGGAGTCGAACGGTTAAATCATCTCGCTCTGCATTTCCGATCAGGAAGTAGCAAGAGGGTGATTTTTTATGTGTCCATTTTAGGAGCTCTGGTCAATGCAGAACCAAAGAATCCGTATCCGCTTGAAAGGCTTTGATCATCGTTTAATTGATCAGTCTACAGCGGAAATCGTTGAAACTGCTAAGCGTACAGGCGCGCAGGTCCGTGGTCCTATTCCACTACCTACACGCAAAGAGCGTTATACCGTTTTGATCTCTCCGCACGTTAACAAAGATGCTCGTGATCAGTATGAAATTCGTACACACAAGCGCTTAGTTGACATCGTAGAGCCAACAGAAAAGACAGTAGACGCGCTAATGCGTTTAGATCTTGCGGCTGGTGTCGACGTTCAGATTAGCTTAGGTTAATTGAGATCCTTAGAAGAGGTTTGAGAGATGGCTATCGGTCTTATTGGTCGTAAAGTGGGTATGACTCGCATCTTCACTGAAGATGGTACGTCAATCCCAGTAACAGTTATTGAAGTAGCTGGCAACCGTGTTACTCAAGTGAAAACTTTAGAAACTGACGGCTACCGTGCACTACAGTTAACTACAGGTACCAAAAAAGCCAATCGCATCACTAAAGCAGAAGCAGGTCATTTTGCCAAGGGCGGCGTAGTTGCCGGTCGTGGTTTATGGGAAGTGCGTCTAGCAGATGGTGAAGGCGAAGGCATTGAAGTTGGTGCTGAGCTTAATGTTGATATTTTCGCAGAAGTGGCGAAAGTAGACGTTACCGGTCAATCAAAAGGTAAAGGTTTCCAAGGCGGCGTTAAGCGTTGGAACTTCCGTACCCAAGATATGACTCACGGTAACTCTTTGGCTCACCGCTCGAATGGTTCTATCGGTCAGAACCAAACGCCCGGTCGTGTATTCAAAGGCAAGAAGATGTCAGGCCATATGGGTGCTGAACAAGTAACTACTCAAAATTTACACGTTGTACGTGTTGATGCAGAGCGTAACTTGATACTAGTACGCGGCGCTGTTCCAGGCGCTACCAATGGTGACTTGATTATCAAGCCAGCAGTTAAAGCTTAAGGTCTGAGGAGATAGTAATGGAATTGGTATTGAAAGACGCGCAGAGCGCTCTTGAAGTTTCCGAAACTACCTTCGGCCGTGACTTTAACGAGGCATTGGTTCATCAGGTAGTTGTAGCTTACGCTGCAAACGCACGTCAAGGCACTCGTGCCCAAAAGACGCGCGCGGAAGTTATTGGCTCAGGCAAAAAGCCTTGGCGCCAAAAAGGCACTGGCCGTGCTCGTGCCGGTAGTGTTAAAGGCCCAATCTGGCGTGGCGGTGGCGTAACATTCGCTGCTAAAACTCAAGATCACAGCCAAAAAGTTAACAAAAAGATGTACCGTGGTGCTCTTCGTAGCATATTTTCGGAATTGGTACGTCAAGAACGTTTAGTTGTCGTTGAATCATTTAGTGTTGAAGCTCCTAAAACTAAAGAGTTGAAAGCTAAATTAGCAGCAATGAACTTACAAGATGTTCTAATTGTTACTGCAGAAGTTGATGAGAATTTATTCTTAGCAGCTCGCAACTTATACAAAGTTGACGTACGTGACGTTGCGGGTCTAGACCCAGTAAGTCTAATTGCGTTTAACACTGTTCTTGTTACTGCTGATGCAGTGAAGCAAATTGAGGAGATGCTAGCATGATCACCGAAGAACGTTTGCTAAAAGTTATTCTTGCTCCGCACATCTCTGAAAAGAGTACTGTTGTTGCAGAGAAAAACAACACTGTAGTTTTCCGCGTAGCAATCGATGCGACTAAAGCAGAGATCAAAGCTGCAGTAGCGAAGCTATTTGAAGTTGAAGTAGATACAGTTCGCACTTTAGTTAACAAAGGTAAAACCAAACGTACTGGCGCCCGTACTGGCCGTCGCAGCGATTGGAAAAAAGCTTATGTTACTTTAGCTGCTGGTGCTGACATCGATTTCGTCGGCGGCGCTGAGTAAGCAAAGGAGAATTATCATGGCAGTTATTAAGTGTAAGCCAACCTCTCCAGGTCGTCGCCACGTAGTTAAAGTGGTGAATACGGACCTGCATAAGGGTAAACCTTTTGCTGGCCTGTTGGCGAGAAAAACTAAAAGTGGTGGCCGTAACAATACTGGCCGTATCACTGTCCGTCACATCGGTGGTGGTCACAAGCAACATTACCGTCTAATCGACTTCAAACGCGATAAAGATGGAATTCCAGGAAAAGTTGAGCGTATTGAGTACGATCCAAACCGTACTGCGCACATTGCTTTAGTATTATACGCAGATGGTGAGCGTCGTTATATTCTTGCTGCTAAAGGCATGAAATCTGGCGATCCAATCCAATCTGGTAATGATGCTGAAATCAAAACTGGTAACGCTAAACCGTTACGCAACATTCCTGTTGGTTCAGTTGTTCACGCAGTAGAAATGAAGCCTGGTAAAGGTGCTCAAATCGCTCGTTCAGCTGGTGCCTATGTACAAGTTGTTGCTCGTGATGGCGCATATGCAACTCTACGTCTTCGCTCTGGCGAAATGCGTAAAGTTCCAGTTGATTGCCGCGCGACATTTGGTGAAGTTGGAAATGCCGAACACATGCTACGCCAATTAGGTAAAGCAGGTGCTAAGCGCTGGAGAGGCGTACGCCCAACAGTGCGTGGTGTTGCAATGAACCCAGTAGACCATCCACATGGTGGTGGTGAAGGCCGTACTTCTGGTGGACGTCATCCAGTGAGTCCATGGGGTGTGCCAACTAAGGGTTATAAAACTCGTAGTAATAAGCGCACTGACAAGTACATCGTACGTCGTCGTAATAAATAGTAAGAGGATTCGCCATGCCACGTTCTCTCAAGAAAGGTCCCTTCATTGACCTGCACTTGCTGAAGAAGGTAGAGAAAGCGATGGAAGCGGGAGATAAAAAGCCAATTAAAACTTGGTCTCGCCGCTCAATGATCATCCCTAATATGATTGGGTTGACCATCGCTGTCCATAATGGTCGTCAGCACGTACCTGTGTTCGTAACTGACGAAATGATCGGCCACAAGCTTGGTGAATTTTCACCAACTCGCACTTATCGCGGCCATGCTGCAGATAAGAAAGCGAAGAAGCGTTAATACGGGAGGAATAAGATGGAAGTTTTAGCTAAACATCGTTTTGCTCGTACGTCTGCGCAGAAGGCCCGTCTAGTTGCTGATCAAATTCGCGGATTGCCTGTTTCTAAGGCACTCGAGATTTTGACATTCAGCCCCAAGAAAGCCGCCGTACTAGTTAAAAAAGTACTTGACTCAGCTATAGCAAACGCCGAACACAACGAAGGTGCGGATATTGATGAGCTTAAAGTTGGAGCCGTCTTCGTAGATGAAGGCCCAACTATGAAGCGTATCATGCCACGTGCCAAAGGTCGCGCTGATCGTATCATGAAGCGTACCAGCCACATTACTGTGGTTGTATCAGATCGCTAGGAGAAGAGAGCAATGGGACAGAAAGTACATCCTAATGGTATCCGTCTGGGTATCACTAAGCCTTGGATCTCTACCTGGTACGCAGATGGATCAGACTATGCAAATAATCTGAACAGCGACTGGGAAGTGCGTCAATATTTAACTGAAAAGTTAAAGGCCGCATCAGTATCTAAGATTGTCATTGAACGCCCAGCGAAAAGCATCCGCGTTACTATTCACACTGCCCGTCCAGGTGTTGTGATTGGTAAGAAAGGTGAAGACGTTGAAGTACTACGTGCATATGTGTCTAAAATCACAGGCACTACTGCTCAAATCAACATCGCTGAAATCCGTAAGCCTGAATTAGACGCTAAGCTTGTTGCTGACAGTATTGCACAGCAATTAGAGCGCCGTGTTATGTTCCGTCGTGCTATGAAGCGCGCGGTTCAAAACGCAATGCGTATTGGTGCTCAAGGCATCAAGGTTCAAGTTAGCGGCCGTTTAGGTGGTGCTGAAATCGCACGTGCAGAATGGTATCGTGAAGGTCGTGTACCTTTACATACTTTACGTGCTGATATCGACTATTCAACAGCTGAAAGTCACACGCAATATGGTGTGATTGGTATTAAAGTTTGGATCTTCAAAGGCGAAGTTCTAGACGGTATGATGCCTGCTATTGAAGAGCCAAAGCAGCAACCTAAGCGTAAGCCTCGTGGTAAATAGGAGAAACTTTAATGCTGCAACCTAAACGTATGAAGTTTCGCAAGATGTTCAAAGGCCGCAACCGCGGTCTAGCGAACGGTACTGAAGTTAGCTTTGGTACTTTCGGTTTGAAAGCAGTCGGCCGTGGCCGTTTAACTGCTCGTCAAATCGAATCTGCACGTCGTGCCATGACACGTCATGTTAAACGTCAAGGACAAATTTGGATTCGAGTTTTCCCTGACAAACCAATTACCTCTAAGCCTCTTGAAGTGCGTATGGGTAAAGGTAAAGGTAACGTTGAATACTGGGTATGTCAGATTCAACCTGGTAAGGTTCTTTATGAGATGGGTGGTGTACCTGAATCGTTGGCTCGTGAAGCCTTCGCTTTAGCATCAGCTAAACTACCTCTGAAGACTACCTTCGTAACTAAGACGGTGATGTAATGAAAGCGAGCGAACTAAGAGAAAAGAGCGTTGAAGAACTTAACGCTGAATTACTTGGTCTGCTGCGTGAGCAGTTTAACCTGCGTATGCAACACGCTACTGGTCAATTGACTCAAACGAATCAATTGAAACTAGTGCGTCGTAACATTGCACGTGTTAAGACCATTATTACTTCTAAGGCAGGTGCGTAATGTCTGATAAAATCCGTACTTTGCAAGGTAAAGTAATTAGCAACAAAATGGAAAAATCTATTACTGTTGCTATTGAGCGCCAAGTGAAACATCCTATTTATGGGAAGTACATCAAGCGTACTACTAAGATCCATGCACATGACGAAACTAATCAGTGTAATGAAGGTGACATAGTGACTATTAGTCAGTGTCGTCCTCTATCTAAGACTAAGTCTTGGACCCTAGCTGAAGTAGTAACCAAAGCCTAATTTTATGTTAGGTTAATCTAAACGGCTCCTTATTTTGGAGCCGTTTGTTTTTTTACTATGCAATCCGATATTGTGGTGTTATACTTGCGCGCCAAAATTGAGTAAAACTATCCTCATTTTTGGCTAAATATTGTCCCAATATTGGGATTTGTGTAGTAACGATAGCGGAGCACTTAAAATGATCCAAATGCAATCGACTCTAGACGTCGCATGTAATAGTGGCGCACGTAGAGTTCAGTGTATTAAGGTCTTGGGTGGCTCTCATCGTCGTTATGCCGGTATCGGCGACATTATCAAAGTTTCTGTTAAAGAAGCGATTCCTCGCGCTAAAGCGAAGAAAGGTGATGTATATAACGCGGTGGTAGTCCGTACTAAGAAAGGCGTACGTCGTCCAGACGGTTCTGTCATTCGCTTCGATCGGAATGCAGCGGTATTGCTTAACGCAAACCTTGCACCGATTGGTACTCGTATCTTTGGACCAGTGACACGTGAATTGCGTACTGAGCAATTTATGAAGATTGTCTCTCTGGCACCTGAAGTACTGTAAGGAGCTTTCAAAATGGCAGCAAAAATCCGTCGTGAAGACGAAGTGATTGTATTAGCAGGTAAAGACAAGGGTAAACGCGGTAAGGTTTCTCAAGTTCTACCTACTGGTAAATTAATTGTTGAAGGCATCAATCTCGTTAAGAAACACCAAAAGCCAAACCCACAATTGGGCGTAGCTGGCGGCGTTATCGAGAAAGAAGCACCGATGCAAACATCAAACGTAGCGATCTTTAACCAAGCCACAGGCAAGGCAGATCGTGTTGGTTTCCGATTTGAAAACGACAAAAAAGTCCGTTTTTATAAATCGAACAGCGAACTCGTTAAGTAATTTGGAGTAAACGATGGCGAAACTGCATGATAAATATCAAGAGACTGTGATCGCTGAACTAGCTAAAAAGTTCGGTTATAGCAGTGTCATGCAAGTCCCTCGGATTGATAAAATCACCCTTAACATGGGTGTTGGTGAAGCTGTTGCAGATAAGAAAGTTATGGAGCACGCGCTTCGTGACATGACTGCAATCGCTGGCCAAAAGCCAATTGTAACTGTTGCTCGTAAATCAGTTGCTGGCTTTAAAATCCGTGAAGGCTACCCTATAGGCTGTAAAGTTACCCTGCGCGGTGAGCGCATGTGGGAATTTTTAGAGCGTCTAGTTGACATTGCAATCCCACGTATTCGTGATTTCCGTGGCTTAAGCGCTAAAGCGTTTGACGGCCGTGGTAATTATGCAATGGGTGTGAAAGAACAGATCATCTTCCCTGAGATCGATTACGATAAAATCGATAAGATTCGTGGTATGGATATTGTTATCACTACTACTGCGAAAAATGATGAAGAAGGTCGTGCTTTGTTGACCGCTTTTAACTTCCCATTTAAGAAATAAGGGTAGCATAATGGCTAAAACTTCTATGAAAGCACGTGAAGCAAAACGTGCACAGCTCGTAGCTAAGTATGCTGAAAAGCGTCTAGCACTTAAAGCTACTATCAGCAGCCCAGAGACTTCGGAAGAAGATCGTTGGGATGCGGTACTTAAGTTGCAAGCACTACCACGTGATTCAAGCGCATCGCGTCAACGCAATCGCTGTAATCAAACTGGTCGCCCACATGGCTTCTTACGTAAATTCGGCTTAAGCCGTATTAAATTACGTGAAGCAACCATGCGTGGTGAAGTTCCTGGCCTACGTAAGGCCAGCTGGTAAGCACTTGTACGGAGTAAGCTAATATGAGCATGCAAGATCCTATTGCGGATATGTTAACCCGTATTCGTAACGGCCAAGCTGCTAACCACGTATCTGTAAAGATGCCTTCAGCTAAGTTAAAAGTAGCAATTGCGAAATTACTTAAAGATGAAGGTTTCATTACTGACTACGCCGTAGCAGATGAAGCTAAGCCTGAATTAGAAATTACATTAAAGTACTTTCAAGGCAAACCAGTCGTTGAGACTATCCAGCGCGTAAGCCGTCCTGGTCTTCGTATTTACAAAGGTAAAGACGAACTTCCAAAGGTTATGGGCGGTCTGGGTATCGCAATTGTGTCCACTTCTAAAGGCTTGATGACTGATCGTGCCGCCCGCCAATTTGGCTCGGGTGGCGAGGTTATCTGCTACGTAGCGTAAGGAGTTAGTAATGTCTCGTGTTGCAAAAGCACCAGTCACTATCCCTGCTGACGTAGAGGTGACTTTAAACGAACAGACTTTAACTGTCAAAGGCAGTAAAGGAAGTCTGACTCGAGTAATCAACAATGCGGTAAATGTTGTTATCGAAGATGCACAAGTTAAGTTTCTACCTGTCGAAGGCTTTGAAAAAGCTTGGGCGCAGGCAGGTACTGCACGTGCACTAGTAAACAATATGGTTGTTGGTGTATCTCAAGGTTTTGTGAAAAAACTTAAACTTGTTGGTGTAGGTTACCGTGCGAAAATCGCTGGTAGTGACTTAGACTTAACATTAGGTTTCTCACATCCATTAGTACACAAGCTACCCGCAGGCGTGACAGTAGAATGTCCTAGCCAAACTGAAATCGTCCTAACAGGCGTTGATAAACAGTTGGTTGGTCAAGTTGCTGCAAACATTCGTGGTTACCGTCCACCAGAGCCTTATAAAGGTAAAGGTGTTCGCTATGACGACGAAGTTGTACGCCGTAAAGAGGCTAAGAAGAAGTAGGTAACGCGATATGGATAAGAAAACATCTCGCTTACGTCGCGCTACTCGTGCACGTAAGAAGATCCAAGAGCTAGGCGTGAATCGTCTGGTTGTACATCGTACACCGCGTCACATTTATGCTCAGGTTATTAGTCCTGAAGCTCAGGTGTTAGCTGCCGCTTCAACTGTTGAAAAAACAGTTAAAGAGCAACTAAAGAGTACCGGAAACGTAGATGCGGCCAAAGCAATTGGTAAACTAGTTGCTGAGCGTGCGATCGAGAAGGGCGTGGCTACTGTTGCGTTCGACCGTTCTGGTTTCAAGTATCACGGACGTGTGGCTGCATTAGCAGACGCTGCTCGTGAAGCTGGCCTGAAGTTCTAAGGGGTTATAAATGGCTAAATTAGAAGCTCAGCAAAAAGACGATTTGCAAGAAAAATTGATTGCAGTTAATCGTGTTTCTAAAGTAGTTAAGGGCGGTCGTATCTTTAGCTTCACAGCACTAACAGTAGTGGGTGACGGTAACGGTAAGATTGGCTATGGCTACGGTAAAGCACGTGAAGTTCCAGCAGCGATTCAAAAAGCTATGGAAAAAGCGCGTCGTAACATTGTGACCGTTGAGTTGAATGCAGGTACTCTGCATCACCCAGTTAAAGGTCGTCATACAGGTTCACTTGTGTACATGCAACCAGCATCACAAGGTACTGGTATTATTGCCGGTGGCGCAATGCGTGCCGTATTGGAAGTAGCAGGCGTTCATAACGTTCTGTCAAAAGCATACGGTTCTACTAACCCGATCAACATCGTTCGCGCTACAGTCGATGCGTTGGTGCACATGAAGTCACCTGCTCAAATCGCTGCTAAACGTGGCCTGAATGTTGACGAAATTCGGGGATAATGCACCATGGCTACTAAAACAGTTAAAGTAACACAGACCAAAAGCAGCATCGGTCGTTTACCAAAACACCGAGCTACCCTAACAGGTTTAGGTCTGCGCCGTATTGGTCATACAGTTGAACTTGAAGATACTCCTTCAGTTCGCGGTATGATTAACAAGGTTTACTACATGGTTTCGGTGGAGGAATTAGGATAATGCGTCTAAATACTCTATCTCCAGCAGCAGGTTCTAAATCTGCTCCTAAGCGTGTTGGCCGAGGTATTGGTTCAGGTTTAGGTAAAACAGCAGGTCGTGGTCATAAGGGACAAAAGTCTCGTTCTGGCGGCGGTGTGCGTGTAGGTTTTGAAGGCGGTCAAATGCCTCTTAAAATCCGTTTACCTAAGTTCGGCTTTACATCTCGCAAAGCTTTGGTTTCAGCTGAAGTTCGTTTACTCGAACTAGCAAAGGTTAACGGTGATGTCATCGATTTAAACACTCTGAAAGCTGCGAACGTTATTACTCGCAATATCCAGTTTGCGAAAATCGTTCTTTCAGGTACCATTGAGCGCCCAGTGACTGTAAAAGGTCTAAAGGTAACCAAAGGTGCACGTGCAGCTATTGAAGCTGCCGGTGGCAAGATCGAGGAATAATACGTCGATGGCAAAACCAGGACTTGATTTAAAAAGCGCGAAAGGTGGTTTATCTGAACTGAAAACTCGCCTTCTGTTCGTGATTGGTGCGATTATCGTCTTTAGAGCCGGTTCGTTTGTACCAATTCCTGGTATTGACGCAGCTGTATTAGCAGAGCTTTTTGCTCAGCAAAAAGATACCATCCTTGGCATGTTTAACATGTTCTCGGGTGGTGCTTTAGAGCGTGCCTCTATCTTCGCATTAGGTATCATGCCGTATATTTCGGCATCGATTATTATGCAGTTATTGACTGTTGTGCATCCTGCACTTGCTGAATTGAAAAAAGAAGGCGAGTCAGGGCGTAAAAAGATAAGTCAATATACTAGATATGGCACACTTGTACTGGGTACATTGCAATCTATCGGTATCGCGACAGGTTTACCGAATTTAGTTCCTGGCCTCGTGGCCAATATTGGATTTGGTTTTTACTTTGTTGCTGTTGTAAGTTTAGTCACAGGAACTATGTTCCTAATGTGGTTAGGCGAACAGATTACCGAACGTGGTATTGGTAATGGTATCTCGATATTAATTTTCGCAGGTATTGTTGCAGGATTACCATCGGCTATCGGCTCAACAGCCGAGCAGGCGCGTCAAGGTGACTTGAATGTATTGGTACTACTGTTGCTCGCGGTTATTGTATTTGCTGTAACTTATTTTGTAGTGTTTGTGGAACGTGGACAGCGTCGAATCGTTGTCAACTATGCTAAACGTCAACAAGGCCGTAAGGTTTTTGCTGCGCAAAGCACTCATTTACCACTTAAAGTAAATATGGCAGGTGTAATTCCACCAATATTTGCATCCAGCATTATTTTGTTTCCAGGCACACTGGCTCAGTGGTTTGGACAAAATGAGTCTATGTCATGGCTAAGCGATTTCGCTTTAGCTGTGTCCCCTGGACAACCGCTGTATTCATTATTGTATGCGACAGCAATTATCTTTTTCTGTTTCTTCTATACTGCGTTGGTTTTTAATCCACGCGAAACAGCTGATAATTTGAAAAAGAGTGGTGCATTCATTCCTGGGATTCGTCCCGGTGAACAGACTTCGCGTTACATTGATAAAGTAATGACACGTTTAACCTTAGCGGGTGCGTTGTATATTACCTTTATCTGCTTAATTCCGGAGTTCATGTTAATTGCGTGGAAAGTACAGTTCTATTTTGGCGGTACTTCGCTACTAATTATAGTAGTCGTGATCATGGACTTCATGGCTCAGGTTCAGACCCATATGATGTCTCATCAGTATGAGTCTGTGATGAAGAAAGCTAATTTAGTCAACAAAGCGAATTTAGATCGCTTTGGAAAATAAGTTAGCTTTTACGGAGTGATGAAATGAAAGTTCGAGCTTCCGTGAAGAAGATCTGCCGTAATTGCAAGATCGTCAAGCGTAGTGGTGTTGTTCGCGTTATATGTGTTGAACCTAAACACAAACAGCGTCAAGGCTAAGTAAGAAGTTGGTCAGCCCAATAATGGGCTGACCAAAAATATTGTTTGCAAATTTGTTGTCTGTCGAGTATCCTTTCGGGCTTTTCGCAGATAGCCTTTAACATTTAAGGAGTGCATAGTGGCCCGTATCGCTGGCATTAACATTCCTGATCAAAAGCATACAGTCATCGCATTGACTGCTATTTTTGGTATTGGACGTACAAGCGCAAGAGCAATCTGTGCTGCTACTTCAATTGCTGAAGATGCTAAGATCAAGGAATTGAGCGAAGCTCAAATAGATATCCTACGCGAAGAAGTCGCCAAATATGCTGTAGAAGGTGACTTACGTCGTGAGATTTCAATGAACATCAAGCGTCTTATGGATCTTGGTTGTTATCGTGGTCTCCGCCATCGTCGTAGCCTGCCACTTCGTGGGCAACGTACTAAGACCAATGCGCGTACGCGTAAAGGTCCACGTAAACCAATCAGAAAGTAACGGGAAGGTAAACCAAAATGGCTAAAGTTCCGTCACGTTCTCCGCGTAAGCGCGTACGTAAACAGGTTGCAGATGGCATGGCTCATATCCATGCGTCTTTCAACAACACAATCGTAACCATTACCGATCGTCAAGGTAATGCTTTATCTTGGGCTACCTCAGGTGGTTCTGGTTTTCGTGGTTCACGTAAATCGACCCCGTTTGCTGCACAGGTTGCGGCAGAGCGTGCAGGTATTGCTGCGCAAGATTATGGTGTTAAAAACCTTGAAGTTTTTGTGAAGGGTCCAGGTCCAGGACGTGAATCAGCGATTCGCGCACTGAACGCAGTTGGTTATAAAATAACCAATATTACTGATGTGACACCTATCCCTCACAATGGTTGTCGTCCACCTAAAAAACGTCGTGTATAACACTACGTTATAGGATAGTTGGAGAAAGATCATGGCAAGATACTTGGGTCCTAAGCTCAAGCTCAGCCGCCGAGAAGGTACAGACCTTTTCTTAAAAAGCGGTGTGAGAGCAATCGAATCAAAGTGTAAGCTGGAAACTGCACCTGGACAACATGGCGCTCGTAAGCCACGTTTGTCTGAGTATGGTACTCAGTTACGCGAGAAACAAAAAGTTCGTCGTATTTACGGTGTGTTAGAAAAGCAATTCCGTAACTACTACAAAGAAGCTGCACGTTTAAAAGGTAATACAGGTGAAAACTTGTTACAACTTTTAGAAGTCCGCCTAGATAACGTAGTTTATCGTATGGGTTTCGGTTCTACTCGTGCAGAATCACGTCAGCTAGTAAGCCATAAATCTATTATGGTTAACGGTCGTGTAGTTAACATTCCGTCATTCAAAGTGTCTGCGAATGATGTTGTAAGCATCCGTGAAAAATCACGCACTCAAGCTCGTATTAAAGCGGCTTTAGAAGTGGCTGGTCAACGCGAAAAGCCTACATGGGTAGAAGTCGACAATGCGAAAATGGAAGGTGCTTTCAAGCGTCTACCAGAACGTAGCGATTTGTCTGCGGATATTAACGAACAGCTGATCGTCGAGCTTTACTCTAAGTAAAGCTAACAAACAAGAGAGGACACAATGCAGGGTTCTGTTACAGAATTTCTTAAACCGCGTCTCGTTGAAATTGAGCAGGTTAATTCAACTCGCGCCAAAGTTACACTAGAACCGCTAGAACGTGGTTTTGGCCATACCTTAGGTAACGCGTTGCGTCGCATCCTATTGTCATCTATGCCTGGCTGTGCTGTTACAGAAGTCGAGATAGATGGCGTACTGCACGAATATAGCAGTAAGGAAGGCGTACAAGAAGATATCCTTGAGATATTGTTAAATCTTAAAGGTTTAGCGGTAACTATCGAGGGTAAAGACGAGGCTATGCTTACGTTAAGTAAGTCCGGCACAGGCCCTGTTACAGCAGCAGATATCACACATGATGGCGATGTTACCATCATGAATCCTGATCATATTATCTGTCATTTGACTGGTAATAATGACATCAGCATGCGTATCCGTGTTGAACGTGGTCGTGGTTATGTACCTGCTTCGGCTCGTGCACAAACCGAAGACGATGATCGTCCAATCGGTCGCCTGTTGGTTGATGCGTCTTTCTCACCTGTTGCTCGCATTGCATACAATGTAGAAGCGGCTCGTGTTGAACAGCGCACAGACTTAGATAAGCTCGTAATTGATATGACCACTAATGGTACTATCGATCCTGAGGAGGCAATTCGTCGCTCAGCAACTATTTTAGCCGAACAGCTAGATGCGTTTGTTGATTTACGTGAGCCTGCTGCTAAGCCTGAGGAAGATGATAAACCGGAATTCGATCCGATATTGTTGCGTCCTGTCGACGATTTAGAGCTAACTGTACGTTCGGCTAACTGTTTGAAAGCCGAAGCGATTCATTACATCGGTGATCTGGTACAACGCACTGAAGTTGAGTTGTTGAAAACCCCTAACTTAGGTAAGAAATCACTTACTGAAATTAAGGACGTTTTAGCATCTCGCGGACTGTCGTTAGGTATGCGTCTTGAAAACTGGCCTCCAGCTAGTTTAGCAGACGACCTATAAGTCTCAGGTTAGTACAGATTAAGGTTATAAGGATTAGTCATGCGCCATCGTAAGAGTGGTCGTCAACTAAATCGTAACAGCAGTCATCGCCAAGCTATGTTCCGTAACATGGCATGCTCACTAGTTCGTCATGAGATAATCAAGACAACTGTAGCAAAAGCGAAAGAATTGCGTCGCGTAGTTGAACCTCTAATAACATTAGCTAAAGTAGACAGCGTTGCAAATCGCCGTTTAGCTTTCGCTCGTACCCGCGACGCTGAAGTTGTAGGTAAGTTATTTACTGAATTGGGTCCACGCTTCCAGGAACGTCCTGGTGGTTACACTCGTATTCTTAAGTGCGGTCTTCGTACCGGTGATAAAGCCCCAATGGCTTACATCGAGTTAGTAGGTCGTCCTGAAGCTGCTGAAGCTGTTGAAGTTGAAGCTGCAGAGTAATTAATTTTTAATTACTTATTAAAAACCGAGCCTAGGCTCGGTTTTTTTATATCCACTTTTCAGCTTTCTTATCCCTTGTTTTATTCTACTTAACCTCAGCTCGTGTTAAGAATGAATAAACGGTATTGAAATAGTCAAAATTCAACTGTTTACCCTCAAACTTGAGCTTTGCGCTGTTAACAAGGCGAATTTATGCGTCAATAGCGAGCTATTGCAAATGAATTCAACACAGTTAGCGGGGCAAAGATCTGTTTGATATGCATTTATTATCCCGAGCTGAGGTTACTTAGTATTATCTGCAATTTTTAACGTTCACAGTAGTCTTTAGTAACTAACAACGGGTTAATACCAGTTGTTATCAAGTGTGTAATCTAATGAAAATGTACACTTTAGTAAGCTTTCAGTAGCCTCAGCATGCTCATCGGAATGCAGCATAAGCGTTTGTTGCACTCTCAAACATGCTAAATCCATAATTTGTCTTTATTTTATGAAATTCATTTATGATTTGGCTTTCTGATGTCTATTTGGAGCTGTAATAATTATGCTTATTTTGCGATTACCTTAGTTTCACTTACTCGTAAATAAGTCGATGAGGATTGTCATGTTCGCCAGATTGAGAATTGATGTCTAAAGGTTCGAATATAGTTTTCGAGTCACCTGTGCTAAAGAATTGGATGAATAACAGCTACCAATGCTTGCGACATATAAGCTTGAAGTTAATGCCTCTTCAGCTCGATCACTACAAGCAAAATTTGAGTCGTTGTGGAAGTTGTTCGGATATTTCACTGACGTAACGATTTCAGCAGTTTTAAATCTGAATCGGTTCCCGTAAGCTGTTATGGGAATTCTTACAGAAGCAGACAAAGCGTTCATAAATTACATTACTGAATATTGCAGTGAACCTCTACCCCATCAATATAATGATGGGTAACGCCAAATGAATCAGACCGTTTATATTGGAATCGCACTAAAACCGCGGCTAATTTAACTTGACCAATAATTTTTTATACGAATATAAAAAAGACCGAATCTTTTGGATTCAGTCTTTTTATTCAAAGAGATTATTAATCTAGGTATAAGAACCAATATCTATTTCAACTCTATTAATTTATAGGCTTTGAATTTGTAGTTTTTCAATATAAGTTACTGGTATTTATAGCCCTTTGGCTCTGCGCCTTCTGGATAATCTAATTTTTTGTGGGTTTGTCCCATTGCTTCAGCAACTTCTGGTGGCATATAATTTTCATCATGCTTTGCAAGTACTTCAGTTGCTTCCAGCTTACCTGATTCCACTAATACGCCTTGAGCGACTATTCCCTGGCCTTCGCGGAATAAATCTGGAAGAAGATCGTCAAATGTCACAATGATTTCGCCACCTACTGAGTCATGTACCGCGAATTCCACATGTAAACTGCTTGGGTCGCGTATCATAGAGCCAACAGTGACCATGCCGCCTACGCGAATACGCTGTCCAATCTCTGGCTTAACTCCAGTGTCATTCTTACCATGTACAATTTCATATGGTGTATAAAACAAGTTCAAATTGGTATTTAACGCGTACAGTAAAAGTGAAGCGACACCTGCTACACCTGCGATTAAAGCTACTGCCAGTGTGAGTCTTTTTTTACGTCTTGGGTTCACGATTTATTACCTCTCGATTCTTTTAATCGTTCTTCTCTGATGATCTTTTTAGATATCTCAATAAGAACTTTTTTCCTTTGGCTAAGACTATGAATGATCAAAATAGCCAAACTGCCAAATGTTACACCGTAAGCTAACCATACAAAGAACGCATAGCCGCCCATATCTAAAAATTCTGCTAATGTATCGAATTGCATTATTTTGTCGCCTCCGCGTTAGCTAAATCACGAACCCAAGGACGCATTCCGTTACGTGCCAATACTTCTGCTCTATATCTTACTATGGTTAATGCTCCTATCATCATGCCAAATCCAGCAATATTGATAAGCAGTGGATAGAGCATATCTCCAGTCATTGTAGATTTTTCTGTAATCTTGATTGTGGCAGGTTGATGTAAGCTGCTCCACCATTCAACTGAATACTTGATAATTGGAATATTGATTACCCCAACGATGGCCAATATGCCTGCAGCTCTGCCTGCCAATACTTTGTCCTCAAATGAGGCGTAAAGTGCAATAACACCCAAGTAAAGGAATAATAGTACTAGTTCTGAAGTTAAACGAGCATCCCAAACCCACCATGTACCCCACATAGGTTTTCCCCATGCAGCGCCAGTAAATAATGCGATAAAAGTAATAACTGCTCCAATTGGGGCAATAGATGCCGCAGCCCAATCGGCGGCTTTAATCTGCCAGACGATACCAATAAATGAAGCGGTTGCCATCCCCATGTAGGCTGCCATTGACATGGATGCTGCAGGAACATGTATATATATAATTCTAAAACTATCACCCTGTTGATAATCCATCGGAGCATATAACAAGCCCCATGTCGTACCAACACCTATCATTGCAATTGCTAAACATGCAAACCAGGGCAACATTTTTCCTGCTAGATTATAAGATCGCTCAGGGTCTGCATATGAATTAAGCCATTTCCACATCTTATTCCACATATTAATTTGTACTCACACGTAAGGAGGCGCCAATTGCAAAAGGTGCCATAATTAAAGAACCAACCAGCATAGCGCCAATAATCGCTAGCTGACCATCATAAGGTAAATTCATCCCTGCCGCATCGATAGCACTTGTAGCAAAAATCAACACCGGTATATATAAAGGCAATATTAATAAGGTCAGTAATACGCCACCTTTACTGAGCCCAACAGTAAGAGCCACACCAATTGCACCTAATAGTGACAGGACAGGTGTTCCCAACGCTAAGGTAGCCATTAAAGCAACATAGCTATTACCTTCTAAATGAAGCAATACCGCCAATAATGGTGATACGAGTATTAATGGCACACCCGTTAAAATCCAATGAGCTAAGACCTTAGCCAATACCATAATCGCTAGCGGCTGAGGACTAAGTAACATTTGCTCTAAGCTACCGTCGCTGTAATCCGCTTTAAAGAGCCTTTCCAGTGACAGCATTGATGCCAGTAGAGCTGCTACCCATATTATTCCTGGAGCTACACGTGTTAGTACTTGCGGTTCTGGTCCAATTCCTAGTGGGAATAGAGTTACCACCATAATAAAAAATAACAGTGGGTTAAATATGTCACCACGATGTCTAACCGCAATTTTCAAATCACGTTTTAACAAGGTCACAAACGCGCTGCTGTAGCTAATACCTCTGTTCATTATTGAGCCTTATATAAAACGATAATCGAGAGTGATTTTACGAAGATTAGGCTCAGTAATTAAACTCATATCTTGATGAGTTGTGATAATTACGCATCCACCGCGATTAGCATGCTCCATAAAGAGTTGCTCCAGCTCTTCAACACCTTTTTTATCGATTGCAGTAAAAGGCTCATCCAATATCCATATTTTACAATTGGTATGCCATAATCTTGCTAACGCTGTTCTCCGGTGTTGCCCTGCAGACAGATGTCCTGCTAATGCTTCTTCAAACCCGCTTAAGTTTACTTTGGCTAAAATGTCAGACGTTCTATAGTCATCATAACCACTGATTCTTAAATTGAAGTTAAGATTTTCTTCTGCGGTTAATTCACTTTTAACGCCGGCTAGGTGCCCTAAATAAAGTAAATTTTCATTAAACTCATCACGCGATCGAATGATGTTGTGTTTCAAATACAGCACATCCCCGGAATAGGGACGAGATAAACCTGCTAGAATACGTAATAAGCTTGTTTTTCCGGAGCCATTCGGACCTTCAATTTGAACGATATCCCCAGGCATGATATCAAAGCTAAGCTCGTCAAATAATAAACGCTCTTCGCGGATGCATGTTAGGTTGTTTGCACTGATCAAGGGAGTGGATGATGTTATTTTTGTCACTGAGCCCTCTATTTAATCGACTAATAAAGATTAAAAGATATTAACATAAACAGTATTATGCAGTTAACTTTAGCTATCATTAAGTGCCCGCAATTTGATGTAGTTCCAATAAAATTACTAAAATGCGAGTTTTTTCAACATTTGCTAATATATTACTTGAACTGGTTAATATTGGTTGATTTGAATGCCAAGGTGAGATTGTTATCACAAAAAGGTGAGATTTTTTGCAGTATGTAGTAATCTAGTAGAGCTAAAAATAGTCTGCCTTCTAAAAATAACAGGCAGCGTTGAGCTTTGTATTTATTTGCAATTAGGAACGTTGAACATGAAAAAATTGTTAGCAATGACTGCAGTAGCTGCCTTAACTTTGTCTGCGAATGTATTTGCTCAAGAAGGTGAAGCTGTATATAACAAGGCATGTCAAGTATGTCACAGCATGGGTGTGGCCGGTGCGCCTAAATCTCATGATGTTGCTGCTTGGGAACCTCGTTTAGCCAAGGGTGTTGATGTACTATTAAACTCTGTTAAGACAGGTTTAAATGCAATGCCACCAGGTGGTATGTGTACTGACTGTTCTGATGAAGATTACAAGAACGCTATTGAGTTCATGTCTAAGTAATACTTCTTTAAGAATATAAAAACCGGCCTAATAGCCGGTTTTTTTATGGATGTCTGACAGCAAATTTGCGTAGACCTCTATTAAGGTGAACCTAATAAGTTCGCCTTAATCTAAGTTATTGAACTATTGTATCTAATACGAGCGTGGTTTTACCGCCGACTTTAACAGCATCTACAGTACCTTTCATGTCACCCGCTTGTGGTTTGACGCTGCCATGTTTTGATAGCACGGCTATAATCTCAACTTCGCTAGCACCACTTAATTTTACATCCCCTCCCATAGAAGTACTATCGTCTAAGGTAATGGTCAATGGTAAATCACTAGCATTGACTTTAGTCGCTGCTAAAGGCACTTTTGGCCCTTGAGTTGCGCGAGCAAAAATAAATACTTGATCATTTGGCCCAACCTTAGACGCTAATTCCGGTGCAACTTCGACCATAACACTGACAGTTTTTGCAATTGTTGTACCTGCTTCAGTGGCGGTATTTTTAACAGCACTGTGGGCATCATCATTTGGCATGGCTCCCGTATCTGATTGCATACTCATTTTAGCAGACTGAATAGCATTCATTAATGCTGTGCGGTCAACATCACTACGGTCACTATCTAAAATAGCTTGCCATGCATTAATTGCATCTTGATATTGAGCATTAAAAAAGGCGTCCATTCCGACAAGTAATAATGTAGATGGGTCTTGTGCATCCAAAGCTAATGACTGCTCAATAATAGCCTGAATATCTGGCGTGAGCTTCTGACCTGCCTGGTAATACATCGCCGTTGCTTTAGGGCCTAGTAATTCAGCGTGGGTTCCGACTAACTCCATGACTTTATCGAATGCAGCAACAGCTTTATTATATTGGTTTGCTGAAATATAAGCATGACCTAGGCTAAACCATGCTTGGCTGTTTTCAGGAGCTTGTTGAACCTCTGCCTCCATCATCTGCACACGCTGAGCCATAATTTGTTCATTACTCATTCCTTGATGCGGATTATTAGCTTGTGGCGGATTTGCCAGTTCATTATATGCACCAAGCTGCTGATAGAAGTAACCTGTTAGTCCCAACACTACTATGGTCATCAAAGAGGGCCATAAAATACCTTTTGGTTTTGCAGCAGCAAGTGAGTCATCACCCTTATGCTTCATATCCTGCAATAAACTAATTTCTAGTTCCTGCTTTAATGCGTCAAATTCATTCTGATCATGTAAATCGTTTTGTAATTCTTTCTCAAGAATGCCTAAACGTTCATTAAAAAGTTCAAGGTTAGTTTGTTTACGGACGCCAGACTCTTCAGCTTGAAGTAGCTTTGTCTGACGAAAATGAGGTACCCAAATCATCATTAAACCGATAATAAGGACAAGCGCGATAAGAATCCAAAATGTGGTCATCGTTTCAATATTCACTTTTAGTTTATAGGAAAGCGGGGGTTCCGCTGAGCTTGATTAGACGATTATACGTAAAGATTATTAATTGAATAGTAATATAAGGAAGATATAAAGCTCAAACTTGAGAGTTGAGCACTGGTTCACAATTTAAAATGTGAACATTAAATGGTAAGAAACTTTAGATCATTTTGTTAGTCTTATCGCAGTGTGATTGTGATTAGAGACTTTTGATCCTACAGCGTACCGATAATGAGACAAGTAACCCAGTTTTGCACGAAAGTGGCAGACATGTGAGCTGGCAAGCTCTAAAATGATTTAAAATTCGCTTAAGCTAATGTGAGTATAGTAACGTATGCTCATCACCTGCATTAACGTGGTTTGTTGATATCAAATCAATGTTTTTATAACTAAGGAATACCCATGATTCCAGAAATTGGACATTTTTCACTGATAATAGGTTTGGCATTTGCCATGTTATTAGCCAGTGTTCCATTAATAGGTGCTGCCAAGAAAGATGCATATTTAGTGAGATATGCCTGGCCTCTTGCGTACGGTATGTTTTTCTTCATTCTAGTTTCAGTAGTTATATTAGGCTACAGCTTCGCGGTGGATGACTTTTCAGTCGCCTATGTTGCACATCATTCAAATTCACAATTACCCATCTTCTTTAAAATTGCTGCAGTATGGGGCGGTCATGAAGGTTCATTATTATTCTGGGTATTCTCATTGTCAGTGTGGGCAACAGCTGTAGCCATGTTCAGTAAAGGCTTAGAAGAAGTCTTTACTGCGAGGGTGCTAGCAGTACTAGCCATGATTATTGTTGGTTTCACCTTGTTTATGGTTCTAACCTCAAGTCCATTTGAGCGTATATTTCCAATTCCAATGGAAGGACGTGACTTAAATCCAATGTTGCAAGATGTGGGGCTAATCTTCCACCCACCTATGTTATACCTTGGTTATGTAGGTTTCTCAGTAAGCTTTGCTTTTGCTATTGCAGCATTAATGAGTGGTAGTTTAGATTCAGCTTGGGCTCGTTGGTCTCGTCCTTGGACGTTGGCTGCTTGGGTGTTCTTAACCGGTGGTATCTCACTAGGCTCTTGGTGGGCATACTATGAATTAGGCTGGGGTGGTTGGTGGTTCTGGGATCCAGTTGAAAATGCTTCTTTTATGCCTTGGCTAATAGGTACAGCATTGGTTCACTCTTTAGTGGTAACTGAAAAGCGTGGTGCATTCCGCAATTGGACTGTTTTGCTATCAATCTTTGCTTTCTCATTAAGCTTACTGGGTACCTTTATTGTGCGTTCCGGTGTACTCACATCGGTGCATTCATTTGCAGCAGATCCAAGCCGTGGTATGTTTATTCTGCTTCTACTGGCTATTGCCGTTGGTGGCTCTTTAACTCTGTTTGCTTTCCGTGCCAGCGAAATGAGCAGTCCTGCTCGATTTGAGCTTAAGTCTAAAGAAACCATGTTGTTGGTTTGTAACGTGCTATTAACTGTAGCTGCCGGTACCGTGCTACTTGGAACCTTATATCCGCTGCTTATAGATGCGCTCGGTATGGGTAAAATTTCTGTAGGACCTCCATATTTCAACGCGGTATTCGTTCCAATCGTGTTAGTACTGTTTGGCTTTATGGGTATTGGTCCAATCATTCGCTGGAAGAAATCAAAGCAAGGCGAGATCAAGCGTCAATTGCTTGTGCCTGCAATGGTTGCAGCAGTGATCGGTTTGTCTGTACCTTTCCTCATGGGCGGCGAATTCAATATATGGGTTGTACTTGGCATTACTGCGGCAACATGGGTGACATTATCGACATTCCGCGCTGCATACAATATGGTTAAAGGAACAGATGGCAGCATCAGTTTAACCCGTATTGGGCGTAGCCAACTTGGAATGATCATGGCCCACTTAGGTATTGCCGTCTCAATTGTTGGTGCCACTATGGTGTCGAACTACTCAATAGAGAAAAGTGTTCGCATGGGGCCAGGAATCAGTCAAGAGTTAGCGGGTTACACATTCAAGTATCTTGAAACTAAGAATGTCGTTGGACCAAACTACACAGCACAACAAGGTCAAATAGAAATCTATCAAGATGATAAATACATTACCTTATTAAAACCGGATCGTCGTCAATATAATGTTCGTACAATGGACATGACAGAAGCCGGTATCGATTGGGGTTTATTCCGTGACCTATATGTCACCATGGGTGACCCAATCAGTGCGACCGAGTTTGCTGTACGTCTAAACTACAAACCTTTTGTACGTTGGTTATGGTTCGGATCAATCTTTATGATGATTGGTGGTTTCCTTGCTGCATCAGATAAGCGTTATCGCGTAAAGAGCACGGCTGCCGAAGTAAACGACAAAGCAAAAGAAAAGTTAGCGACAGCTTAAAAACGGAGAATTTATGAAAAAGTTGGTGCTGTTTATACCTCTAGCCTTATTTTTGGTGATGGGAATATTCTTATATCAAGGTTTATTCCTTAATCCACAAAAGCTGGATTCAGCATTAGAAGGGAAGCCGGTGCCGGCTTTCCAACTTGAGAGACTTGAAACCCCTGGTGAACTGTTGACTGAAGCTGATTTAAAAGGTCAAGTTTCATTATTAAACGTGTGGGCCACCTGGTGTCCTGCATGTAAATATGAACATCCTTTTTTAACTATGTTGTCTCGTCGTAATATTATGCCTATATATGGTATTAATTATCGTGACGATCGAGCACTGGCAATAAAAGAGCTACAGCGCGAAGGGGATCCATATACGATCAACTTTTATGATAAAGATGGTCGTTTAGGTTTGGATCTCGGGGTATATGGTGCGCCAGAAACATTTATCATTGATCATAATGGCATTATACGATTTCGCTATGCAGGCCCAATTGATCAAAATATTTGGCAAGATACCTTATATCCAATGGTTAAGCAGCTACAAGCTGAAGCTAAAGCGGATGGAGCAGCGTAATGAAATTAGTTAATTTATCGTTCGCGTTAGTTATTGGTTTGTTATCGAGTGTAGTGGTCCATGCCACACCAGTAGATACCTATGAATTCAAAACACCCAGTAATCAAAAGCGTGCTATTTCACTCGCACATGAGTTGCGTTGCCCACAATGTCAAAACCAAAACTTAGTTGATTCTAATTCGCCAGTCGCTCAAGATTTGCGATTAGAAGTTTATAAGATGGTTGATGATGGTAAGTCAGATGAGCAAATTGTAGAGTTCATGACAAGTCGTTATGGTGACTTTGTACTTTATAAACCGCGACTTGATCCAAAAACATATGTTCTTTGGATTGGTCCTTTTGCGCTGCTATTTATAGGTTTCATTGTTGGCGCGATACTTATTCGTCGCCAGAGAAATGTAAAATATGCCCATGCCGAGATGTCAGCTGAAGATAAACAGCAGCTTGATGAATTACTAAAACGTAATAAATAACCTCAGTCCAGAATATAAAGACTTTTCAAACTGCTCTTTGTTTTGTTAACAGCGTTACATCAACGTGCTTTGCTTTCAAAACAAATAGCAAGTTTGCGATAAAATAGGCTAAAAGTGTAGGGTTTAGCCTATTGACTGTATCTCTTAACCCGACTTGAGGTTAAATAATGATATCGAAAAAAAAACTTGTTGTTGTAGCCTCTATTATTAGTGCTAGCATGCTGTTAATAGAAAGCGGTGTAGCCTACCCAGGTATGCAACCTAGTCAAAAATCAGTATCTCAAACCAGTTTGGATAAAATCATCATCCTGGAGCAACCTTTTCCCATCGCCCAAGCTAACTTCAGCCAATTGAATAATGATCAAATAGATTTTGAAGCCTTCAAAGGTAAAGTCATCTTAGTGAATATGTGGGCGACATGGTGTCCCCCTTGTGTCAGAGAACTTCCAGCACTAGACAGGCTTGCCAAAAAAATAGATCAAACCCAATACATGTTGTTACCTATATCAATTGATGGCGATGGCCAAGTGATAGTGCAACCATTTTTGCAATCGATAGGTCTACCAAAATTCGAATCTTATTTTGATCCCAAGCAAAATCTTCGTGAAGTGTTCCCGTTAGAAACAATTCCGGCGACTTTTATATTAAATCCGCAAGGGGAACTGGTAGCTTATGTACGTAGTTATGTTGATTGGGACGATGAGAACGCTATAACCTTCTTAAAGCAGTTTTACACCACAACAGGAAAAGTGGTCGATTAGTATTCTTTTTGGTGCCTAATTAAACGATTTAGATCGTGTTAGGTTAAAAGATCGTCAAGCGATCTTTTTTTATATAAAAACTTTATAAAAGGGGTTGCACTGCCTCAGAATCTCCCTATAATGCGCATCCACTGACACGGCACAGCGCGAAAGCAAAGTGGCGAGTTAGGTTGATTTGAAAGGATAAAAACTTCGGTTTCATCATCAAATCAACAGCGAAAAGAAAGTTTGAAAAAACACTTGACGCTGACAACAGGGCCTGTAGAATACGCAGCCCAAGCCAACGACCTAGCGTCCAACGGCGATGTTTGAAAAATCAACATCAACGCTCTTTAACAACTTAAACAAGAAATCTGTGTGGACATTCACAGGTATTGAGTTATTCGAAATTGCTTCTTCTTAGGAAGAGCAATCAAAAAATTTAAACTCAATGCAACGATGAATGTTCATGGCAATATGTACAAAAAGACTTTGTTAACTTCGGTTGATAAAGCAATCAGAATTCATTGAGCCGAAACCTTCGGGTTTCAAAAAACTTTAATTGAAGAGTTTGATCATGGCTCAGATTGAACGCTGGCGGCAGGCCTAACACATGCAAGTCGAGCGGCAGCGGGAAGATAGCTTGCTATCTTTGCCGGCGAGCGGCGGACGGGTGAGTAATGCCTAGGGATCTGCCCAGTCGAGGGGGATAACAGTTGGAAACGACTGCTAATACCGCATACGCCCTACGGGGGAAAGGAGGGGACCTTCGGGCCTTTCGCGATTGGATGAACCTAGGTGGGATTAGCTAGTTGGTGAGGTAATGGCTCACCAAGGCGACGATCCCTAGCTGTTCTGAGAGGATGATCAGCCACACTGGGACTGAGACACGGCCCAGACTCCTACGGGAGGCAGCAGTGGGGAATATTGCACAATGGGCGAAAGCCTGATGCAGCCATGCCGCGTGTGTGAAGAAGGCCTTCGGGTTGTAAAGCACTTTCAGTAGGGAGGAAAGGCAGTAGTTTAATAAACTATTGCTGTGACGTTACCTACAGAAGAAGGACCGGCTAACTCCGTGCCAGCAGCCGCGGTAATACGGAGGGTCCGAGCGTTAATCGGAATTACTGGGCGTAAAGCGTGCGCAGGCGGTTTTTTAAGCCAGATGTGAAAGCCCTGGGCTCAACCTAGGAATTGCATTTGGAACTGGGGAACTAGAGTCTTGTAGAGGGAGGTAGAATTTCAGGTGTAGCGGTGAAATGCGTAGATATCTGAAGGAATACCGGTGGCGAAGGCGGCCTCCTGGACAAAGACTGACGCTCATGCACGAAAGCGTGGGGAGCAAACAGGATTAGATACCCTGGTAGTCCACGCCGTAAACGATGTCTACTCGGAGTTTGGTGACTTAGTCACTGGGCTCCCAAGCTAACGCATTAAGTAGACCGCCTGGGGAGTACGGCCGCAAGGTTAAAACTCAAATGAATTGACGGGGGCCCGCACAAGCGGTGGAGCATGTGGTTTAATTCGATGCAACGCGAAGAACCTTACCTACTCTTGACATCCAGAGAATTCGCTAGAGATAGCTTAGTGCCTTCGGGAACTCTGAGACAGGTGCTGCATGGCTGTCGTCAGCTCGTGTTGTGAAATGTTGGGTTAAGTCCCGCAACGAGCGCAACCCCTATCCTTATTTGCCAGCGAGTTATGTCGGGAACTTTAGGGAGACTGCCGGTGATAAACCGGAGGAAGGTGGGGACGACGTCAAGTCATCATGGCCCTTACGAGTAGGGCTACACACGTGCTACAATGGCGTATACAGAGGGTTGCAAAGCCGCGAGGTGGAGCTAATCTCACAAAGTACGTCGTAGTCCGGATTGGAGTCTGCAACTCGACTCCATGAAGTCGGAATCGCTAGTAATCGTGAATCAGAATGTCACGGTGAATACGTTCCCGGGCCTTGTACACACCGCCCGTCACACCATGGGAGTGGGCTGCAAAAGAAGTGGGTAGTTTAACCTTCGGGAGAACGCTCACCACTTTGTGGTTCATGACTGGGGTGAAGTCGTAACAAGGTAGCCCTAGGGGAACCTGGGGCTGGATCACCTCCTTACCTATACGACTAACTCAATACCTAAAGTGCAGAGATGCATGTGAGTGTTCACACAGATTACTTGTTAACTTCTTCGGAAGTAGAGTGAAACACACCGCTTGCCGGTTAAGTGTTGTTCTTTAACAATTTGGAAAGCTGATAGTACTAACTAAAGGCGCATGAATGATGATTCGTTGTCGTTTGTGTGATTACGTTAGTGCGAAAATAATATTGATGCGAAAGCATCAGTATCTTGAGTTCTCAAAACACTGTTTAAGTGTCTTGAATATTCTAAAAACTAAGGCGAGTCACACTTCCTGGTCGGGAGTGAGACAAGTAAAAACCAGCTAGTTGCGATACAGTCTAATTAGTTCATTCTCTTGTTTACAAGGGTTGTGAAACTCATTTGGGTTGTATGGTTAAGTGACTAAGCGTATACGGTGGATGCCTTGGCAGTCAGAGGCGATGAAGGACGTAATAACTTGCGAAAAGCGTTGGCGAGCTAGTAATAAGCATTTGAGCTAACGATATCCGAATGGGGAAACCCGGCCACATAAGTGGTCATCATACAGTGAATACATAGCTGTATGAGGCGAACCTGGGGAACTGAAACATCTAAGTACCCAGAGGAAAAGAAATCAACCGAGATTCCCCTAGTAGCGGCGAGCGAACGGGGATTAGCCCTTAAGTCTATGGGGTGTTAGTGGAATGAGTTGGAAAGCTCAGCGGCACAGGGTGATAGCCCCGTACATGAAAACTAACCATAGATGAAAACGAGTAAGGCGGGACACGTGACATCCTGTTTGAATATGGGGGGACCATCCTCCAAGGCTAAATACTCCTGACTGACCGATAGTGAACCAGTACCGTGAGGGAAAGGCGAAAAGAACCCCTGTGAGGGGAGTGAAATAGAACCTGAAACCGTATACGTACAAGCAGTGGGAGCGGTTCTTGAGACCGTGACTGCGTACCTTTTGTATAATGGGTCAGCGACTTACGTTTTGTAGCGAGGTTAAGCGAATAGCGGAGCCGTAGGGAAACCGAGTGTTAACTGCGCGTTTAGTTGCAAGGCGTAGACCCGAAACCGAGTGATCTAGCCATGGGCAGGTTGAAGGTTGAGTAACATCAACTGGAGGACCGAACCGACTTATGTTGAAAAATGAGCGGATGACTTGTGGCTGGGGGTGAAAGGCCAATCAAACTCGGAGATATCTGGTTCTCCTCGAAAGCTATTTAGGTAGCGCCTCGAGCGAATACCATTGGGGGTAGAGCACTGTTAAGGCTAGGGGGTCATCCCGACTTACCAACCCTTTGCAAACTCCGAATACCAATGAGTACTACTCGGGAGACAGACAGCGGGTGCTAACGTCCGTTGTCAAAAGGGAAACAACCCAGACCGTCAGCTAAGGTCCCAAAGTGTATGTTAAGTGGGAAACGATGTGGGAAGGCTTAGACAGCTAGGATGTTGGCTTAGAAGCAGCCATCATTTAAAGAAAGCGTAATAGCTCACTAGTCGAGTCGGCCTGCGCGGAAGATTTAACGGGGCTAAACATACCACCGAAGCTACGGGTTTGCAGTTTACTGCAAGCGGTAGAGGAGCGTTCTGTAAGCGGTTGAAGGTGAAGGGGTAACCCACACTGGACGTATCAGAAGTGCGAATGCTGACATGAGTAACGATAAAGGGAGTGAAAAACTCCCTCGCCGAAAGACCAAGGGTTCCTGTCCAACGTTAATCGGGGCAGGGTGAGTCGACCCCTAAGGTGAGGCCGAAAGGCGTAATCGATGGAAAACAGATTAATATTTCTGTACCTCTGCTAACTGCGATGGAGAGACGGAGAAGGCTAGGCTAGCGCGGCGTTGGTAGTCCGCGTTTAAGGTAGTAGGCGGTGTTCTTAGGCAAATCCGGGAACACGTACTTAAATGTACACGTTGAGAGCTGATGACGAGTCACTAAGGTGATGAAGTAGTTGATGCCATGCTTCCAGGAAAATCTTCTAAGCTTCAGGTTAGTAGGGATCGTACCCCAAACCGACACAGGTGGTCGGGTAGAGAATACCAAGGCGCTTGAGAGAACTCGGCTGAAGGAACTAGGCAAAATGGTACCGTAACTTCGGGAGAAGGTACGCTGCTGTTGGTGATGGGACTTGCTCCCTAAGCTGACGGCAGTCGCAGATACCAGGTGGCTGCAACTGTTTATCAAAAACACAGCACTGTGCAAAATCGCAAGATGACGTATACGGTGTGACGCCTGCCCGGTGCCGGAAGGTTAATTGATTGGGTTATCGCAAGAGAAGCTCATGATCGAAGCCCCGGTAAACGGCGGCCGTAACTATAACGGTCCTAAGGTAGCGAAATTCCTTGTCGGGTAAGTTCCGACCTGCACGAATGGCGTAATGATGGCCACGCTGTCTCCAGCCGAGACTCAGTGAAGTTGAAATTGCGGTGAAGATGCCGTATACCCGCGGCTAGACGGAAAGACCCCGTGAACCTTTACTATAGCTTGGCACTGAACATTGAACCTACATGTGTAGGATAGGTGGGAGACTTTGAAGCTTCGTCGCTAGATGGAGTGGAGTCAATCTTGAAATACCACCCTTGTAGTTTTGATGTTCTAACTCTGGCCCCTTATCGGGGTTGAGGACAGTGCCTGGTGGGTAGTTTGACTGGGGCGGTCTCCTCCCAAAGAGTAACGGAGGAGCACGAAGGTTGGCTAAGTACGGTCGGACATCGTACGGTTAGTGCAATGGCATAAGCCAGCTTAACTGCGAGACATACACGTCGAGCAGGTACGAAAGTAGGTCATAGTGATCCGGTGGTTCTGAATGGAAGGGCCATCGCTCAACGGATAAAAGGTACTCCGGGGATAACAGGCTGATACCGCCCAAGAGTTCATATCGACGGCGGTGTTTGGCACCTCGATGTCGGCTCATCACATCCTGGGGCTGAAGTCGGTCCCAAGGGTATGGCTGTTCGCCATTTAAAGTGGTACGCGAGCTGGGTTCAGAACGTCGTGAGACAGTTCGGTCCCTATCTGCCGTGGGCGTTGGATGATTGAGGGGAGCTGCTCCTAGTACGAGAGGACCGGAGTGGACGAACCGCTGGTGTTCGGGTTGTCATGCCAATGGCATTGCCCGGTAGCTACGTTCGGAATCGATAACCGCTGAAAGCATCTAAGCGGGAAGCGAGCCCCAAGATGAGTCATCCCTAGAGCTTTAAGCTCTCTAAAGGGCCGTAGGAGACTACTACGTTGATAGGCAAGGTGTGTAAGCGTTGTGAGGCGTTGAGCTAACTTGTACTAATGACCCGTGAGGCTTAACCATACAACCCAGATGGGTTTTACTGATACGACTTAGTATTAGAATGGGACGCTTAAATAGTGTAACGAGACTCAAACTCAGATAAAGCAATCAGCTTTCCGAATTATTATTTAATGCACATGAGTGTGTTAGATAAACCAAATTTGTCTGGAAACCATAGAGCTGTGGCACCACCTGATCCCATTCCGAACTCAGAAGTGAAACACAGTATCGCCGATGGTAGTGTGGGGTCTCCCCATGTGAGAGTAGGTCATTTCCAGGCGCCTAATTTCTCTTTTAAGTAAGAGAAGTCTACTGATAGTGACATATCAGCGACTTAAAAAGAATTTAGCATAGTGCGTAAGCAATTTGCTAAAGGAGCGGTAGTTCAGTTGGTTAGAATACCGGCCTGTCACGCCGGGGGTCGCGGGTTCGAGTCCCGTCCGCTCCGCCAACTTAAGACGAAGGCCTTTGCAGCAATGCAAAGGCCTTTTTCGTGTGTGTAATATTAAAAATATTGGTAATAGTTCTGTTGGTTAAGGCTTTTTCGAGACATCGATTCGAGACATCGATTCGAGACATCGATTCGAGACAGCGGCCTGTCACGCCGGAGGTCGCGGGTTCACTCTTGTTACCAGCAGCGTTCGCTCCGCCAACTTAAGACGATGGCCTTTGCAGCAATGCAAAGGCCTTATTCGTATCTGGAATTTGATATTATTGTTGATGTTTTCGTTTTCATCAGTCAATAAGGGCCAATTGGATAGCGTTATTTTAGATTAATGTCGTTCTTTGTCGTTCTTTGTCATTAATCTATTTTTATACCATTTACATTAATTAATTGGTCAGTTTTGTCCACCGTCTAGAACATAGTAGAATCACCCTTTCCGGCTCTGCAATAAATCGATTCCATGCAATGGAACACTGCTCAACAATATCGTCATATCCACTAAAGCAACGATTGGCGAGTTCATTCTGACGAAGCCATTGCCACACTTGTTCTATAGGGTTGAGTTCTGGCGAATAGGGCGGAAGCTTAAGGATACTAAGGTTATCAAAGTCCTCTGTCAGCTCCTGTTGATGCCAACCTGCGCCATCCATGATGACCAAAGCATGGCGACTCGATTCGGTAGCCTCTGAAATTAATTTTAAATGCTCCCACATATATTCACTATTGGCATGCGGGGCAATAATAGCCTCTGTCGCACCCGTTGCCGGACACACCGCGCCATATAAATACGCTGATTCAAACTGTTGTTGCCTTACCGCTCGTGGTCGGGTTCCTTTCGTTGCCCAAATGCGGGTTGTTGTATTTTGCTGACCAAATCTGGCTTCATCTTGAAACCAAACATCAATGCGATCTAACGCCACATGACCAGGGGTGTTAAGGATCGTTGACAGCTGGAAGTTTTTTAAAAGCGTCCTGAATATCTTGAGATTGTTTTGGGTGACGAGAGCGGGTCGTTATCCATGACAATCCTAATTGATGCAGTAATCTGTAGATATTTGCCTGTTTAAAGGTCACGCCAAATTCAGACTGAATAAAAAGACTGACATCTCTTGCCATCAATCTTCCGCCACTCTCAGACAAGCTTTTGACGTTGTACAAATTCTTTCAGATTTACCAGTTGTTTCGCCGATAATTGAGCGGGTCGACCTGGATTATGTTTATCATCTAGGCCGCTAATGCCATGAGTTAAATAATGAGTAACCCATGCATTTACACTGGTTCTACTGACCTTCAACATGTTGGCTATAGCAGTACGAGAATGACCTTCGGTAAAATGAAGTAAGGCGAGATAACGCATACGTTTACGTGCGCTTTTCTCAGATTTAACTAATGCTGCAAGATTGAGATTATTCATCGATACTGAAATAAGGAAATGACAACTAATTAGATCACATATTTAATGTAAATGGTATTACACCTTGTGTGGCTAATCTGGTGAGACTTTTTGTCCGTTATCTGTCTGATGAACCAGCTGTTTTCTTGCTAACACTTAATAGGAACAGATAAATCGATCTATTTTCTTGCTATTGCCATATTGGTTGCCTAACTTATGGGGCAATTGTTGTTATAAAGGAAAAAGCAATGAAGCTTGAGATGATTTGTACTGGTGAAGAAGTGTTATCTGGCCAGATTGTTGATACTAATGCCGCTTGGGTTGCCAATGAGCTAATGTCATTAGGTATTGAGATGCAGCAACGCACCACTGTTGGCGATAGATTAGCGGATTTAGTGGCTGCTTTCCAAGAGAGAAGTAAGCACGCTGACGTTATTTTAGTGAATGGTGGGTTAGGTCCAACCAGTGATGATATGTCAGCGCTTGCTATGGCAAAAGCGAAAGGCGAAGAGCTAATAGAGAATCAGCAATGGCGCGATCATCTAGAGAATTGGTTTACCAAAAATGGCCGTGTGATGTCGAAGAGCAACTTAAAACAAGCTTGGTTGCCTGAGTCGGCGGTGATGATCGATAACCCCGTAGGCACCGCCTGTGGTTTTAGAGTGAAGTTAAATAAGGCCTGGTTATTCTTTACTCCGGGAGTACCTTTTGAACTAAAACACATGTTCAAAGAACAATTTGTGCCATTCATTACTAAAGAGTTTGGCTCAGGTGATAACACCCAATTGCATAAACTGCTCACCATTGGCTATGGTGAATCTACTCTCGCTGATATGTTATCTGAACTTAGCTTACCCCTAGGTATCGAGCTAGGTTATCGCTCTTCTATGCCACATATTGAAATTAAAATTTTCGCCCGTGGTGATGAAGCTATTCGCGCGTTGCCTCAAGTGACAAAAGCGGTTAAGGAATGTTTAGGCACTGCCGTTGTGGCGGAAAATAAGCCGACCTTAGCTGAAGAGATCCATACAAGGTTATACCAGTCTGGTTTTAGTTTAAGTGTGGCAGAATCCTGTACTGGCGGAATGATCACAAGTCAGTTAATTGATTTCGCTGGCAGCTCATCATACCTACATCATGGCTTAGTGACCTACAGCAATGAGTCCAAGGTAAAAGTACTTGGCGTTAATCCGCAAATTTTAGATGATCACGGAGCTGTCTCTATTCAAACCGTCGAAGCAATGGCTGAAGGCGTGCGTAAAATACTCGACAGTGACTTCGCTTTAGCGACCAGCGGAATTGCTGGCCCTGAAGGTGGTTCTGATCAAAAGCCAGTCGGCACAGTTGCAATAGCACTCGCGACGCGTAATGGCATTTACAGTCAAATGGTTAAATTGCCGAGTCGCTCTCGACAGTTAGTGAGAAGCCTCAGCACTGCCGTTGCTTATGACATGTTACGTCGTGCGTTATTGGATGAAGCTGTCATAGTAGATTACCCATCAATTAGTCGATTTGAAAAATAATATACGCTGGCATTAAGTCATTAATCAATTAATCCCCTCAGGTTCTCTCTGTGGGGATATTTGATTTTTCTGCGCTAAACAAAATACGCAACCGCCAGCAATATGATCCCGATTAGCATAAAAGCAATGACTTTTAACCTTGTTATCCCTAATAAAATGCCTGACAGTTTGAGTAAATTTTGATGATGGGGTCGTAAGCTTAAAAACATCAATACACTGCCATGTATCACCATTTGAATTGCACTTACAGTTGCTGCAAGATCGCCTGCTTGTGATCCAATAACTAAAGTATGCTATCCCACTTCAAGCCAATTCTCGTGATAAATGAGCCGTTTATTGTAAATCTTGTGCCTAGAACAAAAAAAGCGCCTATTGGCGCTTTCATTGAGTCATACTTTTTGGCCTTAAAACTTAACTACCAATTTACCTTTTTGAACGGCGAGCTCTTTGGTCATTTTGGCCATTAACGCTTGATTTGAATCATTCATATCAAGGGTGTAAACCGGCTGACTTTCTAGAAACCCACGTAAGAAGCTCATTACCTGTGGGGTAATGGCTGTCAGTGCTTGCTCTAAATCGGCCGGATCTGCACTGACATTAACTAAATCCAAATTGCGTAAATAGATACTTTTAGTTTCGCTGTTATACCAAGGCTGTGCTTCAAACGTTGTTTTAAGCTTAGCGCTAATTGGCATTAAAGGATTACGAATACGCACAAGAGTCGTTGCCGTTAATCCCATAGTATTAGGTTTATCACCTAAGCTGACTTGCATGTCGTTAAGCACCAAATTAATACCAATAATTTGGTTACCTTGCTTTACCTCAAAATGCATCTCTTTATTAAGGTAATTTTCTATCTCATTTTCAGTAATGCTGTACTGACTGGCACAACCTGTCAGTACTAGCAAGGCACTGATAAAAATCAGCTTTAGTGTTTTCATTAACCAGTGTTTCTCATGCCTGCGGCAACGCCCGCGATAGTAAGCATTAGCGCCAGTTGTACGTGCTTAGAAGGCTCAGCTTCTTTACGTGTACGGGCTAATAGCTCGGTTTGTAGGAAGTTTAATGGATCAATGTAAGGATTGCGAAGTTTTACTGATTCACGATTCCAGGGAGTATGCGACATTAACTCATCTGACTCAGTTAATGACAATACGGTATCAATACCCAGTTGTAATCGTTGACGTAATTTCTCACCTAAATGATGTAGTTCAGGTTTCACCAAACAGTTTTCATAATAGCGGGCTAAGTTAGGCTCTGCTTTCATGTAAACCATTTCTAGCATAGAAATTCGTGTTTCAAAAAATGGCCACTCGGCTTCCATTTCACGCAGTAATGCTAGTTCATCACGCTGAATAGCGTCATTGAGTGCTTCACCTGCACCTAACCAAGCTGGCAACATTAAGCGGTTTTGTGACCAGGCAAATATCCAAGGAATAGCACGTAAACTTTCAATGCCTCCATCAACTTTGCGTTTAGCTGGGCGGCTACCTAATGGTAATTTACCCAGTTCAACTTCTGGTGTTGCTGCACGGAAGTAAGGCACAAAATCCTTTTCTTCACGTACGATACCGCGATAATGCAGCACAGATTCATCGGCAATCCGCTGCATACAATCACGCCAAGCTTTTTTCGGCTCAGGTGGCGGTAATAAAGTGGCTTCCATTACGGCTGAGGTATAAAGCGCTAAACTTTGTACCGCTAATTTTGGTAAGCCAAATTTAAAGCGGATCATCTCACCTTGTTCAGTCACACGGATACGGCCATCTACTGAACCCGGCGGTTGAGATAGAATGGCTTTGTGAGCAGGCCCGCCCCCACGTCCAATTGAACCCCCACGGCCATGGAACAACATCAGTTTGACGTTGGCTTTATTACACACTGCGACTAACTGCTCCTGTGCGCGATACTGCGCCCAGGCAGCGGCCATCACACCGGCGTCTTTAGCTGAGTCAGAATAACCAATCATGACTTCTTGCATGCCTTTGGTGTATCCACGATACCAATCGATATTCAATAAAGACTCAATACAGCTAGCGGCATTGGTTAAATCTTCTAAGGTTTCAAATAATGGCACTACGCGCATTGGATGGCTGCAACCAGTTTCTTTTAATAACAATAAAACAGTCAACACATCTGATGGCTTACCCGCCATTGAAATAACATATGATCCCAAAGACTCTTTAGGCTGTTTGGCAATCAGTTCACAGGTTTTGATGACTTCAGCAACATCTTCGCTTGGCTGCCAATTAGCCGGAATTAAAGGACGACGATTAGTGAGCTCGCGCAGCAAGAATGCTTGCTTTTCATTTTCATCCCAGTGATTGTAATCACCTAAACCTAAATAACGGGTCAGCTCGGCAATCACATCGCTGTGACGAGTAGAATCTTGGCGAATATCCAAACGCAGCATATGAATACCAAAGCTGGCTAGACGACGTAAAATATCGAGCAGTAATCCATTGGCAATCAATTTCATGCCGCTGTCACATAAACTGTTATAAAGCAGTTCTAATGGCGCTTGCAGATCCGCTTGTTGCCAAATCAGTTCACTGGTATCAACATCAGGAAAACGACCTTCAAGTCGAATGTTCAAGTAATCAATTGTTTTACGCAGTTTACAACGTAATTGGCGTAACACTTCACGGTATGGCTCATTGCTATTGTTAGTGAGTTCAAGCAGTTCTGGCGTTGCTTGCTCCATAGATAATTCACCGACTAAGGCAACGATGTCTTTTAAATACAAACGTGCAGCAGCATGACGATTTCGGTCTAATACTTCTTGGGTGACTTTGTGAGTAACAAATGGGTTGCCATCGCGATCGCCGCCCATCCAGCTAGAAAAGCGAACAGGGGCGATATTAATCGGTAATTCTTTACCTGTGCGCTGCTCTACTTGATCATTTAACTGACGTAGAAAGTCGGGAATAGCCTGCCATAGAGAGGTTTCAATCGTGCTTAAGCCCCAACGAGCCTCATCTACAGGTGTTGGACGCTCGCTACGAATTTCATTGGTGTGCCAAATTTGGGCAATCAATTGACGTAAACGTAAGTTGTTTTGGTTGCGCTCACGGTCTGACAGTTGGCTGTTTTCTTGATCTGTTAAACAATCGACAACCGCAGCATATTTTTGGATCAGAGTACGACGAGATATTTCAGTTGGATGAGCAGTTAACACTAAGTCGATTTCTAATTGCTTCAAGCAATTAATCACATCATTTTCATCTAAATCAGTATTAAGAATGCGACCAAGCAGTTGCTCTACTGGGTCTGGCACACAGACTAACTCATCGCAATTACGACTTATGGTGTGGTATTGCTCGGCGATGTTAGCTAGGTTCAAAAATTGGTTAAACGCTTTAGCAAACGGCACTAATTCTTCATCTGGAAGTGAGGTCAACAATGCTAACATTTGCTCGCGAGAGGATTCATCGCCTTTGCGTGCCTGTTTTGCAAGAATTCGAATTTGTTCTACTTTCTCAAGAAATGCATCACCAAGATGGCTTTGCATTGTCTCACCTAAAATTTGGCCTAAATGTCCCACATTCGATCTCAGTGAGGCATACATATCTGCCACTTGCTCTGCCATACATACTCCAAAGTAAACTCGGTTAAACTTGTACTACTTATCTATCACAATAACCATCGTACAGTATTCGGTCAATACACAAACACCGCGTTTGGTAATTTTATTTCGTTAAAAAATTTCAACAAAAGCGGTTTTAACGGTTTTTTGGTTGAAAATTACTTAATGCATGCGTGATAAATCATCTTTTTGATCAATTCTACTGTCGGCGTGAGATATTCTAAGCCAATAAACTCATCGGGTTGGTGGGCTTGATTAATACTCCCAGGTCCTAAAACTAAGGTTTGGCAGCCTAACTTATTAATGTAAGGCGCTTCGGTTGAGTAGTTAACTACCTCAGCTTCATGGCCTGACAATTCAGCAACCAGTTTTGTCCATGGGTTGTCTGCTTTACCGGCAAACGATTCAGCGCCTGGATATAAAGTGCTGATACTAATACTGCCAGGGTACTCTTTACTGATATCACTTAAATAATTCAGCACCATGAGTTCAAGATCGGCCAATTCCATTCCTGGTAAAGGACGAATATCTAAGTGTAAATCACAACAACCACAAATGCGGTTAGCTGCATCACCACCGTGAATATGGCCAAAGTTCATTGTAGGGTAGGGAACGGTAAAAGCATCTTCGCGATAGTTTTCACTTAAATGCTGTTTAAGTTTCAATAACTGGCCCATGACTTTATGCATTACTTCAATGGCGTTTAATCCGCGGGCGGGGTCAGATGAATGACCACTGCGGCCAATAACGCGAATACCTTGAGCTAAGTGCCCTTTATGCATATACACAGGTTTTAAGCTGGTGGGCTCGCCTATTACCGCATAATCAGGTGCAATTGCCTTTGAGTCGGCAAATGCTTTGGCACCACTCATAGTGGTTTCTTCATCGGCACTGGCAAAAATAGTCAGTGGGCGTTTAAAGTCTGCTAGAGGCATGTCTTTTAGCGCTTCAAGTACCAAGGCAAAAAAACCTTTCATGTCACAGGTGCCTAAGCCGTACCAACGATTATCTTTTTCTATTAACTCAAACGGGCTTTGGCTCCAACGACCTTCATCAAAAGGTACGGTGTCTGTGTGGCCGGCTAATAATAAGCCACCTTCCCCTTGGCCAATGCGGGCTATAAGGTTTTGTTTATTGCGTGAGTCTGCAACCGTAGGAGTTTCGCAGCTAAAGCCTAACTCGCTGAACCAATCTTGTAACAAGGCAATAACTGCATGGTTACTCATATCTTGCTCTGGCTCAAGCGCGCTGATAGATGGTGTGCCAATTAACTGTGTAAAAGCACTTTTTAGGTCAGGTAGTGTACTCATTAGTTGTCCTGTGTCTGAAACTATTAAAATACTTATTCAATAATATTGCATAAAAATTATTGTGTGCTAGTCTAGCAAACAGATGACTAAGGCACTACAACTAGAATGTAAGCAATGATAATAAATATGTGTAACTTTACTGTTAAATCCAATATACCAATAATCAGCAAGAACTTCCTGCGACGATAGTTCTAGATTAGACGTCCCCCGTCTAAATGTACTATGCTAACACTTCCATTTATGACAACAAAAGATAACAACATAATGAAAAATATCGCAATTATTGGTGCCAGTGGATACACAGGTGCACAAATTACGTCTTTGATAAATGCTGACGCTAATTTATCGGTTCAGGGGTTGTATGTGTCTGAGGGCAGTTTAGATAAAGGGCGTAAGCTAGCTGATCTTTACCCAGTGTATAGTCATATGCCTTATGTGCTTGCTCCATTAACTGACGAAGCTAAAGCGACAATTATTGCTGAAGCAGATGCCGTAGTATTGGCAACAGAGCATTCAATTAGTTTGGAATTAGCCGCTGAATTTTATAAAAAAGGCTTAGCTGTATTTGATTTAAGTGGTGCATATCGTTTTGCTGATGTCGCGCAATACCCTAAGTGGTATGGCTTTGAACATACTCACCCAGACGTACTTGCAGATGCAGTTTATGGCTTAGCTGAATGGAATAGCGAGCAAATTAAGCAAACTAAAATGATTGCCGTGCCTGGCTGTTACCCAACAGCATCATTAACCGCACTAAAACCTTTGAAGCCTTTGCTTACTGCTGCTTACCCAGTAATTAATGCGGTAAGTGGTGTTACAGGAGCGGGACGTAAAGCGCATTTACATACCAGTTTTTGTGAAGTCAGCCTGACACCTTATGGTGTATTAGGTCACAGACATCAGCCTGAAATTGCCACGCAATTAGGCCAAGAAGTGATATTTACCCCGCATTTAGGTAATTTTAAGCGTGGCATTTTGGCCACAATTACCGTGCAGTTAAAGCCTGGGACCACAGAAGCGGATGTCGCTAAAGCCTATAGCGTTTATGACAGCTCACCGATTGTGACGGTTAAGCATAATCAATTCCCTAAAGTAGACGATGTGGTACTGACACCAAACTGTCATTTAGGTTGGAAATACGACGAAAACAGTGGTTATTTAGTAGTTGCCAGTGCGATTGACAACTTAATGAAAGGTGCTGCAAGCCAAGGTTTACAGTGCATCAAAATCCACTTTGGCGTTTAATCACTAAATAAAACAAGGATAAAAAAATGACAACTAATTCTGTTTTAGTACTTAAAGTGGGTGGCGCATTACTGCAAACCGAAACCGGTATGGCTAATTTAATGTCAGCAATTAAAGACATGACCGCAGCAGGGCAGAAAATTGTTTTAGTTCACGGTGGTGGTTGCTTAGTCGATGAGCAATTAACGGCAAACGGTAAAGAGATTATCAAGCTTGACGGTTTACGCGTAACCCCAGCCGATCAAATTGGCATTGTAGTAGGCGCATTAGCGGGCACATCGAACAAAACCTTACAAGCAGCAGCAGCGAAAGCGGGTGTTGTCAGTGTAGGCATGAGTTTGGGCGATGGTAATGTGGTTAAAGCGAACATTAAAGATGAGCGCTTAGGACTAGTGGGCGAAGTGACCCCGAATGACGCTAGCTACTTAAACTTTATTTTACAGCAGGGCTGGCTGCCGATTTGTAGCTCAATCGCCATTTCAGATGCCGGCCAAATGCTCAATGTTAATGCAGACCAGGCAGCAACCGCATTGGCCAAATTAGTTAACGGTACTTTAGTGCTGTTATCTGATGTGTCAGGCGTGTGGGATGCGAACAAGCAAGTGATTAAAAGTTTAAATAAAAGCCAAATTGATACCTTAATCGCTGAAGGCGTGATTGAAAAAGGCATGAAAGTCAAAGTTGAAGCCGCTTTAGAAGTGGCTCAATGGATGGGCAAGCCGGTTTTAGTTGCTTCTTGGCAAGATACTGAACAGTTAAAAACATTAGCACAAGGTGGGTCCATTGGGACCCAAATACAGCCTTAATGGAGTAGTTTATGAAGCACCTGTTGTCGATAAAAGAGTTATCTCAAACTCAGTTACTGGATATTTTAGCGCTAGCTAAAAAAATTAAAGCCAACCCAGCTGAGTACCGTCGCGCTTTAGATGGAAAAAGCGTTGTGATGCTTTTTGAAAAGCCATCACTGCGCACCCGAGTAAGCTTCGATATTGGCATCAACAAGTTAGGTGGTCATTGTTTGTACCTTGACCAACAAAACGGTGCTTTAGGTGAACGCGAATCTGTGGCGGATTTTGCCACTAATATTTCATGCTGGGCCGATGCCATTGTCGCTAGAACATACCTGCACAGTACAATAGAAAAATTAGCTCAGTACGGAAGTGTACCTGTTATTAATGCGTTATCTGATTTATATCACCCATGCCAGGCATTGGCAGACTTTTTATCATTATCAGAAAAGTTTGATGATGTTAGTCAGGCGAGATTAGCCTATGTAGGGGATGGCAATAATGTCACCCACTCATTGATATATGGTGCAGCTATTTTAGGCTTAACCATGACAGTGATTTGCCCTGAAGGGTATTTTCCTGATGCATTGGTGGTTACCGAGGCACAAGCTTTAGCAGCACAAAATGGTGGTAAGCTGACATTATCTACTGATATCAATCAGATTGAAGGCCATGACGCCATTTATACCGACACCTGGATTTCAATGGGTGATGAAACCTCTTTAGCTGAAATTAAAGAGCGCTTTAGCCCATACCAAGTTAATGCAGCATTAATGACTAAAGCGGGTGCAAAATATTTTATGCACTGTTTGCCTGCTCACCGTGGTGTTGAGGTAACTGATGAAGTTATCGATGGCAAAGGTTCATTAATTTTAGATCAAGCGGAAAACCGTATGCATGCTCAAAATGCAGTATTGGTCACCTTATTAAGTTAGTCTGATGATTAAGTCAGTAATGCCATTGGCGTTATTCATATATCAAAATATACGTAATCGATTGTAGGAAAATAAACATGTCTAGTGCAGTGAAAAAAACCGGCGTTAAAAAAGTCGTCCTCGCTTATTCAGGCGGGTTAGATACCTCAGCCATCATCCCATGGTTAAAAGAAACCTATGATGATTGTGAAATCGTGGCCTTTTGTGCCGACGTAGGTCAAGGCGAAGAGGAATTAGTGGGCTTACACGAAAAGGCCATCGCTTCAGGGGCATCAGAATGCTACATCGTTGACCTGAAAGAAGAATTTGTTGCTGATTATATTTACCCAACTATTGCTACCGGCGCGATTTATGAAGGCACTTACTTGTTAGGTACTTCAATGGCGCGTCCAATTATTGCCAAAGCACAGGTTGAGATTGCCCGTAAAGTCGGCGCAGACGCCGTATGTCATGGTTGTACCGGTAAAGGTAATGATCAGGTACGTTTTGAAGGCTGTTTTGCTGCCCTAGCACCGGATTTAAAAGTGATCGCCCCTTGGCGTGAATGGGAAATGCGTAGCCGTGAAGACTTGCTTGCCTACTTAGCTGAGCGTGATATTAAAACCAGCGCATCGGCGACTAAAATTTATAGCCGTGATGCTAACGCATGGCATATTTCCCATGAAGGCGGCGAGTTAGAAGACCCGTGGAACGAGCCATCAAAAGGCGTGTGGACATTAACTGTTGCCCCAGAAGATGCGCCGAATGAGCCAGAATATGTGTCGCTTGCGGTTAAACATGGTCGTATTACCCATGTTAACGATGAAGCACTAACGCCATATGCAGCATTAATGAAGTTAAACGACATTGCCGGTAAACACGGTGTAGGCCGTATCGACATTACTGAAAACCGTTTAGTCGGCATGAAGTCACGTGGTTGTTATGAAACACCCGGCGGCACTGTGATGTTTGCGGGCTTGCGTGCCATTGAAGAGTTAGTACTGGATAAAACTAGCCGTACTTGGCGTGAGCAGATCGCTGCCCAAATGTCGCATTTAGTCTATGACGGTCGTTGGTTTACGCCTTTATGTAAGTCACTTATAGCTGCATCTGAGTCGCTAGCTGAATCAGTAAATGGTGATGTGGTGATCAAGCTTTACAAAGGCCAAGCTACACCAGTTAAAAAACGCTCACCAAACAGCTTGTATTCAGAAGCTTTTGCTACCTTTGGTGAAGATGAAGTGTATGACCAAAAGCATGCAGAAGGCTTTATTCGTTTATATTCATTAGCTAGCCGTATTCGCGCGCTAAATACGAAATAAACCTTAATCAATCTTAATTAGGGCGCTGCAAAGCGCCCTTCTTGTAATCACTTTTAATCTTACAAAAGAGTGAATAAAAGAGTGCTTAAAGAGTGATTACAAGAAGACAATATTGATCTAATCGACTTAATTGAATAGCAAAAAAGAGGATACCGACATGGCGTTATGGGGCGGAAGATTTCAAGGCGAAACCAGTGCACTTTTCAAATTATTTAATGACTCATTGCCAGTCGATTACCGTTTATTTGAACAGGATGTTGTTGGTTCAATCGCCTGGGCAGATGCCATTGCTAGCGTAGGTATTATTACAGCCAAAGAATGTAGTGATTTAAAAGCGGCATTAAATGAATTACTGGTCGAAGTGGGCAACGATCCCCAAGCGATTATCAGCAACGGCGCCGAAGATATTCACAGCTTTGTTGAACAAAAGCTGATTGCCAAAGTGGGTGACTTAGGTAAAAAACTCCATACTGGCCGTTCACGTAACGACCAGGTTGCTACCGATTTAAAACTGTGGTGTAAAAAAGAAGGTGCAGCACTGCTGGCTCGTTTAGGTACATTGCATGCGGAGTTAATTGCTTTAGCAGAACGTGAAGTTGACGCCGTTATGCCGGGTTATACCCATTTACAACGTGCACAACCGGTAACATTCGGTCACTGGGCGCTAGCTTATGTTGAAATGTATGAGCGTGACATTAGTCGCCTACAAGATGCATTGGGGCGTGCCGATTCATGTCCATTAGGTTCTGGTGCACTTGCTGGTACAGCCTACCCGATAGATCGCCATGCGTTAGCGTCAGCGTTAAACTTTGCTCGCCCAACGCTAAACAGTTTAGACAGCGTGTCTGATCGCGATCACGTGGTTGAATTGTGTAGCGCAGCATCAATCAGCATGATGCATTTAAGCCGTATGGCCGAAGACTTAATTTTCTTCAACTCTGGCGAAGCCAATTTTATCTCGCTAGCCGATGAAGTCACTTCTGGTTCATCATTGATGCCGCAAAAGAAAAACCCGGATGCGTTAGAGCTTATTCGGGGTAAAACCGGCCGTGTATATGGCAGTTTAATGGGTATTTTAACCACAATGAAAGCCTTGCCATTGGCATACAATAAAGACATGCAAGAAGACAAAGAAGGCTTGTTTGATGTGGTCGACAGTTGGGCAATTTGTTTAGACATGGCCGCATTAGTGTTGTCGGGCTTAAAAGTTAATCGCCCGCAAGCACTAGTGGCAGCTCAACAAGGTTATGCTAATGCGACTGAGCTAGCTGACTACCTTGTCGCCAAAGGCATGCCGTTCCGTGAAGCGCATCATGTGGTTGGCGAAGTAGTGGTATTTGCCATTGGTCAGCAAAAGCCGATTGAAGCGTTAAGCGTGGCTGAATTACAAAAATTTGCCCAAGTGATTAGCGATGATGTTTATCCAAACCTCACCATTGAAGCGTGTTTAGAAAAACGTGATGTATTAGGTGGCACTGCGATTAATCAAGTTAACGCAGCCATCGCAGCCAAAAAAGCGTAACTATAGCGTTATTGGTTTGAATAGGGTGGTTTACACCCATTTATCAAAAAGCCCTGCTGGTGGATACCAGCAGGGCTTTTATGTTTACAGGGCTTAAACAGCACTGTAAACATAAAAGCTTACAATGATAATAGCGGATTATGTGATCATTATAGATTGTTAGCTGGACACTTATCAGACATAATTTTAAACAGTAAGGTTAATCAGTAATCGTAATCAATCACTTATCAATGGCGTGCATTCATACATCTTATGGCTTTAGAACATTCGTCTAGCAGCACTAACCCTTGTTCACGCAGTCGCGATAGATTGTCGTGGCTGCGACGGACGTTGCGCCGTTCTCAACAAGAAGCCATAGCGTCATCAACCATGACCGCCACCAGCGATAACTTCTTTAATGCCTATGCCATATTTTTAGGCGCAAGCATGGGGCAAATGGGTTTTGTTACCGGATTACCGCAATTATTTGGTGCGATATCGCAGTTATTGTCAGTGTGGTTAGCCAGTCACTTTAGCCGTAAACTTTTTATTGTTACATCAGCGATATTGCAAGCGCTGGTGGTATTAGCAATGGGATTAGTCGCCGCCCTCAGGCCTGACAATGCAGTGTGGATGTTTATTGGTTTGGCGGTGTTATACCACGGTTTTATTAACTTGATTCAGCCCCATTGGCGCGCCTGGATGGGGGCGATAGTGCCTGACAAACGTCGCGGAGCCTTTTTTGCTGCCCGCACCAGATTAACCATGGCAGCGTCCTTGAGTGTGTTTTTTGTTGGCGGCGGTATTTTAAGTCTTACCGACAGTTATCAAATGGCCTGGCTAGGGTTTAGTTTACTGTTTTCAATCGCCTTCATGGGACGATTAGTGTCAGCATGGCTATTATTGCAAATGCATGATCCTGAACCTTGTTGCGCAAAAGAGAAAGGCTATTTTACCCAGACATTGGTCAATTTTCGCAGTGCTTGGGCAGATAAGGTTTTCCGTCAATACAGTTTATTTGTCGCCGGCATGCAATGTATGGTGGCAATCTCTGCACCGTTTTTTGCGGTTTACATGTTAGAAGACTTACATTTTACCTATTTAGAATTTGTGTTCGCCAGTGTCGCCTCCATTTTTACCCAATTTGTTACCTTGCGGTTTTGGGGACGCTTCAGCGATTTATATGGCAATAGAATTGTGATGATCATCACTAGCTGCTTAATTCCTTGTTTGCCACTACTGTGGATTTTTTCTGATAATTATCTTTATATTATCGGCCTACAAGTTTTTTCAGGTCTAGCGTGGAGTGGCTTTACCCTTTGTACCGCTAACTACTTATACGACATTCGGCCTTTTCGCAGCGACTTTGCGACCTATGCTGCATTGCAAGCATCATTAAGTGCAGGTTTTGTATTTGTCGGTGCCATGGTCGGTGGGTTTATTGCCACCTATGCCAATGACTTCTTGGTATTCACCGGACTTAATCAATGGTTATCTAGCCCGATATTTGTGGTGTTTATTGTGTCTACTGTGATGCGCTGTATGGTTACGTTATGGTTTATTCCGCGCTCTATTGAACCTAAAATTCGGCCAAGGCCGCAATTTTTACAACTCATATTCCGTATTAAGGGCTTTAGTGCCATATCAGGGGTGAGTTTAGATTGGCTTACCGTAACCAAACGGATCGTAAAGCGAAAACCTCACGAAAACGCAGACGAATAATACATTGAGCTGAGGTGACTTAGGCCATGACTATTATGGTTTAGGTAAGGTGTAATCAAAAAACTTTCGTTTATCAGGGCCAGTCGCATTGCTACTGATTTTATGCGGATGTTTATACTCATCCCAGCTGGCCACGTTGCGACCGACATTAAGCACAGGGTAGTCGATAGCATCGTCATCTTTTATCCCTAAAAAGGTCAATAAGGTTTGCAAGCTATTCGGCTGGCCAATATCAATACTGATAAAGTCATCCCGCCCCGCAAAGTAATCGCTTACTTGCTGCTGGTGGCGTAAATAACACTCCGCTAAATGCGCTTCATCACATACATCTTCAACCTGCCATATATCAAAACAATGATTAAAGCTGCGTTTCATTATCGGATGAAAACGGCCATTGTCTTTATCTAAATGCACCATCATCTTACTGAGCAACATTTGCATCGACGGTAGCCATTTATCCATTGGCCTATCTAAATAAACAAACTTAGCGCTGGGAAATAGCGCATCAAGTTGTTGATAGTCACTAAAGCACGGCGCATCAGACACCGCATCGGCCAACATAAACGCCTGCTTAGTAAAGGCCTGGTGAGCAACCGTTAAGCCTTGCTCAAGCAACGCAACACTCACGCTAGTCGTACCCGTACGTGGCAGGCCAATAATAAACACTTTATTGGCCTGTTTATTCGGCAAAGTGGGATTAGGTATCGTTGACAATGATGTTGTTGAATGGGGCAGCTTATAAGTCATTCAGTTGTTTTCGCATCGTGTTTATTTAGCCAGTAAGTGATTATACCGAAATGACTATTTAAAGTGTTATTGAAGTTAAAAGTGATCGTGATGAGGCAATTAATAACCCTATTCGCCTCATTTTGTGAGTAGAATAATTTGTTATTTGCCTCACCTTGCATCCACTTGATGATGGCAATGGGCGTATCACCCGTTTACTCACGGACTTAGCTTTAGCACAGGCTGAACATCGTTAGATTCATTTTTACGCTATGTCAGTGAGCATACTTGAGCGACGTAAAGCTTATTACGCGATATTAGAGTCTACCCAACAGGGTTCTCTCGATATTACACCTGGCTTCTTTGGTTTTTAGACACCTTAAACGATGCCGTTCAAAACTCTCTTAATAACATTGAACAAACCATTGCGAAAACCCAATTCTGGCTTCGTTTGGATCGACGCTCACTCACCCCATCGTTAACAACAGAACAAGTTAAAGTGCTTAATAGATTACTCGATGGTGACTTTAGCGATGGCATCAGCAGTAGCCAATATCAGAAAGTCGCCAAAGTCAGCCGGGCCACTGCAACCCGACATTTGGCCCAGCTTGTAGAGCAACAATGTTTGGCCAAAACTGGCGCGGGCGGCCGAGTACAAGGTATGTGTTGGTGCTGAGAGTATTGTATTAAGTTAAAAATTGTTTGAATGATATTTTGCTTGCGCCAACTATGTTTTGAAATGTAAGAGTATTGATTTCTAAACAAATAACGTCTTTATTTTGTCTGATCTTAAAGCCATTCAAATTATCAAAAAGGTACAATCTATCTACTTTTAACCAATTTAAGCTGTTATCACTTTTTAGAAGCAAATGAATAAAAGGCAAACTAGGTGATTTTATTTTATTGATTGGTATTTCTAGCCACCATACTGGCTTTGCTTTATTCACATTAGCAAAGTGAGTGTTTGACGTATTAAATACGACGTTAAAATTTCTATTTGCAAAATCTAGCGCTTCATTCTTGTTCATGCTTTTACCTAGAAATAAACCCATAAAGTATAACAATAACATTGTGTTATTAAATAGTCTCTGTAATATTACGCATCAATAAAGTATTGTTGTTTGTCGGTGAATATGGAAATTCAAATTGGTGATGTGCTCAGATATAAAAAGCCAGCAACTGCTGAAAACATGTATGAAGATGGCTACCTCAATTTCCATTTTCTAACAAAATCAATCGAAGCCAACAATCTGCAGCTTGAAAAGGGAATTAATCCCTGTGCCAAAATCAAAACTAGCTTGGGTGAACTCGTCCGCCCGGCAATACTAATTTCCAGTAGTCCAAATAAAAAAGGTTCATCAGAAACACCGTGGGAAGATTTCTACGATGTTGATAATGGTCATATTCGTTACTTCGGTGATAACAAGGAACCTGGTAAAGATCCCGCAACCGCGCTCGGAAATAAAGCATTACTTGAAGCGTTTCGTTTAGCCCATTCACATTGCCCACAAGAACGTTCACTAACACCGCCAATTTTATTTTTTAAACGTGTTGTAATGAACGGCGTTGCTAAAGGCTACCCTCAATTTCAAGGACTAGGCGTAATTAATAGTGTTGAGTTAGTGACTCAATGGGATAACAAACTGGGGCGTACCTTCACAAATTACGCGTTTGATTTTACTGTTTTTTGTATTGCATCAGAGCATGAAAAATTTGAATGGGATTGGATTAATAGCCGACGAAAAAAAGCGTTCTCTTTAGATGTTACCAATCAAGCGGCACCTAAGAGTTGGCGACAATGGCTTAAAGAGGGGAGTAATTCACTCAATAAACTACGTCGACGCGTTTCAAAATTACGCCTTGAAAAGTCGGTTAATCAAAGACCTATAGCTGGCAGTGAAACAGACAGAATATTAAATGAGATATATGCTTTTTATGCAGACAAAAAACACAATTTCGAGGCCTTGGCAGAGGTTATTGCGGAGCGCGTTATCGATAGGGATTTAGGTATTTATCAAAAAGGTTGGGTGACCCAAGGCTCGAGTGACGGCGGTGCAGATTTTATCGGTAAGGTCACGCTGGGTAGCGGCTTTTCTAAGGTCGAATTGATTGTGTTGGGTCAAGCCAAGTGTGAATCATTAAATACCCCAACTGGTGGTAATCACATAGCTCGTACCGTTGCCAGATTAAAACGTGGTTGGCTAGGCGTGTATGTTACGACCAGCTATTTTTCTGATTCTGTGCAGCGTGAAGTGATTGAAGATAAATACCCCATCATATTGATCCATGGCCTCAGAGTCGCCGAAGAAGTCGCCAAAATAGTCTATGAAAGTGAAATATATTCGAGTGTAGGTGAGTTTTTAATCGCGATGGATACAGTGTATCCATCGCGATTAAAGCAAAGGCAAGCTGAAGAAGTTTTAAATATCTAAAACTGGAGGTTCAGCAGGGTTCATTTCGCTAAAAAAAGCAGGAATATAGTCAACCCCAACTCTACCTTCGTGGTGGCTCTTAATAGCTTGAAAACGCGCAGCATACGCGGACTTTAACTGAGCAACTGGTATCAATGTAAGATTGTTTTCTTGTAAATTTCCTTTTCCCTTCTTTTTCTGAATAGAGGTAATAGAGGTCGCCGTTATACCTGCAGTAGTTAAGTAGGTAGTTTTATGGTTTTTAACTATCAATTGGACTAAGTCTGGCTGCTTGGTAATCTGATTTATCACCCTCAGAGCGACTCTCTCTCCATCGATATCAGTAATAAAAACATGAGAAGATTGAGTTGCAACACTTAGTGCGTCACATAATTCTTCTCGGGTAAGTTTTATGAAGCTTAACAGTCTATGAGGTGATAACCATCTTGCTACCTCATCCGTTTCTTGATTCGGTACCGTATCACAGCTTGGCGTAACACATACATACCAATTAGTTTGCTTCCCTTCGCTAGATTTTAAAATTGTCCCTGTAGTGATGTACTCAGGTAAAGAGCGCTTTGTTGATAGCAGTTTATTATGAGCATGGGCGACACTCATATGGAAGTTTTGATCGAACTTTTCTTGATTGGTTTTAAAATTAGATTTTGATACTTCCAGTGCTTTTTGTACAAATTCATTATGTGGCTGAGAATTAGATTTTTTAAACGGAATAAATACTGGAGGATTTTCAACAGTAGAATTAGCAACTGATTTTATCAAGTTAGGGACAGCTTTATTATCCCTATGAAGCAACTCATCTGATATATCCTGAAGTAAATGATGTAATAAGCTCTCAGATATAATGAGTTGTCTATTAGGATCTTCTTTCAATATTGACCATAGTAAAGCTATCTGCTCATGTTCGGGCTTACCAACAATTTTAGACATAGAGAAATTTGAGTCTTCAATTCGGTTTTGAAGCTCAGATAAAACCACTCGATAAAAGCTTGGATACCAGCTATGAAGTGCTTCTTCTAGTTTGTCCCATACAGCTTGTGGTTGTGTGACTATCTCTTCAGATGAACTATCTTTCTTTTCGCATAAAGCGATAAACACCTCTCCACACTGAATCCAAATATTATCCTTGCCATGTATATGCGACTTTTCCCTTCCAGCAGTTAGCAGGTTTTTTTCACTAATATCAAGCTCGCACAAATAATTAACAATAGCGGTAGTAGGCTCCTTGTGAATATCTTGATCAAACTCTTCTCGAGCTTGAATATCACTCCAGAACCGAACTCGAAGTTCATCTGTTATAGGATGGGCTGGCCCATCCAGGATAAAACTCACTTCTTCTGGTCGAGATAAAGTTGACCAGAATTCTTGGTATTCATCTGAAGCATCATCCCAAAGGGACAATGAGATTGGGTCATCTGAAAAATATTCTTGCGGGGTTAAAGTCTTAGGCCCTCTCAATGTTGCTGCAATTTCTAGCCAAACTTCAGACAAAGATTTGTTTGTGTATATAACGACTAAATTTAGGTGTTTACTTGAACTTAACTCCCTAAGCAGCTGCAATGATGCAGATGGGTCATCTCTGTTTAAACAATAATCTAAAATTATCAGATCGCTTTTTCGTACTTTTTCTGGGTTTAGTTGAGCAGTTTGCTTTTCAACATCACAAATACATTTAGCGTTGTGAAAAAAACGACCAAATTCAGCGGCGACCGAAGTACGTTTAAAACTATCGGCAATAGACTTAGCTGACTCACGAAGAAGTTCTATCTTGGCATATACTTCGGACAACATTAACTTTACATCCTTAGCATCCTGAGGTATAGCAGGTGGTAGCTCCCCCTCTGGTAACTTAGGTGCAATCTTCTGGATCTCTTCGATAAGTTCTTGCTGCTTTTGAGCTAAATCAGTATATGGATGGTAATCATCATCAATTAGAAGCACCGAACGAATAGCATCATCGCGAAATGTTTTGGTAATTTGTTGTTTGTAGGCTTGTGGCATTATCTTACTTCCATTCCGCGAAATTGAATTACAAAATTGGCACCATTTTGAATTAGCTTTTCTTCTGGCTTTTGGGCATACCAGATATTGTGGCGAGCTATCGCAAGGTTTTGTTTAGACAGGTACAAACCCACACCGTTGCCTGTTGGCCTGCGGCTATAAAACAGCTGGAATAGATTGCCAATATCGTCATGGTCAATAGCTGGTCCATTATTCGCAATTACGACCAAATCATTAATGATATCCACCTTTATTTCGCGCTCTTGTTCGGCTAAAGCCACCCAATACTGCGCGTTGTTCAGTAAATTGATAAACACCGGGATAATCCGTGACTTTACATCAACAATATTCATACGCATGAAGGCATCGCTAAATTCTAGTTTAATGTTTTGTTGTTCAAACTGATCTTGAAAGAACAGCTTTACATTTTTGACTATATCTTGCCCTGTAATGTCATCGCGGGTTTGATAACCGGAAAGCTTAAGCGGCGATAAAAACCTGAGGTATTCGGTAAACTGTTTATGCGCTTTCATTGCATTTTTAAAGCCTAACTCTTGTTTTGCGCCAACGCTCATGGCATTGAGCGAGCGAGTTACCGCTTTATCTTGTGTGCTAAGTTCATGAGCTAAAATTTCAAAACTAATACCTAGTTGCGCAAGGCTGCGCATTTGAGTAATTTCTTGCTCCGCTTTTACGCGTTCGTCTTCAGCCAAGGTAAAAGCTGATTCTAGATCAACACCTTGCTCTAATTTATCAAGGGCTTGTAAAAAACCTTCATACTTGGTGGCAATATCATCGGCTAAATCGCGATAAATTTTATCTAATGAATTAAGCACTTGAGTTGTATCACTAGCGTTGGTTACTGCATCGAGTAATGGCAAGGCTTGTTGTTCAAATACTTCTTTATCCACTCGCGCTGTTTTTTTCCAAGTAATCACTAAACGCTCAAGGGTTTTATCGATATCATTGGCATATCGATTTACCTGTTTTGTCAGTGCTAAATCAATAGCGTTATATTTGTTCTGCGCACTTTCCATTGGTGAGCGTTGCTGGCTTAGCGTTTCTAGTTTATTTAAGCGCTCACGGCAAGTTTGTAAAAGCTCACTGAGTTCGCCAAATAAATCACGATAGCTACGGTACTGTTCTTCGAGGTAATCATCCATCTTAGCGGGCTTGTTGGGCGCTTTTAGCTCAGGTCTTAGTGCTTCTAATTTATCGATGCCTTTAACTAGCTCATCCAAATGGTGAAGCGATAATGTTACCCCATCTTCTAGCTCTTTATGAAAGCTTCGAGCAGATTCTACATGAAGAGTTAGTTTAGGTAGGTTGGCCGTCATTGCACTTGTAAAAGTTTTTTTGGACAGTCGTGCTGATGAGTTACGGGCTTTAAGCTGTTTTTGTTTATCTTTCGATAACTGGTCAAGCATTATTTTTCGTTCTTCGGAATTAGTACCAAAGTAAGTATCTGCAAGCTTTAATAGAAGAGATCTTATCAATACCTTAAGCTCTCTGGCAGCTTCATTTTTCACAAAACCTTCACGACCAGCTTTATCTTTTAATGAGCGGTTGCTTTTGTGTTCTAATAAAACCTGGCCAAATAAACGACGAGAAGCCCAATAATATCGACCAGCATTCTTTCCTCTATTTTCTTCTATCTGAAAAAAATCATTATCTGAACGGCCATATGGTAGAACTCGTAAACCATCACGGAAGATCATAAATCCAGCGTATTTTTCAGCTTGCTCTTTTAAATATGCATGGTGTTCTGGTTCATGAGTCGATTTAGCAAGCTCAATTTCAAACGTACCTAATTTAAAGTCAAAAGCACCCGTTTTTGTTAATGCATCCATACCTGAGGTTCGACAGGGAAATGCCACATCAGGGTATTCTTTTCCAAAAGCGGTTACCTGACCTCTAAACCAGCCCTTATCGTCAATCACCCCAACTACTTTATGTTCTAATGTCTCAAACTGAGAATAATCAAATACGTCTTGGTAGTTAAGAATTTCGGTTCGATCACCGCGGGAGTAACCAACATTATCAAAGGCAATTATTTCATAATGAAATTCATTATTGTCACTCGATTCTCGGTTAAATGGGTCAACAAATGCACGTAAGGTATCGACTAAATCACGTTGAATTGCTTGATACTCATCGGCCTCACGGCTCATGTTTCCCCTGTTGGTAAGTAAAGCTAAGTCGCGATTCAAGTCTAAAAGAAAAAGTGCAGTGCCATGTTCTGCTTCATCTAGGTCAGTAACTTTATCTAACAAAGTGGCCCAACTATCGCTGTGACTTGATTTGAAAGTAAAGTTTTCACTTAATTGTCTAACTTTCTGCTCGGTAGATATAAATACTTCGTTATCTTGGCTGTTGTGTCGAAAATCGAACGCTTCTTGCTCATCTTCACTAAAGCGCTGCCACATATGGCGGAGCATTTTTTCATCTTCAGTTTTTGGGTTTAAGGCTAGATTTTTAAGCATGTCTTTCTGTAGACCTGAACATACAGAAGGTAATTCACTTAGATTATCAAACTGCTGCATAGGAACTTTAATATCATGCAAACTAAGATAGGTATTTTCAAATAAACGCCAATCAATTAGTGCTGCCGAATATTGTGTATTGCCTTTTTTAGTCACAATAAGGGTGACTGGGGCTAAAAAAGCAGTTGAAAGCCTGCCAATACCTTTTTCACCTTGGGTATATCTATCTTTTAAGCCAAAACGATCTTCTTCAGGTAGGAGGTTTTTTTTTGTTTTTGATGATGTACCAATAGTTAGCCAGCTATTGCTTAACTGCTCGTAAGTCATGCCGCAGCCATTATCGATAATTGCACCACATTTTATATCATCATCGAATAAATGGAGGGCTACATCTCGAGCATAAGCATCGTAAGAATTTTTCCAAAGCTCACTAACAGCTGTGGGCGCATCAGCTATTTGGCCTTTACCTAGGTGATCGATAGTTCGAGCCTGAGCCTTAAACGAAACCGATTTTCTTGAAGATTCATTGCTCATATCAAATGGTTACATTGGAAAATAATGAAACCTATTCTATGCACTTTTTTAAATTCAATCCATTTATTATCGATTTAATTAGAACCTTACCGAGTAAAGGAGGAACAGCGTTACCTATCTGTTTACCTTGTTGAGTCGAGTTGCCTAAAAAATTAAAGCTGTCAGGAAAGGTTTGGAAGCGAGCAGCATGGCGTAGCGTCATGCCATGGTTCTTCCAGGGGTGAACAAAACGGCCTTTTGAAGGGTTGTTACAGCCCGTAGTCATGGTGTTGCCAGGTAGGTGGATCATGATCCGGCCATACACATCTTTATGGCCTTTATAGCCATTTGAATGACATTTTAGAGTGTGTCCTGAGTCTTCTCTCCCCCCATTAAGAGGCGTATTTTCGAATCGGATAATCATCTTAGGTGTTGGCTGCATATTGATGTTGCATACGTCAGTCGGGTTAACTGGTTCGCCGTGTTCTAAAGATGCTAATAGTAATCTTGCATTTTCATCGGTCATTTTCGTTTTGGGACGGAAATAATCTTCGATATAAAAGTCTATTAATTCTGAAGTGAGCTTTTCAAACACGCTAGACGCGGTTTTCCATTTAGGCTCATTTTTAGTGGTTGGCGCAAAATGTGTCGCTGCAGGTGGAAAGTCTGAGTTTTCAATATTCAAATCGTTATGTGTACCAAAAATAAACACACGCTTACGGTTTTGTGGCACACCGTAGTCTTTAGCGTTTAGTATTCCGCAAAAATGAATGGTGTAGCCATGCTTTTCTGCCAACACTAACAGCTGATGTAGATAGTCTTCGTGGCGCTTCCACAGTAATCCTGCCACGTTCTCGATTAAGAAAGCTTTTGGTTGCAGGCCATCAACAAAATCGAAGTACTTTAACAGCAACTGATTTCTAGGGTCGTCAATGCCAGCATTATTGATGCGATGTGTTGAGAAGCCTTGGCATGGAGGGCCACCAAGCAATAAATCTAACTCACCGGATTTAAGTTGTAGCTCTTTCATCAAGGCGGGGAGATCGACTTCATTAATGTCACCATTAATGAGTTTTGTTGGTGCTTTTAGCTGTTCAATTAAGTTCGCTTGATAAGTAATGGAAGCGGCTTTATCTAACTCTATGGCTGCTACTACATCAATACCACATTGATGTGCGGCTAAGGAGAAGCCACCGGCACCAGCAAAGAGATCTATCGCTTTCATTAATCATTAGCCTAAACGCAAAATTCGAACCGCAAATTATACATGGCAAGCGCTATTCTGCTAGCTTTTCATTATTCAAGGTTGATGATTTCTCAGATCCTAAATCTTTTATGATGTTTCGGGTATAAGAAAGTGAGCTTGTATTGATGAATTTATGTATTTCTTTAAGACCATCATCGACAGTAAAAACCAACCCGCTCTCTAGCTCTTCATTATTTTTCGATACCGACCAAACATAACCACCACTGTATTGGTCTGGATTAGGTTCTATGTAAATATCAAAACCATCAATAGTGTCTTCAACAATTTCGGTATATGAATTACCACACATATTTTTACCTCCAATAAATGCTAAGTTTTATTGTCAGTAATCATAAATAAAGAGTCCACGGACTATGAGTCACATTGGCCTGTTTTAAACACCGGAAATGATGATTTATTGAGAAGTTAAATCATATGAGCTTGCCAAAGCCTGCCATATCGGCATATGCAACTGTTGAAAACAGGATGTTTTCGTCAAGCCCCCATGGATGGGTTTACGGCGTGTTGCAGAGGACTATGTGGCTGGCTGTTTCGCTATGTGGAAATGAGATTAAGATAAGCTATTAGATCTTCACTTGTTTCGCACTCAAAGATGTTAACAGCTTCAGTACCAGCGTATATTTCGGGGAAAGCATCATTACCTTCATTGGTGGCTGATTCGATAATGAAACGGGCGCAGTCTTCTTCACGTTCATCGGCTATTTCATGATCAACCCACAATATTTTGTATTGATCACCTTGCCTAAAATAAAAGCTTACACAAGTGTCGTTACCGTAACTATTATCGATTAAAAATGGATAATCACTAAGGCTAAACCCCAAATTAAACTGAGTCTCAAAAGCTTGTAAATATGGCTGCATGATTATTACTCTTACATTTTTTCAAGGTATATAGATTATAGTATAAACCTTGATTTTAGCGGTTTTTAGCTAACTTTTTGAGCAAAAATAGAGTTTGATATGTAAGATTATCAGTAGCGTTTGCCTATAATGATTTTGTGCTTTTGAGCTGTATATTTAGTTTGGGTTTAGCTAAAGATCGGCTAGTTTTCGAGCCGCCAGAAGTCATATTATTCCTTAGCATCACGCATTATGTTTGTAGACTTATCCGTAACCATTACTGAGGCGTGAATGGCGATGTCATTAAAGGCGTGACTTAATCATCACGGGTTAATACTTCAAGCAATTCAATTTCAAAAAACAAATCTGAATGAGGCGGGATCTTCTCGCCAATTTGACGCTCGCCGTAACCAAGGTTTGCTGGCACTGATAATTGACGCTTGCCACCGACCTTCATCGGATTGTCTCCAATAATGCCCATATACCATCCTTGAATAACCCGCTTAGCGGATATCACCACTTGAAATGTATCAGAACTGTCAAACACAGTGCCGTCGGCTAGCTTGCCAGTATATTTACAGGTAATAAGTGCGCCTTTTTCGGCGGCTTTACCCGTTCCTATTTGGGTGTCGTTGATGATTAAATCTGTCAATGTTGATGAGGTCATAGGGTGTCTTATTGATTGTTTTGTCGATTTTTGTGAATGTTATTAATGAGTGTCTGATGCCAGTAGACTGGCTAAAAAGCCAAAAAATATGCCCGTATCATAGCAGTTGATACGGGCATATTTAAAGCTGTTAGCTTAAGTAACACTCTAATAGCGTGTGGTGTTTAATTAGTTCACCGGTAAATGCTTTTGTAAAAAGGCTTCAATAGCATAAAAGGTTTTAAGTCTGTCAGCATTGTCACTAAGGTAATGGTCGCCATCTTCAAGCTCAACAAATTGGACATTTTTATTGTACTTAGTTAATGCATCAAACATATCTTCACTGTGCTCAACGTCGACAACCCGATCTTTCTCGCCGTGAATTAATAGCACTGGCACATTAATGTCTTTGGCTTTACTGACAGGGGAGCGGGCATAAAGTGCATCATAATCGTCGCCAATTTGCTGCTTCACAATTTCAAAGTTGCGGTAACGACGGTGTGACTTGACTAAGTCTTCCACATCCATCACACCACCAAAACTAATCGCACATTGAAATAAATTTTGGGTGGTTGCAACGGCCATTAATGCGGCGTAGCCTCCGTAACTTGCCCCAGCAATACAAATTCTTTTAGGGTCAGCAACGCCTTGTTCAATAAGCCAGCGTGTACCGTCTTCTACGTCGGTTTGCATTTCAAGTCCCCAGTTTTTGATACCTGCTTTCATAAAGTCGTAGCCGTATCCGTCTGACCCTCTAAAGTTCATCCGCAATACCGCGTAGCCGCGATTTGCAAAGTATTGGGTCCAATAGTCAAAACTATTGTTGTCGAAACTAATTGGTCCGCCATGGGGGAATACAATGGTGGGTAGTTTAGTTTTTAATGCGTTTTTTGGCGTTGTTAGAAAACCTTCAATATTTAAACCATCACGGGCTTTGTAGTTAATACTTTCGGTACTGGCCATTAATTCAGGGAATAAATTTTTGTAGCGATAAGCAATAGGGATCAATGTTTTGGCATCTCTGTTACCTAAATAATAAGTGCCTGAGTCGGTTGCGCTGGTAGAGAATACAATGTAACTGCGCTCGTCTTCACTGTATTGAGTAATAAAATTGCGGGTGTCGGGCAACACTTGATTCAAGCCATTAATGAGGGCGATATATTCTTCATCCCAAAAAGTGTATTCCGAGTCAGCACCATCACTTACACCTACGATTTGTTGTTTTACTTTGGAGTAAATTAACCCCCCTGTGACATCAAGATTATCGCGCTTAAACACCAGCTCTTTGGTGAGTTTAGGATCAGTGAGGTTCACTTTGAAAATAGCTTTATAGCCTTCATGGTAGGCTTGAATATATAAAATGTTAGGGTCTTCACCGAAGCCCATTGGCCAAACTTGATCTTCAGCAAACGCCTCAAATTCCCATAACGTACGATAGCTTTCATTGTTATCGGCTTGTTCAATGATTTTATAATGGGTGTCATCTTGAAAGATGCCGACTCGTACTCGATGTTGTTTGTCCGTCGTCCAATCGATGACATTTTTTACCGCATATTGCACAGCACTTGAGCGGCCGTCGGTGAGGTTAATTTTCATTACTGTTTCATTTTCTGGTTTGCTACCTAATCCAGTAAATTGCATCAGAATGTGGTCATCATCGTCTTTGAGCATATCAATAATATCAGATTGAATTTGTGGCACCCATTTAAAGCGTTTTAAAACCATGGGTTTAATCACACTTGATAATTCATTTTCAGAGATAGAATATTTAAATAACCGCCATTCATTGGTTGGCGTGCCATATCGTATGGCTGGAAACTTGGCATAAATAAATAATATGTCATTACTTGCCCAGGATAAGCCGGTAATGGTGAATTTTTGGTTGTCAGTTTGTACTGGATAAACTGACTTACCAGAAGCAACATTATAAATATTAACTAATGAGCCTTTTTGAGTATCTAAATCCAACCGAACAACTGTTGCAATGTTTTTACCATCAGGTGAAAGGGTGACATTGGTTACGTCGGGAATGCTGGCAAAAGCTTCAACAGGCAGTTGTTGTGGTGTAGAGGGAGTGGCAAATGAAGGTTGTGCAACAAGCAAAGCGAGTAACAATGCAAATGCACTGGAAAAAAGAGCTAAAGTCCGTTTCATTAAATATCCAAACTAAATTGTTATTTTGACATGTAACCAGGATGTTACCGTGTAATTCATCAAAGTTTACTGCTTTTTGAGTATTTACCCAAATTTTAGTTTAAGTCGATATTGATAATGCCAACCCAAACTAATGCTGCGAAATAGCATAAATGCACACAATGCGCCCCATAAGGCGTGGTTGCCAAAGGATTGCAAGCTCCACCAGAGTGGAAAGTAAACCCCAAAGGTGGCGATTATCATGCTGTTACGCATAATATGCCCCTGGGCGGCACCAATATAAACGCCATCAAATAAATAGCAGCCAAAGGCTAAAATAGGCATGGCGATAAGCCACATAAGGTATGTGCTGGCCGTTTGTTGCACGCTGGGGATATTGGTCAGAGCGTTGATAATATATTGACCAAACAACCAAAAGAAGACACTGAAAATAACGGCGATAATCGCTGACCAGGCAAATGCTAGGCTAACAGATTCAAACAATAAGCTGGGGTTATTTTGTCCTACAGCGCGGCCAACTTCTGCTTCGGCGTAGTAAGCTACCCCATCCAGCGCATACGATATCAACATCAATAAATTGAGCAGTACCGCATTAGCGGCTAAGGTATCGTCACCTAACCCTGCGCCATAAAAAGCCATAAAACTGAATGCCGCTTGCAGGCATAAGCTGCGAATGAATATATCGCGGTTTAAGGTGAGTAAGCGTGATAAGCCTGTAAAGCTTAAGTGTTGGGTTAACTGTGGCCAGGTAAAACCAGGCTGCTTTTGCAGCTGCTGTTTAACCATAATTACCGCCACACTAAATGCACACATATCAGCGATAACAGATGCTAAAGCCGCACCTTGTACGTTCCATTGAAAACCAATTACAAACACCACATCTAGAATAATATTAACAATGTTGGCAATAATTAGCTGCCACATAGCAGCTTTGGGTTGTTGCCTACCAAGTAGCCAGCCTAATAACACTAGGTTAGTTAAGGCGAAAGGCAATGACCAAATGCGGATCTCCACATACTGACGACAATAAAATTGTACTTGCTCGCTGGCTTCAGTTAAGTGCAGCGCTAATGACAATATCGGCTGTTGGAATAGAAGGGCGAAAAAGGCCAGCAAAAGCGCTAAACTGACCCCTTGAATAAGTAATTGCTGCTGGGTATGGTGATCGTTTGCGCCAAAAGCTTGTGCCACTAACCCTGTGGTCGACATACGTAAAAAGCCTAATAACCATATTATTAAGGTAATAATGGTACTGCCCAGCGCCACTCCGCCTAAGTAATAGGCTTCACCAAGATGGCCAATAACCGCAGTGTCCACTAAGCCTAATAGTGGCACTGTGATATTAGATAAAATCATTGGAATGGCTAGCGCCATTAATTGGCGGTTTTTATCGCCATTTAACAGTAAACGAAACACAGACATATTTGGGAAACACTATGCTTAAAAAAGTCATGTTAGTGGCGGGCGCAATATTAACGGGGGTTATATCGTCATTGGCCAATGCCGTGGTGATATTACAATACCACCATGTGTCTGACAGTACACCCAAAAGTACCTCAGTTACCCTAGCTCAATTTGCCGAACAAATGCAATATTTGGCTGACAACGACTTTACGGTTATGTCTCTGACTCAGGCTGTTGAACAAATAAAATTGCAGCAAACTGGATCGCCTAAGCAAATCGTTATTACCTTTGATGATGGTTATGACAGCATTATTGAAAATGCCGCACCTATTTTAGCTAAGCATCAATTCCCATTTACTGTGTTTATCTCTGTTAAGCCTATCGATGCAGAATATAAGGGGATGATGAGCTGGCAGCAGATAAACAAACTTACTGAACAAGGGGCGACAATCGCCAATCATAGTTGGGGGCATGAGCATTTAATTCGCTATCTTGCCAATGAAACCACTGTGCAATGGCGGCAGCGGGTTGGGCAAAACCTGTTGAAAACAGAAGCTGAAATTAAGCAGCAAACAGGGCAAAGTGTGAAAATGCTGGCATATCCATATGGTGAATATAATGCTGAGTTAACCTCATTGCTGGATGAGTTGGGTTTTGTCGGCTTGGGTCAGCAATCGGGTGCCGCAGGTCAGTATTCATCACTCACGGCATTGCCGCGTTTCCCGGTAGCCTTTGATTACGCGGAACTGTCTGAGTTAACACTAAAGTTTACCAGCTTGAACATGCCGGTAATTAAGCAAAACATTACCGATCCACAATTAAAAAATGGCCAATGGCGCCCTTTGCTTGAGGTAACCGTCGACACCACTGATATTGATAAGCACCAAATGATGTGTTTTGTGCAGGGCCAGGGAAGTCAGCCTACTATTTGGGTTAATGATAATACTTTTTCTGTGCAGGCGAAGCGCGATTTACCCGCAGGACGAAAGCGCTACAATTGTACTGTGCCTAGTAAAACCCAAACAGGCTATTATTGGTTTTCACAAGCTTGGGTAAGGCCTAAAAATGATGGTACTTGGCGTGAAGAATAGCGAAACCTATTCTCATAAAAACACATTAACTGATGGTGAGTAAGGTCAGTAGTTTGTCGCTAATTTGAGTTAGAGGTAATACTTCACTGGCTGCCTCAATGGCAACCGCGGCACTGGGCATTTGCCACACCAACGACGAAGCTTCATCTTGGGCTATGGTATAAGCCCCTTTTTGTTTCATTGCAAGCAGACCTGTGCTGCCATCGGCGCCCATTCCGGTCAGTATAATACCAACAGAGTTTTGAGCCGCATGTTCAGCGACGCTATTAAATAATACGTCTATCGAGGGTTTATGGCGGTTTACTGGCCCAGTGTTAAGTAGTTTTGTTTTAAAGTGGTTGCCTTCAGGTTCGATGGCTAAATGCTGATCCCCTGGGGCAATATAAACGTTACCTGGGGTGAGCTTTTCACCGCCTTGGGCTTCTATCACATTTAAGTGGCAATTTTGATTTAGCCTAGCTACAAATGAGCTGCTAAATACTGGCTGTATATGCTGGGTAATCACAATGGGTGGCATATTTGCGGGTAATGCCATCAGAATGGTTTGAATCGCTTCAATGCCTCCTGTTGACGCCCCTATGGCGATAAGTCCATTTTTAAACTTCCCCGTCACTGGGGGAGCTATTGCATGATGATGGCGAATAGCCGGTGGTGCATCAAAGGACACTTGTCCTGCAGCGGTGACTTTTTGAACTAAATTATTTTGAAATAATGATAGGCTATTTTGATAATGGTTTTGTGGCTTAACAATATAATCTATAGCCCCCAAAGAGAGTGCTTCTAAGGTGATGTCGGCTGCCTTTTTAGTGAGCGAAGACACCATCAAGACTGGCATGGGTCTTAGGCGCATTAAATTACGCAAAAAAGCCAGCCCATCCATTTTTAGCATGTCAACATCAAGGGTTAACACATCAGGTGAAAGTTGTTTAATAAGTTCGCGAGCTTCATAGGGATCTTCTGCTTCACCCACAACAATAATATTATCATCAGTATCAAGCATCTGAGTGAGTCGCTGGCGCATTAAGGCAGAATCATCTATGACCAATACTTTAATCATTTAGCCTCCTTTCAAGTGGTGATAATAATACGTTACTCCCTTACGGGCGAAATAAATAGCGTGTCCTATAAACTAGACACCAGTAGTTAAGTTATGCTGGCTTTGAGCGTGATTAATTCATAACGGTTTGAACGTTGAGTTATGCGTTGGTTCACCTATTTTTGAAAAATGAGCGGGAGTACCTTTCAAGTATTGGTGCCTTTATAGGCAGAGTCAAGTATCTGATGTGTAAAGCAATGATATAAAATATTTAAAGTGTACTTTTTAGGGCTTACGGTTTTTTAAGCATAATCAACAGTTGTTAAGTGTTATCAACGATCTTTTTAAAATCAGCAATTAGCTCATTATTCAGTATTTGAGGTGTCTCACCCGGCTTAGGCTTGGCTTTAAATACCGCTATTTTTTCCGCATTAGGTGAGACCAGTACATATGATGCACTGTGGTCGACTTGATAATCATCACCATCACCTACCATTGCATAAGCAAAGCCGAGATCGCGGCTAAAGGGAAATAGCTGAGCGTGTTCAGCGGTAATGGCTTTAAAGTCACTATTAAAAAAGTTGATGTAATCTAGACGTTTGGTTTGCGTGTCACGGTCAGGATCGGCTGATACAAACACCACTTGTATGGAGTCAGATATTTGCTGTAACGCGGGATAAGCTGCGGCTAATTTATTAAGCGTTGTTGGGCACACATCTGGGCATGAGGTGAAGCCGATAAAAAATAGGCTCCATTTACCTGTTAAATTTTTATTAGTAAAAGTATTGCCATATTGATCACTCAAACTAAACGGCGCTAATTTACGAGGATTATCGTAAATAAAGCTGGTGGCTAAATCTAGGGAGTCGTATTGCGGCTTAGCAAGTGACGTTGAAGGCATATTATCTGCAGGGCTTAGCCATTGATTAGCGACTATGCCCCCGAATGCCATAATGATCAGTGCGACGATAATACTGCGCTTACCCATTTACCACTTCCCTAGATATTGATGTTAGCTGCCAATTTAGCTTGTGCATTGTTACTGTAAGTCACGATTAAACTTAACGGATTAATTCACCCACAAGTAATGATCAACCAGCAAGATGATAAATAGCACCATTAAGTGGTATATAGAAAACTTAAACACATTCATCGCTAAACCTGAGTAGTCATGGTACTTAAGCTGCCAAGCTTTATAAATAAATCCACAACTCAGTAGCGTTGAACCAACCAAATAAACCGGGCCACACATTCCGACTAATACGGGTAATAAACACGCTATGGCTAATAGGACTGTGTATAACAAAATGCAGGTTTTGGTAAACTCAACGCCGTGGGTAACTGGCAGCATTGGAATATCAACCTTGGCGTACTCTTTACGTCGATGAATAGCTAGCGCCCAGAAATGCGGCGGTGTCCAGGTGAAAATAATAATCACCAACAATAACGCATGACCATGCATTTCATTGGTGACAGCAGTCCAGCCAAGTAAAGGGGGCATTGCGCCTGCTAAGCCGCCAATTACAATGTTTTGCGATGTTGCACGTTTCAAATACGTGGTATAGACCAAGGCGTAACCAATTAGGCTGGCAAAGGTAAGCCAAGCTGTGAGGGGATTAACCCAGGCATACAGCATCACAAATCCTAGCACCCCAATAGATACCGCAAACACTGCCGCTTTTACGCCAGATATTTTACCTTTAGGCAATGGACGGTTATAGGTTCGCGCCATTAGGCCATCTATTTTTCGGTCAATAAGGTGATTAAAAGCGGCTGCTGCGCCTGCCATTAATCCTATGCCGACCATACCGACAATTAAAGGTTGTAGTGGTACGGCTCCTGGTAATGCTAGACACATGCCGACTAACACCGTCAGTAGCATCAATGCTACCACTTTGGGTTTAGTCATTTCAAAGTATGCCCGCCACTGTAATGTGAGAGCCGCACTTGGAGCGTTGAGGATGATCGGTTTTGTCATTGTTATGTCCTCTAGTTACGCTTTACGCCATAGGGCGTAGTTAATAAATACCATGGTGAGCAGTAATAATGCTGCGCCGCCATTATGTGAAACTGCAATGCCTAATGGTAAATTCATCACCACATTGCTGATGCCTAACGCAACTTGCACAATTACCATTAAAATAAGTAAATAGGCACTGGTGCGAATGGTGGATGATTGTGCTTTTAATAACTTGAACGCCAACCAAACAAGCATTACTGCGGTGAATACTCCCCAAATACGATGAGTGATGTGAATCGTCATTCTGGTTGAATAATCTAATACCCCATATTCAAAACTGGGATGGTCACCTTGAAAGGGTGAAAACGCATCGGCAAAGCGCAGATTGTCTATCCAATTCCCCTCACAAATTGGCAAAGTGGTACAGGCCAGTGCAGCATAGTTAGAGGATGTCCAACCACCCAACATGATTTGCACCACTAATACCACTAAGCCTATAGCAGCCAATGGCGCCAGTTTTCGAGCATAAGTATCACCGCCGGGAATACGTAACGGCTTGGTACGTAAATACAAAATGAATAATAGTGAGAATAGGGCAAAACCGCCGATTAAGTGAGACATCACTACAATCGGCATCAGTTTCATGGTGACCGTCCACATCCCTAACGCGGCTTGAAAAATGATTAAGGCTGAGATAAATATTGGCAACTTTTTTGGCGCTTCACGTTGCTTTAAACACATGATTAAAATCACCAGCACCATAAGGCCTAATGTGCCAGCAATGTAGCGATGGATCATTTCAAGCCAAGCTTTTTTCGGTTCAATAGTGTGTTCAGGAAAATGGGTTTCGACTTTTGCCAGTTCATGGCTTTCATTGGGAACGGTTAAATGACCATAACACCCAGGCCAGTCAGGACAGCCTAAGCCCGCATCTGACAGGCGGGTGTAAGCGCCCATTAGAATTACCATTAAGGTAAATACTAAGGTGAATTTAATCAGTTGAGGAATATGCATTAACCCACCCTCGACAACTTAAGCATTTTACGTAGGTCGGCAATGATCGCTTTGCCCTGAACAATATTGGCATCACGCCCCAATACTGCGTCATATTGCATGACTAAACTGCCTAATGGGTCGACGATAATCATTTGTTGTAACCGTAATAATTCAGCCATCTTGCTATTAATTACGGCGGTATCAAAAGGAATGTGCAGCTGTTTAAGCGCCTCGATATCACTGTTGTCTTGCAGCAGTATCATTGGAACTATTCTGTCGCGGTCTCGCCCAAGGGCAATGTGACTTTGATTAATAATATATAATCTGTCTACACATTGTTCATCGCACTTTTCTGGCAGTAAATATACCAATTGCCATAAATGTGGCTTAGGGTTATCCATGTCTAGGGTGCTGTATGTAAGGTCTGTACTGAGTAGCGCGCCTTTATTGGTTGCGCCGCCATGGTACAAATCCATACTTAATACTAGTTTGGCCAATGCCACAGGCACTAAAAACACCACAAACAAAAGTATTAATGTTTTATTACTTTTTCTAGGTTGGGAGTTCATTCTCTCTCCTCTTATTACTTGTTATATAATGGAAAAATATTTAACGCCTTAATTGCTGCCACTTTTTCAGTGTCAGCCAAGTCATTAATCCTAAAAACACTGCGGCCATAGTGAACCATTGCAGTGCGTATCCTTGATGTTTATGGGCCGATAATGGAATGGGTTGCCAGGGTTGTGGTAAGTCCACATGGGGCACATTGTCAGGTTGTAAAACCACAGGTAATAATGGATACCCCAGTGTTTGTGATAACTCATCTATGGCAATATTTTGAAAGCGCATAGGATTACCCGTTTCAGCCATAAGATGGTCGCTAAGTGGATTAGTTTGCTTTTGATAAATTCGCCCGAGCAATTTGTATCGCCCAGCTGGAATAGGGTTAATTTGCGGCAAAATACGGCGATCTTTATTGGCTGGTATAAAGCCAAGTTCGACTAATAATCGAGGCTCTGTTTGCTTTACTTGGAATACTTGGTAGGCCAAGTAACCCACTTGACCTTGGTATACTTGATTATCGAGTAATAAAACCTTGTCAGAGGCTGGCGAAGCTGAAACGGCTACACGGTAGCCTGTCAAAATATTTGTCTCAGACGCATCGGCTGTCTGTGAAGTAATGATTTGTTGTAAGGACTTAAAGGTAATTGCAGGTTGATTTTGTCTTTCAATTAACGTTTGTTCCCAAGCTTGTTTGAATTCGGCTCTATCAAGTTGCCACAAACCCAGCTTGACCAGAATGCTAAACACGCTCACAGTAATAGCAACAAAAACAAACGCGGCCCAACCTATACCCGCAAAAGGATTGCCTGTGACAGCCCCTCTGTTCGTTAAGTTAGTTTTAGTGCTACTGCTTGTATTCATTCTATTTAATTTAGCCCGCGCATTATTTATTATGGTTAAAGGTGAAAACACTCAGTCTATGAGTCGCTTTTTAGGGCGTAGGGTAATGTTTTCTGCATTCGTGGTTATTCTGTTATTAATTGCCATGGGACTAGGCATTATTGAGCCTAACCCACGGCCTTACTAATATGTGCTATTTACCTGTTGCTACAACACGTAAACGAACACAAATAAACATAACCACACCACATCAACAAAGTGCCAATACCAACTACCTGCTTGGAAGGCAAAATGTTTATCTTGGGTAAAATGGCCTTTCAACACCCTTAAAAACAGTACAATTAAAAATACAGTCCCTAAGGTGACGTGCATACCGTGAAAACCGGTTAACAAGAAGAAGGTATTGCCATAAATTCCCGACTCAAGCGTTAAGCCCATTTCATGGTAAGCGTGGGTATATTCTTCTACTTGTAAAAACAAAAACGCAGAACCTAAAAGAATGGTCAGTCCTAGCCAAATTTTCAGTGGTGTACGTTTCGCTTTTTCTAAACTTGTGTGAGCAAAATGTAAGGTTACCGAAGAGGTTAATAACAATATCGTATTGATAAGCGGTAAACCTGTCCATGGCATGGCTTTGGTGGTGGTGCCATCTGGAGTCTTAACCAGTGGCCATACTGCTTCAAATGCTGGCCACAATACTTCATGGGTCATGGCATTATTTGATGCACCGCCTAACCAGGGCATTGCAATCATTCTGGCATAAAATAATGCGCCAAAAAATGCCCCGAAGAACATGATTTCAGAGAAAATAAACCAGCTCATTCCTTGACGAAAAGAACGGTCCATTTGCGCCGAATACAAACCGGACATAGATTCATCAATCACGGTTTTAAACCAACCAAAAATCATAAATATGATCACAGCGATACCGGTTATTAGAATATAACCGCCATAACTGGCTTCAGTTGATAGTTGTTGTACGTAACTGCCTGCGCCAAAGGCGATTAAAAATAGGCCTATTGCACCAATGATAGGCCAGGCACTTTGTGCTGGCACATAATAGGTTTCATGCTTTGTGGTCATTTTGCTGCTCCTTGCTTTACACCACCGCCGACTTTGTCGGTAATGTCATAAAGGGTATAAGAGAGAGTCAATGTATGAATGGATTCTGGTAAATCAGGATCCACGTAAAAAACCAGTGGAAGTTCAGCGCTTGCTGATGCCGCTAGCGGTTGTTGATTAAAACAAAAACACTCTGTTTTATTAAAATAGGCTGCACCTTGACCAGGTGATACTGAAGGTATCGCCTGGCCAACCGTGTCTTTTGTCGATAAGTTTTTGGCATAAAACTTCGCATGGGTAAGCTCTCCAGGGTGCACTGTAATACGATTGACCTGAGGCTTAAATTCCCAAGACATATCAGATTGCACCTGCGCGACAAATTCAATGGTAACGGTGCGGCTTTTATCTACAATCACCGCTTGGTAAGTGCTGGCGGTGCTTTGGGGTTTGCCATTAATCCCCAAGGCATCACACAGCACGTCATACAAAGGCACCAACGCAAAACCAAAGCCGAACATACCCACAGCGCCCAAAATAAGCAGGGTCAGTAATTTACGATTCGATTTTGTTGGCTGATTCATCTCATTTTATCTCTGGTGGGGTAGTAAACGAGTGATATGGAGCAGGACTCGGAAGGGTCCATTCCAATCCTTCAGCACCTTCCCATGGTTTATCTGGTGCTTTTTCACCACCTTTAATGCATTTAAGCACTACGGCTAAGAAAATAAACTGAGACAATCCAAAGGCAAATCCACCAATTGATACAATCTGGTTAACGTCGGCAAACTGAATTGCGTAATCAGGAATTCGACGTGGCATACCAGCAAGTCCTAAGAAATGCATTGGGAAAAACAGCACGTTAACCGAAATGACCGAGCACCAGAAATGCCATTTACCTAAGGTTTCGTTGTACATATGACCGGTCCACTTAGGTAGCCAATAGTAAGCAGCGGCCATAATGGAAAATATTGCCCCAGTAACCAGTACGTAATGGAAATGAGCCACCACAAAATAGGTGTCATGGTACTGGAAATCTGCCGGTGTAATGGCCAGCATTAACCCTGAGAAACCGCCAATAGTGAACAAAATAATAAAGGCGATAGCAAACAGCATGGGCGTTTCAAACGTTAAAGAACCGCGCCACATGGTTGCTACCCAGTTAAATATTTTTACACCCGTTGGTACGGCAATCAGCATGGTGCAGTACATGAAGAACAGCTCTGCAAATACCGGCATACCCGTGGTGAACATATGATGTGCCCACACTAAGAATGACAGCACCGCAATACTGGCGGTCGCATATACCATTGACGAGTACCCAAATAGCTTCTTACGGCTAAAGGCGGGCACAATGGCAGAGATAATACCGAATGACGGTAAAATCATGATGTACACTTCAGGATGACCAAAGAACCAGAAAATATGCTGGAACATAACAGGGTCGCCACCACCTGCGGCATCAAAAAAGCTGGTGCCGAAGTATTTATCGGTTAACACCATGGTGACCACACCAGCCAGTACTGGCATTACCGCAATCAGCAAGAATGCAGTAATAAGCCATGTCCACACGAATAAAGGTAACTTCATCCATGTCATTCCTGGTGCGCGCATATTAACTATGGTCACAATCACGTTGATTGCGCCCATAATCGAGCTAATCCCCATAATGTGTATCGAGAACACAAACAGTGCTGTGCTATCTGGACTGTAGGTGGTAGATAACGGTGCGTAGAATGTCCAACCAAAGTTAGGTCCACCGCCTTCCATAAATAATGTGCTAAGTAACATGGTAAAGGCGAAGGGTAAAATCCAAAAGCTCCAGTTGTTCATGCGAGGTAATGCCATATCTGGCGCACCAATCATCATAGGTATTAGCCAGTTAGCTAAGCCGGTAAAGGCTGGCATAACAGCACCAAATACCATGATAAGGCCATGAACTGTGGTCATTTGATTGAAAAAGTTAGGTTCAACTAGTTGTAAGCCTGGTTGAAATAACTCAGCGCGGATCACCATTGCCATGGCACCGCCAGTTAGAAACATAATAAAACTAAACCATAAATACAAAGAGCCAATGTCTTTATGGTTAGTGGTTAGCAGCCAGCGCATAATGCCCTTAGGGGCACCATGATGATGGTCGTCATGGACTGCAGTATCGTGCGTAGATGTACTCATTAATTATCCCCTACTGTCCATGGCTATTGACATCGGCTGCTTGCACCGTATCGCCTGAATTGTTACCCCATGCATTACGCTCGTAAGTGATCACCGCTGCCATTTGGCGTGGTGATAATGAACTGGCGAAAGCTTGCATCGCGGTACCAGGTTTACCGTTGTGAACGATATTGATATGCGCATCAACAGGGCCAGTAATTATGGGACTACCAATCAATGATGGGAACGCACCAGGTAAACCAGCACCTGTTGCTTGATGACAAGCAGCACAAGACGATGTGTATACCTGTAGACCTTCGGTCATTAACTGCTCATAAGTTAATTCCGTCAAATCTACCTCTTTCACCTCGGCGACAATGTCGACAGCTTTGGTAACTGCAGCATTGACTTGCTCAGATGGATCGGCAGATACAACTGCTTGAGTGCTGGTATTTGCTTGATTAGGTTCTGCTGCATTAATACCACTGGCAACATTGCTTACATCAACAGCCTGAATAACATCACCGGAGTCGTTCCCCCAAGCATTACGCTCATAGGTGACAACCGCGGCAATATCTTTGGCGGTTAACTGTTTTGCAAATGATTGCATTGCTGTTCCAGGCTTACCATTAAGCACAATATTAATATGGCCATCGACAGGCCCCTTAATGAGTGGGCTGCCAATAAGAGATGGGAATACACCGGGTAAGCCTGCACCATTAGGTTGGTGACATGCTGCACATGTAGAGAGGTAAATTTGTTCGCCTTTGGTCATTAACTCTTCTTTTGAAAGAGTTTCTGACAAGGCTGCTTGAGCCGCGGCAGCTGCATTATTGGCAAGCTGTTTTTGGTCTAAAAGCCACGCATCATATTCCGCTTCAGGCAACGCCTGAACCACAATAGGCATAAATCCATGGTCTTTGCCGCATAATTCAGCACATTGACCACGGTAAGTTCCTGCTTTATCAATTCGTGTCCAAGCTTCGTTAATAAAGCCTGGGTTAGCATCCTTTTTAACCGCAAAAGCTGGAACCCACCAAGAGTGGATAACATCATCTGATGTCATTAAAAAACGCACTTTCCGATTGAGAGGCAGTACCAAAGGTTTATCTACTTCTAATAAGTAGGTTGCGCTTTTAGTTTCATCACCGTCAATTTGGGTGCGAGGAGTGGATAAAATGCTATAGAACTCGACATCTTCATTAAAATAACTGTAATGCCATTTCCACTGCGAACCAGTGATCTTAATGGTTAAGTCCGCGTCAGACGGATCTTCCATAGCGATAAGGGTTTTAGTGGCTGGAATGGCCATACCAATTAAAATAACAAATGGGATCACGGTCCAAGCAATTTCTACTTTGGTACTTTCATGAAAATTTGCCGCGACCGCGCCTTTGGATTTACGATGATAGATCATTGAATAAATCATGATCCCGAACACCACAACACCAATAGCACAGCAAATATAAAGAATAATCATATGGAGGTCATAAACCTGGCCACTGATATTCGTTACACCCTTTGTCATGTTGAGGGGCATTTCGTTTGCCCCAAGTGGAGGTGCCAGTAACACCGCCATTACACAATACAACCATTGCTTCACAAGACTTCTCCTCTGCCAATTGCGAATAGCAACTACAAAGAAGAGTCACACAGTAAGTCTCTGCTCTATGTAAACTCTTCGGTTCCCAAAAAAGCTTGATGACTTCAAAGTACCCTGGTGGTTGTAAGCGTGTAAGGCTTACGGATTTGTATTTATGTGCACCACGCTGGCACCTACAACTGAACCTATCAATTCTGATTTGACGCTTTTATCTGTCAGATAAAATCTAGACTGTAGCGTTTCAATTAGGTTAAAAATGTTTCAACCCTGTTAAATACATTACTTGTAGATTAAACATTGATCAAGATCACTTTTATAGCTAATTAACTGAAAGTTTGCATAAAAAAGCCCTGTACATAGACAGGGCTCAGTAAACACGGCGTTTAGTACTAATGAAATGAAGTGAAATTAATTGTTTTAACAGCATTATTTTGATTTGAAATAATCGCTTTAGTTGCCAAATTAGTGCCTAAGTGAGTGCTTACATCTTCAATAACGACACCTAATGCTCGGGCACTTTTTGCGACTAACTCTAATCGGCGACTGTCGCGTGCATCTAAAGGTTGAGTCCATGAAATAACGGCACTTGATGTACCACTGGTTAATGCTTTTTCCATTGCCCAAAGTGTTTCAATTTCATCCTTTGCATGTACTAACAATACGCGGTCCATTCTTACCCCAGCACTAGCTAACATCTGTTTATAATTGATATTGGCGGGATTAATTAGCACAATCCAACGACCTTGCAGGCTTAGTTGTGCCAATTGGCTAGCATATTGACTGAGTTCCACTTTACCATTGGTTTCGGTTTGGAGTGTGGTGATAGGCTGCGCTAAATTAATATCTGCAGTTGGCAAATCTACCCATAAACCAGGATGACGAGGGGATGTACCCATTAGTTTGTTCATAACCATTCTCCATTACGAATTACACCAACTGCAAGCCCTTCAATAGTGAGGCTTTGGTAACTTAAATCGACTTCGATAGGTGCATACGCTTCATTTTCAGCGTGCAAATATACGACATTGCCTTTTTTCTCAAAACGTTTCACTGTCACATCATCTTCAACACGAGCAACAACGACCTGGCCATTTCTGGCTTGCTGTATTTTATGAACGGCGAGTAAATCACCCTCTAAAATGCCGATGTTTTTCATGCTGTCACCGCGAACCCTTAACAAAAAGTTTGCGGCAGGTTTAAACATATTAGGATCAACTTGATAGTATTGTTCTACATGCTCTTGCGCTAAAATAGGTTCACCTGCAGCGACTTGTCCAATTAAAGGTAAACCTGCTTCTTCGGGTTCATCTTCTTGGGTTAATCGTATTCCACGGGATGTGCCGGGCATGATTTCAATAAACCCTTTTTTAGCCAAGGCTTTTAAATGCTCTTCTGCGGCATTTGCGCTTTTGAAACCTAAGCGTGTAGCGATTTCTGCACGAGTAGGTGGCATACCAGTTTCAGAGATATTGTTTTTAATAAGCTCTAAAATTTCAGCTTGGCGTGGTGTTAAGGGTCTCATGTTATTTCCTGTCTTTCTATACAGTAACTGTCATTATATACAGTGTTTGTGTTTGCGCAAGTATTCACCAATTATTTTTTAATTTTATTATTTGAAATGTTTTTTTTATTATATGTATCAATTGCATGCTTCAATTTATTTGTTCTTGAATTTAAAAGCATTGTTTGATGTGTACAGCCTATAGTGAAAGGTAACCAGTTTCTGGTATCCTATGCGCCCATATTAAAAGGGCTTTATTGCGAATATTATTATGTCAAAACCAGATTCAATCATGCTTAGACTGCTGCGTAGGGTGCAAAAGCTGATGGTGCAAACGATAGTTGTGCCACATGACCCATTTGCAGATCTAAACTTCGATCCAGACAAGCCCATTGTTTATGTCATGAAGACAGAGTCGATCAGTGACACTGCAGCATTAAGCGAAATGACCCAAGGCTTAGGCTTACCAAGTCCTTATGCGCCATTACAACTTGATGGTATGAAAGTGCCACGAGTTGTTTGTTTAGAGGGGCGAAAGCCTATTATTGGTAAGCGTGAGGGTGGTGAGAAGTTTTTAAACTGTTTTACCAGTTTATTAGCGCTCCACCGTCAGCAGCCTGAATTAGATATTCAACTTGTGCCAGTAAGTCTTTACTGGGGCCGTACTCCAGGCAAAGAAGATGACACGATGAAAGCTGCTGTGCTTGAACGTGAGAATCCAACCTGGTTACGTAAATGGTTAATGATTCTATTTCTAGGTCGCCATAGTTTTGTGCAGTTCTCTAACGCAATGTCATTACGCTATTTAGCCGATGAACATGGTACTGATGAAGCCATTGCCCATAAATTAATTCGGGTGGCTCGGGTACATTTTCGCCGTCAACGTAAAGTCATGACTGGACCACAACTGCCTAACCGTCAAGCTCTGTTTGCTTCGTTATTAAAGTCTGAATCGATCAATAAGGCCATTGAAGAAGAAGCGGCAAACAAGAAGATTTCCAAAGAGAAAGCGCGTGAAACTGCGATTGAGTATCTGGACGAAATCGCGGCCGACTATTCAGATAGTTTAGTACGTATTGCTGAGCGTTTTCTCACCTGGTTATGGAATAAGCTATACAGTGGTATTAACATCAAAGGCGCTGAGCAAGTGCGCCAACTGCATCATGACGGTCATGAAATTGTATATGTGCCTTGTCATCGCAGCCACATGGACTATTTACTGCTGTCTTATATTTTGTATTACCAAGGTATGGTGCCGCCGCACATTGCAGCCGGTATCAACTTAAACTTCTGGCCTGCAGGCCCAATGTTCCGTCGTGGTGGTGCATTTTTCATTCGCCGTAGTTTTAATGGCAACAAACTGTATACCGCTATTTTTCGTGAGTATTTAGATCAACTGTTTGCTAAGGGCTACGCCGTTGAATACTTTACCGAAGGTGGTCGTTCACGCACTGGTAGATTGCTTGCACCTAAAACCGGTATGTTAGCCATGACAATTAACAGTGTGCTGCGTGGTATTGAGCGGCCGGTGACGTTAGTGCCTGTTTATCTCGGTTATGACCACGTGATGGAAGTGGCTACTTACCATAAAGAATTAAGTGGTAAGAAAAAAGAGAAGGAATCGCTTTGGCAGGTATTTGGTGCTATTCGTAAGCTGGGTAATTTTGGCCAGGGTTACGTAAACTTTGGCGAGCCAATCAATTTACAAAACTTTTTGAAACAACAATCTCCTGATTGGCGTGAAGAAATTGCCAAAGATCCAGACCAGAAACCATCATGGGTTACGCCAGCAGTTAATCTTCTAGCCAATCAAGTGATGACCAACATTAATGGCGCAGCAGCGGCAAGTTCAGTCACGCTAACTAGTTTAGTGTTATTAGCCTCAGAGCAAAATGCGTTAGAACGTCATCAGCTTGAGCGTCAGCTAAATTTCTATTTAAAGTTGTTAAAACAAGCACCTTATTCCGACTATGCATCGGTTGCAGAAGGTGATGGTCCATCCATTGTTAAGCATTGCTTATCACTCAATAAATTTACCTTAGAAAAAGACCCACTAGGGGACATTGTCGCAATTGACCCTAACCACGCTATTACCTTGAGTTATTATCGTAATAACATTATTCATATCATGATTATTCCTTCCTTAATTGCCAGTTGTTTAGTGCGCTATGAAGAATGTAATCGTGAACAAATTCTGGCAGTGGTTGAGGACTTTTACCCGCTGATGAAAGCAGAATTATTTATGGGTATTGCTGATCTTCCCGCTTATGTTGATTTAGTGCTTGATCAAATGGTTGAGGAGAATTTAATTAGTGGTGATAAACGTTGTGTTGTTGTCCAAGCGAATATCACCCAGTTAGAGCTATTAGCTGAAACCGTCAGTGAAACATTACAGCGTTATGCAATTATCTTTAATTTGCTAGGGATCAAACCTGAATTAGAGCGTGCTGAGCTTGAACGAGACAGCCATTTATTGGCCCAAAGGTTAGGGGCGTTGCACGGTATTACTGCACCAGAGTTCTACGATAAAAAATTGTACAATACCCTGAGCGTGAAACTAAAAGAGCTAGGTTATTTATGCAGTCGTGAGCCATTAGATGAAGTGTTTCGTATACGCGACCACGCGAATGGATTATTACGTCCATCAGTGCGACAAACCATTCAAGATAGCGTAAACGCGGAGCATTTAAATTAATGGCAAACCACATGAATGCGGCTAAAAATAGCCCCAAAAGTAAGTCTCTTATTGGTGGGGCAATGATTATTGCTGGTACGACTGTCGGCGCGGGAATGTTCTCGTTACCCGTGGTCGGGGCAGGTATGTGGTTTAGTTATTCTGTACTGATGTTAGTAGGTATTTGGTTTTGTATGCTGATGTCTGGTTTACTATTACTGGAAGCCAATTTACATTTTGAGCCTGGGGCCAGTTTTGACACGTTAACGCGTGATACGCTTGGGCAATTTGGTAGAATAGTCAATGGGTTATCAATTGCTTTTGTGTTGTACATCCTAACTTACGCTTATATTAGTGGCGGTGGCTCGATTGTTAATCATAGTCTGCAGGCCATTGGCATCAGCTTACCGCAAAGTATCGCCGGATTAGTGTTTGCGTTGGTGCTTGCACTTATTGTGTTAATCAGCACTAAAGCCGTTGATCGCATTACCACCATTATGCTTGGTGGTATGGTGATCACTTTTTTCTTAGCTACGGGTAACTTATTAATTGAAATAGATCCAAGTCGATTGTTTGAGCCTGATGGTGAAGCTCGATACTTGCCTTATATGTTAGCTGCATTGCCATTTGGCCTGGCCAGTTTTGGTTACCATGGTAATGTACCCAGTCTGGTTAAATATTACGGTAAAGATGCCAAAACCATTGTAAAAGCTATCGTACTAGGCACAACCATTGCCTTGGTGATTTATGCCTGTTGGTTAGTGGTCACTATGGGTAATATTTCTCGTGCTATGTTCTCAGATATTATTGCCCAAGGCGGTAATATGGGGGTATTAGTGGCGGCCTTATCTGAATCCATCGCCAGCGAAAATTTATCACGCGTACTGACCTTGTTTGCCAACTTAGCGGTTGCTTCATCTTTCTTAGGGGTGACATTAGGCTTATTCGATTACCTAGCTGATTTATTTGGTTTTGATGATTCACGTACTGGTCGATTAAAAACCGCAGCAATTACGTTTATTCCACCAACAGTATTAGGGTTACTCTTTCCTAATGGTTTTTTAATGGCTATCGGTTTTGCAGCTTTAGCCGCAACCATTTGGGCGGTTATTGTACCTGCACTATTGGCTTATAAAACCCGTCAGCTCTATCCAAATAGCCGAAGCTTTAAAGTACCAGGAGGCAATATGTTGATCATTATTGTGGTGTTATTTGGGGCATTAACGGCAACGTGTCACTTGTTGGCCATGGCGGATATTTTACCGGTTTACCAGTAGGTTTTTGACAGGCTTACATAATAAAAAGTCTTCTTCGGAAGACTTTTTGCATTTATGGCATTTTGTAGCTTAACTGTGGGCAATAAGATACGTGAAACCCTATGTTAAGAATTAAAAATGAAGGAGGCATGTTTTAATCATTACGTTACCCTCCCATGTTATAAGGCAGATGAAACATAAAACAAATAAACTTGTTGATAACAGATTGTTTTTATTGCTATGTTAATTTTTTAATTTAAGGATGAAATTGTTATGTCAGATCTGCTACTAACACAACTAAAAGCGATTGATCGTAAAATGCTGATGATTGCCATTATTGATTTTCCAGGCAGCCTTCTGTTTGGCTTAGGCTTGTATGGCATATTTGCTGGCTTTGATAAAAACTTTTTACCTATGTTGGCGGATCAACAAATCATTTACGCCATGATCCTTGTAGGTGGGGGGATAATGCTGTGGGGTGGCTGGAAGATGCTTATACTAGCCCGTGAAAAACAGCATATTTTGGCTCAACATAAATAATTAAATTAGCGGGTCATGGCATAAAATGAGATCTGTGTTGCAATTATACTGTTGATATTTCGTGTCTTGTTGTTAAGCAACCTCCGTTGTATTAAGTTTAGTTTAAGGTTTGAGTGAGTAATAGTTAGTCAATTATTGATCAGCTTCAAAGTTTAAGTGATGAATTCTACCTATTACCTAAATCTAGAGGCATATCAGCTTTTTTCGTGCCACAACACTCTACACTTACTCAAAATTAATAATATATAAAATGTTGTAAAACGGAGATGTGTGATGAACTGGCGAACCCTATTTAAACCAAGCACAAAATATTCCATTATCGTACTGATTTTAGTCGGTGTGATTTTAGGTGTAGTTGGCTATTTTGCAACTCAGCAAACCTTACATGCAACAAGTACAGATGCTTTCTGTATGTCTTGCCACAGTAACCATTCTTTAAAGGATGAAGTATTAGCGTCAGCTCATGGTGGTGGCAATGCAGGTGTAACAGTGCAATGCCAAGATTGCCATTTACCCCATGGCCCAGTTGATTACTTGATCAAAAAAATCATCGTTTCTAAAGATTTATACGGTTTTATCATGATAGATGATTTCAATACTCAAGCATGGTTAGATGAAAACCGTAAAGAACAAGCGGACCTAGCATTAAAGTATTTCAAATCTAATGATTCAGCTAACTGTCGCCATTGCCATACTCGTATATATGAAAATCAGCCTGAAGGCATGAAGAAAATGGCGAAAAAAATGCATGAAAATAATTTCAAAAAAGCACCCGAAGACAGAAAAACCTGTGTTGATTGCCATAAAGGTGTCGCCCATCCTTACCCTAAAAAGTAACTTGGCTTAGGCTACTGAATAAAAAACCTCGTTCAAGTGAACGAGGTTTTTTTTATGGATGATTATTTAAAGTGTGCTTAACGGTGTTGAGTGAGTTTATGGTACTGGTTGATAAGCATACAAACGGTAACTCACTTGCCCCGCTGTTTTTTGTTTCAGTGGTAACCAGCTTGAGGGAATAACCAGATCAGTAAGATCGGTTTCAGTTTCAAGATAAATGAGTGCATCGTTATTTAACCAACTATGGGCCATTAATAATTCAATAGTCTGTTTGGCCAAACCTTTACGAAAGGGAGGGTCAATATAAACCACATCAAAACCTTGATCTGTTCCTTTAGCCAATAACTGCAAACTATCACCATTAATCACTTTGGCATTGATGCAGTTAAGGGTGTGCAGATTTTTGGTCAGTTGGTTGGCGGCACTTTTTTGTAATTCAAACATTAACGCAAATTCGGCATGACGTGATAACGACTCTAGGCTTAATGCTCCGCTTCCGGCAAAACAATCTAATACTCGAGCGCCCCGAATATCAACCGATAGCCAGTTAAATAGGGTTTCACGCACACGGTCTGTGGTAGGGCGTAAGCCTTCTAAATCATGGATCGGCAGCTTACGAGAACGCCATTGTCCAGAAATAATTCTGACCTGCCCACTACTGCTATTTTGTCGTGCCATGTGTTCCCCGTGATTTTGTCTGAACAAAGAAAAAGAAAGTGGTAGACTATGCTCACCCTAAACAGCTGATATTTTATATTAAACTCAACCAAAATACTGAGTATTCTCCAATAACCCATATTGGCGTAAAAAAATCGCTGTAATTGAACTTATTTTATATTGAGCACTGGTAGTAAACATGGCAAAGAAAGGTTTTTTCTCGTGGTTTCGTAAAGACAAGAACGAGCAAGAGGTAGTTGAAACCTCCAAAGAAGTCGTCCAAGACGTTGCTCAAGAAAGTATTCAAGATGATGCTACTCAAGCGCAAGCGAGTGATGCAAAAATTGCCGCTGAGGCGCAAGCTGCCGAAGAGGCTAGAATAATTGCCGCTGAAGCTCAAGCTGCAGAAGAGGCTAAAATAATTGCCGCTGAAGCGCAAGCTGCAGAAGAGGCTAAAATAATTGCCGCTGAAGCGCAAGCTGCCGAAGAGGCTAAAATAATTGCCGCTGAAGCGCAAGCTGCCGAAGAGGCTAAAATAGTCGCCGCTGAGGCTCAAGCTGCAGAAGAGGCTAAAATAATTGCTGCGGAAGCTCAAGCTGCCGAAGAAGCTAGAATAGTCGCCGCTGAAGCTCAAGCTGCCGAAGAGGCTAGAATAGTCGCCGCTGAGGCTCAAGCTGCAGAAGAGGCTAAAATAATTGCCGCTGAAGCTCAAGCTGCCGAAGAAGCTAGAATAGTCGCCGCTGAGGCTCAAGCTGCAGAAGAGGCTAAAATAATTGCTGCTGAAGCTCAAGCTGCCGAAGAAGCTAGAATAGTCGCCGCTGAGGCTCAAGCTGCCGAAGAAGCTAGAATAGTCGCCGCTGAAGCTCAAGTTGCGGAAGATAATGCACAAGGTGTTGTTACCCAAGTTGAGCCAGAACCCCAAGACAAGCCTAAAAAAGAAGGCATGTTTGCGCGCTTAAAACGTGGTTTGATGCGTACCAGTGAAAATATTGGTTCTGGATTCATTGGTTTGTTTAGTGGCAAAAAAATCGATGACGATTTATTTGAAGAGCTTGAAGAACAGCTGTTAATCGCCGATGTGGGTGTTGAAACTACTACTAAGTTAATTAAAAGCCTCACTGAGCAAGCATCACGTAAACAGCTTAAAAATGCAGAAGCGCTGTATGATCTTATGCGTGATGAAATGCACAAAATGTTAGCCCCTGTAGCTATCCCTTTGGTGCCTGATCATGCTGAGGGGCCATTTGTTATTTTAATGGTAGGTGTTAATGGTGTAGGTAAAACAACGACCATTGGTAAATTGGCAAAACAGTATCAAAAACAAGGCAAATCTGTCATGTTAGCTGCTGGTGATACTTTTCGGGCAGCCGCTGTTGAGCAACTACAAGTCTGGGGGCAGCGCAATAATATTCCAGTTGTTGCACAGCACACAGGTGCCGACAGTGCTTCAGTTATTTTTGATGCACTTCAAGCTGCTAAGGCGCGTAAAGTCGATGTGCTAATTGCAGATACTGCTGGCCGTCTACAGAATAAAAGCCACTTAATGGAAGAGTTGAAAAAAGTGGTTCGAGTGATGAAAAAACTCGACATCAATGCTCCCCATGAAGTGATGTTAACCTTAGATGCTAGTACAGGGCAAAATGCGATTAGCCAGGCACAACTATTTCAAGAAGCAGTAGGTGTGACAGGTATTACCTTAAGTAAATTAGACGGCACAGCCAAAGGCGGAATAATCTTCGCCATAGCAGACAAGTTTAATATCCCCATTCGTCACATTGGTGTCGGCGAACAAATTGATGATTTACGTACTTTTAATGCCAATGATTTTATCGAAGCATTATTTAGTCAAGAAAAGGCAGAATAACAGAACATGATCCAATTTGAGCAGGTCAGCAAAGTCTATCCCGGCGGGCAAAAAGCCTTACTGGATGTGAATTTTCATCTTCGTCAAGGTGAGATGGCTTTTTTAACCGGTCACTCTGGTGCAGGTAAAAGTACCTTGCTTAAATTGATCACCGTTATTGAGCGTGCATCAGCAGGTCGGGTGGCGATTAATGGCCATGACATTGCCAATGTCAGTGCTAAACACGTGCCTTATTTACGTCGTAATATAGGGATGATTTTTCAAAATCATCACCTATTAATGGACAAAAGTGTTTTCGATAATGTGGCATTGCCATTAGTGATTGAAGGCTTTTCCCATGGTGAAATAAAAAAGCGTGTTGCAGGTGCGTTAGACATGGTTGGGCTATATGGCAAAGAGCGTCATAGCCCCATTATGTTATCTGGTGGCGAGCAGCAAAGGGTAGGTATTGCCCGCGCGATTGTGAATAAGCCACCTATTTTATTAGCCGATGAGCCAACAGGTAACTTAGACCCAAAGCTGTCTATGGATATTTTAAGGTTATTTGAAACCTTTCATGATGCTGGTACCAGCGTGTTAATTGCGACCCACGACTTGGGACTCATCGCACGGATGAAATATCGTACCTTTACCCTAAAACAGGGAAGAATGATTGGCGGTGAGTCTCATTCTAGCTCGGGGGGAGAAGACTAATGGCTAAACAAAATAGCATTACCCAAAGCAAGCTACCTATGAGTGGGCGAATCGTGATGTTTTTTATTCGTCATGTTCAACAAGGCATGTCGAGTATGGGAGAATTATGGCGTACGCCAGTGTCTTCAATCATGACAATGGCCGTTCTTGGGGTCAGTTTAAGCTTACCTGCAGCATTGCAGGTGTTGGTTAAAAATGCAGAAAATATCACTCAATCTTGGAATAGCGCCGCGGAGATATCACTGTTTATCAATGAAGGACGCAGCGAGCAGTCTATTCAAAGCTTAATTTCACGCATTAAAGTGTTTCGAGAAGTCGAGTCGATTGACTATATCAGCCGAGATCAAGCCTTAGAAGAATTTCAGCGTCTATCTGGTTTTGGTGAGGCTTTATCTTACCTGGACGAAAACCCACTACCCGCAGTGGTAACGGTTACACCGTCACTTAAATATTCTAGTCCAACAGGTGCGCGAGAATTACTACGTAAACTTGAACGTGAACCTGAGGTCAGTTTTGGTCGTTTAGATATTGAATGGTTAGAGCGTTTACAAGCCATGGTGCGCTTGCTGGAGAAAACCGTATTGGCAATCGCGGCATTATTAGTACTGGCGGTGATATTGGTAATAGGTAATACCATTCGACTGGCTATTATGAATCGTCGTACCGAAATTGAAATTATGAAATTAGTCGGCGCGACAGAAGCCTTTATTCAGCGGCCGTTTCTATATACCGGCATATGGTATGGCGTCATTGGTGGACTTTTAGCGTGGATAATTATTAATTTATTAGTCTGGTACTTAGATAGTGCGCTAGCTGACTTAATGGGACTATATGGTAGCGAATTAAGTTTACAGGCACTGACTTTTGCTGAACTGGGTCAATTGGTTTTACTGGCATCATTTTTAGGCTGGTTAGGATCTTATTTATCAGTGCGGCAGCATCTTCGTAAAATAGAGCCGTCGTAAATATATCGCCGACCAGCAGTAAACTTAGCATAGATGTTAACGGTAACAGGATTAACCGATTGAGATAATCTATGCAAAGTAAGTAAATGAAACTTAGTTTACTTGCAAAGTAGTACGTTAACGGGTTAAATAACGGCTCGGATGAACTTTATTGGACATAAGATGTCTTAATAATATGAAGTTTATCAGCTAACGTCTTGTGAATTTTTTAATCTATTTCATTGTATTCAAAGATTTTGTAGCATGATTTTATTAAAGCAGTAGGAGAGCGAATGACTAATCAAACGCAATCAATGGCGCTAGCGTTACCGCAAAGCAGTGGTAGCATAGAAGCTTATATTCGGTCAGTATCTAAAATTGAGATGTTAGATGCTAAGACTGAGTTTGATCTCGCCAAGCGTTTACAAGAAACCGGCGATCTTCAAGCGGCTAAACAACTTATTATGTCGCATCTTCGTTTTGTTGCACACGTCGCCAAAGGTTATTCTGGCTACGGGCTACCACAGGCGGATTTAATTCAAGAAGGCAATGTTGGTTTGATGAAAGCGGTAAAACGTTTTGATCCTGATGTTGGTGTACGTCTAGTCTCATTTGCAGTGCATTGGATTAAAGCCGAAATTCATGAATACGTGTTGAAAAACTGGCGTATTGTGAAAGTGGCTACCACCAAAGCACAACGCAAACTATTCTTCAATATTCGCAAATCTAAAAAACGTTTAGGCTGGTTCAGCGATGAAGAAGTCTCAATGGTGGCCGAAAACTTAGGTGTTTCTAGATCAGACGTGACGGAAATGGAATCTCGGATGGCAGCGCAAGATCCTGCCTTTGATTTGACCAATGACAGTGACGACGACACAACCGATTATGCGCCAGCATTGTATTTGCAAGATCACGCTTCAGATATTGCGCAAAATATTGAAGACGACAACTGGGAGTCTGACTCGCAGGACCGTTTATTATTAGCCATTAAAACCTTAGACGAGCGTAGTCAGCATATTCTTCGTTCTCGCTGGTTAGATGATGATAAAACGACCCTACAAGAGCTGGCTAATACTTACCAAGTATCAGCTGAGCGTATAAGACAGTTAGAAAAAAATGCCATGAATAAGCTTAAAAGCTGTATGGATATCTAATACTGTTATTAGTGCTCGTTAAGTATTAATTAAAACCTGCCGCGGCAGGTTTTTTTATGCCTATCGCTAAAATATTTGTATTAGTTGATACCGTTTCAAACACTATTGTGCATAAAAATCTTCACATCAAAACGCTTCAGTTTTAAGGCTAATTAGTTCGAGTTTAAACTCTTCATGTCTGTGCATTCCGAGTTAAATTGTTATAACCCGTGCTTAAGATCAACTTTCTAATAATGGGTTTTGTTAGGGGCTATTAAAGTTTTAAATTAGCCCTTACACTGAAAACAGAGCCATTACCTAGGTAAACTTAATGCCCCCAATTATTTGTAATACTGCTTTAGAAGCTGTTTCTTTAATTGAAAATGGTGAAACAATCTGGACCCACTCTATGGGCGCGACACCCAAGCTATTACTCGATGCATTGGCTGTTCACGCGTTAAATCGGCATGATTTAACTTTATTGCAGCTTCATACTGAGGGCGCTGAGTCATTAAGTGACCCAAGATTGAAGGCTCATCTTCGTCATCGTTGTTTTTTCGGTGGCGTGCCAACACGCTTGTTGTTGCAACAAGGTGATGCGGACTACGTACCGATATTTCTCTCTGAAGTTCCTAAACTGTTTCGTTCCGGTGAACAGCATATTGACACCGCTATTATTCAGGTATCGCCGCCAGATAAACATGGTATTTGTTCACTGGGTATTTCGGTTGAAGCAACGTTGGCAGCATGCCAAATGGCCGGTAAAATCATCGCACATATTAATCCCATGATGCCCCGTACTCATGGTGATGGGTTTGTTCATTACCAGAAATTTGCAGCCGTGTATGAGCAAAGTATGGTATTACCACAACATCCATTAGCAGTAAGTGACCCGATTAGCTCAGGCATAGGTAAAAATGTTGCCAAGCTGGTGCGCGATGGTGACTGCTTGCAAATGGGCATAGGCTCGATTCCTGATGCGGTACTCTCTTGCCTTACAGAGCATCATGACCTTGGTGTCCATACCGAACTATTTTCCGATGGGGTATTAAACCTGGTTGAGAGTGGCGCCATTAATAATAGCCGTAAGAAGGTGCATCCAGACAAACTGGTGACAGGTTTTGCTTTAGGTAGCCAGAGACTTTATGATTTTGTTGATGATAATCCATCAGTGATTTTCATGGATATTGAACAGGTTAACGACACGGCTATTATTCGTAAAAATCCTAATGTTATGGCAATAAATTCCGCCTTACAGGTGGATATATCAGGTCAGGTCTGCGCCGACTCGCTAGGCACAAGTATCTACTCCTGTGTAGGCGGTCAAATGGACTTTATTCGCGGGGCAGCACTTTCTGAAGGAGGGCGATCGGTTATTGCCCTGCCGAGCACTGCAGCTAAAGGCACTATTTCAAGGATTGCGACAGTGTTATCTCCTGGCGCAGGGGTCGTCACTACCCGTGCCCATGTACATTACATTGTCACCGAATATGGTATTGCCAACATGCGGGGTAAATCACTGCGTGAACGTGCCCGCGCTTTAATCGATATCGCTCATCCAGACTTTAGAGAACAGTTGTGCCAGGAAACCTTCGATATTTGGCGGTTGAGGGTATAGTTTTTTATGGATATTAGTAAATAACCTCAGCTCGGGATAATAAATGCATATCAAACAGATCTTTGCTCCCGCTAACTGCGTTGAACTCATTTGCAATAGCTCGCTATTGACGCATAAATTCGCCTTGTTAACAGCGCAAAGCTCAAGTTTGAGGGTAAACAGTTGAATTTTGACTATTTCAATACCGTTTATTCATCTCTTAACCCGAACTGAGGTTAAATAAAAAAGCCTCACTTAATGAGACTTTAGTAAGGTGTTTAGTGTTTTAGCGTGACCGCTAAAACATTACTCAACGTTTTGGATCTGCTTGTTGATTTTTACTATTTAAATGTTGATATTAAAGGGTTTTCTGTTTGATTTTGTTTTTATATAAACTTTTGCCCACCATTTTGCCCACCTTTTGTGTAAGTTGTTCAGTACAGAGTGAACACCACAGTTTCGAAAGAAGTTGCCAGCACAACCCTTTCGATAACTGGAGTTGACTTATATTGAAATTTTCACTGGAGTAGAAATTCTTGGTTCGATTTCAGTAAGAATCTCTGAATAAGCCTCTAAAATATCGGAAAATATATTTTTATGTTTAGCTGCCTCTAAGGTAACTACAAAAGCATATTTTATTATAGGTGCTTTTGAGCCGCTTATACCACCACCGCTATCTCTTGCCATATAATGTATTTCAAATGCTGGAGAATTAAGCTTATCACCAAATTTATTTTTATCTTCATGTAAGACCGATTCCCATTTGGCAGCATCACGCCTCAGCTCTGCTTCAGTTGCAATTTTAACTTGCTTAAAAAATGCCTCAGGTTTTTTATCCTTATTTGGTCTCCAAGATATTTCTACACCAGCTTTTGTGTACATTGAAGTATCTTGTGGATCAACGGGGGTTGAAAAACAGCAGGTGGCTTTAATCTTCACTTTGCCTGTAATACCTGATATTGGAATTGGCAGTGGGACTCGTAAATATTTTCCAGGCAATAATTCGCCTTGATATAAAATTTTAGCCACACCATCGGGAGACTCTATAAGGTGTCCGATATCATCTGATACTTTACCCCATCCAACATCACATTGGTCGTGGCCTGCTTTTTCTGCACTATTAATAAGTAGTGCTTTAATCGCTAATGGAGAAATGCTATAGCCTAATATGGCCCTAATACCTACTGCTTGTCGCAATAAATAGGGTGCAGAGAAACTAGTTCCACATTGAGGAATTAGCTGTGCAGGATTGGAATCATTGATAACGTGAAAATAGTCTGTAGAAGAACCACCAAATGCTAAAAGGTCAGGCTTTACTCTTCCTGGCGATCTTCCCGGTCCTACTGCACTGTATGACGCTCGGGTCCATTCTTTTTTATTCGTTGTCGCAGCACCAACGGCTATAGCATTTACGCAATCTGAAGGAACTTGAATGCGGTTTAGCATCATAGCTTGGTCATTTTCGCCGTTATTACCAGCTGCTATTGTTAAAAATGTATCGCCTTCTGCTAGGTATGTGTCTATCAATGATGTCCAAGGGTGTATTTCATCATCCTCAATTGGAAGGTTTGGACCCAAACTAATATTTATAAATTCATATTGTCTAGATAATAAAATATCTTCAATATGGGCAAGTGTTCTATATAGCTCCAATGGATCTTCAGTCGCGATTAGGCTATCCAGGACTCGATGGTGGTCTACATAAGAATATGGGCGAGAAGCTTCTTTTCCTTGTGAAAGAGGTCCAAAAAGAAATGCAGATGTCACGCCTAAACCATGCTGTGGGCCGCCTACATGATCAGTTGCTTTTGAATCTGATATTTTATAATCATTTACCCAGGGTGTTAATGCGTGAAATTTCGGTAATCCTCCATCTAAAATTGCTACCCGGACGTCTGAGGCATAAGGCGGTTCAGTAGGAAGTATTGCCGTTGAGGCTATTGGCAGCCCCCGCACTAGTGGTTGAAACGATCTAAGTTGCGGTATCGGCCTTATAACTCTAATAAAAGAGTGTTCTGCTAGCTTTTTAAGTTTATCCTGGCTGCCTTTGATAGGAACAAACCATAGGTTTGAAATCTCTATCGCTAGCTCTTCATTGACAACAAAACCTAGTTGTTTTGCGTATCGTAAGAAGGAAGACTTTACAAACTCAGATGGACTATCAGGAATAAGTTGAACTCCAGCTTCAAAATATCCTTTGGTATCGTGAAGCCCTTTCTTAATTTTTGACTCTGGAGTTATATTTTCTAAACTCCACACCCGAATAAGATCATCTGCGCCAGGTGTATCATCAGTCATATTTTTTAAGTTTTGCCCAAAGCTAGCTAATTGCTCTCTTTTACCCGCAATGAAGATGGCTGTAGATGGTGAAAGTTTAGGTTCACCTTTTCTTGTCCATTTATCTGGTTTTACTTCTGTAGCTTTACTTCCGACAGAATGAACCCCCATTTGTCGGAGGAGACTTTTTGGGAAATGGCCTTTTGAAATGAAAGATGGATGTAGTGTTAGTTTCGTTACAGAATAGTCTTTTGGGCATACATCATCATCTAACTTGCGTAGTTCTTTGGTAACATGACTAAATTGAGCCTCAAGCCTATTAATAACTTCATTTAAGGTATATAAACTCCCGCCAGGGGGCATCATTTTTGGTGGAGCCTTTAATTCAGTTAACACTTCAGCTTTGCCAATAAGATAATTCTTCTTTGCCATTTCACATGTCCTTATGCAGTTGCTTCATTAATTTTTTTCTAATGGTGTCTCTACTAACTTGAGCAAGTTTAGCTGCTTTAAGCTTCGGTAGATTGAAATCGGAAACTAACTTTACCGCTAGATTTATGCGCTCGGTTCTAGTTAAAGATGAGACATCAGGTAGCAAATAATCCAAAGCATTTTCTTCAAAATTCTTTGGATTTAATAATTTAAGTTTACGAAGTTTGAGAATAGTTCGCTTAATATTACTATAAGACGTACCGTTAAGACTGTCTACGAGTAACCCAATCCAAGGTTCAAAATCCTTTAAATCGGGTCCTAAAAATTTGATTACCGCTTTCTTTACATGCTCTTCTAACGGGTTAGTAAATGATATTTCCATATCAAAACGCCTCCACAGAGCAGGATCAACTAGTTCGGGGTGATTTGTGGCAGCGATTAGTAGTCCATCTGAAGGCCAATTCTCAAGCTCTTGGAGCATTATTGTAACTAGGCGTTTCAATTCACCAACATCAGCCTCATCACTTCGTTTCTTTGCTATAGCATCAATTTCATCTAGCAGTAAAACGCAAGGATGGGTTTTAGCAAATTCAATAACAGCTCTTAAATTATTCCCCGTTTTACCTAAAAAACTACTCATTACGGATGTTAGGTCGAGAACATAGAATGGTAAATCTAGTTGTGATGATAACCATCGTGCAGTTATTGTTTTTCCAACGCCAGGAGGCCCTTGAAAAATTAATGAGCTTGTAGGTTTTAACCCTCTTTCTATTAGAACATCTGAAGCTTGTCTTTCAGCAATTATTTGAGTTAAGCAATTACTCATAGATTGATCTAATAGAGGTTCTTCGATAAAGATACCATCGAAAGATTTCAATAGTGATAGGTCGTCATCTGTGGAAGGAGTTATTATTACACCATTTGTTGGTGCAGCTTTACGCATTATGGGGTTTCCCCTAGCAGGTGAAGATTTCAGTAGTCCTTCTAGTGCTGAAGCTGTTTCAGGTTCAGTTTTTCTCAATGATCTTACGAGCTTTGCGACGTAAAGTCGCACATCGGATTCTTTTCCTGCTAGAGATAATCTTGCTATGTTTATGATTTGTTCGGATTTCATTATTTAAACCTATTGCCATCGTTTATGATTGCAGTCTAATTGGTGGCTTTTTACGTCCTAATTTTTCAATTGTAGCCACTAGTGGTGCTATGTGCCACTGTTTTGGTGTTTTTTATTGCCATTTTTGGTGGCTAGTTTTATTTATTTTTTTAACTCTAGTCACTTCGCGGGATTTTCTAAAGGTTGTTTGCTCTTTGTTGCTATGTCTTTACCCTCAAAAATATAGGTATCTTCAAACTCTAAATGGATTTCAAGGTACAAGGTAGATTTTACTTTAGGCGGGATTAGCAGATATTTTAAAGATGACCTTATGTTCACATTGCTCGTAGCCTTCGTTATGCCCCTGAATACTGATGACTCTTGAACCGTTTTTGAGATACTTTCTGACATCCAATTCAGGCCAGTGCTGTTCTTCGCTTAAATATCTAAAGCGACGACCTTCAGTTATCATCTCATTGGTTTTTTGCTCACGAATGCTCGTAAAATCAGTATTAAATTTTAGTTTACTTGATACCCAAATGAACAAGTCGATATCACTTACAGGTCCCGTCCCTGATAGGTAACTGCCGAACAATGCTACCTTGGTTACTCGATATAGGTATGAATCACTGGAATCGATCTCATCGACTCGCGTCAGGAACGCCTGATAGTGCTTGTCGACACTGGCTTGGGCGGTAATCCCCCTAAAAATAGTAGATTTCAAAAGTAGAATTTTCTCGTAATGTATACAAAGGGATATTCTGCATGAAAACATCAAAATTTAGTGACAGCCAAATCCCAGCAACCCTTAAGAAGCCCGAAGCTGGCATCACAGTTCCGGGGCTTTGCCGTGAGCTGGTATGAGCTCTGCGACCTTCTACAAATGGCGCGCCAAATTCGGTGGCATGGACGCTTCTATGGTGGCGCGATTAGAGGAAGTGGTAAAAGTGTCGCGTCGGCTTGAGCTGGTGCAAAAGGCGGTGCAAGATAAAGCCATTACTATAGCCTTTGCCTTGTTTGGGCTCAGTGAGATCTGTTTCGTTATCAAGCAAAACTCAGTAATGAAAACGCTGCCGATGGAACAATAAGCGGGTGTATAGGATTTACCGCGAGTTGGTCTGAACCTACAGATTAAGCTGAAGAAACGCTTGAAGCGTGATAAACCGGACGTATTGGCAGTGCCAGAGGCAATCAATGTTGGTCCATGTACTTTATGCAAGATCAATTGGAAGATGGTCGCAGCATTAGGTTATTGAACGTGATTGATGATTACAACCGTGAAGGCTTGACGATAGAGGTCGACTTTTCCTTACCTGCGGAGCGTGTTGTGAGAACATTGGAACAGTCATCGAATGGCGTGGAAAACCAAAACAGATACGCAGCGCTAATGGTCCAGAATATATAAGTGTGGTATTGGCTGCCTGGGCTGAAAAACACAATGTAGAACTGAAATATTTTCAGCCAGGCAATCCACAGCAGAATGCCTATGTAGAACCCTATAATCGGACTGTGCGATACGAATGGTTGAGCCAATATCTTTGGAATAGTATTGCCGAGGTACAGAAGTATGCGACACAATGGCTATGGTTTTATAAAAATGAAAGACCTAATGCAGCAATTAGTGGTGTCCCAGCAAAGCAAAAACTGGCACTAGTGAATTAAGTCTCTACTTTTGTTATCAACTAAAAACGGGGAGATTACCGCCAACGTGGCGGCTTTCATGGTGAGTTGCCAGCGGGTGTTCTTGTCATCATCCCTGACTTTTTCAAAGTATCCCTCAGGCTCAAATGCTTCTGTTTTTATTGAGGAGTCTAATTATTTTATCGTATACGGTTTTAAGTTTACATACACAAAATTAGTAGACAGCATGAAGTAACATATACAAAGTCATTTACTCTGGAATCGGTCCCAACAGATTTTAATAAGTATTATTGTTAATTGTTGGCTTGGAAAAAAGATCTTATTTGTCACAAGTAAAAATTAACTTAAGGGGGCGGTCACTAAGCTGTATCTGCTAGAGATTTGACCATCCCCCCTTATCTATTGAGGTGAGAATTAAGTGTGCAAAATGGCTGTATCCCTTATAAATACAGAGTCTTAGGTGGCTATATGTTTTATGAAATTGGATCGCATACACGCAATATTTCGAGGCTAAATTATGGCGTTTACCTTCATTAATCTAGTGTCATTCTTTGTAAACATCAGGTGTTAAAAAGTAGTTTTTAGCCTTATTTAAGCGAAAAAATGGGTTAAAGGAGGCTAGGTTTTGCAAATTTATGCGTATTTACCGCCTTCTATAGGCGGTAAATACGTTTGTATTTGTTTGTGACGGGTCACAAACTCCACTTTCCCTAATCACTTCACAACAACTTGTACCAAGTTATATTTAGATAGTAACTTGCAATGCTCGGAAGCCAGGTAGAGAATTAATCCAGATAGTGTGTTAATTGAGAAGCCATAATCCTGATTTATTACAGGCAATACGCTAGAGCAAGCAGAGTGCCACGGCTTTGAGCCTAGACTTTGATCCCAATAGCTTTGAATTAACTCGTACAGCGCTTCAATAGCGATGCGTGAAGGCCATTGGTCAACTGGGTATCGATTAAATCTAGATCGTAACGAAGCACCTATTAACAAGGCGATAACCTGCTCATGATCATGCTTTACCTTCGAAAGATATGTCATAGTGTTCCGCTCTCCACTACTTAGGCAATCTCCTCTTTTTATGAATGAAGTTGTTCTGTTACTTAATTGACCAAGTAATTCATCTGTTCTTTGCTTTAGTTGATCGCGTTGCCATAGAAAACACATTTTTACTGCCGATTCGGGGTCAATATGGTTTGACGTGATTTCGATGAAAAAATCATCTAGGTTTATTCCGAAATAATCGACTTCCATTTTCCATGTTGAAAGGATTAAATCCCAATCACTCTTACCCATAAAATCACTAATAATTTTTAGTTCTCGTTCTTCAATATTCAACTGTCTATCCTTGTTGGTAATTTGGGTTAAATTAGTCTGAAAACTGTAAATGTCAGCCTGTAATAAAATCAATGTGTTAACTTGAATTTGGGACGCAACTTATAAACTGTCTCAATTGTTAATCTCCTCTCCAAAGAGTGCTTTATCTCCTGCTACAAAGGTATCGACTAAGTCTTGTTCGTTATTGTCCAGATAGTTGATGGTTGTTTCTGGCTTACTGTGGTTAAGTAATTGCTGTAATTCTTCTAAAGTCACACCCGCTTGCTGTCGTAATCGTGAGCCTGACTTACGTAAAGAGTGAGTACCGAGATTAACGCCCCCTAAGCGACCACAGCTACGCCGCCACTTGATGACGTCAGGTTCTACTTGTGACATCCAACGCCAAGCCGTCTTGCGACTTAATGGTTTTCTCGAACCTCCATGACGGCTTTCAAACAGGTATATGTGGTTTGGGAATGTCAGTCTCATGTGATTAAGTAATTTAATGGCGTGAGGAGTTAAGGTAATCACCTTATTTTTTTGAGTCTTGGTCTCGATAATGGTGAATTCACCAGTATTAAAAGATTCATCTACTTGAGCTGTGGTAATTGCGAGTAAATCACTAATCCTTAATGCCCATAGTGCGGTTAACTCTGCCAGCCAGCGGGCTTTAAGTCCGTGGTTTCGTTCCAAGGCATCAAGAATTACTCCAAATTCATCACGATCCCTAGCTGAATGCACTCTTGACATGATTAGCCTACTGATTTGCTCTAAGAGTGGTACTTAAGGTGGCCAGGCTGTTTTGAATATCATTGGCCATATCCGTTAAAGTATTGAAGAAATGCACGATATCCTCTGAGTTTAATTCTTCAATATTACTGCCTTGGGCAATGATGGTTAAGGCTTTAATCTGTGAGGTTTTGGTTTCGATTTGTTCTAGTGCAGTAAATGTTTTATCTGACATTTCTATAATTCCTCTGACACAAAGTTAGTTAATTTTTTGTTTGGATATGGCTTATATAAAGCACACCAGATTTTGGGACAAACCTCTGAGCACTCTTAATTGCATAAATTTATTTTAAGTTGTTGATTATAAATGTTAATTATTGGTTTATCGTGAGTTACCCAAACACCAGTAATTGGTGTTTGCTTTTTATCAATTAAAGGTGGTTTACACCAATTATTGGGACTAACTAGCTGGTGTTTGCACCAATTTTTAGTACAGGTGATTTTGAAACCTTATGGTCGTTAATCTTATGCCAGTCATTCCGAATAGGGCTTAACGTCGGTTTTGTTGTCATCTGTCCTTGTCCACGATATTCATCTATTGACTCCCAGGTTATCGCGTATAGCACTGGTGGTAATCCGCCTTTTCTCGATGTTGAGCCTGTGCCCGTGACTTCGATTAATCTATGTTTAATGAGTGCCTTTAGGGCACTTCTCATTGTGTCTTGGCCCCCGAAGTAGGGCTTCATTTGGTCCCAAGTACACGTTAGATTGCCATTGTTAAAGCCATTCCATTGCCTAACAATTAAGGTAAGCAGTTTGATGGCACTACCATTAAGATCAGCGTAGCTAGTCGAATCCAATACACAGTGTGGGATACTGATATACCGTTTATGTGCACTGCGACTTTGTCTTCTTTTTGCCATGCCTTATCCATGTCGCCTCGTTTAAGTAAAAATAGAGATCGTTTGGTGTGCTTGTTGTTTAACATGCCGTCTGTAATCTCTGTTGGTGACATTGGTACCATGAGTTTACGACCTCGAATTTATCGCCGTAATCCATGATGAGTTTAAAGTCTTGGGCGTTATCTACTCTAGCCGCACCAAAATATGTTTTAACTTCGTTATCTTCTAAACATCGTAGAATAGTGAAGTGCAAAGGTTCTTGATTGCGATAAGCGAGGATGATGCCGCGCCTTTGATATACATGTGCATCACTAAGCGGCAGTGTTAGTCCATTGTGAAAGAGAGTATTCATTTTTGTGCTCCTAACTGGGCTTTGCTAGTAGTACGGGGACTTGATACTGCTTGAGTGAGTGTGGGGTGATAGATAAACCACAGTAAATCTGAAAGTAGCCAGGCGACTGAGTTCACACCAAGTTTGGTTCTGATAGGGTGCAGTCCTAAGCGTTCTAGCTCCCAGGTTCTGGACCGCGATAGCGTGGTGATTTGCTTACGTTCATTTTCACGAACTAAACGATCTGATTCGCCAGCGACTTTAAGCAGTTCCTGGCGTTGTTCGGGGGTAGGGCGGGTGTATTGGATGGTCATTATATGCCTCAACGTGTGTTGGTAAGTTCAGGCATATTTTATTGGGTATGACGGTGTTGTAGTGCTCAACTTCAAGTGAGCTAAAGTTGGGTTATTTGAATTTATTGTTTTTGATATCAACGCTAAGTTGTTCTAAGTATTCAAAACTCATTACATTTTGAGAGTTTCGCTTAACTTTTCCTCCGATTTCTTTAGCCGTGAATTTGCCATTAGAAATAATTTTAGACAAAAAATCAGGTCTAATGTCATGCTCGTTCAACTTGGCCCACATCGTAAGGTCTAAATATTCGAATACGCCACAGTTGAATAGATTGTCGTGTTTTTCATAAGTGTTGTAGCGATTAGGATTGTCAATTGCTAATGCACTGCGGATTTCTGGAAGTAATCTCTTCAATTCTCGTACTATTTCGTCATCAGAGCTGTGTGAAAGATTGATTGATATCAGAGTGTTTCCTCTATCTTTGTCGCAGTGGCTATACTTATAAGAGAAAATATCAAGTTTATCTATATGGCATTCTTGATTCTGACCAGAAATTTGAAATTTTGCTTGTTCAGCTAAAGCAATAACATCCCTATTTAAAACTGGGGATACATTGTAGTCTTCACTATAAATCGACAATGTCTGGCTATTGATAGGAATGACTCTATCCGTGAATAGTTCTGAACATACTTCAGTAAAGTGATCCTTTAAGTCTTCATGTGGATCTCCGTAAAGCCCTAACCACACAGAATGCCTTGCTGATAATTCGCAATTTATTTGGTGAATATTGGACTTTTTAATATCCGTATATCTACTTGATTTGAACCATTTAGGTAATTGCGTTCTACAGATTATCTTTGCCATTTATGGTTCCATTGATAATGGGTTCGAGTAAATCAGCCACTTTAGCGTGAGCTTCCTTGCGTTCTTCTAGGTAATCGTGGCGGTCGTAAATGCCTTCTACACCTTTGAGTTTATGGTTTAAACAGCGTTCGGCAACATGACCTGGCACACCTTGGGATGCAGCCAGTGTCCTGAAAGTTCTTCTCAAATCATGTGGGGTAAAAAGCAGCATATCCCCCATAAGGTTTGGTGGTTGCACCTTACGTCCTGGCTCACGACCAAACAGCTTAGAAATAGCTCTGTTAAGCGTGTCATTGCCCATGTGTGGCTTGCTTGAGGTTCGGCGAGCTGGAAAGACATAGGCAGAGCCACAAGATCTGATTTTAAGCTCATTCAGCCATTCCATAGCCTGGCGAGGGAGTGGAATGGTAATAGGTGCACCTGTCTTGCTTCTGCCTTCTGGTAAGTGCCAAAGGGCCTTATCTAACTCAAACTCATTCCACATGGCGCAGCATAGCTCACTCTTACGAAGGCCCAAAGTGACCAGCATGGCGCAGGCTAAATAGTTATCACGGGTGAAGCTCATAGCGTTGGCTTTGAATAGCTTGAACGCTTGTTCTATCTCAGGGAAGGTCAAGGCTCTGTCTTTGCTGAGTTCAACGCCGCCAGCGTCAGAAACAGTAAATGCACTGGCAGGATTGTTTCCTAATAGATCTAACTTGATGCCATGCCTGAATAACTGCTTCAAGTACATTAACGCATCATTGGCGGTTGTCGGCCTTTCTTGAGCAATTTTCTGAACGATAGCCCTAATGTCCCTGGCATTCACTTGATCTATTGGAATTTCTCCGATGGCGGGCTTGATATCATTACGGTATACCCGCTGTGGAATATGTGGGTGCTTAAGCCGCTTAACTAAGTCCGACTCGTACCAGTCATTAAATAAATCATCAACCACTTTTATGGATTGTTCTTTGATGCGTTGGCGAACAATAAGGGGATCTGAGCCAGCGTTTATATCCCGCTTTTGAATGGCGGCTTCCGCTTTAGCATCGGCTAGTGAAAGGTAAGGGAATTGCCCCAAAGTGATTTCTTTACGCTTGCCATTGGAGGTATAGCGCAGCATCCAATAAGGAGTGGCATTGTTTCTTACGACGAAGTAGAGACCGCCACCAATAGGGTGCCTTTTGGGTTCACCATTGGCGAAAGTCTGTATTTGCTTTGCTGTTATTGTTGCCATTACCTTCCTTGCCCACCATCGATGTTTTTGTTTGTGGTAGTTGCCCACCGTATTGCCCACCACAAATACTACAACAACTGCGAACAAACAGAAACGGGTGAAAACAAAAAAGCCTCAAAAATTGAGGCTTTATAGGGTTTTTAGTGTTCTAGCATGACCGCTAGAACATTACTCAACATTTTGGATCTGCTCGCGCATTTGCTCTATCAAAACTTTAAGCTCTACTGCTGCAGAAGTGATTTCTGCGCTAATTGATTTTGAGGCTAAAGTATTTGATTCACGGTTAAACTCTTGCATCATAAAGTCTAAACGACGGCCTTCGCTGCCGCCTTTTTTAAGGATTCTGCGGGCTTCGGTCACATGCGCTTCAAGGCGATCCATCTCTTCAGCCACATCTTGCTTCTGAGCCAGTAATACCATTTCTTGCTCAATTCGTGCCGGGTCTAATTCACCTTGAATTTCGGCTAAGCGATTAGTCAGTTTTTCACGCTGATACAGCATAACAGTAGGCATGTGGTCGCGGACCACTTTGATTTGCTCGGTCACGCCGTCTAAACGACTTAGTAGCATATCTTTTATCGCTGAACCTTCACGGCCGCGGGCTTCAATGAATTGGTCGATGGCGCTGTCAAAGGCGGTCATCAGTTCGCTGCCTATGCTGTCCATATCTTGCTCTGCTGAAGCTAACACGCCAGGCCAGCGTAGCACGTCGGTAAGGCTTAGTTCGCCTTGTCCGGCTTCTTGTTTTAGCCAATTGGCTGCATTAAGTAATTGTTTGGCTAAATCTTGATTTAACTGCAATTCGTTTGTGCTGTTGTCGGCTAGTTCATAACGTAGGTTTACTTCCACTTTACCGCGATTTAAACGTTTACGCAGGCGATCACGTAGCACGGGCTCAAAGCTACGGAATTGTTCTGGCAAGCGTAGGTAGGTTTCTAAATAACGCTGATTGACTGAACGAATTTCCCATGAGGCTGTGCCCCAGTCTGCTTTATGCTCGATACGAGCGTAGGCTGTCATGCTTTGGATCATGAAGTGTCCTATATGATATTAACCAAATTGATTTTCGATTATAGCGGTTTTATCACAAGGGGTTAAAGGATTCGTTCACACAATGTCGCCTTTACATGGCATATGTAAGCTTATGCGACTATAATATTGTCCCAAATTAAATACGAATTCGACTACAGGACTTTTCATGCGCCCAAGCAATCGTACACCCGCTCAAACTCGCCCTATTACTATTACCCGTAACTTTACTGCCCATGCGGAAGGTTCGGTATTGGTTGAGTTTGGTGATACTAAAGTACTTTGTACCGCTAGCTTTACTGAAGGTGTACCGCGCTTTTTGAAAGGCCAAGGACAAGGTTGGGTAACGGCTGAATACGGTATGTTACCGCGTTCGACCCATAGCCGTATGGACCGTGAAGCGGCTCGTGGTAAGCAGTCTGGTCGTACACAAGAAATTCAACGCTTAATCGGTCGTTCATTACGTGCTGCAGTTGATATGAAGCTGTTAGGCGAAAATACTCTCGTTATCGATTGTGATGTGATTCAAGCTGATGGTGGCACGCGTACTGCTGCTATTACAGGTGCTTGTGTGGCATTGGTTGATGCGCTTAACTGGGCGCGTGGTAAAGGCATTATTAAAGCTAACCCGCTTAAGTTTTTAATTGCAGCAGTCAGTGTCGGTATTTATAAAGGCGAAGCGATCAGTGATTTAGAATACATTGAAGACAGTGCTGCTGAAACCGACATGAATGTTGTGATGACTGAAACGGGCAAAATTATTGAAATTCAAGGTACTGCAGAAGGTGAGCCATTTAGCCACGAAGAGTTACTAGAATTGCTTGGCTTAGCTAAAAACAGTATTCGTGAAATTGTCGATGTACAGAAAGCGGCATTAAGTTAATATGCTGTTGAAAAATTAGGACCTTTGGTGGTCCTTTTTTTAATCTAAAATTTGATTGTAGAGGAATGAAAGTGAAAGCTTATCAACGTGAGTTTATTGAATTTGCCTTAGAACGCCAAGTATTACGCTTTGGTGAGTTCACCTTAAAATCTGGCCGTACTAGCCCGTACTTTTTCAATGCTGGATTGTTTAATACAGGCAAGGATTTAGCCCGTTTGGGACGTTTTTACGCCGCTGCATTAATTGATTCTGCTATTGAATTTGATTTGTTGTTTGGCCCGGCTTATAAAGGCATTCCTATTGCAACAACTACAGCAGTCGCCCTTTGTGATCATCATGATGTGGATATTCCTTATTGTTTTAACCGTAAAGAAGCAAAAACTCACGGTGAAGGTGGCAGCCTGGTTGGCAGTGAGCTTAGAGGTAAGGTGATGCTGGTTGATGATGTGATCACCGCTGGCACCGCTATTCGTGAGTCTATGGAAATTATTAATGCCCACAATGCCCAACTTGCTGGTGTGTTGATTGCACTAGATCGTCAAGAAAAAGGTAAGGGCGAGCTGTCGGCGATTCAAGAAGTTGAACGCGATTTTGGTTGTCAGATTGTATCGATTATTAAATTAGCCGATTTAATCAGTTATTTGTCTGAAAAGTCGGGCATGGAAACCGAGCTAGCTTCGGTGAGCGCCTATCGTCAGCAGTACGGGATTTAATTGGTACTGATGAGTTAGTTTCAGTTTAAGCATAAAAAAGCTGCGCAATAGTCATATTGCTGCAGCTTTTTTATTGGAATATTTATCACAATCGGTAATTGTTGTGGCTATTTAACTTGATGCAAAAACTCAGCACGGGTAGCCGGATTTGACTTGAAAATACCCCCTAATGCTGTGGTGGTGGTTGAACTTGTTGAATCCATTACACCACGGGATTTAACGCAGTAATGCACCGCATCGACTTTTACCGCAACATCTTTGGTTTCAAGCAAGGTTTGTAATGCCACTAACACTTGTTGGGTTAAACGCTCTTGTACCTGTGGTCTCTGGGAAAAAAATCGCACTATACGATTAATTTTTGACAAGCCGATAATCTTGGTGCGTGGTAAGTAAGCAACGGTAGCAAAGCCATCTATGGTGACTAAGTGGTGCTCACAGGTGCTGGTTAAACTGATGTCTTGCACCCGCACCATTTCATCAACGCCCATTTTGTTTTCAATGACGGTGATTTTAGGGAAATTCTCGTAATCAAGGCCTGAAAAAATCTCATCGACATACATTTTTGCAATTCGACGTGGCGTATCGGCCAGGCTGTCATCTGTCAAATCTAACGACATCAAGGTCAGAATTTCACGCATGTGATGCTCAATTTTAACTTTACGTTCTTCAGGTGTAGAGGTTTGTGGCAGCATAGGGGTTTCAAGCCCTCTATCAGCTAATGCGGCTTGAACTTTCTTGGCTGTTTCAGATAGTGCCATCATATTCTCCTACAACAAGTACCACTAAAGTGTACGTTAAAAATGAGGGAGCTGCTCACTGCAGCTGGATAGGGATGATAACGTGGTTTGGACTAAATTAATATTGCTGGCATAAAAAAGCCGACCCTTTTAGTCAGGTATCGGCTTTTGATGAGAAACTTTTTTGAAAAAGAGGCTAAATATCTAGGTTATCTTTTAGGAACTTAAGCATTTTTTGGTAGTATTTTGCACGGTGACTATCATTATAAAAACCATGGCCTTCGTCGTCCATGACTAGCTTTTCGTATGGATAATTTATGGCCTTCAAGCTTCTTTCAAGTGATTCAAGTTGTTCTATCGGCGCTCGTTTATCTTCACCGCCATGAACTAACATCAGTTTTGCTTTTAATTTATCGACGTTAGCTGATGGCGACATGGCTTTTAGCGCCGACGGATTCTGTCCTAGTACTTGTTTAAGAAAGCTAGTGCCGGAGCGAGAGTTGGCAATATCCCCTTCGTTAAACATCAATTCGAGATCATATATCCCAGCAAAACCTATTGCACACTTGAATAAATCGGGTGCGAGTATAGAACTTTGCAATGCGCTATAGCCACCAAAGCTGCCGCCTACAATACAAATTCTGTTTTTATCTGCCATACCTTGTTCAATAAGATACTTTGTACCATCAATGATGTCATATTGAGTGTTTGAGCCCCATTGCTGGTAACCAGCTTCTTCAAAAGCAAGCCCATAACCACCTGAACCTCTAAAGTTGATTTGCAGTACGGCCATTCCTTCGTGTGCTAACATTTGGTTTTGAGGATCGAACCCCCACCAGTCACGTACACCATGCGGTCCACCGTGTGGATTAACCACTAATGGTAAGTCTTTCGTTTGTTTGCCATTTGGTACTGTTAAATAGCCATTAATCGTTTGGCCATTTCTATTAGTAAAAGTGATAGGTTTTACTTCAGCCATTAAGTCTGGATCAAGCCAAGATTTGTTTGAGACTAAATACTCGAGTTTTAATTTTTCAGCATCAAATAGATAAAAATCACCCGGATTACGATCATTAAATGCTTTAATTATAAATTTCTTACCATCCTCTGTTTCACTGACGATATGTACTTGGTGTCCTGGTAGCGAGGCTATAAGCTGTTTTAATAATTTACTGTGTGAATCATCTTGATCAACAAAAGCATATGTTGGATAGCCATTTTCAAACTCAACAGCATAAAGCTTTTGGGTTGAGTTGTTTTTCCAAAAATGACTTGGATCGACTTTTTCATCTTGAATGATTTTTTGCAGCTCGCCCGTTTCAAGATTAATTTTATAAACCCCCATAGTTTCAGTACCGTTTCTGCCAACGGCATAAATCGAGGTATCATTTTCTGCAAATGAAACAGGGGAAAACTCGGACAAATTAATGTTTAACTTACTGCTGTCAATCCAATCGCCATCATTTCTGTAGAATAATTTTGTTTCGTTATTTTTATCTTCGCCTGAAACAAATTTCACTTCACCTTTGAGGTTGGTTAGAAATCGCGAACCGCCTATGGGGGCCAATGTCAGTTTTTTTCGACTGCCAGTATAAACATTAACACGATAAACAACCTGTTTTGTTTCAGTAAATTCATCTAAAGATATAAACCCGCCTGAAGACATACCTGCCCACGGCACCGCATTGACGAGCATGTATTTATTATCATGTGTCATCGGATCAAGAATGTATGCAGTCGCTTCGATAGAGGTGTTCTTTTTGATATGGGAACCTGTTTGCATTTGTCCGCTATTGTGGCCAAACAAATACATGCTTTTTGAGCCATCGGCATTGATGGCAAAAAGTTCACCATAGTAGATAGGATGATCTTGCCAGCCTTTTAAGTATTCTTTGGCTAATACAATGCGCTCATTATTCACCCATTGGTAATCGCCCACTTGTGCATTCTCACCAAAATGGACGGTATTGAGTAATTTTTTTGAGTCTGACGCCATGACAACCAGCACATTTTTACCTTCAAAACTTGTAATGGCGCTTAGGTAATCTCCAGTTGGAGATATTTTGACATTGCTATATTGGCTCCCTTTGCTGAATAATTCGGCAGAATTATTACTTAAAGCAAAAGGTGAAGTAAAAATTAATAAAAGTAGAAAAAAATAATGGTTTTTCATATTCATCCTTGAGTAACACTAGTCCCGTAAGTTATTGAGATATATCTTACTTTAATAATCAGATTGACCTAATTCTATAGCTGTTTTTTAATTAGGTAAAGACCCTTTAATCAGCACGTTACACGTTGCACTTTGGTTGTTAGGGTTAACTTCTTAATAGCTGTTGCTGAATAAACGTCCATTGTTCGTCAAAGTGCAGTGTTGGTTTTTGCTTAAACTCACTGCGAACAAATTGCGAAATTCGTCCTTCAGCAAAGGCTAGTAGCAGATTGGCTAAAACGGCTTCATCCAAATTAAATCCACGACCTTCACGGACTGTTTTTTCACGCAGAATTTGTTTAATTTGAGTTTCTATTTTAGCAAAAAGCACGCTTATTCTGCTGCGTAGACGCTCGTTCTCACCTAGTAATGCATCTCCATTTAGCACACGTGAAATACCTGGATTACGCTCAGAAAATACCAATAAAAGGTGCAATACTAATTGGCAGCGTTTCATAGTGTCTTTCTCTTCATCCATTATGATGTTTAAGCGAGATAAAAGCGCATCTTCGATAAATTCAATTAACCCTTCAAACATGCGTGCCTTACTTGGAAAGTGGCGATAAAGTGCCGCTTCTGACACGCCGACTTCGGCAGCGAGTTTGGCTGTGGTTATGCGTTGACCTGGGCTGGTTTCTAACATTTGAGCTAAACATTGTAAAATGTGTTCACGACGATTGATTTTAGGGCTTTCCGCCATTCTTATGTTCCTTGACTCAGTGACTGCAAGTTGGGTTATTTGGTGCCAGAATGACCAAATCCACCTTCACCACGATCCGAGTGATTAAATTCATCTACTAGTGTAAATTGCGCCTGTACTATAGGTACAAATACCAGTTGTGCTAAACGATCGCCGATTTCTATCGTAAAAGATGCCGAGCCTCGATTCCAACAAGACACCATTAATGGACCTTGGTAATCAGAATCAATTAAACCGACTAAATTACCTAATACAATGCCGTGTTTGTGACCTAATCCCGAGCGTGGCAATATGATTGCAGCAAGGCTTGGGTCAGCAACATGAATTGCTATACCTGTTGGAATTAATACGGTTTCACCCGCGGCAATTTCCATCGTGGTGTCTATCATCGCACGTAAGTCCATACCAGCGCTGCCAGGTGTGGTATAGGCGGGCAGTGGGAACTCACTACCAATACGTGAATCTAAAATTTTTAGTTCAATAGGTGTTTTCATGTTGTCGGTAATTGTTGATTGATTAAAGTCAGCAGTTGGCGCGCTAACGAGAGTTTATCTGTTGCGGGTAATGAATGTTGCCCATCATGCCAAAATACCTGTAGTGCATTATTATCGGCATTAAAGCCTAGGCCTTGAATAGACACATCATTAGCGGCAATCATATCTAACTTTTTACGCTCAAGTTTACCGCGGGCATATTGTTCAATATTATTAGTTTCTGCCGCAAATCCAACGGTAAAGGGTTTATTGGCTAACGCTGCAACATTGGCGAGTATATCTGGGTTTTGCACCATAGACAGTTGCATTTTATCTGCCGACTTTTTCATTTTTTCAGTTGCGATGTCTGCAATTCGGTAATCCGCCACAGCGGCACAACCAATAAAAATATCTTGCTGGCTAATATTTGCCATAACCGCAGCTAGCATTTGCTCCGCTGATTCTATATCGATACGGCTGACATTGGCTGGGGTAGCCAAATTAACTGGACCACTAACAAGTGTGACTTCAGCACCCATTTCTGTCGCTGCTTGTGCTAAAGCAAAGCCCATTTTTCCCGAGCTATGGTTGGAAATATATCTTACAGGATCAATGGCTTCACGGGTGGGACCTGCTGTTAATAGCAATTTTTTACCCGCGAGCAGCTTTGGTGCAAAAAATTGAACCAATTGCTCTGCTATGGTTAATGGCTCAAGCATGCGTCCTGGGCCGACTTCACCGCAGGCCTGGCTACCGGACGCTGGTCCCCAAAGGGTAAAGTCTTTTCTAGCTAAATTAGCGATATTTTCTTGTGTAGCGATATTTTGATACATCTGCTGATTCATTGCAGGACAAATGATCACCGGTGCGCTAGTTGCCAAGCAGGTCGTGGTCAGTAAATCATCTGCCATGCCAGCATTAATGCGGGCAAGTAAGTTTGCTGTGGTAGGTGCAAGCAGTACAACATCAGCCCAGCGCGCTAATTCAATATGTCCCATAGCGGCTTCCGCAGCTGGGTCAAGTAAATCAGCCGCTACGGGATGACCTGATAAGGCCTGAATGGTTAAAGGAGTAATGAACTCCATCGCGCTTTGAGTCATGATAACTCGCACATCAGCGCCACGCTCTTTTAAGCGGCGAATAAGGTCGGCACTTTTATATGCCGCAATGCCACCGCCAATACCTAATAACACTTTCTTATCTGTCAGCATGGGTAAAAATTCGCTTCAAATCGTAATGCGGCTAACGATACCACAAAGCAATCAAAAGTGGGTGAAGATCCATTATCAAAATATTCGACCATACTGTGATGACAATAAATTATTTGAACAGATTTTATTCGATTAAAAACAAGGAATGTTTATGGGGATTAAAGATTGGCCGCAAGGCGAAGGACCGCGTGAAAAGCTATTACTCAATGGTGCAGGTCAATTAACGGATGCTGAATTATTAGCAGTAATATTACGTAATGGTTTGGCGGGACAAAATGCACTGGATTTATCACGTCAATTAATTACGCAATTTGGCGGTTTGCGTAAATTATTTTCAGCGCCCAAGCAGCAAATTTGTAAAGTTGCCGGTATTGGACCGGTAAAATATGCTCAATTACAGGCCGCAGCGGAGATTTCTAAGCGAATTGCACGAGAAAATCTACAAAAAGGCCAAATTTTGACAAATCCTGATTTAACTCGGGACTATTTAATGAGACAATTAGCGGACCGATCCTATGAAGTGTTCGCCTTGCTATTGTTGGATAACCAACATAGAGTCATTCAATTTGTAGAATTATTCCGCGGAACTATTAATTCAGCCTCGGTTTACCCCCGTGAGGTGGTTAGTTTAGTGCTGGAAAAAAACGCCGCGGCTGTAATAGTATGCCACAACCATCCATCAGGCATTGCAGAGCCCAGCCAAGCTGATCGGCGAATAACTGAGCGAATAAAAATTGCATTAGAAACTATCGATGTTTCTTTGTTAGATCATATGGTTGTGGGTGATAAAGAGATAGTATCCTTCGCTGAGCGAGGATGGATGTGTTAATCACTACTTGATCTTATGTAGCTAATCGTGTATAAAATGCGCCCTCTTTGTGCCTCGGGCGACGGCCATACGAGGCACATTAATGCTCGAGCGTTAAAAATTTGTTTTGGAGAAGATTGACATGTCAAGAGTATGCCAAGTAACTGGCAAGAAGCCTATGGTTGGTAACAACCGTTCGCACGCTAAAAATTCGACTCGTCGTCGTTTTTTACCTAACCTACAAAACCACCGTTTTTGGTTAGAAGAAGAAAAACGCTTCGTGCAACTACGTGTATCCACTAAAGGTATCCGTATTATCGACAAAAGAGGCATTGAAGTTGTTGTTAAAGAACTTCGTGCTCGTGGCGAAAAGGTATAATAGAAAATGGCTAAATCTAAAGGTAATCGTGAGAAGATCAAATTAGTCTCTAGTGCTAAAACTGGTCACTTCTACACTACTGAAAAAAATAAGCGTAACATGCCTGAGAAAATGGAGATCATGAAATTTGATCCTGTTATCCGTCAGCACGTTATGTACAAAGAAGCTAAAATCAAGTAATTGATTTATGCCTCTTTTAAAAAGCCCCTTTATTGGGGCTTTTTTTATGTCTGCAATAAAGTAAGCTATACTAATGGCTTAAAGACTTTAACTAAATCGCTGTCCTATAGTTTTTACACTTGCTAGCGAATTTTTATTTTCCCCTAAGTGATAATAAATGCTGTTCTAGTGAATTAAAATGCAATAGGATTGCATAAAGTGTGATGTCTTAGGGGTGTCCTACATCACAATACAGAAACTTAATTATTTAATGAGGTGAATTTGCCTGTGAGAACTACAGAACTGGTTGATGGATTTCGTCATTCTGCTCCTTATGTTAACGCCCACCGCGGTAAAACGTTTGTGGTCATGTTAGGCGGGGAAGCGCTAGCGAATAATCACTTTCGCGGCATTTTGAATGATGTGGCGCTATTACATTCTCTCGGGATTAAAATTGTTCTTGTTTATGGTGCAAGGCCGCAAATAGATGCGGGCCTTCAGGCCGCGGGGATTGAGCCTGCTTACCATAATGGTGTGCGTATTACAGATGAAGATACCTTAAAGGTAATCAAACAAGTTGCCGGAGCCGTTCAGTTTGATATTACTGCGCGCTTATCCATGAGCCTTGGCAATACGCCAATGCAAAATGCACAAATCAACTTAGTCTGCGGTAATTTTGTGATTGCTCAGCCTTTAGGGGTCGACGATGGTGTTGATTTTTGTTTAAGCGGCAAAGTTCGCCGTATCGACACTCAAGGCTTAAAACGTCAGTTAGAAAATAATTGTATAATTTTAATGGGACCAATAGCGGCTTCTGTTACGGGCGAAAGCTTTAATTTAACCGCAGAAGAAGTGGCAACCCAGGTTGCTGTAAAACTAAAAGCGGATAAAATTATTGGTTTTAGTGAAACCAATGGCCTGTCTGATGAAAATGGCAATGCGATTGCTGAACTGATGCCAAATCAAGCCATAGAGCATTTAGCCAAAATGGAACAAAATGGTTCAGCTTGTACCGGCATTACAGCGTTTGTTAAAGCCAGTATTGATGCTTGTCGTAATGGTGTACCACGTTGTCATTTAGTCAGTTATTTAGATGATGGTGCCTTACTTCAAGAACTGTTCTCCCGCGAAGGGATTGGTACCCAAATTGTCACAGAAAGCGCAGAGCGCTTACGCCGCGCAACTATTGGCGATATTGGTGGAGTATTGAATCTTATTCGTCCATTAGAAGAGCAAGGTATTTTAGTGCGTCGCTCACGTGAACAGTTAGAGATGGAAATCGAGCAATTTATGCTGATCGAACGCGATAACTTAGTCATTGGTTGTGCCGCGTTATATCCATTTGAAGAAGACAATGCCGGTGAGTTTGCCTGTTTAGTTGTTCATCCTGACTACCGAGATGCAGACCGAGGCAGCGTGTTGTTAAACAACATTATTGGTCAAGCGCGTGTTCGTGGTTATTCACGCCTATTTGCCTTAACAACGCGCAGTATTCACTGGTTTTTAGAGCATGGCTTCAACATTGTAGAAGTAGAAGCATTACCCGGTAAGAAAAAGCAGTTGTATAACTATCAACGTCGCTCAAAAATATTGGCACTGGATTTATAATCAAATAACCTAGTTGTCTCGTTAAATATGCCGGTCTGTCCGGCATTTTTTATGCCTGCCATTTATTAAATTGACATAATATGTCATTGCTGGCAGATTAAATTTATTATTATCTTTTTATCTAGTGGAATACGTTTATGCACATTATTTCTCTTAGTGCTTTAGGGCCGTCAGCGCTATATAGCCTGATAGGTTTGTTAGCAGGACTGCTTGTTATTGCCGTTATAGTATTGCGTAAACCTATACCTAAAAATGCTAAGTATGCCTCTATGGGGATCTTATTGGCTGTGTTTGGGGTATTTGTATTAACCTTATATCAGTCATATAACAGTGAGCTAAAATGGGATGATACGGGCGTATCACTTAATTTACCGTTATATAGCCAAGATTTTACCGCGAGTGACATTGATTGGCAGGCTTCGTACATCGCTGATTTAGCGATTCAAACCCAATTGCAGCCTAAATGGCGTATCAATGGATTAGGATTGCCTGGTTACGCTTTAGGCTGGTTTAAATTACAAAATGGCAATAAGGCCTTACTGTCAGTTGTTGCGGCGGAAAATGGCACACAAAAAGTGGTAATAGTGCCGATTATCGATAAAGATTATGTGATCATGATTAGCGTGGAGCAGCCAGATACTGCACTGGCTTTGCTCCATACTCAACTAACCCATTAAATGAGTGCTTGTGGGGACTTGATGAGGTTAATTATACCTTGGCTGTATTAATGCGTTTTTGACGTTGTGCCAACATGTCACCGACAAATACCACAAGCGCTAACCAAATAAATCCAAACGTTAGGCCTTTTTCCATATCAAAAGGTTCATTAAACAGCTTGATAGCCAAAATGAACATAATACTGGGGCCTATATATTGAAAGAAGCCTAGAATTGAAAATGGGATACGTACCGCGGCTCCCGCAAAGCAAAGTAATGGAATAGTGGTGACAATACCTGCTGCAATTAAGGTGAGATTCAAACTAAGGTTGTTAACTAGCATACTGGTAGCAGATGAATCTAGCGTCACCAATAAGTAACCTAAAGCGATGGGTAACAGCAATGCTGTTTCAACTAATAAGCCGGTTTTTGCATCGATATTGACCTTTTTACGCAGTAAGCCATAGAAACCAAAACTGGCTGCTAATGCAAGCGATATAAGTGGAATAGATCCAAACGAAATTAACTGTAGTAACACCCCAATGAAGGCTAGGCTCACAGCAACCCACTGCAATTTACGTAATCTTTCCCCAAGAAATAACATGGCTAAAAATACATTAAATAATGGGTTAATGAAGTAACCTAAACTGGCATCTAGCATGCGGTCATTATTGATGGCCCAAATAAAGATTAACCAATTGGCGGCGATTAATATCGAGGTGAAAACTAATACCGCAACTTGTTTAGGTTGTTTAAGCACTAAGCGTAAACGTCCAAATCCACCGATAAATTGCATTAATAGGATCATAAATACAAATGACCAAATTACTCGGTGCATCAAGATTTCAAGCGGAGACACTTGGATAAGTAATTTGAAGTAAAGCGGAGCAATTCCCCACATAGCGTAGGCGCACACAGCAAGTATAACGCCTTTGCGGTATTCTAAATCAGGCATAAGTTCACAGGAATTGTCAGGTAAATGAGCGGGAGATTGTAGGCCTGATAGTCGCCCGACTCAAGTAAACTTATTTATCTTATTAGATTGCTGCTGTAAAGATTCTGCCTCAAAACTAACCCACCATATAGGTGCCCGTGCCGAAGGCAATATGAGTGCCTTCCTCGTTATGTAATTCCATACGACAAACTGACACCCGATTACCTGAGCGAATAACACTGCCTGTGCCAGTGAAAACCTGACCTCTACCTGGGCGAAGATAATCAATGCGCATATCAATGGTACCTAAGGTGGTGAGGCGTTGTTGTAATTCTTCAATTTGCCAATTATCTCGACTGCCAACTAACCCTGCAAACACCGTCAAGCCACCCACAACGTCCAGTATTGTTGCTGTTACTCCGCCATGAAGAATGTTTTGATGAATATTGCCAATTAATTCAGGTTTCATCTTAATGGCCACTTCTACGCCCTGAATATCGTAACGTATGATGTCTAATCCTAATAGATTATGAAACGGGACATGCTTATCGAAAATCTCTGCAACCTGCTGTAACACTTGAGCTTGAATGGGTGTTGTCATGTTCGTCCTTGCTTTCTATTAAACGTAGAGTATTTAATCTAGCGCTAATTCTAATCATTTGATAGAGGTGAATGTGGTTTAAGCCAAGACATCTGTGCATGGGTGCTTTAGAATAGTCGACTCATTTTGTTCCGTTCAACTAATTATGGATAAACCATTTTCCGCTAATGACATCACAACCCGTTCAATCTACTCATGCTGATTTATTAGCTGCTCAATTGCAGCAAGTCTTTGGTTATCGCGATTTTCGCGATGGGCAGCGTGAGGTTATTGAGCAAGCTTTATCCGGCAACGATACCTTGGTGATAATGCCAACCGGTGGTGGTAAAAGTATGTGCTACCAGTTACCAGCACTCGTTATGCCTGGGTTAACTATTGTGGTGTCACCGTTAATATCCTTGATGAAAGATCAAGTCGATAGCTTAAGGCAAAGTGGGGTTTATGCGGCGTATTTAAATTCATCCTTACCACGGGAGCAAAGCGCCGCAATTTTGCGTCAGTTGCACCAGGGCGAAATAAAACTGCTTTACGTGTCTCCTGAACGGTTATTAAGACCGGACTTTATTGAGCGCATGCATGAGCTTACCATTTCATTATTTGCCGTTGATGAAGCGCATTGTATTAGTCAATGGGGTCATGATTTTCGACCTGAATATGCCGCATTAGGTGCGCTTAAACAGCATTTCCCCCACATTCCATTAATGGCATTAACGGCCACAGCAGACCATGCTACCCGTCAGAGTATTTGTGAGCGTTTGCATATTCAGCCCTATACTCTATTAGCCAGTTTTGATCGTCCAAACATTCGCTATACCGTAGCGGAAAAACTCAATGCAGCGAATCAATTACGCCAATACCTCCAAGTTCAAAATGGCGCCAGTGGGATTATTTATTGCAGCAGTCGACGCCGCGTTGATGAAGTGTCTGAGCGCTTACGTTTACAAGGTTTTAACGCGCAAGGTTACCATGCGGGCATGAGTCAGGATCACAGAGCGGATATACAGGATAAATTTTTAAAAGACCAAGTCGACATAGTCGTTGCGACAGTGGCATTTGGTATGGGGATCAATAAATCGAATGTGCGGTTTGTGGTGCATTACGATATTCCTAAAAGTATTGAATCCTACTACCAAGAAACAGGCCGTGCCGGTCGAGATGGGTTAGAAGCCGAAGCCTATATGTTATTTGACCCCGCCGATATCGGCAGGGTTAGACACTTGATTGAACAATCTGAACCTGGTCCGCAACAACAGGTTGAGTTTCATAAGTTACATACCATGGCCGCGTTTGCTGAAGCGCAAACTTGCCGTCGTCAGGTACTACTGCATTATTTTGATGAGAGTGCCTCTGAACCCTGTGGTAACTGTGATATTTGTCTTGACCCCCCTAAACGATACAACGGTACAGAAGATGCGCAAAAAGTGCTTTCCTGTGTATTTCGATTACAACAACGCTTTGGCATGCATCATATTATTGATGTGCTAAGAGGTTCTAAAGCTGCCAATGTGATGGATAGGGGTCACGACAAGCTGACAACCTGGGGAATTGGTGCAGATAAGTCCGCCGAACATTGGTTAAGTGTACTTAGGCAATTGATCCATCTTGGCCTAGCGAGTCAAGATATTACCCGAGGCTCCAGTATTCGCTTAAACCCCGCCGCCCGACCGATTTTAAAAGCTGAAATGGCGCTGATGTTAGCTGAGCCGCGGATCCAGTTACTCGATGTGAAACGTAAGCCTAATACTCGCTCAGTGCAGCAATATGATCGTAAGCTGTTTGCACGCTTAAAACTATTACGGCGCGAACTTGCTGAACAACACGATATACCACCTTATTTAGTGTTTAATGATGCAACGCTAGCTGAAATGTCTGCCATGTTACCCACAAGTCCGGGTGAAATGCTGGCTGTAAACGGCGTAGGCCAAATTAAACTAGACCGCTTCGGTGGTGAGTTTCTTGATGAGATCAGTGACTATTTAGCCAACAGCTAATGTCTCGGTTATCAGGCCATAAAACGCTGCTAAATCAAAAAATGTTCAAGTAGAACACCAAATAACAACCATTACCTCTAATCCAGTTTGTTTAATATTTTATTTACTACTTTGGTGCCACTTCTGTAAATTGCCTAGCTGATTTAATTCTGCACGTTTAATTAAGCTATCAAGGTTGTCCAGCTGCTGCAGGCTGGCAATGCCAAAGTTAACTTTAATTGATTGATATGGCTGAATAGTAATCGCAAGTTGATTAACTACTCTTGTAGCGCCTTCATCGGATGTGAAGGGCAGTAATACAGCTATTTGGTTGCTTTTTTGGCGCAAAATTTTATCTTGCTCTCGTAAGACTTGCTGCATTGCTCCTTGTACTATCGCAATATCCACATCACGCATATTGATGGTGTCCAGGAGCAACAATGTAAGCGGATTATGGCTCTGCTTCGCTAAGCTTAACATTGCATCTATTTGCTGTAATGGGTCGTCTTTATTTCTCAAGTTGAGTTCAGTTTTAGGCTTGCGAGAGATGAAGAAAATAAACGATGCCAATAAAATAAAAATAGCTAAACTTAATAGCGCGATATTTTGTGCTTGAAAGATTAACGATGATGGGTCTATTTGTTGGGTAATATTTTCAATGGGTTCGCGATTAGCCTTGAGCTGCGCAATGCGTGTATTAGTCAGTTTTTCACTGGCCTTTTGACTTGCAGCATATTTAAGTTCTTGCTGATGAAACGCTAATTTATATTGATTGTTGCTGCTGTAATGTTGACTTAGAATTTGATGAAACTCTACTAGATCAAAAAATTGATTATTATCATTAGCTTGGGCAATATTTTGATCCATTAGCGATAACGCTTGCTGGTTTTTATCTTGAGCGAAATAAATCATTGCTAAAGTACGTTTAGCCCGCATTAATTTAATATTGTCATTAGTATTGATAAAATGCTTGATGCTTTTTTCAATAGCGGTTTCTGCTGAGAGTAAGTGACCCAGGTGCAGTTCGATATAAGCCGTTTGGGCATTAAAATTAGCTTGGTTATTTAAGTTATCTGGTTCAGGTGACAGGGTTTTAGTTAACGCTAAATAGTGCTCTGCAGATTTTAAATCACCTGAAGAGATAGAAATTCGTGCCAAGTAAAACCCCACTGCGGTGGCAATTACACCATTAGCCTGATGTGAGGCTTGTGCTTCTTTTGCATAGGCTAATGCAGCTAATAAATCGCCAGAAGAGTACATTAAATTACTCATTACCAGTGCCAAGTATGGTTCGGGCAGGATGTACCATGAAGGAGTTTGAGCTTTGGCAACAGGATATAAGTCTATGGCGACTTTGATATCTTCAGATGCTTGTGAGAAGGTTTCATTAGTATTATTTCTGGTACTTCTAGTCATTAAGCCCTGAACTAATGCTTGAGGCTGGTTATATAGCTGAGCTAATTTAATCGATTCCTCATTGACGAGTGCGGCCAGAATTTGTTCCCCCTCAAAATCCAATGCACTTGCTTCACAGGCCAAAAAATAGGGTTTGGCTAAATCTATACGCATTTTTTGAGCCGTATCGACGCCAACTTTGGCTACTTTAATGGCTTGTGAATTTAAACCCAAATTAATCAGATTAAAACAACTTAACAAATGTAATCTCAAATAATGACGGTCAGAAAAAGGCGTTACTTGATGCAAAGAATCAAGTTCATCAATCAGTTTTTTAGCCTGGGCTGGATACTGTGGTGACAGCCAATCGATGTAATCGAGCTTTTCTGTTTTCGTTTTAAGCTGATAATCAGCATGAGTTAGTGCGGGTGGGTAAGTTGCAGCCAAAGCTGTGTTGCTGTTTAAGGATAATGCTGCAGTAATCAGTATCAGTGATCCTGTGATAAATAAGCAATACACACGTATAAACCGCTGCAACAAAAACATGATGACCTATAGGGACTGTTAAAAAGATGTCTGAGTAGTGTTGAGTATACCGATTTCACGCTAAATAATGCACAAAATTAGTGACTAAGTTAGAAGTGAAACAATGAGATAGCTCAATTTATAACGCTATTTATTCAATGATTATTCATTTTAATTGTCACTCATATTATTCAACTTAGTAAAAAGGGGGTTGACACTGAGGCGTTGCCAAGGTAATTATTAACCCAAGAGAAAATTTGATAACTGTAAAAATAGAATAGATATTTAAAAATTATGAATAACACTAACGTACTTCTAGGGCTCCTTCTCCTCATTCGCAGAAACTGCGCGGAGCCTGTTGTGCTGAATGTGAATTAATTTTCTCACCAATCACAAACCCCGCGCATGATGTCGCGGGGTTTTTTGTTTATACGCATTTGAAAATGTATTAATTACCGAGAAGCAATTGCCGATTTAGTTTAAAAAGCAAAGGCAAAAATGGAGTAAAGTCGATGTCTGATAGAGTCATAATTTTTGATACCACATTAAGAGATGGTGAGCAGGCTTTGGCGGCCAGTTTGACGGTGAAAGAAAAACTTCAAATCGCATTAGCATTAGAACGTCTTGGTGTAGATGTCATGGAAGTAGGGTTTCCTATTTCATCACCTGGTGATTTCAAGTCGGTACAAACTATTGCCCAAACCATTAAAAACAGTCGTGTCTGTGCGCTAGCACGTGCCCTAGAAAAAGACATTGATGCAGCAGCTCAAGCCTTATCTGTGGCAGAGCAGTTCCGTATTCATACCTTTATTTCTACTTCAACTATTCATGTTGAAAGCAAATTAAAACGCAGCTTTGATGATGTGCTAGAAATGGCCGTTAATGCGGTTAAATATGCGCGCAAATTTACCGATGATGTTGAGTTTTCCTGTGAAGATGCTGGCCGGACACCGATTGATAATTTATGTCGTATGGTTGAAGCGGCAATTACTGCGGGTGCGCGCACCATTAATATCCCGGACACCGTCGGCTATACCATCCCAAGTGAATTCGGCGGCATTATTCAGACCTTGTTTAATCGCGTCCCTAATATCGATCAAGCGGTAATTTCAGTGCATTGCCACGACGACTTAGGATTGTCGGTTGCCAATTCGATTACCGCCGTTGAAATGGGGGCTCGTCAGATTGAGTGTACTATTAATGGTATTGGTGAGCGTGCAGGTAACTGTTCTCTTGAAGAAATCGCGATGATTTTATCGACTCGCAAAGGCTTATTAGATCTAGAATGTGGCATTAACGCCAAAGAGATTTATCGTACTTCAAGTTTGGTTAGCCAGTTATGTAATATGCCTATTCAGGCCAATAAAGCGATTGTTGGTGCGAATGCCTTTTCACATTCGTCAGGTATTCACCAGGATGGCATGTTAAAAGCCAAAAATACTTACGAAATAATGACCCCAGAAAGCATTGGCTTAAATCGTAATAACTTGAACATGACTTCACGTTCAGGCCGCCATGTGATTAAGCATCGCATGGAAGAAATGGGTTATTTGACGACTGATTATGATATGGACAGTTTGTACGATCAGTTCTTAAAATTAGCCGATAAAAAAGGCCAAGTATTTGATTATGACCTTGAAGCCTTAGTGTTTATGGAATCACGAGCTCAAGATGATGATAACTATGAATTACAACACATGATGGTGCATTCAGATTCAACCGAAGGTGTGGCGACAGCCACTATTCGTATTATGGTTGATGGCGAGCAAAAAACGGAAGCTGCCACAGGTAACGGTCCAGTTGATGCAGCATACAACGCGATTGCCCGAGCAACTGGGCGTGAGATAAATATTACTAGCTATAAATTAGGTGCTAAAGGTGAAGGCCAAAACGCATTAGGGCAAGTGGATATTACCGCCAAATATAATGGCCAAAACTTCCACGGCGTTGGTTTGGCTACCGACGTAGTTGAGTCGTCAGCGCAAGCGTTAGTGCATGTGATGAACTTAACTTATCGTGCCGATAAAGTGGCTGATTTTAAACAACAGATTCATAAAGATAGGGAGTTAGGTGGCGTATGAGTTATCAAGTAGCAGTATTGTCGGGTGATGGTATCGGTCCTGAAGTGATGGCTGAAGCACGTAAAGTGCTTGTCGAAGTCGAAGCACGCTTTAACCTCGATATTAAATACACCGAATATGATGTAGGCGGCATTGCGATTGATAATCATGGCTGCCCATTACCCGATGCCACATTAAAAGGCTGTGAAGCCGCCGATGCGATTTTATTTGGTAGCGTTGGTGGTCCAAAGTGGGAAAAACTACCGCCTAACGACCAACCTGAGCGCGGTGCATTATTACCGCTTCGTGGTCACTTTGAATTGTTTTGTAATCTACGTCCTGCAAAATTACACAATGGCTTAGAGCATATGTCACCATTACGTAGTGACATATCTGCCCGTGGTTTTGACGTGTTGTGCGTGCGTGAGCTAACCGGTGGCATTTACTTTGGCAAGCCAAAAGGGCGCCAGGGCGAAGGGGATGATGAAGAAGCATTTGACACTATGCGTTATAGCCGCCGCGAAATTAGCCGTATTGCCCGTATCGCATTTGAAGCGGCGCGCGGTCGCAAAAATAAAGTCACCTCGGTCGATAAAGCCAACGTGCTAGCGTGCTCGGTATTATGGCGTCAAGTGGTTGAAGAAGTTGCGATCGATTTCCCAGATGTTGAGCTGGAACATATCTATATTGATAATGCGACCATGCAATTGTTACGTCGCCCAAATGAGTTCGATGTGATGTTATGTTCAAACCTTTTTGGTGACATTATCTCTGATGAAATCGCCATGTTAACCGGTTCTATGGGTCTATTATCATCGGCCAGCATGAACAGCACAGGTTTTGGTTTGTTTGAACCCGCTGGTGGCAGTGCGCCAGACATTGCAGGGCTTGGTATTGCCAACCCAGTAGCGCAAATTTTATCTGCAGCATTAATGCTACGTCACAGCTTTAAAGAAGAAGCCGCGGCAACCGCCATTGAGCGTGCCGTAAGTAAAGCATTGTCGGCGGGCTATTTAACCGGCGAGTTATTAACAGCAGAGAAGCGCGACCAAGCCAAATCGACTAAGCAAATGGGTGACTTCATCGCTAATGCTATTAAGGAAGGTGTCTAATGATGCAAACTAGCGCAAAAACATTGTACGAAAAAGTATGGGATGCACACATAGTCGCCAGCCCAGAAGCTGAGGCGCCAATTATTTATGTGGATCGTCATTTAGTGCATGAAGTGACATCACCGCAAGCGTTTAGTGGCTTAAAGGTTGCGGGACGTAAATTACGCGCACCAGAAAAAACTTTTGCCACCATGGATCACAACACTTCAACTAAAAGTGCCAGCCTTGATGCGCTAAGCCCAATGGCACGCATTCAAGTTGAAACTCTAGCGCAAAACTGTAAAGACTTTGGTGTGCGCTTATATGATATTCATCATCCCAACCAAGGTATTGTGCATGTAATGGGGCCTGAGTTAGGTATTACATTACCTGGCAGTGTTATTGTCTGTGGTGACTCGCATACTGCTACACATGGTGCGTTTGGCGCACTGGCATTTGGTATTGGTACCTCTGAAGTTGAGCATGTATTGGCGACACAAACCTTACGTCAATTAAAAGCCAAAACCATGCGAGTAGAAGTGCGTGGCAGTGTCACTGACGGCGTGACAGCTAAAGATATCGTATTAGCCATTATTGGTAAGCTTGGCATGGACGGTGGCACAGGTTATGTGGTCGAATTTTGTGGTGATGCAATTGCCGCATTATCAATGGAAGGCCGTATGACCTTATGTAATATGGCCATTGAAATGGGTGCTAAAGCTGGCATGGTAGCACCTGATCAAACTACTTTTGACTACTTAAAAGGGCGCGAATTTGCACCAAAAGGCCAAGATTGGGAGAAGGCGGTTGCCGCTTGGTCTGAATTGAAAACCGATTTAGATGCCCAGTTTGATGCGCAAGTAGTGCTAGAAGCGAAAGATATTGCGCCGCAGTTAACCTGGGGAACTAACCCTGGTCAAGTGGTTGCAATTGATGGCGTAGTACCTAATCCAGATGATGAGACCAATAGTACTGAGCGCAACAGTATCATTAAGGCATTAGAGTATATCGGCCTGACATCGGGCACAAAAATGACCGATGTGACCATCAATAAAGTGTTTATTGGCTCGTGCACTAACTCGCGCATTGAAGATTTACGCTCCGCTGCCGCACATGCTAAAAATCGTAAAGTGGCGGCAGGTGTTGTGGCCATTGTGGTGCCGGGGTCGGGTCAGGTGAAGTTGCAGGCAGAAGCTGAAGGCTTAGATAAAATATTTATTGAAGCGGGCTTTGAGTGGCGTTTACCGGGTTGTTCGATGTGTTTAGCCATGAATGATGACCGTTTAGAAGCCGGCGATCGCTGCGCATCAACCAGCAATCGTAACTTTGAAGGTCGTCAGGGCCGGGGTAGCCGTACTCACTTAGTGAGCCCGGCCATGGCCGCGGCAGCGGCAATAGCCGGTCATTTTGTTGATATTCGCAAACCTTACTAAACCGATAAAGGAGAGAAACATGCAAGCATTTACTGCCCATACCGGTTTAGCGGTAACCATTGATAGTGCCAATATTGATACCGACCAAATTATTCCAAAGCAATTTTTGTCTAAAGTGACCCGAGATGGTTTTGGGGTTCATTTATTTCACGATTGGCGTTATTTAGACGATGCAGGTGATCAACCTAATCCTGAGTTTGTGTTAAATCATCCTCGTTATAAAGGTGCCTCAATTTTACTCACCCAAGAAAATTTTGGCTGTGGATCAAGCCGTGAGCATGCTCCTTGGGCATTAGCGGATTTTGGTTTACGGGTGATTATCGCGCCTAGTTTTGCTGATATTTTTTACGGCAACTCAATTAACAATGGTTTGTTACCGGTAAAATTAGCGGCTGATCAAGTGCAGCAATTAATGAATGAAGTCGCGGCCAAAGAAGGTGCTGAAATTACTGTCGATTTACAAGCGCTGCAAGTGACCTCACCAACAGGTGCTGTGTTTAGTTTTAGTCTTACTGAATCAGCGCGTCATAAATTGCTAAATGGTTTAGATGCCATAGGATTAACCTTGTCGTTTGAGCAAAGCATCACCGATTATGAAGCTAATATTCCAGCTTGGTATGCATAAAACTTACCGCTAAAAGGTGGGTTAATTTTTTAAAAACCTTCTAGCAATAGAAGGTTTTTTTATTGGATACCATTTAATTACATTGAGTTTTCTTTAGTGCGCCACTTTAAGCTCTTATTAAGCCTAGTTGCATTTTGTAGCGTTTGTGAATAAGGTGTTTCATTTTTGTGTTTGGCTAATGGACTTTTCGCTTACATGGAGCTGGGTTAAATGAGAGCAAGTTATTAATGAAACTATCTTTTAGATGCTCGTTATTATTAGTGATGGTGCTAGTCTCGCTAGTGCCGATTATTTCTATGGCGGTATGGTCGAATCATAATGTATTTGAAGATGAATATCGGACGGTAGAAGAAAAGCATTTACTACTAGCCAAAAATATTTCTCAGGCATTAGAGCGCTATGCCATTGATGCTTTAGCTATTTTTACTCGTGCGAGTGATTCAGTGGTATCGCAAACCTTAGCAACAGAATTTATTCAGTTGATGCAGGATGTCGATGTTATTTCATTAGGTGAATTTGATCAGCATGGCAAATTACAAGCGGTTATTTTTGGTCCTGAAAACTCACAGCCTACCTCGTTAACCTCTTCATTAAACCCATTTAATTTAACTGATATTAATCGTAGCCGCTTCACACCAATCCATAAAAAAGGGGTTACCAAGCCGACCTTATATATGATCCGCCAAAGTGATGATAAACGCATATGGCTTGCTACTATGCACTCTAGCTATATCCAGCAATTGCAGTCTGCAGTTAAGTTTGGTCAAGGCGGGCATGCCGCTATTGTTGATCAACAAGGTAATGTATTAGCCCATCCGAATAAGTTATGGCAACAAGAGAGTAAAAACATCAGTGCTATAAGTGTGGTACAAAACATGATGATGGGTGGCTCAGGCGTTATGGCATTTTATTCTCCGGCGGTAAAGGCTGACATGATAGCCGGCTATACCGTGGTACCGAGCACAGGATGGGGGGTGATGATCCCTCAGCCAAAAAGTGAATTATTAGCCCGTGCAGATGAACAAGCCGGCATTATTTTAACGCTAGCAATTAGTGCCTTTATTGTTTGCGTTGTCATTTCGTGGTGGATTTCTGGGTTAATTACGCGTCCGATTGCGTTATTAATTGATACTACCAATGGTTTAACCTTTGCCCCTAACACCTTAAAAAAACTGCCTTTATCGCGGTTAACAACCAAAGAGTTTGTGCAGCTTTTTGAAAGTTTTAACCATATGTCTGAAGAAATTAAAAAAAGTCGCTATGAGTTAGAGCGTCGCGTAGCTGATAGAACAGCAGATTTGGCACAAGCCCAGACAAAAGCGCTGCACTTGGCTAATCATGATATGGTCACAGGGTTACCTAACCGCATGGCGATTAGAGATATGATCCAAAACTTATTATCCGAAAAGCGTCACTTTTCATTATTATTTATCGATCTTGATGGTTTTAAGTTGATCAATGATAACTATGGGCATGGCATTGGTGACTTATTACTTAATGAGGTGGCTAAGAGAGTCAGCCGAGATCTGTTTCATGGTGATATTATTGCCCGCTACGGCGGCGATGAGTTTATTGTATTGTTGCCCAACAAAGACCAGGCGCAAACCGCTAACTTTGTTGCCAATAAAGTATTGGATATTATAAAGTTACCTTATGAATTAGAGGGGCATACTTTGTTTGTAGGTGCTTGTATTGGGGTGGCATTGTGTCATGGAGATGATGTGGATACAGATAGCTTGATTCACCGAGCAGATATTGCCATGTACAAAGCCAAGCATAATGGCAAAGATCAAATATCTATTGCGCAAGACGCTGTTTTTTGTGATAGCTAGCCAAACTTAACTCAATCAGTTAATGGTTCTACCTTAGTTGATCCCGTCGTGCTGAATTTATCATCACCACCTTTAGTGCTGCTGGGCAAGTGGCTGGATTACATATTAGGCCCAATGCAGATTATGCGGCAAATAAATCTGAAGTGCGTTATTCTCAACCGCAAGTGGTGGGAGAGGCTCCTATAATTGTGGTTCAAGTTAATGGCTGTTAGAAACAGTTTTAAAGATAATAGGCTATACAATGGATAAAAAAGACTTAAAGTTACTTGATATTTTGCAGCATCAGGGCCGTATTTCAATAGCCGACTTAGCTGATAAAATGAATATGTCTGATACCCCTTGTTTACGCAGAGTGAAAAAGCTGGAACAAGATAAAGTGATTATCGGCTATCAAGCCCAGCTAGATCCGCAAAAACTCGATCTTAATATCAGTGCGTTTATCTATGTTCGATTGGCTGATTGCACCAGTATTAAAGCGGATAAGTTTGAATTAGAGATGACTAAGCTGAAGCAAGTGATGGAATGTGCTGTGATCACTGGTGAATATGATTACATGCTTAAAATTGTCGCGAAAGATTTGTTGAGTTTAGAATGTTTGATTAAACAAAATATCAATAACATTGATAATGTTGCTCAAGTTCATTCAACGGTGGTGTTAAAGCCGGTGTTTAGCCGCACTATGTTGCCGTTAGAGCAGTAGACATACATGACTAAAATGCCGTATTACTGCTAATAGTAATACGGCATTTTAGTCAGCGTCAGACAATAAGTAGCTGTTAAATAAAATTATATCATCCAGAGCTGAGGTTGTTTAGCTAGCTGTTTCCATTGATTTAATAAACGCATTAGATTCAGCAATCGACTTGTTCATCTCTTTAATCAAGCTTGAAATGTCAGTCTGTAGGCTGCTGAATTCGCCTTTAATTGCGCCAATAGCCTGCGCATTAAGGTTGTGTTTTAAATACAGCATATTATCTTTCATCGCAGTTAAAATGGGCGGCATTTTAGCTTCAGCTCTGCGCATACTTTTCACTAAAGAGTTGTATGAACGCTGAGTCTCTTTCAGTTTGCTAGTGCTGTTACGACGTAAACTGGCCTTGCTGATTTCATCTATTTCAGATTGCCATTCTTCAAATAATGCTTCAGCCACATCTTCTACTTTATCTATACGATTGCTCACATCATCAGCGGCAGCCTGCGCTGACTCATATTCGTCTTTAGCTTTGTTATAGGCTTTTTCTAAATCGCCGCCATCAAATGCCAGTAAAGCCTGCATTTCAGCTAATGCAGAACTAAATTGCTCTTGCGCTTCTTCCTGTGACTCTTTTGCATCTTGCACTCGGTCGACCATAATATCACGCTTGTGATAGCCGACTTTTTCCATCGCGCCATAATAAGCACTTTGACAACCACCTAATGAAAGAGTGCTTGCTGCTAACGTTAAAGCAAGTCCGATGTTAATTATTTTTGAGGTTTTCATTTGGTTTCTCTTATTGTTTCTCTTATTGATTGTTACGCAGCAGACTTAAACTTTGCAGCATCAATAATGGCCCATAAATGAAATATTGCGCCTATGATGGCGGGTACAATGAGTACCCCAAAAAAGTATCCAGTGCCTACAATGCAAAAGAAAGCGATAGCAGCTAAAAATCGACCTTGTAATAATTGTCCCAGTCCAGGGAAAAATAAACTCGCGACAGCGGCTAATACATTGCCAGCAGATCCTTGTTGTGACATAAATTCGTTCCTTTGGTTTGCATCTCATTTGTTATAACATTGTACGAAGTTGAAAGGTGATTACAATGAATATCTTACCTATCGTTTGTTGATTAAGGATAAATATGGCCAGTCGTATCACTATGGCATCCCTAAAGAAGTTTTTTATTGGGAGTTGGGAATTCTTATTACATCTCAAGCATCGGCTTGATGAAGACCAAATTAATATTCGCGCCGGGCATTTAACCTATGTAACGTTATTATCACTGGTGCCTATGGTCGCGGTGACTATGTCGATGTTGTCGGCTTTTCCGGTGTTTGAGGGCATTAGAGAGCATATCGAAGGGTTTATGTATCAGAACTTTTTGCCCGCAGCCGGAGATACAGTACAAGTTTATATTAATGAGTTTGTCAGTAATGCTTCTAAAGGGACCTTTGTAGGGATTATAGCCTTAGTCTTTGTTGCCATTATGCTGATTTCTGCCATTGATAAGTCGTTGAATAGTATTTGGCGGGTCACAGAAAAGCGCTCTTATGTGGTGTCTTTTTCTATGTATTGGATGGTGCTGACCTTAGGCCCGGTGCTAATGGGGGCCAGTATTGTGGCTTCTTCCTATCTTGCCTCTTTGGAGCTATTGAGCGATACCGAGCTTTCAGGTTTTTTACCCTGGCTTATGGCACAGTTACCGATGATATTTTCTGTTGCCTCTATTTTGCTGCTGTATATGGTTGTGCCCTATAAAAAAGTGCATTTTTTACATGCGCTTTTGGGCGCTATAGTGGCAGCGGTATTGTTTGAGGCAGGTAAAAAAGGTTTTGCTTTTTATGTTACTCAATTTCCTAGCTATGAGGCCATTTATGGTGCGCTAGCGGTTATCCCTATTTTGTTTGTTTGGGTTTATATCTCTTGGATTATAGTGTTATTGGGTGCGGTTATTACCGCTTCATTACCTGAGTATTTAGATCAGCATGTTGCTCAATTACTGCATCAAATGATCCCAGAGCTGGATGATAAGCCTGCTGCTGACAATAACTCTAGCGTTCATTCAGTGGTTGGAAAAGATATTTTGGAACCATCCGATGAAGATGAGAGTACGGCAACTCAGTTATTTCATTCAAATCAGTCATCGCAAACGACTGACAAAAAGATTAAGTCAACGTCTTGAGCTTAGCGTTTATTCGCCATGCAATGGTTGATGTTGGCGAGGGTGTCACGCTTTCGGTGTCGCAATATGGCCGCCTAGGCGCTAAACCTGTGCTGTATTTACATGGTGGCCCTGGTGCAGGTTGTCATGCTGGTGATGTGACTTTGTTTGAGAATCTTGATTTACACGTATTTTTTATTGATCAACGAGGATGCGGCCGCTCACAAGGTGGTGATTTAAGTACTAATACTTTACCCGCTTTAATTGACGATATTGAGGTTGTGCGACAGTATTTTGCTATCGAAAAATGGGCCATCGTGGGTGGGTCTTATGGTGCGACACTAGGGTGGTTATACAGTGGATTATATCCTGCTAGGGTAAGTGAGCAAGTGTATTGGGGCTTGTTTTTAGCTAATACAGCAGCACGTGATTGGTTATATGGCCCTAATGGCGCGGCACAATTTTTTATCGATGCTTATCAAGCATTCAAGCCTGCAGTGGATGCACAAACAGAAGATGCTCAGATTGAAGATACAGCACAGTTATTATCTGCTTATGACACATTGTTACACTCAGCAGACCCGCAACAAAGACAACAAGCTATTTGGGCATGGAATCAGTGGGAGCAAGCTTTGGCTTCGCCAATGCTAGTTCATGTTATGGGGACTGGGCCTGAACTCACTTCAATCGCTCATATTGAACACCACCATGCCATGCATCATTATTTTTCTGCACCTGAGTTGTTTGAGCAAATAGCGCGGCGAGTTTCTGCAAAAACTTATTTAATTCAAGGCGAGTTAGATTGGGTGTGTCCTGCTCATTTACTGACGGATTTCTTACAAAAGGCCCAACACCATTATTTAACGGTAGAGCATGTAAAGTCCGGATACCATAGTTTGAGTGATATGAAGATGCTGCGTGCAGTGATGCAAGGTATCGCAAGTATTTGTTAAACGATAACGAATATGAGTCAACGCAGAACAGCCAATTTATACCTGTTATAAGCCGTTTTTAAGGAGTGAAATTACATTATGATTGGACTGATACAAAGGGTTAAACACGCCAAAGTGACTGTGGCAGATGAAACAACTGGCGAGATTAATCAAGGCTTGTTGGTGTTGTTAGGTGTTGAGCGTGAAGATGATATTGATAAAATGCAAAAGTTGGCCACCAAGATCAGTAAGTATCGAGTGTTTAGCGATGAAAATGGCAAAATGAATTTGAATATATCCCAGGTTGGCGGCCAATTGCTGGTGGTTTCTCAGTTCACTTTGGCAGCAGATACAGGCAAAGGCTTACGCCCCAGTTTTTCTGGTGCGGCGACCCCTGAACAAGCCAATACGTTATATGAAGCGTTTGTCGCATACTGTGGTGAGCTTGGGCTTGACACTCAAACAGGACGTTTTGGTGCTGATATGCAAGTATCCTTGATTAACGATGGCCCAGTGACCTTCAGTTTACAGGTATAAAGTATGACTCAGCATCAACCGCTAATAGAAGAACTGGTGAGCACCTGGTATCAAACCATTCCGCTCAGTCAGTTTATGCAGATTGAGGTGTTGTCATTTACTGATGCGATTAATTTACCAACAAATATTGAACTTGCAGCTTCCCATGCTGAGGTGCCTTTATCTAAAATCAGTGAGCTAATAACCACAGCACCGTTAGCACCCAATATTAACCTTCATCAAACCATGTTTGCCGGCAGTATTTATACTTTGATGACCTTAACGGGTTGGGGCATGGTATGGCTGCAACAGCAGTTGGCCTCGGTCACGGGTGACATTGTGCTTGCTGAGGCTCAGGTGAAATATATTGCGCCAGTGCGTCAACAACCTACCGCGAGAGTGATTTGGCCAGCATTAGACTTGTCACCGCTGACACGAGGGCGGCGAGTTAAAGCCGATCTTACGGTTGAACTCTGGTGTCAGGATGTATTATGCGCTCGTTTTTGCGGCGTTTATGTATCTTTACCTTTTGCTAAATAGGTTTTCATTCTATTTTTTAGAACGTTAGTGTCGATTTATTCCGCTATTATTCCATTTATTAGTAAGTATACTGTTGTTATTCCATCAAGGCAGCGATTCAACGTGTTTGAACGTACAGGGGTCCAGTGCTGAAGATGACGATACGACTTTAAGGAATAATCATGAACAAAGTATTAATGTTGAAATCGAGTATTTTAGGCGAGCATTCACAATCATCAGTATTATTAGATGACTTGGCAATGTTATTTAAAGATAAAGGTGCAGCAATCACTACCCGCGATTTGGCACTAGACCCAGTACCTGTATTAGATGGCGAACTGGCAAATGGTTTACGTGGTGGCGATAATTTATCTTCGCGTCAACTCGATGCCTTAGCGTTATCTGATAAATTAGTCGCTGAGCTCCAGCACAATGACACCATAGTATTAGCTGCTCCTATGTATAACTTTATGATCCCTACGCAACTTAAAGCTTGGATTGATTTTATTGCTAGAGCAGGTGTGACATTTACCTATACAGATAAAGGACCACAGGGATTGTTAACCGGCAAAAAAGCCGTGATTGTAGCTTCCAGTGGAGGTATGCATAAAGATGCTGGCAGTAACCATGTCGTGCCTTATTTAACCACAGTATTAGCGTTTATTGGCATTACAGATGTAGAAGTTATTTATGCTGAAGGGTTAAACATGGGCGCAGATATTGCCGCATCAGCAATGACAAATGCAAAGCAAGCGTTAAAAGCAATATCATTGTAATTATTCGATTACTTATTAAAAAAATCCCATAAATGCCCATGATTGGATATACTCAATCATGGGCATTTTTTATGATAATGTATTAACTTTTTACCCAGATATATTATTTCGCTAAGCGGTGAGGTGAATGACAAAAACGCAAAAATGGTCGGCAGTTGGCTTTATTGTTACCGCACTATTTTTAGTGCCTCTATTAATGATTGCAGCACAATTCATTAACAGCACAGATGGCCAAAGCCGATATGGTATTAATGCTGAAAATTTAGCACCCTTAAATTTTCAATGGCAAGACACTAAGCTTAATACGCATATTTTTCCTGCTAATTCTGGTCAGTTCACTTATTTGTTTGCTGGATTTTTGTCTTGTTCAGAAATCTGTCCAATACGCATTCAGCAATTACATCAGCTTGAAAATGCCATTGCCCAAGATACTGAATTGCGCCAAGCAGATATAGTATTTATGTTTATTACTATTGACCCAGAGAATGATACTCCAGCAATTCGACAGCAAATGATTGATGCCCAGTCAGCTAGATTTGTCAGTGCCGCGCTGGCAGAATCTGATCTATTGAGGTTTTCCCAGCATTTGTCTGAAAATATTCATGCGTATTCACCTACTAATAATCACGTAGGTAATCTATATTTAATTGCACCGAATGGACATATTGCTCGTATTTACACAGCCAAACAACTTTCGACCGACAAGATGTTAGCTGAATTAAGACAATATATAACATCGAAATAAAGGATCGCTATGATTGAATCGCAAGCCATTGAACGATTATTAAAAAATGATGCATATGTGTACCGAATATTATTAATGCAAGCACCGTTACTTATTTTGAGTGGTTTTTTTGGTGCTAAAATGCTCATGTTTACCGGTGTTTCAGCGGTTGCTATAGCAGTGTTAGTGCAGGCAAGTTACAGCATGCTTAAAGGTACGCCGTTATTTGGTATTGTTGCAGCAGTAATCATGATGACGGTATCTGCGCTATTAGTACAAAGCCAAATGGGTATGATTGAAATGCATTTTCATATCTTTGCTTCTATGGCTATTTTTTTGATTTATCAGCGTTGGCAGCCTTTGTTAGCCTCTTTATTAACTGTTGCCGCTCATCATGTGCTATTTACCTATATTCAGCTTTCAGGTGGTAGTTTTTTTGATACACCTATAATGATTTTTGCCGGCGATTGTAATTGGAGCATTATGTTTGTACATGCTTTATTTGCTGCAGCTGAAACGATGATTTTAATTAAAATATCACTCTTCATGCGCGAAGACTCATCGGCGAATATACGCATCGCCGATGCTATTGAGCAAATTTCGGCTAATAAAGACTTATCTATTAGGCTGAGCCCTGCTACGACTTCAGCAGAGAGTGCATTTAATTTGATGTTGGAAGAGCTGAGTCAGTTGTTCAGTGATTACCATGATATTGCCGCGAAGATGACTAAGACGTCAGATCAATTACTGATGTTAAGCGAGCATACTAAAGAGGCTATGAATCATCAGCAGCATCAGGCTCATTCAATTTCGCAAACGGCGCAAAATGTGATTCAGTATTTTCACCAGGTTACAGATAACAGCAAATTATCAGCAGAGCAGGCACACACAGCAGCTTCATCTAGCGTGCAAGATAGACAAAGTGCATTGTCGATCATGAAGGACATGCAGTTATTAGAAAGTAATACCACAGAGGTAACCGAATCTTTAACCGATTTAACCAAAGATGTCACAGCCATCACCACCTTATTACAAGCTATTCGCAGTATTTCTGAGCAAACTAACTTGCTGGCATTAAACGCGGCGATTGAAGCTGCAAGAGCAGGTGAAAGTGGTCGTGGTTTTGCTGTGGTTGCCGATGAAGTGCGCGCTTTAGCACAACGAACTAGTCAATCAACCGATGAAATTGCCAAAGTATTAAGTCGATTAAATAACAGTATGCTGAAAACAGTTGAGTCAATGGATGAAGGCAAGCAACGTACCACGGCTAATGTGGCCCATACAAACGTTATTGCATCGGGACTGGCGGAACGAGCTAATCAAATTGAGCAAGTTGCTAGCTTAAGCCGTCATGTTGCTGATGATACAGAACAGCAGGGTAAGCAGTTAAGTCATATTGGCAGCGAAATGAGCGACAACATGAACACAGTTACCTTGTTATCAGAGCAAATTGCTAAGTTAGCTAATGGAGTGACCAGCATGAAAGCAATTACTGAAGAGTATCAAACCAAAGCGGCGATATATCGTGTTTAATTACATGCTTTAACATGTCTGTGTTTAAGGAAAAATGCGATTCGAATGAGTCGCATTTTTGTTAAAGCTAAGCAATTAGGCTTAACGGTAAGAGTTTAAATACTCTGATACGTAACTGCGTAGCTTTTTTTGGTTCGGTTTCAGACGGCGTCACTGTCACAGGTTTGAATTGCTCCATTGCCAGAGACTCAAAGTACTTTGGTTATCCAGGCATAGGCATCAATCGCCAGTTTATCATTAGTTAATTCGTTTAAACGGGTTAGCTTGGCTTTATCTTTATTAGTGCTTAATATGCCATAAATTCCACTGCTAATATTATGTACGGACTGGCTAAAGGCCATGGGGGAAAGAGGTTGTTTGGCTACCACATCTTCAAGCAAGCCAATAGTGCGATTGAGCTCACAGTGGCGGGACGAAAGATACTGCGAGTTGACACTTCTGTTTGCAATAAAATGCGACAGTAAGCATCATTTTGCTTAGTCGACTGAACCGGCGTCTTTTCATTGCAGGTATTTGAGAAAGCGCTGGCGACACGTTATTGAGTACAGTTTGTTGATTTGGTCTCTGCTAGAGCGACCAACTTTTTTTGTTGGAAAGACAGGTGTCCAAGCACTCCATGATAAAATATCAAATGCTAACTGCACTACATTGCCTCTTTGTTGCCTAGTCGTCCTTATCTAAGTAGGCATTTTTGTTTGCGAGTGAAAATAGGAGAGATTACTGGCAACCAAAAATCGACAGGGTGACTCTACACTAAAGTATGAAGGGCTAAACAGTCTTGCTTGCATAAAAAAGCAGCAGGAAAAGAGGTTTTTTCGCTGCTGCTTCTTATAGGTTACTCAAATGTTACAGTGTTGGCTGGCTATTGAGGTAATAAAGGTTGTAATCGTTTTACGGCATTTTTAATTTTACGGGTGTTTTCTGGTCCCATTCTAACAAGCAGTTTTTGTGCATTCGGTAGTGCTTCTAAATTAGCATCAACGTACTGATAGTTGACCGATATTGAGGTTAATTCAATAGGATCTTCAACAATTGGGGCGTCAGCAATCATTTTAAAAGCTTGTTGCATGCGTTCATCAAAAGTCATATTGGTGTAACCAAGTTCTGTAAACGCTTCCTCAAATAATGGCTTAAGTTCGCGGTAAGTCGCAGCAAGTTCTTGATCGTTCAAGCCAGAGACAAAATCTGCGTATAAATCATAGCGATGATAGCTATCTGGGTTTAAGTAAGTTTTATTAGTAATTTCACTCACCGAAAACTTATTGCTGGGCCCCTGCATTGGGCTGGCTTTACGGATCAACTCACCCTGAGCTAAGTTATCAATAAAGACCACAAATTGACGCGCCATATCTTTTTTCAAAATAAGCGGCTCAATTTTCATTCCATTGGCAACAGCTAAGGTTTTCTTGGCAACAAAGTCATCAGATTCCGCTAATGGTGGTAAGGGTTCTGCAACGACTTTAGGGGCTTGTGACTCTCCACCCAATGGCACAATATCAGATACTGATGTATCAGTTGTATCAGTATCTGTAATCGACTCTTCAATAGGTACCTCTTCGATAGGGTTCATTGGCACGGGTTCTGGTAACTCAATAGGTGTTGGCATGGCCGGTTCTAATTCAGCTGAGTCTTCGCCACTCATATAGAAGTAACCCGCACCGACTATCAGTGCAACGATAACGCCGCCGATAATGGCGTTATTCATATTTGGTTTTGTTTCAGCTTCAGTCGCGGGTGTAGCTCTATCTTCTTTATTAACCTGCATTGTAATTCCTTAGCTGTTTAAAGCTGATAATACGGAACAGAAAGAGTAAATACTGTTTCCATTGTGCAAGATTACGCTTGCATGTCCATAGGGTGGTTAAAATATAAATAAAAAATCATCTTATGCCTGTACATATTGTTGTCGTTCACCCAACCATCGCTCAATGATTAAGTCGACGTTATCGGGCACTTGTTGATAAACATGCACAGCAAGCTTTTGAATGCTTGGGATCAGGTGTTGGTCACGCATTAAATCAGCAATTTTCATTTCTGCCAACCCAGTTTGTTTGGTACCTAATACTTCACCAGGGCCTCTGATCTCTAAATCTTTTTGAGCAATAACAAAGCCGTCATTACTATTACGTAGCACACCTAATCGCTTGGTCGCAGTGTGTGACAATGGCGCTTTATATAACATGACGCAATGACTTGCCACCGCACCACGACCAACACGTCCCCTTAATTGATGTAATTGAGCCAGCCCTAAACGTTCAGGATTTTCAATAATCATCAAGCTAGCATTAGGCACATCAACGCCTACTTCAATCACAGTCGTCGCAACTAGCAGCTGTATTTCACCTGCTTTGAATTTTGCCATGACCTGTTGTTTTTCAGCGCTTTTCATGCGCCCATGTACTAAGCCAATAGTGAGTTCTGGTAATACCTCAGTCAGTTCCGCCGCGGTATCTTCAGCAGCCTGACATTCTAATACTTCAGACTCTTCAATTAAGGTGCATACCCAGTAAGCTTGACGATTATCTTGTAGCGCGGCTTGTCTAACTCTTTCTATCACATCATTGCGGCGACTGTCGGATACGGCTACCGTGGTAACTGGCGTTCTACCAGGGGGAGTTCATCAATCACCGAGGTATCTAAATCCGCATAGGCTGTCATGGCTAAGGTTCTGGGTATTGGGGTGGCAGTCATGATGAGTTGATGTGGATGAAAACCCTGACTAACGCCTTTTTCGCGTAAGCCTAGACGTTGATGAACACCAAATCTGTGTTGTTCATCAATAATTATTAACGCCAGTTTATGAAAGTGAACCGCCTCTTGAAATATTGCATGGGTACCAATGACTATCTGTGCCGCTCCCGAAGCGATATCTTCTAATGATTGTACTCTTGCCTTACCTTTAATTTTACCCGCTAACCAACCTACTTTTACCCCTAAAGGTTCAAACCATTGGGCGAAATTAATCGCATGCTGTTCGGCTAATAACTCAGTGGGTGCCATCATAGCCACTTGATAACCATTTTCTATGACTTGCAGCGCGGCCATTGCAGCAACTAATGTTTTGCCTGAGCCTACATCACCTTGCACTAATCGCATCATAGGATGCGATTGCTGTAAGTCTTGGCTTATTTCAGCAACAACGCGCTGTTGCGCACCTGTTGGCCTAAAAGGGAGATTTTTTAAAAATGGATTAAGTAGTTGCCCGCTTGCGGCGATTGAAATAGCGGCATCACGCTGTGATTTTTGTCTTAGTTGTAACATGCTTAAGTTATGGGCGAGTAATTCTTCTTGGACTAAACGTTGCTGGGCAGGGTGTTGCCCTTGCTCAAGCATAAATGGATCGACATTTTTATCCGGTCGATGAAGTAGCATTAGGGCTTGCGGCAGTGTCAGGTTGTTGGGTTGCAGGTTAGCGGGAATAAGCTCTTGCAAGCCACCTTGATTTAGCATCAATAGTGCTTGTTCGGTTAACTTAATCCAACTTGCCTGCTTTAACCCTTCCGTTGTCGGATAAATCGGGGTTAAGGTTTCAGTTAAATTACTTTCATCACCGGCTTGGATAATTTTATATTCAGGGTGAACTATTTCAGCATGATGATTGCCACGACGAACTTCACCATAGGCACGGATCATCGCGCCTTGTTGCATACCATTACGTTGTGCCATCGAAAAATTAAAAAACCGTAATGTCATAGGTCCTGTGTCATCACGCACATTGCAGATAAGCATTCTGCGACGACCTTGAATAATTTGCGTGGACTGAACTTCGGCTTCGATGGTGCCGTAGCCGCCAAATGATAGGGCGCTAATAGGGTAGATTTGAGTGCGGTCTTCATAACGCAGCGGCAAATGAAACAGCACATCCTGTACTGTTTTAATGCCTAGCTTATGCAGCCTTTCAGCCATTTTTTTAGCCACACCTTTTAGCTCGGTGATGGGCACTAAATCTAAACGCAACAAACGTTATTTACTCCACTAAGTTATGCTTAACTCAATTTGCTAAGCAATTGCATAGTACTGTGATTATATACATATGTTTTACTATCTTAGCAGAGATTAGATCTAAGGCAATATCAAGATATTAGCTTAAATTCATAACCAACCTTTTTGTTTGGCAATTCGAGCAGCATCAATGCGATTGCTGGCATTGAGTTTAGCGATTGCTTCAGACAAGTAATTACGTACCGTGCCTTCGGCAATAAAGAGTAATTTGGCAATATCGCTGGTAGCTTTACCTTCGCTGGCTAATCGCAGTGCTTGGCGTTCTTTGTCATTTAGCGGGTCAATTTCACCTATGGCGGCAAACGCAAGCTCAGGGTCAATCACGCGCTTGCCTGACATGACTTTAATAATGGCATTAATTAGCTCATCTGATGGGGCATCTTTTAATAAAAAACCATTTACACCATATTCTAAGGCGCGTTTGATGTAACCGGCTCGGCCAAAGGTGGTTAGAATAATCACTTTGGTTGTGCTGGATTGTGATTGTAGCCATTGGCTTAAATCAAGGCCGGTTTTATGCGGCATTTCTATGTCGGTGAGTAATAAATCAAAAGACTGTTTTTTCAGCAAAGCTAAAGCTTGCTCACCGTCTTCAGCTTCTGTAATTTCAAAGCCATTAGCTAAATGCGCGAGGGGCAATTGGCCTTTGGCCAACGTAAGCAGTGCCACTAAGGCACCACGGATCATAGCCTGGTCTTCAGCGAGTAAAATTTTCATACGGTATCGTTTCCCTTTGCTTTAGCTCTTTCTTGTTACCGCGACTCACTACTAACCTTAATGCGTTGCATTGGGTAGGGTGATATTCAGCTGAAAGACTGGTGTCGTTTGATATTCAAATGTGCCATTTAATAAATCTACCCGCTCACGTATGCCTTTTAAACCATTACCTTCGGTAATCTCTTTTGCGGCGGTATTCTGGCTGAGACTAAGATGAATATGATGTTCATCTTGAGCAAAAATTAGACTCACTTTTTCAGCATGACTATGTTTAAGGCAATTATTAATAGCCTCTGTCAAAATGAGCGCTAATTGTGACTCGGTAAGAACAGTTGATGAGGGAGTATCACCCTCCACATTTACTTCTATACCTTGATCGCGCAAAGATTGTATTAATGTAGGCAAACAAGCTTGCAGACCTTTATGTTTGTAGTTCGACACAGTTTGACGAATTTGGCTAAGGCTATCACGTGCTATTTCGGCTAATTGGCTTAATTGTGTTTGGGCCAAGTCTAATTGATTTGCATGAAGTAATTGTCCAGCAAGTTCGGCTTTTAAGGCGATAGAAGATAAATTGTGGCCCATAATGTCGTGTAAATCACGCGCAATGCGTTCACGTTCTAATGCGGTTGCCAGTTGGGTTATCTCGTCTTGTGAGCGCTTATGCTGACGCTTAATACGTTGACGATTTTGTTCAATAATACCAAAAACCCCTACACCTAAACTAATGCCCATGCCATAAAAAGCGAAGTAATACCCTTCAATATTAACGACTTGATTCAATAGTAATAACAACAAACAAATTGCCAAAAACCCTAAAGTAGCCGTGCGTAATGTATAGAAAAAGCCAATAAAAAAGCATACAAATGAGAATAATGAAATAGTGCCGGAGGTAAAAGGTGTCGCCACAATCGCGCATGTTAGCATTAAGATGATAGGGTAAAGCGCTTTTTGGGTACTGCTGTTATATGCCCAAAAATATCCGAAAATAAAGGGCACTAATATTAACAGTGCGACTATGATACTGAGCCATTGACCTTGCATAAAAAACAGCGGCACAAAGTAAAAACCTAGGTTTAACAGGTATACCCAAGCCGTTTTTTGCTCGTAGCTTTTTTCAGCAGTTAGGGCGTTGTTATTAAAGTAACTCATGGTGCTCATTCCCGTTTAATCATTAGGTCGTGCTGATAATTAAGGCGCTGTTAATCATATGTTAACTGCGCCTTAATTGCGCGTATTTGCACAAGCCTTTATTTAAAAAGGCGTTTAATATGACGCTTACTTTGACACCTGCTTTGCTGTTTGCTGGCTAAGTAAAAACTTAGCCCAACCATATTGTGCATCAACCGTTAACGCGGTTTGCCAGTCAGAAATTGCCCCCGCCATGTCGCCATCCTCTTGTTTAGCTAGCCCGCGCCATGTGTAGGCTTCGGCGTGCCCCCAGCAAATACTTTCACAAGGAGCTTCAAAAAGGGTAATGGCTTCTGTTGCAAGTGTTTGTGCTTTGTCTATACCGCCACCAAATATTGATGGGGTATTGAATGCGCTAATGGCTTGCACCAATTTAACTCTTGGATTCGTGGCATCAAGTTGCTCTGCTTGGGTCAGTAAACGGGATGACTTCACACCTAAGGTGGCTGCTTTGCTGCTATCAAAGGCGATTTGCATACCATAGATTGATGCTAACAGCGCGCTGGCATCGGCACTATTTTCTCTGTTAATCAGTTGTGCAAGGTTTGCTTGGGCTGAATCTAAGTGAGTGCTGGCAAGTTGTCGTTGCCCCAAAATATTGGCGGTTATTGCTAAGCGGTATTCAGCATAAGCTTTTTCATAATCAAAAGTTTGGCTACTAATTTGTTTTAGTTGCTCAATATTCATGGTGTTGGCCGCGGCATCAATTTGGTTTATGTCAGCAAAGCTTGCGTGGCTAATAAGGGTTAAGCTGCCAATCAATAATAGTGTTTTCATGTCAATCTCCATTTGTTTCATGTTAATAAGCCAAACCAGACTGGTTTGAAACTGAGATAATTATGTCGAGAAACAGTGAAGCTTGGCAGACACATAGGTCATGGATTTGATATGACAAATGTCATCAATTTTAGGTGAGTTTTGTAGGCATAAAAAAACCGCCTATAAAATGAGACGGTTTTTTTGCTGGACACCAAGATGGAGATTTTGGTTGTTAGTAAATCTACTTAAGTGTTTATCAACACCAGCTGATTAGCATGTTTAATTTAAGCAACCACTTGAGAAATCAAGAAGCCGGTATAACCAATATAGCCCGTTAGCAATACCGCACCTTCGCGACGACCAATACGCAGTCCGCTCCAGGCAAAAGGTAATACCATAATGGCGAAAATGATCATGGCGATGAAGTCTATTTGATTAAACCCCTCTGCAGATACCGGGTGGATTAATGCTGTAGCGCCCAATATGCCTAAAACGTTAAAGATGTTCGATCCCACTACGTTACCGATAGCAATATCACTTTGGCCCTTTAATGCAGCCATAACCGAAGTGACTAGCTCTGGCATACTGGTGCCAATAGCCACAATCGTTAAGCCGATAATGACTTCACTAATGCCAAACATTTTGGCGAGATCTACTGCGCCATCAACGAATAAAATTCCGCCGCCAACCAGCATAGCAATACCGACAATAATAAGCCCTACAGACAGTAATGGGTTTTGCGGTTTGGTATCAATATCTAACTCTTCGGGTTCATTTTTTGAACTGACATAACTAAATACTAAGTAACCCACTAATAAGCTGAATAAAATTGCGCCATCGGTAAAACTGACTATACCGTCAAGTAGTAATGTCCACACTAAGATGGATGCACCAATCATGATGGGAATATCACGTTTAACCATTTGTGATTGTATTTGGATCGGTTTAATTAATGCGGTAATAGCCAGAATTAATCCGATGTTAACAATGTTTGAACCAACAACGTTACCTAAGGCAATGCCTGGGTTGCCAGCAAGAGCAGACTTTATGCTGACGGCAAGCTCTGGTGCACTAGTACCAAAAGCCACAATGGTTAAACCAATAATCAGCGGGGCAATACCGAGCTTAAGTGCAACAGCACTTGCGCCACGAACTAGGGCTTCAGCCCCAATGGTTAAAATAATAAATCCGCCAAGAATGGCTAATGCAATTAACATGTTGCTCTCATTTAATGAAGTGGCGCGGTATTAACCATTAGCCACTTAAGGGTTACAGACATAATGAGGCGTATATTGACAGAATATGTCAAAAAAATACACGCATTCAGCGTGTATTTTTTGTCTATTTAATGAATTTTAGTTCATCAATTTATAGCTCATCTTCCCAGCGAATTTTTGCACCACGAACACCCTCTACTTTAGCGCTAAAGGCTTTTTCAAGCACATGACGTTTAATTTTAAGTGTTGGGGTTAATACATCATTTTCGATAGTCCATGGTTCTTTGACAACAATAATTGCATCAACATGTTCATGGGATTCAAGATTAGGATTTATGCTGTCTAAGGTAGCCTTTAATGAGGTACGCACTTCTTCACGTGGTTGTAAATTGGCGCCTTCAGACAATTGTACTAGGGCAACGGGATGAGGTAGACCTGAACCGATAACACAGATTAACTCGACGTGTGAGTCTTGAGCCAGCTTGCGCTCGATAGGCACTGGCGCAACGTATTTGCCCTTTGATGTTTTGAAGTTGTCTTTCACACGACCGGTAATATCTATATAACCATCACTGTCTATTTCACATAAGTCGCCAGTATGGAAAAATCCATCTTCATCAAATGCCGCTGCAGTAGCTTCATCTTGTAGATAGTACCCCTTCATTAAACCGGGACTTTTTACTAATAATTCACCTTGTTCGGTGCGGCGCACCTGGCAGCCTTCAATTGCGCGGCCGACCGTGCCAATCTTATCGGCATTAAAAGGGTAGTTAATAATCGAATAAGCGCAGTTTTCGGTCATACCCCATGCTTCACAAATATTCATACCAATACTGTGATACCACTTCAGTAACGTGGGTGGAATAGGCGCTGAGCCTGAGCCGAGTAAACGGCAATGTTCTAAGCCAAGGCCTTTCTGAATTTTGCGTTTAATAATGCTATTGATAATAGGTAATTTAAGCAGGAAATTAAGCTTATTTTGGCCAATTTTATTAACAATATTAAGTTGGAATAAGGTCCATAAGCGGGGTACTGAAAAGAAAACCGTTGGACGGCAACGTTTCACGTCTTCAACAAAGCTATCTAAGCTTTCAACAAACGCCACCGTTGAGCCTGAGTAGAAAGAGGACCCTTCCATGGCAATACGTTCAGTGATGTGAGCCAGAGGCAAGTAAGACAGCAGTCTATCGGCAGTATTGGTTTGTAAGTCACGTACCACAGCCTCACAGGTCCAGCTGTAATTAGCAAAGGTATGAATAGCGCCTTTGGGCTTACCTGTTGAGCCTGAGGTATAAATGATGGTCATAGTGGTGTCGGGCGTTGGATACTCAGCATCAACAAGAGGCTGACCCAATGACAATAACTGATCCCATTGATACTGAGCTGGCATAGTGTCATAGGGCATGGCTAGGCGTAAAATTTCACCACCGACACCGGCTTCTTGGTCTGCCCAGTAGTCTAACTTACCGATAAAAATAGCCTTAGTACCACTGTGTTCTAACACATAGCGAATGGTATCGGCATTGGCGGTAGGGTAAATAGGTACGCTGATGTAACCGCCTAGCATTAAGGCTAAGTCTGTAATAAACCATTCGGCACAGTTTTTAGATAAAATAGCGACTTTATCGCCGGGTACTAAACCCAGATGACGTAATGCGCCTGCGATTTGTTGAACTTTTTGTTGTACTTCGCTCCAGGTGAAGTCGTTATAGCTGCCATTAATCGGCTGGCGTAAATAGACTTTTTCGCCGTGTGTTTCAACCCAATGCGCAAGCATTTCAACGGGTGTTTTAATTGCATTATTCATAGGGCTATTCTCTGATTTATTGTTTTTAATTAAGATTAGTTCAAACATGCGTTTGAACCAGTATGGCGAGTTTTGTGAGCCGGCGCAAATGGTTTGAGTTGATGGGATAGTAAACGTTATGAATCAATAGAATGCTCTGACCAGCGAGATAAGTGACGTCTTACAATTGAATATAATGGTATGCAGAGAAAAGCTCTCAGTTAGCTATATTTTCAGTTTGCCTATACATGATGATAATTATTTGATATTCGACCTGACTGTAAGTTGTTGAAGTGTAATGTTTTTGTGTTATTTTGGTGTTATTTTTTATTTATTAAGAGGTTTATCTGCCATAGTCGCAAGATGGGGTTAATTAAAAACTTGCTGCAAAGGAATTCAGCAGGAATGTTTTTTAAAGTTCATTTACAACGGCGGCGATGCTATTTTTGAGGGGGATTTTATGCGTTTCTATTTAGGGCTTTCCTGTACGTATAGTTTCAAATGGGCGTGAGCTAATAAAGACATGATAATTAACAGTTTATTCCAGACAGGTAAGTGCTATCCCATCGTTTAACGGTAGCATAATTAAATTACTACCATATTAATAATTCAAATAAAAACGCCTGGCAGATAAGGTTTATGAGTACTTAATGTTCATTGAAATCAGCGCTTCACGCGACCCCTTTTCCGCGCGAAGGCGGGCTAAATACTGTTGCCAAAGCTCGACCTGATTAGTACACAAATCAAATAAAACCTTCCATGAAAACAAGCCTGTATCATGACCATCATCAAAGATAATCTTTACCGCATAATTACCAACGGGTTCAATGGCAGTAATGTTAACTTCTTTTTTATGGGTGACCAATACTGGGTTGCCATGACGCTGTACTTCAGCCGATGGCGAGTGGACGCGTAACATCTCACAACTAATGCTGTGGGTTTGGCCATTGTCGAAACTGACTTCTAATAACTTAGATTTCCGCTTAAGTTTAATACCTGTTACGTCGGGTGTGGCTGCTGACATATGATTACCTTTTAAAATATCTAGCCAAAAAAGTGATAGGCCTATAAAAATGTTAATCCATAAAAAAGGATTAACGCTAAACCTAATATGTTAATCATACTCGATTGTAGTGTTAATCCAATTTTTGTCGTGTCTAAACGTGACGCGCTTTGCTTAGACCACTATTTCGATTATGCCAATTACAAAATAAAGCGGCTTAAATCTTCATCTTGAACGAAGGCATCTAGGTGCTTATTAACGTATTCTGCGTCAATGACAAAACTAGAACCGGATATTTCAGAAGCCTCGTATGAGATATCTTCCATCAGTTTTTCCATCACAGTATGTAAACGGCGGGCACCAATGTTTTCTGTGCGCTCGTTGACCTGCCAAGCAGCTTCAGCGATTCGCTCGATACCCGATTCTGCAAATTCAACTGTTACGCCTTCGGTGCCCATTAACGCGATATATTGCTCAGTCAATGAAGCATGCGGCTCTGTTAAAATGCGTTTGAAATCATGAGCCGTTAGCGCATCTAGCTCAACGCGAATAGGCAGTCGACCTTGCAGCTCTGGGATAAGATCTGATGGTTTTGACATCTGAAATGCGCCTGAAGCAATAAATAAGATATGGTCTGTTTTAACCATGCCGTGTTTAGTAGTAACAGTACAGCCTTCGACTAATGGCAGTAAATCACGTTGCACACCTTCACGGGACACATCAGGCCCTGAGGTTTCGCCACGTTTACAAATTTTGTCAATTTCATCTAAAAAGACAATGCCATGCTGTTCAACTAACTCAATAGCTTGCTCTTTTAAATCTTCTTGATTAACTAACTTTGCAGCTTCGTCTTCAATTAATTGTTTATAAGCGTCTTTAATTTTCATCTTCTTACGCTTTGAAGTGTTTTGACCTAGATTTTGAAATAGCCCTTGCAGCTGATTGGTCATTTCTTCCATGCCTGGCGGCGACATGATTTCTACACCAATTTGCGGTGCAGTAACATCTATCTCGATTTCTTTATCGTCGAGAGAGCCTTCACGCAGTTTTTTACGGAAAATTTGACGGGTACCCGAATCTTCTTTTTTGTCGGTTTCCCAGTCTTCTTTTGGCTTAGGCAGAAGGGCATCTAAGATGCGTTCTTCGGCTAATTCTTCAGCGCGGAAACGGCACTTTTTCATTTGCAGTTCACGGGTCATTTTTACCGCAGAGTCGGTTAAATCACGAATGATTTGCTCGACTTCTTTACCGACATAACCGACTTCAGTGAACTTTGTCGCTTCAACTTTGATAAACGGGGCGTTGGCGAGCTTAGCTAACCGACGGGCTATTTCAGTTTTACCTACGCCAGTAGGGCCAATCATTAAAATATTTTTCGGGGTCACTTCTTGGCGCAATGACGCGTCAAGCTGCATCCGGCGCCAGCGATTACGAAGGGCAACAGCGACTGAGCGTTTAGCATTTTTCTGGCCAATAATGTGCGAATCGAGTTCGTGGACAATTTCGCGAGGGGTCATTTCAGACATAGTTTTTCCTTTCACTCGAATTAATAATTCAGCTCTTCGACAGTTTTGAATTGGTTGGTAAATACGCAAATATCGCCAGCAATAGTCAGTGACTTCTCAGCAATGTCACGGGCGCTTAATTCGGTATTTTGTAATAGGGCAAGTGCTGATGCGTGGGCATAGTTACCACCTGAACCAATGGCAATTAAATCATATTCTGGCTGCACGACATCGCCGTTACCTGTGATGATTAATGATTCTTTTTCATCGGCGACCACTAACATGGCTTCTAACTTACGCAGCATTTTGTCGGTACGCCAGTCTTTAGCTAACTCGACTGCAGATTTAAGCAGGTGACCTTGATGCATTTCTAGCTTGGTTTCAAAGCGCTCGAACAAGGTGAATGCATCAGCGGTGCCGCCAGCAAAACCCGCAAGTACTTTATTGTGATACAGACGACGCACTTTACGCGCATTACCTTTCATTACAGTATTGCCTAGGGAAACTTGGCCATCACCTGCGATGACAACTTGGTTATTGCGGCGAACAGATACGATAGTAGTCACGGTTAATCCTCTTCACTAAACTCAGCAACCTTGAACAGAGTGCTGATTGATATAAAGGATATGGGGTAGCGGGTGAGTGTTTTCAAGTGAAGAAGATGAACATTCATTTATGAAAAAGCCCGATGGCTCGGGCTATTAAAATGGTATTTAAGATAGATTTATTGCCATAACCAAATTTGGCAGGTATTTATGCCGCCTTTTTGCATTGTATGACGGCCACGCTCACCATCACGCTTACTTTCAAAAGGTCCTAAAACGACTCGGTACCAAATGCCGTTAGCGCCTTCTGAACGCTTAACCAGTGCTTCCATGCCCATGAAGGCAATACGCGCTTTCATCTCATTGGCTTGGCTTTCCTGACGGAACGAGCCACATTGCATTTGATATAGGCCGCTAGACACCACACCAGAGTTTGGTACATCAACCTCAACCTGTTTGTTCTCTAATTCTTCAAGATAAGTCCATTCTTCTTGAGGCTTAGGCGGCAGTTCATTAGGATCTTTTTTAACGACTGCTGGTTTGGCTATTGGCGTGTCAGTTTTATTGGCCGTTGACGATGCTGTTCCTGTTGCGGAATCAGTAGAGCTGCCGTTAATCATCCATAAAAAATAACCAAAACCGGAAACCAATACAATAGCCAACAACCATGGGATGATTGGCATAGTGCGCGTATCTTTGCGTTTTGAAGCACGCGAAGTCTTAGCTGCTTTTGCAGCAGGTCTAGGTTTACGGTTAGCGTAATCTCGGCTCATATTTACATGCGCTCTAAGGTTTCAATGCCTAATAACGACAAACCTGTTTTTAGAGTGTTAGCGGTTAATTGTGCTAACAGTAAGCGGCTGCGTTTTTGTGCATCCGTGTCGGCGGCTAGCACTGGGCACGCTTCATAAAAGCTAGAAAACTCGCTGGCTAGCTCATACAAATATGCACATAGCACATGTGGCTGACCTTTGTCGGTCATGCGCGTGAGCACTTCACTAAACTGAGCAAGTTTGGTGCCCAAGTCTTTTTCTTTTTCATGCTCTAATACTATTTCGGCCTGGCTTAAGTCAATGTCTTCGGCGCGTTTGAAAATACCGGCTACACGGGTATAAGCATAAAGTAGGTAAGGCGCAGTATTGCCTTCAAAACTTAACATTTGCTCAAAGCTAAAAATGTAATCACTGGTTCTGTTTTTAGATAAATCAGCATATTTAACCGCGCTAATGCCTACTACGCGGGCGATTTCAGTTAATGTGGCTTCGTCCATGTCTGGATTTTTACTGCGAACCAAATCAAGTGCGCGAACGTTTGCTTCATCAAGTAAGTCGACTAGCTTAACCACGCCACCACTTCGGGTTTTGAATGGACGACCGTCTTCACCGTTCATGGTGCCAAAACCTGTGTGCTCTAAGGTCATGTCTGGGCGAACGAATTTAGCTAGGCGAGCAAGCTTGAACACTTGCTGAAAATGAAGTGCTTGACGTAAATCAACAAAATATAGCGCGCGATCTGCTTTTAATACATTAGAACGATAACGCATCGCGGCTAAATCTGTGGTGGCATACAGGTAACCGCCATCGGCTTTTTTAATAATAACCGGCAGTGGCTCGCCTTCTTTTGTTTTGAATTCATTCTGGAAAACAACTTTAGCGCCATTACTTTCAGTTAATAAACCCTGGCTATCTAAATCGGCAACCACTTGGTCTAAATCAGCATTGTAAGCACTTTCACCATGCACATCGTCACGGGTTAAACTCACCCCTAAACGTTGGTATACCTCTAAACAATGGCTTAATGAAATATCATTAAACTCACGCCACAGTTTATTACAGTAGGCATCGCCTGATTGCAGTTTAACCACTAATTGGCGGGCGCGGGTGGCAAAGTCAGCTGACTCATCAAAACGAACCTTAGCAGCACGGTAGAAAATTTCTAAGTCGGATAACTCTAGTGTCGCTTGTTCACCATTGGCTGCACGAAGTTCTTCCATATATGCTAACAACATGCCGAACTGTGTGCCCCAGTCACCGACATGGTTTTGACGAATAACGTTATGGCCTAAAAATTCTAACGCGCGCACCACACTGTCACCAATAATGGTTGAGCGCAGGTGACCTACGTGCATTTCTTTGGCTAAATTGGGTGAGGAGTAATCAACAACAATAGTTTGCTTAGTCGGCATCTTAACCCCTAAATGGGCATCATTAATCGCTTGCTGTAATTGGTTAGCCAGTGCGTTGTCATCAATAAAAAAGTTAATAAACCCAGGGCCAGCAATTTCAACTTTAGCCACATGAGATGAGGCGGGTAAAGTATCAATAATCAGCTGGGCAACATCACGCGGCGGTTTGCCGATAACTTTAGTCAGCATCATTGCTAGGTTGCTGGCGAGATCACCATGGCTTTTATCTTTAGTGCGGTCCACCTGAATACGGGCTTGAAAATCAGCAGGTACAATACCTTGTTCTATAAACGAGGCGATGGTTTGTTGTAGTAAAGATTCAATATGTGATTTCATGGGCCTTTGCTTGCACTAAATTCGTTAATGAATGACGCGACAGAACCGCATATTTTAGCCGCTTATGGGGGTAAATTGCTATGTACTTGATGGAATTTTTTCAGATCAGATTATAAGCTTGCCATAAATGTGCTAAATGTTAACCGCTACATGAGGTCTTGTGGGTCACGATCTATGCTCCAACGGCACTTTTTGGTCTGTGGAAGTTGTTCTATAAACTCAAGAATTTTTTCAAATTCGATTTGTAACCGCTGACGTGATTTAGCTTGAAACATTAACTGGCGGCGATATTTACCTGCCTTTCTGTCTAATGGCGCGGGTATCGGACCAATAATTTCAAAGTCTTTATCCTGCGGCAGCAGTTGGCTGACTTGATTAAGAAAACTGTCGGCATCAGCAGCTAGGTGTGCTTCAGCGCGAATAAGCACCATGTGCCAAGCGGGTGGCAGCAGGGCTAATTGACGCTCTTTGAGTTGCTCGCGGGCAAAGTCACCATACCCCTGGCGTAATAAACTGCGCAGTAATGGATTATCGCTTTGGTGAGTTTGTAATAATACTTTGCCTGGCTTATCCGCACGTCCCGCACGGCCAGATACCTGGGTATATAGCTGACCAAATCGTTCTGGTGCACGAAAGTCAGCACTGAATAATGCACCATCGACATCTAATAAGCCGACTAAGGTAACATCTGGGAAGTGATGTCCCTTAGCCAGCATTTGCGTGCCAACTAGAATTTTATATTCCCCTTTATGAATACCGTGAAGTTGTTTCTCTAATGAGCCTTTGCGCCTTGTGGTGTCGCGATCTATTCGCACTACCGGGTATTTGGGAAACATTGTGGTTAATGCTTGTTCGAGTTGCTCAGTACCTAATCCATGACCCATTAGCATAGTGCTGCCACATTGATGGCACTGCTTAGGAATAGCGTATTGATTGCCGCAATGGTGACAGCAAATCTCATTCAAACCTTGGTGGACAGTAAAAAAGGCATCGCAGCGGTCACACTCGTGCAAATGTCCACACTCGTGGCATAACAATGCCGGAGCAAAGCCACGACGGTTTAAAAATAATAGCACTTGATTACCTGCATCTAAATGCATGCGCATTTCATTAATCAGTGAGGCTGACATACCATGCTTAAGCGGCTGGTTGGTGATATCAATAATTCCCTGTTTAACCTTTTGTGCAGCGCCTGCTCGTTCACTTAGCGTGAGATGATGGTATCGACCTGATATGGCATTTTGTAATGATTCTAAAGAAGGTGTAGCAGTACCTAAAATGACCGGAATATCTTCATAATGGCCTCGCATAACGGCTAAGTCACGGGCGTGATAGCGAACTCCCTCTTGCTGCTTAAAGCTGGAATCATGCTCTTCATCTAAAATAATGACCCCAGGAAAAGGCATAGGGGTAAATAATGCCGATCGTGTGCCAATAATAATCGCCGCTTGACCGCTTCTAGCTTGTCGCCAAGCATCAAGCCGTTGATTGTCGGTAAGCCCTGAATGAATTACCGCAATATTGACCGCAAATCGACGTTTAAAACGATTAATGGTTTGTGGGGTCAAGCCAATTTCAGGTACTAAAATAAGTGCCTGTTTACCTTGCTTTAATACTGTTTCAAGCACAGCTAAATATACTTCTGTTTTGCCTGAGCCAGTAATGCCTTCGAGCAAACTACAGTTAAAGCCTTGTTGCTGATTAAGAATCGATACTGCAACGGCTTGCTGTTTATTAAGTTTATGGGGTGTTTCAGTGATGTCTAACTGCTGACGCCAAGCTAAATCAATGTTGACAGCTTGTGTTTTTTGCTCAATCCAACCTTTATCTTCAAGCGCTTTTAATGCCGCTTTACTATACTCCAAACTTAAAAACTCATCGTGGGTGATAGATTGTAATTTAAGCGCGTCGAATAATTTTTTTGAGCGGGTGCGCGGCTGAGTAAACTGACTTGAGCCTGTTGACCTTGCTCGCTTAAGGCGTAATAAATAATGGCTTGTGGCGCGGTGTCTGCCCCTTTACGAAGCGCAACCGGTAGCGCCTGACTGAGCATTTGCCCCTGGGTGGTAAAATAATATCGTGCAGCCCATAAAGTTAGCTTGTATAAAGATTCAGGTAAAATAGCTTCTGAGTCGAGCACTTGAGTGATATTTTTTACTTGATTTTCAGCTAGAACACATTGATCTGTAATGGCGGTAATTAAACCAATGAGCTGTTGGCGCCCAAAAGGGACTTTGACGCGCAACCCTATTGCTAATGCAGCTATGTCCTTTTCAGGGACGCGATAACTGAAGTTTCTTCGCAGTGGCACAGGTAAAGCGACTTCAACATACACAGACATAGGGTTCCAAAAAGACAATTTAAATTATTCATCAATAGATGTACTTAGTGTACCGTTAACTGACAATAAATATAACAAACAGAATAAAAAGTAAGGTGAAGCTATGAATATGATGGGATTGATAATCAAATTCCTGCTCGTTGTTGTGCTGATATACAGCCAAGTTTTACCTGCTCAAGTATCACATATCAGTATTAATAGTCGTCAATTTGAACTAGGTCAGCCGCCTGTATTCAAGGTTAATTTCATTGATCAGCATGCTGATTTATCTTTATATCAATTTGCCATCAAACAAACACACAATCAGCAGACTATAATGCAGGTATTGATGGCGGAGAAAATTAATCCTTACTTATTGCATGTTCAAGGTAATAAAGAGGTTACGGACACTGGTGCTGAGTTAATTGTGTCAAGATTACACAGTGAACATTGGGCAGCCATAATCACTTTGGCTTTATTTGATGCGCCTATCTCAGATAAAAGTGCGGCCTTAACTTCAACTGGTATTACACCTGCTAAGGTAAATCAAATCGCCGATACACCTAAAAATAGTTCATCGGCGCTTGTTGATTCAGTTCAATCTTCGCCAGTTAAATCTGCTTCAGTGAGTTCGCAAAAAACACCGCCTTACGTTGAAGCGAATTGCACTATAGAACGCAATGACAGTGATACCTTGTGGAAAATAGCGAATCGTTATAAAGGACAGTGGAATACCAATGTTTATGGAGCAATGCTGGCAATATTTGAATCAAATTTGATTGCTTTTTCTAAACAACGTATTCATTTATTGTTGAAGGATGCGCCATTAATCTGCCCATCTAACGAAATTTTGACTGAATATAATGATAAGTCAGCCGATCGTCGCGTATTTGAAGTGATTGAAGCTAAGCATCTGGCTCAGTAGAGCTTAATACATTAATAAATCAGTATTTAGTTGCAGCGGATTAGGGTATTTATATATAGTTGTTAGGCTTTGTTAAAAAAAAGTATCGATAATAAAAATGAGATAGAGCCATAATGGATACGCATCGATAAAAATGACAACGATAATATTGGTGTATGAATATAGTTAGACAAAGGATTAATAAATGAAAGCCTTTCAGGTATGTATCGCTTTAGCGGCATTTGCGGCTAGCGTATTCACTCAACCTGCAGTCGCTGATGTAAGTCATATCGGTATCGAAGCCATGGACTTTGAAGCTGGTGAGTTACCCAAACTAAATGTTAATGTGGTCAGTGACCATAATGACCTCTCACTACTCACCTTTTACATACGTCAAAAATATAAAAATACTATAGTGTTAGAGAAGTTAATTGTTGATGACCATAAGCAAAATACTTTTATTTTACGCGGCGAAGAAAAAATTATTGACCCTAATTCTTCACTGATAGTATCTGAGTATCGCAGTGGTAAATGGCAGCAATATTCACCGGTAAGCTTATTTAAAGGCGATTTGGGGAAGCAAACAGCGAGTCATCAAGCGGATAAGCCGGTAGCGATTAAAACCATGAAGTCTTCGACAGCTTATAAGCAACGCCATCAAAATGTTGTGGCACAACCACAAGCCAAGCCAGAGAGTCGTTACAGCTCATCAATAGCTAGTACCTCATCAAGTACCAGTAATAGGTATTCATCGTCAGCAGACGCGAGTCAATCTGACTGTATAATTAATAAATCTGTCGAAGATACCTTATGGAAGTTGGGTATAAGTAATGCCAAACAATGGGGAACCAATGTGTTTGGTGCCATGATTGCTATTTATGAAACTAATCCAGATGCTTTTATTGATCATAATATTCAAAAGTTAAAGGCTGATAGTAAGCTGAATTGCCCCTCTGGTGAGATGCTTGCTCAGTTCCAAAGTCCGAATCAAGATAAGTTGTCGTTTGATGCGTTAGTGGCGGGAAAAATATCCAAAGCTGAGCATAATAACCTTGATGATCAGGTTGAGATGGTACAATTTAATGGCCAACAATCGCAAAGGGTTAAAGAAAGTGAAGTCACAGCACCACCTGAGGTGATTGAAACAATTGAAGATGAGATTGTCAGCATTGGGGTGAGTGACAATGAGCCAGTAGCAGATGAGTCATACTTAATATCTGAATGCGTCATCAATAAGCTACCTCAAGACAGCCTGTGGAGTGTTGCAACGGCGAACCATAAGCAATGGAATACGAGTATATTTGGCGCGATATTAGCGATATATGAGGTCAATCCTAGTGCATTTTCGGGTCAGAATATTCAACAGTTAAGAGCCGATGCTACATTGGATTGCCCATCTGAGGATATTTTAAAGCAATATCAAAATGCTCAGGCAGATAAGCTAAAGTTTGATGAATTGGTTGCTAGGCAGCAATCAAACTAGCGATAAATTAACGGCGTTTGGTCTACAGTGCTCTGCGCTGAAAATAACCGCTTGTGTGCAAAGTGTAGAAGCTGTATTATCTTGCGCCTAAAACATATTGTTATTAACTGCATGTGGTGTCCAACTTCGGGTTGAGATAGCGACATGGCCTTCAATTTAAGGTAACCCCCATGAAAACAGGTATTCACCCAGAGTACGCAGAAATTACCGCAACTTGTACTTGTGGCAACATCATCAAAGTAAACTCAACTGTTGGCAAAAGCTTGCACTTGGACGTATGTGGTGCATGTCACCCATTCTATACTGGTACTCAGAAAATTGTTGATACTGGTGGTCGTATTGACAAGTTCAACAAGCGTTTCGGCGCACTTGGTAAAAAGTAATTGCTTGTGCAATTATGACAAAGGCGCCTTAGGCGCCTTTTTTGTTTTTGAAAATCATTTATCTTCACGTGATAACTCTTCCCCAAGATCATTTTGTTATAAACAATAGCTTAGTTTACTTAGCTGGTATTGTTGTTATATTTACTAACATTTTATTGGGTTTAGTGACAATTTAAGCGTTAATTGATTAAATGTTTGTTATTTTACTACACTTTTAACTTGTTGATTTTTAAAAGTTCATAAATGATAAGTTATTATTAAATGGCTTAGGTACTGTAATGGTAAGATGTGTGGTGAAAGTTTGATTTTTTGATTTATATCCACTTTAGATTAGCGTATTGTTAGGGTTCTTCGATGCTGAATAAACCAGCATTCATAAGATAACTGTTCACAACAATAGCCATTCAGGATTGATAAAATGTCAGATATTCGCCAACAAGCCCTCGATTATCATGAATTTCCCGTACCTGGCAAAACTGCCGTTTGTTTAACCACACCCGCACAATCAAGTCATGATTTAGCACTGGCGTACAGCCCTGGTGTTGCAGAACCTGTGCGTGAAATTGCAGCCAACCCTGAGAATGCTTATCGATATACTAATAAAGGTAATACCGTTGCGGTTATTACCAACGGTACCGCAATTTTAGGACTAGGAAATCTAGGTCCTTTGGCTTCAAAGCCTGTGATGGAAGGTAAATCTTTATTATTTAAGCGCTTTGCTAATATTGACTCTACTGATATCGAGGTGACTCACAATACATCAGAAGAATTTATTAATACCGTAGCGGCTATTGCGGATACTTTTGGCGGCATTAACCTTGAAGATATTAAAGCCCCCGAGTGTTTTGAAATTGAAAAAGAATTAATTGCCCGCTGTAATATTCCGGTATTTCATGATGATCAACATGGCACTGCAATTGTGACTGCTGCAGGCATGCTGAACTCACTTGAAATTCAAGGGAAGAATATTAAAGATGCGATATTTGTCTGCCTTGGTGCTGGCGCGGCCGCGATTGCCTGTATGACCATGATAGTAAAATGCGGCGCTTTACGTGAAAACATCTATATGTTGGATCGCCAAGGTGTTATTCATACTCGTCGTGAAGATTTAAATGAATATAAAGCATTGTTTGCCAATAACACTGACAAACGCACTTTGAAAGATGTGATTGAGGGGGCCGATGCTTTCTTAGGCTTATCTGGAGCCGATTTGCTGACCGAAGAAGATGTGAAGCTTATGGCGCCTAATCCAATTATTTTCGCTTGTTCAAATCCTGACCCTGAAATTAAACCGGAAATTGCCCACAATATTCGCCAGGATTTGATCATGGGCACTGGTCGCAGTGACTATCCAAATCAAGTTAATAACGTGCTTTGCTTTCCGTTTATTTTTCGTGGTGCTTTAGATGTGCGTGCAGCAGTGATTAATGATGAAATGAAACTGGCAGCGGTTTATGCCATTGCTGATTTAGCCAAAGAAGCTGTGCCTAGTGAGGTTTTAGCAGCTTATCCGAATGTTAAGTCCCTTAGCTTTGGGCCTGAATATGTTTTACCTAAGCCAATGGATCCAAGGTTGCTGGTTAATGTCGCTCGCGCCGTAGCACAAGCTGCGATTGATTCCGGTGTCGCTAAAATTAACAAAGTACCAGCGTATTAATTTATCGGATAAAATGGTCATCGGCGCAAATACCAGTTTATATCAAGGGGCTTAAGCCCCTTTTTGCTGTTTTCTGCAATGTATCGGGATAAAGCAAAATATTTCCTTTAGATTATGTATACTTACCAAAGAATAAAAATCCAGCAGGAAGCGGATAAATGAAGCTTACTCAAATTCTCACAAAAAAATTGACCAGTTTTTGGTTGGTGTCTTTGGCTGCCGTTGCCTTTGTTTTTTTACTTTGTGCTTTAATGAGCTTTATTCAGCTGACCTACCGTTTTCAACAAAGTAAGGTCACTGAACTGGAATCTATGATTGTGGTCCACTATAAACAACATAGTGAGCGCCAGTTAGATACATGGTTGCCGGCCGTATTAAAAGCCTACCATGCCCAACATTTTCAATTGAGTCTTGGTGATAAAGTCTTATTTACTTATCAAGCAGATCACCCCCGTACTCCTTATTCAAACCTTAATTTATATCAACATGTTATTGACGCCGATAGTGGTCTTAGTATGACGCTTGCGGTACCTCCTCCTTTTAGCGCATATCAGCTGGGGTGGTATGAAACATTGATTCTGTTAATCGGACTTGGTGCCATTGGGGTGTTTGTGCGATACGGTTTAAGGTGGATTAGCCATGAGTTAGAGGGTATCGAGCAACTTGCACTGCGGAGTAAATTAATTTTAGACGGTGATATTAATGCTGCAAAATCACAAGCAACTAATGGACGTCCGCGGCTAATTAATCGGGCTATATCTCGCTTACTTGATGAATTGGATGATGCCAAACAAGAGCGTGGCAGATTAGATCAATTTATTCGAGCCAATACTTTTCTAGACCCGATAACTAATATTGGTAATAGGCTGTATTTTGATAATCGTATTGATGCGTTAAGCCATGATAATAAAATGGTGGCCCATGGGGTGATATTTCTACTTGAATTTAATGATGATGCATTAATGGATGTTAAGGCAGATGTTGAAGCCGATCGGATATTTTTAACCCAAATAGTTGCCACTATTTCGCCGTTGATTAATGAGCACAGTGAGGTGATTTTTGCACGTAAAACACTGTTGCAGTTTATTATCGTGATCCCTCAATTATCGTTAGATGAAGCCGACTTATTGGCTGACAGATTATTAAGAAACTGCTTATTGGTAGATCATCACCATATAGTCAACCACGACAACTATCTTCATTTTGGTGGTGCATTTTATAAAGCTGGAGATCAGCCATTATTAATCATTGAAGAAGCCGAAATGGCGCTGCGCGCTGCTCAGCTGCAAAGAATTAATACATGGTTTATGTACGATAAAGGTGCGGTGGACCAGGAAATTGCTAAAGGGTCGGTTAGGTGGCGCAGTTTTTTAGAAAATGCACTCGTTCAAAAGCGTTTTATTGTAATGACCCAGGCTGTGCTGGATAGTGATAATAGCCTGCTACATTATGAAGTATTTAGCCGTGTTAAAGATAATAAGAATAATGAGGTAAGAGCAACACTATTTATCCCAATGGCCAATAAGTGTGGCTTGATGCCGCAGATAGAAAGGCAGGTTATTGAGAAAGTATTATTTGGTTTAATGCAAAACAATACACTTACCTATAGTGTTAATTTAAGTATGGACACGCTAACAAGCCGTGCTTTTATTCGTTGGATCCAGTCTACTTTGCTTGAGCACAGGCCATTGGCAGCAAGGTTGATTTTTGAAGTGTCCGAAGATATTTTTATTAAGCATCAGCAACATCCACAATTAGCTAAAACGCTCACTATGTTATCTAAAATAGGCGCTAAATTGAGTGTAGATCATGTAGGTAAACAAGTAGTTGGCACACAATATATTCAAAACCAAGATTTTGATTTTGTAAAATTAGATCGTTCAATTATTCGTCAGGTGCATGAGCGACCTGAAAATCAGTTGTATATCCGTAGCCTTATTGGTGGTCTGTTACGTTCGAAGGCGCAGGTCATAGCGGAAGGAGTTGAAATGTTTGAAGAGTGGCAAACATTGAAAATATTAGGCGTTAGTGCCGCCCAGGGGCCGTTCTTGGGTGATGCTATGGTCTGGCAAAGGTGATGAGTCAGTAAACTTATATGTTATCAAATATCGTGAAAAACTTGTTTATCTTAGCGTGACAATCTATCTTATCTAAATAGGGCTATTTTTAGTATTTTTCTATAAAATAGAAAATATTAGCTGTTAAAGTATCGAATAAGTTCACCATGGATAATGCCATGTTTTTAGTTTTAGTTAACAGTTATGGTTGAATTAATGTTAGCGGTTAATATTTGTACTCAAAAGCCGTATCGTCAAAAGTTTAAATGGATGTAAACATACGATTAGACGCCAACACTTAATTCGAGTTAGATTGACTTTTTTAAGGCTCAATAAGTATGTTGGGGATCGACACCATTTAACACGCAAAAAGGTTTTTAGATGAATAGTGGTTTTGTTAATAAATTGGCTTTTTGGCGTACAGCAGAGGCTTCCGCTAAATTGGGCGTGTTTGTCGACACTGACTCAGTGTGGGTCTATCAAAGTGAAACGTCAGGTCAAGCCGAATCGTACACCAAATTTCCATTAATAAAACAGAACTGGAACGAAACTTTTAACGATATAAAACAAAAGTTTGGCACGGCTACTGTGCAAATAGTTATGTCAGCTAGCCATTATCAATCACTGCAAGCCGAAAAACCTAATGTTGAACCAGCCGAAATTAACCAAGCATTAATTTGGACTGTTAAAGACATGGTGTCCGAACCTGTTGCCAATATTCATCTCGATTATTTTGAATCGTCAGTTTCCGCTAACACTAAAATCAATGTCGTTGTTGTCGCTCGAGATAAACTTGTCGCTATTGCGAGTGCGTGTGAAGAACTTGGTTTTACCATTGCGGGTATTACCATTGAAGAGTTAGTGTTAACTCACATATTTGACGCAGATAACATGGCCCACATGTTAGTAACACATTTACCTCACCAGGAGTTGTTATTCACAGTCATTAAAGCGGGTGAATCTTTAATGCAACGCCGTGTACGTGGTTTTAACGAGTTGCAAGATGTTAAAGAACAAGACTTGAGTGCTGGGTTGGCAGATAACTTAAGTTTAGAAATACAGCGCTCAATGGACTATTTCGAAAGTCAGCTGCGCCAGGCGCCGGTTGCTGCGATTAACTTGCTGACAGAGGGTAAGCAAGCTGCTCTGACTAAATTAGTTGCTGCTAACTTTAATCAAGCAGTTACTATGGTCGAACATCAAGGTGTTGCAGCTTATTTGGCCAAATTAGCCTTTGTAGAACTATCAAGGAGTGAAGTGTGATTAAAAGCAGAATTAATCTCTATACCGCTTCGCTTTTACCTCCCAAGCAAAGGTTAAACTTTACTAGGTTAATGGCTGCTCTAGCAGTGTTACTGAGTGTAAGCATACTTTTATATGGCCTTGCCTGGCATCAATTGAATAATATGCAGCATGAATTGCAGCAGGCTAATGCTCAGCAGCAAATGTTAATCGAAAACAAAAACAACTTAGAACAACAGGTTGCTCAACGTGTTCCCGATCGTGATTTAGTCGCCCGTGTTGAGCTTGAGGAACAACGTTTAGTGTTAAAGCGCTTGCTTAAGAATGAACTAGAGCAGCGCACAGCTTTGATTAGTCAAGGTTATTCTCCTATTTTAACTGACTTGGCAGTGGTATCTGACGCATCAGTTTGGTTGAGTCGAATTTATTTTAATCAAACCCAGATTGAATTTGAAGGTTTTGGGCAGCAACCCTCTAGCATTCCGAGATGGATTGAGCGACTTAATACGGCTGAGACACTTAAGGGTTTTGCTTTTGCCACTATGACGATGGATCGAGGCGAAGATCAGCCTTTGGCCTTTAAGCTTACCAGCATGCCTGTGGTGAGTAAGGAGATGGCTCAATGAAACAAAAGTGGCAGTTAATTGAGCAAAAATTTAATCAGTTGACTCAACGTGAACGAGTATTAATTGCTGCGGCAACGTTTATCGTTATTGGTATGCTGGCTTTTTTACCACTCGATGGTAGTTGGATGAAAATAACCCAACTAGATAATCAATTGCATAGCGTTGCGCAAGAAACCTCCATTATTGAACAGCAGATTGAGTTATATCAACAAAGGTTGATGTTAGATCCCAATGCAGATTATCAGCAAAGGCTGACATTAATTAATGAGCAGATGCGTGTAGTTGATGCAGAGCTAGATGCGCAAATGGTTGATATGGTGCCAGCAGATTATATGCCCACTGTATTGGCTAATCTGTTATCAAATGATAAAGGCATCAAGCTAATTTCATTTAGCTCTATTGCCCCAATTGCACTTTTACAGGTGGGTGAGGACGAGCAGCATCAGATGAACCTATACAGCCATGGGATCAAGCTGCAAATTGAGGGCGATTATTTTGCTATTTTGAATTTTGTTAAAGCGGTTGAATCTATGCCAGATAAGCTTTATTGGAAGCGTTTAGATTATCAAGTTGCTAAACACCCTACAGCAAATGTCGAATTAGAGTTATATACATTAAGCATTAATAAGGACTTTATCAGTGTTGCTAAACAAGATTAATCCTTACGTTATGAGCAGCTTGCTTTCATTGGTGGTTTTTGCCGCCCATGGGCAGACATTGCGTGATCCGACTTTACCAAGCGCGAGTTATCAAGCCGTCGTTATAGCGGATGCGACAGAAAGGTTAGTGCTAAGTAGCGTCATTAATGGCGCATCTTCGTTTGCGGTGATAAATAATAAAATTATGAAAGTTGGGGATAGGGTACAAGGAGTACGTATTGTGGCAATTGGTAAAAGCCAGGTAAGCTTGTCTGATGGTCGTAAACTCCAACTATTCCAGTCGGTAACAGAGAGATAGGACAATAATAACAATGAAATCGATTAACTATATCACCCCTCTGTTGGCATTAAGTTTGATGGCATGTCAAACCACCAATCGTCCAGATCCAACTGAATCAAAACAATCAATTAATGAGTCATTAACGCAAGCGCAAGCGCCCAAATTGGTTATGCCTCCTCCTGCTGCCATGCCCGCTGATGTGCAACGTGAGCTTAATGGTCAAAACGGTATTGGCGCTTCAATGCCGCCGCTTCCAGCAGAGCGTCGATTTGATGTTTCAGCGCATGAAGTTGATGCAAGAGTCTTTTTTCCTTCATTAGTTGAAGGTACGCCACTCAGTGTTGCTGTGCACCCCGAAGTACAAGGTAGTATTTCACTGTCTTTAAAGAGTGTCACTTTAGCCGAAGCAATCCAGGTTGTTGAAGACATTTATGGCTATGAGGTGAGTCGAGAAGGCCGGATATTACGTGTTTTCCCTTCTGGAATGCGTACAGAGACCTTCTCATTGAATTACTTATATATGGAACGTGAGGGGTTATCGTTAACTTCAGTCAGTTCAGGTCGTATTTCTGATAACGACAATAGTTCAAATTCGAGTAATAACAGTAATTCTAATTCAGGTAACAACAGTAGCTCGAGTAACAACAGTAATAACGACAGTAGTAATAGTAATAGCAGCGATAATACAAATGGTACATTTATCCGTTCCAGAACTAAAACTGATTTTTGGGGTGAACTAAAAGAAACGCTAACCGCTATTATCGGGGAAACTGGCGGCGGGCGCCAAGTAGTTGTAACTCCGCAGGCTGGCTTAGTGACGATTCGTGCATTTCCAAATGAGTTACGCCAGGTACGCTATTTTATCGAAAAAGCAGAGACTCATTTACATCGTCAGGTGATTTTAGAAGCTAAAATTATTGAAGTGACCTTATCTGATGGTTATCAGCAGGGTATTCAATGGGAAAATGTCATGGGTCATGTTGGCAGTACTAACATTGATTTTGGCACAGGTGCAGGTCAGGGATTAAGTAATGCTATTACCAGTGTAGTTGGTGGCGTGACCTCAATTAATGTCAAAGGTACTGATTTTGCTGCGATGATTAGCCTGCTAGATACGCAAGGTGACGTCAATGTGTTATCAAGCCCAAGGGTGACCGCTTCTAATAACCAAAAAGCGGTTATAAAAGTGGGTAGTGATGAGTATTTTGTCACCGATGTGTCATCAACCACTGTTGCAGGCACTACACCAGTGACCACTCCACAGGTTGAATTAACGCCTTTCTTTTCTGGCATTGCGTTAGATGTCACTCCGCAAATTGATGATGATGGCAATGTGTTATTACATGTCCACCCATCAGTTATAGATGTGAAAGAGCAAACTAAATTAATTAAAATCAGTGATTCCACCTTAGAATTACCTCTAGCACAAAGCGAAATTCGCGAATCTGACACTGTGATTAAAGCGGCCTCGGGCGATGTGGTGGTTATTGGTGGTTTGATGAAGAGCGATAATATCGAAATTGTGTCTAAAGTGCCGCTATTGGGAGATATTCCCTTTATAGGTGAAGCATTTACAAATCGCAGCAGTTCAACCAGAAAAACCGAATTAATTATTATGCTAAAACCTACCGTGGTGGGTGATGATACCTGGGCAAATGAGCTAAAACGTTCGCAGGATCTTATTGAGCGTTGGTATCCGACTCAGCAGTAACCTTTGGCTGATCAGGAATTAGCAGTTATGTATTTGCAACACTTTGGTTTACGGCAGTTACCTTTCACATTGACGCCGAATACCGGATTCTTTTTTGGACTAACGCCACATGTTGAAGCGTTGCAAGTGCTGCAAATGGCGCTGGAAACAGGCGAAGGATTTATAAAGGTCACAGGCGAAGTTGGCACTGGCAAGACTTTAGTTTGTCGCAAATTATTGAATGAGTTACCTTCGCAGTTTCAATGTGCTTATATTCCGAACCCTTACTTAACCCCAGCTGAGTTACGTTGGGCGGTGGCAGCAGATTTAGGTATTGATGTCGCCGAAAAACTTGATCAACAGCAATTGACCCGGTTGATACATGAAAAGCTATTAGCACTGAGCGAGCAAGGTTTTCAAGTTGTGTTAGTGATTGATGAAGCACAAGCTTTACCGGATGAAAGCTTGGAGGCACTGCGATTATTTACCAACCTTGAAACCGAAAGCCGTAAGTTATTGCAAGTGGTGTTATTTGGTCAGCAGGAGCTTGATGACAGATTAAATCAGGCTAATTTACGCCAGCTAAGACAGCGGATTACGTTTAGTTATCATTTACGGCCATTAAATTGGGATGAGGTTCAAGCCTATATGAACCATCGTCTCACGATAGCAGGCTACCAAGGTCTGGCCACTTTTACCGTTAAAGAATCAAAGTTAATCGCCTCCGGCGCACGCGGGATCCCTCGGTTGGTGAATATACTCGCCCATAAAACGTTATTACTTGCTTATGGAGAAGGGGCTACCAAAGTCACCTTGGCACATTGTAAAGCGGCAATTAACGATACCGAAGATGCCAATAAGAGTATTGTGTCCTCATCACAATTATTTACCCGTAAACCAGTACTCGTTTTCATCGGGGTGGCGTTAAGTGTTTTGGTTGGATTACATTTCAGTTCGATTTCATGTTGCGGTCATTGGCTGGCACGAATAAGTGGGTGGTTATGAGCGTAATCAATAAAATGCTGCAAGATTTAGAGCAGCGTCAGCAGAATGCGACTCGTGCAGATACTGCACCAGCAAGCCAATTTGTTCGTCCTCAAGTAGAGTTTAACAGTCAGGTTGAACAACCAAAAAAAACACGTTTAGGATTATTAGTGCTGGCATTGACTATTCCTATGGCGTGGTTTGGGTATAGTTTACTTCAGCAAGGTGAGCAGCTTGAGGATGCGGCAGAATTTTTGCCTGAAATATCGACTAGCAATACCAGTTTACCCGAACAATCACTTATTTCTTCAACTGTATCACCAGTGATAACATCGGATAATCAGCAAGTTGAAGAAACTAGCCAAAAGCAGGATATGTCGGACGAACAATTAACCCAACTTGCGTTATCAACAGAGCTTGGTAATGACTCCGCCAGCCATTTTATTGCAGCAGAAATTCTAGATGAGCAAAATATCGAGCTGCAACCAGCTGAAGCTACTATGGCCAAGCAAGATGCCCAGCGATCAGAGTTAGCGCCGCAATCCGATACTTTGGAGCAGCAAGATACAGTCAATGTTGCTGCCAGCTCAGATATTGTACAAGCCACCGCGATAACAACCGAGAGTGAAGCACCTGCAGTGGCTAGCTCTGCGCAGGCTAACTCGACTATACAAGCTCAATTACAACAACCATCACAACAAACATCGCAACAGCAACAATCATCACAGCAAAAGACTAGTAATAGGCCAGTAAGTCAGCAAGCTGTGGCGAGTAATATGAAGGTAACTGAAGTCAACCTGACTAAGGCGCAATTAGCTAAGGTGTTATTTCAAAAGGCGCAAACGGCAGAAAAAGAAAAACGCTTAAGTGATGCATCAAGCGGGTATTTAGAAGCGATAATACTCGACCCTAGCTTGCATGCGGCGCGCAAACAGTTAGTGAGTATTTATTACGCTCAAAATAATGCTAATACCGCGATTAGATTACTTGAAAGCGGCGTAGGTATGTTTCCGTCACACTGGGAATTTTATTTAATCAAAGCCAATATTGAAAACGCTTTGCAAGAATATCGCGCCGCTTTGCAATCATTGAGCTACATTGATGATAGTAGTCACTTTGTTAAAGATAAGTGGGTATTTCAAGGTGAAGTAGCCCAAAAAATAGGTCAATATAGTTTGGCTGAGTCTGCTTATCGCTCGCTGTTAACCCTTGAGTCAACGCAGGCTCGGTGGTGGATGGGATTAGCCTATGCATTAGATTCTCAGCAGCAATATGTCAAAGCGGCCGAAGCTTATCGGTCTGCATTAAGCTATCCAGGATTATCGAATACTGCGATTGAATTTGTTGAGCAGCGTTTAGCGCAGCTAGGAGAAAATCAATGAAACCTAAGTTAAAGATGCGTTTAGGTGATCTTTTAGTCCAAGAACACATTATTTCGGAAGCTGAACTTCAACAAGCGTTAGCAGAGCAACGTAGTTCCGGTAAAAAACTCGGCCGTACCTTAATTGATTTAAAAAGTATTAGTGAAACGCAATTACTGCAGTTTTTATCACAGCAATTAAACTTACCCTTTTTAGATATTAGTCGCCTGCCGATTACCCCTGAAGTGGTTAATATTCTTCCAGAAGTACAGGCGCGTCGACATCGTGCACTTGTGGTTGAGAGCAACCACGATAGTGTCTTAGTGGCAATGAGTGACCCTGCAGACCTTCAAGCAATTGATAATTTGGAAATTCTTGTTGCACCTAAACAACTAAGAATTGCGGTAGCACCTGAACAACAGCTGTTAGACGCGTTTGATAATTTATATCGTCGTACAGATCAAATCGCGCAAATTGCCGGTAAATTAGATGAAGAATATGCCGCTGACGACATGTTCGATTTGGCAAATTTAACCCAAGGTGACAGCGATAACGAAACAACAGTTGTTAAGTTACTGCAATCAATATTTGAAGATGCAGTGCAAATGCGCGCTTCGGATATTCATATTGAGCCAGGTGAGAAAGTACTGCGCATTCGCCAGCGTGTTGATGGACAACTGCACGAAAATATTTTAAATGAAGTCAATATTGCTTCCGCTTTAGTGTTGCGCTTAAAGCTGATGGCCGGACTGGATATTTCTGAAAAACGTCTTCCCCAGGATGGTCGCTTTCACATGGAAATAAAGGGCCATAAAATTGATGTTCGTATGTCGACTATGCCCATTTATCATGGTGAGTCAGTCGTAATGCGTCTACTCGATCAAACAGCAGGTTTACGCACACTAGATGAAACCGGGATGCCGCCACACATTGTTGCCCGTATTCGTAAACAAATTAAACGCCCCCATGGCATGTTGTTGGTAACAGGCCCAACAGGTAGCGGTAAAACCACCACTTTGTACGGTATTTTAAGAGAGCTAAATACAGCCGACCGTAAAATTATTACAGTAGAAGACCCGGTGGAATATCAATTACCGCGCATTAACCAGGTGCAGGTGAATCATAAGATTGGTTTAGATTTCTCTAACGTGCTTCGCACCACCTTACGTCAAGACCCTGACATTATAATGGTGGGCGAGATGCGTGACCAAGAAACCGTTGAAATTGGTTTGCGAGGCGCATTAACCGGTCACTTTGTATTATCGACTTTGCATACTAATGATGCGGTCACCAGTGCATTACGTTTGCTCGATATGGGCGCGGCCAGTTATTTAGTTGCCAGTGCTTTAAGAGTGATCATTGCCCAGCGTCTTGTGCGCAGAGTGTGCCATAATTGCAGTGTCGATTATCAATTAACCCCAGCTGATACCAGTTGGTTGAAAAGTGTTTCTAAAGAAGATTTTTCACAGGCCACCTTTAAAGTAGGGACGGGCTGTCAAACATGTAGCGGTTCAGGTTACCGTGGTCGTATCGGTATTTTTGAAATACTAGAACTTGATGAGAACATGATTGATGCCATGCGTACAGGTAATCCACAGGATTTCGCCCGCGCAGCATTAAAAAGCCCTAATTTTGTTCCTTTGGCTAAATCCGCAATGGAATACTTATTTCAGGGCACCACAACTATGGAAGAGGTGTCCAAGTTGGTTGAAGATGTCAGTGAATCTTCAATTGCGTTATCACAAGATGTTATAAACCAACAAACGGCTGAGGCGTAATTATGCCCACTTATCATTATCGAGGTAGAAATGCGCAAGGTCAGTCAGTGACGGCGCAACTGGAGTCAGCGGATGAAAACTCAGCCGCGGACGCCTTGATGAGCCGTGGCATTATTCCGTTAGAACTAAGAGTGGTAAAACCTCAAAAGACATTCTCTATTACTAGCTTGTTTGGCAGTAAAGTGTCATTGGAAGAGCTACAAATTTTTTCACGGCAAATGTACTCGCTGACTCGGTCTGGTATTCCTATTTTAAGGGCAATAGCAGGGCTGTCGGAAACCACTCATTCAGTGCGGATGAAACAAGCATTGGATGATATATCATCGCAGTTAACCGCTGGTAGACCTTTGTCTTCTGCGATGAATCAACATCAAGATGTATTCGATTCTTTATTTATTTCTATGGTTCATGTTGGTGAGAATACCGGTAAGCTAGAAGATGCTTTTATTCAATTATCTGGTTATATCGAACGTGAGCAGGAAACTCGTCGTCGAATAAAATCGGCTATGCGCTACCCCATGTTTGTGTTAATCGCGATCGCTATTGCTATGGTAATACTCAATATCATGGTTATCCCTAAGTTTGCTGATATGTTTTCACGCTTTGGTGCCGAACTCCCTTGGGCAACTAAAATTTTAATGGCAACCTCTAGTCTATTTGTTAATTTTTGGCCACATATGATAGTCGGCTTAATTGGTATAATAGTGGGTATTCGTTATTGGTTGCACAGTGAAAAAGGCGAGAAACAGTGGGATAAATGGAAGTTACATATTCCTGCCGTGGGTTCAATCATTGAGCGTTCGACACTGGCGCGTTATTGCCGCAGTTTTTCGATGATGTTAAGTGCAGGTGTACCAATGACACAAGCGCTCAGTCTCGTTGCTGATGCGGTAGATAATGCTTACATGCATGACAAAATTGTAGGTATGCGACGAGGAATAGAATCTGGCGAATCCATGCTTAGAGTGTCGAATCAAAGTAAGTTGTTTACACCATTAGTGCTGCAAATGGTTGCCGTTGGTGAAGAAACTGGACAGATTGACCAACTATTAACTGACGCTGCTGATTTTTATGAGGGCGAGGTTGATTACGATTTAAAAAATCTCACCGCTAAACTAGAACCTATATTAATTGGCTTTGTTGCTTGTATCGTATTGATCCTCGCCTTAGGTATTTACCTTCCTATGTGGGATATGCTCAATGTGGTTAAAGGCTAGATTATCAATGACCTCAATAGGTGAGGAACATTTATGCTGAAACAACAAAAGGCTGATGATGACTTACTGAAAATCTATGGTCGTATAGTAGCAATAAGCATATTTTTATTAGTTTTGGCTGTTTTAGGAATTAAATATTTTAACGCCATGCCTGCTATTGCTGGTAAAAGCTTAGCCCTTGAGCATACGCGTTTTCTTAATATCACCACAATGATAAAAAGCCAGTGGCTATCAAGCGGTAGACCGAAACAACTACTGCTTAACTGGCCAAGCATGGCACCCAAGGCACCCGACAATAAAAGTGCTATAGAATCTGCTAAAGTTTCACCGCAACGTGTAGTAGATACGTTAGGCAATCAGTTTGTTGCAACAGATAATTGGATTAGCCTGTCCGATAAAGGATGGCCGGTGATCGACAGTTTAGATGTTCTAGGATGTAAACGTTTATGGTATCAATTATTAGCGACTCAATTAACCGACATTGAGGTGAGCTATGATGCTAATGATAAAATATGTCGATATACCGCGGAAGATTCCGCTAATATCAATTATCAATTTACCTCTGGACAAGTGCTTTTTTTTCAAAAAGTAGCTATAGAAAGTAAATAAATTTTAGCAAGTTGCAATAAGCTGCTAATATCAGTGGAGATATCTTAATTTTAGTGTAATGCTAAGGTGTAGATAAATCGATGGGACAATTGAAAGAGTGTATAACTTATGAAGTTGAATCAAAAAGGCTTTTCATTAATCGAGTTGGTCATTGTTATTGTGATCCTTGGGTTGCTTGCAGCAACCGCTATTCCGCGTTTTTTAAACGTAACAGAAGATGCTGAAAATGCCAGTGTTGACGGTGTGTCGGGTGGCTTAGCGACTGCGGTTGGTTTTGTGAGAGCACAATGGGAAGTCGATGGTCGTCGTAATACGTCGGTTATTTTAGACGGTACCAGTGTATCTTTAGATACTCGTTTTGGTTTCCCCACAGGAACAACCAATACTGACGTGACCTCTATGACAGATGCAACCTGCCAGGAAGTATTTAATAGCGTATTGCAAAGTGCACCGCGTAATGTGCTGTATACAGCAGACGCAAGAAATCAGCGCTATACGGTTAGAGCATTAGACAATGTCGGCGGTTCGGCTACAGGGATAAACGGCACTAGTGTGGCCGGTATTGATTTATGCGTTTATCACCAAATAGCATCTTTGACGATAAATCAGACCACAGGTATAGCCACTCCCGCTCCTGACTTAAGCACAGCTGGCGCAAAAGGCGTGACATATAATCCAGGTACAGGACAGGTATTGTCGTTTACCAACAACTAATTTTTAATTTGGCTGTTAAGTTATATTAGAAAATAACAGCTAAACAGACATGAATTTATTTTATTTATTTTGAGAGGCTTACTATGCAAAAATTAATGCAAAAACAACAGGGTTTCACCTTAATTGAATTAGTCGTCGTGATTATTATTTTAGGTATTTTAGCGGTTACTGCCGCGCCTAAGTTCATTAATTTGCAAGGTGATGCACGAGTGTCAGCACTAGCGGGTATGAAAGCGGCTATTCAAGGTGGCAATACTTTAGTTTATTCAAAAGCAGCTTTATCTGGAAAAGAAAAAGCTGCTAATCAAACGGTGACTATCGGTGGCACAACAGCGGTACCCGTTACGATAACTACTCAGTATGGCTATACTAATGCACTACAGGTTGATTTACAGAAAGCATTAGACGTTGTGTTTGACGCGGGTGCCGATGGCGCACCAACGGCGACAACTGGAACAGCTGAATGGATTATTAAAGCGAACGCTGGTACGCCTAAAACCGTTGAAATTTGGCAGAAAGGTGCTCCAGCTGCATGTAAGCTTACTTACACAGAAGCAAGTGCGACTACATTGCCTACTTATGTTATTAGCGCTGCAGCAGCTGATTGCTAAATAACATAGAGTTTAGTAAAAAGCCTGCATTTTTGCAGGCTTTTTTACACCTGTCATTCGGGTAGCGCAAAGGTGAACTATCCTGACGGTTCAGCTGGATGCTATTGAAAAAATGCCTACTAATCATCTTACAGACGACTTACTATTAACCTTTACTAAAAGTGAGCTAGAAAAGGGTAAAAAACTTCTTTACTCATGCCAATACTAAGTTGGCATGAGCCACTTAACTAGCTTCGGTACCTTTTTGTAATCGATTTACTATCAAAGATGGTTTGTGCATCCACTTATAAATAGGCAGACAAATACTTAAAAAATTTGCCATACTATCAAGTGCTAATTGCTATTTTTTTGCTGAATTTATCGAAAGGGCAATATGGATTTAAATTGTTCAACATCAAGACTAAACGGCTTTACTTTAGTCGAGCTTGTGACCACGATAATACTGATTGGTATTGTCTCGGTTGTGGTGTTGCCGCGTTTTTTTTCAAGTTCGAGTTTTAGTGCATACACGTTACGCAATGAATTCATTTCAGAGCTTCGCCAAGCTCAATTAAGGGCACTGAATAACACCGACCGATGCTATGAGGTTAATGTCACTGCAACGGGTTATCAGTTACGCCATTATAGTGCTCGCGCAGGCAATAGCTGCGCTACTCTTATTCGCAGTGAGGCAATACAAGGCTTTAATGGCGGCGCTTCCATCAGTTTAGTCGCATCCGCTAGTCAGTCATTTAACATCACTTTTGATAGTTTAGGCAGAATGTTGTCACCCAGCTGCGCAGGTGTGTGTTTTAACATCAATGCCGATGACATTTTAAAAGTGGCGGTTGAGTCTGAGGGTTATATTTATGCTTTATAACTCAAGTCGTTTAAGCCAGTTGTTACCGTGTTTAGCACGCTCGCACCTAAAGTCGCTTAATCGGCCTAACACGGGCTTTTCACTGATTGAATTAGTGGTGGGAATGTTAGTGATCAGCATCGCGATTGTGATGATGACATCGATGTTTTTCCCCCAAGCCGATAGATCCGTTGAGTCACTGCACCGGATGCGCTCTGCTGAATTAGCCCATTCTGTAATGAATGAGATTTGGGGTAAACGCTATGATCAACAAACCAACCCCAATGGTGGTGTGCCTGCGTGTAATAGTCCTTTAGGGTTAACATGCTCAGCCACATTAGGACCAAACGGTGAGACTCGTGACAATTATAATGATGTAGATGATTATAATGGATTGAATATCAATTCATTGATGTTTAACTCAAACAAAACCTATGCAGCTGTTTATATTAAATTTGGTCTGAGTGTTGAGGTGAAGTACGTTGATGCCACCACTCAGGCTGCTAAGCTGATTTCGGTCAATGTCACTACGCCCAGTAATGAAGTGATCACTTACCAAGCCGTAAGGAGTAATTACTGATGCGAGTGATTACTCAATCTAAATGGGCTAAACAAGCCGCTTTTATGCTTGTAGAAATGGTCATGGTTATTCTTATTTTAGGCATAATTGTGGTTGGTGTTAGCAGCTTTGTCATTTTTGGCACGCGTATTTTTGTTGAATCGAGTGCGGTAGACCAAGTGCTAAGCCAAAGTCGTTTTGGGGTTGAGCGGATGACTCGAGAGATACGCAGCGCACTGCCTAATTCAACCCGTTTACTAACAGCAGTAGATGGCAGCTACCAGTGTATAGAATTTGTTCCTGTTACTGCCAGTACATCCTACGTTAATGCACCAATCGCACCGGCTGCAACAAGTAATACACTGAGTGCAATTGTGATTAATCAAACCATTTTAGCAGGGCAATGGGCGATTATTTATCCGCTAACCGCAAGTGAAATTTATAATCCAACCGGCAGTACTGCAAAACGATTTCTAATATCAAATGTTAGCACCAGTGGCGATCAAGTTGACTTAACCTTTGGCGCATCCATTCGATTTACTGAAGCTTCGCCATTAAAGCGGCTTTATCTAACCGCGCAACCTGTGAGCTATTGTGTTGAAAACCAACCTAATGGCACCTCAGATTTAACCCGTTACGCTAATTATAGTTATCAAAACAGTCAGCCAGCCCCGACAGCAATGGCCAACAGGGTGATTATGGCGCAAAATATTATCAACAGTTTATTAATTGAGCCCGCCATAATTTTAACACCATCCAGTTTGGTGACTAATGCGATTGTGCATATTGAACCTAGGTTTAGTGTCAATGGTGAGTCGTTTAAATATCAGCATCAGGTACAGGTGATCAATGTTCCTTAAATTGTCGATAAAATCACACCAACAAGGTAGCGCGTTAGTGATTGGTATTTTTGTGCTAATAGTGATGTTTTTGCTCGCGGCAAGTTTACTGCGCATTGTTGATGATTCTGATGCCTCTATTTCTATGGAAGTATGGGGCGCACGGGCACTTAATAGTGCGAACAGTGGTGCCGATGCTGCGTTAGCACAACTGTTTCCTTTAAATGGCGCAACTGCATTATGCACCAATGTGAGTTCAACCTGGACACCTCCTGCTAATGCGGTTGGATTTCATGGCTGCAGTGTCACCATTACCTGTAATAGCGCGACAGTCAGTTCCCTTACTCAGTACCGTATTGGCAGTAAGGCCGTGTGTGAAACCGGAGCCTGTGGCGCTAACAGCAGTACAGATTGTTTAAGAGTGCAAAGGCAAGTAGAGGTAGAAGCCCGTGGGAATTAAGTTGATATCGCGTATGCTTACCTGTGTTGGCGTACTAACGGCGTTATTTACGACGACCGCATTTGCATTTGATGTTGTTGATGAGTCCGTTACCTGGCCTGCAGTGGCGCAAGGACATCATCAAGACAACAATAATAGTTGCCATCAAATCTCTAGCCCGCAACTCTCTCTGCAGGGGGGCTCTCGCATTAACGGCACTTTGGGGGCAGATCTGGCCTATTGCTCTAATAATAGTGGTTCAGGTTTACCTAATAATAGTTGCGATACCGCCTCTGGAGGCGATCGTTTTTGTACAGTCACAGGCAGTGATATCCGAGGCTTGAGCTTAAACGGCAATAATGCCTTTAAAACCAGCAATGGTGCCGGTGGTGGTGTAGGGTCCTGTACCGCAAATCAAAATATTAGTTTGGGTAGTACGGGCCAAAATCAATTCAGTTCAATTGCATTGTATTCAGCCTGTACTGTTACCCTCTCTTCAACCCAGCAAGAGTATCGATTTCAGTCTATAGAAGCCGGAAGTGGTGCTAAGTTGGTTTTCCCCGCAGGAGACTACTGGATAAATTCTTTAACATTAAATCAAAATGCACAGATAGTATTGCAGGGAAATGCGCGCATTTTTATTGGTAATAACATTCAATTAAACGGCGCTAAAATTAACGAAACCAATACTCATTCGTTACAGTTAGTTGCCTATAAAAACCTGAGTTTAACTTCTGGAGCGATTATTGGTGGGCGTGTTTATAGTGATGAAACCTTAACTATTGATAATAACTCAATTATTAATGGTCGGGTTACATCGCGATATTTAACTATTAACTCAAATGGCCAAATTAATGATGCTTCAGTGGCTGTGCCTTTTCATATTCAATATGGCAAAGCAACCACAACTAGCATTACTTTTACCACTGCCTTTCCAACGGGGGTTAAGCCCTTGGTGTTTCTAATGCCAACGGTTTCAACCAGTAATAGTAATAATGATGGTCCCGCGTCAGCATTACTTGGTAATGTGACCGCACAAGGTTTTACCTGGTTAAAGCAAGAGCCTGAATCACCCACCAATCAATATATTCCTTCTAATAATATGCCTGAGGTGCATTGGATAGCCGTGACCCCTGGTAATTATGATTTACCTAATGGCACTAAGCTTATAGCCGGTTCAGTTAATTATAATCAAGCATTGTTCGGGTCTAACTCACCTTATACGCCCGTTACGCTGCCTGCTAGCCAGGATGTATTGCTGAATCAAATTCAAACCCGCAATAACAATTGTTGGTTTACTAGTACCTCACAATTTACCTCGACGGGTATTGAACTGGCATTAGACACTTCTGAAGTAAGAGATAATAGCGCTCGATGCCAACCGGGTGGTTTGAATAATAGCCAAATTCAGAATGAGACCATTGGTTATTTATCATTAAAATCAGGCAGCGGAGCAATGGTGCTCGCAGGTGAAAATACCAATTACCATTTCGGTAAGTCTCAGACGTTTAATGTTGGCGGCGTACAAGATCTGAATTATCAATGTGGCTACACAACACCGTTAATCGGATTCACTGTTCCCCCTGTATTAGTTGCAGGCAAAAATAGCCGTAATGGGGGGGATGGCGGTTGGTTACGTCGTTGTCAATTAACTAATAGCCTGGTCAGTATGGTTGATGATGAGGATACTTATCGAGATACCGACAGGAGTCACATTTTTGAAAATTATAGCTTTGTTGCCATTGAGCGCTTAACCAAAGTGAGACAATGTTTTACCGACGACTTTCAGCGCAGCAGTGTGGGCAATGACTGGGTTGTGTCAAATAGTGGTGGTGGTTTTACCCCTTCTATTGTGAACAATCGCTTGCGGGTAACTCAGGCGGCCGGTAATCAAGCCACCTCTTCAACCTATCAACGCTTATTTCCAGCAGCAAATAATCTAGTTGAAATTGAATTTGATCACTATGCCTATGGCGGTAGTGGCGCCGATGGTATCGCATTTGTGCTTTCGGATGCCGCGGTTACCCCACAGGCAGGTGCTTACGGCGGCCCGTTGGGTTATGGGGCTAGGTCGAACGTCAATGGTTTTGCTGGTGGCTGGTTAGGATTTGGTATTGATGAATACGGTAATTTTTCAACTGAAGGCGGGCCAAGTGGCCCGGGAAGAAGGCGTCAGTCTGTCGCGGTTCGAGGTTCCGGGGCTGGCACGGTAGGTTATCCTTACTTACGCGGCTCTTGTAATAATGGCACCACTAATACGGGGGGAAGCTGTCTTAGTCCAACGGTGGATAATAATAATGTGACCCCTGCGCATCGTTACCGCATTACCGTTGACTCGAAAATAGCTGGGCAGTCTATTGTTAAAGTTGAACGGAACAGTGGTAGTGGTTTTGTTGAAATCATCCCCGCATTTAATGCCGCAGCTATTAGTACGCAGGCTGCTGTGCCCGCAGACTTCTTACTGTCTTTGACCGGTTCTACAGGTGGTTCGACTAACAACCATGAAATAGACAACGTCGAAATTTGTGCGCTGGACTCAAGGCCGATTGGCGTAGTGATTGATCATTTTGAATTTACCCACAGCGGTAGCGGACTCACCTGTGGTCCTGAAACATTGACCCTTAAAGCCTGTGCCAATGCTGATTGTAGTCAAACAGTACCAGATTTTATTACCGCCACGCTAAGCCCTGCAACGGTCACAGGCGGAGGAGGCTGGGTTGGTGGTAATGTTGTCAGTTTTAGTGGCGGCGCTACTACACTGCAATTGAATCGCAATACTGTAGGCACAGTAGTGGTTGATGTAACTGGCTCAACACCTGGTGCTAAACCTTTCAGCCAGACCTTATGCCGTATTGCTGGAAGTGCTGCATCTGCTGCTAATTGCACGCTAACTTTTGCTGATAGTGGTTTTATTTTTGATGTGCCTGATAAGTTAGCCAATAAACCTGCGCCAGATATAGTGGTTAGTGCGGTTAAAAAGAGTGATATTACCAAGCAATGTATTCCAAGTTTTGCCAATGTGTCTAAAAATGTCGCTTTTTGGAGCACTTATACCAGTCCCTCAGTACCCATTAATGGCCAAAGTGTGTCAGTAAATGGTACCAATGTGGGTAAAACAAGCGCGACTGCAACCAATATAGCACTTGCATTTGATGCCTTAGGCAAGGCGAAAATTGCGGTGAATTATCCTGATGCGGGCCAGCTTCAACTCGATGCGAGATATACAGGCACGGGTAATGAACAAGGGTTAATTATGTTAGGTAATGATCCCTTTGTGAGTTTTCCGGTAGGTTTATGTATTACGCCGCAGGATACAGGTGCCCAATGTGTAGCAGGAAATAGCACTTGTAATGTGTATAAAAAAGCCGGGGAATCATTTAACTTACTCATTCAAGGTAAAGCTTGGCAAATTGATGGTGATACTAATTACTGTGACAATCTCAATACCCCTAATTATGCCCACAGCAATATTACATTAGGTCGTAGTATAGTTGCGCCTTCAGGTGGCGAGCTTGGGACTGTTTCTAATGTAAGTTATGCTCAAGTGGCCCAAACAACCAACACTAGTATTGTACCTCAATCAATCAGTGAAGTTGGGGTGTTTACGTTCACGGCTAAACCGCCTACTAATTATTTAGGCTCTAGTTTTTATGATATTCCCTTGGCGCAATCGCCAAATATAGGCCGTTTTGTGCCCGACAGATTTGTCATCAGTGGTGTAAGCGTTTTACCTGCCTGTGGTGTGTTCAGTTATATGGACCAACCATTTCCGCTATCGATGAATATTACGGCTTACAATACATTTTCGAGTGTGACGAAAAATTATCAAGCAGCCTTTGCAAAAGGCACGGCGCAGTTAGTGGGCGAAAATAGTAATAATGGTACTGAGCTGTCAAACCGTCTCAGTAGCCTACCTGTCAATGCCGCGTCATGGGTTGCCGGTGTGGCTTCGGTCGATGCAAGTTATCGAGCCAAATTAGCTCGCACAACGGCGCCTAATGTTGATGGGCCTTTTAGTGCGTTAGATATCGGCGTGAAGGTTTTTGATAATGACACTAATATTGCGTTTGTCGCCGATCCAGACATGCGCGCAGACACAGCGGGCAATTGCACTACGCCATCAAATACTTGCAGTGCCAAACGCATCACTACTCAGGATTTACGTCATGGCAGGGTCACTATGGATAATACCTATGGACCTGAAAATGAAATATTACGCATGCCAACCTATGCACAATATTGGAACGGCAGTCAGTGGGTTGTCAATGTTGGCGATAGTTGCAGCGTAATTAATGGCAGCTTATCTGGAGCAGAAATTTATACTCCGACTAAGGTTGCAGGTCAGACGGTAACAAGAACAAATAATAGTACTAATATTTCTGTAGGGAAGATGACCTTGTTCTGGCAAAATACAGGTACGAATAATTATCGTGGTCAAGTGCAAGCACCTGCGCAAGTTGATAGTTGGCTGCAATGGTATTGGAATTACGACACGAGTTCGGTCAATTTATTGGTTAACCCCCAGGCAAGTGCTTTTTTTGGTCGTTATCGAGGCCATGATAGAATTATTTACTGGGAAGAAGTAAGGCAATAATGACGATTTATGTGCTAATTCACTTTTTCACTGGACCATTTAGCCTATTTAAGGGCTCTTTTTAAAAAAATATAGTCAGATTAGCAATTGTTAACCCTCACGGTCTTGTGGATTGTGGGTGTGATTGATAAAGTTAGCTGATTTTTTTCTTCTGACTTCACAGAATACAGGCCTGATACATGTTCAAAAAGCTGCGCGGCATTTTTTCTAACGACCTATCGATCGATTTAGGTACGGCAAACACTCTTATTTATGTTCGCGATGAAGGTATCGTGTTAAACGAACCCTCAGTAGTTGCTATTCGTGGTGAGCGAAACGGTAATGGGCCCAAATCAGTGGCAGCAGTCGGAACCGAAGCAAAACAAATGCTTGGCCGAACACCTGGCAATATTCAAGCTATTCGCCCAATGAAAGATGGCGTAATTGCAGATTTTTATGTGACAGAAAAAATGTTGCAGCACTTTATTAAACAAGTGCATAACAATAGCTTTTTCCGCCCAAGTCCTCGCGTATTAGTTTGTGTGCCAGTTGGTGCTACGCAAGTTGAACGTCGTGCGATACGTGAGTCTGCAATGGGTGCAGGTGCTCGTGAGGTTTACTTAATTGAAGAGCCTATGGCTGCTGCAATTGGTGCTGGTTTACCAGTATCTGAAGCAACCGGTTCTATGGTTGTCGATATCGGTGGTGGTACTACTGAAGTGGCAATCATTTCGTTAAATGGTGTGGTGTATTCATCATCGGTTCGTATCGGTGGTGACAAGTTTGATGATGCCATTATCAATTATGTTCGTCGTAATTATGGTTCGTTAATTGGTGAAGCTACCGCAGAACGTATCAAGCACTCTATTGGTACTGCTTACCCAGGTGATGAAGTGCTTGAAATTGAAGTGCGTGGTCGTAACTTGGCCGAAGGTGTTCCAAGAAGCTTTACGTTGAACAGCAACGAGATTTTAGAAGCATTGCAAGAGCCATTATCAGGTATTGTTAGTGCTGTTATGGTTGCCCTTGAGCAATCTCCTCCTGAATTAGCGTCTGATATTTCAGAGCGCGGTATGGTACTAACAGGTGGCGGCGCATTACTTCGTGATTTAGATCGCTTATTAATGCAAGAAACCGGCATTCCAGTCATGGTAGCGGATGATCCACTGACGTGTGTTGCGCGTGGCGGTGGTAAAGCGTTAGAAATGATCGATATGCATGGTGGCGATTTGTTCTCTGAAGAGAACTAATCAACCCCCTCATTAAGCGGCGAAGTGTGTTAGCTTTTGGCTATTGGCAAGAAGGACTATTTGGCTTTGCCGCCTAATTTTTTATGAAACCAATTTTTGTTCGTGGTATTTCACACCAATTCCGTCTCACACTGGCTATTATTTTGTCGGTGGCATTATTTGTTGCCAACGATCGCCTTGAGCCTGTTCGCCAATCCCTTTCTTCCTTATTAAGTCCATTACAATATTTAGCTAATGTCCCTGGTTTGATGCTTGATTGGACTGCTGAAGCCTTGGCGACGCGTAATATGCTGGCGGTACAAAATAAAACGCTAATGGATCAGCAGTTATTAATGTCAGAGCGTTTACAACGTTTTGAGCATTTACGCCAAGAAAATGTCCGCTTAAGAGCACTTTTAGGGTCACCAGTACATATGGAATCCCGCAAAGTGGTTGCAGAAGTGATGGAAGTGGCTAGCGACCCATTTCGTCAGTTAGTGGTTCTCAATCATGGTCAACGAACTGGTGTGTTTGTAGGCCAGCCAGTGGTTGATGCAAAAGGTGTCGTAGGTCAGGTCATTGAGGTCAGTGAATTAACCAGTCGAGTGTTATTGGTTTCAGATGCTAGCCATGGTATTCCGGTGCGTGTAACCCGCAATGATGTGCGTGCTATTGCAAATGGTACAGGTGAAATTGATCAAGTTGAGTTACGGCACGTAGCAAAAAGCACTGATGTTATTGCTGGTGACTTATTAGTGACTTCTGGCCTAGGTAATCGTTTTCCTGAAGGCTACCCTGTTGCTAGGGTGACATCTGTGTCACGGGACGATGGCCAAAGTTATGCTGTTATAAATGCCCAACCTTTGGCTGCTTTAGACCGTATTCGTTATGTGTTATTGATTTGGCCCGGTGAAGCAGATGATAAGCCTTTTTGGCCTATTTTACCGGCCGTAGAGCAGACTGATAACAATAACACTGTCGAACCAAAGATTGATTCAGGCGTTACAATCGAGCCCACTCCCGATAGCGCGACGCAGCAAGTGCTATCAAGCGAAATGCAGCCGAATCAAGTACAACAAACGCAAACACAGTCTATTCCTGTGCAATCAACCCCAGCACAGCCAATTCAAACCCAACCTACTCAAACACAGTCAAGCACAGAGGTGAGACAATGAGCGCTCACATCCCCAATGGCCGTTTGGTGGTTTGGATTACATTATTTATTGGCATGATGTTCCAGATTATGCCATTGCCCCATGTGGTTGCTGCATGGCGTCCTGATTGGCTGTTGATGGTGATGATATACTGGGCAATGGCATTGCCGCACCGTTATAGTATTTTGACGGCCTGGGTATTAGGCGTGCTATTAGACGTATTACTTGGCGCCACATTAGGGATAAGAGGGCTAGCTTTCGCACTCATAACTTATGTTGTTGTGATGCATTTTCAACGCTTACGTAATTTTCCCCGTTGGCAACAAACACTGCTGATTGCAATGTTTATTTGTATCTATCATTTTGTTATTTATTGGGCCGAATATGTGCTCGTTGGCAAAACGCCTTTCAAAACCGATATGTTTTTACCTGCATTTTCAAGCGTACTAATTTGGTGGTGGGTATTTTGGATACTGAGAAATATTCGCCGTAGGTATAAAGTACGTTAGTTGCTTAACATCAGTGAAATTGATTTATTGATACTATAGCTGCTCATCAGGGGCTGATTTTAAAGAGAGTGTAATTCAAATGACTTGGGTTTTAGCTTCCACTTCACCTAGACGAAAACAACTGTTTGCCCAGGCCGGATTTTCAATTGCTGACTTTTCCTTTGAGCAGGTGTCCCCTGATATTGATGAAACGCCATTAGCGAACGAGTCTGCTGCTGATTATGTGGTTCGTCTTGCGTTAGAAAAAGCGCAAGCTGGATTGTTATTAGTGCCAACGCTAACAGATGCCAAGGTGTTAGGATCAGATACTTCAGTAGTGCTTGAAGGCAAAATTTTGGGTAAACCGCAAAATGCTGCTGATGCGAAACATATTTTGCGTCAATTGTCAGGTCATACCCACCAGGTGATGACAGGTGTCGCCATGACCGATGGTACACATGCGTATAGCCGACTTTGTGTTACCGATGTGACCTTTTGTCATATTACCGATGACGAAATTGACACTTATATAGCCACTCAAGAACCAATGGATAAAGCCGGTGCTTACGGTATTCAGGCGCTTGGAGGTTGTTTTGTTGAGACGATTAAAGGCAGTTATTCTGCCGTTGTCGGCTTGCCGTTAGTAGAAACACGACAATTAATGCAGCTAATGGCTCAACCGTGAATACAGAAATAACACACAAATCATTTTAATTTTCATGTTAGCTCTTTACTCATCATTTAATTGAACAAGAGCAAGCATGTGGCCTGAATACTGGTGGCTTATGAATATCAAAGCACAGCGTAAGAAAGGATCGGAATTACTGATAAATGTCACACCTACAGAGGCGCGCGTAGCCTTAATCGAACATGGTGTGTTACAAGAAGTGCATATTGAGCGTCGGATGAAACGAGGCCTGGTTGGTAATATCTATAAAGGTAAAATCAGCCGAGTTTTACCCGGCATGCAGGCTGCTTTTGTGGATATTGGCTTAGATAAAGCCGCATTTTTACATGCCTCAGACATAGTGCCGCACACAGAATGTGTCGCCGATGTTGAAAAAGGCAACTTTGTCGTGCGTGATATTGCCGAACTTGTCCGCCAGGGGCAAGATATTATGGTGCAAGTGGTGAAAGATCCGCTTGGCACAAAAGGCGCTCGTTTAACCACAGATATCACCTTACCGTCTCGCTACTTAGTCTTTATGCCAGGTTCAAGCCATGTGGGTGTATCACAACGAATTGAGCTTGAAGATGAACGCGCCCGTTTGAAAAATATTACCTTACCTTATGTTGATGAAGATGGTGGTTTTATTATTCGCACCGCCGCGGAAAATATAGGTGAAGATGAACTGGCACAAGATGCGGCTTTTTTACGTCGGGTGTGGGCTAAAGTCAGTGAGCGACGTAAGCGCAAAGGGGCTTGTTTACTTTACCAAGACTTAGCTTTACCGGTGCGCATTATTCGTGATTTTGTTGGCACTGATCTTGACAATATTAAAGTCGACTCTCGACGTACTTTTGCTGAACTACAGCAATTTGCGCAGGAGTTTATGCCTGAAATCGCGCAAAAGATTGAGCTTTATGAAGGTCCTGCGCCCATTTTTGAACTGTACGATGTTGAAAATGAAATTCAGCGAGCACTAGGCCGTAAGGTTGAGCTTAAATCCGGCGGGTATTTGATTATCGATCAAACCGAAGCTATGACAACCGTTGATATTAATACCGGTGCATTTGTTGGCCATCGAAATCTTGAAGAAACCATTTTCAATACCAATCTTGAAGCCACTCAAGCTATTGCTAAACAACTTAGGTTACGTAACCTAGGTGGTATTATCATTATCGACTTTATTGATATGCTCAGTAGCGAACACCAGGCGCGGGTATTAGAAAGTTTAAATGCCGCACTCGCGTTAGACAGAGTAAAAACCAGTGTCAGTGGCTTTTCAGGGCTTGGGCTGGTGGAAATGACCCGCAAGCGAACCCGCGAGAGCTTAGAGCATGTCGTGTGTGGTGAATGCCCAGCCTGTTTAGGTACAGGTTCTATGAAGACAGTAGAAACCGTCTCTTATGAAATTTTCAGAGAAATCATTCGTCTCAATCGTGCATACAAAGCAGATGAGTTTTTATTGTATTGTTCACCTGCGGTTTATATGAGCTTTAGTGGTGATGAAAGTCATTTATTGGCTGAGCTTGAGGTATATATAGGTAAACGTATTCGTCTGCAAAATGAAACCCTGTACACTCAAAATAAATATGATGTGGTGATGATGTAGTGTGGTTACCACGTCTGACAGCTATTGGGCGCACCAGCTTACAAGTACTCGCTATTTTGCTAGTACTTTTTGCGCTTGGGGTCAGTCTTATTCGTGGCTTGTTACCCCATATTCCAGAAGTTCGCCAAGAAATACTGGTTTATGTGGAAAAAAACTATGGGGTAAAGCTGCAGCTGGAGGGATTGTCAGCCAAATGGCAAGCTTATGGCCCAGCGTTAACTGTTACTAATCTGGTGTTACCACCGCAAGATAATCTACCGATAACCTTAGTCAGTGAACAGGTCAATATCAAACTCGATTTTTGGCAATCATTACTGACGTTATCGCCTCAAATAGAAACGGTCAGTTTTGATAAGGTCCGTATCGCAATCGATGTCGATAAATTATCCAATCAAAGCGGGTCACCAACACCCATAGCCAATATGGATTGGCTGTATGCTTTTTTACTCGAACAATTAAACCATTTTTCTATTAATGATGTTTCGGTACAACTGAACAGTTCTTTGCATAAATTTCGGCCTATTTTTGTTGATAACTTAGTTTGGCTCAATCAAGGTGACGAGCACCGTGGCGAGGGGAGCTTATTTGTTGATGATCAAGCATCTGATAAAGAGTCGTTATCATTACAAATTGCATTACAAGGTAATGGCTATCAGCCTGAATCGATAAAGGGTGATATTTATATTGCCGCCGCAGCACTCGATATTGGTGAGTGGGCCTCAAGGCGCATTAATCCCCAAAATGATGTAAATAGTATCAGTTTTCAAGGTGTGGTTAATTTTGAAGCCTGGTTCAGTTTCGCCGAACGTAATATTCAAGATGGTCAGTTAATATTTCAACCAAGCTGGTTAGAATGGGATGATAAACGCCCTAAAACCGGCGGGATTTTTGACACAAGTTTCGATGTCATATCGAATACAAAACCTGATAAAGAAGCAGAAATAACACAAAATGCAGTAAATGCAGTTGAAGCTCGCAATACACAGCGTTTCGATATCAAAAATGGTCAATTAACCTGGCAAAATACCCCTGAAGGATGGCAGATTCAAAGTCATCAGTTAGCCATTGAGTCAAATCAACAAACCTGGCCCGAACTGAGTTTATCGCTGGCGTATCATAACGCGCAATTGTTTGGTCAACTGAATAAAATTAACTTAAATAATCTTACCCCGTTATTACCGCTAATCCCCAGCGTGGGCCATGATGATGTGCAGCTGTGGCGGGATATTAATGTGCAAGGCGATATCGGCCCCATAAAGCTTTATAAAGCCAAAGATAAACCTTGGGCGGCATCAGCTAGCTTAAGTCAGTTAACATGGCAAGCATTTGAACAGTTACCAGGTCTAAGTCCCGTTGATTTACATTTATCCTGGGCAAATAACACCTTACAGGCAGATCTGCCAGAGCAAGATTATAATATAGATTTTGCAGGCGGTTTTAATCAACCTTTACAGTTAACCGGTCAAACATTATCGGTTAGTTTTGATCTTAAAGACATGCGACTCACTGCGCCAGATATTGCCTTTTATAATGATGACATTCGTTTGCAGGCAGCGCTTAATCTTCATCTTGGCGATAATCCTTATATGGCGTTAGCGGCTAATCTTGATATTAACGATGTGGCTAAAGCCAGTGATTATTTTCCTTTAATGGCGATGTCGCCTAGTCTTGTCGAGTATTTAGACAGCGGCTTACTGGCAGGGCATATTGAACAGGCGAATGTACTGTGGCGAGGCGCTTTTAATCGTTATCCCTATGTTGATTTTGATGGGGTATTTCAAGCTGAGTTCAATATTAACCAAGCCGAGTTTAAGTTTCAGCCAGATTGGCCTGCGGTAAAACAGCTAGATTTATATGCTTTTTTTGAAAATAAGCTAATGGATCTCACCATTAACTCAGGCAAGTTAGGCCAGGTGGCTGTTGATGGCACCAAAGTGTGGATCCCTGAGCTAGGCGCTAAGTCTTTGTTGCGAGTTGATGCTGATTTATGGATGGATGCACAAGCGGCAGCGCAAGTTATTAACGCCTCACCACTTAAATCGAGCGTGGGCTCAACCCTTGCTGTCGTGCAGGTTAAACAAAACCTGAATACGTTGTTAGAACTGTCGATTCCGTTATTTAAAGGCGAAAATCCGTTAATTAAAGGCACCGTTCGTTTCGAAAATAATCCGGTGTTTATTAGCCAGCCAGGTGTTAATTTAACGCAAGTCAATGGTGATTTAAGTTTTGAAAATAACTTGGTCACAGGAAAAAACCTAAAAGCTAAACTATTTGGTCAGCCGCTGCAATTTAGCTTTGCCACTAAAGAAAAAGGCCGTCAGCTAGCGTTAGATGTCGACTTTAGAGGCAATATGGATATTGCATCTTTACCGACATCTTTTAATCATCCGCTGAGCGATTACTACCAAGGTGCTCTCGATTGGACAGGCCAGTTAATGATGATGTTTGGCGATCAAGGCTATAGTTTGCGCGCCCAAGCAGAAACAGACCTTCAAGGGGTAAGTGTGTCGTTACCCGCTCCCTTTGCTAAAACCGTTGAGCAGTCGCAAAAATTGTCTGCGGACATTATGGGTGACAACAAACAAATTACAGTCAATGTTAAGCTGAGCGACCAAGCTGAATTTTGGGGTGGCCTAGGGGATAAAGACGGTAACGCTTTGCAGTTTTATGACTTAATGTTAGGGCGAAACTTTAAGTTTGGTGACACATTGAGCCAACAAGATGGCGTTATTCATATTGACCTTAAGCAAGCCAATCTAACCGAATGGTTGCCCATTATTCGCGGTTTTACTGCATCGACAGCAGAAACTGTTGTCAGCGCTAACCTAGAGCCATTGGTTGCATCAAAGTCGACGTTTCCTGCTTTAAAACAAATTAATGCCAGTATTGATCAGTTCAATTTACTTGCGCAAAACTTTGAACAGCTAAAACTGACAGCCAGTCCCATCGATGAGGTCTGGCGATTTAATGTCAACTCGACACAGTTTGAAGGGCGAGTTGATTTTTATAAAAACTGGCGGGAGCAAGGGCTTAAAATTGTGGCCGACAAGCTGCACTTAGCACCCGTTGTAAAAGACAGCCAAGATGCAGAATACAGCCCCGACACTCTGCTTGATAGTTTGCCGCCGCTGGCTATTGATGTTGACGACTTTACAGTCTTTGATATGCAATTTGGTCATCTGCAAATGCAAGCCAATCCTTATGATCAAGGATATCGTTTTCAAACGGTGTCATTAACGCACCCAGTATCTAATATTAGTTTACAGGCCAAAGGCGCATGGACCAAAAATAGCATCGGCACTATGACTCAATTTGATGTTAAATTGAATGCCGATAAGTTTGATGATTTATCAGCATTGTTAGGCATTAATCCTGGCTTGCAAGATGCACCTTTAGGATTTATGGGTGATTTTTCATGGCAAGGTGCGCCCTATAACTTTTCGCTTGAAACCTTAAATGGCAAAATTAAATTTGATATGGGTAAAGGGCATTTGTCGGAAATAAGTGATAAAGGGGCGAGAATATTTTCACTTTTCAGCTTAGATTCTATTTTACGCAAACTGTCATTTGATTTTTCAGACGTGTTTGGTTCAGGTTTATATTTTAATAGCTTTAAGGGTAACTTAGACATCAAAGATGGCGTGGTTAAAACCACCGACACAGAAATGGATGCCGTGGCGGGCAATATGAAAGTGCGCGGTTATACAGATTTAACCACTCAAAGCCTAAATTACGACATCCGCTTTATGCCTCAATTAGCATCCAGTGTGCCAACCGTGGTATTTTTAAGTACTAGCGCCTGGACATTAGGTATTGGTGCATTTGCACTGACGAAGGTATTGGAGCCAGTGATTGAAATTATTTCTGAAATAAGATTTCGCTTAAAAGGCACCATGGATAACCCTGAACTCCAAGAGTTAGAGCGCAAAAGCAAAGAGATTGTTATTCCAGAGTCGATATTACGTGAGAATGGTATTTTTCCGGGCCCTGAAGATGTGACTGCCGATGGCAAAGGCACACAAGAGCCATTATCAAAGGGTAAAGCTAATAGTACAGCGCCTCAAGCGCCAGCCACAAAAGACGCTGAAACTCAATCAGAAAACGAAACCGGTGATAAACCATTAACCGCCCCCAGTGTTAATGCCAGTAGTCTGCGATATTTGAAAAGGGACAGTTATGCAAATCAGTTTGTTACAATGTCAAAGCAGTCGAGACGTTCAGGCCAATCTGGCTTTTATCAACGCGCAGCTTAACCTATTACCTCGACAACCTTCACAACCGCAGTTAGTAGTTTTACCTGAATGCAGTTTGTTATTTGGCGGTCATGAGTCACAGCAATTACAATATGCAGGCACTGATGACAACGGTGAACTTAAACAAGCATTAGCCGATTTAGCACAAAAGCATCAGGTTTATATGGTCGCAGGGACGATTCCAATGCGTGCCGATGACCATAGGGTTTATAGCCGCAGTTATTTATTCAATGATAGTGGTGAAACCTTAGGCTCATACGATAAGCTGCACTTATTTGATGTAGAGGTTGCCGACGGCACTAAGACTTATCGTGAAAGTGACACCTTCCATCCAGGTTCCCGTATTACGGTTGTTGATACTCCTTTTGGCAAGGTTGGCCTAGCGATTTGTTACGACATTCGCTTCCCTGATGTGTTTCGTGCACTGCGCTTAGCCGGAGCTGATATTATTGCATTACCTTCGGCCTTCACTAAAGTGACCGGAGCTGCGCATTGGCAAGTATTGTTACAGGCCAGGGCAATTGAAACCCAATGCTACCTACTTGGCGCAGGGCAATGGGGGCAACATAATGAAGGTAGCCGAGAAACCTGGGGCCACAGCATGATTGTTGACCCCTGGGGGAAAGTGATTGCCGAACTACCCGAAGGGTTAGGTTGGGTTCAAGCCGAGATAGATTTAAAACAAGTAACAGAAATTCGCCAACAAATGCCTGTGTTAGGGCATAATCGTTTTATTGCTCCCGCGCTGGCTAAATAGAAGCTGCGGGTTGATTAGATTGAATAAAGAGAATATGAATGCCTTTTTTATCGCAAGTTGAGCAAAGCTTATTTCAAGGTGGACTGACAATCGATGGCCTGCAAGATTATTTAGCCATCATTCATCAACATCAAATTGACTTCTCTGATCTGTATTTTCAAGGCAGTCGCCATGAGTCCTGGGTGCTAGAAGATGGCATCATTAAAGAAGGCAGTTTTCATATTGAGCGGGGTGTGGGCGTGCGCGCCATTACCGGCGAAAAAACCGGTTTTGCCTATGCCGATGAAATTAGCCCAGCAGCATTAGATGCAGCAGCACGAGCGGCCCGCGGTATAGCTATTGCCGGTGAACAGCACAAAGTCAAAGCCTTTAGCCGCACTAAAACCATTCAACTGTATGATAGTGCAGACCCTATCGCGGCGATGGATGAAGTTAAAAAAATTGATTTGTTAAAGCAAGCGGACGCGTATATTCGCAGCTTAGATAGCCGTGTTATTCAAGCTGTGATCAGTTTATCTGGCGTGCATGAAGAAATTCTCGTCGCGGCCAGTGACGGTACTCTAGCTGCAGATGTGCGCCCATTAGTGCGTTTTAACTGTAGTGTTATTTTAGAAGAAAACGGCAAGCGTGAACGCGGCAGTGCTGGTGGCGGTGGTCGACATGATTACAGCGTATTTTTAACCACGGACGATGCAGGGCTGCCACACAGTTTTGAGTTTGCCCGTGAAGCAGTGCGCCAGGCACAAGTTAACATTCATGCCGTCGATGCCCCTGCCGGCGAAATGGCTGTGGTGTTAGGTAATGGTTGGCCAGGAGTATTATTGCATGAAGCGGTAGGGCACGGTTTAGAGGGTGACTTTAACCGTAAAGGCAGCAGTGCTTTTAGTGGCAAAATAGGTCAGTCAGTCGCATCAAGCTTAGTGACCGTAGTTGATGATGGCACCATGAAAAATCGCCGTGGCTCATTAAGTATTGATGATGAAGGTGTACCCACTCAAAAAACCACCCTGATTGAAAACGGTATCTTAAAAGGCTATATGCAAGACAAGCTTAACGCCCGATTAATGGGTGAGGCCTCTACCGGCAATGGCCGCCGTGAGTCCTATGCACACTTACCTATGCCTCGTATGACTAACACGTATATGGAAGCTGGCCAATCTGATCCTGCCGATATTATTAAGTCGGTTAAAAAAGGCATTTATGCGCCTAATTTTGGCGGTGGGCAAGTGGATATTACTTCAGGTAAATTCGTGTTCTCAGCTTCTGAAGCCTATTTGATTGAAAATGGTGAAGTGACTAGAGCGATCAAAGGTGCCACCTTAATTGGCAACGGCCCAGAAGCTATGAGTCAAATCTCTATGGTGGGTAATGATCTTGCTTTAGACAAAGGTGTGGGTGTGTGTGGTAAAGACGGTCAAAGTGTGCCTGTTGGTGTGGGTCAGCCAACCTTAAAGTTAGACAAGCTCACTGTAGGCGGTACGGCTTAATTTATCGCCATAATTGATGTCATCGTCCACCTCAAACTGGATTGTGTTTGAGGTGGATAATATTCATGACAGCAAGCTTAGCGGTTCAGGTCCAAGCATAAACCGCCTCTAACGGGAGTTAAGTGCACAGACTTAACATCTATGGCCATTAGAGAGTGGCAGTAATCAAAGAGTCGGTTATAATTCATTTATATTATTAGAGCAAAAACTCTACACGGTGATGAACGACATGGAACTACAGATTAGCTCACAGCAAGTTTTCGCGACTTCAACACTGACCCGTTTGTCTGGGTTCATCAAGGCTGCTGTTATTTTACTGCTGGCCAGCGTCAACCATGTGAGTGCAGCGCAAGATCCTCAAACTTCCCCCATAGGTATTTCTCAAATACAAGCTTCGAGCACCATGAGCTTTGAGCAGGCATGGCAAAACTTATTAAAAGTGAGCGACACCTTACAAGCCAAAAAACAGCAAGTGAATCGCGCACAAGCGAAACAAGATGCGGGTAAGTCATTAAATTATCCTGCTGTCGATATTGCTGGTTCTTATACCCATTTAGAAAAACCAATTGAGCTGGATTTAATGGACTTAAATCCGATAGCCGGTCTTGACCCAGCGCAATTGCCACCCGCAATAGGCGGTATGTTAGCCACCATTCCCGCATCAGCGTTTGTCACCCCTTTTACCGAGCAAGATGTGTTTCGCTCAAGCCTACAAGCTATGTGGCCAATTTATACCGGGGGCAGAATTACCGCTGCTCAAGGTATTCAGGCTGCCCAGGTTGTTGAAGAGCAACAGCAACTAGCGTTAAGTCAGCGTGATTTATTTACCCAACTGGTTGACCGCTATTACGCGGTGGCAGTGACCCAAGCACTAGCAGATACCCAATATCAATTAGTTGAATCACTAACGATGCATGAAGATCATGCTAGAAAGTTAGAGCAACAAGGCCAAATTGCCAAAGTTGAACGCTTAAATGCCCAAGTCGCATTAGAGAATGCCAAAGTCAATTGGACCCGTGCCAAGCGTCAATATGAAATGACCGAAATAGCCCTTGCCAGTATGATGCATCAGCGCCAGATTTCACCGACGTCGGCTTTATTTATCCTTAATACTCAACCTGCGTTATCGCGCCTGAGTCAATTGACCTTATCGACTCATCCAGCGCTAAAATTGCTCGAGGCCAAAGAAGTACAAGCCAATGGCCTAGTGGATTTAGAGAAGGGCAGCTATTACCCAACGGTATTTCTATACGGCAATTACACCTTATACGAAGATGACAGCTTATTTTCACAGGTGGAACCCGATTGGATGGTTGGCGTTGGCATAAAAGTGCCACTATTAAGCCGTGATGGCCACAGTGGTAAGGTGCAAGCGGCCAAAAGTGCCTTATTACAAGCAAGACACACCAAAGCACAAACTCAACTTGATTTAAGTTTATTGGTTGAGCAGCAGTACCGCCAAATGATGCAAGCCATTGAAGAGATTGATGCTTTAGATATTTCATTAGCGTTAGCAGAGGAAAACCTGCGCTTACGTGAACTCGCTTTTAATCAAGGACTATCGACATCCATTGACAGGGTCGATGCCGAGCTTAAATTAGCAGCGGTTAAAACCCAGCAGTTAGGTGCTAAATACCGTTACCTACAAACCTACGCCAAGTTGATGGCGATTAGCGGTCAGTTAGATGAGTTTATTGCACGAACCAGCCCAGTTATCACTTCACAGGAGAACAATAATGCGAGTAAATAAGTTTTTAGCGGTCATCGCATTATGTTTTCTGGGAGTATTTCTAGCTTATGGGCTTTGGCTGGCCTACACGCCTAAGCCACAGACGCTACAGGGCCAAATTGAAGCGCGCGAATACAATGTGTCATCCAAGGTGCCGGGACGCGTTGAGCAAGTGATGGTTCGCCGGGGTGATATAGTGACTCAAGGTGATTTGTTATTTGCCATTAGCAGCCCTGAACTGGATGCGAAGTTGATGCAAGCAGAGGGCGGCCGAGATGCCGCTAAAGCGATGCAAACCGAAGCGCAAAATGGTGCCAGACAACAAGAAATTACCGCTGCTGAAGAGCAATGGCGTAAAGCCAAAGCGGCTAATCAGTTAATGCAAGCCACTTATCAGCGGGTAGAGAATTTATTCACCGAAGGTGTCGTTGCTAGACAAAAGCGCGATGAAGCCTATACCCAATGGCAGGCTGCAAGATATACCGAACAAGCCGCATTGGCGATGTTTCAAATGGCACAAGAGGGGGCGCGGGTAGAAACCAAAGCCGCAGCGGCGGGTAATGCACGCATGGCTGAAGGCGCGGTACGTGAGGTCAATGCCATTATGGCCGATAGCCAGATGCGTTCGCCTAAAAATGCTGAAGTCAGTGAGGTGTTATTGCAAGCGGGTGAATTAGCCCCAAGTGGTTTCCCTGTTGTTAGTTTGATAGACATGCAAGATTCATGGGCTATTTTACAGGTTAGAGAAGATCAATTAGCCGATTTTAAACAAGGGCAGCTAATTAAACTGACTGTGCCAGCTTTACAGCAAACCTATGACTTTACTGTCGATCATGTCAGCGTGATGGGGCATTTTGCTACCTGGCGTTCAACAGAAAGTGGCCATGACTTCGATATGCGCACTTTTGAGGTTGAATTAACCCCAGTAACTCCTATTGCGGATCTTCGTGTCGGTATGTCTGTACTGTATCAATATGACGCTGAGTAATCATGCTAACCATGATGGATTTCGTTAAGCGAGAGTGGCGGACACTGTGGCAATCACCTTGGCAATTAGCCTTAGTGACCTATATTCCTATTGTGAGTGTACTGTGCTTATGGTGGTTATTCAGCGCCGGATTGCCCAGGCAATTACCCGTTGCGGTAGTTGATTTAGACAATAGCCAAATGTCCAGAATGCTCACCCGAAAAATGTCGGCCAATGCAGTGATGAAACTAGAGTCATATGGACAATTAGATCTCGCCATCAAGGACATGCGCGAAGCGAAAGTGTATGCAATGGTGGTGATTCCTTATCAGTTTAAATACCAATTATTGACCTCAAAATCTCCTACAATTGATATTCGTTACAACAGTCAATATTTGCTGGTGGGTAAACTATTATCTAGCCAAATACAGATGAGTTTAGGTGCCGGACTGTTTAAAAGTGCTGAACAAAAGCTATTAATGAGCGGCGTCAATCATGCCAGTATTGCGGTAAACCTATCGCCAGTAACGAGTCAAACTACCGCCTTATTTAATCGCAATAATAACTATGTTGGTTTTTTGGTGCCGCCAGTGTTAATCGCACTATGGCAATTACTGGCCATGATGGTGTTTTCTAATGCACTGAACAAAGAGCTGATTACGGTAAATAATCAAGTCACCTTACCGCAGGATTTGTGGATAAAAGTATTGGCTAAGTGCGCAGTATTTTTACCCATCATGCTATTGCACAGTAGTTTTATTTTATTGTTATTGTACCAATATTTACAGCTACCTTACGCGGGTGCATTAGGGGTACTCATCATCGCCCAAGCCATTATGCTAATAGCGTTATGGTTAATAGTGACGGTGATCTTCCTGATGATGAAAGATTCGGCTCGCTGTGTCAGTTTTTGTACCGCATTATTTGCCCCAGCCTTTGCGTTTATGGGGATAACATTTCCGGTCAATGAAATGCCAGAATTGGCTCAATATTGGCGCTTGTTAATGCCATCGAGCCATTATATTGATTCCCATGTCAGTGTGGTGAGTTACGGCGCAGACAGCGCCTTAGTCTTGCAGCAACTGTCTTCCTATTGGATGTTTATTTTCATTCTTCCTGTAATAGTTGGGTTATGGCATCGCGCACCTAAATCATCAGGTGACACACTGGATACAGGCTTGCTGGATAGCAGCTCGTCAGTAAAGTCGGAGTTTATATGACATTTTGGGCGCTTTATTTTGCTGAATGGCGAGCACTTCTAGCCGATAAAGCCATTGTGGTGACCCTATTTGGTGGCGTGGTATTTTACTCTGTGTTGTATCCACTTCCCTATTTACATCAAGTGCCTACCGAACAAACCATTGTGGTAGTCGATCAGGACAACTCTTCGCTGAGCCGAAAGTTAACCCGCCATGCCGATGCCAGCGCCAAAATTCATATCATTGCCCATGCCAATAGTATTGACGAAGCTAAGCAGCTTATACAACAAGGTAACGCCTACGGTTTATTGGTTATTCCCGAAGGATTTAGACGCAATTTACTATTAGGCAAAGGCGCTACGCTGAGTTATGGCGGTGATGCCAGTTACTTTTTGATTTACTCAGCCGTTGCTGAAGGGTTAGTCGCTGCGGGTATGGATGCGGGTAAGCAAGTGCAACTAATGGGTTTATTAGCCCGTGGTGAAAACCCTACACTTGCAGATCAAAATATCAACTCGGTCAATATTAACGCCGTGCCGGTTTTTAATCCTAGTTTGGGTTATACGCCTTATGTTGTGCCTGGGTTGTTTATATTGATTTTGCATCAAACATTACTCATTGGTACAGGTATTTTAGGGGCAGGGCAGTGGCGCAAAAAAGGCTACTGGCAGCAAGTATCACCTATGGCAATATTCAGCGCGAGAATGGCGATGTTTGTCAGTTTATATAGCGTATTTAGCAGCTTTTATATTGGTTATTGTTTTTATGCTTATCAGGTCACTGTACTTGGAACATTAGCAGAAACGGCACTAATGCTGCTGCCCTTTTTATTGGCAACAACCGCTGCAGGTATTACATTAAGCTGCCTGTTTACCCGACGAGACTTACCGACTCAAATCTTTTTACTGTCATCAATGCCAATCTTGTTTGTTGCAGGTTTCGTGTGGCCAATAGCATTAATTCCAGAGCCACTCGTGTGGATGTCACAGGTTATTCCAGCCATTCCTGCAATTAATAGCATGTTGACGTTGAATCAAATGGGCGCAGACTGGTCGGCAATAATGCCGCAATGGTTACAAATGTGGTTGATGTTTGCGGTGTTTAGCGGGTTGGCTTTAGCGGGTATTAGACGTCGCCAAAAAGAAGTAAACCAGGCACATTAACAGGTAATAATACCTTGTATCTGCAGTGCTATATTGAGATTGAAGTTAACTTAGCTCTTAGGTAAGAGCTAGGCACAAAAGTAGTTTAAATTGATTAGGCATAATCATCATAATCACCAAGCACTTATATCGCCTCCTAACAAAAAGCCCACCGAAGTGGGCTTTTAGAGTTAGCCAGCTAGACACTAAGTGTCAGCTCAATCTGCATTTGCTAAGTTTGACTACAGCAAAGTTACATTAAAGTTGGTTTCAGTGATAATGCCGCCTGGAGTGGTCACTGTTACCGTGACCCTACTGACTCCCGTTACACCGTTATGTTTTAATATGAATGAAGTGCTAGTACCACCGGCAAGCGTGCGGTTAGGCACAGTATAACCGTTAAATAACACCTCGCCCTCAGTCGCGGTAACTGCGACTGTAGTCTTGGCAGGTAATATTTGGTTAGCAGTATCGGTAAGCTTAATTGTGAATGTTGAGAGGCCATTGACAGCGATAGGGGTAATATTACTAAAGTTAGTATTTAGCGCCGTGCCATCTTGGTTAAATTGCATCACTGCAGTTGAACCAGACATAGTAAGCACAAAAGCCTTACGGATATAGGTTTTATTGGCTTGACCTATCCCGCATATGCCGTCATTGCGAAGACATTGTGGTCCATTAAATTTAGCGTCGGGACCAGTGTAGGTACTGGCTAAAGTGTTAAAGAATTTTTCGCTGGAATCAAAAGCACCCGTCTCATTATCATCTCTAAACGCGTCGCCTAAATCGATAAAGCCAGCTGGGTGATAAGTTTCAATGTCCATACCATTACCTTTACAGGCAACTGGATTATTGCTGGCATTTAAACAAGCTAATGCAATTGCACCACCATCTTCATCACCAAACATATTATCGCCATCGGTATCAAAGAAAGTTTCATGGCCTAGTGCATAGGCTAAAATTGTCACCCTATTATCAGTGACTCTCGGGTTGGCTGATGTCCAGCTGACGTTACAGGTTCCACCTTTAGTAGAGCAAGAGGGCTGTATTTGGCCGCCTTCAGCGGTGAAGTTAACCACAGTGTCGTCGGGCGCAGGGTTCCCAAAACTATCTGATGCGTAAACCGTAATAGTGACTTGCTTGCCATTTTGATTGCCTGCCTCTGGGTTGTATTCCGAGGGTGAAATACTAAAGCCAAGCTGCTGTGGTAAACCAGTATTCACCGTTAACTGTTCAGATTGGCTGGTAATGACTTCATTAGTGTCGATGTCGGTTGCTTTGGCAACGACCCGCACAGGCGTTGGTACAGTACCTGATAATACTCGAACGCTGGCTAGACCCTGTGCATTAGTAATACTTTTATCGGTTTGCTGGCCATTTGCAAAGCTTAAGCCGCCTATTACAGTATCAAGATTGAAGTTGACGGTTTGCTGCGCAGTCGGTTGACCATTGGCACTGGTGACCATAAAAGTCACTAATGATGACTCGCTTGAGCCAGTACCTCCAGCGCCTTTAATACGAATTTGATCTGGCTCTGCAGAAATAAAGCTTAAGCTTGCTAAGGTTTGACGGCTTAAGGTGAAGTCTATACTCGCCGTTAATGCTGTGGTACCAACCATTGCTGTTGCAATGATTTGATCGCTACGTTCACTATTGCCGCTGCAGCTGGTATCAGAAAAAGTCGAACCAGCACTGCCCGATAACGTTGTTACAGGCGAGTCTAAGCTGGCTTTATTGTTGGTTGAACAGTCAGAACTGAAAGTGACGCTAGTTGGTGTTTGTAAACGGCTAAAAGTGCCATCGATATTGTCGGTAACAATAGTGGCTGTTACGCCAAATGTGCCGCCAGCGCTGACTTTATAAATACCGTTAGTATCTGTGGGTAATGTGGTGTTCAGTTCACCTTCATAAAATTCGGTAGCAGATACCCAGCGACCCATTTTTAACAAACCTGTTTGGGCGACATCATCTGCGGTTAACACTTCGTAAAAACTTGAGCTAGTGACCACCTTGCCTTGGTAATTAGTGCTCACCGCTAAGGTGCTGGCACCTAAATCTGTTACGGCGGGTGTATAGCTCACCACAGCTTTACCGCTACTATTAGTGAGCGCTGTTGCGGGTGATAAGCTGGCACTGCCGGCAGTAAAAGTCACCAATTGATCGGCGATACCTTGGTTACTGCTGTCTAATAGGGTGGCTTGTAACTGAACCGCTTCATCAACCTTAAAGCGTGTGACTGTGCCCGAAGCATGGTTAATACTGGCTGAAATGGTGACCGACTCTGTCGTTGGTGAAGTAGTTAACGCTAAAAACTCAAAATTACGACTGGCACTGACCACATTACTATTAGCAGGGTTGAATTGTACGCTTAGCTCTCCTGCATTGGTCGTACTTGAGCTAATGATGGAGCTTGCTTGACCATTAGCATTGGTGAGCTTTGAGGCAGGTGAGGCACTGCCAAAAGGTAGAACAAAATTGACTAGTTGTCCCGATGCGAGTGTATTGCCATTTTTGAGGGTGGCAACCGCACAAAATTGTTCATTAAGATAAAATGATTGCTGGCTTGTTGCGTCGCTACATTGCCCATCTACAACCGCCTGAAAACTTAAGCTAATGGCATAGTTTTCTGTGGTTGTTTCTGTCTCAGTGCCATCAGCGGCGCCATTGCAACCGCTGATAAGTAAAGATGAAGCAAAAATTAATGGAATGCTGCGACTCAAAGTCATTATTCGCATGGGTAACATCCTAGTATTATTGTTATTCAGAATCTAAGGTAAATTGCTGTTTACTACTTACTCAGTCCGTTTAATAACACCCCAGCCAAAAAATGACTAAGTTATTTCACTGCGCAAGTATTTAAACAGTTCTTTGGCTGATTTAGACTCAGGGCCTTGGGTCAGCTCTTTATTGGCTTGACGCACTAATTGACGAAGCTTTTGACGATCAAGTTGTGGATGGTCATCCATCAATGTTTGAACTTCAGTGTCACCATTAGTCAACAAACGATCGCGCATTTTTTCGAATATCTGTATTTGCGCAGCTTCATTATTGTTCTTATTCAACACTTTATCCAGTGCTGCTTCAATAGGTTCGTGATCAAAGTTACGCATTAATTTGCCTATGTACTGCAAATGACGACGATAAGCTTCAGTTTTTTGCTTAATGACTTTGCTTTTTAGTACAGCATCGTACAAAAATTCGTCTAACCCCATTCTGTCTAACTGCGTTTTACTTAGTGCCACCAAACGCATGCCTAACGCCTGCGCCTCTTCACTTTCTTTTTTAAATCCAGTACGGCTGACGTATTCTTCATCGTTGTCATACGGTTGCTGAAAGTGCTCAGAATCACCAACAATTTTCATAATCTTAAACCTCAAATAAATATCTGCTAATGATAGCATTTATTTTGCAGTTGTATCGGGGAAAAAAGGTCAGCAAAACGTGTTGTTATCAATCGTGAAATGAATTTGCTATGCTAGCGTTAATTTAGGCCATTTAAGAGACTATTTGTGACTTCTCATCAAGCACCTCCAGCCACTATTGACAGTGAATTATCGGCATTAAAGCAAGCAGTCAGTGTTGCGCTTGAATACGCCAAAGAATTAGGCACTACTGCGGCGGAAGTCGCCATTAGTAAGCAGCAAGGCCTGTCAGTTTCTACCCGTAATAAAGAAGTTGAGACCGTCGAGTTTAACAAAGATGGTGCTTTAGGCATTACCGTATTCCGTGATGGCCGTAAAGGTAACTCTTCTACTTCAGATTTAAGCCCGGAGGCAATTAGACAAGCGGTTAAAGCGGCCGATGATATTGCCAAATATACCTCTGAAGATCCGTTCAGTGGGTTGGCGGATAAAGCCTTGATGGCACAAGATATTCGTGATTTACAGCTGTATCATCCGCAAACATTAACCGCTGAAGAGTTAACTGAATTAGCCATTCGCGCCGAAGAAGCCAGCTTATCAACCGACCGCCGTATAAAAAGCTCCGATGGCGCCACAGCCAATGCCCATACCAGTGCCAAAGTGTATGGCAATAGTCATGGCTTTTTAAATGGCTATTGTAGTTCGCGTTACAGTTTAAGTTGCGTGGCGATTGGTGAAGAGTCTGATGGCAATATGCAGCGCGATTATGACTATACCGTTGCCCGTAAGTATCAAGACTTATTAAGCCCTGAAGCGGTTGGTAAACAAGCAGCCAATAAAACCCTTAGCCGTTTAGATGCACGTAAAATTGCCACCGCGAAAATGCCGGTACTGTTTGCGCCTGAAATAGCCACTGGCTTGATGGGACATTTAATTGGTGCAATTAGCGGCAGTAGTTTGCATCGTAAGTCGAGCTTCTTGCTCGATTCAATTAACACGCAAATTTTTCCTGAGTGGTTCAATATTGAAGAGCAGCCTCACTTAATAGGCGCATTAGCGTCAGCCAATTACGACAGTGAAGGTGTTGCTACTCAAAGTAGAAAAATTATTGATAATGGTTCATTAGCTACCTATTTATTGACCAGTTACTCGGCGCGTAAATTAGGTTTGACCAATACCGGTCACGCTGGCGGTATTTATAACTGGACGCTTAGCCATACAGATCAAACCTTTGATGATTTAATCAAAGCGATGAACACAGGTTTGATTGTCACTGAAGTGATGGGGCAAGGCGTTAATGGCGTAACGGGCGATTACTCCCGTGGCGCTGCAGGGTTTTATGTTGAGAACGGTCAAGTGATGTTCCCTGTGGAAGAAATCACCATCGCGGGTAATTTAAAAGACATGTTTATGGGCATTCAGGGCGTGGCTAAGGATCGTGATTTACGATCGTCGATTCGCACTGGTGGCATTTTACTCAGTGAAATGAAGATCGCAGGTAACTAATACGGTCTGACTGACATGACCGTTAGCAAAAGTGATTTAAATTAAATAAGGGGTAAGTGAAAACTTACCCCCTTATTTAATTTTATTGATGACTAAAGGTTTATTCTATTGAAAACTCATAACGTGAAATATGGTGATAAACTTCATTTGGCATTAGCCAAGCATTACCCGGTAAATCAGGCTGATTAGGTGAGTCTGGTAGCATCTGCGGCTCAATGCATACCGCTTGATGGTCAACTAATATCTGCTGCTTTTTAGCCACTACACCGTTTAGGAAATTAGCACCGTATAACTGCACCCCAGGCTGGTTGGTATACACCGTCATACTGGCACCGCTAACCGTACTGGATAACTTACCAAAACGTTGTAATTCACCCCCGGTATTATCCATTACATAGCAATGATCAAAACCATTGGTTGCAGCAAGCTCTGGGCGTTGTGTTTGTACTACCATTGAGGTTGTGTGAGCTAAATCTAAATCGCTGCCCGCGGTGGTCAGTAATGCTGTGGGTATACCCACCTCATTCATGGTCAGGTATTGCCTAGCATCAACTTGTATTTGATGGGTAGTATTGGTCACACCGCCGTCTAAATTAAAATAACTGTGCTGGGTGAGGCTAACAGGGCAGGCTTTATCTGTTGTGGCTAACATTTCAACATACAAATTATTACCGACTAATCGGTAATCTAATTGGACTCTGCAATTTCCTGGAAATCCCATATCGCCATCAGGACTGTGTAAGGTCAAACGCACCCCGTCACTTGTCGTCCCCAGCTGCCAATGCTTACGGTTAAAACCTTCCATACCGCCGTGTAAACAGTTAGTTGCCTGGTTAACACTTAATTGATACTCAGTACCGCCGTGGGACATTTTGCCATTGGCGATGCGATTGGCGTATCGACCTGCAATAGCCCCAAGGTGGGCTGACTGAGCCAGATAATCTGCCACACTGTCACAACCGAGTACCACGTTTTGGCGCTCACCATTTTTTGTCGGTACCCACAATGATCTGATAATGCCGCCTAAACTTAAAATTTCCACTGCGATTGTGCCATTGTCTAAACGGACTCGTTCAACTTCTCCACCGCGGGGATCTTGCCAAGATTCAAGCACACTAAAACGTACCATTGAGGCCTCTCTTATTATGATGTGTTAGATTATTTTCGGGATTATTTGCTTATCCTGCCTGCGCCAGCACTGGCTGAACATAAATGGATTTTGGCTTCTAAGCCTGTTTTTTGGGTGTATTGTTGTTCAACTAAATTGATCACATTATCTGTTAATTCATGCTCGATTAACGCGATAACACAGCCGTCGCTCATACGCACGCCGCCGCGTTCACCTATGTGCTCGGCTATCATTGACACCAATATATCGACTTCAGGTAATATCACTTCAAAATCATCACGCAATGACTGGTGAGATTGCGTCATTAATTGGCTAAAGCGGGCGATATTATTTTGCTCAAAGGCACGAGCAACATTGCTGGCGCGGGTATTTTCAGTGATAACGTGGCGAGCGCGTCTAAATTGCTCAGATGACAAGGTGTCTCTGCGTTGCTCTAGGTATGAGGATGATAAATCGCGTAAGGAATCTAAACCTAATAAATCAGTAATGATGGAACATTCTTTTTTACGTTGCTCAAATTGCATCATAAAGGCTTTACGATTAATGCCGGGGTCAATCACGATAATGCTTAACTCTTCAGGAATTAATACAGTTTCACTTTCTAACTCTAAACAATCAATTAATAAGGCGTGATCTTCAACGGCTAACGCGCTGATCATTTGATCCATAATGCCACAGTCATGGCACATGTATTGGCTTTCACCACGTTGAGATAATTGAGCAATGGCTAATGGAGACAAATGTAATTGGCTGGCATAACTGATGGCGGTACCAAAAGCGACTTCTAATGCCGCGGATGATGAAAGGCCCGCGCCCAATGGCACATTGCCCACAATCGCCAAGTCCAAGCCTTTAGCGTGCAGGCCAGAGGTGTGCATCGCTGAGGTGACACCTTTTAAGTAGTTAGCCCAATCGTCATTAGAAGACACAGTGCCTTCTTCGCCAAAGTGCCATTGCTTAATTTGTCCTGGAAAGGCATCTGTTACCGCGCGAAATAAATCATCTTCCCGGTGTTTTACTGCAATTACGGTATGAAAATTAATTGCTGCGGGCAGCACTAAACCTTCATTGTAATCTGTATGCTCACCAATAATATTCACCCGCCCTGGTGCTTGGTATAAATCGTCCGCTTTTGTGCCGAAAGTTTGCACAAATAATTTGGTAGCACGTTGAGCAGGGTTAGACATACTTCAAAAATTTCCGACAGACAGTGATTTAAGTTATTACTTTGATTTATATCACGACTTTGTAGCTGCTGTAACTGAGATTTTTTTCACTATCTGAAAATTGAAAATACGCTGACAAAAACAAAAACGCCCCGAAAAAATTCGAGGCGTTATATATTGACTATTACTACCTTAAATGACGCAAGTGTTTAGCACTAAACTTGGCCATTATTGGTTGAGCTGCTAGTTGAATCAGTTGCATTATCCTGCATTGCCTCACTGGCAACCTGCTCCGCACGGTTAACCTTTTCTTGAGGTTCATCAAGATGCTCGTAAATCACATGATCAACAAAACCAGCACCTGCGGCTTCATAAAGGTTATAGGCACTGTCGACTCCTGCTGCATTAAGGGCTTCTGCATCTTCGGCATATTGTACAATCGCGCTGATTTTTCCACCGTAGTTGAGCTTTTTAAGTTGCTCTACGGCAAACAAATTACCAACGTGATGGGGGATGGCCAGTAATACCAGTTCAAGATTCGGCGCACGTTCTAGTTTTTCCCAAAAGTCAGTGTCACCAGCATCACCTTGGACGACATTACGGCCCTGGCTGCGGTGAAAGTCAACTAACTCCTGTTTATGCTCAATGCCTAATATTTCGCCATCGAAACGCAAACGCAATTCATCATAAGCACCACTACCAATACGGCCCATACCAAAGATTAAAAATCGCGGATTACCAATTTTTATTTGACGATCTTCTGGATGTAATGGATGTTTCTCAAGTTTGACTAAGTGGCTTTGGAAATGCTGATAAATTTTATTCACACTGCTGTTAAGCGGCGCAGCAAACAAAAAGCTAATACTTAAGGCAACGGCAATAATGATTAACCATGATGCTGGCAACCAGCCTTTATGTGCCGCTACTGCGGCGACAATTAATCCAAACTCACTGTAGTTAGCCAGATTAAAAGAGGCTAATAGTGAGGTGCGTGAGCGCAACTTAAAGCGAGTGAGTAAATACATAAACATGGCTATTTTTACTGGTACTAGCATGACTAATATGCCAGCCAAGCCAATATCTGACCAGGTAGGTAGCCCATTTAGGCCTATGGTAAGGAAGAAGGCGACTAAAAATAGTTCTTTAAAGTAGTACATGGATTTAGCTAATTCAGACGACTTTGCATGGCCTGCTAGTAAAATACCAATAATTAATGCCCCTAAGTCGGGCTTCAAGCCAACGGCTTCAAATAACCAAGCGCCGACCACTAATGCCATCACTAGGCCAAACAGCACTAACATTTCACTGTGGCCCACTTTGTCGAACACTTTATAAATAAGCGGTCGAGCAAAGGGTAATAACAATAATCCTAGCGCCCAAATAGAGGGCACATCGCCTTTTGATATGGTTAAAAACACCACAGCGAAGATATCTTGCATAATCAAGATACCAATAGCGACACGACCATACAGTGACTTCATATCACCATTATCTTCGATCACTTTTACCGCAAATACGGTACTTGAAAAGCTTAATGCGAACGAAATAAGCAGTAGTTGATTAAGGGTATAGCCTTCTAGTTGCTCTAACCCCGCCATGCCTAATAATTTTAATATCGGAATGAAAAAGATAATTGAACCAATTAAATGAATGCTAGAAGTGGCCCACACTTCGGCTTTAAATAAGCTTTTTAAATCCAGCTTTAAACCTATTGAAAATAGCAGTAAGGTCACGCCTAAATTAGCGAGTTGTTGTAAAAGAGGCAGGCTGGTGTCTTGAATACCAAAAGTGAATAGCACAAACCCAGCAGCTAAATAACCAATAAGCGGCGGTAAGCCCACTTTACTGACCAAAAGCCCACAGAGTAAGGTGATAATTAATATGGCCGGTTCCATAGTACTCCATCATGGTGAATTAAGGCAAAGATGCTTAACATTGTATAAGAAAAACCAGCATTTGGGGAAAATGATGCTCATAAAACAAAACAAGCGACCTGAGTGAAAAGTCGCTTGTTTACATTGGTAGATGTTTATTGTGTCGATATTGTCACTAGCTAAGAGGTTGTTTACTCTTTAAGCAGTAAATCCAAGTGATTAGCGAAATCTTTAGGACCCATAAAGCCAGTGACACGAAGATCATCACGGATATCACCGTTTTTATCAAACATCAGCAAAGTAGGTAAACCAAGCACACCGTAATGCTCAAGTAACTCGATATCAATAGCATCACTTTTGGTCACATCGGCTTGCAAGATAACCATTTTATTCATGCGTTCAAGCACATCAGCATTGGCGAATGTAATCGCTTCAAACTCTTTACAAGCGACACACCAGTCAGCATACAAATCTAACATGACAGTTTTACCACTGATGCTGGCTTTATCTAACTCAACCGCTAAATCATCTAACGATTTAATCTTAATAAAGTGGTGCGCATCAGCTTGGGCTGTACCCTTGTTCGCCGTTTGGCTAACCCCGGGCACCTGGAAGCCAAAGTGACTCATCACAGCTTGAAAACCATAGGAAAAACTGGCAAGTAAAGCGAGTAATAATAATACTCCACGAACAGACTGCTTCCAGTTAAAGGCGGTTAACTTGTTCTGATGCATTAAATAACCGACTAAGCTAACAGCCCAAATTGACCACAATACGTCAGACACCAGCCCTACCCAAATACGACCAATCATCATGATTGAAACCGAAATTAGCAAGAAGCCGAAAATAGTTTTGATAACATCCATCCATGCACCGGCGCGAGGGAGAATTTTGCCACCGGAAGTACCGAGTACTAATAACGGCACGCCCATGCCCATGCTTAATACATAAAGGGCGAGGAAGCCCTGTAATAAGTCCCCGCTTTGAGCCACGTAAATGAGTGCGCCTGATAACGGTGCAGTCGTACAAGGCGATGCCACCAAGCCTGAAATCACCCCCATAAAGAATACGCCAATCAAGTTGCCGCCTTTTTGGTTGTTTGACATGGCGTTCATTTTTTCTTGCCACTTTGACGGCAGTTTTAAATCATACATGCCAAACATAGATAAGCTGAGCAGTACAAACATCACCGCTAAGAAAATCAAAATAGCAGGGTGTTGCAGCGCCGCTTGAAACTTCATTCCGGCACTGGCTACTACTAGGCCCAATAATGAATAGGTAATCGCCATACCTTGTACATAAGCCATCGATAACGTGAAGGCTTTTGCAGTAGACAGTTTTTCACCCTGGCCGACAATAATACCCGATAAAATAGGGTACATTGGGAACACACAGGGTGTTAACGCTAGGCCAATACCTAAACCAAAAAAGATCGCCAAGGTCCACAGTAAGCTGTCATTTTGAAGCATTTGGCTTAAGGTGTCTTGTTGGGTAATCGGGCTTTTAGTTGCTTGTTCAGCCGTGTCGTTGATCGATACTTCTGGTGCGCCAATGACTTTTTTAGCTTGAGCCACTTTGCCATCGTTAGCGGCAACTTCCGTTAAAATCACATCACGGGTGGTTGGCGGATAACACAAAGTCCCTTCCGCACAACCCATAAAGGTCACTTTAAAAGTGCCTTCTTTACTGGCTTGTTTAATACCAACAGGGATTTGGACAAACGAGTAAAATACCTCTTGTTCGCCAAAGTATTCGTCGTTATGGATTTTTCCGCGGGGTAAATTAATCTCACCAATAACCGCGCCGTCGGCTTTAAAGGTCAGTTTGTCACGGTACATGTAGTAACCGTCAGCAATCACCCAGCTAATGAGTAACTGATTGCCTTGCTGCTTAAAATCGAATGAGAATGCTTCATTAACCGGCAATAGCTCAGGTTCACTGCTTAAAAAATCAAACTTACTTTTACTAAATACCCCTTCACTTTGCACCAGTGGTGAGAAAGCGATTGAAGACAGTAAAAGTAAAGATGTTAAAACAAAGGCGAATATTTTTTTCATGATTGAGTGGTTTCTTTTATCCATGTTAAATAAGGCGCTAACCCATGAGTAATAGGGGTTGCGATTAACTCTGGTACTTCATAAGGATGCAATTGGATCACCAATTGTTCAATTGCTTGATAATGTAACGCGCGACATTTTATCTGCAATTGTACCTCTTGAGACTGACACACTTGGTTATCCCAATAATAAACCGACACAATAGGTTGGCTAATTTGCACACAGGCAGCAAGCTTGGCATTAATTAATGCCTGGGCGATACTATCGGCAGTGGCCTTATCGGGACAGGTTGAAAAAATCAGTAAATAATCAGCTTCCATTGTATCTCGGTTAAACTTAACGTTAGCTTAAGCTAAAATAGTCAATATCGGCTTACTGTACGATTTTTAGCAACAGATTTCACTGTTATGTTTGAAATTCGTGACGTCTCTTGAAAATAGACCGGACAAACCCCATATAGCTTTCATCGACAGCAGATTATTTGCCAGTTATTGGGTAAACATCATTCTTATATCGAGGTTTACATGTTTTTGATTTTATTATTAGTGTTCGTTATTGTACCAGCCTTAGAACTGTCGGTATTAATTCAAGTTGGTGATGCACTTGGTGTATGGCCAACTATCGGCCTAGTATTTTTTACTGCCATTGTTGGTGTGTCATTGGTAAGAAGCCAAGGTTTGAACACCCTAATGACAGTGCAACAAAAAATGGCACGGGGCGAAGCGCCAGGACAAGAAATTGTAGAAGGCATGATGTTAGCGGCCGCCGGTGTATTGTTGTTAATTCCGGGCTTTGTCACTGATGCGATAGGATTATTGTTGTTAACCCCTTTTACCCGCTCGCCTGTGGCGGCATTTATGTACAAACGATTACAGTTGAGGGTGATGGCTAACGGCGGAGTACACGGCGGAGTACACGGTGGATTTGGTCAGCAAGGTCCGTTTAATCAGGGGCCATTTGGACAAAACCCTTTTGAGCCACCGCGTGATCAAGACAACACCTTTGAAGGGGATTTTGAGCATAAAGACGACCCAAGCCAAAAACGTCCTGAAACGCATCAAATAGACAATAAAGACGATACTAAAAAGTAATTTATCAAAGGTGTGAGCTAAAGTGATCAGCGCTCTATTACTTCACCTATTCTTTATTTAATATTAACCCAGCTTATCGCTGGGTTTTTAGTGACCGATTATTATGCAGCGCTTATACAGCATAGCTATTTATCGCTTCTATTTTTACCGCTAATCTTTTTATCATCAGTCTTTGTACCAGCAAGATAGGCAGTCACAATGCTGGTTAACCAATTAGCGACAAAAATCCAGGTGATCCAGGCGGCGACTTGCGCAGCATCACCTTCGGGCGCTTGGGTTATTTGGGCGTAAATTGCACTGTATTCTAATGGAACTTCGCCAGCTAAAATTTTCTCTGATATCACCTGCGCCCGCTCAATGGCAAAGTTCATTAATACCAGCACACACCCCAGCGATACTGCCATAAAACCCATGCCTTGCCATTTATTACCCAGCCACATTTGGCCACTGCCCGGCATAATAAATGCTGACATCAGAGCCGCTTTAAATGGGCGCTTTATACCTGAGGATTGATCCGTTTGTGGGGTGTTTTGAATCGTCATAGTATGCCTATGCAGTAGTGTAGAAAATGAGTCGATGACATTAGTCGATAACATTTAGTCGATAACATTTAGTCGATAACATTTAGTCGATAACACTTAGTCTATAATAATGGGAGTCGAGCGTGTCTGTTGATTTGGCTCAGTAATTTTGGTTGCCAATATATAACAGGCTATCCCCATTAGGGTGTTTGTTACAGGTAGCGCCAACATCAAGCCTTTAACCCCACCAATGTACGAGCATAACGCGGCTAAGGGAAGCATTAACAACATTAAACGGCATAAATTAATCACCAAAGAGCTCATTGGACGATGATACGCATTTAAGCTGGTGGCAAAAATAATCACTATGCCCAGCGGACCATATGCCGCTGGCAACGCCATAATATAAAAAGTCAGCCAATCAATAACCACAGGGTCGTTAGAGAATTGCTGTGCAATGGGATAGGCAAAAAAATACATCGGAATATACAACAGGGTTTGAAATACCAAGATAAACTGCAACGATTTAAGTAACGCTGCTTTGGCACGAACATGCTGTCCAGCGCCTAAATTTTGCGCAATAAAGGGCATTAAACTTGATGACAAAGCCATTACCACCAGCAGCAATACCGACTCTAAGCGCATTCCCGCGCCAAATGCCGCTACACCTGCATGGTCTATACGGGCTATCATGGCCATCAAAATACCATTGGCAATGGGGTTAATTAAATTCATTAATGCCGCTGGGCGAGCAATATGCGCTAGGGCGCGCCAATTGGTGACCATACGGCTGCGGACTAAGCTGGCACTATGTAATAACTTACGTTTAAATATCAGCAATCGGCCCGCAAGCAACAGCGCAATAATCCAAGATAATGTGGTAGCAATGGCAGCCCCTTGCACTTCTAAGCGTGGAAAAGGCCCTAAACCAAATATTAATAAGGGATCTAGCACCAAGTTGACAATAGCCGCCAACATCATAATTTTAGCAGGAGAGCGAGTATCGCCAGTGGCGCGTAATGCTTGATTGCCCACCATCAGAACCACCAAAGCTGGTGCACCCAAATACCACCACATCATATAGTCATGAATGTAAGGCATACTGCGATCATTCGCGCCCAGCAAGGTGAATAATGGCTCAATCAGTAAGCCACCCATTAGGCACAATAAAGTGATAATCGCAGAGGTTAATACTAAGGTATCGAATAAAAAAACTTTAGCTTGTTCTGCATGGCCAGAGCCAATAAAACGGCCTAAATTGGTGGATACACCGGCACCTATGCCGATACCGATACTGACAATCACTAAGGTTACCGGAAAAGTAAAACTGACCGCCGCTAAGGCTTCTGTACCTAGCTGGCTAATGAAATAGATGTCCACCAAGCTGCCACCCAGAATGGTGAGAATACCAATCAGGTTAGGCAGGGTCATGTTAAACAGAACACGACCAATTGGTGCACTAAGCAACCCGTGTTTATCTTTCATGGTGACATCGCTTTGTAATGAAGGATGCGAATTCTATCAGGGTTTGCATAGCTTTAATAAAACAGACTTAAAAATTCTGTAGTTTTTTTATTGTTAGCCCTTGGAAGTGTGATGGATCACCCCCATATATCAACCATCAAAGGGTAAAAGCCTTTTCCATCAAAACCGCCTCGATATTGGGCATAAAATCATTAGGAGAGTTCATAGATGAATATTCGTCCATTACATGACCGTGTTATCGTTAAACGTTTAGAAGTTGAATCTAAATCTGCAGGTGGCATCGTGCTTACCGGTAGCGCTGCTGAAAAGTCAACTCGCGGTAAAATCCTTGCTGTAGGCAACGGTCGTATCTCAGAAAATGGCACAGTGACTCCGCTTGACGTTAAAGTGGGTGATGTTGTGATCTTCAATGAAGGTTATGGCGTTAAAAAAGAAAAAATTGACGGTGAAGAAGTGTTAATCCTGTCAGAAGCAGATCTAATGGCTGTTGTAGGCTAAGCCTCCAGTATTATTAGACTTTCTACTTCAAAACTCATTTAAAGGAACATCAGAACATGGCAGCAAAAGAAGTATTATTTGGTAACGATGCACGCGTAAAAATGCTTGCAGGCGTTAACATTTTAGCTAACGCAGTTAAAGTAACCTTAGGCCCTAAAGGTCGTAACGTTGTTTTAGATAAAAGCTTTGGCTCACCAGTCATCACCAAAGATGGTGTGTCAGTGGCAAAAGAAATCGAACTAACAGATAAGTTCGAAAACATGGGCGCGCAAATGGTTAAAGAAGTTGCTTCTAAAGCCAATGATGCAGCCGGTGACGGTACCACTACTGCAACAGTATTAGCACAAGCTATTGTTGTTGAAGGCCTAAAAGCAGTTGCAGCGGGTATGAACCCAATGGATCTTAAGCGCGGTATCGACAAAGCGGTTATTGCAGCCGTTGCTGAGCTTAAACTACTTTCTCAAGAATGTTCAGACACTAAAGCGATTGCTCAAGTTGGTACTATCTCTGCTAACTCTGACGAGTCAATCGGCGACATCATTGCAACCGCAATGGAGAAAGTCGGTAAAGAAGGCGTTATTACGGTTGAAGAAGGCCAAGCGCTTGAAAACGAATTAGACGTTGTTGAAGGTATGCAGTTTGACCGTGGTTACTTATCACCATACTTCATCAACAAGCCAGAAACTGGCAGCGTTGAATTAGACAGCCCATATATTTTGTTAGTAGACAAAAAAGTGTCTAACATCCGTGAATTATTGCCAATTCTTGAAGGTCTAGCTAAAACCGGTAAGCCATTATTAATGGTTGCAGAAGACGTTGAAGGCGAAGCATTAGCCACATTAGTGGTAAACAACATGCGTGGCATCGTTAAAGTGGCTGCTGTTAAAGCACCTGGTTTTGGCGACCGTCGTAAAGCAATGTTACAAGACGTAGCCATTCTAACTGGCGGTACAGTTATCGCAGAAGAAATCGGTCTAGAGCTTGAAAAAGCGACCCTAGAAGATTTAGGTACAGCTAAGCGCGTTATCATCACTAAAGATAACACTACCATTATCGATGGTAATGGCGATCAAACGCAAATTGCTGGCCGTGTAAGCCAAATCAAACAACAAATTGAAGAATCAACTTCAGACTACGACAAAGAAAAACTTCAAGAGCGTATGGCTAAATTAGCTGGCGGTGTTGCAGTAATTAAAGTTGGCGCAGCAACAGAAGTTGAAATGAAAGAGAAAAAAGCCCGTGTTGAAGATGCATTACATGCAACTCGCGCAGCGGTAGAAGAAGGCGTAGTAGCAGGCGGCGGTGTAGCCCTTGTTCGCGTAGCAAGCAAAATTAAAGATGTTGAAGTATTGAACGAAGACCAAAAACACGGTGTGGTAATCGCACTACGTGCTATGGAAGCGCCTTTACGTCAAATCGCAACTAACGCTGGTCAAGAAGCATCAGTTGTGGCTAACACTGTTAAAAACGGCACAGGTAACTTCGGTTATAACGCCGGTAACGACACTTACGGTGACATGTTAGAAATGGGTATTCTAGACCCAACTAAAGTAACTCGTAGTGCATTACAGTTCGCCGCATCTATTGCTGGTTTGATGATCACAACAGAAGCGATGATTGCTGAAGTACCACAGGATTCTGCGCCAGATATGGGCGGAATGGGTGGTATGGGCGGTATGGGCGGCATGATGTAACTATTGCCCATGACCTAACAGTCATATAAAACAATAAGTTAAGGCTACCGTGTTGACACCAATGTTGACCCCTACGGTAGCCTTTTTGTTTGTGGGTGGCAAGTAGAATAGCCATTAAGAGTGGGCTCTCAAGAGTCCAACTAAACTGTTAATAAAATGATAGCTTAGCTGTAGGGGGGATGTTCGGGGGTATACAGATGGTCTTGCGATTACAATGCGCCATGCTGTTTAAGCTGTATGTGTGTTATAAAAGTTGGTTTTTCCACTTTAAGTACCGTTGTAATCTAATTCTGCTTAAGCAAAATATTGAGTTATTATTTTATTATTTCAGCAACCTACGAACATTATTTTGATAGGTGCTAATGGAGATATCATGAAATCAAGAAGTTTAAAAACAATTCACGATTTAATCGTTAGTGATTACAGTATTACGCCTTCAGGTATGGGTAAGTTTATTCATTCTTTTAAACCAGCAACAACAGATACCAGATATCAATTCGAAGCAAGTGGGACGCCTGAGCTAGTAGAAGGGGAGCGTTACAATATTGGTTTTTATGTTGACGATGCAGGTAATAAAATTATTGATACATCGTGCCTATCTAAAAATACTGAAATTAATCCAATGATTAGTTATTTGTATGCTAATCAATTAGCTAAAAGTAGGCATGTTATTAACAAAGGGAAAAATGATGCTCGTGTTCAGCATATTGCTAAAGACGGCTACTATTGGGGTAAAAAGTATGCATGGAGGGAGTTTGGCTTAGTTATATCAAAAGATGCGTTTTATGCTTACCTAAAGGAGATTAACCACCCTAGAGTTGATTGCATAACAAATAATCCTGATATGGGGTTTATGAATGAGCCCTCTACAGCATACAAAGAAGAAGGCTTAGCAGATGCCATAAATGCTTTAATAGCATCAGCGGAAAAGAAAACTAAAGTACGCTATAAATCACCTCTATATTCAAAGCAATTTGTCATCAAAGGTATTGAAGCTATTACGGATAAGAAGTAACAAAATATCTTTGTACTTGCCTCTATCTACCACAATATATAAAAATACTAACTGAATCAGCTTATAGGTTCATGATGGTAATAAACCTGTTGTGTACACCCTAAGTTTCCCCAAGGTGTACACACGTGTACAGTTACTTGTAAATCTCCTGTAGGCCCCGTTGAGTAAGGGTTTTGGTTCTCAATGTGATTCTAGAAACCATAACTTTCAATGTCATCAACAACAAATGATTCATCACCTTCTACGGAGCCTGCTTGCTCTAGCCACTTATTTCGTTGAGATATTGTGATACCTAACCCAGCACCCCTTACGGCCTTTCTTAAGCCTTCTCTAAAAATGTCTTCACGGTATCTCTCAACGAGGCGGCTCATATCAACAGCAGCCTCCTTAATCTTCATTTGTTGCCATTCGTCACTATCTTTATCTGGAGTTGTATCTCTACCATTAACAGCATCAGAAAGAGGTCTAGCTTTAGGGAACCCTTTAGAATCCCAAGCACTGTTTGGCAATAGATACTTATGCTCAAGCCCCTCTGTAAGCTGTCTAATAAAGTCATCTAAGTTGATTAACTCACCACCAGCAAAACTAGCAAGTGCATCCTTACAGGCCTTAAGTCCATGTGCAATATGGCTAGCATGGCCTTGACTGCAGCCTACTTTATTTCTAATTTGTGAGACGGTTAGGTCAAACTCACCATTCACAATCAACGTTCTAAACTTAGATTGGTATTCTTCATCTTTAGTGACACCCACACCATGACCTTGATTGGCCTGCTGCGCGGTAGTAAAGGCTTCTTGGTAAGTACGATTCTTAATGACTAAAGCATCAATCATTAGGTCTGAATCAGGATTCTCTTTAAGGTACTTCAAGCAAGCACCAGTTCGATGGAAGCCATCAACCACGTAGTAAGTATCATTAACTATGAATACGGTAATAGCCTGTTTAATGGGCACACCGTTACGGAGGTCTTCAAGTATCGCTTTGTCTTGTGCTTCTTGCTTGATCTCTTGGGCTGACCGTAGTCGTTTATCTTTGATTAATTCAACATCACGGGCTTGCATTGCGGGTTCAAGAGTAAGAGTTCTAGGGTCTAACTTGGTAAATTTACTATCTTGCATGTACTGATTCATTAAGTCTTCTCTAAGGCTGCTAAAGCCCTTTGTACGGTTGATAGTGATACACCTACTTCCTTGGCTACCTTCCTCAATGAAACACCTTGTGAGCGTAACTCAATGATCCGCTGGTGGTTCAATTCATTGGAAGTCCTACCTTTGTACTTACCAGCAGTTTTAGCCTTCTCAATGCCTTCCTGACGCCTCTCTTGGATCATGGCTAGTTCAAACTGAGCAACAGCACCAAGCATATTAAGCATTAGCTCTGACATATGGTCATTGCCACCAGCATTAAAGCTAAGACCTTCTTTATGAAACTTGACGGTAATGCCTTGGTTATTCCAATCGTTGATAAGCTGCTTCAAATCAATCAAGTTACGAGCAAGGCGGTCAATGCTATGCACATGAATAGTGTCATCGCTCCTGACGTAGTCTTTAAGCTCGGTTAAGGCTGGTCGTTTGGTTGAGCCACCACTACATTTATCGATGAAGGTTTTATCGAAGGTAATCCCAGACTCACTAAGTTGACGGTCAGTGTTCTGGTCTACTGTGGAGACTCGAAGGTAAGCGATGTGTGCCACTGGGTGTATCCGTTTGGTTCCAAGAGGTCACGGATAATATTGTGTTCATTATAATAAATCAACCCTAGTGGGTACTGTTTGGTTGTGATTTGACCATACCTGTATGGGTATACCTAATGGGTACGTGAATTCTTCCACGGGCTTAGAGTTTTAATTCTTATGTAGGGCTACTTCTATTCATAGCCATAAATACTTTAATCTCTCCTGTATGTAAACGGTTGACTTAAATCTAGCTTTTAACTACCCAGTCAATTGCTGATTTTGCTTGATCCTTAATAGAGGGATAAACCAAGCTGGCAACAATTGAAGAAAGTATGCCAACAAAAAAGCTAATCAGTAAGCTAATAAACTGAACAGATACATCATCATTGTTAATGTCATCTAGAGTTTTTTTAAGGCTAATAATTTCTTCACCTTGGAGTGTTTTAATGGTATCCAATTTTTTCTTAAGTTCACGAAAGGTTACCCCGTCATCATCCATCTTGGCCTTTAAGTCAACCCAAGCTTCATATTGAGCATCAATTTCTCTAGTAGTTAAATTAATAAGGGCTACTGTTTTTGTGATCGTAGAACGTATGTCTTTGAGCGGTAAAGATTCAATGTCATTAATCATTAAATTCATCTTATCAGAGTGCTCTTGTAACTTAGTTAAACTGTTTGGCGTACGGGTAACTAGCATAAGGTTTGTGCTGGTGACATTTTCCATACCCATAGTGACAACCGCAGCTCGATAGCCTAGTAAGCCGAAAACGCCTAAGATAATTAAAACAAGAACTATTACCCTTTTCTGAGTAATCACCATTCTTTGTGCAGGGATTAGTTGGCTGTTCATTACGCAGTCCTGATGAGAGGATTAATTGATCAATAAAACTACTTTACCACTTTATCAAAGTCAAAGTAAGTAATTGTATTTCTGGGTCTTATTGGTAAAAGTGTGCTTAGTGTAAAGGTGGTGTTTCGTAGGGGTAAGAGATACTAGATGAGAGCTGACTCACAAACTAGATATTTCAAAGTTTAGTACTTAATAAAACTTAACAGTAGTTACTTTAATCACTGAAGGGGCTAGTGAATAAAATTTAACGTTATTCTAGCTCTTCAGTGTTTAGTATGACTATATTCTACTTATTAAGCCAATCCCGCTTAATTATATCAACACCCTTTTCTACGGCCTCTTTTAGGTTATACAGTTCATCAGCTTTAGCGTAGTAACCATACGTCATAGTTTTACCGCCTTCATGTCCTACAATAAATGCAGCTGTCCGCTCTTTAATATCTGCCCTATTGAAAGCAGTGCTCATGTGAACCCGAAAACTATGAAAACATTTAGAGCTATCTGTGCTTATCTCAGCGATTTTGAATCGGCTAAAATCTCGACTCGCTTTCTTTCCCTGAACTCCAAATAAGAGGTCTTCAGGTTCAACAGTTTTAAGTCGTTTATTTACTATAGGTATAAGATCATTACATAAAGGCACAGTTCTTTGAGCATTTCCATTTTTACCAGTTTGGACAAAAAAGGCCATTAGGTCATCTTCAATGTATACATCTTTAGCTCTAAGGTTACATATTTCACCAATACGCATTCCAGTAAATAAACCTACTTTAGTAATATCGCCCATAGTGTTGTTCTGGGCATTAGCCCACAGCCATATCTTTTGAACCTCACTTTTACTAAATAATTGTTTTTTAATAGTTTTGCTTGTTTTATAAGGCGCAAGACTATGATCGGAAAATGGACAGGAACGAGACTCAATAAGACCAATCTGCCAAGCATGTTTATAGAGTGAGCGTAATCTGCTGAGATTCCCTGAAACAGTACTGACACAATAATCTTCAATCGTTTGTTCAATGTAATTCAGCACATCTTTACGGTGGATTGATTCGAGCTCAACATCAAAATGACCACAATGTTTCAAGAATCTATCCGTAGTGGATTTCATCTTCGATATAGTATCTTTATTTTTACGTGAATTACGTTCAAGCCATGAGTGCAGTGACTCTCGCAAGGTTGGTCTATAACCTTCAGGAATAATACCCGTTTCAACTGAATGAGAGGCCGCTAATTGAGCTTTAGGGAAGGTTTCAGTATCAAGAATATCTTCAGTCGATAATTGATAGTACGCTTCACCACGGTTGCCTCTAGCTTCTTGTTTTGCTTCTTTAAGCGTATCAACAAAGGCTAGAAAAGCACCCCTTTCATGACTGTAAGTTGACTCTTTCTGTGCTGCAATTTCACCCACGATTCTATCTCTACGGATTCTAGCTGTCTTAATGCAAGATGTACCAAGTGTGCGGGTTATGTATGTCTTGTAAGGGTAGAGGTGTGCTAAAGCTTTGGGGACTCTCATATTAAACTGATATGTGTCTTTACCTTTCTTTTTAACGATGTACTTGTCTTGCAATGTAGACCCCTTTGTTGACCGCAATGTTGACCCCTATGATACCTGAAAGCCTTTGTTTCAGACACATACAGGGTTTAAAGCTGATTTGGGTGGCATGATGTAATCTAACTGGTTAAAATCAGTTATAGCGGCGTTACTTTGCCACTCACGTAGAAAAACACTACGCTTCGTGACAAAAAGCCTTGCTCTAAGCTGATTTTTCCTGCGTTAGATGCATTGTCGTTCTAAAGCCTAAAAGCTCAAAGCCAAACGTCTTGTAAAAGAGTTCTTGGTAAATAGATGAAAGCCCCGATACTTAACAGAATCGGGGCTTTTTGTTTTTTCGATAAATGTTGATAGTGAGTAATTATAAGAATAAAGTATCGCTTGTTCTGTTTTTAGCACTCATAAAAGTGCAAGTGTATGAGTTGATATTAGATAATAAAAGATGTTTTATTTAGATAAAAAAGCATCAAATCAATCGTGATTGACAATAAAAAAGACCATCAGGGATTTAATAATTATGGATAATAAGAGTAAATATGCCTTTCAAATTTCTTACGATACACTTGAAACTGCTAATCATACTATTGATGCTGAAAAGCTAGGTGAAGCTATTGTCAGCATGTCTAAAGTATTAAAAAATGCTAATAAATTAATCAATGGTGAAGAATCAGAATTGAGCCTCGAAGTTAAAGCTCATACCGAAGGCTCATTTGTGGTTGAGTTTGTTTCTTATCTTTCTAGTGTAGGCGTAAACCCTATGTCCATTCTTGGGTTTATGGGGACTACTGGTGCAGGTGTAACCGTAATTAGTGCTTTAAAGCAACTTAAGTCTAGAAAAATTAGGATAGTTGAACAATCTAGTGACGGTATGTCTGTGTTGAAACTGAGTGACGACACAGATTTAACACTACCTTCTCAAGTTGCTGAGTTAGTTGCAAACAAGCATGTTCGTGATAGTTTAGATACTATTATCAAAGCCCCTTTAGAAGGATCTACTGCCGCTAAGTTTGTTATTAAAGACGATCAAGGAGCTGAAGTTAATATTATCACCGATGAAGAAGCTAAAGACTTTAAAACCATAGCGCAAAACGTCGTTGAAGAAGTTACTGAGGTTACTGAAAGAAAAGAAGTTTATTTTACAAAGGTTAATTTTGAAAGTTCAACAGGCTGGCAAGTCCGCTTACCAGATGATTCCTTAGTTGCAGTTGCCATGAAAGATGAAGCATTTAAAGAACGAGTAAATAAACGAGATGAGAAATTTTCAAAAACTGCGTTATTTTCTGTAAGATTAAAAACTATCAAAACACATCGTTATGGTACATCTCCTACTTATAAACGGGAGTTATTAGAAGTAGTAAGACAACGCGGTAATTAAAAATGACGTATAGAGAAGCGAAATGACTGAATATGAGGCATACATCAAATTAATCATGATGTTAGGTTTAGTTCTTTCTATGCCTTTTTTTTATCGTGTTTGTTTTTTGCTTGGAAAAATATTTATTTTAAAGTTTTTCCCACCAAAATACTTAACGATTGAAGTAAAGCGTTTAGATGGTTCAGTTGAACTAACCAAAGTAAAAATATCAGATAACGAAGCGCTTGTGGATGCTCTCCTGCACTCGACTGGGAGGCAGCTATCATGACTGATACCAATGCGACTAAATTGCCGTATGCTTCTTTAGCTGCAGCCTCTCTTTCTTCGTTCGCAGTTGGTGCAGTTCAGCTATTTTTCCCAGATGATGCAGCTACAAGAGGTATTTTGTCCTCAGGGGTTCCGCTCTGTGTCGGCGCGATTGTGTATATTGCGCATTGGTGCTTTATTCGTTGGGGCTTAAAGCCTATTGCAGTGATGAGAAGCGAGACAAATTTAGATGACTTAATTCAGTTCTATGAACAGCAGATTTCTAGAGCACAGCAAGCTAACCGAGAAACCACTACACTTGAGGCTAAATTAACCGACTCTATTATCGCAAGAGGTAAGCTCTTTGAAGATGAAGCTAGTCGAAAATAGTAGATTACTTCGTCAATAAGTAAAGAAAATAACGCAATTTAATTGCGTTATTTTCTATTAGTCTGTAGTTGCGAGATTTAATCACCAAATTACTAAAAGTAAGGTCAAAGTACACTTTCTACCATCTAAATAACCTGCTTTTCAAACCCACAATCTACACAATTCAATGTGTAGGTTTCTTTGCGCTTGGTGACTTTAGTATTTTTACTCATGCATTGTGGACAGGCTTGTTTCATTGGTGTGTTTTTGCTGCATTGATTGCAGTTGATGTAGTAACCGAATTTGCCATACATAGGTGTGTATTGTGTTGATTCACCGCAATATTTACAGCTTAGTATCGGGTGTTGGTCTGGCGCTAATGCGTCAATCGCTACTGATGCAAGTATTGCGGCATTAGATTGAGCTAGATGATGAGTGGGCGCTGATGCTGGTTTAGGCCCTTGCTCAAGCTCTGGTTTTAGTTCTGGCGTATTTGATATAGGTTGAATTTGTTTTAGTTGAACTTGAGCAGTGTCAACTTGCTGAATATTTGAGTTGATGTGTTGGTTAATAAGAAATTGGCTGACTGTATTGAGTTCTTGTTGGCTAAAGTCTGGTCGGGTGTCTGCGACGCTGACCAAGCGGAGCAATTTGTGTTTAAGATTCATGATATTTTTGAGTTCATCGACCAAAAATTCAGTTTTGAAAAGCTTGTCTGAAATCTCTTTGGGCATGGTTTTTCGGTCGATCACCGCATTACTGGATACCGCACATAAATGGTGCCAACAGCGTCCATTGAAACCTTGCTGCTTTATACCCAGTAACTTGCTTAATATGTCACTCTTATGGTGTTTCAACATTTCTTTTAGCAAGGCTTGTTGCAGCTCAACTTGCTTGATGGGTGAAGACATACCTGACCATTGGCTGTTATAGCTGCGTGTCCATTCGCCTTGGTTGTTGACTTTAACGTGACCCTTTATGCTTTTGGATTCAATTAGCACGAAGCCATAGGTATATACGATCAAGTGATCGATTTGAGCCGTTTCATCATTAAAGCTGAATTTGAAGTCGTTGATGACCAGCACTTCAGGATTGTCTTTAAATGCACGGCGTAAGAAAAAGGCCACATCCTGTTCTTGTTTTTGGCCCGCAATTGTTTGCGGCGTTTTGGTCATTTGTAGTGTTTTAGTTTTAAGAATCATTTACCAACAGCATCCATTCATAACTTGATAATAATCAAGCTCATAATATCTATGATGCAGGTAAAAAAGCCAGTGTTAATTTTAAAAGCAGGGGGCAATCGATTCGATAGTGTAACAAGTAACACTTCTAACTCGTTTAGCTACTTAGATAATGTAAAAGTGTACAATGTTACACCTTTTGTTGTGGTAATAGGGTAAATCACAATAAAGTGTAGCAAAGTACACTTTGGACTAACGTTATGACATCTGCACTCAATCAACAATCCTTGGGTTTACTCATTAAAGAAACCAGAAACAAAGCGGCACTGACTCAAGATGTGGCGGCGATGCTTTGTGGCGTGACCAAAAAGACTTTGATCCGTGTTGAGAAAGGCGAAGATGTTTATATCTCGACAGTGTTCAAAATTCTTAATGGATTGGGGATTAGCATTTTGGCGGCACAACATAGTGACGTTGATTCTAAGGGCAGGTACTAATCGATAGTAAATAAAAAGCCCTGATGCTGTTATGTATCAGGGCTTTTTATTTGGAGATGGATGGTTATTTCCGGGTAATCTTATCCAAATATCCCATAGCAAAAGCCGATAACACAAAAGTGATGTGGATGAGTAGATACCACATGATTTTGTCGTTCTCGATATTTTCGGCATTCATAAAGACTTTAAGTAGGTGAATAGATGAGATTGCCACAATCGAGGCGGCCACCTTGTTTTTAAGCGAACCTGAATCCATCTTGCCAAGCCAGTTCAGTTTTTCACTGTCTTCACCGACGTCCAGCTGTGAAACGAAGTTCTCGTAGCCTGAAAACATCACCATGATGAGCAGACCACCGACCAACGTAATATCTATCAGTGATAGGGTTACCAGTATTAAATCGACTTCAGCCATTTTGAAGATATTGGGTATGATATGAAAGATCTCCTGGAAGAACTTTATGCCTAAAGCAAATAAGACTAGGCTTAATCCCAGATAAATCGGCGCCATTATCCAGCGCGATGCATACATCAGTTTTTCAAACACTTTTTCCATAAAAAACTTAACCCTTCAGATAAAATACGCTAGAAATCAATCGAGCTAACTATTTTTGAATAATAACATAATGAACCTTAACTGTGCTTGCATATAGTAACAAGCTTGATGACGTCTCGTGAGTAAGTATTGCTGTAGTAATCTGTTTCAATGTTTGATATTCACAATATAAGTTACTTGATGTAGTCGGTAGGCTTTTAGTATTAAACTCAAGTGGATGCGATACTTTTTTCAATGAATTTATCGTTATTTTGAGAATGATCAATCTCTAGTTTTTCAAGGTTTAAGTGCCAAGGTCGATATAAATATTATTCAGCTTTGGAAGGGGCAACCATTGAATATTTCAGGCTTAAATTCACCGAGTTCAATTATAGATAATCTGCAAAATCGGCAATTACGAGTACAGCCTACTATTAAGCCGTTGGGTATAACGCTTGCTCAGCCAGCGAATACTGAAGATAAGGTCTCTATTTCAAATGAAGGGCAGAAAAAATTGTCGGCGGAATTAGGTTCGGCGATGGATAAAAATGTAATTATTTCTGGTGGTTCGAAGTCCGCTGACGGTGATAAGGTCGATACGCGCACTGAACTAGAAAAGAAGATTGAAAAGTTAAAAGAAGACATAAAAGAGCTTCAAGCACAACGTAGGGAGTTGATGGGTGATAATTCGGAAGAAGCCGAGTTGCAGCGAAAACACTTAGATCAGCAAATCACTATGCTCAACACACAACTGATGACCCTGTTTAAAATGCAAAAAAACGAAAATAGATAGGTTTCTGTATAGTCGCTGTTAGTTTACATTTTACAGAAAATTATTTACAGGCTCATGCGACTAACCCGCTTTTACGATATTTCATCCGCTTTTTTAGCCTGATTTAAGTTTTCATCTACTTTGAATGATGTGGTCTTGCATCATGTGGTCCAAGTATCAAAACAGTCAGCCTCAATATTGATAAAAATTTTGCTAAGGCAAGATTACAAAACACTAACCTGTCTTCGGATTAAAATGCCTACATCCTCTTTTGTGAGTAATAGTGAATCAATAATCATCTTTTCAATATGATGGTCTAACACTTGAAACACCCAATTGAGCCCTTGTTTACTATGATGTTAAAGTGATGATGTTCAAATAGAGTTGAGACATTTTCACAGCTGAGTTCCTTCATTTAAAGCTGATAGGGAAATAGTGGATATTTGCATAGCGTGCGTCAGCTTAAATAAGGCATGATTGAGTCAAACAAAGTTTAGCTCAGCCTAAAATGCAGTTAGCCAGTTTTTATGCAAGATTGTCCAATTTACTCAGCACTATAATGATACGCAAATTTAACTATTTCTATTAGATAACTATTTCTATTAGATAATCAGCTAAGGGCTAAATTTCAACGGTAAGTGTAATAACCTCAGTACTTATATCTTTAACGAGTCATGCTTTCTGTTAACAACATTTAGTAGTAATTTTTAATCTAGGCCTCAGGTTAAGTCGCTACACTGAATGACTTAATTATGTATTTCAACCTCTTAAAATCGAGATCTATTATCATGGATACACATACTGCAAATATGCCACGTAAAATGCCTTGGGTTGCGATAAGTGTCATTGCATCTGTAGTGCTGCTGCTTGGGCTATTACTGATGGTGATGCCCAAAGGGTTTAAAACCACCCACGAGCAAATCGGTACAGGTAAGCCTTCGGTAGTATTTGTCTATGATGCTAACCTTGTTGCGAGTACCACCCAGACTGAGCAGATGAATGAAGCCCGAGCACATCTTGGCGATAACGTTTACTTTCTTCTGGCCAGAGCGGGTACTCCTGAAGGTGATCAACTTATTGCTAAGCATGGTGCTAGACCGGCTGAGTTATTACTGTTTGACGCAGCAGGAAGCTTAACTAAAAGGCAGCTTGCGGTGGTAGATGCTAACGAGCTTATGTTGTGGGTACGTTAGTTATTTATAGGACTGTTTGAATTTGCGTCTATGAGTGTAGATTTTAGTGTTTAAAGATTTATAAACTTTTTGTTTTATTTTTCTAATTAGGGTCAATCGCAGCCTTACTTAGCTAAGTTGATCAGAATTTATCATCCAGATGTTGAATACTAAAAAGCCTCGACACTAAAAGTTTCGGGGCTTTTTGCCTTTTGGCGGTGTAAGTGCATGGATGTTAGCGCGACTATTAACAAGCTGACTCATTTGTGTAGCACGATTTATTTGCGGTTATTGCTTGCGGTAACGTTTTAAGCTACAACTTAGTTATAACTTCTTATCGATATGTGACTAAATGTACGTTTTTCAGACAATATATCAAAATAACCATTGGGATAAACCGTTACTGCAAAATGCAGCTATTAATTTGGTGTTGGTATTTGGTTCGCCTGAGCTTATGTTAGACAATAAGCTTAATGGTGAGCTAGCAAGTGCTTTTCCAAACGCGCAAATCGTAGGCTGTAGTACTAGCGGTGAAATTCAAGATGATTGTCTATATGACAACAGTGTATGCGTTACAGCGATTGATTTTGAGCATACTCAGGTGCAAGTTGTCAGCAGTTCGATAAATCAATTTGAACATTGTGCTGAATTAGCAAAGCAGTTGATCGATCAATTAAGCTTTGATGGGTTAAAACATGTTTTTGTTATTTCTGATGGTCATTTAGTTAATGGTTCTGAACTGGTTGATGGTTTACAGCAGCACCTGCCTAAAGGTGTCATGGCTACGGGAGGCTTAGCCGGTGATGGTGAGCGTTTTAGTCAAACCACGGTATGGCATAATCAGCAAATAGAAAGCGGACTTATTGTGCTGGTAGGGCTTTATGGTGAAAGGTTATCTGTTGGTTTTGGTAGTCTAGGAGGCTGGCGTCCATTTGGGCCTAAACGGGTGATTACTCAGTCGACAGACAATGTGCTTTTTGAACTCGATGGACGGCCAGCTCTTGATTTATATAAAGAGTTTTTGGGTGAGTTTTCTGCCGGCTTGCCTGCTTCTGCACTACTCTATCCGTTAGCACTACAACTCAATGGTGAGCAAGAAACTGTGGTTCGCACTATATTATCCATTGATGAACTGCAAAAAAGTATGTTGTTTGCAGGTAATATGCCCACAGGCGCGACATGTCAGTTAATGCATTCTAATTATGAAGATTTACTTGATGGTGCACAGCTTGCCGCAGAGGATGCTGTCTCTTCCTTTGGGGGAACACAGCCTGAGTTGGCTATTTTAATTAGTTGTGTTGGCCGTAGACTTGTTTTACAGCAAAGGGTTGAAGAGGAGTTGGAAATCATTAAGCAAGGCTTACCCAGCCAGTGTACTATTTCTGGATTTTACTCCTATGGTGAAATATCGCCTATTAAGTCTATTGGTCGGTGTGGTTTACATAATCAGACTATGGCTGTCACATTATTTTCTGAGACATAGTGATATTAACAATGCATAAATTGCTATTGCGTCAGCTCAAACGTAACCAAAAAGATGAATTGTTTATTTCAAAAAATGACATTTTTTTAAATTCAATATCAGATGCTTATGCTCAAAATGAGCAAAGTGTAAAAATGTTAGAGCGTTCTTTATTCCTTATTTCCAACGAGTTGAACGAGCGTAACCAAACACTAAATGATCAGTTAGCAAAGATGAAACTGGTTCAAGATAAGCTTGAGCACTCCATTGGTTTATTAAATGCGACGGTTAATTCGACCGGTGAGATTTTGTTTGTTTATGGATTAAATGGCGAACTATTATCATTTAATACCATGGGGCAGGATTTTTTTGACGATATAGGCTTTAAACCTGTATCGCATTGGGAAGAGTTTCTTAGCATTATCAAAGATAAACAACATATGTTATCTATTATTGATCGTCTTCAACATGACCCATTTCAATATTTAACTGGCACAATAGAGTTACTCGATAACCGTTTTTTTGATTACCGGTCTTTACCTCAGATACAAGAGAAGCAAATTTATGGCCGAGTGTGGTGCTTTCGCGATGTGACAGTGCAAAAGCAGTACGAGGCTACTATTGAATATCATGCTTTTCATGATGCACTGACTGGCTTACCTAATCGTGCATTATTATTGGATAGAATTAGCCATTCTATTGCGACGAGTAAAAGAGAAAATAAAAAGTTAGCGGTGTTATTTTTAGATTTAGATGACTTTAAAAAAATCAACGATACAGAAGGCCATGATGCAGGCGACTTGCTGCTAAAAGAAGTGGTTCGACGACTTCAGACACGCTTACGAGAATTTGATACTTTGTCCCGCCAAGGTGGTGATGAGTTTATTATTGTATTAGAAAAAATAGAGTCAGAAATGACGGTAAAACAGGTTTGCCAAGATTTATTAGCATTGATTAAACAACCTTTTACTATTGGTTCTCGTCAATTTATTGTGACCTCAAGTATTGGGATTTCACTATTCCCTAATGATGATGACAATGCCAACTCGCTGATCCGTAAAGCGGATTTAGCTATGTATGAGTCAAAATCACTGGGTAAAAACAGCTTTCATTTTTACAGTCAGGCACTTGAAAAAGAGGCATTAACTCAGCTTGCCGTTGAGCAAGCACTTCGCCAGGCCATCGAAGATCAGAGCTTACATTTAGTTTATCAACCCAAAGTTGATTTAAACACTATGAAAGTGGTTAGTGTTGAAGCGTTATGCCGTTGGACGCAGCAAGATGGCGTTGTGATCCCGCCCGATGTTTTTATTCCCATAGCAGAACAAACTGGGCTGATTATTGATATCGGTTGCTTAGTAATTTCTAAAGCCTGCTTACAGTTAGCTAAGTGGCGAGATGCAAACATTACAGCGCTGGCTATTTCAATTAATCTAAGCTGCTTAGAATTTCAAAACGAAGCGCTAATAACACATTTAATAGATACCTTAACCCATTATAAATTAGAGGGTAAATATCTTATTATTGAATTAACCGAATCGATTTTTATGGAAGATAAATTCAGTGTAAAAGAAATTATGTTACGGCTTAATCAATATGGGATTACTTTTGCACTTGATGATTTCGGCAAAGGTTATTCATCATTTAGCTACTTACAATTTTTGCCGTTGCATTATCTCAAAATAGATAAAGCATTCTTACAAGATGTTGAGAGCAGCAGCTCATCGGCAGCGATAGCTAAAACTATTATCGACATAGGGCATAACCTAGGCTTAAAAGTTATCGCAGAGGGGGTGGAAGACCAATTTATGCTTGATTACGTTAAGGCTTATAAATGCGATTTAGCCCAAGGTTTTTATTTGCACAAGCCCATGCTGCCAGAGGCGATAGAAACCTTATATCTCGGCTGATCTGATTGAGTAAAGGTGGGATTGAGTAGTGCTAGAGCATAAGGTATTGAAACTTATTCAGTGGTGAGTCGTTAGTGCTTATTGATTAGTTATTTCTCAATCGCACTATTTGATATATGATGCGCCACCCTAAATTTACCAACCTCGTCGATTCTATTTTATGTCTACCAATGCCCTCTATACCGATTTGTCCGGTTACTATGATTTGATGTGCTGTGACATTAATTACCAACAACAAACTAATAGCGTAGCGCGCTTACATCAGTTTTTGGGTAACAGCGGCAAACAACATTTAGACTTGGCCTGTGGCACTGGGCCACATGTTAGGCATTTCATCGATTTAGGGTTTCAAAGCAGTGGCCTGGATATCAATCAACCTATGCTCGACATTGCTATGCGTCGTTGTCCTGAAGCGCAGTTTAGTTTGCAAAATATGACTGAGTTTTACGTTGAACAAAAACTTGATCTGATCACCTGTTTTTTGTACTCCATTCATTATTCTCCAGGAACCGAGGCGCTTAAAGCCTGCATTGCAAGCGTACATAAGGCATTAAATACTGGTGGCCTGTTTTGTTTTAACTCAGTTGATAAGCATAAAATCCATAACAAGGCGTTAGTGAAACATAGTGCGGAATTTGACGGCAGCCAGTTTGTGTTTGAATCGGGTTGGCATTACAGCGGTGTAGGTGAGATGCAAGCACTCAATTTAAGCATCGCCAAAACTCAATCTGGTGCAACGCAGTTATGGCAAGACTCCCATGCGATGGTGGCCACCAGTTTTACTGAAATCGAAGCCTTGTTAAGTCCGTATTTCGAGGTGCAAATATTTGAACACGATTACGACAAAATCATCCCGTGGGATTTGGAATCAGGCAACGCCTTGTTTGTGTGTGTTAAGCGAGAGATTAAATAGTTAAGGTTTTTTAGCGTCATTGCGGTAATAATTTCGAGCTGAAATATCCCTGTTAACTTTTGTGATTGTATCGCAGGGTAAATGTTGAGATTTTTGCGGTGTGATTAGATCGACTTATTAGAACATAGGCCATTATGCATCATTAATGATAATGGCCATTTATAAGGTTTACTCTTCAGTAAATGCCGCTTCAACCTTTTCTAATTCTTGCTGGTTTTTAAGCTCGGTTTGTTGCTGTTTTTTAATGCTGACTTCTTCTACTAGTGCAGCTTGTCTTTGTTTAAGGCTGTGTTTTTCATCTTTGGTTAGAAACTTAAATGCCTTTTCATTGGCAAGCGCATATGCCACCACATCTTCACCCTTTACTCTGCGCTCATCCACACGTTTTGAAAAACGATCGTTATCTCGAGCTTTACGCTCTTCGGCATTTAACTTGCTCATATTTTGTATCCTCTGAGTTATTCACGGTAGCATTGTTCTAGGTTCAGTTAGACAAATGAGAGCGGTAATACATTTATAAAGCTGATGGGCGTATTTTAGCATAAATTGGCTTACTAGCTTGCAATACGTGATATGTGAATAACTATGGTTTGTGAATAACTAGAGTTGGTAAGGTAATCGATTGAGTGGGATGAGTATTAGCTCTTGCAATGGTTAAATAAGCTATTGGTAAAAATCACCATTTTACATGCCGGTTGAGTCTATACGGGTGGCTAAGAAAGTAGATATGAATAGAATATGGGGCAAAGTTGAATATGACTTACTATTCCCCACATTGCTAAATTGATTGAAACTACGTCATTTATTACAGTGTTGACTCATCTATTAAGTATTGGGTTGTCAGCTGCGATATGAGCTTTTCAGTATCGAATGTATCGACTTTACTGTTAAATTCATTAATTAATTTAACTTCGATTACGACCTCTGGTTTAAAAGTATAAACGCCAGCAGTACCTGAACTTCCCTGGTTTATGACATTTTTTAAGTATATTACTTCAAAATAAGGCGATAGGTTTTTTCTTGCCAGCACAGCCGCTCTTAGTAAAGCAAAATCATTCGCCCTGCGCTGTGAGGTATTACCGTTGCCAGAAAATCGAACATAATAAGTGTTCTCTTTGTCTTCATATTTAGAATCAGAATACCCACCAGTTAAACCTTGTGATTGATAAGTTGTCGGTGAAGCACAACCGCCAAGCATTAAAAGATTAATAACCAAAATTATTTGAATTAGATACTTCATTTTTACCTTTAGACTATCCGTTAATTAACTGGGCGATAAGGTAGCAGAAAAATTAGCTAATAATCTTATTTTCAAACCAATAAGCAATCTGAATGTTGTAATTGTGAGCTTAGACTTGTTGAGGTATAGCTTTGGTTTTGTGAGACGGTTTGTTTTATAGGACTTTGTAAAAAGTTGTGCAGTTTGCAGCAATTTAGTTTTCAGAATCATCTATCCACAATCCATTTGTAACTTGATAACAATTAATCTGCAATAACCTAGAGCAAGGGATCAATAAAGCTGTATCCTTTAACCACAGAATTGTCTTTCGCACGGAACTCCGTCGCCATCACCATCCATCTCAGTTCCCGGACAATTACGGGTGTAAAAGGTGGCCTCTGCACAAGATCGCATATGACTACAATGGGTCTTGCCTGCTTCACATCTGAACTGATTGCTGGGGATGATTGAACTTGGTTGTGCTGTAGGAGTCCACTGCATTTGTTCAACATCTTCATTGGTAATCACGGGCGTGGCGTTGAACTCTTGATACTTGTTGAAACCGTATATGGCTAAGTTAAGCACAATTAACACTAAAATGATTCTGCCAATGACGGAGCTTGATGAAGTGCGCAGCGAGTGGTGAGTTTTATTATTGGAAGGCAGGTTAAATGGACCACTTAATGGCGTGTCCGCGACTTTTGCTTGTGATGAACCTGCAATAACTGCAACACCTTCAATGCTGGCTTTTACGGCTTTAACTTTGCCGTCGGGCTGGTTCTCACGATGAAATAGGATCTCATCGCCAATAAGGGGTTTTCTGGCCATGTGCTTGAGCGTGGTAATATGAATAAACACATCTACATCACTGCTTGTTTCTGGTTTGATAAACCCAAAGCCTTTATCTTTATTCCAACGAACTAACGTGCCTCTTTCCATGGCAATATTCCCTTAATAAGCATTGTTTGATGATGTAGATACGTCAACTAAGCTGCCATAATAGCGAGTTGTAAAGGAAATAAGCTAGCTATTTCATTAAGTTAACTTAAATTTTGTTATAATGATATCTGATAATAGCAGGACGTAATAACTATCCTCACACAATATTGTTGTAGACGCTAAATATAGGCATCAAGCTAACGATCACTAGTTTGATGCCCTAAGTTTAATCCTGTTTCTTAACATGTTTTAGCGCAGCTTGAAGCGCTTCATAGCGAAATAAGAAGGTATTTTCTTTCGGTAGTGAGTCGATAGCTTGAAACTTGCCAAGTTGCTCTCGTGTTTGTTGATTTGGGCACAGTAAAAACACTTCACAATTAGCCTCTAGTGCATCTTTAATCGCATTTTCAAGCGCTAAGCCAACGGTAACATCAATCATAGGCACATCAGTTAGGTCGAGGATCATTGCTTCATATTCGGCAATACTGGCGTGTTGACGTGAAATCGCTTTTGATACGCTAAAAATCATTGGACCTGATAAGTAGAAAAACAGCACTTTACCATTTGCCTGGTCAAGTAAGCCGCGCTCACTTTGTGTCAGCGGAACATCGTTTTGATCTGCATCACTGATGGCTTTAACTTGGCGTGCTTGTTCTCGGCTTAAGCGTTCAATAATGAGGATGTTAGAAATAAAGACCCCAAGTCCTACTGCCACAATTAAATCGACAAATACGGTTAATAACATCACCCCATACATAATAGCCATGCTTTGCATACTGACTTTGTGAGCACGTTGAATGAAACTCCAGTCAAGAATATTAAAACCAACATAAACCGCAATCCCGGCTAATACCGCCATCGGGATAGGCTCGGTCAAACCACCGGCCACCAGTACCACTAATGCCAGTATTACCGCTCGGGTGATACCTGATAGCGGTGATTGGGCACCTACTTGAATATTGGTTACCGTGCCCATAGTGGCTCCCGCACCAGGAAGCGCGCCAAACAAGCCTGAAATCATATTGGCTAAACCTTGGCCACGTAATTCTTTGTCTGAATCGTGCTCTTTACGGGTTAATGAATCGCCGATAACTGCGGTCAGTAGGGTGTCAATACAGCCAAGGGTACCTAGCACTAAGGCGTCGATGATCATGGTGACAAAGATATCAGCGTTAATGTGAGGAATAACCAGAGAAGGTAAGCCTGCTGGAATTTCACCAATGCGGCGCATACTGTCGGTGTCAAAGAACATGATCGATAATAAGGTGACCCCTACTAGAGCAACAAGCTGCGCAGGCACATATTTACGATATCGTTTAGGGAACATGAACAATGTTATTAGGGTTAATAAACCAAGAAACAGCTCGCTAAACTTGATATTTGCTAAGGTATTTGGCAGTGAAGATAAGGTGCCTATAACGCCACCTGTTGGGGCTGCGTGACCTAGTAAAGGCGATAATTGCAATATAATCAAAATCACGCCAATGCCGGACATAAAGCCAGAAATAACACTGTAGGGCATTAGGGTGACATATTTGCCTAGTTTTAAGCTGCCGATTAAAAATTGAAAGCCACCTGCCATCATGACTATCGTGAATGAGGTAGCGATACCAGATTCAGGATACTTAGCCACCATGGTGGTTAAAATGGCGGTCATAATTACAGTCATAGGACCGGTAGGTTCAGAGATTAAGGTTGATGAACCGCCAAATAACGCGGCAAAAAAACCAACAAGAATAGCGCCCCATAAACCTGCTTCGGCACCAGCGCCAGAGGCGACACCAAACGCAAGAGCCAAGGGTAATGAAATGATTGCCGTGGTAACACCGCCAAACAAATCGCCTTTGATACTGAGATCCTTAAAGCGTTCTTTAAACAAAACAATACCCCTTATACAAAAGTTGGCGTGACTGTAGCAAATTATGCGTAAATTATTAATCATTTTGTATAGACCATTTACATTTGGGGCGCGTATAACTGTATAGAGAACTTAATAACAAGGATTAAAAATGCGTTTATTTATGGTTATTGCGATGGCGACGTTATTAACGGCCTGCAGCACCAGCTACCCTAATCAAGCCATTACAGGACAGGTTTTTCCGTCAGTAACGGGGCAAACTCTTGAACAGCAGCCGATGGCCTTACCTGACGATTTAAAAGGTAAGGTGGCATTATTATTAATTGGCTATAAACAAAACTCACAATTTGATATTGATCGCTGGTTGATTGGCTTAGACATGACCCAGACTCAAGTTGCTGTATATGAAGTGCCGACAATACAAGGATTGTTCCCTAGAATGTTCAGTACTTTTATTGATAATGGCATGCGCGCGGGCATTCCTAAGCCACTTTGGAAAGGGGTGGTGACGGTTTACCAGGATGGCGACCAAGTACAAGCCTTTACTGGCAATGAAAACCCAAACAACACCCGAGTCGTGCTGTTAGACCCACAGGGAAAAGTGATTTACTTTTATGATCAAGGTTTCTCGGTAGATGCGCTTAATCAGCTAAGAGCCTTACTTTAAAAACGCTCATATCAGGCTATAAAAAAATCGAGTCTGAGTAAGAGGTTACTTATAAGCTAGTTAATGACTGGCTCGGTTAACTTTTATCCTAAGTAACAGACTAATAAGTGGTGAAAATCATCAATATGGTTAACTTCAACACCTTGGCTTATTAGTAAGATTTTGAATTTAAATGTAAAAAAATATGGTCTAATCCTTGCTAAATATCTTCCAACTCAACCAGGAAGAGCAATATTATGCAATTGGACATTCAATCACTTAGTCAACAATATCAAAGTGGCAAAAACGTTAAACTGGCGATTAACGCCTTATCGTTAAAAGTTGAGCCGGGAATTTTAGGGTTACTCGGGCCTAATGGTGCGGGTAAATCTAGCCTAATGCGTATTCTGGCCACTATCACCAAACCCACCGCCGGAAAAATTTTGTGGAACGGACAAGATATTGTTAGGTCACCGCAAGTTTTACGTCATGAATTAGGTTATCTGCCGCAGTACTTTGGTGTGTATGATCAACTATCGGCTGTCGAATTTTTACATTACATTGCCAGCTTAAAAGGTTTACCCAAATCAAAGGCTAATCAAGTTATTGACGAGTTAATTGATAAACTCAATTTAACCCACGCTGCCAATATGCCATTAAAAGGTTATTCGGGCGGTATGAAGCAGCGAATTGGTATTGCGCAAGCCTTGCTCAATGATCCCAAGTTACTGATTATTGATGAACCCACAGTTGGTTTAGACCCGCATGAGCGGGCCAACTTCAGGCAACTACTGACTGAGTTAGCGGGTGACCGATGCATCATCTTTTCGACTCATATTGTGTCTGATATTGAGTCTATAGCGAACCGTATCGCGATTATGAATACCGGGCAGCTGATCCAATCGGACACTCCTAGTTCACTGCTACAAAAAATGGCCAATAAATGCTGGCAACTCACCACTGACTTTAATGAGCTTAAACATATTCAGCATGAGTTTATTGTTAGCCATAGCGTGCGTAAAGAAGACAAAGTGGAGCTCAATCTTGTTGCCGACCATTGCCCTGATGCCAGAGCAATTGCAAGAACCCCATCATTAGAAGATGCTTATCTTTACTTTACCAGCAGGCAACAACCGCAAGCGGGTTTAGCGAGGGCAAGTTAATGAATACCATGTGGCAATGTATCATCGCTGATTTTAAACAGCGTACCCGGCAACAAAGCTATATTGTCGCCTTGTTGGCTATGTCGGTTTTAACGCTATTATTTTTTCCATCGCCGGATGCTCAATATCAAACATTAGTGATTAATGGCTATCGCGGCATTTATAACAGTGCCTGGCTTGGTGTGTGTTTGGCGATGTTGAATGTACTTTTTTTACCGATTATTTGCTTTTACTTAGTTAAGAATGCACTTGAATTAGACCGGCAATCCATGACAAGTGAGTTGATCGCCGCCACGCCTGTGGCCAAGCACACATTTTTATTTTCAAAGTGGTGTGTGAATGTACTTATGTTGGTATCAATTGTACTGGTCATGTTGTGCAGTACTGTAATGATCCAGCTTTATTATGGCGAAAGTTATCAAATTGGTTTTTGGGTATTAATTTGGCCTCAGCTGGTGTTCGTTTTGCCCGTATTACTGGCTGTCGCCTCTATTGCTATCATGTTCGAATCAATAAAATGGCTTAGAGGTGGCTTAGGTAATCTGGTGTATTTTTTTATCTGGATAGGCTCGATTGTACAAACGATTGAAAGTGTTTCTGGTATTGGCAATCTGCTTGATCAATTAGATGCTGAAGTGGTAGCACGTTTTCCTTTATCTCAAGGGGCAACCAATATAGGCATTAAAGTGGGCGATAGCTTAAGCCCAGAAATTAATACCTTTATATGGCAAGGTATTGAGCCGACAGCAGTGCATTTGTGGGGCGCGTTACCGTTAATATTTTTTAGCCTGATTTGTTTGGGTGTTACCTATCTATGTTTCGACCGATTTAGCCAGCAAACGCAAGCCGTTAAGCAACAATCATCATGGCTACACCGCACTTTTAGCCGCACAGTAGGGATGCCACTGGATAGTCTTTTTGGTTTTTTTACTCAGTATTTTGCCTTCACACGACTGCTGCGCTTAGAGCTCAAATTAATGTTAACTGGCCAATCTACTTATTGGTTTATCGGCTTAATTATTTTAAATATTGTGCAAGTATTTATTAGCCAGCAATTACTGATGAGCATAGTGTTACCTCTTGCATGGTTGTGGTGTGTGTTAGTGCTATCGCCCTTAGGGCAATTAGAAAAACAATCGAATACAGTAGAGTTAATGACCTACAGTAAGCAATCATCAAGGTTACAAAGTTTGGCGAGTTATTCCGCAGCATGGATTGTACTGGCAATGGCCTGTTTGGGCGGCGCTATCCGTTTTATGGTGATGGCTGAGTGGATGTTACTGCTGCAATTGATTATTGCTATTTCATTTACAGTATCGCTGGCTTATTTTTGTGGTGCTTTTGGCGGAACAAAGCGCTTTTTTGAAGTGCTTTATCCCGCTATTTGGTATTTTGGACCGATTCAAACAGCACTTTATGTCGACTTTTTTGGCGTGAATAGCCAAACCAGTTGGCAGGCGGGGATGCCCTATGCCGTTGCTGCTATTTCTACGGGATTACTGCTACTCACCGTGGGAGTGAAAAATAGCCGTTAGCTAATAAATAATTCATTAATAACAGAAGCTTAGCCCGCGATGCTATTATTTCACTATGCTATTAGTTCACGATACTATTGTTCAACGATACTATTAGATCACGATACTATTAGTTCACTGACTAAGCTTTGTTAACAACTAGGCTTAATCTACCACAGCTTTATTAGGTATTCTTCGGCGCAGCAGCTGAATTAATGCCGGTGCGATAGAGGCTAAAATCATTCCGCTCATTAATAAATATTGGTGAGGCGTATAGGATTCACTCATTAACACTAAACCACAAACGATACCCGCTATGGGGTTGGCAATGCCACCAAAAGTAAAGTCGACCACCGACATACGTTGTAATAACCAGACATACATGCTGTAACCCAGCACTGTATTGAGCAACACTATCCAGCCTATTCCAGCAGCATTTATCAGGCTGAATTGGCTGATCGCATCGAAATATTGCTGCGGTAAAAAGAATGCCTGAACGCCCGCACTAACTAGTAATAATGCCCCCCCAATAATGAGCTGCCAGGTCAGTATGGTCCACCAATGAATCCGCGTACCCAGTGCCTTGGTTATCGTGCTACCGACAATAATGCAGCTAATAGCCGCTAGCATAGCGACCAACCCTATTGGGTTTAACGTGATCGAACTTGGGTCAAATAGCATCCAAGCTAATAGCACTAACATCATGCCAAAAAATGCTTGTACTGGGTTAGGGCGCTTTTTACTGATAACCCAGTGGAATAGCATGGCAAAAACGGGTACGGAAATCATTCCAATGCCTGATATGGCTGAAGGTAGCGTTAATGCCATCACAAAAATAAGGCTGAAAAACACCGCGATATTAATTGCACCCAGTTTAATTAAAATCGGCCATTGTGCTTTTTTAGGTTGGCTAGGCTTTATGGCTAATAATATTAGCCCCGCAGGTAAAGCGCGCAGCGCGCCTAATAGTAATGGTGGCCAGTCAGGTAAGGTGAACTGGGTCATGGCATACGTGGTACCCCAAAAAAAAGCTGGGATCATGGCTAATAGGATATTCATAAACTACCTTTAAATTAAGTATCTTTATATGAAGATATATTGCAATTCTGAACCGATAATTTATTTTTGTAAAGTATCTTTTTATCAAGTATCTTTGCGTTAAGTTTATTTCAACGTTATTTAACGGCTTATCAGTCAGGTGAAAAATGGAAGATATCGATCGCGTTGTTGCCCAATGGGCTGAGCAGAAACCACATTTAGATACTCTGCCAATGGCGATACTTGGACGTTTTCTGCGTCTACAAAAACATATTGAAGCCGAAATATCCACTTGCCATAAACAGTTTGATCTTACTATGGGTGAATTCGATGTGCTGGCGACATTAAGGCGTGCAGGCCCCCCTTTTCGCTAACACCTTCAGGGTTATTATCGTCGATGATGCTGACCTCAGGTGCGATGACCAATCGGTTAGATAAACTTGAATCTAAAGGGTTAATCAAGCGTGTTCACAGTACTGAAGACAGACGCAGTGTGACGGTTGGTTTGACTGAAAAAGGCCTTGCCACCATAGATGATGCAATTGAACAACATGTGCGTATTCAACACACCTTAGTGGATCATCTGTCGGATACTGAGATGCCTGAGCTTAATCAGTTGCTCAAGACTTGGCTGGTGGCCTTTGAAGGTAAGAAGTAATTTAGTCGTGAGATAAGACTGTTGATATAAGGACTGTTGATTTTTTTGGTTAAAATTGATCTCGAAAGATCACAGCCCTCAAGTATTGCTCAGTATTTTATTACCGTTTATTGATTCAGCATTAACTGGTAAAAGCTAACTTGGGTATAGTCGCCCGCTTCCATACCTCTTGATTGGCAATTGGAACTGCTTTTTTGGGTATTACATTGATTATAAGCGCCTGCTTTATAATACATCCAGTCATTCTTGTAACCTTGATCGACCTCATGCCCTTGGTAGTGACCTTTGGCTAAATCAACGGCAAAGGTTTTAATAATTTCATTTGCTGTACCTGGGTTTTTAGTGAAAGTAAGGTGCATGGTATTGCCTTTGACATTTACGTCATAAGCAAAAATCTCTCCCAGTTTTATCCCCTCTTTAGGTTCAGGTTCACCTGCACGTATGTCATTTTTACCAAATACATCATGACGTATATCCTGGCGATATTTTATCCCTTTGCTGTCGGTAGCATCCTGTAATTTAGGTAGGGGATTAAGTTCATAATTCCACGATAGCGACCCAAATTCATGTTCGGGCAGCTTACGATATTGAATTTTTAATGGTTCGTTATCAGGGGCATGAATTTGTCCAATGACCACACCGAATGCACCATTCATAGCAGGATCGCCACTGGTGCTGACATGATCAACCGACAGTTGTGCAGTTAATTTACCACCAATAGCGCCGTATTTGCTGGCATTAGGATGAGAAGCCACAACGAAGTTATTGCTAAGCTGATCATATTGTTCAGCGAGCATTGCGCGTAATTCACTACGAGTATTTTTACTATTGGGTGTTGTTGGTGCTTCATTGGGGGCAACAAATATCATAGCGCCAGTATGCTGGTCGGTATAAAACCACTGTGGATGAACATAGGGATCAGCTGCACTACTCAGTTGATTTTTATCGATTTCTAATGCTTTACCATTACTTTTTCCCTCTTGGGCTAATTCTGGCAGAGTAATTTTCCATTTAGATAAATCAAAATTTTGTGCTGGCGCTTTACTTGGGTCTAAATTGAACTGCTTAGCGGTATCAAGCTGAGTTGCAGCGACGGTGGAACCGGTAATGACACAAATGGCTAATAAGCTAAAGTGGGCTCTTGTTATGTTGTTTTTCTCTCAAGGATATGGCCTGACTATTCTATCAAGATAATAATATTGTATTACGATAGGGGGTGAGGTTTTTAAGGTTTCTTGCCGTTTTTACGATATGCTGAATAAATCGTCAAAACAACAAGTAGTCGGTGCCTCATGACATTACCTAATAATTTTTATACTGCTGAGCAAGTTAAAGTAGGCGAGATCCAGGCAGCGCAGCTAGCCGGTGTGACTATGTTTGACTTAATGAAGCGTGCCGGAGAAGCCGTTTTTAAGCTTGTTTTACAATATTATCCAACGCCTCAACATATTTTAGTCTGTTGTGGTGGTGGTAATAATGGCGGTGACGGTTATGTGCTGGCACGCCTAGTGCGTAAAGCGGGTATTAAGCTCACTGTGTGGTCAACTCATCAACCGAGCCAATTAACAGGTGATGCTTATCAAGCTTATTGTGACTTTACGGCTGCAGGTGGCAGGGTTAATACTCAAACAACTCACATTGCTGATGATGTTGATGTGATTGTCGATGCGCTATTGGGTACAGGTCTACGTGGCGAGGTTAAACAACAAACCTCTGCATTGATCCAGTTGGTCAATACCAGTTCGGCAAAAGTGTTCGCTGTTGATATTCCCTCAGGGTTATGTGCAAACACCGGTACGGTATTGGGTATTGCGGTACGCGCAAATCATACGGTCAGCTTTATTGGTATCAAACAAGGTTTAGTAACAGGTCAGGCGCGGGAATATTGCGGAACATTACATTTTGCAGGTTTGGGGGTTGAGTTATTTTTTCAGCAAAATAACTTGGCAGAAGTGCATGCTATAACCGAGCAGAGATTAAAGCACACTTTGCTCGGCCGAAACCCTGTATCAAATAAAGGTCATCATGGTAAGGCCTTGTTACTCAGTGGCGATATCGGTTTTGGTGGAGCAATAATATTAAGTGCAGCAGCATGTGCTAGAACGGGCGCAGGATTAACCGCAGTATTAACCCACAGCGCAAATTACTCGCCATTGTTATCATATTGTCCTGAGGTAATGTGTCACGCTTGGGATTGCCTTGATAATGTTGATGCTCGTATTCATTGGGCTACGGCCATTGCGTTAGGTCCCGGGCTAGGGATGAGTGTGCATGCAAAATTAATTGCCGATCGGGTTAGGCAATCTGATAAACCCAAAGTGATTGATGCAGACGGGTTAAACCTGTTGGCATTAGCTCCTAATATCGATGTTAATAGAGTGATTACTCCGCATCCAGGTGAAGCTGCAAGATTATTAAACTGCGCTGTAATAGATATAGAACGAGACCGTTACCAAGCTGTGCGACAGTTGCAACAACGTTTTGGTGGGGTGGCTATTTTAAAAGGTGCTGGCACATTAGTGTGTGATGGTCGCCAAGTTTATGTGTGCTTAGCAGGTAACCCAGGGATGGCCTCGGGTGGAATGGGCGATGTGTTAACCGGGGTTATTGTGAGTTTGTTAGCCCAAGGCTATTCACTTTTAGATGCCGCGTTAATCGGGGTGCAACTGCATAGTCAGGCAGCGGATCAATCGGCGAAACAATCAGGCTTTATAGGTTTGCAGGCCAGTGATTTAGTGCCGTTTATTCGAAAGCAAATGAATCGCCTAAGTACTTAACTTAATTATTGAGATAAATGTGAGCGTTATCAAAAAAGAGTAAAGTAGGGTGCCACTTTACTCTTTTTATCGTTTACAGCTCTAGTGCTGTAATTGTGCTTTTGCCGCTTCGACTTTTGAAAAATCAAAACCTAATTCTAATACAGCTTCTTTAATTAATGCAGGGTTTTGCATAACCATAGCCATCAATTGTTGTAATTTTTCAGCTGGGATCCCTAATTGACCAATAACGCTCATTGCCATTAATGGATTTTGGGTTAGCGTTTGAAATAATTCGCTAATTTTAGCATCGCTTACATTGTGCTCTTTTAAGATGGCAATAATTGGATTCATTAGATGACCTTATGTTGATGGCTGAAATTTATTTGTTGCTGATTCTAACACACTAAAACTGAGTGAGTTTGAATGTTTAAGTTAAGCTTTGTCGATAAAGTATATGGTTTTAAAATCAATAGATAACTCAATATTAACGTATAAAGTATCATTTTAAAATAAAATGACGCATCACCTTTTAATTACTTGAAGATTGTTTAATTCATTGAATATAAAAGAGTAATGCTGTAAATTTATCCTATTAAATACTTTTTTGCTGGGTAATGTATATGCATTTTAATACTAAAATTAAAGCTGAACGTCCTTTTCAATATAAAGCGTCCTCAGGCCCAATATTAAGGCAGTTTGAAAGTGACCGTGGCCGTATCATTAATTCAGCAGCTATTAGGCGATTACAGCAAAAAACTCAAGTATTTCCGCTAGAGCGAAATGCCGCAGTGCGTAGCCGATTAACTCACTCAATGGAAGTGCAGCAAGTCGGCCGATATATCAGTCAGTTGATTTGTGATGGCTTGTCAAAGTACGACTCCGACACACAAAACTATGGTTTAAAAACCTTAGCACGTGAGCTGGAAACTATCGTAGAAATGTCGTGTTTAATGCACGATGTTGGTAATCCACCATTTGGTCATTTTGGTGAAGCGGCAATGATTGATTGGCTGCAAAACAGTCTTGCGGGCATATATCAGCAATTACACAATAAAATCTTACCCGATGACATTGCCAGAGACTTAATTAGTTTTGAAGGTAATGCTCAGGGAATACGATTAATTCACTCCTTGCTAAAACTGAATCTGACTTATTCACAAGCCTCGGGGATCATGAAGTACACCCGCTGTGGTACTGAGCCCAAACCAGCTAAAAATGGTAATGACCCCCACAGTTATTTAAAGAAAAAGGTCGGTTATTATTTGAGCGAAACTGACTATATCACTGAGTTACAAAAAACCTTAGATATCGCTCCTCATTGCCGCTCACCTTTTGCGTATATTATGGAAGCCGCGGATGATATTTCTTATGGAATAGCTGATTTAGAAGATGCGGTTGAAAAAGGTGTGCTGACGGTAACGCAAATGAAGTTAGCATTAATAGACAAGTTTGCCCAAATATCTACACATCTTAGCGATGTAGACCAAGCTGTAATGCAAGTGATGCTAGATAAAGCCAGTAAAAGTGCCAAGGGCAGTGACAGCATGTTTTTTGTGTTCTTACGAGTAGGGGTGAACGGTCGTTTACCTCAGCACGCCCAGAAACGCTTTATTGATAATATGGAAGCCGTGTTCAATGGCAGCTTTAATTATGCCTTGATTGAAGACAATAGCGCTAATCACATGATTGTTGAAACGTTTAAACGGGTCGCGTTAGAACAAGCTTTTTGTCACCCAGAGGTGGAAGCGCGTGAGTTGCAGGGGTATAGAGTAATCAGTGGCTTAATGGAATGCTATAAGCCATTGCTAACCCTGAGTCGTGAGCAATTTAATGTATTAATGTATGGCGCTCAAACGGCTGAGGATAAGTTGCTGTCAATTCCGATATACCCGGCACGTTTATACAAGAAACTGTCTTCTAAGCATATTGCCGCATACCAAACAGCCATGGCAGAGGGCGCATTAACGACTCAAATTACTGATGAAGATTGCCGTGAGTTTTACTTCCGTATGCGGCTGATTATTGATTATATCAGTGGTATGACAGATCAATTTGCCTATGATGAGTATCGTGCTTTTCATGTGATAGATGATTTTTAATTAATCGACAGCTTGTTGCTGATGTTAATTTTAATTTCAGCCAATTTATTCGCGTTATAAAAACCAAAAGGCCTGAATAATTTCAGGCCTTTTGTTTGTATTTATGTGTACCAGTAATGACTAAGATGACAGCGAGCTTTTGTCTAACTGTAAACGTGCCAGACAATCAACGACAGACAAAGGCTTACTCAGCAAGAAGCCCTGTACTTGGTCACAACCACCTTGTCGCAAAAACTCTAGCTGCTCATGGGTTTCAACCCCTTCAGCCACAACATTTAATTCTAAGCTGTGGGCTAAGGTAATAATTGCGCTGGTTATCGCAGCATCATCAGGGTCTTCACTAATATCACGTACGAACTCACGATCAATTTTTAAGGTGTCGATAGGGAAGCGCTTAAGGTAACTTAAACTTGAGTATCCTGTACCAAAATCATCAATAGATATCGTTAAACCAATGGCTTTTAGCTGGGTGAGAATATCTACAGAATCTGCTGGGTTACCCATAATCATTGATTCGGTTAATTCTAATTCAAGCGCGCTTGCAGGTAGACCTGAAACCGCTAAAGCAACTTCAATGGTCGATATTATATCGGCCTTTAATTGTCTGGCAGAAAGGTTTACCGCAACAGATATATGCTCAAATCCCTGCTGATGCCATTGTGAAAGCTGGCCACAGGCTTGGTTAAGCGCCCAATGACCTATCTCATTAATCATGCCAGTTTCTTCAGCTAGCGGGATAAATTCGGCTGGAGAAATAAATCCAAGCTCTGCGCTATTCCAGCGTAATAGTGCTTCTAATCCGATAATTTTTTCTGTTTTAACATCAAATTTAGGCTGATATACCAAAGACAGCTCATTCAAAGTAATAGCTTGTTTAAGACCTGCTTCTAGCTGCACATGGCGAGTAGCATATTGGTTAAGCTCAGCGGTATAGAACTGGAAATTATTACGCCCTAAAGACTTAGCATGATACATAGCTGTATCGGCATATTTAATTAATGAAGTTGTATCATCAGCATCACTTGGATATAAGCTGATACCAATCGATGATGAAATCGTTAACACTTTATCGTCTAATAAAAACGGGGTTTCAAATGATTGCAGCACTTTCTCTGCAATTCGCGTCGCGGATTCGATTTTTTTAACGCCTTCTAAAATGAGGGTAAATTCATCGCCGCCTAATCGGGCAACGGTATCACCTTCTCTAATTGCATTTTGAAGACGCACTGATACCGCTTTTAGTAATAAATCACCAATATGATGCCCCATAGAATCATTAATATGTTTGAAGCGATCTAAATCAAGGAACAATAACGCGACAATTTGCTGCGAACGATGCGCTTTGGTGATGGCATGATTGAGTCTGTCTTGGAATAAGGTTCGATTAGGTAAGCCAGTCAATGGATCAAAGTTAGCCAGAACGCGCAAATCTTCTTCTGCTTTTTTACGGGCAGTGATATCGGTAAATACCGCAACAAAGTGGCTAGTTTCACCTTTATTATCGATGACCTGATTTATTTCTAGCCAGGCCAAAATACCTTTACGATTACGGGTACGAATTTTAATTTCTCCGGCCCAGTGCTTATGACGTAACAATTGGGCTTCAACGGTAATATAAAACTCCCTTGATTGTTTGCCCATAGCCAAAAATAAGAAGTGTTTGCCAGCGACTTCTCGCGCTTTAAAGCCGGTAATTCGACTAAATGCCGGGTTAACTGAGCGAACTTTATAATCTAATTCTCCGACGACAACGGCTTCATTCATACTGAATAGCACTTGTGAAGACAGTTTTAATTCATTTTCAATTTCTTTACGGCTGGTGATATCTTTATGGGTTCCCGCCATGCGAAGTGGTCTATCTTTGCTATCACGTTCAACCACTTGTCCACGATCAAGCAACCAGGTCCACTTACCATTGCCTATTTCAACTCGGTATTCGGCCTCGAAAAATTCACTATTACCATCAAGATGCTCTTGCAGTAGACTTTCTACTCTTGCGCGGTCTTCAAGGTGAATGCTATCTATAAGTAACTTATCAGAATGATCAAAGTTCATTTGAGGCACCATGTTAGTGCGGTAGACTTTGTTCTGTGCGATATTCCAGTCCCACATACCATCACCAGAAGCCCATAAGGCAAGCTTCAAACGTTCTTCAGATGCACGAATACTTTGCTCAAATTCTCGTTGTTTCTCATGTTTATAGTGCCTTGAATACATAAAATATGACAACAGGCTAAAGCTGAATATGCCATAAAACATATAAGCAAATTTACTCATATAAAAAGGCGGGATCACCGAAATAGGTATGACTAATGATTTCTCATCAAAAGCATTTTGACCTAAAGCATGACGCACTATGAGTTGATAATCCCCTGGTGGGATGTTGGTGTAGGTTATTTTGCTGCCAGTGGGCAGTTTATGCCATACAGAATCAAAGCCAGTTAAAAAGTAACTGTATTGACTTAAATTACTATAACTAAAGTTGAGCGCGCCAACTTCAAAGCTAATGAGTTGTTTTTCATAGGGCATATTAATCTTAGGTGTGTGACTAAGATCCAAAACCGGATAACGTGTATCGCCAATAGTATAGCTAGTAAGTGCTAGTTTGATTGGTGGACGTTGCTGTGGAATATCGCTCGGCGTAAAGTAATTTAGCCCATTTATGCCGCCAAACCACATGTCACCATTACTGTCTTTAAAACGAGCCGCGCCATTAAACTCTAAAGCCTGTAGCCCTTCATGAATATTAAACGAAGTAAATTTTTTCGTTGCGGGGTTATAACGGGCAATGCCTGAGTTGGTACCTAGCCATAGGTTTTGGTCATTATCTTCCAGCAAACTGTATGCTGTATTTATAGCTAAGTCGTTATTCACATCCAAGCGTTCAAATTTAAAAATACCGTAGTCCGTTGTTAATTTGTCTATACCGCTATGGGTTGCTACCCAGAGATCGCCATTTGAGGCGCGAAGAAAGTCTCGTACGCGGTTATCGCTTAAACTATAGGGATTACCAGGTTCGTTGCTAACAAAAACTAATTCTTTTTCTTCTGGATTAAGTCTGACAAGGCCGCCTATGGTGCCTATCCATAAATATCCATCACTGAAATGTAGCGTTAGCATTTGGTGCTTATAGGGGGAATACTCCTTCTGAAAACCAAAGTTATAGGGCAGCATTTGCTGATTATCTTTAGAGATAAAATACAGCCCTAGCATGCTGGCCAACCAGACTCTATTTTTATCATCAACGGCTAAGCTGCGAAAATTTATATCTGCCTGCAGTGCTGGATTGTGAGGCTTAACTTGCGATAGCGTATCTTGTTTGTCTAAGGTAAATACACCTATGCTAGTCGCAAACCATACTGTTTGTTCACTATCTTCAATAATATCGTTAACTTGTATATCGAGTTCAGTGGCAGGAATATCCAACAACACAGAAAATTGATCATTAAGATAGGTGTACTTGCCATCCTCAGTTAAATATTTAAGGCCTTTTCCATCCGTTCCAATCCATAAGCGTTGTTTATGATCGCGATAAATTGCCCTGATCATATTGGCCTTGCGTGGATTACTGGTGCTGCTATCGAATAAATGAGTAAAATATTGATTGCTAAGGTTAATTTTATCGATACCAGAAAAGGTAGTCCCTAGCCACAAGGTGCCATTAGGATCGAGCATCATGGTGAATAAATTATCTTCACTCAGGCTATTTATTTTATAGGCTTCATTTTTATGATATTGGCTTTGCCATTCTTTGCCGTCAAAATCTAACTGAATAAGACCTGAGCCATTGCCTATCGCCCATACTTGGTTGGCATCAACAACTATAAAGTCTTTGATGTCATTCTTTTTTCCAGTAGCATCAGATCGTTGCCAGATAAAATCTTTTTGGTGGGTATCTAAATTATAACGCCAGATTTGATTATCAATAGCTAACCAAACGGCAAAAATTGAGCTGGCCTGAATTCGGTTAACTTGCATTTCATTTGGAATATCTAAACGATTAATTGTATTAGTATCAATTGCATAAGTTCCAACTCTGTCAGTGCCAACGATGACAAACTTATTATCGATATTAGATAAGCTGGTTATTTGCGGTTCTAAGCTATTACCAAGACCAATAGAAGTGATTTTATAAGTCTTGAGGGACATCATAAACAGGCCCGAACGTGTGCCTATCCAAAGGGTATCACCAATAACGGCAAGATGAGACACTTGGCTATCAGTTAAGCCATCTACCTGATTAAATCGGATAAACTTACCCGTTTTAAGGTCAAGCCTATTTAAGCCGCTATTCAAAGTTGCGACCCAAAGTGCACCATCGGGGGTTTGTATAATATCAGTAATAAAATTATCTGAAATTGTTTCAGGATCACCAGAACGCTTGAGGTATATCTGAAAATCGACACCATTATAACTGTGCAAGCCATCTTGAGTACCAATCCATAACATACCAGCACTGTCCATAAACAACTTGGTAATACTGTTTTGGTTTAGCCCTTGTTGGCTATCAAAATGCTCAAATTTGATCTCGGAAATATGACTATACTTGCCTTTATGTAACGCAATAGCTGGTGTTGCATACAATAAAGCTGCAAATAGAATGGCTGTAATCAAAAATGAAAATATGCGTAAAATCAAACGACACCTTAGTTTCTGTGTTTTATTTTTATGAAATGACAGCTTAATTTCTGTGTTTTATTATTATGAAATGACAGCTTAAATCAATACTACCTTTTAAGGTGGGAAATTCAATTGTTAATCAATTATTAATAGATATATTTTTTCGTTAACGATTTGATGTTGATTATAGCTAGTTTTACAGATGATGCTTGATCGTTATTGTTTGTTGATAGTAATAGATTTCTCAGCATATTGCTTAAGGATGCCATCGATTTGATTATCTTTCTCTAACCATAAATCATTCAACCAACGCTGAAATTCAGCTCTATATTCCGCCTGAGAGAAATAAAGTTCAGGGTCAACCTTAGGAACAGGGAGTATTTCTACTCTCATAACAACTTTTTTAACGCGACCATTCATCACGCCATAAAGTATATCTTCATCAGCCTTTGCATCTGGATACACTAAAGTAATATTAAGAAGGCTAGTAAATTGTTCACCCATTGCCGAAAGTGTAAAAGCAATACCACCCGCTTTTGCACGCAGTAAATGTTGGTAAGGTGATTGTTGGCGTTGATGTTTTTCTACCGTGAAGCGACTACCTTCAACGTAGTTAATAATAGAGGTTGGTAAATGTTTAAATCGAGCGCAAGCCTTGCGAGTCGTTGCTAAGTCTTTACCTTTTAATTTAGGATTTTTACGTAACTTTGCAGGGCTAGTTCTATGCATAAATGGCATATCCAGCGCCCAACAGCCCAATCCCATAATGGGTACATACATCAATTCTTGTTTGAGAAAAAACTTTAGCATTGGAATATGGTTACGCAGTAAATAGGTTTGCGCAGCAATATCAAAACCGCTTAAGTGATTACTTATCAGTAAATACCAGCTATTTTTATCAAGATTCTCAAGCCCTTCAACGTCCCATTCAATATTAGAAATTAGTGCTAAAATGCCGCCATTGCAGACTGCCCAGCACCACATAAAGCGATTCATTAAGTGAGATAAACCTAAGCGAATCGTTTTGACTGGCAATAGTAATTTAATAATGCCGCCAATGCTGAGTAATGAGCTCCAAACAATAGTATTGATAATCAATAAAGTCAGACTTATTGCGTATAAAATTGGGCCAGGTAAAAACGATAACATTGATATTTATGCCTTTTTCGTGCACTTATTGCTAATTGCCGCGCTATGACTTGGGGCTGTGCAGTGCTGATGATACTGTTGTAATTTTTGATCTTTCTCAGACCAAAATTGGTTTAGCTGCTCTTGAAAATCAATTTTAAATTGACGGTCGTTAATATAATCACCGCGCATATTCTGTGGAATATCGCTAATTTCAATATTGACTTTAATGTGCTTGGTTTGCCCACAGATATACCCCCAAAATGAAGGCACCTGTTCAGGATAATAAATAGTTACATTGACTAACTTATTAATGTGCTGACCCATAGCTGAAAGTGCGAAGGCCATTCCACCTGCTTTAGGTTTTAATAGGTGTTGAAAAGACGATGCCTGTAGTTGATGTTTTACGTTATTAAAGCGAGTACCTTCTACAAAATTCATTACACTGACAGGCTTAGTTTTAAATTTTTCGCAGGCTTTGCGGGTAATTTCGATGTCTTTACCTTTAAGCTTAGGGTTTTTCTTGAGTTGTGCATGACTAAAACGGCGCATAAAAGGAAAGTCTAATGCCCACCAAACAAGACCTAACACAGGCACATAAAGTAGCTCTTGTTTGAGAAAAAATTTAAGAAAAGGAATTTTGCCATTTAATATACGTTGCAGTACTAAGATATCGACCCAGGACTGATGGTTTGCAATTACCATATACCATTGTTTTTGATCAAAATCAGTATCACCAGTGACTTCAAAAGTGACCGGGTGAAGGATGCTTTCAGTGAGAGTATTGCAGTAAATCCATGCAGAAGCACAATGATCGGCGATATAACTGCAAATCTTGTCGATTATTTTTAAAGGGATTAGTTTGATTAAGCCAAAAACCAAAATGGGGATAGCCCAAAATAGTGTATTTATGCAGTAGCATATAAATGCTAACGATCCTTTAATTTTTGAAAACAACGACATCTAACTCTCCTGTAAATGGAGGTCTATATTACTCGTTGTATAGGTTTAGCTCAATCAGTAGCGATTTTATTTTAATATTGTCTACTTAAACTGGCTAACAGGCGGTCCATTGCGCGGTAACCTAAGGCTTGAGCAATGTGGCTGCGGTCTGTATTTTGACTATTTTGTAGGTCAGCAATAGTACGAGCTACGCGCTGAATTCTGTGAAAGCTACGCACTGATAACCCGAGTTTAACTACACTTTGTTCTAAAAAAACCAGATCTTGATGGCAAATACCGCTGTGCTGATTAAGTAGTTTAGGGCTTAATTCACTATTTAACACCCCGCTGCGACTCAGTTGTAAATCTCGAGCACGTTTGACACGCAGTGCAATGCTAGCGCTGGTTTCTGAAGTGGTATTGGTCTGAGTTAACGTACCAGACGGTAATTTAGGTACATCTATAGTTAAATCAAATCTGTCTAAAAAAGGCCCTGATAAACGTGATAAATAACGCTGAATTTGATCTGGTGTCGCCCGCGCATGTTCGGTATCACCGCATGGACTAGGATTCATTGCAGCAATTAGCTGAAATCGGCTTGAAAAGGTCAGCTTGGCTGCGGCGCGTGAGATCACTACCTCGCCACTTTCCATCGGCTCCCTTAGGCAATCTAATACTTTACGGGGAAACTCGGCTATTTCATCTAAAAATAGAATGCCGCGATGGGCTAATGAAATCTCCCCGGGTTTTGGGTGACTTCCGCCGCCGACCAATGAAATCGAGGAACAAGTATGATGTGGTGCGCGAAAGGGACGGTTCAAGAAGTTAGCCGGTTTAATACTGAGCGCCGCCACTGAATGAATCGCCGCGACTTCTATTGCTTCTTCATAAGTCAGTTTCGGCATCAACGGAATAATTCGATTGGCCAACATCGACTTGCCAGTGCCTGGTGGCCCCAGCATTAGCATGTTATGCCCGCCAGCAGCGGCAATTTCTAATGCTTGTTTTGCTTGGTGCTGGCCAATCACTTCGCTCATACATAAATGGCTTTCATCAGTGGGGGCGTCATCTATCCATTGGGGTAAGTTATCTAACTTAGGCAATTGTGATTGCCCGTGAAGAAAAGCCGCTAAATGCTGTAAATGGGCGACAAAAAAGCAGTGTTCATAGCCTACAAGTTCAGCTTCATAACGATTTTCTAGTGGCATAAATAAATGATGATATTGATTTTTTGCAGCGATAATGGCGGGCAAAATACCACTACAGGATCTAACATGCCCCGATAGTGCAAGCTCACCAATAAATTCATATTGGGCGATATTCTTAATTGGGATTTGCCCTGATGCAGCTAAAATACCAATAGCGATAGGTAAATCGTAGCGACCACCCTGTTTAGGTAAGTCTGCAGGGGCAAGGTTAACGGTAATTCTGCGTTGTGGCACTTCAAAGCCTGCATTAATCAAGGCACTGCGGACTCGCTCTTTTGCTTCTTTTACTGAGGTTTCTGGCAAGCCGACTAAATTAAAGGCCGGCAGACCATTACTTAAATGGACTTCAACGGTCACTATGGGGGCATCAACGCCACAACTGGCGCGAGTGTTAATACAGGCAATTGCCATAAACAGATCCTTTGCAGTGGTTAATCCTGATTCCATGGATTAATCAATAAAAATATAGGCAGTTCGATTGATATTCAGTAAGTGTAGACTATTTTATAAATAATACTTCGAGTACCATACGGCGATTTTTAGCAGCATAAAGATGCTTGGTTCCACTAAAGTAGATTAATGCCGTTTCTAATTTAGCCGTAACTGCCAAAGTTGTTGCTATTTGCCCCCCTTATAATGGTCATGATGTGTATCGTGCTCTTATTGATTTAACCAGCCTATAAACAAAAATTAGGCAGAGGTAGTAATGAGTTTTGTTGACAATTTTTTAATTATGATGGGGTTAATTGCGATTAGCTGTTTCTTTTCTCTGTCAGAAATCGCCTTAGCCGCTGCCCGTAAAATTCGCTTGCAAGCCCTTGCTGAAGAAGGTGATATTCGCGCGTTTAAAGTGCTTAGCTTGCAAGCGCATCCAGGCAGTTTTTTCACTGTGGTACAAATAGGGCTTAATGCCGTTGCTATTATGGGCGGTATTGTGGGTGAAGGCGCATTTAGGCCCTATTTTGAAGGTCTATTATCGTCATGGGTTGACCCTGCTTGGGTCAGTCAAAGCAGTTTTGTATTGTCATTTATTTGTGTGACTTCACTGTTTATCTTATTTGCGGACTTAATGCCAAAACGTATTGCCATGGTGATGCCTGAAAAGGTGGCGGTAACCTTAGTCGCGCCCATGCTGCTATGCATTACGCTGTTAAAACCTTTTGTTTGGCTTTTTAATGGTTTGGCGAATGGCTTATTTAAGTTATTACAAATTCCTATGATACGGAATGACCAAATTACCCATGATGATATTTACGCGATAATGAGTGCAGGCACTGAAGCGGGAGTGTTAGATAAAGGTGAGCAGCAAATGATGGAGAATGTATTTGAAATGCAGTCCGTCCCTGTTACCTCAGCAATGACAGCGCGTGAAAGTTTAGTGTTTTTTTTACAGCAAGATTCCGAAGACACCATAAAACGTAAAATTGCAGATCAACCCCACAGCAAGTTTTTGGTGTGTAATGGCCAACTAGACACTATTTTGGGTTACGTCGATGCTAAAGAAATTTTACTTAGGGTAATTAATGGTCAAAGCATTAATTTAAAAGACAGCTCCTTGGTACATAGCTGTCTGATTATTCCCGATACACTGACCTTGTCTGAGTCGATGGAGTATTTTAAAAATAATCGCACCGGATTTGCGGTGGTGATGAATGAATACGCTTTAGTTGTCGGTATCGTGACCACCAATGATTTACAAAGTGCAGTAATGGGCGCTTGGTCGTTACATGAAAGTGAAGAGCAAATAGTTAGCCGTGATGACAGCTCATGGTTAGTGGATGGCGTGACACCGATAACTGATGTGATGCGGGCATTTAATATTGAGTCATTTCCCCATAGCCAAAACTATGAAACCATCGCGGGTTTTATTATGTATATGCTACGTAAAATACCCAAACGAACCGACTTCGTTAATTATGGCGGCTATAAATTTGAAGTGGTCGACATTGATTCATACAAAGTCGACCAGTTATTAGTGACGAAAATAGACCAGCCTTAAATGACCTGTAAAAATGCATTGATGATTGGATCCTCAGTGCGCTTGTCTTTGCAACAACAGCCTAGCTCAAACCCTGGAATTTCAACCGGTGAAGCCACCATTTGAATGCGCCCTCGCACTGGGCTATTTTGAATCACTACATCAGGGCTAATGCCAACCCCGCATCCTAACGCTACCATTGAGGCAATTGCTTCTTGTCCTGCAACTTGGGCATAAATGTTCGGCTTGAAACCCATTTGCTTAAACCAGTTATCCACACGACGGCGTCCAGGGCCATGATCAGGCACAATAAAGGGTAATTTATCCCACTCAATATTAGCTTGTGACACCATCTGCTGAACCTGGCAGGGCATAGTGGGCGCGATAATAGATAAAGGTACATAATCAATTTTGCTGAAATGAATACTTGGGGCAAGGGCATCTGGCAGCGCAAGAATGGCAATGTCTGCTCTATTTTGTTGCACCTCGTTAATGGCATTAGCAGGATCTCCAGTGGTTAAGTTGATTTCTACATGCGGATGCTCACGTCTAAATCTGTCTAATAGTGATGGCAAGTGGCTGTAAGCTGCGGTAACCGAGCAGAAAATATTTAACCGACCACGTAACACATTTTGTTGTGGATCAATGCGCTGTTTCAACTGTGTCCATTCAGATAACGTTTGTTCAGCAAAATGCTTAAACTCAATACCTGCGTGGGTTAGGCTGACACTGCGATTATCTCGCTCAAGCAATTTACAACCCACTTCTTCTTCAAGCCTTTGCATCGCACGGCTTAATGTTGATGGACTAACATGGGTTTGCTCTGCGGTTTTAGCAAAATGCAAACTGTCGCATAAATGTAGGTAAAGCTTGAGTGAACGAATATCCATAACACCTCAGAGTTCAGGTTAAGTGTGCGCTGTTTGATATAGAAAACTATGTAATTTCATTAAATGCAATTACAAATACCGAATATATCATTTTAAGCAATAACATGCTTGCGCTATAGTAAGCTTAATCACAACTTCCGATGATTTAAATTATCTGAATGTTGCGTCTCAAATTTCTGAATTTTATAGGTGGTATCAGATGGCTAACTATTTTAACTCTCTGAATTTACGTCAACAATTATCTCAACTAGCACAATGTCGTTTTATGGACCGCAGCGAATTCTTAGACGGCTGCAATTATATTAAAGATTGGAACATTGTTATTTTAGGTTGTGGCGCTCAAGGGCTTAACCAGGGCTTAAACATGCGTGACTCTGGCTTGAATATTTCATTTGCCTTGCGTCCTCAAGCCATTGCTGAAAAGCGCGCCTCTTGGCAAAAAGCTACCGATAACGGTTTTACTGTTGGTACCTTTGAAGAGCTTATTCCTGCTGCAGATTTGGTATTAAACCTGACACCTGACAAACAACACACTGATGTTGTTAATACTGTTATGCCGTTAATGAAGCAAGGTGCAACATTATCTTATTCTCACGGTTTTAATATCGTTGAAGAAGGCATGCAAGTGCGGTCAGACATCACTGTTGTGATGGTGGCACCAAAATGTCCAGGTACTGAAGTACGCGAAGAATATAAGCGCGGCTTTGGTGTACCAACATTGATTGCGGTTCACCCAGAAAACGACCCTAATGGTGATGGCTTAGACATTGCTAAAGCCTATGCAAGTGCTACTGGTGGCGATCGTGCCGGTGTATTACTGTCATCGTTTATTGCCGAAGTTAAGTCTGACTTAATGGGCGAGCAAACGATTTTGTGTGGCATGTTACAAACCGGTGCCATTTTAGGTTACGAGAAAATGGTTGCCGACGGTGTTGAGCCAGGTTATGCCGGTAAACTCATTCAACAGGGTTGGGAAACCGTTACTGAAGCGCTTAAGCATGGCGGCATCACTAACATGATGGACCGTTTATCTAACCCGGCTAAAATTAAAGCCTTTGATATGGCTGAAGAATTAAAAGAAATTTTAGCGCCATTATTTGCCAAGCATATGGACGATATTATTAGTGGTGAGTTTTCTCGCACCATGATGGCTGATTGGGCTAATGATGATGCCAACTTGCTTAAATGGCGTGCAGAAACTAACGAAACCGCATTCGAAAATTCACCGGTTTCAAGTGAGCACATCGACGAGCAAACGTACTTTGATAAGGGCATCTTTTTGGTCGCGATGATCAAAGCGGGTGTTGAGCTAGCATTCGATACTATGGTTGCTTCAGGTATTGTCGAAGAGTCAGCTTATTATGAGTCGCTACATGAAACGCCGTTAATTGCTAACACTATTGCACGCAAGCGCTTGTATGAAATGAACATTGTTATTTCAGATACCGCTGAATATGGTTGTTACTTATTTAACCATGCAGCAGTGCCGTTATTACGTGATTACGTTAATGCCATGTCACCAGAGTTTTTAGGTAGCGGTTTGAAATCAGCTTCAACAGGTGTTGATAACCTTCGCTTAATTGAAGTCAATGAAGCCATTCGCAATACCGACGTTGAGTTTGTGGGTGCAGAGCTTCGCGGCTATATGACTGATATGAAAAGTATTGTAGAAGCTAGCTAACTACTAGTGGCTTAATCATTAAGCCGTTAACTCGTTAGAGTTATAGTCTAGGTTTATGAAATTAGATTTGTAAAAAAGTACTGATGAAGTACCTGTTCAGTTTAGATTATTTAATTAATCATAAGTTGTCGGACAGGCATCATTAGAGTGAGTAACTAAGGTGACCACTCTAGCAAATTTTTATTTGAGTAATCTAAATTGGGTTACTGCCAAATTTTTAGTTTGTTGTTTGCATTGTCTCGGCAGGGAAGCTGAATTTTTTTTTACAATACCGATTTTTACTTGTGTTGGATGAAGTTTGTATGGTATCACTTATCACACAGTTGATATTCAACACTCAAATTAGGAACTCAGTCTTTATATGTTTAACCAAGTAGCCCTACTCATTATTTCGATTATTACCGTAGTGATTATTAAATCACAGCGGGGGCTGCATTTGGCAAAAAGACTGACCTAGAGGTCACAAAATTCCAAAAACCCCCGCTCCGAAAGGACCGGGGGTTTTTTTGTTTTAAGGCGTTTGAACATTCACTGAACATACACATTGTCATCAAGTAGCGTTAATAAGTAGAGAGTACATTATGGAAGTAGGGCAAAAAATGAGAGGCGCAGACGCCGTAATCAAAGTACTAGCCGCACATGGTGTAACCACAGTGTTTGGTTACCCAGGTGGGGCTATTATGCCGATTTATGATGCCCTTTATGGTAGCCCTGTTGAGCATCTGTTAAGTCGCCATGAACAAGGTGCTGCTTTTGCCGCAGTCGGGTACGCCAGAGCCAGTGGCAAAACCGGTGTATGCTTTGCAACATCAGGACCGGGAGCGACCAATTTAATCACCTCACTTGCTGATGCATTACTTGATTCCGTGCCGTTAGTTGCCATTACAGGCCAGGTGTCGACCAGTGTAATTGGTACTGACGCCTTCCAAGAAATTGATGTGCTGGGCATGTCACTGTCTTGTACCAAGCACAGTTTTATGGTCACAGACATCAACGAGCTCATTCCGACTTTATATCGCGCTTTTGAAATTGCCGCCTCTGGAAGACCTGGACCTGTGTTGGTCGATATCCCTAAAGATATCCAAATAGCCGAACTTGAATACAAAACACCACTGCAATCGGTGGAAGTTGAATTGCAAGCCGAACAGGCTGATTTGGACGCCGCAGCTGAATTAATCAAAGCCGCCAAAAAACCCATGTTATACGTCGGTGGTGGCGTGGGTATGGCTGGTGCTGTTGGACACTTACGTCAGTTTATTACTCAAACAAAAATACCGTCTGTAGCCACTTTAAAAGGGCTTGGCAGTATTGCCCATGATGCACCGGGTTATCTTGGTATGCTAGGGATGCACGGTGGCAAAGCGGCTAATTTAGCGGTACAAGAATGTGATTTATTAATCGTAGTTGGGGCACGCTTTGATGACCGTGTAACCGGCCGCTTAGCCAGTTTTGCCAGTAATGCCAAGGTGCTGCATTTAGATATCGATGCCGCCGAGCTGGGCAAGTTACGCCAACCCGATGTGGCTATAGCGGCTGAACTGCGTGTTGTATTGCCAGCTTTAGCAGAAGCAGTCGTTGATGCGGTGCATATTCAGCCGTGGTTACAAGATATTGCCGACATGTCACGTCAATATAAATGGGATTATAACCACCCAGGTGAACTGATTTTTGCCCCTTCTATGTTACGCCGCTTAGCCAATAAGTTGCCTGAAGATAGCGTAGTCAGTTGTGATGTGGGTCAGCACCAAATGTGGGTGGCGCAACATATGTGGTTTAGACGTCCAGAAGATCACTTATCTAGCGCAGGTCTAGGCACTATGGGATTTGGATTGCCAGCTGCCATTGGCGCACAAGTAGCCAGACCTAATGCAACTGTGGTCACAGTATCGGGCGATGGCTCGTTCATGATGAACGTGCAAGAGTTAACCACCATCAAGCGCCGTAAGTTACCGGTTAAAATTTTACTGGTTGATAACCAAAAATTAGGCATGGTGAAGCAATGGCAGCAGCTATTTTTTGAAGAACGCTACAGCGAAACAGATTTATCAGACAACCCTAACTTTGTGTTAATGGCATCGGCATTTGATATCCCAGGGCGTACCATTACCCGCGCAGATCAGGTCGAAGAAGCCCTAGATGAAATGATTAATACCCCAGGTCCATTTATGTTGCATGTGTCGATTGATGACGCTTTCAACGTTTGGCCATTAGTGCCTCCAGGGGCCAGTAACAGTGAAATGATGGATCAAATGGAGAAGCAAACATGATGCTACATAATCTAGAGATAACCGTAAAACAATGTCCTGAAGTACTAGAGCGTGTTCTGCGTGTTACACGTCACCGTGGCTTCAAAGTGACTGAAATGAAAATGCACACTAAGGATGACAGCAACCTAGCGATTAATTTATGGGTTGAAGCCGAGCGTGCGATTGAATTATTAAGCAACCAATTAGACAAGCTGATTGATGTGACACAGTGTAAAGTGTTGCCGGTTGCCGCCCAATTAGATAAAACAGTAAACGCTTAATATTTTTAGCTTTCATCGGCAAAGATTAATCGATTTTATGCAGTAAAGAATTAAACAAGGAATAAAGCAATGCCAAAACTACGTTCAGCAACCAGTACCGAAGGTCGTAACATGGCAGGAGCTCGCGCACTTTGGCGCGCAACAGGCGTGAAAGAAACGGATTTTGGTAAGCCAATTATTGCCATCTCTAACTCATTTACCCAATTTGTGCCGGGTCATGTGCATTTAAAAGATATGGGCTCGTTAGTAGCAAGCGCTATTGAAGAAGCAGGCGGTATCGCCAAAGAATTTAACACTATCGCAGTAGATGATGGTATTGCCATGGGCCATGGCGGCATGCTTTATAGCCTGCCATCACGTGAGTTAATTGCCGACAGCGTTGAATACATGGTTAATGCCCACTGTGCCGATGCATTAGTGTGTATTTCAAACTGCGACAAAATCACCCCAGGCATGTTGATGGCCGCACTAAGACTGAATATTCCAGTGGTTTTTGTCTCTGGTGGCCCAATGGAAGCTGGCAAAACTAAGCTATCAGATAAAATTATCAAACTTGATTTAGTCGATGCCATGGTTGCTGGTGCTGACACCAATGTTAGCGATGAAGACAGCAAACAAATTGAACGCAGTGCCTGTCCTACTTGTGGCTCGTGTTCGGGTATGTTTACCGCAAACTCAATGAACTGCCTAACTGAAGCGCTAGGGTTATCGTTACCGGGTAATGGCTCAATGTTGGCTACCCATGCGGATCGCCGTGAACTGTTTTTAGAAGCGGGTCGCCGAGTCATGAAGCTCGCAGAGCGTTATTACAAGCATGACGATGAAACTGCTTTACCACGTAATATCGCCTCATTTAAAGCGTTTGAAAACGCAACAACTTTAGATATCGCCATGGGCGGTTCATCTAACACGGTATTGCATTTATTGGCCGCCGCCCATGAAGCGGAAGTTGATTTCACCATGGCCGATATTGACCGTATTTCACGTTTAGTGCCGCACCTTTGTAAAGTCGCGCCATCTACCCCTAAATATCATATGGAAGACGTTCACCGTGCGGGTGGCGTCATGGGTATTTTAGGTGAGTTAGACAGAGCAGGCCTATTACATAATGACGTACCACATGTGGCTGCGGACAATGGCGGTGATTTAAAGTCAGTGTTAGCCAAATACGATATTAAACAAACCAATGACCCTGCCGTTATACGCTTCTTCAGTGCAGGACCTGCTGGTATTCCAACCCAAAAGGCCTTTAGCCAAGATTGTCGCTGGGACACTGTTGATGATGACCGTGAAAACGGCTGTATCCGTACGCGTGAATTCGCTTTCAGCCAAGAAGGCGGCTTAGCGGTATTGTCGGGTAATATCGCTGAAAAAGGCTGTATTGTGAAAACCGCAGGGGTTGATGATTCTAATTTAACCTTTGTGGGCAGCGCCCGTATTTATGAAAGCCAAGATGATGCCGTCGCCGGTATTTTAGGTGGCGAAGTGGTTGCCGGTGATGTGGTGGTTATTCGCTATGAAGGCCCTAAAGGCGGCCCAGGTATGCAGGAAATGCTGTACCCAACTACCTACCTTAAGTCTCGTGGGTTAGGGACCAAGTGTGCGTTAATTACCGATGGACGTTTCTCTGGCGGCACTTCTGGTTTATCGATTGGCCATATATCACCAGAAGCGGCTTCAGGTGGCACTATTGCCTTGATTGAAAATGGCGATCAAATTGCCATTGATATCCCTAATCGTAGCATCAAACTGAACGTCAGTGACCAAGCTTTAGCAGCGCGTCGCCAAGCAATGGACGCCAAAGGTGTGTTAGGTTGGAAACCCATTGGTCGTGAACGATATGTTTCATTGGCGTTGAAAGCGTATGCGCTATTAGCCACCAGTGCCGATCAAGGTGCTGTGCGCGATCGCAGTAAACTAGAGGGATAGATTATGCAGTCCTTGGTATCACCAACTCAATTGGAGCTAGCGCCCATGTCCTTAGCTCAGCAATATTTGCAAAAGATTTTGCTATCATCCGTTTATGATATTGCCGAGGTCACGCCGTTATCTGCTATGAAAAAAATGTCAGCTCGTTTAGGTTGTGATGTTTTTTTAAAGCGCGAAGATATGCAGCCGGTACACTCGTTCAAGCTTCGTGGTGCTTATAACCGCATTGCCGAATTAACCCCAGAACAATGCGCTTGTGGTGTTGTTTGTGCGTCAGCCGGTAATCATGCCCAAGGTGTGGCAATGTCGGCAGCAAGTCGTGGCATTAATGCGGTCATTGTGATGCCAAGCACAACGCCTGAAATTAAAATCGATGCGGTAAAGCGTTTGGGCGGCACAGTCGTATTGCACGGTCAAGCATTTGATCAAGCTAATGATTATGCTAAAGCATTGTCTGAATCAGAAGGTCGAGTGTACATTGCCCCATTTGATGATGAAGCTGTCATAGCAGGACAGGGCACAATTGCCCAGGAAATGGTGCAACAACAACGCGGGCTTGATGTGGTGTTTGTACCTGTTGGTGGTGGCGGGTTAATTGCAGGTATTGCGGCGTATTATAAAGCGGTAATGCCACACGTAAAAATTATTGGTGTTGAGCCGGAAGATGCCGCGTGTTTAAAAGCGGCATTAGAAGCCGATGAGCCCGTTACATTAAGTCAGGTAGGTTTATTTGCCGATGGCGTAGCCGTTAAGCGCATTGGTGATGAGCCTTTTCGGGTTGCTCGAGAATATGTTGATCATGTGATTACTGTGACCTCTGATGAAATCTGTGCCGCAGTAAAAGACATTTTTGAAGATACCCGCGCAATTGCGGAGCCCGCTGGTGCGTTATCTATTGCCGGTTTGAAAAAATACATGCTGGCATTTGAAAACGATGCAGACAAACCATTAAAGGTAGCGGCTATTTTAAGCGGTGCAAATGTCAACTTTCATAGCTTACGTTATGTGTCTGAACGTTGTGAATTAGGCGAGCAAAAAGAGGCCGTGCTAGCCGTTAAAATTCCTGAACAGCCTGGCAGTTTTCTGCGTTTTTGTGAGTTACTTGATAAGCGCGTGATGACTGAGTTTAATTACCGTTTTAGTAGCCGTGATATGGCCGTAGTGTTTGCCGGGATTCGCTTAAGTGGTGGTCAAACCGAACTGAAAAGTATTATTGCTAAGTTAGAATCGGAACACTTTGAAGTTCAAGACTTATCCCAAGACGAAACCGCAAAGTTACACGTGCGTTATATGGTTGGCGGTCATCCATTAGAATCATTAGAAGAGCGATTATTTAGCTTTGAGTTTCCTGAGTATCCAGGCGCATTGCTGAAGTTTTTAACCACATTACAAAGCCAGTGGAATATCAGTTTATTTCATTATCGTAATCATGGTGCAGCCTTTGGCCGCGTGTTAGCGGGTTTTGAAGTGCCTAAAAGTGATGATATCCCATTTGCCCGTTTTTTAACGGAGCTGGGCTTTGTCTACCAAGAAGAAACCAATAGCCCAGCCTATCAATTATTTTTAGGCGCTAAGGCTAAATAGTTATATAGCATACTAGCGTTACTTTTGGCGCCAGTATGCTAAGTTAACGTCAATGCCGAAACGAGAATATACTCGTTGGCTGAATACTATTTTTTCTATGTAGGGTAAATTTTTCAACTACTGCTATTTAATAAAATAGCTAGACCTAGTTAAGGAGACATTGATGTTGCCCGTACCGCAAATTGCTGCTTTTAACCCTCCACGTCGTATTTTGATGGGCCCAGGGCCGTCCGACGTTTATCCTGAAGTATTGGCTGCACAAGCCAAGCCGACTATCGGTCATTTAGATCCGCTGTTCGTTAATATGATGGATGAGCTAAAACAACTGATCCAGTATGCCTTTCAAACTAAGAATGAAATGACCCTAGCGGTATCTGCACCAGGCAGTGCTGGCATGGAGACCTGTTTTGTCAACTTAGTTGAGCCAGGTGAAAAGGTCATCGTGTGCCGTAATGGGGTGTTTGGCGAACGTATGCGCCAAAACGTTGAACGTGTCGGCGGCGTAGCCGTGGTAGTTGATAATGCTTGGGGAGAACCTGTTTGTCCAGAAGCGGTTGAACAGGCATTAGTGGCCAACCCTGATGCAAAATTTTTAGCCTTTGTACATGCAGAAACATCGACTGGTGCGTTATCTGATGCGCAAACTCTGTGTACACTTGCGCAGCTCCATGGCTGTTTAACCATAGTGGATGCGGTGACATCATTAGGGGGTGTAGAGCTACGTGTGGACGAGTGGGGTATTGATGCCATTTATTCGGGTAGCCAAAAGTGTCTATCATGCGTGCCGGGCTTATCGCCGGTATCGTTTTCAGACAAAGCCGTTGAAAAGCTTAAAAATCGTAAAACATTAGTACAAAGTTGGTTTTTAGACCAAACATTAGTCATGGGTTATTGGGGTAATAGCGCTGGTGGTAAACGTAGCTATCATCACACCGCCCCCGTTAATGCACTTTATGCATTGCATGAGTCATTAAGGGTATTGGCGAATGAAGGGCTAGAAAATGCCTGGGCGCGTCACCACAATATGCATGTGATTTTACGCGACGGACTGACTAAGCTAGGGCTTAAGTTTGTTGTTGAAGAGGCATACCGACTACCTCAGCTTAATACCGTTTATATTCCTGAAGGTATTGATGATGGCGCGGTGCGCAAACAACTGCTAGAGCAATACAACCTAGAAATTGGCGCAGGATTAGGCGCATTAGCAGGAAAAGCTTGGCGTATCGGTTTGATGGGTTTTGGTGCTAGAGCTGAAAATGTGGCCCTATGCCTTAAAGCACTTGAAGATGTGATGAATTAATTTGTGATGCGGATAAAACACAGGTGCCTATTGGTGCCTGTTTTTTTATGGCGACTTTATATGTTTCACGTTTATATTTATGAGCTATATTTGTTGAATGGTTGAGCTTGATCGACATTCATTATTCACGCTATGCTTGCACTATAACTGGCACAAAAAATAATAAAAGGTAACACTTACCCTATGCTAGGTTCTCAAAGGCATTATTTCTCACTCGCTTTGACCTCTAGCGTATTACTGACGTGTCTAGCATCTATGCTTCAACTAGTCGTATCACAACCATTGTCTGCTACAGAGTTGAGGGTAGATAAAAAAATCATTATCGCGTCCCCTACAGCTCGCCCGCCTTATATATTACAAGATGAACAATCAGGTATTGAACTGGATATCATCCGTCAGGTATTTGCCAGTGAAGGCATAAAGGTTGAGTTTCAGTTTTCTTCCCGTAATCGCCAATTATTGCATTTTCAACAGAAAAAAGCGGATGCCATTATGACGGTAAATCAGCATACAGGTGTTGGAGGGTTCGCTTCAGATAATTATATTTCATACCACAATGTAGCGATTAGCTTAGCCAAAAATGACTTACGTATTACTAGCATTGATGATTTAAAACATTACAGCGTGGTGGCCTTTTTGAATGCCCAACACGTTATGGGCAACACTTTTAACAAAATGACCCAAAATAATCCCTCCTATTTGGAAGTGTCACCACAAGAAAAACAAAATAAAATGCTTTATAAAGAACGCATTGATATCGTGATAGCCGACCGGTACGTGTTCCAAGATTTAAACCGTATGATCGCCAAAGATATCGATGTAACAGCAAGCTTGCATTATCACATGATATTTTCAGGACCGGATTATTATCTAAGCTTCCATGATGAGGCATTAAAAAACACGTTTAATCGTGGTTTAAAAACAATTCGAGCCAGTGGTGAGTATAAGCAGCTTGAACAACAATATTTTGTCGATGTAGAAACAAAATAGCATATTACTGATTATCCGCTAGGCTAACTCAATTCACTTGATTCACTTTACTTCAATTTAATCCAATCCAATGCGCTAGTACCTTGATAACATAATAGCGTCGACCAGCTATTTTTAGCTAATTCCCCCATAGCAAACCTAAACCATTAGATTAATCATTTGGTGTAATCGTCATTTTCAGCCCTTTAATAAGATTTTCCCCCTGCTTATAGATTATGTATTTTGTCTTAATTGTCAGCACGCTACTTTAATCACACAACCAGCGGTTCCTACCGTTGTAAAAAATAATCAATAGCTTAAAGAGGGCGCACCATGACTACTCATCAAAACGTTGCTTTAGTACAACAATTTAAAACTCAAAAATTCATTAACTATATCTTAGGCATTAGTCTCTTATCATTAGGAAGTTATGTTTTTTTAGATAAATTAGATAACAGCCCTAATAAGATGACGTTTGAAGAGATTTCTGTTGAACGTATTAATATTGTAGAGAAAAATGGCTTAAACCGAATGGTACTCTCAAACGCTGATAAAGCGCCTGGGGTTGATAAGTTTGGTAAGGAAGTATTTCGCTCTAATGAGCCTAGACCGGGTATGATTTTTTATAATGATGAGGGCACAGAAAATGGCGGTTTCATTTTCCGTGGTAAAAAAGACAATGGAGAGGTTAATCATGGGTTACACATGTCTTTTGATCGCTATAACCAAGACCAGACTATGATGATGCAGCATATTGAGCAAAAAGATTTTATGATCACCGGCTTAACCGTTATGGATAGACCTGATACCGATATGGACTTTGAATTGACCAAGGCATTTATTAAAGCGCAGTCAGAAGGAGATACTGCTAAATTAGCTGCCCTCGAGCAACAATATATAGAAGACAATAAAGGTGCAGTGCATCGTGCTTTTTACGGTACCTTAAATGGTAGCTCACAATTACGCTTAAATGATGCTCAGGGTAATAAGCGAATTCAACTGGTAGTGACTGAATCGGGTGAAGCAAAACTGGAGTTTTTAGACGACAAAGGCCAAGTGATTATGCGGTTGCCAGAAAATAACTAAACTCAAATGAATTTAAATAGAGTCAACATCATGAATAAACTTATTAATATTATTATTATCAGCCTTTTTTCGATATTTATGGTGTTGTACTCTGCACTTTTACAGGCCAAACCTGGTGAGGCCATTCAATGGCATTTTGATGCCCCAGTGTGGATGGCCATTCAATGTCTTATTGCGCAATGGCTTACTTTACGCTGGTTTAGCTTCTATCAAAACAGCAAACACATACTAAGCAATACACAATGCTATATACGAGTATTTTTACTCAGTAATGTCAGTTTTACCTTTGCCGTTACAGGGTTAATTGTCGCGCTTGAGTTTGCGATAGGTATTCAAGCAATTAATGTGGTTCATATCATATCGCTTTTGAGTATGCAGTTTATTTTGCATACCATAGTGGGTGGTTTTACCTTAGCATTCAAAGTGTTTGAAGATATAAAACAACAACATAGCGCGCTAGAACAAAGCGAAAAAGCGTTACTGCAAAGCCAAGTAAAAACATTACAGCAGCATATTGATCCACATTTTTTATTCAATAACCTCAATGTGTTGTCGGCATTGATACAACAAGACCCTGATGAAGCGGATGAATACCTTAATACCTTTAGCGATATTTACCGTTATATTTTACAGCATAAAGATCACTCTTTAGTACCGCTTGAACATGAACTGATTTTTGCAAAAAATTACATGTCATTAATATCAACACGGTTTGAAGGGGCTTATGTGCTTGAGATTATTCAAAAGCCTGGGGATAATTTACGCAGTCATATTTTACCCTGTGCTTTGCAACTCGCTATTGAAAATGTGATTAAGCATAATCAAGGCAATAAACTTGCCCCTACCAAGATTGAAATAACAATTGATGCTGATAAAGTCAGTATTGGTAATCAGATTAGTCAGAAAAGCTTTAAACCTGAGTCTACTCAATTAGGTCTGCAAAACTTACGCACACGCTGTGTGGCTATTTGTAACCAACCTTTAGAAGTTGAGCATACCGAACATTATTTCAGGCTCACTTTACCTTTATCTGTTCACAGGGAGTTTGCATGAGAGTGTTAGTGATTGAAGATGAGCCGTTGGCTGCCCAAAAACTGATTGGTTTTATTCATCGTTACTATCCCGAGGCTGAAATTGTTGCACAAATAGATAAAGTAGCCGATGTCATTACATTCTTTGATAATCAGCCACTGTTAGACCTTATTTTCTCTGACATTGAATTGTTAGATGGCCAGGTCTTTAACGCTCTTAATGCCCTTGATTTACCTTGCCCTGTTATATACACCACATCTTATGATCAACATTGGGGTGATGCTTTTCAAAATCAGGGGGTTGAATATCTGCTCAAACCTTTTTCATATAAGCGTTTCTCTGCGGCTATGTTGAGCTATGAACAATTAAAGCATAACTTAACTCAGGTTCAGATAGGTCAGCCCAGTGTTGAACAGCCAATCTATAAAAGCCGCTTTTTATTGCGTAAATCACAAGTGGTCGAAATACTTAAAACCGATGACATAGTGTGTTTGCGCGCTGCGGCAGGGGTTATTTCTGCTTACGATAAACTCGGCCAGCATCATATGCTGACAGGCAACTCGATTACTGAACTTGAACAACAACTCGACCCTAAGCAGTTTTTCAGGCTCAACCGCAGCGATTTAATTAATTTGAATTATATTCAAGCATTCGAGAATTACGGCAAAGATACCGTCGCGGTAACAACGACAATATTAAAAGAGCCACTTATTACCAGCAAAACTCGCACAGCACAATTTAAAAAATGGTTAGACGGTTGAGTATAATAGGTTAGTCATAGCGGTTTTAGTTGGCCATATTAGTGACATCGCCCAATACAAAGGCTATATAAAACAAATGTTGTTATGAGATATTTTATGGGTGAAAAGACTAAAAGAATAAGGGACAACAAAAAAGAAGGTGCATATGCGGATACATATACGCAAAAACGGGCTTATCATTGCTGATAAGCCCGTTTTCTTACAATCACTTAGACGTTGAGTCTTAGTTCATGCCATATTTTTTTAGCTTCTTACGTAAAGTACCACGGTTGATACCTAACATGTTCGCTGCGCGAGTTTGGTTGCCACGAGTGTGTTGCATGATAATGTCTAGTAAAGGTGCTTCAACTTCACTAAGTACCATTTCATACACTTCTGAAGCTTCCTGACCGTCTAACTGAGAGAAGAAGTTGGTTACGGCGCGTTTAACTGCGTCGCGTAATAACTGCGGCTTGATAGTGCCGTTTGCTGTTTCGATTTTGCCTACGGTAAGCTGGTGAACTTCTGTGTTAGTTGTCTGATCAAACATTCTATTCTGCTCTTTAATTAATTTTACACTAATTCTTCAAAATAACATTCCACAAAGGAATGCTGTTGGACAGCGGTTTCAAGCCTGTTGAAGTCAGCACGCCATTGACGTTGTTCTTCCTGGTTTAGGTACCATCCGATATGCTTTCTGGCAAAACGGACACCTTTGTACTCGCCATACAGATTATAAAGTTTATCAAGGTGTTCAAGCATCACAGTGCGTTGCTCTTCTGCCCCGATAGGCGCTAACTTTGTACCTGTTTCCAAGTAGTGCTGAATCTCTTTAAAAATCCAGGGCCTTCCTTGTGCACCTCTTCCTATCATCACCGCATCAGCACCCGTATAATCAAGCACAAATTTGGCTTTTTCGGGGCTGTTAATATCGCCATTGGCAACAACCGGAATCGAGATATTCTGTTTTATTGCTTTAATTGTGTCGTATTCGGCAAAGCCTTTATACATACATTGCTTTGTACGGCCATGAACCGCTAACGAAGCAATGCCACAATCTTGGGCAATTTGGGCTATTTGGATCCCGTTACGATTATCTGGGTCCCACCCTGTGCGAATTTTTAAAGTTACCGGAACATCCACTGCGCTAACCACGGCTTGTAAAATCTCTTTTACTAAGCAGGGGTTTTGCATCAATGCAGAACCAGCTAACTTTTTATTCACTTTTTTTGCTGGGCAACCCATATTGATATCAATGATATGCGCGCCTTGTTCAACGTTGAACTGAGCGGCATTAGCCATTAAATCAGGGTCTGCACCTGCAATTTGTACGGAGCGTATTCCTTCTTCGCCTGAATGCGCCATGCGCATGCGGCTTTTATCCGAGTCCCAAACATCAGGATTGGACGACAACATTTCAGATACTGCTAAGGCTGCGCCATAACGTAAACAAAGGTTGCGGAAGGCTTGATCGGTGACACCTGCCATTGGTGCCACGATCAGCTGGTTAGACAGTTGATAGGGGCCAATTCGCATTTGCTGATTTCACCTTGCTCTTCAAAGGGGCGCTATAGTAGCCCTTTTTGACCAGCTTGAAAAGGTCAATAAATGACCTAAACAAAACTTTTTTACTTGACTTTTGATCTCAGACAATTAATTGACTTAATATCTGCGGTTTAGGGGGATATATTTTTGTTTTTGAGCACTGATGGGGGTTGCAGCTAAGCAGTAGATAAGCTAGACGCGTGTAAAACAATTGTAACCCTTGTTATACGCGCGTCTGTTTGCTTAAATAGTAAACTATTTTTTTGTTCCGTTTAAGCGAGTCCAATCTTCTTTATGGCACGCTGGGTCCATATCAAACCATTGGCTATAGAAGTCAGATACATCTTGAGCCTGTTCGCGTAATAAACCTGACAGGGCTAGTTGACCACCGGTTTTTACTTTTTCAGCAATTAATGGGGCTAATTCTTTGAGCGGCCCCGCTAGAATATTGGCGACAAGCACATCAGCTTGTAAATTCACTGGCTGATCTTCAGGTAAATAAAGTGATAATTTATCTGCTACATCATTTCGTTCAGCGTTAGCGGTAGAGGCGTCTATAGCTTGATAATCAATATCCACACCGGTGACTTTTTTGGCCCCGAGTTTGATAGCGGCAATCGCTAAAATACCTGAGCCACAACCAAAATCGATAACTTCTTTATCAGCTAAATCTAAGCTGTCCAACCACTCAAGACATAATGCAGTTGTAGGGTGTGTACCTGTGCCAAATGCTAAGCCAGGATCTAAAATAACGTTAACCGCTTCTGGGTCAGGAATAGGGCGCCAGCTTGGGCAAATCCATAAACGTTGACCAAATTGAATAGGGTGGAAACTGTCCATCCATTCACGTACCCAGTCTTTGTCTTCTACCTGTTCAATTTTATGGTTAAAACCAGCGCCTAAAAATGGCATAGATTCTAAAAATTCAATCGTGGGTGCTAAATCGGTGCCTGCATCAAATAACGCAACAACTACCGTATCTTGCCAAAGTGGAGTTTCACCTAATTTAGGTTCAAAAATGGGTTCGTCTTGGCCATCTTCATAGGTAATGGAAACAGAACCTTGATCCATTAATAAGTCGCCTAACATATCTGCATTGTCGCGATGAGTGTGAATGCGCAATTGGATCCAAGCCATGGGGTGTTCCTAATCTTTGATAAAAGTGGTGTTAATGGCGGCTATTATACCCAAACCATTTACAGATGCGCACCTTAGTATGGATTTTATCTTGTTAAGATTTTGGAGTGACATTATGAACGTGATGACGGTTAATTATCGCGACATGATCATTGTTATTGTTTGAATTACGCAAATTCGTTTTGTTAGTTGGTCAAGTCATTGGGTTTGTTTGAAATTTCAATCTTAAACACAGTGTGATCAGCCTCTAAGTCCGACATGATAATAAGTGAGCAAGGTCACGGTTTGTTTTATCGCCAATGATGTTGTTTGAAAAGACTTGATATGGTCAAGTTACCTTATTGTGCCAGTACCGGATGTAACAATTTATGGAATCTCAATCCTTGCCTGCAAAAAATAATAATGTGAGTGCTGCTAAGGGTTTTTCTCATCCAATTTGGGCTGCAAGAGCAGACAGTTTACAAAGTCTATCCGGGGCATTACTTGGGCTATTTATTATTGCGCATTTGCATTTTGAATCCAGCATTTTGCTGGGAAAAGAAGCTTTTTACCAGGTTGCTCAATTTCTTGAAGGGGGGATTTTCAGTGAAACGGGTCATGGTTATCCATTATTAACCCAGATATTTTCAGCGTTTATGTTAGTTGTGGTGATGATCCATGCCATTTTTGCCTTGCGCCGCTTTCCGACTCAAATTGGTCAATGGCGAGCATTACGGCAACAAATGCATTTTTTACCCCACGAAGATACCAAAATATGGTTCTGGCAAATGGTGACAGGTTTTTTATTGTTTTTCTTAGTGCCGGTGCATCTATTTACCATGATCATGAATCCTGAAATTGGCCCGCATTTATCTGCCGAGCGAGTTTATTACGATAATGTCTGGATTCTGTATATCTTACTTTTACCCGCCGTTTTAGTGCACGCCGTGTTTGGTTTATATCGTGTTTGCGTGAAGTGGGGATTAGTACAGCAACGTTTTGCCTTACTTAAGTTTGCCAAGGTGCTGCTGGTATATTTGATGATTATTGGTATTGCCAGTTTAGTCGCTTACATTGTGATAGGGCGAACCCTTGAGTTGCCTGTTATCCCTTTTGCGCCAACTTAATAAGGAATAAACATGCAAATAATTTATACCGATACATTAGTGGTTGGTGCAGGTTTAGCCGGTTTAAGGGTTGCTATTGCGTCTAAAGAGCGCGGTCTTGATACATTAGTGCTGTCACTCATTCAAGCTAAACGCTCTCATTCAGCAGCAGCCCAGGGAGGGATGCAAGCTAGTTTGGGTAACACAATAAAAGGCATGGGCGATGATGAAGATGTGCATTTTGAAGACACAGTAAAAGGCTCTGACTGGGGCTGCGATCAAACCGTTGCCCGTATGTTTGCCCATTGTGCACCTAAAGCAGTACGTGAGTTAGCCAATTGGGGCGTACCCTGGACACGCATCACTAAAGGTGAACGCCAGGTGATAGTTAATGCACAGAAGGTCACTATTAATGAAGCCGAAGAGGCGCATGGGTTAATTAATGCCCGTGACTTTGGCGGCACCAAGAAATGGCGCACTTGCTATACCGCAGACGGGACTGGGCATTCATTGCTGTATGCGGTCGATAATAAAGCGATTTCGTTAGGTATTCCTGTACACGAACGCATGGAAGCGCTAAAGATTATTCATGATGGCAAGCGCTGCCAAGGCGTGATTGCTCGCTGTTTAATTACTGGCGAGGTTAGGGCGTATATTGCCAAATCAACCACGATAGCTACTGGGGGTTATGGTCGTATATATGAAGTGTCTACCAACGCCATTATTTGTGATGGGATAGGCCAAGCATTGGCATTAGAAACTGGCGTGGCGACATTAGGTAATATGGAAGCGGTACAGTTTCATCCTACTGCCATTGTGCCCGTAGGTATTTTAACCACAGAAGGCTGTCGCGGTGATGGCGGGTTATTGCGCGATAAAGACGGCTATCGTTTTATGCCAGATTATGAGCCTGAAAAGAAAGAATTAGCATCACGTGATGTAGTGTCACGGCGCATGACTGAGCATATGCGTAAAGGCAAAGGTGTCGATAGCCCATATGGCCCACATTTATGGTTGGATATTACCTTGTTAGGCCGCAAACACATTGAAACCAACTTGCGCGAAGTGAAAGAAATTTGTGAAAACTTTCTCGGTATTGACCCCACAAAAGATTGGATCCCCGTTAGGCCAACTCAGCATTATTCTATGGGCGGCATACGCACAACGCCAACAGGTGAAAGCCCGCAGTTATCTGGCTTATTTAGCGTAGGAGAGGCTGCCTGTTGGGACATGCATGGTTTTAATCGTTTAGGCGGGAATTCTCTAGCAGAAACCGTGGTTGGCGGGATGATTATTGGTAAATATGTTGCTGACTTTGGCGAGAAAAACAATCTGGTTATTGATACTGACCTCATTAATCGTTTCGGTGGTGAGTTAATTGATGAGATTAATGGTTTAGTGGATGGTGAAGGCACCGAAAATACCTTTGAACTTAAGCTGGCGATGCAAAAAATTATGATGGATTACGTCGGTATTTTCAGAAATGGCGATGAGTTACAACAAGCCGTAGATGAGTTAAGTCAGTTGCTTAAACGTTCACGCAATATCGGACTAAGGTGTAAAAAACGCCATGCTAACCCTGAGCTAGTAGAAGCATTACGCCTAAGGCGAATGCTAAAAGTGGCGCTAACTGTCGCTTGCGGTGCAAATGCGCGCACCGAAAGTCGTGGTGCTCACTCCCGTGAAGACTTTCCACAACGTAATGATAAAGACTGGCTAAACCGGACATTATCAACCTGGCCAGATGCCGATGCTTTAGCGCCAGTACTGAGTTATGAGGCGCTTGATGTGATGCAAATGGAACTGCCACCGGGCTATCGTGGCTATGGTGTAAACAATACGATTGCGCATCCCGATACCGAGAAGCGTCAGCAGCAAATAGACGCCATTCTTGCCAACTTAGGTATTGATGCTGACCGATATGCCAAGCAGGCAGCAATCATGCCATTCACCTTACCTGACGAGCTAATGCCGCTAAATCAGCGCTTATCAGACACATTAAATTGTGCTGTGGTCAGTGCAACAATGGTGGGAGATAAATAACATGAGCCAAGCTAGAACAATTCGTTTTTCAATTTTTAGATTTGATCCACAAGACCCTAACGACAAACCGAAAATGGTTAACTATGAAGTGACTGAAGCGCCCGGTATGACGGTGTTTATTGCGCTGAATATGCTTCGTGAGCAACAGGACCCTTCACTGCAATTTGACTTTGTCTGCCGCGCAGGCATTTGCGGCAGCTGCGCCATGGTGATTAACGGCAAGCCCACATTGGCTTGCCGCACTTTAACGGCCAATTACCCTAAAGGTGACATTATATTGATGCCATTACCTGGGTTTGAATTAATCGGCGATTTGTCAGTTAACACCGGTAAGTTTATGCGCGAGTTGGCCGAACGTTTACAGTTGTGGTTACAGCCAAATAATTTTGATAGTGATATTCATCGCATCGAAACACCCATGGATCCAGACGAAGCGGCCAAGTTATATGAACTCGACCGTTGTGTAGAGTGTGGTGTATGTGTGTCAGCCTGCGCCACCAAACAAATGCGTGAAACCTTTGTTGGCGCGGTGGGTATGATGAAAATTGCCCGCTTTGAATTAGATAGCCGCGATACCCGTACTGCGGATGATTTTTATCATGTTATCGGTAATCAAGATGGGGTATTTGGCTGTATGACTTTATTAGGCTGCCAAGATGCTTGCCCGAAAGATTTGCCTCATATGCAACAGATTGCTTACTTACGCCGTAAGATGGCGATAGCAAGCCCGAATAGGATTTTGTAGTTGATGTATTGATTAGCGATAAACTGAGTGATACAAAAATGCCGCTAACCTTTATTAGGGGGAGCGGCATTTTTATCAGAGGTAGAGGTTCAATAAAGATTAGAAATTAGCTTTTGGAGCCTCTGCCATTGCAGGTATAACATTTTTGTCATTGCCATCCTTTAAATGCTTTGGATGATATTTCCCTACAGGAAGCGTCATCACTGCATTTTCGTGAACTTGTCTTGCGACTGGCACATAATCTGTAGCTGCGGTTGAAACCGCGGTAACGATGATATCCGCAATTAAGTTACCTGAAGAGCTGGATGTATTTATTGCAAAAGTATTTTTGTAAGACCAAATAATTTCGTTGGTCGTCGTAGACATAAGCACATATTCCATGCCCACGGTAACATTGCCTGCAATAACTAGGTAATTAGTTTCCCAGTTTGTTAGTTTAATAAATAATACCGAATCGGCACCAAATTTCTCTTTATAACTGGCCATTGGTACGCCTTTAAGTTGGCTTCCATCAATAACACCAGCATCTTTGAATAAATGATTAACAATAGGTATAGATAATACGTAATAACCTTTATTTGCTAAAGGTTGTGCAACTGTGGCATTTAAAAAGTCGACAGCTTCAGCTGCGGTTGTTTCGTTAATTACGGGAACAATGAGTATAGTTTGTCGATTAGTATCACCATACATACTAGGAAAAGCAGCTTCTTTAGTCGTTGTAGTTGAAGTGCAGCCGGTAAAAAATAGGATAAAAAGTAAACTTAAGAGGATGCGCATTATAATGTTCCTTTTTTACTATCGGCAATTAATCGTTCAATAAAAGGTTGAGATTCAGGATAAAGTGCTGATTCTTGTCGATAGAAAGCGATACTTTCTTGCTCTGCACCCAATTTAGCTTTGATAAAACCAAGCTCAGCAAAAATACCAGGGGGCACTTTCAAGTTCTTTTTCTGAGAATAGTCAACAATTTTATACAACTCTTCGACGTGCCTATTGAGTGTTTGCTCAGAAGGATTTTTAATGTAGTCATAATAAGTTTCTGAATATCCTCCCCAGTAATAGCCACTCTCTGTCACTGCTGCACAACCACTTAATATCAAAAATACCGCGGATATTAGTGAGTACTTAATTTTAGAATCCATTTTTCTTCCTTAAAGTCTTATTGTTCTTATTTGTCCATCAGCCAAATAAAGTGATTTGGCATAAATTGTTGCGCCTTGTAGATCTTTTATCAAAATTTCGTGAGTACCTTTGTCTACCTTAATCGATAAAATCTGATTATTCTCATCAGCAGCATCAGCCGCACCAGCAACACCTGTTTGATACGGGGTTAAATCTGATTGAGTAATAGTGTGATTGACAATTTTGCCTACTGAAATCGTATTACCCACTAATTGTTTAGCGATAACAATTATTTGCTGCTCGTGAGCAAGCCCTGTTTCTTTGTGTTGTACATTTGCACCACATGCCGTGAGCAGTAAGCTAAAAATTAATGTAAAAAATACTCTCATAACCTGATTTCCTTATTGGTCTGATAGGTAGTATTGAGAAAGGTCATCACCGATATTGCCTTCAATTAAGCTCACAAATGAAATTTGTTCAAATTCATCTGTACCATAAGTAGAAAGCACTTGAACCTTGCCGATTTGTTTCCCTGGTAAACTAATCAAACCTCCAGTTTGTGGATTTTTAACTTGTTTGCCTTTTTGATAGACCATCAATTCTAAACCTGTTGATAGACCTTGAGCCTCACCGCCTGAAATAATTAAGGTGCCATCTTCATTTGATAAGAAAAAGGATTGCCAAGGCTTTGCGATCATATTTTCAACTAAGTTACTGATCATTTGCGAAATAGCCTGTGATAAGGCTTTGTCAGTGAGGCTTTGATCATAAGCGGCAGATGTTCCTGCTCCGAAGCTTTTTTGTGTTTCAGTTACCGCCTCTCCAGCGCCTTCGACTGAGCTAACAATACGTCCTGTTTCCACATCGACTAATCTGACGTTGACTTTAGCGTACGCTTTTTGCATTTTCGAACGTGAAAATAATCCTGTAGTACTCTCAACAGAACGTCCGAATTCACTTACTGATCCAACAATTAAATAATCTACCGATACGCCACTTTCATTAATACCTTTGAGAATACTTTCTGAGTTGACTTCATTTTGATCTAATCGTTCAAACATAATGAATTGGTTGGTGTCCGCCAATCTAGCACTTAAAATATCGGCAGCTTGTTTACCGATTCGATTACCTGCATCATTTACCAAAAAGCTGTTTGCAGCTTGGGTTTCATTGGAGAAACGTGCAATGGCTATTTTGCGTTTTAGAAATGTTTGATTTTTTTCTTGTGAAATTGTTGATGAGTTTGTGGCATCTAAACTTGTTGCAGATGCTCCCAATGGAGATAAAAATATCAACAATGCTGATATAAAAAAGTTCCGTATTTTCATATTAATCTCTTTTGTTGGAGGTGATGTAAAGAGACAAATCAAGTACAAAAAATAGGTATATTTAGAGTAAATGGTCACATCCCTTTAGACTCCGCAAATATAGCATTTTGGCATATATTTATTCAAAGTATTTTCTATATAAAATGAGTTAAATCAGGAACTTTAAATATTGAATGTAAAATATAACAAAGGTGCTGATTTATTTCCTATGTATCAGTGCAGCTGTCACTCAAGCAAAGATAGCTCGATGCTATAGGTGTAGATACAAAAATGCCGCTAACCTTTATTAGGGGGAGCGGCATTTTTATTAGATATAGAATGTATGTCTTAAGACTTAGCGCGTTTCATCGCGGTGAAGAATTCTTCATTTGTCTTAGTCATTGCAAGCTTATCGATTAAGAATTCCATTGCTGATACTTCATCCATTGGGTGAAGTATTTTACGTAAGATCCACATCTTCTGAAGTTCTTCAACTGTAGTCAGTTTCTCTTCGCGACGAGTACCGCTGCGGTTGAAATCAATCGCCGGGAACACGCGCTTTTCAGCTGCTTTACGAGAAAGGTGTAACTCTTGGTTACCTGTACCTTTAAACTCTTCGTAAATCACTTCATCCATTTTCGAACCAGTATCAACAAGTGCGGTAGCAATAATAGTTAAGCTGCCGCCGTGCTCGATGTTACGTGCTGCACCGAAGAAACGCTTTGGACGGTGTAGTGCGTTAGCATCAACACCACCGGTAAGCACTTTACCTGATGATGGAATAACTGTGTTGTATGCACGGGCTAAACGAGTGATAGAGTCTAGTAAAATCACTACGTCTTTTTTGTGTTCAACTAAACGCTTGGCTTTTTCAAGTACCATTTCGGCAACTTGAACGTGACGGCTTGCTGGCTCATCAAAGGTAGAAGCAATAACTTCGCCTTTGACCATGCGCTGCATTTCGGTCACTTCTTCTGGGCGTTCGTCAATAAGTAATACCATTAACACCACATCAGGGTTGTTATAAGTAATACTTTGGGCGATGTTTTGAAGTAATAATGTTTTACCCGCTTTTGGCGGCGCAACAATCAAACCACGTTGACCTTTACCGATAGGAGAACATAGATCAAGAATGCGTGAGGTAATATCTTCTGTTGAACCATTACCGCGTTCCATACGAAGACGTTCTTCAGCATGAAGTGGGGTTAAGTTTTCAAACAAAATTTTGTTACGTGAGCTTTCTGGCTTATCGAAGTTAACTTCAGATACTTTTAGCAGGGCAAAATATCTTTCACCTTCTTTAGGCGGACGTATCTTACCAAAAATGGAGTCACCAGTACGCATATTGAAGCGGCGAATTTGGCTAGGTGAAACATAGATATCGTCAGGGCCGGCTAAGTATGAACCATCTGAACTTCTTAAAAATCCAAAACCGTCTTGGAGGATTTCTAATACACCGCCACCGAAGATATCTTCTCCGCTTTTGGCATGTGATTTTAAAATCGAGAAGATAATATCTTGCTTACGGGCGCGAGCCATATTTTCTAGTTTCATGCTTTCTGCAAGTGAAACAAGATCTGAAATCGGCGTGTCTTTTAATTCTGTTAAATTCATGTATGGGAGTCTTGTGTTACGCGACAAAGCTTACCGCAATCAATCAGTAGGGGTATTGAACAGAGTTTATGACTGAAAAGCGAGAAAAGGTTAAATTGAAAAAATCTGAGGTAAATTTATCACCATATTAGGCTGACGTCCAGAATTTTAGGTACAAAAATGGCACAAATTGTATAAAACTTGTGCCATTTCGCAATTAGACTCTAAATGAGATTAGATTTGAGCGTCAATAAACTCTTTTAATTGCGTTTTAGACAGCGCACCAACTTTGGTTGCAGCTAACTCGCCACTTTTAAACATAAGCAAGGTTGGAATGCCACGAACGCCAAACTTTGCAGGTGTAATGCTGTTTTGGTCAACGTTCATTTTGGCAACAGTCACTCTACCTGCATACTCTTCTGCTACGTCATCTAAGATTGGCGCGATCATTTTACAAGGTCCACACCACTCAGCCCAGAAATCGACTAACACAGGAGTGTCAGACTTTAATACGTCGTTTTCGAAGCTGTCGTCGCTTAGGTATACTATTTTGTCGCTCATGTTGTTCTCCAGATTTGGTTCCATTGCTAGTTTATTAATGGCTTACCATGTATATTGGGTTAGTTGAAAAGCTTTTCAAGTGACCGTGTAAATATCCGCAATTTTTATATTTGCCATTATACGCAGAGCATCATCCGCTGTTAAATAGTTAAGGTGATTTTTTTTTAAGCTTCTCAGTGCCCAGTCTTTTTTATAACCATTTGATAATTAATTATTTATCAATAAAGAAGCCTGTGCAGTGAGGTGCTTTGAACTCTGCATATATAATATGAACGGATAAACAATGTAGCTATTTCAAACTATCGTATCTTTTTTTGCAACCCCAACTAGTATGCTGGTGCCATGAGCCAAACACATTTATCTACCAAAAAGTTCGCTGACTTTCCGCTGCAAGATGCAGTTTTATCAGCCTTAAACGAGAACGGCTTTGAATTTTGTACCCCAATCCAAGCCTTATCATTACCTATTTTATTAAACACTAAAGATATCGCCGGCCAAGCCCAAACGGGCACAGGCAAAACCATGGCGTTCTTAGTAGCAACTTTTAATCACTTACTCACATCTGCTGCCCCAGAAGGGCGCAAAAATACTGAACCGCGTGCCATTATCATGGCTCCAACTCGCGAATTAGCGATTCAAATTGCTAAAGATGCCAATTTACTGGCTAAACATACTGGCTTAAAAGTTGGGATTGTTTATGGCGGTGAAAGCTATGAAACACAGCGTGAAGTATTAGATAAAGGCGTTGATATTTTAATTGGTACCACAGGTCGAATTATTGATTATGTTCGCCAAGGTGTCATTAGCCTGAATCATATTCAAGCCGTGGTATTAGATGAAGCCGATCGTATGTTCGATTTAGGCTTTATTAAAGATATTCGTTTCTTATTTCGTCGTATGCCAGACGCTAAAGCGCGTTTGAACATGTTATTTTCTGCCACACTTTCAATGAAAGTGCAGGAATTAGCCTATGATCATATGAATGACCCTGAGAAAGTGGAAATCGAACCACTTGAAAAAACCTCTAAAAACATCAAAGAAGAAATTTTTTATCCTTCAATGGAAGATAAAATGCGCTTATTGCTTACTTTGATTGAAGAAGACTGGCCAGAAAAAGCTATTGTGTTCTCTAACACTAAACACAGCTGTGAAAAACTATGGTCATACCTTGAAGGTGATGGACATCGTGTTGGGTTACTGACAGGCGATGTACCACAAAAGAAACGTATTCGTATTCTTGAACAGTTTACCTGCGGTGATTTAGATATTTTAGTCGCCACAGATGTAGCAGCCCGTGGTTTACATATCTCTGATGTATCGCATGTTTATAACTATGACTTACCTGATGATTGTGAAGATTATGTACACCGTATAGGCCGTACTGGTCGAGCTGGCGCTAAAGGTATTTCAATCAGTTTTGCCTGTGAAGAATATGCATTAAATTTACCAGGTATTGAAACCTATATTACCCACGCTATTCCTGTATCTGATTATGACCGTGATGCATTACTGGATGATATTCCTCCGCCAGTGCGTATTCATCGTAAACACCCTACTACCCGTACCCGTGATGGTGCAAGTAAAGGTGCTCATCGAAGTGGAAGCAGTAATACACCATCGCGTCATCGGACTCGCAGACCGACGTAAATGCCTCAATTATCATCCTTACCTGCATACGCAGCCATCACATTAGGCTCTAATAGCTTTAATATGTTGGTTGCGGTGACTGTGGCTGGTAAGCCACAGATTATTGCCAAGTATAAGCGCAAAGTGCGTTTGGCAGAGGGTATTGGTGATGATGGTTATTTGTCGCATGAGGTGATGCAACGGGGGTTAGATTGTTTAGCTCTGTTTGCAGATATGCTAAAAAAACATCGTGTTAATCAGCATGATGTTGCAGTAATCGCTACCGCCACATTGCGTGTTATTGCTAATGCAGATGAGTTTAAGCAGCAGGCTTTACCTATATTAGGCCATCCGATAGAGGTTATTTCAGGTTTACGTGAAGCTGAATTAATTTATCAAGGTATGGTGGCAACTACTACAGGCATAGAAAAACGCCTCGTGATTGATATTGGTGGTGCCAGTACCGAGTTTATTGTCGGTAAGGGCCGTAAAGTGTTATTTAAAACCAGCGTACCCATGGGCGGGGTGGTTTTTAATCAACAATTTTTCAATGCTACGCCTTTTCAAATGCTTGATTTTTCCCAAGCAAAAGATGCCGTTAAAAATATTTTATCAGAACACATGCAGTCTCTGACTAACTTAGGCTGGGACAAGGCTGTGGGTGCATCAGGAGTTGTGCAATCTGTTGTGTCGGTATTGCAACATAGGCAAGTGTCTGAAGTGATCACCTTAACTGTGCTGCAATCATTACGTGATGAGATTTTAGCTCAGTCAGATTTGCTTCTATCCGATATTGAAGGATTAACGGCAGAACAAGCACCCACTTTTGCATCTGGTGTCGCCATCCTGTTGGCATTGTTTGAATTATTATCAATTAAGCAATTACATCTAGCGGGCGGCGCATTACGTGAAGGCGTATTGCAAGTGCTGGCGGATAAGCAACGCGTACCTAATACATGAGTTACTAGGCCATCAGCGCTAAGCTCAACCGATAGAACAATAAAAATAGGTCGCATAATGCGACCTATTTTTTGCCATTTAGCGAGAACTCATTATTTCAAAATGTTTACTAAGTCGGCTTCAAGTGACACTTCTGGACGCTCTACAATACGGCCGATTTCATGACTTTTTTGCTCAATAATAAAGGTAGGAATACGCGTGAAATCATATTTAGCTGCTAGCCCTTCAGGGTCAAGCTTGCTGCGGTCAACTCCTATATAGGTCACTTTAAGGTTTGGGTTGGCAGCTGCTTCGATTAAACGCATAAAGCGGGGTGTTTCACGGTGGCAATCCGGGCACCAGGTACCAATAATAACGACTATGTCAGTGGGTTCTGATACTTGCTTTAATGCCGCTATTTGCGCCTCATCAACCCCGTAATCTTGGTACTCAGCAGCATAGCCTGGTAAATCTTTTGCAAGTGTTTCAGTTGTAACAATACCGGTAATGATCACTTCTTCTTTCTCCTCACTGCAAGTTGCGTTAAACCCTTGCGACTCTTTTTCAAATCCACAACCACTGTTGGCGAAAACGGGATCCACTAATGCTTGGCTGCTGAAAATAAGTGCGCTGGTGGCGAATAATGTCTTAATGCTATTGTGCATGATAAAGCCTCTGTGCAGAAGGAAATAGTGCGAGGGATATTCAAACATGAGTTGATTTAGCTGTTAAGTCATAACCATGCTGGATGTTAACTTAGTCACTAAATTAATGGGTTAAATGCTCAAAATGAGACTTAAAGCATATTCGCATAGCAGTGAATAGACAATAAAAAAGCCCAGAATATCTGGGCTTATCAAAGGTGATAAAATCTATTTGTCGTCTTTTAACCACTGAGCCGCACGTTTAGCAAAGTAAGTTAATATCCCATCAGCACCAGCACGTTTAAAGCAAAGTAATGACTCCATTACGATGGCTTTTTCCGCTAACCAACCATTTTGAATTGCGGCCATATGCATGGCATATTCACCACTGACTTGGTAGGCGAAAGTGGGTACCGCTAACTCTGTTTTAACACGGTAGACTATATCAAGGTAAGGCATGCCAGGTTTCACCATCACCATGTCAGCACCTTCTTGAATATCTAAAGCAACTTCGTGCAATGCTTCATCACTGTTAGCAGGATCCATTTGGTAGCTATGCTTATTGCCACCCTTTAGATTACCAGCAGAGCCAACCGCATCACGGAAAGGACCATAATAATTAGAAGAATATTTTGCAGAGTAAGCCATTATTTGGGTATTAACATGACCAGCCGCTTCTAACGCTTTACGGATCTCACCAATACGGCCATCCATCATGTCAGACGGCGCGACAATATCAGCACCTGCTGCAGCATGTGATAGAGCCTGTTTGACTAAAATTTCAGTTGTGATGTCATTTAAAATGTACCCTGTGTCATCAATGATGCCGTCTTGACCATGGGTGGTGAACGGATCTAATGCGATGTCTGTCATCACACCCAGTTGCGGGAAAGCTTTTTTTAACTCGCGAACAGCGCGCTGCACAAGTCCATCATCATTGTAAGCTTCCTCTGCCATTAATGATTTTTTCTCAGCAGGCGTTACTGGAAATAAAGCAATTAACGGAATGCCTAGCTCAACTAACTCAGCGGCTTCTTTTAATAATAAATCGATAGAGAAGCGTTCAACACCTGGCATTGAAGCCACTTTTTCGCTGCGCTGCGTTCCCTCTAGAATAAACATCGGATAAATTAAATCATTTACGGTCAGCTGGTTCTCGGCCATTAAGCGACGACTAAATTCATGTTTACGCATGCGGCGCATTCTGCGCTGAGGAAAAGCACTAGTAATAATATTCACATTCTACTCCAGGTTAAGATTCTTCTGATGCTACTGAGTGAAGACGGACTCGATTTCTTCCACCACGCTTGGCTTGATACAATGCTTTGTCTGCTTGGTCTAATAAAATAGTTGGGTGATCATCACTATCAATAATCGCCACAGAAATACCGATACTAATGGTAAGCGGAATATCATGGCTATCCCACTTTATCGCTAATACTTCAATGGCATTGCGTATTGTCTCAGCCACTAACATTGCACCATCTCCATCAGTATTAGGCAATATAATAGCAAACTCTTCACCACCAAAACGTGATACGAGATCGGTTGGGCGCTTTACATGTTCAGATAAGGTGTGAGCAATAATTTGTAAGGTATGATCGCCAGCTAAATGACCATAGCGATCATTAATACTCTTAAACTTGTCAATATCGAGCATTAGTAGTGCCATTGGCGTTTGTTGGCGGCGGCTGATACGCCCCTCTGCAATCAGTCTGCGATCAAATACGCTACGATTTTTGACACCCGTTAGACTATCGATAGTGTTCTGCTCGGTGAGTTTTTGATTAACTTCATTTAGTTCACGTAAAGTCACTTCTAACTCTAAGGTGCGCTCCTGGACCATTTGCTCTAACAGTTCATTGGCTTCTGTCTCAGCTTTAAAAAATTCTTCGCGGTTTTGCCTTAAGCGCTCAGCCTGCTCTAATGCTTGCTGTTGGATATCTAATTTAGATTTACGCTCATCGTTATAGCGAATGGTTAATACTGCAGCCATAGTGATAACTTCAATACTTATCCCTATCATTAGGGGCGTTTGCACCGCCATGCCGATATCAAACATACCTAGATACATCAGGCAAGAGATAATACAACTAGCAAGTAGTATAACGCGCCCTAACCCATATAAACGTGCATTACGCTGTCCTGCCCAAGCCTGGGCAATGGTAATAAAGCTTAAAATAATGCATACCAAAGCGACGAAAAATAATAAAACATATATCGCGATACTATAGTCAATAAACGGCAGTATTATTGCCAACAAAAACGCAATAGCGGCTAATAAACGGCAAATTTTTAGCATCTGTAAGTTGTGATATTTGAGCAGTAGCACCTTTTCAGTGAACATTAAGTTAAATCCCAGAATAATGGGAATAAGAAAAGGAACTATGATGTTTTGCACTTGGGGCCATTCTGACCATAAATATCGGAACGAAACACCATGAATGGTGGCAACTAATAACGCTAAACTTAATACATAGCCACTGTAATAACTAAAGCTAAATGAGCCAGAAGTTAATGCGATAAAAAGACTAAAAGTACCAATAGCAACCAATAAACCGATTTGTAAGCCATAACTGAGATTTTTGGTTTCAATTTCTTGGGTTAAATCATTTGGTGACCATAAAATTAACGGTAAATTGGTACTGCCTAAGGTGTCGATTTTGAGTAAAAACTGGTGAGTTTCACCTGGTTGTAAATCAAAGGGGAATAGAAAAGTATTACTTTGTAATGGTCGGTTATTAAACGTTAATGCATCCCCCATATAGGCTGTGCTGACTAATTCTCCATTCACTTTGTGATAAAGAGTTATATTGTCAATTAACGGGTTATCAAGGGCAATAATACGAGTTTGATAGTCGATTGGCGAAAAAATACTGAAGCTAATCCACAGATCTTTAACACCAATAAGTTCAGTATCTTCTCGGGTTATTTTACGCCAAGTGGTGGGTGCTTGTTGTTCTAGTTCTGCTAAGTTACTGATGTTTTTCTGTGTTTGAATAAACATCCAGTCATGTAAATTAATTTTGGTGATAGAACTTTCTGTGAGACGAACAGGTGGTTGATGACTATAATTTTCATTGTTAGCAACACTTTGCTGAGTGAGTAGTAATGAGCACAAAACCAAAAAGAGCAAACCAAATAGTTTGCTAGGCATGAATGCTGAAATTGGCTGATTATTCATTACTTTGTACCAGTAATATTGGCAGGTAAGTTAAAAAACGTACTGCTGTTTTGATAACAATGTTGCGCAACTACAGCATAATCTTGATTGCGTAGTTTCGCTATTGATTCGACAATATAAGGTAAGTATTGGGGTAAGTTTTTACTTGATTTAGGCTTAGGGCGCATACTTCTTGGTAATAGATAAGGCGCATCAGTTTCTGCCATTAAACGGTTGTTGGGAATATACTTCACTAACTCAGCTAAATCTTGTCCGCGACGTTCATCACAAATCCAACCTGTAATGCCAATATATAAATCAGCAGCTAAACATGCGTCGAGCTCTGATTTGTTGCCGGTAAAGCAATGCAATACCGCCTTAGGTAAGTGGACTTTATACTGATTAAATATGGCGATAAAGTCATCATGGGCATCGCGACAATGCATATAAACCGGCATGTTGAGTTCAGCGGCTATCTCAAGTTGAGCTGCAAATGCTTGTCGTTGTTTATCACGCGGAGAAAAATCACGGTTATAATCTAAACCGCACTCACCAATAGCAACCACAGTTTCATCTAGGGCTAATCGTTTTAACTCATTGGCACTGGTATACGTCCACGTACTGGCATGGTGAGGGTGCACACCTGCTGTACAAAATACGTGTAGGGGATGTTGCTTACATAGGGTAATGGCTTGGCCACTTTCGTCCAGGTCAGAACCAATAACGATTAAAGGCGAAACATGATGTTTCGCCGCTTGTTCTATTATGTCGCTGCTGTTTTCTATTAAGCTTGAACTTAATAAATTAACTGCAATATCGATATGCTGGATCATTAATAGTTTACTTGATCCGCTTTACTCGAGTGGTTGAGTTGCGATCATCTGTGCCAAGTAAAAATGAGCTTAACGCGCCTTTTTCGATATAAATTGTTTGCCCTTTATTGATTCTGTAGCGATCACTCTCAGTTTGTTTCCAGACCTGCCCATTGGTTAGCGTAATAGTGAATGCCCCATAAGGGTTTGTATTAATCTCAGCAACTTTGAAATATAACTTCTCTATGTCTGCTTCAATGGTTTTTTGAAAACCAAAGGCATCGACTGGCATAGAAGATGGCGTTGCCGCTACAGGAACAACTGCTTGAGGGGTTGACGCGATAATAGTTTCTTTAGTCGTCACAGCTGACTGAGCCGCCACAGTCGACGGTAAAGTGACCGCAACAGCATGACTATTTTTAGGTGTTAGTGCAATTTTAGCCGCTAAATCATCATAACAAACTAGGCGATCGAGCTTATCGGCTTTAATTGCACAAATTGATAATTGTTGTTCTAATTCGGTATTTGCTTGTGCAGAGTTAGAGGCCACAATAATGGCTGCTGCAATCCAAGTTAAGCGCATGATTTATTCCTTGTTATTATTAACTAATCACTGGTTGGATTAAGGATTAGCCATCAGAGTGCTCATTTGTTGGCACATCTTCTTCGTCGTCTTTTGGAGTATACATCTTAGCAGCTAATAAACCGCCTTCAAATAACAGTAGCATAGGAATTGCTAACATAGTTTGCGAGATGATATCAGGAGGGGTAAGGATCATGCCAATAACAAATGCCCCTACAACGATATAAGGACGTTTCTCTCTTAATTCATCAGGTGTTGTTACACCTGCCCAGCACAGTAATACCACTGCTACCGGGATTTCAAATGCTAAACCGAAAGCAAAAAATAGCTTTAAAATAAAACTTAAATAACTACTGATATCGGTAGCAACTTGCACGCCTTCAGGCACAACACTCGTAAAAAATCCAAATACGACAGGGAAAACAACATAATAAGCAAAAGCGATGCCTAGATAAAACAATAAGGTACTGCTAGCAAGTAGCGGCATAACCAAACGCTTTTCATGTTTATATAATCCCGGAGCCACAAAAGACCAAATTTGATACAACACATAGGGTATTGCGACAAAGAATGATAACACTAATGTTAATTTGAAAGGTGCAAAAAACGGCGCCGCAACATCGGTTGCAATCATACTGCCAGTTTCTGGTAATGATTTCATTAATGGCAAGGCAACATAATGGTAAATGTCATTAGCCCAATAAACGCTAATAATAAAAACCAGTAGCACACTGCCAATGGCTTTAAGTAATTTTGTGCGTAATTCTAACAAATGGCTAATAAGCGGTAGCTGTTGCGACATGAATTATCCGTTTGATTTAGGGCTAGAGTGGCTAGTGTCTGATGTCGATTTAACAGTTTCATCACCTAGTTTGTCTTCGCTAGGCTGACTGACTGTTGAGTCATTAGCTATTGATGCTGGTGCTGGTGATTTTGTCGGATTAATGTCTTCGACCTGATAAGGACGATTTACCGATTGGGCAGCCTGTTTTAATTCATCAATTGATTGCTGTAGCTCAGGTGACAAATTGCTTAAACCTTTGCTTTCTGCTTTTTTTAAATCGGCATGTAACTGCTCGATTTTAAGCTCTTGCTCAAGTTCATCTTTAACTGAATTGGCCATGCGTTTAATCGCACGGATCCAGCCAGTGATTGAACGTACTGCAACTGGTAAACGTTCGGGGCCGAGAACAACCAGCCCCAAAATACCAATCAGCAGCAGCTCCATAAAGCCGATACCGTCAAACATAATAAATTACGCCTGTTCTTTGCTCTTAGACTCAGGCTTTTTTTCATCAGCCTGTTGAGAGGTTTGTGCTGTGGCGTCTTCTAATGACTTTTTCTCATCTTCAGATGACATGGCGTTTTTAAAGCCTTTTACGGCACCGCCTAAATCACCACCTAATGAACGAAGTTTCTTCGTTCCAAATAATAACACTACGATAAGTGCGACGATTAAAAGCTGCCAAATACTGATGCCGCCCATGGAATTTCCTCTTTAAAATATAAAATGGTGTCTTGTTTCACAAAACTTAAAAAACCATTATAAGGTCAAATTATGTAAGTATTATGAACTTCTAATAAATTAGTGCTAGCTAAAATTTACGGTTCTTTGGCCTAGATCGCCATCCTGCTATCCATAAAGCACTGCCAGTACCGATACAAGTATAAGCTGGCCATAGTGTAGCGCTTTGGGTGAATAATATTGTGCCACAGATCAACAAAACGGCAGAGGTGATAAGCAGGTAATTACTTTTATGAGATTTCTGCTGATAACGTAAGTACTTATCAAGCATTTGCTGTTGTGTGCCTAATAATTTTCGACCTACTTTGAGGTTGTCATATATCAGCTCAGGCAACTCAGGCAGCATCTCTGCCCAATAAGGTGCGTTAGTTTTCACTTTGTTAAACATGGCTTTAGGGCCGACTTGTTCTGCCATCCAGTTTTCTAAAAATGGCTTAGCTGTTTGCCATAAGTCCAATTGAGGATAAAGCTGACGGCCTAAACCTTCGATGTACAGCAAGGTTTTTTCAAGCAGCACTAACTGAGGTTGTACCACAATATCAAAGTGACGTGCGGTACGGAACAGCGCTAATAACACATGACCAAATGAGATCTCATCCAGTGGTTTATTAAACATAGGCTCGCAGACTACTTTTACCGCTTGCTCAAACGCTAATACGTCAGTGTTTTCAGACACCCAACCAGATTCAATGTAAAGCTGGGCAATGCGATGATAATCTCGATTAAAAAAGGCTAAAAAGTTTTCCGCAAGATAGCGCTTATCTACTTCGGTTAATGTGCCCATAATGCCGCAGTCTAAGCCTATATAATAGGGGTTTTCAGGGTGTTCGGTACTGATGAAAATATTGCCGGGATGCATGTCCGCATGGAAAAAGTTATCCCTAAACACCTGAGTAAAAAACAACTCTACGCCACGCTCAGCCAGCAACTTAAAATTAGTCCCCTGGGCACGTAAAGCCTCGGTATCAGAAACTGGAATGCCGTAAACACGTTCCATTACCATGAGTCTTTGATAGCAATGTTCTTCATAGACATAAGGGACATAAAGCGAGTCTGAGTCTAAAAAATTGTTTCTGAGTTTGGTGGCATTCAACGCTTCGAGTTTGAGGTTTAATTCGCCCAGAATTGTGGTGCGATAATCTTCTATCACTTCAGCAGGGCGCAGACGATTTCCTTCCCCTAAAATACGATCTAATGTATTTGCCGCTAGCATCATTAGCTGAATATCGGCATTGATATTGGCTTCAACATTGGGACGTAATACTTTCAGTACGACTTCTTTACCATTTGATTTTAAGGTGGCTGTGTGGACTTGAGAAATCGATGCGCTGGCTAGTGGCGTGTCTTCAAAATTATCAAACAGGTTTTCAATCGGTTCACCTAAGGCTGCTTCAATCGAAATACGCGCTAAAGCAGAGTCAAATGGCGGGACGCGATCTTGCAGCATTGCCAACTGATAAGCCCACTCATCGTCTAATAAGTCTCGACGTGTGGATAGCATTTGACCTAGTTTTATATAAACAGGCCCCAGCTCTTGCATCGCCAGCTTTAAGCGCTCAGCGGGTTGTTTATTTTTATGACGGTTACCTAACCAGAAGAAACAAGCGCGCAGTAATTTGAAGTACCATGGCTTTTTATTTTTAGGTAATAAATCATCAAGGCCGAAGTGAAGTACGGTTTTAATGACTTGATAACCGCGCCTGATACTAGCAATTGTCATGAGGTTATTTTGTCTCTTAGTTGGGCAATACGTGTATCGATATATTCAGTTTGCGTGACAAGTTGTTGCAGATTATCACGAAAGTGCAGGAATTCGATTTTATGCGGTGCAAGGCGGTATTCTTCGGTGGTTAATTGCCCTAGATGAGCACGAGTTTTTACCAGCACGGACTTGATATCTTTGCTTATATGCTGGGTGGTGGTGAATAATTTATGCGCCGGTGCGTCACCAATGTATCGTGATAGTGGTTCGGCAAAGTCAAATTCGATGTTTTGCATGTAGTGACTGAAAGTTTGCAATAACTGAATGTCACCTTCAATACTGAGCTTATCTTGTTTAATTAACTCGGTGAGGTTGGCACCTTCACGGAGTTGGTACAAGGTCGATGCATCCGCTTTTACGGTGACAGCTATCTCGCCTTCAAAATGGCTCATTACTTGAATTTGCTTGGCAAAAATAATGTAAATCGGCCAGGACAATTGTGATAGTTGTATGCAAAACACTTTACCGTGTAAGGGTTTTAAACGAGCGTAATCTTGCTGCGCTTGAGCAGGCAGCTTGGCAAAGCCTGACTCAATCGCTGCGCACGTTAACAAGGCTAAGTGGTTGACGCTCATTAAAACTTATAACCTCTGTGCAATGCGACAACACCGTCAGTCATGTTGGTGTAATCCACTTGTTCTAAACCCGCATCAATCATCATTTGCTTTAAGGTTTCTTGGTCGGGATGCATACGAATTGATTCGGCTAAGTATTCATAGCTATCTGCGTCTTTAGTGATTAACGCGCCCATTTTAGGCAGTACTTTAAAGCTGTAAAGATCATAAACCTTACGCATAATTTCATGTTGTGGTTTTGAAAATTCTAACACCAGCAACTTGCCGCCTGGTTTTAAAACTCGTTGCATAGAGCGCAGCGCCGCATCTTTGTCGGTTACGTTACGTAAACCGAATGCGATGGTGATAATGTCAAAATAGTTATCAGGAAACGGCAAGGCTTCAGCATTAGCTTGTACGTATTTGACGTTATTGACAATACCCTTATCACGTAGCTTAGTGCGGCCAACCTTAAGCATAGAATCATTAATGTCGGCTAAAACGACTTGACCCGAGTCACCTACAAGATGAGAAAACTTAGCGGTTAAATCACCTGTGCCACCGGCTAAATCTAATATTTTCATACCTGGGCGAGCCGCGGCTACTTCAATAGTGTGACGTTTCCAAAAACGGTGAACACCAAATGACATCACATCGTTCATGATGTCGTATTTTGCCGCAACAGAATGAAATACATCCGCAACAAGATCGGCTTTCTTTTCAGCCTCTACGGTTTTGTAGCCAAAGTGGGTGTTTTTTGATTCGCCCTCAGACATGGGTATATTCCTATAATGTGCGATAATTAAGTGCCAGTTTATGCCATCGTTGCAGCTTGTAACATCACCTAAGCGCCAGAGTGTGATAACAATCAAGTCGATAATAAATGATACGTGCTTAAGCCAAACTTGATCATTGGCGTTAGCTTGATTTGGCTAAGGTTAAATCGAGATATTAACTTCAGTAAAGTGAAGCATAAATTTGCCCCGCATTAGAGCATAATTTAACGATAAAAATCTACTCTGCTGGTGTTTGTGCTGTTAATTCGAACTTGTTTTTTACAACATCTTTCATCCATGTTAGCCCAGTTTGCTCATTCGACCTTGAATGTAGCTATAAATAAGCTCGCTTATGCCTTGGCCTACATCACGGTATCCCGCCGTTACTCCAGCCTCATGGCACTGCGGCGCAGCTTCTGCTAAATGTAGATAGGCGCAATCACATTGTTTGGCGACACGGTAAACGTAATGACAAGCGTCTAAAAGGGGGACCCCTGCAAACGTTGATGCGCTACTGGGCATTTTAGCGATAGCATCAACGTCAAGCTCAAGGCCCACAGGTAACCCCGTGTTATTTAACTCGCGACAGATATCTTTAAGGGCTTGATCTAAGCTTATTTCGCGGTGTACCCATATTTGCTGAAAACTGTGCCAACTGGCTCCAAATAAGCTGAGCTGCTCTAAGGTTGCTTCGCTATTTTTAAGTTCGTGTAATCCTAGAATATGGTAGTAGTCGAGTGAACCATTAGCCGCAGCATAACTAAATCCATTGCCACTGTGCCGACCTTCTCGCGGCCTAAAATCACTGTGTGGGTCAAGGTTGACAGCGGCCATTGGTTGATTAAAGGTTTGTTTAGCGGCAGTTAACAGGCCATAGGCATTATTATGTCCACCACCAATCACAATCGGCTCTAACCCTGCGGCAAACACTTGGGTTAATACTGCTATAACCTGATCGTCAAGATCTGCCGTTGCTTGGCGTAATGTGGCGATATCAGCGTTAGCGTCAACAACTTGATCTAGGCTAATTTGACCCACAATCATGCATTGTTTACCGCTAAAAAAGCGGTTTGACTGTAAGTTGGCAAGCTGGCTGATACTTGCCGTAAAGGCATCATGTGATCCGCCGCGGCCTAAATTAGCCCGGGGTCCAATGTCTTCACTAATGCCAATAATGGCGAACTTAACCCCTTGTGTAGCAGCATGTGCAAGTGCTATTGAAATATCACCATCTTGATTTCCTTCAAGCGGCAATAGCTGAAATTGCTGCCCAAGTTTTGTTTCACCTGTACGACAATTCAGTAAGGATTGAAGATCGGTTGCATGGAATGACGTGAGCATAAATACACCTTTAATGAGTTTATGATACGGAACAGAAGCTGCTAAGTTTGCAAGGGTAAACACGGTGAGTATAAAACAAAAAAAGCCAGCAATGCTGGCTTTTTATTATTGGAATGATTAATCAATATCCAAAGGTTCTGGAGATAAAATCACCCCAGTGTTATCGGCATAAATATGGTCGCCAGGTAAGAAGGTCACACCGCCAAAGTTCACTGGCACTTCAACTTCGCCAATGCCATTACTATCGGCACCCACAGGAATAGAAGCAATCGCTTGAATACCAATATCTAGCTCTTCTAGCGCATCAACATCACGGACAGTACCGTAAATGATAATACCTTCCCAATTGTTGGCTACAGCAATTTCAGCAATACTAGCATCTAGTAGTGCACGGCGTAATGATCCGCCACCATCTACTAACAATACTTTTCCTTCGCCATCTTCCTGTAAGGCTTCAGCAATTAAACCGTTATCTTCAAAACATTTAATGGTGCTTATAGAGCCGCCGAAAGAGCTGCAACCACCATAATTACTGAACATAGGCTCGACAACGTCGACCACATCGATATACATGTCGCACAGTTCTGAGGTGTTGTATTCCATAGATAACTCCTAGTGGCTGCAATAGTTTCATTGCTCTGGATTAATTGCTATTAAAGGTAATAGTTAAGTGAATTATATGGGGTTTATTTTAAATTAAAAGCGTTATTCGTCACGACCTTGTTGCAAATCAAACTAGAATGATAATACTATATAAAAAACACAATGGTCTATTTTGAGAACAATAGGTAGTTTTGTAAGTAATTTACTTTCAAATTTAACTGTTTATCAATCAACTGTAGATCATGATCACTAAAATACGTTTATAAATTACTAACATACCTGGCTACTTGTTAACATATCAGTGGTTTTTAGGCATTGGTTTATTTTATTTATTTGCTTTAGGGGCATGGATCCCTCGTTACGCTTATGGATGGCAGAGAGCCTTAAAGAGGTTCTTATGGATAGTTCAAATATGGTTGAAATATTAGGTTACGTTGCTTCTGTTATGGTGGCGATTTCATTAATGATGAAAGATATCATTATGTTACGTTGGTTGAATTTCGTTGGTTGTGGTTTATTTGCTGCCTACGGTTATGCCATTGATGCTTGGCCCGTTGCTGGTATGAATGCGTTTGTTGCCGGTATTAATATTTATCACTTAGTGAAAATTTATCGCAATAAAGCACCAGAAACTCAAGCTGCTTCAGCGTAAAAAAGCATCTTACTTCATTCACCCTTAGTTGTTATTTACACAATCAAGGGTGAATAGTAAGTGTTCTGGCCAGTCAGTGCTTGTCGCTGTTGCGTGACAAACATCAAACATCAAACATCAAACATCAAACATCAAACATCTCGCTTTCTGTTCTATTACTCCTATTTATTATATAAGCCTGTCATTTCAACTTCTTTAGCTGCGCTTTTAGTTTCTATTGTCATAAAAGCTTCGAATAAATGTCACTCCACATTCATTGGCGCAGATTAGTCTGCAAAAGTGGATTAAATAAAAGTGGATTAAACATTAGCGCATGATGCGCGACAGGAGTGGCGATGAACCTGATTACAAAAGTTGATCAATATCTGTTTTATTCGATTATTCGTTTTACTCGTGAACAACAATTGTCACCAACTGCGTTAAAAATATCCGCAACGGGTGATGGCCATTGGTACGTTTATCTGTCTGTCGCGATATTGTTATCCCACAGCCAAGGCCAATCATTTTTCAACCTATTACTGCTCGGATTTTTAATTGAGCTACCACTATATTTAGTGCTTAAAAATGGCATACGACGCCAACGACCTTGTTATGCGTTAGTCGGTTTTAATTGCCATTTTGAGCCATCAGATAAGTTCAGCTTACCTTCAGGACACACAGCCGGTGCTTTTGTGCTGGCAAGTGTTATTCATGTGTATTTTCCCGTATTAGCGCCATTAGCTTATCTATGGGCAATAACGGTCGGCTTCTCTCGTATCGCACTTGGGGTGCACTATCCATTAGATATCGTAGCAGGAATGGGGCTAGGTATCGGGTCAGTTATGCTAGCTGAAAACATTATATAAGGGTTAAATAGCATGAAAATTCTTTACGGAGTTCAAGGGACTGGAAATGGTCATATTAGCCGTGCACGTGTTATGGCTAAGGCAATGAAAAATAAAGGAGTCGATGTCGACTTTCTGTTTAGCGGTAGACCCGCCGAACATTACTTCGACATGCAGGAGTTTGGTGACTATCAAGTGCGTAAGGGACTATCATTTGCTACAGATAATGGACGCATTAATTTATTAAAAACCGCTCAAAAAACGGTAAGTCGTTCGATATTCAATGAAGTTAAACAATTGGATGTGCGCGGCTATGACTTAGTGTTAAACGACTTTGAGCCTGTTACCGCTTGGGCGGCAAAACAACAAGGGGTTAAATCGATATCTATTAGCCACCAGGCAGCATTACAGCATTCGGTGCCTAAGCAAGGTGGCAGTTGGTTAGATGAAGTCATTTTAAATCATTTTGCGCCGGTTGATATTGGATTAGGGTGCCATTGGCATCACTTCGGCTTTCCAATTTTGCCGCCATTTGTAGAGGTTTCTCCATCAGATATTCAATACGGTCATCAAATCTTAGTTTATTTACCGTTTGAAAGTGCCGATAGTATCGCTGAGTTTTTAGCCCCATTCGATGACTATCAATTCTATGTTTATCACAGCACCAAGCCAATTAAACCCTTACCTGAGCATATTCAATGGCATGGTTTTAGCCGAGACGGATTTAAACTGCATTTATCGCAATGTGGTGGCGTGATAGCGAATGCGGGGTTTGAATTAGCCAGTGAAGCTATGGCATTAGGTAAAAAGCTACTAGTTAAACCGCTAATCGGCCAATTTGAGCAGTCGGCTAATGTAGCAGCACTAGAATTGCTTGCCGCAGCGGATAGTATGCAAACGTTGGACAAGTCTAAATTTACGCGCTGGTTAAAGGCGCCGTCACCTAAAGCTATTCGTTACCCGCAGGTGGGGGATAAACTGGTTGACTGGCTTAAAACGGGAGAGTGGCAGCAGCCTCAACAGCTATGCGACCAACTTTGGGATCAAGTAGAGTTACCTGAAAATTGGCATAAAAGGCAGTAATAACAACTTCAGCGACATAAAATAATAAACCCATAATGAGTATCATGGGTTCGTGTACAAACTTTCAATTTTAACAATACTGGTTAACGGTGTCGTAATTAAGATTGAGAATGACGGCTATGAAGAATTTCTAATAATTCGTCTTCAAATTCAAACCGTGATTCCATTGCTTGTGCAAGTTGTGCTAAGTCTTTATCCAGTTGGTAAAGAATATTTTCATCTTCAGATTCGGTATATTTATCATTAAAATCGAGAGCAGTATCGGTACTTTCACTGATTTTAGGCAGTAAGTTTTGAGCGGTCGCTTTGCTGTCCTGACCATGGGTAGCACATTCGCTCACTACTCTGTCATATACTTCAAAATGTCCTTCAGACACGTAATCTACAAGCTGCTCACAAAAATCCTTCACATCTTTGATGCTAGGTAGGCCTTTTTCTGCCTGTTTATTAGGTGAAAGTCCAACAAGGGTAAAGTATTTAACCAGCAATTTACGACGGTGAGTCAGCCATTGGTCGACTAATTTGTTAGCTCCGCCCCAACGTTGCTCAGCTTGTTCTAATTTTATAAGCATACTTGTATTCCTGACGTTCAACCGATCAATTTCAACCACTGTATTGGACAAGTACGTAGTTGATCAACTGTTTTATGCTTTATTTATCAATGGACAAACCAGCCTTAATAAATTACTAAAGAATTTAAAATAAAAAACCCAGTGATAGATAACTATCACTGGGTAAATAAGCATTTAAGGGCTCGATATATCGTGCTTCTTGATTGTTCTTGCTAGCGCGTACTTTTTATACCAAACACTCACCAATGGTGCAACTAATAATCTACTTTATGGGGTACTAACAATATTGTTGCTGTTTTTGTGAGCAAAGATTGAGGCGTTTTCAGATTTTTGAATACAGATTTAGTAATAGCTCACATAAATATCGCATAAGTGGTTACATTAATCGCGTAAGTGCTAAACTACCGACCTGCAAAATTCATAACTATCTAGGAAAATAGCCCCCATGGCAGAACTAAAGAATGATCGTTATTTACGTGCTTTATTAAAACAACCTGTAGACAGAACGCCAGTATGGATGATGCGTCAAGCAGGTCGTTATCTTCCAGAATATAAAGCCACACGTGCTGAAGCCGGTGATTTTATGTCTCTTTGTAAGAACCAAGATCTAGCATGTGAAGTGACCTTACAGCCATTACGTCGCTATGATTTAGATGCCGCTATTTTGTTCTCTGACATTTTGACCATTCCTGATGCAATGGGTTTAGGTTTGTATTTTGAAACCGGTGAAGGTCCACGTTTTCAGCGTCCTACCGATACAATCGATGCCATCAAAAAGCTTGCTGTGCCAGATCCAGAAGATGAATTAGGCTATGTAATGCGTGCTGTAAAAACCATTCGTCGCGAATTAAACGGTGACGTACCGTTAATTGGTTTTTCGGGTTCACCTTGGACTTTAGCCACTTATATGGTTGAAGGTGGTTCAAGCAAGACCTTTGAAAAAATAAAGAAAATGGCATACGAAGAGCCAGCAACTTTGCACATGTTGTTGGATAAACTAGCTGATTCAGTGATTTTATATCTCAACGCGCAAGTGGCCAACGGTGCTCAATCGTTAATGATTTTCGATTCATGGGGCGGTGCGTTATCTCACCATGCTTACCGTGAGTTCTCATTACGTTATATGCAGAAAATCGTTGATGGCTTAACCCGTGAAGCCGAAGGCCGCGCAGTACCAGTGACTTTATTCACTAAAGGCGGTGGTTTATGGTTAGAGGCAATGGCTGAAACCGGTTGTGATGCGTTAGGCTTAGACTGGACCGTAGATATTGGTGATGCACGTCGTCGCGTAGGGCACAAAGTGGCCTTACAAGGCAATATGGATCCATCAGTACTTTACGCTTCACCTGAGCGTATTCGTCAAGAAGTTGAGCAAATCTTAGCGTCTTACGGTGAAGGTAGTGGTCATGTATTTAACTTAGGCCATGGCATTCATCAACATGTTGATCCAGAAAATGCGGGTGCATTTATTAAGTCAGTTACCGAGCTGTCGGGTAAATATCACAAGTAATTAAGTGGTATTTGATAAAAAAGCGAACCTTGAGGTTCGCTTTTTTTGAATTAAAAACTGACTATAATTTTTTTGCCTTACCCCTTGATAGTCAACATCAACTTCATTGGATTCCTTCCTGCTAGGGCCATTGCTGAAAATCCCTAACGCTTTCGATGTGCTGTCCTTAACCCAAAGAAAGCTAGCTTGGCATCTATGCCAAGCTCACAGCATGTTCTCGATGGCCTCAATGTAAATGATGTCCGAATTGTTTAAAATATGACTGTTACATCTACTTCTTGTTGTTGTTCTTATTCTTATTTGTATATTTTATTGAAGTCGTCAATGAGGCTAAATCTCAGTAATGAAAATATCAGGTGTAAAAAAAGTGATTCAATAAAAAACCCAGCCTGGGCTGGGTCTGTTTTATTGACGAGTTCGATTAATTACATGAGCTGCTATAAAGATCCTCGGCCCACATTGGGTTATCGATGAAGGGGTTGCGGTTCAACTGCCATTCATACACACGGTTATTACGACGACGCTCCCAATCACTCACAGGATCTTGAATGTGCCAGCTAAGCAAGGTGCATAAATCACCCAATAGTGCCTCACCAGTACCGGTAACCCCTTTGGCTACAGTAAGGTTAGGTGTACCACTGTTATCGCCGCCTTCATAACGCACATCCATATAAAATACCATGCGCGCGACATCGCCTTTAACCATGTTTGCAGGCTCGAAACTATCCGCATCTGTTTTGTTATCTGGCGCTTCAGTTAATGGCGACCCACCTAAGGCAAAATCTTTATTACCACGACTGCTATTAACAGTCACATCGGCAGGACGCAAATGGTGTAAGTCGGTATAGGCATGTTGTCCGCTGCTAGGAAAACCATGGCTTTTAGCCCATACATGTTCACGATTCCACGCATCTAAAGAATTACTCATACCGGCACGGTTTGTTTTAGGCTCAGAGCGATTGGTATAGAGTAAAATCACATTGTTAGTGTTGCTTGGATCTTCATCTGCATAGTTAAGGCCATCCCATACTTGATCATAGGTAAAGCGGGTATGATCTCGAATGATAAGGTTTAGGCTCGCCTTTAATGCTGAACCTGTTTTACCACTAGCGTTAGCATAATAGGTATCGAAGGCATAATCACCTGGGTTTCCCGTACCGCCTCCCGAAGTGGCAGGAGTATAGTTAGCCACTAAGCTCGTAGCGCTAAAGCCTTGATAGGCTGTGATGTTGACAAAATAACGACCTGCTACTGCTGTAGCAATAGGGCATTCTTCATTATTACCAGTTAAGTATGGGCGACAATCAAATACGCTTGCCGTTGGCTCACTGCCCTGGCGCACATAAAGATCCGCATCACCACTACCGCCACTCATTTTAAAACTAAGCCCAGTTGCCCCAGCTGGAATATCGGCGACAAACTTCAATGTTTGCCCTGTGCTGGCGCTTAGGCTTGTCTTGGCTTGGCCATTTTCGAGTAAGTTTTCCGTTGGTGCTGGCGGCGTGCCACAGCTAGTGGTTAAGCTGCCTACACCTGGATAGCCAGCATTGCTGCCCACACTCCAATCAGCTTGGCTTTTGGTGTTGGTACTGGTGCTGCGCACCAAAGACACGTTAGTGGCATTAAGTGTCCAACCACTTAAACCACCTTCCCAAGCGACGACATCAACGTCTTGAGTACCCTTGAGCAACTTAACGTAATCACCTGAGTTACCTAAAGATAAAGGCATAGGCGCTAAATCGGCTTGGCGGGAGAACAGGCTGTTAAAACCCGCAGCGTTTTTGGCTATCGTAAAGTATTGCCCCGACGCCAACGTGCCGCTTAATGCTAAACTTGCGCCATTGTCGCTGATGCTATATTGGCTTAAGTCGATGCTGCTGCAACTGGCGTTGTAGAGCTCGACAAATTCTTCAAGGCTATCATTATTGGGTGCATCGTAGAGCACTTCGCTTATCATCAGATTGGCACTGGCATTGAATGCTAGGCCTGCGAGTGTCAGTGTTACTGCTGTTTTTAGTGCTATAGTGGATTTAATCATCAACATAACTCTCTTTAATATTTATTATTATTGAGGACTTTCATGGCAGTTTTTCATGGAAATTCTCAATAATGATTTCCTTAGAAAACACCACGAAAGTCCGACCCCATTCAAATCCATTTGAGTTTTGTTAAAGCGGCTGGAGTATGACATAAAATTAGTTACGTATATGTGACCAAATTGTTATTTATAAAAAAGAATATGGCGATATATGGGATCTCTCTGTGGACATTAAGCATGGTCATTCCTATGGGTTGATCTTAAAATCCTTTTATCGTTTGTTGCTCATCCCACTCAAAACATATCTTATCCTTAGAATGTGGTTATGAATTAGCTATGCCGATCCAGTCCATATCCGATGTGTTGAGTCATTTGACTGAGAATAATATTGCCTTCTATCAGGTAGTTGGTGGTGATAAGATAAAAGATGCATGGTGTTAATATCACGCATTGTACATTTTGAGTTATTTTTGCCTTTTATGAGGGCGCAATATTTGCACATCAAGGACGTGGCACATATGAAACTGAGTTATTTTAAGCTGTTATCCATTCTGGTTTTATCGTTTGAGGTTAACGCAGCCAGTTATGATTGTGCTGGTAAATTAAATTTAACTGAGCAGGCAATTTGCTCAAGCAAAGCGTTAAATTTATTAGATGAGCAATTATCTCAATATTATTCAGCACAGTTAGCAGTATTACAAAATGCTGAAAAATCTGACTTGATCAATAATCAACAAAAATGGATAAGAAAAAGAAATCATAATTGCCAGGCGAATGTAGATTGTTTAGTCGTTGTTTATTCTGCAAGAATTGAGCAGTTAAGTTTTACACCTGAGAGAATCGAGGCTACCAACACCACATTCACCCATCTGCCTAAAGTTGATAGCTTTGAAGTTGAAAAAAAATGCGATTTTTCAAACCTTACCTTTCCTGAAAATGTAGCGGTTTATGCTGGTGGCGCTTACAGCGGCTATAAAACCAATTATCAGACTGATGAAAGTGGTCATATGACAACGGTTTTTGATGTTGCGATAAACTCTCCCAATGTACCAGTTGCGCTAATTTTAGGTGCTTATGAACCTTCGGTATGGAATATCAAGTGGACAAAAAACACTAAAATAACAGCGGTTTACGCTATGGGATACCATAAGCAAGTCGTTGCGGGATTACCAAACGATACTCCTGTTGTTATGAGTAGTTCTCGTGAAAGGCCCAATTGCCGTGATAGTTTTTATATCAGCGCTAAAACTCTGGATAAAATAAACCCTCTTTCAATGAAACTTTTTAATAAGAAAGTATCATTAGTCACTTTTGCTAAAAGCGGTAAACTTGGATTTGGTGATGCTTTTAATCAAAGAACCGAATTTTTTACTAATGCAGCCAATACTTTACACAACCATGTCGATCAGTCATTACCGCTAGCAGGAAAAGCGGGAATAGATGAATTGTTGGCAAGGGGCGATATAAGAAGCTACAACAATAAAGATATTGAAAAGTGGGTTAAGTTAAAGTCGAATCAGCTTAATGAAGACTTGCCTCCTGTTTCTGGAATAGATATTTCATCAAGATACAAGCCAAAACATATCGGTGTTGGTTATGTTATTCTCAAAAAAATAACGATTCCGGCTGGCTTATTTGGCGGTAATCGGGTCACATTTTTTTTGAATGAGAATGTTCCCTATCCAGAGGGAAGTCTTGGTCACAGTGATTTATACGATTTTAATACTCTTAAATGCCATGGGTCATTATGTAATATCTGATTATATAATCGTTCAACATCATCAAACCTTATTATGTTTATGTTTTATCTTGTTTTTATCATTTTAGTTGTCTGGCATTTTGGCAACTAAGAAAACAATATGTGCGACTCCTTAATAAAAGACTTTATGGACTTAAACCAAAAGAGTAAAAGTGAAGTTGATGGTAAGTAGAACATCTAATCAGTGCATCATTGTTTCAACAATGTGTGCCGTGTTTAGTTAGCAGTTGGCATGCAATAGCGACAGTAAAAGAATGTTATAACCAGAGACTACGATTTAATAATCATCTTTTAATCAATTCACGAGTGTGTTGATTCAGTCCGTATAGGGACGCTTGCATCAGCGATGCTTAAGTAACATTAGCTTTGCATCACCAGTTCTATCTTAAACTCACTGCCGACGCCGGGTTGGCTTTCTACTTCAATTTTACACTTCAATAGCCCCAACAACTGACGCACAATGGCCAGTCCTACGCCTAGCTGAGGTAGCGCTTGGTTGTTATCGAAGCTTAGCTGGTGGTGTTGTGGAATATTCGTTTGGCTAAGTGACAATTGTCTTAGGGCTTCTACTTCATGTTGGTGCATGCCTGAGCCGGTGTCTTTTACGGCTAACCATTGTTGGTTTTTACCCTGGCTAAAATCTTGTTGCGTAAGAATAGTGATTTCGCCACCTGACGGGGTGTAGCGTAAGGCATTATCAATTAGATTGTTGAGTATGCGTCGCATTAATTGTGGGTCGGTTAAAATTGAAGTGGCGTTAATATGCTCAAAATTTAATCTTACGCCGAGTTTTTTCGCTCTTGGGGTAAAGGTTTGGTCTATTTCATTGAGAAGTTCTGTTAACTCAACTTGTTGAAGTTGTGCATGAATTTGGCCATTTTCTAGTGCAGCTAATTCTAATAACTGGGCTAATAACTGTTGTAAGGTTTGACCTGAGTTAGCCGCGTATTGAATAAAGGCTTGATCTCGGTCCGCTTCAGGCAAAATTAACCAGGTATCGATATAGCCCAATAATGCGGTGAGTGGGGTTTTTAAGTCATGGGACAGGTGCAGTAAAAAGTCATGTTTTGCCTGCTGTTGACGTTTGACCTGTTGTTGCTGTTGCTGAATGTCTTGCAGCAACTGATTAATGTGTTCGCTGAGTTGAGCTATCTCTAAACTGCCTCTATAGCGATCTGGCAAGGTGAGCTTTTCGGTAATGGGTAAGGTTTTTAACTTAGTTAAATCCTGGGCTAATTTATGGATCGGGCGGGTAAAATAATGCAATAAAATCACAAATAACAATAGGGCGAATATTACCCAAAAACCTATGGTTGCACCCCATATTTTTGGTTGGTTTTCGGCATTAATTAATGCTTGCCAGCTGTCGTACTCTTCTCCGCCAATAATCACATATAAATAACCACTGTGCAGACCTTGGGCATTGACTAACTTACTGGCTGAAAAAATCTTTTTGGTTTGTTGCGAACGCGGATCTGTGCCTAAAATCGGCAGATTCTTTCCTGCTAAAAACTGCTTAATAATACCGGTGTCCACTCGATGTGTTTTAATTTTTTCTTCTTTGGCATCATAGGCTATCACTTTGCCATCTGGATCTAAGGTGTAAATTTCAAAGCTGGGTCCGAGCAACATAAAATCATGAAAAGCTTCTTTTAATGCGGCATCAGAGGTAATCCCCTGTGATAACAACGGATTAATATGCGCCATATGTTCAGCCAACTCTTGATGTAGAGACTGCTGTATTTGATTGCGACTGAATTCGTGGTTTAGTTGTAGCCATTGCCATAATGCGACAAATAGCAGCAATACAATCATTGTAGCGACTAAAAATAATCGATTAAATAGGCGATTCATTAGTGAGCATGTGCCTCTGGTGGCGAGAATTTATAGCCCACACCCCACACGGTTTTCACTAAGTCGTGTTCTGAGCAGCGGGACAATTTGTTGCGTAAACGATTAATATGGCTATTTACTGTGTGCTCGTAACCACTATAGTTGTAGCCCCACACCGCTTCTAATAACTGTAAACGGCTGAACACTTGTAGTGGATGTTGAGCAAGAAAAAGTAATAAATCGAACTCGCGTGCGGTTAACTCTAAAGCATTATTAAATGCTAATACTTCACGTGTGCTGGCATTAATACTGACACAATTAAAATCAAGTTGCTGCTGATGGTTATGCAGAATTTGTCCACGTCTTAAATGCGCTTTAACTCTGGCGCGCAGTTCTAGCACGCTGAAGGGTTTTACAAGGTAGTCATCGGCGCCCGCTTCAAGCCCCAGTACTATGTCAGCTTCAGAATCTTTGGCGGTCAATAACATAATTGGCACCTGTTTTTGCGCTTGTCTCAGTTGCTGGCATAGCATAATGCCGTCGCCGTCTGGTAGCATTCTGTCCATTAAAATCAGATCGAGCTTTTTATGTTCGATGATCTGCATGGCTTGCTTCAATGTCGTGGCATGGTCGACGCTATAGTTAAGGGCCTTGAGGTTCAGAATAATTAATTTAGCCAAGTCTTGTTCGTCTTCTACCAGCAAAATATGTTGCGGACTAACATGACCGTTATGTTTGGTGTTTCCATTCATGGTAACTTCCTCAAAGCAAATCCAGTAATTGCATTAATACCTAGACCTGCTTTAAGGATAATAAATTTCAATCTGTTTAAAACTTATTCAATCAACCAGTAGTGTCGCGGTTACTGGGTACGCATAATGGTTACTGCAAGCACTGGGTTGTCAAAACGATGTGAAGGCAGAAGGACTGAGTCAGCTAAACCATCATATTGGCTGATAACGCCTGGATGAATATGCACAAAATCGACATCATCACGTGCAGTGTTAAACCCTTCACCGCCGTCAGCTGGGCCAGGCATAGTGCCTTTTGCTTCGCTGTTGGCTTCAGTACCCGCATCGTAGGCCATGTATTTCATCATTTTTGGCATATCAACTTCCATACCTGCAATGTGGTAACTATTGACCCCGGTAAAGGCGTCATTAGTATTCACTAGCATTGTGGCTAAGCTGATATTGGCAACATTGGCTTGTGCTAATGTGAGGGTAAGTGTTTCACTCATCCCCGGCATTAACATACCCGTACCGTTGACACTGCTATCAATTACTTCAAGGACTGCTATATCTGCAGTGTCGCCACCTTCGGCCATTTTTTCGATAGCAAGGCTGGCCATTTCGCCCGTTTGCCATAAACTGGCTTCGGCATTATGCGCGGCTAAAATGACCGGTGACATAGGCTGATTTGCCGTTAGGTTAGTCACAGTGACAGTAAATGTTTGCATTACTGGCTCTGGTTCAACCGGTGGCACCACAACATTGTCATCGTCACTACAGGCGGTGAGTAATGTCGCGGCAACAAATAAGCTCAGTAAGCTGGGTTTAAGTTTAATGTCGGTGGTTTTCATGTGTTACCTCCTTATTTTACTGTGACCACAACTTTGGCTACAGGGTTTAACCAGCGGTGAATACGGCTGTCTAAATCACTTGCGCCTCCAGCGGGATCTGTATCACCTAAAACACCTGGGTGGGTGTGCACATACATATTGTCAGCACCGTCCATTACACCAGTCCCATTTGCGCCACCATTACCACCCGGTGCTGCAGGAATACCCGGTACGCCTGACATACCGCCGCCGTTTATGATTTCATCATTTGCTTCTGTGCCGGCATCGTAGGCGTTGACATAAACTGTGTAAGTGCCTGCTTCAGTTGGAATTTTCCAGCTGTCTAAACCAATAAATGCATCGTTGGTTGGCAGCACCATTGCGACAATAGAAAGATGAGTGTTATCGCCGGTATCTAGCATCACATCTTTAATGCTGGCTCCTGCGGCAAGTAACCCCATGGCTGGGTTAGCTAAGGTGACGCCGTTTGCGCCTGTTACCGCAGTATTAAGATCGCCAATATCGCCACCTTCAGCCATTTTTTGTAACGCAGGCGTGGCCATTTCTCCGACGTGAAATAAATGACTGTCGCTGTTGTGAGCGGCTATTAACAATGGGGTAAAGTGATTACCATGGGTAAGGTTGGTGACACTGACTTCAATGTCTGCGGCTTGGGTTGATAAACTCAATAAACCTGCTGCTAGTAGGCTAGCGTTAACTAATGTACGTTTCATAACCGAGCTCCTTTTGTTTAATTGCAGCTAGTATTACAAATGGATATCACCGGGTTATCGCTAAATTATCACAAAAGTTTAACATCGTTAGCTTTGTGTGTTTTTGATGTGCTAAATTGAGCTTAAACGTGCCATTTCAATGTTTAAAATAATAAAAATAAAAGCATAAAAAATATGATTAGAATATTACAAAAAGATGATTTTAAAGCAGTATTAGTATTAGGTGAGCAAGTGCACGGTCAGGGTTATATGGATATGGACGAACTGACAGCCATTTATCACAAAGGCATAAAAAATGGCATTAATGCTAACTTTGTTGCCATTGAAAACGATGAATTACTGGGTTTTCGATTAACCTATGCCGCAGGTAAATGGCAACAGGATCAATGGTGTACTGTAGCGTTGTGGGGCGTTAACTTTGATGATGTGTGTTACTTTAAATCCAATACCATTGCTGAACATGGCCGAGGTAAAGGATTAGGGGGACAACTTTTACAAGCCTCTAAAGAAGCGGTTATCGCACAGGGCGCTAAAGCTGGCGTGAGTCATTTGTGGCAACAAAGCCCCAATAATGCTGCGGTACGATATTTTACCAAAGCCGGTGGGAAATTGATTAAACAGCATCCTCAACGCTGGCACCAACGGCATATGGGAGAGGATTATATCTGTGTACTTTGCGGCGTTGATTGTCACTGTGTCGCATGTGAAATGTTGTTAATTTTTTAAGGGATTAAGCGATGAAAACAGCCACGCAAACATCGTCTGAAACACGCTCTACAACCATTACCACAACACCAGAAGAGCTCAAGTTACTTAAATTCGAGTTAGACAAACTCGAGTTAGAAAAGCTGAAACTGTCAAAAATCGTGCTTTATTTACAATTTATTCAATTACTTATTTTTATTCCTTTAGGTGTCGTATTGCTGGTTTTACTGACGCGTCATTGGGATCAAATTTTACAGTTATTAGGCTAACCCAATGCAACTTTATGATCCCCTTGTTAATTCCACTCCAAAACAGCAACCCCAGCCTAATAGCTATTGGGCAAGTACGGTTCAATTACCCCAGCCAGGTAGCGCACTAAAAGGTTCTCATCAAACTGATGTGGCTATTATTGGCGGCGGCTACACTGGATTATTAACCGCTTATTATCTAGCGACTGAATTTAATATTGATTGTCACGTGTTGGAAGCTAATCAGGTTGGCTTTGGTGCCAGTGCTCGTAATGCGGGATTTGTTTTAAAAGGTTCTGGTAGATTGGGCTATAGCGCCATGGCACAGCGTTGGAATATTGATACCGCCAAAGGTATTTATGGTGAGTTTACCGAGGCGGTTGAGCGGGTATCAGGATTAATTAAACAGCATCAAATTAGCTGTGATGTGCAGGACACGGGTTACTTAAAAGTCGCCCATAACCCAAAAGCGCTCGCACAACTGCAAGCCGCGGCAGGGTTCATTCAACAACATTTTGGTGATGGGGCTGAGTTGATTGACCGTAACACTTTTTGTGATCAGTACATGAATCACCAGCAAGCTTATGGTGCATTAAGACTAAATGATGGTTTTGGGATTAACCCATTAAAATTATTACTGGGTTATAAACAGATGGTACAGCAAGCCAAAGTGTCGATATCAGAGCAATCTTGCGTGCTTGAATGGCATCAGGAGGGCGGAAAGCATCGCTTAATAACCGAGTCCGGTGAGCTTACTGCCAATAAGGTAATTTGTGCCGGTAATGCTTACACGCCAAAACAATTCTCGCCAATTATCGATAATAAATATTTGCCAATACTCAGTAATGTCATTGTGACAGAGCCACTTACCGCCGATGAGTTACAACAAGCGGGTATTTATACTTCGCAAGTCACCATGGATACTCGCATATTAAAATATTACTACCGCTTACTGCCTGATAACAGGTTGTTGTTTGGTGGTCGCGGCGCGGTATGGGGCAAAGACGGTGCTAACCCTGTGTATGGTCAAAGGCTAAAAATGGCCTTAGATAAATGCTTTCCTGCATTAAAACACAAAGCCATTGCCTATAACTGGACCGGCTGGATAGCGGCATCGTTTGATGATATGCCACATGTATTTGCACAAAGTGGAGTGGGTTATAGCCTAGGTTATTGTGGTGCAGGAGTGTCTTTTAGCAGCCAAGCGGCTTATCGATTAGCGCAAAGTATGGCTGGTATCGCATCACCTAATTTGCCTTTATATCGTCAGCCGTTACCTGCGCAGCCTGTATCTATACTACCTTTTGGCCAGTTAAAGCGTTTAGGTCAATGGGGTTATTATCATTATGGCTGGATGAAAGACCGCTTTGGCTAAAGCGGTCTTCTATTGTTAAATCGAATTAGCCTACAACGGTACCGTCACTCACTAAGCGCTCATCTAGCGGTTCAATTTTGAAATTGAAATAAGCATATGATGCACTAATTAAGGGGCAAACTAAGTTAAAGAATGCATAGGGTAGATAAGCCACTGTCGCGACACCTAAGGTACTGGCCATAAAGGCACCACAGGTATTCCAAGGAACAAGCGGGCTAGTGACAGTGGCAGAATCTTCAAGGGCGCGACTTAAATTAACTGCAGCAAGTTTTCTGTTGGTATATTCCATTTTGAGCATTCTACCGGGCAACACAATCGCAATGTACTGGTCGGCAGTGATCACGTTGGCGCCAATACACACGCCGAGAGTAGTAATGATCAAACTAGAGGTGCCAGTCACTAGGGTTAAAATACTTTGCAAAATACGGCCAAGTAAGCCAGTAACTTCCATCACGCCACCAAAGGCCATGGCACACAGGATCAGCCAGACAGTCGTCACCATGCTGCTCATACCGCCACGGCTTAATAAGTTATCTAATACCGCATCGCCGGTATTGGCTACATAGCCGTCAAACATAGCGATCCAAATACCTTTAACTAACGCCAGCAGCGGCGGTATTGCATCATCGTGCACATAGGCTAATACATTATCAAATTGAAATATTGCCGCGCATACTGCGCCAGCAAGCGTGCCTAAAATAACCGTAGGGAAGGCAGGCATTTTACGGTTAGCTAAATACAACACCACTAAAAGGGGGATCAATAAGTGGAACCCCGGATTAAAGGTGCGTTCAAGTAAGGCTAAGCTATCAGCTAATTGATTTTCTACTGGGGTGGCTTCAGCGGTTAAGCCTAAAAAGGTAAAGCCTATCAGTGCAATTGTAATACTGGGAACCGTGGTCCAGGTCATATGTTTAATGTGGCTGAAAATATCGGTTCCGGCTACAGCTGGTGCCAAGTTGGTGGTATCAGACATTGGCGACATCTTGTCACCAAAGTAAGCACCACTGATAATTGCGCCCGCGGTGATATTAACATCTAACCCCATGGCCGATGAGATACCAATAAGCGCAATACCTAAGGTACCGGCTACCGTCCAAGAGCTACCAATACTTAATGCAACAATTGCACACAATACACAACATGCACTGTAGAAATATTGTGGATTAAGAATTTGCATACCGTAATAAATCATTGTCGGCACTGTACCGGCTAAAATCCAGGTACCGATCAGCGAGCCTACACTAAATAAAATAAGTAATGCCCCGGTCGCGACCCCAATACTTTTAACTATGCCACGCTCCATTTGATTCCAGCTGTAGCCATTTTTATAGCCAATCACCATGGCAATACAGGCTGCTAATACCAAGGCGATTTGGTTGGCCCCCGATGAGCTATCAGACGAGAAAAGATATACCGCAGCGGCTAGCATCAAAATTAATGCCACGATCGGAATAAGCGCATCAAGCAAGCTAGGTTGCTTAGGTTGTGAAGGTGTCGTTTGAGACATGGAGATCCTTGTTTATTATTTTTATTTTGTGTCGTTTTCATTATCGAGTTGCTATAGCAACAGTCAATATAAGCGTACGGGATAGTCCCAAACTACAGTTGTTATTAATTTGTAACGGCTGGCTATCGTTACATAGAAATGATAGTTAAGTCGAGCCTTGCTTTGTTTGAAACCCTTGGCTGAGAAGGTGTTGAAGCCTTCAAGGTGACTAAATGTTTAGCTTGGTTAACTCAATATGCGCAATAGCGGCTTGTGGCTTGCTTAAATATGCATGATGGGCTTATTTTTTGTGAGGAGAATATCTTAATTGAGATTAATGCAGCTTTAAGCACATTTAATAGTTTGACTAACCACATCTTGAGTTGATAGAAAGCATTAATATCAACTCTTTTAAAATGATTTTACTGATCAGATAAATCATTTGTTCGTCTCTTTGGGATATGCAATTATGCTTTCGTGTTATAAACATATAGCCCATAGGGTATCAAAGGAATGTTGATGAAGTCTAAAATGTGTGTCTGTCTACTAGTAGTGTTTTTTTTATCAGCCTGCAGTGCAATTGTCAGTCAAAATACCGGTAAACAAACACAATCCAGCAGTCTGATGGATTTTTTATATCCGGATGAAAAAAGTCGTGCTGAACATCAACCTGAAATTCCTATTCTAAAATTACCGGTAAAAGTGGGTATCGCGTTTGTGCCGTCTAAAAACTGGGGTGCCGACGGTATTCACAGCAAAGATCAAATCGAGTTACTTGAAAAAGTAAAACAGGCGTTTCTTCAATATGATTATATTGGCCACATTGAAGTCATCCCTAGCACTTACTTAAAGCAGGGCCAAGGGTTTGACACTTTAGAGCAGATATCAAGGCTATATGATGTCGACGTTATGGCGTTAGTGTCTTATGATCAAGTGACACAATCAATCGAGAATAACGCCGCACTTTTGTATTGGACCATAGTGGGCATGTACGTTATTCCGGGTAATGAAAACGCGATACAAACATTTGTTGATACCGCCGTTTTTGATATTAAAAGTAAAAAAATGTTGTTCAGAGCGCCTGGGGTTAGCAAGCTTGAAAAAAGAACTACCGCGATTGGCATTGATGATACCTTAGCCGAAAAATCACTTGAAGGGTTTGGCTTAGCCGTCGATGATATGACGACTAATCTAGATGCGGAATTAGCTAGATTTAAGACTCGAGTAAAAGAAGATAAAGTGGCTACAGTTGAACATAGAGAAGGCTACAGCGGTGGCGGTTCAATGGGTTTTTATTGGGTATTGCTAATGGGTATGGCATGGCTGAGAAGAGTCAGCCGTTGATCATGATTAATGCGGCTTGATGGTCGAAAAAATTAATTGATAAGTTATCTAATAAAATGAAAGGGCATAGTTTGAAAAAAATAATAATAGGGATGTTGTTTATATTTCTGACAGCGTGTGCAGCAACTGGCGGTAAAACAGAATCAGCAGTTAATAATGAAACCCAAAATGAGCAGACTGATATCCCACTATCAGAAAGAATTTATTTTCTACAGCATAACTTGATAGCAGAGTGGATGTTTGAATCGGAAGGTGATTTCTATGCTGATTTAATGGAGGGGAATAATGATAAATTCTTTGAAGTTGCTGCTGAAGTCGTCAATTCTGAATATGCCAGCGGTATCGTAGTGACCCCCATGATTGAAAGTGGCGTGGTGTTATTTAGTTTTCCTACCCCGTTAACCTCTCCGAATTGTTACTTTTCTATCATAAAAAAGGAAGCAACAGGTTTTTCTTATTATACCTATGAGAAAACTTTAGATTACGGTGAAAAAGAGTTTATAGCCGTCGTAGGTGGATGGGATGAAGATGGATCTCACATGAATTTTGGCATTCGAAATTATCAAACCGGACAAGATTTTGTGACTGATATCTTGGGCGATAAATAGAGGGCAACTTCAGGATTTAATGATGCCAAATAATAGGGGCCATAGATATTTGTCATAAAAAAATCCCTGTGAGGCTTTAATTAGCCACCATCACAGGGATTTATTATGTCACATAAAAACTAACTTATTATGCTTTACCTTGCTCGCGCGCAATAGCACGGTAAGCAATATCGGTGCGGAAGTAAACGTCATCCCAATGGATGGTATTTACTAATGCGTAAGCGGCTTTTTGCGCTTCAGTAACGGTATTACCTAATGCTGTAGCACATAGCACTCGGCCACCATTTGTTACCACATGACCGTCTTTCATTTCAGTGCCAGCATGGAATACCTTGGCATTGTTATCGCCAAGTGATAACCCATCAATCACATCATGCTTACGATACGCATCTGGGTAACCGCCAGCGGCTAACACAACACCTACAGCAGGACGTGAATCAAACTCAGCGGTGACTTTACCTAACTCACCACGAGTTGCTGCTAAACACAGTTCAACGATATCAGATTGCAGACGCATCATGATTGGCTGAGTCTCTGGGTCACCAAAACGGCAGTTGTACTCAAGTACCTTTGCACTACCGTCAGGTGAAATCATCAAGCCCGCGTAAAGAAATCCAGTGTAAACGTTACCTTCAGCGGCCATGCCATCTACCGTTGGGCGAATAACATTAGCGATGGTCCAGTCATGAACTGCCTGAGTCACAACAGGTGCCGGTGAGTATGCACCCATGCCGCCAGTATTTGGACCGTAGTCTCCATTGTCGCGAGCTTTGTGGTCCTGGCTGGTGGCCATGGCTAAAATGTTTTTGCCATCAACCATAACGATAAAGCTGGCTTCTTCACCCTTTAAAAATTCTTCGATAACAACGCGTGAACCCGCTTCGCCAAATTTATTACCAGATAACATATCGTCAATGGCTGCATCGGCTTCAACCTGGCTAGCAGCAATAATCACGCCTTTTCCTGCGGCTAAACCATCGGCTTTAATCACCACAGGAAAACCTGTTTTAGCGGTTAACTCTGTCGCGTAAGCTTTGGCTGGCTCAATTTCAGTGAAGTTTGAATAATCAGCTGTTGGAATGTTATGACGCGCTAAAAAGTCTTTAGTAAAGGCTTTTGATGACTCAAGCTGAGCAGCACCCTGTGTTGGACCAAATATAGGTAAACCAGCAGCGTTAAACGCATTAACCACACCTAATGATAAAGGCACTTCTGGGCCAACAATGGTGAGTTCAATCTTGTTGTCTTGGGCAAATTTCACTAACTCTGAAATGGCCTCAACCTTGATTGCAACGTTTTCTAATTTTGGCTCTAGTGATGTGCCCGCATTACCTGGCGCAACAAAAACTTTTTCAACTTGAGCAGACTGAGCCGCTTTCCAAGCTAGAGCATGTTCACGACCGCCGCCACCAATTACAAGTACTTGCATCTCGATTCATTCCTCTAAGTAGTAATAATATATGATTCTTTAAACGAAAAAAGCAGCCAAACAAGGCTGCTCTATTCTAGTGCCGATTAATGGCGGAAGTGACGCATGCCAGTAAATACCATGGCGATATTGTGTTCATCCGCAGCGGCAATAATTTCTTCATCGCGAATTGAACCACCCGGTTGAATAATACAACTGATACCTGCAGCAGCGGCAGCGTCAATACCATCGCGGAATGGGAAAAATGCATCAGATGCCATTACAGAACCTTCAACCACTAAACCTTCATCAGCTGCTTTAATACCGGCAACTTTAGCTGAGTAAACGCGGCTCATTTGACCTGCGCCAACACCGATTGTCATACCATCTTTGGCGTACACAATCGCGTTTGATTTAACAAACTTAGCCACTTTCCAGCAGAACATTAAGTCGGTTAATTGCTCAGCCGTTGGTTGACGTTTTGATACCACTTTAACGTCTTCAACATTGACCATGCCCTGGTCGCGGTCTTGAACCAATAAACCACCATTAACACGCTTAAAATCTTGAGTGGTGGTTTTAGTGTTCCACTCACCACATTCTAATAAACGTACGTTAGCTTTAGCAGCAACAATGTCACGTGCAGCCTGACTGACTTTAGGTGCAATAATCACTTCAACAAATTGACGGTCAACAATTGCTTTGGCCGTGTCTGCATCTAATTCCTGGTTAAAGGCAATAATGCCACCAAAGGCAGAGGTTGGATCTGTTTTGAATGCGCGCTCGTAAGCTTCTAAAATAGTACTGCCTAATGCTACACCACAAGGATTAGCATGCTTAACAATCACACATGCAGGGCCTTCAAATTCTTTTACACACTCAAGTGCTGCGTCAGTATCGGCGATGTTGTTATAAGATAATGCCTTACCTTGAAGTTGAGTTGCACTGGCAACAGATGCTTCATCAATGTGCGTATCCACATAAAACGCCGCTTTTTGATGACTGTTTTCACCGTAGCGTAAGTCTTGTTTTTTGATCAACTGAGTGTTGAAAGTACGTGGAAAGCTTGAATCTTCATGGCACTCATCTTTGCTATGAGTAGGCACCATAGTGCCGAAGTAGTTAGCTATCATGCCATCGTATGCCGCTGTGTGTTCAAATGCGGCTATGGCTAGGTCAAAACGGGTTTCAAGCGTAGTGCTACCATTGTTAGCTTGCATTTCAGCAATCACGCGGGCGTAATCTTTAGCGTTAACTACTATGGTAGTGTCTTTGTGGTTTTTAGCCGTAGAGCGCACCATTGTTGGGCCGCCGATATCGATATTTTCAACGGCATCAGCCAATGTACAACCTGCTTTTGCCACAGTTTCAGCAAACGGATACAGATTTACGGCGACTAAATCGATAGGCTTGATACCGTTTTGTTCCATCACGATCTCATCAATACCACGACGAGCTAAAATGCCGCCATGCACTTTAGGATGCAATGTTTTGACACGACCATCCATGATCTCAGGGTGACCTGTGTAATCAGAAACTTCCATGACAGGGATATTGTTATCGGCCAGCAATTTTGCTGTGCCACCGGTAGATAACAGTTCAACACCTTGGGCATGCAAAGCTTGTGCAAATTCAAGGATTCCAGTTTTATCTGAAACGCTTAGTAGCGCGCGACGAATTGGTCTGACAGTATTCATGTAGGTACAGGGTCCACTATTAAATTTCAAGGATCTTTCGCAAAGCAGATTCGGGTTGTTTAATGGTGTTTACACCCAAAAGTGAATCTGTTTTGCCAAAGTTCCTCGGGGCATTATTTGAACAAAATGTGCAGCTATTTATGATTATTTTTATCTGTGCCGCCAGAGCGCGCATATTTTACCGTAAACAATAGGGCTTGAGTGTTTTTTCTGCGTGATTTCACAATATTGAAATCCGAACAACACCAGAGAAAATAAATGACCAGAAAACCCTTGACCTTGGATTAAACTCTAAGGTTTATACTTGAGCCATATTCAAAGTTTGCTTAGGGCAACAACGGGACGATTATGTATCGAATAGGTGAGTTAGCGAGTCAGTGTGATATCAAGGCTGACACCTTACGCTTTTATGAAAAACACGGCCTGCTTGCACCATCGAGCCGTTCTGAGTCGGGTTATCGTTTATATAATAATGATGATGCCGCTAGATTACGTTTTATTTTACGCGCTAAAGCTGTTGGTTTTACCTTAAATGAGATAGCAGAGCTGTTGTCTATTGAACTTGATAAAGCCAACTGGGCCTGTGCTGACGTGAAAGGTATGGTGGATAACAAACTTGAGCAGGTTGAAGCTAAAATTGCCGAGTTAACCCAGTTTGCTAATTCCTTACAAAGTTTATCTAACGCCTGTTGTGGTGGCCCCGATAGCGCCGAGCATTGCAGTATTTTAGAGGCGCTTGAATCTGAAGATAAGCAGCTAAATGCCAGAAATGAAACGGCACATAAAGCGCATCAACATGGTTAGTCTTTATTGATTTTGCTTGTTCGCAGCTATCAACACCTTGATGGAAGCTTGTTAGTTATATTGCCATAAGCGGCTTTAACCGATAGCCGCTGGAGAAATCACTATGTTATTTGATAATTTTATTCAGTTATTTTTAGAGTCGGCACCCTGGCTGCTGCTTGGACTCATTCTGGCTGGCTTGTTAAAAGTCTTTGTTCCTATGGAGTGGATGCAAAAGCAGCTAGGTGGTCATGGTTTTAAAACCGTGCTGAAAGCGGCCTTGCTAGGTGCGCCATTGCCTTTATGTTCATGTGGGGTTATTCCTGCTGCTGTTGGCTTGCGCCGCTCAGGTGCATCAAAAGCCGCGACAACCTCCTTTTTAGTTTCAACACCTGAAACCGGTGTTGATTCCGTGACAGTGTCTTACGTGTTACTCGGCCCTTTCATGGCCATAGTACGTCCAATTGCGGCAATCACCAGCGCCATTGTTGCAGGTTTGTTGGTCGGGCGAGATGACGATGATGGAAAGCCTGATGATAAAGCTAGCCATAAAGCTGTGGAAAAGACTGCGGCTGTGATAGCAGAAAAAACCAGCAGGTGTTGTGCAAGTCAGTCAGCTAAACCTAAAGCGATAACAACCATGACTTTTAAGCCAGTCGATCCCGCTAGCTTGTTGAGTAAACCGGCTTTGGTTGAAAGTCAGTCGTTTAAAGCTGACTTATTTAAGGTTGTTGCTGATAAATCGGTGGATAATCTTGCTCAGGTAAAATCGTGTTGTAGTTCAACCTCCGTCGAAAAAGCACCGCAAAAGTCCAGCTGTTGCAGTAAAGCTTCAGCGTCGTCTGCGCAAATAACCGCTCCGGTCAAATCCGATGTTGCAACATCGACGAAAGCCAGTTGTTGCAGTACCAAATCGGCTAACCAAGCAAATGTGACTCCTAAAGCGAGTGAATCCTCAGAAAGTTGTTGTGCTTCAACCGATGATATGGCGACTGCGTTAAAGCAAAACTCAATTTTAAGCCGAGTGGGCTCAGGTTTGCACTATGCAGCGACCGATCTCGTGCGTGACACCACCCTATGGTTATTGGTGGGCTTGTTCTTTGCCGCTTTAGTACAAACCTATGTGCCAGGTGATTTTTTGGCAAAATGGGGTGATGGTATTCTAGCTATGTTAGTGATGGTGCTGGTGTCGGTGCCTATGTACATATGTGCAACCGCTTCAACGCCAATAGCTGCGGGGCTGTTATTAGCAGGGGTGTCGCCGGGTGCAGTGCTGGTGTTTATGATGGCAGGACCTGCTACTAATATTGCCACATTAGGTGTGGTCAGTAAGGAGTTAGGCAAGCGTGCATTGCTAGGTTATCTTGGTGGAGTCATCGGCGTGGCGTTAATTTCTGGCATGGTTGTGAATTACTTAGTGGCGACCTTTGGATTTGAGGTGATACCGCAAATTGGACCAGAACATCAGTTATTACCACAGGGTGTTGTGGCAATATCGGGCATTGTGTTAGCCATTTTAATGGCAAAAGTATTATGGGATAAGCTGCCTAAAAAACAAAAAGATCAAAGCTGTTGCTCGTAATGCAGCGTTAAATGCCATCAAATGATATTAATGATGGTCTAAGATAAAAAGGCCGTAAAGGCCTTTTTTATTGAGATTTGTCACGCTTATTGGCCAAATATCTGATTTAACTTTTCAGCTAATCGAATACCAGCCTGCTGTAATCTAAGTTCAATTAAAGGTAAATTGGCTGTTTCATAATCGGACCCTAACTCGTATTCTGCTGCTGAATTGACCTCTAATCGATAAACATTGACCCGTAAGGCTGTAGACTCATCAGCCCATTGATAGTAGTTTTTTCCCGTCCAGTCATGCTTTTGTTCTGGGGTGATATGACTCAAAAAGCGTGTATATTGATTAGCGTTAAGTTGCTGGTGGGCTAATAGTTTACTGTCCCATACCGAATGTAAATTACTGTTTTTACCAAACCATTTCAATTTCACGCCGTTACCACCCTGATCATGACGATATCCTACATGCAAAGGTTGGTGTAGGTCACCGACAAAATGGACATAAAAGGCGAGCGCTTGCCATTGCTTCTTAATTGTTGTGTTCGAGTTAGAGAGTACTTTTTCAAAACCTTCTAGACTGCGTAAAATATCACCGTTTGGATTACGTTTAACATTGCTCCAACTTTCATTCTCATCAATGGATATATAATGCCAAGAGGCACTATGTCTCCAGTGAGTGCTAGATCGTATTTCATCTGCCCAAGTCGATATTTGTGCTAAGGATTTCCCCTGAGTCAATTGACGGATATTTTTAGCCGCGTGATCAGTTAAATTGTCTTCGGCTATATGAGCGATAATTTGATGACCTAATCTGCCAAATGCCACAGCAGGGCGACTGCTGAATATGCACAAGACTAAACTAATGCAGAGCAAGGATGTTATCCCGTTCATTAAATTCCTTTTCTTGTTATTGATGTAAATTGCTTTCTAACCTCAAGCCAAAAGAGAAAACGGCACTCTTATATGACATGCTCTCATCGTGAGTTTTGGGCGATAACAGCAGTAGTCGTTAACGCAATACTGTAATCTGTTAATGCTATATATTGGTTTATAGGATGGTATTGCGCAAAATAACAGCGGAAAAGGCGTTTTACAGAAGCTTGCTTGACTTGTATTTTGACGTTGCGAATTTGTGTGAGAAATGATTGAAAGAGGCACAAACAAAAATACCGAGCTATGCTCGGTATTTCTTATGGTTATCACTTAAAAATAAATTTTATTTAGCCTTAGAAACGATACCTGATGAAGGTGCGTTTTTTGATTGCTTAACTGCACGTTTTTCTTTTAATGACAGTAATGGCTGCTTTTTGGATTCTTTAGAATTATTGCGCTCTTTACTCATGTTGTGCTCCAAAAAAGTATGATAGAAAATGACGAATTCATTTATTAACGGTTATGCTGTTTTTGTGCTTAACCTAGTTAGTAAAAGTAGCGTAGCACTAATTCGTTTAGTTTCATCTAGGGCCAATATATAATATTTTCATCTAGGATTAGCGTAATTTATGCTATCACTTTGGCATATAAAGTGCCGTGTTGGCACTTGAGATATTAGCGTGTTAAGTAATGTTACAATATGGTCAAATTAGAGAGAGTATAAAGGAGTGGAAAGTGATTTCACGTAGCCTGAGGTTTGAACAGTTAACACGAGATGAACTCTACGAAATAATGAAACTACGAGTTGATGTGTTTGTGGTTGAGCAAAAGTGTCCATATCCTGAATTGGACGAGAAAGATCGACATTCACAAACCCAGCACATGGTAATACAGGATCGAGACGGACATTTAGTTGCCTATTGTCGTATTTTGCCTCCAGGATTAAGTTACCCGCAAGCCAGTATTGGACGGGTTGTTGTTGCATCTAGTCACCGCGGCCAGGGCTTAGCAGAGTCATTAATGCAACAGGCATTACCAAAAGTATTGGCGTATTGGCCCAATGCTGGGGTGCAAATTGGCGCACAGGAACATCTACAAAAATTTTATCAGCGCCTTGGTTTTATTAGCCATTCCGAGGTTTATTTAGAAGATGGAATCCCCCATATTGATATGCTTTACCAATTTTAAAGGAAATTTTAATGTCTGATTATGTAATCAATAACACCCAGTTAGTATGTGTAGCACAATTTGTCGCCAAAACAGGTAAGCGAGATGCACTAGTGGCGGCGTTGGCTGCATTAATTCCTGACACGCGTAAAGAGCTAGGTTGTATTCGCTATGAATTAAACATTAGCTTAGATGATGACAATAAAGTGGCTTTTGTGGAAAAGTTTGTCGACCGGGCAGCATTTGACCAACATTGCGAAAAAGAGGCTATTCAGTATTATTTTCATAAAGTAATGCCTGAGTTAGTCGAATCGCACCATGTTGAAGTATTTAATCAGGTTATTGTGTAATAGATTTAAAAAAAAGAGTGGCAGGCCACTCTTTTTAAAATGAATTAGTGGGATTTACGTAAAACGATGTTGGGGCGTAAGTCGACCTCACCATCTTGATATATTGCAGCAATGTCATTTTGTTGTGATATTACAGCCACTGGACCTTTTAATGTGTGCCGAACAAACAGTAAACGGTATCCGAAACGATGTAAGTCGTATAGTGCGAGTTTTTGCTCAGCAGTTGTGAGCTCCCAACATTCACTATTAGCTAAGGGGGCACTTCGGCGCTCACCGATATCAAGCGCGGTCTGATCCATCATCATGTAACTCATTCACACTCCTTTGTGAGAGAAAAATAGTCAACTAAAATGTTGATTAGGCTAATATAACAAAAAATTTATTCATGGATAGTGCTTTTTTATGACAAATTATGTTTTATGCCATAAACCAAGTGTAATAGAGTGTGATTTAAATGAATATTAAGGGATGTGATCTTGTTAGAATATATTGAACCTGTGTTTAGGCCACCGTCAGAATGGAAGTCATTAATCTTACAGGTGACTAATGGATGTAGTTGGAATAATTGCACTTTTTGCGACATGTATACTCAACCGCAAAAGCAGTTTCGGGCGCAGAAATTAGATAAAATAGAACAAGACATTTTACTCGCCGCTGAATCTGGTTATCCAATAAGTCGGGTGTTTTTGGCTGATGGTGATGCGATGAGCCTGCCATTTAATCGCTTGAAAGCCATGTGTGAGTTAATTAATACCCATCTCCCCTCTGTGACTCGTATTAGCAGTTACTGTTTGCCGCGTAATTTGAAAAATAAAACGGTTGAACAGTTAGCTGAGCTGCGTCAAATGGGATTATCTTTACTTTATGTCGGCTGTGAAAGTGGCGATGATGAAGTGCTGACCCGTATTCAAAAGGGTGAAGATTATCAGTCTTCAGTTGAAGCCCTTCATAAAATCAAGCAAGCTGGAATGAAATCATCAGTAATGATTTTAATGGGGCTGGGTGGGGTTAAATTATCCAAGCAACATGCCATAGCCTCAGCTAAGTTAATGAATGAAACTCAACCTGATTACCTGTCTACTTTAGTGGTCACTTTACCATTAGGTACTGAGCGTATGGATGCGGCATTTGATGGTAAGTTTGAGTTACCTAACCAACAGGGATTATTGGCTGAAATGCATACTTTGCTGACTCACCTTGAGTTAACTAAAACCATTTTTAGATCTGATCACGCTTCAAATTATTTAGTGCTTAAAGGTGTGTTAGGTAAAGACAAACCTCAACTTGTCCAACAAGTCACGCAAGCATTACAAGGTATGGTGCCATTAAGACAAGAATGGCAAAGAGGCCTGTAAGCCTGTTGCTCTCAATATTAGATAAAAGGAAGTTATTAATATGGATATTCGAGTCGATGATTTATCTGGTGTTGAAATAGCAGCATTGTTAGAAGAACATTTACAGGATATGTACGCAACCTCTCCAGCAGAGTCGGTTCATGCTTTAGATTTATCAAAACTGCGCCAGCCTAATATTACCTTTTGGACTATTTGGGACAATGGGCAACTTGCAGGATGTGGTGCAATAAAACGACTCAGTGCATCACATGCAGAGATTAAATCAATGCGAGTAGCCAATGCCCATAGACGTAAAGGCGTTGCTGCAAAATTATTGCAACATATGTTAGATGTTGCAAAAATTAACGGATATCAACAACTCAGTTTAGAAACCGGCACAATGGCATTTTTTAAACCCGCCAGACAATTGTACGCAGGTTTTGGATTTAAGGTAGGCGAAAAATTTGCCGATTACCCATTAGATCCCCACAGTCTATTTATGCATAAATACCTTTGATGAACCCAAGCTAGGGAGTCATTAGCTTGGTTCATCAATAAAAATATCTTCTATGGTTAAGCCAAATAGGCGCGCGGCTTTGAATGCCAATGGTAAGCTAGGATCAAACTTACCTTTTTCAATCGCATTAATGGTTTGGCGCGACACATTCAACAAGTCAGCTAACTGAGCTTGAGTTAAGTCCCGCTCGGCACGTAATACTTTCAAGCGATTATTCATTGGTACTTCCTGTTTCCCATTATTATGCCCATTAGATAAGTCAGACTCATCACAATAACAAGATGGGATATTTCTGCATGAGCTTGAATTAGGCCTGTTGTATCTAAGGTTGAGTAGCTGATCCCTATGATAAGTCCCATACCTAAACTTAAGCCCATAGCATTGAGTTGAATCTTTTGCTGAAGTTCATCTAAGTCGGCTAAATGTTGCTTATTAGCTATTATCATCCCTATTCCAATAAGAAAGTTAAGACCTATTGCGGTAGCTGTCATCCATTGGTTTTGTTGCCAAATAAACTGAGCGCCAAAAGTGGCTAATGCTAAAGACAGTACCCATGCTGCCGTCCATTTAGCGAGTCGTTTGGTGTTAATCTGGTTACGCTGTTTCCAATCTGTATTAGTAGAATCGAGTGCTTTCATTTCGGTATCCTTTTTAAGTTAGCCTGCTTTAATGTCAAGTAAGCTTTACTTAAATATGGAGTGGCAACTGAGTAATGTCAAGTCTAGTTTACTTTTTGTCGTTAATTTAAGTCTTTTTGCGGGTAGAAAACAAAAAGGACGACATAATGTCGGCCTAATATATTAAAAACTAACCCTGTTTAGGGTTAATGTTGAATTTGAATTTCGCGCACTGGGCAAGGAATAGTTATGCGGGCTTGTTTTAATGCCAGCATCACTTGTTGATTGGTTTGATACTTAGCTTGAAAATAATGTTCTGTTGGCACCCAGTACCGCATACCTAATTCAATACCAATACTATTAAAACCGTTGATGCCAACCAAGATTTTTTGGTCTTTATTGACATTGTCTGACTGAGAAATAGCCTGTTCAATTATTGTAATTATCGCCGCGGTATCAGCTTGATAATCAATGTTGAGGGTATTTTCAACTAACTTGTATTCAAATGAGTTATGCAGTATTTCACCTATAATGAGTTTATTAGGGATACTGATTTGTTCACCTTCTTCGTTGGTTAATATTGTTTGTCCCAGTTTGATCAAACTGACTACACCATTAACGCCACTCACTTCAATGGTGTTACCGACCACAAAAGGGCGAGTCACTATGATAGTCACCCCTGCGGCATAGTTTGATAACATGCCTTGTAAAGCAAGTCCTGCCCCTAAGGACGCTGCACCAATAGCGGCAACCATTGGTGTGACACTAATTCCCAGTTTGCCTAAGCAGATGACCGCAACCATGACTATGATAATGATGCGAACCAAGTTTGAAGTGAAATTACTCAGGGTAATGTCTATTTCATGCTTTTCAAATAGCCTAGTGACAAGGTTAGCCACTTTACTTGCTAGCCATAATCCGATTAAAAATATCAGTAAAGCCCCAACAAGCTGAAAGCTATACTGAACTAAAAACTCAGTGATAAGGCTGTAAGCATTTTGAAGTTGGGCAAGTTCCAGGTCTAAGTTTGGTTGGTCCATCTGATATCCCTATTTTGGCAAGTCATAAAGGTATTTTTGTGAACCGTATCATAACAAGTTCATTCACTTTATAAAAAATCATCTTCATTGGGATATTAGTCATATTATCTTGGTAGCGTGACTAAACTTATTTTTAGCTTAGAGGTGGCAAATGCGAAATCAGCTGTTTATGGCAAGTTTTATATTACCGATGTTATTTTTATCTACTTCCACAATTGCGGATAAGCTGACACTAAAAGTGGGCGATACGCTGACAGAAATGAGTTTACACAATCAGTTTAATAAGCCACTTAATGTAACTTCACAAACACAGGTCTTATTATTTAGTCGGGATATGGACGGCGGAGCAGTTATCCAAGCCGCATTTGAACAAACACCAGCAAATAAACGGCCTGAAAATTTAGTTTATGTTGCTGATATCAGTGGTATGCCTTCACTTATTGCGAAATTTATTGCCGTACCTAAAATGCAAGATTATTCATTTATGTTAGGACTTGATAGAGAAGGTGACATAACAGCAAGGTTTCCTGCCGAAAAAAGTCAGGCTACTATCATAAAAATCAATCAACTAAAGGTGATATCAATTGCATATGCGCAGGATGTCGAATCACTCATTGTTCAATGGTAATGACACCTTGAAAATATTAATTTAGGTTAACCATTTGTTATTTTCACCAATATTTGGTTGAATAGAGATAGCAACTGGCATGTTTTAACTAAAATTGTATCTGATATGGATAATTCCGCAGTGGAAATGACAAATAGAGCCGCTGGCTATTGGAATAAAAAATTGTCTATGACGCATAAAAATTCATTGCGTCGCAACTTAAAATAGCGTTTACTTCGCCTGTTTTACCATGTTGTCAAAAGCACGTATTTATTGTTAAAGCATTGCCCAGTATTATTGCCCAACTATGAGGAGGCACCGGCCTAATGAGCCAATTTCAATCTATTGATATCGCTGATTATTATGAAAAAGATACTTTCGCCCGTATTCAAGAATTCGCGAAAGACAAGCCGACACCATTTGTCGTCATTGATACTCAGATCGTTGCTAAACAATTCGATGACATGGTGGAAAGTTTCCCTTTTGCTAAAGTGTATTATGCGGTGAAGGCTAACCCTGCAAAAGAAATTTTAACCTTATTGCGTGACAAAGGTTCTAGCTTCGATATTGCCTCTATTTATGAATTAGAAATGGTGACATCAATTGGTGTTAGCCCTGACCGTATCAGCTACGGTAACACCATTAAGAAGCGTGTTGATGTGCGCTCTTTTTATGAGCAAGGTGTTCGTATGTTTGCTTCTGATTCAGAAGCAGACTTACGCATGATCGCTGAAGAAGCACCCGGCGCAAAAGTGTATGTTCGGATTCTTACCGAAGGCACTCATACTGCTGATTGGCCTTTATCACGTAAGTTTGGTTGCCAGAATGAAATGGCTTATGACTTATTGGTATTAGCAAAAGAGTTAGGCCTACAGCCACACGGTATTTCTTTCCATGTCGGTTCTCAGCAGCGCGATATCGGCGCATGGGATTCTGCAATAGGTAAAGTGAAAAGTATTTATGACCGTTTACGTGAAGAACACGGCATTGTGCTTAAAATGATTAACTTAGGCGGTGGTTTTCCTGCAAACTATGTAGACAAAACCAACGAGCTAGCGACATATGCTCAGCAAATTAAGCATTTCTTGCATGAAGATTTTGGGGATGATTTACCTGAAATTATTCTTGAGCCTGGTCGTTCACTATTGTCTAATGCGGGTGTATTGGTTTCTGAGATCGTGTTGATTTCACGCAAATCAAATACCGCACTTGAACGTTGGGTATTTACCGATGTGGGTAAATTCTCAGGTTTGATTGAAACAACTGACGAAGCGATTAAATTCCCTATCTATACTGACCGCACAGGCAAGTTAGATAAGTGTGTCATTGCCGGACCAACGTGTGACAGTGCTGATATCATGTATGAGCATTACAGCTATGGTTTACCTGTTGATTTAGCCATTGGCGATCGCATGTATTGGTTAACTGCAGGGGCTTACACTACAACATATTCAGCTGTCTCTTTTAACGGTTTCCCACCGCTTAAAGATTACTATTTATAATAAAGAATATAAATTCAACAAAGGACGCCTAGGCGTCCTTTTTTTTGCTTAAAACGAAGTATATTCTTTCGTTAAGCCATTTCGTGTTTTTTCAGAATGTCAAAAATCTCTTCTTTAAGGTGCAGTTTCTTGGCCTTTAGCACTTTTACTTCTGGCGTACTATCACTGCTATTGTGTGTTTCTAAATGCTTTATCTCTTCATCTAACTGATTGTGTTCGTCAAATTTTCTTAAAAAATGCGCATCAGATGTTTTAAGTTTAGTAATTAAGTCACGGTATTCTGGGAACATAGATAAACTCCTGTAGGGTAAATAATTATTTTTTGCTATACCTTAAACCTACTCTTATCTTTAAAGTAAAAGTTTGATGTAAATCAAATTAACGTGTTTTGGAGATATAAAATGTTAATCTTCATTGTTACATGTTGATTTAATGAGCTGTTATCAGTTAATTACCCAGCTTTTTAGCGAGTTCATTTGCCACCTTGTCATGACAAATTATATGAGTGATAAATAATAATGTGATCCAGTTAACCTTTTCTGAGACAATACTAGGATACAGTTTATAAAACACAGCGTTTCATTTTTAAAATAATATAGGGGTTCAGCATGTCTGACGTATTCCACTTAGGTTTGACCAAAAAAATGTTAGATGGCGCTACATTAGCAATCGTGCCCGGTGATCCAGAACGCGTGAAGCGTATTGCTGAATTAATGGATAATGCGACGTTTCTTGCCAGCCATCGTGAATACACCACTTATTTAGCCTATATCGACGGCAAAGCTGTCGTTGTTTGTTCAACCGGTATTGGTGGCCCTTCAACTTCTATCGCGGTAGAAGAATTAGCTCAGTTAGGTGTCACGACATTCTTACGTGTAGGCACTACTGGCGCCATTCAACCGCATGTCAATGTTGGCGATGTGATTGTGACACAAGCGTCAGTACGTTTAGATGGTGCAAGCTTGCACTTTGCGCCACTTGAGTTCCCAGCTGCAGCAAACTTTGACTGCACCACAGCAATGGTTGCCGCCTGTCGTGATGCAGGTGTTGAACCGCATGTGGGCATTACAGCATCTTCTGATACTTTCTATCCAGGACAAGAGCGTTATGACACGGTATCTGGCCGCATCACTCAACGTTTTGTCGGTTCAATGAAAGAGTGGCAGTCTATGGGTGTGCTGAACTATGAAATGGAATCAGCAACTTTATTTACCATGTGTGCGACTCAAGGTTGGCGTGCAGCCTGCGTTGCGGGTGTGATTGTAAACCGCACTCAGCAAGAGATCCCTGATGAGGCTAGCATGAAGAAAACCGAAGGTGTTGCTGTATCTATTGTTGTTGCTGCAGCGAAAAAGTTACTCTAGTACCGATTTTATCTTTAAGACAGTGATTGATATGTAAAAGGGCACCCTAGGGTGCCCTTTGTCTTTTAGCCCTATACAAACACTGCAACTAAGCTATTTTGAAATTTGACTAAAATTTGAGTTAGAAGTGATATTTAGCAATAGCAGAATAGGTATTTTGATCAATCCCTTCTACGCCGTATTTATTTTGCCAGTAGTCGTATTCAAAACCGACTAAGAGTTTATTCTTTTTATGTTGACCGAATAAAATTGACCCTAAATCATATTTGATTTGTGGGTTGAAGTGCAGATTCTCTTGATAACCACCGTTGTCGGCTACAAAAATCCAATCAATAAAACCATCTAATACGATATTGGAATTGCCTACAGGGAAATCAACTCTAAACGCAGGGGTTAATTGCCAGCCATCGCTGTTATTACCGCTACTTATCGCATTACGACGGTAGGTGTTAAGTTGAAAATAGCTAAAATAAGGGATATCAAAGTCAAGTCCTACGCCGTAAAGCAAACTGCTTACAGGACCTCTGCCTTCTTCTAATGTCAGTGCCAACGAAACATCTTTGATTGGGCCAAGATTAATTTCATTTCCAGAAATTTTTCCATAGCTAAAACGGGGAGATATTTCACCATAGTTTGTTCTTTGTTGCCCATTAGAATCATTAAAATGGGTAAAATCTTGGAAGGCAAACCAATCGCCATATTTCCATGCGCCCGCAGTTTCAACTGTGATAGTTGTTTGGGTCTCTGATGGTGCTAAATCGTAGTTGTCACCATAAAGTGCCGTGGCACTAAAATCCCACCATTGCACCATGTCATCAGCAATAGCTGGTTGAGCGGCGAGAAGGGCTAAAGCGAGCCAGTTTTTATTCATTGAAATACCTTCATTTATTTTGCTATCAGAACAAATACAAAAAAATTACCGATTGTACGTTTAGTTTTATAGGGTTACCGCAATATGTTACCTGAGTATAAATAAATTAGCATCGAAGGATACCGTTTAACTACAGACTAAAAGGTGAAGGATTATTTGCCTGACATAATATGTCGCTATAAGGTAAAAGAGTTGATATAGTCTAATGACGAATACTCTAGAATAAGGAGTGAATATGACTTTTAGTGACCCAATTTCAATATGGGTAATACTGGGCATAGTGTTGATGCTAGCGGAAATTATTATTCCAGGCGGTATAGTAATATTGCTCGGCTCATCATGTTTGTTGGTTGCTTTGGCATTAGCTGTGGGTATTATCGAAGGTATAAGCCAAAGTCTAACCCTGTGGTTTATTGCCTCAATGGTAATGTTACTCAGCTTCCGTCATGTGACCCAAAAACTAGTGGGTGGGGACTCACATGTTGATAACACAGATGAAGAATTAGATTTGTACAATCAGGTTGCCATTGTTAAGGAACCGATTGGCCCGGGTCAACAAACTGGGCGCGTGAGTTGTTTAGGCTCAGATTGGACTGCACTTGGTGATGGTACTGAGATACAATCGGGCACAAAAGTTAGAATCATATGTCGGGATAACATTGCATTAGTGGTTGAGCCTTTTGTGGAGTAACACATCCACTCAAATAGCCAAGCGTCATTAATGTAGTATCAAAAGGAAGAGAGTATGTTCATGTTTACCATAATATTTTTATTCATCATGTTTATTTTATTTAAGCTGATGTTGATAGTGCCTATGCGCGAAGTGCATGTCATTGAACGTTTAGGAAAGTTTCGTACCGTATTGCAACCGGGCTTTCATTTTTTAGTCCCTTTTGTTGACCGTGTTGCCTACCGACACGATACCCGCGAGGAAGTACTTGATGTCCCTCCGCAAAGTTGTATTTCAAAAGATAACACTCAGTTAGAAGTCGATGGTTTAGTTTACTTAAAAGTCATGGACGGCAAGCTAGCTAGCTACGGTATTGAGAATTATCGAAAAGCGGCTGTAAACCTTGCCCAAACCACTATGCGTTCTGAAATTGGTAAATTGACTTTGTCACAAACTTTTTCCGAGCGTGACAGCTTAAATGAATCGATTGTACGTGAAATTGATAAAGCTTCCGATCCCTGGGGCATTAAAGTTTTGCGCTATGAAATTAAAAATATTACCCCCTCGCACCATGTGATCCATACGCTTGAAAAGCAAATGGAAGCGGAACGCCGCAAACGTGCTGAAATTACCTTAGCCAATGCTGAAAAAGCGGCGATGATTAATATGTCGCAGGGTGAACGCCAGGAAGCGATTAATTTATCTGAAGGCCAAAAGCAAAAACGAATTAATGAAGCACTTGGTACCGGTCAAGAAATCTCCATTATTGCCAATGCAAAAGCCGATGGTATGGAAATGATTTGTAAGGCATTAACCGTTAATGGCGGTAACGATGCAATGAATATGTTACTGAAAGAGCAGTTTATTGGTCAGGTGGGTAAGATTTTATCTGAAGCTCAAGTATCAGTGGTGCCAGCAGAAATGGCAAAACTGGAAGGCTTTTTTGAAGGTATGGAACAAGTTACCCATGCGGTTTCAGGTTCACCATCACAGAATGCCAAATCAGCAGCAAAAGGAGCACGCTAATGATCTTAAATGGAATTGATACCGATATTGTTGTAATGGGTATTTGGGGTATTATTTTTGCTATCTTCGTGATGAAGTTATTCCAATCTATTCGCTTAGTCCCAACAAAGTCAGCGTGTATTGTGGAGCGTTTAGGTAAATATCACTGCACCTTAGATGCCGGTTTTCATGCGCTAGTGCCGTTTGTTGATAAAGTAGCTTATATACATGACTTGAAAGAAGAAACAATTGACGTGCCACCGCAGGAATGTTTTTCCAGCGATGAAGTCAATGTCGAAGTTGACGGGGTGATTTATATTTCGGTGACTGACCCTGTTAAAGCCAGTTACGGTATTACCGACTACCGTTATGCTGCCATTCAATTAGCGCAAACCACTACACGTTCAGTGATTGGCACTTTAGATTTAGACCGTACTTTTGAAGAGCGCGACCTAATTTCCGCCAAAGTGGTTCAAGTATTAGATGAAGCCGGTGCGATTTGGGGCATACGCGTACATCGATATGAAATTAAGAACATTACCCCACCTGAAACCGTTAAAAATGCCATGGAAATGCAAGTGAACGCTGAGCGTGAACGCCGTGCATTATTGGCAAAAAGTGAAGGTGACAAGCAAAGTAAAATTAACCGCTCTGAGGGTGTGATGGCGGAAACCATTAACCGTTCAGAAGGCGAAATGCAGCGCCGAATCAACGAAGCTGAAGGTAAAGCCCAAGAAATTTTAACCTTAGCTAAAGCGACGTCTGAGTCGATTGAGCGTCTGGCACAAGTGATTTCTTCTGAAGGCGGCCAAAGTGCATTACGTATGCAGTTAGGCGAGCAGTATATGAAGCAGTTAGATGGGCTAACCAAGACAGACACTCGCATTGTATTACCCGGTAACTTAGTGAACTTTGAATACTGGATGGACACGATTGGTTTGAAAGACGATAAAAAGTAATTCTGTTGTTAAACCTCAAATGGGCCGGTATTTACTGGCCCATTTTGCTTTTATAGTTAGTTGTGCAACAATTTAAGTACTTCTTACTCGCCTTAATAGGGATTAAATGCGGCCAAAAATTTTGCATTGTGTTGATGATAACAGCATGGGTGGAGTCAATTTCGCCTTGCAAGCACTTTGTGATTCGTCATTAGCTCAAGACTATGATTTTGAGATCCGCTATGTCGATTTGACCCGCCTAAGTCGAATATCCACCTCTGCCGACATTATCTGCTTTCATGGTGCTTCTAGCTGGCGCAAACTGATTGGGTTAGTTTGGCTAAAACTGCAGTTTCCACGCACGCCATTTATGTTACAAGAGCACCATTATTGTCAGCACTTTGTAGTGTCACAAATCCCCTCAGTCAGCCGTTTCTATCGTATGTTGAAAATGACTTATGCTTTAATGGATTACGTTATTGCTATCTCACCGTCGCAACGTCAATGGATGATTACAAATAATCTTGTTACAACAAGTGCGATTGAACTTGTGGGGCAGGGGCGTGATTTAAGCCAGTTTGTGACCACAAACACGCAGGCTATTAGCGCAACTCATAAAATACCAGTAATTGCTGCTTATGGGCGGTTTCATCAGCAAAAAGGCTTTGATTTATTACTGCAGGCCATGGCAAATATTGCCACAAGCCAATGCCAGCTCAAACTTGCAGGAGAAGGGCCACAATTAACTGCATTAACTAAATTAGCCGCGCCTTTAGCCCATGTTGAAATAGTTGGCAGGGTTGATAATGTCGCCGATTTTTTAATGACCTGTGATGCAGTAATTATTCCTTCGCGATGGGAACCCTTTGGACTGGTGTTTATTGAAGCGTTAGCCATGCAAAAGTGGATAATATCTACCGAGGTCGATGGTTTGGGCGACCAATTGACAGAGATAACATCACGTTGGCCTGATGCATATGTTACCCCGATAAAGGGGGGCAGTGGCTTCAATAACTCAAGCGATTGAAGCGTTTATTGCTGATTGGCAAGCCGCTCAAGTGTCTTCGATGGATGTGCTAGAGCAAAACATGGCAGCAGAACTGCAACACCCATACTTAGATAAAGCTTGCTCAGATAAAAATGGCTTAGATAAAGAGGCTCAGGTTCAACTATGGTCTATTGAACAGTGGGATAGGGTGCAAGCTAAATGGCGCGACTTGTTCACTAAAATACTGTCTTAGTTTTGTCACTCTATTCACCAATTGTGCTTGGCTCAAGCTAGGGGGTATGTATATTTTACTGCGGTTTATTAGAGGGTTAAGTTATTCATCTACACGTATACATCAGTTTATTTTAGGTTGCTTTAAACCATTACAAAAAGCGCTTACTCGCCACACTCCCCACAGAGGTCAAATTCACCTCGAAAGTTGACCCCTCGCTAGATACAATACCAAAAATCAATCAAAACGAAATTCTAAATATGAACCGCTTTTCTGCTTTACCGATAGCTCACCATATATTGAAGAACCGCTTAGTGGTGGCGCCTATGGCCTCGCAAACTTCAACCCTTGATGGCAAGGTAACAGATAAAACACTGCGCCATTATGCCAATCTAGCACAATCTCAAGCGTCATTAGTGATGGTTGAATATAGCTTTGTAGCGTTTTCAGGTCGCAGTGAGCCCAATCAGTTGGGCGTACATGATGATAATTGTATTGATGGAATTAAGGCTATTGCTAAGGCTATTCATCAAACAGACGCCAAAGCTGGCCTACAATTAACCCATTGCGGCGGTAAAGCGCAGCTTGATGTGTGCCCTGATTTAATGGGGCCATCAGGGATAACGGTTCCAGCCTATGATCGTATTTTACCTACCCCTAAAATGATGACGCTAAACGACATCGCTGTATTGAAAAAGCAATTTGTCGATGCAGCCAAAAGGGTTGAATTGGCGGGCTTTGATTTTGTTGAGCTACATTGCGCCCATGGCTATGGCCTGAACCAGTTTTTATCACCACTGACCAATCAACGCGATGATCAATATGGTGGTTCTCAGCTTAATCGTGCACGGTTAATCGTTGAGATTATCGAACAAATTAAGCAGCATACCCAGTTATCAATTATGGTCAGAGTGCCAGGGCAAGACCTTTATCCACAAGGGCTTACCCAGACTCAAATTGTCGAATCCTGTCAATATTTCATTGATGCTGGCGTGGTGATATTAGATGTTTCATCTGGTATTGGTGGTTGGAATCGCCCGAAAGAGCGTCGCGGTGAAGGTTTCTTGGTTGAAGAAGCCGCTTTCTTGAAACAAGCGGGATTACAGGCGTGCATTATTGGTGTGGGTGGTATAGAAACCGCTGAGTATATTGATATGGCGATTGAAAACCAGTGGCTTGATTTAGCGGCGGTTGGCCGAGCGATACTCAAAGGGCCGCAGGAATTTGCCCATAGTGTAATGCGTGAAGCAAGCGAAGTAGTTGTGTGATGATGTTTAGCATAACCTCTTTAATCTTATGAATAAAAATAGGCTCGCATATCTGTGAGCCTATTTTCTGTATCTGATCGAAAATTTTTGCCAATTATTATTTAAGCCCACATTCCACTCACAATAATGCTCTCCATAATACTCCCCAATGACTTCTCGCGCCTCTGATAACGGGCAGTGTCAAGCCATTACCCTTAGGGTGATATTACCTATTCCCATACCATTTCGATTGGGAGGATTAAGTCTATTTTTGCAATTTATTCGCATTTTGCAAAATGATAAATCGATAATAATTAAATATAATTTCATATATTTCAATGATTTGAATGTTGGCATCTTATGTGCAGTACGTTTGTTACGTTCAGTGAAAGATGAGATCACCAATATGAAATTAGTCACATTAACTCAGTTAACCCGTCATCCCTTATCCGGATTATTTACCCTAGGGGCTTTAACGTTAGCATTGGCCCAATCTGCGCAGGCAAGTGAACCTTTTCAAGCTTGTCCCCACGAAGCATTTATCATTCAAACTCCTGCCTCTAAACCCATCGCCTACGGAGTTGATTTAGGCACAGGCAGTTATATCACTCTGTCGGATAATATGGGTATTAATGGTGCACTCAATGGCACAGGTTTCAGCTTCAATGACAATTATTTATATGGCTGGGATTACGAGCATCAAACCCTAGGTCAAGTCGGGAATGATTACCAAGTTATTCCATTAGCATTAGCCAAAGATACGCCATCTGCTGCAGCCGCTGCGGGTAACTTCTTCGTCGGCGACGTGGCGTTAGCAGAAAACGCCTGGTACGGTTATCGCAAAAATGTGGGTCTATTTCGGGTCGATTTAGATGACCAAAACCATCCCATGACGTTAGTCCCTGGCAGTAATTCACAGGCGAGCTTTAACATTACTGATTTTGCCTTTCATCCAACCAATGGTTTTTTATATGCGGTAACCAATGGCAAAGAGGGGCAATTAATTAAAATTGATCCCACTACCGGCGGCTCTGAAAATTTAGGGCTAGTGATCAGCGGCAGTACAAATTTCACCTTTGGCGCTCAATTTTTTGACCCACAAGGCAATTTATACTTAAGCAATAATGGCACAGGTAATGTGTACAAATTAAATGTAGAGCAGAGTTCGCCTCAAGCTGAATTGTTCTCATATGGGCCTTCCTCAACCTCTAATGATGGTGCGCGCTGTGCTTTAGCTGAAGTGCCAGTGGGTGATGCGGTCGACTTTGGAGATGCCCCAGCAAGTTATGGAACCTTAATGGCAGATAACGGTGCCCGTCACGGGATTATCGAGTCATTAACATTAGGGATATTGAATGATAACGAAGCAGATGGTTCGCCATCTCCTTTATCTGATGATAGCAGCGATGGTATTGATGATGAAGATGGTGTCAGTATGCCCACGGGATTTGAGATTGGTGAAGAAGCGATTTTATTAGTCACTACCTCAGGGCAAGGCGGATTTTTAAATGGGTGGATTGATTGGGCCCAAGATGGCAAATTTGATCAAGAAGACCGCATCATTAGTGCCAAAGCTATGCCTGCAGGCGTGCAAACCTTATTAATCAATGTGCCTAACTGGGCAAAGCCTGGCGAAACCTGGTCAAGATTTAGATTAAGTTCTGTTGCAGATATTTTACCAACAGGCGGTGTCAGTGACGGTGAAGTAGAAGATTATCCTATTACTGTGACAGAAACCGGTGTCACCATGACCTATTACCCATCATCATCAGGTTTTACCACATTGGCGTATGAAGATTTATATCCTGATCAAGGTGACTTTGATATGAATGATGTGGTGATGCAATTACGTATTACCCAGTTTGTAAAAAACAATCAAGTGCGTCGCGTGGGATTTAATGCCCAGTTGGTTGCCATGGGCGCCTGGTACCACAATGGTTTTGCGGTTCAACTTCCTGGTATTGCGCGCAGTAACGTGCAGGAGTCAGCCATTGAGTGGACATTACAGGGGGTAAAACAACCCCAATCTCCGCTTGAAACGGGGCAAACTCATGCTGTGCTCAAGTTTACTGATGACCTTTGGCAGCATGCTACCCGCGGTAACGGTTGTGAATATTTCAGAACCGAGCCTGGTTGCGGCACAAGTTATCGTGCGACCTGGCAAATGACCGTACCGTTTGTAAATGCGGTGGATGAAGACCAAATGCCAGAGTTTCCATACGATCCGTTTATCTTCGCTACACCTAATACCGATCATGGATTAGCCGCTAAAAACATTAATGGGGGTAAAGAGCCTGGCCGAGCATTAGAAATTCATCTTAAAAACCATGCGCCAACAGATTTATTCAATCAAGCCTTTTTAGGTCAACGTGATGACGCCTCAAATGCGGCGGCTGGACAGTATTTTCAAGATAAAAATGGTATGAGCTGGGCCATAGAAGTGCCAGACACCTGGCAGCATCCACTTGAAAAACAGCGTTTAGATGGCAGCTATCAAGAGTTTGTTGATTTTGCAGCAGATGCAAGTGGTACAACTAACCCCTATTGGTATCTGACCGCCATCGAAGCATTAATTTTTGAAGATTAATGCCCGTAATTATCAGCAATGATTGGCCTAATACACAATGAAGGTGAACGATATGAAATATGCAAACATAACCAGATTAACCTTAAGCTCAAAGGTAAGAGAATCATTTAACAGTAAGCGTGAAAGTAAGCCGTTATTTGGCCTATTAACGTTAACTCTGCTGTTACAGTTAACGGCCTGTGGGGGAGGCGGCGGTGGTGACAGTGCACCTGCAGTTCAAGTGACGCCTCCGGCAACCACACCGCCAACAACGACGCCACCTACCACCATAACACCGCCGATACCGCCAACTCCGCCGGTTGTCGAGCCTGTGCCGGATCCCACATCACTTGATGACTTGATTGTGGATCCAGATTTTGATTTGCAAGCCGCATTTACGTTATCGATAAACGTCGACATCGCCAGCGGAAAAAGAGGCTATTTTTCTTTGTGCGATAAGTTTGAGCAGCAAGGGCAAACCATCAGCGTGAACTATGAATCGTGTTTATTAAGGGGCGCACTTGATAACGGCCAACTGAGCGAATCGTTATTGGTTGCAAACCACCAACGCGACTTAATAGCAGTTGTCTGGTTTTATGACGGTAATCAGCCACAGTATTTACATTGGCAATATGCAGCCAATGAAGTAGAGCAGCAGCTTGTTATTAATTAAGGGTTGTTGAGTCTAGGCTAAATGGGATGAGTATTAGAGAGATAAAATTTTAATATTCAGTTGTTGCAAGGTGTGAAGTGTCGCAAACGCACTCAGTACCTTGCAGCAAACCGCATTTTTTTGAGTGCTAAAGCTATAACAACTATTTTAGTGGACGGGTAAGGTGCTCTATAAATACTTTTGCGGCATTAGATAAGTGGGCATCATGCGGGTAAATTAAATTTAGGTCAGTAAAGCCTGCGCTCAATTCAGGTAACACATTGACTAATTGTTGGTTGGCTATCGCTTCGTTAGCAATAGTTTGCGGTAACAGCGTAATCCCCGCACCGCCTAAACACAGGTTATACAAAGAGTTGTAATCAGTGCAAATTACTTTGTGGTTAGCCGTAATTGAGGTTTGTTGAAACGTCCATTTATCTTCAGCCAAGCCATTAGTGTTTCTAAAGCCAAGTAAGGATTGATACTGCAAATCATCAACGGTTTCTATCACAGATGATTTTTCAAGGTAACTCGGGCTTGCATAAATCTTGCGTTCAAAACTAAGTAATGACTGAGTCGTAAACTGGCTATCATGCTGTTGATTGATATCAATAACCATATCTAAATCTAATCTAAGTATATCTTTATAACCGCCTGAAATCACCATGATATCTAATTGCACTTGTGGATAAGCATGCACAAAACTAGCGATTTTTTTATCTAACATCTTATCGACAAAAGGCAATAAGCCGATGCGAACACGCCCTTGTATTTCGTTGTAGCGGTTTTTGAAAATAAACGAGGCATTTTTAAGCTGTTTGAGTAGCGGGGCAACTTGTTCCAAATAGAGTTCACCGGAGGATGTGAGCGCCATAACCCGAGTTGTACGGGTGAATAAAGGTGCGCCAAGTTGTTTTTCTAATTCAGCAATGCGGCGACTGACTAATGCACGGCGGGTATTCAATGATTCTGCAGCTTTAGCAAAACTGCCTTGCTCAGCTACCAAAATAAATAGCTCTAAATCATTGATGTTCAAATTAATATAACCCGCTTAGATAAATGAACAATTATAGTAGTTTTAGTGTCTATTGTTGTCAATTTATGACTACTTAAGACTCAATAAGTGAACATTAGTTAGCCATTTTTAATCCTTTATAGGAAGTAAAGATTATATTGGGACATAAATCCATGGGCTTTCATCGCATCTAGTATCTGTTTGGCGCTATAATGCGCGCAGATTTCTGGGAGGAAAAATGGACGTATCATCATTATTAGACGGCCTGAATGACAAGCAACGCGAAGCCGTCGGCGCACCTTTATCTAACATGCTGGTATTAGCCGGCGCGGGCAGCGGCAAAACTCGGGTGTTAACCCACCGTATTGCTTGGTTAATGCAGGTTGAACAGCAAAGTCCATATTCTATTCTGGCGGTAACTTTTACCAATAAAGCCGCAGCAGAAATGCGTGAGCGTGTTGAAAAAGTAGTTGGCAGCAATATGGGGCGCATGTGGATAGGCACCTTCCATGGTTTAGCCCATCGAATTTTACGCACCCATTTTCAAGATGCTAATTTACCGCAAACCTTTCAGATTATTGATTCTGACGATCAGCTCAGATTATTAAAGCGCATCTTAAAAAGTCTCAACCTAGATGATAAACAATATCCTCCAAGACAAGCTCAGGCATATATCAATGGCAAAAAAGATCAAGGGTTAAGACCTAAGCATATTGATGCTGGTGGGTTTCCGATTGAACAAAATCTGCTTAATATTTACAAAATATATCAAGAGTCTTGCGATCGCGCGGGTCTAGTCGATTTTGCGGAAATTCTATTGCGTGCCCATGAGTTATGGCTGAATAAGCCGCATATATTGGCACATTATCAGGACAGATTTCGCCATATTTTAGTCGATGAGTTTCAAGATACCAACGCGATTCAATATGCGTGGATCCGCGTACTGGCAGGTAATACCGCAAATGTAATGATTGTCGGTGATGACGACCAATCTATTTACGGCTGGCGCGGCGCTCAAATTGAAAACTTACACCGTTTCTTAAAAGACTTCCCCGGTGCAGAAACGGTTCGCCTAGAGCAAAACTACCGCTCGACCGGCAATATCCTCAAAGCGTCTAACGATCTGATTGCCAATAACCCCGATCGTTTAGGCAAAAAACTGTGGACCGAAGATAAAGATGGCGAGCCTATTTCAGTTTATTGCGCTTTCAATGAAATGGATGAAGCTAAGTTTATTGTTGGTCGCATTAATGACTGGCAAGAAAAGGGCGGCAGCTTAAGTGACTGCGCGATTTTATACCGCTCCAATGCCCAGTCTCGTGTGCTTGAAGAAGCCTTATTGCATCGTGGTGTCGCTTATCGCATTTATGGCGGCTTACGCTTCTTTGATCGTCAAGAAATTAAAGATGCTATGGGTTACATGCGCCTAATCAATAACAAAGATGATGATGCAGCCTTTGAACGTGTGGTGAATACGCCTACACGTGGCATTGGCGATCGCACCCTTGAAATTATGCGCTCTACCGCAAGGCAACAACAATTAACCCTGTGGCAGGCGAGTTTACGTCTATTGGAAGAAAAAGTACTGGCCGGTCGTGCCGCTAATGCCGTGCGTGGCTTTATGGACTTAGTGATTAATATGCGCACAGATACCGCTGATATGTTGTTGTATCGCATGACGGATACTGTCATTAATCAATCCGGTTTACGGACCATGTACGAGGCAGAAAAGGGCGAAAAAGCCCAGGCGCGGATAGAAAACTTAAATGAGCTAGTTACCGCAGCCAAAAGCTTTGAAATGCCAGAAGAGCTCGAAGATATGGGCGAGTTAAACGCCTTTTTATCCCATGCGGCGTTAGAGGCTGGCGAAGGTCAGGCTGATGCCTTTACTGATGCGGTGCAATTAATGACTTTGCATTCCGCTAAAGGACTAGAGTTTCCAATGGTGTTTATGTCTGGGGTGGAAGAAGGGCTTTTCCCGAGTAAAATGGCATTAGATGAAGGCGATCGTTTAGATGAAGAACGTCGTCTTTGCTATGTGGGTATGACCCGTGCCATGAAGAAGCTGTATATCAGTTATGCAGAATCCAGACGAATTTATGGCCGCGAAGATTACGCCCGTCCATCCCGTTTTATTAATGAAATACCTGAGCAATACGTTGAGCAAATTCGACTACGCGCCCAGGTTTCGCCGTCAATCAGTCAGCGTTTTCCCGCCAGAGGCGTCAGTACTGGGTTTAGCCAATCACCCGCCAATACCACCGGATTCAGTGTTGGCCAAAAAGTGAAACATTTTAAGTTCTCTGAAGGCGTGGTGACAAGCTTTGAAGGTACAGGTGAAAAAGCGCGAGTACAGGTTAACTTTCGCGACTTTGGCAGTAAATGGTTACTGGTTAGTCTAGCGAAACTCGAAGCCTGTTAAGCAAGAAGGATCTTGATGTGAAACAAAAACTGCACGCCTATGCACGCTTAATGCGCATCGACCGACCCATAGGGACTTTACTGTTATTGTGGCCGTGTTTGATGGCGCTGTTACTGGCAGCCAAGGGAATGCCAGACATTAAAGTGCTGGTTATCTTTATTGTTGGGGTGATTATAATGCGCGCTTGTGGCTGCATTATTAATGATTTTGCCGATCGTAAATTAGATGCTCACGTTGAGCGAACCCAAAATAGGCCATTAGTTTCGGGTGAAATCAGCGTTAAAGAAGCGCTGAGCTTATTTGCTATTTTAGGCCTAGTGGCATTTTCATTGGTGCTGCTGTTAAATACCTTAGTGGTGCAGCTTTCGGTTGTCGGCATTATTTTAACTGTGATGTATCCGTTTATGAAACGGGTGACTAACATGCCACAAATGTTTTTGGGCATTGTGTGGAGTTGGTCTATTCCGATGGCCTATGCGGCCCAGTTAGGCACTGTTCCTGTTGAAGCATGGTGGCTATTTATGGCCAATTGGTGCTGGACAGTGGCTTACGACACCATGTATGCCATGGTCGACAGGGATGATGATGTCAAAGTCGGTATTAAATCTACCGCCATTTTATTTGGTCGTTTTGATAGGCATTGGATTGGCTTGTTTCAGTTAGCCGCGCTTGGGTGTTTTATTATGGCGGGCTTATTAGCTGAACGTGGTTTAGTATATGCACTAGGAATTATCGCTTTTATCGGCTTCAGTGGTTATCAGCAATGGATGATTTATAGGCGTGAACGCACAGCTTGTTTCACCGCTTTTTTAAATAATAATTGGGTGGGTTTGGTATTATTTTTAACGTTAGCTGCCGACTACCTCATCTAATCCTGTTAGCTGTTTTTAAATGCGAGTCTTTTAAATGTTAATTGTTAAACATTAACCTTGATGCACTCAAAACCGCTATTTAGCGGTTTTTTGTTGTTTATTACTCAGCAAACATAATTATTAACAAATTTAATTTGTTAATAATTTGTGGGTCTATATGCTGAACGTCATGACCAAATTTGCTAAGTATTTAAATCTACAAGGATTGTTTGATGCGCTCACAGGTAAAGTTTCGTTTATTGTTTCTGCTATTAGCATTGGTGTGTTTCGTGGTGGGGGTGAATTTTACGCCCGAGTCCTTGAGTACAGACAATGAAAAATGGCTGCTTGGCACTATTTCTGGCGTCTATTTTATCCTTCTACCCATTGCGTATTGGTATTGCATCATCAAAGTAGGCCAGCAAAAGCTGTGGAAAATCATCATGGTATTGAGCTTAAGCAGCTTAGTCGCAAGATTGAGTTACCCTGCGGAGTTAAGCCATTATTTCGAGTTTGTGATGTGGGTGCGCTACCCTATCATTGCTGTGTTATTGGTTATTCAACTGTACTTAATGTTCAGTGTTATTCGCGGACTGTTTAAGGTCAGAAAACTGAAAGGTGACCCCAGATTCGGCGCAGTTGAAACCTACCGAGAAGGTGATGATAAAAGTTTAACCCTTGCGCTTATTCTTGCCAGCGAAGCGACTAACTGGCTTTATGCAATTCCCTGGTTTTCACGCCATCAACAACCCGCAATCGCTCATATCAATCTTATTAGCGCTTCTAGGTGGCATATTGCATTCATGGTGCTGGCTTGTCTTGCGGCATTGATTACTAGCTATGTGTTATTGCAGTCGTGGAGCCAATTAGTGGCCATTATAGTATCGTCTTTCATTGGTTATACCTTGATGTCGATAGTGGCCAACCATAGAGTGTCGCGTTACTACTCGATATATATTCTGCGTAATAAGCTGGTTATCAATAATTCCTTATGGGGTTTTATGGTGATAGATATGGCTGATATTTCCTGCATGCTCAATCAAGAAGCGAAGTCTGAAACTAAAGATGATACTGAGGTTATCTCAATCGGGCGAGGGCCGACTAATTTAACCCTTAACTTAGTAAAGCCTGTTATTTACCACGGAGGCATGGGGCAATTGCCCGAGCCGATGAGTATGATTCATTTGAGTGTTGATAAGCCACAAGATGTGATTGCAGCGATTGAAGCTAGCAGAGCAGGAATGGCGACTTAACCAAACGTCTCTGTTTTCTATGGGGTTCGATCCAGCTTTAAACTTCATCTGTAACCGGCTTAGGCTATTGTCGCCTAATATAAAATAACCTAATGCTTCTGATGGTCTTATTGTTCTGCGGCCTAAACGGCCGAGGGAAGTCGTGGCGCTTCGCCCACACCAGACCAAAGGGGCAAAACGCTTGCGCCCCTTTGGAAACCCTCAGCGCCCCAGACGAAAAATGCTGAAAAGCGCATGTTTTCGATGGGGATCGATCCAGTTTTAAACCTCATTTTAATCGGCTTCGGCCATTGTCAAAAAGTCCTAACGCTTCCGATGGGCCGTCCCTGGCCCAACGAAAGCTAGCGTGGCATCCATGCCAAGCTCACGGCCTTTTCTAGATGGCCTCAATTCAAAACGGACATCCCAGCTTTTCTTATAGAATTGTTACAAATGAAGTTAAATCGAAGATGCGAAAATATCATCTGCATAAGAACTTGCGGCATGCAATTGGTTAGATTAAAGTCACGAATTGACTTAACCTACCCAATATAGCTTGTATTAAAACATTGAATTAAAGCTATAAAGTAGATTAAAGTATGAAAACTTAAGGACAAAGTAGGGTTACCTCGAACACTATCATCGAGTGCGCCATTTAGGGAAGAAAAACCATTTAATAACATGTGCCTATTAACTCCCCTAAAATGTTTACCCTGACCCAACTAATTTAGTATCTGGCTTATAAATATCGGATAAGTATCCTGTGTAAGCTATATTTCTCACCTTTATGTTGTGTGTACTGTATACAAAAACAGTTGTAATGGTTTTTAGTGTTTTTTTAAGTTAAATTGGCTAATAAGTAAACTAAAGTAGTACGATAAATAATTTGTTTATTTTTTAATGCATTGAAATAAATGTGTTTTTATTTCCTTTTGAATATAGAGTCCACTTTTAACGCGCAACCTCGCTTTTATTTGTCAGTTGAGTTAAATAAAACAGCTTTACATCAAGAAGATAGTAAATGTAGGATGATATTAATCAATCACTTAAAAGGGAGACTTTAATTTTTTTTGCCCTTCAATAAGCTGTTAGTGAGCAGGAGGCTTAAATGGATGTCTGGTTTATTATAATAACCTTATCAAGTTTAACTGGATTATTGGTCGCGAGGTTTATGAAACATAAGCGAGCAATTGTAGTCGCAGGTGTTGTTCCATGGTTGGGACTATTAAGTAAACTTTTATACGAAGAGTATTTTGTACCTTATCAAGGTGGTGGGGCTTCAATGTGGCCTGTCGCTCAAGTTTTCGGTGGTACGGCTGCAGCGTTCATAGGTATGATTGTGTTTTCATTGGCTCGTAAGTTTATCTGGCCAATTAACGATGCTCACTAACAAGTTACTCAAAAGGACGCAAAACGCTTGGCTTGTGCTCCTTCGTCGCTAATTTTAGCCAAGCATTTATGCGCCCATTAGTAAGGCGTTGAGGCTGTAGAATTTCTCCCCAGGAGCCGTTTTTAACGTCTATTTACAAATAAAGTTAATTGGTTGTTTTTTGAGCTTGTGGCGTATCGGTGTCTGTGATCTAATAGATATTATTCACCTACAGTAAATTGTTATGGCCAACTATAAGCCTGACTTATCCTGCCAAAGTAAATTCATTCCCATCAATTTTTCAGAGCAAATTCTGCCTGGTACATTTGAGTATGCCCTTTGTTATATTATCGAAAACAAACTCGACTTATCAGGGTTTGATGCTTGGTATCACAATGATAAAACGGGTGCGGCAGCGTATTCACCGGCAGTTATGCTCAAAATTATTTTACTCGGGTATGCGCATGGTTTAATTAGCAGTCGACGTATTGCTAAGGCGTGTGAAAACAATATTTTGTTCATGAGCGTGTCGGGTGATGTACAGCCACATTACACATCGATAGCGGGTTTCGTGGCTAAAATGCATGAACAAATAGAACCCTTATTTACTCAAGTGCTGCTGATTTGTGATGAAGAAGGGCTCATCGGCCGCAACATGTTTGCCATCGATGGTTGTAAGTTAAAGTCAAATGCGAGCAAAGAGTGGAGCGGTACGTTCGATGAACTCGACCGTAAAAAAGCAAAATTAGCGCGGGCAAGCAAACGCATTATTGAGCGTCATCAAGCTCAAGATGGCCTAAGTGAAGAGCTCGTCACACAAGACTTAAAACAAAAAGAAAAGTTGGATAAAAGTGCGGACAAAATAACGGCATTCCTCGCGACACACCAAGAAAAAATAGGCAGTCAAGGCAAGCCTGTAAAAAGCAATATAACCGACCCTGACAGCGCAAAGATGACCACATCCAAAGGCACCATTCAAGGTTACAATGGTATTGCGATAAACGATGATAAACATCAAATTATTTTACAAGCACAAACGTGGGGTTCGGTCGGTGAACAACAAACGCTTCAGCCCGCGGTCACGCAATTAAAACAACAACTCGAAAAGCTCAATATCGATAACCCCTCAAACGAACACACCATAAAATTCACGGCAGACAGCGGGTTCAACAGCGAAGCTAATCTGGCATTTATGGCGCAAAGTGGCTTTGATACCTACATCGCAGATAACCAATTTAGAAAACGAAACCCGTTGTTTAAAGAAAGTGAAACTTACGAAACCGAGCAAGAAAAGCGCAGATTAAAACGACGTAACGGCAAGCCAAGATTGTTTACCTGTGATGACTTTCATTATGATGAAGCAACACAAACCTGCCGATGTCCCGCAGGCAATGAGATGTGGCGAAGCGGCATCAATGTCAAAAGCTATAACCAAGAATACACCCGATTCTGTGGTTATTTAAAAGATTGCAAAATCTGTCCGCTGCAACAGCAATGCATGCGAAAACCGCCGATAAAAACGGGGCGGCAAGTGCAGTTTAAAAATGATGCCTCACGGAAAAAGCTGAGTTACACCGACAAGATGAAAGTGAAAATAGACAGCCCGATGGGGCGGCGGCAATATAGCAAACGACTGGGTTGCATTGAGCCTGTGTTTGGCAATATTACGGTCAACAAAGGGATGAATAAATTGACCTTACGCGGCCAAGTCAAAGTTAATGCCCAGTGGCAACTGTATTGCCTTGTTCACAACATAGAAAAGCTGCAACACGTGATGCACTAAGAAGGGTAAGCCCTTTTCACCTCAAAAACTCACCAAACCTGCCTTATACTCCCTCTAAAAACAACAATACATCAGCATGTTAAATAGTAATCTAAACACCACTAAATAATTGAATCAAAATAGAAACTCAGATATTGTTTGTTCATTAATCAAAATGAATTTAAAAACGAGTAATTCTACAGGCTCGTTAGGAAACCCAAATGAGATCAGCGTCGATGGATCGAACGTTACTAGTATTAATCCTATGCCTTACTGCAATCCTTTCATCGTGTGATTCATCAAAGTCTATCGAATTGTCAAACAAAAGGAAGTTATGCCTTTCTTCAAAGCATTCGGTGGCAGCTATATCTTATGAAGAAAACGCCACTGAAGTGACTCTGTCAATGCCGGCTAAGAATTTTACTGGTAATGTTTATGTTCATCTAAATACCGAAAATATGCTTCAAGGATCCGCCTTTATGGCGAATTTGGCTCTCTTGATAGAAAATACTGAAAAAATAAATATGCCGGGTTTGGAATTGAAATCTGTTCTGGATGACTCTGTCGGTGTATACCATTATTTTGATAACAACCCCGATATTTCAATCAACGATTATCGAGGTTCTTGTTATACACTTTCTGACGAAATTGGTGAGTGCACATTTTATTTATTAAAAAAAGAGATATTTGTTAAGTTTGATTTCCCTTATAGCAGCTTGAGCAGTTGGAAAGAAATATTGAGAAATACAGATGAACAAATCTCTAAATTATTTTGCTGATGGCTTTCCTAACAAGCCAAGTCTGTGTGACTTTTACTCGCTGGCCGCATGCGGCCAAAACACTCGCAAAAGCACCAGCTTGGAGCGTTATAAATCAAGGAGAGGTTGGTGGAAGCATTCACAGCGGCAACTACTTTTGCGACTATTGTTGGTTTGCTAAGTAACTTCAAATCAGAAAGAAAAGCTTCATCTGATAATGAATATCAGGAATTTGTAAGTTGGCTAGATAGCAAAAGACATAAAAGCCTAATGGAAGAAATAACATCCAACCACCTGTTAGGGCTTGGAATTAAATCTCTCTTAAATCAAAATCATGAAGTTGTGTTAAAAAAACTTGCTAGTTTGGATGAAACTTTATTAGTTTTATCGTCATCAATTGGTGGTTTTAAAGAAATATCAAATGCCTTAGCACCTAATGTAGAGCTCTCTGAACAAGCAATTTCAATTATCAGTCAATTAAACTCTACAGGGGGAAGTTCATTTACTGAAAATAAAGGATATGGTTTACCTAGTTTTATTTTCATGGATACCCAAGGCAGCATTGAGATTACAGAACAAAGGTTTATTGAAGATGACTTGGCACAATTAGTTAATCTAGATCTTTTAATACTCGACTACAGTTCACATGGAAATCGTGTATTCAGAATTACCCGAATGGCTGTAAAACTATTAGAACAGATGTAAGTTGATTTATAACAAGAGACTATGGCGTCAATAGTTAATTTTATGCTTTTGGCGCGTCCCATAAAACACCATCTCTTAACATCGAATTTAAGATCACAACCATCTTTCTAATACAGGCAATAATAGCCACTTTCTTTGATTTTCCTGCCGCAACTAACCGCTGATAAGTCTCTTTAAAAACAGGGTTAGATTGTATCGCTGACATCATGGCCATGTATAAAACCGTTCTCACTTGATGCCGACCCCCTTGGATCTTTCTATGCCCTTTGAAACGTCCACTTTCTTTATTCATGGGTGCAACACCAACTAATGAGCTGGCTTCTTTGTTATTGATATAACCTAATTCTGGTAGGTTGCTGATGATGGACGCAGCAGCAATTTGATTTAGTCGGGTCAGGGTAAATTTTTATAAAAAGACACCTTCTAACTTTTACATCCATGTGATCACGACATTCCGTTCATCCTGAACATCCCTGTGGCAGGCAATAGTACCCATGAAGTATTGGACTCGTTACACTAACCAGAGTGATTGCTGTTGAGACATTGAGTGGGACAGGCATTTAGTATGCTCAGGATAAACGACTAAATTAAATACAACAAATGCGCTTACCGTTAATACGATAAGCGCATTCTATTTTGTTGCTTTGCCTAAACATTAGGCGTGTTTTAGCAGACAACCGCTTTAAGCTTTAAGCCTTAACCTTTAACTAACGATGTTAAATCTGCTGGGCGATAATAAACTGACTTTAATACCTTGCCTTGACGAACGGTTTTACCCGCCATTTCAACATCTTTAGCGCACTTAGCAATTAAAAACTCACCTTTTTGACTGCCAACAATTTCTACGCCTTGTTTGGCGTAATGAGCAATTGTCTCATCTAACTCTTGTTGATTGCGACACACTTTACTCATGTTACTTGAGTGCACTTCATCCCAGCATTTTATAAAATCTATTTCACGGTTTTTAGCCACATTTAGCAACAGATCAATCAGATAGCTAATTTCTAAACGATCACTTACCTGAGACGCACCTAAGTGGACTAAACGACCCATTAACACATATACAGAGTCAACAATGGCATCAGCCTGTTCAACTTTACAATCTGCCTCAGCTAGCTCAGTTAACTCTTCAATAATAAGCGAGGTGTGAAGGGTATCTGCTTTGTTATCTAAACTTGATTCGTCGGCAACTGGAAGGTCAAATGTGCTGCGAAATTCAAAAATATCATGGTAAAGGTGATCAAAAATAGGCTGAGTTAACTGACTTAATTGCATGTGGAACCTTATAAATGGGTAATGAGTCGTTCATGTATTGGGTGATAAGGTAACTATGTTAGGTTTAATAACGTTACCCAAATGTATTACGTAAGCCTTTGGCCTTTTCAGCATGATGCTGAATGTTTATTGCCGCCGATCCTATCACATTTAAATTATCAACATTACTTTGGCTAAGCTGACTTATTTGATGAATATTATGGGTCATTTCAACGGTTACATTTTTTTGTTGCTCTGTTGCCACCGCACTTTGCTGGGTAAACTGATTTATTTCACTCATGCGTTGATACACTTGATCAAATTTTTCAGTCACTTGCCCCATTTCATTTGCACAAACTTCGGCTTGTTGCTTACTGTTTTGCATTTGAACAGACCAGTCATGTAGCATGGTGTGCATTGACTGAATACTTTTAGATATAGTATCGGTAGAGAGCTGCGTTCGGCTGGATAAGGCGCGAACCTCATCAGCAACGACGGCAAAACCTCGGCCTTGTTCACCGGCTCTGGCTGCTTCAATGGCGGCATTTAGTGCCAGTAAATTTGTTTGCTCAGCAATACCGTTGATTTCAAGCATCGCATTAGACACATTTTCCGCTTCTTTGGTTAATAAATGCGAATTTTCAGCCGCTGTGGTCACTGAATGACTTAGCAGTTCAATTTGTTTCTTATTGTTTTGCATGGTTTGGCGATTTTCAACACAGACCAGTTGGGCTTCTTCTGCATGGTGTGATGTGGATAAGGCGTGTTGTGCCATATCTGACACCGTGTTGTTCATTGTTTCTATCGCGGTAGCGATATGATTAATCTGATTCTGTTGTTGCTCAATACTGCGATTAGCTTGCTTAGATGAGGCAACAAGTTCATTGGCTATTTGATCAAGGTTATTACCTTGATCCTGCGCACGCCCAAGCACTCCCTGCATTTTTGCCTGATTAAGGATCAGCTGAAAATCTAATACAGTGCTGTTGCCGTTACCACAAAATACCAAACGACTTACTGAGTCATATTTTTGCTGTAACTGCTGTATTTTAGCGGGAATAGTGAACAGCTCATCCTTGAAAAGAACGGCCATTAAAATGGATAACGCCAGGGTGAAGAGTGCGGTGCCAATATTGAACATCACTGCCATTGCGATAACAGCTGTCATGATTATTATAGCAGCGACCGTTTTTTTATGGCTGAAACTCATGGGTGAAGATAGCTTTTTGCCCTGTTTGATTTTGGCGTATAGGCTAGTGGCCCTAGCAATATATTCAGGCTTTGCTTTTATCCGAACAGATTGATAACCGATTACTTTACCATTTTCAAATAGAGGGGATATAAAAGCATCAACCCAATAATAACTGCCATCCTTACAACGATTTTTAACGATACCACGCCAAGATTCACCCGCTTTTAATTTATCCCAAAGCTCTTTAAATGCCTCTGCTGGCATGTCGGGGTGACGTACTAGGTTATGGTTATGGCTAACAAGCTCCTGCTCACTGTAACCCGATATTCGAATGAAAATGGGGTTTGCATAGGTAATAATACCGCGAGTATCGGTTATTGACACCAACTCGTCGCCCGCTTTTAGTTCAACTTCCTTATTAATAATGGGCTTGTTTCGCATCAGATACTTCCATAATGTTTAACGTACGCACAGCGTAGGCTTTAATTGTTTGTTATTACCAATATTAGATGATGAAGGGATAACTTTCACGTTAGATCTTACTAAAGAGGTATTAAGTTAGCATTATCAATAAAAAAACCGACTCAGAGAGTCGGTTTTAAAGAAGCTTTAAATATTTCAATAACTACTTTATGAATGCAAAAGCATCACCATAAAGATGGGCTTCTTCGATACCTTGGGCTCTAAATACTTCACGCGCAGCGCCTACCATATCGAATCGTCCAGCAATATAGACGTCATATCCATTAAGGCTGATAAAATCTTGCTTAATTTGTTCCAGTAAATTGGCTTGTTTGCCTGTCCAATTTGCATCGGCCTGTTCAATAACAGGTATGAACTCTAACCACTCATGGGCTTGATGCCATTGACGTGCGATAGCTTGATAATACATAGCATCTTCGGTGCGACATCCCCAATAAAAATGGGTATGTACTTTTTCGCCGATAGCAATTTGGTGCTCAATGATACTTTTGATATATGAAAAACCTGTGCCGCCTGCAATCAAAATACGCGGACGGATACTGTCCTCGCGAAAATAGGCATCACCAGCGGGGGCTTCAATATCAATGTGAGTAGCGTTTTTTAAGCGCTCTACCACTTGCATTGGATAGCTTTCACTTACCGCAGCACCGATATGTAATTCAATTTCATCGGCATTGGGTGCTGATGCAATAGAAAAAGGACGTTTGTCTTTTTCACCCATAACAATACTTAGATACTGACCCGCTTTAAAATCAAAAGCAGTGTCAGGTTTAAGAACGACTTGGAATACAGCGTCATTAAACGGGGTGATTTTTTTAATCTGACAACGAATGGTTTTCATCTAACGTCCTTTAAGCCCTTTCTTTTGAAGGTGGTTTATCATTTGCTAAATTATAGCGTTTAGTTACTCTTAACTCACGTCTTACTGAGATGTTACTTTTTCATCATCAAAGTGTATTTCGACAGATTAACATACTCTATAGTGTAGCTTGACCATCAATACCCAGTTGTTCCCACATTTGATCAACTTTCTCTTTAACAGCCTTATCCATTACTATCGGCGTACCCCATTCGCGATTGGTTTCACCAGGCCATTTATTGGTAGCATCTAAGCCCATTTTTGAGCCTAAACCAGCGATTGGCGAGGCAAAGTCTAGGTAATCAATTGGGGTATTGTCTATCAGTACGGTATCACGTGTAGGGTCCATACGCGTTGTGATTGCCCAGATGACATCTTGCCAGTCGCGACAGTTTACATCGTCATCGACTACCACAATAAATTTGGTGTACATGAACTGACGTAGGAATGACCAAGCACCCATCATGACTCGCTTAGCGTGGCCAGGGTATTGCTTACGAATAGAGATAATCGCCATGCGATATGAGCAGCCTTCTGGCGGCAAATAGAAGTCGATAATTTCTGGATATTGTTTGCGTAATATGGGCACAAAGACTTCATTGAGTGCTACGCCTAACATGGCAGGCTCATCAGGTGGGCGGCCAGTATAGGTGCTGTGATAAATAGCATCTTTACGGTGAGTAATATGCGTTACCGTAAAGACTGGGAAGGCATCGGTTTCATTGTAGTAACCGGTATGGTCGCCATAAGGACCCTCTTCGGCAACTTCATCGGGGGCTATATAGCCTTCTAGGATGATTTCGCTGGTAGCGGGCACTTCTAAATCACAACTGATTGCTTTACATATTTCAGTACGTTCGCCACGTAAAAGCCCCGCAAAGGCATATTCGCTCATAGAATCTGGTACTGGTGTTACCGCACCTAAAATAGTGACGGGATCGCTTCCCAGTGCAACGACCACTGGATAGTTTTCTCCCGGGTGTTTTTGTTTAAAATCTTTAAAATCTAATGCACCACCGCGATGATCTAGCCAGCGCATAATGAGTTTGTTTTTACCCAAAAGCTGCTGACGATAAATACCTAAGTTTTGGCGTTTTTGACGTGGACCTTTGGTAATAGTTAATCCCCAGGTAACCAGAGGTGCGACGTCTCCCGGCCAACAATGTTGAATTGGTAGAGAGGTTAAATCAACCTCGTCACCGGTTTTTATGACTTCTTGGCAAGGTGGATTACGCACTGTTTTAGGCGGCATGTTTAACGCTTGTTTAAACATTGGGATCTTTGAAATGGCGTCTTTAAAACCCGTTGGTGGTTCTGGCTCTTTTAAAAATGCCAATAATTCACCAACTTCCCGCAGCGCTAGCGGATCGTCTTTACCTAGGGCCATAGCAACACGTTTAGGTGTGCCAAATAAATTGACTAAAACAGGCATAGAATTATTAACTGGGTTTTCAAACAACAAGGCTGGGCCACCGGAGCGTAATACTCTATCGGCTATTTCAGTCATTTCAAGGTGAGGGTCAACTGGATGACTAATACGTTTGAGCTCACCATTGGCTTCAAGATGGTTAATGAAGCTGCGTAAATCCTTGAAACTCATACCTACCGCCTATATATGCAATTCGATGTGGCGCGCACTATAGCATTTTTATAATTTGAGGTTAAGCCATTTGATCCCTATCGGGGTGTCATATGTACGTTATTTATGTGTGATTAAGAGGCTTAGGTGTAAACTGAAGTTGGGTGGTTTGACATTGACAAAGCTATGTATGTATTAACCGGGATGTAACGTTAAATGATCATGAAAATCAATATTGTAAAGACGCTGCTGTCTGCGGTTATTATTAGCGGTAGCCATTTCGTTCTGGCACAAGAGCCATTAAGGTTCGATCTGCTCAATCAAGATACTGACTCATCTATTGGTCAGCAACAGAGTATTAGCCAAGGTTATCAGCAGGGTCATCGACAACACTATCAATCAAGCCATAGGCAACACTATCGACAAGGTAATCAATATGGGTACCAAGACCCTTGGCGTTGGGGGGCTGGCTGGAATAATCACTGGGGGCCAAATATTGGCATTGGCTGGAGTTCTGGTTATCGATGGGGAAATGATTGGGGATGGCGTGACCCTTGGTATAATAACAGACGTGCAAACTATGATTATGATCGAAATGACTATAATCGATACAACGAATATCCTAGACGTGAAGTCAGAGTCGAACCTGTTGTGGTTACTCCGCCAGAAAGAACAACCACATCTATCCAATATGACCGTGGCATAAAAACCTTACCTGAAAATGCTAGAGTGATTCAGCTCGAAGGGAAAACTTTATACGAGTGGCAAGGGGTCAGGTATGTCTATGACTGGTCTACAGAAACTTATATCAAAGTAGAGTAAAGGGATACAAACGATGAAAGGTACAGCCAAAATAGATTGGTAATTATATCTGACTAACGGGTTTAATTGGTATTTTGAAATAAGCAGTAGTGGTTATGAGTACTTTGTTTTGCCAGATACATGGCAGTATCTGCGGCGGTAACAAGGCTACCACTACTATTACCATGTAATGGAAACTGACTTATACCAATGCTTGCCCCCACACTGAGTATTTCACCATTGGCTATTATAGGCTGCTCTATCAGCATGATTATCTGATTAACTTTGGCAATAATATCATGTACATCATCAATATAATCTAACCATACAACAAACTCATCGCCACCCAATCTGCCCACAAAGTCGCTGCTGCGAAGGTGAGAAGTGAGACGCTGAGCTATGGTAATTAATACTTCATCCCCCATTTGATGGCCTAAAGTATCATTAATAATTTTGAATCTATCGAGGTCAATAAACAACAACGCTGCCTTTTCATCCCTTCTTGTGCCTCTGGCAATGGCAATATCAATTTGCTTTATAAATGCTCTGCGGTTGTAAATCGAGGTGAGTTCATCGTGTTCAGCTAAATAAGTGAGTTTGACTTGTTGTGCGGTTAGCTTTGCGGTTTGCCTGGCGACCTCTCGTTTGAGCTGATCTTTTTTGACGGTGATGTTCTGTAATGAGGACTTCATATGGTTGAAATTGTCGCTCATTTCGAAAAATTCATCTTTCATTGTGTAGGCAATACGGCTTTCTAAGTCACCTGCAGCTAATTTTCGCATGCCGTCATTAAGCGCTTTCATGCCGCGTTTAAATCTAATCAGCGTGATAGATGACCAAAGGGTTGCTATGGCAGAGAGTAGTAATACGACCAGGGAAATTGATATGAGTAAAGATTGTTGGGTTTGTTTTGCTTGTGAAATGGTCAGTTGATGCAGACGATACATATCCTCAGTCATTCTTTCAATATTCATGCTGTATTTTACTTTAAGTAACCGCACTGAGGTGGAGGTTCTTTCTACAGGTGTTTCGCCATTTTTTGAGCTCTGCTGAGTATTAAATAGCACTCTAATATTGGTGTTAAGGCGATTTAGATTATCTAATACTTGCTGTTGCTTAGTATTCCACTGCATGTTTTTTGATAGCTCAAATGCTAAGCTAGCCTGTCTGGCATTTAACTCAGTTAAACTGAGTTTGTCAGCGTATTCTTCATAAAGCCATAATTGGCTTCGAAGGCTGTCAATGCTGAGTTGAATTTGCATTGAGTGGTTAAGTTGTTGATAGATTTTCTGCTGGTAGTCGTGTGCTCGAAATAAAGCCTCACCAACTGCAAGCGTTAACAATGCACACAAAATAGCGGTTAATTTTAGTCGTGTCGCAAGTGTCATTAATGCTCATCCTGATGCTGACTGATAGCGGATTCAAATAGCTGTTTATCAATAATCATCCTGACATCAATTCGATTATCTTTAAGGACTAATCTATTGTCAATTGCCCATTGGGCTTGTGACTGTATGTTTGAAACTAACGCATTACTTAATGATACTCGAAAAGAGTAATCCTTCCATAAATAACGCAGTTGTTGCAAATCCATGTCTAATGTTTGACTGACAATGAGTTGCGATTCAGTAGGGTTCTCGCTAATAAAGTCAATTGCATCACTGAGCGCTTTAAGTAAACTTTGACGATCTTTCAGACTAACTTGATTTTGTTTTAACCCGAGCAGGTTAAACGATAAGTTATACAGCCCTTTGGTACTCATAACCTGGTTAGCGTTTTGACTCCTTTGTAATATTTGATAACCCAATGGCTCCCAGGCTGAAATAGCATCTACCTCACCGTTTTCTAGTGCAGCTAATAGCTCATTAGGTTTCAGGTAGACCCTTTCTAAAGGCAAGTCTTGCTGATGATGAAGTATCAGTAGGCTATCAAAAAAGAATTCACTGGCACTACCTTTGATGATACCTATTTTGGCATTTTTAATACTCGCTAGATTTTGATACTTTTTCGCGGATAAGCTGATTAATTTAATATCATTATCAGATTCAACAAAACTGGTTAAAATAGCAAAGTCGCTACGATAGAAGCTATTAAACATAGCTACAGTTTCTGATGCGGTGGCAAAATCGACTTGTTCAGTGATAAGTGCTTCAAAACATTTTACCCCACCTTCGTGTTCAATTAATTCAACATTTAAGCCATGCTGCTTAAAAAAACCCTTTTTATGTGCAATAAATAAAGGCGCCGATAAGGGAGTATTAGACACTGCAATCTTGATAACATTAACCGTACTGTTTTGTGGGGTAACCGTTGAATCGGGCTGACATGCGAATAATAGTGCAACAAGCAACATAAATACTGGGAGTTGAAATTTCATACATAATTGATTTTAGTTAATAATGGTAAGTGTAGTGGCTAAAAGACATGTTCGCTAAATTGTTGAGTAAAAAACTGTTAATTATTATAGAAGTAAGTAAAAAGTCGTAGTTACAATCTGAATTTGACTAATCCTTATTATCTCAATGCTGGCGTTAACGGTAAAAATATTACTCACTATTAAGGGGCTAAATAAGGCTTAGCCTAATTATTGTCTTGTGGATTGTCTTGTGGATTGTCTTGTGGATTGTCGTGCGGATAAAGTGGCAAGGGTGTTAGTGCGTCACTATTAGGCTTCTAGCGCCATATTATTATGTGTGGTTGTTGTTTGCATTGATATATCCCATTACTGGGGAATAATTGAATATATCCAAACACCCTTGCCGAAACTGGTTTATGCAATCATTTGCAATTGTTTATTTAAGCTTTGGATTTGCCTTTGTAAAGTGGCTATTTGTTCTGTGATTAGATCTTTTTTAACCTCAACGGGTTCAGTCGTTGATTTTACCCATTGGTATACCACTCTAGATGAAACGCCATATTCCTTGGCTACTTCTGATAACAAGCGGTTATGGTTAGTGACTTGATTAACCACTTGATTGATTAGTGTGTCTGGATAACGATTGCTTAGGTATTTTTTCATAATCAAAGTCCACTTTTTTGAATGCAGATATTTATCGTTTTTCAACTTCCCATTGACTAAAACCAACATTGGCAAAAAATGTGTAGTGTTGCTGAATTTTTGTAAAAATTGGGCTAGCCAATTTAAGAGTATGTCCAAAAACAGTATTAATCGTATTTAAGGTTAATTGTGTATTTCGCATAGTGCTCTCTCCAATAAGTCTTGCTAGCTTTAAATCTAGTACCACTTTGTAGGTACTAATTACTATATGAAAAGAGCGTGCCAACTATTTTTTTATTTATTTTTTATTCATTTTCAATGCGTTATGATTTTATGGTTTCTGTGGTGGTCGTAGGGTATGCAATATAATGGTGCAATTGCACTAATTCGGAGGGAGATTTAAATTATCCTAACTGCATTAATTTAACCTCAACTTAGCTCTGGTTAAGCGAGGAATTCAATAAATTAAACACGGTTAGCTATTTTAAAGCAAAGGTGGGTTCATGATGAAAAAGTAGATTCAATCGCTGGGGGAAGTGATTAGGATCAACAACCTTCTTCGAACTTGTCATTAATTAAATCGCATATAGCATCAAGCGCAGATTGTGCATCTGGCCCTTCAGCTATGATATCTATGGTTTTACCTAAGCCACTTTCAAGCATTAATAAGCCTAAAACACTGGCGGCGCTGGCCTTTTTATCACCCTGGATCAGGGTAACATTGGCATTGAATGCATTAGCAAGAATAGCCAGTTTGGTCGCCGCTCGTGCGTGTAAACCAAGCTTGTTTGATATGATGACTTGGCGCTGTAAAAGACTCATTTAGTTAAGTTCCGACAAGTAACTTTATTGCGATTATTTGTGCTTATTTATAAGCTCTCGATGTCTTGCTTGAACAACATGTTTTTTACCACTTGAAAAACGTTTAGCAAGCTGGTCGGCGATATAAACTGAACGATGCTGGCCACCAGTACAACCAATAGCTATGGTTAGGTAGCTGCGGTTATTGCGCTCTAAGTGGGGCATCCATGTTTCAAATAGGTTTTCTATTTGCCAAATGAATTTATTTACCAGCGGTTGCTGGCCAAGAAACTCCTGTACCGGTTCATCTAATCCAGTAAAGGGGCGTAATTCTATTTCCCAATGTGGGTTAGGTAAAAAGCGTACATCAAACATAAAATCGGCTTCGGCGGGCATACCATATTTAAAACCAAATGACTCAAAATTGATCACTAACTCTTTATCAACACTGCCCATTAAAATTTCACGTACTTGATCACTAAGTTGATAAATATTTAGCTTAGATGTATCGATAAAATGGTCCACGTATTCAGAAATAGGCGCTAGTAGCTCACCTTCAAATTGAATCGCATCTTGTAGGGACATATTCTTTTTCGATAAAGGATGTAGTCGTCGGGTTTCACTGTAACGTTTTAGTAGTGCCTCATCACTTGCCTGTAAAAAAAAGCTTATGACTTCCGTATCCTCAGATAACCACGCTAGCTGCTGCTGTAATACTTTACCTTGCTCTTCTATATTTCGAACATCAACACTTATAGCCACCAGTTCATTGGTGTTTCTAAGCTGTTCTAATAGCCGTCCAATTAAGGGCAGTGGTAAGTTATCAACGCAATAGTAACCTAGGTCTTCTAGTACCCTAAGTGCGACAGATTTACCTGAGCCCGAACGACCGGATACAATGACTAATTTCATGCTGTGATAACCTGATAGAGTTCAGTTGAGTTACTTGCTTTTCGTAACTGCTTAAGAATATGTTTATCCGATAACTTTTCAGCCATTGAGGATAGGGTACTGAGATGTTGCTGACACTGGTCTGCTGGCACCAGTAATGCAAATAAGAGATCCACTGGTTGTTTGTCGATAGCATCAAATGAAATCGCTTCTTCGCACTTTATAAAAACCGCGATAGGGCGAACGATGGACGTTAAACGACCATGCGGGATTGCAATGCCAGAGCCTATTCCTGTGCTACCCATTTTTTCTCTAGCCACTAGGCTTTCAAAAATCTCTTGTGAAGAGAGGGATGGGTACTGGGCTGCAGCTAAATCACTGATAAGCTCCAGTACCTTTTTCTTACTGCCCGGTGTGGCACAGGAGGTGCATTCCGGCTGCAGGATGGTACTAAGTTCCATCATTAATGCTTAGTTAATTTCTCTTTGTGTTTAATGACCTGACGATCGAGTTTATCAATCAGGGCGTCTATAGCGTGATACATGTCAGCATGTTCAGATGTCGCAAATACCTCAGCTCCATTCAAGCTGACTTTTGCTTCAGCTATCTGTTGTTGCTTTTCGACATTTAATACTACGTGGACATTATTGATCTGATCGAAATGTCGTTCAAGTTTTGTAAACTTACTTGTGACATATTCTCTTAGTGATTCAGTAATTTCAATATGATGACCCGTTAAGGTGATTTGCATATTTATCCTCCAATTGCCTAGGTAGATTATAAACTCTTACGTTGGTTTGAGGGAGGGATCATCATCGCTTCGCGGTATTTCGCTATGGTACGACGTGCAACATTAATCCCTTGTTCTGCCAGAAGATCTGCCATTTTACTGTCGCTTAGTGGTTTTTTCTGGTTTTCAGCAGCAACCAGCTTTTTAATAAAAGCTCTAATTGCTGTAGACGAACATTCTCCGCCATCATCAGTACTGACATGGCTAGAGAAAAAATACTTAAGTTCGAACAGTCCGCGCGGTGTGTGCATATACTTTTGTGTGGTGACACGCGAAATAGTGGACTCATGCATTTCGACAGCTTCAGCTATGTCATTCAACACCATAGGCTTCATGGCTTCAGCACCGTACTCAAAAAAACCTTGCTGAAATTGCACAATACAATTGGATACTTTAAGCAGGGTGTCGCTGCGGCTTTCTAAGCTTTTGATAAACCATTTGGCTTCTTGTAAGTGACCTCGAATAAATTGAGTGTCTGTTGAACTCTTACTGCTTTTTGCCATGGCGGCATATTGTTGATTAATACCTATTTTTGGCATGTTATCAGGGTTCAATTCAACCACCCAACGGCCATTCTTTTTGGTCACTGACACGTCTGGGATAACATATTCATCATCCGGTGGGGTGATCATCGTGCCAGGACGTGGATTTAAAGATTGAATTAATTCAATTGCTTCGCGCAGCTCATCTTCTTTTAGCTTAGTTTTGCGCATGAGTGTGCGAAAATCACGTCCAGCAATCAAATCTAAATAATCTTTGATTAACATTCTGGCATTATCAATATGGGGCGTGTCTGGTGCAAACTGAACAAGTTGAATCAATAAACATTCACTTAAGCTACGTGAGGCGACACCCAGAGGGTCGAAATGTTGTATACGTTTTAGTACCGCTTCGACTTCGTCTAATTCGACAGAATCATCGCCCATAGCTTCTAAAATATCTTCAGTACTTTGGGTGAGATAACCTGTGTCATCAATGGCATCAATAATGGCTGTGGCAATAGCGAGGTCTGTTTCAGAAAAAGGGGTTAGATTTTTTTGCCATTCTAAATGCTCGTATAATCCTTCGGATGTTTCACCTTGGAAGGGCATGTCATCATTTGGCATGCTGCCAGAACCCGAACCAGGGCTTGCCATTGGGGAGGCGCTGTACACTTCATCCCAGGTAGTGTCCATTGGCAAGTCTTCAGACATTTGCTCTTTAGTCATTGACTCTGCGGTGTCGACATTTGAAGTGTCTTTTTCGACTACAGGTGCGCTTACTTCATTGAAGTCAGTTTCTGATAGGTCTTTGGAGTTATCATTTTTGTTGCTAAGTGCTGAAAATTCATCTTCCATTTCAAGCAAAGGATTGGAATCTAATACTTGTTGAATTTCTTGCTGTAACTCCAAAGATGATAACTGCAGCAAACGTATAGCTTGTTGCAGCTGTGGGGTCATAGTGAGGTGCTGACCCATTTTAAGTTGGAGTGAAGCTTTCATTACTGCTGATCCCTAGAAGAATTCGGCTTTCTACACTGATTAAAGTGAGTGATAGTCGCAATTTTTTAACAAATGGTTTTACTTTACCTATACACGATCAATTAGCTTAGTCGCCAGAAACATTTTGCCAAGCAAGTGCTTCAGATCCTATTTAGATTAACTATAGCTTGAATTGTTCGCCTAAGTATACTGCTCGAACTTGCTGATTGTTGAGTACTTCAGTTGGGGTGCCTTCGGCAATCAAATTCCCCTGGCTAACAATATATGCCCGCTCACACACATCAAGTGTTTCACGGACATTATGATCAGTAATTAATACGCCTAGGCCACGGTGTTTGAGTTGCAGAATAATTTTCTTAATATCAATCACTGAAATAGGGTCAACACCCGCAAAGGGCTCATCTAACAATATAAATTTAGGATTGGCTGCTAAAGCGCGTGCAATTTCTACCCGTCGTCTTTCACCACCAGATAGCGACATGCCTAAGCTATCGCGAATATGGGTAATATGGAATTCTTCTAAAAGATGCTCCAGTTCCTGAATTCGCTCATCCGAAGTCATCGATTTTCGGGTTTGCAACACGGCCATAATATTATCGTGCACACTGAGTTTTCTAAAAATACTGGCTTCTTGTGGTAAATAGCCAATACCTTTTCGCGCACGTAAATGCATTGGGTCAGCAGTTAAGTCATCGTCATCAATTAAAATGCGGCCATGGTCACTTTTGACTAAACCAACAACCATATAAAACGTGGTCGTTTTACCTGCGCCATTGGGACCAAGTAGTCCGACAATTTGGCCTGTTTTTACAGTTAAGCTGACACTTTTAACCACTTGACGACTTTTATAGCTTTTAGCTAAATTCTCAGCTGTTAAGGTAATTTGGGTCATTGGTTACCTTGCTTTTTTAACGGGATTTCAGGTAATTTTTGTGCTGGTGACTCATCATTTTGGAAATTTTCCGGTTGAATAATGGTAATAACACGATCTTCACCTTTACCGGTACTTTCAGCGATAAGTTCCTGAGCATTGATATTGTAACGGATCACGTTACCCGTCACTTTACTGCCTGCTTGATCTAGCTTAGCGTTACCTGTTAATAACAGTCCAGTTGTTGCTAAGTCATAACGAATTTCATTGGCGCTTGCTGTACCTATGCGACCATCATCAAGTTCTTGTGAAAATGTAGCAGGGTTACCGGTCGCAATGAGCGTTTTAGTCTGGCCGTTTTCAGCTGAAAATGCCCGCAGTTCATCGGCTTCGATATTGATCGAGCCTTGGGTAATTTTTACTGGGCCGTTAAAAATAATTTGATTATTTTTAACGTCTGCTCGTTGACTTACGGCTGCAATTTTAAGCTCTTGCTTCAAATCGCCTTCTTTAGCTACGGCGTTGCCTGCCAATACACTAATCGCTAAAGTGCAAATAACACTGCTTTTACCGAGCAATGTGGTTAAAAACTTAATGTGGTTCATATGTCCCTTCTACCTGGCTGAGTAAGGTAATTTGTTCTGCATTGAGATCGGCAAATAGCCCTAAGCCTTGAATAATAAAACCATTACCTTTAATGGTAACTGACTCTTCAGAACGACCTATCATAGTGTTTAAATTAAAGGTGACTTGTTGAGTTTCAAGTGATTGTAATGGTTCTTCAATATCAATGGCATCAATTACTACATCGTTATGTAAACTGACTTCATTTGAATGTTGATCTAAGGTCGCATTTTTAGCTGTTATTTGCCACTGCGCTTTACCATTTTCAGGGTAAAGAAGTAGTACAGGCGCAGTAAATGAAGTGGTATTTGTGCTGGTGAAATGTTCCATATGCTCGGCGCTAACTTTGCTGTCAATAAACCCGAGTTTATTAAATTCTGTCGTGCGAAGATTGTCAGCCACAAAATCAGGTCGCTCAATTCTAGGATCTTTAATTAACGCCATTTGGTTACGTTTGACTTGTACTTGCCAATACAATACCAAGGCTAAGCCAAAAAATGCACAAATAGCCAGTGTGGTTCGATTCATATGCTCATACCATGGGCACTTTCAAATTTATTTTGGCTTAATAACAACAAATCAGTGAGTTCTCTTAAGGCACCATTACCACCTTTAATGGTGGTTATCATATGGCAATGTTGTTTCACGTAAGGATGTCCATCGGCCACGCTGACAGCAAGTCCCACTACTTTCATCACAGGTAAATCTACCATGTCATCGCCAATATAAGCTACTTGTTCAGCAGTAACGTTATATTTTTTGATTAATTCCTCGTAGGGAGTAAATTTATCATCTATTCCTTGATAGATATCTTTGATGCCTAAAGCTGTCATGCGATTTTCGACAATTTTAGATTTTCGTCCGGTAATAACCGCCACATTAATGCCACTGGTTAATATTGAGCGAACGCCATATCCGTCTCGTGTATGGAATGCTTTTGACTCTTCGCCGCTATTATTAAGGTAAATACGGCCGTCAGAAAAAACACCGTCAACGTCGCAAATAAGCAGTTTAATTTTTTGAGCGCGCAGCCAAATATCATCACTAATAGGGCCATAAAAACCTTGGTGAGTGTGCGTATTTATTGTCATGTTTAAATTACTCCTGCTTTGACCATATCGAGCATATTCAATGCACCAATAGGCTGGTGTGCGTCATTGACCACAATCAAACCATTAATGCTTTTCTCATCCATTATTTGTAACGCTTGAGCGGCCAAGATGTTAGCCGGGCTAGTGACACATTTTTTGGTCATAACCTGTGAAATAGGCGTGGTGCGAAGATTGACTTCTGCATCGATAACACGTCGTAAATCACCATCAGTAAAAATACCGACTAAAACATTATTACCATCAACAACCGCGGTCATACCTAAGCCTTTATTTGATATTTCATACAAGGCTTCAGTGATACAAATATCTTGCTGTACCAAGGGGAGATCTTTGCCTTGGTGCATCACATCATTAACCTTGAGTAATAATTTTCGGCCCAAAGAGCCCCCCGGATGTGAGAGGGCGAAATCATCACGGGTAAAACCTTTTGCTTGTAATAGGGCGACCGCTAAAGCATCTCCCATGACTAATGTCGCCGTCGTGCTTGATGTTGGCGCTAACCCAAGGGGGCAAGCTTCTTCTAGCACTTCAATACATAAATGCACTTTTGCCAGCTTCGCCATATTAGAGTCTGGTTTACCAGTAACTGCAATCACAGGAACGCCCATACGTTGAATAACAGGCATTAATGTCAAAATTTCACTTGATTCACCTGAGTTCGAAATAGCTAAAATAATGTCGTTTTTAGCTAATGCGCCAAGGTCGCCATGGCTGGCCTCTCCTGGATGAACAAAAAAAGCTGGCGTGCCTGTACTGGCAAATGTGGCTGAAATCTTATTACCGATGTGGCCAGATTTCCCCATGCCCATTACAATAACTTTACCTTTGCATTGCATGATTAATTCACATGCCTGCCCGAACGCATCTGAATCTACAAATTGGTAGAGATGTTCAAGTGCTGCTTTTTCAATATCAATGACTTTACGGCCCCATTGACGAAATTGAGTTTGGTTTGCCATGTATGTCTCTCTTGGTAAAGTCCTTTGTGCTCCATTAAGAAGCGTTGAATACAACGTATTGGTAAGCCACAAAGGTTAATAGTAATAAAACGCCATGCCAAGGCGTAAGTTGTCGCTTTGCACCGCTGGATAACACTAACACTGCTAATGCGGCACTGGTGCCCAGTACCATGTAAAAATCTCTGTTTACCGCTGTCGCATCAACCTCACCTGGTGAGATTAGCCCTGGAATAGCTAAAACCGCAAGAATATTAAATAAATTAGACCCGACAATATTGCCAATAGCTAAATCGTGTTCTTTTTTTAACACTCCGGCGATACACGCCGCTAATTCTGGCAAGCTAGTGCCAACAGCAATGATGGTCAGTCCAATGACTAAATCAGACAAACCATAAATTTTTGCAATACCTACAGCTCCGTCTACCATCCAACCAGCTGAGAGTGGTAAAAACACAATGCCGATAATAATCCACATGATAGCATTAAAAGTAGGGACATCTTTAGGGATCTCGCTGTCGATTTCGGCATCAAGGGGGTCAGTATCTTTATTGCTTAAAGCTTGATAAATAAATCCGCCCATAACAAGCAAGAAAGCCACGACTAAAATCATTCCTTCAACCCGTGTCAGAAATCCATCATGGATCAAATATCCCGCTAATAAAGTTGCAGCAAGCATGAGTGGCACTTCACGTTTTAAGGTTTTAGAGCTAACGCTGATTGCCCCAAGTAAAGCTGTAATGCCTAATATAAGAGTGATATTGGCAATGTTTGAGCCAAGTACGTTACCTATAGCGGTATCGTTCATGCCTTCCATAGATGCCGTTGCCGCAACAAACATTTCTGGTGCAGAGCTGCCCATAGCGACTATGGTAAGCCCAATTAACATGGGAGGTAAGCCAAGATTACGGGCAAATGCAGACGCGCCATAAACAAATTTGTCAGCACTTATTACCAGTACTGCTAGCCCAACGCAAAGCATCAAAATATTAACTAACATGTCATCCCTTTAATTTATTTGAACATGAGCATTTTCCCTGTAAATGACCTAAATTGAAAGCTGCAATAAGTATAAATAAGCTAATCAATCAGTCGATTAATCTTTGTTTAAGATTAATTTCATTTAAGGTTTGAGTATTTTTATCGTGATGAGGTTGTTAGGTGAACAACATTCACGTAAAATTTAACCTTCATTTACGCGCCGGGATGGCAGCTATCTCTTCAAATATTATGTCTGAGACATCAACCGTGTTGCAAAATCCGCTTGTAGAAATTAAACACCTTGGCTTTAGTCGTGGTGAGAAAGTCATTTATGATGATATTTCTTTAACGATCCCAAAAGGGAAAGTCACCGCTATTATGGGCCCTAGTGGTATTGGTAAAACTACCTTACTTAAATTAATTGGTGCTCAGTTAACGCCCGATTCAGGTGAAGTATTATTTGATGGCCTCAATATGCATCAATTATCCCGTACTGAGCTATATCAAGTGCGCAAACGTATGAGCATGTTATTCCAAAGTGGTGCTTTGTTCACTGACATGAATGTGTTTGATAATGTCGCTTTTGCATTACGTGAACATTCAGGGTTACCAGAAACGATTATTCGTTCGATTGTGCTAATGAAATTACAAGCCGTTGGACTTCGTGGCGCAGCTTATATGATGCCTAGTGAGTTATCGGGCGGAATGCAGCGTCGTGCAGCGCTCGCCAGAGCTATCGCTTTAGAGCCTGAAATGGTGTTGTATGATGAGCCTTTTGCGGGGCAAGATCCAATTTCAATGGGTATGCTAGTTAAGTTAATTCGAGAATTATCAGATTCATTAAAGTTAACTTCAGTGGTGGTGTCCCACGACGTCAAAGAAGTCTTAGGCATTGCCGATTATGTTTACGTGATAGCGGATAAAAAAGTTATTGCAGAGGGCACGCCTGAGCAATTGAGAAAATCTGATAACCCGCAACTGATACAGTTTATTGATGGTGCGCCAGATGGTCCGGTACCCTTTCATTATCTAGCAGTTGATTATCAACAGGAGTTGTTGAGTGAATCCGATTAATTTGATTGCTGCAATTGGTCGTTATGCCATTGGGTTAGTAGGGGGTTTTGGTAAGGCTGGCGTGATGTTATGGCGCGCCATAGTCCATGTCCCCAACCCTAAAAAAGGCCTACCCTTACTGATTAAACAAATCTACGTATTGGGCGTGCGCTCAATGATTATTATTATTGTATCAGGCTTATTTATTGGCATGGTATTAGCGCTTCAGGCTTATAATATTTTAGTCGGTTTTGGTACCGAAGACAGCCTAGGCCCTATGGTGGCGTTAAGCTTACTGCGTGAACTTGGACCTGTTGTTACCGCACTGTTATTTGCCGGGCGAGCAGGGTCTGCGCTTACTGCTGAAATTGGCTTGATGAAGTCGACTGAGCAATTATCAAGTTTAGAAATGATGGCCATCGATCCGCTCAGGCAAATCATAGCACCACGATTTTGGGCCGGCGTAATCAGTATGCCACTATTAGCTATGATGTTCAGTTTAGTCGGTATTTTTGGTGGGCATTTAGTTGGTGTTGAATGGAAAGGCATTGATACAGGTGCTTTTTGGTCGATATTACAGGCTTCAGTTGAGTGGCGACAGGATATTGTTAACTGCCTTATTAAAAGTACAGTGTTTGGTATTGTGGTGACATGGATTGCATTATATCGAGGTTATGAAGTGAAGCCTAATCCAGAGGGGATTAGTCGTGCGACAACCTCTACGGTAGTGCAGGCCAGTTTAGCTGTTTTAGCTTTGGACTTTTTGCTAACAGCATTAATGTTCGGAAATTAAGATTAATTTATTAACTATTTAAGTGGTTTAAGCGTATGTTGACACGGAAGATTGAGTTACTTGTTGGTCTATTTTTATTGTCAGGAGTGTTAGCATTTTGCGTATTGGTTTTTAATGTAGCCAATGTCAAAGTCGATACCCAAAATAATAATTATTCCCTCATTGCTGAATTTAATAATATTGGCGGATTAAAAGTGCGTGCGCCAGTAAAGGTCGGTGGTGTGGTTGTTGGCCGAGTGGCCGACATCACCTTAGATGATCGCAAGCTTGTTCCCATAGTGACGTTAACTATGGATAAGCGTTATGATCATTTTCCTGAAACCAGTAGTCTATCTATTTTAACATCAGGCTTGTTAGGTGAGCAGTTTATTGGCTTAACCCCAGGTTTTATGGATGATGATATCGACATGCTGGGTGATGGTGACAAAGTTGATGACACCCGCGGCGCGTTGATTTTAGAAGACCTTATTGGTCAATTGTTATATAGCATGTCGTCAAAAGATAAATAGGAGCGGTTTTATGCAAGCATTTTTAGTGCGTATCGTTAGCGCTGTTATATTGTTGACCAGTATTCAAAGCTGGGCGGCAGAAATTAATACTCAAGACCCATATAAGTTAATCGAACAAGTGGCCAATCAAACCTTTGATCGCTTTAAAAGAGATAAAGCGATAATCGATCAAGACTTAAGCCATTTAAAAATTATTGTGGCTGATGAACTTATGCCCTATGTCGATTATAAATATGCCGCCTATAAAGTGATGGGCCAATATTTACGTGAAACCAGTGATGATCAAAGAACACGGTTTGTCGAAGCGTTTAAAGGTTATTTAATTGGCACTTATGCACAAGCGTTAACGGCTTATACCGATCAAACGGTCGCATTTGAACCGCCGTCAAATTTTAGTAAAGAGAAAATGGTTGAAGTGAGCGTGCAAATTATTGAGCAAGGTCGTCCGCCGATTAAAATTCAATTCAAAGCGCGTCGTTTAAAAGATAACTCATGGAAAGCATTCGATTTAGTCGCAGAAGGCGTCAGCTTACTTGCATCAAAACAATCTGAAATATCAAATTTAATTCGCCAGCAAGGCATTGAATCGGTCATTACTATGCTGAATGATAAAACAAAGCAAAAAATTGATCGCAAACTAGATAAAGAGGATAAAGCGGCGTGATTCAGTTTGAGCAGCAAGGTGATACTTGCTTAGTGCAAGGGCGTTTAACGCAAGATGAGGTCATACTTTTGTGGCCGAATCGACATCAACTGTTTACTGCATCTACCCAAGTGGTAGACTTGTCCGCTTTGACTTATGTCGATAGCGCAGGCGTTGCTATGCTGCTTGCACTAAAAGGATTAGTAATGTCAGAGCAAGATATGTCTTTAGGGACTATTTCGCGTATATTGCAGCATCCTGCGGCTCAATTACAAAAAATGATTGAGCTATACGATTTACACACTTTTTTTGCTGATAATTCTCGTTAATTTGATCGGCATTTAGTTCACCATTCACGATGTTAATTTTGTTAGATTAGCATCGCAATAAAGGTATAAATTCATGGATTGCAAAGTTATTGAGCAAATTCTATCCGAAGCATTAGAACTAACAGAAGTTCATGCTACATCTGATGGCAGCCACTTCAAAGTTGTTGCTGTAGGTGAATGTTTTGATGGCATGAGCCGAGTAAAACAACAACAAGCAATATATGGACCGTTAGCAGATAATATTGCCAGTGGCGAGCTGCACGCATTAACTATTAAGACATTTACGCCGACCCAGTGGAAGCGTGAAAAACTTTTCAATATGTAATTAGAGAGCCCAGTGGATAAATTAACCATTAAAGCTAGCCAGCCTTTATCTGGCAGTGTTGTTATTTCAGGTGCTAAAAATGCGGCATTGCCGATTTTAATGGCAGGTGTACTGGCTGAAACTGACTTTATTTTAACGAATGTTCCAAGCCTGCGAGATGTCAGTACCAGCTGTAAGTTGTTACGCTGTTTAGGTGCTGACGTTGAAGAGTTAGGCCAAGGTAAAGTACGGATTTCTACCACTAACCTAAATGAATTTTGTGCGCCATATGATTTGGTAAAAACCATGCGCGCATCTATTTTGATTTTAGGTCCACTGCTTGCCCGTTACGGCACTGCAGATGTGTCTTTGCCTGGTGGCTGCGCTATTGGTGCAAGGCCTGTTGATTTACACCTTCATGGCCTTGAGCTAATGGGAGCTAAAATCGAAGTCAAAGAAGGTTATATAAAAGCACGTGTAGATGGTCGTCTCAAAGGTGCACATATCTTTATGGATATGGTCAGTGTTGGCGCGACTGAGAATTTACTGATGGCTGCCGCATTAGCTGACGGTACCACAGTGATTGAAAATGCTGCCCGTGAGCCTGAAGTGTCAGACTTAGCGCATTGCTTAATTGCAATGGGAGCAAAAATTACTGGTATTGGTTCAACTACGTTAACTATTGAAGGCGTTGAACGTCTGCAAGGTTGTGAATATCGTGTGATGCCTGATCGCATCGAAACTGGCTCATTTTTAGTTGCCGCCGCCGTCACTCGTGGGCATATTCGCTGTGAAGCGGCAGATCCTGGCTCTCTTGAAGCGGTAATATCAAAACTTGAAGACGCTGGTGCTACCATTACGACAGGTGAAGATTGGATTGAGCTTGATATGCAAGGCAAACGTCCAAAAGCGGTTAACATTAAAACCGCGCCTTACCCTGGCTTCCCGACAGATATGCAAGCTCAGTTTTGTGTACTGAATGCGCTAGCAGAAGGTACTGGACGAGTCACTGAAACGATTTTTGAAAATCGTTTTATGCATGTACCAGAGTTAAGCCGTATGGGCGCTAAGCTCGCACTTGAAGGTAATACTTGTATTATCGAAGGTATTGAGTCATTAAACGGTGCGCAAGTGATGGCAACTGATTTACGTGCTTCAGCCAGCTTAGTCATAGCAGGTTTAATGGCAGAAGGGATCACTACAGTTGATCGCATATACCACTTAGATCGTGGTTATGAGCACATTGAAGCTAAGTTTAAAGGCTTAGGCGGTGAAGTATTACGCGTGTCTTAACTTAAGTCGCTTTGAGGCAATCGATTAATTGCTAAATAAAAAAGCCATCAATTTAAATTGATGGCTTTTTTCATGGCAGTTTATGCCATTTAATATCGTGTGGTTGGAATGTTTTGTGGTTGTGACTATTGATCAAAAGAGTTCTTTTCTACAACAAATACCGGTATTTCCAGTTTTAATCCCTCTCGAATAACCGTCAATAGCACTTTGTTACCAGGTGGTGTTTCTGCAATTTTATCCATTAACACCTCAACACCTGGAATATCGTCATTACCATAAGTAATAATGACATCCCGTGGCTGTAACTCCGCATTGGCAGCAGGCCCATTAGGGTCAATACCAGTAACAAAAACCCCTTTTAGATCAGGTAAATTTAAAATTTGCGCCACAACTGGGGTTAATGCTTCTCCGGAAATACCAATTGCGCCACGAATAACGCGTCCATCTGCAATGAGTTTGTCCATAATGCTGTGGGCTAACTTTATCGGGATAGCAAAACTAATGCCATTACCACCATTATCACCGCCGACTTTAAACGCTGCGGTATTTATTCCAATTAATTCACCAGTAGTATCAATTAACGCACCACCAGAGTTACCCGCATTAATCGCAGCGTCTGTTTGTAAAAAGTCTAAATAACCTGAGCTTAATCCACTGCGACCTGTTGCACTAATAATACCCTGAGTAATTGTTTGTCCAAGGTTATAGGGATTGCCAATGGCTAAAACTACATCGCCAACTAATGCTGGGTTAGTTAAGTTAATCGGCACGACAGGGAGGTTGTCACCTTCAATTTTTAACACTGCTAAATCTGTTTCAGGATCACTGCCAACCACTTCAGAGGTAAAACGCCGTCCATCTTGCAGTGCAATAACTATTTCATCGGCACGTTTTATAACGTGATAGTTGGTTAGAATATAACCTTGATTACTCATAATAACGCCAGAGCCTAAGCCCTGCAGTGAACTTGAGTTAAGTGGTGCGCGTTGATCAATACTTAAGCTATAAATATTAACAACGGCGGGTGCTGCACGGCGAACCGCTTTAGCAAAAGACAACTCACTGCCCATATTAGCACGCTGTGTTAAACCGCTTTTAAACGGACTGCCTTCAAATGAGGTTGCGATAAGGAAAACGGCAGCCATGATCAGACCAAATAAAATGGATTTGCCTAGATAAATACTAATGTCTTTAAAGTTCATAGTCTGATCTATGTTAAGTAAATAGCGCAAATACTAACATAACTGAAAAAATTAAGCATCGAGGTTGAATGCTCGATGCTTAATTAATGAATGCTAACATTAACTTAAGTGATTACAGTCAACAATCACCACTAATAATATTAAATCAATTACTCTCAGTATCGATTAATCATTATCGTAAAACTAAATAGCTCAGGTTGTTATCGCGTAGTATTTTAAGCGCAACTGAGCCCTGTTGTTTTTCTAGCAAGGCTTTAAAGGATTTTAAATCTTTAACCTGAGTACGATTAATGCCGACAATGAAATCGCCTTTTTGCAAACCAGACATAGCAGCTGGAGAGCCTTGGGCAACATCGGTTATTTCAACTCCTCTAGAGCCATTACTAAGGGTAGTACCCTGAAGCATAGGATGTAATGCGCCTGCGGCGGCTTCAATAGCATCAGCTTTACCTAAAGTTGCTTTAACAGTTTTAGTGTCGCCATCACGAATAAGGCCAAATTCAACTTTTACATCAGCTCCCATAGTGGCCACTTTAGCGCGCAGTTCCTGGAACGACTTAATCTTGCGGCCATTAACGCTGGTAATAATATCACCCGCTTTAATGCCTGCCTTAGCGGCTGCACTGTCTGGCACCACTTCGCTAACAAAAGCGCCATGTTGGGTTTCTAGTCCAAATGCGGTAGCCAGTTCTTTATCTAAATCACGACCCGCTACCCCTAATATTCCTCGTCTTACCTCACCGTGTTCTATGATTTGTTGAACTAAGTTATTGACCATATTTGCAGGAATGGCAAAACCAATACCGACGTTACCGCCATTAGGTGCCACAATGGCGGTGTTGATCCCCATTAATTCACCGTTTAAATTAACTAATGCGCCACCTGAGTTACCACTATTAATCGCAGCATCGGTTTGAATGAAGTTTTCAAGCATTTCAATGCCCAAACCACTTCGCCCTAAAGCACTCACAATACCGGATGTTACTGTTTGTCCCAAACCGAATGGATTACCTATGGCCACGGCAAAGTCACCTACACGAACTTCGTCTGAATCAGTTTGTTTAATCGCGGTGAGGTTTTTAGCGGTAATTTGTAATAGTGCAATATCGGATTCTTTATCTGCACCTATTAGTTTAGCTTCTACTTCTCGCCCATCACTTAAACCGATTTGAATATCATCAGCACCATTAATGACGTGATTGTTAGTCACGATATAGCCTTTTTCGGCATCAATAATCACTCCAGATCCTAGGCCTCGAAATGGACGTTCTTGGACTTGTTCACGCGGAGCGTTTGGACCAAAGAAATAACGAAATACATCGGGAACTTGCTGCTTAGATACTTGAGTACCTGATACTGCCACAGATACCACAGCTGGTGTGGTGCGTTCTAGCATAGGCGCTAAACTGGGTATTGATTGGCCATCAACAGATTGTGGAATAGCAGCAAAAGAAGTGGTTGGTATAATAGCTAATGATGCGGTTAACAGGGCTGCAGAAAGTAAGCTTAATTTGGTTTTCATTAATATGGCTCCTTGGACATTCAAGCTAATGCTAAAAATATGGCGCTTGATTGAGGTAAATTAAAGTTAAATATCGTTAATCAGGTAAATTATTAGGTCGTTAAAATTCAAATTTTTGATAAACAATTGTTTCTATAAATGTCGCTGTTTCAAAATGAGCGTCAATTAGATTTGCCTTGAAACGTAAAAATTATGGAAAGTGGATATGTTATTTATTGGGAGTCGGTTTCGAATTGATAGTTCATTAACGATTAACAAAGGTTAATTTGATCGTTTAACGCGGTTACTCGTATTGAAGGTTTAATGTTATTATTCGCAGCAATTATTTGATGTAAGAGAGTCATAATCGTGTCTCAGTTAACCCCTTGGCAGCATTATCAACAAGATCTCACCCGTGAGAACTTCTCCCACGATCCAGCTCAAGAGCAAGCTGTTAGATCATTACAGCGTGTGTTTGATGAAATAATTGCTACCAATCAACCTATATCTGGTTTATCGAAGATACTAACCGCATTTGGGAAAAAACCAACAACATCGGTTAAGGGGTTATACCTATGGGGTGGCGTCGGGCGTGGCAAAACCTACTTAATGGATACCTTTTATGATGCGCTTCCAGGTGATAAAAAACTCAGGGCGCACTTCCACCGTTTTATGCATCAACTTCATCATGACTTGGGGGAGCTAAAAGGGGTGCAAGACCCGTTACTGACGATCGCAAAAAAAATGGCCAACCAATACCAAGTGATTTGCTTCGATGAGTTTTTTGTTTCTGACATCACAGATGCAATGCTATTGGGCACCTTGTTTCAAGCCCTATTTAAAGAAGGGGTGGCATTAGTGGCTACCTCGAATATTATTCCTGATGATTTGTACAAGAATGGCTTACAACGGGTCCGTTTTTTACCTGCTATCGCTCTGATCAATAAGCATTGTGAGATTTTAAATGTTGATTCAGGTATAGATTACCGTTTAAGAACTCTAGAGCAAGCTGAGATTTACCATTACCCGCTTGACGAATCTGCGGACTTGAATTTACATACTTATTTCAAACAGCTTGCACCAGAGTCTGAGGTGTTAACCGATGCTATTAATATTGATGGTCGCTTAATTAGTATCCGTCAGCAATCTCAAGGAGTGCTGCTCGCCAACTTCAGAGATATATGTGATGGGCCCCGTTCGCAGCGAGATTATATGGAGATAGCGCGAATTTATCATACCGTATTACTCAGTGGGCTTGAGCAAATGGGTGATCAGTTAACCGGTGATGATATTGCCAGGCGTTTTTTAGCTATGGTGGATGAGTTTTACGAGCGAAATGTAAAATTAATTATTTCTGCACAGGTGCCCTTAGAAGACATTTATACTAAAGGTATGCTCAATTTTGAGTTTCGTCGCTGCCGTTCAAGATTAATAGAAATGCAATCCCATGATTATTTAGCTTCAGAACATTTACCTTAAAAAATAGTATCAATACGAAATTAGCTGTTATTTTGAGCAAAATTAAATAGTAAAAGTGCTGCTAAAACGATCAAACTATTTAACGCTTTTTATAAATATCAGGTGATTTCTATCTCATGTTTGCGTATAATCCGCACCTGCCCTCGTTACTCCGTCGAATTGGGCGGAAGTTTTAAGCCAATATTCATGCTCGAAGGGGCAAGAATCGGTCCATTTTGTGTTAATTGCGACTTGCAGTTGGCATGTGAGACAGAATTTTAAACATTGGGTTTTTGTAAAAAATGAAGACTACATTTAATGCTACATCAGAAACAGTCACACGTGATTGGTTCGTCGTTGATGCCGAAGGTAAAACTTTAGGTCGTATGGCTACTGAAATTGCTACTCGTTTACGCGGTAAGCACAAGCCTGAGTACACACCTCATGTTGATACTGGTGATTACATCATCGTTATTAATGCTGAGAAAGTTACCGTAACTGGTAACAAAGCTGCTGGTAAAATTTATTACTCGCACACTGGTTTCATCGGTGGGATTAAGCAAATTTCTTTTGAGAAATTGCAAGCTCATAAACCTGAGATGATTATCGAGAAAGCTGTTAAGGGTATGTTGCCAAAAGGTCCATTGGGCCGTGCTATGTTCCGTAAACTTAAGGTTTACGCAGGCACTGAGCATAACCATGCTGCACAACAACCACAAGTTCTTGATATTTAAAACGGGAGTAAGCTAATGTCTGCAACTCAGTACTACGGCACTGGCCGTCGTAAAACATCAACTGCTCGCGTATTCGTTAAAGCAGGTAGTGGTACAATCGTTGTTAACCAACGTCCACTAGATATATATTTTGGCCGTGAAACTGCTCGTATGGTTGTTCGTCAACCACTAGAGCTAGTTGAAATGACTGATAAATTCGACATATATGTAACTGTTAAAGGCGGTGGAACCACTGGCCAAGCAGGTGCAATTCGTCACGGTATTACTCGTGCGTTAATGCAACTAGACGAGACTTTACGTCCTTCTCTACGTGCCGCTGGTTTTGTTACCCGTGATGCTCGTAAAGTTGAGCGTAAGAAAGTTGGTCTACGTAAAGCACGTCGTAAGCCACAATTCTCGAAGCGTTAATTCGCCTTTGGAATACAAAAAACCCAGCTTATGCTGGGTTTTTTATTGGCTGCAGTTTTATAATGATAAGCTAAATGCATTCAAATTAACGGGGAGTTCAAATGACATTACAGCTTTTAATGACAGCAATTGCCTTGGTATTAATCGTTGAGGGGCTTGGTCCGTTATTGTTTCCACAAAAATGGAAAAAGTATTTATTTGAGCTTTCTGGGCAAAACCAAAATGTTCTCAGACGCTTAGGTGGATCTTTAGTCACAGCGGGGATCGTTTTATTGATTATTTTTTAATAAAATACTTGCCTATAACCCCCTAAAATCTGTTAAAATTCTATTTTATACCACAAGACGTTGCAGCTAATAATGGGCAAAAATGTAGTCGTACTCGGCACTCAATGGGGTGACGAAGGCAAAGGTAAGATTGTCGACCTTTTAACAGAACAGGCAAAATACGTAGTTCGTTACCAAGGCGGCCATAATGCCGGTCATACTTTGGTAATTGATGGTGAAAAAACAGTACTTCATTTAATTCCATCTGGAATTTTACGTAATAACGTAAAATGTTTGATTGGTAATGGTGTCGTTGTTGCCCCTGATGCGTTGATGAAAGAAATCAACATGCTGAAAGAGCGCGGCGTACCTGTTGAAGAGCGTTTACTTATATCTGAAGCGTGTCCGCTAATATTACCCTTCCATTGTGCACTTGATATTGCTCGCGAAAAAGCGCGTGGCAATAAAGCGATTGGCACAACGGGTCGCGGTATTGGGCCAGCTTATGAAGATAAGGTTTCACGTCGTGGTCTTCGCATCGGTGACTTATTCAATGCAGAACTTTTTGCAACTAAACTAAAAGAAGTGATGAAATATCACAACTTTATGTTAACTGAATACTACAAGGTAGAAGCTGTTGACTATCAAAAAACGCTAGATGATGCATTGGCTATTGCTGATTATCTGAAGAGTTTATGTGTTGACGTTACTGAGTTATTAGATACCGCCCGTAAGGCTGGTGAGCCAATTCTATTTGAAGGTGCTCAAGGTACATTATTGGATATCGACCATGGTACATATCCATTTGTAACCTCTTCTAATACTACTGCTGGTGGTGTTGCAACAGGCTCAGGTTTTGGTCCACGTCATATTGATTATGTACTTGGTATCATGAAAGCTTACACTACACGTGTAGGTGCTGGTCCTTTCCCAACGGAATTAGCCAATGAAATTGGTGATTACATTGGTGAGAAAGGCCAAGAGTTTGGTGCGACGACGGGTCGTAAACGTCGTCCTGGTTGGTTAGATGCAGTGGCAATGCGCCGTGCAGTTCAAATCAATAGCGTAAGTGGTTTCTGCTTAACCAAGCTAGATGTATTAGATGGTCTAGAAGAAGTTAAAATCTGTGTTGGTTATCAAAACCCAGATGGTACTGTTTCTAAAATTACGCCACTAGCTGCTGAAGGCTATGAGCTAGTTACACCTATCTATGAAACCATGCCAGGTTGGAAAGAAGTGACTTTTGGTGCGACTTCAATTGAGCAACTTCCTGCTGCTGCAATTAACTACATCAAACGCATTGAAGAACTATTAGAAACGCCAATCGATATCATCTCAACCGGTCCTGACCGTAATGAGACCATGATTCTAGTTAATCCGTTTAACTAAAATCAATATCGTAAAAAGGCCGCGTTAAGCGGCCTTTTTAATGAAAGCGGCTTTGAAAGTATTGGCTTAGTCCTTAAGAAAAGTGTGCAGCGGCCGATTAATAAGTTAATCAAACTGTCATAGAGAATTATTATGTTACGGCTTTCATTATTTCTCACACTTACGTTATTATTTGGCTCGTCTATTCAAATTGCCAAGGCCGTCTCTGGCGCCTATGATATTTATAGCGATGAACAACTCATTAATCTGATCCGCAGTAATCAATATCTTCAACGTGTGAAGCTTGATGAGTGCCAGTTAGTACAAGATATTGAAGCTAGAGCAGAAGTGCTACAGCAGCCCTTATATCAATTTTTATGGGGCGAAATGTTAAATCACGGCGTGTGTGTGAAAGCACATCCTTCTCGTGGAATAGCAATATTACAAACGGCCGCCGAGCAAGGCAGTGCCGAAGCTATGTTAAAATTAGCTGATTATTACTACCGAGGACAACTGGTGGTAAAAGATCGACATCGTTCAGTGCAATACACATTACCTGCAGCAGCGAATGGTGATGTAAATGCACGTATGATGTTAGTTAAACTGTTTGCTGAAGGTTATGGCAGCCCAAAAGATTACGAAATGGGCTATCATTGGCTTTATAACAGTATTTTTGATGATGAGAGTCAGCAAAAGAAAGCGACTTCATTGTTACAACAACTTGCTGTAAAAATGCCCACAAGTATTGTTGAAAGGGCCCAGCAGCAACAACTTTATATGCAATAAGGCATACAATATTATGCCGATGATTTGGAAATTGAATGATCACCGATCCTCATTTTGAGAGAGAACAAGACAAGTACGATAATCCTATTCCTAGCCGTGAGTACATTTTAGAGTACTTGCGCGCGCAAAAGTCACCCGTTACCCGTGACAAAATCGCCGAAGCGTTAAAAATAACTGAGGAAGAGCCATTAGAAGCCTTACGTCGTCGCTTACGCGCGATGGAGCGTGATGGCCAGTTAGTGTTTACCCGGGGTCAAAGCTACGGTTTACCTGAAAAAATGGATTTACTATCGGGCACTATTATTGGCCACCGAGACGGCTTCGGCTTTTTAAAGCTTGAAGAAGGCGGTGACGATTTATTTATCAATAACCGTGACATGCTGATGTATTTTCATGGCGACAAAGTGCTGGCGCAAAAAGCCGGTACAGATCGTCGTGGACGCCGAGAAGCGCGTATTGTGCGTTTGGTTCAAGAGCGAAGCGCGGCATTAGTTGGCCGATACCATGTTGATGGCGGAATGGCATTTGTTATTGCAGATGATCGCCGTATCAACCAAGAGATTTTAATTGCCAATGAAGATAACAACGGCGCTCGTGCCGGTGATGTTGTGGTGGTTGAGCTAACAAGACGACCAGGTCGCTTTGTTAAAGCAGCCGGTAAAGTCACTGAAGTCCTAGGTAAAACGATGGCACCGGGGATGGAAATTGAAATTGCACTGCGCAATTATGATTTACCCCATACCTGGTCAGATATTATTGAGAAAAAACTTAAGCGTATACCTGATGAAGTGCCTGATTCAGACAAACAAGGCCGAGTTGATTTACGTCATTTACCACTAGTCACTATTGATGGTGAAGATGCGCGTGACTTTGATGATGCGGTTTATGCGGAGAAAAAACCAGGTGGAGGCTGGCGCTTATGGGTCGCTATTGCTGATGTCAGCCATTATGTGCGCACAGATTCAGCATTAGATGTGGAAGCTCGTGAGCGTGGTAATTCGGTATATTTTCCTTCGCAAGTTATTCCCATGTTGCCAGAGAAAATTTCTAACGGATTATGTTCGTTAAATCCCCATGTTGATCGTTTGTGCATGGTGGCCGAAATGACTATTGCCGCCAGCGGTAAATTGTCAGGTTATAAGTTTTACCCTGCAGTGATGCATTCCCATGCGCGTTTCACGTATACCCAAGTTGCCGACATGCTAGAAGGTGGCGTTATTGCCCCTGAACATCAAGCATTGTTTCCACATTTACAGTGTTTACAGTCTTTGTACTTAACCTTAGATGAACGACGAGCTGAGCGCGGCGCCATTGCATTTGAAACATTAGAGACGCAATTTATTTTTAATGAACAGCGCAAAATCGATAAGATTGTGCCTAGAGGCCGTAACCAAGCGCATAAAATCATTGAAGAATGTATGATTTTAGCTAACGTGGCATCAGCTAAGTTCGTTAAAAAGAACAAGGGTGAAGTGTTATACCGTGTGCATGAAGCGCCGTCTGAGCAAAAGTTAGCAAACTTTAAAGAGTTTCTCGCTGAGCGTGGTTTATCGATGGAAGGTGGTTTAGAACCTACACCAGCAGATTACCAAGGTATTATGCTGAAAATTGCAGATAGACCCGATGCAGAGCTCATTCAGGTTATGTTATTACGCTCTATGCGCCAGGCTATTTATAGCCCAGATAATGACGGTCACTTTGGTTTAGCCCTAGAAGAGTATTCTCACTTTACATCACCTATTCGCCGTTATCCCGATCTTGTCCTCCATAGGGTGATTAAGTTCCTGCTGGCTAACAGTGAAGGCACGGTTAAAGACAAGTGGACTCAGGACGGTGGCTTTCAATATACCCTTGCTGAGTTAGATTCATTAGGTGAAGAGTGCTCAACCACTGAGCGCCGAGCAGATGAAGCGACTCGAGATGTGAGCGACTGGCTTAAATGTGAATACATGCAAGATCATGTTGGTGATGACTTCGACGCTGTAATTGCATCGGTGACTAACTTTGGCTTATTTGTGCGCTTAAATGATTTATTCATTGATGGTTTGGTTCATATATCCAGCTTAGCAAGTGATTACTATCAGTTTGATGCTATGCGCCAGCGCTTAGTGGGTGAGAATACCCGTCAAGTTTATCAAGTTGGTGATCCAGTAAGTGTGAAAGTGGCAGCAGTTAACCTAGATGATCGCCAAATTGATTTAATTATGATTGGTGACAACAGCAAAGGTCAGGGCAAACGTCGCAACAGCAACAAGCCACTTACGGCGCGTGATCGTGTTAAGTTAGAAGGAGCTAAGTCTGCTCGTGGCGCTAAAGAGGGTGATAAACCGTCTAAAGGTCGTGGCAAGAAAGTCGCTTCTGAAGGTACTGGCTCAGCAGTTAGCAAAGATTCAGCTAACAAGGGTTCAGCTAAAAAATCGACTAGCAAAAAAACTCGGGTTAAAAAACCTAACGCAAAAAAGGCTGACGCCAAAAAGACCGACGCTAAAAAAACGGCTGTTAAAAAGCCTTTAGCGAGTAAATCGAAAGCTAAGAAGACCGATGCTAATAAAGCCAACAATAGCGAATCAACCGCAAAAGCGGCTGAAGCCAAAAGCAGTAAGAGAAAGTAATTAAATGAAAAAACAAGATGTTATTTTTGGTATTCACGCCGTTGAAGCCCTATTAAAAAACAGCCCAGAGCGTGTTATTGAATTATGGTTAATGCAAGGTCGCGATGATGAACGCTTAGAACCTCTAGTAAATGCAGCCCAAGAAGCGGGTATTAAGTCACAGCGTTCAGCGAGAAAAGTGCTTGATGAAAAAGCAGAAAGTACTCAGCACCAAGGTGTCGTAGCGCGTGTAACCGCAGCCAAAGTGCTTGCTGAAAGTGAGTTAGACGCTTTACTGGATAAACTCAGTGCTGAGCAGAAAACGCCTTTCTTCTTGATACTCGATGGTGTGACAGATCCACATAATTTAGGCGCCTGTATTCGTAACGCTGATGCAGCTGGTGCGCACGGGGTTATCGTACCTAAAGATAATTCTGTTGGCCTAACATCCGTTGTGAGTAAAGTTGCGAGTGGTGCAGCAGAAGTTGTGCCGTTATTTCAAGTGACTAACTTGGCACGTACAATGCGACACATCCAAGACAAAGGTGTGTGGATTGTTGGCGCCGCAGGTGAGGCTGACAGTAACGTCTATCAAGCTGACTTTAAAGGTGCGTTAGCGATTGCTATGGGCGCGGAAGGTAAAGGCTTACGCCGTTTAACCCGTGAAAGCTGTGATTCGCTAATCTCTATTCCGATGTCAGGAACAGTTTCAAGCTTAAATGTATCTGTTGCTACCGGTATCTGTTTGTTTGAAGCGGTACGTCAACGTTTAGTATAACACCACTAATTTGTGATGAAAAAAGCGAGCTGATGCTTAACACCGATCAGTTAAGAAACTGATCGGTTGACAGCAAAAATGATCCTACGAAAATGGCTCCTTCTTTTGAACGGAGTCATTTTTTATGTTGTCTAACTGGCTTATTGATACTGAATTACTTGTCGCCCCCGAAGAACTATCTATCTTTCAAAAAGAATTGCCGTTGGAATGGATTGAACAAGCTTTGGAGCTAACCAACAAAGCAAGTATTAGGCGCAGAAAACTTCCAGCAGAATTAGTCGTTTGGCTCATCGTTGGAATTGGCCTCTACCGAAATCGTTCCATCGCTGAAGTCGTCTCCAAGCTCGACTTAACGTTAGTTGATAAGTTGGGAGAAACCGTTACACCAAGTGCTATCCCGCAAGCCAGACAGCGACTGACAGCCGCTCCCCTTAAAGCCCTTTTTGATATCACTTCTAAACACTGGTGTCATAGGGAAGACAGCCAAGATACATGGCATGGTCTTCAGTTATTTTCTGTTGATGGAACGACATTTCGATGTGCAGAAAATACCGAGAATTCAGAGCATTTTGGCTATATCAGTAATCAGCATAGGAAGCAGTCCGTATACCCAGTAGCCCGCTTATGCGCACTCATGTCATTACGAAGTCGTATGATAAGAAATGTAAAATTTGGTCCGTGTAGTAAAGGGGAAATTAGTTATGCTCGAGAGCTAATTGGATCAGTTCCAGCTAATTCTCTCACTATTTTTGATAGTTGTTACTTTAGTGCAGATCTTATGACAAGTTGGTGGGGAGCCAACCAGAATAGTCATTGGCTTACACCACTCAAAAGTAATACACGCTTTGAAGTCATCGAGCAATACGCTGACAACGATTATCTAGTTGAGATGCCAGTATCACCACAAGCGAGAAAAAAGAACCCAGAGCTACCTGAAAAGTGGCATGCGAGACTAGTGACCTATCAAGAAAAATCCCAGGGCAATCATATTACAGGTGTGCTGAGTTCATTAACCAATAGAAGCAAATACTCCTCTCAAGATATATTAGATGTCTATTTCGAACGCTGGGAGATAGAAAATGGCTATGGAGAAATCAAGCAATATCAACTTGATGAGAGTATTTTATTAAGAAGTCAGACAGTTGAAGGCATTTATCAGGAGATTTGGGGATTACTGATAGCGTACAACTTGATCCGAGTTGAAATAAGCCAAATCGCTAAAGAGGCAGAAGTGTCACCATTACGGATTAGCTTTGTAATGGCGATGCGCTATATACAGGATGAGTTGATGTGGTGTGCAATTGCTTCGCCAGGAACAATCCCTAAAAAGCTCAAAGCAATGAGGGAAAACGTTAAGCAATTTATCTTGCCCAAAAAACGAAAACGGCCCAAAAGTAGGACCGTTCGAATTAACAAAACCCGCTATCCAGTTAAGAGAAGAAACTCTTAACTGAATGGTGTTAAGCTGATGCTCGCTTTTTTGTGTTTGCAACTAAACCCAATGTCTGACTAATTTTTGCGAGTTTCTACTTGGCTTGTAATATTATTTTGGTCTGCGTGGTTAATTACATCATCATTTTTGTCATCAACTACTTGGGTGTAATCAGGCTCATCGTCTAATACATCGTCTTCTGTGCCAACCATATCAAATGCATTATCATCAGGATTAATCATCTGATCCTGCACCGATTGCACATTTACCCTAGGGTCAAAAGAGGCAGCCAATGGTGATGACACTAAATCCCCACCTGCCATCACATAGTCATTACTTGAGCCCTGTTCAGCTTTTTGCTTGTTATTAATAAATAATAAGCGAATAACTAACGTGAAAGCACAAATACTCATAAAGCCATATAGCATATTGTTACCAAAGTGCTGCATCAGTGATGAAGCGATAAGTGGGCCAATACTGGCGCCAATACCAAATGTCACTAAAATTGTGGCCGATAATCCAACTCGCTCATGTTGCTCTATACGAGAATTGGCTAACGCCGTGGCTAATGGATAAAGTGTAAAAGCCAACACGCCAAATATTCCCGTTAAGACTAATGAGATTTGAGCATCAAAAGGCACCAAAGCAATAACCAGCACCAATATACCAAGCAGACCACAGTTAATGCGAATAAGGCGGCTTCTTGGCATTAAGTCAGACAGTTTACCCATAGGCCATTGGGCTAGCAGACCTGCGAAAATAGTACATGACATATATAAGGCGACAGATTGAGGTTCAATACCTTGCGCAGTAGCATAAGCTGGCGCTAAACCATAAAAGCATCCCACTATCATGCTACCCAAAGCTATCGTGGTTAGTGCTTGCGGGGCGCGTTTCCAGTAGTGCTTCATGTTAAGTGGTGCAGGTGTTAATGGCTCTGGGTGAATACGGCGTGTAATTGAAATGGGTACAGTACACAAAGCAAAACAAATTGCGATAAGCAGTAAAGGTTCAATACCTAAGTCTGGGTATAAGCTAATGGCGCCTTGGCCAGCCATTAATGCCAAGTAAGATACAATCATATAACTGGCAAAAACGGTGCCGCGTTGACTCGGTTCAGATTGCTCATTTAGCCAGCTTTCAAGCACCATGTATTGACACATCATGCCCATGCCAACAAGCACACGTAGGATTAACCAAATGGTTAGGTTATCAATTAATGCATGACCTAAGGCAGATGCAGTCACCACACCCGCGCATGCAACAAAGGCACGAATATGGCCAACTTGCGCAATGAGTTTATGACCCACTTTGGATCCACATACCAAACCAATATAGTAGGCAGACATCATGCCACCTACCCATATTTGTGGCACGTCCATCATAGTGAGCTTTAGGCCTAAATATGTAGTCAGAAGACCAGCTGCCAGTACCATCATAAAGGTGGTGCTGTATAACGAGGTAAAACTACGTAATGGACTGGTCATCACACTGCCTCTAAAGGTTATTTATGACTCCGCTTAAATAAGCGTAATTACTGGAATGTGTACAGTAAGTTGAATGTTGTAATTGTATCCGTCTTCTGACTGTCCTGTGGCACATCAGAGGTATATTTAACGTTAACGCCAATTTTAAATGCCCAATCTTGAATGAAGGTATTTCTATAGTTCATATCTAAGGTCAAGGTGTTGTTATCTTGGCCCGTCTCAGCCGTCACATCGGCATTAAGGCTAGTATATTCCTGTAGCTTTACAGAGTACTTAGCCGCAGAACGTAAAATGATATCTCTGTTCGGCGTTGGCTCTGGATCAATAACAGATGAAGAGGGTAAGTCATAACGATAACCAGGACCGAATTCTAAACTGAGTTTAGTTCTATAGTTTTTGATTAAATCAAAACCATAACCTGAGGAAATAGTATAAATTTTGGTGAACGAGCCGTATTGGTTCCAGGTGAATTCACCGCGGCCAAAAACGTATCCTCGCTCTAATTTATAGTTACTTTGAAGATAAACCTCATATTTCTCCGAGGTTGCTTCACTTCCGTCAGCAGAGTAGTAAGCTTTTAAGGTGCCTTCTTGCTTAGTATTAAGGGTGTCGTAAGTCGCATAAGTACGCCCGTTGAAGTTTTTGGTTTCATTATTGCCACTATTAAGTTGCAACCCGGCTTCAATTTCAGCATTAAAACCGTTCTCAGGCTCTTGATAGTCAGGTGGTACGAGAGCCCACGCGGAAGGGGACAATATCAGCAAACAGCAGATAGACAGCGCTTTTTTCATAATGATCACTATTTCTTGTTATCCATTACAACTCATTCTTAACTGCCGACATGATACCTGTATTCAATAACACAGGAAAGAATACTTTATTACTTGAGTTTGTGGGGGAGTTTCGGTATCATCGCGCGCTCAAATCAGTCACTTTAATTCGTTCCTTGCCTCCACATTGGTCTGACTGAGCCAGAAAAGAGGCTACTTAACCGTAAGGAGCAATAAATGCGTCATTATGAAATCGTATTTATGGTTCACCCAGATCAAAGTGAACAAGTCCCAGGTATGATTGAGCGTTACACCGGTGTTATCACCGCTGCTAACGGTACAATTCACCGTTTAGAAGATTGGGGCCGTCGTCAATTGGCTTACCCAATCCAAGACCTACATAAAGCTCACTATGTTCTTTTGAACGTAGAAGCAACTGCAGAGTCTATTGAAGAGTTAGAGACAGCTTTCCGTTTCAACGACGCTGTTCTGCGTAACTTTGTAATGCGCACTAAAGCTGCTGTTACTGAAGCTTCACCTATGGCAAAAGCAAGAGACGAACGTGAAACACGTCGTTCATCTTCTGATGACCGTATGGACGAAGAAAGCGCTGAAGAAAACGCTGAATAATTTACTCTGTGAATAACCATTTAACTTTGTTTGGAACCATTACGCGTTCAAAACAAATGAGCAGTCCCAGCGGTATTAATCATACGATTATTACGCTAGAACATAAGTCACAGAAGTATGATGCAGAGTTATTACGTAACGTATACTGCCTTATACAAGTGGTGTTGAGTGGTCCACGCTTTAAAAGCGTAGCAGATAAATTAAAAGCAGGTGTGCAGGTTGAAGTTGAAGGGTTTCTTTCACTCCAACAAGGACGAAATGGTCAAAACCGTTTAGTTTTGCATGCTGAAAATGTCGAATTGAAAACTTAGGAGACTGTCAAAATGGCACGTTATTTCCGTCGTCGCAAGTTCTGTCGCTTCACAGCTGAAGGCGTTACAGAAATTGATTATAAAGATATCGTAACTTTAAAGAACTACGTAACAGAAAGCGGCAAGATTGTTCCTAGCCGTATTACTGGTACTAGTGCTAAATACCAACGCCAACTAGCTCGCGCTATCAAGCGTGCTCGTTATCTTTCTCTACTGCCATATACTGATTTACATCAGTAATATAGCAGTATTAATTCCTAATCGAATAAAGAGGATTTGATAATGAACGTAATTCTACTAGACAAAATTGCAAACTTAGGCAGCTTAGGCGACCAAGTTTCTGTTAAAGCTGGTTATGCACGTAACTTCCTTTTACCATTTGGTAAAGCGGTTGTTGCGAATGCTGCAAACGTTGAAGTATTTGAAGCTCGTCGTGCTGATTTAGAAGCTAAAATAGCTGCTGATCTAGCTACAGCGACAGCTCGTGCTGAAAAATTAACTGCATTAGAAGGCGTTGTTATCGCTTCTAAAGCAGGTGATGAAGGTAAACTATTCGGTTCAGTTGGCAACCGTGACATCGCTGATGCAGTAACTGCAGCTGGCGTTGAACTTGCTAAATCTGAAGTCCGTTTACCTCTAGGTGCTTTACGCACTACTGGTAACTTCGAAGTTGAAGTGCAAGTACACACTGAAGTTAAAGCTATCGTTAAGATTTCTGTTGTTGCAGAAGCTTAATTATTGCTAACGCTTTAAAAGAACACCGCCAATAGGCGGTGTTTTTTTATGGGTGTTTTTCAACGCTATATCCATAACCATCATTTGATGTCAGATTAAATTCATCGCAACTTCAAAAAATATCTTTTCTCGACCAAGAATTCACTTAATTTAACTCGATTGCTACTTTGTTAACCGCCATCATAAGATTATTTACAGTATGATCCAATGCTGGAATATCATTGCCATCGCAGACGGATTAATTTAACGTAAAGCCCAGCTATTGTGTAAAAATCGTGGTTTTAAAAACCAGTGCATTAGAGATTAATGTATTAAGTACCCCGGCTTTATCCCGAAGTGAATTGAATCGCTTGTTTTGTTTTAATAAAGGACTCTCATGCCTAGTTTGATAAGAATCGTGCTCATTAACACTCACTTACCCGGTGTGGTGGAATTGGCATTAAATGGCCACACTAATATTTGTGGTACAAACGCATCAGGTAAAACCACCTTACAACGTCTGGTACCGGTGTTTTACGGTGAATATCCAAGTCGAGTTGTACCCTCAACGCGTGACAGTTTTGAGCGCTGGTATTTACCGCACGATTCAAGCTACATCATTTATGAATACCAAAAAGATGATGGGCTGCTTTATCAAGCTGTATTAGCATCCGCAGGTGACGGTAAAGGGGTTAACTATCGCTTTATTGCCCGTGGTTTTGAGCTTGAGGATTATGTTAAAAATCGTAATGGCGATACCATTATTTGCCATTCAATGGCGGAGCTTGGACGTGAAGTAAAACGCCAAGATGTTGCTCACACCAATTTATTAAATACCCGTGAATTTAGGGCTATTATCCAAAACGATCGCAGTTTGCTTAATACCGGAGCTAATCGTAATGAGCTGCGCACATACGCGCGTCAATTCTCCCTGTGCGACAGTGAACACTCTTTACGCCATATTGAAAAACTTGCCAAAGCGGTGCATTCCAAAGAAGGTAAAATGGAAACGGTCAAATCGATGATCGCCGCCATTTTAGAAGAAGATGGCGTTAATCCGCCAACCTCTCGATTAAACCCACAAAGGGTTGAATCTTGGATCCGCGAGAGTCAGTTGGTCCAAGGCTTTGAGCAAATCCGTCCTGAATTTGAAAAGCTCGAACAGGAGTTTAATCAGCTGCTTAGTGCTGAAATGCGTCTTGCTAGCTTATCTCGTGGTTACCGAAATGATGAAACCTTAGAAGCAGATCGCCAAGATGCTAACCAAACACTGGCAAAAGAGCTTAATCTTAAGCTTAAAATGCTTGATGAAGAGTGGAAAGATATCCGTGATGAATTACAAAACGAAATATCTGCCGCAAAAGGTGACACCCAGAAGTGTGAGCATGAATTAGATGCGATTGAAGAACAGCATGGTGGTTTTTTAGATGCTGATATCGAACAAGCAAAAGCAGATTTAGACAGTTTACCCAGCTGGCGCCAAGATGTTGAAAACTTAAATGAGCGTCACAAATTACAAACTGAAAAACATCAAGACATTGAAGCTGCATTTAATGGCAGACGTTCAAAAATTGCCGAACAATTACACAGTGAATTAGAGACATTACACAAAGAGCAAGATACTCAGCGTGAAACCCGTGACAAACAACGTGAGTTAGCCACTGACGATTTAACTCAACTTGAAGGTTTTTGGCGCGAACAAACCGATGCTGGCAAAGCTAAGTTTAGCGAGCAAGAATATCAACTGAAGTTAACCGCCGCAGAACTTAAACATCAAGTAGATAGTGTGTCATACACTGAAGATGAAAAAGTGCGTTTGGCCATCTTTGATGAACGAATTAGCCTAGCAGATGAAGAGCAGGAAAGTTGTAATCAAAAGGTTGAACGCTTAACCACAGAAGAGCGCAAGCAGCGCGCTAAGCGTGATCAAGCTAATGAGTCGCTGCGCATTGCCAGTATTCGTGTTAATGAGCGTGAGCAAGCCAAAGAAGACATTCATCATATGTTGTTCCCGCAATCGCATACTTTATTAGAATTCTTACGTAAAGAAGCGGTCGGTTGGGAACATTCTTTTGGCAAAGTCATTGCGCCAGAGTTACTGCATCGCACCGATTTACACCCCAGTGTAGCCAACCAGGACAGCGATGCGTTGTTTGGGGTCCATATTGACCTAAAAGCCATTGATGTGCCTGATTATGCACAATCTGAGCAGGATTTACGGATTCGCCTAGCTAAGGCCGAAGAAGCCCTTAAAAGTGCACAAGAGTTGCAGGCTGAACATGAAGATCAGCTCGTTGCTATGAACGATGTGCTAGACAAACTTAACCGTGAACTGACCTTTTCCCGTACGGCTTATAAAAATAGCCGTGAAGATTTACGTCGATTATTTGATGAAAAACGCAGTGAGCAACAACGTATTGATCAAGCGCTCACTGAACGAAAAGCAGAATCGGGTAAGCGATTAATTCAGTTAGATAATGAATTGAAACAACTGAAAAACCAGCATGTTGAATGGTTGTCAGAGCAAAAATCCCAAGCGCTTGAAGCGCGTATGGAAAAAAATGCTTATTGGCAAGAAGTGGTCGGTGCTATCGATAACCAACTTGGGCAAATTAAGGCCAATATTGAACAGCGTCGAACCAATGCCAAAACCGAGCAAAAAGCCTGTGAAACCTGGTACAAAAACGAGCTTAAATCCCGCGGTGTTGATGAAAGTGCGATTTTGGCACTTAAACGTGAGATTCGTGAATTAGAAGCCAAAATTAGTCATGCAGAACAACGTCGTAGCGATGTACTACGATATGACGACTGGTATCAACATACCTGGCTATCTAGAAAACCTAAACTGCAAACTCAGCTTGCGGATGTTAAACGAGCAGCTTTGGCGCTTGAGCAGCAGCTAACCAACAAAACCAATGATATTAAGAGCCGCCGTACAGACTTAGAAACCCAGCGCAAAGCATCTGATGCCGCTCAGGTTGAAGCGTCTGAAAACCTCACCAAACTGCGTGCGGTTATGCGTAAGTTGGCTGAGCTAAAACTGCCGGCTAATAAAGAAGAAGCCAGCGGCGGCATTGGTGAACGTTTACGCCAGGGTGAAGACTTATTACTTAAACGTGATTATTTACAGGGCTCAGTGAAGCAATATATCGAGCATTTTGATAGCGTGATTGCCAGCAAATCAGGCTCTAGTTTGGCTGAGTTTTGGGAACGTGCCCGTGAAGAATCGAGTTATGTAAATGACAAAGGTATTCGCTTATTAGATTATCGTAAGTTGGTGCCGCAGCTTGAGCAGCTATTAAACGTAATGGTGCCACAATCGTTAATGGCCATTCGTGAACAGGGGCGTATTTTCGGGGTCGATTTAAGCGCATATTATGATGTGTTAGCTGACATTGACCGTCGTATCGCCTCCCAAAGTGCCCGTATTACCCGTGAAGTGGGTGAAGAGTTATTCCTTGATGGGGTATCAGAATCTGCGGTACGCATTCGTTCACGTATTAGTGAGTTAGAGTTTTGGCCAGAGCTTGAAGTGTTTGTAAAAGCCTTTAAAGCCTGGAAAGCCGACAACTTCAGTAGCCTTCCTGACGAGCATTACACTAACAGTATGCGCCGCGCATTAGACATAATTGGTCGAGCGGCATTAACCGGCGGTATTGCCAAATTATTGGAGATTGAACTGCGCTTGAAAGAGGGTAACAGCGATCTAATTATTCGCACCGATCGCCAGTTAAATGAATCTTCCAGTCATGGTATGGCTTACCTTATTTTATGTAAGTTTTTACTGGCCTTTACCCGATTATTGCGTGGCAAAGCCGATGTCACTATTCACTGGCCGATAGATGAGTTGGGCACCTTGCATCATACTAACGTCAAGAAGATATTTGATGCCTGTGAAAACAACAATATTAGCGTGTTAGGTGCATTCCCTAACCCTGAGTCAGAAGTGTTAAATCTGTTTGCTAACCGTTATATCATCAACAAACAGACTAAAAAATTACAAGTGGTTAAGCCTAAAGCGAATCCATTAGCAGCACGTTTAAACCAGCACAACGCTAAAACAGAGGAGTTAGCATAATGACTAGCGAAGTTTATGATAACCATGACACTGTATTGGTAGGCGCAGGTGCCATCATAGAGCAATTATTACGCGGCGAGTTTATTTGCCGCGTCACTAATGAAGATGGTTGGCGAGCACTGAAAAATAACAGTACCCGTGAACGTGTAGAAAGCTATTTGAATCAAATTAATCGCACCATTGCCAGCGCAGGTGAAGGGGAAGTGTTTTTTTGTGGTTATTTGCAATTGGGCGAAAGTGAACGCAAAGTGGTTTCTAGCCAGTTTAAAGAAATCTGCGGTGCGCTAATCCCCCTAGTGGAATGGTTAGTGTTAGTGCAAGAAGCCAGTGGTCAAGATGCTCCATTAAGCGAAGGCGCACCCATTCGATTAACTGAGCTGCAAGCGCGCATTGAAGATACCCCCGCTTTTAGTGAGCAACTGACCAAACTAAGCCATTATCGTTTATTTGGTTCAAGCAGTACTAATGTTGACGGCCAAATTAAGCTGGTATTTAAGCGCTTAGTTGAACTGGGTTATCTAACTAAACCGAACGTAGAAAAACAGATTTATATTGCCACTGGTAAATTAGATTACTTGTATGAAGTGATCCGCTTTATTGATGAAACCGAAGGGTTAAGCTTAGAAGCACAGGCTGAAACCGCGACCCAGCGGGAGTTAATATGAGTAACAACTTGCATCAAGCAGGGGTAAAGCTGCTTAAGCAGCTTGCTCGGCATGCCGATGTGATTATGGATGCCTATCTAGCGGGCTCGGTGAATGAATCAAGTCATGACCCGGCTGTGATTGAAAAACTGAAAAAAAGTGGCTTGTTATGGCGACCAGAGCCCGATCAAGAATTACGTTTGAAGCGTTCAGTGCGGGCATTGTTAGAAGAAGGCTTAAGTGATGAGCGCAATCGCCAAATCGACTCCAATGTAGGCTCTGCATTAGCGACCATAAAAACCTTAGCCGATCACTACAAAGAAGCCCGTCATAATGTGGATCACGGCGCGGCAGAAGCATACCTTGCCGATTTAAGTGAGCATGTTTACAGTTTTACCGACAGCTTACGTTATTCAATTCGGGTGCTATGGGGACGCATTAACAATGAGTTTGGTTATGTTGGCACCATTAACGCCAAAATCCGAGAAAACGAATTAGCCCAAAGCCAGGTCAGCGAGCTATTGAATGGCTTAGAAATGTTCCAGTTCAGCGAACTGGGCGAAATAGCTGGCGATATTCGTGAGCTGCGCCGTTTATTGATCACCAGTTTACAAGATACCTTAAGTTACTGTACCCAAGAACTCAGCGTAGTGCAGGGGAGGTTATTTGAGTTACTGGGACGTTTTAGACAAATTAGAGGCCGTACCCGTTTATTAAAAGGTTGGCTGCTACACACCAGTTTACACCCTGATTACCAACCTGATAATCATGCTGGACATAATAACGTCCCCGCTTTGTTCAACTATGCTGAAGCTATATTAAAACCTGCACATGTGGACGTTAGTAATCCGCACCATGAGCTTGATCTGATGAACATGGTGGCACAGGTCAAAGCCATCAGCCGTGATGAGCGCATTGTGACTCAGCGGGATTCGAATTTCACTTTCGAAATAACCGATGTAGAAGATTTCGATATTCCTGACAACCCACTTAAAGTGGCCGTTGATGAATATTTCTGCGCCATTATTGACTCAGGCTTGCGTCAATCTGCACTGGAATATCTAGAGCAACAACAACTTAACTGGGACAGCGAGAGTTGGTTGTATCAAGTGATTGGTGGCTACGAAGCCTTACCTATGGAACATAAACAGTACTTTGAGTTAGAACCTATAGGCAAACCTGATCCGATTTATACTGGTAACTTCATTGTAACCGACGTTGAATTGTGGCTGGCGTAGCGTGTGGCTAAGTTAACCAAAACACAGTTTAATGCAATCCAAACCGTGGTGATCAATCGATCTCCACGGACTAAGCTCACCAGCAATTGGCAAAAAATATTTGATCAATTTGCTATTGGTGAGCCTGATGGTGCGGGTAAACATTTATATTTTAGTGGTAAAGATTACGATTTACTGCGTGAAATGGCACAACTCGATACTGGCTTTGATGTGCAGAATGTGAGCTTTAATCAGCCACGAAATACCTTAGCTGCCCAAGGTAAAAAAGAGAAGTATGCCAATATTCGCCCCGATGCCAATTACGTTTTAGTTAAACTTCCACCTCAATGTTATCCACCTTTTGCTGCACAATATAGCCTGAGAATGACGGTTGAGCAGGTGGAAGCCGTTTGTCTTCAATTTAACTTGCTGCATCTTATTGTGGTTGAAAACTTAGACAGCTTTGATGAGTTCAAGCACTTTCAATTTGAGCAGTCGTTAGGCAGTGTCATACAGCAAGCTGTGATTATTTATCGAGGCAGTGGCGCGCATTCACCTGCAGGCTGTAAACGCCTACTGCACGTGATTGCACAAAATGAAGTATTACAGCCAATCATGCAGATCAGCGCCTTTACCGACTTAGATCCCGCAGGGTTGCAAATTGCGCAGTTGCTTCAAGGTTGCAGGTATCTGATTGCACCCACATTGGTCAATGAATCAGCACCTTTGTTACCTCAGCAAGCTCAATTATTTCAACAATCTCCATTGTCGTCATTAAATGATCCTGATGATTTTGATAAACAATGGCGGCAGCAAAAGTACCTTGATAAGGTGACATTACACAACTGGCGCAAATTAGTAGACTGGCTGCAACAACATCGTATCAGTATTAAACAGCAGCATATGTTGGCGCATCAGCTTGAGTTAACATTAATCCCTATTCAAGAATAGATTGACCTCTTTTTTTCACTAGTCAATATGCTTTTGTAATTGATTATGCTGTTTGCGATAGGTTAATTGTTTTGCTATTTCATCCTATAATCACAATTATTTTTTTGCATTTAAAATCATGAGTTTATTCTTGATGTACTGATTATTTTCGTGCTAATTAACATTTTTATTCGTTAACTAATTGAAATCTGTATTTTGATAGCTCAGTATCTTGGCACTAAAACAACAAGCCTGAATTAATCTAGGCAATAATAAGGATATACAAGTCAATGATGAAGTCATTATCAGCCCGTATTTTTACGGGTCTTTTTCTAGGGGTAATTTTAGGCAGTATTGTGCAATTTGCACTTGCTGATGTTGCATTTTTCTCCGGCACGTTAGTCAATATTACCGGAGGAATTGGCACCATGTTCGTTAATATGATCATGATGCTTGTGGTACCACTGGTATTTGTCAGTATTATTTGCGGCGTATGTGAGCTGCAAGATTTAAAAAGCTTTGGCCGCTTAGGCGGCAAAACCTTTGGTTTTTATATCATAAATACCGTGGTAGCCATTCTGGCGGCATTTATCGTGGCCATGCTCATTGAACCCGGTAAAGGCGTTGATATGAGCAGTAGTGATTCTGCAGCGATTACCGCAACAGAATTACCAAACCTCGTCACTTTAATTGTCAGTATTGTGCCCAATAATCCTTTTTCTGCTTTTACCTCTGGCAATATGCTGCAGGTGATCTTTATGGCATTGCTATTAGGTGGCGTAATGAAGTCAATGGGCAGTGCCGTTGAGGGTGCGGTTAAAGGTTTTCAAACCGCTAACAAGATTATGATGCGTTTGATTTCTGTCGTGATGAGCATTGCGCCTATCGGGGTGTTTGCCTTGATGTTCAAACTAGGGGCGACTTTAGAGCCAGAAGTCTTTGTCAGCGTGGTGGAATATTTAGTACTCATTTTAAGCTTATTACTGCTATGGATTTTTGTGGTTTATCCCTATGCAGTCAGCTTTTTTACGCCTATTTCAGCGAAAACATTCCGCGCTAAAACCCAAGAACAAATCCTGTTCTCATTGTCGACCGCATCATCAAATGCCACCATTCCAGTCACTATGCGTACGCTTACTGACAAGCTTGGTGTCAGCAAAGCGGTTGCAGGGTTTGGCGTGCCGTTAGGGGCAACGATGAACATGGGCGGGGTGTCTATTTATATTACTATCGCTATTTTCTTTGTGGCCAATGCCTATGGCATGCCAATCAGTAATGAGCAAATTCCGGCATTACTGTTTAGTGTGTTCTTATTGTCTGTCGGTGCAGGTGGTGTGCCCGGCGGTGGTATGGTGATGATTGGCGTATTAATCCATCAAATGGGTTTGCCAGTAGAAGCTTTTGCCATTGTGGCTGCATTAGACCGTATTATTGATATGGTGCTGACATCATGTAATGTAGTGGGCGATACCGCAGTATTAACTATTGTAGATCAAACCGAAGCGCCACACCGTGTTGAAGAAAAAGTGTAATAGCTAGCTTTATGTATCATAAAAAAACGGCCTTATTTAAGGCCGTTTTTTGTTTTGTAGAGCGTATCGATATCCAAGGTGATGTTAACTGCCTTAGCGTTTATCTTCGACTTTTGCCATTAAGAATAATGTTGCTGCTTCCATTTCAGTTAACCCTAACCCCGAGATTTGTTCAAATGATCGGGCAATATCGCGATACGCCTGGGGATAATTGTGTTCAACAATTTCAAGTTCAACCAGTAAATTAAGTGATTGTGATTGGCCAATAGGGTACCCCATCATTCGATGGTACTTAATCGCTTGTTTAAATTGCAGTCTTGCCTCTTCATTACGTCCAAGTCGCTGGTTAATGACACCAGCAAGTTGTGCAATATAGCCTAAGTATAGCCATTCATTCACCTTGGCTGCGTGAGTTTTGGCAACTGACAGTAACGCTAATGCTGGCTCAATTTCAGTCATTTCTAGAGCTGTCTGGGCTAGTAATAACCTTAATTTTGCTAGTTCACGTTCGTTGTTAATCGCTGTAGCGTGTTCAATTGCTGAGGTTAACGTTGCTTTAGCTAAGGTATATTGGGTGTGTTGATATTGCAGTCCTGCTAATAATCGTCTGGCGAGTAGGTTTTCAGGTTCTGCAGCAATAGTCTGGGTTAATTGCTGTTGTGCAAAAGTCCAGTCGCCAGATTGCATAAAGCCAAGACCTTTAATGAGTTGTAAATTATCAAAGTTTGAATGATATGTTGAAGGTGGTGCAGTATTGTTAGGGTTTATCTGTTGGTTAATATCAGCTGCGGTTAAAGTCATTAATGAATCTACTGTTGCTGCCTCAATTATCTGTTGTTGCTGATGATTTTCTTGATGCAAATTATAGGTTAACTGATAGCCGTTATTGGCTTTGGTGATATTAGCTTCAATAATATATGTGGCACCGGAAATGGCCATTAATCTTTTTATATCAACATGATGCTCAGAGTTATCTAGAGTGCTACTAATCGTATTACCAGCATCAGCGAGCTGCATCATACTGATCACATCTTCAGTCTGCAGTATGGGGAACTTAGCCCCTAGCGTTAATTGGTGGTTGAGATTATCCATTGCAGCGTACATATTCCACCAAGGCTCAGTGGCTTCTGCTGTTAATGTTATCGGTAAAACCAAAACAGATCCTGATGAGGGTGCGTCGTTTGAGTTTGAATTGATATAGCTATAAGCCCCTATGCTGAAAAGCACAAATACAATAACTATCCCAAGATATGTATTTTTATGAGATTGGACACTGCGCGACATCGTTGTCGTCCTTAGGTAACTGTCAAGCGGGCTAACTTAGAGGTTAACCAAGCCATTGTAAAGTAAAGGCCTTAGGTTCAAACAAAAGTTTGATGACACGATTATTTTACAAACAAAAAAACCGCCCAAAGGCGGTTTTTTGTTAATGGTTATAACTTAATCAATTACAGGTTCTTCGCTATAATCAATGCCATGATAACTCAAGCAGGTGTCCACTTCGTTGGCGCTGCCTAGAATCACGGCCACACGTTGATGAATTTCAGATGGCACTATGTCTAAAATCGTTTCATAGCCGGTAGAGGCTTTGCCGCCAGCTTGTTCAACCAAAAATGCCATTGGGTTGGCTTCATACATTAACCGTAGCTTGAATGGTTTTGCTGGATTTTTGTTGTCTGTTGGGTAAGTAAAAATACCGCCACGACAAAGTACACGATGTACATCACCTACCATAGCCGCAATCCAACGCATGTTGAATGACTGCTCACGAGGACCGATTTTACCTAATAGTAAATCGGCAATATAGGTTTGCATTGGCGCTTCCCAAAAACGTTGGTTTGACATATTAATCGCAAACTCAGCGGTATCAGGGGTAATTTGTACATTGTCATTAGTCAGTAAAAACTCACCGCTGCCAGGGTTTAGGGTATAAAACTGTGTTCCGTGGCCTGTGGTTAATGCCATCATGGTTGACGGACCATAAAGCACATAACCGGCAGCCACTTGGTTGCGGCCAGCTTGTAAAAAACTTTGCTCGTTTAGCTCACCTGTTGGTGCAGGTAATATTGAGAAAATTGTGCCCACAAGTGAGTTAATATCAATGTTTGATGAGCCGTCTAAAGGGTCAAAGCACACTAGGTACTCGCCTTGTTTACTCACTTCAACCACATAATCTTCTTCTTCTGAAGCTAATCCGCGTACATTGCCTTCCGCTTTTAACGCATCTTTAAGCATATCATTAGTGATCACATCTAATTTCTTTTGTGTTTCACCTTGAATGTTTTCTTGCTCTGTTGCACCTAATATCCCGGCTAACGCACCATGACGCACCGCGCCACTAATGGCCTTTGAGGTGTCAGCTAACGATAATATGAGCTCAGTAAGAGAGGGTTTGACTGCTTGTGTTGTTAGGGTTTGTGCCAAAGTTTGCATGCTTATTCCTATGACAAGTTTAAGGTTAAGGTCGGTTATTCTTGAAGATGATTATAATTAATTATTTTTTGAATCTTATTGGCGGCGATCATACCCTAGAATGGCGTAAATTTCAGCGCTTGATGAGGCATTTTCGTTTTAAGGTGAATTCAGGCAGAATGCGTGAGTAAAAATTTTTTAGGAAAAATAATAATGACCCTTACATGGAAGCAACAAGCCTTGGCTGCTTTTTCTGCAGTGCCTTTTCTATTTGCCAGTACATCACCTATGGCGACTCAAATGACATCAGTTAATCATGCTCAACACACAACTAGCATCAATACTATATTTAATACCACTTTACCGCTCACTGGTTTAAAGGGTGGCGATAACGCATTAACTATAGAGCGCATCCACGCTTCGCCAGCATTGGCGGGCTCAAGTCCTAGAGGATTAAGTTTATCGCCAGACGGTAAACGTGTGACATACCTTGCTGGTCGAGATGATAACCAGAGCTTTTATGATCTATGGCAAATGGAGATCAGCAGTGGTGTACGCAGTCGTTTGATTGATGCGGACAAATTAGCCGCGGATGAATTATCCGATGAAGAGAAAGCCCGTCGTGAGCGTCAACGTATTTATGGTCAAGGGATCATGGAGTACTTTTGGGCTGATGATAGTCAGTCAATTTTAATTCCTGCATCTGGTCAATTGTATCTTTTTGATGTTAAAAGCAACGCTGTCACTGTACTTGATACCGGGGAAGGTTTTGTTACCGATGCCCGTCTGTCGCCTAAAGCCAATTATGTGTCTTTTGTGCGCGATCAAAACCTATTTGTGCTTCATTTAACCAGTAAAAAAATTACCGCGTTGACCAAAGACGGTAAAGGGCCGATTAAAAATGCCATGGCAGAGTTTGTCGCCCAAGAAGAAATGGACAGAATGACAGGTTACTGGTGGTCACCTGATGAATCACACATTGCCTTTACCCGCATTGATGAGTCAGGTGTAGAACTTGTGACCCGCAATGAGATTTATGCCGACGGTATTAAGCTTACTGAGCAGCGTTACCCTTATGCAGGTAAGCCAAATGTAACTATTGAACTGGGAGTGGTAGCCATCACTGACATCAAAACCCAATGGATTGATTTAGGTAAAGAAACAGACATTTATTTACCACGAGTAAAATGGTTACCAGACAGCCAACATTTATCATTTCAATGGCAAAGCCGTAATCAACAAGCGTTAGATTTACGCATTGTGGATATTAGCAAGCCAACTGACATTAAAACCATTGTTAAAGAGCGCAGTAATGCCTGGGTTAATTTAAATAATGATCTGCACTTTCTAAAACAGCAATCAGCTTTAGTTTGGGCGTCAGAACGTGATGGTTTTAACCACCTTTATTTATTTGATTTAAACGGTCAACTGATACGCCAATTAACGCAAGGTGAGTGGGTGGTTGATAGCCTTGACTATGTTGATGAAAAACAAGGTTGGTTGTATTTTTCTGGTCGCAAAGACAGCGTGGTTGAGCGTCACTTATATCGAGTTAATTTAGCTAAAGGCAGCCAAAGCATAGAACGTATTAGTGAACGCTCTGGTATGCATCAGAGTGTCTTTGCTGAAAATAAGCCAGTATATCTAGATTACTTCAGCAGTTTACAGCAGCCACCGCAAATTAGTTTGCATAACGAATCTGGCAAGCAATTATCTTGGGTTGAACAAAATGAAGTGAATGCTTCGCATCCGCTTTATGCACTGGCAGGTCAGTGGGCAATGCCGGAGTTTGGCCACTTAAGCGCCGATGATGGGCAAATATTACAATATCGCTTATTCAAACCTGTGCCGTTTGATGACAGTAAAAAATACCCAGTAGTGGTGCGGGTTTATGGTGGGCCACACGCCCAATTAGTGGTTAATGCATGGAGCGAGGCTGATTACTTTACCCAGTATTTATTGCAACAAGGTTATGCGGTGTTCCAATTAGATAACCGCGGCTCAGCCCATCGCGGCACAAAGTTCGAATATGTGATTTATCAAAACATGGGTGATGCAGAGGTTCGCGATCAAAAAGCCGGTGTCGATTATCTGCGTAGTTTGCCATTCATCGATGGCGATAATGTGGCGATTTATGGTCACAGTTATGGTGGTTACATGGCGTTGATGAGCCAATTTAAAGCCCCTGATTACTTTAAGGCAGCTATTGCAGGCGCACCAGTCACTGACTGGCGCTTATACGACAGTCATTACACTGAGCGCTACATGGGTAACCCAGAGGCTAACAAGCAGGGTTATGATGCCGGCAGTGTTTTACCTTATGTGAAAAACTATCAATCTGGCCTGTTGATGTACCACGGCATGGCGGATGACAATGTGTTATTTGAAAACAGCACTCGGGTGTATAAAGCCTTGCAGGATGAAGGTAAGTTATTTCAAATGATCGATTACCCAGGTTCTAAGCATTCAATGCGTGGTGAGAAAGTGCGTAATCATTTGTATAAATCGTTAGCCGCCTTTTTGGATAGCCAATTGAAGTAAGGGCTTTTGGATTTGATGTTGTAGGAAAGCGAATGCGGTTTAGGCCTATTCGCTTTTTTTGTGTTTAAGACTTTGGCTGTACTGGTATTGGGTAGCTTGTTTCAGTGTTGAGCCTCAATTGATTAGAATGAGTTATTGAGCTTAATTTATTTACCCAATATGATAATGGTCGGTGATGTAGGTTAGTTTAAGCTGATAGATATTTAGGGAGGTTTGATGACGTCAGGGAAGAATAAGTTTTTAATCTTGGGTGCAACGTCTAGTGCGGTAGCAGCTTTAGCTCATTTAGGTTGTATCATTTTTGGTGGTGACTGGTATCGTTTTTTTGGTGCCGGTGAGCAAATGGCTAGGATGGCTGAAAATGGTGATTGGTATCCTACAGTCGTGACTTCTATTATTGTTTTAGTGTTAACTCTTTGGGCGCTATATGGTTTGTCTGGCGCTAAAGTGATACCTAAGCTGCCTTTGCTAAAGCTTGGGTTACTCGTTATCTCTTTCATTTACTTAGTTCGTGGCGTCGCATTTGTTATGATTATGCCGATGTTTCCCGAAAACAGTTTGACGTTTTGGATTGCCAGTTCAAGTATTTGTTTAGGTGTAGGTGTCCTCTATTCTGTGGGTACTTTTCAAAATTGGTTAACGCTAAGTGGAAAAGCTAATGCCTGAATAAAAAACGAGCGAAGAGAGCTCTTATTTTGCCAGTCATATTTCTACTTTATTTGCTAGTGGGTTGTCAGCTTACATAATGAGTGGTGTAGAACTACCTTATGTGTAGTTTATTGATTCATTTCATATTGTAAAAATACTAACAAGAGCAGGAGTATTTGGTTTATTGTTTTATCCATTTAGTCAGTTTTTTCGTTGACTGTATTCAGACTCAAAAGCAAATATCAAGTCTAATAAATAAAACCAAGGCCCAGAACCGGCCTGAAGATATGGCTAAATCCCCTTGATTTTAGTAGGTAAAAAACGTCGTTTAAATGACCACAAATTAGATTGCTCTCTACCTAGGTAAAGTTTGCTTCCGCTAATTTAAAAGCGACTTAATCAGTAAAAGTGCCTGTTACACTGTTTTAATCAAGTCGCTATTTTCGGGCTCTACTTCATTATTCAGCTAGAGTATTAAACCATTCGGCCTAATTTTCTAGCGAATAAGGTAACGGCATAATCGTTAAAGCAGATTCTTCATCACCAGCAATACGCAAAATCGCATCTGCTTCAGTGTTATTGGCTAGCACAGCCGTTAGCAATACTTGGTCGCCTTGCTGAACAAACTCAATGATAGCGCCGCCACGGCGATAGCCGCCTTCAAGGGCTATTTCTAATGCGGTTTCTTCGGTTAACGTTTGGCTACTGGTGCCAGATAAGATATAAAGTGCGCGTTTGTTACCACCACGATACTTCATACGGGCGATGGTTTCTTGCCCCATGTAACAGCCTTTGGTAAAGCTGATGCCATTAATTGACTGCACATTGCACATTTGCGGCACGTATTGGTTGGCATGTATGCCTGGAATATTAGGGTAACCTGCTTTGATTTCTAATGCTTGCCATGCCGCGGCGCTGTATAAGGTTTGGTCTGCATAAATAGCTTGGGCTTTTTCTGGGCTTAACATGGCGATGAAACGCTGGCCATCTTTAAGCAGCAAACCACCATCAACCACAGTGACTTCACTTGCAGTTTCAGGGCTAACTTCGGCAAAATGTTGTTTTACAAAAGTGTTGGCATCGCTGCCTGCAATACCGATTAATTGCCAGTTAGCTGATGCATCAACTAACTCTGCTTTACTAAATACTGAATATTTTTTTAACTGGGGTAAATCAATCGCTAATGCGCTGGTGGGCATCAGCATAAATAAGCTGTCTTGTAATGCAAAAGCGCGGAAACTGGCTAACATTTTACCTTTGGCATCACAGTGCGCGCCCCAGCGCCATTGGTCTGCGGTAAGTGAGGTAATATCAGTTGTTACCTGGCCATGAATAAAACTGCGACCTTGCTCCCCCGTTACTTCTATAAGACCTAAATGATTCAGGTTAGCTAGCATTATTGCAGGTGTGTCTTGGGTGGGGGCCCAATCTGGTTGACTTATTGAAAGGCTCATAGGATTTTCCTGTAATACAGCAACATAATGCCAGCAGTGTAGCCCAATCGGTGGGGACTCTAAAGGGGCAAGGCAATAAAAAACGACTATCTAAATATGATAAATAGTCGTTTTATTGTTACTGTGATCTGACGCTACCGATATTAAAACAATACGCGGGTACGAATTGTGCCTTCAATCAGTTTCAGTTCACCTAAGGCTTCTTCAGCTTGATCAGAATCGACTTCCATTACCACGTAACCAATTTCAGCGGTAGTTTGCAGATACTGAGCAGCAATGTTGATACCTTTAGCTGAAAACGCTTGGTTAATTTTGATCAACACACCAGGACGGTTGTGGTGAATATGCAGTAAACGTGAGGCGCCAGCGTGTTGCGCTAGTGATACTTCAGGGAAGTTAACGGCAGATACAGTAGAACCATTATCAGAGTATTTAGCTAGCTTGCCTGCCACTTCAATACCAATGTTTTCTTGAGCTTCAGCGGTGCTGCCACCAATATGCGGTGTCAGTATCACATTGTCTAGGCCACGAAGTGGGCTAACAAATTCATCGTCATTTGATTTAGGCTCAACGGGGAATACATCGATAGCCGCGCCTGCAATCTGCTCAGATTTAACTGCCTCTGCAAGTGCATCGATATCAACCACTGTGCCGCGAGAAGCATTGATGAAGAAACTGCCTTTGCGCATTTGGCTGAATTCTTTTTCACCAAACATATCTTTGGTTTGTGGCGTTTCAGGAACATGTAAGCTTACAACATCAGCTGTGGCCAGTAATGTTTCTAGGCTGTGAATTTGTGAGGCATTTCCTAGTGGTAATTTATCTTCAATATCAAAGAAAATGACGCGCATACCTAAGGTTTCAGCCAAAATACCGAGCTGAGTACCAATATGGCCGTAACCAATGACGCCTAGTGTTTTACCACGAACTTCGACACTGCCATTGGCACTTTTTAGCCAGCCACCACGGTGACATTGAGCGTTACGTTGTGGAATGCCGCGCATTAGCATGATGATTTCACCAATGACTAATTCTGCCACACTGCGGGTATTAGAGAATGGCGCGTTGAAAACAGGCACACCGAGTTTTTCAGCTGCGGCAAGATCAACTTGGTTGGTTCCAATACAAAAACAGCCAATGGCAACCAGCTTCTCTGCATGGCTAAGTACTTCAGCAGTTAATTGAGTGCGCGAGCGTAAACCAACGAAATGGGCATCCTTGATGGACTCCAATAACTCACTTTCGCCTAGTGAGGCTTTGTGATATTCAATGTTGGTATAGCCTGCTCTTTCTAGTACATCTACCGCACTTTGGTGGACGCCCTCCAACAGCAGGATTTTTATCTTATCCTTGTCAAGCGAATGTTTCGCCATGATATGGGTACCCTCTAATGTATAATTGCTGATTTAGTACCTAGTTAAATTAGTACTTATGCTTATAATATCAATTAGTTTATGCTTGATATCTGTTCCCAAGTGACGTCAAGTTACTAACCTTAGAAACGGCCAATAAGGTCAATTCTACTTTGGGAATAATTTGCGACTTCCAGCGCCTAGTCAAAGTAGCACTTTTTTGGCCAGTTGTGGAGGGCTAGATGGCTAAAGTTAATATTCTAATTCTAGAACAATATCGAATAAGAGGAATTTACATTGCTGAATAAAGTTATATGGATGGTAATTTATGTCGCGGTGCTACTTTGGTCCGTGAGTGATCCCAAAGATATGTTCACTTGGTGGTTAGAAGCGATACCCGCTTTAATCGCGTTACCACTGTTATTTTTTACTCGAAACCGCTTCCCGTTAACCTCGTTGGCCTATTGGTTGATTTTATTCCATTGCATAGTGTTAATGGTTGGGGCCAGATATACCTATGCTGAAGTACCGTTATTTGATTGGTTAGCGCAAGTGATGGGCAGTGAGCGCAATAATTATGACAAAGTCGGTCATTTTGCCCAAGGTTTTGTGCCTGTTATTGTCGCCAGAGAAATAATGTTGCGTAACGGAGTACTTCAGTTGGGAGCTTGGTGCCAGTTTTTGTCGGTATGTTTTGTATTAGCGTTCTCTGCATTCTATGAACTAATAGAATGGTGGGTTGCCGCCGCAACGGGTGAAAATGCCGAAGCCTTTTTAGGCACTCAAGGCTATGTATGGGATACCCAGTCTGACATGTTTTTAGCCTTGATTGGCGGTATTTGTGGATTAGTCTTATTAACTAGTCTGCATAATCGACAAATTCAAAATTTAAATGTCGCTATTAAGCCCTAGTTAAAAACTTTATGATTTATCAGTCAAAAATACGATTAATACTTTTGACTGATAAACTTTCTCTTTGTTCTAGTTAATTTCTACTACCCTTATTACTCAGTTTATCCATTTACCTTACTTCTAGGCGTTTATGAGCAATTGTATCTGGCTTCAAGGTAAGATTTAGGTATAAAATCAAACACAGGATGATGTTCAAGTATTAAGCACTTTGGCTTATTGATGATGTGGTTAAACCTCATACTTAGGAGCACTTGAACAAATTAAACTTTTCAGGGAGAAGAGTGATGAGTTCCAATACATATGAATTGGTTTTTTTACACCAATTATCGGCACCTTGTCATTTAGCTATTCTTGCTGAATCGATAGGCCTAAAGACACGCATCGTCAAGAGTGCTGCTGAATTAGAGTTCGAAAAAAAGTCTAATAGTTTTTACCTTGTGGCTCAAAAAGGCGCAGCCCTTGATAGCAAAGGTATTCCTCTATTAGTATCGCGTATTGTTAATCATGTCCCCGTAGCCTTATATCAAGTAGAACGCGGCTCATTAGATCAAGAGACTGCATTATTGCTGGGGGTGCGTGGACTGCTATATTCAGATCAACGAATGGACTTAATGTTAACTGGTTTACGTAAGATGGTATCTGATGAGCTTTGGTACGACAGACCATTGATCAGTAAAATTTTTAGACGTTTAGTTCAAAAACTTGATAATAATAACGAAATCCCTGCAGATACGGTTGCCATGTTACAAATGCTGACTAATCGAGAAAGGACCATTATTCAGCTAGTGTCTAGTGGTGCTAGGAATAAAGAAATTGCCCATCGCTTATGCATTAGTGAGCACACTGTAAAAGCCCATATCTCTTCTGTTTTTCGTAAAACACAATCCCGAAACAGAGTTGAACTATTACGCTGGGCGCAAACTTATCAAACCCATTTTGAATTGGTAAGTTAGGACCGTTAAGGCTGCCTTTTGGCGTTTATGTAGCTGATTGAGTTTGCTGGGTTATTGAGTTGGCTTAGTTAATTTAGTCGGTTAGGTTTCAGTAGGATTAATTGAGATATTGGAGTGAACTCAATGAGTAACGGTAAATAAAAGGGAGCAATATAATTGCTCCCTTTTTGCATTTTAGTGTGATTTATTACACGTTATATCTATAGTTTAGTTTTGAATGACTAACGCGCTGTTGAAATCACCTGTTTGTGAGACATTAATCGTGTTATCAAAACCAGTTTGCGAGCCTGTCACTAGGTTATCATTACCCGTTTGTGTCACCATGAAGCTGTTGTTATCACCCTCTACAGTGAAAGCTCCACTCGATTCACCACCCACCCAGTTACCATTACCTGATTGCATGATATCAACTAAGTTTTCATTGCCCATAACCAGTAAATCAACCAGGTTGAGATCACCCACTTGAGTGACATCCACTTGAGTATTAAGATCGCCTAGAACAGAGACTATGGCTTCATTATCAGTGCCATCTTGTTCAACATCCACTTTGTTATCATTGCCGAGAATATCAACATGGCCAAAGTTAATATCACCCTCTTGATCGATATCAATTAAATTATCATTACCATCTGCTAATGCTTCTATGGTGTTTTGATTTCCATCCGATGAAAGATTGAAATGGTTATCATCGCCGTAAGCACCGAATGCAGCATAGTTATTATCACCTTCCTGCTCTAGATCAGCATCATTTTGATCGCCAATAACTTCAAATTCAGTTAGGTTATTGTCACCATGTTGCTCAATATCGATAATGTTGTCAGAACCATTTACAGCCGCTACAAATGTTTCTCCAACAGTGTTGTTTTGGCCTTTTTGATCAATCTCCATATCATTATCGTTACCAGTAGTGAACTCTAGTACGGCATTATTATTGTCACCTTCTTGTTCAATATTAATATCGTTATCTGAACCTGAAAGTGAGTAAACAAAACCGGTATTTAGATTGCCAACCTGTTCAATATCAACAGTGTTGTTATTACCTAAAATGCCACGAACGGCAGCTAAGTTGCTGTCGCCTTCTTGATAAGTGGTCACATCGTTGTTATTGCCTACATTAGGAGTTAAATCTAATGCAATTAAACCTGCTTGGTTGCCGTTGCCAATTTGGGTTGTATCACCATCGTTATCATTGCCTTGAACGCGAAAGACGCCATAGTTGTTATCACCTTGCTGGCTAATTTTGCTGCTATTGTTATCGCCAAGTAATTCAACAATACTTTCATTCAATTCACCTACTTGTTCAACATCGACATTGTTGACATTACCTGTAATTTGCACATCACTTTGGTTGAAAAAACCATCTTGAATGACTTTAGTGAAGTTCTCATCGCCTTCTAAGGCAACATTAGAAATATGCCAGTCAGCAGTTTGATTAACTTCAACTTCATTTTCATCTCCAACTGACGTCACGTAAGACTCTAACCACACACCATCTTGAGCAATGCTCGCGCTTTGATCGTTACCAGTTTGACTAACATCAGATACATTTAGAGAACCTGTTTGCTCAGATTTTACATCCTGGCCAGCACCGTTCTGCATAATGTTAATACTGCTTTCATCACTGGCAAAAGCTTGTGAAGACAGACCTGCTGCAATGGCTAAAGCTAGTAAGGTTTTAGTTGTTTGCGATTTCATATGACGCTCCCTGTTTAATATTGCGTAATTGTGATTGCAGCACCATCTGCAATCTGTTCAATTGAGAAATTTGCACTTCCTAGTTGGTTTAACTGCACTCGATTATCGTTTCCTGTTTGGGTAACCGAAGCATTATTGTTTTCACCTGCTTGCAACAGCTCGACTTCATTATTCACACCATATTGGGCAATATAAGCCTGATTCCCTTCTCCTAGCTGCAAAATAGAAGCCTGGTTAAGTTCTCCTGCCTGTATAACACTGGCTTGGTTTAGCATGCCCTGTTGGATGATATTGATCATGTCGCCACGATCATTATTTTCTAACAGCGCTTGCAATGTGATAGGTAAATTTAGATCAAGTTGTTCTGATTTAATCTCTTGAGCATAAGCGGTTAATACAAAGCTTGGCAGCAGGAGGGCGATGCACAATGTTTTTGCCATTGAAATCTGCATGATCACACTCCTTTGCATTACGTGAAACATTTCGGCAATGACTCATTAGGTAGAGCCAAATTAACTCGACCAACTTACGGGGTTAACAATTGCCTCACAATTGGACTAAAGAGTATTAATTTGCGGATGTAAAATGCAGTTTATTATAAAATTAAATTTTTATTTTCATTTATTTACAGCGGTTTAGGTTGCGTTTTTCGTAAAACTCATTCTAATGGGTTAGGTTAAGTGACTTAGTAGTAAAGTGGTAATTATCTAAGTCATTCTTCCCAAAGCTATTACATTGTGGCAACAATCTGTAGGTAATAAAATTGCCGGATGAATATGTCCTTGATAAGTCAAAAGACACTCTTTTGATATATTCAGCAGTACCGGTTCTGGAATCAAAAAGGATGATATGAAACCAGTATATGTCGATTAAAATAACACCTGTTGCATTAGCCATAGCGTCTGCAATGGCAATGACTTCCGCAGTGCCAGTGATGGCTAAGCAAGCAGTGACTTACCAGCAAGATACCATCTTGGTGGTGTATAAAGACAATGTAACTAAATTTGAACGTTCGTCAGCGCAAAAGCTTGTTGGCGCAACCATTAAAGACATCAATGCAGACGGGGTGGATGATAAATTCAGTCACCTTTTGAATGGAAAGTTGGCTCGTTTAAGTCTAAGAAATGGTGCTAATGTTGAGCAAGCGATCAAAATGATCAGCAAACATCCGGCGGTTAAATATGCCGAGCCAAACTACATTGTCCGCGCAATAGGTGTTCCCGATGACCCAAGTTTTGTTGACCTTTGGGGCTTACATAATACCGGCCAATCCGGTGGATTAGCCGGTGCAGATATTGATGCCGTGTTAGCCTGGAATACGTCAACGGGTGACCGTAATGTGGTTGTTGGCGTAATTGATACTGGGGTGGATTATAATCATCCTGATTTGCAAGCGAATATGTGGGTAAACCCAGGTGAAATCGCTGGTAATGGTATCGATGATGATGGTAATGGTGTTATTGATGATATTCACGGCTATAACGCAAATGCCAATACTGGTGATCCAATGGATGGCAATGGCCACGGTACACATGTTTCGGGCACTATTGGCGCTAAAGGTAACAATGGTGTAGGTGTCGTTGGCGTTAACTGGGATGTTAGTATTATTGGTTGTCAGTTCTTAGATGCAAGTGGTTCAGGTACAACTGCAGCCGCAATTGCCTGTATTGATTACATGACAAATCTCAAGCTAAACCATGGTGTCGATGTTAAAGCGACAAACAATTCATGGGGCGGTGGTGGCTTTAGCCAAGCGCTTAAAGATTCTATAGATTCAGCAGGTGATGCAGGAATTTTGTTCTTAGCAGCAGCGGGTAATGACGCATACGATAATGATGTTACACCTAGTTATCCAGCAAGTTACGATTTAGATGCCATAATGGCCATTGCCAGTACTGATCGCAATGACAATATGTCAGGCTTTTCTCAATGGGGTTTAACCAGCGTTGATATGGGCGCTCCTGGTTCGGCTATCTTGTCCACAGTACCTGGTGGCAGTTATGATACTTATTCTGGTACATCAATGGCAACGCCCCATGTTACAGGTGCGGCGGCTTTGGTGTGGCCACTTAATCCAGATCTTAGCGCGGAAGAAATGAAAGAGTTACTGATGGCATCGGGTGATTCTAATGCGTCATTAACAGGACTAACAGTAGCTGGTACGCGTTTAAATGTGGCATCAGCCCTTGACCAAGCAAACCCAGCACCAGGTTATCGCTTTACTGCTTCACCCGCATCACAAGAAGTGGAAGCGGGCAGTGCAGTAAGTTATGATTTTAGTCTAGGCAGCGTAGCTGGTTGGAACGGCAATGTCGCATTGACGGTTGATGTATCACCAAGCTTAAATGGCGTGAGCTTATCAAGCGCATCAGTTGGTGCTGGTGATGACTTTACTGTTGATGTAGTAACTGAAGCAAATGCAGCCTGGGGTGATTACGTTATTACGGTAACAGGAGATGATGGTGCAACTGTTAAAACCAAATCAGTAGCACTAGCCGTTTATCCACAAGGGCTGAGTGATTTCCCTTATAGCAATAATTCTCCAGTGGATATTCCTGATAACAATGCCGGAGGTATTAGTAGCACAATTAATGTTGCTGATGATATTGCAGTTTTTGGATTAGCGGCAAATGTTGATATCTCTCATACTTGGATAGGCGATTTAATTGTTACTTTAACATCGCCCAACGGGACTGAAGCTGTTCTGCATAATCGTGATGGCGGCAGTGCTGATAATATTGTTAAATCATGGGATTTAAGTGCATTTAACGGTGAAATGGCCATGGGCGATTGGACATTATCTGTGTCTGATAATGTTGGCGCAGATACGGGGACACTGAATAGTTGGGGGCTCACCATTTCGGGTTTAGGTGACTCAGCTCCAGCTGCCCCTGTTGCAGGATTTGAATATGTGATTGATGGATTAAATGTCAGCTTTACTGACACGAGTTCAGATGCCAATAATGACATAACTACCTATTCCTGGGACTTTGGTGACGGTTCAATCTCAGCTGATGCAAATCCTGTGTACAGCTATGCCGCAGCAGGTGTTTACACAGTGAGCTTGACGGTAACTGATGCTGAAGGAAATACTAACGCCACCATGATGGATGTCGAAGTGTTTGCACACAGTATTGAAGCCTATGTTTCTCGGGTATTAGTCTCACGCCGTGGTAGTGCACTTGTTGACCTGAGTTGGGACGGGGCTGTTGGTGGAACTGTCGATGTGTATCGTGATGATGAGATGATTACTACCACAGATAACGATGGGCGTTACCGTGACCGTTTCAGTACAACGGCAAGCTCGGTAACATACAAAATCTGTCAAGCATCGAGCGCCTTGTGTTCAGATTCTTTTGTAGCACAGTTTTAAGTGATAAAAAATTGAGTTAACTTACTTAATGTAAAAGATAATTAGGGAGCATTTCTGCTCCCTTTTTTATTGCGAGTAATACAGTATATGAATTATAAAGCGCAATTTACCAGTTAATTATTTCTTCTGATACCATCTCACAGTACACTGGAAAAACAATTGTTAACTGGATGTATTCAATGAGTATTTGGTTTAGAGAAGTAACACTTGCAGATTGCGAGCGCTTAGATACAGGGATGAATGGCAAAGGTACACTGATGCAAACCCTAGGGATTAAAATTACCGAAATTGGTGATGACTATCTTAAGGCCACTATGCCCGCCGACCCTAGTGTACACAACCCACTTGGTATAGTGCATGGTGGTGCAAACATCGCGCTTGCTGAAACCGTTGCCAGTTATGCAGCAAACTTTGTTGTTGATTTCACCAAGTTCTATTGTGTTGGCCAGGAAATTAATGCAAACCATCTAAAAGCCTCTCGCAATGGCACATTAACTGCCACAGCAAAGCCAGTTCATATAGGCAAACGCAGTTCAGTGTGGGAAATTTTAATCCATAACAGTGCTAATGATTTATGTTGTATCTCACGGATGACAGCTGCGGTTGTTGAACGTTAGACCTCATCATATTGAGCTAAAATCTGTAGGTATGTTGAGATGAATTTTAGCATGGAAGATCCACAGACCCAGACTATACTCAATAAAACAGCGTGATAGGGGAATAAATATGGATACAGCAACAGTTTGGGAATGGGTGGGGTATCTTGCTTCGGTAGTGGTGGCGATATCCTTAATGATGGCGAATATAAAAAAACTTCGCTGGTGGAACTTAGTCGGCGCAGCGTTATTTGTTGCCTATGGTTTAGCGATTGATGCTATTCCAGTCGCGTTAGTGAATTTTTTCATTGTGTTAATTGATGCTTATTATTTAGTAAAATTGTATCGCGAGCCTGCAGCGGAACCATCTTCAGAATAACCTTGTTATTTTGCGACAACGCCGAAGCATGCTTCGGCTTTTTATTGCATTTTTAATCGGTTCTTACTTTCTTATATACTCTCCTGATTATCATAATCGATTGTTACTATCTATTTTAATCGTTTTTATTGTTTACCATTATTCTATATTATCGCTTTATACGATAACGACAGCCGAGGGAAACACAATGGCAACCGTTTACGACTTAATCGAACAGTGGTTACTTGAAAGTAATTAGGGGAATATAAATGAGCAATGTAAATTATTTAACCAGTCAAAATGGTGCACCAATAGCTGATGATCAAAACTCTCTTTCAGCAGGTGAAAGAGGGCCTCTTTTACTGCAAGATTGGCATTTGATTGAAAAGCTGGCGCACTTTAATCGCGAGCGTATTCCTGAGCGTATCGTACATGCTAAAGGTACAGGTGTTTATGGCGTTTTTACGCTGACTAAAGATTTAAGTGACTACACCATAGCAGATCATTTTAACGGTGTGGGTAAGCAAACAGAAACTTTTGTGCGCTTCTCTACCGTAGGTGGCGAAATGGGATCAGCAGATGCAGAACGTGATCCTCGCGGTTTTGGATTACGTTTTTATACCGCTCGCGGTAATCATGACATTGTGGGTAATAATACCCCGACATTCTTTTTACGTGATGGTATTAAGTTTCCAGATTTTATCCATACTCAAAAACGTCACCCACAAACTAACCTAAAAGATCCACAAGCCATGTGGGATTTTTGGGCGCAAAACCCAGAAGCTATGCATCAAGTCACCATATTAATGTCTGATCGAGGCATTCCTGCAAATTATCGTCAAATGCACGGCTATGGGTCACACACATTTTCACTTTGGAATGCCAAAGGTGAGCGCTTTTGGGTTAAGTTTCACTTCAAGTCTCAACAAGGCGTAGTTAATTTAACCAATGAGCAAGCAGATAAGCTAAAGGGAATTGATCCTGATTCTTCACAACGTGACATGGTTGCCGCACTCGCTGACAAAAACTTCCCCAAATGGGCGGTTAATGTGCAAATTATGCCAGAGGCTGAAGCCAATACTTATGCTATTAATCCGTTCGATTTAACCAAAGTATGGCCGCACTCTGATTATCCATTGATTGAAATAGGTGAACTTGAGCTGAACCGCATGCCAGAAAACTACTTTGCCGAAGTGGAACAAGTGGCGCTATCGCCAAGTAACTTAGTGCCTGGTGTCGGCGCATCGCCAGATAAGATGTTGCAAGCGCGCTTGTTTGCCTATGCCGATGCCCAACGTTATCGCATTGGGGCAAACTATAATCAGTTACCGGTTAACTGTCCGCATGCAGCTAAAGCCAACCATCATCAACGTGGTGGGGCAATGGCGGGAACTCAATGTCCATTTAATGGCAGCCAAACCGGTGGTGATGCGAGCGCTAACTATGGTCCGAATACCTCGACAACACCATTGCAGGAAGTGACTAATTTTGCTGAGCCACCACTGCGTTTAGACGGAGAAGCAGCGCGATATAGTCGTTACAACCAAGATGATTTTAGTCAGGCGGGTAATTTGTATCGCATGTTCTCAGCGGATGAAAAGCAGCGCTTAATTAACACCATTAGCGGATCGCTTATTCAAGCAAGCCTAGATGTGCAGCAAAAAATGGTCGCACATTTTAGCCAAGCAGATGATAATTATGGCCAGCGCATTGCAAAGGCATTAGGCTTATAGCAAACCCGTTAAGTTAGTGCTGATGGCATTTATATTGGTACATAAAAAGGACTGAAATTATTCAGTCCTTTTTAGCGTGTGCGGTTTGTTATTCATGCAACTAGGTTGTGCAAAGCTTGCACCCTTAGAAAATAAATTCATTATTGCTATTAAAGTTAAGGATAACCCATGAATCTTCGCGCAGTCGCTACAATTCTGTTCAGTGTTTTGTTATTACTAAGTGGTTACAGCTATAGCAATACCTCCTTGTTACAAGGCGATAATCTTTCTAAAGATGCAAGCATTAAAACAGTACCAAAACCACAAGATATCAATATCTTAATCCAAGCCGCTATAAATGATTCATTACAGCCATTCAGTGGCAGCGTCATGTTACTCGAAAATGGCATACCAGTTTTCGAACTGCAAAAAGGTGAGGGCATTCATCAAGCGTCAAGCTTCGTTATGGCATCACTCTCTAAACAAATCACCGCAACTTTGGTATTGCAAGCGGTTGATGCTGGCAAGCTCGACTTAAATCACTCACTTAATCGTTATCTTTTTGACCATGTAACACTGGATAAAAGTAAGCTCCAACATGGCATTGAGACGAATTCCGATAAAAGTGCATCTTCATTTCTTTCCAACCAATATGATGAAAGAATTACCATACACCATCTGCTTAGCCACACATCGGGAGTGGATGAACTCGGCAAGCCCAATCGATTTGAGCCAGGGAGCAAATTTGAATACTCCAACTTTGGTTATGCGCTTTTAGGTCAACTGCTCGAAAAGGTAAATCAACAATCATTTGCTATGCAGATTGCTCAATTTTCACAGGTTAACAAGCTCAACGGACTTTATGCGCAAGTAGGCAGTATTGAAACCATTCGACAAAACCTGGCTTCGCTGGCTATAGGCTTGAATGAATCGGATGTTATTGCGCCTGCAAATCTGGTTATTGACGCATCATTACTTCCCGCTGGAGGATTGATTGCATCTGCAGCTGCGTTTGCCGAATTTCAGCATCAATTACACTCAGGAAAGCTTATCAGCCCTAAAAGCTATGATCTTATGACACGCTCTCATACCCGTATTAAATTTTTATGGCCGAATATGAGTTATGGCTATGGGCTTAGAATCAATACAGAAGATGGCATCACAGAATACAGCCATACAGGCTACTTACCTGGATATATGTCTATGTCACTTCATTACCCTGAGTTTAATCTTGATCTGGTCATGTTAGAAAACCTATCCTTAAATCTAAATGATCTTAGCCGCGTTTTTGAACTTCACACCCAGATACGCCAAGCCATTCGGAGCAATTTACAGCTCACCAAAAAGTCACATCCAATATTGTCTGAGTGAATTTAGCTATCTAATATGTTCTGCAGCCGTATCCATGCCGTTCTTATGTCACTTTGGTTGCATTCCAACAAGCCTCTTAACGGAGTTTTAGTGTTAAACATTGCTACCCCTAAACCGATTGTTTGGGTATTAAATTGGTTTAAATTTATGTGCTTAGATTCTTTAGAGCGCTGTTGCTTTGAAGACGGCCGATACTATAGATGACTAATATTACCAATTGGTAGTGCCAAAATTTCCATTTTATGGTGAGTGTGATTAGTGTGATTGTTGCAATTGGCATTTAGCGAGCAGAACGAGGAAGAAAGCAGTACTGGATATACCACCAACTTTGTAGGATAAATATTAAATACTCAACTATGCTTTAGTGACTATTGCTAATAATGGTAATTGATTTCAGGCGCTATACTTTAAGCAGAATAAGGATATTTAGCGTTTTACCCGCACCGAGGTGATATGCAGCTTTTATTATTTTTTCATTTGGTCAAAGGATTGCTAGCACGATTATTGTTGGTATTGTCAGTCGTTTGTTTATTAAGCTTATTTTCGACCCCAACAGTATTGGCTAAGCAAACAAAATCACAATCATCTACGGTATTAAAATTTTGTATAGAAGATACTGAATTTCCACCTTTTAATTATTTTATTCGAGAAAATGGTAAACCTACTGCTGTAAGTGATGGTTATGACATTGAATTATTAGCTTTAGTTTTTTCCTCAACAGCTTTTGAATATGAAATTCAGGTACGTCCTTGGGTGCGATGTTTGCATTCTTTGCGTAATGGTTCGATTGATGCAGCCATGAGTGCATCGCTCAATGCCAAACGAGAAATCGATTTTCGTGCCTCCGAAGCCTATTATTATCTCACGCCAAGCTACTTTTACCTTAAAAGTAGCTTTATCTCAGAACCTATCATTGAAAAATTGGAAGACCTGTCGAAGTACGGTCAGGTATGTGGAATAAAGGGCTTTAATTATGTACAGTTTGGCTGGCCGCCACACTTAGGCCTAATAGAGACTCCCTACATGAGCCATTTGTCAGACATGCTCAAGAAAAATCGCTGTAAATTCTTTCTTGACCGTAAGGAGTCATTTTATGGCACCTTAGCCCTGAAACAACATGACCTTATTCCGCCAGACTTGGTGTCTAGGCCAACACCCAACAATGTAAAAGAAAGTTTTCATATGCTGGTATCAAGAAAGTCATTACATCAAGACATGATCCTTAGCCTTTTTAATGCCTCAGTGCGTAAAATGGAAAGCAGTGGCGAATTGGCTAAATTACTCAACAAGCATCAACAAAAGATCGGTGCTAATCGGTATACCGAGGAATAATCTCAATCATGGTTTTTTTTACATTAATGGTCGGATGATTTTAATTAGTTGGGCTGTTAATCAAGAAAAAACTCTCTAATAGCGGCTTCTTCCTCCATAGCATCCTGATAGCCTTTGCTAATCAGTTCGCTACAAAATCCGGGTTCAAACAGCAAGTAACTGGCAAAACTAGCGCCGCCTCCCTTACCCGTCGCGCCTGTGGTTTTCATCAAGGATCGCATGGCAAATGGCATGGTGTGCACGTGCTTAGCGGCGACTTTATCGAATTCCATTCTAGGGTTTAGCGCTAACAAATTAACTGCCCGAACTTCACCTTGCTCAGTGTAGGCAACTTGATTTTGAGTGATTCGAATCAGATCGTTCATCCTTAGCATGATATCCACATCATGCTCTAAGCTATCGACAAAGGCGCTATTAAATAAGTGCCCTACCATTTGTGCAAGCGAAGGCGAATGGGTGGTGGTTTCACGTTTGGGAATGACTCCCGCGTTACCACTAACCCCTATGACCAAGATTTTATCTGCACCAAATTTAAGTACAGGACTCAGTGGCGCTAGTTGTCTTAAGGCACCATCGCCAAAATATTCTCGGCTAACCTTCTCAGCGGGAAATATTGTAGGAATGGCAGATGAAGCCATAAGATGTTGAACTGCTAATCGTGTTGGCACCCCCACTCTGCGGCCTTTGCGCCAGCCTTTGATGTCTGATTTACCTTGGAAAAAACTGACCGACTCTCCTGATGTGTATCCTGTGGCGTTAATAGCGACAGCATCCAAATAACCGGCATCAATACGTTTTTGTATATTTTTAAATTGTATTGTGTGCGCGAGTAAGGCCCTTAAGGGGTCATTATTTAAAAAAGCCAACGGACGATTCATGCCAATGCCTTGATTTAGCATGGACGATAATAGGGTGCCGCCACTTTTGAGCAGATCCCATGCCCCCGCTTTATAAACCCGATCTACTGTTATGTGCTGCCAAAAATATTCAACCTTTTTTACCGCAAGACGAAAATTGTTAGCTGAAGCCGCCAGACCTACGGCATTAATTGCACCCGATGACGTCCCGCTAATAATTGAGAAAGGGTTGTGCGCATTTTTGTTGTGTAAATCAGCTATCGCCTTAAGTACACCGACCTGATAAGCACCTCTAGCACCGCCACCGGATAACACTAAGGCTCGTTTGGTCATAGTAAGATCTCTTTTGAGTTATTATCTTCATGAAATGGTTATTACATGTGCTTATTAATAGTCATGTCCCATATGACCTAGATTCACCTAGTTATCCGTTCTAGTACCTTGTAAGCATAGAACAAGTTACAGGTTATATAAGATTGTTTGCATAATTTTAACAATAAAATATGCTGATTAAATCGGCGCCTTATCATGTATTTTGTCTTATTGATTTAAAGCACGTTGTTGGCATTGAGGTCGCTGGTTTTTTAGCTGGCAGCTTGCTGCTGATAGATTAAGTGGTTAAATGTGTTTTGGACTTGGTTCTGGGGAAATGATTTAACTTACTCAGACAAATATCATCAAGAGGAGAGTGGTATTCGCTAGATGGTGTAGAATAGAGCACCTGAATAGGCTGTGAGTGGTTATTTATCACCCTTTGCGTGCTGCGCAGCTTTAAATTATTTACTGTAAACGAGATTTCAATGTCGAACGTCAATACCCTCGAACTTAATGGCTTTGTGCAACAATGTACCAGTGCTTTAGCTGATAATACGCTGCAACGTTTAGTGTTTTCAAAATACTGTGGCGACAATAAAGAACTTAAGCGTATTGCTATGCGTCCAGTGGAGCTAAAAGGCCTACGGTTGCTGTCTTGTTTATATGAATACCGTACCAATCACATTACTAAAAATGTTGAACTGGCTGAGGTTGAAACTTTGTGTCAACAATGGCTCGAAAGCGAATTTCAAAATGCACATTTGATCACCCAAGAGTGGGAGGTTCAACTGAGTATCAGCAAGAAAGGCAAGGTATTGATCAATAAATACCGCAATAAAAATGTGCCTAAAGCTGGTGAGGTCGATGCCGCAATTAATAGTGAAGCCGCGCCGCATAACCGTGCTAAAAAACGTTTTGTTGAACAAGACCGTCCTTATTTGCGCGAGTTAGGTATTACTGATGCCAGTGGCGAAATTATTCCTGCTATGTCGCGTAAGTGGAAGCAAATTAATAAATTTATTGAAGTGTTGTCACGTGCTATTGATAACACAGGTCTAGCCAACAATAGTGAAGTGCACATTGCCGATTTTGGTTCAGGTAAGGCGTATTTAACCTTTGCTGTGCACGACTATTTTATCGACAAACTACAGGTGAGCACTCAAGTTACCGGTGTAGAACTTCGTCAAGGGCTGGTTGATTTATGCAATCAAACCGCGACTAAGCTAGCGTTAACTGGGATTAAGTTTGAGCAGGGCGATGTGCAACACTTTAAAGCCCAGGGGATTAACATCATGATAGCCTTACATGCCTGTGATGTTGCCACTGATTATGCTTTGCATATGGGGATTCAAACTGGCGCGGAAATTATTATGTGCTCGCCGTGTTGTCACAAACAAATCCGCCCACAAATGAAAAGTCCGACTTTGCTAGCACCGTTATTACAGCATGGTATTCATTTAGGCCAAGAAGCTGAAATGGTCACCGATGGCCTGCGCGCATTACTGCTTGAAGCCCACGGTTATGATACTCAAGTATTTGAGTTTATTTCACTTGAACACACCAGCAAAAATAAAATGATTTTGGCTCAAAAACGCACCCAAGCTCGCGATAACAGCGCTATATTGCAACAAATTGCCGACATTAAAGCTTTTTATGGCATTGAAGAGCAATGCTTAGAAACCTTGCTAGGTTAGACTAAAACGATATTATTTAAGCGGCTTAGATTTAAACTGAATGTGTTTAAGTTGTTTTAAATTTAAGTATTGGACCTAGCTCTCGAAAGTTAAGTTTTAGCATGTGAGGTACTGCATCAAGGTGAGTTGCAGTTTACCGTAGCTTTTAAGTTGCCAAAGATTTTCTATACAGGCTAAAGATGAGTGAGCTTGATTTGGTAATTGTGGCGTGCAGTTTGGTATTGCTGTTAAATCGATAATTAGACTGTTAATAAGTGCCGTTAACGGTTGAGTATCTTGCTTTAATTGCTCACTGCACACTTTATGTTGCAGCATAGCGTGGCTAATCAGCATTATGCAGCGTAATAGTTGCTCAAAGGTACTCAGGTAAAGATCAGCTCTCGTCGAGGTGTCGGTTAATTGCTGGTTGTGTAGTTCATCTAGGGGATTACTTTCGCTATCAATCAGGTTAGCCATGTACTCCAAAGCGCTTTCTAGTTGCAGCCAATGGGTGAGTCCCATTTTGAGTAATGGTTTAAGTACTTCTGGGGATATATGGGCTGAGCTTTTCAGGTTATCTAGTTCAGTGGGCCAGTTAGTATTGAGCTTAATAGGGACTCGTCCTGATAATAAATAGCCTGTTAATGCCTTACTTTTCTGGCCTAATCTGAGTGGAATATACTCAACCATAATTAAGCCTAATAAGATTAAATCTGCACTGTTACCCTTTATCAATTCAAATTCCAGTTCACTTATTACTCCGTTATTTTTAGGGGTAATGACTTGTCCACTATCTAGCGCGACCTCAATCGTGCTTTGGTTGATGGCTACTACCCAAGTTTTTCGTGTAAAATTTGTGTCAAAAATAGCCATGAGCGCAGAGTTTAGCTCAGCGATTGCGGCGCCTTCTGGCCAAATATGTTCGGGAAATAAAAAAAGATTGGGTGTTTTTTCAGCGGTCGACACATTATATTCAGGGCGACTATGAAGGCCGTTAATAACACTCCCTGCCGTTTTAAGGGTTTGCTCTTGATGGTTTTTTGAGCCGCGGACACGCAAGCCCATATCCCATTGTGCTAATTGTAATGTGCTAGTATCGAAATAATGATTAAATAAAAAGTCACTTTTACAGTAAGATGTATTAGGCAGTTTATTAAGGTTTTTTATTAATGAATCATGGTCTTGGGGAGACACCAACAGTTTCAACTCAATTTCAGCATTCATTGACTTATTACTCACCTTGTAATCAAATATTCATTAATGCGTCATATTTAGTTCACAATGTCACATTTCTGTAATAAAAATCCCTTAGGATTGCACCGCTCAGATAAATTATACTCTGTGCTGCAAGTGTAAATCACAGTAGTGCGAAATTGAAACTACACTGTTTCTTTATGTGGACGCTTGAGTTAGTATGCGCCCGCTTTTCCAAGTTGGAATTAATTAAATAGGTAAACGGCAATGCCAGTAAACTCTATTTTAGGTGTATTTGCAAAATCACCTTTAAAGCCTTTAGAACAGCATATCGATAAAGTTCATGAATGTGCTGCCCTTCTTGTTCCTTTCTTTGACGCCACAATGGCAGGAGGTTGGGATGAAGCGGTTAAAATTCGCAAACAAATTAGCTTGCTTGAAAAAGAGGCTGATTCGTTGAAGCGAGAAATCCGCTTAACTCTGCCTGGTGGCTTATTTATGCCGGTTGAGCGCACTGACTTACTTGAGTTGTTAACTCAGCAAGACAAAATCGCCAACACAGCAAAAGACATTTCCGGCCGTGTCATCGGACGTCAATTAGTCCTCCCTAAACCAGTACAAGAGTCGTTCAATGCTTACCTTAAGCGTTGCCTTGATGCTGTTGCGTTAGCAAAACAAGCAATTAATGAACTTGATGACTTACTCGAAACAGGTTTTCGTGGTCGTGAAGTGAAGTTGGTTGCCAATATGATCAACGAATTGGATAAAATTGAAGAAGATTCAGATGATCTTCAAATCCAGGTTCGTCGTCAACTGTATGCTGTTGAGTCAGAATTGAATCCAGTTGATGTAATGTTCTTATACAAAATTATCGAGTGGGTGGGTGGTTTAGCTGACATTGCTGAACGTGTAGGCTCCCGTCTAGAGGTTATGTTAGCTCGTAACTAATCACAAGGTTATCAAGGAAAAGACATGGTTGATGTATTAATCACCAACGGCCCGACGCTAATCGCGCTTGCGGCCACATTTGGTTTTCTGATGGCGTGGGGTATTGGTGCAAATGATGTTGCCAATGCAATGGGAACTTCTGTAGGTTCTAATGCCATTACGATTAAACAAGCGATTATTATCGCAATGATTTTTGAATTTGCTGGTGCTTTTTTGGCAGGTGGAGAAGTCACCAGTACAATTCGAAACGGTATTATTGATGCTGCTTACTTTACCGAACAGCCTGAGTATCTCGTTTACGGTATGATTGGTTCACTACTTGCGGCGGGTATTTGGTTAGTTGTTGCATCAGCTTTAGGCTGGCCTGTATCGACCACTCACTCAATTATCGGTGCTATTATTGGTTTTGCTGCTGTAGGTGTTAATGTTGATGCAGTTGCTTGGGGTAAGGTAGTTGGAATCGTAGGCTCTTGGGTAGTTACTCCTGCTATTTCAGGTTTCATTGCTTATACCATCTTCCAAAGTGTGCAAAAACTGATTTTTGATACAGAAGATCCATTGGGTAATGCCAAACGTTATGTGCCGTTTTATATGGCATTGGCTGGCTTTGTGATGTCACTTGTGACTATCACTAAAGGCTTAAAACATGTTGGTTTACATTTCTCTACTTTAGAAGCTTACTTACTCGCTGCTGCTATAGCAGTTGTTGTGGGTCTTTTAGGTAAAGTTGCCATTTCTCGTTTAAAAATGAGCGAGAAAGCGGACCGCCAAACACAATTTGGTAACGTTGAAAAAGTGTTCGCAATTTTGATGGTTGTTACAGCATGTTGCATGGCATTTGCCCATGGTTCAAACGATGTAGCTAATGCTATTGGCCCATTAGCGGCTGTGGTGTCAGTTGTTGAAAGTGGCGGTGTTATTGGTTCTCAAGCTGTTTTAGCATGGTGGATCCTTCCGCTAGGTGCTGTCGGTATTGTGTTAGGTTTAGCGATATTTGGCCAACGCGTAATGCAAACTATCGGTAAAAACATTACTCATTTAACACCGAGTCGTGGTTTTGCTGCTGAGTTAGCTGCAGCTTCAACGGTTGTACTTGCTTCAGGAACAGGTTTACCTATTTCTACAACACAAACCTTAGTGGGTGCTGTGTTAGGTGTGGGAATGGCGCGTGGTATTGCTGCAATCAATATCGGTGTGGTTCGTAACATCGTAATATCTTGGGTAGTGACTTTACCAGCCGGTGCAGGCCTATCTATCGTGTTCTTCTACATAATTAAAAGTATCTTTAGTTAATAATAGAAGTTAATCTCGACTTAAGAAGGAAGTCATATGACTTCCTTCTTGCATTAATGGGATTAAGTAAATAGCATTAATGGGATTACATAAATAACATGATTGCTATTTGATAGCGTTAGGGAAAAGGCTGTGTTGAAAGTCATTAATTTTTTTGCTTTGTTATTGTTGTCGTTGAGCGTTAATGCTCAAACGTCTTCACATTATATTTCAGATGATGTGTTTACCTATATTCACGGTGGACCCGGCACTGATTTTCGTATTATTGGTAGTGTAGAAGCGGGTCAGCCTATTCAGTTTTTAGGTAAGACAGAGGGTGAGTATTCTCAAATTATCGATAATAAAGGCCGTGAGGGCTGGGTTCGTAGTGCGTTTGTTACCGAACAACCTAGTTTAAGAGAGCGTTTTCCGCTGGTTGAGCAAGAGCTTATTAAGGTTAATGAGCAACTTAATCAAATCTCATTGGGAACCGATAATGTTAGTCAAGACTTCGAGTTAGCCAAGCAAAAAGTGACAGAGCTTCAAGTTGCCTTAGAAAAAGCCTTAGCTGAACGAGATACCGCCCAAGCTAAAGTAGATACGACTAAACAAGATCAACAATATCAGATGTGGCAACAAGGTGGCATTATTGCTGGTATTGGTGCGCTAATTGGGATCATTTTAGTGTATTTACCCCGTCCTCAGCTGCGTAAAAAGAGTCGGTGGATGTAATTAGTCGACAATATATCAAATTTCAAACAGAAAGGCTAACATATCATGTGTTAGCCTTTTTTGTTTTTTAGCACTGTAAGGTACTGATAATTATAAGTAGATTTTGTTCCTGACATTATCATTAAGTTAGCTAATATTAAACAGGTAAACCTTCTGCTACATTTTATGTGCACCGAAGCGAGTTTATGGACTAATAGAGAGTGTTCTTGATCACATTTTGATTGTATACTCGCCCGAATCGTACATTGTATACAAAATAAAATGCTGTAATGTACGTCACACCCATTGGTTTTTACCCTCCTTCAACTGACCATGATGGAAGCGATTATGATGTTCAAAGCGAGTGAAGTACTGGGCGGTCGCTATGACAACGCCACTCTCGAAGAATTGTTTAAAGCAGTTACTGACAATTACATTGTTGATGAAGAACAGTATCTAGCAGAGTTAATTACGCTGGTGCCCTCATCCGATGAAGAAATTCAGCAGGTGACTCGTCGAGCACATGAATTGGTGACTAAAGTTCGCCAATTTGAAAAGAAAGGCTTGATGGTTGGTGTTGATGCTTTTTTACAGCAATATAGCTTAGAAACCCAAGAAGGCATTATTTTAATGTGTCTTGCCGAGGCCTTATTACGCATTCCAGATGCTGACACAGCCGATGCATTGATCGATGATAAGTTATCAGGTGCTAAGTGGGATGCACATATCAGTAAAAGTAGCTCTGTACTGGTTAATGCCTCTACTTGGGGATTAATGCTGACGGGTAAAATCGTTAAGTTAGATCGTAAAATAGATGGTACTCCAAGCCATTTGATTAATCGTCTAGTTAACCGTTTAGGTGAGCCTGTGATCCGCCAAGCTATGCTTGCTGCGATGAAGATTATGGGTAAACAGTTTGTGCTTGGTCGCAATGTTAAAGAAGCATTAAAGAATAGCGAAGACAAACGTGAAATGGGCTATACCCACAGTTATGACATGTTGGGTGAAGCTGCGTTAACCGCTAAAGATGCACAAAAATATTTTACCGATTACAGTCATGCTATTCGCGATCTCGGTGCGCAGGCATACGATGAAACTGACGCGCCAAGACCGACTATTTCAATCAAACTTTCAGCGTTGCACCCGCGTTATGAAGTGGCCAATATCGACCGCGTATTGACTGAATTATATGACACCGTTATTAAGTTAATAGTCCAAGCTCGCCAGCTAAATATTGGTATTTCAATTGATGCTGAAGAAGTTGATCGTTTAGAGTTATCTTTAGCTTTATTCAAAAAGCTGTATCAATCACAAGAAGCAAAGGGCTGGGGCTTACTCGGTATTGTTGTTCAGGCTTATTCTAAGCGTTGTTTACCGGTGTTATGTTGGATTAACCGCCTTGCTAAAGATCAAGGTGATGAAATTCCGTTGCGCCTGGTTAAAGGCGCCTATTGGGACAGCGAGCTTAAATGGGCTCAACAAGCGGGTGAGGCGGGTTATCCGCTGTATACGCGTAAAGCGGGTACCGATGTATCATATCTAGCCTGTGCACGTTTTTTATTATCCGAATCAACTCGCGGTAACATTTACCCACAGTTTGCTACCCATAATGCACAAACGGTCGCTAGCATAGATGCTATGGCGGGTGATCGCCTATACGAGTTCCAACGTTTACACGGTATGGGACAAGAGCTTTATGACACTATGCTTGCTGAAAGCGGTGCCAAAGCTGTGCGTATTTATGCACCAATTGGTGCCCACAGAGATTTACTACCCTACTTAGTGCGCCGCTTATTAGAGAACGGTGCCAATACATCGTTTGTACATAAGTTGGTTGACCCGAAAACCCCAATCGAGTCTTTAGTGGTACACCCTTTGGTGACACTAAAAGGCTATAAGAGCTTTACCAATCATAAGATTGTTAAACCGGCGGATATCTTCGGCGTTGAGCGTAAAAATTCTAAAGGATTAAATATGAATATTATTTCAGAGTCTGAGCCATTTTTTGCGGCAATCGAGAAATATGCTCAAACACAATGGCAAGCAGGCCCATTAGTTAATGGCAAAACCTTAACCGGTGAAATGCGAGACGTAGTTAGCCCATTTGATACCACTAAAATGGTCGGTAAAGTGGCTTTTGCTGATAGCCAAGCGATTGAAACTGCTATTGCATCAGCTGAGAGTGCTTTTGCTCGCTGGTCACGTACTCCAGTTGAAATCCGTGCCACTGCATTGCAAAAACTGGCTGACTTATTAGAAGAAAATCGTGAAGAGTTAATTGCACTTTGTACCCGTGAAGCGGGTAAGAGTATCCAAGACGGCATTGATGAAGTCCGTGAAGCAGTTGACTTTTGTCGCTATTACGCGGTGCAAGCGAAGAAAATGATGGCTAAGCCAGAATTGCTTCCTGGCCCAACAGGTGAGTTGAATGAGTTGTTTTTACAAGGCCGCGGTATATTTGTGTGTATCAGCCCTTGGAACTTCCCATTAGCGATATTCTTAGGTCAAGCAAGTGCGGCATTAGCTGCGGGTAATACCGTTATTGCTAAACCTGCTGAGCAAACTTGCCTAGTGGGTTATCGCGCGGTTCAGTTAGCGCATGAAGCGGGTATTCCTACCGACGTGTTGCAATTCCTACCAGGTACTGGCGCGACAGTAGGGGCTGTATTAACCGCTGACGAGCGTATTGGTGGTGTATGTTTTACTGGTTCTACCGGTACGGCTAAGCTAATTAACCGTACTTTAGCAAACCGTGATGGTGCAATTATTCCGTTAATTGCCGAAACCGGTGGCCAAAATGCGATGGTGGTGGATTCAACTTCACAACCTGAGCAAGTGGTTAATGATATTGTGTCTGCCTCTTTCACCAGTGCCGGTCAGCGTTGTTCAGCATTACGAGTACTATATGTACAACATGATGTTGCCGATCGCGTAATTGAAGTGATGAAAGGCGCAATGGAGCAATTAACCATTGGCAACCCAAGTTCTGTGAAAACAGATGTGGGCCCGGTAATTGATGCGGCGGCTAAAGCGAACTTAAATGCCCATATTGATCATATTAAGCAAGTGGGTAAATTAATTAACCAACTAGCGTTACCTGCCGGGACTGAAAATGGTCACTTTGTTGCCCCGACAGCGGTAGAGATTGATTCGATTAAAGTGTTAGACAAAGAGCATTTTGGCCCAATCCTGCATGTTATCCGTTTCAAAGCGGCTGATTTAGGTAAGGTTATCGATGAAATTAATAGTACGGGTTATGGATTAACCTTAGGTATTCATAGCCGTAACGAAGGTCATGCTTTAAATCTTGCTGATAAAGTGAATGTGGGTAATGTGTACATTAACCGCAACCAAATTGGCGCAGTAGTCGGTGTACAACCATTTGGTGGTCAAGGTTTATCTGGCACGGGTCCTAAAGCGGGCGGCCCACACTATTTAACCCGTTTTGTTACCGAGAAAACCCGCACCAATAATATTACCGCTATTGGTGGTAATGCGACATTGTTATCGTTAGGTGACTCTGACGAATAAGTGTTAATCGCTTAGTGTTAGTTAAAATAATGCCCGCAATTGCGTAACACCATTCAGTTAAGAGTTTCTTCTCTTAACTGGATAGCGGGTTTTGTTAATTCGAACGGTCCTACTTTTGGGCCGTTTTCGTTTTTTGGGCAAGATAAATTGCTTAACGTTTTCCCTCATTGCTTTGAGCTTTTTAGGGATTGTTCCTGGCGAAGCAATTGCGCACCACATCAACTCATCCTGTATATAGCGCATCGCCATTACAAAGCTAATCCGTAATGGTGACACTTCTGCCTCTTTAGCGATTTGGCTTATTTCAACTCGGATCAAGTTGTACGCTATCAGTAATCCCCAAATCTCCTGATAAATGCCTTCAACTGTCTGACTTCTTAATAAAATACTCTCATCAAGTTGATATTGCTTGATTTCTCCATAGCCATTTTCTATCTCCCAGCGTTCGAAATAGACATCTAATATATCTTGAGAGGAGTATTGGCTTCTATTGGTTAATGAACTCAGCACACCTGTAATATGATTGCCCTGGGATTTTTCTTGATAGGTCACTAGTCTTGCATGCCACTTTTCAGGTAGCTCTGGGTTCTTTTTTCTCGCTTGTGGTGATACTGGCATCTCAACTAGATAATCGTTGTCAGCGTATTGCTCGATGACTTCAAAGCGTGTATTACTTTTGAGTGGTGTAAGCCAATGACTATTCTGGTTGGCTCCCCACCAACTTGTCATAAGATCTGCACTAAAGTAACAACTATCAAAAATAGTGAGAGAATTAGCTGGAACGGATCCAATTAGCTCTCGAGCATAACTAATTTCCCCTTTACTACACGGACCAAATTTTACATTTCTTATCATACGACTTCGTAATGACATGAGTGCGCATAAGCGGGCTACTGGGTATACGGACTGCTTCCTATGCTGATTACTGATATAGCCAAAATGCTCTGAATTCTCGGTATTTTCTGCACATCGAAATGTCGTTCCATCAACAGAAAATAACTGAAGACCATGCCATGTATCTTGGCTGTCTTCCCTATGACACCAGTGTTTAGAAGTGATATCAAAAAGGGCTTTAAGGGGAGCGGCTGTCAGTCGCTGTCTGGCTTGCGGGATAGCACTTGGTGCAACGGTTTCTCCCAACTTATCAACTAACGTTAAGTCGAGCTTGGAGACGACTTCAGCGATGGAACGATTTCGGTAGAGGCCAATTCCAACGATGAGCCAAACGACTAATTCTGCTGGAAGTTTTCTGCGCCTAATACTTGCTTTGTTGGTTAGCTCCAAAGCTTGTTCAATCCATTCCAACGGCAATTCTTTTTGAAAGATAGATAGTTCTTCGGGGGCGACAAGTAATTCAGTATCAATAAGCCAGTTAGACAACATAAAAAATGACTCCGTTCAAAAGAAGGAGCCATTTTCGTAGGATCATTTTTGCTGTCAACCGATCAGTTTCTTAACTGATCGGTGTTACGCAATTGCGGGCATTATTGTTTATCCCGTTTTATCAACGCAGTTGAGACAGACTCTATTGCAGAGTCGGTATGATAGCGGGTTGGTATTTTTGTTATATGATTGGCTAGATTAGTGGTGTTTTGTTTAATGATTGAGCTATTTTTGTAAAAAACCGACTGGAAGGAAAGAAGTCTAGACGTCTATGTTGCAATTTGAAATAACTTCTCTTATTCTTGGCGCAGATGATTAGGATGTGTAGGATGTAATCCTAGTATTCACTCAGATGAATATTGCTTTTCCGTCACAAGCCTAAAAATATAGAAAAAGAGAGATGACTTTGACTAAACCCACCACAAGTAACAGTTCGCCAACGGCATCCTTTATTGCTTTGTTGCCTTTATTTGTTTTTCTCGGACTATTTATTGGCGCTGGAGTGTACTTTCAAAGCCAAGATGTTGATTATGCTTTTTATCAACTGCCGAGTGTGATTGCTATTTTACCTGCCATAATGTTGGCATTGCTGCTGTCTAAACAAAAAATCAACAACGCGATTGAAACCTTCATTGAGGGCATTGGCCATAGCAATATTATCGCCATGTGTTTAATTTATTTACTGGCGGGTGCATTTGCTTCTGTTGCGAAGGCAACCGGTGGTGTTGATGCTACGGTTGCTTTAGGTTTATCGCTGATTCCTGCTGACTTATTATTACCCGGTTTCTTTATGATAGCGGCATTTATTGCTACTGCTATGGGCACGTCAATGGGCACTATAGCGGCAGTGGCGCCTGTCGCTTTGGGTGTGGCAGACCAAGCACAAATTGAATACGCATTAATGGCGGGTGCGGTAATGTCTGGGGCATTGTTTGGTGATAATTTATCCATTATTTCGGATACGACTATCGCTGCGACTCGCACTCAGGGATGTGATATGAAAGATAAGTTTCGCGAAAATTTAGTCTTTGCTATTCCAGCCTCAATTTTAACGCTTGTTGCTTTTTCATTTGCAGGCCAAGGGCAGGCTACTATTGCCCCACAACAAATTGAATTTATAAAAGTATTACCGTATTTAACCATATTGATTTTGGCCGTTTCAGGGTTGAATGTATTTGTGGTGCTAACCTTAGGTATTTTACTGGCTGGCCTGACAGGGATATTAGCTGCAGATTACAATGTCATCCAATTTGGCAATGATATTTATACTGGCTTTACCAATATGCAAGAAATCTTCATTCTTTCTATGTTGGTAGGAGGTTTAGCGGCACTGATGCAACAGCAGGGTGGCTTGGCCTTTGTGAATGATAAGGTCGAAGGGCTAATTAGCCGTTTTTCTAAGTCTGCGGGCGATACGTCACCACGCGCAGCTGAATTAGGCATAGCGAGTATTGTTGCGGCAACAAATACCTGCGTGGCAAATAATACGGTTTCCATTGTGGTGACTGGCGATATCGCTAAAGACTTAGCAGAAAAACACGGCGTTAGCCCTAAGCGAGCTGCCAGTGTAATGGATATTTTTGCCTGTATTATTCAGGGGTTGATCCCCCATGGGGCTCAAGCATTATTAATAGCATCAGTGTTTACTATTAGCCCATTAACGGCGGTATCGAATGTCTGGTATTGTATGATTTTGGCGGTTGTTGCAGTCATTATTGTGATATTTCGAAAGCGTGCATAATCTATCAATATTGATTTAAATATACCATCTGCTGACTGTATTAGCATTAGTACCAGTAAGCCCTAAACCGTGTTTAGGGCTTTTACTTTTTTAAAGATACAGGTAAGCTCGATTGTCTTATTTCTCATACCTGATCGCCTTGAATAAACAGCATACAAATTACGACTTACATCTAGTGATTGTCTTTATGTCATTAGCTGCGGCAATTATTGCCAGTATTGGCGTCTCGTCTGCATTATTTGCACAAGTACAACAAATGCAAACCAGCATCTTTACTATTCGTCCTGATATTTTAGGGGATTATATGAATTCTCCTTTAGCTGTGGTGTTTAACCTGTCTTTGCTTGCTGCTGGTGTATGTTTCTTGTTAGGCACTTTGGCTATTTATTTTACTTTTTCGGATGTCTTAAGCCGAGGAATTGCCGTTGTAGGGGGTATTGTTGGCTTGAGTATTGCGCTGATGGGGATGTTTCCAATTAACTTCTTAGAGTTACATCGTAAAGTTTCAACCTTGTACTTAGTTGGTTCGCTAGTCTTGCATTGCTTATGTTTCGCTGATTACTTTAAACCCAAAAGTACCATGACTCGAGTGGTGTTTGGATTATCGATAGTGGCAATAGTCACGTCCGTTAACTTAATTCGTTTATTAGATTGGCATTTACTTGATTTCCCTTCCTGCGATGATAATGGCAGTCATTTCTGTTGGGTGTCGTCTAGTATGTGGTTGTTAACTCAAACGAATATTTTATGGTGTGTATGCCTTGGGTTAAGCATACGCCAACACATAGTTGTACAACAGTCATTATCACGTCACTTTGTGTCAGCATAAACCAGTATGGCTCAATATCGTTTAGCCCATTACCTTGCCCTTTGCGGCATCGCCTCAAGGCGTCAATGTTCAAGAATCATTGAGGCTAGTCGAGTCACTATTAATGGCTGTCTAGCCATACATTCAACGGTTATTGATACTGACTTTATTGATGATATTCGTGTCGACGGTGTAAAAGTACTTAAGCCTGAAGATAAAGTCTATTGGTTATATCATAAGCCTGTAGGAGTCGATTGTCGTTTAATTGAAAGCGACCCTAGTAGTTTGCGGCATCATTTACCTGAAGGGCCAAGATTGTATCCTGCAGGGCGATTAGACAAAGATTCCCGAGGACTATTATTACTCACCAATGACGGTCAATTAACCCAGCGATTAATGCATCCTGATTTTCATCATTCAAAAACCTATCATGTCAGTGTTGATAAACCTTTTGATGAGCTGTTTTTGGCGACAATGGCTGCGGGCGTGACCTATCATCAAGCCAGTCAAAACGTCACGACTCGAGCGTGCCTGGTAAAGTCTTTGGCTTCGGTACAATTCGAAATATTATTGACCCAGGGATTAAACCGACAGATCCGTAAAATGTGTCAAACACTAGGCTATCGGGTGATTGATTTAAAGCGAGTCGCGATAGGGGAGGTAGAATTAGGTGATTTGCCAGAAACAAAACGGCGACCGTTAACGGCCGCCGAATTAAGCATGTTAATGCAACCAATAGGCGTTACTTAACGATTTCCATTTCTGCTAATAGATTATCGGCGTGATCAACATGCTCCATAATCCATAACATGTAGCGGCTATCAACCTGGATTGAACGGTTTTTATTGGCATCGTAGCCCCAATCACCAATAATACTTTCATACACACCATCAAATAGTAAACCGACTAATTCAGCGCGGCCATTTAGTGTTGGTGAGCCAGAGTTACCGCCAGTCGTATCTAAGGTTGATAAAAAGTTAACTGGAACAGAATCAATGGCTTTGACATAGTAATCACCATATTGTTTTTGTTTGATTAACTCGAGCTGCTTAGCGGGCGCATCAAATGGGTCCATGCCTGTATCTTTAGCTAAGATGCCTTCTAAGCGTGTAAATGGTACTGCCACCAAACCATCTTGTGGTGAATAGCCTTTCACATTACCTACGGAAACTCGTAAGCTTGAGTTGGCGTCAGCATAAACGGGTTTACCAAGCTCACGATTATAAGCAATGATAGCGTCCATAAACTGTGGACGTACTTTCATTAGGTCACCCGATAATTGCTTCTGTGCCTGCTCTAGCTTCATGCTTTCATCATAGGTACTGACGGCAAACTGAATGAAGGGGTCGTTAGACTTTTTAAAATCTGCAACCGACTTATCCATCCATGCTAAACGGGTAGCTTGATCAGCTAATTTTGTTTTAGCAAACATCTTATCTACGGTTTTATTCAGCTTCTTAGCGTCGAACTTGTTGCCAATATTGAAGGCTTTATCAAATGCTGGTAAGCGCTGTTCTACTGGTAGGTTGGCGTAACGCGTTAACATTTCTATTAACAATGCCTTGTCGACACTAGCTGCATAGCGACGATCAATACGTTCCATACTTGAGGTGAAATTGGCTATATCACGCTCTTGATAACCTGGTTCACGCTCCATGTCAGGTAGTGTTTTTTCGTTAGCTAAACGATATAAATCACGCGCTGTTGTCAGCATGGTTGTGTAGGTAATGTAGCCTAATAAGGTATCACGCTGCTGGTTTTGTTGGCTTTTAGTGACTAATTTATCTAATTCAACTAAGGTTTTACCATATTTTTCCTGGCGCGCCGAGTCAGTATTAATCCATGATGCTAGGTCGCTTTCTACCTTTTTGCGATCATCTAACATAGGCATTTTGCCGTAGAACTCAATCATGGAGGCAAAGTTTTTAGCATAGTTTGCTAGTCCAGCAATTAAGCTTTCATACTTAATGCGATCATCTGTGCCTTCTGCTGCAGTGTCTTTGATGATTTCAATCATGCGTTCACGCAGAATCTTACCTTCTGGATAAGCCCATTCGAATTGATTTTCAACCTCGTTTGCAGTGCGGTAACGATTAGTGCTACCCGGATAGCCTGCGACCATCACAAAGTCGCCATCACTAACGCCTTTAGCTGACACTTTTAAGAAACTTTTTGGCTCATACGGGACGTTGTCTGCATGGAAGTCCGCAGGCTTGCCATCTTTGCCTACATAAGCGCGATAAAATGAGAAGTCACCAGTATGACGAGGCCACATCCAGTTATCGATATCGCCACCATATTTACCGACACTACCAGCTGGGTTATAGGTTAAACGAACATCACGTATTTCGAGTTGTTTAACAAGGTAATATTCTAAGCCACCATGGAAGCTATATACCTGGCAGTGATAGCCATCTTCTTTTTCACATTCAGCCACTAAGGCCTTTTCTTGTTGTTCGATACCGGTGTAAAAGTCGTTGCCTACTTTATCCATTTGGCCTTTTTTAACTTTATCGGTTACATCGGTTACCGCTTCGGTAACATAAACGCGCGACCCTGGTGTTGCCGGTAACTCTTCTTTATATGTTTTGGCTAAGAAGCCATCTTTTAATAGATTTTTTTCTGGGGTTGAGTTGTACTGAATTGCACCATAAGCACAGTGATGGTTAGTAACAACTAAGCCTTTTGGTGACACAAAGGATGCAGTACAACCTCCTAAACTAATGACCGCATTCATAGGGAATTCAGTGAGTTTAGAAATTGATTTCGCATCTATTTCTAAGCCTTTTTCTTTGAGCATGTCAGCCATGGCGGGTAACTGGTGTGGCTGCCACATGCCTTCATCGGCTTGGGCAGTAAAACTGGCAGCAATCGCCGCCGTAAGTAACCATGTTTTCATTGTTATAAGTCCATTTTGATAAAGTAATCACATGCTCAAGTGGTTTGGCAGTATGTGAAATAAACCGAATATACATTAGTGTATTTATTATTTTAGATATTTAGCGTGATGTTTAAACGACTATATTGACCCACAAAAAAGTCAGGCCTAGGCCTGACTTTAACAAAACTTGTAACAGGTTAACAGCGTCAGAAAAAACCAGTTACAAACTAAATTTAATTCTGTTAGCTATCCATTAACCCAATGCGACCATTAACTGTGCAATCACAATTAAGACCCCAATAATACCTGCTATTATCAGTGCCGGCATGCCACCCATCACTTGATAACCACCTAAGTTCTGAGGCCGCTGCTTTAGTGCCATCACGATCGGTAAAAATATGATCATCACAACTAAAGGAATAGCCGCAAAACCTAATACTTGAAAGAAGCCATCTGGATAGAATAAAGCACATAATAATGGCGGAATAAAGGTAATTAACCAGGTTTGAATACGGCCAGCGACATCACTTCGAGCACGAGTCAGTTCAGCCACATAATCAAACAGACTCATGGTGACGCCTAAAAATGAAGTGATGAGTGCGAGGTTGGCAAAAATATCAATAAATTGGCTGACAATTTGTGACTCAACTAACCCTTGTAGTGCCATTACCAGTTTAGGCAATGAGCCCCCAAGTTGATGAACTGTGGAGCCACCTAGCGTTCCTAATGTGACCAATAACCATAAAATGTAGCAAACTAATGGAATTGTAGAGCCAATTAACAGTACTTTACGCAGTGATATTGCATCACCATCAAGATAGCGCACAATCGTGGCAATACACACATGGAAACCAAATGAGGTAAACACCACAGGAATAGCAGCTAGCCATAAGTGAGTTAACTCATTGCCTTGAGCGACTTCACTCATTGTGTTAGTCAATGCAACAGCTAAATTAACATCTGGCAGTAAAAAGGCGACCACTAATACCAATAATACCACCATGGCGGTAAACAGCACTCGAGAGACTTTATCTATCCAGCTAACACCTACAGCAATAATGCCACCAAAAATGACGGTGAATAATAGCACTGCTGCTTGATTACTTAAGTTAAGACCTAATGGGGCTAAGCGGGTTTCCAGTAGGGAGGAGCCACCCATTAAATACACCATGGTTAAGGCGAATAATAAACTTAAAAACGATCCACCTTGAATTAATTGCCCTACCTTACCTAATGTTTTACCGGTAATGGCATGGACATTATCGCCTATACCGGTACGTAAATTGATTTCTAACATGAGTAAAGAGGTGTATGCAGAGATGCCCCAAATGACAATGAGCAGCAAGATAGCTGGGACGATCCCCAGTGCCGCAGTGGCTAAAGGTAATGCAAGCATGCCACCACCAATAGCAGTACCAGCGACTATCGAAATAGATCCAAGTGTTTTAAAATTCACGAACGCGTCCATATAGTTATTGTTTTATTGCAAGCGACATTAGCAGAAGGCAAACAGCTCAAGCAAGAAACTTAGTCGTTTAAAGAATTTTTGCACTGTGTAGAAACAATTACATAACATTTAGCCCGCCAACATCAAAGCCAATATTTGTATTGTGCATTCATTAGCTGGCTTGGGAATTAGGAAATGAGAAGAAGGGCATTATGATGTTGTATGCCTTTTAAGTTTGGGTTATATTGCAGCCCTCGTTTTAGGGGAGTAGCTAGCTTTAAGTTGTTGCCATCAATAACTTTTGGCGTTTATATCAACATAATTGGCCATATTGCCATGGTATAAACAACAAAGAAGCCCTTTGTTAAGCAAGACCTAGTACGGTAACAGTAGCTTAGAGGGCTTGCTGTTGCTTGTGCTTGGTTTATATGCCCTCTAATAACGCTAGGATTTTCCCTTGGAAGCACTTCTTACTTCAACCTTTACCGTGGCTATTGCTGAAATTGGCGATAAAACTCAACTGTTAGCATTATTGTTAGCGGCGCGTTTTCGCAATAAATCAGCCATTGTTCTAGGTATTTTGTTGGCAACACTACTCAATCATTTTGTCGCGGCTTGGGTCGGACAGTTTGCTATTAGCTGGCTTGATCCTCAATGGGCTAGCTATGCCGTTGCATTGTCATTTTTTGCTATTGCCCTATGGGTTCTGATACCCGATAAAATGGATGAGGATGATAATAGCTTTTATAAACTAGGCGCGTTTATGGCTACCTTCATTTTGTTCTTTATTGCCGAGATGGGTGATAAAACTCAAATTGCCACAGTCGTATTAGCGGCTAAATATGATGCACTTGCCATGGTGGTAATAGGCACTACATTAGGGATGTTAATAGCCAATGTGCCAGTGGTATTACTGGGTCATTTTAGTGCTGATAAATTACCGATGAAAATGATCCACAGAACTTGTGCAGCTTTATTTGTGGTGCTCGGCGTAGTCACTCTATTGTATGGCGTGTGATCGCTACAAAAGCCGATTCTATTAAGTGTGCGCTAATCGGCGTTATCTATTGCTTAAAAGTGCTTAAATTATAGTCAGTCGATAATCGGGTTGGGGATTAGATTTACTTCAACCTAGATTAACCATTGAAAATAAATGTAGAGGTTGAGTTATGCAAAGACATGGGATCACAATAGGAATTGAGCGTCATCAACAACACTTTTTTATCATTATGAAGGTGGTGGGTAAGCTCACCCATGAAGACTATCAAATTATTACTCCGATACTGGATGATGCATTAGCGCAAGTTGCTAAGCCTAAGATGAACATGTTTGTGGATATAAGCGAACTTGAGGGCTGGGAGTTACAGGCCGCTTGGGATGACTTAAAGCTTGGAGTTAAACACCGTACCAGTTTTAATAAAGTGGCTATTTTTGGTGACCAAAATTGGCAAGATTTAGCTGTAAAAGTGGGGGGATGGTTTATTAACGGCGAGATGATGTCTTTCAACGACAAACCTCAAGCTTTTGAGTGGTTGCAAGATTAACCACCCTTATTTGATTACTTTAGACTGCCATGTTATCTATTTACTCGACTATTAACTTACAACTTATTGGCAGCTGATTAACTTGTTCAATCGTCGCCTGTTGTTGATGAGTCCATAGGCTAGTATTCTGCGCCTGGTATTTAGCGCCAGAAGCCGTACGGGTTAATAGTCCTAATTGGGATAAATTTGCTGGAGGCACGCTAGATGTTTTTTTCGCCTGACTGTAGCTGAATACTGCGGCTGGGATGACGGTATTATTATAAAAATAGGCTGTTAATTTGTTCTGTGGATCATGGCCACATTGATAATAAGTTGCACTTGGCACCTCTACAGCGCCTGCTAGAATTTGTAGCTCAGTTATACGAGATTGGTAATTAAGCTTAGTACATTCTTTAGGGTTATTGGCTTTCCAGCAATCATTACGGCCTTTAATCCAGCCTCTTTGCTCAGCTTTAATCTGGTTAACTTGCTGCCCATCGACTTGTGAAACTAATTGGCTGAAAAGGGGCTGTAACTGAATATCCAGTAGAGCCAACTCTTCAGATTGGCAAATAAGCTTCTCAATAGACCCGCGTGCTTTATTGCACTCAAAGCTAGGCGCTTGAGCCACAGACGTAGCGGCGTAGCTCTGCGCAATTGGAGTTAAACCAATCACAGTTAAACCAACCGCAGTTAACCCAACAGCAGCCAAAGCCGATAAATTTTTCATCAATGTATTTCTCTATCCATTATTCATGACAGACCATAATGACGTAATCACTAAGGTGTCGCAATTTAAGATAGCTAATTACACAGTAAAAATTTAGGCAGTCGTATTAATATTGTGACCTGCATTGCCAACAGGTGCTGGAGGCGCTGCTGCTTCAATAAGTTGCAGTGCCATTTGACCTTCCACTTTTTGTTGATCCTTCGCCATAACAGCGGCTTTCAAGCTATGGCCTGAATCAATATTTGCTGGCATGTTGCTTGGAGCGTTTACCGAAATTGTCATATAAACCTCACTTTTATTAAATAATGGTTTTTGTATTCTGTCTATTTGTATATCGGCAGGCGTATTGAATACTGTAGCAAAGATATCGGATTAATATGCTTCCCTAACAAAATATAATAAATTCTTGGCAAAGTATTCTCTGTTGTTGGCAAATATTATAGATTGTGCACAACTAGAATATGTTATACTTGAGCAAATTTTAAAGGGAATATTTATGCCATCAGCCAACCCATTAGCACTTGAAAATCAGGTGTGTTTTTCATTATATAGCGTCACTAATGCGATGATCCGTGCTTATCGCCCTTTGCTTGATGAGTTATCACTGACATATCCGCAGTATTTAGTCATGTTAGTGTTGTGGAAAGAGGCGGGCATAAGCGTTAAAACCTTGGGCGAGCGATTGCATTTAGACTCAGGTACGTTAACCCCCTTACTTAAGCGCTTAGAAGTAAAAAAGTTAGTAATACGAGGCCGTAGTGAAGAAGATGAGCGAGTTAGAGTATTACACCTTACCGAACAAGGCCAAATGCTACGCCAACAAGCTGAATCAGTCCCTGAAATGATGCGTTGTAAAGTGGGTGGCGATCTGGCACAACTTCAGCAGCTTAAAAGTTTATGTGATAACGCGTTAAAAGTACTTAATTCTGATAAGGCATCAAGTTGTGAAGTGTGAGTTTTTTGAAAAAGGTCATTGTTTATCCTGTCGTGATATTCAAATCCCTATGTCAGAACAGTTACAGCATAAAATGACCAAACTACAGCAGTTTTTTGGCCAATTGCCTGTTGAGCAATGGCTTGAGCCTATTGCAAGCCAAGAAAATCGTTTTCGCAATAAAGCTAAAATGGTGGTGTTAGGTGCAGCACATCAACCTATTTTAGGTATTGTCGATCCCCAGGGGCAGCCCATTAGTTTATGCGATTGCCAACTCTATCCTGAAGATATGCGGCAGCTATTACATAGATTGCAATTGTTTGTGCAACAAGCGGGAATTCCGCCGTATCGAGTCGATAAAAGTAAAGGTGAGCTTAAATTTATTCTGCTCACCAGAAGTTATATCTCTGGTGAATTTATGCTGCGCTTTGTGCTGAACAGTGAACAGGCAATTTCACGAATTAAGCGAGAACTACCTCAGTTACAGGCTGAATTTCCTAAAATCAGTTTAGTGTCGGTTAATATTCAACCTGTTCATATGGCGATTTTAGAGGGCGATCAAGAAATATTTTTAACCGATCAAACCCGTCTTGCTGATCGCTTTAATGATGTGCCTTTATATATTCGTCCTAAAAGTTTTTTTCAAACCAATCCACAGGTAGCTGAGCAACTTTATCAAACTGCTCGAGAGTGGGTCGCTGCATTTAATCCACAACATATTTGGGATTTATTTTGTGGGGTGGGTGGATTCGGACTGCATTGTGCAAGTGGCAAAATTCGGTTAACTGGGATTGAAATTGAGGCCGAAGCGATCGAGTGTGCCAAGATGTCTGCCGCAGAAATGGGTCTAGAGGACATCAGCTTTAGGGCGTTGGATTCAACCGACTTTGCTAATGGGATCGCAGCAAATGATAAACCTGATTTGATTATTGTTAATCCGCCAAGGCGCGGAATAGGCGAGTCGCTTTGTCAGTCATTAAGCGCATTTTCACCTAAAGCGATAGTTTATTCGAGTTGTAACCCAATCAGTTTAGTGAAAGATTTGGCTATGATATCAGGATATAAAATTACCAAGGTGCAGTTGTTTGATATGTTTCCACATACCGACCACTATGAAGTGCTGGTGATGTTAGAAAAGAACTCTCTTTGTCATTAAGTATTCATAATAGTGTCATAAACTAAATCGATATAAGAATATTAGGGACTCAGCATGTGGCAAATTTTTAGTCGTTTTTTAGCATTAGGATTAATTAGTTTCGGTGGCCCAGCTGCACATATTGGTTATTTTAGAAAAACCTTTGTACAAGATTTAAATTGGCTGGATGATAAGCAATACGCCAGTTTTGTCGCATTGAGCCAGTTTATGCCAGGGCCTGGTTCAAGCCAAGTTGGCTTTGCGATTGGTTATCATAAAGGTGGATTGCCCGGGGCATTTGCAGCATTTTTAGGTTTTACACTTCCTTCATTTTTACTGCTATTTCTATTTGCTATATCCACTGCCAGTTGGTTGCAATTGGACATGGTTGCAGGTGCTATTCACGGTTTAAAATTACTTGCTGTTGTTGTAGTCGCTGATGCTACTCTGGGTATGTTTAAGCAATTTTGCCAACGTAAAACGGCGCAATGTTTAATGGTAGCCACTGTCGCGTGTATTTTATTATTTCCGGCATTATTAACACAAATCGTGGTATTAATTGTTGCGGCTATTATTGGTGCCTTAGTTCTGACTCGCGGTGAAAATACCTCCCCTGATACACCTGAAATAAAGTTGAATTTACTGTGGTTAGCTATTTTTGTTTTAGGGTTAATTGCTTCTTACTTTTTAGCATCTCAGCCCGATAGTCTTGGGCAAATTTTTGGACAGTTTTATCAAGTTGGCAGTTTAGTGTTTGGTGGCGGCCATGTTGTACTGCCGCTACTTGAGGCTAATGTTGGCGATCTTGTTACCCAAGATAGGTTTTTAACCGGCTATGCGCTAGCACAGGCTGTACCTGGGCCTATGTTTACTCTGGCGACGTTTCTTGGGGCTGATATTTGGCAAGAATCACCCATTTTAGGTGCACTTTTCGCCACCATCGCTATTTTCATCCCCGGATTTTTATTGATGTTAGTGGCATTAAATAGCTGGGGAGCCATTAGTCAACGTCCGGTTATCGCTGGTGGACTAGCTGGAGTGAATGCCGCAGTGGTAGGGTTACTGTTTGCCGCCTTGTATCAGCCTGTTTTTAGTAGTGGTGTGGCGAGTTCACTCGATATGGCATTGGTGGTAATTGGCTTTGGAGTATTAAAAATATTTAAGCCTAATATCGTGTTGCTTGTTGCCGGCTTTGCAGCTTTTGGCGCACTGTTAAGCTTGTTGTGAGCTAGCATTAATATCCGTTGTATCACGCTTTTATTACCACAGTAGAACCTGGTTCAGTGTTTGTCATGGCAAGCGTGTTGGGAAAGTTAGCCTTAAGCCTGCCAATGATTAACGATTCATTTTTTTTACAAATACCACGACGAATAATGCAATCGTAAAGCTACCCGTAAAGGCCTCGATTGCCGCAACCAATTTGGAGTAGCCAATGGGTGTAAAGTCGCCATAACCTAAGGTGGTAAAGGTAACAACTGAATAGTAAATGCAGTTTAGAAGCAGCTTAATGTTTTGGCTAATGCTATTGTCGAAGTTGAATTGATGGATTTGTTCACCATAGCTAAGACCGGTGAAAAAGAAACAGATTGCAATCAGTGCCATAGAAAACCCTATCACTCGAAGAGGGGCTTCACCATAACCACACAATAGATCAATTGACTTAGATATCATGCGTTTTGATGACCACTTAGGCATCTGATGTCGTCGCATTATGAGCTCGTTACGCATAAAATGTCCGGCCATGGCAAATAAGCCTTCACGATCGGCAGCTTTACGTAAGTCACGATATATCTCTTCAGACTGTTGGTAATAATCCAAGGCAATTTCTATTTCTCCCAACCTATCTGCTTTACGAGCCATACGTTCTTGCTTGATTTTCGTTCCCGTATAAATGTTTTCAATTTTGGCACCTTTCCATTTTACGCCTAATAGATTGGTGTTGGTTAGGTTGGCGCAATGCATATTGGCATCACGTAAATCGGCCTTCATTAAGCTAGCTTGTTCAAGGTTGACATTGAACATATGTGCGCCTTGAAGGTTAGCTCGATATAGCTCTGCATGACTCATATCAAAACCTGTTTTTGCATGATGTTTAACTAAGTCAACACCCGTTAAATTTGCCCGCTTTAAACTAATGCCGCGAAGCATTCCTCCGCTACGAGCAAAAGCTTCAAGCCTAGCTTTGTCGTCAGGCTTGTTTTTAATACTGCGTGGGTCATGCCAGTAACAAAGACCTGAAGGCTCTGCAGCTTCATGGCAGGAAAATCCTTCATCTTCGTGGTAGCAACAAGTTGGGTTATCTGAGTTCATTATTACAGTATAGCTAAGCTATAAAATCTTGATAAATTCAGTTGAAATATATTCGACTTAATTAACCCCACTTCGGTCTAGGTTTAGTGCCGCGCATGGGGTAAAATACGCCGTTAAACCTTTTGTTAACCGCTATTTTTTAAGTTGAAAATTCATGTTTGAAGTTAATCCGGTAAAATTCAAAATTAAGGAGCTGGCCGAGCGCACAGAACTTCTTAGGGGGTACCTTTGACTACGCTGCTAAAAGTGAGCGTTTAGAAGAGGTTAGCCAAGAGCTTGCAAGTTCAGAAGTATGGAGTGAACCTGAGCGTGCCCAGGCGTTAGGGAAAGAGCGTTCAGCCCTTGAAGCGGTTGTAAAAACCATTGATGATATGGATTCTGGCCTTGAAGATGTCGCTGGGTTATTGGAATTAGCCATTGAAGAAGACGATGAAGAAACCTTTAATGATGCCAGTAACGAAATTGCCGAACTTGAAAAGCGTCTAGCAGATCTAGAGTTTCGCCGTATGTTTGCTGGCAAAAATGATGCTGCAAGCTGTTATCTTGATATTCAATCAGGTTCAGGTGGAACAGAAGCACAAGATTGGGCCAATATGGTACTGCGTATGTATTTACGCTGGGGCGAAGCGCATAACTTTAGCCCAGAATTGATTGAAGTTACCGCTGGGGATGTGGCCGGTATTAAAGGCGCTACCATTAAGTTTACCGGGGAATATGCGTTTGGCTGGATGCGAACTGAAACGGGTGTACACCGTTTGGTGCGTAAGTCGCCTTTTGATTCATCAGGTAAGCGTCATACTTCTTTTTGCTCGGTATTTGTGTACCCTGAAATTGAAGATGATATTGAAATTGATATTAATCCTTCTGATTTACGTATTGATACTTACCGCGCATCAGGTGCGGGTGGTCAGCACGTTAACAAAACGGATTCTGCAGTACGTATTACCCATATTCCAACCAATACTGTGGTGCAGTGTCAAAATGACCGCTCACAGCATAAAAACCGTGATTCCGCTTTTAAACAATTAAAAGCTAAGTTGTACGAGTTGGAAATGTATAAGCAAAATGCTGATAAGCAAGCCGCTGAAGACGCTAAGTCTGATATTGGTTGGGGCAGTCAAATTCGTTCATACGTTTTAGATGACTCCCGCATTAAAGATTTACGTACCGGTGTTGAAAACCGAAATACCCAAACCGTTTTAGATGGCGATTTGGACAAGTTTATTGAAGCTAGCCTTAAATCTGGCCTTTAACGAGAGAAGAAGATGACTGAACACACTCAAGATGAAAATAAGTTAATTGCAGAACGTCGTGCAAAATTGGATCACATCCGCACGAATTGCCCAGCAAATGGTCACCCAAACAACTTCGATCGAAAACATAAGGCTGCCGATATTGAAGCTGAGTTCGGTCACCACACCAAAGAAGAACTAGAAGGCATGGGCATTCAACGCTCTATCGCTGGTCGTGTTATGGCTAAGCGCGGTCCTTTTTTAGTGATTCAAGATGTGAGCGGTCGTATCCAGGCTTATGCGGGTAAAGATGTTCAAAAAGATTTGAAAGAGACGTTTCAGGGGTTAGATATTGGTGACATTATTGGTGTTACCGGTCAACTTCACCTGTCAGGTAAAGGCGACTTATATGTCAACATGGAACAGTATCAGTTACTGACTAAAGCATTGCGTCCATTACCTGAAAAATTCCACGGTTTAACGGATCAAGAAACACGTTATCGTCAACGTTACGTTGATTTGATTGTCAATGAAGATTCACGTAATGCTTTTATTATGCGTTCTAAAGTGGTTTCAGCTATTCGTAACTTCATGATCAAAAAAGAGTTCATGGAAGTTGAAACACCAATGATGCATAGCATTCCAGGCGGTGCTTCAGCACGTCCTTTTGCCACGCACCATAATGCATTAGATATGGCGATGTACTTGCGTATCGCGCCTGAGCTTTACCTTAAGCGTTTAGTCGTAGGTGGTTTTGAGCGAGTATTCGAAATTAACCGCAACTTCCGTAACGAAGGTTTATCACCACGTCATAACCCAGAATTCACTATGATGGAATTCTATATGGCATACGCTGATTTTAATGACCTTATGGACTTAACCGAAGAAATGCTAAGCTCTATCGCGACTGAACTTTGTGGTTCTCCACAACTTCCATACGGCGAGCATACTGTTGATTTTGGTGGCCCTTACGCACGTTTAAGCATGTTAGATGCGATTAAGAAATACAATCCAGACAATGCTACCATTCAGTCAATGACCTATGAAGAAGTTAAAGACGTTGAATTTATGCGTACCCTTGCCAAAAGCATTGGAATGAAAATTGAGAAGTTCTGGACTTGTGGTCAATTGTTAGAAGAAATCTTTGGCGAAACCGCCGAAACTCAGCTAATGCAACCTACGTTCATTACTGGTTATCCAGCGGACATTTCACCGTTAGCGCGTCGTAATGATGACAATCATTTTATTACTGACCGTTTCGAGTTCTTTATTGGCGGTCGTGAAGTCGCTAACGGTTTCTCTGAGCTTAACGATGCAGAAGACCAGGACAGTCGCTTTAAAGCGCAGGTTGATGCTAAAGATGCCGGTGATGATGAAGCAATGTTTTATGATGCAGATTACATTACAGCACTAGAGCACGGCTTACCGCCTACAGCGGGTCAGGGTATTGGTATCGACCGTTTGGTGATGTTATTTACTAACACCCATACCATTCGTGATGTGATTTTATTCCCAGCGATGCGCCCACAGGGCTAATCTCTGTAATAAGTGTTCAAAGCTTACATAGAAAAACCAGCCAATAGGCTGGTTTTTTATGTTTAGTAAGATCACCTAATCAAATTATGAATAATAAAAATGGCCCTTGATGGGCCATTTTTATTAAGCGAACGATATTACGATTATTGGCTAATTAAGCCGTTGTTAATCGCAATAACATCATCTTCATTCAATGTGCCTGCAGCTTGCTTTAGTGCTACGATTGAATTGATGTAACCATAGCGTGCATCAGACAATTTACGCTTTGAATCGTACAAGTCACGGGTACGATTTAATACATCAACAATAGTACGGGTACCGACTTCAAAACCGGCTTGAGTTGCTTTTAGTGCACTTTCAGACGAGACCACTGATTGCTCATATGCTCTGATCGAACTAATAGAAGCATTGACGTTGTTAAAGTTGTTACGCACATCTTTAACGACACCACGATGAGTTTGTTCTAGTTTTTCACTGGCTTCAACATATTGATATTGTGCTTTCTTAACCTGTGAAGAAACTTTGAAGCCTTCGAAGATAGGTACACGTAAAGTAATACCAATATTAGCGTTGTCATAGTCAGGTGTAGGTTGTTGATCAAGTCCTTTGGTGTAACCCGCATCAAAATTTAGGGTCGGCATATGGCCAGCTTGATAAAGCTTAATTGTCTCACTAGCAATGTCTTTACCAATACGCTGTGCAAGTAATGATAAGCTGCTTGTTTCTGCCATTTTTAACCAGTCGCTAGAGCTAGCAGGTGCTGGAGTGCCCGCTGAAAAGCGGTTGGTGTCGAGAATGTTAATTGATTTATGGTCGATACCAGTGATTTCACGCAGAGCTTCATAACTATTGGCTAACGTGTTCTCAGCTAAAATCTCTTGTGCAGAAGCTAAATCGTATTGTGCCTGAGCTTCGTGTACGTCAGTAATCGCAGTTAACCCCACAGCAAAGCGCTGCTTAGTCTGTTCAAGTTGGCGTTCGATAGCCGCTTTTTCAGCGCCTTGGAATTCAAAGTTATCTTTAGCTGTTAATACGTTGAAATAAGCATTAGTCACGCGAATGATAAGCGACTGAAGAGCAGATGCATAAGACGCATCGGCTTGCGATGCAGCCATTTCAGCAAGGTCTAAACCAACCCATGCACTGTGATCGTATATTAACTGGCTTAGTTTTACACCACCGGTAAGTCCAGCCGGTTCAACTCTTGGTTCACCTTCATACTTATTCCATGCTTTGGAATAACCGACAGTTGCGCTGATTGTTGGCAGTAAAGGAGCGCGGTTTTCTTCAATGCTCTCGTATAATGCATCACGCTGAGCTTGTGCTTGCAATACAACTGGATCGCTGGTGAGAGCCTGTTGATAAATTTGCATTAAATCGTCAGCTTGTACAGTTGGCGCGAACACTGCAAACGATAACGCTGCGTATAGAGTACCCATTTTGAATTTCATTTTCTGCCCTTTTAGACAATGCTTAAATATTGTAGTTAAAGATATAACGAACTAATTATTAAACCTATCTATTATTGATGGCATTAGCCTGGATAGGTCGATTTCAGTACACTTAATCAAATGATTAAAGTGGCAAATACTGGCAGCCTTATCGCCATTTTAAACGCGATTGCGATAAAGCTTAAATTTTGTAAACACTATTAGTTTAGAAAAAGCATAACAAATGACGGTATCTTAACGTATTTGCATTTGTGCAATATCACTTACAAAAAGTGATTTTTTTCTAAGCTTAAGTATCTTATAGTTGGCCAAAGTGAGCTTTTATTCAATAGACGTAAAATGCTACTTATTCGACTATTAAAAACTTATCGATTTAAGTCAACTTTGAAGTGTAACAGATTTTATTTCACACTAGGCAACCTCAACAATAATTCAATTCATTTCATCTTATTATGCGGTGAATACTTTCTTAACCATATATCCATTTAACATTGGGTTTTTTATGAAAAATACAATACCGACAGTAAATTTTGATGCCGACAATGACTTTGAACTCTTGTCTAAGCGAGTGCTCTACCAAGGTTTTTTTCGGTTAGACGAATATCGCTTTAAACATAAGTTGTTTGCAGGTGGCTGGAGTGGTGAAGTCACTCGAGAAGTATTTGAGCGCGGCAATGCCGTTGTGGTATTGCCATATGATCCAATTCGAGATCAAGTCGTATTAATCGAACAGTTACGCGTGCCTGCATTAGCAACGACTAAATCAATCTGGCTTCTTGAGCTTGTGGCAGGTATGATCGAGCCCGGCGAAAAACCAGAGCAAGTTGCGACAAGAGAGTTATTTGAAGAGTCAGGCTTGGTCGCTAGTCATATTGATTATATCAATAGTTATCTTGTTAGCCCCGGCGGTACAAGCGAGCGTTTTTACATGTACCTTGGGCGAGTCGATGCTAGCCAAGCAAATGGCATTCATGGACTTGATAGCGAAAATGAAGACATTAAAGTTCATGTGGTTAGCCGTGAGCAAGCTTATGATTGGGTGAAGTCCGGTCGAATAGATAATGCATCAACGGTTCTGGGTATACAGTGGTTAATGTTGAATTATCAGCAATATCTGAATCAAGTGGATTAGGTTAAAACAACTGGTTACATATTTGAGGTGAAGTGAATCAATTGGCACAGCTAAGTTCGCAAGATAAGAGTAGATATCAACCCAATGTCAGTGCTTTTTTAGCATTGTGCGGGCGAAATTATGCGCTGATTTTAAAATGGTTGCCAGACGTGATTGAAACCGATACATCTTGGGTAGTTGAAGGTGAGTTTGGTTCACTGGCTATTACATTGATTGAAAACACTCGATATACCCAATTAGTTGAGATCTCGCGAAGTTTACCCCATAGCTTATTTGTATCATCCCCGAAAGTGGTGGTGAGAATATATCATGATGCTCAATTAGCAGAAGTGTTAACTAGCCAACAGATTTTTAGTTTTAAACCGGTATATGATTATCCTAATATACACATGCATCAGGCAGATGAAAAATTTCAAGTGAATGCATTTTTAGAAGAACTACTTAAGATAGGTTGTCACAGCATTACTTTTTAGTGACTTGCTTGAAAACTATATATTTGGGAATTGTACGTGCTGAAACCAGCTGTTAAATACACTTTTGAGGAAAATCAATCGGTGCGATTGGTCCAGGTTACGGATCCGCATCTTTTTGCCGATCCTGAATCTCAGCTTTTAGGTGTAAACACAGCTAATAGCCTGCAAGCGGTTATTGATACTTTCATGGCTTCTTCTGCAACAGCTGACTTAGTGATCGCCTCTGGTGATATTAGCCAGGATTACTCAGCCACTTCTTATCATAATTTTGTTCGCCAAATATCATCCACCAAATTACCATGCCACTACTTACCTGGTAATCATGACGATCCTCGTATGATGGCGTTACATATGCAGGGGGACAATATTTTTGGTCAGCAACGGATTATTGCTGGCAAATGGCAAATCCTCATGTTGGATTCCACGGTGCGTGGTAAGCCTGGCGGATTTATGGGGGAAGAGCAGTTTTCGATCATTGATGCCGCAATTAATGCTGAGCCAGATAAACACGTATTACTGGCCATGCATCATAATCCTATTTTGATGCAATGCGGCTGGTTAGATCAACACTGTATGGCGAATGGCAGCGACTTTATCCAAAGAGTCAGTCAATATCCACAAGTCAAAGGTTTACTCTGGGGGCATGTTCATCAGCAAGTAAACCAGCACCACCAAGGCCCACATGGGGCAATCGCATTAATGGCGACCCCTTCTACCTGTATACAATTTAAGCCTTTATCCGATCATTTTGCTTTAGATGGCGTTCAACCGGGTTATCGTTTGCTGGAGCTGCTTTGCGATGGTAGCATTCACACTGAGGTTCATCGTGTTGCGGGCGATCATTTCACACCAGACAATGAAGCCAGCGGTTATTAACTTCTTTCGACACACTATTCAATAAGTTTTGTGAATGCGCGTTAATGTTAATTAACCGTTGCGTGAGGATATATGCTGCTTTATATACATGGTTTCAATAGTTCAAATCAGTCAGATAAAGCGCTGAAAACAGCAAAGTATATCAAGCAATATTATCCCGATTTAGTATTTTTTCAGCCACAAGTGCCAACATCAATCCATGAAGCGATGGCATTATTAACTAAGATAACCGAACAAGCATTTGCCAATGGCCAGCCACTTCGATTTATCGGCTCATCCCTTGGTGGCTATTTCGCCAGTTTTTTAGCCGAAAAGTATGGTGGGAAAGCGGTATTAGTAAACCCTGCAGTAAAACCGTATGATTTATTTGAAGAGTTTTTAGGACCCCAATATAATCCCTATATTGACGAGCATTATCAGGTACTACCTGAAGATCGTATAGCCGTAGCGCAATATGATACAAATGTCATTAACCACCCCGATAGATTCTTGGTTTTGTTGCAAACTGGTGACGAAGTGTTAGATTATCGTCAGGCTGTGCACAAGTATCATTGCTGTGAATTACATCTAGAACCTAATGGCGACCACAGTTTTGTGGGATACGAGCAACAGCTTGATAAAATTTGTCGATTTCTTCAGCTGCCTTAATAATCAACACTCTGCTTTATAGCTGAGTGAATAACAACAATGTGTGGAATATGACTAATCAATATACATCAGATGCAATTGAAGTCCTTAATGGACTTGATCCGGTTAAACGCCGCCCAGGCATGTATACCGATACAACTCGTCCTAATCATTTAGGTCAAGAAGTCATCGATAACAGTGTCGATGAAGCACTTGCTGGACATGCATCAAAAATTGAAGTGACATTACACACTGATAACTCATTAGAAGTGACCGATGATGGCCGCGGTATGCCAGTCGATATTCACCCTGAAGAGGGTATTCCCGGGGTTGAGCTTATTCTCACCAAGCTGCATGCGGGTGGTAAATTTTCCAATAAGAACTATCAATTCTCGGGCGGTTTACACGGAGTGGGTATTTCTGTTGTTAATGCTCTTTCTACGCGGGTTCAGATAACCGTTCGTCGTGACGCTCAAATCTATGAAATGGCCTTTGAAAATGGCTTCAAAGTCGAAGAGTTAACGGTAACAGGGACTTGTGGTCGTCGTAATACTGGCACCAGCGTTCATTTCTGGCCAGATAGTAGCTATTTTGATTCTGCCAACTTTTCAACCACTAAGCTTATTTATATTCTACGAGCCAAAGCAGTATTGTGCCCAGGGCTTAGAATTAAATTCACTAATAAACACAACGGTGAAGTCCACGAATGGTTTTATGAAAGTGGCTTAACAGATTATTTAAAAGAAGCCGTTAAAGATTCGGTTTTATTGCCAGAAGAGCCTTTTGTCGGCAGTTTTAAGGGCGATTTAGAAGCCGCAGAATGGGCTATTACCTGGCTACCTGAAGGTGGCGAAAGCTTAACAGAAAGTTATGTAAACTTAATTCCTACCCCATTAGGGGGCACCCATGTTAACGGCTTTAGACAAGGTCTATTAGAGTCGATGCGTGAGTTCTGTGAGTTTCGCAATTTAGTTCCCCGTGGTATTAAGCTGTCACCTGAAGATATTTGGGATAAAGCTGCGTTTATTGTATCAATCAAAATGCAAGACCCTCAGTTTGCCGGGCAAACGAAAGAGAAACTTTCTAGCCGTCAAAGTTCAGCATTTGTATCGGGCATTGTGCGTGATGCATTTTCATTATGGCTGAATTCTAATACCGATCTTGCTGAACAATTAGCTGAATTATGTATTAGCAACGCCCAGCGTCGCCTTAAAGCCGCTAAAAAAGTGGCCCGTAAAAAAGTCACTTCAGGGCCGGCGTTACCGGGCAAGTTAACCGACTGTTCGGGTCAAGACCCTATGCGCGGCGAGCTATTTTTAGTGGAAGGTGATTCTGCTGGTGGCAGTGCCAAACAGGCGCGAGACCGTGAGTTTCAAGCGATTATGCCGCTGCGGGGTAAAATTTTAAATACCTGGGAAGTGGATTCAGCTCAAGTATTGGCTTCTCAAGAAGTACATGATATTTCTGTCGCGATAGGTTGCGATCCTGATAGCGCTAATATCGATGAATTGCGCTATGGTAAAATTTGTATTCTAGCCGATGCTGACTCGGATGGTTTACATATTGCCACCTTACTTTGCGCATTATTTTTAAAGCATTACCGAGTATTAGTCGAAAAAGGCCACGTGTATATTGCCATGCCGCCTCTATTTCGTATCGATTTAGGTAAAGAAGTTTTTTATGCCTTAGATGAAGCAGAAAAAACCGGTATTTTAGATCGTATTATCGCTGAAAAGAAAAAAGGTAAAGTTCAAGTCACTCGATTTAAAGGTCTAGGTGAAATGAACCCATTACAATTACGCGAAACAACCATGGACCCTAATACCCGTCGCTTAGTGCAGCTCACCATAGGTGATGATGATGGCACTGATGCATTAATGGATATGCTGCTTGCCAAAAAACGTTCATCTGATAGAAAGAGTTGGTTAGAAACCAAAGGTGACTTAGCTCAGGTTTAAGCTGATGCTTTATTGAGAAAGTTTACTGAGACCATTGATTAAATGGGTTTTTGACCGCCAATAATAAAAATTTGAGGCAAATGAATAATTACATGTTGTATATCAAATCGAAATCATTCGAGCTCAATTGGCAATGGGCGGCAAAAGCTTGTGCATTATTTGGTTTTAGCACAATGCTTGTTAGCCAAGTTCATGCCGCTCAATCTGTAATGATTACTGTGACTAAAGGTTTCGGCCTTTCCTTGTATGCCTCTGATTTAGGCGATATTAAACAAATGGCATTAGGTGAACATGGCACCTTATTTGTTGGTTCGCAAAAAAATGGCACCATTTACGCGTTAGTTGATAATGATCAGGATGGTCAGGTAGATAAACGTTATGTTATCGCCAGAGGGCTTGAAAACCCTGACGCTCTAGCATTTTATAAAGGCGATCTCTATGTTAGTGAAGAAGACAGAATTATCAAATATGAAGAGATTGAAGATCGTTTACGTCGCCCATCACGTGCTAAAGAAGTCTACTCAAATCTGCCTGACCTAGAGAAGCGCTATAGCCGCGCGATGCGTTTTGGCCCAGATGGACGATTATATGTTGCCTTGGGCATGCCCTGTAATGTGTGTGAAGCACCGGCTCCTTATGGCAGTGTGCTAGCCATTAATGTGCAAACCGGTGCTAGTGAGCAAGTTGCCTTAGGTATTCGCAGTGTAACGGGTTTTGATTGGGAACCTGGCACTAACCAAATGTGGTTTGCGGATTTAGGCCGCAACTGGATGGGCGACAATTTACCCGCCGATGAGATTAATCGACTGGACATAAAAGGCACTCATTTTGGCTTTCCCTACATACATGCAAGTGATATCAAAGAACCCGCATATGATAAGCCAACCAATTTAAAAATTACTCCACCTGTTTTTGAATTACCGGCTCATGTAGCCCCAACCGGATTACATTTTTATACCGGCACTCAGTTTCCAGAGCGTTATCAACAGCAGTTATTTGTGGCTGAAAATGGTTCATGGAACCGTTCAAGTAAAGTGGGCTATCAAATAGTGATGCTGGCACTAGATAACAGCCAGCCGAAAACAACTATTGCACACCGGGAAACCGTAGTGAGCTTTTTAGACGGAGAGTTTCCCGTCGCCCGACCATTTGATTTGCTAACCGCACCAGATGGCGCAATTTATATTTCAGATGACTTAAAGGGCAATATATACCGTTTGTTCTATAAAGCTACTGATCCAATACAGGAAAGCACAGATGAGTGATGCGATTGAATTAAGCCTAGATGGCGTTGAGCAAATGCCATTACGCCGATTCACCGAAGAGGCTTATTTAAATTATTCAATGTACGTGATCATGGATCGTGCATTGCCGCATATTGGTGATGGTTTAAAGCCAGTACAGCGTCGTATCATCTATGCCATGAGCGAACTTGGCCTTAATGCGCAATCTAAGCCTAAAAAGTCAGCTCGTACTGTCGGTGATGTGTTAGGTAAATATCATCCCCATGGTGACAGCGCGTGTTATGAAGCTATGGTATTAATGGCACAGCCTTTCTCATATCGTTATCCGCTAGTAAAAGGTCAAGGTAACTGGGGGGCCCCAGATGATCCCAAATCGTTTGCGGCGATGCGTTATACCGAAGCGACTCTGTCTAAGTTTTCAGAAGTATTATTGTCAGAGTTAGCCCAAGGCACGGTAGAGTGGGGCGTTAACTTTGACGGCACCATGAAAGAGCCTAAAACATTACCTGCTCGACTACCGCATATTTTATTAAACGGCATCACCGGTATTGCAGTCGGTATGGCAACCGATATTCCGCCGCATAATGTGCGTGAATTAGTCTCTGCCTGTGTCGAGTTATTAGACAACCCTAAAACCGATTTAGCACGTTTAATGGAACTGGTCCCTGGGCCAGATTATCCAACCGAAGCAGAAATTATTACCCCAAGTGCTGATATTGCCAAAATTTACGAAACCGGTCGTGGCTCAATTAAAATGCGCGCGGTATACAGTATTGATAATCATGAAATTATCATCACATCACTGCCACATCAGGCGGGTAGTGGCAAAATTCTAGAGCAAATTGCCTTGCAAATGCAGGCCAAAAAGCTGCCAATGGTAAGTGATTTACGTGATGAATCTGATCATGAAAATCCTGTGAGGTTAGTCGTTGTTCCGCGCTCAAATCGAGTTGATTGCGACCAATTAATGACCCATTTATTTGCTACAACGGATTTAGAGAAAAGCTTTCGCATCAACTTAAACGTGCTTGGACTTGATGGTCGCCCGCAGGTGAAAGGCCTGCTGACCATGTTAACTGAATGGCTAGAGTACCGCGTGTCTACGGTGACCCGTCGTTTACAATTCCGTTTAGACAAAGTGATTGCACGTCTGCATATTCTTGAAGCCTTAATGGTCGCGTTTTTAAACATCGATGAAGTGATTGAAATTATTCGCTTTCATGATGACCCTAAAGCGGAGTTAATGGCTCGTTTTAACTTAAGTGACAAACAAGCTGAATCCATTTTAGAGCTAAAACTACGTCACCTTGGCAAGCTAGAAGAATTTAAAATCAAAGCTGAGCAAGATGAGCTAATGGCCGAGCGTGACAAGCTAGAACTGATTTTAAGTTCAGATCGCCGCTTAAAAACCTTAGTGAAAAAAGAGCTAATTCAAGATGGTGAAACATTTGGTGACGATCGTCGCTCGCCAATTATTCAACGCAAAGAATCAAAGGCATTAACCGAACAAGAACTTATTCCTACAGAAGCTGTTACGGTTGTATTATCTGATAAAGGTTGGGTACGTTGTGCTAAAGGCCATGATGTTGACCCACAAAGCTTAAGCTATAAAGCGGGTGACAGTTATTTGTGCAGCGCCATAGGCAAAAGTAATCAAGCGGCAGTATTTGTCGACTCATCAGGTCGTGCATTTGCCACCGACAGCCATACTTTACCATCGGCTAGAAGCCAGGGTGAACCGATCACGACTCGCTTTAATATGGCGCCTGGCGCTGTGATGCGACATGTCATTATGGGTGAGGACGAACAATGTTACCTATTAGCCAGTGACGCAGGTTATGGCTTTATTGGTGCTTACTCAGACATGGTCAGCCGTAATAAAGCGGGTAAAGCTTTGTTATCTTTACCAGCTAATGCGCAGGTGCTAACACCTAAGCTTATTACTAAAGGTGCTGATGATGCTTTATTAGCCATCACCAGTGAAGGACGCATGCTAATGTTCAGTTTAGATGCCTTGCCACAATTATCTAAAGGTAAGGGCAATAAAATTATTGGTATTCCAACCGAGCGTGCCAAAAATCGTGAAGAATTATTGATGCACTTAAACGTAGTACCAAGTGGGGCAGCGGTGACCCTGTGGGCCGGTAAGCGTAAACTCACCCTTAAAGCCAGTGATTTAGAGCATTATCGCGGCGAGCGTGGCCGACGTGGCGCTAAACTGCCAAGAGGCTTGCAGCGAGTAGACAGCGTTGAAATTGAAGCTATGGGTACTGCCAGTGATAATAACGTAATTGATAAGCTGGACAGTGAAGAGTAATTGATCAAATCAAAGTCAGCAGTTAAATACTGACTCGCTATACAATGCTTAATGCAAAAAAAGCTCACGTTGTTAACGTGAGCTTTTTTGTTAATTTATAATGATGATTTTCAGTGAGAGGGAGTAAAAATTCAGCCAAAATGCTTGTTATAGATAAGTATAGATATCAGGCGATTTTAACTATTTTTTCCGCACTACCGTGGTGGCCATCACGCTTCCAATCTACATCTAATAGCTCTGCGCCTGACAAACTAAATGCCTGACCAAACCCTTTAACATATAAACCCTGATGTGGATTGAGCTTAAATAGATTGAAGTCGGTTAGCACTGCTAAATTATCAACCATCTCGCCAAAACGTGCCTCAGTGACGTTTTCTTTCAAGGTATTTGAAGTGGTACAAATGGGGCTATATCCACTAACATTGAGCCTGCAGTAAGGTAATCTTCTAGTCGTTCAACAATTAGATAAAGTGGCGTTATCAGCACTTAAATGAGTGATTTTGAATCAAGGGATTGTTGTTGGAGATGGCAGCCCTAGTGAAGTATTAACGGCAGATATAATTAATCAGGTCTGGCAGTATGAGCCGTTAATGATAAAAGTGTCTGAAGATTCAACATCGCCGTTTTTTTTAATAGTATTAAAATATTGCGCTGATAAATTATAAGTAACCTCAGCTCGGGATAATAAATGCTACTCAAACCCATAAACAAAAATGCAGCCATCTGGCTGCATTTTTATTGAATTAGGGGCTTTAAATAATCTTGTGGTTTAGGCTACTTCGTAGAAGTTTGGCTCGAACTCTAATTGAGTGCTAATAATCTGGCTTGCCATTCTGGCACATTTGCCACATTGATCGGCTACACCTAAACGCTTTCTGACATCAGCTAACGAGCAATCGCCTTGGCGAACTGCTTCTTTAATTTGCTTATCTGTAATTGCATGACAAAGACAAACGTACATATTAGCCTCTAGAACTCAGATGAAAAAGGGATATCAATATAGTCATTCCCTTGGATGAATCTAATTCTAAATGAAAACGGTTATCATTGGCAATAACTTTTTGGATAAAAATACGACATTTATTGTTTTTATACTGTCTGCAATATAAGGAGTTAAATTAAGCTACTGATCTTTAATAGCCTTTATCAAAATCGACAATAAAATTTAATGGTTGTTGATTTTGCCATAACTGATAATTGCTGCTAAATAGCGCAACAATTTGCTCGGGGAAACTCGGTGCAGCGATATGAGGAGTAATAATAGCATTAGCACATGACCAAATTGGATGCGTTTTAGGCAAGGGTTCTTGACTAAATACGTCCAAAATAGCCTGTTGATTTGGTGTTTGATTTAATTGACCTGTGAGTGCATCTAAATCGAGCACATTGCCACGTCCTAAATTGCAAATGATGGCTTCTGGTTTTAGTAAGCTTAAGTTTTGCTGGTTGAGAATATTATCGGTGTCGGGGGTATTAGGTAAAATACTGGCCACTACATCGGCTTGACTGAGGTGTTGAGCTAAGTTATCAATACTATCGACCCGATCAAATCCATAGGTTGCAGTACCTAATCGATTTATCCCTGTTACTGTCATCCCAAAATGCTTCGCTGTTGCTGCAATATGTTGTGCTATTGAGCCTGTGCCAAGTAGCAGTATATTTTGACCCTGCAGCGTTCTATAACCTCCTGGTAACCAATTTTTTTGCTGCTGTTGCTGTTTATACTTAAGGTGCTCACGCTGGTGAGCAAGTAAATAACCAAATAGATACTCACTCATTAATGGGCCAAAAATACCTTTAATATTAGTCAGTAGATAATCACGTCTCAGTGTTGGCATGACGAGTTTATCTACGCCAGCGAAGGTTGATTGCAGCCAACGTAAATTTTTAGCCTGACTAATTAATGGTGCAGCAAGAGCGGGTTCGGCAAACCAAATATCGGCTTCAATAATACTGTCTGACTCGTTATTTAAGATGACTAAATTGGGTAAGTTAGATTGGGTTATTAACTCTCGATAAATTTCATTTTTACGCGTCAGTAACAGTAACTTATTGGCCATGATGGATTAATCCATTTAATGTTCGTTAACGGTAGATAGCAGTATATTAGGCATGGGGCATAACGGAATCAAATTATATAAACTTTAAATCATCAGAATAGGAGGATAAATCAACCCGTTTAATTCATACCATAAAAATAACCTCAGACATAAAAAAACCGAGTATAGGCTCGGTTTTATTTTATCGTACCCATATGTGATGGTCGATAATTAATCTTCTAAGTGACCACAAAAACGATAGCCTTCACCGTGGATGGTCGCGATGATTTCAGGCGTATCAGCTAAGCTTTCAAAGTGCTTACGAATACGACGAATGGTGACATCAACAGTACGATCATGTGGCTTAAGCTCACGGCCAGTCATTTTCATTAGTAGATCTGCACGGGTTAGTATTTTGCCCGGGTTTTCTACAAAGTGAAGCATGGCACGGAATTCACTGCGTGGTAACTTGTAAGATTCACCCTGTGGATTTACTAATGAGCGGCTATTAATCTCTAAGCTCCAGTCATTGAAACGGTAGTATTCAACAGACCCTTTCTCTTCGCTCTCAGTGACGGCACTGTTTACACGAGTTAATAAGTTACGCGCACGAATGGTTAATTCGCGTGGGTTAAATGGCTTAGTGATGTAATCATCAGCACCAATTTCTAGTCCTAAAATTTTATCAACTTCGTTATCACGACCGGTTAGGAAAATTAAGCCGATATTGTTGATTTCACGAAGTTCGCGCGCTAATAACAAACCATTTTTACCTGGTAGGTTGATGTCCATCACCACGAGGTTAATTTTATTTTCAAGCATGGCTTTGTGCATTTCAGCGCCATCATTAGCTTCAGTAACAACATAACCTTCAGCTTCAAATATGCTACGTAGGGTATTACGGGTTACAGCTTCGTCTTCAACAATTAAAATATGTGGATTTTGCATAATAAAATTACCTAAAAATTAATAAAATTTGTTATCTAGCATTGGGCTAGTGTTTACGTACGCTTAACTGCATACGTTAGAAATTCTGGATTATTGGTGTTTAACATTGTCTGCCTTGAATTTAAACACTCTCTTATTCTCTAATGTTTTTAATTGCTATTTTAAGCAATAGCTTAGAGTGAGTTTTACTAAGACTTAAAAAACCTTTCATCATGGCAACAATACGTACCGCTGTAGACTGTGAACCTAAAGATAGTTAAAAGTTCCTATTTAGACATAACTAAAATGAAATTTTTAAACAGACACCTAACAATATGACAGTAATTTTACGGCGGTAAAGTCTTAGCTTAATAGTATTAATCGTAAAAATTTGCCTTAAAAGCTGCTTTTTGTGACGATCAATCAGTAACTGGTGGCTATTGTACCCTTTATCTGCATTTGTTAACAAATAAAATGTTAAAAAAAATAATTTATTGAGTATAAAAAATGAGTGTGATTATGTTTAGTTAATTGATTTAAAACGGTTAAGTGTATATTTTTTTGCTGTGAAATTTACATTTCTTTCGCTATTAAATTCTTTCTGCTACACTCTTTTGGGCTTATTTAGTGGGATTTATTATGCAAAATGTTATCGATACTGTGTGGCAGGACTATCAAAAAACGTATTTTTTGCTAACCCAGTCATTATCACCTGATTTTTCGTTCGCTATTATTACTGCTTATAACCCATTAGGGTGCTTACTAACCCCAAGTCAAAACCGCCTGCTAGATCGTGAACTGCAACTAAAAATCCTTCAATATCAAAGCCCTTACCGTTGCTTAATGGGGGTAGCACCTGATTTGTCACATGTTGAAAAAAGTTGGGCTGTATTTATTGATAAAAATCAAGCTGTTGAGTTAGGTCGAGAGTTTAAGCAACATGCAATTTACTATGTTAATCAAGGCTTATTATCGCTTGTAGCCTGCTTTGATCAGCACAAAAGTGAGGTGCAAATGGGGGCCTTTAATCAACGTTTACGTTTAGTCAGTGATTTCCCTGAATGTTGTTAAATCGCTTTATTTTCATTTGTTAATTTTTAATTGGGACAATAAATTTAACAAATGAGTGTGATGAGCTAATACCAACGACTGATTTTATATTAAAGCTCTGTTTACCTCACTATTTGCATTCTGCATTTACAATGTCATCTTTATCCTGACCATAATTTACCCCAAACCACATCTAATCGCTTTTTTACTGCCAAATCCTCATTGTACGTTACTGCAAATAATGCATTTGTTTATTTTTACTCAACTTGCAATCTTGCGCATTGACTTAACCCTAGGTTTATTGTTATTTTGCTGGTCCCTCCTTAGGGAGGCACAGAAGAGGAGCGTTAACTAGGTAGTAAGCTTGAGGAAGACCAATTCCCATGACAGCTTACGAGGGAGATTAACGCCGAGATACAATAAGATTTGGTTAACTTATTTATCGGTCGATTAGGTTGAATCCTAGCGATTGTCACCTGTTATTTGGTGGAGAGCTTCTGGTGGTGATTGCTGTTTCCCTTCTTTAAGGGTGCGTTATCTTTGCACCAGGCTCTTCGAACGAAGTTTAGTTCGGAGTGTATTATATGTCGTTAAATCAATTAGTTGTGGCCAAGTTTGGCGGAACCTCTGTTGCTGATTTCTCAGCGATGAGCCGTTGTGCTGATATCGTTTTATCCAATCCTAATACCCGTTTAGTGGTGGTCAGTGCATCTAGCGGTGTAACCAACTTATTAGTTGAACTTACCAGTGCTAATGTCAACGACGAACGTCGTCTAAGCTTGCTTAAACAAGTTGCCCAAATTCAATATCGTATTATTGATGAATTGAGCCAGCCACAGGACATAGCTGCGCAAATTGATAAGCTTTTAAGCCGTATGTCTGTGTTAAGTGAATCATTAATTCTTGATCGCAGTAAAGCAGCGATGGATGAGCTGCTGTCTATGGGAGAGCATTGTTCGTCGGTATTGTTCTCAGCTGTTATCCGTGAAAAAGGCACATCTTCCCAGGCTTTTGATGTACGCCAAGTGCTGCGAACCGATAGTCATTTTGGTCGTGCCGAACCTCAAATTGAACAAATTGCTCATTTATCGGGTGATTTTTTACAACCACTATTAAGCACCAGTATTATTGTTACTCAGGGATTTATTGGGGCCGATGAGCAGGGGCGCACTACAACATTAGGTCGTGGTGGCAGTGATTATTCAGCCGCTTTATTAGCTGAAGCTTTATCTGCCCATGCGGTTGAAATTTGGACCGATGTTGCTGGCATTTACACCACAGACCCACGTTTAGCCCCAAATGCCCGCCCGATTGCTGAAATCAGTTTTAATGAAGCCGCTGAAATGGCCACTTTTGGTGCAAAAGTATTGCATCCAGCAACGATACTTCCAGCTGTTCGCCAGAAAATTCAGGTGTTTGTCGGTTCAAGTAAAGACCCTGAAGCGGGTGGAACCTGGATCCGCCATCAAGTAGAAGATACGCCAGTTTACCGCGCGGTGGCATTACGCCGTGACCAAACCTTATTAAATCTGCATAGCTTACAAATGCTTCACGCCCAGGGGTTTTTAGCTGAAACCTTTGCTACATTAGCGCGCCATAAAATTTCTGTAGATTTGATCACCACCTCAGAGGTGAACGTGGCGCTAACATTAGATAAAACAGGCTCAGACTCAAGCGGTCAGGGCTTATTAAGTGAATCGTTATTGCAAGAGTTATCACAACATTGTCGGGTAAGAGTGGAAGATAACTTAGCCTTAGTGGCGATTATTGGTAACAGAATTGCTTCTACAGCCGGTATTTGTAGCCGAGTATTTCAAGTATTAGAAAAATACAATGTCCGTATGATATGCCAGGGTGCTAGCCCGCATAACTTATGTGTATTAATTGATGAAACTCAAGCGGCAGACGTTGTTAAAGCATTACATCAAAATCTTTTCGAGTAACCTATGACAAAGCAAATGATGACTAAAGCATTGCGTACATCACTGAATGTAGGTGAACTCGCTGCAGGGCAATCCCTTGATGTGCCTTTATTTACTTTTAAAGGCACCGACAGCAACGCACCGACCGTATACGTTCAAGCCAACGTGCACGGTGCTGAAGTACAAGGTAATGCGGTAATTTATCAACTAATGACCTTGTTAGAAGAGCTTGAGGTTTTAGGGGATATTGTGCTTGCCCCTTTAGCCAACCCGCTTGGTATTAATCAAAAAAGTGGTGAGTTTACCCTAGGCCGATTTGACCCAATAACCGGTGTTAATTGGAACCGTGAGTACTTAGATCATAAAATCGACATAGCTGCCTGGTATGAACAGCATCAAGATTTACCTAATGATGAGCTGATTAAATCGTTTAAGGCAACACTAATAGAGGCTTGTTACACCAAGCTACAACAGCCTTGGGGCATCACTACAGGTCATAGATTAGCGGTGAGTTTGCAGTCATTTGCTCATCAAGCCGATATCGTGCTTGATTTACATACAGGGCCAAAATCTTGTAAGCATCTGTATTGTCCTGAATATGATCTCAACTCAGCTAAGTTTTTCTCTATTCCCTACAGTTTGATCATTCCGAATAGTTTTGGCGGCGCCATGGATGAGGCTGCATTTTGTCCCTGGTGGCAACTAACCGATTATGCCGCGAGTAAAGGCCGTCATTTTGATGTGCCAGTGGCAGCGTTTACCCTTGAGCTTGCTAGCCAAGAGCGGATTGATATGGCAGATGCTTTAATCGATGCCAATGGTATTTTGGCTTATTTAAGCCATCGAGGAGTGATTAAACAAGCTATTGAACCTGCAAAACTGCCGCGTTATGGCTGTTACCTAAAAGATTATAAAAAATTTCATGCACCGCAATCTGGCATGGTTGAGTATTGCGCAACAGTAGGTCAACCTTTGGTTGCGGGGCAAACCTTAGTCAATATGCTGAGGTTGGATTTATACGGTTCAGACAAAGCGGTTACACCGCTGAGTTTAGATAAAGACTGCGTGCCTATTTTGCACTTTGCTTCGGCGTCTGTGCATCAAGGGACTGAGTTGTATAAAGTGATGACTAATGTATTCGAGCTTTAAGTTTGGTTTTGTTTTGCGGCCTAAACGGCTGAGGTAAGTCGTGGTATTTGATTTGATTCTATAAAAAGAGAGAAGCAACATCGCAGGATTCCATCCTGCACCGTTCAAAAGGAAATCAACAGCAATCCCCTCTTGGATCACCCAGCGCCCCAAACGAAAAATGCTGAAAAGCGCATATTCTCAATGGGGACCGATCCAGCTTTGAACCGCGTTTTTAGTCTGCTTCGGCCATTATCAAAAATCTCTATCGCTTCCGATTGGCTATCCTTGGCCAAACGAAAGCTAGCGTGGCATCAATGCCAAGCTCACGGGTTCTCGGAGTAAAGAGTCTCGATGTCCTCAATTCAAATGAATCATTCAAAGATTCACTAAATTTATCTTCATATTTTGCTTTTGGTAGTCGTTGCGAGTGAAGCTAAATCGAAGAGATGAAATTTCAGGTGCAGATGAGCCAGCGAGTATCCAAAACAGGGATGTTTTGGTTAAGCCCACAGGGACGCTGATTTTAAAATCAAGAACTGGCGTCTCGCTGGATTATCTGCACTAAGGCCTGCGGCAGGCAATTAGTAAACATGAGACATTAGTCTGAATTAACCGACTAAGTAATACCCCAATTAACTCTTAAGTATCTCTAGTGGCATCCGCAACATATCATCACCTGTAGCCGCAATAACCCAAATAATGCCGATTAGCGCGCTAACGGTTAGCAAATACCAAATAGCTGAAAAGATCTGTCCATAACTGTCTAGCGGTAACAAATGGCTTTGATGACGACCGCGCCATTCAAAAACAATCTCTAAACTACCAATTAATAATAAAAAACCTAACAAGGCTAAGCCTAAGCTGTAACTGATAAAGACCCCAATAGCGGCTCCGGCAACACAGGCGATTAACCCTGTGACGCTATTCATCGAAAAGCTGATACTTTTTAAAATATGGCCACCATCTAATGGCAGAATAGGCAATAGATTAAACAGGTTGAGTAACGCGTTAAAGGCGGCTAAGCCGGCAAAAAAAACATTGCCCGTGACCCAGTAAGCTACCAAGCAAGCGATAGACAAAAACAAGCCAAATGTGGGCCCCATGATGGAGATGACCACATCTTGCCAGCGAGTGTTAATGCGCTCATCGCTTAAGGCTAGACCGCCCATAAAGGGGATTAAATAGATGCCCTTGGTTTTCATGCCAAAGTGCTTCATAGCTCTAATGTGGCCATATTCATGGAATACTAGACAGGCAATTAAGGCGAGGGCGAATTCAATAGAGAATAACCAAGAATAGGCTGCGACACTGGCTCCTGCTAACAAGGCTTTGACCACTTTAGCGCTTTTTAAAAGCTTAAACCCTAGTGACGCTAAACCGACCATACTGATTTTATTAGCTTTAGGTACGGCTATTTCGGGGACTTGTTGTTCAATGTCTTTAGTTGTTCGTTGGCCTTGGCTGATTTGCTCTTCGTCAACTAACACGCAGTATTCAAGATAAAAAGGCTGCCATTTAACATCGACTTCAAGCCTTACTGGAATCGCATTGGTCTGAATGTTATCAATTATGACATCATCTAGCGCACTATTTTCTAAACTGTCGGAGTTTTGCTTAGCCGATGGAGTTGAGAGTGGGCGGGTTGATTGTGAGGTCAATTCAAACTGATGAATGTGAAACGCTTGGTTATTGGGGGAAGCTGATTTTTGTGACACCAACTGGTTGTCCCAATATAGCTGTTGCCAACCGGCCATTGAGCCTTCTAAACGTAGCCGTTTACCAAGACACTCAATATTTAATAACTCCATGCACACTCTCAAACTTACTCAGTAAAATTGTCACTATTTTGCCAGAGGCCTGACAATAGCTCAATCAATTGCTCAATCAATCTAGCTTAATCAATCTAATTGCTCAATGATTGCAAAGCCCTGTTGAAAGTTTGAGAAGATTAATTTACTGCTGCAACACTGTCCTTGTAATTGTGCGAATCGCTGCACTATGGTAATAAATTGCTCAAGGCTGATTGGCGTGCTGGATGTTAATGTGTGCTGCTTAATAGATTCAGTCATTAGCCAGCATTGTCCTGTGCTATCAATGAGTTTATCTTCAGCAACTAGATTAGCTGCCTCATGATCAAGATATTCTTGCCAGGCAGATTGATCGGCAATATAGGCGAGGTCATCGTGTTGATGCAGCAACACGATGGCAGGCCAATTTATAATGGTGCTGATAGGCTTATCAGTTGGTTGCATTAGCGACTGTAATCAAAGCTGATTTCTGCATTAATATTTTTGACCGTGCTCGGTCCATGTTCACGCTGGGTGCGGTTTTGAGCATTACCAATATGCAATTCAACATTGGCAAATATGTGTTTCTCGGCGCGAATAAAATATCTGTCGTAATAACCATCTACTTCATTCTTAACTTGTTCAAATTCAATTTCTTCTTTCAAACGTTCTGCAGCAATAAGATTTTTTTGATCTAGCATCATTTTGACTTGTTCAATCATGCCTGCATCGTTTTGCCAGTCTTTCTTTGGCGGAAGCTTGCGTAGTCTTGCTTCAATATCAAGACCTGCTACCACAAGCTGCTTGACACTTTCATCAAATACTTTTAACTCTTGCTTCAACTCTTGTTGCTGCATGGCGCAGAATAGTTCAGTTTTCGTCCCGGCGGTAGCCCCAAAAGCCACCGCACGTATCCCTTTCGATGCTGTGGCTTTGCCGCCAACAAGATCTCCACGTCGACCTTGGGCATCACTTACTGTAATAGTACTACCTGAGTGAGAATGACTATGTAAAAGTTGCTTGGTCACCAGGATTTCGCCTTCGGCGATGAGATTTGAATATTGAACGAATTGGGCACAAATTTGCCCTTGGGCATGAATTTTAGTACTGAACTCGTGCTCTTTAATTAAGCGACCAATAACCCCTTTGCTGACGATAACATCACCCTCAGCCTCAAGGCTGGCGGAGTCAACAAAACCCATTACAGTAATGTCGCCACTGGATTTTACCTGCATACCTTCATGTACATCACCGGTAATTAATATGCTGCCTTTAAAGTTTACATGGCCGTATTTTACATCGACATTTGTGATCTGTAATACGTCATCAACCTGCATGCCTTTTTTATTTTCGACCGGTTGACCAGATACCGTTGCTATTAGTTTATTGGAGTCACTAGGATGTAGGGCCGTACCATTACCAGGCATCATTAACTTATCTTTACCCGGTGTTTGGTTTAATGTATCACCATGCACATTATAGCCAGCCGTACCAGAGGTTGCCGGTTGCTTTACCATCAATACGTCATTGGGTTTTACAGTAACTAATGCACCTAAGTTGCGCATGTCTACGGTCCCATCTTCGCGTTCTTGCGGCTGTAATAAGCGTTCCCTAGCGAGCGGTACTTTACGGGTTAAAATGGCATGTTCGCCGTTTATTGGGGCTTTACCGATGGCAATTTCGCCTTCGCAAAATTCACCCGGTGGTAAAATATCTAATCTTTGTAGTAATGCCATAATTTTAGGCTTACTTAAGCCCATCTTTATTTTATGGTTTTTAAGATTATTGAGTACATCGGCTAATACAATATCTTTACCACCCCATGCGGAAGTGATTTTCATTGTTGCCTGCATTTTATCGTCACTAATGCTGATGCTAATACTGCCATCTTTACGCTCAGCAATAGTGAAAAATAGCTCGTGATTCCCCGGTTTTTGGCCACATAGGGCATTCACTTCTTTAACCGCTTTATCTATCGCAGGCGTGACAGGAAACAGCATGGCAAAATCAGGCTGTTTAAGAAGCTGATTAACATCATCGGTAGAAATAGGGCCGTGAGTATTGGGGATAAGCCGTAATTCTACTTTAGATTTTTCAGCATTAAATGCTGCAACAGAAGGCTCTAACATAATGTCCTTTATTTATTATTTTTATTGGAGTGTTAAAACGAGTTTATATAAAAATCACTATACCTCGAATTTAGCGGAATTTAGCTAAATTATCCAGCATCAAAGTCACAGCTTAATAGTCATTGACTTGCTAATGTTGATTTAATGACATGTTATTAAACATCTGTTCGGTAGATTATCGTTTACCGAGCAGATGCTTACTTTGTTAACTGGGTTACATTAACGTGCAATAGACCGACTATTGAGCGAATATTTTAATCCGAGTTGAGGCTATTTACTTTTATTACAGTACAGTTTGTACTTATTGTTTTCGGCTGGGACGTTAACTGAGCCAAATGTGTTGGCTATGTTGTCGGCATAGGGTAAATGTCGATTAGCCACAATTTGCCACACTCCTTTAGCACTCAATCGTGTGGCACTTTGGGTGACAAAAGCATGTGCTATGGCAAATGTTCTATCTAAGCCATCGTGGAACGGGGGTTAGAAATAATCCCGTCGAACTTACCTTCAATTTGGTTAAAACCATCGGAAGGGTAAACCTTAGCTTGCATGTGGTTTGCCGCTAAGGTGAGCTCACATGATGCTAAAGCCATTGCATTGATATCGATACATTCAATATTAAGTTCAGGATATTGCTTGAGTAGCCCGACCGATATTACCCCTGCACCACAACCAAAATCTAATACTCGACCACTCAGTTTAGGTAAGTTAGACAGTAATAATTCAGTACCTAGGTCCAGTTTTTTCTCGCTAAAAACACCGACTAAATTACAAATGGTAATTTCACCCTGGGGGGTGTCGACTGTGTATTGTGTCATCCAGTCAGTTAATTTTAAAGCTGCTACGTCTTGTGTTAGATATGCACGGTATAGCAAGCTGTGACGGGCATTGTCTATTTTAATTGCTGAACTAAAAGCGTCGGGTAATAGTTTATCTACCGATTTTATGCCGCCCTTGTTTTCACCCACAACCAGCAGCAATCCTTCTTCGACAAGATGGCTGGCTGCTAAGGCAAATAAGTATTCCGCTAATGGCTTAGCTTTAGGGAAATAGACAATCACACAATCAAACTTTTCCAACTGCTGCGCGTCTGGCAACTTAGGGGCAAAGTAACAGCGTAAACGGTCATTTTCATAAGGTGATAGGGTTAAGTGGTGATTATAATCCAAGGCCAATGCAGTCACGTTTTTGGCGTTCTCAATACATTGATGCGCTAAGGTATCGGACTCATAATTGAGGATAAGAATATTAAGGCCTGCAAATTCGTGATGGTTTCTTAATAATAATTGAGATGGATTAGTTAACACATTGACCTACTATCATTTGTATAATTAAAAAATTAAAGCGACTAATGTCGCTTTAATATATTGAGCTAGCCAAGGTTGAAATATCGGCTTAGCTAATCGTTAATAGTGCTTTACTGAGCTGAGCTTGGTAATAAGCTGAATATTTTATTGGCTATATCAGTATTGTCCTGATGGCCTGAAAAGAGCTTAGCACCAGGGCCTGAAGCAAAAACTTGCACGTCATCACCAGTGTGGCCCAGAGTTGTCCAACCGGTATTTGAATAAACATCAATTAACTTACGCAGTGATATTGCCATGGCTTCATTGCCTTGCATGCGTGCGTTGTTGAGTAATGTAAATTCTTGACTATTTGGCTCAAAACCTAATTGCTTAGTGACAATCGCTTGCCATGCTTGTGCTGCAATAGCCTTTGCAGCAATTACATCAGGGCTGGCTTTTACTTTATGTAGCACCGCCGGTTTCCAAACATATTCATCATTAGCGCCAACTGACAGTCCGCCGGTATTATGATCGGCGGTGATTATCATTAAGGTATCTTTTTGCTGACGAACAAACTGTTCAACAATTTCAATGCTGTGGGCAAAACCATCCATTTCGGCCATCGCGGTTGCGATATCGTTGCTGTGTCCAGCCCAATCAATCAAACTGCCTTCGATTAACAGCACAAAACCATTTGGGTTTTGCGACAGTAATTCAAGTGACTTTTGGGTTAGCGCGCCTAAATGGTGTGCTTGCTTAGTATCAATAACCCAAGGTAATTGAACATCTGCAAATAAGCCTAATACTTTAGGTGAGCTGAGTGTATCTAACTGACTAAAATCAGTAATATGCTGATAACCTTTGGCCGTAAACTGGCTAAGTAGCTCGGCTGAAAAGTAGCGTTGTCCGCCACCCAAAATGACATCCGCGTCAGTATCAAGGTAGCTTTGTGCTATTTCAATATAGTTTTTACGGTTTTCATTATGGGTTAAAAACGCCGCGGGAGTCGCGTGGTTAACTTGTGAGCTAACGGCTATACCAGTAGATAAGCCCAGTGTTTTAGCTTTCTCAAGCAAGGTGGTTAAGGGTCTTTTCTCGACATCAACACTAATAGCACCGTTATAGCTTTTTATGCCGGTTGATAAGGCGGTTGCTGACGCTGCTGAATCAGTGACATAGCCACTTACGGTAGCGGGGTAAGTACTTGCCATACCCACTAATAGTCTATCGAATACCGTTTGCTCAACTTCTTCTGTTTCAGGGTTATCTTTATAATAGCGGTAGGCTGATGTGTAAGCAGGTCCCATGCCATCACCAATCATCACAATAATATTTTTAGGACGTGATTGTGAAATGTTTTGGCTGCTATTTGCCATCGCTATCGCTGCTGGCGTGCTCACTTGAGCTTGGGGATCGCTAACGATATTGGCTTCATTGGCTAATGCGCTTGTGGCGACAAGGTTAGTCAAAGCAAACAAAAATACGCTAGCAAATCCACGATAAGTGTTTAAAAACAGCATGAAATTTCCTGATTATTGAGCTGGGTTAACACGTGCCTCGATGGCATCCATCAACATACCTGTAATATCAACGTCAAATGCCGCTTCAATTTCACGGATACACGTTGGGCTAGTGACATTAATTTCGGTGAGTTTATCACCAATTACATCTAAACCGACAAAAATTAAGCCACGTTTTTTTAACTCAGGGCCGATAGAACGGGCAATTTTCCAATCACTTTCAGATAAAGGTTGAGCCACACCGCGTCCACCTGCCGCTAAATTGCCACGGGTTTCGCCTTTCATCGGAATGCGGGCTAATGAATAGGGTACTGGCTCGCCATCGACAACTAAAATACGTTTGTCGCCTAAGGTGATCTCTGGAATAAACGCCTGTGCCATCGCATATTGCTGACCGTAGTTGGTTAAGGTTTCAATAATTACGCCTACGTTAGGGTCATCTTTTTTGATCCTAAAAATAGAGCTGCCACCCATACCGTCTAACGGTTTGATAATGATATCTGACTTTTGCTGGTGGAACGCACGAATACGTTGCGCGTCACGGGTAACTACCGTTTCAGGGGTAAATTCAGAAAACCAGGCGGTAAATAGCTTTTCATTAGCATCACGTAAACTTTGCGGCTTATTGACGATTAATGTGCCTTCTTCTTCAGCACGTTCAAGCATATAAGTGGCGTAAATAAACTCGGTATCAAATGGCGGGTCCTTACGCATTAAAATGACGTCTAAATCAGCTAACGGTGTATCAATCGCCTCACCTAGCTCAAACCATTTAGCGGCATCATTGATCACGGTTAGTGATCGCATATTGCCCATAGCTCGACCATTTACCATAGCGAGATCTTTCATTTCTAAATAAAACAGCTGATAGCCACGAGCTTGCGCCGCAAGTAGCATAGCAAAGCTTGAGTCTTTTTTGATATTAATGTCGCTAATGGGGTCCATCACGATGCCGAGTTTAATCATGTTGATATCCTTAAAGTGTCAATATGTGATAGCCGTTTGCAGTATATTGCATTAACCGATATCACCAAATTTGAGTTGTAATGCTGTTATCGCCGTCAGTGCAGCCGTTTCAGTGCGGAGCACGCGTGGGCCTAGCAATACGTCGGTAAAAGTAAATTGTTCAGTCATGGTGATTTCTTGATCTGACAAGCCACCTTCAGGGCCAATTAGCAAGCGTACTTTATTCTTTTGGCCTAATTGAGTTAAGCCATTAATGCCGTGAGCCGCCCGCGGATGTAAATTCAGTTTTAATGCTTGGGTTTGCTCCTGGCACCAATCCATTAATTCCATAGCAGGCCTAATTTTAGGTACCACACTGCGGCCTGATTGCTCGCACGCACTGATGACAATTTTTTGCCATTGTTGAATTTTTTTATCTAATCTTTCGCCATTAAGCTTAACACCACAACGCTCAGAAAATAGCGGTGTAATGGTAGTGACACCCAGTTCTACTGATTTCTGAATGGTAAACTCCATGCGATCGCCGCGCGATATCACCTGGCCTAAATGCAAATCCAAAGGTGATTCAGATTGATTCTCTGTAGCAGATAAGACCTTAACAGAGACGTTTTTCTTACTCGATTGAGTTATTTCGGCTAAATAGTCATTGCCATCACCACAAAAAAGACTGATTTGATCGCCTTCACCCATGCGCAATACTTTGCCAATGTGGGCTGCACCATCTTCATCTAAAGCAACGATTTGATCGACATTAAGTGAATCAATCGCTTGGTAAATCCTTGGGATTCTCATGGGTAGTAATATCCGAGCTTGTATTATTGGCTTAACCCTAGATTCTGACATTGTTTGTGTACAAAATCATTATGATTACCTTGGGAACGGGCAATTAACTTATCACGTTTGCATTCTGTTTTATCTACCGGATAACTTTTATCCCAAGCTTGAAATAATTGCCGCTGACTAGATGATATTTGTAATGCATAGGTTTGCTGCATATAAAAGTAAGTTCTGGCTATGGCGCCACGGCTGCGGGCAGGCGGTTGAGCTTTGCGACCTTTAAAATCGACAATCATTTCACATTGACCGTATTGATCCGCTTTGCCATTCCACTGGCTAAAACGGAAGTTACTGCGATCGCCATTCACCTCGCCAATTGCTGGGGTGAGGTTATGTAAGTCTGATTCCATTTTTTTAAACTGTGGGCTAGTTTTACCGCAGTTTTTACGGCCACCTTGCTGCCAACATTGTAGCTGGTGACCAAACTCCCAAGCCGGAACTACATGCTCCCACTCAATCCGGTTGGCGCGAATTTGCTGTTTACGGACTTGATAACCACAACTTTGATGTTCAGGCTGCCAAACTTTACCTGCGATGGCGATGTCACAACCACAATAAAAGCTCTTAAGCGGCAAGTTGTCCTGATAAATAGTGCGAATAATACGTTTAGCTTGACTGAAGTTAGTCGGGTGCTCCGCCGCAGTAGCCGTTAAAGGCAGTAAAGATGAACACAACAAAGTGCAAAGTGCGAATAATCGCATTCTGAGGGGGGTATAAAACATGATAGCGCGGACCTTAATATGTCAATATTGCAGACTAAAGCTGTTATGAAAACTGGCCTTGCCTGTCATTTTGGCGAAATGGTAAGGGATACTTTCGACTGATGCAATGATAGGGGGATGAAATCTGTTTGATGCTGTGGTTCTTGTTTACTACCTTGGCGCTTGTTAGTTATAGGTGAGGTAAGCAGTAAGTTTGCATTACGCTTGTGAGAGCGGTGCATTTTGCAAGGTATGCTGACAGGATTTACAGCGGTACTGCGTTTTGCCCTTTACCACATTGTTATGGCGTCTCACACTCAGTTGCACGCTGCCACAACCGCAAAAATACTCGAATTGTTTGCCTCGTACTGACTGTGTATCAAGCTGGTGAGTGGTTTTTGGGACGCGGTTAAAAACCTTTCGCATAATAGTTTGCCATTCAGCCCCGTGGGGTTTAACTCGGCCAAATAGTTGAAAACTGAGTAAGTGGCTGATTTCATGGGGTACCACATCGTCAATAAATATAGCTGTGTTCTCATCAAGTAATATTGGATTAAAGCGCAGTTTATTGAGTTGCAAGTGAGCTGTACCAGCGCTTTTACCCCTTAAGGTAAATTGAACCAATGGACGCGGAAACGTTTGCTTAAAATAGTGCTCAGCCAATTGATAATCAATTTCAATTTTATCGATAACACTTTGCTGAATCTGGCTAATATTCTTAGGATGAACAATGTGGGTGTGAGTGAAAGCTTGCTGGTTTGAACAAGCTAAGCTCACTTTGGGTTTTGCAGTAAGCGAATTAACGCTAAGGCCCAGTTTTTGAGCCATAGTGTGTAAATGCTGGTACAAACGTTGTGACAAGGTAATACCTTTAAATAAGTGGGCTGAACAAGCTGAGTTAAATTATATTCGTTTTAACGTTAAGTAAAAAAGTTATAGGCTTGCTGCCGCAGCCGTAATCATCACTTTAATTTGCTCGACAATGTCATGCTCAGCCTGTGAATCATAACCTTTTACCTTAGGTGTGTGTATATGACCAACAGGAATGTTACGACCAAATTGTTGCATCAATAAGATGCTACGATAAGAGATTTCATTAGAAAGGTAGCCACCACCAGATCCTTCTACAGACGTTTCATTTTGTAGTTCATTAAGCGACTTTGCTTCAAACTGGCCACGGTCAATGGTGCTAACCTGGTGATTGTCATTCACTTGCCAATGACCTTTTTCTTTTTGCATCGCCGCTATCGGCAGTGAAAACTCGACAAACTCAGGGCCAGTTAAAGGTTGGTTATTTAGCATTGGTGGCAATGGGTTAGTTTTAGAGGCGCCAGTTAAGACATTAAGGTTATCAGGTGCGTCGGCGCTGCGATTTCGAGCCGGAAAACGTTCGATATCAAATTGTTCACGGCCCATGCTAACAGTGAAAATCATATCAACACTGTTATCGCGATAAATAGGTGTGAGTAAAGATTCAATTATCCCCTTGTCAAAATCAGCAAAACGTACCGGGATCATGACTGTTTCTATTTGAGCTATTTTACCGTCGATATTGAATTGATAACCATCTAAGGCTAACGCGGTGACTCCTGAAGGATTACTTTGACCAATATCTTTATCGAGGAAGAAAGGGTCGAAGCCTGTCAGTAAAATTTTAATACGTGTATCAGTTTTAAAATGAATATCACTAAAACCACGTGACGTTTTTTCAATCGCGCTGACCAAAATTTCACGCTGCCAAGGCGCAATGTTATAACCGACTCTTTGTGTTTTAAGGCTTTCACGCATCATCAGTCGGCTCCAATATAAAGCGCGATCATCCGTATGGCCTGATTGTAAGTCTTTTACAGCCTGCAGCCATAAACGATGCCCTTCGTTAGCGACCATTTGAGTAATAGCTAGTTCATCGGTTGCACTGGACAGTTTATTGTTAAGGCCTTCGGTGACGTCCTGATAGCGGTCGACAATACGTGGCATGGTTTTACTGGCCAAAGGTAAGCGCAGCTCTTCTACATCTTTAGTTAACGTGTTTGCTTGAGCCATAGTAGCAGCGGCCATTAAAGCCAAACTAGAAAGCATAAGTAGGCGTGTTGATAGCATCTTGGCAGTCCTCGAGAAGCTGATAGCGACGAATATTATTGATAATCTCGTCATTAATGACTTGGTTATACCATAAAAACTGCCCTTATTGGCAAAGGGGTTTATGGATTAACTCCAGCTTATATAACTTATGCTTTATTTCATTATTGCGCTTAATGATTCTTGATTGCTGTAACGCTTAGCAATAAAGTCCAAAAAGGCACTGATATTTGAGGCTAATTGTCGCCTGCTTGAATATACGCCATACACTTTAATAGAATCCATTGGCCATTCTTGCAATATAGGCACTAAATTGCCTGAGGCGATTTCTTGCTTGCAACTGGTATTGGATAATAAGGCAATGCCAAAATCATCTAAGGCAAAGCGTTTAACCATTTTTGCACTGTTAACCCGTACTTTACGTTGAAAGGTGGCCATAAACTTACGGTTGCCTTTGCCTACCGACCAAATCGGCGCTGATAAACTCGTGCCTAATAATATGCCCTGGTGCTGATTGAGTTCTTGCGGTGAAGCGGGGACGCCATGTTTTTTAATATAATTTGGGCTGGCGACTAAAATCGGTTGTCTTTCAAATAATAATCTGGCAACTAAATCAGAAGACTGTAAAGGACCGTACTTAATGGCAATATCATAACCTTCACCCACTAGGCCAATGTCGCTGTCGGTAAACTGAATATCTAACTCTATATTGGGGTAAAGTCGCATAAAACTAGAGCATAAGTGACCAATTACTTCTTGTGAGAAAGACACTGGAATGGCAATTCTTAATGAACCAGAAATATCATTATGGGTGTTTTCTATGATGGCATTGGCGGCTTCAATTTCTTGGCTAATGGTTTCACAATGCTGAAAATATAGCGCGCCAACTTGGGTTAAGCTGATATTTCGGGTGTTACGTTGCAGTAAACGCACCCCTAATTCTTCCTCAAGTTGAGCAACTTTACGGCTAATTGTTGATTTAGCTTGTCCGATGTCTCGTGCAGCTTGAGAGAATCCGTTAGCCCTTACTACCGCTGCAAACAGCATCATACCGTTCAAATCCGGCATATTACCCTCACTGTCTCATTTATGGAACAAAGCGTCCAAGGTAGTTTATATGGTAATTAGCCTATTAACAAAGTTATATTTACGGGCTAAAAATTTCAGAGGCTAACGACGCAGAGGATCTAAGGATGACCAGCAAAAAGCAGCCCGCTAACAAGACTAAAGTACTATCAGCGGATCCATTATTTTTACAAGCTGAACACCTGGCTAAAGATTTTTCGTTATTTCCTGCCCATAGTAAGCAGAGTTTATCGGAAGAAGTTAAAGGGTTATTAACTGAAGATGCGATTCAAGCAAACTTAAAAGGTTTGGCGTCTTTGGATGTTGACGGCTACGTCAATAAAGTTATTTTACCGTCGCAAGACAAAAATCGCCCTGGCGCGAAACGCATGATTGCCGATTTAAAAGGTAAAATCATAGCAGAAAGCCATCTAGGATCATTCTACCGTGCTGAAGTTGAGTTAAACTTCGGCACTCGAACTCGCCGAATTGGTTTTGTTGCCCAAGAGCGCAGCACTGCTAACGGTGCTTGGATGCCTGAGCACCATTTAGCAGCCTGCAAAGCGATCCGTCACTTTGCTGAATTATCAATGCCTATTATTTACCTTATCGACACACCAGGTGCCGATGCGGGTGAAATCGCCAATAGTCAAAACCAGGCACATACTATTTCTAAAGCCATTGCAGAAAGCGCCAACGTTGACGTACCTACAGTGGGTATTGTGATTGGTGCAGGTTACTCTGGTGGTGCTATTCCACTGGCTGCAGCTAACATTTTGTTGTCTATCCGTGATGGTATTTTTAATACTATCCAACCGCAAGGTTTACAAAGCATTGCACGTAAGTACAACTTGTCTTGGCAGGAATGTGCTAAGTCTGTGGGGGTATCGCCTGAAGAGCTTTATACCGCAGGTTGTATCGACGGTATTATCGATTTCACCCCAAGCGATAAAGATGAGCGCCAACATAACTTACGTCGTGCCATTATTAGTTCAATTGAAGCGGTTGAGCGTGCGGCAGTGAACTTTGTGCGTGAGTCTGACGATTTAAAAGAACATTATGATCGCAGTTTACAGCGTTTCTTAGCACCGTCTAAGAATCTCGTTACCCTTGAAAATAATACCGGTTTGGCTGTGGCAAGCAACCCGACCATGCACCACAATATTTTTGGTAGTGCATACCGATATTTACGTTACCTGACCTTGCGCAGCCGTATCCATTCTATCTCGCTTGAGCAGTATGGTCGTTTATCAAAAGTGAGCGTACCAGAAGGTGATTTGCTTGAACGTATCAAGCAAGAGCAAGAGCGTGTGTTCCAAGCTTGGTTAACAAACCCTGATAAGCTGGTTTACGATGAAGACCTTAATAAGTTATGGGGCAATTTCTCGACTAAACGCAGTGAGGTGTCTACTGAGCGTAACGTCATTACTCGCTTTATTTTGGGTGAGCCGAAAGAGAACTATAAAAAAGCACGTAAGGCATTAATTTTTAACCTCGCATGGTCTTTATTCCACCGTTGGAAAGGTAACGCAGCTAACAACTTTAAAGGCTTAATTCAGCATTTAGAGTCATTACCAAAATCAGCAACGCAAGCCGCATGGCCTGAGCTAAATCAACTGACCGTATTAGATGTAGTGGTTAATGATGAACTTCGTGAAGATTTTATTTGGCACTGTCACAATATTCTGATCTTTAACGCTTTGTATGACAATGTTGTAGGCAGCTTAGCGTCTATTTCGAAAGAAGCGATGATGTCGAAAAGCTTGGCGCGTGCATCAGTTGATAAATTACTGCATAAATCAATTGATAATGCACTTTCAACTAATGATGAAGCCAATGACAAAGCCAAGTTCTACAAATGGCTTAAATACTTTATGGCACAATCAAACCGTGCTGAATTGTTAACCCGTGTAGAACAATGGAAAAGTGTCGGTTTCCCACAACTTAACGATTCATTATTCGTTATCTTGACTTATTTCTTTGAGCGTTTATTACCAGAATACTTCGATAGTGAAGATGAGCACGATAAATACACAGGGACAATCAACCCTGTACGTATTGGTCGTCGTAAAGATTTCTGGAACCGTTTGACCATGGGTTATCAAGATTTGTTAATCCAGAAGGTCCTTCGTGAAGAGAAGCAAAAAGGCAAAATGGGTTGGGAGAATGTGGTTGCCAAATTCTTTACTCAGTTTGACGAAATTAATGCAGACAAAATGTCGGCTAACTTGCTTAACTTCCCTGGGTTCCGTTTATCTATTGAAGATGCCATTGATAAGAAAATTCGCCCATGTGGTTTGATAACAGGTCTTGCTGATTTTAAGCACGAAGGTAAAAAATTACGCGTGGGTGTGGCAGTATCAAATATCGCCTTCCAAGCGGGTGCATTTGATATGGCCAGCGCTGAGAAGTTCAGTGCGCTATTAATTGAATGTGCTAAGCGTAAACTTCCGGTTATCTGTTTTATTAGCTCTGGTGGTATGCAAACCAAAGAAGGCGCAGCGGCGCTATTCTCAATGGCTGTAGTAAACGACCGTATCACTCGTTTTATTCGTGATAACGAATTACCGGTACTGATGTTTGGTTTTGGTGACTGTACCGGTGGCGCACAGGCGAGTTTTGTAACGCATCCTTTAGTGCAAACTTACTATTTGTCTGGCACAAATATGCCATTTGCAGGCCAAATGGTGGTACCAGCATATTTGCCGTCTACCGCGACACTGTCGAATTACTTGTCGAAAGTGCCAGGTGCAATGACGGGCTTAGTGTACAACCCATTTAGCGACACATTAGACGGTTTGTTGACGGGTATTGATCCATTAATGCCACTGCCAACAGCACGTATTGAAGACGTTATTGGTCAAGCCTTATCAACATTAGTGCCTGAGGTGGTTGAGGTTGAAGAAGTTATTCTTCAAAATGATCCCCGTGCATTAATGAAGCCTATCAACACAGTGCTTATTCATGCCCGTGGTTGTACAGCGGTTAAGTTAATTCGCAAAGCCCATGATAATAATATCAACGTCGTATTAGTTGCATCCGATCCAGATATGACTTCTGTACCAGCGGATATGCTAAAAGAGACCGATAAACTGGTTTGTATTGGTGGTAATACCTCTGATGAAAGTTACTTAAACGCTTATTCAGTGTTAAGAGTGGCTGACTACGAAGATGTTGATGCGCTTCACCCAGGTATTGGTTTCTTATCAGAAAGCCCGCAATTTGCTGCATTGTGTGTGAATAATGGTGTCAACTTTGTTGGCCCAAGTGTGCATTCCATGACCACTATGGGTAATAAGTCTAACGCGATTCATACCTCTCAAGCACAAAATGTCCCAGTTGTTCCTGGTAGCCACGGTATTTTGACTAATGCTGAGCAAGCCGTAAATGTGGCAATTGAAATTGGTTATCCTGTACTACTTAAAGCAGTACAAGGTGGTGGTGGTAAAGGTATTCAGGTGGTTAAACGCGCCGAGGATATGATTGGTTTATTCCAAAAAACGGCTACAGAAGCCGCAGCTGCATTTGGTAATGGCGACTTGTATTTAGAGAAGTATGTCACCTCGTTACGTCATATCGAAGTCCAATTGCTACGTGATAAATTCGGTAATACCAAGGTATTAGGTATTCGCGATTGTTCTGTGCAACGTAATAACCAGAAAGTGATTGAAGAATCTGGTTCAACTATGTTGCCAGAAGAGCTTAAGCAACGCGTGATGGAATATACTCGTGCATTGGGTGTCGCAACTGATTATATGGGCGCCGGTACTGTTGAGTTTATTTATAACTTAGATGCCAATGAAGTGTACTTCATGGAAATGAATACACGTCTGCAAGTTGAACATCCTGTTACTGAAGCCACTTCAGGTATTGATATCGTTAGTGCACAGTTTGATATCGCCGCAGGTCGTTCAATTGAAAACCTTCAGCCTGTTGATCAAGGCTATGCGATGGAAGTACGTGTGACGGCCGAGAAAGCCGCCTTAGACAGTCATGGTATTCTGCAGCTATTGCCTAACCCAGGTATGATCACTGAATGTATGATGCCAAAGCGTGATGATGTGGAGCTGATTTCGATTGCTGAAGCCGGTAAAGAAATATCACCATACTATGACAGTTTAATCGCGCAGATCATTATTCGTGGTATCGATCGTGAAGATGTTATCAAGAAAATGTATGAGTATTTAGATACAGTAGTGATTAAAGGTATTGCGACCAACATTCCGTTGTTGAAGCGTATTCTTAAAGATCGCACTTTCAATGAAGGCGTATACGACACTAACTACTTACCACGCTTAATGGCTGAGCTAGATATTCCAGAGCTTATTGCGGAAATGGAAGCTGCGGCAGAAAACATTAAAGTAGATACTGAGTCGTTACGTGTTGGTGAAAGTAATGAGCTGAAAGTATTGGCACAGGGCGCAGGTATTTTCTACACTTCACCAGCACCGGGTGAAGCTGATTTTGTTAAAGAAGGCGACATAGTGACTGTGGATCAAACATTAGCATTAACAGAAGCTATGAAGATGTTCTCGCAAGTGACATTAGCAGGCTTTAACCGTCAAGATGCAGTTTTATATCCTGAAGATCAGACATACCGTATAGAGCGTATTTTAAACAGTAACGGTCAACAAGTTTCACAAAATGACCTATTGTTTGTTATCTCACCGGTTGACGCATAACGGCTTAGCTAACTGATATAAGTTAATCTTGTAAGCCAGATAAAAATACCCGCCAAGTGCGGGTATTTTTTTGTTTAAATCAACTCTATTTTTCAATAAAAAATATCTTAATTGAGTTTAAGGTAGGTGAATTGCAATATTTTGACCAAATGGTAGTTTTTTTCTTGTTTGGTTAAAAAATATTCAATTATTTTTATTTTGCTGTTTTGTATAGATTAATTGCCTTTTTTTGCATTTTTTTTGATGAAAAGTCATAAATATTGCAACTCCTATTTGCGCCCAGCATGGTTCCAATTTACAATATGCGCCTAAAATAACCTGATGTGCGGTGTGTCGGTACTTTTCGCATGCTCCGTCTACTTCTTAAACTAATCATTAAAGTTGAATCATGACCGAATTATCCAAATACAGAAACATTGGTATCTTCGCTCACGTTGACGCGGGTAAAACCACGACCACCGAGCGTATCCTTAAGCTAACCGGTAAGATCCACAAAATCGGCGAAGTACATGACGGCGAATCTACAACTGACTTCATGGAACAGGAAGCTGAGCGCGGTATTACCATTCAGTCAGCAGCAGTAAGCTGTTTCTGGAATGATCACCGTTTCAACGTTATTGATACTCCAGGCCACGTTGACTTCACTGTTGAAGTATATCGTTCGCTTAAAGTACTTGACGGCGGTATCGGCGTATTCTGTGGTTCAGGCGGTGTTGAGCCTCAATCAGAAACCAACTGGCGTTATGCTAACGATTCAGAAGTTGCGCGTATCATCTTCGTAAACAAGTTAGACCGTATGGGTGCTGACTTCTTACGTGTTGTTAAGCAAACTAAAGACGTTTTAGCGGCTAACCCATTAGTGATGGTTTTACCAATCGGTATTGAAGACGAGTTCACAGGTGTTGTTGATCTATTGACTCGTAAAGCACACATTTGGGATGATTCTGGTCTACCAGAAAACTTCGTAATTACTGATGTGCCAGCTGACATGGTTGACTTAGTTGAAGAATACCGTGAAATGCTAATCGAAACTGCTCTTGAGCAAGACGATGACCTATTAGAAGCTTATATGGAAGGTGTTCAACCATCTATAGAAGACGTTAAGCGTTGTATCCGTGCGGGTACTCGTACAATGGCTGTGTTCCCAACATACTGTGGTTCAGCATTCAAAAACAAAGGTATGCAGTTATTGCTTGATGCCGTTGTTGACTACCTTCCAGATCCAGTTGAAGTTGATCCACAACCGCTAACTGACGAAGAAGGTAACGAAAATGGCGAATTCGCAATCGTTGACGTTGATGCTCCGTTTAAAGCATTAGCATTCAAGATTATGGATGACCGTTTTGGTGCATTAACATTCGTACGTGTTTATTCTGGTCGTTTGAAGAAGGGTGACACCATCCTTAACTCATTCACTGGCAAATCTGAGCGTGTTGGCCGTATGGTTGAAATGTATGCTAACGAACGTATAGAAATTGATTCAGCGCAAGCTGGTGACATTATTGCGATCGTTGGTATGAAGAACGTGCAAACTGGTCACACTCTATGTGATCCTAAGCACCCTTGTACACTAGAAGCTATGGTATTCCCAGAGCCAGTTATCTCTATCTCTGTAACGCCAAAAGATAAAGGCGGCAGTGAGAAAATGGGTATCGCTATCGGTAAAATGATTGCAGAAGATCCATCTTTCCGTGTTGAAACTGACATAGATTCTGGTGAAACCATCCTTAAAGGTATGGGCGAGCTTCACTTAGACATTAAAGTAGACATCCTTAAGCGTACTTACGGTGTTGAACTAATTGTTGGTGAGCCACAGGTTGCTTACCGTGAAACTATCACAGCAGAAGTTGAAGATAGCTACACGCACAAGAAACAGTCTGGTGGTTCTGGTCAGTTTGGTAAAATTGACTATAAAATCCGTCCAGGTGCTGCAAACACAGGTTTTGTGTTTAAGTCTTCTGTTGTTGGTGGTAACGTTCCAAAAGAATTCTGGCCTGCGGTTCAGAAAGGTTTTGGTAGCATGATGAACACAGGTACTATCGCTGGCTTCCCAGTGTTAGACGTTGAATTTGAATTAACTGATGGTGCATTCCACGCAGTTGACTCTTCAGCTATCGCGTTCGAAATCGCTGCTAAAGGCGCGTTCCGTCAGTCTATCGCTAAAGCTAAGCCACAACTTCTTGAGCCTATCATGAACGTTGACGTGTTCAGCCCAGATGACAACGTGGGTGACGTAATTGGTGACCTTAACCGTCGTCGCGGTATGATCAAAGATCAAAACGCTGGTATGACTGGTGTTCGTATTAAAGCTGAAGTACCGTTATCAGAAATGTTCGGTTATATCGGTTCTTTACGTACTATGACTTCAGGTCGTGGCCAATTCTCTATGGAATTCGCTCACTACTCACAATGTCCTAACAGCGTTTCTGAGAAAGTTGTTGCTCAAGTTAAAGAGCGTAAAGCTGCAGAAGCTAAGAAGTAATTCTTAACTTATCGCTGAAAAAAACCGTTGCCTAGGCAGCGGTTTTTTTATGCTTTAAATTTGGCTTGGTATGATGAAAATAAGATAAAAGTGCATCAGAAGAATATTATTATTAATATTTTCTTGGCACTTAAGTTAAAGACTTATGCGAGCTTACATAGCAAGCCATTGACAAGCTAATCTCAATAACCTCTTTCAGTTGGGCTTTATTAGGTTCATACTGTTTGCTCTACTGATTGACATCACAAACTTACATTGATGCCAAAAGCTAGGAACTGTCCTCAAGTTGACTCAAGCTGACTTTAGGTAATGCATTTGTTATTAAAGGAAAATATTATGAGCAAAGGACAAGACAGTAAAAAAGATGTGAAAAAGCAACCACTGCTAACCGCAAAGGAAAAGAAGGCTGCGAAAAAATCAAAGAAAGATGTATTAGGTAGATAGTCCGCGAGTGTTACCCATTCTACGGGGGCAGTCAAAAGGACATTGCTTGCGCGTTTTGATTTCACCCTGAAGATTAGCCTCTATGACTTCATCACCAAGATTTAACCCAGATGTTGTCGCATTTGGTTAGGCTTAATTAAATCAACGTACTCATCAAGGAGTGTTTGTGCTGTTGGTCTAACAATATGAGCTTCGGTATTAATACCCGGTTAATTCCATATAGCCCACACCTGAGTGCGTGCCTTCGATTTGTATAGGGCCTTCCCAATACGTTGTCGACAACAACATTTCACTATTGGGATTAAGTGCTTGGGTGGTGATATGAATGTTTTCGCTTTCAATATCAATTTTCCAGCCCGTGGGGTAGCGCGTATTTTTGCTGGTATGCCAAGTGATAGGTTGCATACTGATGTCATTGGGATGACTTGCACTGGTAATGTTACGGCCACTGCCATCAGCCAGCATAAGTCTAGCGCTGTAAAAACTATCCTGTGGTTGTTCACCTCTTAATCTAAACATCATTAAAGTCTGTTTTTTATCAAGTCGAATAGAAAACCAGTCCCAACCTTGCTGACTATCTGTTAATAGCTGTGAGCTCCACTCTCTGTCTAACCAGGCTTGGCCGCTGACCATGTCAGTTTTACCGTTACGGTTAATTGTGCCTGATACGTTTATATAAGGTTGGCTGTAATAGTGGGAGGCGACTTTACCGTCAGCACTTTTAATGCTCAACCCTTGTTCACCCTGTAATTGCCATGGGCTTTGACTGTCTAAACTCAATTGGTAACTAAACTGCTCACTTTCAACATTTAAGCTGGCGGGAAATGGGCTGTTGTTATGACTTTGCCAACGCCAATTATCTAAGTAAATTGCAAACGGATTGGCGGATACCTGTGCAAATTGTGGATGACTGCGGGAGAACTTCTCTGCGCTGTAATGCTCACTTTTACTGGTTAGCGCAGCATGGGCCATAAACATTTGATTGGTCGCCCAAGGAGACTGTTTAGGTGATATATTGTTATGTAGATCAGTAGATTGAGCCTTAGGTGGAGTCGGTGGGCTTAATGCGCTGCGAAATTGAGTCCATTGAATACCAATGGCTTCGCCATTTTGAGTGGTTAAGTTGGCCGTAATATACCACCACTCAATCCTGTAACCTTCATGGGGTTGATGATCCTGTGGAAATTCAAGTGTATTGGCGGGACTCACCTGGCTGTATTGCAGTAAGGTTTCATCGGCGGCCAAAAGCTTACCCATCGATATCCCCGTAGCGGGTTTACTGGTACCTTCTGATGATTCAGTACTAGGCTGACATCCCAGTAACATAAGCGTAAAAGTGGTTAGCAGCATTTTTGTTAACTTGCTATTTGAGCAACGCATTATAATGTCTCCTGCTGCAAGCTGCTGATCAGCGGTTTACGGGTTTGCCAATATAGCGGCAATGCTACTGAAACTAAGCAGCTTAGCATCGCAATCATCACCACTCTGCCGTAAGCTTGCCAATCCCATATCATGGCAATCGTCCAACCAAAAGCTTGCAAGGTGACTTTATTAATCAATAAGTAGCCTAATATTGCCCCCATTGGCAGGGCGAGTAAGCAGGTTAGTAATACAATTAACATCATTTGTGATGTCACCATGATTCTGAGCTGTTTGCGACTCACCCCCAAAGCATACAAACGCGCTAATGGCGCTAGCCTTGCCTGAGTTAGCATCATGCAAGCACTGAACAATCCAATGGCTGCGACCAGCAATGTCAGACTATTAAGCACTACTGTGATTGAGAAGGTTTTGGTGAACATTTTAATCGCTTCATCTTTGATACGTTGTTGACTATACATACTGGCCGATGAAAGTCCTTGTTGACTGATCAATGCTTGCTGAAGTAGCTCATTATCGGCTTGGTAATCCACAGCCAAACTTATGGGGTTGGGCGGTAAATGATAGTGTTGCCATAAATAGGGTGAAATGATCAGCTCGCCCATGGGGTTGCCATAATCAAAATAAATGCCGCCAATAGTGAACATCTCGCTATTGGTCTGTGCAACGGGTGTTGATAATAAGTTATTAGTAGTCTTGCTCAGTTTATCAATATTGATTTTATCACCGATATTAAGTTGATATTTTATCGATAATGGCTCGCTGATGAAGACGTTTTTACCCTGCTCAAATTCGCTCCAAAATGACTCATCTAAATTGTCTGGCGATTTAAATACAGTGGTGTTTTTAATCGAGTAAAAATCGCGACTGACCAGATTAATTGGAATTATGTTGCTAAGGTTAGATTGATTGCGTTGCAATTTAGCTTCTGTCTGCCATTGTTTATAAACAGCAGTCACCTTGGGCTCGGCATCCAGAAAAGCATTAACATCCAGTAGCGCATTCGGATTAGGCCGGATATATAAATCGGCATGAAGTCGGGCATCTAGCCATTGTTTTAAGGTGACTTCAAAACTGCCGACTAAGGTGTTCATTGAAATATTGGCGCAAAGGGCCAGCAATATAGCCATCATCGCCAATGATAATGGCGCGATAATCTCTTTTGTTTCTGCTACCACATATTGCCATATACCTTTTGGCATTAAAGGTAATAGTAATCTCACGCCAATGCTGATTGTCATGGGTAACAATAACGGAATGGCAATGGTAACAATACCGAGCAATATCAAACTGTGCTTATATTGAGAGGTAAAATTAAACAGTATCGCGCTACTTGCTAATAATATACAGGCGGTTAACGCCTGTTGTTTAAACAGTTTTTCATAAGGTATTAACTGTGCTTGGCGTAGTGCACCCTGCGCCAAGGACATACGTGACAATTGTAATAACAATGGCCAACATGCTCCAAGCGAGGCAACTAAAGTTAACCCTAATCCTTGTGCAAACCATTGCCATTGCCATAAACCGGGCAGTAATTTTGCGCCATATATTTGTTCTAATGTCATCGCGACCATAGGTTGTAACCACTGGGATAATTGCAGTCCAATGATAAAACCGATAATACTGCCGACAATCACCAAACAGATAATTTCAATAATCAGCGCGATGAGTAAGTTATGACGACCTACACCCATTTGCAGTAACTGAATAAACAGCCTTTGCCGTTTCATTAGGCTGTAGCGCACGCCGTTGTAAGCAATAAATAACCCGACAACAAATGCCAACATACTCATAGCGTCTAAATTTAAATGAAAGCTTGCTGTGAGTGCACTAAGAGACTCTCCATCATCTTGATTGTCTATGAGTACCTGGCGACTATCAAATCCAGCCTGTTCTAAAGCGGCAATGATTTGAGTTCGCTGCGAGTCGATAACCGATGGTGATTTATCAAGCGGAAAAAAGATGGCGATATAACTTAACTTACCGGGCATATCTAATAATTGTTGCGCAAAAGAAATATCCGCCAACATGCTATTACCCAAACCGAGACTGGCTTCTATTGGAATAATCTCTACTGGAATATCATTTAAAATGAGCTGCTCTTGGGTCAGTGCATTTATTCTTTCGATAAGATTGTCAGATATTACTACGCTAGGATTACCGGCTAATAAGCGCTGTAATGGAATTGCGGGTGTTGTTTGCTTGGCCTTTGATGACTGGTCATCTTGGTGAGGTTGCATTGACACAGCCGCCATAATGTCACTGCCATTGACCTTCCATGATCGCCCTTGTGGATCACTTGCTATGCCTTCAATGACCGCTAGTGCCGGAATGCCAGCTTGGCGTAAGGCAAAGTAAGCGGCTTCATCGATCCCAGTTTGATCTTTATCGGTAAGGTAAAAACTGGCCCGTTGGCTCAATAATTCGGTTGTTTCACCATAGCTTTGTTTAGCATTCTCATTAGTGGCTTTAACGCCTATCAGTAAGGTTACCGCCAGCATAATACCGAGTAAAATAGCGCTGGCTTGAATAGGGGTCTGGCGATAATGGCGGCTGAAAACCACTAGGCAGCGCTTAATAAGGGACAATGAAAGTGTCATAAGCAATTATACCGTGAGGCTTTGAGTTGCATGGGTTTCAACAATATGGCCTTGCTGTAAATGCCAACGGGTTTGCATAAATTGAGCGCATTGTTCGCTGTGGGTCACCATTAATATACAAGTATTAGCTTGCTTTGCCAGTTCAGTTAATAATGACATGACCTGCATGCCAGCCTGTTCATCAAGGTTTCCGGTGGGTTCGTCAGCGAGCAAAAGTGGTGGTTTATGTGCCAATGCCCTAGCTATAGCGACACGTTGTTGTTGACCGCCGGATAAGGTTTCAACCGGTCTGGAGAGTAATTCAGTGAGCCCAAGCTGCTGGCATAATTCATCACACCAATCATTCCAAGATTGATTATTTAACGCTAATGCAAAACTAATATTATCTTTGACATTCAAGGGTGTGAGTAAATTAAATTGCTGAAATACCACACCTAAACATTGTCTACGGTATAGGCTCCAGTGTGCATCTTGCCAGTTTGTCGTGTCATTAAGATTTTGTGCGCTAAGGATATCCGGTGATGATGCTAATGATAAATGACCTGAGTCTAGGGTTTCAAAACCGGCAATAATGTTTAGCAGAGTGCTTTTACCACTGCCACTAGGGCCGGTTAATGCCACTGTTTGCCCTTGGCTTAACGTCAGGCTGACGTCATCAAGTACTTGATGAAATGTGCCGCCGTCTTTAAAACCTTTGTTGATATTTTTAAGTGCAACAATAATGCTCATTTTTATCCCTGTGCTGTAGCGCTTTAGGTGCGATATCAGTCTAAAGCAATACGTCCTTTTTGGTGCTGACGATCAGCGTATCAATTTAGTCTTGATGGCCTTTTTCATTAGCAGTTGTTATTTTTATAAAGAACACTATTCAAACCAACCTGCATAATTGCCATTGGGTTCAGCCAGTGCGGCTTTGGCCTTGTCTGGGTAATTACTGAATACTCCGTCAACGCCAATCGATTTTAAGGCACGAATGTCATCAGGGTTATCCACCGTATAAACATACACTTTAGCGCCACGCTGGTGGGCGTCATCGATTAATGCTTGGCTGATAAAACTCAAATCTATATGCGCAGAGTATGCTTGTAAATCTGTGACGATTTTGGCTAAATCGAGCGGGATCCCACCCAATAGCGGTGCCACGTAAGCCGTGGGTAATGCTTGTTTGATTTGGGCAAGGTAGGGATGATTGAATGAGCTCATTAATAGCTGTTCGGGTTTGAAGCCTAATAGTGAAATAGCCTGAGGGTATAAAGCCAGCAGTGGCGGTACAGTATTATCGCCTTTTAGCTCAATATTGACGATGCAGCGGCCTTTAATCAGTTCAAGCACCTGCCATAAAGTGGGTATAGGTTGGTGTTTAACATTAAGCTTAGCTAATTGATTTAATGACGATTGGCGGATAAGACCGTGACCGTTAGACTTACCTTCTAAGCGACGATCATGAAACACCACCAATTGCCCTTCAACATTATGGACATCGAGTTCTATCGCTTCTGCACCTAAATCCAATGCTGCTTGCATTGCAACCAAAGTGTTTTCGGGATGATAACCACTGGCCCCACGGTGGGCAAATATAAGCATGGTACGTTCTCTGGTTGGTGGTAAGCACAATACAATGGTGTTAATTTGCCCCAATTACAAAGATATGGCTAGTATTGAAAGGTTAAAGTTTGTTTTTCTTATGGCTTTGTTGAGTTTCAAATAATGCCGTTGCCACAATAATAGCCCCGCCGATTAAGGTTTGAGTGCTTAACTGCTCACCCAAAACGATTAATGCCAATATCGCGCCATAAAATGGTTGTAAACAGGATACTAATCCGACCGTTTTAGCACTTAAATACCGCAGCGCAGTAGTGAATAAAGCATGCGGCGCAGCGGTAAATACCACTCCTAACAGAATAACCAATCCTACAGTGTGCTGATTAAGATCTGCCATACTGACATCTTGCCATGGGCTTAAAAACATCACTGCAACTAAAGTTTGATAAAACATCGCATGCGGGCCACTGTAGCCTGTGAGGTAACGTTTATGTAGCAGGTTACGGGCGGTGAATAACGCCGCAGACAACACGCCGACTAAAATGCCTAAGGTTATGTCATTATCAAGATTAGGTTCGGGGATTAATAAAATGACCCCAATCAATACGGCTAGGCCGGAAACTACATCGACCCATTTAAGTTGGGTACGGTTGATTAAAGGTTCGACTAACACTGTCATCACAGGATAAGTGAAGAAGGCAATCATACCAATGGCAACAGATGATAATTGCATCGCGGCAAAATACGTTACCCAATGACAACTCACGAGAACACCGAGTAAAATGGCAATAAGGTAATCTTTGCTATGACGTAATTTGAGGGTTTGCTTGCTGGCCTTTACTAGTAAAGCCAGAACAAAGGCTGCGACGATACAGCGTAAAAAGGTAATGTTAAGCGCACTTAGCGGAATAAGCTTAGAAAAAAGCGCCGTACCACCAAACAGTAATACGGCTAGATGTACTTCAACTAACCCCGAGCGAGGTTGAGTGGTAGGCACTTTTAATCGCTATTTAAGGTTAATGTTTGCAAACGCTTGACCTAAACGAGTCACTTCGCCAGGTTCTACGCCATCAGCGAAGGTATCAATGGCATCTTGGGCAAATAACATCACCACAGTACTGCCTAACTTAAAGCGGCCCATTTCAGCGCCTTTCTCTAATGTTAATGCTTTAGGGCCTGTGGTTGGATAATCCCAACTAAAGACCTGCTTGCCACCGGGCGGTGTTACTGTGCCAGCCCAAATGGTTTCAATGCTAGCTACAATCGTTGCGCCAACTAATACCATGGCTAATGGGCCTATTTCAGTTTCAAAAATAGCGACTACACGTTCATTGCGGGCAAAAAGCCCTGGCACATTTTGCGCGGTGAGTGGGTTAACTGAAAACAAGTCGCCTGGTACATAAGTCATTTTAGACAAGGTGCCGGTAATCGGCATATGAATACGGTGATAGTCTTTTGGTGCAAGGTAAATAGTGGCAAAATCACCGCCGTCAAAACGGTCGGCATCGGCTTTATCACCACCGAGTAAAGCTTGCGAAGTGTAACTATGCCCCTTGGCCTGGAATATGTTGCCAGATTCAATTGGGCCACATTGGCTAACCGCACCATCAACTGGGTGCGCCATGATGGTTGCGTCTTGGTTTATTGGGCGTAAACCTTGTTTTAATTCACGGGTAAAAAAGGCATTAAAGGTGTTGTAAGCTTCAGGCTCACTTTTAGCTGCTTCTGACATGTCAATTTTGTATTGATTAATGAACCACTTAATAAATACGGTAGTCAGTACCCCAGCTTCTGCTGCGGCAAACTTACCGACTAAGCGTGATAAAAAATGTTTTGGCATGATGTATTGCAAAGCAATTTTTAATGAGTCCAATTTTATTTCCTTACTTTTTTATTAGTTTTGTACGATGAATATGTGTTGGTAAATTAAGTGACTTAAACATGTTTCGCTAAATTAACGTCGACATTCATTATTTCGAAATATCATCAATGGCACGAAAGTGTCGTGCATGTCGCTGTTCATCAAGGCTAGCAATAATACGGTTATAGTTATAAAACCTGTCTTGGGTAATTTTGCCTTCTTTTAAAGCCGTTTGTAGCGCACATCCGGGGTCATCCCCATGTTTGCAGTCTCTAAACTTACAAGTGCCTAAAAACTCTCTAAATTCAATAAAACACCATCCCACTCGTTGAGCATCTAAATGCCACAGAGCAAACTCACGCACACCCGGAGAGTCAATTAAATCGCCGCCACTGGCAAAGTGTAATAGTTTTGCGGTTGTAGTGGTGTGTTGACCTAAACCAGAATTACCAGACACATCGCCGATAAGTAAGTCAGCTTCAGGCATTAATGCATTAATGACCGATGATTTACCGACGCCAGATTGTCCTGCAAACACACTGACTTTATCTTTTAGTAAGTCTTTAAGATCTGCAATGCCTTCACCTGTATGGCTACTCAGTTGGTAAACTTGATAACCAATGTCGCGATAGCGGGCTAAGGCTTGTTCAATTTCAGGGCGGTTTTCATCGTTCAATAAATCGATTTTGTTTAACACAATAACCGGTGCAATGTCAGTGTCTTCACAGGCCACCAGGTAACGGTCAATAATTTGGGTCGTAAAGCTAGGCAATACCGATGACACGATAAGAATTTGATCAATATTGGCGGCAATAATTTTCACGCCATCATATAAATCAGGGCGAGTGAGGGACGATTTTCGCGGATGAACAGCCTCAACAATACCGCCAATGTTGGCGTTTGATTGCACTTCAGTGGCTAAACGTACAATAACCTTGTCACCTGTAACTAAACTGGTGACCGCGCGGCGAATATTGCAGCGGGTGATAATGCCGTCTTGGGTTTCAATATCAGCATGTTGACCAAAACGAGATATCACCACACCGGCTTGTTCAGGTGTTAATAAATGATCTTGAATATCAGCACTGTCGCTGGCTGAATCGGTGCGATTTAATCGTTTTGATTGATTTGCACGCATGCGCCTTAATTGGCCTTGGCTTAGGGGTTTCTTTTTACTCACAGAGAGATCTTCATCAATTAAAGGTATTTTTTTGTGTCTTAAAAGGATTATGATACACGCAATGAAATAAAAATGCCTGAAATTAGGGCAATAGATAGAATAAGGCGAACGATATGGCTGCAGATGCGAAAAATTTGATTTGGGTTGATCTTGAAATGACAGGGCTTGAGCCTGAAGTCGATAGAATTATTGAAATTGCCACTTTAGTGACGGATCAAGATTTAAATATCATTGCCCAAGGACCTGTTTTAGCCATATATCAAACCGATGAAGTGCTAGCGGGAATGGATGATTGGAATCAAAAACATCATGGTGAGTCAGGTCTAATTGATCGGGTTAAAGCCAGTAAACACAGTGAGCAAGATGCGATTGATCAAACGATTGAGTTTTTATCACACTATGTTCCTAAGGGCGCATCACCTATGTGTGGTAATAGCATTGGCCAAGATCGCCGTTTTTTGAACAAGTATATGTTAGAGCTTGAAGATTATTTCCATTACCGCAATGTCGATGTCAGCACCATTAAAGAATTAGTCCGTCGTTGGAGCCCTGAAACTATGAATGGCTTTACAAAAAAGAATACCCATCAAGCATTAGAAGACATCAAAGAATCTATTGCTGAATTGCAGTATTATCGTGGTCAGGTATTTAAAATTTAACCAAACGATTCAGTTTTTGCAAAAAGAGTGCAAAAAGGGGTTGCAGCATATTAAATATTACCTATAATGCGGCCTCAACTTTCTACAGAGTGTTAAGCTTTGGATTATAGAAAGTAGGAATTTGAAATTAAGCGACATTAGCTCAGTTGGTTCAGGTAGAAAGACGATACCTTGCTGATTGTTACAAATGAAGCAAATAGTAAGCGACATTAGCTCAGTTGGTAGAGCGATACCTTGCCAAGGTATAGGTCATCAGTTCGAACCTGATATGTCGCTCCAAATTCCAAGATGATTTTGAAATGCGACATTAGCTCAGTTGGTAGAGCGATACCTTGCCAAGGTATAGGTCATCAGTTCGAACCTGATATGTCGCTCCAAAATCTAAATTTACAAAATGATTTTTGATATGCGACATTAGCTCAGTTGGTAGAGCGATACCTTGCCAAGGTATAGGTCATCAGTTCGAACCTGATATGTCGCTCCAAAATCACATACCTCCATAAAAACTTTCCCACTTTACATCATCAAAATAGCAATAAAAATTAGCTCAGTTGCGATTTTAAAAATTGCGATACCTTTTTGTTTGCCAAGTTATAGGTCATCAGTTCGAACCACTCCTTATGAAGAGAGAGTCGCGCCAAAATCACATACCTCCTTAAAAAATTTCCCACTTTACATCATCAAAATAGCAATAAAGATTAGCTCAGTTGCGATTTATAAAATTACGATACCTTTTCGTTTGCCAAGGTATAGGTCATCAGTTCGAACCACTCCTTATGAAGAGAGGGTCGCTCCAAAATCACTTACCTCCTTAAAAAATTTCCCACTTTACATCATCAAAATAGCAATAAAGATTAGCTCAGTTGCGATTTATAAAATTACGATACCTTTTCGTTTGCCAAGGTATAGGTCATCAGTTCGAACCACTCCTTATGAAGAGAGGGTCGCTCCAAAATCACTTACCTCCTTAAAAACTTTCCCACTTTACATCATCAAAATAGCTAATAAAAATTAGCTCAGTTGCGATTTTAAAAATTGCGATACCTTTTTGTTTGCCAAGGTATAGGTTATCAGTTCGAAGCACTCCTTATGAAGAGAGGGTCGCTCCAAAATCACATACCTCCTTAAAAACTTTCCCACTTTACATCATCAAAATAGCAATAAAAATTAGCTCAGTTGCGATTTTAAAAATTGCGATATCTTTTTGTTTGCCAAGGTATAGGTCATCAGTTCGACCCATTCCTTATGAAGAGAGGGTCGCTGCAAAATCACTTTCTCAGTTTGAATATCTAATTTGAAATGCGATATTAGCTCAGTTGACTGAGTGAAAGGGCAAGTATCTTTTCACATCACTCGGGCTAAAAAAGTAGTCGTTTATACGAATAACTTCCAATAAATACAAGAAGGGGCCAACTCTTCTATCCAACTCCTGTTAAAGGCCTAGTCAAATAAATATAATAATGCTACTCATAGAAGTATGGGTGTTGTTCGATTGAATGTGTGTATTCTATTTATGCAAATATTGCGTATGTTTTCATGGCATACTAATCTTAAACTAATTAAAAAAATAAAAAGGTTGTCTAATGAATATAGAGTCGATCAACACTGAGCGATCGCTATGTACTAATTGTGCGAAGGAAAATAATTTAGACTTTGATTTTACTATGGCCTTTCAACCAATTATTGACTGTAGCACTCAAAGCATTTATGGCTATGAAGCATTAGTTAGAGGGATTAATAATGAGTCAGCATATGCCATTTTGTCTCAGGTTACTGCTGACAACCGGTATGTTTTCGATCAGCTTTGTCGTATTAAAGCGATCGCTTTAGCGTCGGAGTTAAACATAAGCTCGATGCTAAGCATCAATTTTTTACCTAATGCGATTTATAACCCAGAGCGCTGCATTCGAACGACCTTAGACGCCGCTAAAAAGTATAATTTTCCAACAGAAAACATTATGTTTGAATTCACAGAAGTTGAAAAAGTTGAAGATAGCAAACATTTAAAGGAAATTGTTGAATACTACCAAAAGCTTGGTTTTAAAACCGCCACAGACGATTTTGGCTCTGGCTACTCAGGTCTTAATTTATTGGCAGATTTTCAGACTGATATTGTAAAACTAGATATGGCATTAATTCGAAATATAGACAAAGATAAAGTGCGTCAGTCAATTGTGATAAATACTTTAAATTTACTTACTGAACTAAACATTACGCCTTTAGCTGAAGGTATTGAAACGAAGGAAGAATATCTGTTTCTTAAAGAGGCGGGTGTTAAACTAATGCAAGGCTACCTGTTTGCGCAACCTGGATTCAAGTGTTTACCTGAAGTGAACTTCGACATGCTTTGAAGGTTGAATATAGACATTTTCAACGGTTAATATAAGCGCTTTTTTTATAGCGCTGAGTTCCAAATATACACTAGCCCTATTATAAATTATGCCTTATTTTTGATATCGCTAAATTTTGATATCGCCAAAAACAGTATCCACGATCGATGGGGCCCATAGATATCCCAATCACTCCATGTTGAGTAAGGCATCAATACTCCTAAAATCTTCCTCAATTCCGTTAAGTGATCCAGCACGCATTTCTTCATTAATCCCTAATATAAAAACATCAAACAATCAAAAATATGACTTTGCTCAAATACTTGTTAAGTGAAATTTCTAATAATGAAGTTAATTAAGTTATCCCTGATAATCTCAGGCTGTAAAGTGAGGTAGTGATATATGCGTATTCAACAATTAAGTGAATTACTTGAGTATGTTGCCAAATGTCGATTAAACATGGGCAAGTTGTACAAACGATTACACCGTAACGCAGACTCTTCTCGCGTGAAGTTAATGTTGGAATACTTTCAGCAGCATGAGAAGCATATCCACGATACGCTAGAAAGCTATATTGAAGATGCGCCAGCTAAAATTCTTGATACCTGGTATCAAGATGTTGTTTTTGAGGATTTTATTAAGCGTTGTGATGAAGCTGTTTTACCAGCTAATATGGATGAAGAGCAAGTGTTAGAGTTACATCTTGATCTTGAAAATCGTTTAATTGAGTTTCTCGAAAAAACTGCAGAATTAACCTCTTGTAATGATGCGAAAAGTGCACTGCTTGATGTGATCCATGTTGCGAAAACACAACAGAAGCGTTTAGTACACAGTGTACTTCGTATGGATGATATTTAGGCTTTAGCCAGCATTTAACTTTTGATTGACTCAAAAATGCCAGCAATGATATTGCTGGCATTTTTATTTGTTGAAAAAAGCCACATGCAGCTGTAGGAGATAAATATAGAACTCTGGTATATTGTGGCTTTGAACCTCTTTTATAATGCTTTTGGCTGTTTGATATGACTTCTATTGTTAAAAATCTTGAAAATGAACAAGCTACAGTGGCAATTGGACAATTTATTGCTCAAGGACTAATGCCGCCATTAACGATTTTTTTAACTGGAGACTTAGGCGCAGGTAAAACTACCTTGAGCCGCGGAATTATTCAATCTTTAGGTCATAAAGGTGCGGTTAAAAGTCCAACGTATACCTTAGTTGAGCCCTATGAGTTTGATGGCTTTGATGTATTTCATTTTGACTTATATCGTGTCGCTGACCCAGAAGAGCTCGAATTTATGGGAATTCGTGATTATTTTAATAAAACCAGTATTTGTTTGGTTGAGTGGCCTGAGCATGGGCAGGGTATGTTGCCTGATGCCGATCTTCATTTGCATTTACGCTATAAAAATAATCAACGAGAAATTGAAATTAACGCTTTGTCTGCTTCTGGGCAAACAATTTTGAAAAAATTAAAATAATAATGACTCTACATAAAGCCATTCTTCATCTTACCTGCTGGGTAATAATAAGTACCTCGTTTACAGCACACAGTGCTAACGAGCTCGATAGTGTGCGCATTTGGGCTGCACCAGAATCAACTCGTGTGGTATTTGACTTATCGCAAGCGCCTCAGTATGAATCGTTTACGCTAACCAATCCTGAACGACTCGTTGTGGATATTAAAAATGCCAGCAATAAAGTCCAATTAGACAGATTAAGCAATAATAGTAAATTAATTAAACGTATTAGGGTGAGTCAATCGCCTGGAAAAGGTATTTTACGGCTAGTTTTGGACCTCAATAAACCAATAAAATCTAACTTGTTTACGCTATCTCCAACAGCTCCATACGGTAATCGTTTGGTGGTGGATTTAGATGATTCCTTTAGCGCAGAAACAAAAGCTAAAGTCACTACCCACTCTTCGGGTACGAACCGTAATATCGTTATTGCCATTGATGCTGGGCACGGTGGCGAAGATCCAGGCTCTATTGGTCCTACAGGTATTTATGAAAAGCGCGTTGTACTCGATATTTCAAAACGCCTTGCGGATAAAATTAATGCGACTCCTGGTATGCAAGCTGTGATGACGCGTACCGGAGATTACTTCGTTGACTTAAACCGTCGCTCAGAGTTAGCCCGCCGCAGTAAAGCGGATTTATTATTATCTATTCATGCTGACGCATTTACATCGCCTCAGCCTAGAGGAGCATCGGCGTGGGTGTTATCAATGCGCCGAGCTGACAGTGAATTAGGTCGATTACTTGAGCAAACAGAAAAGCATTCAGAGTTGCTAGGGGGTGTGGGTGATATTATTCAAAATTCTGATGTTGAAAAATATTTAGTGCAAACGCTTATCGACATGCAGAAAAATAATTCGATGGTAATGGGTAATGATATTGCCAAAGATATTTTGCGTGATCTTGGTAGCGTTACCCACCTTCATAAAAAAGAGCCAGAAGCGGCGAGTTTGGCGGTATTAAAAGCGGCGGATATTCCGTCTATTTTGATTGAGACGGGGTTTATCTCAAACCCAGGTGAAGAGAAACTACTCGTTAATTATAATCACCAACAAAAGCTGGCTAATGCTATTCATAAAGGTGTCGTGCGATATTTTGAAACCAATCCACCTTCAGGCACATTACTGTCTCAGAGTGCCAATACTAAGCATAAAGTTCAATCCGGTGAGTCTTTGTCGGTTATCGCGAAACGCTATGGTGTGAGTGTTAATAATCTTAAAAAGGCAAATAATTTAAGTTCAGATGTTGTGCGTATCGGCCAACACTTGGTGATCCCAAGGGCATAATGATGGCTATCCAACTCCTTCCCCCTCAACTTGCAAACCAAATCGCCGCTGGCGAAGTGGTTGAGCGCCCAGCTTCGGTAGTAAAAGAACTGGTCGAGAATAGTCTAGATGCAGGGGCTACAAGGGTTGATATCGAAATCGATAAAGGCGGCAGTAAGCTGATTCGCATCCGTGATAATGGGTGCGGTATTCCCCAGGCTGAACTTGCATTAGCCTTGTCGCGTCATGCCACTTCTAAAGTGCACACATTAGATGATTTAGAAGCCATCATGAGTTTTGGTTTTCGCGGTGAAGCACTGGCGAGTATTAGCTCAGTTGCACGCTTGACGTTAACCTCAAAAACCGCAGAACAAACTGAAGCTTGGCAGGCCTTTGCTGAAGGTTCACAAATGGATGTTAAAGTGACGCCGGCGGCGCACCCTCAAGGTTCGACGATTGATGTTGTCGACTTGTTTTTTAACACTCCAGCAAGAAGACGTTTTTTAAAAAGTGATAAAACAGAGTTTACCCATATTGATGAATGGTTAAAACGTATTGCTATCGCGAGATGTGATATTCATTTCACCTTGACCCATAATGGCAAATTAGTCCGTCAATATCGTCCTGCTAACACCGAAATTCAGCACCAACAACGCTTGGGTCAGATATGTGGCCGTCAATTTGCTGAAAACGCGCTAACTGTGTCATGTGAGCATGCAGGCCTATCATTACAAGGTTATTTACAGTCGCCGTTTGATAATGTCATCAGTGATAGTAGCTATTTTTATGTTAATGGCCGTTTAGTGCGCGATCGTCTAGTGAATCATGCAGTAAAACAAGCATTTGCAGAGCAAGGAGTTGAGCATCAACCTGGTTATGTGTTGATGTTAGATTTAGACCCACATCAAGTAGATGTCAATGTGCATCCTGCAAAACATGAAGTACGGTTTCATCAATCACGTTACGTACATGATTTTATATTACAAGCTTTGCAGTCTGCTTTAGTGCAAGCGCTCGATTTTATTTCTGTATCTGACTCAGTAAACTCAGCAACCCTGATCAATAGTGATGAGGCTGTTACGGCGAATACTTATCCGCAAACGCAGTTTACTGCTGGTCACTTTTCACTTTCAGAGTCGGTAGAATCTGAATTATCTCATAATCATGCTTCAAGTGATGTCGCAGGCCGTCCTAATAGCATTAGTCAATTCGGTAGTATGCATATTCCGGGGCAAGCAAGTCGCTCATTTGGCGGATATTCATCTGACCTTAAACCTCGTTATGATGTGAATTCTAACGAGAAAGCTCCAGCATCTAAGCCCTATACACAAGTCCCTAATAAACATATCAGTCAAACAACGATTGAGAGTTATGGACAACTTCTACAAGTATCCGATGACGTTAGCCAAAATACAGATACTAGTCACTATTCTGCCGGTATGCTGCCAAATACTTCAATAGTAAAACCTATGCCGAATGTGTTAAATAACCAATTTTGGGTCATAGTGTCTGAAAGTGAATTAAAATTAATGCCAATTATTGAAGTGCAAAAAACAGTTGTTCAACAGGAAATTTTGCACAAATTAGCGATAGGGTTAATCGGCCAGCCTCTATTAATGCCTGTATCGATAAAAGCCGATCCTGACTGGCAATTAATACTTGAACAGGGTGAACCTTTTTTGCGTCAACTCGGTATTGAGTTAACAATTCGCTACGGGCAGTTGATTATCAAAAAAGTGCCCCCATATTTGAGAGATAGCCAGTTGGCCACCGTGATACCAGAGCTATTACAATGGATGGCAGCAGTAAAGCCAAATAATGAAGCATTAGCACTTTGGATTGCACAGCAATCAAACGATAAGTTTGTTGCCCCGCAAACGATTTGGCAAAAGTTTTGTCTACTTACAGAGGCAACTCAGCAAACAATATTAGCCAATGCCAAAGCATTACCTTGGCAAGCATGGATTAAAGAAAACGCGTGAATAAAGTCGAACGGCCAAAAATCATCTTTTTGATGGGGCCCACAGCTTCAGGAAAGACTGCATTGGCCATACAAATGGCTCAGCAGCATAACTGTGAGTTAATTTCAGTCGATTCTGCGTTGATTTACCGTCAAATGGATATTGGTACCGCAAAGCCAACAGCAGAAGAGTTGGCGCAGGCACCACATCGTTTGATTGATATTTTAGACCCTAGTGAGAGTTATTCCGCGGCTGACTTTCGTCGTGATGCACTAGAACAGATTGAGCAAATTGTTGCCCATGGTAAAACGCCTTTGTTAGTTGGCGGTACTATGATGTATTTCAAAGCATTGTTAGACGGTTTATCGCCTTTGCCCGCAGCAGATGAGACGATACGAGCACAAATTTTAACTGAGGCAGAAAGCCTAGGTTGGGAGACATTACATCGACAACTGTGTGAAGTTGACCCAGTTGCGGGTGAGCGAATTCATCAAAATGATCCACAAAGATTGTCGCGTGCATTAGAAGTTTTTCGTATCACAGGTAAGACGATAACAGAGTTAACTCAGATTAAGTCTGCCGAACTACCGTATGATGTAATACAATTTGCGATAGCACCTAGCGATAGAAAGGTATTACATGGGTTGATTGCAAAACGCTTTCTGCTTATGTTAGACCAAGGTTTTATCAATGAAGTGGCTCAATTAAAGGCCCGTGGCGACTTGCATTTAGATATGCCATCTATGCGTTGTGTCGGTTATAGGCAGTGTTGGGAGTACCTTGATAATGAGGTTGATCATGCGACTATGGTCGAAAAAGCTACCGCTGCCACTAGGCAATTAGCCAAACGTCAATTAACATGGTTGAGAAGTTGGCCTGATTTGCAATGGCTAGAAAGTGGCGATGAAATGAATTTAGTTACACTTATGCGACAATGCTGCTAGCTAATTAGCTGTTACTGTATAATACTCAAACTAAAGAATAAAACTTGAATTACATATTTTAAAAAGAAAAAGGAAATTACAAAATGGCTAAGGGGCAATCTTTACAAGACCCATTTTTAAACGCTCTGCGTCGTGAGCGTGTACCCGTTTCGATCTACTTAGTAAACGGTATTAAGCTTCAGGGACAGGTTGAGTCTTTCGACCAATTCGTGATCTTGTTGAAAAACACAGTGAGTCAAATGGTGTACAAACATGCCATTTCGACAGTCGTTCCAGCCCGTCCATTTAATGTGACAAGTCATCAAGGCACAAATGCTTCTGATGAGGATGATACGGAATAAATAACTTAAAAAGGATACTGCTTCTTGTTTGATCGTTATGAAGCTGGAGAAACAGCCGTACTTGTTCATATCGAATTTTCTGACGAAGAACGTCGTGAAGATTTATTGGAGTTACAACTATTAGTTGAGTCTGCAGGTGCACGCTCGGTAGGAGTAATAACAGGCAATCGTCGTTCGCCAGACCGAAAGTTTTTCATCGGTTCAGGTAAGGCAGAAGAGTTAGCAGCCATGGTAGCTGCAACAGAAGCTAATGTAGTGATTTTCAATCATGCATTGAGCCCAGCTCAAGAGCGTAACCTCGAAGTGGTTTGCCAATGTCGAGTGTTAGATCGCACTACATTAATATTAGATATTTTTGCTCAACGTGCTCGAACTCACGAAGGTAAGATGCAGGTGGAGCTAGCGCAACTGCGCCACATGTCAACGCGCCTGATCCGAGGTTGGACTCACCTTGAGCGACAAAAAGGCGGTATCGGTATGCGCGGGCCTGGGGAAACTCAGCTTGAAACCGATAGACGTTTACTGCGAGGCCGCATTAAGAATATTAATAAACGCCTAGATAAAGTAGATAAACAACGTGAGCAAAGTCGCCGAGCTCGCAAACGTAGTGATATGGCTACCGTTGCATTAGTAGGTTATACCAATGCGGGTAAGTCGACATTGTTTAATTCGTTAACATTATCTGATGTTTATGCAGCAGATCAATTGTTTGCGACACTTGATCCAACACTACGTAAATTAGATTTACCAGATGGTTCAGTGATATTAGCTGATACCGTTGGATTTATTCGTCATTTACCCCATGACCTAGTGGCGGCTTTTAAAGCCACGCTACAGGAAACACGCCAGGCAGATTTACTATTACATATAGTGGATTGTGCTGATGAAAATATGACCGAAAATTTCGACCAGGTACAAAGCGTACTTGAGGAAATTGAAGCTGATGAAATCACACAATTAGTCGTATGCAATAAGATCGATTTACTTGAAGACTTTGCTCCTCGTATAGATTATGACGATGAAGGCAAACCTGAGCGCGTTTGGGTATCTGCACAAAAACAGATTGGATTTGATCTGCTTTTACAGGCTATTACCGAGTTGATCGGGACAGTGATTTATGAGCAGACTTTGAAAATACCAGCTTCTGCTGGACATTATCTTGGCCAGTTTTATCGACTGGATGCAATACAGCAGAAAGAGTATGACGATCTGGGGAACTGTATTTTATCTGTTCGCGTGTCGGAAGCCGATTGGCGCCGATTACTGAAACAGAGTCAGGGGGAATTAGAGACATTTATTTTTGAAGCTTCAGAAGTAGACGTTTCTTGTTAATCTCATTTATTTCATCCAATTATGGAGTGCTAAATGGCTTGGAATGAGCCCGGTAACAAGGGAAGTAAAGACCCTTGGGGAAATAAGGGTGGTAACGATAAAGGACCACCAGATCTAGACGAAGTATTTCGTAACTTATCAAAACGTTTTGGTGGCAAGGGCGGTAATAGCGCTCCAGGTCAGCCATTTAACTCATCTATATTGATTGTGTTTGCCTTGATTGCCCTGATTATTTGGGCATTGTCTGGTCTATACACAGTTAAAGAAGCTGAGCGTGGTGTATTACTCCGTTTTGGTCAACACATTGGTGAAGTGAGCTCAGGTTTACACTGGAAGGCAACCTTTATTGATGAAGTGACAACCGTTGATGTGGAAACGTTCCGTTCGGTTCCTGCATCGGGCAGTATGCTGACATCCGATGAAAACGTCGTGAAAGTTGAGCTTGTGGTTCAATATAGCGTGTCAGATGCATATGAATATTTGTTCAGTGCTGTTGATGCCAACGCAAGTTTGCGTGAAGCCACCGACAGCGCGCTGCGTTATGTCATTGGTCACAACCGAATGGATGACATTTTAACCACTGGGCGTGACGCAATTCGTCGTGATACCTGGAAAGAGTTAGAGCGCATTATTGAACCTTATAAAATAGGCTTACAAATTCGTGACGTTAACTTTTTACCAGCACGTCCTCCTGAAGAAGTGAAAGATGCATTTGATGATGCCATTTCTGCGCAGGAAGATGAGCAACGCTTTATTCGTGAAGCAGAAGCTTATTCGCGTGAAATTGAGCCAAAAGCTCGTGGCCAAGTTGAACGTATGTCACAGCAAGCCAATGCTTACAAACAACGTGTTGTACTTGAAGCTGAAGGTAAAGTCGCTCGATTTGAGAAGTTATTACCTGAATATAAAGCTGCACCAAGTGTAACTCGTACGCGTTTGTATTTAGACGCAATGCAAGAAGTGATGTCTGGTACCAACAAAGTATTAATTGATGCTAAAAACAACGGTAATCTAATGTATTTACCATTAGATAAGCTGATGAACAACAATAAAGCTGACGGTAAAGCCGCTGAGCCAGAAGTTGAGCGTCATATTAATTCAGTATCAGGTAGTGCCAATATCCCGATGACAAGTGTTCCTACGGATGGACGCTTATCTCGTGAAGAACGCACTCGTCAAGGGAGGGGATAACTCATGGGTAGATTAGGTTTAATTCTTCTTGTTGTTATCTTAGGTCTTGGTTTTTCATCTGTCATGGTTGTCAATGAAGGCGAGCGTGCGATAGTTTCTCGTTTTGGTAAAGTTGTTAAAGACAATATCGATGGCGAGGACGTTACGCGTGTCTTCATTCCAGGATTACACTTTAAGTGGCCTGTTATTGATAAACCTAGATACATGGATGCTCGCATTCAAACTCTAGATGGCGCTGCAGATCGTTTTGTGACTTCTGAAAAGAAAGATCTAATGGTTGATTCATACGTTAAATGGCGTATTAGTGATTTTGAAAAGTATTATCTTTCAACAAACGCAGGTATTAAAGCCAACGCGGAAAAGCTATTACAAGCAAAAATCAGTAACGACTTACGTACTGAGTTTGGTCGCCGTACAATTAAAGAAATTGTCTCTGGAAAGCGCGATGAACTGCAAATTGATGCGTTAACTAATGCTTCTGAAAGTGCTGCAAATTTGGGTATTGAAGTGGTTGATGTACGTGTTAAGCAAATCAACTTACCTGCAAACGTGAGTAATAGTATTTACCAACGTATGCGTGCTGAGCGTCAAGCTGTGGCAAAAGAGCATCGTGCTCAAGGTAAAGAGCAAGCTGAAATCATCCGTGCAACGACCGATGCCGGTGTGACAGTTAAGGTCGCAGGCGCAGAACGTAATGCATTAACCATTCGTGGTGAAGGTGATGCGCTAGCGGCTAAGATTTACGCTGATGCTTATAACAAAGATGCTGAGTTTTACGGCTTTTTACGTAGTTTAGAAGCTTACAAAGAAAGTTTTTCCGGTAATTCAGATATTATGGTGTTAGAACCTGAAAGTGATTTTTTCAAGTACATGAAGTCAATGGACGGAAAATAAAGCTAACTTGTTAGTTTGCGTGTAAAAGCCCGATGAATATCGGGCTTTTTTGTGTCCGCAGTGCGGTAGGGTTATTGATCGTTTTATATAAAAATAATTATTTTTTTCATCCTACTACCTTTAACTGAATTAGTTAAACTTTGTTAACTATATAGTGATTTAAACCAATATGTTAGCTAGTTTTTACCTTGTCTTTTTGACACAAAAAAAACATCTTCAAAGCAAAAAAAATAACATTTTTAAGCCAAAGAGGCTTAATCCGCAATTTAGTTGTGTGTTTTCTCTATGATCTGCTTCTAATTTTTCGCTATAATGAGCCCTGCCTCAAACTATGATAGTTTAACACTACCTTTTTTAGAGGTTAAACTATTGAAATATAAAAATTCCAACACCCTCTGGGAGATAAGTGGATGAGCAATGCGCCAGTCGATACCGGACGTCGCAGATTCCTGACAGCCGCAACCGCCGTAGTTGGTGGTGCAGGAGCCGTTGCTGTAGCGGTTCCTTTCATAAAGTCATGGAATCCGAGTGCCAAAGCGAAAGCTGCAGGTGCGCCGGTCGAAGTAAATATTAGTAAAGTAGAGCCAGGTCAGTTAATTCGTGTTGAATGGCGCGGAAAACCGGTTTGGGTAGTTCGTCGTACAGAAGCTGTACTAAATACTCTTCAAACTTTAGACAGCCAACTACGTGACCCAGCATCTGAAGAAATGCAGCAGCCAGAATATGCAACTAACCCTGCACGTTCTATCAAGCCTGAATTTTTTATTGCTGTTGGTATTTGTACCCATTTAGGATGTTCTCCAACTTATTTGCCTGATTCATTTGGTGAGCAGGTTGAGGGTGTTACATCTGGTTTCTTTTGTCCATGTCATGGTTCTAAGTTTGACATGGCTGGTCGCGTGTTTTCGGGTGTTCCTGCTCCATTGAACCTCGTAGTCCCGCCGCATAAATATATCGATGATGCCAACGTAATTATCGGTGAAGATACGGGAGCTGCGTAATGGTTAAGAACATTATTGATTGGATCGATGCCCGCATTCCAATGACGGCTACCTATAACCGTCATATAGGGCAGTATGCGACACCAAAGAACTTTAACTTTTGGTACTTTTTTGGTTCATTAGCATTATTAGTTCTAGTTAACCAGTTGCTTACGGGTATTTGGTTAACGATGAATTACGTACCAACAGCTGAAGGTGCTTTTGCTTCAGTTGAATACATCATGCGTGATGTTGAGTACGGTTGGTTGTTACGTTATATGCACTCTACGGGTGCATCGGCGTTCTTCTTTGTTATCTATATGCACATGTTCCGCGGATTAATCTACGGTTCATATCAAAAACCAAGAGAGCTATTATGGCTGTTTGGTATGTTGATTTTCCTTGTGCTGATGGCTGAAGCTTTCATGGGTTACTTATTACCTTGGGGACAAATGTCTTACTGGGGTGCGCAGGTAATTATTTCATTGTTTGGTGCTATTCCCTTTATTGGTGATGACCTGACACTTTGGATCCGTGGTGATTATGTTATTTCGGGTGCAACACTAAACCGTTTCTTCGCGTTACACGTTATTGCGCTTCCACTTGTATTGGTTGTATTAGTGTTCTTACACTTAATAGCCTTGCATGAGGTCGGCTCAAATAACCCTGATGGCGTTGAAATTAAAAAGAACAAAGATGAGAACGGATGGCCTATTGATGGTATTCCATTCCACCCTTACTACACTGTAAAAGATATTATGGGTGTAGCAGGTTTCTTAATCGTGTTCTGTTATGTGTTGTTCTTCATGCCTGAAGGCGGCGGATACTTCCTTGAAAAGCCAAACTTTGAAGCGGCTAACCCAATGAAAACTCCTGCTCATATAGCACCTGTTTGGTACTTCACACCATTCTATGCAATTTTACGTGCAGTTCCTGATAAGTTATTGGGTGTTGTCGCTATGGGACTGTCTATTGCAGTATTATTTATTCTGCCTTGGATTGACCGTTGTAGAGTGAAGTCTATTCGCTATCGCAGCATGATCCACAAGATTAACATTGCTCAGTTTACTGTGTCGTTCATCATATTAGGTTATTTAGGTGTGGTTCCTGCAACTCCTGAGCTAACTATTGCGGCACGTATATTCACTTTCACTTACTTTGGTTTCTTCGTAGCCCTATGGGTCTACAGTAAGAATGAGAAAACAAAGCCAGTACCTACGAGGGTGACTCACTAATGAAAAAGTTATTAATAGCATTAGTTACATTGTTGCCATCGCTCGCAATGGCAGCAGGTGGACATGAAGTTGATTTAGAAAGTGCTAACGTTGACCTGCATGACAAAGCATCATTAGAGCGTGGTTTGGATTTATTCCAACATTATTGCTCTGGTTGTCACAGTACTCAGTACCAACGTTATGACCGTGTTGCTACCGATTTAGGTATTTCAACAGACGATATGCGTAACAAGTACATGTTCACCGATGCTAAAACGGGTGAATTAATGGAAAACGCCATTCCTACGGTTGATGCGGCTAAATGGTTTGGTGCAGCGCCACCAGACTTGACCTTAGTTGCTCGCGTACGTGGTGCCGATTGGGTTTATACTTACCTAAAAGGTTTCTACGCTGATGAAAGCCGTCCATTTGGTGTTAATAACACAGTATTTCCACTAGTCGGTATGCCGCATGTTTTACAAGAACTTCAAGGTCTTAGTGTAAAAGATGAACATGGTAATCTAGTGACTACAGGTGGTTCAATGTCTGCTGAAGAGTACGACCAAGCTGTACGTGACTTAACCGGTTTCCTCGTTTATTCAGGCGACCCTGTTAAGTTAGAGCGTGAAGCATTAGGTTGGTGGGTACTCGGATTCCTGTTTATTTTCTTCATCATTGCTTACTTGTTGAAGAAAGAATACTGGAAAGATGTGCACTAGCATCAAATAACGGGTAAAATGTATTATCCGCGTAATGTAAACGAGGGGCTTAGCCCCTCGTTTGTTTTGTTTTTTTAGATTTCTGGAGAGTATAAATGGCTGTAGCTGCCAACAAACGCTCTATCATGACACTGTTTTCAGGTGCCGATGATTTATATAGCCATCAAGTGCGTATCGTATTGGCTGAGAAAGGGGTTACCGTTGATGTTTTACAGGTAGACCCAAGTGAAATGCCAGAAGATTTACTTGAAGTAAATCCATATAACTCTGTGCCAACGTTAGTTGACCGCGAATTAGTGTTATATGAATCTCGTATCATCATGGAATATTTGGACGAGCGTTTCCCGCATCCACCACTTATGCCTGTTTACCCTGTATCACGTGGTCAAAGCCGCTTGATGATGCATCGCATCGATACCGATTGGTATGTACTTGTTGATCGTATTCGCAATGGTGATAAAGCTGATGCTGCTCGTAAAGAGTTAACTGAAAGTTTAGTTGCTTTGGCACCAGTATTTGCTGAAATGCCTTACTTCATGAACGAAGACTTTGGTTTAGCTGACTGTTATTTAGGCCCACTATTGTGGCGTCTGCCTGTATTAGGTATCAATTTAGATCCTCGTACTGCCAAAGAAATTAATGCTTATATGACCCGTATTTTTGAGCGTGAATCATTTAAAGCATCATTAACAGAGGCTGAGCGCGAAATGCGCATGGGTATGTAATGAAAAGCATTACTCCAAATCGTCCTTATTTATTGCGGGCTTATTATGAGTGGTTGATGGATAACCACTTTACGCCGCATGTTGTGGTTGATGCATTTGTAAAAGATACTCAAGTACCTCAGCAATTTGTTAAAGATGGGCAAATTGTATTAAATATCGCCACAGGTGCTGTGGTTAATTTACAAATGAATAATGACGCAGTTGAATTCAGTGCCCGTTTTGGCGGCGTACCTCAGCAAGTTTACTTGCCTATGGCATCTATTATTGCTATCTACGCGCGTGAAAATGGTTCTGGTACCGTATTTGATATAGAAGATGCTTATATTATTGATGATGAGACTAAAGTGACATCACCAGGTTTAACTTCTGTTGATACTACGATAGATAAATCAGTACCAGAAAAAACTGATGAAAAACCTAAGCGTAAAAGCCACCTCACTGTTGTAAAATAACAACATAAGGTCTACTAAAAACCAGCCCTTTGGCTGGTTTTTTTAATGGTGTTATATCCACTCAGTTGGACAGTTACATGTTGCTAATGATAGATAATTACGATTCTTTTACCTTTAATTTAGTGCAATACTTTCAAGCACTAGGTGAAGATATTGTGGTTAAGCGAAATGACGAAATTACACTTGCTGATATAGAGAGTATATCACCGACGCACATTGTGATATCACCCGGCCCTTGTTCCCCTAATGAGGCTGGAGTTTCACTCGATGTTGTTCGCCATTTTGCCGGCAAGTTACCTATTCTTGGTGTGTGTTTAGGCCATCAAGTTATTGCGCAGGTTTTCGGTGCTAATGTGGTACGCGCAAAACGGGTTATGCATGGAAAAACTAGTGCAATAAAGCATACGGGAAAAGGTTTATTTCAAGGGTTAAATCAGCCGTTAACCGTTGCTCGTTATCATTCATTACTTGTTGATGCATTGCCTGAAGGTTTTGTCCTTGATGCTTGGTTTGATGACCCCATTCATGGCTGTGAAATAATGGGCATGAGTCATCTTAATATGCCGCTTTACAGTGTTCAATTTCATCCAGAGGCAATATTGACCGAACAGGGTCATGAATTGTTGGCTAATTTTCTGCGTCAATGATGTAAAAGTAGCTTTATAATGTGATTTATAAAGTCATTCTGTTACAACTTTCCCCATAAATCTGCGCGAAATATCGTATACACTTGTGCTATAAAGTATCCCTAAAATAATAACATCATCATTATAGGGATAATTATGTCTGGTTTTGCGATCACTTCGCCTTTCATTCGTCGTTTTGCTTTTAGTGCGTTAACACTGGCACTTGTGAGTGGATGCAGTACTACAGCACAAGCTCCTGCTCAAATTAATACCCTGAACAATAACGTATCTGTTCAAGTAGCCTTAGAGCAGCCTCCAAAAGCCGAACAGCCATTAACGTTAAACCAAATCATGGCTAACCCAGATTGGATGGGCATTTTTGCCCAAGATGCTTATTGGTCAGACGATAGCCAGTCCGTTTATTATAAACGCCAAGCCCACCAAGCGCCTGTAGCAGATTATTACCTACAAGGTGTAGCTCAAAAAACGGCTAGTAAACTAAATTTAGATCAACTGCATTTAGCCGATCAAAAAAACGCGGTACTTAATTTAGCTGGCACTAAAAAAGCCTACCTTTACCAAGGCAACCTTTTTGTTAAAGATTTAACTGATGGTGAAATTAAGCAAGTGACTAAACAAAATGCTGCCATCAGCGGTGTGCGTTTTCTTTCTAATGGTGATTTAGCTTATTGGCAGGGAAATAATATTTTTCGTTTACATCAGTCATCAGGATTGATTGAACAGATCGCTAATATCCAAATGGCAAATGAGCCTAAACTAATCCAGGATCCAAGCTCTTATATTGCTAAGCAGCAACATCGTTTAATCGAATACGTTGCACTGCAGCATGATAACGCCAAAGCACAACAACAATACCAACAACAGTTAGCGGATGCCGATCCTAGCTTTGCTGCCAAGACCTGGTATTTAGGTGATTCTGAAGTGGTTTCTGATATCAGTTTGTCGGCTGATGGACGCTATGCCATTTTGGCCTTAACTGACAAAAATTATTCCTGGCGAGCCGAGCACGACATTATGCCCAATTATCTTGGGCAAGATGGCTATGTTGATCCTGTGCCAGCGAGATCTAGGGTTGCCGAAGATAAATTCCCTGGTCAACGTTTAGTATTATTAGATTTAAATGAGCATGTTAAAAAAGATATTACCATCGAAGGGCTAACGGGTTTTGATGAAGATGTGCTTGCTGACGTTAAACAAGAAAATGCAGTGGCTAAGGGTGAGAAATATGAAAGCAAAAAGTCACCACGTTTAATTCAATTAATGCAAGATTGGGAGTGGAGCCAAAGCGCGATCCAATGGCACCCAACAAAAAATAAACTGCTTGTTATGATTGAAGCCGTAGACAATAAAGATCGCTGGATAGCTTCAGTTGATTTAGATAAAGGATCCTTAACAACTGAGCATCGTTTACATGACGATGCATGGGTTAACTATAATTTTAATCAATATGGTTGGTTGTCTAACTCTGATAACTTTTACTTTTTATCAGAAGAAACGGGTTATTCACATTTATATGTAAAAACAGTAGGCCAAAAAGCACGAGCACTGACTCAAGGTAAGTTTGTGGTTGATGATGTGACATTATCGCCAGACGCTAAGCATATTGTTTATCGGGCTAATGCCGATCATCCTGGTAGTTATAACGTTTACCGTGTAGAAATTGAATCGGGAAAAATTGAACAGCTGACTAACTGGTTTGGTACTTTATCGTATGTATTAAGTCCGGATGGACAATCGTTATTGCTCGATGCTTCGTCACTCATTAAACCTAACGAGTTGTACCTTCAGCCTATTGGTGGAAAACTTTCTCAATTAACCGATTACACAAGTGATGCGTTCAAAGCATATGCTTGGCAAGCCCCTAAAGTGGTTGCTGTGCCTTCTAATCATGGTGCGGGTGAAGTTTATGCCAGAGTGTATTTGCCTCAAGGGTTCGAGGCTCAGGGCGCAGACAAATACCCCGCCGTAATTTTTAATCATGGTGCGGGTTACCTTCAAAATGCCCATTATGGCTTTTCAGGATACTTCCGTGAATTTATGTTCCACAATATGTTAGCGCAACAGGGCTATGTTGTGATGGACATGGATTTTCGTGGTTCGAAAGGTTATGGCCGCGACTGGCGCACAGCTGTTTACCGTAATATGGGTACCCCTGAAGTTGAAGACTTAAAAGATGGTGTATCTTGGATGACAAATAACGCCAATGTTAATGCGGCTAAAGTCGGTACTTATGGCGGTTCATACGGTGGCTTCTTAACCTTTATGGCACTATTTAATGAACCAGAGTTATTTCAGGCAGGGGCTGCATTACGTCCTGTAACGGATTGGGCACATTACAATGCGCCGTATACCTCTAATATCCTCAATACACCGGATATCGACCCTATTGCCTATGAGCGTAGTTCGCCAATAGAACATGCTGATGGATTGCAAAAACCGTTATTGATTATGACAGGTGTATTGGATGATAACGTTTTCTTCCAAGATAGCGTGCGCTTGGTGCAACGTTTAATTGAACTTGAAAAACCGATGTTTGAAACGGCAATTTATCCTGTCGAACCCCATGGTTTTAAACAGCCATCAAGCTGGTTAGATGAATATCGTCGAATTTATAAACTATTTGAACAAGAGTTAAAGAAATAACCTTGGTTAATCAAATTAAGGCTTCCTTTAGGAAGCCTTAATTTTTATTATGTTACCTATGATTAATTACAGGATTTATTTGAGTGACAGTATCGACAGCAGGTGGCGTTCGTCCTGGTAAATTGATTGAAATTGAACGACGTCTATATCAACACCTTATTGTTGGCAAGCATACAGCGGCCGCCATGGAGGATGATGCTAATGAAAAACTGGAACAAGATGCCAATAAATTGGAAATCGAGCGTAAAGCTATTCAGCTTAGGTTAGATAAGCAGGCAGAAGCTAAAGCTATTTATAAGGCTATTTCTGCTCAACTTGTCGATACAGTGAATAATGCCGTCGAACATAAGCTAACCAACCTTGACAGCTTGTTAGCCAGCTCAGGTATACAAGATAGTCAAATTTTATTGCTCGATTTACTGCTAGAAAAAGATCCTAATATTAATCGTATCCGGCCTATTATAGCTAGCCTTCCTTGGTTAACGAGGGATCTTGTTACCTTAATAAATAGTCCTGCATCCACACATAGACGTCCTAAAAACTCAGATGTACAGGTCACGGATATTAAATTGATATTGAATTATATCGGTTTAGAAAACTTACGTTTATTGATCCCCTATTTTTGTATCAGAAATTGGCTACCAAGTGGCCATGCCAATCTACTTTGGACAACCCGAAAGTTATGGCGATACAGCATGATTACTGCTATTGCTGCGCAAGCGTTAGCGATATTGCATAACCGTCCAACACATATCAGCTACACCTGTGCACTTTTGTATCAATTAGGCACCTCAGTTATTTTATCTAATAGCGCGCGTTTATTTGAAAAGTATTGGGGTACCTGGCTGAGAGAGGCTAGTGGTAGTCGCGATAAAGAAGTTTATGATGCTGTGATGGCGACAGAGTTTCCTGCGCAGCAAGTTTTTAACCAAGTTATTGATCATGGGCATCACTTAAACTGGCAATTACTTGAACAGCTAGATTTTGAACAAAGCTCGATTACCAAGGTCTTAAAAGAATTAGATCAAGATTATCATTTTAATGAGTTATCGATTGATGCATCTATCGTAGCCAAAGCAAGTTGCTTTGCTAAAATAATATTATTAGAAGAACATCAATTACTCGCACCACAAGAGCGAAAAGTGATGCTTGATTATTATGAATTTAGTCAACAAGAAGTGATCCGTCTAAAAGCGCAAAACTACCGTAAGTTAGATCTAACTTAATTCGCTTCGTCTACCCAAGCGCAATGCATATAACAATGTTAATAGTGTGTAATTATGCACAATTGACCAATTGTGCAGTTAAAAACAGTCAAATAACTTTTTTTATGACTACTTATGCTGTAAAGCCCCTATTAAAGCGCTTCGTTTAGTCATTTTTATCAATCTTTATTCAGTTTTAGACGCGTCTTAACAGAAGTTAATTGTTGATAACTGGTATTTTGATCACATTTTCGTTAATAATAACTAATACTGTATACAAGCAGTCGTCGTTTCAAGACTATATAACAAAGAAAACGACGATATATAGCGGCTTTGCGGCCGTTTACACAAAATGAAGGATGAAATGGAATGACTGTTGAAATGAATCTTAACCGCGCCCAATTTGATGAAGTCATGGTGCCTAATTATGCGCCTGCAGCGGTAATTCCCGTTAAAGGTGAAGGTAGCCGTGTTTGGGATCAAAACGGTAATGAATTTATCGATTTTGCTGGTGGTATAGCCGTTAACTGTTTAGGACATTGTCATCCTGCATTAGTGTCAGCGTTAAAAGAGCAGGGCGAGAAACTGTGGCATTTATCGAACGTGATGACGAACGAACCAGCTTTAGCGTTAGCTACAAAATTAGTTAACGCTACGTTTGCTGAACGTGTTTATTTTGCAAACTCTGGTGCAGAAGCAAACGAAGCGGCTTTAAAATTAGCACGTCGTTATGCTTTAGATAACCACGGGCCACAAAAAGATCAAATTATTGCCTTTGATAAAGCTTTCCATGGTCGTACTTTTTTCACCGTCACTGTCGGTGGTCAAGCGGCTTATTCAGATGGTTTTGGTCCTAAGCCACAAAGTATCACTCATGTACCATTCAATGATATCGCAGCATTAGAAGCCGTTGTTTCTGACAATACCTGCGCCATCATGCTTGAACCTTTACAAGGCGAGGGCGGTATTATCAATGGCGATCCTGAATTCTTAAAAGCGGTTCGCGCACTAGCTGACAAGCACGATGCATTGGTCATTTTTGATGAAGTGCAAACAGGTGTAGGTCGTACTGGTGAATTATTTGCTTATATGGGTACTGATATAGTGCCTGATATTTTAACCAGTGCTAAAGCATTAGGTGGCGGGTTCCCAATCGCAGCTATGCTAACAACAGCTAAAATTGCCGCACACCTTAAAATAGGTACCCACGGTTCAACATACGGTGGTAATCCATTGGCTTGTGCTATAGGTAATGCGGTAATGGATGTCGTTAATACCAAAGAAGTCTTAGACGGTGTAAAACATCGTGAACAGTTATTCCGTGATGGTTTAGCGGTAATTAATGAAAAGTATCAAGTATTTAGTGAAGTCCGTGGTAAAGGTATGTTGTTAGGTGCTGTGCTAAACGAAAAATATGAAGGTCGTAGCCGTGATTTCTTAGTCGCGTCAGTTGCAGAGGGGGTTATGACCCTTATGGCTGGTGCCAATGTGGTTCGTTTTGCTCCATCACTGGTTATCCCAGAAGCTGATATCGCTGAAGGTTTAGCGCGTTTTGAACGTGCTGTAGCCAAAGTGGTTGCAGGTTAATACAAAAGGAGTGCAGCTTGCTGCGCTCCTTTTGTTTGGGTAAGTGTTAGATAGAGGCGTTTACTTTAGTTGTTAACGCCTTATCCATCTTGCACCATGAGGAGATTTAGATGTTAATCATACGTCCGATCCGTGCCAACGATTATCAAGCGCTCTACGATATTGCTGTAGAGTCTGGACACGGATTTACTTCTTTACCAGTAAATGAAGAATTACTGCGTTCGAAGATTGCAAGGGCTGAATCATCTTTTTCCAAAGACGTTAATAAGCCTTTTGATGAAAGCTATTTAATGGTTCTTGAGGACACAAGCACACAACAAGTTGTAGGTACTTGCGGTATTGAAGCCGCAGTGGGTATGGAAGATGCATTCTATCATTACCGACTAGGTACAGAGGTCTATCATTCACAACAAATTGCTGTGCGTAACGAAGTTGAAACCCTGACGTTATGCCACGATTACACTGGTGCGGCAGAATTATGTACTTTGTTTTTAAAGGATGCATACCGCAAAGGCAATAATGGTCGCATGCTATCGCGTTCACGATTTTTACTGTTGGCGCAGCATAAACACCGCTTCGGTGAGACTGTGATTGCTGAAATGCGTGGGGTCAGCGATGACAAAGGTGACTCGCCTTTTTATCAGTGGCTACAGAAGCATTTTCTTGGCATTGATTTTGTTGAAGCTGATTACTTATCAGGTTTAGGTAAAAAAGCCTTTATGGCCGAAATGATGCCGCGCAACCCAGTTTATGTGTGCTTACTGCCTAAAAAAGCCCAGAAAGTGATTGGTGAAGTACATCACAACACCAAGCCAGCTTTGCGTTTACTGCAAGCTGAAGGCTTTAAGTTTAGGAACTATGTCGATATTTTTGATGGTGGCCCAACGGTTGAATGTGGATTAAACGATATTAAGTCGGTTAAACGCAGTCGTTTATTAACTGTTGAAATTGGCAAAGCGCATCATACCGACACCCAATTCATAATTTCAAATACTAAACTAGCAGATTATCGCGCAACTGCGGCAAAGCTAAAAGTATCTGATGAGCACGATAATGTTGTTCTATCACCAGAACTTGCCCAAGGGCTAATGGTGGAAGACGGTCAACAAATTCGCGTGCTTTCATTATAGGAATATACGATGACTCAATTTATTCAAGGTAAATGGTTAGCTGGCGAAGGCCATGATGTGCAATCAATTAACCCAGCCAACGGCGAGGTTATTTGGCACGGCAAAACAGCCACTGCAGCTCAAGTAGACAGCGCGGTTGACGCCGCACGTGCTGCACAGTTTGATTGGTTTATGCTAGGCTATCAAGGCCGTTTAGCGATTGTTGAAGCTTACCGTGATCAGTTAGAAGCCCATAAAGCTGAAATGGCTGAAACTATTGCCCAAGAAACGGGTAAACCACAGTGGGAAACCGCGACAGAAGCAGCCGCTATGATTGGCAAAATTGGTTTGTCAGCTAAAGCCCATGACAAGCGCACTGGCACTGAGACCAATGATTTACCCGCAGGTCGTGCAGTATTACGTCATAAGCCTCACGGTGTTGTTGCTGTGTTTGGCCCGTATAATTTTCCTGGGCACTTACCTAATGGTCATATCGTACCGGCCTTATTAGCGGGTAATACTGTTGTATTTAAGCCATCTGAATTAACGCCTAAAGTCGCTGAGTTAATGCTAAAGTGCTGGGAAAAAGCAGGCTTACCAAAAGGGATTATTAACCTGGTTCAAGGTGAAGTTGATACCGGTAAAGCACTTGCTTCTCACCCTCAAATTGATGGTTTATTCTTTACAGGTAGTTCACGAACTGGTCATATATTGCATCAACAATATGCCGGTCATCCAGGTAAAATATTAGCCTTAGAAATGGGCGGTAATAATCCGTTAATCATTAAAGGCGTTAGCGACACTAAAGCGGCAGTTCACGATATTATTCAGTCAGCCTATATTTCATCAGGCCAGCGTTGTACTTGTGCTCGTCGTTTATATGTTGAAACAGGTGCTCAAGGCGATGCGTTAATTGCTGCACTTATCGCTGCTGTGAAACAAATTAAAGTCGGTGCCTGGAATGCTCAGCCACAGCCATTTATGGGATCAATGATCTCTGAAACGGCAGCGCGTGGCATGGTTGCTGCGCAAGCGACATTGCAATCTTTAGGTGGCGTGTCCTTGATTGAACTGAAACAAGTTGAAGCAGGTACGGGCATTGTCTCTCCTGGTTTGATTGACGTATCGGCGATAGCCAAACTGCCAGATGATGAGTATTTTGGACCTTTACTGCAGTTAGTTCGCTACAGTGATTTTGATGAAGCAATTCGTCTTGCAAATGATACTCGTTATGGTTTGTCAGCTGGTTTATTAGCTGACAGCAGAGAAGATTACGATTACTTCTTAGCGCGTATTCGTGCAGGCATTGTTAACTGGAACAAACAAATTACTGGTGCTTCTGGTGCTGCACCGTTTGGTGGCGTAGGTGCTTCAGGTAATCACCGAGCTAGCGCATTCTATGCTGCTGATTACTGTGCTTACCCTGTGGCTTCGATGGAAGCTGATAGTGTCAGTTTTCCAGCGAGTTTAAGCCCTGGTTTATCGATTTAACTTTAGTCAGATTTTTAGACAAAGTTCCAGCGCGCTTTAAGCAAATACTTGAAGCGCAATTAGCGTGATTTAACAGATTCTTATTGCCCGACCTCAATTAAGATCTGCTTTTTAGAAGGATTTTACCATGCATACTGACGTCAATTCGTTATTTGCGGCTATCTGGCAAGACTATATAAAAATGACCCCATCAGCAGCCAAAATTCACCAATTGCTGAGTAAAGGTGCGCCGATCATTAATGATCATATCGCTCTGCGTACGTTTAACATTGATAAAGTGAATCTTAGTGTACTGGCCAAGCATTTTACCTCTATTGGTTATGTTGATTGCGGTGACTACAAGTTTGAGCAGAAAAAGCTGATAGCGAAGCATTTTGAACATCCAGATCCAAGCCAACCTAAAGTGTTTATTTCTGAATTGTTAGTGGAAGAGTTTAGCCCTGCGCTGCAACAAACCATTAAAGGCTTTATTAAGCAGATTGATGTTGCTGCAACCGTTGCAGATAACTTCATCTATTCAGGCCGTCACTGGCAGCTTGATAAAGCCACTTATCAAGCATTACTGGCTGAAAGTGAATATGCTGCCTGGGTTGCTGCTATTGGTTATAGAGCAAACCATTTCACAGTATCAATAAATGATTTACCAGAGTTTGAGCGCATCGAAGATGTGAACCAAGCTTTGAAAGACGCAGGCTTTTTACTTAATGCTTCTGGTGGTGAAATCAAAGGCACACCTGAAGTGTTATTAGAGCAATCTTCTACCATGGCAGATAAAGTGGTTGTTAGCTTTACCGATGGTGATGCAGAAATTCCAAGTTGTTTTTATGAATTTGCCCGCCGTTATCCAATGGACAATGGTAAGCTATATACTGGATTTGTTGCGGCGTCTGCTGATAAGATTTTTGAAAGTACTAATGCGATGATGTAATCGATATTCGGTTTACTAAAAGCCTCACTTTGTGAGGCTTTTTTATGTCCAGCGTTTGTGCGCTTATTGGGTTTTAGATTGCAGGCTTATTGAGTGGAATAACAATGGATACCGCCAAGCCGCTTAAATGTTCACTGGCGTTAAATTGCAGCTGAAAGCCATACTGCTCGCAAATTTCCTTCACTATAGATAAACCTAAGCCATGGCCCATAACATCCTCGTCTAAGCGTTTTCCTCTGGCGGTTAACAAAGCTAATTGATCTTGTTGTACGCCTGAACCGTCGTCTTCTACTGTGATAGTAATTGAATGATTGTGCTGTTTTTTTAATGATAATCGCACACAGGAATCTGTCCATTTAAACGCATTATCAAGTAAATTACCAAACAGCTCCATCCCATCTTCGCGGTGAATAGGAATACGTGATAACTGTTGTGGGTTGTGGATATGCTCGGTCACAGCTTTATGTCGATAAACTTTTTTAAGGGTATTTAATAAACTGGTAAAATCCTTTTCGACAGTCATTTGAGCGGCAGGAAGCATATCACCGGTTACTCTAGCAGCAGCGAGCTTTCTTTCAATCATTTTTCTGATTTGATCTAGCTGCTGTTGCATTGCTATTGCCGCATCTGGATCTGTTAATCCTAAGGCTTCTACTTGCTGCTGCATAATAGCTAAGGGGGTCTTTAACCCGTGGCTTAAGTTACCTAGATTGTTACGGCTACGTTCAATCTGTTTGGCGGTATAGTCGAGTAGCTGGTTATAGGTTTCTGCTAAGGGTTTTATTTCTGAAGGTATATGTTGAGTCTCTAGGGCGCTGATTTCCCCTTGGCGTAATTTGGCTAACGACTGCTGTATCTTTTTTAGCGGTTTAAAAGACTGACGTAGAATAATAAAAATACCCGCTATCATTGCCAATAGCATACCAATATTAATTGCCAGTTTAGTGCCAAAAACCTCACTAAATACCCGCCTACCTATGCTTAAATCCTGGGCCACGGTTAATGTGGCCGTATTAGGGGTGTCATCAGATCCAATGCCAATAGATAGCAACTGCATATCGTTATTTTTCGGGCCTTTTGCCTGCCAGACACGTTTTTGTGAATCGGCTAATGGTTCTATTTCTAACTCAACGTCCCACAGTGAGCGAGACCTAATCACCTGGTTTGGTAAATTAAGTTGGAAATAACGGCCTGAATAGGCTGGTTTGTAAAAACTGAGACAGTTGTTGATGATCGATCTCTATTTGACCATCTTGTAATCGAGTGGCCAGAATGACATGTTCAAGATCTTCTTCTAAGCGGTTAATAATAGAATCGTGAAATGCTTCTCTAAGCATAGATTCAAACAATATTAATCCAATAATCGTGCTTAATATGATTAACCCGGTTAACCATAGGCTGAGCTTAGAGCGAATCGAGATCATTGTTCGATTATGCCATGGAAGATATATCCCTGTCCTCGGCGTGTTTCAATCGCTGTTTTACCCAGTTTTTTGCGCAAGTGAGTCACATAGACTTCTACCACATTACTTTCTTTTTCATCGTCAAATTGATACAACTTATCGGTTAGCTGTGTTTTTGATAGTAATTTTTTGGGTGACATCAGAAATATTTTAAGCAGCCTGAATTCCATTGCTGTTAGTTCAAACTCTTGATCCGCGACAATCACTTTTTGCTCGTTTTCATCTAATGTAACACCTGCGTAGCAAAGCTGTTTTGAGGCAGTATTTGCTCGGCCATGGGCACGGTTTATCAGTGCTTGTATGCGAGCAAGTAATTCTTGAGTATGGAATGGCTTGCCAAGGTAATCGTCAGCACCAGCATTAAACCCTTCTACTTTCTCGTGCCACTGTGAGCGTGCTGTGAGCATTATCACAGGGGTGACTATGCCTTTTTCACGCCAACTAGTGATAAGGTTTAACCCATTTCCATCGGGTAAACCAATATCGAGTATCACACAATCATATTGAGTTTCTTTGATAAGATAGTCAGCTTCAACCGCTTTATCTGTTACATCGGTAACATAGCCGGCTTGTTTAAGTTGCTTTTCTAATTCAGCCACTAAAAGTGGATTATCTTCAACGAGTAGCAGTTTCATGTTGCGTGCATTCACTAGGTAATTGAGTTAACGAATTTAGAGTACCACTTTGTGCATCAAATTGCAGATTTACAGTGTGGCCTTGTTTTAATTTTAGCTGTAAATTATACCGCCACTTATCTTTTTCTTGAAATAATTGTGCATCTACTAGCTGAACATCACAATATTGAGCTAGCCAGTTAAGGCATTCATCTAAAGAACGTATATGGCCTGCACTCACCAGTTTTTGAACATGATTATGGTCTGCCTCATACAAGGTTTGAGTATTATTGAAGTTAGCGTTTAATGTGCTAAGGCTGAATAAGCCAATAGTGATAAACATGGACATACTCTCTCCAAGGCATAAAAAAAGTGGTGTGCAGATAATCTGACACCACTTTAATAATCTTGGCTTAAATCAAGCTGAAGCTTATCTTAACGCGTACCGTAAACCACTATCGTTTTACCGTGTGCTTGAATTAGATTTTGCTCTTCAAGCATTTTCAAAATACGCCCAACGGTTTCACGTGAACAACCTACAATTTGACCAATCTCTTGACGAGTAATCTTAATTTGCATGCCATCAGGGTGAGTCATTGCATCTGGCAGTTTGGCAAGATGTAATAATGTTTGCGCAATACGACCAGCCACATCCAAGAAGGCTAGATCACCTACTTTTTGGCTAGTACTTTGTAAGCGCAACGCCATTTGTGCTGATAGTTTCATCAGAATTTCAGGGTTTACTTGAATCAATTGCTTGAATTTCTTGTAAGAGATTTCGGCAATTTCACATGCTTGTTTAGCACGGACCCATGCGGTACGTTCGGCTTGTTCCTCAAACAGACCTAGCTCGCCGATAAAGTCACCTTGGTTAAGATAAGAAAGGATCATTTCTTTGCCTTCTTCATCTTTAATCAATACGGCAACCGCACCTTTAACGATATAGTATAAAGTATCAGAATCTTCGCCAGCATGAATTAGCGTGCTTTTAGCTGGATATTTATGAATGTGACAATGTGACAGAAACCATTCCAAAGTTGGATCCGGTTTTGGCTTACCAATCAGAGCCATATTGATGTTCCTCGATTGATTGAAAAATAAGTAATCTCTAATTAAGTACTTTACGCTATTTAAATAGATAAAACTTTGATGGAGATCTAGTTTAACGACTCGGCATTTTATATTAACTTTTTACAATGTAGGTTTATTTGATCAAATTTGGGAGTTAAGTCAATAAAACTGCCAGATTCTAACCTAAGTCACAATTGTTTTTTAGCGCCGCTAAACTATTTCGTATGATTAACGTTTATTCATGAGTTGGAGTATCGTTAGTTGTGGTGAATATTCTATTATGGTTTATTGTAATGCCAACTTAAGTTGGTTTATGTTTATGATGTTATTGCTGTGGTTTATGAGGTGGATGTGAAGAAGTTATTCCAGATTAGTGTGGGCTGTATTATTTTTTGCTGTTTATTATTGTCTAAGGTACAGGCATTTTCACAGCCGCAAACTATGCAGTCGAACGAGCAATCAAGAGTGGTGCATATTCAATTAAAAGCCGCTCAAGGTGATGCAGATGCCCAATTTTTACTAGGACTGATGTATTTATCTGGACGATTTGTTGATAAAAATATTACAGAAGGTTTTATGTGGGTTGAGCTAGCGGCAAATCAACAGCATATTAAGGCGCAACAGACTATTGCTGATTTAGCGTTTGAAGGTAAATTAATTCCCCGTAATTTACTTAAAGCTGAAAAATGGTACTTAGACATGAGCCAGCAAGGTGATAAGTGGGCGCATTTTCGTTTAGGTTTTATTTATTCTGCCGGTGGTGATGGCGTAGAGCGCAATTGTGGTAAAGCGCTAACTCAGTTTGGTGCAGCCGGTGATGATGTCTCTTTAGGCAATATCGCCTGGATTTTGGCAACATGTCCTGAGCCTGAATATCGTGATGGCTCAAAAGCGGTGAGTTTGTCACTTAAGCTGCTTGAAACTAATCAAGGCGACCCGACTATTTTGGATAACTTAGCGGCAGGTTATGCTGAATTAGGTGATTTTACTCAGGCCATTAGTGTGCAGAAAAAAGCCATTGATGCATTAAAGTTGTACCCTGAAATAGCTAAAAGTGATGAGTTTTTACAGCGTTTAAAAAGCTATCAAAATAATCAAGCCTACAGAGAAATTATCCCACTTATGGATTAATGTATATCCATAAGTTTGTAGATGCTAATGCTGGAAAAGATATGAATAAGAGGGGATATAATTAAGTTGAGTGTCACATTATAAAGTTTTGAATGATAAACAGGCTTTGAGCGCTGACATACTCAAGATGCTAACAGATCGAGATGGGGGGAATTAACATCTGAGCATATCAACTATCGTTCTTTCGCCTGAAGTCCCGATAGTTGTAGCCTAATATATCTAGCTTAATGCAAACTTAAGTATCTATTAATTCAGTATGTTTTGAGTTATTTGCAGGAATGAGATGCTAAATTAATCTAACTTTTGTAACTCTAAGCGTTTATCCATCAAATCACGAATTAACGGTGTTAAAATTAGCTCCATCGCTAGAGACATTTTGCCACCAGGTACCACTAAAGTGTTGACCCTAGACATAAATGCACCCTGTATCATGTTCAAGAAATAGGGGAAGTCGACATTATTCATACCGCGAAAGCGAATAACCACAAAGCTTTCATCTAAACTTGGAATATCTTTTGCGCTGAATGGATTAGAGGTATCAACCGTAGGTACACGTTGAAAGTTAATATGAGTACGAGAAAACTGTGGCGTCATGTGGTTGATGTAATCATCCATACTGCGCACGATTGACCCCATGACTTTTTCACGACTATGGCCACGGTCATTGGTATCGCGAATAATTTTTTGAATCCACTCTAGGTTAACAATAGGTACCATTCCGATCAGTAAGTCGACATGTTTAGCCACATCGGCATCATCAGTGACCACTCCGCCATGTAAACCTTCGTAATACAACATATCAGTTTTAGGGGGTAAGTCTCGCCACTGAGTAAACGTACCGGGCATTTGGTTAAAGGGCACTGCCTCATCAAATGTATGCAAATAGCTGCGGGTTTTACCCATACCTTTAGTGCCATAACTTTCGAAGCATTCTTCGAGTTTGATGAAGTTATTGGCTTCTGGGCCAAAATAACTGATGTTACGATTTTCAGCTTGAGATTTACGGATTAACACTTCCATCTCAGCACGGGTAAAATTATGAAAGCTGTCACCCTCTACAAAGGCGGCATTAATTCCCAATTGACGAAAAATATGGGTAAAAGCCGTTGTAGTCGTTGTTGTTCCGGCACCAGATGAGCCCGTCACAGCAATAATAGGATGTTTAGCTGACATTGTTCCTGCCTAGAAATTATCACGTTGAACATGGGGTAACAAAGCGAAATGCTTAGGCTTTGTAATCGTTGGAATAACATTTATACGGTAGTTAAGACCTTCTGGTCAATGCTCACAGGCTTTATTATTTTGAGAGAATAATATTTTTGATATGACGAATGGCTACTGACTCATCCTCTTCACTGTATTCAACCACCAACTCACCTTGCTTTAAAGCCTGCTTACATTGCTTAATCATATTTAAAAGTTGTTGGCTATCGAGTTCACTAAAACTGCCATCTTCTACCTGAGTGAACAAGTACTCTTTGATTAAATTGTTTAGAGTATCACCTTCTAAACCGTGTAATGCGCTGTAGGGAATAATCATGCAGTATTACCTTTGCTACTGGATATTTGTGGATCTGCAAGCAAAAAGTCAATGATGCGTTTTTCAAGATAAAACTTAGGCTTCCAAGGCCAACCGCCATCGATAAAGCCGACATGACCACCGGATAAATGCAGCTCGTAGTGTATCGCTGCTGACAGCTCATCTTGTGTGGGAATAACCGCTTCAGTCATAAAGGGATCATCTTTAGCGTGAATGATAAGTGTGGGGTTACTAATGTGTTTTAGTAAGTTCAGCGCACTTGAACGGGAATAATAATCATCAACACCGGCAAAACCATGCAAAGGTGCGGTAACTTTGTCATCAAATTGATAAAATGTACTCAGCTGCTGTAGTTCAGCCTTATTCAAAGGCATTTGTGCGACTAAGTTATGATTATCGAGTTTCTCGAGCATTTTTTTCTGTAAACGCTTAATCAAATGTGATTGATAAACTTTTGAAAAGCCACTCTCTAATTTTTTAGCGCAAGCACTGAGGGTTAGCGGTGCTGAAACGATAACCGCCCGATCGAGTAAACTTTGATTTCGCTTACTGCCTTGGTATTTGGCTAACACATTGCCACCCAGGCTATAACCTACGGCATATAAAGCTGAATCAGGGTAATAGATTTTAAGTTGTTTCAGAGTGAAAGCTAGGTCATCAAAGTCACCACTGTGATAACTTCTTGCCAAGCGATTCGGTTCGCCAGAACAGCCGCGATGATGGTGGACTACTGAGCATAATTTAGCTTTATTTGCTTCTACTAGCATTCTACGAACATAGTGTGACTCTGTGCTACCTTCTAATCCATGGGCAATCACGAGAATAGGGTCACCATTTTGTGGCTGACCTAACCAGTCTAAATCAATAAAATCGCCATCAGGAAGCTCTTGTCTTTGGCGAAAGGTGTCTGGTTTGGCCACTTTGAACATGAAGGGCAAAATAGTCTGTATATGTGGGTTAGCGGCCCACCAGGGTGGAGTAAAAGGGTTTTTTATCGACATGAGTCATTCAACGAGTGTTTGTGAAAGTTTAAACGTGTGTTTAAATATGATTAGTGTCACTGTAACACAGATAAAATTATCACAACAAAAATAATAGGGGGAAGAAAATGAAACGTCGTACCTTTCTTACCGGTGCTTTTGCTGGTACTGCTGTACTCGCTTTAGGCATTAATTTATACCCATCAGACCCTATTGCTATTGGTGGTGATACTCAGTATCGGGTGTTATTCAGTGTGCTTATTCCTGTGTTGTTAGATGGTGCTTTACCGGAAGTCGCCAGCCAAAGAAAATTGGCTATTGATACGACTATTGATGCTATTCAGGCTTCTATTGAGGTGCTGCCGACAGAGCAGCAAGCTGAGTTAAGAGAGCTGTTAGCGTTGCTTGAAAGCCGTTTAGGCCTGTTAATATTGACTGGCAGCATGACGCCATTAATGATGCGTTCGCCAGTCGACTTAACCAATATGCTTGAAGCATGGCGCTTCCATTACTTAGACATGGTACAGACAGCCTATCTTGGATTACGCGAATTAATTTTAGCCAGTTACTATGCTACCCCAGCTCATTGGGGAAAACTAGGTTATGCAAAGCCCACTTTTTTGCTTAATGCCTAATTAACCTAGCTTTTTTCCAAAGGAGATACTTGAATTGGCTATTATTGATCCTATTACCACAGGTTTAGATTCAGGTTGGCAGCACATTGATGCCAGCACCTTGCAGCACAATCGTCATTTTGAAGCCGATGTTATTATTGTCGGAACCGGCGCTGGTGGTGGAACTGCCGCTGAAGTACTCACTGAGGCAGGCTTAACGGTTATAATGATTGAAGGTGGTCCGCTTAAATCTTCTAAAGACTTTGATATGGAAGAGCGCCACGCATATCCTAACTTATATCAACAAGCCGCTGCGTTGAAAACAGCGGATAAAGGCATCGGCATATTTCAAGGCCGAGCAGTCGGTGGCTCAACAACTATTAACTGGACAACTTCAATTCGTACACCGAAACAAACACTCGATTTTTGGGCATCGGAGCGTTCAGTTATCAACACCTCAGCAGAAGAGATGCTACCGTGGTTTGAGAAAATGGAACAACGGCTGAATATTACCGAGTGGCAGCATGAACCTAATCGTAATAATGGGGTGCTGCGCGAAGGCTGCGAGAAACTTGGCTGGGAACATACGGTTATTAAACGAAATGTAACTGGGTGTTGGAATACGGGGTATTGCGGCATGGGCTGCCCGGTTAACGCCAAGCAATCTATGTTAGTGACAACCATTCCTGCGGCATTAAATAAAGGTGCGACCTTAATTTCACGCGCTAAAGTGACTAAACTTGAGCACAGTGGCGATAAAGTTAATGGGTTAACGGCAACGGCATTAAACGAAGGCTTAAAGCCCAGCGGTGTTGAGTTAACATTTAGTGCTAAGCACTATATTTTAAGTGCTGGCGCTATTCATACCCCGACCATTTTAATGCGCTCTAATGTGCCTGACCCACATAAGTTATTGGGCAAAACCTTCCTTCACCCTTCATTACTTTCTGGCGGCTTGTTTGATGAGCAAATTAATGGCCATAGCGGTGCACCCCAGTCTATCTATTCAGATCAGTTTGTTTGGCGAGATGGTGCTGCGGGAGACTTAGGTTATAAGCTAGAAGTTGCACCTATTCACCCTGTGTTGATCGCCTCTAAAACCATTGGTTTTGGTCAAAGTCATGCGCAATTGATGGCTAACTTCAACAAAATGCAGGTGATGATTGCTTTGATTCGCGATGGATTCAATGAGCAGTGTATGGGAGGGCAGGTGCGTTTGACCGATAATGGTTTTGCATTAGATTACCCGTTATCAAATGATTTTTGGGCTGCTGCTAGAAAGGCTTTTTTATCCATGGCGGAGCTCCAATTTGCCGCAGGGGCAAAAAAAGTATTGCCGATGAATGATGGATTAGACTTCTTAACCTCCTGGAAGCAAGCGCAGGAAGTGATTGGTTCAATGGACTTACGTTTGCTAAAAACTATTGTGGCCTCTGCGCACGTGATGGGCGGCTGCCCAATGGGAGAGGACACCACAAAAGCGATGGTGGATAGTTTTGGTCAATCGCATTATTTTACTAATTTGTCTGTGTTTGATGGCTCAATGTTCCAAACCAGTTTAGGGGCCAATCCGCAGTTATCTATTTATGGCATGGTGGCTAGAAATGCTACTATGTTGGCTGAAAAGTTGAAAGCCAGTTAACCGTTATTGCTAGTATATAAACCAACATAAGTTAGTAGTTTTGTTGCTAAAATTTTGTTGAGAATGTTTTACTGCTAACTCGGAAGATGTGACAGTGTTAGACCAAATAGGCTTAAATAGTGATAGCTGTTTTGGCTAGCTGTATTAAGTGCGCCATTGATAGTGGTATTGATCGGAGCGTCTTTACCCGTTTTGTTAGATGCTATTGAATCAGCATGAATGAGATTGATATGTTGTAGCAACATTTTTTGTGATTTACGCTCTAACATCAATTCAACCTGTAACATTTTTTGATATTCATCTTTGGTCAAATGCGCTTTAGCCAACCGCCGCAACTGGCGGTAAGATTTTAATACGCCAGCTTCCCATGGCTCTATTACACGGGATAATTGTTGCCAATCATTAATACCAAGCGGATAAGATTGCTGATCTAGCTGCTGTGCTAGTAGTAGCAGATTGACATTCACCTGGTAATTGTCTTGTAGCGCAATATAAGCCTGTGGGTCACACAGGTACTTTTGCTCGCATTGTTGCCAGATGTCATTATGAAATGTTGTCATCGAAGGTTGCCTGTCAGCCATATATCAATCTCTGAATATTCTGTTAACAATTAGCATAGCGCATTGAATACTGTGAAATGGTACACAATGCGCATAAGCTGTTGAGATTATTTAACCCATTAATCAGCTTTGAATGACAGCTCTATTGCTTCAATTTGCTCTTGTATTTCTAACCAAGCCATTTCACTTTCATCCATCGCCTGAGTCAATTTAGTGCGATCATTGAGCACCTGCGTCATTTTGGCTTTGTTTTCAGCTTCATACAGGCTTCCATCGGCTAATGCGACTTCAAGCTCTGCTAAACGGTCAGTGAATTTTTGCTGTTCAGTTTCTAGTTTTGTTTGCTGTTTTCTTAACGGTGATACCTTTTGACGTAATTCTGCTTCAATTCTTTTTAGCTGTTTTTTGTCAATCTGTGGTGTATCAGTATTGGTGTTTTCTGACTTTTGATTTGCTTGGGCTGCTTTTGCTGCATCTAATAACCATTGATGATAATCATCTAGATCACCATCGAAAGGCTTTACCACACCCTGGTCAACAAGGTAGTAATCACTGCAGCTGAGGCGTAATAAGTGACGGTCGTGCGACACGATAACCATTGCCCCTTCAAAGGTTTGCAGTGCCATGGTTAAGGCATGGCGCATTTCTAAGTCAAGGTGGTTAGTGGGTTCATCTAATAGCAGCAGGTTAGGACGCTGCCATACTAGTAATGCCAGTACTAAGCGGGCCTTTTCACCACCGGAAAAAGGTCTTACAGGTGATAAAGCCATATCACCATTAAACCCAAATCCACCTAAAAAGTTACGTAATTCTTGTTCGCGAACACTGGGCGCAGCTAAGCGAGAAAGATGTTGCAGCGGTGTATCATCTAATTGTAAAAATTCAATTTGGTGTTGAGCAAAGTAGCCAATGTTAAGGCCTGGATTGGGTTCATACTTGCCTGATAACGCTTGAAGCTGACCAGAAAGTAACTTAATTAGGGTTGATTTACCGGCACCATTACGGCCCAACAAACCAATTCGAGCACCAGGCACCAAGTTGAGTTGTACCTTACTTAAAATCGTTTTATCACCATAACCCACAGCAACCTGTTCCATTTTTATCAATGGGTTCGGCAGGGCTTCTGGTTCACGGAACGCCATTTGAAATGGATTGTCAGCTTGGGATGGCAGAAGCTCAGCCATGCGCTCTAACGCTTTGAGGCGGCTTTGAGCTTGCTTGGCTTTACTGGCTTTATAGCGAAAACGGTCAACAAAAGACTGCATATGTGCACGTTCTTTTTGCTGACGTTCAAAGGCTACTTGCTGCTGTGATAAACGTTCAGCTCGTACATGCTCAAATGCGCTGTAGCCGCCTTTATAGAAGTTGAGTTTGTGATGTTCAACATGAATAATTTCATCCACGATGGCATCAATAAAGTCGCGGTCATGGGAAATCAAAATCAAGGTGCCTTGATAAGACTTAATCCAACCTTCTAACCAATACATGGTATCTAAATCTAAGTGGTTGGTAGGTTCATCGAGTAATAATAAGTCTGAGCGGCATAATAGCGCTTGCGCAAGGTTTAAACGCATCCGCCAGCCACCTGAGAAGCTTTTAACTGGGTTGGTTTGTTCAGCATCGCCAAAACCTAAACCGGCTAATAGTGCACCTGCTCGGGCGCGGATAGCGTAGCCTCCAATTGCATCAATTTTACCATGAATAAGGGCGATGGCATTGCCATCATTTTCATCTTGCGCGGTGATGAGTTGAGCTTCAAGCTGGCGGAACTCAGTATCGCCATCTAAAACATATTCTAATGCAGATACATCAAGCGCCGGGGTTTCTTGGGCTACAGAGGATATTTGCCAATTTGCGGGTAGTGAGAACTCGCCTTTATCTAGGTGTAAATGACCTAAAATCAATGCCAATAATGACGTTTTTCCGGTACCATTTGCGCCGACTAAACCCACTTTGTGACCAGGGTAAATCGTCACAGAGGTTTCGTCGAGTAAGGTTTTACTGCCTCGAATTAATTGTGCTTGGCTAATACTGATCATGAACGCAACTTGAAGCTGTAAAATAAAGTGGGTGGATAATACCGTATTCGCGATTTATTTCCCACAATGACAGGACGTATACGACGCTTCCATGGCAAAATAGCCACTGTGATCTAATTAACCCGAATTGAGAGTGTCTAATGACAAAAATAAAAAAACGTTTTGTAGCGGGTGCTAAATGCCCTAAATGTGGCGCGAAAGACAGTATTTTATTATTTAAAGAAAATAACATTGAAACGATTGAGTGCACCGATTGTGATTATCGTGAGCAGCAAACTGATATCGAAGTGCCTAAAAAATCAACCGGTAATATGATCGGAGTATTTAAGCCTGAGTAAGGGGGAAGAGTGTTTTATTATGTTGTGAGGATGGGGCTAATACGTTTTTGCCCCCTAATGCCAGTCATACATTAGGGGAGGTAAACGCATCGTTTATGTTAGGCTTATTAGCAATAAACGCCTTGCGACAAACATAAAGAGTGTTGCCTGAATACCGCAAGGTCATTATTAATGAACTAACGGATGGAACGAAAATCCATAGATTTGATTTATGTTTAACAGGCAGATGACAATACAGATCTTACTGGCTCATTAACTCATCTGGTGACGCTTCAGCTTCAATTTTTGATTTATGCTGATTTAATACTTTAATCACATTGTTATTACTGAGTATGAGTTCGTCGAAGCGTTGGTTAATCTCTTGTAATTCTACCCCATAGCTAGGGTCATCTTTGGCTTTAGTTTGCCAAAAACGTTTACGATCCAATTTTTGCACTTCACTTGCTCGCAGAATTTCAAAGTAGCTATTTTCCTGCTTAAGACGATAGATCTCTCCCTCAAGTAATTGGAGTAATTTTTCTTTTGAAATGGTTTGCTTGTTCAGTAGTGCTTTGAGGGGATCAATTTTGATTTCACGTTTATCTGAGTCGATTTCAGTAGTGATACCGTTTTCGTATTCAATTTTATGTTGGCGGAATGCTTCCGGACAAACGCTATGGCTGAATTCGACTTTGTCATCTTTCATACATTTATAGATGGCATTAGTGTTCCCCTGCACCATAAAAGGACTGAGTAAAAGCACCAATAAATATATAGTTCTTGCCATGCGGCCACATATCCTTCTGTAAATCCATCATATACCGGTAGTGAGTATAGAACCATCGCAGCTTTATCACATAAATATGTTAGATAAATTTATGTTAAATAAACATCGCAAGTGTAACGATAAAACCAGTTTATTGACAATTGATTTTTTTTTGACGCATGTAATATCTACTACAGAAGTGTTTTTTACTATTTATGCCGCTCAAAATCACTCCTTTCTTAGCGAAAAATGGCCAAGAAAGGTGTGATAGTGTTTTTCTAGGGCTTAATATGAGCTTGCTAGCGGGTGTTCGGTTTGAGTCAGAAGTACTAATTTTTATTCAGTATCAAGAATACGAGTAATCGTCGTTATCGATCAAATGTTAAATTATCGATAAGACGCGCTTTGCCTAAATATGCTGCCGCGACAATGACTAAACTTTTATCTTCAGCGTTAACGGGTTGCAAATTGCTGCTGTTGCGGACTTCAAGATAATCTGGCGTAAAGCCCGCTTCAATAAGTGATGCCGTGGCGTGTTGGCTGGCCTCGATAATACTTTCACCTTGTTGAATACTTAGTGCCATTTGATCTAATGCTTGTTTAAGTGCAGCGGCATTAATTTTTTCTTCAGCGGTTAAATAACCATTACGTGAGCTCATCGCTAAACCTGATGGCTCACGAATCGTTTCCACACCAATAATATTAATGGGGAGTGACAGGTCAGCGACCATGGTTTTAATGACTAACAATTGTTGAAAGTCTTTATTACCAAAAAAGGCCATGTCTGGCTGAACTATGTTAAATAACTTATTCACGACAGTGGCAACGCCACGGAAATGGCCTGGACGACTTGCGCCGCAAAGCTCATCACCGATTTCTGGTACTTCTATAAAAGTTTGTTTATCTAAGCCTTTAGGATAAATAGTCTCTGGTGTTGGAGTAAATAATAACGCAGCACCAGCGTCAACTAAGGCTTGTTTATCTGCCGCTAAGGTGCGTGGATAAGCGCCTAAGTCTTCATTTTTACCAAATTGAAGTGGGTTAACAAAAATAGACACAACAACATGGTCAGCTTGTTTCAGTGCTCGATTAACAAGGGTAATATGACCCTGGTGTAAATTACCCATGGTTGGGACAAATGCAACTGTTTCGCCTTTAATGCGCCAAGCATTAACTTGATCGCGAATGTCAGAGATGGCGGCAGTGGTGATCATGATGAATTAAACCTGCGAAATAATTAGTTAAAGATGTGTTCTTCAGCTGGGAATGAACCGTCAGCCACTTCGTCAATATAAGCGCGAATTGCGCTGCGGATTTCACCCGTTTGTTTAAGATAGTTTTTGGAAAAGCGAGGAATGTAACCACTCGATATGCCTAAAACATCATGCATAACTAAGATTTGACCGTCAGTATCTGCTCCAGCGCCAATACCAATAACTGGAATTGAAAGTGCCTCAGTGATTGTTTTAGCTAAAGTTGCCGGAATACATTCAAGGACTAATAATTGAGCACCAGCTGCCTGTAAAGCTTTGGCTTCATCTAAAATACGTTGGGCATTATCTGCATCGCGTCCTTGTACTTTGAAACCACCAAATACATGAACCGATTGAGGTGTTAATCCTAAATGAGCACAAACAGGAATGCCGCGTTCAGTGAGCATTTTAACACTTTCAAGTAACCAGTGACCGCCTTCAACTTTGACCATGTTAGCGCCGGCCTGCATTAAGATGGCAGCATTTTGCATGGTTTGTTCTGCGGTTGAATAGCTCATAAAAGGCATGTCAGCGATCAGTAAAGCACGGTTTATGCCGCGACGTACGCAGGCTGTGTGATAGGCAATATCAGCAACGGTAACAGGTAAGGTGTCATCATGACCCTGTAACACCATTCCCATAGAGTCACCAACTAATAAAACATCAATCCCTTCGCTGTCAAAGGCACCTGCAAAACTGGCATCATATGCGGTTAGTGCAGTGAATTTTTTACCTTCTTTTTTGAACTTCAATAGGGTAGAACTAGTGACTTTTGACATAGTGGACTCTTAATACAATTCAAATTTATACGCTGTGGAGCATATACTCTAAAGTGGTGAAATCAACTTTTATTCGGTATTTTGTGCAAAGACTGCTGCATTTCTGGTGTCAGTAACGATTTAAGTGCCTGATGACAGGGCAAGATTAAGTCTTCAGCAATTTCAGCCAGCGGGATTAACACAAAGCTGCGCTCTTTCATACCGTAATGCGGGACCTGTAATCTTGGTATATCAATGATGTGTAATCCATATAATAATAGGTCAAGATCTAAGGTTCTTGGCCCCCAACGTTCATTACGCACCCGGCCTTGTTGTTGTTCAATATCTTGCAGGCTATTGAGTAATGCAATCGGTTCAAGGTGAGTATTAAAGCAGGCTACCGCATTAACATAATCAGGCTGAACAACATCACCCATGGGCGTTGAGCGATAATAACTCGACACTGTAACATCACCATTGACAGCAATCTTTTTTAACGCGGCAACAGCTTGGTTTAGCTGTTGCTCTGGCTCTGCAAGATTAGCTCCTAATGCGACATAAACTAAAGTCATTATTCTGCTGCTGAGTCCGATTTAACAGCAGGTTTGCGCTTTCTTTTACGCTGTGCTGTATTGCGATTACGGTTTGAGCTTGTTTTGCCTGAGCCTTTAGCAATATCACTACGTTGTGTTTCATCAGCTTCAACAAATGATTTCCACCAGGTAGCTTGCTTGGCCACACTGCCACCTTCAGCTTCACCGCGAAGTAATAATAAATCATATGCTGCACGGAATTTAGGGTGCTCTAATAATTTAAATGCCCGTGAACCTTGGCTACGCTCAAATCTAAGTTGTAGTTGCCAAATATCTTTTGCAGGCGTACTGAAACGGCGTGGAATGCTAATCGTGCGGCATTGTTCTTCCATCACATCACCCATAGCTGCCACTTGCGCATCATACAATGTCAAACCACTTTCAAGGGCGATATCATCAGCTCGTTGCTTTAGCGGATACCAGAGTATTGCCGCATAAAAGAATGCTGGCGTAACCGGTTTATCTTGGTTAACTCGATCGTCAGTGCTGCGCATAACAGTATTGAGCATTTTAGCCGCATAGCCCTTAGGGTCATCAGTGATAATGCCTTGTATTTGTGGGAATAGCGGGCCAAATAAATCGAAATCTTGCATCATTTGATAATTAGCTTGAGCTTTACCTGCAAAGAAAAGCTTTAACACTTCTTCGTACATACGGGCAGCTGGAATATCGGCCAATAGTGGCGCTAATAATTTAATCGGGGCGGCAGAAATAGGATCGATTTCCATCGATAATTTTGTGGCAAATCTTACCGCGCGTAACATCCGAACAGGGTCTTCACGATAACGGGTTTCAGGATCACCTATTAGCTTGATTTTACGGGCGTGTAAGTCTTCAATGCCACCGCCATAACTGCGGATAGAAAAGTCACTAATATCATAATATAAGGCGTTAACCGTAAAGTCGCGACGCTCAGCATCCTCATCAATTTCACCGTATACGTTGTCACGTAACAGACGACCTTCGGCATTTGATTTTGAAATGGTGTCGCTGTTTTCGCCATGATGTCCACGAAATGTTGCTACTTCAATGACATCACGTCCAAAAACAATATGTGCTAAGCGAAAACGACGTCCGACTAAGCGGCAATTACGGAATAATTTTTTGATTTCATCTGGAGTGGCATTAGTCACAACGTCAAAGTCTTTAGGCTCAAGCCCTAATAGAATATCGCGCACTCCGCCACCGACTAAATAGGCTTTAAAACCTGATTTGTGCAGTCGATAAAGCACTTTTAATGCATTTTCGCTGATCTGGCGGCGCGAAATATCGTGGCTATCACGTGAAATGATATCCAAACGTAGGCCGTTTTGTTCTTCTAACGGCTGGTCGAGCTCGGGCGCTGCTTTATTATCAAATAAATTCTTGCAGAACTGACTAATACGGCGAAAAATAATACACCTCGTTGACACTAAATTAATTGATTAAAAATCTGGCGGGTATGATATACCAATTGTGCGCGAATGAGTAGATAACTGTGTGATAAGTGATGTTGACAAATTTCCAACAGTTGTTTAGTGCTAATCTACCGCGCCAGTTGGTTTTGCTAAGATAATTTCACTGTGTTTTGGCACATTGGCTAAGGAAAACTGCGCTACTGCTTGAGCGAGCATTTTATCTACATGGTCGATATCAACTTTAGGTTGACCTAAAAATTCTAGGGCGGCATTCAGGCTTTGTTGTGGAGCTTGTATATTGATTGCTGGAGCATGGTTTTGCTTGGAAAGTTTAAATCCTGGTTTTGCACAAGCGAGTGGTAGGTGCAACCAATTAGGTGTTGGTAAATCTAATAGGTGAAATAAACTGATTTGTCGACAACTGGCTTCTAATAAATCGCTGCCTCTGACGACTTCAGTTATTCCCTGAAAAGCATCATCAATGACGACGGCAAGTTGATATGCAAAAAGGCCATCACTGCGTTTGATAATGAAGTCTTCACCCGCAAAACCACTTTCAACATTAATGTGGCCGCGATTGATATCATCAAAAAAACTGACTTTAGCGCTATTACGAATACGGATAGCACCGGTAGTGCGTGCATTGACGATATTGACTAAACCACAGCGGCTATCGTAAACGCCTCCCATAGTTTGAATCATTTTACGGGAGCATTGGCAATAATATGCTTGGTTTTGAGCAACAAGTTTCTCTATGGTGTTTTGATAGACTTGAGTTCGCTGACTTTGATATAACACAGTGCCATGCCAATGTAGGCCATAGGCATCAAGCGTTCGCAGTATGCTATCACTGGCACCGCTAACTTCCCGCGGAGGATCGATATCTTCCATTCTGACTAACCATTGGCCATTTAAACTGTGGGCACGTAAATAGCTACCGAGTGCGGCAATTAATGATCCAAAATGAAGGGAGCCTGATGGCGATGGCGCAAAGCGTCCGATATATGACATATCTTAAGCCGTTTTGAAGTCAGGACAAATTAAATAGAAAGGGCGAGAGTGATCTCGCCCTAAACGTATTTAACCAGCCATTTGCTTTTCTTTGATTTCTGCTAACGTTTTGCAGTCAATACATTGATCAGCGGTAGGTCTTGCTTCAAGTCTGCGGATACCAATTTCGATACCACATGAGAAACAATAACCAAAATCGTCTTCTTCGATTAATTGTAGTGTTTTCTCAATTTTCTTGATCAACTTACGTTCTCTATCACGAGCACGAAGCTCTAAACTGAACTCTTCTTCTTGAGCTGCGCGGTCAACAGGATCTGGAAAATTTGCAGCTTCATCTTGCATATGAGTCAGTGTACGGTCAACTTCTTCACGCAATTGGTTACGCCATGCTTCGAGTATCACTTTAAAGTGACGACGTTGCGTGGGATTCATATATTCTTCACCAGCTTTTTCCTGGTAAGGATCTACACCTGCGATAGCGAGTACGCCAAGTTTCTTAGTGCCTTCAGGCATAACGCATCTCCTGTAATCGTTTGCGTTTAATTGCGGCTTATTTTTTACGGCGCTATCTATACCAGAATCTGTATAGCGTGGCAAATTTTTTACGGTATAAATCTTTTTTATTTAATTCATACCATCACTTTGCATGGACCGATAATTCTATTGGCTTGGGGTGACAATAGGGTTTGATATGCCAGTACTTCAACGCCTTGGTTAATCGCTTTGTTGAGTAAGTCTGCGTACTGAGGATCGATATGTGCGGCGGGTTTCACTGTTGATATTCCACTGTGCTGCACCACAAACAATAATACGGCACGATGACCCTGTTGTACCATTTCGATTAATTCTCTTAGATGCTTTTGTCCCCGCGTAGTAACGGCATCAGGAAAATAACCTTCACCTTGCTCTAACAAGGTACAACTCTTGATTTCAATATAGCACTTAGGCCGGTCTTTGCGCGTTAAAAGAATGTCGATGCGGCTATTTTCTTCACCGTATTTCACTTCACGCTGTAAAGTGGAGTAACCAGTTAGTTCGGTAATAACGCCACTATTGATAGCTTCCTCGGCAAGGGCATTGGCTCTAGCACTGTTTACGCCGATTAAATGATCTTGATCCGATTGCATTATTTCAAATGTGTGGCGATATTTTCGTTTCGGGTTATCTGATTCAGAGAACCAGACACTTTGACCAGGATATAAGCAGTTTTTCATTGAACCGGTATTAGGGCAATGAATGGTCATTTCGCTGCCATCATCTAAAATGATATCGGTCAGAAAACGCTTATAACGTTTAATGAGTCGGCCATATTGTAGCGGGGGAGTGAAGTCCATATAAATTGATTTCGTGGCAAATAATAGTAACCATACATCATTAGATAAAAGAATGTGACAGCTGATATACTATTGTCAATTTCGTTATTCGGCTGAATACATTATTATTCTATGGTGACGTACCGCGAAAATGCTGCAAACAAGGAATTTATCATGCAATTTATGACTGTCATTTTAACTCAAGAAGCTCCCGCAACTCATTGGGGTAAGTCCGATGTCACTTTTGAAGGCCAAAATAGCTTCATTCATTTAAGTGGGAATGCACCGCTTCGCCAAGTGCAAATGGCTGCCCGTAAAATTCGCAATCAAGGCATTAACCAAGTTCAGCTTCAAGGTGAACTATGGACTGTTGATTTACAGTGGGTGTTCGCCCAAGGCTTTGCCACCGCCAAACCTGGCTATGAAGTGGTTTGGTGTGGTGATGACCAACAACAGCAAATACTAACAGATCGTGCGCAGTCCGCTGCGTTTGCCCGTAAGTTAATTAACGATACCCCTGAAGACCTTTCGCCAGTGTCACTGGCTACCCAAGCGGCAAATTGGCTAAAAGGCATTGGCGGCGATAAAGTGACCTTTAATATTGTTGAAGGTCAAGACTTATTAGCTAAAAAATGGGTTGGTATTCATGCCGTTGGTCGTGGCAGTGAGCGTCCACCGGCATTATTAGAATTAGATTTTAATCCGCTTGCGGCTGATGCTCCCGTTGATGTTGCGCTTGTGGGTAAAGGCATCACATTTGACTCTGGCGGTTATAGCTTAAAGTCGTCGGTAGGTATGTTGGCGATGAAGTGCGATATGGGCGGCGCTGCAACTGTGACTGCTGCTTTAGGTTTAGCCATCAAGTCTGGTTTGAACAAACGAGTCAAACTGTATTTATGTTGCGCGGAAAACCTAGTCAGTGGCCGTGCATTTAAATTAGGCGATATTTTAACCTATAAAAATGGCACCACAGTAGAAATTGTTAATACCGATGCAGAAGGCCGTTTGGTATTAGCTGATGGTTTACAGGCTGCTTCAGAGTCAGGCGCTAAATTAATTATCGATGCCGCGACCTTAACCGGCGCTGCAGTTATGGCGGTCAGTAACGAATATAACGCAATATTTTCACCACAAACCGAAACGATAAAAATGGCGCAACAATGTGCAGCCGCAGTGGGTGAAAATGTGTGGCCATTACCGTTAGATCCTTGGCACCGCGACACTTGCCCATCTGCTTACGCTGATACGGCCAATAGTCGTCCAGTTAAAGGTGGCGGCGCAGGCGGAGCATCAAATGCAGCAGGTTTCCTATGGCGCTTTGTAACACCTGAGGCAAACTGGCTGCATATTGATTTAGCGGCGGCATTTGAGTCCTCTGCTACAGGGTTATTTAGCGCAGGCGCAACAACCCATGGTGTACTGACAGTGGCTGAAATTCTGAAGCGATAACAGCTGACCTTAATACCTTAAGCTAAACGGTATTTAAGTTATCAGATAAATGTTTGAACTCAAGCCATCGAAAGATGGCTTTTTTTATCGCTGACAATCAATCGTTTTGTAATGGCCAACTGTGCAATATGTTATATTGCTCGCCTTGTTTGGTTCTAACTGAACGATACAAGTGTAAATGTGTTGGAGAGACTGTGATGGGTAACTTATGATCCAGATTAATTAATCTTTGTTGCGCATAATCTAGTCTGTCAGCTTTTTTAAACAAGGTGATATGTGGTCGATAGTGCCATTGGCTTTGTTGAAGATCTAAGTGCAAGCAAACTTGTTGAGCGGCATCAGCCATGTTAAGCAGTATGTCGTCGGCAATGCCCTGGGCACATATTATGCCTGGCTGAATCCATAGGCAAAGTGTGTCTAACGTTAAATGAAATACAGGTTTTATTAGCTTATCTAAAGCATCCAATAGTCTTGGTGTGGATGAATGACTCACTTGGCCAAGAAAAGCTAAAGTAATATGCATATTTGATTGTGTTACGGGCAAAGCTTCTGTATTAATACATGTTGTAAGCTTTTGCTGTATATCAAAAAATTGACACTTATCTGTTTTGTTGACGCTAAATCCAATAAATAATCTTTGTGCAGCTATTGGGTGACTTGATTTCATTATTTATCCCACTATCTTTAGAAATAGATTAATTAGCATAACGTGGTACTGACGAAAACAAGGTTTTCGACTATTGTTAATCTTGACCGTGTTAATCATGGTGAAGCTATACGGAAAGTATGTAACATGTGTAAATAGAACAAAATACTTTGGGCAGTCAAGGAAGATGGCATTATGTCTATATGAACAATATATCGGCTATACCCTCTGACCAATGGCTGTAAAGAATATATCTCGCGAACTTTATTATTGAGTTAATTAATGGCTGAAAGCACCCAGAATTTATTGAAACAGGCTTTGACCTATGAGTCTTTAGAAATGGATAGCCCGATGTCAATGTTAATGATTGATAGTGTGCTAGCGCTAATATGCAAACAACTTAGTTGCGATATCGTGTTCGCGATTAAAAGTAGTCATAGCAATAACACATTTTCACCCAGTCTTGATATCGTCGATACTTCAACATATAAGGTTGCTAGTCATTCTACCAAACACTTCCCACAGCAAAACTTATTAACTCAAGCGATTGAACAAAACAAAGACTTGATTGATCTGGTACTCAATTTATCAAAGCCATTACATATTGATCAGCAACATTCTTCAGCTACAACAGAACAAGAACAATTCATTTGTCAATTTTTTGCACAGTCAATTGATAAAAATTTAGCAATATCACATTTAGAAATAACTCCAGCGGCCAATGTGGGTAATGTCGGTGTGGTGCTTATTGCAATGTCATTACAACAAACCACGGTAACAATTGATTCTAAACCGCAAAGCTGTGAAAGTTTTTGGCAATCTGTGTTAGATGAACACTGCTTTCATTTAGCAGCCGCTTTTGAGCTAAAACGATTATCCGTTTTATTGGTTAATAAAGAAAAACAATACCAAGAGCTATTCAGCCATTTGCCGATGGCGTGTGCATTAATTGATGTTAAAAATTTAGTAGTACTACAAAACCAAGTGTCGCAAAACATGCTGAAGTTTGAAGTTGGCCAGAGTTTGTTTGATTGTCTTCGACATGATGATCACGCGCTATTACAAGATACATTACATATTGTTAGGCAAGGTGTGCTTCGACAAGCTTGGTGTGAGGTGCCGCTAAAATTAGGTATATCAACCCATTGGTATAAAATGAGTTTTTGCCACGCATTAAATTCACAGCAACAACTATTATTAATGGTTGAAGATGTCACTGAACGTTATCGTTTAGCTGACGAACTGACATTTCACTCAAATCATGATGCGTTAACCGGGTTACCTAATCGGGTGCAATTTGAAGGTATGTTAGATGAGTTACTTGCCAGCGATGAAGCTATTCCTGCTTGCGTAGCCTTTCTTGATTTAGACCAGTTTCAAGTTGTTAATGATTTAAGTGGTCACCAGGCTGGCGATGAATTATTGCAGCAAGTCTCTAAACGCCTTAAGCAGTTAGTGCGCAAAGGAGATGTGGTTGCTAGATTAGGTGGTGATGAGTTCGGTATTTTAATGTATCACTCAGATGAAGTGTCTTCTCAACAAGTTGCTAAGCGAATATGCCAACAGCTTTGTGAACATGAGTTTAAATGGAAAAAGGTGAAACATAATGTCAGCATGAGCATTGGAATTGCGACATTTGATCCTAAAGCTAAAGATATTTATGAAGTCATGAGTCAGGCCGACGCAGCATGTCGGCTTGCTAAACAAGAAGGTCGGAATCGTTGGCATTATTTTAGTTCAGACGATCCGCAAGTCCATATTCTTTATACTCAAATGGTTGCTTCTGTCGACATTACCGGTGCTCTAGCACTTAACCAGTTTGAGTTGTTTTACCAGTTAATCGAGCCCCTTAATCATAATGAAGTGGGTTTGCATATGGAAATTTTGCTGCGCATGGTGCTAGAGGATGGCAGCTTTGTTTCTCCAGCGATTTTCTTACCTGCGGCAGAACGATATAACTTAGCATCAAGAGTCGATCGTTGGGTAATTGATAATTTGCTTAAATGGGGAAGCGAAAACCTCAATATTTGGCGAGAATTATCCATGGTCTCAGTTAACTTGTCAGCCATGTCGCTGGCGGACCAAAAGTTTATGAGCTGGCTTGAAATGCGTTTAATGGTTGAGCCTGAGTTGGTTGATAAACTGTGTTTCGAAATTACAGAAACCGCAGCGGTTAGCCAGTTAGAACAAGCAACTGCATTAATTGATTTGTTGCGTCCGTTAGGCTGTAAATTGGCATTAGATGATTTTGGATCAGGTTTTTCAAGTTTTGCTTACTTAAAAACCTTGGATGTAGACTTTGTTAAAATTGATGGACAGTTTGTGGTAAACGTGTGTACCGATCGCAGAGATAAAGCCATTGTTTCAGCGATTTGCCAACTCGGTAAAGATATGGATTTCGAAGTGATTGGTGAGTTTGTCGAAACCGCTGAAATCGGCGTAAAACTAAAAAAATTGGGTGTTGATTATGCCCAGGGATATGCAATTAATAAACCTTGCCCATTATCCAGCCTTAAGTCCGGTATTCGTTCACCTTGGCTGGCGGTTCGTGGACTTGATAATATGATTTACGATATTTAATCCTTTGCGAGTTTGCAATAGTGCACAGGGACAGTAAAATGACGCAATATAAAATATTGATGGCAATATGAATCATGGCTTTAAATTGACTAATGGATTTGACCGTACCCCATTATTGTGAACATATATGTTCGATGTAAGCATAAATAAAAGCACGCATTAAAACATTAACTCTAGCTCCTTAGGCCCCCTTAAATCATTTACACTTTGTTAAATAATTTGACTTCAACTAGCCCTATGGCTGATGTAACCAACATGACTCCTGCTGTTTTAAATGTGCCTATTACCGCTGTATTGCCTGATATTTTGCATGCGGTTTCATCTCATAATCAAATTATTTTACAAGCTCCCACAGGTGCAGGTAAATCAACTGCACTGCCTTTAGCTCTACTTCAATCGGGTAAAATTAAGGGCAAAATATTAATGCTGGAACCTCGTCGAGTAGCAACGCGTAATGTGGCGCGCTTTATTGCACAGCAACTCAATCAACCCCTTGGTCAGCAAGTGGGTTATCGAGTGCGGGGTGATAGCCAGGTTACCGCTAAGACTCAACTTGAGGTGGTCACCGAAGGTATTTTAACGCGGATGATCCAAGATGATCCTGAGTTAAATGGCATTGAGATGATTATTTTCGATGAAATTCATGAACGCCATTTACCCACTGATATTGGTTTAGCGTTAGCGTTAGAAGTGCAATCATCATTGCGTGAAGATCTGATTATTCTGGCAATGTCAGCAACCCTAGAAGCGCTGCCACTGCAAACTTTAATGCCTGAGGCGCAGGTTATATACAGCGAAGGAAGAAGCTTTCCTGTTGATGTGAAATACTCCCCTATAGGGTCTTCACCAGATTGGCTTAGCCATATGGCTAAAATTATTGCCGAGTTAATGCTTGAGTCAAAAAGTGATAGTGCACAGCAAAATGGTTCTTTGCTGGCTTTTTTGCCTGGCAGAGGCGAAATAAATCGCTTAGCGAGTTTATTGCAGCCAAAGTTAAGCCAAGATATTTTATTGTGTCCTTTATACGGTGACTTAACCGCAGCTGAGCAAGATAAAGCGATTCAAATAGCCCCTAAAGGTTTTCGTAAAATAGTGCTTGCCACTAACGTTGCCGAGTCCAGTTTAACGATTGAAGGTATTACTATGGTGGTCGACAGTGGCTATCAGCGCAGTGCTAACTTTAACCCTAAAACCGGTGTGTCACGTCTGAGTTTAACCCGTATCAGTCAAGCGTCTGCTGTGCAGCGCAGTGGCCGAGCAGGGCGCTTATCAGCCGGAACAGCGGTTAGACTGTGGAGCCAGGAAGAACAAGGGCGTTTATTAAAGGCAACATCACCTGAAATCGTGTTGTCTGAGCTGACCAGCGTAGCATTAGATTGTGCCTGTTGGGGCGCTAAGCAATTTAGCGATTTAGCGCTATTAACTCCAGCCCCTAAAGTGAACGAGCAATTAGCTTGGCAATTATTACATCAGCTTGAGCTGGTGGATAGCGAGCATAAAATTACCGCATTAGGCCGAGAGGCGCACCAATTAGGGTGTCATCCACGTCTGGCGCATATGTTACTTAGCGCCAAAGCATTAGCACAACTTAATGGTACACCTGAGTTTGCATTATTAGCCTGCTTAATTGCAGGCATAATAGAAGCCAGAGGTTTACCCGCAAAAGGCGCTGATATTAGTGGCTATTTGTCGATGGCTTGTCAGGGGCAAATAGGCCAACAAGCCAAGCAGTGGCAAAAGAAATTGTCACTACAGGGAGATATTAAGCAGTCTGTTCACCTAGCGAGTGATTATGATATTGCCCATCTTTTGGGGTTAGCGTATCCAGACCGCATAGCCAAAGCACGAGGCCAGTTAGGTTTTGTGTTAAGTAATGGTACCGGCGTTACCCTTGACCCCCAAGATCCACTCGTTCATGCACAATGGTTAGTGGTGGCTGATTTTCAAGAAACCCAAGGTAGAAATGCAGGCAGAGTGTATCTAGCTTGTGCGTTAGATGAGCGTTTATTAAATGATGAACTTGCGCATTTAGTGACCCAGCAAAGGGTGAGCGGCTGGGATGAAGCTAAAGGACGTTTCTTTGCGCAAACCCAAACACAGTTGGGCAGTATTGTGCTTAAATCTGTGGCTGACACCAGTATCAGTTCAACCGATATTCGAGCTGCATTAATGGCATTGGTGCAACAAAAAGGCCTAGCCATTTTAAATATAGATGAAAGTGTTAAGCAGTTGCAATTAAGGGTGATAACGGCCGCGCATTTATTGCCAGATTTGTCAGCCAAACACCCTTGGCCCGATTATACCGATGCCGGTTTAATGGCCAGTACAACTCAGTGGTTGATGCCTTACTTAACCGATGTACGCAGCTTAGCGCAACTGACTAAGCTAGATTGCGGCAAACTGTTAATTAATCACCTTACCTGGGAGCAACAGCAAACTTTAAACAGTTTAGCTCCTACGAGCTGGCTGATGTCTACCGGAACGCATGCGCCTATTCGATATCAGCTGCCTGTGGATGAATATGGCCAGGCGTATTTTGAGCATGAACAATTAAGGGCTTTACTGAGTGTTAGGCTACAAGAAGTGTTCGGCATGGGTCAAAGCCCGGTATTATTTAATGGTAAACTTGCCGTAACCATGGAATTATTGTCACCCGCGCGGCGACCGCTTGCGACAACGGCCGATTTAGCCAGCTTTTGGCAAGGGCCTTATGTCGAGGTGAAAAAAGAAATGCGCGGCAGATACCCTAAGCATTTGTGGCCAGATGACCCTGCCAATACAAAGGCAACCAAATTTACCAAAAAGAAAACTCCAGGCTTATAAGCCATTGAAGCAATTTTTATCTTATTAATAACCTTGTAGAGCAACATGGCAAAAAATAAAGCAACAAAGACATCAACAACAAAATCCTCAAAGCACAAAAAAGGCTGGTTGCTAAGTCTATTTTCATTGGCGTGGAAACTGTCACTTGTCGGTCTTGCATTGGTGACCTTTTACGCTATTTATCTTGATCAAATTATTGGCCAAAAATTTGAAGGTCAAAAATGGCATTTACCTGCACAAGTCTTCAGTCGTTCTATGGCACTTTATCCTGGGGCTGCTATTAATCATCCACAACTTATGGCTGAGCTTAAATTACTGGGTTATCGCAAAGTGGCCAATCCCCGCCAAGTAGGTGAATTTTCTGCATCGAGCACGCGTATAGAGTTGTGGCGTAGGCCGTTTTTACACCCTGAGGGAAATCAAGCTGAACAGCGCGTGATGATAAGTTTTGATAGCTTAGGAGTTAATTCTGTTGAGCGGATGAGTGACAAGCGTGAATTAGCAGTATTCCACTTAGAACCTGTTTTATTAGACCGTATTATTGCCAGCGATGGCGAAGACCGTTTATTTGTGCCAACACCAGAAATGCCTAAATTAGTGGTAGATTCATTATTGCTAGTGGAAGACCGCAGTTTTTATGATCACCATGGTGTTAACCCCTTGGCCATTGCTCGTGCTGTGGTGGTTAACATTACCGCAGGCCGCACCGTACAAGGTGGCTCGACGTTAACTCAGCAATTGGCTAAAAACTTTTTTCTAAGCAGTGAACGCTCAATTATTCGTAAAGCTCGTGAAGCATTAATGGCAATTATTATTGATTTTCGTTACAGCAAAGATGAAATCCTTGAAGCCTATTTAAATGAAGTTTACATGGGGCAAGATAAAGCCCGTGGTGTACATGGAATAGGTTTGGCATCACAGTTCTATTTTGGTCGCCCAGTGGCTGAGCTAACCGTGGCGCAGCAAGCATTTTTAGTGGCGGTGATTAAAGGGCCATCTTATTACAACCCTTGGCGATATCCAGCACGTGCACAAGAAAGACGTGATTTAGTGTTACGTATTTTAATGGAGCATAACAAGCTAACCGTCGCGCAGTACAAAGCCGCGGCAGAATCTCCTTTAGGTTTAAGGGATGGGAAAAAATCTGTCCACCAAAAACTGCCCGCATTCTTTGCAGTGGTAAAAAATGAATTAAGTCAGCGCTATGGCGATAGCTTATTAAGCCAGTCAGGCATAAAGGTCTACACTACACTTGATCCTATGGCTCAAGATGCGGCTGAAAAAGCTGTTGTGTCGACGTTAAAGTCATTAGATAAGCGAGCTAAAAACGTCCAAGTTGGCATGGTAGTGACAGACAAATACACCGGTGGTATTGCTGCAATGGTTGGGGACAAACAGCCTAGCTATGACGGTTTTAACCGTGCGGTTGAAATTCGCCGACCTATTGGCTCGCTCATTAAGCCGTTCGTATATGCTGCAGCGTTAGCTCAAGCGGATAAGTTTACTTTAGCCAGCCCATTAGCCGACAAACCACTCACCTTGAAAAATGAACAAGGTAAAACCTGGTCACCCAATAATGTGGATAAAAAATTCAGTGGTGAAGTGTCTTTATTAGAGGCATTCACCCACTCAATGAACGTACCAACAGTTAACGCGGGTTTAGCTGTTGGGGTTGATAACGTCGCAACAACCATTCAAAAAGCTGGTTGGAATGAGGCTATACCGCATTATCCTTCTATGTTATTGGGCGCGGTGAACGGTTCGCCGTTAATGGTCGCACAGGTTTATCAAACCATTGCTGATGAAGGGCGCTATCGCAAACTGACTTCGATCACTGCGGTGTTAGACAGTCAAAATGCGCCGCTTGAGGTCAACCGTTTAGCAAATGAAATAGCCATCGATCCCGCAACTGACTATTTAGTGCAGTATGCGATGCATAATGTTGTACAAAAGGGCACAGCTAAACGCTTAGGTGCAGCATTTCCAGGTGTTAGATTGGCCGGAAAAACGGGCACCAGTAACGACAGCCGAGACTCATGGTTTGCGGGTTTTGACGAGCGAAATGTCGCCGCTATTTGGGTAGGACAGGACGATAACAGTAAAACGGGTTTATATGGCAGCAGTGGTGCTATGGCGGTTTACCAGGCATTTTTACACCAACGTCCGCCGTTAAGTTTACGTATGCCACCGGTGAACGGCATTGTGAATGGTTATTTTGACCAGACTAATGGTGCAGCTATGCAACCTAAGTGTCATAACGTGGTTAACTTACCCGCCCATCAGGTCAGTTACAAACCCGCAGCAAATTGTGGTGAATCATTATCTTGGTGGCAAAAGTTGCTTGGCGAGTAACGACTACTTTTGTTAAGGCATTCATGCTGCAAGTTGCAGCGTGAGTGCAACATGAGTGAAGCATAAACATCACGGCATTAACGTATGGCTTATTTTAGCTGCTTGCTTATATGCTCATCGTTTCGTGACGCTGGTATAAAACAATCAATAATATGCTTAATAAAATGAAGACGGGTCAATATCTAAACTACTCGGAGAGACTCCTCGCTCTATATAAACCTCAGATTTTAATAAATCAATCATAGTGACTTCGCTGTAGCGTTTATTTTTTTGCGAATAAAAACATTTCACTATTGGGTGTAATGCATCGCGTCCTTTAGCTTGCCAAACTATCCCGACTTGCTCATTAGACAGCAGTACTAGTGAGCCTACCGGGTATATTCCAATGCAGCGGATAAACTCATAAACTAATTTTTGGTCTAAATGAAATGGGGTTAAACTGATCAAAATTTTGAATGCTGCAGCCGGGCTCATGGCCTCTTTATAGCAACGTGTTGCAGTAAGGGCATCAAAAATGTCAACAATGCAACTCATGCGTCCATGCAGAGGAATATCATCTCCCTCTAAACCCTTAGGATAACCACGACCATCAATTTTCTCATGGTGCATGAGGCAAACATCTTTACTTATTTGTGACAAGCCTTGGGTATCATCCATGATGGCCATCGCATAGACTTGATGCAACTTCATATGCTCAAATTCATCCGGAGTAAGTTTGCCGGGTTTGTGTAAAATGTTATTATCGAGTTGAATTTTGCCTACGTCGTGGACAATACCTCCGACAGCCATTTGCCTAAGTAAGTCGGTATCAAGGTTTAAATGATGGCCAAAAGTCACCAGTAAAAACGCAACATTAATAGAATGTTCCATCAAATAAGCATCTTTAGTGCGCAGTGCTGAGATACATTTAAAGGCGTCGGCATCATCTAATATCAACTCAATCATCTGGTCGGCAACAGCCTCGAATGGACCGACTTCAATCGCTTTGCCTTCATAGGTTTCAGATAGCACCTTTTGAATTAAGCTTTTTGCTTCAGTGAGGAGTTTTTTTGCATAGATTCGCTTATCTTCTCGTGAGGAAATGGCTTTTCGTACTAGAGGGTTTAGGCCAGTTGATTTTGTTGCTTTTAGCCCACAAGAGTCCGATGAGCGTTCGATATCGACCCATACTGTGGTGATATTATTTTTTATCAGTTTGACGATGGCATCACTGTGTTTTATTTGGCCTGGATTAAGCACGTCTACTTTGTCTTGTTGGCGATCAATTGCCACAATGAACATCCCTAGTACAAGCTTATCAATTGGGATTTTAATGACATTGTTTGATCCAACAGAATCGTTCATGCACATATTACTCCAAAAAAGGGGACTGAAAACGAGTAGAGTCAAGATAACATTTGATTAACATTGTTAATCAATTTAGCATATTCAGCGAGAGATTACCTATTTAAGCATGAGGTTATGACGATATTTATTAACCTTCATAATAGTCATTTTACCCAAGGGGTTAGCTCAGTTACTATTTTGATCCTGCAGGCTTGATTCGTTTATAAGCTGACTTATATGGATTAATAGTATGAAGTAAGTCGATTTTGAAACTCGAGTTAATTTGTTTAATACTGATCTACCCAGTGATTATTACCTGTCGTTTAGTGATTACTTATTGCTTAAATCAGTTTTTAATTTAGCGATTTCATTTAGCATGGTTATTTGGTTTTGTTCCATCTTAGCTTGATTTGCTTCCATACGTAATAATGCATTTTCTAACTCATTTTTAATCGCTTCTTGATGTGCTTCATTGCGCTCAGACGATTCATCGGGGGAGACAAAAACTGAAGCCATATAACCTGAAATTACCCCAAAAAAGCTTACGCCACTGATAATTACAATACCGCCAATGACGTGCCCTAAAGTACTCACTGGATAAAAATCACCATAGCCTACGGTTGAAATGGTGACTAATGCCCACCAAATAGCTTGTTCTGCGGTATGAATGTTTGCGCCATCAACACCCGACTCAACGATAAGTATCAGTACTGAAGCGTTGGCTAAAATCAGAACCATCGCTAGCAGCAAACTTGCCAATGTGGCTTGCTTTTTTTGCTTCAACAAAGGTAAAAAAATCGAGCGGCTGGTGCGGATCAGTCGAATAACGCGCAGTATTTGAAATACGCGAGCAATTCTTAATGCTTCTATAGCGGGAATGCTGGCAACAAAATCTATCCAATGATGGCGCCAGTAGTAAGCTTTATTGCGTGCTTTAAACAAGCCCCAAAAAAAACGACTCATAAAAACAAAACAAATACCGCCGTCGATATACAATAAAATACGATAGGTCTCGGGTTCGAGCTTGCCAAAGGTCAATGCTAAAACAATGATCACCGAGAAAAATGATAAAATCATCATCGCAAAATCAAAAGGATTGAGCGAGTTAATATTTTTAGTAGCCCATCGCTTAGATTTGATCATCAAAAAAGTCCGTTTAGTAAAAGTAGATCTTGGATTCGTTAAGTGGCATTTTTGACATAAAAAAACGCGCTAGGCAAAAGTCTAACGCGTTTTAAGTATTTATTCATTATCGGTAAAACAATGAGTCATTATTTCTTATCGATAAAATGAACCAGATCATCCAAGACTCGCTTTTTGATTTCAAGCTGAGCATCTGATGGTAAGGCATATTTTTCTGCTAACAATACATAATCATCAGCGCTTAGCGATACCGTCAGTCTAGGTCGCTTAGGGCGTTTAGATACCGACAAACCCAGAATGGTGCGAATTTGATCAGAAGGACTAACACCGCGATCTAGCGCGGCCTTACGGATAGAATATTGAAATTGCTCATCAATATCAAAAGCCACTTGAGTGGCTTTGGCTGCTTTTTGATTATTTAACCATTTCTCTGGTAATGGTTTACCTTTGCTCATAGCGTCGACTCTCCTAGATTAGCTTGCAGGCCAGTATTCGCGGATATCCGTTAACGGGCGATATAAGGTCAACATGACCTCAGTGTCGCCACCTTCATAAACTTCAATATCAAGCGCGTGAGTGTCTTGGTTATTAATGAGTGAGTAACTTTCAAATGCTTCGCCGCGGGCACCATTTTCATCCTGTGGAGGCTTTTGACCACGGTAATCTTCACGGTGAAAATAACCAAAACCGGCAAATTCCACTTGATGATAATCGTCGGACAGCCACTGACCAAACTCTTCAGCTGTGTCAGCTGATAGCGTTTGTAAGGTTAGAGTCGCTTTGCCTGGTTCTTCAAAAATTTCAGCAAAAGCATCTAAGTCAAAAAGCTTATCAACTGTGTCGCGATTCACTTTAATAGAAAAACTTAAATAGGCTTCGTCTTCCACCACGTATGACATAAAAATTGGGCTGCCACTGTGACCACGTAATAAGTATTCACATTGCTGCGATCGTTCATATTCGTAAGTGTGGATAGCTTCAACCTTTAGCTGCTGTCCGCGCAATTGCGCGGGCAACGCAAAGCTGTCATCAAGGGTTAACATATCACCCTTGAGCAGCTTATTGGGATGGTCAAGCTGGCGCTTAGGGGCTTCTTTTTTGCCGAATAGGCCGCTTAAAAATCCCATAATCAATTAGCCTTTACGTGCTTTAATACGATCAAGTACTGCATTAGCACTCGACTTTTGCTCACCAATGCCAGCTTCTGCTAGTTTGGCGTGTAATGACTTGTCGCTGTTTTCTTCCGCTAATGTTTCAGACGCTTTTAGGCGGTCATCAAACTGTTGTTGACGAGCTTTGATGCGCTCTAAAGAATCTTTAGCGTTAAGCAGTTTTGAATTGCTTGAGGCGAATGAGTCAGTAATGGTCGCAGTGGCTTTTTGCACGCTTTCAGTGGTCTTTACCATGCTTAATTGACGTTGGTAATCAGATAACTGGCGTTCAGTTTTCTTAACCAAATCTTTAAGGCGAACAGCATGCGAGCTAAAGCTATCATTGGCAGTCTGTTGCTCAGATAACTCTTGGTCAAGTTGAGCAATTTTTTCTGCAATTTCAATTGCTAAAGCTTCATTACCTTTCTCAAGCGCTTGAGTCACATAACCTTCATGCTCAGCAACACTGCGCTTCAAACGATCAACCTCACGATTGGCTTGCATTTCTTTCGCCATCACGTCAGTTAATTCACGCTTGGCGTTAGTTAAATGTTTTTCTGCATCACGAATTTCTTGTTCAAAAATACGTGTTGAGTTAGCGTCAACAATGCTTTGACCAACTTCTGTCGCGCCGCCACGAAATGCGGTTAGGATTTTATTTAAAATGCCCATAATTGACTCCTTAATTCAAAAACTCTGAGAGTTCATCGATCACTTCCAAACAGTTGTCTGAAAGTACTGCTAATTCTTGCTCAATCTCTTCCATACTGGACTCGACTGATAATGCACCGTAAACCACATATTTATCATCGATTTTTGCGAATGAAGATAGTGGCATTGGAATGTTGAGCTCTAACATGGTCTCAAACATTTCTGCGCGGCGTGATTGATTGACTTCATCTTCGCCCCATAAGTAACTGATGCACAATATTTGGTTGTCAGTCACTGAGACAAAAACCGGAATTTCTTCTCGGCCAACAACGTTGACTTGAAGCACTTCTACTTCCCCGTCAATTGGGTAACAATCAAATTGAAAACCGGTACGGCTTTTGTCACAAAGACCATTTAAGTGGTTAGCAATAGTGTGGATGTTCATAGTTGTCCTTATATGACATATTATGTCTGTGTTAAAGATAGCATCAAGACATAATATGTCAAGTGCTATCGTGTCCATTAAAAAAGATTCATCACTTCATTTTCAGACCATGCTGCTAAATGATAATGGTAAAGCTGTAATGAGCCAATGTGGTTGATTTTGACATCTTGTTGTTCAGCATAGTAATTGCCAGGAAATTCGAATGCTCCGTTGACTAAGCCTAAGGTGAGCCAGTCGCTTTGAATAGGCAGTTGAGGAAGTGCCGCCAACCTATGTTTAGGTGATAAACCTTGTTTACTGCCAATGCTCCAGCCCCATTCGCCAAAGCTGGGGACATTATGGTGGAACTGGTCGACCTTAAAGCCAGCAGACGCTAGGGTTTTGCCAATAGAGATAAAGGCTTTAGGGGCATGATAAGGTGAGGTTGATTGTACGGTGATAATACCATCGGCACTGAGTAGCTCATTTAGCTTACGATAGAATAAATCGGAATAAAGTTTATTTAAATCAGGGTGACTAGGGTCTGGTAAGTCTACAATGATGGCATCAAAGTGTTGACCTTGCGCAATTAAGCTATCTACCCCATTAAAGGCATCATCATTGATAAGTGTCAATCTGGGGTCATTTAAACTATTGCCGTTCAATTCCAGCATTGCTTTGCTTAAAAAAGCTGGCATGTCATCGGGAGGTGACTTAAATAAGCTGACTAAGTCTTTATCTAAATCTATTAGGGTGACTGTTTTAGGTTCCCAAGCAAGTACTTGCTTTAAACCTAGGCCATCGCCGCCACCAATAATTAACACATTGTCATGGCGAGCACTGGCTGCCAAGGTCGGGTGAACCAAGAAGTTATGGTAAATATGCTCATCACTACTGGAAAACTGTAATCGGCCGTTGATATACAAATTATAAACTGGGGCTAATCCATTACCTCGTAACCGCTCGGTAAAAGTGAGCTGTTGAAAACGGGTTGATTTTGCATATACGACTTTATCTTTGTATAACAAATTATTGAAGTGTTGTTCCCACTGTGGCCCTTTGGTTGCCAATAGTCCAATGCAGACGCTAGCAATGATATGCCCGACAAGTAGCCATTTTGCATGGTTGATATTATGCCAGAAGCGCCAAATGAAAATAGCACCAGCAATCAGGTTTACACTGGCGGTGAGTGCGGCTGCAAGTTGGATATCTATCGATAACATAAAGAATACCCAAATAGCAGCACCAATCCCTGCACCTACGTAATCCGCACCGTAAATCGTCCCCGCGTTATGGAGTAAATGCGCTTCCGAAAGCGACTGCCTGACTCTGGCGATCAGCGGAATTTCCATACCAATCATCAGGCCTAATATTACTCCCCAAACATAGGGAAGGTATTCACTTAGCGACTGTAATGTGGCAATAAAGCCACCGTTAGGCAGTTGATCTGGTGGCAAACCTAAGTTACTGGCAATAGCCAATGGCAGTTGTTGCCCAAAGCCAATAACTGCCGCGGTAATGATGATGGCGAACGAGCCACACAAGGCGACACTTAATTCTAAGATGGCAAAACCGGTGAAAGCACATTTGATTTTACGTGCGGCAAATGCGCCAACTCCCATAGAGACAATCATTAAGCCGATCATGGTGTAAATAGCGGCTTCTAACGCACCTAATATTCTTCCAGCATAGTGTGAAAGTAGGTACTCATAGATTAAACCACAACCGGCAAGCAGTGCCATAATGCCCAGCAGTAAGGCATCATCAAACCAGGTGATACGTTTATTTATAGGTAAAGCTGGAGAGGCAGCATCACTTTGCTTGAAATCCTCCGCTGTTGATTGAGGTGTTTGTGTTTCAAGCAAAGTGTTAGACATAGTTGTTAAGCCATTAATGCCGTTAAGATTAGGGCAACAGCAATGCTGATTGCCATTTCAACCGCGGCAATACCGATGTTGTGTTGTTTTTCGACTTCTTCGGCTAAGTTAATACCAGCAAGGACTAACTTTTTGACTAGCATGATGACCAAACTCATCAGCACTAGCATCACAAAAGAGAAAATTAACCAGCCGATAAGATTACCCACATAGGCGGTTGGAATGTATAGAATAAAGTGGCTGGCGGCATTAAAGCTAAGTGCCATCGCAATCATATAACCGCTGTGACGTATGGAGAGAGCTGTTTGTCCTTGTTTTAACGCTTGTTGCATTGAGGCATCTTGATTACGTTTGGCATAACGGCTTTCACGCAAGCGAGTTAAAATAACTAAGATTAATTGTGACACTAAAAATGCACTGAAAATGGCAATAAAAGTGTCGATAGTGATGTCTTCTACCCACATTAATACGGCGCGAATTATAATCGCCGTTGCGATAGCTGCTGCAGCATCTACTATAGCAACTGATACATTACCCTTAAGTATTTCATCACTTTTATTAAATTCATTTAAGGCAATTTTGTCATGTAGATAACGCCCTAGCTTAATCAGTACTAGCCCGAAAAAACCGTAGGCGGTCATGCCGATGGCTTCTGTGGTATATGATATTGCCGCTTCTCCGGTTATTGCGCCTGTTAGCACAATACCTAAAGCAGCGACTGCGCCAGCAGTGCTAATACCAAAGGCAAAATTATCGCGTACTGCCAGTTCTTGGGTGCTATTGACCTTAATGGACCAGCCCTGCAAATAACGCATTAAGGCTAATAAGATAACTGCGATAGTTAAATCAATCGCAAGAATAATGAGTAGTGGCTCTGTGATGCCATATTGTTGAAGAAATGTCATTGTCAGTCCTACCTATTTGCCACGACTAATGCCGCGAGTGGTGCGGCTACTTGAATTACGGAAACTACTCGTTTTTGAATAGTTTGAACGAAACTTATTGCTTGCTGTACGGGTTGTACTACTGGCTTTAGGGGCACTAGTACTTTGACGAGATAAGCTGGTTGATCCTGTACGAGGTTTAGCGTACGGGCTATCAAACTTTTTACCTTGGCTGGCGAAGCTTTTTTTGGTTTGCTCATAGGTTTTAGCCTGCGAGGTTGCTTGCTGAGGTGAGGTGTAGCGATAGCGGCCGACATCATTGTAGTAGCTATAGCCACGGCGGCTTGACCAATTGTCATAACGAATAGGGCGTTGGAAGACATTAGAGAACATCGCATACATGCCATACCAAGCCCAAAACGATGTACCGCTTGAGTTCGATTGCCAACTGCCATAAGAGGGATTACCTACCAATTGACTGCCTGGACCAAAATCTTCACTGCCATTGGCTAACGCTGCCGCTTCACGGCTAATAGAATTTACTCGAGCTAATTTACCTTGAGATAAATCGGCAACCACGTTAACCGGGTCTGACAACATATCGTTATACAAGCTGGTGTCAGTGGCTTGGTAGACGTTTTCCGCTTCAGCCAGTTGCTGGTCTAAGTCAATAAAATTAGCCGCATTCGCCAAGTCAGCATTGCGACGCAGCAAAGATTGGTACATAGGCCCAAGGGTGGTGGCATCTAATGCCAGCTCACTGATTAATGGCGCAAGATCAGGACTTTGTCTAGTGAGCAATTCACTGTATTGCTTTAACAAGGTTGCATTGCGTAATTGACCACTTTCAAGACCGCTTTTTAGTTGCGCTAAACGCTGTGTGGTTAATTGTTGATATTTTGCGATTTGCTCAGGTCGATCATCACCGCAGCCCGTAAGATTTAGGCCGATAAAAAGCATGATAAAAAACGTGAATACACGGGGAAACTTGCCAGCCATGTTTTCTCCAAGTGTTATAAAATTCATGTGCATAGGGCACAATTTTTAATGTGCGTATAGTACAGGGTATAGTATCTTGAGTATATTAACCTTAACTCCAAATACTAAAAGCACTTAAAGCGTTATTTGTTCTGCTCACAGTACAGAATTCAGTCGTAATTGGCTCGTTGTTGGTGCCCAAATTACCTTTGAAAACAAAATTACGTAAATGCTTAAGATGACAGTTTATATTCTAAGTCATATTAACTCGGTCACTCATCGCTTGTTTTTGAGTTAAAAATAAAAAAACTTCAGGTTCAAGATATAACATTCTTGACATATTATGTCTAACAGAGAATTTGAACAAAGGATAATTATCGCCATGCCATCTCAAAGTAACAAGGTATTATCTGCACAAATACAGCAAGTAGCAGAAAGTTACTGGTTAAGATTAGTCGACCTCTGGCCTGAGGCTAATGCGCTGACTAATGTTCAGCAAACCGAGCTGCGCACTGTATTAGGACTAAGTGATTATATTGCTGATCAGTTATGCCGTAATCCTCAATGGATACCTCAGCTTTTTAACGGTTTGCTCGATGAAGTGGTGCGGGCTGACTTTGGTAAAGAACTGGATCAAATCCTGACAGCGCTCACTACTGAAGAGCAAGTTAAGTCGGCGTTGCGTCTATTTCGTAATAAGCAAATGGTACGACTGGCATGGCGAGATTTTGCTAATTACGCAAAACTAGAAGACTCTTTAGTTGATTTGTCTGCGTTAGCCGAAGCATTAGTGATTGCGGCAAGAGACTGGCTTTATAGAGATACTTGCCAACAACTGGGCACACCTACCGATGCTGAGGGTAAACCGCAGCCTTTATTGATTCTCGGTATGGGTAAATTAGGTGGCCGAGAGCTTAATTTCTCTTCTGATATCGATTTAATATTCACCTTTCCTGAACATGGCGAAACAGTGGGCGGCCGCCGTGCGATAGCTAATCAGCAGTTTTTTATTCGTATGGGACAGAAGCTAGTTAACCTGCTTGATCAAGTCACCGCCGATGGTTTTGTGTTCCGAGTTGATATGCGTCTGCGTCCCTATGGCGAAAGCGGGCCTTTAGTGGTCAGCTTTGCCGGCCTTGAAGATTATTACCAGGAACAAGGACGCGACTGGGAACGTTACGCCATGGTAAAAGCCAGAGTACTTGGCCCCTGGACCGCTTACTGTGACGAGTTACATGGCTTATTACGTCCGTTTGTATATCGCCGTTATATTGATTTTTCTGCGATTGAGTCATTGCGAAAAATGAAGCAAATGATTGCCCAGGAAGTGCGTCGCCGCCAATTAACCGACAACATTAAGCTCGGCGCTGGTGGCATTCGTGAAGTGGAGTTCGTGGTGCAAAGTTTTCAGTTAATTCGGGGAGGACGTGAACCTGCACTGCGTCAGCAAAGCTTATTTGGCGCGATTGATATTTTATACAGTTTAGGGCAACTGGAATACTTAGCTGTTGATGAGTTAAAACATGCTTATATTTTATTGCGCAGAGTTGAAAACTTGCTGCAAGCCATTGATGACAAACAAACCCAGACATTACCGAATAATTCATTGGACTGGGAACGTTTATGTTACAGCATGGGGTTAACCAACGAAACGGATTTACGTACTCATATTGAAGCGGCTATGGCAAAAATTCATGGTCATTTTAATGCCACAGTAGGTGGCAGTGATTCACATGAACATAGCGATCATTGGACAAGTTTGTTTTGGAATATTCAGCAAGATGATCATGCTGACAATTTATTGCAAGAACAACAAATTGAAGACCCTGAATTATGGCCACTTCTGAGTGACTGGCGTAATACCGTTTCTAAGCGATCAATTGGCCCCCGAGGTCGAGAAACCCTAGACCGGTTAATGCCAAAACTGCTAGAAGAGTTAACGGTTCAAACTAAACCCAGTTTGGCATTTAAGCCAGTATCTAAGGTGTTGGATAAAATATTAACCCGCACCACTTATCTTGAATTGTTATGTGAAAATCCAGGCGCCCGTCAACAATTGGTCAGTTTATGTTGTGCCAGTCCGTGGATTGCTAAAGAGTTAGCCAACTTTCCAATGCTGTTAGATGAGCTAATCGATCCCGCTCAACTATATGATATCACCTCGATTGATGACTATCCAAGCGAGCTGCGACAATATCTGCTGCGTGTGCCAGAAGATGATATGGAGCAGCAAATGGAAGCTTTGCGCCAGTTTAAGTTATCGCAACAGCTAAAGATTGCCGCGGCAGATGTCACCGGAGTATTACCTGTTATGCAAGTGAGCGACCACCTCACTTATTTGGCTGAAGCTATTATTGAGCAAGTTGTATTGCATGCTTGGCATCAAATTGCTGCACGTCACGGTGTGCCTCAAGGAACCTCTCCAAATGAGATGGGTTTTGCGGTTATTGGATACGGTAAATTAGGCGGCATTGAGCTGGGCTATGGTTCAGATTTAGATTTAGTCTTCTTACACGGTAATAACATAGCGGGGACGACTGATGGCGAACGGCCAATAGACAACAGTCATTTTTATTTAAAATTAGCTCAACGCATAGTACATTTATTTGCGACCCGTACCACCTCAGGTGAATTGTATGAAGTTGACATGCGCCTACGTCCATCGGGATCCTCAGGATTGTTAGTGAGTGAAATTGAACGCTTTGGTGAGTATCAAATGCAAGATGCATGGACTTGGGAGCATCAAGCCTTAGTGCGTTCGAGATTTGTATTTGGCGACCATGAGTTAGCCCATCGTTTTAGCTTACTAAGGGCGCAAGTATTACAAATTCAGCGCGATAAAAATGAACTGGCCACCGCTGTAAGGGATATGCGTATCAAAATGCGAGATCACTTGTTGCAGGCAAGCGCTGGCATGTTTAACTTAAAACAAAGTGAGGGTGGAATTGCTGATATCGAATTTATCGCCCAGTTTATGGTGTTGGCTTATGCACATCAATACCAAGAGCTAACCATATGGTCAGACAATGTGCGTATCTTTGAAGTGTTGGCCGATTTAGAACTGATGCCAGTAATGCAAGCGCAGCATTTAACTCAAACCTATTGCTGGCTAAGAGATCACAATCATGAGCTCACGTTACAACAAATGGGTAGCCAAATTGATAACGATTTAGTTAAAAATAGAACGGAAACAGTGATTGAAATTTATCGTCATATTCTTGAAATGAAATATTAGTTAGGCCACATTCATAGGGAAGAATACTCCTTAATTAATGTGTTTATACTGTATTGGTTATGGCTAAAACTAAAACAGGTTAACTTTAGATAAAGTTAACCTGTTTTGTTATATAGCTTTTAACTGTTGTTGACAGTAATTAACTCACGACTAATTTTTCAATCCAAATTTGATACAAAGGTAAGCCGATAAGCACGTTAACAGGGAAGGTTATTCCCAATGATGCCAGCATAGCTAAACCAATATTGGCATCGGGTATTGCCGCTTTAATTGCAGCAGGTGCGGCTATATATGAAGCACTGGCGCTTAACCCTGCCAACACTAGAATACTGCCTGAAGGTAAATCTAGCATCAAGCCTAAGCCAATGCCTACCCAGGCTAAAACAAAAGGAGCTATTGCTGCAAAAGCCAGTAAGCGCCATTGTTTATAAGGCAGTGGAAAGCACACTTTTGCTGTGCTAATCCCCATTTCTAATAAGAACAATGCTAAAAGTGTTTTAAAACCACCCATTAAAATGGGGGTTAATGGCGCCATACCTTCAGTGCCATAAAGCCAGCCGATAACCACACCACCACACAGTAACACCACTCCGCGACTAGTCAGCGCTTCATGCAGAACACTGCCATGGGAAGCGGTTGTTATTTGAGGGTTATTTTTAGCCTCTAAATGACGGTGCAGCCATAACATAATAATAATGGCGGGTAATTCTAATAGCACTAAGTAAAGTGTGGTTTCAGGGCGTAAAGGTAAATCAGAATAATCTACCATAGCTAATACCACCGCAAATGTACCAGCGCTAACCGAGCCGTAGTGAGCAGCAATACTGATGGCTTCTTTTTGTTCGAGTTGTATCGCTTTACGTAAAATGGGGTATAGAGTGAGAGGGATAATAAAACCCAGCGCAATAATGGCAACCAGTTCACTTATTTGTAGGTTATGCGTCTCACCATGTAATGCCATGCCGCCTTTTAAGCCAAGGGTTAACATCAGTAAAATGGTCAGGGTTTCGTAGGTGGCTTTAGGGACTTTAAGATCGGATTTAATTAATCCTGCAAGCAGACCTAAGGCAAAAAAAGCAATGACAATATCAGGCATAGTAACTTATGTTCTCGTTATGGATGAAATTTCATTCGATAATTTTATGGGCTGATTGTGCCTTGTATTCGTATTTGATAGCAATGTTTTATCAATGAAATTGCGATATGGTGTTTACGATCAATGAAGTGCTATATTCAATGGCTAAACTGACTTAGATAACGTGAAGAGAGTGCTATGAAAAACGAAATTGATATCCATAGGGCTTTACGGGTCTTTAATAAAGTGACCCAATATGGTGAGAAAACATCAGATACTGCAGAATCGGTCTATCACTTATGCGGCATTAACGCATTAACAGGTTTTGATGGTTACACCATTACCTTAAGCGATGTGCAGGTCAAGTTAGATATTTTCTTTCATAATAAATATCAGTTTGATTACCCTAATAACGAAGCGTTAGATAATTTTTTAAAGCGCTTTAGTGATGTAGAAAAATTTACCCGCGATTAGTTTACAACCAGCGGCGCATTTCAATTAATCTGCTATAGGTACGTTTAAACTCAAATGATAATGCACCGCCTTGGTATAGATTTTCAAGCGGGATATGTGAATGTATTATAAGGCAGACTTTTTGATCATATAGTTCATCCACCAGGCTGATAAAGCGGCGAGTCGGATCATCTTGTATTGAATAGGCGAGTTGTCTTTCTCCGGTGCTGGTGGCGATAACACCATCTTCAGTGCCTCGTGCTTTAATCCAGCTTCGAATTTCACCGCCTAATGCTGGCACCTCACTGAGTAAAATTGCCTTAAATTGTCCTGCTAACTCGATATAGTCCAGCGCACTTCTAGGGCCATTGCATAGTGCATCAAATTCAAACCAAGCAAGAGTGTCTATGGCATTTTTGATCGGAATAGGTCGCTGGCAAATAGAGATAATGTTTGCCTTAAATGGCTTGTTTTTATCAATTGCTAAAGCGGCATTGTGCTTTAATAGGTGAAAAACACTGAGTGCATCGAGCTTGGACGGCAAAGTAAATAAAGGATTATGTAATGCAGTACCTGACTGTAGATGATGTTGCTGGTCGCAAGCTGAATAGGCACTCAAGCGATGATCGACGCTACCGTTAAGGTGGATCTCTTGGGTATGGTGTTTCAGTAACTCAATAGTGGGTAAAAAGCGATCCAGTTGTAAGCCGCCTTTATACAACTCACTAATGGTAATGTTAGAGGTGGCGACTAATATTACCCCCTCGGCAAATAATGTCTCAAATAGGCGTGCTAGTAAAATCGCATCGCCAATATCGGCAACAAAAAACTCATCGAAGCAAATCAAACGATATTGTTGTGCAATATCTTTGGCGATGTGGGTGAGCGGATCTCTAATGCCAGTGGTTTGATTTAGACGCTGGTGCAGCATGGCCATAAATCGATGAAAATGCAGACGTAACTTGGGTGTATTAGTGATGCTTTGATAAAATAAATCCATCAAAAACGTTTTTCCGCGGCCGACATCCCCCCACAAATAAATCCCTTTTATATCATGGTCATTACCTGAAGATCGTAATTGGTAGTACAGCGAGTCTAATGCTTGCAAGGCCACAGATTGCGCGGCATCAGGCTGTAAGCTTATTTGGCTTAGGGCCTGGTACTGTGAAAGGGGCGATAATGTCATAATGGGATTCAAAGGAATAAACGGCATTAGTATAACTCAGTTCAATTTTATCATGGGTCGCGTTTATGCTCAGTTTGATGTAAATTTGCAACACCCCTAATCTGTAAAGGATAAAATAATGAACAATAAAAGCAAGGGTGTAACTTACATTGGGGCGGATATGTCGCTCAAGGGTGAGATCGACATTCAAGGTCCTGCATTGATAGCGGGCAAAATTACCGGCGTAGTTCGTTCTAGTGATGAAGTTAAAATAGAGCCCTGTGGGGTAATAGATGGCGAGGTATATTGCCAAGAGTTACGTGTAAGCGGCACGCTAAAAGGCAAATTGTTTTGTAATAAACTGGTGATTATTAGCACAGGTGTTGTTGAGGCCGATGTGTCGAGTCACGATATGGAAATATATGATGGTGGCCAATTTATTGGTATGCGGACAAAAGGTCCTGATGCCGGTGTGTTACCTGTATCAAGTGATAGTGACACTAGTCAGATTTCTCAGCCAGCAAACTCTAGCGATAATTGTCAAACTGAAATAGTGGCCCCCAACTCACTCAAAACAACAACTAGCGCGTCCTTAAATAAAGATCAAAAAACCAAGGCATCTTCCAATAAAGTCTTACTCGGTTTTGGTGCTGTTGCTGTCGCAGCTTTGTTAGGCTGGCAATCTGGCGCATTAACTCAGTTTGCACAAACGCCAAAGGTAAGTTCTGAACCTGCACTTTTTACCCCATCATCTGAACCGGCACAATCAATAACCGAGCGTAATGCCGTTAAGTTATTGAATGATGTTCAAACTGAACAATTTTTTGTTGAACAGAAGGAAGAACTTATCAATGCTGGGTTAGCGGATCCTAATGTGGCAATGGAGGATTTACAGGCAATGGAAACATCCAATGCACTAATGTCAGGCAATATAGATACATTATCTAAAGAGTCAATGGCGGCAAGCGAGCAAGTAGCCGATAACATAAAAAGCTCAGATGTAGTGAAAGCCGTTGCAGATTCAAAAAGCACTGAAGACAAAGAAGACAAGATAGCCGCTAAGGTTAGCGCGATTACTGATGCGGTGAATAAGACACAAGCAGATGACTAATTGACTAGCGGCAAAGTGGCTGGGTGCAATTATGTTGTAGCGAAAATCTCATTAAAGTAAAAAAAGACCCATATAATATGGGTCTTTTTTATACAAACTTTCTATGATTAAGCACAAGCTTTGCTATATAACGCAGTTTAGTCGCACAGATATTTAAGGATTGATACGTGTTGGAATACCAGTACGTTGCTCTAATAAGCGTTTTAGTACAAAAGAATCTGTTTCAGCGTGTGCAATAAAGCGAGTCGTTTCTTTATTGAAAGTTAATGCCACAGGCTCGTTAGATTCAAATTCATTTTGTGTTTTAGACAGTGGTTGATGTACTTCTAAATAACGATTGCCATCAGGTTCAGCTGTGTATTTAACCGGTTGATTAACAAACTCGACTCGGGTGCCCACAGGAACTGTGTTAAATAAATGCTCTATATCATCATGACGTAAGCGGATACAGCCTTGGCTTATCCGTAAGCCGATACCAAAAGTAGCATTGGTGCCATGAATAGCGAAAAGGTTACCGATATAAAGGGCGTATAAACCCATAGGATTATCAGGGCCTGCTGGCCATACAGCCGGTAAGGTTATACCTTTGGCTTCATAGATTTTACGGGTTGTAGCGGTAGGCGTCCAGGTTGGATTTGCGCGCTTACGTTGTACCGTTGTTACCCAGCTTTCTGGCGTGTCTCTACCAATTTGGCCAATACCAATAGGTAATACTTCAACGGTATTAGTCCCTTTAGGATAGTAATACAAACGCATTTCAGCCACGTTGATGACTATGCCTTCCTGCTTGGTATTAGGTAAAATCAATTGATGTGGGATCACCAAAGTGCTACCTGGAGTTGGTAGAAATGGGTCAACACCAGGGTTTGCTTCTAACACATTGGTTAACCCTAATTGAAATTGTGATGCAATATCTTCCAGTGTCAGTTTACCTTCGGGCACCACATAATGTTGATTTTCACCTACTAATAAACTGCCTTTGGCAGGTAAACGATATTCTAATGCAATACTATTGAAGCTAACTATTGCCATAGTTGCAGTAAAAACGGCATATTTTACAAGGTTTAACATAATGCTGTGGTATTCCTATTTAATAGGGTTATTTTATGTGGCAGCTGATACGCTGTAACAGGGCGCATCGTCACTTATTCAGGTTAAAATATCAACCCATTTTTAGGTTCATATATTATATTTAACCGATAGAAATCTGATTTCTAAATATACTGGATTAGCTAGCAGACGACTTAGTGGATCTTTATTAGTCGTAAAGCGATGGACTATTTTCATCTGGGCGTGTTTTAAAGCGTCGATGAAGCCACATATACTGGACACGTCTTCTATTAATTATTTGTTCAATCATTTTATTACCGCGTATCGCATCATCAAGTTCATTGTCGCCAGGAAAGTTATCTAGAGGTGGCAATATCTCAATTTTATAGCCTTTATCGTCACTTGTGCGTTCAACAACAAAAGGTAATACGTTTGCCTTACCTAATTTAGCCAACGAGGTTGCCCCAGTTATTGTAGCTGCATCAGGTACTGCAAAAAATGGAATAAACACCGCACTTGAACGGCCAAAATCTTGATCCGCCGTGTACCAAATAACATCCGGTGCGCGTAAGCTGCGGATCATCTGACGTACATCACGTTTAGGCACTAGTCCTTTGTTAGAGCGTAGTCGGCCTTTTACCTGTAAATATTCCATCACTGGATTGTTATGCGGGCGATATACTCCAATACCAGGTTGGAATTGACCAAAAACACGAGCGCCCATTTCTAACGGTAAGCAATGAACCGCAAATAAAATAACGCCTTTACCATTTTGCAAACTGTTTTCAACATGCTCCTGGCCTGTCATAGTCATGTGAGCTTGTACTTTTTCATCCGACCACCACCAAGCATTAATGGTATCAAATAGTGCTTTACCCGTTTCTTCAAAGTTACTTTTTAGCAATGCCTGTTGCTCATTTTCAGGCATGTCGGGGAAACACAGCTTAATATTACGTTTAGCGGTGTGAGTTCTACTTCCCGCCACAATCATTACTAAACGGCCTAATCCGGCGCCTATTTTCATTTGCATTGAAATAGGTATAAGTTGGGTTATGCGCATGATTGCTACGCCTAACCAGAGTAACCAATACTTAGGGTGATAGAGTTTTGAGGTGAATTGGGCTTTTTCGATCACAAATGACTCGTTTATCGATGAATTTTTTTAATATTCTAACTCATTTCTCTGTGAAAATTAGGTACAATCAAGGGAATTTTTTACAACAAACAGTGATTACACTATGAAGGTTTCTCTTCCTGCTTTTGAAAATGCCCGTGTTTTAGTGATTGGCGATGTGATGCTTGACCGTTATTGGGTTGGCCCAACGGCACGTATTTCGCCAGAAGCCCCTGTTCCTGTTGTGAAAATAAATCAAATTGAAGATCGTCCGGGCGGAGCGGCTAACGTGGCATTAAACGTTGCTGCTTTAGGTGGCAAAGTGCAACTAGCCGGATTAGTTGGTAAAGATGAAACTGCTGAAGCGCTGACTTTAGGGGTAAGAACCCTTGGGGTTGAACCACAATGGCTGGCAGTTGAAGGCAAACCGACTATTACTAAGTTACGCGTATTATCGCGTAACCAGCAGTTAATTCGTCTTGATTTTGAAGAGCCCTTTGAACTTAGCCACAGTGAACAGCTATTTCAGCAAGCTGAAGCCTTGTTAGATGATATCGATGTATTAGTGTTATCTGACTATGCTAAAGGCGCCATTATCGAACCTAAGGCGTTTATTGCCAAAGCCCGTGCTAAAGGGGTAAGTGTATTGGTTGATCCAAAGGGAAGTGATTTTGGTCGCTACCATGGTGCTTCATTAATTACCCCTAACATGAGTGAATTTGAAGCTGTTGTAGGTACTGTTACCTGTGAAGATGATCTTATTGCAAAAGCAAAAAATTTATTAACTCAACATGATTTTAAAGCCATTTTAGTGACTCGCTCTGAAAAAGGCATGACGTTAATTACCCAGGATGAACCTGAATTACATATTCCTACCGTTGCGCGCGAAGTACACGATGTTACTGGAGCCGGTGATACGGTTATTTCTGCATTGGCGACTTCTATTGCCGCAGGTGCGACGCTTGCACAAGCCTGTGCCATTGCCAATACCGCAGCGGGTATTGTTGTCGGTAAATTAGGTACCTCTACAGTAAGCCGTATTGAACTGATTAGCGCTCTAAAAATTAATCAAGGTGAGTCGGGCTTTGGTGTCATGAGTGAAGACCAGTTAGCCTATGCTATGGATCAAGCGCGTTTACGTGGCGAAAAAATTGTCATGACCAATGGCTGTTTTGATATTTTACATGCGGGACATGTCAGCTATTTACAACAGGCTCGTGCCCTTGGTGACAGATTAATTATTGCCGTGAATGATGATGCATCGGTTAAACGTTTAAAAGGCAATGGCCGTCCAGTTAACCCGGTTGATCGCCGTATGGCGGTTTTAGCTGGTTTAGCGTCAGTTGATTGGGTTGTCGCTTTTGCTGAAGACACACCACAGCGAGTTATTGCGCGTTTACTGCCTGACTCGTTAGTAAAAGGTGGGGATTATAAAATTGAAGATATTGCTGGCGGAGCAGAAGTCATCGCTAATGGCGGTAAAGTAGAAGTACTTGGTTTTGAGGAAGGGGTGTCAACGACAGCAATTATTCAAAACATTATGGCTAATAAATAGTGTGACGCTTTTTTCAAGGCTGAAATTGCCCTTCACTGATATCTTTTTTATTCATATGGTTAAATGCTATCGATGCATTTACTCTTGTGTCGATGTGAAGGGCAAGTCAGGTCAATTAATCAAATTAGTTGGCCTGCTGTTTTGTATTGTTCAGTCAGTTAATCTGCATGCCGAGCAGTTAGATCATATTACTCACCAGCAACAAATATCTTCAGTAGATACCCCGTCAGAATGGGTTAATATTTTCAACAAGCAGGCATTAATTTGTCCGCTGGCCAATATTGACTTCTGCCTCAAAGAATTACCACACTCTCTAGAGAAACAAATAGGATTATCAGCACTGAATGTTCGCCAATCTATGGGCTATAAAAGTGCGATGGTGTTAGCTGTTAACCATCCAACTATTGCGGGAGTTATAGTAATACAAGCTGACCGAGAGCCCAAGCAACAGACCGGCTCATTAGGGCTTGAAACCTTTAGTATTGAGCTTATTAACCAAGCTCAATTAAGCTTATGGCATGAGATAGGACACTTGCATAATATTGCATTGCAGGGCCTGGAATTACCGTCAAACTTAACTGATTACCAGCATGAGTGGTTAGCTGATGTTTATTTATTTTGGCATTTAGCGCAAACACAACAGCTACATTTTGCCTTGCAACAACTGCATCGTCGTAACTTAGCTATTATTCATGATAGTGATAACTTATCTCACTGGAGTGCCCCTCAATTGCAGTATTTGTTACAAATGAATGCACAGAAACCATACGTAAAAGATATTCCTTATCGTGAATTTATAGCGCAAATTTATCCCCAGCTACCCAATTATTCCACCAGAGACATTAGCGAATTTTCAAGTTTAATCCAACGTACATTTGGTGCCGGTGTGGTGCAACCATTACCCAACTATATGTTTTGGCGCCAACCCGATTTAGCCAAAATTCTTCAACCGACATTAGATTTTTTGATGGGAAAGCCAGCCGCACAAAAATGGCGCAGTCAATATTTAGAGTCATCGCAAAATTTGTAAGCGCTATCTACTGATTTATATGATTTATTTAAAGTGAAATTTTTTGTTGTATTTTTGCTAATTGGTTAGGGGCTGCTTAGTAGAGAATTAGATTAATACTCTTTGAATTTTAAAGGTAAATTATTAACAGGTGTATCAAAATGGCTGAATTTTGATACATTTTGTCGTGTAAATGTTGGCAAGTCTGTTGTTTCTGGGGTTATTTTTAGCGGTACTTTCTAATGCTGTCTGGTAAGATTTTCTCCCAAATTATTAGCGAGACACAGTTGCATGGCCAAGCGTTCAAGAGTTGAAACCGAACAAACCGTAAATCAAATTTTAGATGAAGCCCTTAAACAAATCCTTACCATAGGTTTTCAGGCTATGTCATATACAACCTTGTCAAATGCAACTGGCATTAGTCGAACTGGTATTAGTCATCACTTTCCAAAAAAGACCGAGTTTTTAGTGCGTTTAGATCATAGGATCGGGCAGCTATTTGTTGATACACTCGATTTTAGTTCTATTGCATCGTTAGAGTTATCATGGAAAAAAGCAGTGCAGGGTGAAGAGCATAAGGCAGTACTGAAACTGTTTTTTAGCCTTTGTGGTACCAGCGATGATAACGTGACATATTTTAAAGCAGTCAATATTGCACAAGAAATAGCGTCAACTGAGTTAGGTGAGGATGGCGTAAAATGCGTAAATCATTTAATAGGTTACAGTGCTATTTTATTGCTAGAAAGTACGCCTCAACAAAAAGCGGCTTAATTGATAAATTGTCTGAGTGGGCTTCCCTTACGTCCACTAAGACCATTTGAATGCTTATATAAAATCGCTGCGACCAATTCAAATAGTATGCTAAATCTACCTATCCTTATGTTCTACAAGTTATGTTTGCTTTACAGCGAGCATGATTGTGTATCCCCACCATGCCCCCAAAAACGCTAGCAACATATATTGCTTATTTAGTCTGCTGCAGTCACATCTACTGATCCTGATATTGACGACATAATCTATATAACTAGGTGTTATTTTAGGGGGAGTAATATTTTAGTGGTGGCAAGGCTGTTAGGGTTACCAGCACTTATCTCATGGTTTATCGACAGTGTTTTATTGGCAGTTTTTGATAGGGAATACTGGCTTGATAAAGTAGTAAGGAAATCATTGGGTGTTATTTAAATAACAATCGTTTAGCGTATTTTTATTGGTAGTGAAATTGAAGGATAATCGCGCTTATTTATCATCAAGTAAGCGCGTTTTTTAAGCCAAGCGGAAGGATTATAAAGTGTCTTTACGGGATTGGTAGTTTTGACACATTTGTTGTGCTTTTTCTTCGTCGTATTCACGCAGTCCACTTAGCACTAAGGTTTTTTTCCCAGTACCAATAACACGTTTTTCATGACGCAATTCAAAGGTCAAGGTGACATCACCACGTTTGCCATTAATTAATAACTGTTGATCAATTAAATGTAGGCTAATGTCATCAAAGTCAAAGTGGTCAAGATGAAATGACATACTTTCGTAAATCACCAAAGGGCGATCAGGGTTAATCATTACCTGGTGTTGCTTCATCATAGGAACCAATACGTGGATAAAGTTTAATCCAGAAAACGCGACATAACTTTTGATGAATGCGGCTGTTTGTATATCACATTGACATACTTGCCCCTGGCGAGTGACGTGCATGTACTCTTTATTTTTCGCATCAATGATAGTGAACTTATCTTCGCCAGCATTGGGTAAGCACAATTCAACACCATCACCGACCATACCAGCAAACTGGAATGTCATGTTTTGGCTTAAGCCATATTCGGTTAAGACCAGTGCAAATAATAAGTCACCCGGCACACAAAAACGTTTTGCGCCGACATCATGGATAGGGTTGAAATCTCCAGCAACCCGTTTAGCAAAATCACTGGCTTGTTGTGCCGCGATAAAAACACTTTGATCTTGCTTAGAATAATAAGGTGATAAAAACATGATGGAATGAGTCTTATAATTAATGGTTAATTTTTTCACCGTAGTTTACTGCACATTTAGCAATATACTCACCCGATGACTCGTTATCTTTTGATACAAAGTCAAATCTGAATGTTTTTTGTACTGACTGGCGGTGATCTAATTCACATATGTGAAATTGGTCGCCACAAGACTACCTTATTTGTAAATAAAGCGTACCTATTTGTTGATTTTAAGGCTCGCTTAAGTAAAATTACGCACAATCACTAATGTTAATAAGAATTGTTTTTATTTGTATTTTGGTAGTTAGTAGTATTTGGGAGAGTTAACATGAGCCAGTCAAACACCTTACGTTTGAGTGTTTTAGCAAGTGCATTATTGATGAGCATGGGTGCAACAGCCGCAGATAAAGCTGCCGTCACAAAGCAAGTAACTAAACAAGCCAACATTGAACAAATAACCATATTCGGTAGTCGCAATCCTATTAAAACTGCACCGGGCAGTGCGCATGTTATCTCTGCAGCTGATATTGAGCAGTTTAAGTATACCGATATTATGCGTACATTGGCTTCCATTCCAGGTGTGTATATTCAAGAAGAAGACGGCTATGGCTTACGCCCAAATATCGGGATGCGCGGTACAGGTCAAAACCGTACTGAAAAAATTACTATTATGGAAGATGGCGTATTAGCCGCTCCAGCGCCTTATTCTTCACCAGCAGCTTATTATTTCCCTACTTCTGGTCGTATGCAAAGTGTAGAGATTTTAAAAGGTAGCTCTACGGTTAAATATGGTCCACGTACTACAGGTGGCCTAATTAACATGCTATCGCGTCAAATTCCAGATGCAGATTTAGCGGGTAAAGTGGATGTTGCCGCTGGTCAAGATGGCTTTGGCAAAGTACATGCTTATGCCGGTGGTCAAGGTGATCGCGTCGGTACGGTCGCTGAAATCTATCGCTACCAAGCTGACGGTTTCCGTGACATCAATGGTGTTGGCGGTGACACTGGTTTTGTTAAAAATGATGCGCTTGCTAAAGTCAGCATCAAAACGGATGAAACCGCTAAGTATCAACAAATTGTTGAGTTAAAACTGAAGTACGCCGATGAGGTTTCTAACGAAACTTATATGGGGTTAACTGATGCTGATTATGCTGCAACGCCATTTACGCGTTATTCTGCGTCACAAAAAGATCAAATGACCACTGAGCACAAGCAAATACAGTTAAATCATGTGATTGAGCTTAATGATGCACTTTCACTTAATACTACGGCTTACTATAACGACTTTCACCGTAACTGGTATAAAGCGGATAAAGTGGGTGGTTCAAGTTTAAGCAGTGGCGGTGTACAAAATGCAGCTGATTTTGACAATGGCTTAGTTACCGCAACTATTGACGTGAGTGTTAAAGCGAACAATCGTAGTTATTTATCTCAGGGTTTACAAACTGAATTGAATTACTTTGTCGGTAACCATGAGCTTGCATTTGGTGCGCGTTACCATGAAGATGAAATGGACCGTTATCAGTGGGCTGATACCTATCAATTAGACACTTCTCAAGTAATGAACCGCACTAAAAGCGGTATTCCGGGCACAGATTCTAATCGTATCGATAGTGCAGAAGCCTGGTCATTGTTTGTTCAAGATCGTATGACCATTGGTTATTTTGCTATTACCGCGGGTGTTCGCTACGAAGACGTTACTACTAATCGCGTAGATTGGGGTAAAGCAAACCCAGGCCGTGATGGTGAAGCGAGTAAAGATGTTGATAACAGTTTCAGCGCTATCATGCCTTCTTTATCAGCGACTTATCAAGTGAATGACGCGCTTATCGTATTAGCAGGCGTGCAAAAAGGTTTCTCTCCTGCTGCACCTGGTAACGCTGACGGTCAAGAAGAAGAAAGCTGGAACTATGAAGCAGGACTTCGTTATAACCAAGATGCGTTAACATCAGAAGCTATCGTATTCTATGGTGACTACAGCAATATGCATGGTAACTGTACAGCGGCTCAAGGTTGTGATGATAACAACATTGATAACCAGTACAACGCCGGTGAAGTTGATGTAACGGGTTTAGAGTTGAGCTTAGGATATGAGTTTAACCAAAAAGGTGAATTAAGCTTCCCAGTGAAGATGGCCTACACCTACACCAGTGCAGAGTTTGGCTCTGATTTTACCTCTGACTTTGAAAGCTGGGATAGCGTAAGTAAAGGTGACTCGCTAACTTATCTGCCAGAAAATCAGTTATATCTATCAGCAGGTGTTGCAGCAGAAAGCTGGCAAGTGACATTGGCGGGTCGTTATACCGACGATATGCGCACTAAAGCGGGTCAGGGTGATATTCCTGCTGATCAGTTAATTGCTTCTAAAACAGTATTTGATTTATCAGCGCGTTACTTTATTAACGACGCGTCAGAAGTATACTTAAATGTAGATAACTTATTTGACGAAACCTACATGACCACGCGTGTTCATGGCTCAGTTTTCTCTGGTAAGCCACAATCTGCAACATTAGGTTATAGCTATAAGTTTTAAGCTTGGCGTAATAGTGAACGAGTAAAATCAGGAGGGCTAACCATGTTAGCCCTCCTTTTTTTATAATATTTTTTGGTACCTAATTAGCTATATTGAGTCAATGAATCATTAAGATTAGGTAAGTTGATTCATTTTGTTATGGATAACAGTTATTTGCGGAGTAAATAAAATGAGTTTAAAAGCAGACAGAGATATCGAAAAAACATACACAACGGCTGAATTTGTTGCAAAACTAAGGCGATTAGCTGACTCACTTGAAAGTGGAACTAAATTTGAGATCCAGATAGCCGGTGAAAGAATTTATGTGCCAGTGCGTGCCACTTACAATATAGAGCATGAAAGAATTGATTCAGAACAAGAAATAGAATTCCAGATTAAATGGTCAAACGATTAAATTATTACTCTTAATTATTGTATATGGGCGATAAATAGCTGAACCTTGATTAAGGCTAGTCTATATAAAACAGTATTGTTGCTGGTTATAAACATAAAAAAATACCAGCCTGTTGGCTGGTATTTTTATGTTGCAAAGCTCAGTAATTAAAGCGCTTTTAGAATCGCTTCTACGCTGTCTTTAGCATCACCAAATAGCATTTGAGTATTGTCTTTAAAGAACAGCGGATTTTGCACTCCCGCATAACCTGTGTTCATTGAACGCTTAAAGCCAATCACGTTTTGCGCTTTCCACACTTCCAGTACTGGCATGCCAGCAATTGGACTGTTTGGATCTTCCATCGCAGCAGGATTAACTGTGTCATTGGCACCGATCACTAAGACGGTATCAGTACTGCTGAAATCTTCATTGATTTCATCCATTTCTAATACAATATCGTATGGCACTTTTGCTTCGGCTAACAATACGTTCATGTGACCAGGTAAACGCCCTGCAACGGGGTGAATACCAAAGCGCACCTTGATGCCTAAATCACGTAGTTTACGGGTAATTTCTGCAACCGGGTATTGTGCTTGCGCAACCGCCATACCATAACCTGGGGTGATGATGACTGATTGAGAGTTTCTCAGCATATCAGCAACATCTTCGGCATTGGTTTCGCGGTACTCGCCCACTTCTTCATCGCCACTTGTGGCGACAGCATCGTTACCAAATCCGCCGGCAATGACCGAGATAAACGAGCGATTCATCGCTTTACACATGATGTAAGACAGAATTGCGCCCGATGAACCAACCAATGCACCGACAATGATCAGTAGGTCGTTTGATAGCATAAAACCCGCAGCGGCTGCAGCCCAACCTGAGTATGAGTTAAGCATCGAAACCACAACTGGCATATCCGCGCCGCCAATCGAGGCCACTAAATGCCAACCAAACGCAAAGGCGATTAGCGTCATAATCAAGATTGGGGTAACCGCACCGCCTGTTTGCACAAATTGCACCATTAACACTAACGATACAATCACCGCGGCTAAGTTCATCTTATGACGATGTGGCAAGGTCAGTGCTTTTGATGGCAGTAATCCGCGCAGTTTGGCAAATGCCACTACAGAACCGGTAAAGGTTACTGCACCAATAAATACCCCTAAGAAGACTTCTACAAGGTGAATATTAAGCATTGCCCCAGTTAAATGTTTACTTTGCTGCTGTACTTGGCTTGCCTCAGCAAATGCCGCTTCAGCCGTTGCAAGCGTCGTGTCTAAGTCATTACCGATTGCCACCACAATTTCGTTAATTGCCTGTGGGTGTAAATCGATAAAGCTGTTGTAACCCACTAATACCGCAGCCATGCCCACAAAACTGTGAAGAATAGCAACTAACTCAGGCATTTCGGTCATTTCAACTTTCAGTGCTAAGCGAACGCCAATTGCGCCGCCAATCACCATAGCTAAAATAATCCATACAACGCCTGTGGTACTTGGGTTTAAAATAGTTGCACCAAGGGCAATAACCATCCCTATGATGCCAAATAAATTGCCGTTTTTAGCCGTTTCTTGTTTTGAAAGCCCCGCAAGGCTTAAAATAAAGAATACCGCCGCGACAATATACGATGCTGTTACCAGTCCTTCTGACACGATAATTCCCCTTAATCTTTACGGAACATTTTCAGCATGCGCTGAGTGACGGTAAAACCACCAAAAATGTTAATACTTGCAATTAACACTGCGATAAATGACAGCACTGTGACCAGTGTTGAACCCTGTCCAATTTGCAGCAAAGCCCCGACAACAATGATGCCTGAAATGGCATTGGTGACTGACATAAGCGGTGTATGCAATGAGTGAGACACGTTCCATACCACGTAGTAACCGACCACACATGACAATATAAATACCGTAAAGTGCGACAAAAACTCCGATGGTGCAACTGTGGCTATTGCGCCAAATGCCACAATACCAGCAAGGCCTAAAATATACTTAAGCTTAGAAGGGGCTTTGGGTTGAGCATTTTTGGCCGCAGGCGCAGCGGCTGGTTTGGCTGGTGCTGCAGACACTGAAATGGCCGGAGGCGGGAAGGTAATTTCACCATCACGCGTTACCGTCATATTACGCATAACAACATCGTCAAAGTTAAGCAGCGCGTTACCGTCTTTTTCCTTGCACATTAACTTCATCAAGTTAACAAGGTTAGTGCCATAAAGTTGCGATGATTGCGCCGGTAGTCGACCAGGTAGGTCAGTGTAACCAAGGACTTTTACACCGTTGTCGGTGATAAATTTTTCGCCCGTCACGGTATATTCACAGTTACCGCCAGTGGCCGCCGCTAAATCGACAATCACAGAACCTGACTTCATGCTATCAACCATGTCTTTGGTGATCAGCTTAGGCGCAGGGCGGCCAGGAATCAGTGCGGTGGTAATGATAATATCAACATCTTTTGCCTGCTCGGCAAATAACGCCATTTCAGCAGCAATAAACTCTTCTGACATCACCTTAGCGTAACCGTCAGATGAACCGCCTTCGGTGTTCTCAAATTCAAGCTTTAAGAATGTGCCCCCCATAGATTCAATTTGCTCGGCTACTTCTAAGCGAGTATCGAAGGCACGGACGATTGCGCCCAGTGATCCCGCAGCACCAATAGCGGCAAGGCCAGCTACACCCGCACCAATAACCAGTACTTTAGCCGGTGGCACTTTACCTGCGGCAGTGATTTGGCCGGTAAAGAAACGGCCAAATTCATGGGCGGCTTCAATAACTGCACGATAACCACCAATGTTAGCCATAGATGATAGGGCATCTAGTGACTGAGCGCGTGAAATACGTGGCACCATGTCCATCGCCATCACGGTAATTTTTTTCTGAGCTAATTTGTCAACTAAGTCAGGATTTTGAGCTGGCCAAATAAAACTAACAAGGGTAGTGCCAGGTTTCATTTTGTCGATTTCATCGTCTGTAGGTGCATTAACTTTGAAAACAAAGTCAGCTTGATAAGCATCTGCGACAATTTCAGCCCCTGCGTGTTCAAATGCGGCATCATCAAAACTTGATAATTTACCTACATCCGCCTCTATGGCCACACTAAAGCCGAGCTTTTTAAGTTGTACCACTGTGGCTGGCGTCGCAGCAGCGCGCGTTTCACCTGCAATACTTTCTCTCGGTATTCCAATCTGCATGACTGTTCCCTGATGGTTAATGAGTAAAATGCGATAAGGCTCCCCCGCCAAATAGCATAATATTTTCACATGATCATTCGTTGACGGTCGTGATCAACAAATCGATCGTATTTGGCTGGCATTGATATCAGTTGATGAACATCAATAGGTCTCTGTTGACGGTACCTTTTGGGCATCGTTTTGTTGTTTTATGCAGAGAACAATTAACTTGATAGATAACCAATTGTTAATCCAGCTTCTTAGCTTGCTGTAGACACTGCAATCAAACAAGTGCTGCAGGGTTAATTAATGCTGTTTTAATTAAGGGAAATTAAAAACTTTTAACTAACCCACACTTTTGTAGCCTAAAAAAACGACTTTGCATATTCCTAAATGGAATAAAAAATTATCTTTTATTCTTTTTTGCTTTTAGCGGACAGGAGTAAGCTTACAAACATTACACTGTTATAAGGCCGTCTTATGTTGTTAAACGAACTATCTTCATTAGCTTCACCTTTGTCACCAGGGCAAGTCGATAAGCTAAAACAACTCACTTCTGAGTTATCTGCTGTGCAATTAGCTTGGGTAAGTGGCTACTTAGCTGCCAGTGCTAACGCTAATGACAGCCAAAGCCTACTGGCTGGAGCTACACAAGCAAGTGCTAGCCAAACAGTGACTATTCTTTATGGTAGTCAAACCGGCAATGGTCGAGGCGTAGCAACAGAATTAGCGGCTAAAGCACAGGCACAAGGTTATGCAGTTAATTTAGCCTCAATGGGCGAATATAATGTGCGCCAATTGAAGCAAGAAACCCTATTGCTAGCAGTAGTGAGTACCCATGGTGAAGGCGAAGCGCCAGATGACGCGATGGAATTGCATAAGTTTTTAGCTTCAAAGCGTGCCCCTAAGCTGGATAATCTTCATTACTCAGTGCTCGCGCTAGGTGATTCAAGCTATGAATTATACTGCCAAACAGGTAAAGATTTCGATGCTCGTTTTGCTGCATTAGGTGCAAAACAATTACTGCCATTGGCTGAATGTGATGTTGATTACGAGCAGGCTGCGTCAGATTGGCAAGACAGTGTATTAGAAGCCGTTAAACCTCATATTCAAAGCGTGGGTGCAGGCATAGTTTCTGTACCACAAACACAAGCTGGCAGCAGTGCGTTTACTAAGCAACAACCGTATACCGCTGAAGTATTAGTCAGTCAAAAGTTAACCGGACGCGATTCAGACCGTGATGTACGCCATGTAGAAATTGACCTTGGTGAATCAGGTATTTCGTATCAAGTCGGTGATGCATTAGGCATTTGGTTTAGCAATAACACTTTACTTGTGCATGAAATTATTTCAGGTTTAGGTTTATCTGCAGATGATCAAGTCATCGTAGGTAAAGAAACCTTAAGCCTTGTTGACGCCTTAACAGATAAAAAAGAGCTAACCCAGTTATATCCTGGTTTAGTAAAAGCATGGGCTGAATTTAGCGGCAGTGCAGAGCTATTGGCATTAAGCGAAGATAAAGAGCAAACACGTCAGTTTGTACTCGCCAACCAGCTGGCTGATTTAGTGGTCGCATACCCAGCTAACGTTACCGCAAGCCAATTAGTTGAAGTATTACGCCCATTAACACCGCGTTTATATTCAATTGCTTCTAGCCAGGCTGAAGTAGAAACTGAAGTTCACTTAACGGTTGCATTGGTTGAGGATGAGCGTCAGGGTCAAGCCCGATTTGGTGGTGCTTCTCATTTCTTAGCATCAGCAGAAGAAGGTCAAGCGGTTAAGGTTTATGTTGAACCGAATAAGCATTTCCGTTTACCTGAAAACCCAGAAACCCCAGTGATCATGGTAGGCCCTGGAACCGGTGTAGCACCATTCCGTGCCTTTATGCAGCAACGTGCCGCAGACGGCGTAACGGGTGACAGCTGGTTATTCTTCGGTAACCCACACTTTGAACAAGATTTCTTATATCAAGTTGAGTGGCAGCAGTATTTAAAAAGTGGCGATTTAAGCCGTTTAGATGTAGCGTTTTCACGTGATCAAGCTGATAAAGTTTATGTGCAGCATCGTATTACCCAGCAAGCTGAGCATGTATGGCAATGGTTACAGAATGGTGCCCATGTTTACATCTGTGGTGATGCTGAGCGTATGGCTAAAGATGTACATCAAGCATTAGTTGGCGTTGTAGTATCACAAGGCGGGCTAACTGCTGATGCAGCTGAAGCTTACTTAGAAGATTTACGCAGTAATAAGCGTTATCAGAAAGACGTGTACTAACCTTATAACATTAGCATTAGTATCAGTAACAGAATTAGGCTTAGCTGCAAAGAGGTATTGCGACCCGATGAGTCAATAGCAATGCCGCAGCTAAGCGATTAAGCAAGATTATTGTCGTACCAGGTTATTAATCGTTAAGTCATTAAGATTAAACGATCAACGCCTTAGCGAATATAGAATTAAGAGGCTGTCTCCATGAGTGATGAGCAAAAATTAGCAGTAAACGAATACCTAAAAATCGACAGTGATTATTTACGCGGTACTATTCAAGAGGGTTTAGATACCCAAGTGACCGGATCGTTTAGTGATGGCGATCAGCAGTTAATTAAATTCCACGGTTTTTACCAACAAGACGACCGTGATTTACGTAACGAACGTAAAGAGCAAAAGCTAGAACCTTTATATAGCTTCATGCTACGAGCTCGCGTGCCAGGCGGTATTTGTTCGCCAGCACAATGGTTAGATGTGGATAAAATCTCATCAACGCTAACCACTTCAAACAGTATTCGTTTAACTACGCGTCAAACGTTTCAGTATCACGGCATTCCAAAGCGTAATCTAAAGACCTTGATCCAAGGCTTAGACAGAGCTGCACTTGACTCTATTGCGGCATGTGGTGACGTAAACCGTAACGTAATGTGTAACCCAAACCCGGTTCAGTCTAAGCTGCATCAGCAAGCTTATGCCGTGGCTAAAGAGCTATCTGATCATTTACTACCACACACTCGTGCCTATGCCGAGATCTGGTTAGATGAAGAAAAGCTATTAGACACTGAAACCCATGAACCTGTTTATGGACAAACCTACTTACCGCGTAAGTTTAAAATGGCTGTGTCTGTGCCGCCAGATAACGATGTTGATGTTTACACCAATGACCTAGGCTTTATTGCCATTGAAGAAAATGGTCAGCTAATTGGCTTTAACTTAGTCGCTGGTGGCGGTATGGGTTCAACCCATGGAGAAGTTGAAACCTTCCCGCGTTTAGCCGATGACTTTGGCTATATCAAAACCGCTGATGTGATTAAATTTGCTGAAGCCGTGATGACAGTGCAACGTGACTGGGGCAACCGAGTTAACCGCAAACGTTCACGTCTTAAATACACCATAGTTGATCACGGCTACGATGCATTTAAAGCTGAAGTTGAAAAGCGTACAGGCATTAAATTCGAACCTAAACGTGATGTTGTTATCGGTGATCGTGGCGATCGTTACGGCTGGGTTGAAGGCATTGATAACAAGTGGCACTTAACCTTGTTTATCGAAAGTGGCCGCATTAAAGATGTACCGGGTAAAACACTGCAAACCGGTTTACGTGAAATCGCTAAGATCCATAAAGGCGACTTCCGTATGACTTCTAATCAAAATATGATTATTGCCAGTGTCGCAGCTGAAGATAAGGCCGAAATTGAAGGCTTAGCGCGTAAGCATGGTCTATTGGGTGAAGTGTTATCGGCAACCCGTGGTCACTCTATTGCCTGTGTGGCATTACCTACGTGTGCATTGGCGATGGCCGAAGCTGAGCGCTATTTCCCTGAATTTATCGATCACATCGATGCATTACAGCAAAAACATGGCATTGGCGAACAAGCTATTGTGGTGCGTATGACAGGCTGTCCAAACGGCTGTGCGCGTCCTTTTGCGGCTGAAATTGGCTTAGTGGGTAAAGCGCCTGGGCGTTATAACTTGTATTTAGGCGCCAGTTTTGAAGGGACTCGTTTAAATAAAATGCACAAAGAAAACATTCAAGAAGCTGAAATTTTAGCTGAATTGGATGGTTTGTTTGGCCGTTACGCTACTGAGCGTGATGCGGGCGAGACCTTTGGTAACTTTACGGTACGTATTGGTGTCGTAAAGGCGGTACTAGACGCCGCTAAGGATTTTCATGGGTAATTTCTCTATAGGACCTGAGCAGTTAGTGGCATTGCTCAGTCAACCTAAAGAGGTTCAGCAAGCTGAACTGGCAAAGATAAATCAGTTTTTATCTGCTTTAACCGCAGCTGAGCGTGTGGCATGGGGTCTGGCATTTTTGCCAGGCGAGCATGCTTTATCCTCAAGTTTTGGTATTCAGGCTGCGGTAATGTTGCATCTAGTCAGTCAGGTTCAAGCCGATATTCCGGTCATTTTAACTGATACCGGTTACTTGTTCCCTGAGACTTATCAGTTTATTGATCAGTTAACCGAGCGTTTAGACTTAAATTTGCAAGTATATCGCGCTGATCAGACTGCTGCATGGCAAGAGGCGCGTTTTGGTAAGTTGTGGGAGCAAGATTTAGCCGGACTTGAGCAATATAATCGCATCAATAAAGTTGAGCCTATGCAACGTGCCTTGGCTGAACTTAACGTGGGCACTTGGTTTGCGGGTTTACGCCGCACACAAGCAGGTACGCGTGAAGCATTGCCTATTCTAGCGATTCACGGTAATCGTTATAAATTACTGCCGATTATTGAATGGTCTAACAAAGATGTGCATGAGTATTTAACCGCCCACGCTTTACCGTATCACCCATTATGGGAACAAGGGTATGTGTCGGTTGGTGATACCCATTCAAGTAAGCCATTAGAGCTTGGGATGACTGAAGAAGAAACCCGTTTTAATGGTATGAAGCGTGAATGTGGATTGCATTACGAGATATAGCTTTTCGATTATGTTACTGTGACCGTTTTTAGGTTGAGTAAGTTGTCGTGAGTAAATTGAGTAAGTATTTGAATTTTAAAATACTCCCTAAAAAGAGTTAAATTTTGTTTAAAAAGTTAGGCAGAGTACGCAATACTCGTCTACATTTACTCATTCCCGTAGATAGTTTTTTGTAGACACTTTTTAGGACTGTTTTTGCAGTCCAAGTACCTCCAAAAGCTTCGCTCGCATCCTCGAGCACATTGATTGACTTGTTAGCGTAATAAGCAATCAAATTTAAGCCCCAACAAGCATTGCTTGTTGGGGCTTTATATTATTAACCCTAGCTGTTTTTTTGTTCCTATATCACACAAGAGTTACTTCAATTCTGGGCGAAAAGTGCGCTTGGCTTAAATTATTTTTACAGGCTTACCATGGCATTGACTTACCGACACGCGCAGCTTTTGATTTAAACAAGAGCGCTCCCTATAGATCTTCCGCCCTGTCCATGGGGCGGACGGTCGTTTCGCAAACACTCATGGTTCACCTTTATAGTCTTTACGTAACCTTTGAGCTTTAAAAAAACAACCCCATATTTTGCATCCGAGACTTAATTGAGATCACCAACCTTATATTTGGACAAAGGCAGGTTGGAAGATTTGTTTTTATAAAAGTTTGCCCTAACCAAACTAAATTTTAAAACTCAGTTAAATTTTCATTGGCGTCAAAAGTTGACTACAAGTGCAGATGATCCAGCGAGACGGCGATTCTTGATTTTAAAATCAGCATCCATGTGGGCTTAGCCAAAACATCCTTGTTTTGGATACTCGCTGGCTCATCAGCACCTGAATTTTTGTTTCTTCGATTTAGCCTCATTGATGGCTGCGGGAACTCAAGAGCTAACTCGGAACTGGACAGAAGTGCGTTAGAGTTAAATACCTAAAAATAGCTGCAGACATTAGGTAAAGTATTATGAGAACTAGTAATAAACGCTCTGTTAAGTTGGAAAAAAGGCAACAATGAACAATCAGCAACGCACTAAATGGGACTAAAAATGCTTAGTGCAGACTATAATTATTAATCATTACTAGTTGATGTAATGCCTTTAAATGATTTAAACGTACAATTACCGTCAGTTTCGTAGGCAAGACCTAGCCTGTCTTTGGGTTCAAGTTTGATTGCTACCCCAACTAAATCTAAAGTACTTCGGGGGCATTTACCTATTTTATCTTTGTATAATATGGCGGCATTATCTAAAGCAATAACATGTGCTATTTCCAATTGAACAGCCATTTCATCCTGCTTTTCTTTGTGATCAGCCTGTTTAATATGATCGATAACAAATGGACTAGCTACTACTGACGCACCAATAATTAGTGCCCCGAATACAATCGATTTATTCATGATTTACCTTCGGTTGGAAAATTTATGATGACACACAACTGGATAGTGGATAAAAATATGTAACCATTATAACTATGGTTAATGTGTTTCCTTCTTTAAAGGACTTCTTTAGCTCATCAACTTATTTGTCTAAATTTAACACAAAAATTCTCTGATTAAGCATTAAGCATTAAGCATTAAGCATTAAGCGGACTATAGTAGTGCATTAAAATATGTAGCGAAACTTAACATAACAAACTGTTTATATTTAGTTTAAACGCATTGTTATATAGTTTTATTAATTTTATCTATGATTTTTGTTGGGTATTCTAAAGAGGCTGCATCAAAGTTGTAAAAAACTAAGGTATCTTTAATAGACAGCGCAACTAGATTAATAGCTTGATCGAAATATTGTAAAGACTTCTCGTCGTCATATGCCGAACCAAGTAAAATTTGCTGTCCGACGGAGTTTTCAATTAAAGCACCGACATTTCCATGAGAGTGCATAGAAAGAACTGAATAATACCCATTGTATAATTCAACCAATTCCGATTTCTTAAAGCGATCCCAAACAGATAATTTTTTTCCACGTCTTTTGTATTCTTCAGCAGTCTCACTCTTAACATGTTTATGGAGCTCATAAAGTCGCCAGTATTGTGCTTTAGTCATAGCCTCAGGGTGACTAACATCTCTTATACAGCATTGAAGATCGACATAAGATTCTAAAGCCGAACGAAGGACTACAGGAACCGAAGACATTCTACGATTGTTTAAAAGTATCACTGCATCCAAACATAATTCAGTAACCCTTATGCTCAGAGCAAGAATGTATTTTTCTTGCAAGACACTATGGCTTAATGACTTGAATGTCTCATCACGAAACTTTAGTAAACCGACCCAATCATCTACCGTACCAGAACTCATTTCTACCTTGCTTTATAAATTTGCAAAGTTCGCATGCACATATAATAAACCTATTATTTAAGCAGCACTTTAGCAAAGATGTTGATTAATAAGCACTCTACCAGAGTCCTGTTGATTAAACGAGCATGAAAAATTGTAAAGTGAGCATTGATATTGAAGTATTATCGAAAGTAATTCGTAACGTCATTTATCGATTAGTAAAAGTAGGTCAACTGGCTTATTCCTTATCAGTGCTGCTTATCGCCTTTAACAAACTTTGGGGCAAAAGTGAGTTAGTGTTTTTGAAATAATCTTATGTACTCACTCTTTTAAACTTGCACATTAAGTCAATACTCGAAAGGTTCATTATGGTGAATAAATGCCATGCTGAAGCTGTATAGATAAACTTCATGATACATTCTTTACAACGAGCGAAGCTCCTTGTTCATAGTGGCCGCAGGCCAAACACCTAATCTAACAGTAGGGCAAAAAGTTAGTGTTTTTGAAAAATCTTATGCCACTCACTCTTTAAAACTTGCCGATTAAGCAAATACTCGAAAGGTTCATTATAGTGATTTGCGAGCCGACCATCCGACCCATGGATGGGGCGGTTGAGCTACAAGGACTTTTTTATTTCGAAAGAATGCTGCGTGTCGGTGAGTCAATGCCATGCTGAACCTATAAAGATAAACTACGTGACACATTCTTTAATATGGCAAAGTTCTATGTTCATAGTGGCCATTGACCATATACATAATCTAACTTTGGGGCATAAATAATTTACAGGCTTACGATCCTAGGCACATTTCTGGACAAAAATGTTCTAATGTACCTTCGGATTAGTTACAAATTCAAATATCTTCCATAAATGTTACGAATGAAAAATGGATATATAGCCCTATCCTTAAATTACAAACGTTTATCAGCATCTTTGTAAGCTTCAGCGCCTTCTCTTTTTCCAACTGCTACGACAAAAACAGTGATCCGCTCATCTTGCACTTGGTATATCAATCGATAACCCGCGCTACGCAACTTGATTTTGTAACAATCTGGTAATTCTCGTAACTGATTGGCTTCGACACGAGGGTTAACCTGCACCTCAGCCAACTTCTTCTTAAACTGCTGGCGAATGGTATCACCCAACTTGTGCCATTCCTTCAAAGCACGGGGATCAAACTCCAATTCATAGGTCATCCAAAGTAACCTTCACGCCAGGTTGTGGATCGGCCAAGCGAGCCTTTGCTAATTCTAAAAGGGCTTGGTCCTCATCGGTTAACAGTACCGGCTTAAATGGCAGCACCCCTCTTTGCGCTACATATTCCAATGTTTGGCGTAGCAACTCTGATGGCGTCACACCGAGTTTTTCCAAAGCCGCATAAGAGCGTGTTTTTAGCTCATCATCGACACGAATATTAATGGTTCCCATAATCAGACTCTGTAGTTACAAATGTAATTACATGTTATGAGTTTGCTGTACAAATAGCAAGCACCAAATGTTGTCAGATAGCGCCCCTAGGTCGAAGCGCCAAAAAATATCAAACTATTATATAAATGCAGAGTAGTGTCGAAAAGATTTTATGATGTTAATAGTAGATAGATTTACCTCAAAATGGTGCTTTCATAAACTAGTGATAACGATGTTCGAGCAAAGTTTAAATTGGATGTTCTCTAACAAGGAGCAAGGGCAAAACCAAGTTAGTGTTCTTGAAATCATCTTTTTCCACTCAATCTTTAATTCCTGCAGGTTAAGCTAAAGGTGTCAAATTTAGCTTATTGATTACACCTTTCAACTCGAGTTGAGGCCTCTATTTAAAATGATAATCATAGTTAAATACAGGCCTAAGCTAATGCGTTAAGGTCGAATTAATGTTAAATTATTGAATCGTTTACCTATGTCTTTGAAAGTTGGAAATAGGTACTTTTGACCAACAGATAATCCTCGTGACTCTCATGGAAGAGTTAAATAGTGAATAAATTGGAGTTTATAAATGAATAAAATGGCTGTTGCAGTTGCTGTATTAGCGGTTGGTGCGGGTGGATATTATTTTAGCCAACAATCTAACTCAGTAGTGGCAAATCCTATGCTGGATTATATTCCAGCAGATACGTTAGCGTTTTCAGGGCAATTAAGCCCTTTTCCCTTTAAAGATTATCTGTATAGCTCTGCGGGAAGTGCTCAAGGTTATTCAGTTGAGCAGCTTGGTGAGTTGAGCGATTTTTCTGAGCCGCACGAGAAGTTTTTCTTAAGTCTTTATAAGCAATATCTGACATTGATGACCGAGCCTGACAAGCTGATAGCGCATTATGGTTTACCTGATGAGATGCAAAGTTATTTTTATACTCTAGGTGCTTTGCCAGTGATGAAGCTTCAATTGGCTGATGCGAAAGCGTTTTGGGCTGAATTAGATCGCGCTGAGCAAGAAAGTGGCTTAACGCACACTGTCGGCACCACCGCAGAGCTTGAATACCGTGCTTATCGATTAACCGGTGAAGATTCTGATGAGACAGTGGATATTATCTTTGCTGAAGATAAAGGTTGGTTAACCGTTACATTAAACACTTCATTTAACCAAGTTGAATTGTTGCAAACTGCGTTAGGTGCCAAAAAAGTTGATAACCCAATTTCTGCCACCACTATGCTACAAGATATCGCCAAGCAACACGGCTTTATGCAAGACAGTATTAGCTTTATCAACCATGTTGAGTTAGTGAAAGGCATCACCTCTACCGATGGCAACATGTTGGCTAAGCAAATTACTAAATTGGCTGCGCTTCAGGATGAAGATCCATTTGCCGAACTTCACAGCGAACAGTGTCAAACTGAGCTAATGGGCATTGCTAATAACTGGCCTCGTTCGGTAATGGGATTTAAGTCTTATTCTGTATCGCGTGAACAAAGTACATTTGATGCGCGTTTTGTGATTGAAAGCAAAAATGCAGTGATACTGGATGCATTATCTAAAATGCGTGGTTTTATTCCTGATTTTGGTGCTGATGCTGCCGACCATATTATGTCATTTGGTTTAGGGATTGATGTGGCTCAGTTAGCACCATCTTTAAACACGGTTTGGAAAGATTTAAAAACACCAAGCTACCAATGTCAGCCTTTAGCTGAAAGCCAATATGCATTAGAAGAGTTCAACCCAGCCATGATTGGTATGATGACCGGCATGGCTAATGGCGTTAAAGGGTTAAGCCTAACGGTAATCGATTACCAGTTAAAAGATGCTAATGGTTCACCTGCTTTTGACAAGTTAGATGCGTTAGTGACTATGTCTGCTGAAAACCCAACCCTGTTACTTGATATGGTTAAACCTATGTACCCACCTTTAGCCCAGGTTGATTTAAAGGCTGACGGTGAAGCGGTGGATGTGACTTCACTGTTAATGTTGCCACCTGAGTTTGGTGTACAAGCAAAAATGGCTGTTAAAGGTCAGCATTTAGTCTTGTTTGCCGGTGATGAAGCGCAAAAGTTAGCGGATAGCTTAGGTAAGCAAGCATTAACTTCAAATGGTTTGCTTAACTTAGCGGTTGATTACGAGAAAATGTTATCGCCAATGATGACCATGATAGAGCAAAGCGGCGAAGAAGTGCCGGAAGAGTTGTCTATGATGAAAGATTACAATATGAGTATGCAAATGACGATTGATATCAATGCTAAAGGCATTGAGATTGGCTCGAAAGTGAATACTAAAGCCGCTAAGTAATTTGTAGCAAGTGCTTGAAAATAGACAAGCCGTTCGCTTAATTGCGAGCGGCTTTTTATTGGCCGAAGCGCTAAAGCTAAACCTAAAGCGAGTGTATGCCAGCCTTAAGTCGTCGGGCATTCAGATATAAAAAATCGACCTCAGATATCATTCCGAGGTCGATTATTAAGGTTACTGATTGTATACGTTAGTTGTTTAACCCAGAGGTTAGTTAACTAAACCACGACGCTTTAATAGCGCGTCAGTTGAAGGTTTTTTACCGGCAAAGTCGATATAGCTTTGCATTAGATCCTGGCTATTACCTTTTGACAACACAGCATCACGATATTTCTGGCCATTTTCTAGGGTTAAACCACCTTGTGACATCATGTGCGAGAACGCGTCTGCGGCAAACACTTCAGTCCATAAGTAAGCGTAGTAACCCGCTGAATAACCGCCGCCGAAACTGTGGCTAAAGTAGGTGGTTTTATAGCGTGGTGCTACAGGCGTGTAATCTAAACCGTGTTTTGCTAGTGCTTGTTTTTCAAAAGCGGCAACATCACTAATTTCAGTACCTGCAGCAATTGAGTGCCATTCCATATCAAGCAGCGCTGCAGCTAAGTACTCAACCGTACCAAAACCTTGGTTAAAGGTATGTGACTTTAATACTTTAGCAAGAAGTTCAGCCGGAATAGGCTCGCCAGTTTGATAGTGCTTGGCGTAGTTTGCTAGCACTTGTGGCTCTATGCTCCAGTCTTCGTTGGCTTGTGATGGAAACTCAACAAAGTCACGTGCGGTTAAAGTGCCCGCTAAACTTGGATATTTAACCTGTGAGTATAAGCCATGAATAGCATGTCCAAATTCATGGAACATGGTGCTCACTTCGTCAAATGTCATCAGTGTAGGCTGACCTTCGGCAGGCTTAGGAATATTCAGCACGTTATAGACCACTGGCTTAGTATTTTTTAAGAATGATTGGCTAACCAATTCATCCATCCAGGCTCCACCACGCTTACCTTGGCGTGCATATGGGTCTAAATAGAACAGGCCAATTGAGCTACCGTCTTGGTTAAATATTTCATATGCGGTCACATCTTTATGCCACACAGGTAAATCAGCGCGCGGTTTAACTGTGATGCCATAAAGCTTATTCATCGCAAAGAACAAGCCGTCATTTAGTACAGTGTTCATTTCAAAATAAGGCTTAACCTGGCCGTCGTCTAGGTCATATTTAGCGGTACGTACTTTCTCTGCATAGTAAGCCCAATCCCATGGTTCAAGGGTAAAGTCTTTACCATCTTTAACAATTTCAGCTTGAATATCAGCAGCTTCAATTTTTGCTTTAACCAGTGCTTTTGGTGCTAGGTCGTCAAGTATGCCGTAAACCGCTTCTGGGTTTTTGGCCATTTGATCGCCTAGTGAGTAAGCCGCCCATGTTGGGTAACCTAATAGTTGCGCTTTTTGTGCACGTAACTGAGCTATTTTAATGTTTAACGGCGCGTTAGTTTCCATGGCGCGATAAGCAGAGGTTTGCCACAGTTTTTTACGTAAATCGCGGTTTTTAAGGCTAGATAAAAGTGGTTGAGTGGTGGTGTTCACTAAGGTGATCATATAGCCCGTTTTGCCGGCAGCTTTTGCCGCAGAGGCTAGTGATGCGATGTCGTTATCGGATAAACCGTCAAGTTGCGCTTTATCTTCAACCAAGATCACGTCATCTGTGAATGATTTCAACACGTTTTGTGAGAAGCTGGTTTCAAACTTGGCTAATTCACCGTTTAACTGACGCATTGTGCTTTTGTCTGCATCAGACAATTCAGCGCCTGAACGTACAAAACGCTCGTAGTAAACTTCTACTAAGCGTAAATCTTCACCGGTTAATGTCGCTTTGTTTTTATAAATAGTTTGAATGCGGGCAAAAAGCTTTTCATCAAGATAAATATTGTCCTGGTGCGCCGTTAACTTAGGAACAATTTGTTCTTCAACGCTGATGAAATTGTCGTCAGAAATTAACCCGGTAAGATTGAAAAAGGCGCGTTGAGTACGGTCTAAAATAGCACCGGTTTTTTCTAACGCGACAATGGTGTTGTCAAACGTGGCGGCTTCAGTGTTATTAGTAATCGCGGCAATTTCTGCTTTGTGTTCTGACATGCCCTGTTCAAATGCAGGTAAGTAGTCACTCGCTTTTAGTTTATCAAATTGCGGCGCCATATATTGTAAAGGGCTTGGCGTTAATAGCACGTTGTCGGCAGCGGCAGGCGTTTTTGTCATTGTTGATGCCTCTGCGGTCGTTTTGCTGGTCATTGAAGTGTCTGCTGATTGCTCTGAACAGGCGCTAAGCATCAGTGCAGCACTGACTGCTGTTGTTATAAGGGTTTTACGCATTGAAATATCCTTGGGTCTTTGCCCGATTGAGGTGTTTTACGCCTATTCAAAATATGATCGTAGCGTTGAATAGTGGCCGTAAAAACATAAAATAATAACCTCAATACAATACCAAGCCTTCGCCTTGCCGCATAGGGTTATGATATTAACTAAGATTAATTTTCAAAATCTATGCCACCAATAGTGATATTTGTGAGGTATTTAGGCATCTAAGTCATAAATTTTAGTGGTATTTTATGGATATTCGCGTAGCTTAATAATGATGCATACGCACGATAAGGGCGATAGATGAAAGCGGGTAAACACGATACAAAACTGCTAAAACTTGCAATGGAAATAGGCATGGGCTACGCGCAAAAACGGGGTTTTGCTGATTTTGGTAAAGGCATTTCACCCAAAGATAAAGTGGAATGTATTTATCGATTATTGGTTGAAGATAACCTGATTCAAGCCTTGGCCGAAGATAAAGATGATGGTCCGAATCGCAAGCATAAATTAATATTATGGATTAGTAAGCAACTGCCTAAAGAGCACGAATTACTCAACTGATCTTTACTCTTAATGATAGCGTTAACGGTATTAATGGCCTTTGGCATTGCTTTATTCAAGCGATTACTACATTCCAGCGTCTGTTACTTTTCAGTAATGGTTACATTTTAGAGATTGTTAAATGTTAGAAAAAAAGCGAACTTTAAAGAGTTCGCTTTTTTGTTGGGCTATTTTCGGCTATGTCACTCATCTTATGGTGACAACGCTATATATGCAAAATAGTCCTGTAGCTTACTGCCTGATCACTAAGCATAGCCTTTACTCAAATCATACAGACGATTTGACAACTCTGATGACGAGCTACTGACATTGGCTAATTCAAGCGCATCCTTGGCATTTAAGTCATTACTGACTCTAATGTTTTCGGCAAGCTGGTTAATTTCGCCCGACACGTTTGACTGCTCACTGGCTGCTACTGCTATTTGCGAAGTGCTGCGACTTATGCCGCTAAACACTTCGATAATTTCATTAAATCCTGCAATAACTTTCTCTGATCGAGTCAAAGACTCACTCGATAAAGACTGTGAACTGACAATAATATTCACGCCCTGGCTAGCCGATGTTTGTAACTGAGCTATCATAGCTTCTATCTTGCTGGCTGACTCTTGAGAGCGGCCTGCTAGGGTTCTTACTTCATCTGCAACAACCGCAAACCCGCGCCCCTGTTCGCCCGCTCTAGCGGCTTCAATGGCGGCATTTAATGCCAACAAATTCGTTTGCTCTGAAATATTTTTAATCACATCTAACATAGTACCCATTTGTTGAGAGTCCGACGCAAGACGATTAATAATATTGGCAGTTTGTTGAAGTACTTCTGACAATGCCTGGTTGGCTTTACTATTTTCTTTAACATCATCCATACGTCGTTGAACCAGACCTTGGGATTCGTCGACGGTTTCTGAGGTTGATTTGGTGTTTCGTGCTACCTCGGCTGCGCTGGCTGACATTTCTGTGATGGCAGCGGCAAGCATGTGGTTTTCTGTTAGTTGTGACTCAGCGCGCTGCTTTAGCATAGAGGACATATCATTTAGCTGTTTGGCTCGGGCTTTGGCCTCCACAGCTTCGTTTGCTATCTGTCCAAGTAAGCCCTTAAGATGTTCGCTGTATTGGTTAACGGCTTGTTTTAAATTACCTATTTCATCATGCCTGTCAATCTTGAGTGTTGCAGCAGAACCACCACTGATTAACATGCGAATTTGCGCCGTGGTCTCATTCACCCATTGCATCACTTTGTTGGCATTCAAAATCAGAATACCAACAAAAAAAAGCAGCATTGGAATAAGCGTAGCGTATAAGCTTAAGCTTAAATCACTGATAGGTTTTTGGATGATAGGGTCAGGTAGCACTATGCCAATCTTCATGCCTTCTTCTGCCATATCCATTATAGCCAACATAGAGCCACTGCCTTCAACAACGCCCTCTGGCAGTTGAATGATAGTTTGGCCGCTGTTGATTGCGCTTAATAGCGGTTGTAAGCTGCTATCTTGGGCGACAACATCATTGAGTTTTTTCATATCAAGGGATGTTGAGCGAATACTTGGAAAGCTAATAATTTGATTGTCTTGACCAAGTACAAAGTTGAACCCGCCCGATTCTTGGTTTTGGCGCTTAAACAGCTTATCTAAACCCGCTAGCATTAAATCAACGGTTGCCACTCCCCAAAACTGACCTGCTCGATTAATTGCGACAGTGCAGGTGACCATGGCGGTGCCACTGACCGGATCTTCATAAGCTTCAGACCAACCGCATTGTCCAGTATTAAGTGAACGGCCCGCAATATACCAGGCTTCATTATGATAGCCAGGACCACTGGGTTTATTGTAATCATCAATTTTGTCTAATTGCCCTGAAGCATTTCGTGCCCAAAAAAAAGATTTTAATGCCACACCTGAGCTAAAAGCGTTAGGTTCTGGCCAAATGCCCCCGCCAGCGACATTGGCATTGCCAAACTGGTCAATTATTTGGGGGAATAGCAGCGAAAATTGTTGTTCATCTAAGGGTAAAGTTGCTGCTAACGAGGCTAAGCTTTGGGTCAACACCGCGCCTTTACTGAGTTCAATTCTTACTTCATTAACACTGGCCGAAATACGTAATAGCTCTTTCTTCTCAACCTCTTTTTGAATAACCGGTAATGCTAATGTCTGCATTACCACATAAATAAGTACAATTGCTGTGACTAATAAACCCACACTAAGGTAGGTCGCTTTTTGTGAAATTAATAACGTTTGCTTTTCCATTAGGAATACCCTTTACGAGCTCACTGAACCGGATGTTACTTTCGCTTTAGCATCACGAATTAACGCTAGTAATATTATAGTCACTATCTTTTTATTCGGTTGTTTATATCGTCAGCTATACCGTTACTTGTAATGTAACTCTGCCAGGGTAACTTTTACTTTTAGCCCAAGATGATTTTAATTCATGTTGGTTAGCTGTAGAATCCGCCCCTTCTTTTGCTGCTGACCTAATATTTGTGCCGTTATGATGATTGACCTAGCTTTACTGCCTGTTTATTTAACCACTGTTATCGCTCTTCTATTAATACCGGGTCCTGACATGCTATTAATCGCCAGCTCTAGCCTCAGCTATGGCCGCAAAGTGGGTGTATATGCCAGCTTAGGCAATGCAACTTCTGGGCTTATTTTAACCTTGCTTGCGGCCATGGGTGTGTCTGCATTGGTTGCTATGAATCCAATGGCATTAGAGTTATTGCGTTTACTGGGTGGTGCTTATTTGCTTAAAATGGGCTGGGACTGTATGCGCAGTCTCGCAACAGAGGCCCCTGAAATAGAGCAGCAAAATAACTTAGCTAAATTGCTTTATCGCCGCGCAGTTACCAGTAACCTTCTTAATCCTAAAGCACTGCTGTTTTTTGTTTTGTTTTTACCGCAGTTTGTCTCTACTCAGCTTAGTGCCAGTTCAGGCGAGCAAATGCTGGCATTAGGGCTATTGCTTAATGTGATGGGATTGTTGTTTAATTTGTTGCTGGTGGCTTTAGTGGGAAGTTTAGGTAAACCCTTGCTGAATAATGAAAAGTTTCGTACATATCAGAACAAGTTTATGGGCGTGATATTTTTTGCTTTGGCGATTTGGTTACTGTCTTCTCAAATATAGAATGTTAGTTAACGCATTGAATAAATGTGTTATTAGAAACTAAACAATAAAAAGCCACGGTTATAAACCGTGGCTTTTTATTATCTATTTACGCTACAGATATTAATCTATTGCCGAGTTAGATTCACTTTAGGCTAGTTAATTGCTCACTATTTAATTGCAGCGATTTCTTTTTCAACCGCAGCAACCACAGCGTGAGGACTGCTTAGATATTGTGAGTGGTCGATAAAAATAGCGTTGTCATTGACGGTCATGACCATAACAGGGAAGCCTGCAGTACCGATGACTTGTTGAATTTCTTCAATACCTTCTAGCACGTGTTCTGCCTCTATACTCAGCTCATCTTTAAACACTTTATTTGATGGTGATAGTTTAAATTTTTCGACAATGGCATTGAAATCGTGTTTGTTATCTAACGGGTTGCCTTCAATGAAGTGTGCCCTTTGTATAGCATTTAACACATCTAATTGTTTGCTGGCTTGTTTGCTTTGTACCCATCCCATTAGGTTTGCGGTTTTCACTGAGTTCTTAGGGCTATTTACATAGCGGATATGATCTCTGCCAAACTTAAGTCCACTGATCCGTGCAGCGGCTTCCATCTGTTCTTCGCCAGCACTGTCTTGGCCTATGTAATGCGCACTGTGTAATAAGTGAACAATCATTTCAGGGTAGGCTGCTTGCAATGCATTGACCAAAGGTGTGGCTGCGTAGCTCCAAGGGCAGTGCGAGTCGTAGATAAAATAAAGCTCGGTGGTCATTAAGGTCATTCTTGTTGGCGGTTGATAAGTTGATCCTAAATAGTTTGTTGGCATTATTCAATCATTGAATCAGTGTTTATTGTCCAATGATAAACTCTGTTGATAAGACTAATGGATATCTTGTGATTATTCATGCTGGTTTAACGTCTGACCTATACAGTCATGGCATTAACCTTAATAAATCATACTTGATTGCAGGAGTGAGAATGTCGCAGGCTTTTTTATCGAAAACACGTGTTTTAGTCATAGGCAGTTGTTTGACTACGGGAGTTGTATTGTCTGGTTGTGGCTTTTTCGGTGCTGATGAAAAACAACAAGCAGAAGCGCTTTGGTTAGCGAAAGATGAACAGCTAAAATCCGCCATAGAGGCTGTTCGAAGCGAAGGCATTGATGCGGTGATTAAGAGCGCTGAAACGGGTAGCGTGTCAGCATGTGTTGCTGCCAAATTAAGTCAAGATCCGCTTGGTGAGTTAGTCAGTGTGGAAGGTGCTTTGGCTGAGTCAGCTCAGGTTGCTGAATTAATAGGTTCAGTACAAAAGTTACTGGAGCAAGATGTCAGCTTTGAACAAGTGGCTAGTTTGCTTCAAAAGGGGGCTGATGCCGCGTCTTACGCTAAGGCATTAATTGAGCAGCAAGGGGTAACGGGCGCGATAGCCAGTATGCAGCAAATGGCAATGGCTAGTGAGCAATTTGCTACCCAAGATTTAGGTGGCCATTTTCAGCAACTTCTACTTGAGTGTCAGACTAAATAATCTCTGATCGGGTTAAATAAAAAATGGGGTTCAGATTTTGTCTCAACCCCATCAATATAATCTGCTTATTTTATCTAAACGGCGATCAGTTGGTTATCGTAATCAAGGCCGCAGGAATAATAAAGAAGACGGTAGCAATATAAGCCACTACCGTTAACTTATTCTGTTGGGCTTTTTCAGCTAACCATTCGGCACAATATATCGGCCAGTTGCGGAATAAAGGGATACCGTAAAGCACTAATACACCTAATACGTTAAAACACAAATGCACAAGTGCGATTTGTAATCCCAATATTGCGTGATCGCCAGAAACAGCCATTGCCGCCAGTAATGCGGTAATACAGGTGCCAATATTCGCGCCTAAGGTGAAGGGATAAGCTTCTTTTAGGGTAATAATATTGTTGCCTATAAGCGGCACTATCAAACTTGTCGTGGTGGATGAAGATTGCACCAGCACCGTAACAGCTGTACCTGCTGCAATGCCATGACCAGGTCCGCGACCCAATGCCGTTTTTAAGATTGTTTCTGCGCGTCCAACCATTAAGGTTTTCAGTTGCTGCCCCATAAATAACACCGCAAAAAACAAAATGAATATACCCAATCCAATGACAATCGTGCCATTAATGATTGGGTTTTCAAACTGTAGTTGGCTGGAAATAAATTCGGTTACAGGCTTTGTCATCGGTTTGATAAAATCGAAACCAATGCTGCCAGAACTGCCCATTGCGGCAAAGGGGGCGACTATCCAGCCGCTTAACTTTTCCAGTAAGCCAAACATAATTTCTAATGGTAAGAAGATACACACCGCGAGTAAATTGAAAAAGTCATGCACGGTTGCGCCTGCAAAGGCACGACGAAATTCATGCTGACAACGTAAGTGTCCTAAGCTAACTAAGGTATTGGTTAAGGTGGTGCCTATATTTGCTCCCATGATCATGGGAATAGCGATTTGTAGAGGTAAACCGCCAGCGACTAAGCCGACAATAATACTGGTAGTAGTACTTGATGATTGGATTAACGCGGTGGCAATTAAACCGACCATTAATCCGGTTACAGGGTGTGAAGCAAACTCAAACAATGCCATTGCTTGTTCACCGCTTGCTAATTTAAAACCAGTACTTATCATTGCGACAGCAAGCAATAGTAAATACAGTGATGCTATTAAACTGAACCAACGCAATGTATTGCCAATTGGTAAGGGAGAAACGCTCATGCAACAACTCCAAAATGACACTTATGTGACGCGGCGCATTCTATCAGAAGGCAAAAAAAGTAATCAGTTTGGCAGAGCAAATTGAAAATATATTTCTAACAAAAAGCGTGATCTTTTTCATGTAAAATTCAGAGTGTGGTTTTTAATATAAGCTTTTGAAGATATTGATTTATATTTTTAGGCGCGGCGACTTGTTACGGTGTTCCTCTGTATTCAGTTAACGATAAACATTATCTTGGTAAAAATATCAATGGATGAACCGATCACTATTTCACTGCCTTCACTTATTCATCGAATAGAGGGAAACAATGTTAAGCATGCTAAAGCTATAGCCTTGCAATCTGGTTGTGAGCTTAAACGTGTGCGTCGTTCGAGGAACTGGCTGATAATAGGTTCGGCGATTCAGGTGCAATCATTTTCAATGCGATTAAAAACAGAGCAGGCTGAGGCGTTTGGTTATTTAATCCAAAAAATTGATACAGGCTTACTAGGTCATGCTGACAAGTTAGAATCGTTAGAAAACAAGCTTAAACGTTTAATCATCCAAAGCCCCAATATCACCTTAAGTGAATTAATGCAGATCACCGATTGCACTGTAGCTGAAGCAAGAGTTGCCCGTTTTAATGCTGATTTATATTAAGTTTTCTCTGAAAACACATAATCTAACGCTAACTTTGTTATTCTAAAGTAATAACTTCAGCGCGATTAAGGGGAAAACGCTAGCCTAAAGCTGCAGTGTTAGTCATCAATCACTAACGGCTTAGCTGCCCTTGGCCCGTATAATTGAAAGCACCATGATTGTCTATAACAGCAGGTGCTTGGATTGGTTCTTCAGTAGATGTTTTTGGGGTTTGTGCGACAGAAATATTCTGCCATTTGTTAACCACCTTTGCTAATGCCCCGCGGTTTGATAGGGTTGAGATGGCATTGTTTATTTCCTGTAATAAGCCAGAGCTTTTTGTTTGTTTACTTAACATGAAATGAATTTTATTGCTGTCTACAAGAAGAGGTAATGGTTCTAGTGCAAGATTCTCTGATTGATTCGCTATGTAAGGTAAAGAAATGGAGTCGCCGATCAGAATATCGCCTCTTTTATAGGCGAGCATCCTTACCGATTGTGCCGCATCCTGGCTAATAACTAATAAGCCCTGATTTTGTAATTCTGCTTTTGACTGTAAATAGTCTTTCCCATACCAGCCATAGGTAGGCACTAACAGCGTTAACTTCTGACTAAAAATATCCTGCCATTTTTCTATACTAATTTGAGGTAAGGTATCTGCCTTGGTAAACAATCTTATTTCTTCATCTCTGTATGATTGGCTAAAAAAGGCATACTTCTCTCGCTCTTTTGTGTAGCTGGCTCCCATCATCATGTCTAAGGTGCCAGCCTTTAACATTTGGTGAGCACGCTTAATCGGCATGTGGATAAAGTTTACTTGGCAGCCAAGATTATTAGCAACAAGAGTAAGCATGTCGATATCGAGTCCGACAGCATTACCTGAGGCATCAACCCAAGAGTAGGGTGCCCAATCATTAAAGCCGACTTTTATCGGTTCAGAACAAATTGATTCTGCATTTTGCCCCCAAACAATGTAAGACTGGCAACAGAATAGCAGAGTAAATAACAATGTATTTTTCAATATCATATTGGCCACTGTTTTGCTTTGGTATTGAGCGTGGAATGAATTCTCTTACGTAGAAATTAATATTTTACTAAACTTACTTCATCCTAGCCTGCTATCCCGCTCATCGCTAGCGCCAAAGATGATTAAATTAGAATAATATTGATTTGCTGAGAAATTATTTTTAAGAGTTAGCTCACGTCAAAAAATAGAGAGAAGTTAAGTCATCATATGCGGCTAAGGCTAAATTAAGTGGAGTAGAACAACTCCACTAGTGAACAGTAAAGCACCATGAACATTTTATATCATCGATTCTACAAACTAGTCTTGATCAGAATTTGCGTCTACAATTCGCTGTAAACGTTCTTGTTCTTCTTCCCTAGCAGCATTAATTTCCTCAAGAATGGCACCCACATCGGCAATATGCTCACTTTCTTGGAATTCGCCGGTCAGTTTCGAAAGAGGAGTTAACTCTCCCGCTTCAAATAATGCCCACATTTCTTTGGCATACTTAGTCACGGCAAGCTCTGGAGCGAATTGACTATAGTAGTTGGTCATGTTGTTTACATCGCGGGCAAACATCCATTCTGCATTGTTATTGGCGGCCGCATCAACAGCTTGAGGTAAGTCAATAATGACAGGTCCGTTACTATCTACCAGTACATTAAATTCAGATAAATCACCATGAACTAAACCAGCACATAACATTAACTTAGTATATTCAATCATGCTGGCATGATCACGAATAGCATCCTCGGTTGTCATTTCAACGTCGTTTAGGCGCGGTGCTACCATACCGTCATCATCTGTGACCAATTCCATCAACAATACGCCTGAATAGCAGCCATAAGGTTTAGGCACACGTACGCCTGCATCCGCTAGCTTATACAGTGCATCGACCTCGGCATTCTGCCAGGCTTCTTCTTGTTGGTCGCGGCCAAATTTCGATCCCTTTTCCATCGCTCTAGCGCGGCGACTATTGCGAACTTTACGGCCTTCTTGATATTGCACCGCTTGTTTAAAGCTTCGCTTGTCTACATCTTTATAAACTTTGGCGCAGCGAATATCCTCGCCGCAACGCACGACATAAACAGTAGCTTCTTTGCCACTCATTAATTGACTGAGGACTTCGTCCACCAAGCCTTCTTCAACCAGAGGTTGGATTCTTTTTGGGATTTTCATTGCGTCCTTATACCGTAAATATGCGTAGGATGGAATGCCCAAACGAGGGTTTTTCTACATCAAAGTAAATGTGACGTTTATTTATACTAAAAGATATGTTTATGATGTACCTCAAATGCCATGTTTTTTGTCCTATTTAGATATTATATTTATCCTTGCTGTCATTTGTACATTTTTAATCTAAGATTGCATAAATGCCGTCATCACTAAAGAGTTGGACTGAAGTATGAAAGAAGTTGATTTTCGTAGTATTGATAAAATATTTATTAAAATGTCTATTAATGACAAATTTTGGGTCATATTTGGTGTCTTTGCACTTGCAATAATCAGCCTAGCGACTTTTCGTTATCAAGACAATATCAACCTAATAGAGCAGCAGTCACAATTTATGCTTGAAAGCCAATTAAAAGGTATTTTGCAAGCGACTGATGGTGCTGAACAAACAGATAAGTTAGATAAATTAAATATTCAAACTACAGGCTTATCTCAGTCAAGCCGTAACCGAGACTCCATCACTGCTGTTATGCGTGCAACATCTGGTGAGAATTACGCTTTGACTGAAGCTTTTGCCAATCAAGAAGCCGCCGCTAAAAGTGATGCGTTAACGAGTGCGTTTTTAACCCTGTTATGGCTATTGCCTTTCGGGTTAATTACTTACTGGAATGCTACCTTTATTGGCGGGGCGCTGTGGGTGCTTTGGAATACGACCGAAAACATTGGCAAGGGTAATCTTACCTCTCGATTAGGTTTCCATCCTGGCCGGGATGAGTTTGGTACCATTGGTTGTGCACTTGATAAAGCCATGGATACATTAAGTGAACTGGTCACTACAGTTAAAGCGAATGCTAAAACATTAAACAGTACTTCAAATTCGTTTGCCAATGTAAACCATGAAAGCGAATTGCAAATTGATCACCAGTATTCATCTCTTGATTCGGTTGCTACGGCAATGGAGGAAATGACAGCTTCTGCTGCCGAGGTGTCTAGCATCTCGCAGAAATCAGTCAGTCAAGTTGAGCAAAACTCAAAATCTATTAGTCAAAGCTTTGAGCGAGTCCAAAAAGCGATTAGTGAGATTGAGCAATTATCAGTGCTTATTGAGCAAACCTCTGAGTCAGTTAATACGCTAAAAACAAACGCGGTTAATATTAATGATGTCATCACTACTATTAATGCTATTTCCCAGCAAACTAATTTATTGGCGTTAAATGCTGCTATTGAAGCTGCGCGCGCAGGCGAAATGGGGCGTGGTTTTGCGGTAGTGGCCGATGAAGTCCGTACCCTAGCCAGTAGAACTCAGGCTGCAACGGTAGAAATTCATACTATGATTGAAAACTTACAATCAGAAACCAACAATATGGACCGTATTACTCAGAATACTGTTAAGCAAGCACAGACCAGTAGCGAGCTTGTGAGTCTTATTGGTACCGATGTCAGTTCAATTAACGAGTCTTCTCAAGTCGTCATCGATATGAGCTTCCAGATTGCAGCATCATCGCAGCAGCAAAGTGCAGTCGCAAATGATATTGCATCGGAGCTAAGCGATATCCGTCAAAAAGCCAATACAATTAAAGACCTGGCAAAGCAGTCGTCAAATAGTGTTAAAGATTTATCTAAAGCATCAGAAAGTTTAGGTAAAATTTTAGAGCATTACCACACAGCATAGGCCTCTTTTGGGCCGCTTAATATGGGGGGTACTCTGATAAGGGTTTTACTCATATGATTGCAATAGCTTAGATTTTATATCTAAGCTATTTTTATATTAGCGGTTCGCTGAGATAAGGATGATGGCTGAGTGATATGATTATTTGCTATCATAGGCGTATTCGGCGGCTCATATTGAATAGATTGATATTGATACCGTTGTCGTTTTTGCTACAAAAAAACCGAAAATTCGGTTATTGGAACTCTTTATGATTGAATTACAACAGAATAACCCACTACATGGTTTAAAATTAGAAACCATGGTGACAGAGCTAGTTGACTTTTACGATTGGAAAATCCTTTACGCAGCACTGCGTTTAGAGTGTTTTCATACTAACCCAAGTATGGAAGCCGCTGTGAAGTTTTTAAAAAAGACTGAATGGGCTAGGGAACGCGTAGAAAACTTTTACCTTTATCGTTTTAAACGTATGCCTAAAGGCAGTGCGGCGCAGTTTGAGTTAAAACCTCGAGAACGCGGATTTTTTGATGGCATTATGCCGCGTAAACCTCAAGAGCTAACTGTGGAATTAGTTGCTGAGATGCGTGACAAAGCGACATCGGATTATCAAGAGATGAAGCGAAATAATAGTCGCCCTAAATATGGTAAAGATAAGCCAAGAACCCAAGACGCTTATGCACAGAACAAACGTTCTAGTAGCAATCGACCAGCGCCATCGCAAGACCCTAAAAATCCTTGGGGTAATTAGTTTTTAGCTAACAGGCCTTTTAATTTAGCAACTGATTTGTCTAGTTGGTTGCTAAACTTGCGCAGGTTTAATCAACCTAGTTAATTAATATAAACAAAAAGTAGCGTTTTTTTATTCGCTACTTTTCTATGACCTACTTTTTTATCCGCTATTTTTGTATTCCTATAATAAGTATCCGTAATGGATAGCTATATCTGCACTCTAGTAAGACAAATTTCACCAATTCCATGAATTATATGGCTAATCAGAGCTTCTTCAGTTTTTCAGTTTGAGGCACATTGTTAAAACAAGGGTTGTTCCCTTAAAAATAGTGCAACAAAGAAATGGAAAGACCGAATTCTCTGTACTAGAATGTTTAGGCGAGAGAGCTTGTTATCATTGTATTGCAGCAGTTTGATTGTATTGCCTTAAAATAAAGACGGTGTATTTATAAATTTGCACTAATTAAGTCTTTACAATAATCAAAACTGAGGTATTATGTAGCCTGCTCTGGCAAACAGAGTTATTAATGAATATTAAGTAAAAGAAAAGCTTTAGATCTCTTCGTTTTATCGTTGTTATCCACAGTGTTTCCCTTAGCTTTATAGTCACATTCAATAATTCAAGCTTCAGTGCATCGCATTTTCGCGATAGATTTATTAATTATTATATAAGGGACACAAAATGTCTAAAACAACTGGTTTAGTAAAATGGTTTAACGAAGATAAAGGTTTTGGCTTTATTACTCCTGATAACGGCGGCGCGGACGTTTTCGTTCATTTCCGTTCAATCACTTCAGATGGTTTCAAAACTTTAGCTGAAGGCCAAAAAGTATCTTTCGAAGTAGAACAAGGCCAAAAAGGTCCTCAAGCAGCTAACGTTACTGCTGAGTAAGTTCTTACTTTAGTAAGATAGCGCAAATAGTCTAGCGGCTGTTTGCGCTTTTTTTTGCCTAAAATTTGACATTAAGTAAGACTTTCTCCGGCAAATCTACTGCCAGTACATCCTATTTTAAGCCCATTTATTGTTAACTGTTCTATTTCAGCAAGTCTATTTTAAACCTATTAATACTCCCCCCACATTATTACCACTGTTTAATTACGACGTTTCCTTAAGTTATCGCTTGTTGTGATGGCATAAATCATTTGATGCCCCTATGTAGCTCACATATACCGGTTACTTTTAGGGCGAATAGCCTCAGGTATTTGTTGCAACTTCAATTTCCTCATTATTGTGTATTCAGGCTTATGCAAGGCATCTAAAAATTGATAAACTCAGCATCGACGTTAAGCCTTGTATTGATCCTTATATTGATACCTCTGTAATGTTGATTTTTACTGTGTTGACATCATGAGCATATAACGGCATTGATTGACAAATTTTACCCATAGGAATTCTAAAGTGACAGATTCAGCTATCCGCCTAAATAAATACATCAGCGAAAGTGGCATTTGCTCAAGACGTGATGCCGACCGTTATATTGAGCAAGGTAATGTATTTATTAACGGTAAGCGTGCCCAGGTAGGCGATCATGTTAACGCTGGCGATAAAGTTAAGGTTAATGGTCACGATATCGAACCTAAGGATGCTGAAGACCTGGTATTTATTGCGCTGAATAAACCAGTGGGCATTGTTAGTACTACAGAAGGAACTGAACGCGACAATATTGTTGATTTTGTTAATCATTCAACACGTATTTTTCCTATTGGTCGGTTAGATAAAGACTCGCAAGGGTTAATCTTTTTGACGAATAACGGTGACTTGGTTAATAAAATCCTTCGGGCAGGTAATAATCACGACAAAGAGTATGTGGTTACGGTTAATAAACCGATTACCGATAGCTTTATTAAAGGTATGGCTGCAGGTGTACCTATTCTTGGTGTAGTAACGAAAAAGTGTAAAGTTGAACAAGTTGCACCTTATGCTTTTAAAATTGTACTTGTACAGGGATTAAACCGTCAAATTCGACGTATGTGTGAGCATTTTGGTTTTGAAGTGACTAAGCTTGAACGCCAACAAATCATGAATGTTAGCCTTAAGGGATTACCTATTGGTGAGTGGCGCGATTTAGATAAGCAAGAACTCGATGTGTTGTTTGAGATGATAAAAGACTCATCATCAGAAGATAAAAAGTCTGTGGCCAAGAAAAAGCCAAAACCTAAGCCTAAAACCGAATCATTGCGCGATAAAATTGAAGGGCCAGAACACTTCATGCAGCATAATCGCAGCACAAAACATAAAGGTCAGGCAAAAGGAGCGCCAAGGGGGCAAACTAAAGGTCAGGCACAAAACGGCAAAGGTAAACCTAGCCCGTCTAGGAAGCCTAAGCGTTAATCGCTCAAATTGAATACTTTAAAGGCCATCAACTAAAATTGATGGCCTTTTTTAATGAGCGGATTAACGCAGCCTTGGATAGATAATAATTTTCAGCACATTAATCAATAGAAACTGACACCATATAGACTCACAAGACTAAACTTTTTTTTAATTTAGCTCGTACAACAATTATGTTTCACTGACATTGTGAGTATGACTTGTCTTCATATCGCGGCTTGTTTTGTTTTACCAACGACTTAAGATTAAAAGATAACCTTGCTTTGAGTGCCTTGACCCGTCAAAGCACTGAAATCGCTTTTGTGTATGTGTTTGACCCTATGTTATTGAAAGCGAATAACTACCAGCAAACTTCTATCGGCCAGCATCGACTTGATTTTATACTGCAGTCGCTTGACGATCTCCGCAGTCAACTTAGCCTTTTGGGTCACCAACTGCATGTTTGTTATGGCAAACATGATGTGGTGATTTCTCATATTGTGCAATCAAACAAAATTAACTTAGTCGGTTATTCAGATAATGTCGGTTGGAATGAAATCAAACTTTGGCAGCGACTAAAGCAAAAGCTAACACAAGTGAAGTTTGTGTCAGAGTGGAGTGATAGCTTATTCAGTTATGAGCAAATGAATGAATTCGATACTGAGTTTTCGAGTTTCTCGCAGTTCAGGCGCAAGGTGGAAAAATACCGTCTTGAAGTGTCTCAATGTTGCCAAACCTGGTTAGATACACTGCCTAATCCATTCATTATTGACACAGCTTTGTTTGATCAACACCAAATGGGATTGCCTTTAGTTTTGGCAAGTCAGCATCAACAAAAGTCATTGATGTTAGGTGGCGAGCTAAGTGCGCTCAAGCATTTACATCACTACTTCAGTAGCGATTTACCCAGCACATATAAGGTGACGCGTAATGAGCTGGATGGTTTTGATAACTCGACTAAATTTAGCCCTTTTTTAGCCCATGGTAATCTTTCTGCTCGCCAAATTTGGACTGCTGTCCGTCAATATGAAGATCAACATGGTGCTAATGATTCTACCTATTGGATAGGCTTTGAATTACTTTGGCGAGAATATTTCCATTGGTTAGCCTTGAGGCTAGAAACGCAATTATTTAACTTCAAAGGAGGCAAACAAACCGCGCCTTTAACCAGTTACTTTCCTGAACGTTTTCAAAAGTGGTGCCATGGCACAACACCGTATCCGTTAGTTAATGCCTGTATGAAGCAACTCAATGCCACTGGATATATGTCCAACCGGGGCAGGCAAATTGTCGCCAGTTGTCTGGTCAACGAGTTAGGCGTTGATTGGCGCTATGGCGCGGCATATTTTGAAAAACAGCTTATCGATTATGATGTCGCTTCAAACTGGGGTAATTGGCAATACATTGCAGGTGTGGGTGCAGATCCAAGAGGTGGTCGTCATTTTAATATCGCCAAACAAAGTAAAACATATGATCCGGACAATGTATTTATTCAAAAATGGCAGGGCGAGCAGGGAGTGTGTCATTTAGATTCAGTTGATGCTGCAGATTGGCCAATGTCTGCTGAAATGTCTTCAGAGGAAAGTTAATGTCTATAGCCGTTGTATGGTTAAAACGAGATTTAAGACTATCTGATCATCAGCCTTTAGTTAATGCAATTAATAGCGGCTTACCGGTGCTGCTGGTTTATTGCTTTGAGCCAATTTTAGTTAATGACCCACATTATTCGGCAAGGCACTGGCAATTTATTATTGAATCTCTGACTGATATGCAAACTAAGTTGCCCCAAGGCAGTTTACTGTGCAGTGCAGATCCAGCCATACAAACTTTGTCTGATTTGCACCATAAGTATGGTATTACGCAGTTATTTTCCCATCAAGAAGTGGGTCTAAAGGTGACCTTTGATCGTGATATTGATATTAAACATTGGTGCGATATAGAAGATATTGCTTGGTATGAAACGCCCTATGCGGCGGTTATTCGCGGTTTACCTAATCGTCAACATTGGGATAAGTACTGGCAACAGGTGATGCGTTATCAATTTGAGTCGATAAACTTAGCCACAGTAAAATGGCTAATAGAGCCGCTTGCTTGCCATTCGCTGGCTGATGTTGCGCAACACTTTAACCAGGACAAAGGTGACTTTCAACTTGGGGGCGAAAACATGGCATGGCAAACGCTTGAATCATTTTTTCAAGGTCGTGGTCAGTCTTATGCCTATAGTTTGTCTAGCCCAGAACTGAGCCAGCAGCATTGCTCACGTTTATCCAGTTATCTTGCCTGGGGTAATATCAGTCTGCGTCAAGTTTATCAGCATCTGCTTAGTCATTGGCATACCAAAGGCTGGCGGCGAAGCTTAGTGGCACTGAGTTCGAGATTACATTGGCATTGTCATTTTATTCAGAAGTTTGAAAGTGAATCTGAGATGGAATTTCGTCCAGTAAATCGAGGTTATACCAACCTACCACGTGCTCACGGTGATGATGCTGATAATAAGCTGCTTGCATGGGAGCAAGGTCAAACTGGCGTGCCTATGGTTGATGCTTGTATGCGCTGCTTGCATCATACCGGTTATATTAATTTTAGAATGCGCGCCATGTTAGTTAGTTTTTTAACTCATCATCTGCAAATAGATTGGCGTTTAGGGGTTAAACATTTAGCGCGGTTATTCTTAGATTTTGAGCCAGGTATACATTACAGCCAATTTCAGATGCAAGCTGGGGTGACCGGTATTAATACTATTCGGATTTATAGTCCTGTTAAGCAAGGGCTGGAAAAAGATCCTCAAGGTGAATTTGTTAAACGTTGGGTGCCAGAACTTGCCGAAATACCTGCACCTTTAATTCATTCACCTTGGCAGTTATCTGCCATGGAGCAAATGATGTATCAAGTTAACATAGGTACAGATTATCCTGCACCGATAGTCGACTTAGGTGAAACCTATAAATCGGCCCAAAGTTTACTTTGGCAGTGGCGCACTAAGCCTGAGGTTAAGCGGGAAGCTTATCGACTTTTGCAACGTCATGTGAGGCCAGATTAGATGAAAAAATCCCAGCTTCCGTCTAAGATATGTTTGGTGTGTTTACGTCCATTTAACTGGCGTAAAAAATGGCAAAAGGATTGGCAAAACGTTAAATATTGTTCTAAACGCTGCGCTGGTGAACGTAAAGCTATACTCCCAAACCTAACTGAGGGTAGCGATGTTGAACATGCTAATTTGCGCCCCGATAAGCCCAGTAGTATTAACACCAGAATAGATGAAATAATGCCCATTCAGACAGTGAACCGGAGTGAGAGATGAAGTCAGCAAAAAGGTTGCGGTTAATTTTAGGCGACCAACTTAATGCCTCGCATTCTTGGTTTCGTGAAAAAGATCAACATACTTTATATGTTATTGCCGAGCTGCACCAAGAAGCCAGTTATACCCAGCATCATGCCCAAAAAATATCAGCCTTTTTTGCTGCTATGTCACAATTTGCCAGCGCACTTGAACAGGTGGGCCATCGTGTATTGCACCTAACCTTAGATGACACTGCGCAATATCAAGACTTACCAGCATTACTGACGGCCTTATTTCAGCGTTACAGTGTTACAGAATTTGAATATCAACTTGCTGATGAATACCGCTTACGCAAGCAACTTGATACTTTTACTCAAGGGTTAACTATCACAGCAACCTCTTATGAGACCGAGCATTTTTATTTAACGGATGCTGAGTTGTCTGACTATTTTCAGCAGGATAAAAAACATCGGCTAGAACACTTTTACCGTAAAATGCGACTACGATTTAATGTGATGATGCAAGGGACTGAACCTACTGGAGGCCAATGGAATTTCGATCAGCAAAATCGTCAAAAATTAAAACCCAAAGACTTTGTTTCTGTACCTGAACCCTTGTTATTTAGTAATGATGTCACATCAATATGGGAACGAATTCAACGGCATAACATCCATACCCTAGGTGAAGTGAATACCACCTTGTTGTGGCCAGTCAACCGGCAACAAGCATTATCACTTTTAGATCATTTTTGCCGCTTTTGTTTAGTCAGATTCGGACAGTTTCAAGATGCAATGACGGCTAAATTAGATACTTTGGGTGAATCTAAGCAGTGGAGCCTTTATCATTCAAGGTTGTCCTTCGCCCTTAATACTAAAATGATCAGTCCCCAATGCGTTGTTAATACCGCTATTGCACATTTTGAGTCGTCTAATGGCGAAATAACCCTAGCGCAAATAGAAGGCTTTGTGAGGCAAATAATCGGTTGGCGCGAGTTTGTGAGGGGGATTTACTGGACCAATATGCCGAACTATTCGACGTTAAATGCACTTGGCGCATCAAGGTCGCTACCCGATTGGTTTTGGACCGGCAATACTAAAATGAATTGCCAGCACCATGCAATCAAGCAATCGCTTGAATATGCCCATGCACATCATATTCAACGCCTGATGGTCACAGGCAACTTTTGTTTAATCGCCGGCATTCAACCCGATGAGGTCGATGCTTGGTATTTAGGCATTTATATCGATGCTATTGAGTGGGTTGAAATGCCCAATACCAGAGGCATGAGTCAATTTGCTGATGGCGGTATTGTAGGATCGAAAGCCTATGCGGCCAGTGGTAACTACATTAATAAAATGAGTGATTACTGCGGTGACTGTGTCTATCAAGTCACTAAGGCGCACGGCGCCAATGCTTGTCCGCTGAACTCATTATATTGGCACTTTATGAGCCGGCATCAAAATGACTTTAGCGCAAATCCACGCACTAAAATGGTTTACGGCAATTGGTTAAAAAAACCAGCGGAAGATCGCCAGATTATTTTAGACCATGCGGAACACTTATTGGCTAATTTATCAGCGCTATAAGACATAATAGATACTATCTGCCTGTTAATTTAGGATAAACCATTAATGAAACACTTAACTTCTGAAGATATAACCGCGCTAGAACCACGTTTTAGAGCACGTTTTATTAACAGCTTATCGGGCTTTAAGAGTGCCAATTTAGTAGGCACTCAAGACGCAAAGGGCATAACTAATTTATCTATGATTAGCTCAGCGTTTCATATTGGTGCAGATCCCGCATTAATGGGAATGATTATCCGCCCCGATGGTGTGCCTAGAGATACCTTAGACAACATTAAACAAACTGGGGTTTATACTATTAATCAGGTTTCGGCACAGATTTATAAGCAGGCTCATCAAACTTCCGCCCGTTATGATGTTGGTGTGTCTGAATTTGAACAAGTGGGCTTAACCGCTGAATACATTGACGGTGTTGCTGCGCCATTTGTGGCACAAAGTCGGCTGAAGTTTTCTTTGCAAGTGCGTGAGATTATCCCGCTCGCCATTAATAACACCATTTTAGTGATTGGTGAAATCAGCCACGTTTTATTTGTTGAACAAGCGTTAAAAGCCGATGGCTATCTTGATATAGAGTCACTGGAAACCGTTGCGGTATCCGGGCTTGATGGCTATCACACTACCAAGCGATTAAGTCGTTTAAGTTATGCTAAACCCGATCAAGATTTATCCCTGTTATCCGTTGATGGTGATTAACCATCCATCAAATACAAAGTTTAAGTCAAGTTATTAAGCTAAGTTAGAAAGTTACTGGCATGATCTGAATCACGGTGGCATTGGTCATTTAAGGGCACTATATTAGTTATACGTAATCCTTAAAATTAAGAGATAAAAGTGACTGATGCTAGGCTTATCTTGTTACTAAAAACCAGTATAACGATAGGAATTAGCTTAATTCTGACGGGTATTTATCTGCACAACTTCAGTGAAACCGTTGAAGCCATGGGCGTAAAAGGCATTATTATCAGCGCCATGTGCGTTGCCTTTGGCATGGTGCTGTCATTGCCCACTAAAATGTACCTTACGTTTCTTTTGGTGATGAGAGAGTCAGAAAAGCAAAAATAAAAGTATTAATGTCCCATAGTATGTTGCAGCTCTATTTTGATCTTTCCCATTATGCTTTGCTGTTATCAGCTTAATTCAAACTTTTTGTTGAATAAACCCAAGACTATTGGGCCAAAAACACCGATAATTCATCTTAATTAGATAATTTGGCCGTTTGGCCGTGAATGACTGTAGGCGTATTCAATGGAAATCAAAGTAAATTTTCTCGACAATTTAAGACTAGAAGCCAAGTTCGATGACTTTACCGTCACGGCTGATCAACCTATTCGCTATAAGGGTGATGGTTCTGCGCCGAGTCCTTTTGATTACTTCCTAGCTTCGTCTGCATTATGTGCCGCCTATTTTATTAAGGTGTACTGTAAAGCGCGTGATATATCGACTGAAAATATCAGATTGTCGCAAAACAATATTGTTGATCCTGAAGATCGCTATAACCAAATTTTCCAAATTCAAGTAGAGCTGCCTGCTGATATTTCTGATAAAGATCGCGAAGGGATCTTGCGTTCAATCGATCGCTGTACCGTGAAGAAAGTGGTGCAAACAGGTCCAGAATTTAAAATTGAAACCGTTGAAAATCTCGATGCCGATGCCAACGCAATGTTGATGGGGCAAGTTGAAGGCGATTCCAGTACCTTTATTTTAGGTAAAGACTTACCCCTTGAACAAACTATTCAAAACATGACCACCATGTTAGCTGACCTTGGGATGAAAATTGAGATTTCATCGTGGCGTAACATAGTGCCAAATGTGTGGTCTTTGCATATTCGTGATGCTGCATCACCTATGTGTTTTACCAATGGTAAAGGCGCCACCAAAGAAAGCGCACTGTGTTCAGCCTTGGGCGAGTTTATTGAGCGTTTAAACAATAACTTTTTCTACAATGATCAATTCTATGGTGTTGAGATCGCCAATAGCGAATTTGTCCATTATCCGAATGAGAAATGGTTTGCTTTAGAAGAGGATGACTCACTACCAACCGGCCTATTAGATGAGTATTGTTTAGATATTTATAATCCAGATGAAGAGCTAAATGGCTCGCACCTAATTGATACTAACTCAGGCAATATTGCTCGCGGTATTTGTGCTATTCCTTATACGCGTCAGTCTGATGGTGAAACGGTATATTTCCCGTCTAATCTAATCGAAAATTTGTTTTTAAGTAATGGCATGAGCGCGGGTAATAACCTACAAGAAGCCCATGTGCAGTGTTTATCTGAAATTTTTGAACGCGCAGTAAAGCGTCAAATCATTGAGCAAGAAATAGTGCTACCAGATGTGCCAATGTCGGTACTTGAAAAGTACCCTAGCATTCTAGCGGGCATTAAAGGCTTGGAAGAACAAGGCTTCCCTATTGTGGTGAAAGATGCGTCATTAGGAGGCCAATTCCCGGTGATGTGTGTGACCTTAATGAATCCAAGAACCGGTGGTGTATTCGCCTCGTTTGGAGCACACCCAAGCTTTGAAGTGGCGCTAGAACGTAGCTTAACTGAGCTGTTACAAGGGCGCAGTTTTGAAGGCTTAAACGATGTGCCAAAACCAACATTTAATAGTATGGCAGTGACTGAACCTGAAAACTTTGTTGAGCACTTTATTGATTCAACAGGGGTAATATCTTGGCGCTTCTTTAGCAGCAAGTATGACTATGAGTTCTGTGAATGGGATTTCTCCGGCACCAGTGAAGAAGAAGCGAGTGGACTGTTCGGTATTTTAGACGCTATGGGTAAAGAAGTGTATATCGCTGAATTTACTGAATTAGGCGCTTCAGCTTGCCGTATATTAGTGCCGGAATATTCCGAAGTTTACCCAGTGGATGACTTAATATGGGACAACACCAATAAGTCGCTTGCTTATCGTGAGGATATTTTAAACCTGCACTCGTTAAGCACTAAAGCCCTAGGCAAGTTAGTTAATCGTTTAGAAGAAAGCCAGCTTGATAACCAGACAGATATTGGTACCTTAATTGGTATCGTTTTTGATGAGAATACGGTTTGGGGGCAGCTAACCATTATTGAACTCAAAATAATGATTTACTTGGCACTAGGACAGCATGAAGATGCCCTGGAATTAGTCGAGGAGTTTTTGCAGTTTAATGACAATACTGTACAACGCCGCTTATTCTATCAAGCAGTCAATGCCGTGCTTGAAGTGACCTTAGATGAAGACTTAGCGCTAGAACACTTTATCGGTAACTTTAATAGAATGTTTGGTGCTGAGGTAATGGAGAATGTGGTTGGGTCTGTCTCGGGCAAGGTACGTTTTTATGGTTTAACTAAAACCAGTATCAATTTAGAAGGGATCGAGCCGCATTTAAGGCTGATTGAAAGCTACAAGAAGCTTCATCAAGCGCGTCAGCAAAAGTTATAAGCATGAAAAAATAATTAAACATAATAAAAAATGCCAGCGATAACGTTTAAGTTACCGCTGGCATTTTTTTCGCTTATCTTAACCGTGTAAATATCGCCGCCTGACCCTAAAATATTGATAGGCCTAAAACTCGGCAACCACTTTTACTGTGTCATTCACTGAGCCGCTGTCTATATAACCAATCATACTTGGGTTTGAAGAGATCAATTTGATCATGTCCTCGGTACTGGATACTTCTTTGGGTGGTGTCCCTTTACCAGTAAACATTTTCTTCGACCAATAAGCTTTTAGCTGACTTGCTGACTTACTTAATACAGCAGAGTCAAATGTCTCTTTAGCCGCCTGTGACGCATCCATATTAATTGGGACAACTTGCTCTCCACTGGGGAACGACTTTACTTTACCAAGATAGATGTTTTCGATATATTTTTGATCGATACTGTCAGCGTTACTCGGGTGAACAATAACCGCAATTGCCGCGGATGCTTGCAGTGATATTAAGCTCAACAGGATTGAGCATAGTAATTTATTCATATCTCTCTCCTAGAATACTAAGTCAATACCAACAGAAACCGCTTTAGCATCACCGGCAACTTTCAAGCCCGGCCCGCCATTATCTTCTACGTCATCATATTGCACTTTAAGGGCAGCAGAAGGATGAAAATCCCAACGAACGCCAAATGATGTCGTATTATGAACTTCGCCACCAACACCGTCATTAAAGTCAGAATAAGAAACGTAAGGGGTAAAATCGCTAATTCTGTAACCAAGGGTGATTAAGTAAGTATCTAGATCGTCACCCTGTAAAGACAGACGATTTAATTCAGTTAATAAGATAAAGTTTTCATAATCGATATTGACCGATAACCCATAAAACTTACCTTTTCGCTCTGTGCTGCCATCCCACTCTTGTTGCACATCATCAATATAGCGTTCATTAGTGTATTGCATATGGGTTAAGCGAATATCTAACCAATCGCGATTAAATTGAACAACGATACCGCCAATATCTTTCCAAATTTCACGGGTACTTTCTAAAAAGAAAAACTCAGATAACAGTTTATTTGGGTCACTTTCCTCTTTACCGTAATAAACTTGACCAGACACGGTCCAATCACCAACTAAATAGTTGTAAAGTGCACTAACCCCATTGTAGTTAAATATTTGCCAAGTATAGTTGTCTGCAGGCGGTCTAATCCAAGTATACGCATAACCGACATCAAAAAAATCACTGTAATAATAGAGGGGAAGACGCTTTTTACCCCCTTGTAATGTCCAGTTATCGTTTACATCATACGATACATAAGCCCATTCAAAATCGGCAGAAAAATCATTAGCGCCTCTTGATACTACTTGAGCTGTTGCTGATAAGCCTTCCATCAAATCGGCACTGAATTGAATACCAATTAATGTATCTGGGTTAAAACTGATTTCTTCTTCATAGACGCCCACTAAAGGGTAATCTGCTAGAAATGAGGGGCCTAAATCAAACTCTTCAACGCCGGAGCCTTCGAGCACTTGACCACCGACGACCGAAGCAAAGCCTGAAATATTCACTTCAGCTACAGCTGGCGATGCCAGAAATAGTGAACTGATGACAATTGCTATCTTCTTTTTCATAGAAAAACCTTAACAGTGAGGTTATATTCACTATTAAGGTTAGGACAGTTTTTTATTAGTGCAACTTTAGTTTAACTTTTCTGCAACTTATTTAATGTGTTATGGTCTAAAGCTTTTTTTTGCTTGTAAGCACTGTTTTTAATAAGCATTACTTAGATATTGTTAAGGATGCTGAAATATATTTCTCTAAGCTCCCATTCTATATTTGTCGACTCGTTTAATGGCAAACAACATCCATATCGTCAGTACCACGCTGCAACTCGCGAGTGAAATCCATACACCGAAAACACCGAATGCCCATGCAAAAAGGTAAATTACCGCGGCAATTAATATTAATTTTAACCCCGTTAAAATAGCAGACTCTTTGGTAGCACCGATAGCTTGGAAAAAACTCGCTCCAACAAGTAATAATCCTTCCATAGGCAGTCCCCAAAAATACCATCGTAACCCTTCAATCGCCACAGGGGTTAATTCAGGGTTATTCCCGGCAAAAAGATACACCATCCACTGTGGGCGAGTGTAAATTAAAATAAGCCCAATAACGGCGACCAGTAAAGTCATACTAAATGCAATGTGGCGAGCCTCTTTGACCCTGTCGTAGCGACCTGCGCCAGCATTAAAGCTAAAGATAGGCTGGGTGCCAAAAGCAATCCCTTCAAAAACCAAATAGAAGATTGCCTCGGTATAACTAATGACGCCATAAACCGCAACATGTAAAGGGGCGCCTACCCAGAGTAAGGCGGTATTGTGAAGAGTAAGTACTATCGATAAGTACAAATTCATTAAAAAGCTCGGAAAACCCGTCTTAGTAATATCGATGCAATGCTCTGCTCGAAGCCGCATTTGCGACCAATTGATTTTTAATTGCGTTTTAGTGCCCAAAAAATGCTGTAAGCACAATAAGCCAGTTACGGCTTGACTTAACATGGTGGCTATCGCCGCACCTGCTAGGCCAAAGGGATATACCACTATAAATAACCAATCTAAAAAGGTATTTAATATGCCACCAGTAATAAGTACACAGGTGACAAAATGCGGCCTACCATCGTTACGTAATAGTGCTGTAAAAGCTAAAGACATAATAGGAAAATGGCTCAGGGCAAAGTACCAGAATAAATAGTCATGGGCACTGTGTAATACCTCACCTTCGGCTCCTAGTGCAATCAAGATGTCTTTGGCAAACAGGCTCCCACAAACGGCAAAAAATAATCCAGCCAGTAAACATAAACTGAATGCATTACCCAAAATATGCCGAGCCTTGATAATATTACCCTTACCAAGGTTCATTGATACAAGGGCTGCGCTGCCCATTCCTATTAAGGCCCCTACAGCATATAAAATGGCACCGACAGGGTAAGCTAACATCATCCCTGCTAATCCTGTCTCACCCAAATAGTGGCCAACAAACATACCATCGATGGCAACATAAATACCGGTAATTAACATTGACGCTATAGTCGGTATTGAATAGCGCCAAAAAAGTTTTGCAACAGGCTGCTCTAACAAGCTTAAATCTTGTTGAGCTGGCTGTAATGATGTACCTGTTGACGACATAGACATGACTCAAATAATAAAAAATGATGTTAACCAAAGTGTTTATCTGAAAACACTGAAGTGATATGCAAATTGATGTGTTAGCTGAAAGTATGATCTATGACACATATCAATGCTGGTCATACTGTTTTATGCCTGTAAAAAATAGAGTTTAACGGGGTCTCTTCACCGATGACTATTCTATTATTAACCGCTACGATAGAATACGTCATTGCTATTATATTTTAAGTGTTTTTTCAGGGGTTTTGTATGACGAATACTATGAATCAAGCCTATTTCTGGGCTTGCGACATATACAATTGTCAGAGTAATGATGTTGATCTATTGAGTGCTAAACTCGCAACTGAAATAACGCGTTTACGCTTTAATCAAATGACTTTAGGATCGGTAGATGATTTGCCTATTTGTCTGTATCAATCAAGTACGCCAAAGAATGATTTACCTTCAGTGTTAATTTGCGCAGGCTTTCATGGCGAAGAGGCAGCTGGTCCATGGGGAATGCTCCACTTTTTACAACAACTTCCTGATGACATCTTAGAGCATCTTAACTTGAGTTTGTTACCCTTAGTTAATCCAAGCGGGTTTAGTCACGGACAAAGGTTCAATCTATTTGGTGAAAATCCCAACAGAGGATTTGTGCTTGAACAGCAGCAACCTAGGTCGAATCAATATACCTCTGTAGAAGGTAAATTATTACTCCAGCATGCTGGTTTATTAGCAAAGTTAAGTCGAGACGGTGTGCTGACATGTCACGAAGATGTGTTGCTCAGTGATACTTATTTATATTCATTTGAATCAAATTGCTCGCCTGGAACTTTCAGTTTTAGTTTACGAGATGCGCTAGCACAATATTTTACGCTAGCTCAAGATGGTTATATTGATGATTGTCCAGTAACAAGTGGGGTGATATTTAATCATTTTGACTCATCATTTGAGTCTTTTTTAGTCAAGCTTGGGGCTAAATTTGGTGCATGTACTGAAACACCAGGTCAGCAAAATTTTGATCAAAGAATATTAGCTAACAGCGCCGCAATGAAGGCTTTTATTGGATTATATAAAGCAGATTATTAATGTTTTTGGTAGTAGTTTTATTGTTGCTTGCTGGTGTAGTCGCTAGCTAACTGCTGTAATCGTTGCAAATTTCAGGTTCGGCCCATTCTTGATTAAGTAATTCGACGATATCTCTACTTCAATTCAAATTAGGGTTAAACGCAAGGTAAAACGGAGAATCACTTAAGGTGCCAGCAAAGCGAATGTGAGTAGATTTTTTATACATGTATTGCTGTAAATTAAAAACTTATTTTTATCTGAATTCAAGTGATGCTTATTTTATATTTGTTGGTTTTGGAACGTCACCAACGAAATTGAATTTAAAACACAATTATTTAGGTTATTCTGAAAGCTGAAGTTGCCAAATGTTACTTTGACTTAACTCTATTTGGTCACATGCAAAAAAATTGTGCTTATAAGCCATATTGCAGTTATTAGGCATGCGTCCTGTAAATTCAAAAAGTATTTGTGTCTCTGAATTTTTCAGATTTAATTCCTTATACTTTTTATCTAGCAAATAATAAATTTTACTATCACGTAATTGCCAATGTCTCCACCCAGCAATCGGAAAGTCATTAATTAATAGTGTTTCACTACCTGTGTGTAAATCTAATTGATATAACCCTGAATGATTGAATTTAGTGAAGTACAACTGCTGCCCATTACTTTGGGCGCTATAACCTCCTTTTGTCGTGAGTTGAGAAATTTCACCCGTTTCAGACGAAAGCTGCCAGATATTCCATTGGTTATTAACTTCAGCACTAAATAATATTGATTGCTGTGAATAGGCTACGTGGTGTACCTGTGAAAATTGCTTAGCGAGTTGTTGCCAATTTCGGTTTTTTACAGAATAGCGATATAAGTGATTATTGATACTGGCAATCAGGTCCTGATCATCAGCTGACCAAGACATTGCGCTAATATGTCCTATATCGCCATCAAACTCGGCAGTATAAGCCGCTTGGTTTTCCGATTGAATATAGACTTTTTCTTTACCGGTACGATTAGATTTAAATGCTAGGATGTTACTTTTATTACCTAAAGTAGGCTGCTGACTGATCCATGAGCTTGCGGTTAGTGCAACGGATGACGAGTCTTGCAGTGAATGTCTGAAGATGTTCATCGTTGTCTGGCTTCTTTCTGTAATAATTGAACTTAAATCATCTCCGGCAGCCAGCCTTCCAAATTGATCACTTTTTTCTACCGTGGTTAATATTGATGTGTTGATATCAAACTCAAACAACCCTTCACTATTAGATGCCAGCAAATGATGGTCTGATCGCCAAACTAAGCCATATATACTATTGATAAAGGGAACCTTGGCAATAGTACTATTATCGTTAAGATCTATTAACTTAAGATTATCGGTACCATTATCGCTGTACTCAACTACCGCTAAAATTTGATTTTTTGTAGACAAGGAGAACAAATAGTCTCCTAAATTATTGCCTATTTGTTTTGGGTGGGTTAATTGTTGCTTTCTGCCTGTATCTAATTGATATGCATAAATGGCATAAGGCTCAGATATGCTTGGGCGATATTGATAAATTAGTCTTTTGCTATGTTGATCAAAAGCTAATTGAGTGACGACTCTTTGACCACAATTTAATACTAAATCTAACTGTTTGGTGGCTGGGTCCAATTTAACAATTTCACATTCCCTTTGTTGTAAATTATTTAACCGGGATGCATAGATAAAACCATCGGCAGCATAGATTACATCAGTGTAGTAATAGCTATCATGGGTCATTGCTAGCGGTGGGCTGTCGGCTTGTTGCATAAACAGTTGGGCATAATCGTCAGCACTGGCTCTATAAAGAAAAACCAAACCTTGAGTGTGCGGATCAAATGATGGATTAAAGGCGCTGCCCTGAAGGGCTGTTTTCGGCTGCCTATCTAGAATTTGAAGTAATGGTTGTTGGATGCTTGATTGACTAGATTGATAAAAACTTACTCCTACGATGACAAGTAAGATGATAATGCCTAATGCCGTTGAATTGAATGCAGTAAATAATGCGGCAAATTTATTAATTTTAATGTCAGTTGCTTTAGGCTGAGGGAGTATTTGAGCCTGATTACTGGAGTCTGTTTTGGTATTTACTGCGTCACTTAAATTATGAGGTGTTAATAAGGTAGGGCTCGCGGTGAATATATAACCGACTTTACTGACCGTTTTTATCCATATTGGAGATGAAGGAGTGTCTTCGATGAGCTTTCGAAGTTCACCAATCGCACGATTTACCGCTGCATCACTGACAACTCTTCCGCCCCAAACCTGTGTAATTAGTTGTTCTCTGGATATGGCTTCTTGAGGATGGTTGCAAAAAAATACTAGCAATTCAAAAATGCGTGGTTCGCAAACTAAGTGATCGTTATTTTTCTGTATTTCTACTTTTTCAAGGTCAACGGTAATACTACCAAATGCATAATGCATCTATATCCTTATTATTTAGCTGATCATTATCATTTCATTATCAAACCATTCTTACTTCTTTATTGTTCCTAATCAAGGTAGTGGCACACTTAAACCACAAAAACGATGAAAGGATTATCATGAAGAATATATCGAATAGCATTAAGTATCATACCCCCAAAATGAGTTTTTCACGACATTTGGCCCAATCAATAATGACGTTACCTGCAGCGTGCTTAGCAATATTGAGTTTATTAGTAGGATGTGGAGGCGGCAGTGACAGCCCTGATATTCCAGAAGTTAAGCCACCACAAGCAACTACTTGTGCCGGTACATCATTACCAATCGATGCTAGTTGTATGACGGTCAATAATCGTGATGTCGTTATTTATAAACCTAATGCTGAAATAAAAGGTATCGCCTTATTCCTACATGGTGCGCCGGGAACACCACAGAAAGTGGTGGGCATTTTTGATGCAAAGAGTTTAACAAATGAAAGGCAATTATTATCAGTATCTCCCCAAGGTAGTTATAACTTTTGGGGGTGGGATAGCGAAAACAGTGACAATGGCGGAGCTATAGATACAGATTTTATCAGTAGCTTACTTGTCCAACTTCGAGCAGAGAATAATATCACAAGCGATAAAGTGTATATTTTTGGTTATTCGGCAGGTGGGTTTATGGCTTATAAGCTTGCATGTGCAATACCTGAGCAAATTACTGCGGTTGTTTCGCTGGCAGGTCAATTTAGGGGAGACTTTGACCAATGTACAACATCTACAGCAGTTACGCTGCATCACTTTCATAGCCCGCAGGATTCTGACGTACCCATTTCGGGGCGAACTAATGGTGATATTCAATCTGTAACGGATACATTAGCCCATTGGCGACAAATAAATGGTTGCAATTATGTCGTTACTTCAATCGAACATCCAGCAGTTAATAATACGAGCAGTGGCACCGAAACTTCTGTTTGGCAAGCCTGTTTAAAACCTGTTAGTTTTTCGCAAATCAATAATGTACCGCATGAAGCCGTTTATGATTCTGAAGTGTTAAAGCAAATTTACGCCCCAATATTTAATTAACTATTTATATAGTTAATAACATATTTGATTTTTACGGAGACACTATGTACTCAAAAACTGTTTTTCCTATATACATTGCGATTATTTTATTTATAAGTTTATCTGCATGTGATGGCGCATCGTCTTATATTGCTAATGTCTCGGACAATAATCAGCAAAAGGGTGATCTTGGGTCACCAAATAGTAATTTACCTGTCCCTGATAATCGTTTTTCAAATGAATATAACATCCTATTATTTGGCAATAGTCATGTGTCAAATCAAGCGGATTTGATCAACAAAATTATCAAGGCTGGCAATAACAAAGCACAAGTTACAGTTGTTAATGCTGGGGGAGGTTTTTTAGATGATAAGGGAAGCCAACTGAGGCGCAATGACTTATTAACAACGCAACGGTGGACGCACCTTATTTTACAGGGGCAAAAATACTCACAATCAGGAACGGTGAGTTACTCAACTTTAGAAACTCAGATTTGGATTGAAAAAGCAAAAAATGAATCAATTACCCCAATTCTTTTTCCTGAACATCCGCAACTAGGAAGGAGCAAAGAAGGTAAACAGGTTCACCAGCTTCATTCCAGCATAGCCGCAGTACAAAAATCTTGTGTTGCCCCTATAGGACTAGCTTGGGATAGAGTATTGATGATATCGCCAAGCCTTAGATTACATAGTTCAGATGGTAACCACGCGTCATTAATGGGCAATTTATTTACAGCGTTAGTTTTCTATGAGGTGATAACTGGAAACTCAGCAGACCTATTGCCTTACATTGCTGATATAGACGTTGATGAACCGACTCAACAATTACTCGGCCAAATCGCATCTGAAACCATTCAAGCTAATACACCTTGCTTTTTTGGCTGATAATTAGAAACCATGTTCAGTTTTGACGTACTTCATAATAGTAGAGTAGGTATCAACCCATAGCCTATCTTTGTTTTCTGCTAAATATTGCAGTAATTCATTATGGGCTTTATCACTTACCGTTAAATAGTCGCCTTCAATACCATGAAACACAATGTTAGCTAGCCCACCTTGGGATTGGACTTCATTAACAAATGCGATCAGGGTTTCACCACTGACATTTTCTGGCATCAGTAATAGATCAAACTTGGGGTCGTATTGAGGGTTATATCCTTTAATCGCGATAAAAGAGTCTCTAATCGCGTTAATATAATTGCCATCAGATACATTAAAATCACCACATGGTGGAGTGAAAGTGCGACTGTTTTTATTATCGATAGCGTGAAGCAGCGTATTGGCTAACAGCACTTCTTGACGTATGTGACTGATTACCTTGGTATCTAAATCATGATATGGCATCACCCAATCTCGCCCTGATATGGATTTACGACAAGGATGGTACAGGGTGTGATTGCCCAGTTCATGACCATTGGTAGCGACTTGACGCCATTGTTCGATGTTGGTGGTCAAGTTTGGGTTTGAAAGAGTAAGGTAGAATGACGCTTTAAAGCCATATTTATCTAGCGCAGGGACTGCATTTATTAACTGGCTATTCAACGCATCATCATATGAAAGGCTCACGGCAGCTTTATATTGTTTCGGCCATTTAAAAACGGCTACTGCTTCATCGGCAAAAACATCAGTAATGACCGTAAGTGTCACTAATCCATAAATAACAAATTTAATGTTCACGCATTAGGTCCTTTATAACAGGATTAAACCACGCCATATTTCAATGGATTTTCATATTATGTTATGTTTTTTTAACATTGATATTTTATGTGATTATCTATAAATTTGTTCTTTAACATTAATAAAAATTTTTACTAATATTTCAAATGTTTAATCGTTATCGATATTTAAACGTACTACATATTAGGTCTAATTTTAGTAAAAGGTCATACTTTAAAATGAAATAGTTGATCTAAAAACACTCTCAAGGATGATTTATGTTTAAACCACTACGCTATGCAATTTTGTCCACATGCCTGTCTAATATCGCGTTCGCAAGCGAGCTGCCTGTTATTCTTGATTACTTACCCAAGTGTGAACCGATCATTTTAAGTGAATATCATCTGCAGTTAACTTTTATAAATGATGAAAATGATGATGTAACTACTAAGCTAAATGCTGATGATTTTAGAGAGCAATCAATAAAAAATGCATTGTTAGTGGCTCAGCAAAATGGTAAAAAATCAGGTGCTGAAGCCATTATTATTGAGCAACTATTCACCTTAGATTTTGTTAAAAAAGTGGCCGGTAATAGTGATGAAGATAAATACGACAATTATAAAATCAACGTCAATATAGAAGCAAAAAACATTACACTTTGTGATAACAAGGAGCTTACGACTAAGCGGACTCCCTTTGGTAGTAATGGTATGAGAGTTCTATTATCCGATACGTCAGTAGTGTTGGCTGTACCAAATAGTAAATCTTTAATGATCAGTGCCGATAAACATAAGCCGCCTAGCGCAAGCGTGTCTGTCAATGGTGCTTATGGCGTTATGTTAGGCGATCCGCTATCAATATTAAAAGCTCAAATGGGGCCTGAAAGTATTAGATTATTAGACCATGATGGTACCCAAATATTGGGTTATGGCAGAAGTCTATGGTTTTATGTAAAGAGTAATAAAGTGATAGGTATTGCTAAAAATGAGGCTATTCTAAATAGCCATGGCACAAATCTCATCGCGTTTAGTGAAAACTATGATATTGATAATTGGTTTATTAACGATGTCAATTATAGAGACACATATCAAAGTGTTAACCAAAATCTCGATTTGGTTCAGCACGGTGATGAGACCCTTGTGTATAGCGACACATCCCAACTATTTTTAAACTTTGAAAGTTTTAAAGTCGATCTCTATAAGGACGCTGAGCTTCTATTGAATGGTTTTACAATATTGCCATCAGGTGATAAAAAAAAGTCTGCAAATATTAATTTTACCGCGACAGACTCTATTGAAGTGAGCCATTTTTTTACTATGAATACCGAAGATATGTACCAGCTAGACGATCAACAGCGGAGTAACCAAGTTAACTTAAATGCTGACGGTGTTTGGGTTATTGCTAATGAAAATCTACTTTTGGGTGTCAATGATAAGGGGATTGTTAACAGAATCAGAGTGACGGAATCTATTATTAAAGAGCAAAGTAAACAGGATTTTAACCTTGTGCTTGCACGTTATAACATTCCAGTTTTGAAGTCTGATTTGTTAAAGTTGTATCCAAATGCAGAAGATAATTTTGACAGTGTGATGGTAACTAAAGGCACAAAATTGCTATTTGCGACCTTTGACTCGGATGAAGATAATGCACAATTAATCGATATTATGATTGAGCTTTAGATCAGAGAGTTGACCGCGAAGAGACTAAATATTTTTCAGTATGGTTTCAAGCCTATAATGCATAAAGTCACTTTTGCGACGATTGCTATAAATACAGGCAATAAGATTTTTAATTAACAGTCACTAAGTTGGTCTGAAGATTTCAATATTTGCCATTTAGACTATATTTTACTGACATAGAGTGTATTTTAGACTAAATATCAAGGATGTAATATGCGTGACAATCAACCCGTAACACAAAAGCTGCACGTTTTTAAGCCTCATTTCAGATTGATTTCTGGTACAGATGCCCGCGGCCATATTACCTATTGTAATGATGAATTTGTTGAAGTAAGCGGTTTTACACGTGAAGAGTTGATTGGAAAACCGCACAATCTCATTCGACACCCCGATATGCCTAGCGCAGTGTTTAAAGAAATGTGGTCCTGCATTTCTAGTGGAAAAGTGTGGATGGGACTGGTAAAAAATAGACGCAAGAATGGTGATCATTATTGGGTCAGTGCGTTTGTAACCCCAGTGTTCGAGAACAATAAAGTCGTTGGGTATGAATCAGTCAGAGTGAGTGCTCTTCCATCTGAAATTGCACGCGCAGAGACCATGTATGCCAGATTAAGAAATAATTTACCTCCTAGAAAGATAATTGCCAATGCGTTTCAACTGATTAAGTCTTTAACACCTGTTTGGTTACCATTAATGCTATTGAGTGTTGTAGCGGCTGTCATGGGAGGTGGAATTGAATGTATTTTAATTCTAGTGACTATGCTGATATCGTGTATTTGGACTTATTATCGTAATGAGTCCGATTGGCGTGAACTGTATACCTTAAGTCCTGATTCATTTAACGACTTACTTGTCGCGATGACTTTTTTTGATGACCTAGGGGGAAAGGCAAGAGCAAAGCTTGCGTTAGGTTCTGAAATCGCCCGTTGTAGAACCGCACTCACTCGAATTGAAGATTCGGCTCGTTCTTTAGATGTTATTGCAGATAAAACACAAGCGCAGGCTAAAACCACCGCAAAAGCCGTGGCGTTACAAAGTCATTCAACTCAACAAATTGCTTCGGCAATTACTCAAATGTCTACCGCAATTCAAGAGGTTGCGGGGAATGTCGAGCGCAATGCATCAAGTGCAAAACAAGCTCAGGTCACGGTTCAAGAAGGGGCTGAGTTAGCCAACTCCGCTAAAGCATCGATAGATAATTTAAATATATCCGTTACAGACATTGCTAAAACGGTTAAAGAGCTTGTTGATTCAACTAATGAAATTAGCCAAGCCGCGAGCTTAATTTCTAATATTGCTGATCAAACTAATTTACTTGCCTTAAACGCAGCGATTGAAGCGGCTAGAGCTGGAGAACAAGGCCGAGGGTTCAGTGTAGTAGCTGATGAAGTACGCGCATTAGCTTCAAAAACCCGTGAATCTACAGATAAAATTCACGATATTGTAAAAATACTTTCTCAACGAGCTGAAAATGCACTTGAAGTTTCAGGTAAAGGTGAACAAGCCGCTGTCCAAGGCGTTGAAATTGTTGAAAAAACAAGATTGAAGCTGATTTCCACCAGTGATTCTGTTGAGCTAATTACTCAATTATCAATGGATATGTCTGCAGCAGTTGAGGAGCAAAGTGCGGTGGCGGAGCATATTAATCAGCAAATTATTGAAATAGCTGATGCTTCAGAAGCGACCAAGGAGTCATCGGAAACATCTTTACAAATGAGTCATGATTTACATGATTCCGTTACAGCAGTTCGTTCAATTATCAGGCGCTTTGCTGTAAATACTTTAGGTGACAAATAAGGCACTACATTCCAATTTCAGATGCGATTTCGTACTAGTTTTCAAGTGATATGGACATTTTATTAAGGTATAAATTGTCCATTAATATTGGATTTAACGGTACTAATAAACCAGTGTTAAATCCTTTATTATTCTCCTCATTGACCTAGCACTATGAGGAAATCATCCATGTCTCACCCAATTATTCAAGATTTAGAACGTCGTTATACCGTAAAAAAATACGATTCAAATAAACGTATCTCTGCTGAAAATATTGCAGTGCTACAACAAGCTATGCGTTTATCCGCGTCTTCAATTAACTCGCAGCCTTGGAAGTTCATTATTATTGAAAGTGATGCGGCAAAGCAGCGTTTGCATAATACTTTTGCAAACAAGTATCAATTCAATCAGCCGCATGCAACTGAAGCTTCACATATTATTCTATTTGCACATAATCCTGCTTATACCAAAGATGATTACCGCAAGGTTGTTGATGTTGAAGTGTCCTCAGGTCATTTGCCGGCAGACATGTATGACAATATGCTTAATGGTGCCTTTGCCTTTGCTGAAGCTAATACTAATGACGCTGGCTTTAATGGCGAATGGACTAAGGCTCAAACCTATATTGCCTTAGGCAATACTCTGCATGTATTAGGGCGTTTAGGGATAGATTCAACTCCTATGGAGGGTGTTGACTCTGAGCTTATTGGTGAAGAGTTTAAGCAAGAATTAAACGGTTATGTGGTTGAGGTGGCATTAGCCATTGGATATCACAAAGAGGGCGAGGATTATAATCATGGTCTGCCTAAATCACGTTTACCGATAAAAGATATCTTTACCGTATTGTAATTAGCATAACCTGACACGGACTAAAAAAGCTTATTTAGTCCGTGTTTTATTGTGGTGGGTCAGATGCGCTAAGTTGGTGAGTGGTGTTGAGTCATTAAATCTGCTATCAAATTGTTGACCTTAAGCGAGGAATTGTATTGCTAATCACATTCAGAATATTTATATCTGGTATTTAATGAGACGATCGGTCTATTATTGGTGATGAACTTAGAAACAGTAAAGCCTCGTCGTGGTCGCCCTCCAAAAGCCAGCCGTGACAACCAAGATACTAAAGCGGCATTAATCCGCAGCGGCCTAGAGCAATTAACTGAAACTGGTTTTGCTGGCTCGGGTATTGATCTTATTTTAAAAAGAGTGGGCGTGCCCAAGGGGTCGTTCTATCACTATTTTTCCAGCAAAGAAGTTTTCGGCCAAATTGTGATTGAAAACTACGCCGCCTATTTTATGTATCAGTTAGATAAGTGTTTGTCCGATGAGTCTTTACCCGCACTTCACCGGCTCAGTTTATTTGTTGATAAAGCTAAGCTTGGTATGGAAAAGTACCATTTTAAGCGTGGGTGTTTGATTGGCAATTTAGGTCAAGAAGTCGATTTACTACCAGAGAGCTATCGTCAGCAATTGATTACTGTTTTTGCGAGTTGGCAGCAGCGATTGTCCCTGTGTTTTACCCTCGCACAAGTTAATAATGAGATTAGTCAGTCTATTAATTGCGACAAGTCAGCTGAAATTTTTTGGGTCGGTTGGGAAGGGGCTGTCAGCCGAGCAAAGCTAGTCCAAAATACACAACCTTTACAAGATTATTATGATTTTTTTATGAAAAGTTTCCATTAAATACACTTATCTAGACTTGCTTGTCATGAGGCGTAAATAGGTAGTATTAATAGAAACATGAATTGGTTTTATAAAATTTTTTACATTTAAATAGACGATCGGTCTAATTGGAGGTTTTATGTTTCGTGGCATGTTAATTGAGAAAGACGAGCAAGGTTATCGCGCAGCAGTAAAAGATATTGATGAGTCAGTTTTACCAGAAGGTGATGTTACGGTTAACGTCCAATACAGCACATTGAACTACAAAGATGGCTTAGCGATTACCGGTAAAGGCCCAGTTGTAAGACAGTTTCCTATGGTGCCAGGGATTGATTTAGTCGGCGTAGTGGCACAATCTGATAGTAATAAGTTTGTCGTCGGCGATACCGTTTTATTAAATGGTTTTGGTGTGGGCGAAGTACATTGCGGTGGACTTGCCCAAAAAGCGCGATTAAAAAGTGACTGGCTTATTCACCTGCCTAAAGCGTTTTCTGCTCGCCAAACAATGGCCATTGGCACAGCGGGATATACCGCCATGCTATGTGTCATAGCATTAGAAAAAAATGGTGTGACTCCTGATAAAGGTGAAATATTAGTTACCGGCGCTAATGGCGGCGTCGGCAGTTTTGCCATCGCTATTTTAGCTAAGCTAGGTTACCAGGTCGTTGCGTCCACAGGGCGTGCTGATCAAGTTGATTATCTAAAAGGCTTAGGGGCCAAAGAGGTTATTGATCGTCAATTACTGTCTGAACCAGGGCGTCCCTTAACCAAAGAGCGTTGGGCGGGAGCGGTTGATTCTGTTGGTAGTCACACTCTGGCCAATATTTGCGCGAGTATAAAATACGGTGGCACTGTTGCTGCCTGTGGTTTAGCTCAAGGTATGGATCTGCCCGCAACCGTTATGCCATTTATTCTACGGGGGGTGACATTGGCTGGTATTGACAGTGTTATGCGCCCTATTAGTGATAGAGAAGAAGCCTGGCAGCGTTTAGGTGAGATTTTCGCTAATTCGAGTGAACAGGCTATGTTTGATAATATTTCAACAGAGATCAATCTGAACGGAGTAATACAAGCAGCCGAAGATTTAATGGCGGGTAAAATCAGAGGTCGAATTGTGGTTGACGTCAATGGATAACATCTAAAGTTTAATTTTTCCCTTAGAAGCTGAGGTTAAATAAAAAAATGCCAGTCAACTCGCTGACTGGCATTTTAATTATGTTGCTACTGATTAGTTGAACACTTTAACAAGCGGGCACGAAACTATGCCAACCTATACCCATATCTACTACCAAATACGTACGCGTTGATCTTCAGGTAAATATAGCTTGTCGCCAGGTTTAACATCAAACGCTTTGTACCAAGCATCGTGGTTACGAGGCGCTAATGCACGGTAATGACCCGGTGCATGGGTGCCAGCTTTCAGTTGGCTTAACATACTTTGTTCGGTACGCTTTTCTTTCCACACTTGTGCCCATGCAAGGAAGAAACGTTGATCGCCCGTGACGCCATTAATAACCGGAGCTTCTTTACCATTTAAGCTTAACTGGTAAGCGTGGTAAGCCATAGATAAGCCACCTACATCGCCAATGTTTTCACCTAGGCTATTGCGACCATTGACAAAATGACCCGTAATTGGCTCGTATAGACTGTATTGTGCGGCGAGTTGATCAGCTTTTGCTTCAAATGCAGCGCGATCAGAATCTGTCCACCAGTTACGTTGAATACCATTGGCATCTGATTTAGAGCCTTGGTCATCAAACCCGTGGCCCATCTCATGACCTATCACCGCACCAATACTGCCATAGTTAACTGCTGGGTCTGCATTAGGGTCAAAAAATGGCGGTTGTAAAATAGCGGCAGGGAACACAATTTCATTAAATGAACTGTTGTAGTAAGCATTAACATATTGCGGTGTCATACCCCAACGATTGCGATCTGTTTTTTCAAGTTCGGTCGCTACGCTGTCAGCATGAAAATATTGACGTAGTTTATGGATATTGCCTACTAAATCTTGGTTTGAAAGGGTTAAACCATCAAATGTTTGCCATACATCCGGATAGCCAATTTTAGGCTTAAATGCCGCCAGTTTAGCGTGGGCATTGACTTTTGTGTCGCCACTCATCCAATCTAAACCATCAATACGTTGCCCTAGCGCTGTACGAAGGTTTTCAACTAAATCGGCCATCTTTGCTTTTGATGATTCAGGGAAATACCGTTCAACATACACTTTACCAATAGCGAACCCCAGTGATTCAGTGGCTGACATTTCATCAACGGCACGTTTCCAGCGTGGACGAGGCTCTTCTTGGCCATCTAGTTCTTTGCCATAAAAAGCAAAGTTAGCGTTAAACACCTCTTCTGCGAGCAAACCGGCGTTATTGCTTAGGGTATGGTAGGTTAAATAATCCTGCCACACATTAATTGGCTGTTGATTGATTAAGGCAATCATAGCCTTAATCGGTTCTGGCTGAGCCACATTTAGTTGTGGAATACTGTAACCCGTTTGTTCAAAGAAAAGATCCCAATTAAAGTCTGGATACTCTTTTGCTAGATCAGCACGTTTGATTTGATTAAGTGTCAGGTCACGATCGCGACGTTTTTCACGCGGCCACTGACCTTGTGCAATTTGGATTTCAAGCGCCAAAATAGCTTCAGCACGGGCCTGGCCATCTTTGATACCTGCAAATGCAAGCATTTCAGCAATATGACTCACATAAGCACTGCGAATGTGACTAAAGCGCTCAGTGTCTTCTAAATAATATGAGCGGTCGGGAAGTCCTAAACCGCTTGCGCCAATAGTGAATTCATATTGATCAGGGTCAAGTCTGTTAAACCACATGCCGCCAGATATTGGCGAGTCAGCATAGGTAAGCCAAGCATTACCAAACACTTTTGTTAAATCATCAGTGTTTTTAATGGCATTAATTTTATCAAGTGTTGCCTGAATAGGCGATACGCCAAGTTTATTGATGGTGTCTGTATCCATGTAAGCATGGTAAAAATTGGCAATTAATTGCTCTTCAGGGGTTAAATTTTGGCGACTGGTAATGTCATCGATAATCGCTTTAACCTGATCTTCACTGCGTTCTGCCAATAGGCTGAATGCGCCATAGCGGGTTTTATCTGCTGGCATTTCGAAGTTGTCATACCAAGTGCCACTGGCATACATAAAAAAGTCATCGCCTGGCTTAATCGCTTCGTTACGGGCGGTTAAATCAATACCAAATTCACCTAACTCAGCCTTTGCTGCAGGTGTGGCTTTTACAATAGCGCTGTTAGTTTGCTTAGGGTCTGATGTGCCACATGCAGTTAAAAATGTACCTGCTAATGCGATGGCAATTAAGGATTTTCTCATTGTTATCGTCTTCCTTTCTGGGCTTTTTATTATAGAATTGTCGTTATAAAGTCTGCTTGATTTTCTAAGACTGACCCAAAATGTCAACTTATCAATTGTTAGCAAAGTTTATAATGTAGACCTTGTCTATTAATTTGAGCTTAAGAATACTGCAAGAGGGAAAATGAGGGGGCATAAGGTTGGCAATATATTATTAACTTACCATTGATAAACTAATATTGAATATTAAAACGCGCAAAACGTGTCAGGGCACGGATCATCGGTGCTTTACTTCGCTGGTCAATAAAAAACTGTTTTTGAGTAGAAAACTTTTTGAAGTGGCGAATATCATCGACAATATGTACCGGACGGCATTCAAACTGACTTGATAGGTTAAGTAATGTTTCAGCATTAAAAGAGAATGACTGTAGCATTTTATTTGAAATATCGTTTTTTCTAGCAACGGTGAGCGCTGATCTGCGATTAATTTGACCGTTAACTCTGTCTTTCAAACGTTTTTTATGTTGTTTCCAGGTGTCTTTGTCAGTTAAAGAATGTATATCTTCAATAATTTGGTTGGGATCACAATCAAACTTCCTCGCAATATTTGCGATTATCTCCATAGAAGTAACATTGACTCCTTTAATAGTGAGATAAACAATATAGTCGCGACGATCATTGGCTTTTTCAATTTCTTCATGGGTTGGATTTAATGCGTCGTTGGCAAGGTTTTCAGTTTGTTCTACAGATGCAAGCAAGCTCTCGAGTGAAAGCGTTTCAGCTTCTGCATCAGCTTGTGAATGTTGATATTCATTTTGTTTCTTCATCTTTAGTCGCTACTTTTGGTTACTCAGTTTGGGTATTTGCTTTGTTTGTTGCTAATGCTATTCAGTATGCAATCAAGTAACTTTGGCTATTAGGCAAATACTACGTGAAGTCCCTTGTTGTGGAAATATAAAATCGATAATAGTTTATGTTTTTCAATTTTGAATATTCAGTTACGTTATTTTTGCTATTTTTGTTATCGAGTTGGTTTTAGATTGTTTTGAGTCTTGTTGGTTTGTTATTGATAGTCGGTTAAGTCAATTATAGCGATATAACACTCTGTTACTTTTTAAATGACATAAATTGCATAAAATCCAGCAAGCTAACTTATTGCGTGTTAACTTATTGTTAACATTTTGGCTGTCATTATAAGTGTAATGATAACCATAATAAATTTGGTATGTGATATTTCAAAAGGCAGGGATATGATTAAAAAGTCATTAAAATGGATTGGTGTAGGGACCTTAGGTCTGGTGACATTGGGCGGAGGATTTGCTGCACATGAATGGTATGCAGAAAAACCGTTTTTGTTTAGAGCCTATTTAGACCGTGCAATGGTTAAAATGGCCTTTGAAGACCCTGAAACATTAACCTCCTTAGGCTTTCTCGAATCCGTTGGTATAACAGGTCATAACGCTCATTTAGATAATGTCGACCCTGCTAAAGATCAAGCCATGTTTGATGAGTTAGCCGAATTTCGTAAAGGATTAATGCAATACCAAGATGCTGATTTAGATGAGAATCAACAGATATCTAAACAAGTGGCTTTATATTTACTGGATATGTTGGATGAGTTTGAACAGTATCAATATCATAATTACCCAGCTAACCAGATGTTTGGTATTCAAAGTGGTTTCCCCAGTTTTATGGAGTCGACTCATCAAGTTAATACCCTAGAAGATGCGCAAAATTACTTATCGCGATTAGGCGAAGTTAATCGTAAATTTGGCCAGTATTTAATTGGCCTGAAAAAACGTGAACAAATGGGAATTATTCCACCCAGATTTGTGATTGACCGCGTGTTAGATGAGATGCGTGGTTTTGTTGCAACGCCTGCGACAGAGAATATTTTGTATACCTCATTACAAACTAAAATGGATAAAGCTGAGGCGTTTAGCGATCAAGACAAACAAACTATTCTAACGCAAACTGATGTTGCTATTCGTGATTCAGTTTACCCAGCCTATGGCTTGTTTATTGATTACTTTGATGACTTAAAAACTAAAGCGGGCACTGATGATGGTTACTGGCGCTTACCGGATGGAGATAAAGCCTATAATTTGGCCTTGCGATTTTTTACCACAACAGACTACAGCGCCGACTATATCCATGACTTAGGTTTGTCTGAAGTGGCGCGCATTCATCTCGAAATGATGACTATTTTTGAAGGCGAAGGCGTTGATGTTTCCAATGGCTATTTGGCCGCAATGAATGAGTTTTCTGCCCGACCTGAGTTTTATTATGAAGACTCAGATGAAGGCCGTGCGCAAATTCTAAAAGACTATCAAACCATTTTAGATGAAATTGACCAGGGGCTAGGCGATACATTTAACATTCGTCCTAAAGCGGGTATGGAAGTAGTGCGTATTCCTGAATTTAAAGAGAAAACAGCACCAGGTGCGTATTATCAAGGTCCATCTTTAGATGGGTCTCGCCCAGGACGCTTCTTCGCTAACTTGTATGATGTCAAAACGACACCTAAATACGGGATGAGAACTTTGGCTTACCATGAAGGTATCCCGGGGCATCATTTTCAAGTAGCGATAGCGATGGAACTGGAAGGTATGCCGCTTATTCGCCGCTTTGCTCCTTTTACCGCCTATATTGAAGGTTGGGCACTGTATGCTGAACGTTTAGCCTATGAGCAAGGTTTTCAAAAAACACCTGCGGATAATATTGGCCGTTTAACCGATGAGTTACTGCGAGCGGTAAGGTTAGTTGTCGATACCGGATTACACGCTAAAAAGTGGACCCGTGAGCAGGCTATTGAATATATGGCTAATAATACCGGCCGCGCCGAACGCGATGTGGTGTCTGAAATTGAGCGCTATATTGTCATGCCGGGGCAGGCGACGTCTTACAAAGTGGGTATGATGAAAATTCTCGAGCTGCGTCAAAAGTCGAAAGACAGCTTAGGGGATAAGTTTGATTTGCGTGAGTTTCATGATGCAGTGTTAAAGAATGGTGCTATGCCACTGGACTTACTTGAGCGAGTCATTGACACTTATATTGCCGCCAAGCTAGCGGAAACTAAGTAGGTGAAACTAAGTAGGTGAAACTAAGTAGGTGAAACTAAGTAGGTGAATTTAGCGATAGCTTAGCTAGAATAATCAATTAACGATAATTATCACAATAGTGACTTGCTTAGCATGTTAAAAACCAGTTGAATAACAACTGGTTTTTTTATGTTTTTATTTGCGTGATGGTAGATTTTTTCATCCCTTAATCTCACCCACTTATTATTGTAGGCGGTTCAATGGCTTCATTAACTAAAAGGCTTGGGTTATTTTTAGATGTAGTGCAGCAAGGCTCATTTAGTAAGGCTGCATCGCTTCATGATATGGACAATTCGTTACTGTCTAAACAAATCAAAAAGCTGGAAGCGGACTTAGGGGTACAGTTACTTAATCGCTCAACTCGGTCTTTTTCATTAACATCGGCAGGGGAAGATATACTTGAACAAGCTCAGGTACTCATGGAGACTTTAACTCAAATTCAAAATATTGCCGACTCCTATCAATCTGAACCTAGGGGCAATATTCGTATTACCTCGTCGATTAACTTTGGTCAGCAATATCTGCAACCTGTTATCAGTCAATTTATGAAGCAATATCCAAACGTAAAAGTGACTTTGTCGTTAGATGACAAACGAGCCGATATTATTTCTGAACACTTCGATGTGGCATTTCGGTTAGGCAAGTTAACCGATTCTAATCTGGTTGCTAAAAAAATCGCTAAAACGCACTTTGCCATTGTGGCCTCAGAAGCTTTTATTGCAGAGCACGGACAACCAGCAACACCAGAGGCTTTAATTCGCTTGCCTGCGGTTATTTATAACAATGGTAATGTGTGCTTGGATCAAATGTTACTTAGCACACCGCCAGATAGCGATAGCTATAAGGTGTATACGATGCAAGGTAATTACCATGTCAGTGATGTACGCACATTAATTAATGCCGTCACTGATGGATTAGGGTATGCGATGATTGATTTATTTAATTTAGATAAACCAATAATTGAATCTAAATTGGTGCCACTTCTTACAGAATATGGCTTATCTACAGTAGATACTGGCATTTATGCTATATATCCACATCGTAAACCGACTATGCTAATTAGTGAGTTTATTAAGGCGGTACAAGAGCATATAGGTACGCCGCCATTTTGGCTCGAATACATGCCTAATTATCAGAAAATGTATAAAGGCAATTGATAAAATCAGGATGTTAGTGTGTATTTTGCATAGGGCATTTAGCATTGTGCATGGGTTAAATTTTACTTAACTTGAGTCGATTATAATCACTCACTTGGAAACAATATGTGGAACACGCTTCGTGCTTATCAATCTTCAATAATATTATTAACCGCTTTGATGATGGGTGGCGCACTAGGGTTATGGCTGCCTGACTTTGCCATAAAGTTAAAACCTATAGGGCAAATTTTTCTTAATTTACTATTTATGATCATAGTGCCGCTGGTGGCGGTAAGTGTGATGTCTTCTATTGCGCGCATGACGGATTTAAAAAAGTTAGGCGCAATTCTGATTTCTATTATGGCTGTTTCCATTGTGATGGCGATGATCCCCGCAATCGGTATCATTCTACTTGCCTCTGCATTTGATCCCGCACAAGGGGTGACATTAGCATTAGCTGAAACAGTAGATAATACTGGCGGCAGTATGGACTTTGTCAGCCTATTAACAACCAATGACTTTGTTGGCTTGTTGTCTAAATCCAATATATTGGCGCTCATCATTATGTCGGTTATCAGTGGTATTGCCATAGGGCAGTCAGGCGAGGATGGCCGTAAAGTGGCAGATTTATTAGATAGCCTTAATACGGTTATCATGAAGATTATTGCGATCATAATGTACGCGGCCCCGATAGGGTTAGGGGCGTACTTTGCGGCAACGATGGCAAGCCAAGATGCAGCATTAATGGGCACATTTGCACGTGCTGTAGGGCTGTTTTTTATTGCGACAGCTTTCTATTTAACCGTGGGCTCGACATTTTATGCATGGCTGGGTGGCGGTGTTGAAGGCATAAGGCGCTTTTGGCAGAACATGTTAGAACCCGCAGTCACTGCGTTAGGTACCAGTTCATCGTTAGCGACCTTGCCTGTGACGATTCGCAATGCAAATAAGATGGGTTTGAATGAGCAGATAGCTGAAATTAGTTTGCCTTTATTAGTTAATTTAAATAAAGGCGGTGCAGCTATGATCACCGCATTAAAGATAGTGTTTATTTATTCATTGTTGGGCTTAGATTTCAGTGCCGATGTCTTTATGATTACCGTTTTGATTGCTGTTTTGTCGGCATTTATTATTGGTGGCGTACCTGGTGGAGCATTTTTAGGTGAAATTTTTATTGTGACCACTTTAGGCCTACCACTTGAAGTTATCCCTATTTTAGTGGTGCTTGGGGCGATTACCGATGCCGCGTCGACGGTGATTAATGTGGTACATGATTTAACGGCAACCCAAATTATTGAGCGACTTAACGGTAAGCATTACCAAACGAAAGCATAATAGGTTGCATGAGTATAAAACCTAATATTGCCGAACCTATCGCCACACATACACAGACCAGTATTACACGGCTGAGCGCTGTATTGGCGGCGTTAAGGATATTGATGTGAAAAGCGCGGGATCTAGCAAGGTAAAGTCTGACAGTCATTGGCCTGCCATTATTGTGGTTGTTATATTATTTATTGCAGCTTCAGTGGCTGTGGTGAGTATTAACCAAAGCCATCAGCAAACAAGCCCTGAAACTTGGACCGCTTTTATCTATAAAAATGGATACCAATCGGCTAAATATCAAATGGAGGATGGCTTTGATGATTATCAAATGTGTAAAGACTATGCTGTACAGCAATCTGAAAAGTTTGATAATGCACCTTGGCAGTGTGGACTTCGTTGCCGTTTTGACTCTATGCGTCAAGGATATCAATGTGACAGTATGGAGAATCATTAGCAGATTACTTGCCTTAGTGAGCCGCAATGTACCGAGAAGCGAGTATGTTTTGGTCTTTTAAAATACCAATAATGCAGCCTAACTTTAGCGCATAAACTAAAAAGCATAAGCGCGAGCTTATGCTTTTTATGTGTAAACTTACTTGTCGTTTAAAGCTTGGTATTAGACGCGGGTGCAGCGGCGCTTTTGGTTAAGCTACAAGGTGATTCACCAGGGCCGACCAACAATGATGGATCGATATTGGCATTACACTTCCAGTTAATCAATCCACCATCATTATTGCCAATGCTAGGAGTAAAAGTCAGTTGTGAGTCTTCGCCATAATATTTCGCCAGTTTTACAACAACATCGCTTTGCTCTGATAGAAAAATATCACTTATTAACGGGTGTGCTTTAAGGTCATTAATAGGTAAATCAATCTTATCTGATGGTTTTGGTAGTCTTGATTTGTCGCTATAAAACTGTGATACCGACATTTTAGCCAGCTGGCTTAAATCAACAATAGAGTTTAGCTGTAGCTTAAGGTTAAGGCCATTATAGTTACTTTGTGCGTCCTGCTTAGTTGCCACAAACCTAGCATCTGTATTTATCGCAGGTGCTGCTATAGGTGCTTTAGTTATAGGTGCTTTAGTAACAGTTGATACCGTCTGTACCACTATTTCATCAGGTTTTGATGCGGCTTGCTCAGATACCACTGATTTAGATTGTGCCGTTATGGCCGCTATCTCGGCGTCATTTGCCTTAGGTTGAGATATCTGCGTAACCGCTTGCTTGGCTGTCGCATTTATATTTGAAGGCGCTTGTTGAGCTGCAATTAATTTTTGTGTCACTTCATCTATTGCATCATCGGCACCTAATGTTACCCGCAACACCTGTGATGCCTTATTTGATGGCGTGTTTTGGGCTATTTCAGTTGCAGCATTGTCATCGACTGATTCTATATCTGCGTCTGCTAGGGCTAGTTGAGTAACCTCTGGCTCTGTTGATATAGGTTTTTCGTTCAAAGTTGATATCGCAGGGCTTGGATTAATTGATGTTAGGGCAAGGTCTGTGTGAGATTCTTCAACGAGCTGTTTTTTGTCGGAAGCAACCTTGGTTGGCACTGGTTTTTTTGCTTCTACGACAAGCTCAACTGGCACCGCTGAGGTCACTTGTGAGTCATTCATTGCTTGAGTATCTCTTTCCTTCGAATCTAAAGCCTTAGTATCTATCGCCTTAGTATCTATAGCTTTTATGTCTTTAGGTTGCTCAATAAGCGCTGCTGTCTCTTGGGGGATTAATTGGGTCTCACTCGGTAATATACGATTAGCTACTTGTGACTGTGTTGTTGCTTTTTCTGATTCTGTAGCTACCTGCTCGTCAGCAACAGTTGTCCGCTCGTCTATGGTAGAGATGTTAGCTGCTGCAATATTAACTTTGTCAGTGGCGACACTATTTGTATCGGCGATATCAAGACTTTCAGCATCAACAGTTGTAGGATCAGTAGGCGCTTCAATGTTTGTTGCTTTGATGGCGAGTTCAGGCCGAGGTGGCGCCTTAATGTTGCTAAGTTGATTAAACGCCTGATCTAATGCTTTCATTAGCCTTGTGTCAGCCATTACCATCGGCATAGTTGCCATGGTTTCTGTTGCTAATGTCTCTATATCTTCAGCTTCGACATTTGTTGCATCAATACTGCTGTCATTCTGTGCTATTTCAGTTGCATCGGTAACTGTGGTTTTAGCAGTCGATTCTATAGTCTTGGCTGCTACTCTCTGCTCTTTGCTTATAGTTTCTACTTTATCACCACTTTCAACTTTTGAGGCTAAAGCGAGTGCTTCATCTGCTTTGTCTGATGTGTCTGTAATATTAGCAATAACCTCAACTTCAGTGTTATTGCCGTTAGCGGTACTGCTTTTGGCTATAGAATTATCTACAGGAGGCTTTTCTTCAATAGATTGTTCTATAATAGGCTGTTGTATCACTGGTTTTTCGGTTGCTATTACACTGGCTATTTCCGCAGTGAACGGCGCATTAGTAACGTCTTCTATGGCTGTTGTTATTTGTGTAACAGCGCCAGTATTAGTACTAGCATTGATGCTGTCGATATTCGATAAAGCCGCTTTTTCTAGCTCTTCTTCAACAGTTGTTCCCTTGGTCATAGCATTTTCAATGACTTTATTAGTCACTTTTAACGCTGCTAGCGCTTCGGCCTGTTCCTTTTTTATAGCTGCTTCAGCTATAGCTGCTTGTGCTATCGCAAGAGTGGCTTTACTTGACGTTATAGATGTTGAATCTGAGTCTGATTTTGTATCAGATGTCGCATCAATACTATTGTTAGCGACAAGGTTTTCTGGTGTTTCTGATTCTTTTGTTTCTGAAGCTCTTGTTTCTGTGACTCCTGTTTCTGAAACAGGGGCCGCTTCAGTAAGGTTTTGCTCTGCAATAATTATTTCATCGTCAGCTTGTACGACTTTATCGTTATTTGCTGTTTGAATATCTTCTTGGGGTAATAAATCCTTTGCTGATTGTAAAATAGAAGAAAATGTTTGTGATGCTGACTCTTCAATTGCAGCTAAGTCGATATCTTCAATACTGAAAGGGAGATCAGGTAAGTCTTCTGCACTAGGAAGTAATGCTTGCGCTGAATCAATCATGCTACTAAAGGTGTTTGTCGCATCTTGTTGTAAGGCAGTAAAATCAGTAGAAGCTATTGTGGTGGCAAAGGTTTTTTCACTAGGATCTTTTGGGCTGCCATCATTTAAAAACACCACTTTCACTGTGACACTGATGATGAGTAATAGCGAAATATTAATTAACCATTGATTAAGATCACGCTGTTTATTTTTCTGCCTTTTTTGAGGCTGTACACGGGTGATATTTTTATGCTTGGCGATGACATCACGAGCGATATCTTCAATTTCCTCACGATCGATTGACGTCACCTCATCCAAGGCTTCAATATAATCGAGTGGTAATTCGATATTATCAGGGTGTTGTGTCCCATGACGAAGTGCGTCTACTTCTAGAACGCGATTTTTAATTTCTTCGATTAGGGGGTTCTGTTGGCTAGGTTGACTAGCTTCGTTCATGGGTCTTTATCCTTGCAAATCTTCAATCGATAATGATAGTTTTTTTATTGTTATTCTAATTATCGTTATATTCGTTAACATATATTGCTATTTTATTTGTCGGTAACAAAGATGCCAGCAATAGTGTTTTTAGAAGTGTATTTTGCACATAAGGAAAAAGAAAAATAAGTATAAATTATTTAATTACAATGAATTACTGTATTAATATCTTCCGTGACATTTTTATGTAGACACTTTTTCCAAATGCTTGAGGCAAAATGAGCGCATGCACACTTCTTTCGCAGCGCACAAGATAACCTAACTAGGCTCATTAATTCAAATTTTTTAACAAATTATTATCATTTGTTGCAGTTGAAGTGTCATAAAGACGTCTATAGCTATTTATGACCATTGAATTATCAATAAAGACAGTGGTTTAATTGTGAGCAGTTGAGCGTCATTATTTTGTTCGATTAACTAAGCTCTGTTCAAATTATCACTCATTTAGTGTCTGTAATAGGTTGATTTAAGGCGTTTAACAATCCTCACCATGGCAGGTGTTCAATTTGTCCTGCTGCTGTTTATCTTTAGCCAGCACTTGACGTAAATCTTCGCTGCGTTGTTTCACCGCCACGCCATAGCTGTGGTCATCACCCCATAAGTCAGCGAGTAGGGTTAATGATTCATTATCGTGTTTAGAAAATAACTGCCCAGCGCGTTCTGAATCAGCCTGGCTGTGACCTAGCAGTGTTAACGCATCGACACCTAGATTGAGTGCCGAGTCAAAGGTTTCCCGTTTAAAGTGACTAACACCGATACGAATGAGCTCATAGGCGTGGCGCCTATCAACTGCGCGGGCGACAATTTTTAAATGGGGATAATGTTTACGGGCTAATGTGGCTATTTCAATAATTTTATCGGCATTATCGACTGCGATAACGAGCATTTTGGCATTTTTGGCCCCAGAGGCTTCAAGTAAGTCTTGTCTTGCGGCATCACCATAAAATACCTTGTTGCCAAAGCGTCTTAACACTTCTATTTGGCTTGGGCTGTGGTCTAGTACGGAAATATGGTAACCCTGTGCTGACAATAAACGTCCGACAATTTGACCAAAACGACCATAGCCTGCGATGATCACCTGTTGGGTCGCTTCTATATCGGCTGGTTTATCAAAATCAGCTTGAGTTGTAGTGGTGTGCTTGTTGATGACTTTGTCATAAAAAATCAATAATAAAGGGGCCATCAGCATAGAGATAGCAACGACTAAGGTGGTCATTTCACTTTGCTCAGGCGTCAGTATTTGTAGTGAGTTTGTCAGTGATAACAATACAAAGGCAAACTCGCCACCTTGAGCTAAGGCTAAGGCAAATAACCACTTTTGCTTGGTTTGCATCTTAAACAGTTTGGCTAACATAAATAGCACACTGGCTTTAATGGTTATCAAACCTATGACTAACATCAATACTAAAGCCAACTGTTCAAACAACAATGGGAAGTTTATTGATGCGCCCACCGTAATAAAAAATAACCCCAGTAATAAGCCTTTAAAGGGTTCTATATCCGCTTCTAATTCATGTCTAAACTCGCTTTCCGCTAATACCACTCCCGCCAAAAATGTACCCAGTGCCGGTGAAAGGCCAATACTTTGCATAATAAAGGCAATTGAGATAACCAGAAATAGTGCAAATACTGTGAATAACTCCCGTAATCGGGTGTCTGCAATGTATCTAAACAATGGCGCAGATATGTACTTACCCGCCAAAATAATCCCGATAATTACGGTAATGGATACCGCCACTTGCAGATAAGCAGGCAGGTTGGCAGTGATATTATTATGTGCTGTTGTGGTGGGAAAGTCGGTAAACGCCAGTAAGGGTAATAGCGCAAGAATAGGGATAACCGCGATATCTTGAAACAGTAATACAGAGAAACTATTTTGGCCTGCTTCCTGCTGTATCCAGCCTTTTTCAGATAAGGTTTGCAATACAATTGCGGTAGAAGATAGCGCTAGCATTAAGCCGATTGCCAATGCGCTTTGCCAGGGTAATTCAAAGACAAACAAGCAGCCGCTAAAAATAATCACAGTGGTGATGCTGACCTGTAAGCCCCCTAGACCCAATATTGAGTGTCTTAATTTCCAAAGCCTTGATGGCTGTAATTCTAAGCCGACTAAAAATAGCATCATCACTACACCAAACTCAGCAAAGTGCATAACGTCTGTTTGGTCACCGACTAAGCCGAGTAAATAAGGTCCGATAAGCATTCCAGCAATAAGGTAACCCAGCACAGAACCTAACCCGACCCGCTTAGCGATAGTGACTGAAAACAAAGCTGCAGCTAAATAAATTAAGGCAATCTCTAACATATGAATCTCCATATTACTCGACGTACTACTATAGACTTTATTTTATAGTAATTGGCCAGTTTCTCGTTAAGCGCAATAAATAGCAGATGATTGATTGCATTTAACGAGGCGAGTAACAGTTTCTTAATTAAATTGACGTACAATAGCACTCTATTTGTTGTTGGAGATGTGTGTGTTCATCAAAATCATTATTACGTTACTGATTATTATAGGAGCGTCTTTTTATCTGCGCCGCGGGAAATCATCTATCAGTAAAACCACCCAGGCAGTAACGGAGCATTCACCGCACCCTATATTTAATAAAATGGTTATGTACGTTTTGATCACGGCTTGTATGTTGTCGACTGCGGCATTCTGGGGCTGGGGTTGGTATGACGATAATCAAATTGTAACGGTACAAATATCTTCACCTATTGAGGCAATGTCCACCCAGTACCAAGTGCGCAAAAAAGACATTCATGCCCGTAAAATTACCACGATAGAAGGGATAGAAGTACGGTTGTCTAATCAAGAAAGAGTTACGATTTCAACATCAACATCAACATCAACATCAACATCTAAATCTACAGATAAATAATGAGTTGTGGCTAAACGGCAGATATAAAAATGGAGGCCAATAAGCCTCCATTTTCATATCGATTTTTCACTGATAGCTAATCAATAGCTCTTTAACTGCTCATCAAGTGCGTTAACTCAGTATCAATCTTTTGTTTGGAACTTAATCTTTGCATTAGCATAAGGATCAACTTTACTGGTTGATGCAGGGCTAGATTTAGGTTCGCTAGGCTTAGTTTGTCTAGGCTGCGATTGCGGCTTAGGTTGACTTGCTTTAGCTGGCGCTTTGCGCTCGCCTGAGTCATTGTCACTTGGTTTAGGTGTTTGTGCTCGGTTAGCAAATTTAGCCCCTAAATCAACTAATGGCTTTTGGCGTCTAGGCGGACGATTCTTTGCAGCTGCGCCGTTTGCAGAAGTACCATCAGAACTTTTCTTCTGCTCATTATTACCCTGACGTCTTTGGTGGATTTTTTTATCCTGTCCTGAACTCGAGGTTTTAGTGCGACTCGCGCTAGATTTTTGCCCTGTTGAAGAACCCGTTAATTGGGTTTCAGGTAAGGTAAAATTCGCCTCAAAGCCGATTAACACCTTACGGGGAAGTTGGCGTTGAATCAGTTTTTCGATATCACGTAATAATTTACCTTCCTCATCACTGACCAAAGACACAGCTTCACCTGATGCACCAGCACGGCCGGTACGACCAATACGGTGAACATAGTCTTCAGGCACTTGCGGTAAGTCAAAATTCACTACAAAAGGCAGTTGGTCGATATCAATACCACGGGCAGCAATGTCAGTTGCAACCATAACTTGGGCAGCACCACGCTTAAAGTCCGCTAAGGCTTTAGTACGTGCGGTTTGGCTTTTATTACCGTGAATCGCCACAGCTGAAATATTCGCTGACTCTAAGCTTTTCGCTAAACGGTTCGCGCCGTGCTTAGTGCGAGAAAATACCAATACCTGATTCCAGTTATTGATTTTGATCAGTTCGATTAACGCTGCTGACTTACGCGTTTTATCGACAGTGTAAATGCTTTGCTCAACGCTATTCGCAGTACTGTTACGTGGGGTAACAGAAATTTCAACAGGGTTGTTTACTAAGCCTTTTGCTAGCTCGCGGATCTCGACAGAGAATGTCGCTGAAAACATTAAGTTTTGTCTTTTAGCTGGCAAGAATGACAAAATTTTACGAATGTCACGAATAAAGCCCATGTCTAACATGCGATCGGCTTCATCAAGGACTAAAATCTCAAGGTGATCAAAGTTGATCGCGCGTTGCTGATATAAGTCTAATAAACGCCCTGGTGTTGCTACTAGAATATCAACACCATTTTTAAGTGATGCCAGTTGTGGCTGAATAGACACGCCACCAAACACTACAGCCGATTTAAGTGGTAAATGTTTACCATAGGTCGCGACACTGTCTTGAACCTGCGCAGCAAGTTCACGGGTAGGCGTTAATATTAAAGTACGCACATGACCGCGTTTAACTGGCGTGCCTTGGGATAATAATTCTAGAATAGGAAGAGTAAATCCCGCTGTTTTACCTGTACCTGTTTGCGCTGCTGCCATAACATCTAGACCGTTTAATACTGCAGGAATGGCTTGGGCTTGAATAGGGGATGGGGTGTCATAACCTTGTTTGGCAACCGCTTTTAAAATAGCAGCACTTAGTCCTAGGTTTTCAAAACTCATAGATTACATCTCAGTTAACAGCCGAGGCGGTTAAATATATTAAGGTAGCCAATATCGGCGGGCGTGCATCTTACCTGAAAAGCAATATAAGTGCTATCTAAACACGTCTAGCGGAATCGTGAAAAAGTCTTAATCTTCAGTGCCAAACAAAGAAATATTGCATACAATGAATTGCTTGGTGCATTGTATAACTGTTATTAGCTATATCACTATCACCCTTGATTTAGCTTTTATGCTAATCTGTCGTTAGTTTACTACCTACTTTTCGTCTTCATTTTTGTCTTATAAGGCAGTTCATGACCCCAAAACAGGCCGCATTATCACACATTGAAAAGATTGCCTTAGTGTTACGCGATCCCGCCCATGCGTTGATCAAAAATGTACTGTTGATGTCAAATATCTCTATGGTTTCACTGCAACTTGCAATGCGAAAACTAAATCAGCATGGCCGAGTTGCGTTGCATTTTCACCCTGATAGAGTCGATAGCCGTGGCTTAAGAGTGGTTGAAGGCCTGATAAAAGACGGTGTTTATAAAAGCCAGTTTGAAACCCATATCTCTAATGGTCAATTATCGCCAGAGTTAGGTGGGCCACGTGATTATTGGGAAAACCAGTTATTTGGTCAATGTTATTCAGGCATCAAACATCGGCCTAAGTATGGCGCACTAGACTTAGGCTTGTGCTCATTGGGGCCTGCACCACGCTTTGGTAGTTGCTACTTTCTGACCACCCCACAAGTGTTAACACGCAGTACATTTAGCTATATGGACTCTTATCGATTACCAAAAGAGAAGGGCACCATAAATTGTTTCGATGGCGTGTTAGCGGCATTATTAAGTGAAAGTTTTGAGCGCCATTACGCGTTAGGTATTCAAGGGCTTAAGCCCGCTAAATTGATTGACTATTTAACCACTGATTTAGCTCATGCCATCCAAGGGCGATTTACACGCACGCCAAGTTGTAATCTTGATCATTACATTGAGGCACAAATCCACGGTGATGTATCTCTAGATAATGATATCGAGATTTTAGTCGCCGACCCCAGTTTTAAAGATTCACACGTGGGTGATTTGCTACAAACCTTATGTGATGGGCATGATATTCAACTGTTATGGCATGGCGGATATCAGTTATCGGTAGAAGAGGTACCCAGTGACTTTCGCGGAGCGAATATGCCTATGTTAGCGCAAAGCATTGCTCAGAATAATATGATAAATGCCGCTATTTTGGGACAAGCCGCCTATACATTATGTAAGCAACCTACAAGCTGGAGTGAGCGTTCAAGCCACGCAAAAAAAGTGCAAGAATTGAAACTGCTTTGGCATGTGTTGGTCAGGTATGGCGCCATTGATCCTCAATAGTGAAGCCATTTACCTAGCCTGATCCCGCTCATCAATCACTAAACTGTGCAGCAGTTAACATTATCAGCCGGTTCATTGTATTAGGTAGGTGACAGCTGCGATACTGCACTTTAAAACCATTCTCTATTTTTATTATTCTATGTTCTTAATGTTGTGCCTTTTATCTTGCTTATAGGGCATCAAGAATTGTTGTTGGAGTGTCATGGATAAGTCGTTAGAAAAGTCATTGGCCAAATGGCTTAAAAGTCAGCAATCTGCCTGCGGTATTTACCTTAAGTTAGCGACCTTACTCGGACTGTTAAATGGCGTAGCCATCATAGGCCAAGCTTATTGTATTGCTAAAATTTTACATGGGGTGATTATGACTGAGTTAACTGTCAGTCAATTACGGCCATTTTTTATCGGTTTAGCCATATTATTACTCACCCGCGCCGCTTTAGTTTACTGGCGCGAACGATTCAGCTTTGAGGCAGGAAGATTACTCCGCCAAGATATCAGGCAAGCAGTATTGAACAAACTGGTTGCCCTAGGGCCGGCATTTATTAAAGGTAAGCCAGCCGGTGCATGGGCAAGTATTGTGCTTGAGCAAGTGGAAGATTTACATGATTTTTATAGTAAATATGTGCCACAAATGCTGTTGGCAGGGTTTATTCCTGTGTTTATTTTAGTGCTGGTATTTCCCTTAAACTGGGCCGCAGGTGTGGTGTTTTTGACCACAGCGCCACTTATTCCAATGTTTATGATTTTAGTCGGCATGGGGGCTGCGGATGCCAATCGCAAAAACTTCAGCGCCTTAAGTCGATTAAGTGGTCATTTTATGGATCGCTTACAAGGTTTGAGTACCTTGAAATTGTTTCACCGCGGTGAAGCCGAAATTAAGCAAATCCATCAAGCATCGGAAGACTTTAGAAGTCGTACCATGTCGGTGTTGCGACTGGCATTTTTAAGCTCGGCGGTGTTAGAGTTTTTTGCAGCATTATCTATCGCAGTATTGGCGGTGTATTTTGGTTTTAGTTATTTAGGCCATTTAAATTTTGGTCATTATGGCTTAGGGATCAGCTTATTCACCGGCATGTTTGTGCTTATGTTAGCACCTGAATTTTTTCAACCACTGCGCGACTTAGGTACCCATTATCACGCTAAAGCGCAAGCTATTGGCGCAGCAGAATCCTTAGTTGAGTTATTAGATTATCCCCTTTCTCATGTTCACACTGATGGCAATCAAACGCCTGCTCTTAATCAGGTTAGCATCAGAGCGACAGATCTAAGGGTAATGAGCATGGATGGTCAATGTTTACTTGGGCCTGTTTCATTCAATGTTATCGCAGGACAACACGTGGCTATTGTGGGGGTTAGCGGCGCGGGTAAAACCAGTTTGCTGCAAGCCTTGTTAGGCTTTTTACCCTATGAAGGCGAGTTACTGATTAATGACCAAGCCTTTGACGCTATCAGCCTTGCCCATTGGCGAAAACACCTTGCCTGGTTAGGGCAAGACCCGCTGTTATTTCACGGCACAATTGCTGAAAACGTCGCATTAGGCAGTCCCGAGCTAAGTGACCAAGACATTATGCTATTACTTGAACAAGCTCAAATTGCTGATTTTGTCACTCAGCATCCCCAAGGTCTGCATACGGTAATAAGCGATCAATCATCTGGCGTATCAGTAGGGCAAGCCCAGCGAATCGCCTTGGCCAGAGCGCTGAGCCAACAAGCCAGTGTGTTTATACTTGATGAGCCGACAGCCAGCTTAGATGAACAAAGTGCTGAAGCGGTAATGGCCGCTTTATCTCAAGCGACAAAGGCAAAAACCACCTTAATGGTGACGCATAAGTTAAATGACTTAACTCAAGTCGATAACATTATCGTCATCGATAAAGGCCAGCTGGTGGAACAGGGGGACTATCAAACATTAATGGCAGCCCAAGGTAGCTTTTATCAATTACTGCAACAGGAGGTCAGTTAATGAAAGTGCTACTGCCTTTTGTACACTTATTTAAGCGCCAATGGTTAATGATGCTAGTGGGCTTATTACTCAGTTTTATTACCTTGTTAGCGGGTGTGGGTTTATTGTCATTGTCGGGGTGGTTTTTATCCGCCACCGCAGTCGCAGGACTCACCGTTGCCACAGCGCAGGTTTTTAACTTTTTCACCCCAGCAGGCGGCGTGCGATTTTTTTCTATCGCCCGCACCGCAAGCCGATATGGTGAGCGCTTAGCCACCCATGAAGCCACCTTTAAGTTATTAACTGAACTGAGAGTGTGGGCGTGGCAAAAGCTGTTACCTCTTAGCGCCGCTAATTTAACAGGTCTACGCCGAGGCGATTTATTAAATCGACTAGTGGCTGATATCGATACCTTAGATCACCTTTATTTGCGCCTTATTACACCGATTAGCGCATCATTATTGATGATAGCTGCCCTGTATGCGTTTATCGCCTGGTTTGATGCTAGTTTAGCGTTAGCGCTGTGCGGCTTTTTGCTTTTAGTATTATTGATATTGCCGAGTATTTTTTATCAATTAGGCAAAGTGCCAGGCCAGCAGTTAATCGAAACTAAACAAAGCTTTAGAGTACAGCTACTGGATGTGATTCAAGGTCAGGCTGAATTAAGCTTATTTGCGGCTAATTCACGTTATTTAACCAAAGTGTATCAACAGCAACAGATCTTTTTTAACAGCCAAATTGCGATGGCAAAAATCACTGGGTTAAGTCAGGCGATATTAATTTTAACCAACGGTTTCGCGGTATTGTTGATGCTGTATTTAGCCGCGAATGGCGTGGGCGATGCCGTGCCACCAGGGCCAATATTTGCCTTGATCATATTTGCCACTATGGCCTGTTTAGAAATGATGATGCCAATAGCAGGCGCGTTTCAGCATTTATCTAGCACTGTGTTAGCAGCCACAAGGGTCACGGCAATAACTGAGCAAGTTCCAGCTATTCAATTTGGCAGCAATGATGCCATTAATGAAGCAATTAAGGCTAAAACAGGCGCATTGGTTATCAGCAACTTACATTTTGCTTATCACGCTAATCAAGCGGTTTTAAAAGGGCTGAATATACATATTCCAGCTGGACACAAAGTGGCTATTGTCGGTAAAACCGGCTGCGGTAAATCCAGTTTATTGCATATGATCACCCGCGAATGGCAAGCAGACTCCGGCAGTATTACTTTAGATGGTCAGCCGCTTGAAGATTACAGCGAAGCCAATTTACGCGCATCAATGTCGGTCGTCAGTCAGCGGGTGCATTTGTTTAGCGGCACACTACGTGACAACTTAGTGTTGGCATTACCTTATGTTGCTGGTGAAAAACGTAAAGCCCACGATGGCAAGTTAACTCATGTGTTGTCACAAGTGGGCTTAAGTCATTTATTACAGGGTGATAACCCGTTAGACATGTGGATGGGCGAAGGCGGCAGGCAATTATCTGGCGGCGAGCAACGCCGAATCGGTGTCGCCCGCGCGTTACTGCGTGATGCACCACTTCTGTTGTTAGATGAACCCACAGAAGGATTAGATAAGCGCACCGAGCGAGAAATACTCGCAACTTTATTTGCCTTTGCTGAGCATAAAACCGTGTTGATGATAAGCCACAGAACCACGGCGTTAAGTCAAATGGATGCTTGTTATCAGCTTATAGATGGACAATTGTCGAGCCTGACGGGTGTTGATGTTAACGGCTGAACATTGCTAAAGAGGGCTGAAGCCTTAACAGCTTTGTGAGTTAAAGTGGGATTATGCATATGGTCTCTATGATCATGGAGCTATACCATAGTAAAGAATGCATCGTGAAGTTTATCTATGTAGGTTCAGCATGGCATTCACTCACCGACACGCAGCATTCTTTTGAAATAAAAAGTTCTGTAGCTCAACCGACCCATCCCTGGGTCGAATGGTCGGCTCGCAAACTACCATAATGAACCTTTCAAGCATTTACCTAATTAACAAGTTTTAAAGAGTGAGTGACATAAAGTTATTTCAAAACACTGACTTGATTTACCCCCATGTCAGCTTATGTGTATGGCCAGCAGCCACTATGAACATGGCGCTTTGGTTATAGCAAAGCATGTATCGTGAAGTTTATCTATGTAGGTTCAGCATGATATTAACTCACCGACACGCAGCATTCTTTCGAAATAAAAAAGTCCTTGTAGCTCAACCGACCCATCCCTGGGTCGGATGGTCGGCTTGCAAACCACCATGATGAACCTTTCGAGCATTGACTTAATCGGCAAGTTTTAAAGAGCGAGTGGCATAAGATTATTTCAAAACACTAACTCACTTTTGCCCCAAAGCTTGTTAGAGAACATCCAATTTAAACTTTGCTCGAACATAGTTATCGCTAGTTTATGAAAGCACCATTTTGATATAAATTTATCTACGATTAACATCATAAAATCTTTGCGACAGTATACTGTGTTTTCATACAGTTATAATTCCTTTGTGTTAAAACAACAGTGTTGTTTCTCGTTATGTAATTGCGAAAATTCTCGGTTTTACCTAAAGGATAATTCTATCTAATTGAATTAGCTGATTTTTGTTAACATATCTGCTCTGCATAACGAGTTTGTATTATTCTCGATTATCTAAATTCTCGCTTTTGCCTAGACTAAAAGGTGATTGATTTGGGTTATTTAAGCTGATAAGTTACTAAAATTATTAATAATTAAAGCGATTTGGATGTTGTGTTTTGGTGAGCTTCTCAGGATGTTTATCGGAATTCTCGCTAATACGCTGTTATATGGCAATTCCATTATGAGTGTATCTAGTCGTTTTGAGTTATTGATCCCAGAATGTTTAATTAAACTTGAGCATAACGAGTGGGCTTTCACTCAAGCTAGAGAAGCGCTCATTCAAGGCTTAGAACCGCATGAGGCTTTTGGGGCAATTACTGACGTTATGCTATTATCGCTTAAGCAAAAAGAGGCCTACGTGTTCGCTAATTGTTGCTGGTTAGTTATGCAATTGGCTCGTTTATCGCAAACAACTGAAATGCCCGATGACTTAGATTTGGCATTAGATAAATCATATGCTTATGCGTTAGAGTTAACTGATGGTTTGGCTAATGAAGTTCAAACCGTTGCTAATTGGTATCGGTATACCGTTGCCATATAACAAGAAATTCAACAGGACTAAAAACAGCGGGCTATTCGCTTCGCTCAAGTTTAGCCCACAATTTTTAGCCCGTTAATTGGGCGTTGAGGCTGTAGAATTTCTCCCAAATAGACATTTTCAACGTCTTTTTACAAATAAAGTTAATTGGTTGTTTTTTGAGCTTGTAGCGTGTCGGTGTCTGTGATCTAATAGATATTATTCACCTACAGTAAATTGTTATGGCCAACTATAAGCCTGACTTATCCTGCCAAAGTAAATTCATTCCCATCAATTTTTCAGAGCAAATTCTGCCTGGTACATTTGAGTATGCCCTTTGTTATATTATCGAAAACAAACTCGACTTATCAGGGTTTGATGCTTGGTATCACAATGATAAAACGGGTGCGGCAGCGTATTCACCGGCAGTTATGCTCAAAATTATTTTACTCGGGTATGCGCATGGTTTAATTAGCAGTCGACGTATTGCTAAGGCGTGTGAAAACAATATTTTGTTCATGAGCGTGTCGGGTGATGTACAGCCACATTACACATCGATAGCGGGTTTCGTGGCTAAAATGCATGAACAAATAGAACCCTTATTTACTCAAGTGCTGCTGATTTGTGATGAAGAAGGGCTCATCGGCCGCAACATGTTTGCCATCGATGGTTGTAAGTTAAAGTCAAATGCGAGCAAAGAGTGGAGCGGTACGTTCGATGAACTCGACCGTAAAAAAGCAAAATTATCACGGGCAAGCAAACGGATTATTGAACGTCATCAAGCGCAAGATGGCCTAAGTGAAGAGTTAGTCACACAAGACTTAAAACAAAAAGAAAAGTTGGATAAAAGTGCGGACAAAATAACGGCATTCCTCGCGACACACCAAGAAAAAATAGGCAGTCAAGGCAAGCCTGTAAAAAGCAATATAACCGACCCTGACAGCGCAAAGATGACCACATCCAAAGGCACCATTCAAGGTTACAATGGTATTGCGATAAACGATGATAAACATCAAATTATTTTACAAGCACAAACGTGGGGTTCGGTCGGTGAACAACAAACGCTTCAGCCCGCGGTCACGCAATTAAAACAACAACTCGAAAAGCTCAATACCGATAAATCCTCAAACGAACACACTATAAAATTCACCGCAGACAGTGGGTTCAACAGTGAAGCTAATCTGGCATTTATGGCGCAAAGTGGCTTTGATACCTACATCGCAGATAACCAATTTAGAAAACGAAACCCGTTGTTTAAAGAAAGTGAAACTTACGAAACCGAGCAAGAAAAGCGCAGATTAAAACGACGTAACGGCAAGCCAAGATTGTTTACCTGTGATGACTTTCATTATGATGAAGCAACACAAACCTGCCGATGTCCCGCAGGCAATGAGATGTGGCGAAGCGGCATCAATGTCAAAAGCTATAACCAAGAATACACCCGATTCTGTGGTTATTTAAAAGATTGCAAAATCTGTCCGCTGCAACAGCAATGCATGCGAAAACCGCCGATAAAAACGGGGCGGCAAGTGCAGTTTAAAAATGATGCCTCACGGAAAAAGCTGAGTTACACCGACAAGATGAAAGTGAAAATAGACAGCCCGATGGGGCGGCGGCAATATAGCAAACGACTGGGTTGCATTGAGCCTGTGTTTGGCAATATTACGGTCAACAAAGGGATGAATAAATTGACCTTACGCGGCCAAGTCAAAGTTAATGCCCAGTGGCAACTGTATTGCCTTGTTCACAACATAGAAAAGCTGCAACACGTGATGCACTAAGAAGGGTAAGCCCTTTTCACCTCAAAAACTCACCAAACCTGCCTTATACTCCCTCTAAAAACAACAATACATCAGCATGTTAAATAGTAATCTAAACACCACTAAATAATTGAATCAAAATAGAAACTCAGATATTGTTTGTTCATTAATCAAAATGAATTTAAAAACGAGTAATTCTACAGGCTCGTTAAATTTAGTCGGGTCAGAGTTAAATTTTGTAAAAATAAGCTCTAACTCGCTTCAGTTCGGAAACGAGTTAACTCTTGTCCTGATTTAGCTTTTCCCAAAGCCATCCATGAAGCTAAATCGAAGAGATAATAATTCGGGTGCAGATGAGCCAGCGAGTATCCAAAACATGGATGTTTTGGTTAAGCCCACATGGAGGTGCTTGCGGCGTCTCGCTGGATCATCTGCACTTGTAGTCAACCTTTGACGCCAATGAAAATTTAATTGAGTTTTAAAATTTAGTCTGATCAGGGCAAACTTTTATAAAAACAAATCTTCCAACCCTGCTTTTGTCCAGAAAATGAGTTAACTTTTGTTCTGATTTAGCTTTTGCCACAGCCATCAATGAAGCTAAATCGAAGAAACAAAAATTTGGGTGCAGATGAGCCAGCGAGTATCCAAAACATGGATGTTTTGGTTAAGCCCACATGGATGCTGATTTTAAAATCAAGAGCTGGCGTCTCGCTGGATTATCTGCACATAAGGTCGCTCTTTCACATCCATGTGATCAGGACATTCCTTTCATCCTGAACATTCATGCAGCAGGCAATAAGTCCCCATGAAGTATTGGTCTAGCTACACTCACCAGAGTGATAGCAGCTTAGAAATTTAGTGGGGCTAGATTATCTGCAATGATTACAATCCCGTAATCTTGGTACATGTATCAGCGTTCTCTGGTGTGCAAACAGTGATAGGTGTGTAAATGGTTTTCTGATATTTTTGTTCTGTTACAATCTTATAAAGTGTCAAAATGACTTGTCTTCCCATTTCATATGGTTTTTGACCAATATTGATATGAACAAGATGATCTTCCAACATAGTTAATTGTTCAGAGGATGTATCAGTTATAACAATGATGACCTTGTTGTTATTAATTTTTTCCAGGTACGGGGCAATCATTTTACGATAAAGTGCTTGGTCATTTTGAGGCCAACCACCAACAGCAATAAAAGAGTCTGCTTTTACAGGCTTACCTTTCATTACAGACTCCATTTGATTAACAGATTGATCCAATTGATCAAAATTAAAGAAAGGCTCTCTAACTTCTGTCCATCCCGAATCGTTATTAAGCAATTCTCCAGGAGGTGCATCGTATTTTTTTCCCGATAATGCGGAACGGACACCCATCAGTCTTAAATTCAGATTAGGAGAATCGGGTCGCCCAGATTGCATTATTAGCGTTCCCCCATTGGGGCGAAGTTTTTTTAACTCTTCACCTAATGACTTACCCAATTCAAAATTGTCAGTGCCTATATACGCTAGGCGTAAACTATTAGTGTCCTCGTTGACTGAAACATCAATATCAGAGTCATAGGTAATAACCGGAATACCTGCTTCTTTAGCTCTCTTAAGGCTGTTTTTAACGAGATATTTAGATTGTGTAACGGCGACAGCAATACCGTCTATACCTTCATCAATCAGTTGATTTATTACCTGATCTTGCATCCTAACATTACTTATCTCTGGTCCCCGATATATACATTTCACACCTTTTATTTGAGCCGCAGCATCTATACAGCCAGCTTTGCTTTGATCAAAAAAAACACTATGAAATTTAGGCACCACGGCAAGTTTCAATTCTTTTCCATAGACAGAAAATATGGGTATTAGACTAAAGGCAACAAATAATACAAATGATCTCCCCACACTCCCTCCTGAAATAAATCATGGTGTCACTTAGCTTACACCAATATATATCAAATAAATTCATTTAAAGATACGAGCTGAAACGGTATTACTGAACCTATCCGTGTGGGCTAATCGATATTGTTGTCGATATTGTTGTGTTTTGAACTCTATGCGTCAGCATGGCAATAGCTGCATTAGACGTTTATTAAGGTTAGATGAAATAACGCATTATCTCATCTAACCTCATCTCACTCCGCAAATAATTTACGCTTGCTGATGCCTTGGCAGTTTGACTGAAATAAGCGCGGCTAGTGCAATAAAAACAGCGGATATCCACAGACAAGCGGCCATACCATATAGTTGATAAACCCAACCAGACAGCACGGTGCCGATTAAACGTCCCATCGCATTGGCCATATAATAAAAGCCGACATCTAAAGACACGCCATCTTCGCTGGCATAGCTGACAATCAAATAACTGTGCAGCGAGGAGTTGATGGCAAATAATGCGCCAAAAAGCATTAATCCGCCCACAAGTATATTGGCAGCATGAAAGTCATAACTTATTGCTAGTGCAATACACGCTGGCACCACACTGAGCAAAACCGCCCAACCTAAGGCGCTGCGTCCATCGGGGACTTTGCCTTGGTTTTTACCGGTTAATCGGGGCGCAAAAGCTTGTACTACACCATAAGCTATGACCCAAAGAGCGAGAAAGCCGCCGACGTACCAGTGATCCCAGCCGAAGGTTGACGCTAGGTAAACGGGTAAGGCGACCACAAACCAAACATCGCGAGCACCAAATAAAAACAGTCGCGCCGCTGAAAGGGTATTTACCGCCTGACTTTTTGAGAATATTTCAGTGAACTTAGGCTTGTTTTTGGCTTTACCTAAGTCACGCTTCAAGTTAAATAGACTGAAAATCCACACCAGCAATAACCCAACAGCCATGCAAAGAATCGCATACTGAAAACCCAATAATGTCAGTAAGGCGCCGCCTAAAAAGAAGCCCGCTCCCTTTAAGGCATTTTTCGATCCGGTCAATATGGCAACCCATTTATACAGTTGCCCTTGCGCATCGGCAGGTACCAATAATTTGATGCTACTTTTCGCGCTCATTTTATTGAGATCTTTGGCTATGCCAGACAAAGCTTGTGCCGCCATGACCCAGGGGATGGTTAGCGCTGCAGCGGGAACTAATAGCATGCCAAGGGCAACTATTTGCATAAAAAGACCAATATTCATGGTTTTATTAAGGCCTAAGCGTGCACCTAACCAGCCGCCAATTAAGTTAGTGACTACCCCAAAAATTTCATAAAAAAGGAACAGCATCGCAATATTTAGCGGGCTATAACCCAAACCATGAAAATACAGCACCACTAACATACGAAGGGCGCCATCGGTCAACGTGAATGCCCAATAGTTGCCAGTAACGACCAAGTATTGGCGAATTTCTGGCGACAGTCCTGTCAAAAGTCCCATTATGTTCTCTTTATATAAGCTTAAGCTTTATCCATTTGGCCAACCATACGGGCGATTTCAGCGGCACGATTCAGTCAAAAGTCCCATTGAGTTCTCTCTATTTAAGCTGATGCTTTATCCATTTGGCCGACCATACGAGCGAGTTCAGCGGCGCGATTTGCATAACCCCATTCGTTATCATACCAGGCATAAAGTTTAACCTGAGTGCCATTAATGATCATGGTTGATAGCGCGTCAATGATGCTCGAACGTGGATCGGTTTTATAATCGACCGACACTAAAGGGCGTTCTTCATAGCCTAGAATATCTTTTAAAGGCCCTTCGGCTGCGGCTTTAAATAAGCTATTCACTTCTGCTTCTGTGGTTGGGCGACTGACCTCAAACACACAATCGGTTAATGAGGCATTGGCTAGCGGAATACGCACAGCATGACCGTTAAGCTTGCCCTTTAGTTCAGGGAAAATATGGGTAATCGCAGTTGCTGAACCTGTGGTGGTAGGAATAAGACTTAAGCCACAGGCTCGTGCACGGCGAAGATCTTTATGCGGTGCATCGAGAATGGTTTGGGTGTTGGTAATGTCGTGAATCGTTGTCATAGACCCGTGCACTATACCTATGTTTTCATGAATGACTTTGACAATGGGCGCTAAGCAGTTAGTGGTGCAAGAAGCGGCAGTGACAATTGAATGAATTGCCTTGTCATAAAGCTGATGATTTACGCCCATTACGATGTTTAATACACCGTCTTCTTTAACTGGGGCGGTGACTACAACGCGCTTTACACCTTGATCTAAATAAGCTTGCAGTACTTCTTTGGTTTTCATTTGTCCTGAGGCTTCAATGACGACATCACATTTTGACCAATCGGTTTCGCTGATGGTTTTGTTGCGGGTGCAGGCAATGCGTTTACCGTTTATCACCATATCATCTGCTTCGGCATTGGCCTCGTGTTGCCAACGACCGTGAACTGAGTCAAATGTGAGTAAATGGGCTAAGGTGGCAGTGTCTCCGGCGGGATCATTGATTTGGACAAATTCAACATCATCCCAGTTCCAAGCGGCTCTAAGCGCTAAACGTCCCATGCGGCCAAAGCCATTAATTCCGATTTTAATTGTCATGTGAGTATCCTTTAAACTTACTATTTTAATGAGGTATTGGCGGTTTGTATTAGGGTTAGTTGATCTTTGTATGGTGAACGTTTGTTTGGGTCAATTCATTTTATTGAGCGATTAACAGCAAGCTTTTAGACGTTCAGGGCGTCCGCCCATTCGGCATAGATTACTGAGGTTTTCTTCTAGAAACAGTGCATTGTGGTGAGTTGTTTCGCTTAATACTAACTGGCTCCATGTGGGTAAATCAGCATTAATACGGTAGAACACCCATTGACCTTGACGGCGATCGATTAGGAGACCACATTTACGTAGTTGAGCTAGATTTCGTGAAATTTTGGGTTGAATTTCTTGTAATGCTTCGGTCAACTCGCAAACACATAATTCCCCTTCATGTTGAATAAGCATTAGGCAACGCAGTCGCGTCTCGTCGGCTAAACATTTAAAAAATTGAGTTGGGTTAATCATTGTTAGCCTGAGTTTTTATTCATATAAAGAGATTGATATTTTCAGTTGCTCGACTCAAGTATTGGTAAGTCATTGAATATCTGATTTGGTTCTAAAGTGTCTTATGGAATATTATCTTACATACAGAATTTGATATATATAAATTTATATATGTTTTGTTGCAGTATGTGTGTTTAGTATTTTTTAAGCATTCTAGTTAACTTGAATATAGACTTTTTATGCCATTTTAGTCATGTCTAGTTTCAAGCGCTTACTAAAGCTCTTACTAAAGCTCTTACTTAAGCTCTTACTTAAGCTCTTACTTAAGCGCTAACATCAAATATTATTTTTGTAGTAAAAATAACATTTGTTTGTGCTTAGCCCTCCTTGTAGTGATCTGCTTCACAATAGCTACCGGATATCATGTTTTAAAATTACCGAATACCTCATTAGTGTGATCTTGCTTCATACATTAGCGTTTACAAAGATTTAAAATTGCTCATCGAATTTTTATTGATGGTGATGATAATGGCAGGGGTTTCAAACCAGATAATAACCATTAAACGCGGCTTGGATGTACCTATTATGGGTCTGCCTATTCAACAAGTGTTTGACGGTGAAAAAGTCACAACAGTGGCTTTATTAGGTGAAGAATATGTCGGCTTAAAACCGACCATGTTAGTTGAGGTGGGTGACAGTGTTATTAAAGGGCAAGCGCTGTTTGAAGACAAGAAAACCCCTGGGCTAAAATTTACAGCTCCTGCTAGCGGCAAGGTTAGCGCAATTCATCGTGGCGAAAAACGCGTTTTACAGGCGGTTGTGATTGAGTGTGATGAACAGCAACAAGCTAAAAGCTTTGCGCGTTATGATGACTTTAATCAGCTAAATCGCCAACTTGTGGTTGATAACCTTGTCGATAGTGGCCTGTGGACCGCATTACGTACCCGGCCATTTTCGCGGGTACCGCAATTAGACAGCCAACCAGCGGGTATTTTTGTTACGGCAATAGACAGTAATCCGCTTGCCGCTGACCCTCGCATTATTATTGCTGAGCAAACAGAGGCTTTTGTTGCAGGTTTGCAAGTGCTTACCTATTTAACCGAAGGCAAAGTGTACCTGTGCCAGGATGATAACGCGCCCTTATTGAAGCACGATATCACCACTAAATTGTCTAAGGTGTCTATTCATCAATTTAATGGTGTTCACCCTACTGGGTTAGTGGGTACTCACATTCATTTTATTCTGCCAGCAAGCATAGAGCGCCCTGTGTGGCATTTGGGCTATCAAGACGTTATTGCCTTCGGTAAGTTATTTTTAAATGGTGAACTGTATACCGACCGAGTGGTGGCTTTTTCGGGCCCTAATGTGCTTGAACCGCGTTTGGTTCGCACCCAATTAGGTGCTCAATTAAGTCCGATTGTGGCGGGTAAAATTAAGGATGTTCGTTCACGCATAGTGTCTGGCAGCGTGCTAAATGGCCACACTGCTGAGGGTAGCTACGATTACCTAGGTCGTTTTCATAACCAGATTTGTGTGCTGTCTGAAGATGACAAACATGAATTACTGCCCTGGGTGCGAAACGATCAAGACAAATTCAGTCTCACCGGCATCATGATGTCGGGCTTTAGCCGCACCAAAAAATTGTTCGATTTTACCACCCATGCTGGTGGTTCAGCCCGCGCTATGATGGCGTTTGGCCAGCTTGCCCGTGTGATGCCTTTAGATATTCTCCCCACCTTACTTATTCGTGATTTAGTGGTACGTGATACCGATGAAGCACAGCTTTTAGGTGCGTTGGAATTAGATGAAGAAGATCTCGCGTTATGTACCTTTGTTTGTCCTGGAAAGTATGACTTTGGTAAAGAATTACGTGCTTGCCTAGATATTATCGAGAGGGAAGGTTAATGAGTAAGCCTATTAAGAAACCGTCGACCCAAGACAAGTATTATGAGCACGGCGATTCGATGCGCAAGTACTTACGGTCTTTATGGATTGCCCACGGTCGTAGCACCAAGGGGCAGGTTCATGTGCGTGACGCCATTGATGTAAAACGTACCATGCATATTGTTGGCATGTGTTTATTGCCAGCATTATTTTTTGGTATGTACAACATTGGCCTACAAGCCCAACTGGCTATTATTGAAGGCGCTAGTGTACCTGATACTTGGCATTTAGCCATTTTCAATATGCTATTTTCAGGCTTAACCGCTGAGTCTGGCATATTAAGTTTATTTGCCTATGGCGCGAGTTTTTACGTGCCTTTTTATCTTACTGCATTGACCGTTAACCTGTTCTGGGAAGTCATATTCTCCAGAATGCGTGGTCAAGAGCTGCATGAAGGCTTCTTTATTACCGCGTTACTATTTTCACTTATCCTGCCTGTTTCTACCCCGCTGTGGATTATGGCGATAGGCATCAGTTTTGGGGTTATTGTCGCCAAAGAGATGTTTGGTGGCATGGGATATAACTTCTTAAACCCTGCCTTAGCAGGTTATGCGTTTATTTATTTCGCCTATCCAACAGAAGTAGCTGCAATAAGCCAGTTTGTTGCGGTAGATGGCTATTCAGGGGCGACAACCTTAGGGCTTGCCGCGGCCAATAAACTCAGCTTTGCTGATGTAAGTTGGATTGGGGCATTAAGTGATCCGCTATGGTGGGATGCTTTCTTTGGCTTCACTGTGGGATCGATTGGTGAAACCAGTGCCTTAGCGATATTACTGGGTGGCGGCATTTTGCTGATGACCCGAGTGGCTGACTGGCGAGTGGTTGCTGGGGTGATGTTGGGTATGATTGCCACCGCAATTATATTTAACCTCTTTGGCCCGGCTAAAAATGCCATGGCTACTATGCCGTGGACATGGCATCTGGTCACTGGCGGTTTTGCTATGGGGATGATGTTTATGGCTACCGACCCAGTAACGGCCTCTTATACCCGCAATGCCAAATATGCTTATGGTGCTCTGATTGGCTTTATGACGGTATTGATCCGAGTGCTCAACGTCAAGTTACCAGAGGGCATTATGTTAGCCATTTTATTTGCCAACTTATGGGCACCGTTATTCGATTATCTGGTGGCGAGAGCCAACATCAAACGGAGACTAAAACGCCATGGCCTTTAAAAAAGATTCGGTGCTGGGAACCATGGTTTTCATCGTCAGCTTGAGTCTAGTGTGTTCTTTTATGATCACCGGTACTGCCGAAATTCTAAAAGAAAGAAAGCTAGTTAAAAAACGTGATGAAGTGCAGCAGTTTGTATTAAACGCGGCTGGTATTGCCAATAGTTCTGCCGACTTTAGAGAGTTGTTTACAACACGTGTGCAGCCTAAATTGGTCGACTTAGAAAGCGGTGAGTATATCGAACAGGAGAATCTGTTAGATTTTGATAGCCGTATGGCGGCGATTAATCCAGAAACCTCTAGTAAGCCGAAAAAAGATACCGCCAAAATTAAAAGCCGTGCCGATCAAATACGTATTTTTGAGGTGTTCGATGCCCAAGGCGAGTTAACCAGCATTGTGATGCCTATTTACGGTAAAGGTTTGTGGTCGATGATGTATGGCTATTTGGCGGTCGAACCTGATCTTAATACCATTAAGAATATTGTGTTTTATGAACACGGTGAAACACCCGGTATTGCCGATTTTGTGACTGATCCAGATTGGACATCGCTATGGCAAGGTAAGAAGCTGTTTGACGCCAAAGGTAAGATAGCGATTAAGGTTGTCAAAGGCGGCGCCAAAGCCGGTGATGTACATGGTGTTGATGGTGTTTCTGGTGCAACACGTACTGGTGTTGGCATACAAAAAGCGGTTGAGTTTTGGTTTGGCGTTGAAGGATACCAAACATTTCTTCACCGTTTTGCTAAAGCGGAGGAGAAGTAAATGAGTCGGTCAACTTCAACAAAAGACATATTAACTTCGCCGATTTTTGCCAATAACCCAGTAGCCATGCAGGTGTTAGGGGTATGTTCAGCGTTGGCGGTCAGTAATTCAATGCAAACTGCATTGGTGATGACTTTAGCGGTAACGTTTGTGTTGGTTTTTTCCAATGTGATTATTTCAACCATTCGCAACTTTATTCCCAACAGTGTGCGAATTATCGCTCAAATGACCGTTATCGCGTCATTAGTGATCATCGTTGATATGGTGCTGCAAGATGTCGCCTATGAACTGTCGAAACAGTTATCGGTATTTGTCAGCTTAATCATTACCAACTGTATCATTATGGGCCGTGCTGAAGCATTTGCGATGAAGTACCCACCGCATCTTGCGTTTGTCGATGCGGTAGGCAATGCCATTGGCTACGGCGTTATTCTGCTTGGTGTTGCCTTTGTGCGTGAATTGTTAGGGCGTGGTTCATTGTTTGGTCATGAAATATTGACCACAGTAGCGAACGGTGGTTGGTATTTACCTAACGAAATGTTCACTTTACCGCCCAGTGCATTTTTCTTAATTGGCGTGATGATTTGGGCGATTAATGTTGTTCAAAGTAAGCGAGGATAATCATGGAACATTATATTAATTTATTTATCCAAGCAGCCTTTATCGACAATATGGCGCTGTCATTCTTCTTGGGTATGTGTACGTTTTTAGCGGTATCGAAGAAAGTGTCCACATCATTTGGCCTAGGTATCGCAGTCATTGTGGTAATGATGCTAGCAGTGCCGATTAATCAACTGATTTATGTCAATGTACTGGCCCCTGGCGCGTTAGCTTGGGCTGGAATGGCTGACTTAGATATCAGCTATTTACAGCTCATTACCTTTATTGGTGTGATAGCCGCATTGGTGCAAATTTTGGAAATGTTCTTAGAAAGATACATTCCCACCCTGTATCAAAGCCTAGGGATTTTCTTGCCTTTGCTAACGGTCAACTGTGCCATTTTTGCCGGGGTTATCTTTATGGCTAACCGTGATTACAACTTAACTGAATCAATCGTGTTTGCCGCGGGCAGCTCGGTGGGTTGGGCGGTGGCAATTGTGCTATTAGCTGGGCTGCGTGAGCGGATGAAGTTCAACGCTATTCCTGAAGGTCTGCAAGGTATTGGGATTACCTTTATTACCACAGGTTTGATGGCATTAGGTTTTATGTCTTTCGCTGGCATTACGCTGTAAGGCATTGGGAAGCAGAGTATGAATTCCTCACAGCAGAATGACAGATTAATAAGAAGGTGCATTTAATGGAAATGGCAATTGGTATTGGCATGTTTACCATAGTAGTAAGCCTGTTAGTTATGGTGATTTTAGTCGCCAAAAGTAAGTTAGTGAATACCGGCGCAGTAACCATCAGTATTAATGATGATGCGTCTAAAACCGTGCGCACGCCTGCGGGTGATAAATTACTTGCCGCATTAGCAGGTAATCAGATTTTTATTCCATCAGCATGCGGCGGTGGTGGAACATGTGGTCAATGTCGGGTAAAAGTGAAGTCGGGGGGCGGTGATATTCTGGCCACCGAACTTGACCATATTACTAAAAAAGAAGCCAAAGAAGGCTGTCGTTTAGCCTGCCAAGTTGCTGTGCGCAGTGATATGGAACTTGAGGTCGATGAAGAAATCTTTGGTGTTAAAAAATGGCAATGTGAGGTTATCTCTAACAATAACCAAGCGACCTTTATTAAAGAGCTATTACTTAAAATACCTGACGGCGAGGAAGTCCTATTTAAAGCGGGCGGTTATATTCAAATTGAAGCGCCAGCGCATGAAGTTCGCTATGCCGATTTTGATATTCCTGCCGAATACCGTGATGACTGGGAAAAATACGAATTATTTAAGCTAGTGTCAAAGGTTGATGAAGAGGTATTACGCGCTTATTCAATGGCGAATTACCCCGATGAGAAAGGTCGTATAATGCTCAATGTGCGTATTGCTACGCCACCGTCTGAAGGTTTACCACCGGGTAAAATGTCATCGTATATTTTTAATTTAAAAGCCGGTGACAAGGTGATTATTTCTGGCCCATTTGGTGAGTTTTTCGTTAAAGAAACCGATGCTGAAATGGTATTTGTCGGTGGTGGTGCGGGTATGGCGCCAGTGCGATCGCATATTTTTAATCAATTAAAACGGGTTAAAACCGATCGTAAAATGACTTTTTGGTACGGCGCTCGCTCTAAACGTGAAATTTTCTACCAGGAAGATTTTGATATGTTAGCGGCTGAAAATGATAATTTTGAATGGCATGTGGCGTTATCTGATCCACTACCTGCCGATAATTGGACCGGTTACACTGGCTTTATTCATAATGTGTTATTTGAAAATTATCTTAAAAATCACAAAGCACCGGAAGATTGTGAGTTCTATATGTGCGGCCCGCCAATTATGAACTCTTCTGTCATTGGTATGCTTGAAAGTTTAGGGGTTGAAGCTGAAAATATTTTACTGGATGACTTTGGTGATTAAGTTAACTCAGTTTAGATAACAAAAAAGGGAAAGCATTGCTTTCCCTTTTTTAGTGATTGGTTATCTCTTTGCCTGATATTTAGCGTGATAGTGAGTCTAACCGTTAGGGTAAAAACTAGCCTAGGCGTTTTGAGAAGTCTAAATAACGCATCACTTCTCCCTCTGGAAACGTCAGTTCATCACCATCTTGATGACTCGATAACAAATTCTCTCTGGCATAGCGCTTAATCGTGGCTGGGCTTTTATCTAAAATTTTACAGACTTCTTCAAGGGTGAGTAATTTATCGCTCATTGCTATCTCCAAAGTTATTGAGTGTTCATTTTTGCTTTTGTATTTTTTGCTTTCGTAACAGTATAGACAATCTTGAGTAAATTATTCGTTTTCACTGTTTATTATGTACAGCTTCAATTTATTATAGATAGCTTCAATATTCATCATAGCCGGCCTTAATGGTGATTATGCATAGCATAGTTATCAATAATGCTAACCGATTTAGAGGCCTGTTGTGCTGAATCGAACATGGCCTGTGCAACCTGTAGTCCATCGATAGGTTTGTACTTTTTAAGTGATCCGATAAACAGAAAACCGGTTAATCTGAAAAACCACTGACCAAGTTGTTCTAATGTACGACTGTCTGCTCGTTCGCCAATGAGTAAACTAGGTTGAAAAATTTGTACATGTGGCAACTGTAATTGACATAACTCCTGTTCCATTTCACCTTTGACACGATTATAGAACACACTAGAGTGAAGATTTGCCCCTAAGGCGCTGATGACCTGAAGTACTAACCTTGAGTGTGATTGGCGCTTAAGTAGTTTAGCAAAAGCCAATACACCTAATTTATCCACTTCAATAAACGCCTGTTGGCTTCCCGCCTGTTTAATCGTGGTGCCTAAACAGCAAAAACCATGATCGATAGGTTCAGGTAAACTCAGTTCATGTAATTCATCTAATTCGCAGGCGATATAGTGTAGCTTTTCTTCACCAAAGTGGTGCGCGGTTATGTGCGGTTGTGAACGCCCTAAAACATATACTTTTTGATATTTATCGCTATCTAATAACAACTCTAGTAAAGACTTTCCGACCAGTCCGGTTGCACCTATGATGGCTGCTATCATTATGTTACATCCTTATAAAAATCATTACAGCACTGTATCCAGCTAATGGATGAGTTGCAATACATGGATTGCTATGACAATAACAATTTTCTTTTTAGGTGAGTATTGATGTGGCATAGTATTTTTTAATAACGCGATTTTTATCATTACTCAAGGAACGACAATGTCAGACGAGCATTTGCCACTGAGCGACTTTATAGAATATCCGCAGGATGAGATGCTTCATCGGGCTCAAGCAAATTATGGTGAGGTTAAGCGTAGACATTCTATTCGAAAGTTTTCAAACCGTGCGGTGCCCCAAGCAATCATTGAACAATGTATTTTAGCCGCAGGCACAGCGCCTAACGGCGCTAATCATCAGCCTTGGCATTTTGTAGCAATTCAAAGCCCCGATATAAAAGCGCAAATTCGCCAGCAGGCAGAAGCACTAGAGCAAGCCTTTTATGCTGGTCGCGCAGGTGAGGAATGGTTAGATGCATTAAAGCCTTTGGGGACCAATGCCAATAAGCCTTACTTAGAACATGCGCCTTGGTTGATTGCCATTTTTAGCCAAAAACGTAAGCAAGAAGAAAATGAGCAAAAGAGTAATTACTATGTGCATGAATCTGTAGGTATTGCGACAGGTTTTTTAATTCAAGCGTTACATCATGCAGGGCTTGGTACATTAACCCACACCCCTAAGCCGATGAGTTTTCTCTCTAAAATATGTGGTCGCGATAATGATAATGAACGACCTTACATGTTAATTGTTGCTGGTTATCCTGCAGAAGATGCGACAGTGCCGACCCATGCTTTAGATAAAAAATCGTTAGCTGAAATATGTGATTTTATCTAATTAACTATGGATAAATTGCGCACCTGTTAAGGCGCTTTCTTTAAGCTATATTGTTTGATGATGGTTAATAGCTCATCGAGACTTTGAACGATAATATCGGATAAATGTTGATAATGTGTCTCAATACCGTGATTAATAAAGCAGGCAATCATACCGGCATTATTGGCGGCCTGGATATCATATAAATAATCACCGACATACATAATATGTTTGGGCTCAATTTGCCATTGTGTCGCAATAGCGATAAGTGCATCAGGTGCGGGTTTGGCGGGATAGCATTCGCGAGTCAGTACTGTGCCAATATTAATCTTGTTTTGGGTGAGCTTTAGTTCACTCGCCGCCTTGCTATTGCGGGTGACAATGGCACAGGGGATCTGTTGCCGTTCGATAAAACTAAGCAGTACAGCCATGCCAGCCAAAGCTTTAGCGCTCTGGGCATCCTGGTTTTCATGTTCAATAATGATCTGGTTAGCCTTGTCTTGCAGATCTTTACAGCCCAGTGACTCCACATGTTTTAATACATCGATATCATCAGGGCAGCCGATTTGTTGTCGAATAAGGCTGAAATCTAAGCTAGATTCTACAAGGGTACCGTCGAGATCAAAGATAATGCCTTGGATCATTTGCTGCATGCTCCTAATTTACTGAAATGAAATTGAGTGTAAAGAGATATCAAATTGGCCTTGCTGTTTGTCCGCAATTAAAATGCCGACTTTTTCAACCTTTGCCAAGTTTAATGCGGGACCATTGTGAACTGTTCGTCCTCTAAAGCCAATTCTAAAGTCATCGACCTTAAAAACATGCTCACTTATTTGATCTTTCTGGGTAGTAAATTCGGCAATATACGCTTCACCATATTGTAAGTCAGCCGTCTTAAAGCGCAGTTGATAACGCTTACCATCACCTTTAACAATTAACTTACACACGCTTGCCTGTTCAAGTTCCGTTAATAAGACGAACTCAACTGAAGCAAATCCGCCGTTATTGTCTAATGAGACTAAGCCGGAAAAATCAACGGACTGTTTCGACTTACTCACATGGCTAGATGATAACCCACCCATTACAGTGTCATTGTTAATGTTAATAGACTTAATATGATGGCTATCGGCAAATTGTAATTCCACCTTAGTTTTCCCTATGGCTAATTGACTTGCAAAACATCCTAGTACGAATATCAATATAGTTAATAACTTGAACATTGAATATGCCCCATTATAAAAAAACGGCTTATCCGGGTTAAAGATAAGCCGTAAAGGGTTTACGGAGATTAAATGGGTATAACAAATTACATTACGGTGAAGTCATCTAAAAGGATCACTCCAAATGGTGCACCGCCACCAATATTATCAACTGCGGCAACGCCATAAACACCAGAGGCATCTAATGTTACTTCTAATGGACCAATAGCAACATCTTTAGTATTAGCTACAGTGACACTAATAGTGTAAGTACCTGGAACAACACTGATGCTGCCTGATGATGCTTTAAATGGAACATCTTCTAGGGCTGGAGTCGCTTCACTAATGTCTGCCGATGCGGTCAGGTAAATATCGACCTCAGGTGCAGAATAGGCTGCGTGGGTTACTGTGAGTTTAGCTTCAGTTGCCACTCGACGTGTTGAGTCCATTAATACCAATGGTTCAATAGCGTTGTTGGTTAACGAGCCAATCGCTAAAGTGCTATAGCTCATGCCTAAGGCTAAATCTACAGCTGCATTATCTATTACCACTACAGCGTTATCAGCATCAGCGGCAACTGTTACTGTATGCGCGCCTTCGGGTACATTCAAGTAACCCGCTATCTCACCAAACGCTAACATATCAACAGCGGGTGTTGTTGCGCCATCTAAAAATACATCAACGGCAGGTGCATCCGCTACAGCATGTACGACACGCAGATCTGCACCACTGTTAACATCATTAAGTATTGCTTGGCCTTCAGTTAACGCAACATGCAATGCAACAGGAGATGAACCTGACCAGGTATTTGGGATCGCGCTGATAAAGTAATCTTGCATATCGCCTAAGGCAACTGTGCCTGAGTCATATGCGACATCTTTCATGCCAGCCGCTGTGATTCTAATTTGATAGTCACCTGCTGCTACTTCAAGCTGTGGGCTGGCGTCCATGTAATTAGCTGATAGGGTTGGCGATACATTGCTAATATCTGCATCAGGAGCTGTTACATAAACATCAACTAAACCTACAGAAGGTGTAGCATGAAGCACCTGTACCCGAGCATAACCAGTGGCAATATCGGCCATTGGGTTTTGAATTAGTTTTACTGCAAGGCTGCCATCAGCAACTTTGCCTAATGCAACTGCTGTGTATTCGATCATATCTGCTGCAACTAATTCTGCTTCTAATACTGTTGTTGTCGTGCCGTCAGCAAGAATTGCGTCAACATCAATGTTATAGGTAGCAGAGGTCACTTCAAGTAAACCACTGGACATAGCGTAGTCGACACCTGCAAGTAACTCAGCACCATTTGCAGTGACATTAACCTTAGGTGCGTCGCTACCGGCATGGATTACACGCACATGTGATGTGGCAACTGGCTCTGGTGGTGTGACTTCGACGACGTCGTTATCATCATCAGAACAAGCTGTTAGTCCAACAAGTGACACGCACAACGCAAAGGGATAAATCCGTTTCATTTTGTAATTCCTCATAGGGTTAGATGACGAATTTTCTATACGGGGTGATTTTTTTATTGGTTCACAAAAAAATAACAATTAAGGCGATTTAATTTGCTTTATTTATTTAAGTTTATGATTTTTAATTTAATATTATATATGTTTTTTTAAGTTATTGAGACATTCAGGGTTTACGCCTATGATGTTTGTCATTATGGAACTAAAGAACTCAACTAATTTGTTATCTTCCCCTGCTGCCTTAATTCAATATAGTGTCGCATCGATAAATCTATTTAACTTTATTGCGCCACCTAATGCCTACTATGATTTTGAAAATATTTACTCCACTGAGCAATGGCGTAAAAAATGCGCCTGGATCAGTGATTTTATTCAACAAAACCAACCAGACATTATTGGTTTTCAAGAGGTTTTTAGCCCCGATGCTTTAAAAGCTTTATGCCAGCAATTAGGCTATGACTACTTTGCAGTATTAGATGAGCCAGAAGTGCAAAGTGACTATGTTTATCGTCATCCGGTAGTGGCATTAGCATCACGTTATCCAATTACTGAGATGGCCAATGTTGAGGCTGATCAGGCAGCTTGTCAGGCATTAGGCCTGTCACAATTTAATTTTAGCCGCTTGCCATTGCGTGCCACGGTAGAGTTGCCGCAGTTTGGCCCCTGTGATTGTTATGTTATCCATTTAAAATCTAAGCGAAGTGGCTTTGATAAGGATGACCTAGCTGATAGCGGTGCTTCGGGCGCCGCCGATTTTATATCAAGACAAGTGTTAGGGCGTTGGGCGTCAAGTATTCAGCGTGGCAATGAAGCGACATTTCTGTGCCATCAGATGTTGATCCGCAAACATCAAAAACACACGCCTTTTGTGTTGATGGGGGATTTTAACGATAAATTACACAGTGATTTACTTGCCGCATTTCATCAAAATTTACGCGTGTATCGTAATGATATTGACGATAAAAAACTTGCCGGTTTGAGCGAGCAACAATTACTCGCTGAGCTGAATCAATTTCGAATTTACGACAGTTATGAATTATTTAAAGCGACGACTAAATCAAATGCTAGCTTAGCGTTAGATGAATTTGAATCAGTAAAAGATACTGATATTCAGCTGCCGATATCACGCCCAGCAACTCATTATTACGGCAGTGAAGGCTCAGTTTTAGATTATATTTTGGTGTCGAGTGAGTTTGATCCTAAACAATTGAAAAATTTAGCCCACATTGAGCAATACCAAACATTTGATCGTCATTTAGTGCGACCGGATTATGAACGCGACAGCGACAGTACAGATCATGCTCCTGTAATGATGACCTTTAGCTTACGTTAGTGGCTTAGTACAAAATGAAAATGGCCAGCAAAATTGCTGGCCATTTTCATTGATAAGCTTTGTTATTAACAAGATTGGGTTACTGAGGTTTGACTAATTGCTTAATATTGATGCAACGATACTCATTTTGACGGGTCTCTAATAAGGCGCGGCGGGTCAGTTTTGATAAGCCTGTTTCAGTATTAAGCACTTGATCTATCATAGTAATGTTATCAATTGAGCAGGCACGTGGAATTAACGCCTGAGTATAACTGCGCATAAATACCGGGCCTTTTTTATCTAACTCAATTAAATTCGCTAATCGCTGCTCTGCCGTAGCAGCACTGAGTAAATTTTGCTCGGCAGGATACAAGTTAAACATGGCTACCCGCAGTTTAGAAAACGGCATGGCTTGGCTATGTTCAATGGTATTTAGCCATTGGCGCTTAAGGTGTGCTTGTGGGCGAATAACCTCAGCAGCAAGGGCGGCCTTTTCACCTGAATCAGATGTGTCGGTCATTTTTTCACGTTGGAGTAATGCATAGGCGTTACCGTAATCAAAGCGATTAAGTTGTCTAATGATATCCCAACGTAAATCTTGATCTAACACCAATCCTTTTACTTTAGTGGTACCGGTTAACAGTTGCTGTAAGTGCTTTAACGGATCTGACTGGGTTGATAAGCTAACATATGCGGAGAACCAACGACGTTGGAAGTCACTATTTTTATGATGCTCCATTGTCATGCGTAAGCTCATCTGACTTAGTGCTCGGCTGACTTTATCCGCATACTGTTTATTGGCGGGAGCCATTAAATCGAGCATTTCTTTGGCGCGCAGTAAGTTACTGATCACTTGACCTAAAATGGTATAATCTTGCTCAAGTGGCGCATTAATTAATGCTACATTAATGAAATCATTTAACGGGGCCTGACCATCTAAAACACTGTCCCACATGCTTTGCCATAACATTGAACGCAATAGAGGATCGTGCACTTTATTGAGTGCTTGTTTGGCAGTATTCATCGAGCGTTGGTCTAAATCAACTTTTACAAAGCCCCAGTCATCTAGGTTTGGATAGACTAAATCAGGACAATATGCGCCTACTAATTCGCTGACGTTAGTGCGTGCACCTTTGTAGGTGACCACAGCGGTTTGATGTTCTTCAACGCCATGTTGGCGTTGATAAAATAAGCCAATTTTAACTTTTTGTTCGCGTAATGTTGGAAACTCATCGCTTACGGCGCGCTGAACCAGTTGGAAGTCGCTAATCATGCCGTTGGCACAGGTGTATTCAGCTTTAATACTGTTAACGCCTGCTTTGTATAACCATTCTTGAGTCCACTGACTTAGATCACGGTTACTGGCTTTAGCTAGGCTACCGATAAAGTCATCTAGTTGGGCATTTTGATAACTGAATTCGGTAAGGTACTGCTTAACCCCTTGGCGGAAGGTTTCTTTACCGAGTAAATGACTTAATTGATTTAACGTTGATGCGCCTTTTTGGTAGGTAATCGCATCGATATTATCAAAGGCATTTTGAGTTGTGGCTACAGGCACTTCAATCGGGTGGGTGGTAACTAGTGAATCTAACTCATAAGCGCGTTGCTTGCCTGATGCATAAAAGGTACGCCAGGCATGGGTGAATTCAGTCGCTTCAGCTGTGGCAAGTGTGCCCATAAAGGCTGCAAAACTTTCATTTAACCATAATCCGTTCCACCATTTCATGGTGACTAAATCACCAAACCATTGGTGTGCCATTTCATGCATGATAACGCCTGCGAGGCGCTCTTTTTGCGAGGCGGTCATTTTAGCGTTAAATAAGAATCTATCTTCTGAAAAGGTTATTGCTGCGGCATTTTCCATTGCGCCATATAAAAAGTCAGGCACTAGAACTTGATCGTATTTTTTGAATGGGTAAGGGATGCCAAAGTAGCGGTCAAAAAAGTACAACCCTTGTTTGGTATAGGTAAACCAGTCTTGTGGAGTGACTTGTTCTGTGACCGACTGACGGGAGAACAACCGCATTGGATACGGTCCACTGTTGTCTTGCCACATATGATATGGGCCAGCATGCAGTGAAAAGTTATAAGGGCTTAACTTAGGTGATGCGGGAAATACCCATACATTATCATTACCTTGTGCGCTAATGCTGCTTTCGCGCATTGCACTTATCACTTGCCAATCTTTAGGGGCATGAACGTTAAGCTGGAAACTGGCTTTTAAATCGGGTTGGTCAAATACGGCGAACATCTGCTGGGCTGCAGCCGGTTCAAAATGCGAGTACAAATAGACTTTGCCATCTACCGGGTCAACAAAGCGATGTAACCCCTCACCATTAGTGCTGTGTTCGCGAGTAAACTCAATGGCAATAGTATTTTGTCCTGATTGCAGCAGCGACGGGCTTAAAGTGATATAGCTGCCATTGTATTTAGGGTAGATTTTTGAACCATTAACTATCATAGAGATGATATTCGCTTGGTTTAAATCTAAGGTCAGGTTTTTTGCTGTGCCATTTAATTCGAAATTAACAGTGGATATGGCGCGAAATTGACTTTGTTCACTTAGGAAAAAGGTCAGCTGATAGTCAACATTGCTGATCACCCGAGCGCGTTCACTGGCTTGATACTCACTAATAAAAGGCGTGCCGTCCCGAAGACTGGCGGTTGTTGACGATGTATTCATACAGCCAGTTATTGCCGTGGCTGATACACAAATACCGAGTAGTTTTACTATAAAGGCGTGTCGCAATTTCACTTAATGGTTTTCCTAACGTTGCACAGCAAAAGTTGTTGCAGATATAAGAAAGCCGACATGAATGTCGGCTTTAATAATATATAAATTAAATTTTACATACCTAAGAAAGACTTAGACTTAGTTTTACGAATTTCTTTTTCATCAGACCATTCAATTAAACCTGTTTCCAAGTCCATTAAACGCATGGTCATTTTGTAGTACACATCTTTGGTGCTGCCATCTTGCTTAACTATGCTAGATAAGTTGCCATAAAGCATAAATTGCGCACCAATTTGGCGACCAAACTTAATCGCTGTAGTTGGGTCAACCATACCCGCATTGTTTTGATAATCGAGCTGTTTGCGAACGGCATCTACCTTGGTCATGTCAATAAAACGAAACTTACCAGATCGAAGTAACTTGTTACTGATGGTGTCGGTAACTGACTCAGTATCGATATGTTCAGAGGTTTTGTTTTTAATTTTGTCGACAAAAATAATTGGACGATTATTTTGAGTCATCACCACAACCGGTGGGAAGGTCATCATGCTATCAACCATTTTAGCCGCAATAGCTTGTAAATCAGTAGAGCCGAAGTTTTCGTTAACGGTTTCGACTTCTGTAGCGTCGCCATATTCCACTTTGGATTGACAAGCGGCTAGCCCCAACACTGCGGCAAGAACAAATATTAGTTTCATTGGTTTCATAATCAATTCCATAAGTTGGTGGTGCAATTACAGGATTATCGAATAAAAACGGGTACGATTACCAGTATCTATAACCCAAATTAATGTAGTTTTATCTGATTTAATCTCAATTTTAGTCTTTTGTGTATTATCTAGGCTAATTTCATATTCGCCTGGGTCAACATATTGCCGAGCAATTTGCGCGTGATTAGGCAGGGTTAACCAGCTTCTGCGATCAGCTTGTTCTGTAATAACATTAAAAATTTGCATTGCAATCACGCCAGCATCAATTTGGTCGTTACGGCGCTTACTTTCACTGCGTACGCTTTGTGCCATTTCAGCTTTAGCATAAACCCTTAGCGCCTGTCTCACCAATGCTGCGGGCAAGTCTTCTTTTAACGCATTAATTGCCAGCGCGTCGATATTGGCTATGGTTTCAGCTTTAAGGGCGCTGCCAAGCCCCTGAATAGAGACCGGCGCGCTATTATTCATCGCAGGTTGATATGTCGCCAGTGACACGGTTTGCCAGTTACCATCGATGGTAAAGGGGACTGTCAGACTTTGCTTTTCAGGCACAAAACCACGCTCAATTAAAAACACCACTTGGCCTTGTTTTGGGGTGGCTAAAACTGCATCGCCCCAACGGCGTGAAAAGTCGTCATATTGTGGCATCGAAAGTTGCTTAGCCAGCCTAACTAAATCCTGTTGTAAGTATTTATTATTAGGTGATATTTGAGCGGCTTTACGGTAATCAATATAGGCGTCGTTGGGCTCACCGAGTAATTCGTAAAGCAAACCTGTGGTGTAATAACTGTATGCATTTAAAAATGAGCTGGTTACTGTTCCGGCTGATTGGCCTAACTTGTTTACTTCAGCGTCTATTGTGCCGTTTGCCATCGCCTGGACTGATTTTTGTGACTTTTGGTAGCGAGCTTGCTCACTGCTTTGCAATTCATTACTGCGTCTTAATTCTACCATTGCGCCCTGTGAATCACCTGAAAACAGGTAGTTTAAGGCTTGGTACTGGTGCAGCATAATCCGCTCATAGCCAGGGCCGCGATAGGGAATAGCATTATCGTTTAATAATAAACTACTGGCTTTGGAGCCCATGTCAGTGACGCTGATTTTAGCTTTATCATCAAAGGCTTTATAAGCTTCCATCGCTTGTTGGTAATAGTGTTTACTTTGTTCAAAACTGCCATTGATTTGCGCTAAACGTCCAGATTCCTGTGCATATAGTAAGCCGTCATTAGAGTCGATTTCATTAGCAATATCATCAAGGTCAAGTGATGGGCTAGGGCTGTTGATTTGTTGTTTGTAAGGGATTATTTGTGATGGATAATTAATGAATATACTGTTGAACGCACAGCCTGATAGAGTCAAACACATCAAGATACTGATAATGGTTGAACGTGGTATCAAGAAAGCATTCAGTTTCATTCATTATCCTTACTGTTAAGTGACCCATTGAAAATTTTAAACGCTAACGTAGATTTAAATATACGCATTTTGCTTAGTTTGTTCGCTTATTAGGCTTCGCTCAAGTAAGGTAATGCCTTGAAGATGGTCAAATTCATGCTGAAAAATGCGCGCAATAAACCCAGTTAAATTTTGAGTCACCAAATTACCATTTAGTTGTTGATATTGCACTTTAATATCCGCATGACGCCAAATATTAATTCGCTGCCCTGGTATAGATAGACAACCTTCATCGGCAGATTCCATTAACTCAGAGGCGGCCAATATAGTCGGGTTAATTACCACAATAGGGGTCATAGTTGGCGCGGTGGGATAACGTTCATTAGGCCTGGAGGCCATAATAAACATCGCCACAGTGCTAAAAACCTGTGGTGCGGCAATGCCTACTCCGTTTGCAGCCGTCATGGTTGCCAGCATATTGGCGGCTAATAATTGAATAGACTGATCAAATAGGGTCACTTTTTCAGCTGTTAAGGTTAAAATATTTTCCCCCGTAACAGCTATTGGCAACAAAATAGCATCAGGCATAAACATCCTTTGCAGATAATATTCGTTAATGTGAGTCAGTATTAGATTTAGCGTTCCAGCTAATTAACCGCATTAGTAATGCGGCGGTGGTGTTTCATCTGCGTGACTGGCCATATTACTGGGTTCAATCGCATGTAATTTATTAACCATTAGCATAATTTGATGTTGCTGGCGCGACACAATATCATTTAACTTAATCACTTCTTGATTCAATTCTTCCAAAGTAATTTCTTGAAACGCCATCTTAGTTTCTAAATCATCAATTTTGGTTAACAACTGTTCCATTCAAACCTCGACAATAACATTTATAAATCCCAGGCTTCTAATAAACCTTGGCTGCTAACACTCATCACTTTGCCAGTACTGGGCTGGGTGACAGAGTATACTACAGCGCCTCTATTTTGGCTGTTTTTAGTCACCTCAACTTGCCATCTTTGCTGGCGTTCACCAGAGTTGACTTGCCATAAAAATATTTCTTTAGACGGAGTACCGGTTAGCAGCTGAGTATTTTGGTTAACAAAGCGTGCGCTAGACACATTCATTTGGCGACGTTCAATTAACAGTGCACTGATTTTTTTGCCTGAGTTTGATTGCCAAATTGCTGCATTGCCAGTGATATCACCGGCAAAGCTTAGGGTGCCATCACCACTGAGTAAAACTTTAGTAATTCTTGAATCTAATTGCCATTGCTGTAAAGGCTGGCCTGTTTGTGCTTGCCATAAAAGGATTTGTCCATCATTGCCACCACTTAAGGCAACTAATCCATCATCAGAAATAGACACGCTATTCACTTTTTCCTGATGCCCTAAAAACTGGATTAATCCCTGATTATCAGGTTGAAGCGACATGACAGAGCCATCAGCCAAACCGATTAACGCATGACCATTGTTAGCAATAGCGACACTTTGAGCGTAAGCAGGTAATGTCCACCAGCCGACAGAGTGGCCATTATCGATATTCCATATTGCTACAGAGTCACTGGATAAGGTGGCGGCGTAGGCATTGTTAGTTGAAATGGCAGTGTCAAATACATTGCTGCTATTACTTGCACCATGTACCCATTGATACTTGATTGCTTTATCAGCGAGAGACCAGAACTGTACGCCATTATTGGCGGTACTGATTAATGCATATTGACCATCTTGGGATAAGGTGGCGTGGTAACTCGCATCTGAAGTGAGTACCACGGTATTATCTGCCTTAGGTTGGCAAGCAATGAGTGAAATAGAGCAAAAAATCAGCAGTAAAACGCGTAACATGAACTTGCTCCTTAAAAATTTGTCCATAAGGACTCAACCCAATGGTATATCAGAAATAGTTAGTATAAAGTGGCTCACTAACATTAGCCTAATTGTCTCATTACAGACAATGATGTGCTTATTGTAACCACTTAAGGATGCTGAGGAAGCTTTAATGAAATCAATTTATAAATTATCGTTAGTTGCATTAGCCGTTGTTGGTCTAACTGCATGTAACCAGGAAGAAGCTGTAGCGAAAAAAGTTGAGCTTACAACTGAAGCTCAAAAAGAAGCTTACAGTGTAGGTGCATCTATCGGTAAGTACATGTCTGGCCATATCAAAGAACAAGAAGAGCTTGGCTTTGCTGTTGATCGTACTTTGATCATCCAAGGTTTCAGCGATGGTTTAGTTGATACTACGGACTTGACCGAAGAAGAAATGCAAACGGTTTTACAAGGTCTAGACAAAAAATTAAATGACAAGCGTTTAGAGCAAGCTGAAACCTTAGCGGCTAAAGCGATTGAAGAAGGCCAGAAGTTTCTAAGTGACAACAAAGCTAAAGAAGGCGTTGTAACGACAGAATCTGGATTACAGTATGAAGTATTAACTGCAGGTGAAGGCGATAAGCCTGCTGCTGAAGATACAGTAGAAGTGCATTATCGTGGCACATTAACCGACGGTACTGAGTTTGATAGCTCATACACTCGTGGCGAGCCTGCAAAATTCCCGCTTAACCGCGTAATTCCAGGTTGGACCGAAGGCGTTCAGTTAATGTCTGTTGGTGCAAAATACAAGTTTGTTATTCCAGCTGAATTAGCTTATGGCGATCGTGATACTGGTACTATTCCAGCTAACTCGACATTAGTGTTTGAAGTTGAATTAATTTCAATTGAAAAGGCACCTGCTGAAGCGGCTGCAAAATAACTTATTAGCTAATCGTTAATAATTAACATCAAAAATGGGCGCTAATTAGCGCCCATTTTTTATGTATTTTAAATAGGTATATTTACGCAGTATTTCATGATTGAGATAGCGTATTAAATCCATTTTAGGCGATAAAACAAGTACATTTGCATCGCGATTAAGGCTATTAATCCACCACAAAATGCGGCAAATGCCCAACTTGATTCTGCTCCTGGAATGCCGCCGATATTCACCCCGAGCAAACCGGTTAAAAACCCCAGTGGTAAAAAGATCGCAGAAATAAGTGATAAGAAATACAAACGTTGATTGAGCTGCTCGGCTTGTCGTGATTGAAGCTCCTCTTGAGTGAAGCTGGCACGATCGCGTATGGCATCTAAGTCTTCTATCACTCTTATCAGGTTATCCTGAGTTTCCCGCAAACGAATTTTATCTTGCTGGTCAAGTAGTAGGCTGTTTTCATGCAGGATTTTTCCTAATGCTTCACGTTGTGGTGCAAGGTATCTTCTTAACACTACGGTTTGGCGGCGTAACTCAGCAATATCTATGCGTAATGATTTATTGGTGTCTGTGACAACTCGCTCTTCTAATTCATCCATCAGTTCTTCAAGTTTGTTAATGTAACCCACTTGGCGCAGCGTAAGGTGATCGACAACTGATAAAATAAACCCGGCACTATCAACAGGCCCTTTGGCTAACTGAATACTGTCAGCCACTTCTGTAATTGATTGTAATTGGCGCTCACAAGTAGAAATAATCCGATGTTCTTCAATATAAATACGTATTGAAACCATGTCCTCAGGATCTGAGTTAGGGTTGAGGTTCACTCCACGTAATGTTAATAAAATACCATTAGCTGAATGAACTACCCTAGGGCGAGTGTCAGACGCCAGTAAGGTATCTCTTTCGGCTTTTTCTAAGTTTTGATTGTTCAACCAATGACGGGCATCGGTTGATTTATATTTTAAATGCACCCAAAGCAAACCATCTTCGGGCTTCCAACTGGCTAACTGCTCTTCTGATAGCGTTTGACCTGCATTTGGGCCAGTTAGCAGTAAACGATAAATAAATCCTTTGTGCATAAGGCATTTCCTTAACGAATTGTATTTGAAAATCAATTCTGATGAATTAGGGCTACTTTACGATATATACTGGCAGCGCCCAATAGGTATCGTACTGTCATTTACAGCAAAATATCATTTATGGTTTAAAATAGGTTATAGCAAATTGAGTTATGGCCAATAATTATTAAAAGCCTGAGCATAATTAAGAGTATAAAATGGAATTCGAATTTCGACGTAATCGTCTAGATGACACTGTATTTGCCAGCTTCAGCATGGATCATGAAGTGTTTGGTCGCTGGTTTGCCGAAGAGTTAGGCGCTGATGTGACACGTGCTCAGCAAGTGCTGACTCACATTGCCCAATTAATCGCTGGGGTTAACACCCAATGGCGGGACATTGGTAATGATTTAACCCTTGAGGCCGACATTGAGCAGGTCCGTATTTTTGTTAACGCGATTGATTTTGACGAAGAGCATAATCTTGAGGACGGTATGGCATTGTATAATGCTGAATCAGAGGGGTATTGTGGCCTAGAAGACTTTGAAAAAGCGCTTAAAAGCTGGTTGGTATTTATTCAAGAATAAATTTTTCAGATTTAATTGGTGTTTGCTGCAGATAGGTTACAAGGTGCAAATGTTATTTAAGCGCGCTTTTCAAGCGCGCCTTTTCAACGGATAAAGCATTAGATTGTACAAAAGCATCAGCCATCGCCTTTGTATTGATTTTAGTTATCGTGAATTAATCATAAATCAAAGTATTACAGTAGCTTATTGGTTTAGGTACCTTACCGCCATCTCTGTACGTGATTTAGCATTTGCTTTGCGCAATAAGTTTTTAACATGCACTTTTACAGTGCCTTCGCTGATATGTAAATCTTCTGAAATCACTCTATTACTTTTGCCTTCGGCCAATTCCTGTAAAATTTGCAGTTCTCGTGGGGTAAGGCTTTCAATCCATCCATTATCATCCGGTGCGGTCTTCAATTCGTATAGATAGGCCTCAACTTCAGCGCTGATCACGCGGTGGCCTGACATGGCCTTTTTAAGCTGCTCTAACAGTAACTCTGGCTCAGTGTCTTTTAATAAATATCCATCAGCACCAGCACGAAGTAGACGAATAACATCTTGTTTCGCATCTGACACCGTTAGAATTACAATGCGAGCGGTTACCCCTTCCTGACGCATGGCATTTAAGGTATCTAAACCCGACATGCCCTTCATGTTTAAGTCTAGCAATATAATGTCCGGCTCATTAGCGCTTAATGCAGTTAACGCATCTAAGCCGGTACCGACTTCACCGAATAGAGTAAAATCTCCATCAGAGGTAATGAGTTGGCAAATACCACGACGAAGTAAGGGGTGATCGTCTACAACGAGTACTGAATATGGCTTACCCATTTAAAGGCTCCTGCTGTGGTGGAAAACTAAGTGTTACTGTGGTGCCGCCAGTAGTGTTAGCACTAAAGGACAGTTGGCCATTTAATTTGCTGGCACGCTCATGCATTATACCAATGCCAAAGTGTTGATCACGCTCTTTTAAATGTGACACACCCATGCCGTCATCTGAAATAGTGATGTTAATTATTGCTGATGATGTTAAGTGACAATCTATCACGATATGTTTTGCTTTGGCGTGTTTAATTGCATTTAACGTGGCCTCACGAGTTAAATGTAAAATATGAATATGTTGTTTTGCTTCAAGTAAATGCGCTGACAATGCATATTGTAAACTCAACTGAATATCTGTTTGGGGCCTTAGCTGATCAAGCATCACTTCTAAGGCGTGGTTTAAATTAGGCTCTTTAATGGTTAAGCGAAAAGTCGATAATAATTCTCGCAGTTGGGCATAGGCAAAGCTGACGCCATCGTTAATTTCAGTTATTTGAAGCTCTACTGCTTCATTACGGCAATTATCAGGTAATTTTTTACGTAACAAGCTGACCTGGATTTTTAAAAATGACAATAACTGCCCTAAAGAATCATGTAACTCACGGGCAATAACAGCGCGCTCTTCCATTAGCGCGAGTTGTTGCCTTTGCTCAGTCGCATTATGGATGGTAATTGATCGTGCTAGCATCACCGCAAAATTAATAAATAAGGGTGTATTGAGCTTATGTGTGGAAATGACTTCTAAATAGCCCTGGCGGGTTTGCTCTAATTGTAGCGGAAAACACACGCTATTTTGAGGTGTCGAAGGCCAACCTTTACTGGCCTCAATAACGTCTTGAGATTGGTCTTCATGTTCAATGACTAATCTTAAAAAGTCTAATTTTTCATATGTTTGAAGTTGATCTAACGCTGACTTTAGTGCTTTGTAGTCAAGCCGGTCTGAATGCAACATAATCAAGTTATCATATAAGAAATAGAGTTCATTGTTGGCACGTGTTAGCGCTAAGGTCTTATCAGATACCTGTTGTTCAAGATCTTGATATAAATTTGATAATTCTGAGGCCGTTTTTTTCAGTGCATTACTTAATGCCGTTAGCTCTATGTAATCCGTTTTAGGCATATCGACATCGAAATTACCTTGTGAAATAGTAATTGCACTATCCATTAATAATTGCAGCGGTTTTACCACTCGCCTGCGGGTAAACATAACGGCAATAGCGGCAACGATTAACATTAATGTCAACCCAATAACTTGACTCAGGACCAGTAACCTCAATTTATCGGCGGAAAAACGTTCGATTTCTAATACCAGAGTATCGACGGTATCAACAAAATCGGTTAACGCTTCACTATAAAGCTTGGTTTCACCAGTTTCTGCATAGGTTCTCATTAACTGCCATTTATCTATCACTAGTAAGTACTGTTTTGATAAGGTTTTTGGGCTGTACCATGCGAGGGAATTTTGCAGTTCATTTGAGTTGAGAGTGTTTTCAAACTCTTCAATTTTGGCGTTGACTTGGTCATTTTCTGTGTTGGCAGATAGCAATAGTCGATAACTTTGCATACGTAATGAACCTGAGGCGTTAATTGCACGTGCATCACCAATGCTGAATGATAAATTAATAATTGAGTACACAGCTAAACTTGAAGAAAGTAAGATTAGCACTAACATTACTCCCAGTATCGTAGAGGTTAAACTACCGCGTTTTAACATTTTCGATCCATTTTATGACGTTTTTCAGCTGAATTAGTGTGACATGTTTATCTACTTAAAACACCACTGAAACACAGGTAAAAAGAGAGTTCTACATTAGCTAGCGCTTTAATACATTAACAGAATTAAAAAAATGTGAGATACAACACGTTCACATATTGATCTGGCGCATACTTCTATCTCTATACCCCGAAAGGGGTATTCTTAATTAAGGCTTAAATAGCTAATTTTGACCTTGGAAAGATCGTGGTTATAAATTAATTATAAAGTAACACGGAGTGAAGGTGATGAAGATGAACATAACAAATACTGTATTAAGTGCAGTCATTGCGACCAGCTTTTTAGCTGCTGGTGCAATAGCAAGTGATAAGACTGAACCCCGCAGTGAAGTATATAAAGATAAGTATTCTGCTCAGTATGAGTCTTGGCATGATACCAGCGAAAGTAAAGAAATTGTTGATATGTTGGAAGAGGTACCTAGCTTAGTGGTTTTATGGGCAGGTTACGGTTTCGCAAAAGATTATAATGCGCCACGCGGTCACCATTATGCGGTTACTGACGTCACTAACACATTACGTACTGGCGCCCCTAAAAATGCTGAAGACGGCCCAATGCCGATGGCATGTTGGAGTTGTAAAAGTCCTGATGTTCCCCGTGTAATCGAAGAGCAAGGCGAAGATGGCTATTTCGCGGGCAAATGGGCTAAAGGCGGACCTGAAATTGTTAACACAATCGGTTGTAGTGACTGTCATGAAAAAGGATCGCCTAAATTACGCATCTCTCGTCCATATGTCGATCGTGCATTAGGTGCAATTGGCACACCTTTTGATAAAGCGTCACGTAAAGATAAGCAATCTATGGTTTGTGCGCAGTGCCATGTTGAGTACTACTTCGAGAAAACCGCTGATAAACCTGGTTTTGTGAAGTTCCCGTGGGATATGGGAACTACTGTTGAGCAAATGGAAGTTTACTACGACAATATGGAGTTCTCTGATTGGACCCATGCTGTATCTCGAACTCCTATGCTTAAAGCACAGCATCCAGGTTATGAAACTTGGAAAGCAGGTGTGCACGGTAAAAACAACGTAACCTGTACAGATTGTCATATGCCTAAAGTGGCTAAAGCAAATGGTAAAGGTAAGTTTACCGATCACAAAGTGGGTAATCCGTTCGACCGTTTTGATGAAACCTGTGCTACCTGCCATAGCCAAAGCAAAGAGTTCATGGTTAATTTAACTAATGAACGCAAGCAAAAAGTAGGTGAACTTAAAGCCAGTGCTGAAGCACAATTAGTTAAAGCTCACTTTGAAGCAAAAGCGGCTTGGGATGCGGGTGCAACTGAAGCTGAAATGAAGCCTATCCTTATGGATATCCGTCATTCACAGTGGCGTTGGGACTATGCAACTGCATCACATGGTGTTGCGGCTCACGCAGCTGATGAAGCGTTACGTATTTTAGGCACCGCGGTTGATAAAGCGGCTAATGCACGTATTAAGCTTGCTCACCTATTGGCGGCTAAAGGTGTTAAGCAACCCATTGCTTATCCTGACACGTCGACTAAAGCAAAAGCGCAAGCAGCATTAGGTATGGACATGAAAACAATGAATGCAGAAAAAGAAGCATTCAAGAAAAATCTAGTGCCTAAATGGCAAGAAGAAGCAAAAAAACGCGAAGCGACTTATAAGTAAGTTGTTAAGCTTACTCAAGGCAACTTTGAAGAGTTAACTTGAATTAGCTAAATGCTTTAGTAAAGCCCTCGAAAGAGGGCTTTTTTTATGCGGTTTATCACTTGGCTAACACTAATCTTTTCTTCGCTCATTTCATCGTAGAGCTGCACCAATATTAAGCGGCCTAGTTTTTAGTGCACCATTATGGTGCTAAATTGTCGCTATTTCTATTGAAAATTTACTCTATTTCTATTTAAAACATTAACTTAAAAAACTGGCCTGATGATTGAATCTGTTTTATCAACAAATATATAACAAATTCATATTTTATTAATTTTTGGAGGTCGGGATGAAACTCGTCAGCGCAATCATCAAACCATTTAAATTGGATGATGTCCGTGAAGCAATAGCTGGTATGGGCATTGAGGGTATGACAGTTACTGAGGTGAAAGGTTTTGGTCGTCAAAAAGGTCACACTGAGCTTTATCGTGGTGCTGAATATCAAGTGGATTTTTTACCTAAAGTAAAATTAGAAATAGCCACTAAAGAAGAAAACCTAGATATGTTAATTGAGGCTATTACCACTGCAGCGCATACCGGCAAAATTGGTGACGGTAAGATTTTTGTAACTAATTTAGAACAAGCCGTGCGTATTCGTACCGGTGAAGTTGATAACGAAGCATTATAAGGGGCAATGATAATGGAAGAATTAGCAAAATTAGGACTAACTGTTAGCGAGTTACGCTTTGCATTAGATACCTTCTATTTTTTGATCTCTGGTGCATTAGTGATGTGGATGGCAGCAGGGTTTGCCATGTTAGAAGCTGGCTTAGTTCGTTCAAAAAATACCACTGAAATTTTAACTAAAAACGTATGTTTATATGCAATCGCTTGTGTAACCTACTTACTTGTTGGATATAACATCATGTATGTCGACAATACTGAAGGCGGTATTATTCCTTCGTTTGGAGCATTAATTGGTTCGCAAGCTGCTGATGCTGACCACGCACTAGAGTCTGACTTTTTCTTTCAAGTTGTATTTGTTGCTACCGCGATGTCGATTGTATCGGGTGCGGTTGCAGAACGCATGAAGTTATGGGCTTTCCTGGCATTTTCAGTGTTTATGACGACGATTATTTATCCTGTTGAAGGCTATTGGACTTGGGGCGGTGGATTTTTATCAGAAGCTGGTTTTGTTGATTTTGCGGGCAGTGGCATAGTACACATGGCGGGTGCAGCAGCGGCTGTTGCTGGTGTATTATTACTGGGTGCTCGTAAAGGTAAATACGGTCCTAACGGCCAGGTTAATCCAATTCCAGGCTCTAATTTACCAATGGCAACCTTAGGGATGTTTATTCTGTGGATGGGTTGGTTTGGCTTTAACGGTGGTTCACAGTTATTAGTGTCTGATGCTGAAAATGCTTCAGCCGTGGCTAAGGTTTTCGTTAACACTAACTCCGCCGCTGCATTCGGTGCTATAGCCGCCTTGATTGTGTGTAAAGTGGTGTGGGGTAAAGCTGATTTAACTATGATATTAAACGGTGCTTTAGCAGGTCTTGTGGCAATTACGGCAGATCCATTATCTCCTTCACTTGTTATGGCTGGTGTCATTGGCTTAGTTGCTGGTGGTGTGGTTATTTTCTCAATTATTGGTTTTGACCGTATCAAAATTGACGATCCAGTGGGCGCAATCTCAGTTCATGGAGTAGCAGGTTTATTAGGACTAATGCTAGTGCCATTATCAAATGCTGATGCAAGCTTTGGGTCGCAGTTATTCGGTGCAGTAGTTATCTTTGGCTGGGTATTCTCAGCGTCACTTTTAGTTTGGTTTGTTCTCAAGGTGACTATGGGTATTCGTGTTAGTGAAGAGGAAGAGTATGTCGGTATGGATGCATCTGACTGTGGTATTGACGCTTATCCTGAGTTTGTTAGCGTAAAAAACGGTAGCTAATTTTACAAGTGTCGAAATATTTAAGCAGAGTCCTTTAGGGCTCTGTTTTTTTATGTGCTAGATTTATTGTTTATGACATCATTTGAGACGGCCTATGAATACCTTCAATCACTTTATGACTTTTACGGTAATCGCGATAAGTTCTATGGTCAGTTATTCACTTAGTGCAGGGCAAGTTGTAGTAAGAAAGTCATCTGAACAATTTGATGCTTTTGCCGTTCGCGATCAAATTGCTAAAGAGTTCGAATGGCAAGAGGCACTCAGAATGCAGCAGCAAATTGAAATTTTACAGGCCCTGCCAGTGGGCTGTATTCCATTTGCTTTGCCGTATCGATATTTTAGCTGTAATGGCTTTGCTTATCGTCCGTATGACTATCAAAATAAAGAGTTATTTATTAAAATAGATCCGCCTAAGAATCCAGCACAACCTAAATAGTACTCTGTTAATCTGAGTTGAACTGGTGGATGCCCGTTGTTAAATTCACGTCTTTTTGGCTGAAAAGGGTTTACTTGACTAAACTTACCTTATTCGTATTTCGATTAAGAGGGTTGGGTTATGTGGTCTATTACCTTTCAAAAGTACGTCAATCCTATTACTGGCTTACATCAACTTAAGCAAAGAGTGTTACCTATATTGGTAATGTTTGCACTTTTTGGGCCACTGTCTGGCTGTCAGTCCACGTCTGTTTCAGTAGAGCCCATTGATGTGGAATCACTATTCCATGACGAGCTATTTACCACAACTGAGATCATCTCACCTGAGCAAATTTATAGCTTACCTTTGTCTTATGTCGCCCAAATAAAGCAAGTTTATTCAAGAGACAATGCCACTCAACATCGAAAAATGCCTATTCACCAGTGGCTGGCCCAATATATTGGAGCGCAAAATGGTGGCTTTGAATACCGAGACCATTACACACGCCCTGCCAGTGAAACGGCCATTAATCGGCAGGGCAACTGTATGTCGCTGGTGGTATTATCAGCCGCATTAGCGGATGTTTTTAATATACCTGTAGAATTTCAAGATATTGATGTTGAGCCTGTTTGGGATAGGCGAGGTGGATTTTATCTTGTAAATGGCCATGTGAATTTATTCTTAGACGCCACTACTGATGCTAATACAGTTTCATTTCGTGACAGCAAGATATTAGTTGATTTTCTACCCGAAAGGGCTGTGCGTGGTTTTGGTCAAAAACGAGTCAATAAGCAAACCTTGACCGCAATGTATTACAACAATATTGCCGCAGAAGCATTGGTGGAGCAACAGTATGACTTAGCTTATGCCTTGATTAAACAAGCGATTAGAATGGATCCTAGGTTTGTAGCCAGTATCAATACACTCGCAGTGATATATCGACATAAGGGCGACGATAAAAAAGCTGAACAAGCATATCAAGCTGCGTTGTCGGTCGATAATCAAGACATGACGACTTTATTTAATTTAGCCTTGATTCTGGGTGAGCAAGATAGGTTAGATGAATGGGCGGCTGTACATAAAATTTTGGAGTTACAGAGAATCAACAACCCATTTTATTATTATGATATGGCGCAGCAAGCCTATTTTGAGCAGCATTACCAAGAGGCGGTGGTGTGGTATAAAAGAGCACTTGAAAAGGCAGATTATCGGCATGAGTTCTACTTCGGTCTATCAAAGACCTATTGGGCAACGGGTGAGCGAGGTTTAGCGCAAAAGAATATGCAAAAAGCATTGGCATTAACGGGGGATATCGATGATAAACGTCGATATCAAAATAAGCTGCAGGCAATGAAAAGTTGGTAAGAATATAACTTGAGCATAAAAGTCGTGCTCAAGTTGTATTGAGCCGCTTTAGACCCGGATGTTAGTGTTCAACATACTGAGTGTTATATTTACCTTGCTCTGCATCAAGTAATATTTGCTGGTACAGATTACTCTGTTTTAGTAGGGATATTGCCTCATCAACTAAAATGGCAGTTTGTTGATCATGACAAGCAATATAGCGAGGTGCGGAGTCGAACAGGATTACCTGAGTAACTTCGTAAGGGTGTTTGATTTTGTGTTGAACTTTACGACGGTAATAATCAAAAATACGCTGCTCTAAAATAACCATTTGCGTATGCTCGCCAAATAACATTAGCACCTGACTTTGTTGACTAGCAATTTCAGTATAATCTTGGTGTTGTTTTGATACTTCGATAAATTCATCCCCCAAATATTGACTGGCATTTTGGAAACTGATCAAAGAGTATTTTTTGAGATCGCTAATGGTGTCGATTTTGAGTTTGTTCTTGGTTAAATAAAACAGGCTATTTTGATATTCGATTAAACTTTGAGTCAGAAATAAGCCATCATCAGTAGCTGGTGCATTAATAATACAATCGATTTGTTTCGTTTTTACTAATCTCAATGCCCGTAAGTTAGTTGCGTAAGTAATACTCCCTAACTTAAGGTGGCTCATCTGTAATGCTGAAGCTAATAAGTGATATTGTAGCCCGCCTTTTTGATCGACAAAAAAGTAAGGCTCAATACTGCTACTGGTTGTAAAAGTAATTGGTATATTGTTTGATCTAGGTTCAGCCGCATCGACACCAGCCAAGCTAACATCAGTAAGGTCTTCACCAGTATAGGTCAATTCAGTTGAGCAAAGTGTGGGAGAAATTTGCATGAGAGTACACAGACAGATTAATGATCCCAAATGGCTTAGTTTACTGTGCGGTTTAAGGGCGCGACTTAGTAATCTCAAATTATTTCACCTTATAAAACTGCATCGTTACCTGTAAAGTTTATTGAGTAACTATTATTCAGATGTGACTGGAGTATAACAAGCTCATTATGATCCTGCAGAAGATATTTTATGGTGTTATTTTTTGATGAGATTAACAAATCTAAAAATGAGATGAAGTAAATTATATCTTTAATATAAACAATGGTATAAAAACAATATGTTTATATTTGAATAGTTTATTGATTTGTTGATGGATAGTGGGTAAATTTTAATGTCATGTTTATGTAAATACCATTCATTTGGGACAATTTTTTGCAAAACGATTGAAATTTAGCCTGCAAGCCGGAGTTGTATTATATGTATTATCAAAATGATGATGTGCGCATCAATGAAGTCAAAGAGTTACTTCCCCCTATAGCCATTTTAGAGCGATTTCCGGCATCTGAAAATGCATCTGAAACGGTATTTATTGCGCGCAATAGTATTCATAATATCTTGGCTAGAAAAGATGACCGCTTACTCGTGGTGATAGGGCCCTGTTCAATTCATGACACTAAAGCTGCACTTGAATACGGCCAACGTTTAGCTATTATGCGCGAAAAATATGCCGATGAACTTGAAGTGGTTATGCGAGTGTATTTTGAAAAACCACGGACAACCGTTGGTTGGAAAGGGCTCATTAATGACCCTTTTATGGATAACAGCTTTAAATTAAATGATGGACTGCGCACTGCACGTAAACTGCTGGTTGACTTAAATGATCTTGGTATTCCCACTGCTGGTGAATATTTAGATATGATTACCCCGCAATATGTGGCTGATATGATGTGTTGGGGCGCTATTGGCGCACGTACCACAGAATCTCAAGTTCACCGTGAGCTGGCATCAGGATTGTCATGCCCAGTCGGTTTTAAAAATGGTACTGATGGCACCATAAAAGTGGCCATAGATGCGATTGGAGCAGCTAATGCCCCGCATCATTTTCTATCTGTTACCAAGTTTGGTCATTCTGCTATTGTATCTACCAAAGGAAATCCTGATTGTCACATCATTTTACGCGGAGGTAAAAAGCCTAACTACAGTGCAGAAGATGTCAGTAAAATCCAATCACAACTTATCTCGTCTCAATTAGCTGACAATATTATGATCGACTTTAGCCATGCCAATAGTGCTAAGGATTATAAACGTCAGATGCTAGTTGCTGAAGATGTAGCAGCTCAGATTGCTGCAGGTAATCATGGTATTTTTGGTGTGATGGTTGAAAGCCATCTAGTTGAAGGACGCCAGGATATCGTTGATGGCAAAGTTGCATGTTACGGCCAAAGTGTCACCGACGCATGTATAGGTTGGCAAGATACCGAAGCGCTTTTAGCCACGCTTAGCAACAGCGTAATAAAACGAAGAGGCTAAAAAGAGATTTAATTTAAGGCTTAATAAATATGGCGCCTTACGCGCCTTATTTTTTAATGCTTTGTGTTAAATACTCATTTGCTTTGGCAAGTGTTCCAAATGCTAAAATGAGATTGTTACGCCCTTTGTCTTGTAATTCAGGGTTATTTGACTCTATCATCATCCAAACCCATGTTTGAATTAACTGTAGTGGAGGGTATTTTATATTCTCACTGTCTAGCATAAAGCTTCCTACCAATCATATTCAATTAACGATTACGCCATTAGCTTATGGTGCTAATTCTTTTGGGTAACCTAGTACGGTTAAAGAGTAACAAATTCTGATCTTAGAAATAACTCTTATTCGAGTCAAAAACCGCTAAAAGGCAATTTATTTTCAATTAACTAGTATTTTTGGAGTGCTTTAATTTAATTTAGTAGGTTAAAAGTACTGCTTTAATCGATTTAATAGTGTCATGCTGCTTTCGTTTGAGATTGTTTCTGAATATTTTAAATTATGCAGATTATTCTTATATGACGAATTTTGCATTTGTTAACATCATTGCTGTGAGTGCGGTGTTACCATGCCCACAGAGGAAATCGACTCTATCTCAATATTTATCGCCCTTGATTAATTGGAGCTATTTATGCGGCCATCCGCTTATTTTGAAGGACCTGTAGGGAAACTTAATTGGACAGTATTAGGTATGCTTTGGCCTTATTTATTAGAATTTAAGGGGCGTATTTTTTTAGCTATGACCTGCTTGGTTGTGGCGAAGTTGGCCAGCGTGGGTTTACCGTTTATTTTAAAAGAGTTAGTCGATACGCTTGATAGTAATACTTCAGCTGCAAATGTCATTGTCGCCGCTCCAATCGTATTAGTGCTCGCATATGGTGCAATCAGATTCCTCAACGTGGTGATCGGTGAAATTCGTGACACGCTTTTTGGCCGAGTAACAGAAAGAGCCATGCGGCGATTAGGTTTGGCTGTATTTGAACATTTGCATCGATTAGATTTAGATTTTCATTTAGATCGTAGAACCGGTGGTTTATCCAGGGATATTGAACGCGGTACAAGCGGTGTAAGCTTTTTAATGCGTTTTATGGTATTTAATATTGTACCGACCTTGCTGGAAATCACCTTAGTGATTGGTATTTTTTTCTATCAATACGGGATTAGCTTTGCGTTAATCACACTTGTTTCTGTAGTGGCTTATATTGGCTATTCGGTTATGGCGACTGAGTGGCGTACTGAATTTGTACGAGAAGCCGCTAGGGCAGATTCTTTATCTAACACCCGTGCTATTGATAGTTTATTGAATTATGAAACAGTTAAATATTTCAATAATGAAGCCCATGAGGCCGCGCGTTATGACTCTGCTCTTTCAGAGTGGGAAGTGGCAAAGCGAAACAACCGTTTATCATTATTTGCCCTAAATGCTGGACAGGCGTCGATTATAGCGATTGCGATGACAGCCATGATGTGGCTTGCTGCTGTCGAGGTGACTGAAAAAACCATGACAATTGGTGATTTTGTACTGATTAATGCCTTTATGATGCAGCTATTTATTCCACTTAATTTTTTAGGCTTTGTTTACAGAGAGATCAGAGGTGCACTGGCCAATATTGAACGTATGTTTGATATTTTGGATAAACAACCTACCGTAGTTGATAGGGAGCACGCCAGTGATCAACCCCCAGAGCTCGGTAAGATTAAGTTTGAGAATGTCAGTTTTCAATATGATGAAAGGCAAATATTAAATAATGTTAGTTTTGAAGTTCCTCTAGGTAAAAAAGTAGCTGTGGTTGGTGACAGTGGGGCCGGTAAATCGACCTTGATTAAATTACTGTTCCGCTTTTACGATGTTAATAATGGCCGTATTACCATAAATGATGTTGATATTCGCGATATGACTCAACAAGCATTAAGGCGCGCTATTGCGATTGTTCCTCAGGATACAGTGTTATTTAATGATTCTTTATTTGAAAATATTCGCTATGGTAGACCCAATGCAACCCAAGTTGAAATAGAGCAAGCCGCTGAACTCGCTCATTTGAGTGAGTTTATTAATGTGCTCCCTAAGCAATGGCAAACCAAAGTTGGTGAGCGTGGATTAAAGTTATCTGGTGGGGAAAAACAACGGGTCTCTATCGCACGCGCAGTATTAAAATCTGCGCCCTTTTTAGTATTCGATGAAGCAACATCATCTTTGGATAGCCGCTCTGAGAAAGCCATTTTAAACGCTCTACGTGATGCAGCTAAAGGACATACAAGTCTAGTGGTAGCACATCGTTTATCAACAATTATCGATGCTGATATGATAGTCGTACTAAGCAAAGGGCAAATAGTTGAAACAGGCACCCACGCGGAATTGATCAATAACAAAGGCTTGTATGCACACTTATGGACTATTCAGAATGAACAAACTTAAACAACCTCTTTCCGTGATGTAAACCTTATTAAACATTGGCTTATATTTGTTTTTGTGTTGCATTAACTTACGGCAAACCAGCTATTTAGGTGATAATTTGCCTTGTGTTCAAAACAATTAACAAGTTTGCTATGAAATAGGTTAAACGTGTTAGATTTAGCAAATTGAACGTATTTCATAACTCGAGTGAGGTTAAGTTGAATTGTTAACCTGTTGCAAGAAACAAGGTATAACTAGTGTTTATTAATAGTGTTTGAGTATAATTAACTCAACTATTTAACAGGATTATGGGTTGTTTATTAAAAAGCCGCACACTAGATTTGGATGGTTTGACAGCATGTCTCAAGTGCTTTTTTTTAAATGCTAGTGTTCAAATGCTTATAACATATGGAGGTGGCTGATGCAGAATATTCTTTTAATCGCAGCCCTAGAAGGTACTCAACACCAGGTGAGTACAGATTGGTTTGCTATTGTTGCTATGTTAAAAGCGCGTGAATTATCAGATGATGAAATTAACCGTGTTTATAATGAATTGTGTGCAGGATTAAGAGTGACAACACGTGGGGTAACATTAGCGAAGCAGTCTATTAATGAAATGGACAAGAAAATTATTAAGCAATCTGAAAATAAGGATTTGCTGATATAGGTTTGTATTTAGAGAAGCTCGACTTAAGGCTTTAGTTGTTGAGTGAGTGCTGAAATATTTAGTAGTTACCAATAGTGCTTAGGAGTTATCAATAGAGCTATTTTTTTTGCCAACCAATACAAACCAGTTTTATTAAGGTATCGGGCTCTGTTAATGGAACAAGCCTAATAATTTTACCTTGTTCAAAACACACCATCTCGCCTTCAATTTCAGTTAGACGATCGCAATTTTTACAGCTGTAACTTGCTGTTTTTCCTTTTATTGCAGTTTGAACGTTCTTTAAATTCAAGATTGTATCCTTTAAAGCATTTTTATCGACTTTTAGTCACTATCTGGTAGTCGCTCTCAGCTAGTCACTATAGGTGATGCATCTTACACTTTACCTCTGTAATGTGATCTATGCATCACCTTCTAGTCTAACTGATAATCAAAAAGCTTTAAAGTAATACTTTGGGACTGTATTCGAATAGCTTAATTAATCAGATGCTTATAATGTTTATCTAGAGAAACGGAAACACCACTAGAAATTACAATGTGTGCATGTTTTCGCGTCAATTGTCTCGCATCGTTAACACCGCAGGAGTGAGCTATCATTGTTAAATCATAATGTAAGAAATGATTGTAGTTGGCTACACGAGTCGATTTATCTTTGGGGTCGAGTCCTCGCTGTAATCGCTTATCGTGGGTGGTGATACCTGTCGGACAAGTATCTTTATTGCATTGTAGTGATTGAATACAGCCCAACGCAAACATGTTACCTCTGGCTGATGCGATAAAATCTGCACCTGTAGCGAGTGCCCATGCAACATAAGATGGCATGACTAACTTTCCAGTCGCAATAATTTTTATCCGCTGACGTAGCCCTTTTTGAATAAGTAAGTCGACTAACCTTGGCAGACTTTCTCGCAGTGGTAAGCCAACATTGTCCATTAGAGCTTGAGGCGCGGCACCTGTTCCACCATCTGCGCTGTCTAAGGTGAAAAAGTCTGGTGCATGCTCAAACCCCCTTAGAGCAATTTCTTCACACATATCTTCAATCCAGGTGATATCGCCTATAACCGCTTTGATACCAGTTGGTTTTCCTGTTGCATTTCTCACTTGGGCAACCATGTCTAAAATATCTGCTACACAGGTAATTTCAATATGACCGTTAGGGCTGATAGAGTCCTCTCCAATGGGAATCCCCCTAATATTAGCTATTTCTTCGGTGACTTTTAGGCCTGGAAGTATACCGCCTTTACCTGGTTTAGCACCTTGGCTGAGTTTAATTTCAAACATTTTAACTTGTGGGTTAGCTGCTACTTGTTTCAATTTTTCGTTATCAAGGTGACCTTCTGCATTACGTACGCCATATTTTGCGGTGCCAATTTGAAATACTAAGTCACAATTACCTTTAAGATGATGTGGGCTTAATCCCCCTTCTCCAGTATTTAACCAGCAGCCTGCTTTTGCTGCACCGTGGGATAATGCGGTTATTGCAGGTCTTGATAATGCACCAAAGCTCATGGCTGAAATGTGGCAAATTTTGTCTGTGGTATAGGGCACATCACATTGCTCGCCAACCGTTACTGTGGCTGGTGCAACATGAATGTGATCACTGATAGGAAATGCTGAGTTGAGAAATAAAATACTGCCCTGCTTGTCTAAGGGCTGAGTTGAGCCAAAAGCAATGGTGCGCTCTACGTTTTTTGCTGCTCGATATACCCAGCTGCGTTCAGCGCGATTAAAAGGTAACTCTTCGCGGTCGTTAGCAAAAAAGTATTGTCTAAAAAACTCACCTTGTTTCTCAAATAAATAACGAAATCGACCAATAACGGGATAATTATGCCTAATAGCTTGTTTTGTTTGAAGCTTATCAGCGATGTACATATACATTACACCAATGATAACGGCCCAAAATAGCATTAGAAACAGGCCTGCAAACAGATCTATCCCCCATAAAATCCACGGTTGCAATTGCATGTATTATCCTTAAATTAAGCGAGTTAAATTTATCTCAACAGATTGATTAGTCAATATAGTTGAAGATTACCTACTACCGTTGAAACTTATACTGAGTATCAAGAACAAGATCAATCTAGCTGAAATAACGAGTTTATGACTAGTCAAAACAACTAAATGAATAGTTTAAAGCTTAACAATATTCATTCGATGTAGTAATCGAAACGTTAATCTATGCCGTTAAATAAAGTATCTGATGCTAATGTTGAGTGTAAGGGTGTTTTTTAAAAATATCACTTTAGGTTAATTTTTATTCGTCGATAAAGAGATATAGATTTCAAAAATGGAGCAGGCTTCATGGAAATTAAACCCAATAGAAATATGACCCAGTTTACATCATTGTCAAAAAATACAGAGAAAGATAAACAGGCTGTTGATAACGTCAGTAATCAGGGTGTGCAGTCAGAGGTTAAGCAAGCCAATATGTCTGTTAGTCAAATTACTAAGCGATTAATGAATGGACAAATTCTGGCGGCACAGGAGAAAGTGACGTTATCTTCCGGAGATCAATCACTGGCATTGTTATATCGCAGTGCCATTGATGCCATAGATGCTGAGCTTGATTTAGTCTTGGGTGAAAATAAACCCTCCAAATCAATCGAGGTTGAAGTTGATTACTCGCCTACAGCCACAGCAGATCGGATAGTACAATTTGCCACAGGTTTTTTTGGCTTATATCAGCAACAAAACCCCGAAGATGATTTCGAGACTCAGCTTAATAGCTTTATGGATAAGATATCTAAGGCGATAGATGACGGCTTTGGACAAGCCAAAGCCATATTGTCAGGTTTGAAAGTGCTTCAAGGCGATATTGTCGCTGGTGTGGATAGTACCTATGAGCATATTCAAAGTGGATTAGCTAAGTTTAAGTTAGACATGTTACCTTCTACTAAAGACGCAAAAGAATAAGGGTGTGTTATGTGGGTAACTGGTGAAGTAATTGAGCGAATTGATTGGAATGAAAAGCTTTTTTCCTTAAAGATTAAAGCGCCTGTTGAACCTTATATCGCAGGGCAGTTTATTAAGTTAAGCCAAATCCGAGATGAAAAACGTATTGCTAGGGCTTATTCAGTGGTTAACCCACCAGGCAGCGATTATGTCGAAATATTAGCTGTAGCTGTTGAAAATGGTCAATTGTCACCCGATCTGCAATCACTTAACCCCGGTGACACAATTGAAGTGACACCCAAGGCGACCGGATTCATGACCCTAGATGAAATTCCCCATGGCGCACTGCAAGGTAAGCATTTGTGGTTGATTTCTACTGGCACCGCTGTTGGCCCCTTTATTTCAATGTTGTTAACTGACGAGCCTTGGCAGCGATTTGAAAAAGTTGTTTTGGTCTATGGTGTCCGCTTAGCCTCGGACTTAGCGTATTTAGAATCTATTAAGCAGCTACAGGCAAAATATTCCCAACAATTTCACTTTATTCCTATTGTTACCCGTGAATCCTACGAAGATGCGTTAATGTGCCGCATTCCCGATGCGATTAATAATGGTCTGTTACAACAAAAAGCGTCATTAACGATTAATGCAGAAGACTCTCAAGTGATGATTTGTGGTAATCCTGGGATGATTTCTGATGCACAAACCGCACTATTAGAATTAGGGTTAACTAAAAACCTAAGAAGGGCTCCCGGGCAAATAACAGTAGAGAAGTACTGGTAATAAGCCACAGTGTTATATGCTTGCAGTACTGAGCGAGATCTAAGTCAACATCAATACAAATTTAATAAAATGCGCTTGCTCCTTTTGTGCTGATCATTTACCCTTGTCGCGATTGATAACTATTATCATTGTTAGTTGCTTTTGGCAGTTTAAGTCAACCAAGGAGAATGTGGAAATGAAAATGGTACAAGGCACTGCGATTTTAGGGTTAGCATGTTTAGCCAGTTCTGTAATGGCGGATGAGGCGTTAACTGTATATTCATATCGACAAGCCTTTTTGGTTGAACCTATCCTAGAGCAGTTTACTCAAAGTACTGGTATTCAGGTCAATGTTGTATTTGCTAAAGATGGTATTGCAGAACGGATTGAACGTGAAGGCCGTTTGTCTCCAGTTGATGTTGTATTAACCTCTGACTTTTCTCGTTTAATGGAATTAGTTGAAAAAGATCTTGTCTCTCCAGTTAATAATGATGTGATTAATAGCAATATTCCTGAGGTTTATCGTTCACCTAAGAATGATTGGTATGCACTAACTATGCGCGTACGTAATGTGTACTCTTCAAAAGAGCGCACAGGCAAGATTGATATCGATTATGAAGACCTAGCTAAACCGGAATACAAAGGTAAAATTTGTACTCGTAGTGGTAAGCACCCATACAATGTAGCTTTGGTTGCCTCTATGTTCGCACATCATGGCGAAGCAGAAACTAAAACCTGGCTTACAGGCGTTAAAGCTAACTTAGCGCGCAAACCCCAGGGTAATGATCGCGACCAAGTGTTAGCGGTTAAAGAGGGGATGTGTGATGTTGCTATTGGTAATAGTTATTACTATGGCAATATGATGATGGACGAGAATCAAAAAAGCTGGGCTGAAGCCGTTGAGATAAACTTCCCTAATCAGGCTAACAGAGGTGCACACATCAACGTATCTGGTATGGCGCTAGCTAAGTTTGCGCCAAGCAAAGATAATGCAATAAAATTAATGGAGTTTTTAACCTCTAATGTTGCTCAGCAAGCCTATGCAGAGGTTAACATGGAATATCCGGTTAAAGCTGATGTGAAGCCATCAAAACTTGTGGCATCATGGGGCGAATTTAAAGCAGATTCACTTCCTATTTATAAATTGGCTGAAAATCATCAAGCGGCAGTGAAGCTACTAGATGAAGTAAAATTCGACCTTTAATATCAATATTGATATTACGCCAGTTTTTGCATTGTCACTCAATACGGTGTCGAGGATTACACCGTATTGATTTAACTGGATAGTTGTTATGATTTTAGGTTTATCCAGAAGCTGGTCGCTTACTGGTTACTTAATAGCGGCGGTGATCACACTGCCGCTTATTGCATTAATAGTGCAAGCCACATTTCCCGATGAAGCTGTTTTTAAGCATCTGTTTGAGACTGTACTTCCAACCTATATTGCTAACAGCTTATTGCTAATGCTACTGGTGGGTATTGGCTCGTTAGTCATTGCCGTACCTGCAGCATGGTTTGTTGCCCGCTGTGATTTTCCAGGGCGTCGATATTTTCAATGGTTATTGCTATTACCTTTGGCTATGCCAGCCTATATAGTCGCCTATGTTTATACTGATATGCTGGACTATGCAGGTCCTGTACAACGTGTCTTAAGAGATTTGTTTCAGTGGAGTTCTCCACACGATTATTATTTTCCTGCTATTCGTAGTCTAGGTGGTGCAGCGATCATGTTATCGTTAGTGCTGTTCCCTTATATCTATTTATTGGCTCGTACTGCTTTTATGGAGCAGTCTTCTAGTTTATTACATGCATCGCGCATTATGGGGTCTAGCCCTTGGCGTAGCTTTTGGCGGGTAGCTTTACCTATGTCACGTCCAGCGTTGGCGGTAGGTGTGGCACTGGTTGCAATGGAAACCGCTGCCGACTACGCCACCGTAAGCTATTTTGCTGTGCCAACATTAACCACGGCGGTATATGACACTTGGCTGGGCTATGGCAGTTTAACTGCGGCAGCCAAATTGTCAGCGATTATGCTGTTAGTGATTTTTACTATGGTCGGTGTTGAGCGGTTTGCCCGGCGCAAGCAAGAATTATTTCAAAAGCAATCAGCACTTAGCGATAGTGATAGGTATCAACTAAAAGGAATTAAATCTTTTGCAGCTTGGGCGTACTGCAGTGGATTATTACTGTTTGCATTTTTATTACCCTTTATAATTTTGAGCGCTTATGCCATCGATTATTTTGACCAAAGTTGGGATGCTCGTTTTTGGCAATATAGCTGGAATAGTTTGTACATAGCGGTACTCGTTAGCTTAATATGTTTATTATTAGCTTTAATATTGATGTTCGTACGTCGAGTGAGTCCTAGGCAATCAGACTCTCTACCATCACGCTTAAGTAGCACTGGTTACGCCTTACCTGGCACAGTTTTAGCTATTGGTGTGCTAGTACCTTTGACCTATTTAGATTTTGCGGTTAATGATATTTATGACTGGTTTGGCGCTCGCGGCCCTGGTTTGTTTTTTACGGGTAGTGTTTTTGCGATTGTATTTGCATTCACGGTGCGTTTTTTAGCGATAGCAATTGGTAGCCTTGAGAGCAGTTATAAGCGCATATCACCATCGTTAGATATGGCCAGTATTACTATGGGCCAAAAGCCTATACAGCTACTAATGCGTGTTCATTTGCCATTATTGCGCAAGGGCTTATTGGCTGGTGCGCTACTGGTGTTCATTGAAAGTATGAAAGAGTTGCCCGCAGCGCTATTATTAAGGCCAATTGGCTTTGAAAATCTAGCGACCTATGTATTCCAATTTGTGTCTGATGAAAAGCTCGAGCATGGCGCTCTGGCAGCTATTGTAATTGTATTTGTTGGACTTATTCCGTTGATTTATCTTAACCGTTCATTGGAGCATACTCGCTAATATGTCGACTCTCACCATCGAAAATGTCTTCAGTGATTACCAAGGACAAGTGATTTTAAACGGGCTTAATCTTACCCTGCAACAAGGTGAAATAGTCGCCTTGCTGGGTCCCAGTGGCTGTGGGAAAACCACCTTACTTCGCGCTATTGCAGGTTTGCAGCCGATTAGTCAGGGCACAATTCAAATCAATGGCAATACCCTTACCGGTGATGGAATATTTATACCTAGTGAGCTGCGTGGGGTAGGGATGATTTTTCAAGATTATGCCTTGTTTCCTCACCTCAATGTGGCCGATAACATTCTTTTCGGCGTCAAAGGTTTGAATAAAATTGAGCGTCAAGCGCGTTTAGATGAAATGCTAGAGCTAGTTAAGCTAAACGGCTTAGGCCAACGTTACCCCCATGAGTTGTCTGGCGGGCAGCAACAACGTGTATCTATTGCACGCGCACTGGCCTATGAACCCCAGTTACTCTTGCTTGATGAACCTTTTTCTAACATTGATGCTCAAGTGCGTAATGAAATGATGCTTGAAATAAGAAGCATTTTGAAACTGCGTAATGTCAGCGCTGTATTTGTCACCCATAGCAAAGATGAAGCATTTGTATTTGCTGATAAATTAGCCCTATTTAAGCAGGGTGCTATTATTCAACACGGCTTGGCTGAAGATCTTTATGCGTACCCTACTGACCGTTACGTTGCTGAGTTTTTAGGTTCTGGTAATTATTTACCAATACGAGTGACAAATAGTCAGCAAGTATCATCACCCATTGGTTTACTGCAAAGTAGTGCAGCTATAAATTATCCTGTAGATTATCAAGGGCACTTATTACTTAGACCGCAACAAGTTGAACTGGTTGCTGATGATAATGGCGTCGCCACTATCATAGATAGAAGGTTTTTAGGAACGGTTTGTCATTATTGGGTCAAAGTTGAAGAGCATTGTTTGGAAGTAAAAAGCCAAATATTACAGTTATCGCCAGGGCAAAAAGTTAATTTATTTGCACCAACGCACCCCTTGGTTATTTTTTGATTTGTGTTATTGAAAAATTATTTTATGATGATTATAAGAGTTTCAATTGATTGAACACTGAATTAAATCGTTCAGTTTAAGTCTTCCTTTCCGATAACAATCTAGGTGGTTTGTTTCAATATGGATAATCAGGTTATGCCGCGCGAGCAATTAGGGATATGTGCTGAAGGTAATTTACATAGTATTTATTTGATGTTTAATGCCAATGACGGCGTTGAAGATAAACTGCGTCCTTCGATTGCTAATGTAGCGCAATATATCTATGAGCTAACAGATCAATATGCTGATAGTGCCTTTAATGGCTTTGTTGGTATTGGGGCTAATTTTTGGGATACATATTATCCGCAGGCCCGCCCCGCACTGTTAAAACCTTTCCCAGCAATGAATGAGGGGAATCGTGATGCACCGGCTATCGAATATGATTTATTTGTTCATATTCGCTGTGATCGTTTCGATATTTTGCACCTGGTAGCCAATGAAATTAACCAAATGTTTGAAGATTTGGTTGAGCTGGTTGATGAGGAGCGCGGTTTCCGTTTTATGGATAGCCGAGATTTAACTGGCTTTGTTGATGGTACTGAAAATCCTAAAGGTCGTCATCGTCAACAGGTTGCTTTGGTGGCAGAGGAAGATCCTGAATTTAAGTCAGGTAGCTATATCCATGTACAGAAATTTGCTCACAATTTAAGTAAGTGGCAACGTTTGCCTGTTAAGAAGCAAGAAGATATTTTCGGCCGGACTAAACAAGATGATATTGAATATGAATCTGCCGATAAGCCGTTAACCAGCCATACCAAACGGGTTAATTTAAAAGATGCTGATGGCAATACTATGGAAATTTTACGTCAAAGTATGCCATACGGCTCAGTTAAAGAGCAGGGACTTATGTTTATCTCTAGCTGCAAGACACCTGATAACTTTGAGCAAATGCTACGTAGCATGATTTATGGTGATGGGCATGGTAACCATGACCATTTAATGCTGTTTACTAAAGCATTAACCGGGTCATCTTTTTTTGCACCTTCACTGGATTTTCTCACCCAGTGGGAAGAAGAGTAATGTCTACGGTAGATGAGTAGCAGCTGTCATTAATAATGATTATTAGCCGTCGCTGTTAACAAAAATACCCAATAAAAAAGCAATGCCAAAGCATTGCTTTTTTATTAGGTATTTAGTGGCAAGCATTGATATTTCGGGATTCAATGATAGCCAATAGCTGCTTTTTAGTATAACTAAGCAGTTACTCAGTGAAGTTAAACAGAGACTTAACCGTTTCAAGCGTATCATCAATTGTTTTGATGCTTGAAGGGCTAATAAAGATAGTATCGTCACCGGCAATAGTGCCTAGAATACCCTCAGGTTTGCCTATTGAGTCTAATAACCGGGCAATTAACTGGGCGGCACCAGGGCTGGTACGTACCACTATCATTGCTTGGTTATGGTCAACATCAAGTACCAAATTCTTCAGCGGGCTGCCTGCAGTTGGCACGCCTAATTCAGCAGGTAAGCAATAAACCATTTCTTGTTTGGCATTACGGGTTCTTACTGCGCCAAATTTGCTCAGCATTCGCGATACTTTAGATTGGTTAATATTGCCAAATCCTTCAGCCTGAAGCGCATTAACGATTTCACTTTGGCTGCCAAAGCGTTCTTCTTTTAAGATTGCTTTAAATGTTCTGACCAGATCATCCTGATTTTTATTGGTTGGCATATTGTATTTTCTTCTTATAGTTGTTATTCAAAAAAACGCTACATTTTGAATAGAAATGAATCTTGAGTCAAGAAAAATCCATTTTTTGTGAATATAAATTCAATTTAAAGCACTGTGTGAAGTGTAGTAAATAGTTTACTTAGTCACAAGTTGGGAAGGTTAAGCTATTTGTTTAATTTGCTTAGCACCATAATGGTTTGGCCGCTTTTATTGACTAAACGTAACTTATTTTGATTAAGCTTGGCGCTATAAACTAAAGGCAGTGCTTGCATCACTCTTTGTTCTTGTACCATAAGTGCTTCGATACAAGCTTTGCGAGTTGAGCCCGCGGGTGAAAGCGTCAGCAAATCATTTTTAAGTGAATATTGACCCATAAACGGATTACAACTAGTGTTGCCTGTTAACTGACCGTTGTCAGAAAAAACTAATTTTGCAGGACTGTAATCAATAGTTGGTTCTGACAGCACGGATTCAATATGCCACTGGCCAACAAGTGTTGTGGTGTTATCAATATCTGAATAACTTTGGCATGCGCTTAATGAAAAAATAACTGCTGCGGCGCCTAAAAAATGCTTTATCATGTTTACTGTATTTGCCTAAATTGCTTCAATTGAAGCTATTCTACTTGATACTGTGTCAAAGTGATAACACGTCATCGGCCTATTAGTGAGAAATCGATATGATTAAATGGTTAAAAGGGCTTCATTACTTAGGGTCATTACTGTTATTTGCTGGCAGCTATTTACTGATTTTTACCGAATCTAGCCAGCGTGCTCAGGGAATGTTGATGGTGGCGAGCATTATTGGCCTAGGTTTAACAATGATGACGCCCTATCCTGTAGCATTAGTCATCGAATGGGCTAAAAAACAAGATACTGCTTTAGCTAAGCCTCCGTCAGTTGAAAGTGATAAAGCTGAAGCACCTAAATCTGAAAATTCCCCATCCGACAAGCCGCAGGAAAAAGAGTGATTCTATATCGCAAAGCCAATCTCGCGGATGTCTCGCAGTTAGTCGAGCTAGAACGCACCCATGTTAATGCTGAGCTAGGCCAGTTTGATCCCAGTCTTCAAGGGCAGGCTTTAACGGCTGCGCAAGTGACTTTATTAATCAATCAACATTGGATCATGCTGGCGCTAGATAACCAGCAGATTGTCGGTTACGTTATTGCTGCTAAATGGGACTTCTTTGCTAAACAAGCACTGTACCAAAAAATAATTCAAAAGCTGCCGCAATTAGACATTGAACGTGATGGTGTTAAATTAGCGCTTACTCAAACCAATAGTTGTCAATATGGACCAATATGGATAGCTGAACAGTATCGTGGCCAAGGCATTTTTGCTCACTTAGTTAATCATATTGCCGAGGCGGTGAGCAGCAAGGTTAGATATTTAGTTGCCTATATTGCTGAAGATAATAGCCGTTCCTTCAGTGCCCATACTCAATATGCCGATATGCAAGTTGTCGATTTCTTTAGTTTTCAACAGCGTGATTTTTACTTGTTAGTTCGAGTGATTTATTGAGATAAAAATGCTGAATATACCGCCTAAATTTGATGAGTTGTTTGCGCCTTATCTTGGATTGCGTTTGAGTGCATTCGATAACGCCAAATTAGTTGTCGCTGTGCTAGCGCAACATCAATATAAATATCATGCCGCTGAGATAATATTAATCACCAATAACACGGTTCACTCGACACCGCGTTATGCCATTAAGTGGTTAGGGTTAAGTGATAATCAAGAAAGTGATGGCTGTGATAATGAATGTCATGAGATGGATTATTGCTGGATAGATTGTGGCAAGATAAATCAATATGAAGTAGGATTTAGCCTAATTGATCCCATAGATGTACAAGGCAGCAATATTCAAGTCGTGAACACAATCACTGTACCGATTATGACCATGCAGCAAATCGGTTTTATGTGCGTCGAAAGCGCTCATTTTGATCACTGCTGATTGCCGATTACATTAGCGCTCCATTTTTGCGACGTTTAGATTTAACGGTTCTTGGAATGCAGACAATAAAAAACCGCCTTAACGGCGGTTTTTTAATTTAGGCTAACAGTATTGATTATAAACCTGCATCAGCACGTAAAATTTCAGCTTTATCAGTTGCTTCCCACGGGAACTCACTGCGGCCAAAGTGGCCATAAGCCGCAGTCTTTTGGTAGATAGGGCGAGCCAAATCTAACATTGCAGTTAAGCCATATGGACGTAACTCGAAATGTTGACGCACTAACTTGATCAGTAGCTCTTCTGATACTTTACCTGTGCCAAATGTTTCAATGCTAATTGAAGTCGGCTCTGCAACACCAATTGCATAAGACACTTGTAACTCACAGCGATCAGCTAACCCAGCAGCGACGATGTTTTTAGCCACATAACGCGCAGCATAAGCCGCACTACGGTCAACTTTTGATGGATCTTTACCCGAAAAAGCGCCGCCACCATGACGAGCCATGCCGCCATAGGTATCTACGATGATTTTACGACCGGTTAAACCACAATCGCCAACAGGACCACCAATAACAAAACGACCAGTAGGGTTAATAAAGTATTTAGTATCTTTAGTTAACCAGTGTGAAGGCAATACTGGTTTGATGATGGTTTCCATCACAGCTTCAATTAAATCAGCCTGTTTAACTTCTTCTTTATGTTGGGTTGATAACACAACCGCATCAATACCGACAATTTTGCCATCGTTATAAGCAAAGGTAATTTGGCTTTTTGCATCAGGACGTAACCAAGGTAAGGTGCCGTCTTTACGTACTTCTGATTGGCGTTTAACTAATTTGTGCGCATAAGTAATAGGTGCAGGCATTAACACATCAGTTTCGTTACTCGCATAACCAAACATTAATCCTTGGTCGCCAGCACCTTGCTCAGCAGGATCGCTTCGGTCAACACCTTGGTTAATATCAGGAGATTGCTTACCAATTGCATTCAAAACTGCACAGGAATCAGCGTCAAAACCCATATCAGAATGAGTATAACCAATGTCACGCACGGTTTTACGAGCAATTTCTTCGATATCAACCCAAGCAGAAGTGGTCACTTCGCCACCCACTAATACCATGCCTGTTTTGACATAGGTTTCACACGCAACACGAGCTTTTGGGTCTTGCTCAAGTATTGCGTCTAATACCGCATCAGAAATCTGATCGGCGATTTTATCTGGATGACCTTCTGAAACTGATTCAGAAGTGAACAAGTGCTTTGCCATAGTCGGAAATCTCATCGTTTGCTGATAAAAAATATAAATTTATATACGTCTAGACGTCTATTCTAGTCGAAATTGATTTTGATAACACCCCACTATACGAATTAAAGCGTAGAATTGTGCAATGTTTCATGAAAATGTTAAACAGCAAGATAAGCTGTTTGCTATTCTGTGTAATTAACGTGATGAAATTTAAGGTTTAAGTGACATTTTAATCGTGAGGTTTTAACGTAACTGTATACATAATTAGACAATATAAACCCAATAAATAAATTACCTGAACCAATAATGTCCGCTTTGATGGAAGCTTAATGCCACTATTTAAGCTGCTATATTAAGCCAGTTTATGGCAATTATTGCGCTTTATTAGCCAATCTGAAGTTTGAATTGATACACACGAAAAATATTAATTTGCGTCGCGCCGCCTAGTAGGGGAAAATATGTCTCCACAATTGCCCGCTAGACCTCATTAAACAAGCAGGAGAGAGCATGTCATCTCGTAAAGAACTCGCAAACGCAATTCGTGCGTTAAGTATGGATGCCGTTCAAAAAGCCAATTCTGGACACCCAGGCGCACCAATGGGTATGGCAGATATTGCTGAAGTATTATGGAATGATTTCCTAAAGCATAATCCAACCAACCCTAACTGGGCTGACCGTGACCGCTTTATTTTATCTAATGGCCATGGCTCAATGCTTATTTACTCTCTATTACATCTTTCGGGTTATGAGCTTCCAATTGAAGAGCTTAAAAATTTCCGTCAGTTGCACTCTAAAACGCCTGGTCACCCTGAATATGGTTATACCCCTGGTGTTGAAACCACCACGGGTCCATTAGGTGCAGGTATCAGTAATGCCGTTGGTATGGCGATTGCTGAAAAAACCTTAGCAGCACAGTTTAACCGTGATGGCCACGATATCGTTGATCACTTCACTTACTGTTTCTTAGGCGACGGTTGTTTAATGGAAGGCATTTCACATGAAGCCTGTTCATTAGCTGGCACATTAGGTTTAGGTAAACTAATTACATTCTGGGATGACAACGGTATTTCTATCGATGGTCACGTTGAAGGTTGGTTTACTGACGATACGCCTAAGCGTTTTGAAGCATACGGTTGGCATGTTATTGCTGATGTTGACGGTCATAATCCTGATGCAATCCGCGCCGCAATTGAACAAGCTAAGTCTGTAACTGATAAGCCTACAATGATCTGTTGTAAAACAATTATTGGTTTTGGTTCACCAAATAAATCGGGTAGCCATGATTGTCACGGCGCACCATTAGGTGATGCAGAAATTGCAGCGGCTCGCGAATTCTTAAACTGGCCACATGCTCCTTTTGACATTCCATCAGATGTTTATGCTGGTTGGGATGCTAAGCATAAAGGTGTGGCTAATGAGTCATTATGGAATGACAAATTTGCTGAATACAAAGTGGCTCACCCAGCGTTAGCGGCTGAGTTTGAACGTCGTGTCTTAAACGGTGATTTACCGGCAGACTTTGAAGCAAAAGCACAAGCATTCATTCAAGAATGCCAAGATAAAGCTGAAGGCATTGCTAGCCGTAAAGCATCACAAAATTCAATTGGTTTCTTTGGTGCTATGTTACCTGAATTATTAGGTGGCAGTGCTGACTTAGCTGGCTCAAACCTTACGCTATGGTCAGGTTCAAAAGGCATTCAAGACGATGCAGCTGGTAACTATATCTATTACGGTGTGCGTGAGTTTGGTATGAGCGGCATTATGAATGGCGCCTCATTACACGGTGGCTTCATCAATTACGGCGCAACTTTCATGATGTTTATGGAATACGCACGTAATGCGGTACGTATGTCTGCGTTAATGGGTATTCAGAACATTTTCGTTTATACCCATGACTCAATTGGCCAAGGTGAAGATGGTCCAACTCACCAACCTGTTGAGCAATTAGCTAACTTACGTATGACACCTAACATGACAGTATGGCGTCCATGTGATGCTGCTGAAACAGCAGTATCTTGGAAGTCTGCAATTGAAACTCGCAAATCGCCAACGTCTTTAATCTTTAGCCGTCAAGGTCTTAAGGCTCAAGCGCGTAGCGCTGAGCAATTAGCCAATGTCGCTAAAGGTGGTTATGTGCTGCTTGATTGTGAAGGCGCTGCGGACGTTATCTTAATTGCTACCGGTTCAGAAGTGCAGTTAGCGGTTGATTCTGCTGCAGCATTAACTGTCGATGGCATCAAAGTACGCGTAGTGTCTATGCCGTCGACCAATGTGTTTGACAAGCAAGATGCAGCTTACAAAGAGTCTGTATTACCTCGATCTGTGACTAAACGCGTAGCAATTGAAGCGGCTCATGTTGATTTCTGGCATAAGTATGTTGGCTTTGATGGCGATGTTGTCGGCATGACAACCTTCGGCGAGTCAGCACCGGGTGGCGACTTATTGAAGCACTTTGGCTTCACCGTTGATAATGTGGTTAGCAAAGTCAAAGCACTGGCTTAAAAACATGATCCACGATTGACTCAAATTAGCGCTTATATGTTAAGTGCTTAATTGTGTATAATATGGCGGCCGACACTTTATGTGTTGGCCGTTTTTTATTTTTCTGCCTTAATAATCTCTCTCTTTATGCTGGGAATGGAATGATTCGAGTTGCAATAAATGGTTATGGTCGTATTGGTCGCTCCATTCTGAGGGCGTTATATGAATCAGGGAAGCGTGACCAAATTCAAATAGTTGCGATTAACGAACTCGCAAAACCCGACGCTATTCGTCATCTTACCCAATACGATACAACCCATGGTCGTTTTAAACATCAGGTCAGCTTAAAAGACAATCATCTTATTATTGGTGATGATGCCATTCTATTGCTTAATCAGTCTGACCCAAGTCAACTACCTTGGGCTGAACTGGATATCGATATTGTTTATGAAGCGACGGGTAGCTTAAATGATCGTCAAGAATGTGAAGTGCATATTCAAGCAGGTGCTAAACAAGTCCTTATTTCTCATCCTTCTTCTCCCGATGTTGATGGCACTATAGTCTATGGGGTGAATCATGATTTACTGCGCCCTGAGCATACAGTCGTGTCCAATGCATCCTGTACAACCAATTGTATTGTGCCGGTTATCGATGTGTTAGATAGGCATTTTACGGTTAAAAGTGGCGCAATTACCACGATCCATTCGGCGATGAATGACCAGCAAGTGATTGATGCATATCATGATGATTTACGTCGCACCCGCGCCGCCAGTCAATCAATTATTCCAGTGGATACCAAGTTAGCACGCGGTATTGAGCGTATATTGCCCCACATGAAAGATATGTTTGAGGCCATTTCAGTGCGCGTGCCAACAATCAATGTTACAGCGATTGATTTGTCCGTTACCCTTGAGAAAAAAGTCGATATAGCCCAAATTAATCAGGTGTTAGCCTTGGCCTCAAATGGCAGTTTTAATGGTATTTTGGGATATACAGAAGAGCCATTAGTGTCATGTGATTTTAACCATGACCCGCGGTCGAGTATTGTTGATGGCACCCAAACCCGTGTCAGCGCCGGGCATTTGGTAAAATTACTCTTATGGTGTGACAACGAGTGGGGTTTTGCTAATCGCATGCTCGACACAAGCTTGGCGATGATCCAAGCTAGGCAGTCAAAAAAATAATCCTGATGATTTATGTTAAAAATAACTAAATAACTAAATAACTAAATCAAAGTACTTAAATGATTTTTTAACCGTGGATCATGCATCGGCGGTGAACAACAGTTTTGTTTTTTAATTTTTACATTTATAAGGAAAGGCTAATTATGGCTATTATCAATATGGTTGATTTAGATCTGCAAAATAAGCGCGTGCTTATTCGTGAAGATTTAAACGTACCCGTTAAAGACGGTGTTGTAACAAGTGACGCACGCTTGCGTGCTGCATTACCAACAATCAAACTGGCACTTGAAAAAGGCGCTGCTGTGATGGTGATGTCTCACCTTGGTCGTCCAACTGAAGGCGAATTCAATGCTGAGTTTTCGATGCAACCTGTTGTCGATTATTTAGTTAACGCACTGGATTGCCCAGTTCGTTTAGCTGATGACTACCTTAACGGTGTTGACGCTAAAGCGGGTGAAGTGGTTGTGTTTGAAAACGTGCGTTTTAACGTTGGCGAAGGCAAAAACGATCAAGCACTCGCGAAGCAAATGGCAGCATTATGTGATGTGTACGTTATGGATGCTTTTGGCACCGCACATCGCGCCCAGGCATCAACCCATGGTGTTGGTCTGTTTGCTCCTATCGCTTGTGCTGGCCCATTATTGGCCCAAGAGTTAGATGCTTTAGCTAAAGCAATGGATAACCCAGCACGTCCGTTAGTGGCCATTGTAGGTGGCTCTAAAGTCTCTACTAAGTTAACTGTGCTAGAAAGCTTGTCCGGTATTGTTGATCAGCTCGTAGTGGGTGGCGGTATTGCCAATACCTTTATTGCTGCAGCGGGTCACAATGTAGGCAAATCATTATATGAGGCAGACTTACTTGATGAAGCTAAGCGTTTAGTCGCTAATGCCAAGAGTCGCGGTGCTGACATTCCTGTCCCTACAGATGTTGTTGTTGCCAGCCAATTCAGCCCAACGGCTGAAGCGACACTAAAGTCTGTGAGCGATGTGAGTGACACCGACATGATTTTTGATATCGGCCCAGATAGTGCAGAAGCTTTGGCAAAGATTATTGAACAAGCTGGCACGATTGTGTGGAATGGTCCTGTTGGCGTATTTGAGTTTGACCAATTTGGTAAAGGCACTGAGCGTATCGCCCAGGCCATTGCAAATTCAAAAGCCTTCTCTATTGCTGGCGGTGGTGACACCTTAGCGGCAGTGGATAAATACAATATTGCAGATAAAGTTTCATACATTTCGACCGGCGGCGGTGCTTTTTTAGAGTTTTTAGAAGGCAAAAAGCTTCCTGCTGTAGAAATGCTTGAACAACGCGGCGCAGAATAAGCGTTAAGCGATAAAAATAATAATTATTATAAAAAACCGTTCCTTAAGTTAACAGACCTAACAATTGTTAGCTTAAGGAATATAAAAATCCATCCAAAAAATAGCGACCTAGGTGAGTAATCACCCTATAATTGGAGAACAAAAATGGCTCTTATCTCTCTACGACAAATGCTAGACCATGCGGCTGAACATGGTTATGGCGTACCTGCTTTTAACGTAAACAACCTTGAGCAAATGCGTGCAATTATGCAAGCGGCTGAAGCAACAGACAGCCCTGTTATTGTGCAAGCCTCTGCGGGTGCGCGTAAATATGCTCGTCCACAGTTTTTAAAGTATCTAATGGCTGCAGCGCTTGAGCAATATCCAGATATTCCAGTGTGTATTCACCAAGATCACGGTACCGATCCTGATATTTGTCAGCGTTCTATTCAATTAGGTATGTCGTCAGTTATGATGGACGGCTCGTTAATGGCCGATGGTAAAACACCAGCTTCATATGAATATAACGTGGATGTGACTCGTCGCACTGTTGCTTTCGCACACGCATGTGGTGTGTCTGTTGAAGGCGAAATTGGTTGTTTAGGCAGTTTAGAAACAGGCGAAGCTGGCGAAGAAGATGGTATCGGCGCTGCAGGTATTCTGACTATGGACCAAATGCTAACAACCCCAGAGGAAGCGGCACGTTTTGTGGCTGATACCCATGTAGATGCGCTAGCTATCGCTATTGGTACTAGCCATGGTGCTTACAAGTTTAGTCGTAAGCCTACAGGTGATGTTTTACGAATAGATCGCATTAAAGAAATCCATGCCCGTATTCCTAATACTCACCTAGTAATGCATGGTTCATCTTCAGTACCACAAGAGTGGTTAAAGATTATCAATCAGTATGGCGGTCAGATCCCTGAAACTTACGGTGTGCCTTTAGAGGAAATCGTTGAAGGGATTAAGCATGGCGTACGTAAAGTGAATATTGATACCGATTTGCGTTTAGCATCTACTGGTGCAGTTCGTAAATTCTTAGCTGAAAATCCAGCAGAATTTGATCCACGTAAATTCTTAAAAGCATCAATGGAAGCTATGGCAGACATTTGTACTACGCGCTATGAAGCGTTTGGTTGTGCTGGTATGGCATCTAAAATTAAGCCTAAGTCGTTACAGGCTATGTATAAAGCTTATCAATCTGGCGAGTTAGACCCAAAAATAGTCTAATTTATAGCCGCGTTAAAGCCCGTCAGACTTAGGTTTCGGCGGGCTTTTTGTTTGATAGCATTTATAGTTTTTTGTTAGTTGGTGCATTTTCGTCATACTGTAATTGTAATCTGTTAATCCGAGTCGAATTTAAATATCGACCTACTCTCTTGTTCATTATTAATCACAAACATTAGTGAAACCGCAATTATGCAAACCGCGACAGATAAACCGTTATCATTATTTAGCTTAACCTGGCCATTATTTATTGATTTTGCACTGCACTTTTTAACCGCAGCGTTAAACACATTTATGATAAGTCATGTTTCATATCAAGGTGTTGCAGCCTTGTCTGTTGGCAATATGGTGTTTCAACTAGCCATTACCTTATTTAGCTTTGTCAGTATTGGTGCAAGTGTGGTGATAACCCAATATCTTGGTGCTAAAAATAAAGCTGCTGCCCGTGATGTTGTTTACTCGGCTATCGGTTTTAACCTAGGTGTGGGAGTGGTTGCGGCGTTTGGCGTTGTTGCAGGTGCCAGCTCTATTCTTTATTTAATGAATTTACCTGAGCACTTACTTGCAGACGGTAAGTTATATTTACAAATTGTCGGCTTATGTTTAATTCCTGAAGCTATGGCGATGTGTATTGCTGGAGCAATGCGCGCCCATGGTCATACTTTGCAAGCTATGTGGGTAACATTAGCGATTAATATCATCACATTTATCGGTAATTTACTCTTACTCTATGGCTGGTTTGGCTTACCTGAAATGGGCGTGGCCGGTGTGGCAATTAGCACTGTCACGGGGCGTATTATCGGTGTATGCATCATGTTGGTTCTTTTTGTACGTTATACCGGAATTCGCCTGCATGTCCCTTCAATTATTAAACCAAAATGGACAATGCTTAAAAAAGTGTTTCACATTGGTTTGCCCGCAGCGGGAGAGAATTTGTCCTGGATGTTGCAGTTTTTAGTGGTGACCTCATTTGTTGGTTTGATGGGCGATAAAGCATTAGCCGCACAGTCGTTATACTTTCAAATCTGTATGTTTATTTTGTTGTTTGGATTATCCATAGGTATTGGTAATGAAATCATTATCGGTCACTTAGTGGGAGCTAAAGCTATTAAGGCTGCTGAAAAACAAATGTATCGTGCTTTGAAGTTGGGGTTAATAGTCACCACTTCAGTGGCCGCATTAGCCGCTATTTGGGGCCAAGATCTTGTGGCATTGTTTACCGATGAAACCGATGTGCTGCAATTAGTGGCACCGTTATTTATTCTCACCCTGTTTATGGAGCCTGGACGCACATTTAATTTAGTGGTGATTAATGCATTACGCGCCAGTGGTGATGCCAAATTTCCGTTTTTTGTTGGTGTTTTCTCTATGTGGTGTATTGCGGTTCCTGGGGCATATTGGCTCGGTATTCATTTAGAGTATGGCTTAGTTGGCATATGGGCCGCTTTGGCGGTTGATGAGTGGGTGCGTGGATTAGCCATGTTATGGCGCTGGCGCAGTGGACGCTGGCAATCAAAAAGTCTAGTACTAGAGCATGATTAATCAGTATTTAGTAAGGCATACCGTTCAGTCAGTTTTTCAATTTTATTATCAAAGTGTTAATATGCGTCCGATTTTGAGAGGATTAACGTACAGAAAAGGATCTAATAATATGAGAAAAATGCTTTTAGCTGCTGCAATAACATTTGCAATACCATTCACAGCTCAAGCTGGTGCTGATTTTGTTGAAGGTGATGACACATTTGGTGGGGAAGCTGAATTAGGGGCAACCTTAACGACAGGCAACACAGATACATCTTCTTTTAAAGCACGTTTAGATTTGAAGCATGAGCTAGATAATTGGGAAAACCAATACTTATTCGAGGGGCTTTATAAAGAAGATACCGGTGATGTCACTGCAAAACGTTATTTTGTCGGTGCTCAAGGTAACTATCAAATTAATGAGCGTAGCTATATTTTCGCTAACACCAATTATGAAGTCGATCCTTTTACTGGTTATGATTTTACCTCAACAACCTCTTCAGGTTATGGTCATCGCCTTATTGATACTGCAGATACATCTCTACAAGCTGAAATTGGTCCCGGTTATATTTATCAAGGTTTAGATGAAGAAACGGCACTGGCTGAAGGCTATGATTCTGAAGACAGCGTTGTTGCTCACGCCGTGTTAAATTATCAAACTAAAATCAGTGATTCATCTAAATTCCAACAACGTTTTGTTGCCGACTGGGGTGAAAAATTAGATGCGCGCTCAGAAACATCATTAACCGCAAACATTGTTGGCGCACTAGCAATGAAGTTCGCCGTTATTGTGCGTTATAATAGCGATCCGCTTGAAGGTAAAGAAAGCACTGATACAGAAACTAATATGACCTTGTTATATGCCTTTTAATCTTTCTGTTTGAGTGTTTTTACCTCAATATAGCTGGTATTTACCAGCTATATTTTTGCACTCTAGCTTGAATTTAAAGTATTTCTCTTGATTTCACTGCTATCCCCGTTTTATAAAATCGATATTATTACTTTAATATGTTCGATTCGCGCTCAGGTTCACGATTTTAATCGCTAGTTAGGTGCACAATATGGCAAATAATGTTGAATGACTTCGACGTTGTAAAGGCATTCACATGCTAGGTAAGCACTTAACATGTGAGGCTAGATCACCTTTTAGAACCTAGCGAGAGTAAGGCATGCAAATCGGGAGTTGTTGGTTTGATCGGCCCAATAAATTATTCGTTGATCCCTCAAGAGACCTCAGCTGGCCTTTAAATGATCAAGAATTTTGGGTGCTTGAACAGCTAGTTCTGCATCGAGGCCAGGTCGTTCCAATAAGTCAGCTCGCATCATCGTCTATGACCCACGTAAGTGTCTCAAAAACGATTGAATCATTAGTCCATTTTTTAGGTAAAGACCAAGCTTGCTTACTCGAATACATTCCAGGACAAGGAGCCGTACTGTATAAAAGGAATGTGGTTCGTGCATCTAGTTTATTAGGTTTGCCCTATAAAACCATGCCCTATAGGTTATATTTTTTGATGCTAATATTGATCATCATTGTATGTGTTTATCTATATTTCAGTTTTTCACCTCCTGTCAGTATCATGGCGAAGATTTGAGCTTTATAGCTAATTTATTCCCCAAATATCTTTTAAAAGATGGTTTATTGTATGTAAACTATGCAACTTAAACGATGAGATTTAAATTATTGTATCTAACAAATTAGTGACTTAATTTTCAGACTGTTACACTTTAATCTTGGTTGTAACTGATTAAATTAAATTAAGATTGTAAGAGATTTAACTAATCTATAGTAAGATTATTAGCATCGAATATGCGAGTAGAGTGGATCAGTGGCAAAGGTAAAAGTTAAACAAGAAGAAGCGCTTTCGGTTAAATTTAGCCATCAAATGGGCACAGGCGTTCAACGAACTTTTGATTTGTACTTTTTTTTACCTAATGAAATGTCGATCGGTAGTAATACCTTAAATGAGGAGGAATATTATCATAGCGGTATAGTTGGCCGACGCTCATATTACTCCAAAGGGCTGCATTTACCGCTAGTCCAATCTCGTTTTGCCAGTTTGAATAAACGTACTTTGGAAGAGTTTCGTTTATATCTTAATCTATTTGCTTATCAATTTGCTGTTGCGATTGAAACCGATGCTAAAGAGTTACGTCAAAAGTCAGAGGCAAATGAATTTTATCCCGTTTTAAATGATTTGTGCGAACTCGTCGCGCAGTTACTAAAAAAATTCCGCCGTAATGAACCCAGTGAAGAAAAATGGAAGTCATACTTTGAGCACGCCGATAATTATTTGTCCTGGTTTTGTGAGCAACAATTACTCAAAACTTTAGCGTCTCGACCTCGTAGTGCTGAATATAATGACATTACAGAGAAAGTTATTTTACTGTGTCGCAGTGAAAATCAATATCGTGAAGTAGAAAAACGTTATAACTCGACTCAAACTAAGCAAGATGCAAATCGTATTTCTAATAAAATGTTACTGCTTCGTCGGCTTATTCAGCAAGGGGTAGTATTAAAAGAAGAATTAAAGCCTTTAGGGATCGGGTTAAAGAAGTTTGTGACTGGATTAGCCACAGGGTTAGTTATGCTTGTTGTGTCAGCGCTTATTTTTAAGGCTCAAGGATTCTTCAATGGTCTGACGATGACCTTATTACTGACTTTGGCAGTGATATATGGTTTTCGTGAGATATTTAAAGAAGATATTCGCAATGCCATGTGGCGCCTTATTCAGCGCGGACGACCGCGTTGGAGTCGAATATTGCGTGATACCACTACGCAAGCAATCGTTGCTAAGCAGTTAGTTTGGTTGGAGTTTATTCGCCCGCAAGATATTCCAAAACATGTCGCCGAAATTATGAAACAACGTCATAGCCAAAATAAGGTCGACACGACAACATTGCACTACCGTATTGCGACTAAAGTCACCAATAAACCCTTTGAGGCAGGATATTCGCAAATTCAAGAGCAAGTAAATTTCAGCTTAATTCCCTTTGCTAGATACCTTGAGCGCGGTAACGCAAAAATTTACCATGAATCAGAGGGGAAGGTGAGTCATGCATCTGTAGAGCGCCGTTATCAACTCAATTTAGTAGCGGTGCTCAAAGATGGCAAAGAAGCGCCTGAGTACGCTCGCTTTAAAGTGACCATGAACCGCTCAAGTATTATTGAAATAACTGAAAGCAAATTACCTGACAATGTGAATCCATTTAGTATTGAACAGGAATAGTGTGCTTATTCCAGAGGTGAATTGCTTTCATAATCAAAGGTCCGGGTAAAGGCTTGGCAAATATTTTGGTCACCTGATTGCTTAGCGCGCTTTAATGCCACATCTGCATTGATGAGGTATTGCTCAAGGCTTTGAGGAGCACAATAGCCTGCGATACCAATATTTATACCTTCATCTAAGTGTTTTGTTGCGAGCTTTTTAAGCATCTCAATAGCAAATAAATGGGTTCGGGTGGCATCAGTGTGCGGTAAAAATAGCACTAACTTACCCAATTGCCAGTGAGCTAATTGATAGTTTGCTGGTAAGTCTATCAACATTTGAACCTCAATATCTTGCTGGCGCTTTTCAAGCTGACTGATGTCGCCCATGTTACTAAAAATACCTTCTGGATTGATATCCATGACCAGTAAGCTTGAGCTGGCTTTAATGTTTTCACTGGTATTGTTGAAGTAGTTTTCTAAATCAACTAACCGCATCACCATACTGCTTTTTGGGGTGATCATATTTTGATTGATGACAGGACCCGTGGCATTGGTTTCGACAGTAAAGATAAGGTATTCAATATCCCCTTCAAGAGACATATGGCCCATGACGGTGATTTTTAAGTTTTCAATAAAACGGCTTTGATCAAATGGCGTAACATGACCTTGCCACTCACCTTGCAGGGTCACCTGGGTAAGAATATTACTCCAAATATCACTAATTTCGCTGCCCAGCAGCGTCTTAATATCAACCTGGTGTTCGCCGCGCAGCTGCATTAAATTATCAAAGCTATGGTTGCAGTTAATTACTTTTCCCTCAGCGTTAGTTAATGTGGTTGCTATTGCGTTTTCGCTGAGCAATTGATTGAGGAAAGCCTGTTGACGACTAGCAACTAATTCACTGATGTCATTAAATACCACAATCCAGTAATGTTCCTTTTGCGATAGCGCTTGACGGTGTATGTGGATATTAACCTGATGGTTATCATCTTCTAAACTGACACAGCCAGACCAATACTGGTCGGTACGTAAAATTGTTTTCAGCGCTTCAAATTTGTCGTCAGAAAGATTGATCACTCGCTGTAAACTGCGATCGGTTAAGGTGTTTAGTTGATAATTTAATGAGTTTGCAGCACTGTTGTTAATTCCCAGAATTCGGCCACTATCATTGACGATAGCGTAACTTAACTCGGTATTAAATAATCCATTCGACAAGCGAATACTATTATTTCTGGCCTTATTTTCCATTAAATAACGCTGGCGAAAAACAATTACTCCTATGCCCAATAACCCAATCACAATGCTGGCAACGATAAGTACCATTTTCCAGGGATCAAAACGTGCAGCGATATCCTGGTGACGAATATAAGATAAAAAGAAATATTCTTTTTTTGATTCACTTTGCCCGGTAAGCTCCACCTTCAAGTAAACAAATGTAGAGTCTTTACTATGAAATTGGCCGAAATTGTTCATCGCCATAGATTGCCACAGCTCAGGGTTGGTTTGTTTTAAACTTGCTCCTAAGGTATCAGGCATATTATTTAATGGACTAGGCTGATTTGCGCCAGCATATAAAAAACTCTGACTATCTAATAACAATAACGGCGAGTTAGGATTAAAAAAAGCCGGTTTTATGGTATCTAATAATCGGGTAACAGAGTTAAATGTGACTAGATAACCATTGATAGATTGATCAAGGTTTTCTAACCATGCAAGTTGATATATATAGGGTTCGAGTTTGCCATCAATCGGGGTAAATGCCATATCAGAGGAGTATATTTCAGCACCTCCCATGGTGCTTTTCCCTTTCAATAATTTGGGGGGTAGGGTTAGGTTTTCTAAATTACTTGATGTGGAAAATTTAAGTTTTCCTTGTGGGTCATACAATGCCAGGCCAAGTAATTCAGGAATGTTTTGTGTTAGAGAGTTCCAGCTTTGAAAAAGTTTTTGTTTTTGTTCTTCATTCGGGCTAGAAAGGTATTGACGAAGCAACTCCCCATTAGCAAATGTTTGGGTTCTAAATTGTAAAAACCCCATTTTGTCAGTGGCGAGTGAGGCTACTGTTTGTAATTCGCTATATCGTTGGCCAGCCCAGTCTTCCTGTAGTCTGCGCTCACCCATATCAATGATGGTACTACTGATAATAATCAGCCCAATCAGCAATAAAATAACCTGACTAAAAAGTGATAAAATTTGGGTGCGAGACCAATGAATATCTTGGACTGAAGCAATGAGGGATGTAATACCTGAAATTGTTGTTTTTCTTTTAAACATTGCGCCAACTTTGTCTGTATAAGTAGCCAAACTACACTAAAGTGAAGTGGACGCTAATATTAGCATGAATTAGTTAATTAAATCATGCTAACCCACGATATCAAGTTGGCGTTCGGTAAAGTGACAATTAGCATCAAACGCAATTGTTCGGCACTTATCAATATCAACGCCTGCTAGCCCGTTTATTGCGCTGACCGATACTGATTGGATATATTGTGGGGCTAAGGTGATAAATTCACGCACAGCACTATAAGCGTGTGTTAATTTGGGTTGGCAATGTTCAATATAGGCTTGCTCTGTGTCTGCATTGAGTGATATCGACATCGCATCAATACACGTGGCCAGTTCAGGTAAAATATTGCGACGATGAAATAGGTTACCTAATCCGTCGGTATTAAGTCTGACTTGGGCGCCACGACTTTGCAATTCTTTAGCAACTGTCAGCAGGGTGTCTAAATTCAGTGTCGGTTCTCCATATCCGCAGAACACATATTCTTCAAACTTATCTACCTGTCCCAATAATGGCAATATATCGTCAGCAGTAATGGTTTTGCTTAAGGTTAAATCATATTGAGCTACTTGCTTACTACCATTATGTTTAGGGCAAAATTTGCAACGTAAGGTGCAACGACTGGTTAAATTGATATAGCGACTGTGGCGAATATCATAAACCAAGGTGTTGTGAGTCGTCGTATGGTCTGTAGGCTGAGTTTGCGACATTGCATGCTGAAGTTGTGGATGTTGGTTTATGTTAACTCATACATTGATGAATGAATGTTGGACAGATCTCAGATTAGACAAACAAAAACAGCGCTTATTTAGCGCTGTTTTTGTTTGAAAACTATAACGATTCATAATCGATACTGGCCACAGATTAATAATAATCGGCATCTGTAGTTTTAGGTCGCCACCACCATAAATAGAAGCGTTTCAGCAGACGTTTAATGTCATCCAAAATAATATACAGAACGGGCACTAAAATTAGCGTCACCACGGTGGAAAACAAAATACCAAAAGCTAATGAGGTTGCCATAGGAATAACAATTTTAGCTTGTAAGCTTTTTTCCATGATAATTGGAACAAGGCCAACAAAGGTAGTTAACGAGGTAAGAATAATTGCTCTGAATCGATAACAGCCTGAGTCGATTGCTGATTGCATAATCGACTTGCCTTCTTCGCGGGATTTATTCACAAAATCCACTAGGATTAACGAATCATTGACTACCACACCAGCCAACGCCACGATGCCACATAAACTCAATACACTCATTGATAATCCCAGCATGTAATGGCCGACTAACGCGCCAATCATCCCAAAGGGGATGACTGACATGATGATTAAAGGTTGAGTATATGATTTAAGTGGAATAGCCATTAAGGCATAAATAGTGAACATGGCGAAGAAAAAGCCCTGTATTAAGCCCAACATGGCATTTTGCTCATCCAGACTGCTGCCATCTAATGAGGCCGATACATGGGGGTATTTTGCTGATAAGTAGGGAATAAATTCAGACTGTACCTCATCAACAACTTTACTAGGCTCTACTTTGTTGGTATTTGCATTAGCGCTAATGGTAATTGCACGGCGACCATCTACACGGGTAATAGATGCATAAGAGTCGCCTAACTCTATTGCGGCTACACTTGAAAATGGTACCGTTTGGCCGTTACTGGTGCGGATCATCATATTTTCAAGATGCCCCACGGTGCGTCGCTGCTCCAGTGGGTAGCGGATCATCACTTTAACTTCTTCTTTATTACGCAAAATACGTTGTGCTTCGTAACCATAAAAGCCGTAACGCACTTGGCGCGCTAAGTCAGACAGAGTTAAGCCCTGTGCCTGTGCTTCTGGCAGAATATTAAGACGAATTTCCTGGCTGCCCGACGAAAAGTTGTCTGAAATATCATATACACCTTCATAGGTTGCCAGCTTATCTTTAATTTCTTTAGAGGCTAGGGCCAGTTGATCTAAATCGGTTGAGGTTAATCTAAAGGATAAATCTCCGCCTGTCTCATTAGTGCTGGCATTAATATTGAGTTTTTTAACGGACAGTAATTCAGGTAACTGTTTGCGCCACTCTTCGGCAATAGATACGCCATCAACGTCCCTGTCTTCACCTTTAGTTAACTCAGTAAAAATAAACGCTGAAGTACGTGAGCTTAATGACACAAAACTGTGTTTAACTACACCTGTGCCATATTCCTGCTCCATAACATCATTCATTCGATATAAAGCATCTTCTACCTGCTGGACCGTGGCTAAGGTATTGAGTTCAGAGCTACCTTCATCCATTTCTAGTTGAACTTGAATAAAGTCTGATGGAATATCAGGAAAAAATACCCAACGCACTTTCCCGCTAGCAACCAAAGCGATAGAGAGAATTAATACCCCAACAAAGACTGCAACAACATTATAGCGTTGCCTAATGCAGGCTTCTAAAAAGTGTCGATATTTATGGTGAATAAAGAATTGTAGCTTGTCATTTAAGCCAACTTTAAAACGCGAAAATACATTAGTCGGCGCGGTTTTCTTTTTGACTTTCATGTGTGCCAAATGTGCTGGCAAGATGAATTTTGATTCAATGAGTGAGAAGGCTAAACACAAAATAACAATCATGCCGATAGACTTCCAAATAATCCCCATTGGACCTGATACCAAAATCATTGGCGTGAAAGCGGCAATGGTGGTCAGTACCCCAAAGGTGGCAGGCATAGCAACTTTGTGCACACCTGTTATCACGTTGTGTAAAGAATGACCGTTTTCTTCAACTTCACTGTAGGCACTTTCACCTATCACAATGGCATCATCGACGACAATCCCCAGTACCAAGATAAAAGCAAATAAGGTCAACATGTTAATCGACATGCCAACCGCTGGCATTAACAACATTGCCCCTAAAAAGCACACTGGTAACCCCATCATCACCCAAAAAGCTAATTTAAGGTCAAGAAACAGGGCAAGAATAATAAATACCAACAGTGCACCGTAAAACATGTTAGATAACATCATGTTTAAGCGGCCTTGAAGATAGTGAGTTAAGTCCCCCCAAGTATCTACTTGTATATTAGCGGGCAGGGTGCTTTGACGCTCGGCTATGTAGGCTTTTACCTGTGTAGATATCGCTAACGCGTCTTGATCATCAATACTGGTGACTTCAATAATTGCCGCTGGCTTGCCATTAAAACGGGTGTATTCTAATCTTTCTTCAAAGCCATCTTTAATATTCGCCACTTGAGGTAGCATAATACGGCTGCCGTCGGTGCGGGTAAGTACCACAATTTTAGCAAAGTCTTCGCCAGTATAGGCTTGGCCTTTGGTGCGCAATAATATGTCACCATCTTGAGCACGAATAGAGCCGCCGGGTAGATCAATAGAGGCATTTTGGACCGCTTGCGCCACTTGGCTAAAACTTAAACCATATTCGCGTAGCTTATCTTCAGACACTTCAATGCCAATTTCGTAATCTCTTACACCAGTTAGCTTAGCTCGTGTTACGCCGGGTAAATCGGTGAGGTCTTCACGAATTGATTTAGCCATCTCCTTCATGTCATGTGCTGACATGTCGCCATAAACCGACACCCAAATTACATTGTTTTCAGGCTTTATTTGAAAAATATTAGGCTTTTCAATGTTATCAGGAAAGGTGGCAATAGCATCAATACGCAGCTTAGCTTCATCAAGCACTTGCTGAACATCGAAACCATCCTCAACTTCAATGGTGACAGACCCTATACTATCGCTAGCCACCGAGGTGGTTTTTTTAATCCCAGAAATATCTTGAATGGCTTCCTCAATTTTGATGTTGATCCCTTCTTCAATTTCTTGCGGGGCTGCACCTGGGTAGGCCACAGTGATATTGATAAGATTAAGTGAAAAGCTGGGGAAAATTTCTTTATTAATTATTACGGCACTGAATAATCCACCGATAATCAGTACTAGCATGAGTAAGTTTGCTGCAACGTTATTGCGAGCAAACCAAGATATGATTCCTGAATGGCTCTGCATCACAGCTCTCCTGCAGGGGTTAGCTCATCATCAGATACATCATCTGTGGGGGTTAACTTATCGTCCTCACCTAATATTTTTACTTTTTGACCATTAGATAGGTTGGCGACATTGGTCATTGAGATGCGCTCTCCATCGGTAAAGCTGTCTTTAATATAGACACTGTCAATGTCGGTTCTGACTAGGTTAACACTGCGCATCTCAATGATATTATCATCACTGACAATGGCGACTTGGTCATTGCGTAATACATGACGTGGAAGCTGCACAATACCGCTTACGCTGCGACCTTTAATGACTGCGGTGACAAAGCTGCCGTATTTCAATGGTAACTGTTTATTATTTCTGGACTTTATAAGATAAGGGTCAATGACTTCAGCAACGAGGTAAACCATACGGTTTTGTTCATCGATGACATTTTCGCTGCGGATAATATTGCCATACCAGGTCATGTTTTGACCTGCTAGAGAAGCGCTTAAGGTGACTTCTGTGTCTGGATTGTCAATTGACTCTAAATACGCCAAGTCATTATTGGTCAGCGGTAAACGAATCTCTGCGGTACTGGTATCGTATAGCTCGCCTAAATTAGTGCCTAACGTGACGTATTGGCCTAGGTCGACATGACGCGCTTTAATGATGCCGTCAAACGGTGCGCGAATAATGGTACGTTCAAGATTACGTTGCGCACGGGCCAGTGCAGCTTTAGACGACTTTACATTTGCTTGTTCTTTTTTAAGCTGCGGGATACGTAAGCCTAATTCTGGGGCAACGCCGTTATCGAAATCTTTAAATTCTATTTTAGCCACTTGGCCACGGGCCATTTCTTCGTTTAGCATTGCAGTAGCCTGTGCCACATTGGCTTCTGCTTGCATCAAGTCAGCTTCATAATCAGAAGGTTCAATTAACGCTAATTGATCGCCTTTTTTAACTATGCCGCCCGCAACAAACTCGGCAGATATATTTTGTAGTCGCCCTTGTACTTCTGTTACGAGCTGAGTTTTATATTTGGGATTAACCACACCATAGGAAGGTAGGTTTAATGAAACCGTTTGTTGCTTTACTGTCATCACATCAATAATAGTGAGAATTTCTGCTTCGTCTTTTTGTTCAGGAGCTTCCTGGGTTTGCATTAGTAGCTGTGCAAAGCCAATTGCCACGATCAAGATAAAAAGGGGGGTCAGTCTTCTTAAAATAGTTTTCATTCTTTTTGCGTATCCATGCTGAAATGATGCTGATGAATGTATTTTGTACAATGTGCGGTGTTTTTAGGCAATATTTGTACATTTTTTTATTCTTATCAGTAATCTGTCTAAATTAGCAGATTTTATGATTCAGCTAAACTGGTTTATGTAAATTAGCTGTAGCAGGATGTTGCGGTTGTTAACATCTTGGGGCGATTTGATAAATAAATTAGCATGTGCGGACGATGAATTTTTTAAATATCAACCTAAATATAATACAGGCAATAAAAAAACGAACCTGTTTAGGTTCGTTTTTATTTATATTTAAATATTACAGTAAGCAGATTACCTACCAATATTAATTATTTTTTCTTTTTTGACTTCTTAGAGAATTTTTTAGGGTCCTTGGCATTAGCTTTTTTCTTACCCGGCACTTTAGCTTCTTTATGTTTAGGACGAAGCTCTTCAATGACACGGCGTTTTAACGTTTGCTCAATGTAGCGCTCAATTTTACCGACAATTCGTACATCATGTGCTTCCATTAATGAAATAGCAGTACCTTTAGCGCCAGCGCGCCCTGTGCGACCAATACGGTGCACATAAGTGTCAGCTGAACGTGGCATGTCAAAGTTAATTACATGAGTAATATCATCAACGTCAATACCACGGGCTGCCACATCGGTAGCCAATAGCACATTGACTTCACCTTTTGTAAAACGTCCTAGGGCTTGAAAACGTTTCTTTTGTTCCATGTCGCCACGCATAAACGCACAAGGTATATTGGCCTTTAATAATAATCCTTCAAGGCTAGCCACCGCTTCACGGGTTTTAACAAATACGATTGTTCGCTTAACTTGCTCTTGTCTTAAGATGTTACACAGTAAGGCAAATTTATGATCTTTATCGTCGGCTAAATGCGCCCACTGATGAATTTTAGCTTTTTCGCTGCGAGGTGCTTCTACATCTATGGTGACAGGATCTTTCAATAGATCACGTGCGAAACGTTCAACCCCGCTGCCTTCTAAAGTGGCAGAGAACAACATGTTTTGTTTACGACCTTGTGCTTCAATCGCAATGGCTTGCACCACTGAAGAGAATCCCATGTCTAACATGCGGTCGGCTTCATCAATCACTAGAATATCGACCTCAGTAGCATCGAATTTTCTTTTGTCTAGGTATTCCATCAATCGGCCTGGTGTGGCGATTAATATATCGATATTACCTGCAAGGGCTTCTTCTTGCGGCCCATAAGGAACGCCACCAGTAATAATGGCAATATCTAAATCTAAGTCAGTTGCGAGATGACATGCATAACGATGAATTTGACTGGCTAGCTCACGGGTAGGTGTTAACACCATGATGCGGGCTTGTCCTTCGAAACGACGAGGGAAATCGATCAGGTGCTGTAAGGCTGGCAATAAGAAACTTGCTGTTTTACCTGTCCCTGTTGGCGCACGCGCAAGAATATCCCGTTGCTCCATCGCCATAGGAATAGCTTGTTGTTGAACTGTCGTGGGGCTTTTGTGGCCCATGGCTTTCAGTGAATCTAATAACCTTGGGTCTAAATCGAAATCTTCAAATAACATGCACGTGGGTCTCGCTTAAAAGTAGCCGTCTATTATAGCTGACGAATCACACAGGCTAAAGTTTTAAGTAAAAATCCTTGCATAAATCTGTCATTGCTACCGAATACTGACCTTGTTTATCACGTATATCGATCGAGCCGGTAACATATTGTTGTTCGGAAGCAGGATGTTTAATCGCCAGCAATAGCCGATTAGGTGGTTTTCCTGTAACGCTGCTGACTTCAATGCGTTGAGTTATTTCTAAGCCAGTGCCAGATAATGCTGGTTTGAACATCGCTTCACTCTGAACCGGAATAATGATACTGGCCACGCCATCTTTGGCTAATAAAGCGTAAATAGATTGTACTAAGTCCGTAAAATCCAGTTGATTAGTGTGCCTTGCCGTTGCGCGGGCACGATCCTGAGTTTGCGGGCCATTGGTAAAGTAGGGAGGGTTGCAAATAATATGATCAAAGTATTGGCGACTGCTTGCGGCTATTTTTTGCTGATGTAAGCAAAAATCTTGAATGCTGGATTGTATCAATTCAATTTTTTTAGCCCATTGGCTTTGGGCGATATTATTGAAGCAATCTTGAGCTGCAGATGTATCTAACTCTATTGCAGTAATGTGAGTTTTTGTCGATGTTCTTTGTGCAGCCATTAAGCTCAATAAGCCACTTCCTGCGCCAATATCAATAATACGTGTTGCGTTAGTTAAGCCCGCCCAAGCACCTAACAGCACCCCGTCAGTGCTTACACTCATGCCGCAATGGCTATCATCGATATGAAATTGTTTAAATGTGAATGGCATTAAGGGCTACAGTGCGAGCGAATTAAAGGTTGATTATAACAAATTACACCAGCGTGTTAATTGATTGATGATGGCTTATTTTAAAACATGCAGTATTACTTCTACTGGTGTTTAACCCTCAGTCAATGTAGTAGCGGCCATAATATAAATATAAGGTCTTAATTATCGGTTTGTTAATTTATGTTATCGCTTATTAAAGGCTGTGCTAGTTATGTTTAGGGCTTTTGGTAATTGTTTCAGGCTTGAAATCTAAATAACTGAATATACTCAGTCTCTATTGCGTATTATTAGCATCTTTGCTATTAGTTCAGGCTGCTCTTTCAAGGTAAAACCGCTTGTAATGGCTTGATTCATTCAAACACTAACTAAGGGTTATATAAACAGATCAACAATGATTATTTTTCGCACTAAATTTAATGTATTTAGATAGCTTAGGGTGTAAATATACTATTACGATCTGTGACGTGTTCATTATTAGCAGTAGCTAAAATGAATTTGATCACTTAAGTTGGTTAAAGAACAAATACAACAAAAAGAGATGTTAACGTGCAAACAACTAAATTATCGATCATCGATACCTTTGGCCTAGGGTTTATGGCTTTCGCATTCTTCTTGGGTGCAGGTAATCTTATATTCCCGCCTTTTGCGGGCTTTTTAGCGGGTGAGAACATGTCACTGGCTATGGTTGGCTTTTTATTAACCGCGGTGGGAATGCCACTGATTGGATTGATTGCTGTAGCTAAATCCAATGGTAAAATTATGGCCTATTTGCCACCATTTGCTGCTACAGCTCTGGCCATTGCTATTTATATTATTATAGGGCCTGCATTTGCGGCGCCTCGAACCAGTTTGGTCGCCTTTGAAATAGGCGCTCGTCCGTTTATAGCAGACCCTGATGCGGTGGTGATGATAGCGGGTCAAGCAATCAATATAGCCCAGCTGATATTTACCTTAGTGTTTTTCACGATTGTGATGTTTATGTCACTTTATCCTGGCAAACTTTTGGATAACGTCGGCAAAGTACTTACGCCTATTTTACTGACCTTGCTGGTTGCTTTAGCAATGAGCGTGATGTTTATCTCAGGCTCAACGGTAGGCTCTCCTTCAGCGGAATATCTGGCAAGTCCGTTATCAAAGGGGATTATTGAAGGTTATAACACTATGGATACCTTGGCATCACTGATGTTTGGTATGCTTATTATCGATTTACTGCGTAAAAAAGGCGTTAATAATGTTGCAGATCAAACCAAGTATCTGATCCGCGCCGCCATTATTGCCGCATCTGGATTGGCATTTGTGTATATATCACTATTCTTTCTAGGTGCTTCAGCAGGTGATTTAGCTAAGGGAGCATCAAACGGTGGTGTCATTTTAACTAACTATGTTGACCATAACTTCGGCATGTTAGGTATTGTTATGCTGTCTACTGTCGTTGGTTTGGCGTGTTTGACTACCGCGATCGGTCTGGTAACTGCGTGTTCTGAGTTTTTCAATGAGCTTCTACCGTCAGTGTCATACCAACGTTTTGTGATTATTTTCAGTGTGGTGTGTGCCACTGTTGCTAACGTGGGTTTATCACAATTAATTATAATTAGTATTCCTGTATTGATGACGATTTATCCAGTGGCCATTGCATTGGTATTAGTGACTTTTATTACGCCACAATTTGCTCGTCCTGAATTGTCACAACGATTAATTCTAAGCGTTGCGCTAGCTTTTGGCGTATTAGATGGATTAAAAACCGGTGGCTTTGATATGTCGATGTTTAATTTCTTACCGTTACATGCAGAAGGCATGGCTTGGGTACTGCCAACCGCCATCGTTTCTGCGGTATGTTTGTTTTTACCTAAAAGTGATCAAACAACCTCTGCGGCATAAATGCTTATTAGCTAATTGCTTATCAGTAAGGATTGCTAATATTTGACCGCTAGATATGCTAACCTATAGCCAGCATATCTAGCGTGTTAAATAGAGTCTTAAGTGAAATCAAATCAATACTCTCCGCACCCCCTAATCGAACAATTCATTGACCATATATGGTCAACAAAAGGCTTAAGCGATAATACGTTAGCATCGTATCGAACTGATGTAGCGCATTTCGAACGTTTTGTATTAAGTCAAAAGTCTTGCCTTGTTGATGCCGATTCATTGCTATTAAAAGCGTATCTCGCATATCGATTTGAGCAACAATATGCTAAAACCAGTACCGCAAGATTGATGAGTAGCTTACGACGCTTTTACGGTTATTTAATTGTGAATAAGTTGATTGATGTCGATCCTACCGCGTTAATTGAGTCACCTAAACTGCCACGCAAATTGCCTGATGCATTATCTGAAGCACAAGTAGATGCTTTACTATCCGAGCCCGATATCGATGATCCAATCGAATGCCGTGACAAAGCGATGCTTGAATTATTATATGCAACAGGGCTGAGGGTGACCGAATTAGTGAGTTTAACCATGGAGCAAATAAGTTTGCGCCAAGGAGTCGTTAGGGTGATGGGTAAGGGCGGTAAAGAACGTTTAGTTCCGCTAGGTGAATTAGCCATTAGTGAAGTCGAATTATATTTAAAAACTGCTAGGCCAACACTTTTACATATGAAGCAATCTGATGTGTTATTTCCGTCGAGGCGTGCGCAGATGATGACTCGACAAACTTTCTGGCATCGCATTAAGTTATACAGTGCACGAGCAGGGATAAGGGTACACTTATCACCACATACTTTACGCCATGCCTTTGCGACTCATTTACTGAATCACGGCGCTGATTTACGAGTTGTACAATTACTCTTAGGCCACAGTGATTTATCCACGACTCAAATTTACACTCATGTTGCTAAAGCCCGTCTGCAGCAGCTTCATCAACAGCATCATCCGCGAGGTTAACCTATTGGGTAGCCTTTCGTTACATTAAAAAGCTTTTAGCATAGTTGCGTTAATCGTACTAAATCTGTAAGTTTTGCAATCAAAGTCGGGTCTAGTCATTTAATCCCGTGTAAATTAGGAATAATTATGAAGTTATCTAAAGCCTTAATTCTTGTCGCCAGTTTAGTTGTTCCTGTAATGAGCTATGCAGCAGCCACAACTGATACTGAAAATAGTGAGTTAAAACAAAAAATATCAGACATGTTAGGTGTTGAGGTGATGAGTCTTCAAGCATCGCCGATAAAGGGTATTGTGCAAGCGTTAACCGATCGTGGTGTGCTCTATATTACTGAAGATGGATCTAAATTGATCCATGGCAATATGTATGACCTAAATAACCGCATGAACAACTTAACTGAGGCTGCTTTAGCCGGGCCTCGCATAGATATGCTTAAACCACTTGAGAAAGACATGTTGGTTTATAAAGCTAAAAATGAAAAGCATGTGGTCACGGTATTTACTGATGTAGACTGCGGCTATTGCCGTAAACTGCACAATCAAATGAGTGAATATAATGACTTAGGCATTACGATCCGTTACTTAGCTTATCCTCGCGCAGGGATCCCTTCAGCTAACGCCGATGAAATGCAAGCTGTATGGTGTGCTAAAGATCCATTGCAAGCAATGACTGATGCTAAAGAAGGTAAGAATATTAAAGCGGCATCGTGTGATATTGATATTAGCAAACAATTTGATCTTGGACGTTCATTTGGCGTTAACGGTACGCCAGCGATGATACTTGCAGACGGTAGCATGGTGCCAGGTTATCAGCCTCCAAATGACTTATTGAAAACCCTCGAATCTCGATAGTCAACTGACTAAGGTGAGCAATAGCTCACCTTTTTATTGGTCACCTTTTTCACATATCACTGCATTAGGGTTTGTTTTGTCTCATAAAATCACTCGTCGTCTTCAAGTTGATGATTCACATCTTCCTATTACTTTACCTCCCTTATTGAGACAGTTATATGCTCGACGTGGTGTGGGGCAAGATGATTGTGAGCTAGTGTTAGCTAAATTACTGCGTCCTAATACCATGAAAGGGTTAGATGTTGCCGCTAAATTAGTAGCCGATGCGATGCATGCTCAGCAGCAAATATTAATAGTGGGTGACTTTGATGCCGATGGCGCCACGTCTACTTGTGTTTGTTTACTCGCTTTGAGAATGATGGGTGCGACTCAAGTGGATTATTTAATCCCTAATCGTTTTGACTACGGTTATGGTTTGAGTCCTGAAATTGTCGCTGTTGCCCACAGTAAAAAGGCGCAACTACTTATCACGGTTGATAATGGTATCTCGTCGATAGACGGCGTAAAAGCTGCCAAAGCTTACGGCATGCAAGTGGTCGTGACGGACCATCATCTTGCTGGCAAAATCTTGCCCGAAGCTGATGCCATTGTTAATCCGAATCAACCTGATTGCCAATTCGCCAGTAAATCAATTGCAGGAGTTGGGGTCGCTTTTTATTTAATGACAGCAATTCGTGCAGAGCTTCGCAGCCGCAACTGGTATGCGGTGCAAGGTATTATAGAACCTAATTTAGCTGAACTACTTGATATAGTCGCACTAGGCACTGTCGCTGACGTGGTGTCGCTAGACCCCAACAATCGTATTTTAGTTCAAGCCGGCTTACAACGTGTACGCGCAGGGCGTTGCCGCCCAGGTATTACCGCATTGCTAGAAGTTGCTAAGCGTGACCCGAGTAAAATTGTTGCTGCCGATTTTGGTTTTGCGGTTGGCCCAAGGCTAAATGCTGCCGGTCGCCTTGATGAAATGGCGTTAGGTGTCGAAACCTTATTGTGTGATGACATCATGCTTGCAAGACGAATGGCGGCTGAGCTAGATGGCTTGAATCAAGATAGGCGTGATATTGAAGCCGGCATGCAGCAAGAAGCCTTGAAAAGCTTACAAGTTATAGCACTGGATGAAGCGACGCTGCCTTGGGGGTTAGCTTTGTTTCAACCAGACTGGCATCAAGGCGTTATCGGCATTTTAGCTTCACGTATAAAAGATAGATACCACAGGCCAGTGATCGCTTTTGCGCAGGCAGGTAACGGTGAAATTAAAGGCTCTGCTCGCTCAATAAAAGGCCTGCACATGCGGGACTTACTAGAGCGGATTAATTCATTACATCCAGGTATTATTATCAAGTTTGGTGGCCATGCAATGGCAGCAGGATTGTCTTTAAGGGCTGATGCGCTAGAGACATTTAAACAAGCTTTTGATGATGTCGTTAGAGATATTTTAGATTATGAGCAGCTAACTGGAGAGTTAATGTCAGATGGCGAATTAGCTGCCGCTAACATGACCTTAGATACTGCATTTATGCTGCGTAATGCTGGCCCTTGGGGGCAATCATTTGAAGAGCCGCTATTTGATGGTTGCTTCAATGTTGTGCAGCAACGTATTGTGGGTGAAAAACATCTTAAGTTATTACTTGAAACAGAGTGCGGTCAATTAATGTTAGATGGCATTGCGTTTAATGTTGATATGCAAACTTGGCCCGACGCGACGATTAAACAGGCTCGAGTGGTTTATAAGTTAGATGTGAATGAGTTTAGAGGTAATCAAACGGTTCAGCTTATGGTTGAGTATATTGAACCTATGTAAGTATTTTAGATCATATGCTTTGCTGGCAATAGCCAATCAAAGCAATTTTATTCAGTAAGTTATAAATTTCACATACAAAAAAGCCTCGCATTGCGAGGCTTTTTTGTTAATCACTTTATTAGTCGCTTGATGCCACCAATTTAAATATGGTGCCCGAACCCGGAATCGAACCAGGGACACGAGGATTTTCAATCCTCTGCTCTACCGACTGAGCTATTCGGGCGACGGGGTGCAATTTAAGGTTTTATAGTGTTTGAGTCAACCGTTTTTTATAAAAAAAGTTATTTTTCAACTCCAATGCTGAATTAAGCAGCGTTTAGACTAATCAATCAGCGGTCAGTGCTGCAAAAATATTCATTAATCATGAGTCATTTTACTGATATCTTTATGGCGTATTTATTTATCAACTTATCAACATGGTTAAAAAACAGCCTCATAAAGAGGCCGTTTTAAATGAGTTAACTTAATTGAGTAATAATTAATTAACTAATTCGTTATTAGGAAAATTGGCTTTCATCACAGTTAACGTGTTTTGTTTTAACTTGTCTTGACCAAGTTCGTCATAGGCGGTAGCCATAATTTCAAGCGCAGACTCAGCCTCTGGTGTACCAGGGAATTTTTCTAAAACGGTTTGAGCGCGAACTGCAGCAGCACTCCAAGCATTCATTTTTATGTAATATCTTGCAACGTTGATAGAATAGCGCGCTAAACGGTTTTTCAAGTATTGCATACGCTTTTGAGCGTCAGCAGCATACTTGCTTTCAGGGTAACTTTTTATCAAGCGATCGAAGTCTTTAAAGGCATCTTGAGCGTTTTGAGGATCACGATCAGTACGGTCAATATTCATCATATCGTGAAATAAATAACTATCTGCCTGCATATTTGTTAAACCACGCATATAATACACGTAATCAATATTAGGATGAGTCGGATTCAGGCGTAAAAAACGGTCGATATTGGCGACACCTGAAGCAACATCATCCATTTTGTAATAAGCAAAGATCAGATCTAATTGAACTTGAGTTTTATGTGGGCCAAAAGGATAACGCGAGTCTAAAGCTTCTAGCGTTCGAACTGCTTTAGAATAGTTTCCTAATTCCATTGAGGTTCTAGCTTGAGAATAAAGTACGTCAGGAGAGGCTTTATTGGCAAACTCGTCATCTTCGGGACTGCTACTACAAGCGGTAATAGCGACTGAAAGTAATACTAGGGCGGCGCCTTTGGCTAATTTATACATACTTTAATTTAATTCTTTTATAAGTTGTGGTTAAGAATTTTTCCATTTCACGGTAAAATAGAAAACATCCGATTGTAACAGATACTACATTCACTTTGGACCCCAGAAAAGGGTTACGGTTCCTATGACACAAGAGATTAATCTAAAAAGCGAGATAACAGCAACACAAACAGGACAAAGAATTGACCAAGCATTGGCGATTATTTTTCCTGATTACTCGCGCACACGCATCAAAGAATGGATTTTATCCGGTGCAGTTACCGTAGACGGTATCATAGTCGACAAGCCGCGGGAAAAGATTTTTGAATCACAACTGATCGAAATCAACGCCAAGCTTGAAGAAGAAGTTCGCGCTCAAGCGCAGAACATCGCTTTAAACATTGTTTATGAAGATGATCACATCATAGTGGTCAATAAACCTGCTGGCCTTGTCGTGCACCCAGGTGCTGGTAATGCCGATGGTACTTTGATGAATGCATTATTGCATCATTGTCCTGATATTGAGCATGTACCACGTGCTGGTATTATTCATCGCCTCGATAAAGATACGACTGGCCTGATGGTGGTTGCTAAAACAGTTGAAGCGCAAACGCATTTAGTTGCCGCGCTTCAAGCCCGTGAAATTGTGCGTGAATACGAAGCCATTGTAATTGGTACTATGACAGCGGGTGGCACTGTAGATGAGCCTATCGATCGTCATCCTACTAAACGCGTACAAATGGCGGTAGTTAATGGTGGTCGTCCTTCAGTAACGCATTATCGTGTTGCGGAAAAATTCCGTGCCCACACTCGGTTACGTTTGCGTCTTGAATCAGGCCGTACTCATCAAATTCGAGTTCACATGGATTATATTGGTCATGTGTTGGTTGGCGATCCTGTTTATGGTGGTCGTCCTCGTCCGCCTAAAGCCGCTAGCCCAGAGTTTTTTGATATATTGAAAAACTTTAAACGCCAAGCATTACATGCAATTCGTTTAGAGCTTGCGCACCCTATCACCTGTGAAATCATGAGTTGGAAAGCACCTATACCTGAAGATATGTTGCTTTTGACTCAAGCAATGCGTATTGATACCGAATTAAATCCGATAGTGTATTTATAATTGTGTATCGATAAATGCTAAGACCTCATTGGCCTTTACCTGAAAATGTAGCTATAGCGTTTACTGACCGTCATGGTGGGAGTAGTTGTGCCCCCTATGACAGTTTAAACTTAGGGTTACATGTAGGAGATAATCCTCAAACGGTATTGGCTAATCGGCGTCTACTTTTATCTTCACTTGCGTTACCTTGCGAACCTTTGTGGTTAGAACAAGTGCATGGTGTTGAAGTGGTGTCTATATCTCAAGTGGCTAATAGCACGAGTGTTCCTTTAGCGGATGGTAGTTATAGTGACCAATATGGTCAAGTTTGTGCGGTAATGACGGCAGATTGTTTACCCGTATTATTGTGTGATAAACAAGGTCGACAGGTTGCAGCTGTGCATGCCGGCTGGCGCGGTTTATGTGCTGGGGTTATTGAACAGGCTGTAAAGCATTTTTCAGTACCTGCATGTGAGTTAATTGCCTGTCTAGGCCCCTGTATTGGACCCAGTCAGTTTGAAGTAGGAGCAGAAGTGCGCAGCGCATTTATGGCTAGCGCAGCTATTGATACTACTGATGTTGAACTTGAAAATGCCATAGCAGACTGTTTCATCCCTAGAGTGAATACAACTGATAAATATTTGGCTGATATGGTTGGTTTAGCAAAAGTGCGTTTACTTCAGCTAGGTATCGAAACCGTCTATAGTGCTGATGAATGTACCGTATTAAACAACGACTACTTTTCTTATCGTCGAGATAAGGACACTGGCCGTATGGCCTCATTGATTTGGCTAAAATCTTAATCTCACCGCTTTTTGTTATTTTGTATAAAAAATAATCCACTTTTTTACACCTCATCATACTTTGTTAGCTTGAAATCTCACTACTATGCCCCCATATTTTAGATAACAGCATATCCCAACGGATATCTACTTTTTGTATTAGATGTAGGAGGTTATATGAGACTCGACCGTATGACGAATAAGTTTCAAATTGCTATTTCTGATGCGCAATCATTAGCATTAGGACGGGATCATCAATTTATTGAACCTATCCATTTAATGATGGCTCTACTTAATCAAGATTCTGGCTCAATTCATCCATTACTGACTCAAGCGGGCATGCGTGTCAGTGCATTACGTTCAACCTTAAGTCAAGAATTAGAGCGCTTACCACAAGTTGATGGAACAGGCGGTGATGTACAGTTGTCGCAAGGCCTTATTCGCCTGCTTAATTTGTGTGATAAGCTGGCTCAGAAACGCAAAGACAAATATATCTCATCTGAATTATTCATTCTTGCAGCACTTGAAGGTAATGACGCGTTAGCTAAAGCGCTTAAAGATGCTGGCGCCACCAAAGAGTTAATGGAAAATACCATCCAGCAAATTCGCGGCGGTCAAAAAGTGGATGATCCTAATGCAGAAGATCAACGCCAAGCGTTGAAAAAGTACACCGTCGACTTAACCGAGCGGGCAGAACAAGGCAAGTTAGACCCTGTTATTGGTCGTGACGATGAAATTCGCCGCACGATTCAGGTATTACAGCGCCGTAGTAAAAACAACCCAGTATTAATTGGTGAGCCTGGTGTCGGTAAAACTGCCATCGTTGAAGGGCTTGCTCAACGAATTGTTAATGGTGAAGTCCCAGAAGGGATTAAAAACAAACGGGTATTGTCTTTAGATATGGGGTCACTGATTGCAGGGGCTAAATATCGAGGCGAATTTGAAGAGCGCTTAAAAGCAGTTCTGAATGAATTATCCCAAGAAGAAGGCCAAGTGATTCTGTTTATAGATGAATTACATACTATGGTCGGCGCGGGTAAAGGTGAAGGCGCAATGGATGCTGGCAACATGTTAAAGCCCGCATTAGCCCGTGGTGATTTACATTGTGTGGGTGCTACAACCTTAGATGAGTATCGTCAATACATAGAGAAAGATGCCGCACTTGAGCGTCGTTTTCAAAAAGTGCTGGTGGACGAGCCTAGCGTAGAAGACACGATTGCCATTTTACGTGGTTTGAAAGAGCGCTATGAACTTCACCACCATGTAGAAATTACCGATCCCGCCATTGTTGCCGCTGCAACTATGTCTCATCGGTATATTTCGGATCGTAAATTACCTGATAAAGCCATCGATTTAATTGATGAAGCTGCTTCAAGTATTCGCATGCAGATTGATTCTAAACCCGAATCTTTAGATAGATTAGAGCGCCGAGCTATTCAGTTAAAGCTAGAAGAGCAAGCGTTAGCCAAAGAAACCGATGATGCAAGTCGAAAACGCTTAGATCATTTGCAGGTCGAACTAAAAGATGTTGAATTGAAAGCATCAGAGCTTAATGAGATTTGGCATACCGAAAAAGCCGCATTGGCCGGTACTCAGCATATCAAAGCCGATTTAGAACAGGCCAGAATGGATATGGATGTTGCTCGACGGGCTGGGGATTTAACCCGTATGTCTGAGCTACAATATGGTCGTATTCCAGAGCTAGAGAAGCAATTAGATTTAGCCTCTCAAGCAGAGATGCAAGACATGACATTGCTTAGGAATAAAGTCACCGATGTTGAAATTGCTGAAGTGTTATCAAAATCAACCGGTATTCCTGTGTCAAAAATGCTTGAAGGGGAGCGCGAGAAGTTATTGCATATGGAAGATGCACTGCATGAGCGAGTGATTGGGCAGAATGAAGCCGTTGATGCGGTGTCCAATGCTATTCGTCGAAGCCGAGCGGGACTTGCCGATCCCCAACGTCCCATAGGCTCATTCTTGTTTCTAGGCCCGACAGGTGTTGGTAAAACAGAGTTGTGTAAATCGTTAGCTAAGTTTTTATTTGATACCGAGTCGGCTTTAGTGCGGATAGATATGTCAGAGTTTATGGAAAAGCACACGGTTTCTCGCTTAGTCGGTGCCCCTCCTGGTTATGTTGGTTATGAAGAAGGAGGCTACTTAACTGAAGCTGTGCGTCGAAAACCTTATTCGGTCATTTTATTAGATGAAGTTGAGAAAGCCCATCCAGACGTATTTAACATTTTACTGCAAGTGTTAGATGACGGCCGCTTAACCGATGGGCAAGGTCGTACAGTTGATTTTAAAAATACTGTTATTATTATGACCTCGAATCTAGGATCCGATCGTATTCAAGAAAGTTTCGGTCGTGTGACTTATGAGGAAATGAAACAAAGCGTTATGGATGTAGTGATACAGAATTTCAGACCTGAGTTTTTAAATCGGGTAGATGAATCGGTAGTGTTTCATCCACTTGATGCTAGCAATATTAAACACATTGCCAGCATTCAGCTTGAACTGCTACGCAAACGTTTAGCTGAAAAAGAGTTTGATCTGCAAGTATCTGATGAAGCGCTATCGTTAATTGCTGAAGTCGGTTTCGATCCAGTTTATGGTGCAAGGCCATTAAAGCGAGCTTTACAGCAAGAAGTGGAAAACCCTTTAGCGCAAAAGCTACTCCGTGGGGATTTAATTCCGGGTAAAGTCATTCAAGCTAATGTTGAGCAGGGGAAATTGGTGTTTGTGCAGTAACTTCATCTTTTACTAGGCACATAAAGAAAGGGAGCATTTAGCTCCCTTTTTTAAATTTAGATTAAATTTCACTGCTGTGAGTCGTTAATTGCAAAAAAGCTTCACTCTTTGTTCATTCTCAGTTCTAGCCGCTTGCTTATCTTCTTCTGTCATAGCAACAACTTCACCGGTTTTAGGATCTTTTTTAGTGAGTCGATTATATGAGCCAAGTAAATCCATGCTGTGTTTAGCACTCTCACAGATTGATTCGGCTTGCTTAGCGTCTTTCTCTTTAATTAATTTTGCAGATTGAGCTAAATCAGACTCAGGCTCTACTTCAACTGCTTTTCGTTTTGGAGTGGCAGTGCCAATTTTCTGAGGTTCAAGTTCATCTGTGGTTATACGTTGGGCATCTACTCCCTTTGGTGGTTGCTGACTGTAATGGACAACACCACTACTATCTGTCCAGGTATAAATACTCGCGGCAATACTTGATGAGAACATAAGCAGGCAGGTAACTAATAAAAGTAATTGTTTCATGTAAGCATCCAAAGGTTAAAGCTGAAATATAAAAGTATCTTTGATAGAACAAAAATATGTTATCTAAAAGTAAAAACCAACTTATATTTACTATTTATGATGAGTGTATAAGAGTGCATTAGATTAAGACGCAAAAGATAAGGGGGTTTACTCACTGCTAATCCTTTTATTCCAGCTGGGTTAATAACCCGTAACTAAAGTATCTACTGCAAATAAACCAACTAATGACAAAATCACTTAGTACAAACTAAAAAATCACATTATTCAGAGTAAACTATACCTTCTTAATCATATATAAGAAGGTATTTTCATTTTTAGAGGCGTATTCGCTTGCCGTTAACATTGCTTTATCGAACTTTATTGATGCAAAATGAGATGTAATAGTCCCTTTTTTGCGCGTTTCGTCCAAAAAATGCCCCATCAATGCTGTTTTAATAAAAAACTTATTAAAAGCCCTTGCACTGCCTCAGAATCTCCCTATAATGCGCATCCACTGACACGGCACAGCGCGAAAGCAAAGTAGCGAGTTAGGTTGATTTGAAAGGATAAAAACTTCGGTTTCATCATCAAATCAACAGCGAAAAGAAAGTTTAAAAAAACACTTGACGCTGACAACAGGGTCTGTAGAATACGCAGCCCAAGCCAACGACCTAGCGTCCAACGGCGATGTTTGAAAAATCAACATCAACGCTCTTTAACAACTTAAACAAGAAATCTGTGTGGACATTCACAGGTATTGAGTTATTCGAAATTGCTTCTTCTTAGGAAGTGCAATCAAAAAATTTAAACTCAATGCAACGATGAGTGTTCATAGCAATATGTACAAAAAGACTTTGTTAACTTAGGTTGATAAAGCAATCAGAATTCATTGAGCCGATTCTTCGGAATCAAAAAACTTTAATTGAAGAGTTTGATCATGGCTCAGATTGAACGCTGGCGGCAGGCCTAACACATGCAAGTCGAGCGGCAGCGGGAAGATAGCTTGCTATCTTTGCCGGCGAGCGGCGGACGGGTGAGTAATGCCTAGGGATCTGCCCAGTCGAGGGGGATAACAGTTGGAAACGACTGCTAATACCGCATACGCCCTACGGGGGAAAGGAGGGGACCTTCGGGCCTTTCGCGATTGGATGAACCTAGGTGGGATTAGCTAGTTGGTGAGGTAATGGCTCACCAAGGCGACGATCCCTAGCTGTTCTGAGAGGATGATCAGCCACACTGGGACTGAGACACGGCCCAGACTCCTACGGGAGGCAGCAGTGGGGAATATTGCACAATGGGCGAAAGCCTGATGCAGCCATGCCGCGTGTGTGAAGAAGGCCTTCGGGTTGTAAAGCACTTTCAGTAGGGAGGAAAGGCAGTAGTTTAATAAACTATTGCTGTGACGTTACCTACAGAAGAAGGACCGGCTAACTCCGTGCCAGCAGCCGCGGTAATACGGAGGGTCCGAGCGTTAATCGGAATTACTGGGCGTAAAGCGTGCGCAGGCGGTTTTTTAAGCCAGATGTGAAAGCCCTGGGCTCAACCTAGGAATTGCATTTGGAACTGGGGAACTAGAGTCTTGTAGAGGGAGGTAGAATTTCAGGTGTAGCGGTGAAATGCGTAGATATCTGAAGGAATACCGGTGGCGAAGGCGGCCTCCTGGACAAAGACTGACGCTCATGCACGAAAGCGTGGGGAGCAAACAGGATTAGATACCCTGGTAGTCCACGCCGTAAACGATGTCTACTCGGAGTTTGGTGACTTAGTCACTGGGCTCCCAAGCTAACGCATTAAGTAGACCGCCTGGGGAGTACGGCCGCAAGGTTAAAACTCAAATGAATTGACGGGGGCCCGCACAAGCGGTGGAGCATGTGGTTTAATTCGATGCAACGCGAAGAACCTTACCTACTCTTGACATCCAGAGAATTCGCTAGAGATAGCTTAGTGCCTTCGGGAACTCTGAGACAGGTGCTGCATGGCTGTCGTCAGCTCGTGTTGTGAAATGTTGGGTTAAGTCCCGCAACGAGCGCAACCCCTATCCTTATTTGCCAGCGAGTTATGTCGGGAACTTTAGGGAGACTGCCGGTGATAAACCGGAGGAAGGTGGGGACGACGTCAAGTCATCATGGCCCTTACGAGTAGGGCTACACACGTGCTACAATGGCGTATACAGAGGGTTGCAAAGCCGCGAGGTGGAGCTAATCTCACAAAGTACGTCGTAGTCCGGATTGGAGTCTGCAACTCGACTCCATGAAGTCGGAATCGCTAGTAATCGTGAATCAGAATGTCACGGTGAATACGTTCCCGGGCCTTGTACACACCGCCCGTCACACCATGGGAGTGGGCTGCAAAAGAAGTGGGTAGTTTAACCTTCGGGAGAACGCTCACCACTTTGTGGTTCATGACTGGGGTGAAGTCGTAACAAGGTAGCCCTAGGGGAACCTGGGGCTGGATCACCTCCTTACCTATACGACTAACTCAATACCTAAAGTGCAGAGATGCATGTGAGTGTTCACACAGATTACTTGTTAACTTCTTCGGAAGTAGAGTGAAACACACCGCTTGCCGGTTAAGTGTTGTTCTTTAACAATTTGGAAAGCTGATAGTACTAACTAAAGGCGCATGGATGATGATTCGTTGTCGTTTGTGTGATTACGTTAGTGCGAAAATAATATTGATGCGAAAGCATCAGTATCTTGAGTTCTCAAAACACTGTTTAAGTGTCTTGAATATTCTAAAAACTAAGGCGAGTCACACTTCCTGGTCGGGAGTGAGACAAGTAAAAACCAGCTAGTTGCGATACAGTCTGATTAGTTCATTCTCTTGTTTACAAGGGTTGTGAAACTCATTTGGGTTGTATGGTTAAGTGACTAAGCGTATACGGTGGATGCCTTGGCAGTCAGAGGCGATGAAGGACGTAATAACTTGCGAAAAGCGTTGGCGAGCTAGTAATAAGCATTTGAGCTAACGATATCCGAATGGGGAAACCCGGCCACATAAGTGGTCATCATACAGTGAATACATAGCTGTATGAGGCGAACCTGGGGAACTGAAACATCTAAGTACCCAGAGGAAAAGAAATCAACCGAGATTCCCCTAGTAGCGGCGAGCGAACGGGGATTAGCCCTTAAGTCTATGGGGTGTTAGTGGAATGAGTTGGAAAGCTCAGCGGCACAGGGTGATAGCCCCGTACATGAAAACTAACCATAGATGAAAACGAGTAAGGCGGGACACGTGACATCCTGTTTGAATATGGGGGGACCATCCTCCAAGGCTAAATACTCCTGACTGACCGATAGTGAACCAGTACCGTGAGGGAAAGGCGAAAAGAACCCCTGTGAGGGGAGTGAAATAGAACCTGAAACCGTATACGTACAAGCAGTGGGAGCGGTTCTTGAGACCGTGACTGCGTACCTTTTGTATAATGGGTCAGCGACTTACGTTTTGTAGCGAGGTTAAGCGAATAGCGGAGCCGTAGGGAAACCGAGTGTTAACTGCGCGTTTAGTTGCAAGGCGTAGACCCGAAACCGAGTGATCTAGCCATGGGCAGGTTGAAGGTTGAGTAACATCAACTGGAGGACCGAACCGACTTATGTTGAAAAATGAGCGGATGACTTGTGGCTGGGGGTGAAAGGCCAATCAAACTCGGAGATATCTGGTTCTCCTCGAAAGCTATTTAGGTAGCGCCTCGAGCGAATACCATTGGGGGTAGAGCACTGTTAAGGCTAGGGGGTCATCCCGACTTACCAACCCTTTGCAAACTCCGAATACCAATGAGTACTACTCGGGAGACAGACAGCGGGTGCTAACGTCCGTTGTCAAAAGGGAAACAACCCAGACCGTCAGCTAAGGTCCCAAAGTGTATGTTAAGTGGGAAACGATGTGGGAAGGCTTAGACAGCTAGGATGTTGGCTTAGAAGCAGCCATCATTTAAAGAAAGCGTAATAGCTCACTAGTCGAGTCGGCCTGCGCGGAAGATTTAACGGGGCTAAACATACCACCGAAGCTACGGGTTTGCAGTTTACTGCAAGCGGTAGAGGAGCGTTCTGTAAGCGGTTGAAGGTGAAGGGGTAACCCACACTGGACGTATCAGAAGTGCGAATGCTGACATGAGTAACGATAAAGGGAGTGAAAAACTCCCTCGCCGAAAGACCAAGGGTTCCTGTCCAACGTTAATCGGGGCAGGGTGAGTCGACCCCTAAGGTGAGGCCGAAAGGCGTAATCGATGGAAAACAGATTAATATTTCTGTACCTCTGCTAACTGCGATGGAGAGACGGAGAAGGCTAGGCTAGCGCGGCGTTGGTAGTCCGCGTTTAAGGTAGTAGGCGGTGTTCTTAGGCAAATCCGGGAACACGTACTTAAATGTACACGTTGAGAGCTGATGACGAGTCACTAAGGTGATGAAGTAGTTGATGCCATGCTTCCAGGAAAATCTTCTAAGCTTCAGGTTAGTAGGGATCGTACCCCAAACCGACACAGGTGGTCGGGTAGAGAATACCAAGGCGCTTGAGAGAACTCGGCTGAAGGAACTAGGCAAAATGGTACCGTAACTTCGGGAGAAGGTACGCTGCTGTTGGTGATGGGACTTGCTCCCTAAGCTGACGGCAGTCGCAGATACCAGGTGGCTGCAACTGTTTATCAAAAACACAGCACTGTGCAAAATCGCAAGATGACGTATACGGTGTGACGCCTGCCCGGTGCCGGAAGGTTAATTGATTGGGTTATCGCAAGAGAAGCTCATGATCGAAGCCCCGGTAAACGGCGGCCGTAACTATAACGGTCCTAAGGTAGCGAAATTCCTTGTCGGGTAAGTTCCGACCTGCACGAATGGCGTAATGATGGCCACGCTGTCTCCAGCCGAGACTCAGTGAAGTTGAAATTGCGGTGAAGATGCCGTATACCCGCGGCTAGACGGAAAGACCCCGTGAACCTTTACTATAGCTTGGCACTGAACATTGAACCTACATGTGTAGGATAGGTGGGAGACTTTGAAGCTTCGTCGCTAGATGGAGTGGAGTCAATCTTGAAATACCACCCTTGTAGTTTTGATGTTCTAACTCTGGCCCCTTATCGGGGTTGAGGACAGTGCCTGGTGGGTAGTTTGACTGGGGCGGTCTCCTCCCAAAGAGTAACGGAGGAGCACGAAGGTTGGCTAAGTACGGTCGGACATCGTACGGTTAGTGCAATGGCATAAGCCAGCTTAACTGCGAGACATACACGTCGAGCAGGTACGAAAGTAGGTCATAGTGATCCGGTGGTTCTGAATGGAAGGGCCATCGCTCAACGGATAAAAGGTACTCCGGGGATAACAGGCTGATACCGCCCAAGAGTTCATATCGACGGCGGTGTTTGGCACCTCGATGTCGGCTCATCACATCCTGGGGCTGAAGTCGGTCCCAAGGGTATGGCTGTTCGCCATTTAAAGTGGTACGCGAGCTGGGTTCAGAACGTCGTGAGACAGTTCGGTCCCTATCTGCCGTGGGCGTTGGATGATTGAGGGGAGCTGCTCCTAGTACGAGAGGACCGGAGTGGACGAACCGCTGGTGTTCGGGTTGTCATGCCAATGGCATTGCCCGGTAGCTACGTTCGGAATCGATAACCGCTGAAAGCATCTAAGCGGGAAGCGAGCCCCAAGATGAGTCATCCCTAGAGCTTTAAGCTCTCTAAAGGGCCGTAGGAGACTACTACGTTGATAGGCAAGGTGTGTAAGCGTTGTGAGGCGTTGAGCTAACTTGTACTAATGACCCGTGAGGCTTAACCATACAACCCAGATGGGTTTTACTGATACGACTTAGTATTAGAATGGGACGCTTAAATAGTGTGACGAGACTCAAACTCAGATAAAGCAATCAGCTTTCCGAATTATTATTTAATGCATCAAGAATAGTGCGTTAGATAACCAAATTTGTCTGGAAACCATAGAGCTGTGGCACCACCTGATCCCATTCCGAACTCAGAAGTGAAACACAGTATCGCCGATGGTAGTGTGGGGTCTCCCCATGTGAGAGTAGGTCATTTCCAGGCGCCAAATAAAACAGCAAGGCCACTCTAATTGAGTGGCCTTTTTGTTTTGTGTCGAAAAATTATTCTTGAGCATAAGTCATACCATTTACATTAAATATGTGATACCATTTACATTAAATATGTGATCTAATTAGTTGTCATTTCCTTATTTCAGTATCGATGAATAATCTCAATCTTGCAGCATTAGTTAAATCTGAGAAAAGCGCACGTAAACGTATGCGTTATCTCGCCTTACTTCATTTTACCGAAGGTCATTCTCGTACTGCTATAGCCAACATGTTGAAGGTCAGTAGAACCAGTGTAAATGCATGGGTTACTCATTATTTAACTCATGGCATTAGCGGCCTAGATGATAAACATAATCCAGGTCGACCCGCTCAATTATCGGCGAAACAACTGGTAAATCTGAAAGAATTTGTACAACGTCAAAGCTTGTCTGAGAGTGGCGGAAGATTGATGGCAAGAGATGTCAGTCTTTTTATTCAGTCTGAATTTGGCGTGACCTTTAAACAGGCAAATATCTACAGATTACTGCATCAATTAGGATTGTCATGGATAACGACCCGCTCTCGTCACCCAAAACAATCTCAAGATATTCAGGACGCTTTTAAAAAACTTCCAGCTGTCAACGATCCTTAACACCCCTGGTCATGTGGCGTTAGATCGCATTGATGTTTGGTTTCAAGATGAAGCCAGATTTGGTCAGCAAAATACAACAACCCGCATTTGGGCAACGAAAGGAACCCGACCACGAGCGGTAAGGCAACAACAGTTTGAATCAGCGTATTTATATGGCGCGGTGTGTCCGGCAACGGGTGCGACAGAGGCTATTATTGCCCCGCATGCCAATAGTGAATATATGTGGGAGCATTTAAAATTAATTTCAGAGGCTACCGAATCGAGTCGCCATGCTTTGGTCATCATGGATGGCGCAGGTTGGCATCAACAGGAGCTGACAGAGGACTTTGATAACCTTAGTATCCTTAAGCTTCCGCCCTATTCGCCAGAACTCAACCCTATAGAACAAGTGTGGCAATGGCTTCGTCAGAATGAACTCGCCAATCGTTGCTTTAGTGGATATGACGATATTGTTGAGCAGTGTTCCATTGCATGGAATCGATTTATTGCAGAGCCGGAAAGGGTGATTCTACTATGTTCTAGACGGTGGACAAAACTGACCAATTAATTAATGTAAATGGTATTACTTACGTAACGGGCTCATTTATGTCTGTAATTAGCTAAGTTAAATAATACTGGTAAGGATTGAATAGTAATCTTGTGTCAGGCCAACCATAAATTAATATCTTCACATATCTACCTACAAATTTTAATTTTTGGCTTATGAGATTATCAATACTGTATCTTTTAATAGATCTGCTGAGATTATTTATAGTAAAACTCATATATTTGAAGCTTACTACTTGTTGAATAAGGGAAAGCTGGTTATAACAGAGTTACATTCCAATTATCGTTATAGCATTTTATTTTATGTCATCACATTCAACTACCAAATGGTCTCAAGCCAATAACTTTCATCAACATAATTTCGATGGCGAGAAAAACACTCGCTATGTGTTGTATTTAACTCTCGTCACAATGCTTGTGGAGATTGTTGCTGGTACCGTATACGGTTCAATGGCCTTACTTGCTGACGGCTGGCACATGGGAACTCATGCCGCGGCTTTTATGATTACATTGTTTGCTTATCGTTATGCTCGAAAGCACGCTAATTCACCACAGTTCACCTTTGGTACTGGCAAAGTTGGAGTGTTAGGAGGATTTACCAGTGCAATAGCGTTAGGTCTTGTAGCAATTGTGATGTTAATCGAGTCAGTCTCGAGACTATTTAATCCCCATGCTATTCAGTTTGAACAAGCTATTCTTGTGGCTATTATTGGATTAACAGTCAATGTTATTAGTGTTTTCTTATTAAAAGATCATCATACTCAAGACCATCAAGACCATCAAGACCATCAAGACCATCAAGACCATCAAGACCATCAAGACCATCAAGACCATCAAGACCATCAAGACCATCAAGACCATCACGACCATCACGACCATCATGACCATCATGACCATCATGACCATCATGAACACAAAGATCACAATCTGACTGCAGCGTACATGCATGTGCTTGCCGATGCGCTGACCTCCGTATTGGCTATCGTAGCATTGCTATTTGGTAAATATATGGGCTGGAGTTGGTTAGACCCTATTATGGGAATAGTAGGTGCTCTGATTATTTCTAAGTGGGCGTGGGGATTGATAAAGCATACCAGTCCATTGCTGTTAGATGATAATCAAGCAAACCCTTTACAAGCGGATATAAAGGCTTTTCTACAACAAGATAACAAACATATTATAGATTTACGTTTAATGCGTATTAACTCTGCTGACTTTGCGCTAATTGCATCAATTGTTGTTCACGAGGATATTGAAAGCTTAAGCTTAAAGTCACAGCTAAGTGAGCGTTTTAGCCAATTAAAACATATCACCCTTGAAGTACATCGCTGTGATTTAACCGAGTGTGGATAAATTTTCAAATAATTTAGCTAATACAAGCTAACTTGTCTGAAAATGCTCCAGTTAGGCGTTTTTGTTGAAAAAGTGCTTTACCTTTCACAGTGGTTTTTGCATAATGCCACTCGTCAACAGGGGTGTAGTTCCAATTGGTAGAACAGCGGTCTCCAAAACCGATGGTTGCGAGTTCGAGTCTTGCCACCCCTGCCAAATTTAGAAGGCCTAGCATTTATGCTAGGCCTTTGTCTTTTCAAGCTTCTCTAGCTTTTCTAGCTTTTATTTCTCTCTATTATCATTTAAATAGATAAATCCAAACTTCGCATATTTGTGCTCGGTGACCAAACGTTGACCCAATGGTGCCCATAATACAAAATTGAACCTTATCTAGATTTAGAGTCTCATCATAATTACTGTCATTTCTGCTTAATTTAGGTTTTGAAATTAGACTAAGTTAATGATCTGAATTGATGAATAGTACCGCTTTATTGTATTTCAGTAATGAAGAGAAGTTGGCTAGCAACTTGCTAAAAAGCCTCAAAGCCTCAAAGCCTCGCAAATATTAGCTGAATACTCCATGACGAGTTAGTTCTATCAATTGCATCACCTCTAGAGCCCTTTTTTCAGTACATATTAAGCTAGCTGGGACTTATCATTCAGATAATGCGTTTGTTCAATATATCCGGCCTCAGAGCAATTAACTGTCAGTCCCGATTTGTACCGATTTGTAATTTAGAAAGTGATTAATGATGCGGTAGCGCCCCTTTTACGGCTTTATCTTAAAAGTCAGGGGGCGAGGTTATAAATTTTATAGTTATGCGGATGCTATATTATACTGCTGAATAGTCCCACATGCTTTGATCGGGAGCAAAAGATTTATCGCGTACTGCATAGTTAGGATAACTAGTGAATATGAGCTATGTAGCGATAAGTTTCTTTACTTGCTCATACTTAGTTCTACCTACGGGGACTTCATCTCCGCAATTTAATAGTAATGTGTATTTACTCCCCTCTTGTAATTTAAGACTCTTTACCTTTCGCATATTTACGAGGTATGAGCGGTGAACTCGAATGAAGCTTTCGGGAAGTAGCTGATTAATTTTCTCAATATTTTTGCTATGGAGAATTTTTTTCGAGCCATCAATTGGTGAGTTGAGGTTAAGCCATGTGTAGTGACCATCAGCTTGGATATAATCTATGTTTTTCAATGATATTAGCTGTATCTCTCCGGCTTTTTTGACACTTAAATATTTACAACTTTGGTATTCGCTTCTTCGGTTTTGTAATAACCGTTCAAAGGCTTGAATAAGTCGCTCCTTGGAGAAGGGTTTGGCGATAAAATCCAATACGCCATACTCAAAAGCTTCAATAGCTTTATCAGCATAAGCCGAAATAATAATGGTATGAAATGCCGCTGCAAGTTTGTTCTTTAATAGAGCAAAGCCATCACGGCCCATCAAGTTCAAATCAAGCAGCAATACATCAATTGAATTTTCACTAAGAAACGACTCTGCATCGTCAATATCATCAAAGCAAATAATCTTAGGGTTTTGTTCCACTAAAATCTCAGATGTTAGACGCAGAATCCGTTGCTGTATCAATGGTTCATCTTCAACAATGACAATTACCATACGTTTCCCGTTATCAATTTTCTATTGGGTTACAATTTAAGTAGCTGATTTGTGATATCCAATTACTGTCCAATTCAAAGCTAACAAACTCTGCATCCATTTGGTTCAGCTCAGCTAATTTAGCGTGAATGAAATCTCTTCCATTGCCGGTTCCTTGATGGTGAGTTTTGTTTTCAATTGGTGTTGTTAAGGTCAAATCGACTCGTTTACCCACTTGAGATACCTTAAGTTCAAAGGTTCTATCGCTGGATATTTTATTGTGAGTAAAACAATTTTCTACCAAGCTATGCAATATAGCCGATGGTACCCAGATCCCATCTATATCGCCAACCACAGCTAATTGGTAATTTTTCTGATAGCGGAGCGACATTATCTGAATATGATTTTTACACAAAGCTATCTCTTCAGATAGTGACACATAATCTTGTTTACTATGCTGAGTAAGCTGGCGAAACTCCTGACTTAAAGCGGAGATCAAAATAAGAGCTTCTTGAGGTTTAGTTTCGATGAGCTCCATTAATTGTGTTAAACAATTCATCAAGAAATGTGGCTGCATATTACGCCTAAGCAGCTCAATTTTGATGCGCTCTGCTTTTAGTGAGTGTTCTTTATGCTTTCTCATCTCTTTGATTAGTGCCACCAACATTGTGAGTACAATAGCGATAAAAAACACGGCAAAACCAAACTCTACAAAATATTCGGGGTAAAAAATAATGAAGCCGATACCAACCAGAATAAGTAATGATACAACGTTACCTTGTCCACTCTTTCGTATTTGCAAGATGTTTACGATAAGAGACCAACATAAAGCGACAAAAAAAAGAGAAACACTGGTGAAATCATAACTAAGATCTAATAAAGAAATCATGATTAAGCTGGTTAAAATGCCAAGTACCCATATTTTAATATGTTCAAGTCGAAAGTAGGTCACATAAAATAGAGGGAGCAGCAAGCTTGTTATAAATGTAAGTATTAGGATTGCGGATAATCTCAAGGTGTGCCAATCGTAGGAATAGTCTAACCAGAACTTTGCTTGTTCTATGCTTAACAGGAGCGCTGCTGATAAACATAGAATACTGAACATTTGATAGGACTTGTCTGCTTGATACAACCAATTTACTAGTTGAAAGATGATAAATAAAATGACTAAGCTACCAATGAAAAAGGCACTTAACATGCTCACAAACAACACAGTAGCATGTAACTTTTGTTCATTCACTATGGCCAGTACATAGCCGATAGAATCGAGCTGCTTACCGACATTAAAAGTCGATATGGTTGCACTTAACAAATGTTGACCATCGGTTAACAACGCATCGGGCAATCGAACTAACGTTTTAACGGTTCCTGGCACTTCATCTTTAAATGCTCTGGCAACAGAACCGTTTTCGTACAGTGATTGCCCATCCCAATGAAACCTTGCCGACCCCAACATGCCTACTAAAAGCGAGGGTGAGCTTGTTAGTGTTTCCCGATGAATACTGATTTTAGCTCGAAGACAAAAAAACTGATTTTGAGGCAATTCATTGAATGTAATATCTTGCCAGTCGCGATTATCTACTTCAGTAGCGTGGCATTGAATACTTGTAGCAGACTCATTATTTTTAATAGATCTTATTTGAATTTTAGTAAATACATTATTAGGTTCCGCAAGAGTCTGTTCAGAATCTTCGGGATTTAATAAAACCGACTTATCGTCTTTTGACCAGACAGAAGATGCTAAACAAAAAAATAGCCCTGCATATAAAAAATAAATTAATAGCTTATATTGCCTCATGCCTCGACCTTGTTTTTATCTTTATTACTTCATTCTATTCTACGTTAATAAACCAAAAGTAACATGTCGTTCACGATGCTTACGAGCAGTTGATGAACTTTCTCCACTAAAGTATCCAGTTGAAGTTTATTGTTATTCCCAGGTAAAAATGATTATCGGTGTTTTTAACCGAATAATAGAGAAAGGAAAGCTAATGATGAGTTTTATTAAATGGGTATTGTTAGTCCTAGGCGCAATGTGCATTTGGGTTTTACTTAATGTGCTATCAACCAAACAAGGTTGGTTTAAAGACCCAATTGCGCCTGCCAATGATAATGCGTCTTTTATGGCTGAGGCGGTTAAGTCAATAAAAAAAGAGGGTAAAGGAAATGGTATTTTTGTGTTGATCAATCAGGGAAAAGTGTTCGATGATTTTACCTACTCTAAAGGTGAAAAAGTAACTAGAGACACAGTTTTTGGTGTTGCATCGTTGGGTAAATGGATCGCCGCGTTTGGCGTTATGAAACTTGTCGAGCAAGGCAAGCTAGAGTTAGATGCGCCAGTAGCGAGTTACCTTACTCGTTGGCAATTACCGCCTAGTCAGTTTGACAATAAACAAGTCACAATACGACGTTTGTTAAGCCATACCGCAGGTATTACCGATGGCTTAGGACACAATGGTTTCTTAACAGCAGAGCAGGTGCAGCCTCTTGAACAGCATCTAACTAAAGCCTTGGACGCAGATGACGGGGTTAATGGTCAAGTTTTGGTGGGAATTGAGCCCGGCACCCAGTTCAAGTATTCAGGAGGGAGTTATAACTTACTGCAACTCATTGTCGAGGAGGTCAGCGGTATGTCCTTTAGCACCTATATGAATAATGAAGTATTTGCGCCTCTGAACATGACCAATACCGGTTACGACAAAGACCTGTTCGGCTCAAATCTAGCGCAATACTTCAACGCTAATGGTGATGTTAGAGATTATCCATATTACACTTCATTAGCTGCAACAGGTCTCTATACTAGTGCTAATGATCTTGCCAAATTTTTGAATCAAAATATTACTGTTCCTGTTGCTCAAAATACTCCTCACAATTTACTTGTAGTATCGACGCTTAAAGACATGCGAAGCCCTAATGCGACTGCCATGGGGCTCGATATTTGGGGCTTGGGAGTGATGCTATTTGCCAGTAACAATGCTGATGATTTTATTATCGGGCATGGCGGGCAATCTCCCTCTTTGAATGCAACTTTGCGAGTAAACCCTAGTTCGGGTAATGGCATCATTATGCTGACCACTGGAAATCGTTCATTAGCTGCTGATACAGCAACAAAATGGACCCTGTGGGAAACAGGTAACCCAGATATTTACATGCTTAAGAACATGATCCCTAAGATGCTAAAAACAACTGCTATAGGATGCTTGGTGATTTTATTGATGAGCATATTTTACATCCTTATGGCCCGACGCAATGCAAGAAAGCTGGCTACTCAACAGCAATAATCACTGCAAATCAACATAACGCAATTTGATAAGGAAAAGTTAAAATGAATAAAATCTCAAAATGTGCAGCTGTAGTACTGGTGATTTTTTTAGCCGGATGCGCCGCTCCAGCAATTGTCTATGAAATTACATCTGAAATTTTGGATGAAAAGCGAATCGATAGGGAAACTAGACGGGCCATTTCCGAAACCCAAAATGACATTGCGCAACTGAATGATAAAACCTCAGGTACAGTTAAGGTATTGGCCAAGCACACCGAAGCTGTTTATCCAGAGCTGTTGTTAGAACAAAATCTCAGCGGTTATGTAACCCTTCGCTACAGCGTAAGCAGGGAAGGTAAAGTTGAGAATATCGAGATAGTCGAACGAAAAGGAGATGTTGCTTTTGAAACCGCAGCGATAAGTGCTGTAAAAACGTGGGAGTATGCACCAATGAAAATACCATATCATGTTGTGTTTGCTAAGCTAGACTTTGTCCCCCAAAGATCAAAATTTAGCATTTGAATAACGCTTCTTTAATCGGACTATTGTTTATTGGCATCATTAAAATGTCGGTTTAGCAACGAAAGAATCTGAAGTTTGATATGAAAATTATAGTACTGCGGCCAAGATTAGTTTGCCACTGCTAGGCTTGAGCGGTAATCTTTCTTGGCTTACAAGCTTGGTTAAATTTCCTAAGAGGGCTCATTTGGCTTCACATCATTCATTATTAAACCACCACCGACATTTTGAACGAGTTGGTCCTGACTACCGTAATGGTGATTCGGTGAGCTTTTTAGACATTAAACACACCTTTGGTTTAAACCATATTAGAGTAGGTAAATGGGTCAACCGTACAGAGTCTGCATTAGCGGCTAACTTGATATTTGATTCTTTAGCCGATTTGGCCAATATATTACGGGTTCCACCAGAACTTATTGGTTTACGCGGGAGTTTACGTTTCGCTTTTGGCCATGGCGGTCAAAAAGGTGTTCAGGCACATTATTCGCCCGCCTATCGTGAACTGGCTTTAGCTAAAAATGCAGGCGCTGGTGCGCTTGCTCATGAGTTTTGGCATGCGTTTGATCACTACATAGCAGACAAAATGTTTACGGATGAGCAGCTATTAAACCCTTACTCTTCAAATGTATCTTTAGCTAGCACACGCATTAATAATAGCAGCATAAACCCTTTCTCTTGTGCCAGTGACCTTTGGTTAGCCGATAAACCTTTAGTCGTGCATCCGCTTAATCAGCAACTTTCTAAGTTATTTGAAGTCACTTTCTTAACCAATACCAGTTCAGATCCCCAAACCGCTTTACCCCATGACTATGTTCGACGCTCAATTGCATTAGACAAACTGCAAAATAGCCAATATTTTTCTAAGCCAACCGAAATGATGGCCCGTGCATTTGAAGCAAGTATCGAAATGTATTCCCAAACCCATGCTGAAATTTCCAATCCATACTTGGTGAATAGCACGATTAACTCACCATTAGCTAAGCATGGTGCTTATCCGGATTCGCAGCATTGTGCTGATATTTATCAAGCATTAATGACATATTTTGAACCACTTGGAATCGCGTTTGATAAACAGAGTGGTTAATCAATAAGGATTGCTTACAGACACTTGGGGTGAATCTAAGACTTTGATATGGAGCTAATAACACTGTGCTTAGGTAACAAGAATAATATTAGGTTAATCATCGTATGACGGCATCATTGTTTTGTAGGTTTACTTGCTTAATTTCCCTCCCAAAATTGATTTAATTACCCATAAATGACTAACGGCGGCTTATCTGTGTGTATGAACGTCAAGTCATGACATGCTAATTTTTAGCGGTTTAAGCTGATGACTAACTCTAAGAGACACGACTATTGTGTGGCACATTGAAGATGTATATTAATCAACAGATATGACTAGGCCTATATGTAATATATTGTATTAATGTATTTATTCCTGTTCATCCTATTCGTAATCGATTGTTTGTCTAGTGGGGTAAACATACTTAACCATGACTTCTATGTAAATATTGTGTTGTCTTTGTTTGTTTTATGTTGATAGATGTATACTGGTATGATAGGTTGACTGTATAATGTTTGGTGCACGGATATTATACATTTAATCATTAGTGGTAGTTAAGACAGAAAATATGAACTCAGTTATATATTAAAATTAAAACTCAAAGAGGGAAGTCATGGATATCAATCAAAGAAGATTTTGTCGCACAGCATTATCAATATGCATTGCTGCTTTACTTAGTCCAGCTGTCATGGCTGCTGAAGAAGTTAAAGAAAACGTCGAACGCATAGCGGTAACGGGTTCTAACATATTTAAAGGCAGTGCTAACGTTTCATCATCTGCGCCGATTACTGAAATTAGTAAAGAGAGTATTGAAGGTGTTGCGTCAATTTCAATTGGTGATGTATTAAGCAGAATTCCATCGGTAACTGCGGCGATTAATGGCTCAAGCGATAACGTCTCTCTGGGTGGTGCAGGCAGTAACGTAGGTGTCTCTACCACATCATTGCGTAATTTAGGTTCTGCACGTACTTTAGTTTTAGTTAATGGGCGTCGCTATGTATCGGGTGTGTCTGCCAATACAGGCTATGGTGTTGATTTAAATTCTATTCCAACTGCTATTATTGAGCGTGTTGATGTATTAACCGGTGGTCAATCAGCTATTTATGGTTCTGATGCGATTGCTGGTGTGATTAATATTATCACTAAAAAGAATTTTGAAGGTGCAGAGTTTAATGCCTTTGCAGCAGATTCTTCTGAAGGTGGAGCTGAAAGACAAAATATCGATTTCACCTATGGAAAAAACTTTGATACCGGCAATGCATGGGTCTCTGCGGGCTACGCTAACCAAGATGTTTTAAATTCATCTGATAGAGATTTTTCAAAATATGAAATGAGATTCGTTGATACCAATGGTGATGGTATAAGAGATTCAATCGCTAGGCGTGATGGTCCTGGCCATGTTGATGGTGGCTCTTTAGGTTATGGCGATTTAAAGATCTTTGGAAATGGTGATCCATTTAATACCAATCAACCTTTACTTGACGCTAACTATCAGCCTATCGGAGAGTCAGATTGGGATAATCAACATGCTAATCGTACCTTAGTTACCCCGTACCAGCGTTTCAATATTGCCTCGGGTGTGACTTTCGATATTTCTGAAAAATCCACTTTCGAGCTAGAGTTAAACTATGCACAAACTCAAGCTAGAGTTGATTTAGAAGAGGCTCCAATTGATGTTGTGAACAATATTTTTCGAAGAGGTGACGGTGGTACTACAGGTATTGATGTAGCCACAAGCCCATATTTTGTCGGTAGTAGTGCAGGGCAACAACTGCTAGCCGTTATGGGGGGCAATACTTCTCTTGATGGCGTATCGACAAATAGACGTACCTTTGAATTTGGTAATCGCTTAACTGAGAATCAACGTGACACGTTTCGAGTAGCAGGTAGCTATACCTATTATTTAGATAATGGCATGGATTGGCAAACTGGTGCGACTTACGGCATAACCTCACAGCAGCAACAAAATAGCGGTGACTTTAGTATTCCTCATATGCAACAAGCAGTAACTATTGAAGAAGATGGTAATGGTGGCTATCAATGTGCTGATGCCATTGCAAGAATTTATGGCTGTTTACCGGTTAACCCATTTGGTACCACAGACAGCTTAGCGGGCCAAGCGGGTATTGTAGGGTTTTCTGAAGAGGCGATGAAATATCTTGCCGTTAGTACGGGGCAAACCGCTAAAGTTGAACAGTTTGTCGCTAACAGTGTCGTTTCAGGTGAATTAGATTTTGCGGTTGGTGAAGATAATGTTGGCTTTGCTGCGGGTGTTGAATATCGAAAAGAATCAGCCGTTGAAAATCCTGATAGTTTCCGTCAGTTAGGTATTACTCGCGAAGGTCCAGTTCAGCCTATCGATGGCAGCTTTGATGTTGCTGAAGTCTTTGGTGAGCTTTACGTTCCTGTAGTTGATTGGCTTAATGTTAGCCTTGCTGCAAGAATCGGAAATTATTCTACTATTGGTACCACATCCACTTACCGTTTAGGTATCGATGCACCTATTCACGATATGTTCCGTGTCCGTGCTAGCCAATCAAGTTCAGTTCGTGCTCCTAATATTAACGATATTTTCTCTACCGGAACGACCAGTGTTGCTAACCCAACTATAGATGTCTGTAATGGTGCTAGCAATACTGGTACTTCTAATACTGATGTGAACTGTTCCTCTATTGCAGCTATTTCAGATCGCATGGATACAGATGCTAACGGCCAGTATATCTTAGTGGGTTCAGAGACGAATAATACCCTAGTATCACAAAGTGGTTCACCGGATTTAAAAGCAGAAACCGCGGACTCATTAACCTTAGGTTTTGTGGTGACACCGTTAGATAATTTATCTGTTTCATTAGATTATTACGCTATCGAAATTGAAGACGGTATTACAACCATTACTCCCGATATTATGGTTAAACGTTGTTATGATGCTGATCCATCAACATTTGACGCAACCTGTGGTGGCAAAGTGTCTCGTGATGTTAATGACGGTCCAATATTGAATATTTATTCGACGTCAATAAATGCTGATACTATTTCAACCAGTGGCGTTGATCTGGAAGTAGCTTATTTCCTCGATAACTTCAATTTGAACTTTATTGCTAACTATCTAGGAGAATATGAAATTGATACTCCTACAGGTAAAATCGATAATTTAGGTAGAACATTATTCCCAGAGTTTCGTTATACAGTGAATGCTTCATATGACATTACAGAAGATTTTAATCTTTTTGCCCAGATGACATATCGCGCTGAAACTCAAGGTGTTCTTGGAGAAACGACTTTGTCTGACGACCTCAACACAATGGATGCTGTTTATTATGTTGATGTAAGAGCAAGCTACCAAGTTAACGATGCGGTAAATGTATATATTGGTTCAAATAACTTGCTTGACCAGCAACCTGATATTCAAGCGACCAGTGCGGCAGTTGGCACTAATACATCACCTCAAGCTTATGATGTTATTGGGCGCCAATTATTTGCTGGTGTTAAAGTTAAATTCTAAACAAATAGGTGGGCGCACTATAAAGAGTACGTAGTGGCCTAAAGGCCATCGAGGATTATGGCTCATCATCCTCGATGGCTGCTCATTCAGGCAGTTAAGCTTTGTTAAAACCTAATCATTACAGATTAGGTTTTAATTTTTACTGTTATAGCCATTATAATTTTTGATTTTATGATAACTAAGGAGCGGGCATTGAAGCTTGTTGATCATATTTTATTATTACCGCTAATAATAAGCTTATTTGCTAACGCTAACGCTAACGCGCTACAAGCTGTCGGAGACCTATCTGAACAAGATTATCTTTCGTTAACCAAAAAACCACAAATTTCATGGCAACAAATCGGCCAGTTACCTGCGCCGCAAGGGTATACAGAGTCTATCGGGATTTCAGGGGCTTATAGTGCTTTTATAGGTGACTATCTTATTGTGGCTGGGGGAGCGAACTTCCCCAATGGTCATCCATTTTTTGATCAAGGAGCAAAGGTTTTTTACTCAGATATTTTCGTTTTTGATGTCAATGATGGGAAACTTAATAAGATCGCCCATGGTCACTTACCCATGAAATCCGGTCATGGTGCCACTGTGGTGGTGGGTAATAGCCTTTATTTAATCGGCGGTAAAAATAATCAACAAGCGTTTGATTCAATCATTAAACTGACGTTAGATAAGACTCAGAAACCTATTGTTGAAGTTATAGGCCGCTTACCTTTCACTTGGTCATCAGGTGGTGCAGCATGGCAAAGTGATGCCTTATATCTCTTCGCGGGTAAGCAAAATGACCAAGTGAGTAATCAAGTCTGTAAGTATTCTTTTATCACTGCAAAGTGCATTGATGCTAGCACTACGCCGCCTGTTCCTGGGTTAATGCGATCTGACTTTCCCGCGATACACCATCATAATCATTTTTATGTTTTTGGCGGTTTGAATTTATCGGCAGGAAAAGATCATTATGTATTAACCGATGCTTATGTTTTTGATTTTAAAAAATTGAGATGGAAAATATTAGCCCCCATCACCCTTGATAAAAAACCATTTTCTGTCGTTGGTGGTGGTGTTGCATCGCTTGAAAATGGTCAGTTAGTATTACTTGGTGGTGTTAATCGAGAGATTTTTAATAATGCGATTTTGCAATTAACCACACTTAAAGGGAATGATTTAAGGGCGTTTAACCAAGACTATTTTAGCTTAAGTGAAGCTGATATTAACTTTAGTCGCCACCAAGTAACCTATAATATTGCTAATGACTCATGGGATGTATTATCTGATGATGTGCCATTTTGGGGCGGGGCAGGGCCGTTAACCATTAGCCAAAATGGTCATCGTCTATATTGGATTTCAGGAGAAATAAAACCAGTTATTCGCAGTCCTAATGTTTATTTAGGCCTGTTGAGTCAAACTACTCAATAGTTTAAGTAAACTTTTTTAGCAGGACTTTGGGTATAAAGTACCAGGGACTCTTTTCATTAAGTGTCTATATTGTAGAGCGACTCGCCCCTGGTGCATATTATCGCCTTTTTTAAGTTATTCATTATAAAATAGAGTGAGTTAATCTGCCGTGCACTCTTTTCCTACCTTGTAATACATTACCTTCCTACTATCTGATTTTATTTTTTAGTCTCTCATTCAATTTTTAAATTGAATGCCTCCTCAATTTATTCTCCTTCTGAAAATATGAATAGCAAATTATATGTGTTGTACCGTTGTGCTGTTATACCAAAAAATGCTTGTGTGTTTTTTGTTCTCATGCTTTTATAGGGTAATGGTATGACAGGTTGGTGTGTAATAAGTTGTGATGTGATGTGCCCACTATTTATACAGAAAACGCGGCTGGCAGAAGTATGTAGATTCAGCATTAGTAAAATAACTCTTATAAAAAGGTTACATTAATTATGATAAAAATAATTAAACTATTTTTGGTATTTATCAGTGTATATAGTTTTATATGCACTGATGTTTATGCAGACAATATTGTCGCAAAATTCGATGCGAGTAACTCAGTAAGTCCAATATCTCAAGGGTGGAGTGATTTTACTAATGCTCAGGCAGTTGGCTCAACAGAGCAAGACTTAGGCGCAACAGTTTGGAAGGCCGATGGTACGTCAGGAAGATCACAGTGGAACATAGTCCCAAATACACAACAAAACGCAGATGCGAACGCCAAAGGTTGGAAAATGACATGGACGAGTCGGCTTGATTCGGGCGGTTATATTACTGATTATTACTCAAATGGTGCATTACGGTTTTTACCTATTCTAAGTATTAATGCAAGTGGTGATTTAATAGTATCACTTGTGGGCGGCGGCACTCATATCTTAGTCAGCAATTCAGGTTCAGCTGCTTATCATGACTATGCTGTTGAATACGATGCGACTAAACAATTAGCCACCTTTAGTTTTGATGGTGTTGTCATTGAATCAGCTTGGGCTGGTGAGAGCAGCAGTCAGAATATGATTGCCTGGGGTAATGGGTCTTCAAATATTAATGGTATTGCTTATTACAAAAGTGTTGCCTTTACTATTAAGGCTAGTGCTTTACCCCGCAAAGCTAACATTGTTGCCCAATGGGACACCTCAGAGTTAATTTTCGATGGTGCAACTCAGTTTTTAGCTATTGAGGCCGACTTACCCTCGGTGAAAATGTTAACTCAAGGAAGTATCTATACCCAATTTAAAGCAACAGGGACTACAGCGACTATCTTCAGTGCTTCAAATACCGCAGAGGGTTCTAGTGAGTTTGCACTTTTAATCAATAGTGATGGTACTTTACGTATCCATGCTCGTGAGAATGGTGTGTTCGTTAATGATGCAAAAACCACCACCACCTACAATAATAATCAAGACCATAAAGCCTTGATTATGGTTAATGCAAATGGCACAAAAATATATGTTGATGGGGTCCTTCAATTTTCAGACAGTACGAGTCATTTTATAAGCTCAGTAACCGAGTTAGATACGATGAGTATTGGGCGTAACTTCGATAATACAGGTGGTCAGTGGTATTTTAGTGGTTCTGTATTCGAGACTCGTATTTACGATGACGTATTTACTGCGAAACAAGCTGAAACTTTAACCAGTTTATCCAATGTTGTAGCAGTGTTTGATGCGAGTATTGACACTAATCCAACCGCTGTGGGTTGGACAAATGACTCTGCTGGATCAGGTACTGGTTCGTTAGTTACCGACCAAAACCAAACCGCCTGGAAGGCTAATGGTACTAATGGGCGTGCTGAATGGGAGATTTTGCCAAGCTTACAAGTTAATAATGATGCGAGCACCCTAGGCTGGAAAATGACTACAACAAGCCGCATAGTGTCAGGTAGTGCTATATCTGACTATTATGCCAATGGTTCACAACGTTTTTTAGCTTTATTAAGCATTAATGCTAATGGTGATTTAATTGCAAATCTTGAAGGTGGTGGCAACCATACTTTGGTCCCCGCAACCGGTGCTCAGCAATATCATACTTATGAAATTGCCTATGATGTAGCCACTGCATTAGCGAGTTTTAGTTTTGATGGCACTCTGATTGAGGAGTGGGCAGGTTCAGCCAGTAATCAAAATGTCATTGTTTGGGGGAATGGTTCTTCTGGTACTAATGGTATTGCTAATTACCGATATGTCAGTTTCGAAACGTTTGGTCGTGGTCCCGAAATATTTGAAAGTGTTGTTTTTCAAGGAGGCCAAGAAGGGAATGATGGGATGAGTCATTACCGTATACCTTCGATGGTGCAATCTGGTGATGGTTCATTACTTGCTTTTATTGAAGGTCGCCCTAGTGGCGGTGACCCAGGACAAACTGGTCAAATTAATATCTCGATGAAACGCTCAATAGACAAAGGCCGTACTTGGTTACCGGTACAAATTATTGATCAAAACCCCTCTTATGACTATTCAGACCCTAGGCCTTTTATTGATAAAGCGACTAATACGGTTTATGTATTTTATGTTCAGTGGCCAGATCTATGCGCTCAAAATGGTAATTGTGTTGGACCCAACGATGCTAATTATATCTTCTATCGCACAAGTCGCGATAACGGTGTGACTTGGGGTGAACCTATTGATGTTACTGCGCAAATTAAAGATCCTACTTGGCGCTCAATTAATCCAGGTCCAGGTCAAGGCATTCAATTACAGTGGCAAACCGTTGCTCAAGGAAACCATAATAGTCGATTAATTTTTCCTGCAATTGTGCGTGCAGGAAACAGTAATTTTTATGTGGCGACTGTATTTAGCGACGATAGCGGTGCAACTTGGCAAAAAGGCAGTTTCACGCCAGTTTCTGGACCTACCGAAGCTGATATGGTTGAGCTAAGCGATGGTACTTTATTGTTGAGTGCCCGAAATGATGGCGGCGCAGCAGGTACGCGTTATCACTTTTTAAGTCATGATGCTGGAGTCACTTGGGTGCAAACATCTCACGATCTTGTTGTATCTAAAGTTGATATTGGTCTCACTCGATATTCAGCGGTGCGTTCAGGTGATATTGAAGATCGTATTCTTGTCTCTGCACCTATGGGGACCTCTTCAGGTCCGAATCGCAATAATCTGGCTATATGGTCAAGCTTGGATGAAGGTGTAACTTTTGGTACGCCGCACCAATTGGTCTATGGCGTGAGTGCATATTCCGATATTGTTAGTTTACATGATGGATCAATAGGTATTATTTATGAGGCTACAGGCAGTACCTTATTGAAGTTTATTAATGTTGAACTTGAACAAATTAAATAAATTTTATCGATAACGCATGAGAGATGAAGAAGGTGTTTAGTAATCCAATTACTGAACACCTTTTTTATATTTTGATCTGACAATGAAGCAAAGTGATCATGGCAGCGCAGTGATCAAAAGTGATACGGTAAACTTTATTAGGTGTTATAGATGTTAAAATGATGATTGGGGTCTATTATAAAACAAAGGACTTCTCGGGTTTATCTTAGTATGAAATCAATCAAGCTAGGCATTGTGCCTCCTCAGCAATATGTTCTCAATGATTCGCTTCACCAATTGTTTGACGCTGTAAACATTGTTTCGGTGCAAGGATACGATGAAGAACGGCGGGTGATCTATTGGAATGTGGGCAGTGAGTTACTTTATGGTTACAGTAAAGAAGAAGCATTAGGACAAAAGCTAGAAGATCTCATTATTCCTCCCTCTATGCGTGAGTTAGTGATTACTGCGCATCATAATTGGATAACACAAGGAACAAAAATTCCTGCATCAGAAATTACCCTATGCCATAAAAATGGCAGTGATGTCAGTGTGTTTTCAAGCCATGTACTGTTTATTAACCAATATAATAAAAAACAAATGTACTGTCTTGATGTTAATTTAGCCGATGTTAAGCATGCTCAATCCCAGGCTGAATTTAAAGATCATATGCTGAAGACGATCATTGAGGCCTTACCTGATTTATTTTTCTTGATGGAAATGGACGGGACTATCATTGATTACCATGGGGCAGATCAAAAAAATCTCTTCGTTGCACCCAGTCAGTTTATCGGCAAACGCATGACTGACCTTTTACCTGATGAGGCTGTGAGTAAGTTTCAAGCTCATATAGATAAAGTATTACATCAACACGGAATGACTACCTTTGAATATGAGTTAAATATGCCCCAAGGATTAGTTTATTTCGAGGCAAGGTTGAGCTATCTAGCTTCATATAATCAAATTGTGGCAATTATTCGTGATATTAGTGAACAATATAAATCAGCCGAAATCATCCGTAAACAGGCATATTTTGATGCCTTAACCTCATTACCCAATCGTTTCTTAGCACTGGACCGTTTATCACAAATGCTGCTTGAGTCTGAGAGAAATGATGAGCAAACAGCGGTACTTTTTCTTGATTTAGATGATTTCAAAAAAGTGAATGACTCATTAGGACATGAAGTCGGTGATAAAGTGTTAATCGAGTCAGCCAATAGATTAAAGCAAACTCTGCGAGAAGCCGATATTGTCGGTCGTTTAGGCGGTGATGAGTTTATCGTGTTATTGCGTGGTATCAAAGAGCAGCATGATGCGTTAGTTATTACTGACAATTTGCTCAAAGCCTTTAGAGCACCCTTTATCATAGATGGTAGGGAGTTAATGCTGACGGTCAGTATTGGCGTTGCCATTTACCCTGAAAATGGCCTCTGTGCCTCTGATTTGCTGCGTAATGCCGATACAGCCATGTATCGAGCCAAAGATTTAGGACGTAATACTAGTTCGTTTTTCTCTAAAGAAATGAATGCCATGATGATCCGCCGCTTTAAAATTGAAGAACAAATGCATGGCGCATTGGAGCGTAATGAATTTGAATTATATTACCAACCCCAATTTGATGTTAAAAAAAGACAGATTACCGGTGCAGAAGCACTGTTGCGTTGGCACAATTCAACACTGGGTAATGTTACTCCTGATGAATTTATCCCTATTGCTGAACATACCGGCTTGATTGTACCAATTGGGCGATTTGTACTGAAACAAGCGTTGCACTTTTTACATCAATGGCAAAATATTTATCAACAAAAATATACTATGGCAGTTAATTTGTCTCCGCGTCAATTTAGGGATGCAGAGCTGCTGAGTGTAATCACAAATGCGATTATTGATGCTAATGTAAGTGCCGAAGATTTGGAACTTGAAATTACTGAAGGCGTGTTAATGATTGGCCAATCACAAATTCATGATGCTTTGGTTAAAATTAATGCGTTGGGCATAAAATTATCAATGGATGATTTTGGTACAGGTTATTCATCTTTAAGTTATTTAAGGCAATATGACTTTGATGTATTAAAAATTGACCGTAGCTTTATTAATGGCATACCGTTAAATAAAGCCGATTGTGAATTAGTCAATGCCATTATTTCCATGGCGCATAGTTTAGGGCTGACAGTGGTTGCCGAAGGTGTTGAAACACTCGAACAACTAACATTGTTAGATAAATTGGGCTGTGATTTAGTACAGGGCTATTATTTTAGTAAACCTATACCAGCAAAGCTATTCCTCGATTTTGCTGCCAATTATAATCTAAAAAAATAGCGATAAGCACTAAGTCGTATGTTGATATAACGCCGTCATATTTACGTCAAGATGTAAAAGTTCATCTACTTCCCAAAGCTATTTTTGAGGCTTAAAATATCAAATCTTTTGAAAAAAAGATAATAACAATTGTTGTAAATAAGCCATTTAAATACATCGCTAAGACTGAAATTTCAGCACCTTGCTCACTAATTGCTAATAAGTAAATACGATGAATTTACCAAAAACCTAATACGATTCAATGAAGCTGCTGTATATTGCCCAAGTTTTAAGCCACTCTTGATAGCGTTAGACGCTCAGGTAATAATGACAATCACTAAAGTTAGATTACCACTTTATCTAGCAAAGTGATTAAGCTTTTAATGTAGGAAACACGTTCGGTAACGCTAGCTTTATTAGGGCTTATTGATATTTTTCCGCCGATAAAATCAAGCTGATTATAATGACATTGCTGTAACGATAGTTCGATTTGTTCTAAGGTTAAACAAGATCCTTGGGCAAAACTTGGAATATTAAACGCTTGTGCTGGTGGCATATGGGTATCTTTCCATTGGCCATATGGCCCCTCAAGCCCTGAGGCACCAGAAAATATAATTCCTTTTAATAAACCGCTATTATAGGCCTGCTTAATATGCTGTAATGGCCCAGCAGAGCTGCGGGTTTCTATCGCTGAACGTCCCCAATTTATACTAATACCAATGTCACTGTTGAGCTTGCTATTAACATGCTTAATAGCGGTAATTTCATCTTCTAGTAACATAAAGCCTTTTTCGGCTTCTTGTCCGGCAATGTGCGCATCACAATGTTCAATCACTAATTTTGCCCCATCCCAATCCCAAGACTGCATGGTTTCAAGAGATGCTTGCAATGCTTCAATAGATGAGTGCGTGGCAGGGCTAATTTTCGGCGAGGTGTGTATTTTTATAAAGCTGACAGCCTGTCTATCTAAGTAGTTATTTAGTTCTAATATGGCTTGTTGTGCTAGTTGATAAAAAGACAGTGCCGACAGTCTGCCTTCTTCTTTTGTTGAGGCGATACCAAAGTGAGGATTTTTAGCGAGACTGCTCATTACCCCAGGGATAGAAGTGAAGATAAACTGCCAGTTTTTATCGATGCTTTTGAGAAACCACTCATCGTCATATGGATGGAGTCGCCCAACAAAGGGATGCTCAATACCACTAATCTTATTCAGTGACTTGAGCTGTTGGTAATACTGAGTTTCTAATTCTTGCTGCCATTGCTCGGTAGAGGGAGCGGTGGCGTATGCGCCAATAATATATTTCATTTAATCTCCGCCAGATATTAGGACACCAATAAAAGTAAGTATGCTGTTATACCATTACACCTTTGTAGTTGCAATCTAACTTGACTGATTTTTATTAGGATAGATTTAGCCTTTAGGTTATAGGTGTTAAAACTCAGTTTTTTCAATACACCTCATTTTGAATCGTTTACCAAGTAGGTATTAATTAAATAATAAAAAGACATTAACTATTTATAATCAATTTGTTAGCTAATTTTTTTACCTTGGGCCTATCTAATTATATATTTTCACTTTGACAATAATATCTCATCAGGTATATTGGTATAACAGGTTGATAGTATACCTGTTGTGATTGTTAATTTAATTATATAAGCCTTGGTTGCTGTCTGCCAATGAGTTATTTCACAATTACGTCAGTTTGAGCAGTTGTTTACTTTTTTCGATGCTGTTTATTTGTCCAGCGGAGAATAAGATTATTCAGGTTAATGCTATTTTTATAATTGATTTTAATAAGTATTTTCTTTTTAATTTTAAAGGAACCCCAACAGAGACATTATGATCACCACCATAATTGCACAACAAATGTTTGATGGTAAAAACATCATAAACAACCAAGCGATAAGCTTTGATGAACAAAAGGTGCTTGCTTTTGATTCGGTAAAAGGGGCTAAGGAAATTAAAGTACCAGGCTTGCTGACTGCTGGTTTTATTGATGTTCAAGTAAATGGTGGCGGGGGATATTTATTTAACCATGAACCAAATTTAATGGCTCTTAACGCTATGGTGTTAGCGCATAGCCGCTTTGGTTCTACGGGATTGCTACCGACATTAATCACCAGTGGCATTGAAACAATCACAAGTGCAGCGAACGTTATAGCTTCTGCAATGAAGCAGCAGGTAGCTGGCATTGTCGGAGTCCATTTTGAGGGGCCACATATTAGTGTACCCAACAAAGGTATACATAGTACTGAGCATATTAGGCCACTAACCGAGTCGGAAATGGACATATATTGTCGAGATGATCTTGGTGTGAAAATTGTCACTCTTGCACCCGAGAATGTCACTGCCGCGCAAATAAAACGATTAACTGAACACAAGGTAAAAGTGTGTTTAGGTCACTCGAATGCAAGCTTTGCCGTGACGCAAGCAGCATTGGCTGCTGGTGCAGTGGGCTTTACTCATTTATTCAATGCGATGTCTGCGCTGACCTCCCGAGAACCTAATATGGTAGGGGCTGCATTGCTTGATGAACACAGTTGGTGCGGCTTGATTCTTGACGGTCATCATGTTCACCCTGCTACGGCTAAGTTGGCCACTCGCGCCAAAAAAATTGGCAAAATGATGCTGGTGACAGACTCAATGTCAACGATAGGTAGTAGCCAAGAAACATTAGAATTTGATGGTCATAAAATACAGTTAGCAAACGGTAAGCTCACCAGTCAAACAGGCCAATTAGCCGGTTCTGCTTTAGATATGATCACTGCGGTAAACAATGCACGGCGAATGCTTGATGTCTCATTAGAAGAGGCGCTGAGAATGGCAAGTCAATATCCCGCAGATTTCCTTGGTCTTAATACATCAACACCTCAGCTAGCGATCAATGCTAATGCTGATTTTACATTGCTTAACACAACTAATAACTCTGATCTACATGTTAGCCAGACATGGATTGGCGGCAAACAAATATATTAATTTACAGAGGTTTACAATGCAAAAACTTACCGGATTAATTTCCGCCCCCCATACACCTTTCGATCAACATGGTCAGGTAAATCTTGCGGTTATTGATCAAATAGCCGCTTTGCTTATCAAACAAGGAGTCGAAGGCGTTTATATCTGTGGCACAACTGGTGAAGGGCTCAATTGTTCTGTGGCTGAACGTAAAGCTGTGGCTGAACGCTGGGTTACAGCGGCCAAGGGTAAACTCAGTATTACGGTGCACACTGGTGCGCTGTCTATTGTTGATACGCTTGAATTAACTAAGCATGCTAATTCTTTAGATGTCTTTGCAACCTCTGTAATAGCCCCTTGTTTCTTTAAACCGGGTTCTGTAGATGATCTAGTGACTTACTGTGCAACCGTGGCCGCAGCAGCGCCAAACAAAGGGTTTTACTATTATCACTCTGGTATGTCAGGGGTGATGTTTGATATGGAACAATTTCTTATTAAAGCGGATGACGTCATCCCAAATCTAGCCGGTATTAAATTCAATCATGGCGATTTGTATGAGTTCCAACGTTGTACTCGAGTTTGTGGTGGAAAATTTGATATTCCATTTGGTGTAGATGAATTTCTTCCTGGGGGATTGGCTGTTGGTGCGATTGGCGCTGTGGGAAGTACTTATAACTATGCTGCACCGCTTTATTTAGACATCATAGCGGCATTTAACAAAGGCGATCAAGTAACAGTCGCCGCACTGATGGATAAGGTTATCGGCATTATCCGTCCGCTTGTAGAATACGGCGGGGTTGCAGCTGGTAAAGCCGCTATGTTGCTTCATGGCATTGACGTTGGGGACCCTCGTCTGCCTATTCGCTCATTGTCAGTAAAAGAAAAAGCCGATGTGGTCGCTAAAATGAAAAGTGCTGGCTTTATGAGTCATATAAAAAATGATTAGTTATAGTGGCTTAGCTGCGTAAATTAATGGCTTGTCAGCTGGCACATTCAGTATGTGATCAAGTACCAGAAAGCTGTTAAGTATTTTATCATTCATATCAGTCCTTACGTCGAAGGTTAAATTAACCGATAATATAGACAACCATCACTAAATTGGTGATGGTTTTTTTTGCTTAAAAATTAACGATACTTCCTTGTGAGGTAAGTTTTGTTATGAACATTTTAGAGGGTGGGTCATGAACATAAGGGTGAAATATCACCTAGTGAGTTGCATTAATTCATTTAGCTGGGCATTTATTTACTATTGCCGATAATGATAAACACTAAAAAGCAAAACTCAGCATATGCTTAACACCGATCAGTTAAGAAACTGATCGGTTGACAGCAAAAATGATCCTACGAAAATGGCTCCTTCTTTTGAACGGAGTCATTTTTTATGTTGTCTAACTGGCTTATTGATACTGAATTACTTGTCGCCCCCGAAGAACTATCTATCTTTCAAAAAGAATTGCCGTTGGAATGGATTGAACAAGCTTTGGAGCTAACCAACAAAGCAAGTATTAGGCGCAGAAAACTTCCAGCAGAATTAGTCGTTTGGCTCATCGTTGGAATTGGCCTCTACCGAAATCGTTCCATCGCTGAAGTCGTCTCCAAGCTCGACTTAACGTTAGTTGATAAGTTGGGAGAAACCGTTGCACCAAGTGCTATCCCGCAAGCCAGACAGCGACTGACAGCCGCTCCCCTTAAAGCCCTTTTTGATATCACTTCTAAACACTGGTGTCATAGGGAAGACAGCCAAGATACATGGCATGGTCTTCAGTTATTTTCTGTTGATGGTACGACATTTCGATGTGCAGAAAATACCGAGAATTCAGAGCATTTTGGCTATATCAGTAATCAGCATAGGAAGCAGTCCGTATACCCAGTAGCCCGCTTATGCGCACTCATGTCATTACGAAGTCGTATGATAAGAAATGTAAAATTTGGTCCGTGTAGTAAAGGGGAAATTAGTTATGCTCGAGAGCTAATTGAATCAGTTCCAGCTAATTCTCTCACTATTTTTGATAGTTGTTACTTTAGTGCAGATCTTATGACAAGTTGGTGGGGAGCCAACCAGAATAGTCATTGGCTTACACCACTCAAAAGTAATACACGCTTTGAAGTCATCGAGCAATACGCTGACAACGATTATCTAGTTGAGATGCCTGTATCACCACAAGCGAGAAAAAAGAACCCAGAGCTACCTGAAAAGTGGCATGCGAGACTAGTGACCTATCAAGAAAAATCCCAGGGCAATCATATTACAGGTGTGCTGAGTTCATTAACCAATAGAAGCAAATACTCCTCTCAAGATATATTAGATGTCTATTTCGAACGCTGGGAGATAGAAAATGGCTATGGAGAAATCAAGCAATATCAACTTGATGAGAGTATTTTATTAAGAAGTCAGACAGTTGAAGGAATTTATCAGGAGATTTGGGGATTACTGATAGCGTACAACTTGATCCGAGTTGAAATAAGCCAAATCGCTAAAGAGGCAGAAGTGTCACCATTACGGATTAGCTTTGTAATGGCGATGCGCTATATACAGGATGAGTTGATGTGGTGCGCAATTGCATCGCCAGGAACAATCCCTAAAAAGCTCAAAGCAATGAGGGAAAACGTTAAGCAATTTATCTTGCCCAAAAAACGAAAACGGCCCAAAAGTAGGACCGTTCGAATTAACAAAACCCGCTATCCAGTTAAGAGAAGAAACTCTTAACTGAATGGTGTTAAGCATATGCTGAGCTTTGCCTTAGTTAATATTTAGCGTCCTTGCTCGGTGACCATAACCGTGAAATTGAGGTCAAATAACCTGTTAAAGTGTTGGCCAGACTTGATTACCATCAACTGGTAATGCACTTTGAACTAAGGTTGAACAGTAACCTGTGCCGCTAGAGGTATAGAATACTTGCGGTAGCATTTTATAACCTTTAGCAGCTACTTGTGCCTGTGCTTTAGCACTTAATGCAAAGCCGTACATAGCAAACCAATCAGTTAGATTTAGCTGAGTTATTTCAGATAAAGAGATAAACAAGCGTTCATTTTGGCTCATTGCCGAAAATTCAGTTCGACTGTAATCATCAAATCCCAACGCTATTTTTCCGCTAGCCCAGCTTGCCTCTGTGTCATCTAAACGCCACATTTCTCTGTCCCAAATATGCATTCTGGGATACAAGTTCCAACCGTTTATCAGCGTGCCTTCGGCTTGTGCCGCCATCATTAATTGGATATACAGCACATGATGTGCAGACCACCCCTTATCAAGATTAGCTTGCATATAAGCCTTCGCATCTGTGGCACGCTTACTTTCCTGTAAGGTTGTAAACATCGCTTCAAAAGGTAGTCCCTGACAACTAGCAGGCTCGCCGGTTTCATTTTCATAAACAGATTTAGAAAAGTAGGAGTAGAAGTTAGTGTTTGAATGACCGCCATATCCTTCAAAGCGCATGCTACCTCGTTCAATGCCATGGCCTAATTCGTGTAAATCACCATGTCCGGTGGGGCTAAATGCCCATCCTGCGTCATATGGGTTACCACTACAGCCCCAACCACAGGTTGGTTGGTCTGCATTCATGTGCTTAACTATGTCGATAGTGTCGACCGAAAGACCACGATCGTTTACAAAATCATGAATTTCAGCAACTACATCTATGCCCGGACCTTGAAAGCCCGCCAATATATTCACCATATTATGGGTGTAGCGATAAGTGGCATGAGCAAAATCAGAGGCAAGTGGCCAAATACTGCCTGATAATGACGAACGTAATCGGGTCAGTTTAGAGTGTACTTCAAAGCCTTCAGTGGCAATTTCAGCCCAATCGTAATCACCTTGCTCCATTTTCTCGGCAAAAATAATGTCATCTGCAGGTGTTCGCCAATGTGGATGGCGACCAATATTGTTAAAGCTAAAATTAACTTCAATATCTTTTTGAGAAAAACCGATTTGAATTGGACCACCGTAACTAGAGGTAAAACGAATGGTTTCTCCTGGGGTAATATCAATCCAATTAGATTGTAAAAAATAAGGACGATTATAACTATTTTCATTGAATATATGCGTAGCACTGCTTCGCAGGCTATTGATGAAAATTTGGGTGTTCACGCTATTACTATCGTTGCGAGTGACGGTAAATGTTTGCCCTGGTAGAGCATAGACACCGGCTGAGCGAAATGCAGGCTTAGACATTAATACTACTTGAGCACTTTCTGGGGTGATATGAGTGAAATTAGAGCGACTAAAGTTCCCCATGTCTGGCTGAACAGGATTGATATCACGGGTATTATAAATAGCGTAATCAGCATATAAAGATTTAAAAAAATCTACTTTATCAGTGGTTAACTTATCCATCGGATAGCTCACCGTTTGACGATAGTGGTCTGCAAGTAAAATAAACAGTTTGTTTAAGCGGTAATCTGTACTGTTAAAAATATTGATTTTTTGACTATTAAGATTGTTAAATAGGGCGCTAATTGCATTCGCACCATCAAAAAATTCGCTCTGAGCATTAGACTCAGCAGGACAACTTCGAGTGCTGCAGCCAGTTAAATCAACATTAAATGACTTATTTTTAAAATTGCTCAGCAGTGCTTTTATACTTGCAATATCACTTGGCAGACTACCCCATAAAGTAGATGGGTCAAATGCAGACAAATGCAGTTTCCACCAATAGTTATCATGGCCGTGGGTAATATTTAATACCTTTAGTAGCGCTTTGCCGTGATCATTAATCCCACCATCGTGCTGAATATAGATCACCGGTATGTTTTGTGCCAACGCACTTTCAACACTCTGAATTATTGATGCTTTATCATCACCATCACGTGTTATAAGTGAAATAATAATGACATCTGGCTTGTTAGCAATACAGGTAGCAAGGTTAATACCGTCACAGGTGCCCTCAAGGTTATAGCTAACATTGTTGACGTTATTATCCAACCAAGCGCGGGTTTGACTGCGATCTTTAAACCAATAACTTTCATCAAGTTGTGCTAAAACAACATTAAATTGACTGAGTGAAGCGGTATCTTTTTGGGTTAACCAATTAAAACTATTATGTAAAAACTGCTCCATCTGAGCATTTTTATTGTTTCTAAATGGGTTGCCCCCAAAGGCGAGATAGCGCCCTGAATCCAAAGTTTTACTACCAGCAATGGCAATAGGAAGTACTCGGTCTTGTCCATCGACTTGATGTGAACTTGTGGTATTAAGGACGGTATCATTAAAAGGATATTGACCATACAAAATAGCCGCGTCATGGCTTGGGTCCCAGTCAATGGCGGTCAGTTTGTTATCAATAGAATCAAGGTTGAAAAGTTGCCGCTTTATGTCATTAAAACGGTTTGTATGGGAATCAATTTCTGCCAAGGCTGCGGCTAATATGACATCGCTGTCTTTTACCAGCAAAGCATTACCGCTTGCGATTGCAAGGGCTAACCAACTTTCTTCTACTTGCAGGGTAAAAACCGACGTGCTTTGGGCAATGCCATCATCTAAGGTAATTGAGATAGGGGTTATACCTAGATTATCTATGGTCGGTATGCCAGATAACTGTCCAGTGGTTTTATCAAGTGTTAACCAGTCGGGTAAGCTTGGTGCACTATATCTTACGATGCTATTTTCTTCACCTTGATAGGCTAAGGTAAACTCGAATAATTCATCAGCTCGTGCTTGAGCTGAAAGGGTCGTTAATGTAGGCGTTATGGGGGCATTAACCACAGTGATGGCGAAACTCAGTGATGCAGTAAGTTTACCGTCTGAAACAATTAACTGAATATTATTGTGTATGCCAACATCGGTCAGTTGTGGTGTACCTGTCAATTGCCCTGTTGTGTTATTGAGCGTTAACCAATTAGGCAGATTAGTGGTGCTAAAGGTTAATGTGTCATCCTGATTTTCATCTGATGCGACAGGTGTAAAACTATAGAATTGCGCCACAGTCGCTTCCCCCGGAGCACCTGAAATAACAGGCGCGCTGTTTTGAACTATGGGGATTTCGCTAGTACTTGTGTCGCCACCCGCACCACCACAACCGGTAATGCTTAGTAAAAAAATAAGCCAAAGATAATGTCTTGCAGGATAGTTAAAAGTAAACATGTAGTAATCCATCTAATTGTTTTTATATATTATTTTAGTGCGAAGTATATCATTACAGTACGCACGACTGAATATTTCGTTGTATCCCAAATAGACTAAATGTGAATAATTTTTTAAGTTTTATTAAAAATTCTATTTAAAACAGAATATTAAACTGATCTTGGTTTGGGTATTAGTCTTGACTCGATGCTTGTCTATTTAGAATGGCTATAGAAAGAAGCCGTAATCTTGATTGATTTTTTGATGTTCCCGGTTGGCCCAAATATAATATTCTTGGTTAGAAAGCTCACTTGCGGCGTCTTTATCTAACACTATGACGGCATGTTGGTGGAGTTGCAGTGCTGATGCGGGACATCTTGCTGACAGTGGGCCATTGATCATCTCGTTAACTGCTTTGGCTTTGTTTTTACCTGTTGCCATAAGCAATACATATTTGGCATCTAATATGGTTGCAATTCCCATGGTCATTGCCATCGAGGGTTGATATTCTGCTGAGTCAAATAATCGACTGTTATCTTGCAGGGTTTGCTTGGTTAATGTTTTTAACCTTGTTCGAGACGATAAACTGGACGATGGCTCATTAAAACCAATATGGCCATTCCCCCCAATCCCGAGGATTTGTAAATCAATTCCACCCGCATTGCGAATTTTATCTTCATAGGCCATACCTTGTACTCGAGGGTCTTGAATTAAGTTACAGGTGGGTAAATGGGTGTTTGTTTGATCAATATTTATTTTATCAAACAGATTTTGCTTCATAAACATACGATAACTTTGCTTGTTGTCTGCCTCGATATTGTGGTATTCGTCAAGATTAAAGCTGGTGACATGGCTGAAATCTGTTTGATCTTGTTGATGACGTTGTACTAATTTCTGATAAAGGCTAATAGGGGTGCTGCCAGTGGCTAATCCTAATACGGGATGCGCTTTTTTACTCAACAGCTCAACAATCCATTCACTGGCGTGTTGTGCTACCTGCTGTGGATTTTCTAAAATAATAACCTGCATATTTTATCCTGCTTTAAGTCAATGCGTTAAATTAGATATTGATTTTTCGAACGTAAAAAGCCGCACCCATTAAGTCTGCATTAGCGCCCATTTGAGGGGGCTTAATACTGACTTGATAAATGGAAGGTAAATTGGCCGTTTTTGCTACCACTTGCTGGTGAAATAGTGTCACTGAACCAACACTACCGCCTAAAATAATAATGTTGGTTCCCGTCATAGCTTTAACATTGGCAATTAAATCACATACAGCGCTTGTGGCATTATTGATGAGTAGCGCGATTTCAGGCACTGCGAAGTACTGTTCAAACACAGCTTTGCAGCTTACTTCTTGGTTCAAAATTATTGAGGCTTGTTTAGCAATGGCGGTGCCGGATGCTATGGATTCAGCACAATTGACTCGACCACAATGGCATTGAATGGTTTTTTGGCTGCCATGTAGCACAGAAACATGACCTAAATGGGCACAGAATCCATCGACACAGGTCAGTAATTTTCCATTTTGAATGATGCCACCACCAATCCCTGTCGATACCGTTATGTACACTAGGGTATTGTCACCGCCGCTAATCACTTCACTACCAATAACGTTATTGTCTTTAAGCGAGCTGTCTATGGCGATTGTTTTCATGACGCAGTATTCAGCCCATGCGGCTGCGGCAGCATCATTGATAATTGTCACTGGTAGTTCAAAAGCCGATTCAAGTTGTGCTTTCAGGGGAAGCTTTTGTTTTGCCGAAAGAAAGTTAACAAACTCATCGCCAACTTGACCCGTGCAGGCTATGGCTACTTGGGTTGCACGCTCAATCCAGCCTTGGCAAAGTTCGACTAAATGTTGACTTAAATGGGTTAAGTCAGTGTGTATCACCGAAGCGATTGTGCGTTGTTCAACAATGTGAGTCTCGGTTACTTTATCGCTGAAAATAAGCGCAGCTGATATTTTGGTGCCTCCGACATCGATGGCTATGATCATCTATCTTGGTCCTTATTGCCTAATGGGCTTTATCACTATTGAGATAAAAGTAACTAAGCTTTGGTACTGTTAATGGCACTTTCAATGTCACCAACAAACCATTGGGTTATATGCTCAACACGAGTAATAGCTGAGCCAACGGTCACCGAAAATGCTCCAAGTTCAATGGCTCTAGCAGCTCGTTTGGGGGAATTGTATCGACCTTCAGCAATGACATTTAACCCTTGTTCAACCCATAGGGTAACTAAGTCATAGTCCGGCTCTGTCGGGATATTATTTAGGTCAAGGTAACCTGACATAGTACTACCAATAAAGGTGCACCCCTGCTGTGCTAGCATCAAGCCGGTTTCAAAGTCGGCACAATCTGCCATGGCGACACAACCAGCTTCATGAATCGCGCTCAGTAAATCTAACACTGCCGTTGGGCGCGGACGATCTGTGCCATCAAAGGCGATTATGCTGGCTCCTGCTTGCGCAAGTGCACTAACATCTTCTATAAACGGGGTAATCCGTACCGGACTATCAGTTAAGTCTCGTTTAACAATCCCAACAATGGGAATAGAGGTGACTTTGGCAATTGCCCGCACATTTTCAATACCTTCTATTCTTAAGCCTTTCGCGCCACCATTAACCGCGGCTAATGCCATAGCAACAATATGTTCGACTTTGTCCATAGGACCATTATCAACGGGCTGGCAGGATGCAATTAAAGATTGCTTCAATGACGATAACAGTTGTTTTTCCAGTGATTTATTTACAACAGACATTTAAGTTTCCTAAAAGCTAAATGAAGCATTATCACGATTTAGTCACGTGAGTTTGCATGGTGTATAAAGTCAGTCCGGTTAAATCTCTGTGTCTGTCTTTTGTTGTTTGGGTGAGTAAACTGGTAAGGTAGCCAAACACTAAACAAGACACTATGCCGAGGGTGGCGTATAAGTAACCGTTAGCCCAGCCCAGTTGCCAAGCCGATATCATGGTCGTCACACCTGCTAAAATGCCAATAATGGCGCCAAAAGAGTTAGCTTTTTTTGTTAACGCACCAAGCACAAATAGTCCCCCCAGGGCCCCCATAAACATTCCTATTACTTTAAAGTAGGCTTCCATTAGTGAGCGAATTTCAGGGTTTATAAAAATAAGCCCAGCTAATGTACCCAACGCGCCCATGATGAACGTTAACCAGCGAGCCGCGTTCATATAACCTTGTTCAGTTTTCACCAAATTAAATGGGCGAATAAAATCGGTTACTAAAGTGGTTGCAATAGAGTTCATACTGGTGGATACGGTTGATTGTGCGGCGGCAAAAATACCCGCGACAATCAAACCTGCAACTCCAATCGGCAGCTCAGTGGCGATAAAAGTTGGGAATATTTGATCAATTTGGATCGTTGGGTCTAATTTTTCCGGATGTAATTGATAAAAGGCATATAAACCAGTACCAATACAGAAAAACAATAATGCCCCAGGAGCGGCTATTACGGCATTTGCCCAAATCGATTTGCTGGCTTCTCGTGGGTCTTTTGTTACCATATAGCGTTGTACTACGGCTTGATCAGCTGTATAGCTAGACAAGTTTTGTCCAATACCACCAATAACGATGACCCAAATAGAGAGTGAGGTAATACTGTCTAAACTAAAGTCGGCGTTTACCATAGTGAACTTATTGTCATTTAAACCAATGCTGACAAAGTCACTAAGGCCTCCTTCTAAACCCATAATTATGATAATAAAACAGGTAATAGCACCAATAATTAAGACAATGGTTTGCAAGGTATCAGTCCAAATGACTGCTTCAATACCACCCATGGTGCAATAAATTAAACATAAAACGCCCATGATTAATACACTGTCGCTAGCTGACAAAGGCGTTACTGCAGACAGTGCTAAGGCCGTTAAAGCCATTACTATACCCATTCGACCAATATGGAACAGGGTAAAAAGGCCGCTGGCAAATAACCTTACGCCCATATTGAAACGTTTTGACAGATACTCATAAGCACTGGTCGCATCAATTTGACGGAAAAAAGGCATAGCAACATAAATAGCAAGCGGCGCCACGGCGATAATCATCCATATTCCTATGAGTAACAACCAGTTGCTTTGGTAAACTACGGCAGGCAAGGCGACATAAGTTAATGAACTTAACATGGTGGCATAAATAGAGCAGGCGGCAGCCCACCAGGGAACAGACTGCCCACCTCGAAAGTAGTCATCGGTGTTATTATTTTTAAAAACAAAAAATAAACCGAGTAAAACAACACAGACAAGGTAGACCACTAACACTGTCATATTAACCCAGCCAAAATTCTTTGCCGGTTGCTTAAGCGATGCCTGCCACAATATTAATGAACTTTGATTATCTTTATTGCGGTTTAATGAAAAAATTTCGCCGCGATACGAGGTCACACTTTCGCTTATAAAAGTAGCCGATTGATTGAGGTGATGATTAAGATCAGTTTGATCGTCTGCAAGTGTATTTGTTGCATCAATGTTCTCAGTTAAATATTGTGTCCAACTATTTGTAATAGCATTAAATGATAAGGTCCTGCCTTGGTTGGTAAAGGCTAATATATGTGATTGTCCCAAGGTACTTAAGGCGTTAATTCTGTCATTGAGCAGGCTTTTATCAATTGTGATATCACCCAGGTCTTGCCATGTTTGATCCGCAACCTTAGCCAAAGGGTCATATTTCCAATGGTGAGTAAGAGCTGAAATATCTGCTTTAAAATTAAGGCTTTGTAATGGAAGTTGATAACCGCCCATAGCAAAGATTTTCGGTCCACTGCCGTCATCTTGTACTGCTAACTGTACGCCATTTTGATATTGCTTATGTCCGCTTGCGAAGGGTAAAGCGGGCAGGGTTTGCCATAACGTGTTCTGGGTGAAACGTTCAATATCAGTTTGATTTAAAGATAGCAGCCCATCAGCGTTCAATAAGGCACTTAAATCCAATGCAAAAAATTGATTACTCTCATCTGAGCCCGTTAACACATAAAGGGTATTGTTAAAAATGACTGCAGAGGGGGACTTTGTTGCTTGAGGTAAGGGGGGCAGCGAGTAACTGTGTAATATTTTTGATGAGGCTTGCCAGCTTAATAAATTAACCGAAGCAGAGGCATTTTGTTGGCTAATGCCTCCGACAACCAGAGTAGTGCCATTAAAGTTGACTGCAGAGGCGTATGCTCTATTACCTAATTCGGCGGATAAACTGCTTGAAAATATATTGTCGCCGCTGACCACAAACATGGTGTTGAATTGATTATGATTGGCAAGGCTTTGGGCAATAACAGCAGCAGTGCTTGTTAGGTTGGCAGAATTGATCTCTGATGACATTAGCTCTGAGCGCATTAGACCTGAAGAAATTAGTAGGCCGTCATTATTACTGCTAATAAAAGCCCCATTGCCTATTTGTAATTGTTCAACTGACGTAGCGCTCACTTCCTGCCAATGGATAAGTGTTTGAGCAGTCGTTAATAATGGCATCATCAAAAATGAAATGATTGCAAATTTAAACATCTTAGTAATCATAGGGACTCAAGTGGTATTGTTTTGTGCTGTATACCTGTTATACCACTTGAGTTGGCTTAATGCTACACAAACATCCAAATTTATTTAACATATTGTAAATATATTGTTTGCAGATAATTCATTAATACTGTTTTATCACACATGAAAAAAGCTACCTGAAGGTAGCTTTGAAATGGAGTTATTTATTTAACTAAGATGTTGATTTATATTTATTTATTTATCTTTGCCTGTTAACTTGTGTAGATTAACTACTCGACATAATAATTTTCAAATACGTATTCTAAATGTTGGGTAAGCTTTTTGTCAGCCCCTTCCACATCTCTATTTTTAATGCACTCCAAAATCTCAACATGATCTTGATGGCTTTTTGCATTAAGAACATTGGCATTTACTTTAGCGGGTCTGGCGTCGATAACCCAATCAACCAGTGCTTGATGAATCGCTAAAAATATCGGATTACCAGGTATTGAGGCAATGACACGATGGAAGTAAATATCTGTTTTTTTAAATTGGTTATCACTGTTAATTGCTTTGCCGTTTAGCTCAAGTGCTTTTTCTAACTCTGCAATTTGCTCTTTAGTCGCAAACTCAGCCGCATGGCGTACTAGGCTTGATTCAAAAAAGTTTCTGAGTTGGTCAAAGTACTGTAAGCCATTGGGTTGAGACAAAAAATCCTTAGACATACCTGATAGTTCAGAGATAATAGTATCCGGTGAGGGCCTGGTGACTCGGGTTCTTTCACCACTGCTGATTTTAACTAAGCCTTTACGTGCAAGTGCCGACAAAGCATCACGTATAGAAGGTCTACCAACACCAAATGCAGCCATTAACTCCCGTTCAGAAGGAAGTGCATCACCTTCAGCGATTTCGCCTTGGCGGATCATCAACTCCAACTCTTCTTCAACAGTTTCTGATAGTTTTTTTCTTTCAACGGGACGCTTAATCGTAATTGGCATGTGTAGCTCCTTGACACTTTTTCAATTATATATCACCTATTTTGCTATCATACCAGTGACGCGGTAAATGTATATAAATCATTTGAATTGGTTGGATTTTAGTCAAAAATTCAGATTACTCAAGCTAATAATAATCATTGAAATGATGGTGTACCTGTTATACCGTTGTGGTGTTAATTATCTAGCTTGGGATATTGATGTCAAAACATCTAAAAAAGATTATTTACTATGGCAATAACAGCCAACAGTTTGCACACCTGTATTTACCAAAAGGTACAACAAACATTGCTGTGGTGATTGTTATTCATGGCGGCTACTGGAAAGATAACCACAGTCTAGAAACTTATGCGACGTCAGCCATCGTTGAGTATTTGCAAGATTTTGACGTTGCAATATTGAACCTAGAATATCGACGCATGAATGCGATAGGTGCAAACATTAACGCCCCTTGGCCAGCCACTTTTAAAGATGTTGCCGATGGATTGGATCACCTAAAAGTGATTGGTGCGCAACACAGTTTAGATCTGGAACGGGTGCTATTGATTGGTCACTCAGCGGGCGGACATTTAGCTACTTGGGCAGCGTCAAGAGGAAATATAGCGCGAGATAGCGAGCTTTATTGTGCAAGCCCTCTAGCCATAAAAAGGGTGATAGCTATCTCGGCAATTTTAAATCTTTTTGCTGCCAATGAGGTTGACCAACCTGAGCAAATTAATCGGTTAATGGGAGGCGAAGCAAGTACTATGCATCAAAGGTATTTGTCATGCGATCCTCTAAGTCTGAACAGTAAAAGCATTAATTTAACTCTGGTTCACGGTGCACAAGATACCTGCGTTAGTATTAACCAAACCCAGCAGTATTGTCTCTATGCCAAGGGCAAAGTTAACCAAGTGATTATGGCTGAAGCTGATCATTTTTCTATGCTGCCCCATGAGGGCCAATGGCAGGTTGAACAATGGTTGCAAATACAAGCCTTGATAGCTGAAAACATCAAGGCATTAGTATAAAGGCTTAAGCCAGTTAATTGACTTGCTGTAAGGTTAAGTTGTTCTAAAACAGATTTTAAAATAGTGATAAATCAGTTCATCAACTCAGGGTAAATTTGTTGTTTTAACAGGGCTAATAATACCTCAGGCACAAATTTTCGCTGCGCGGTAATGGCATAAAAATTTTCATAAACATTAGGTAAACGCTGGTAAACCTCTAATATACCCTGCTCAATTTCGTCTTTAACTACTACGGGAGGCAGTACAACTAATGCGCCACTGTCTCGGGCTAAAAGCCGCAACATTGCCATATCGTCCGCTTCAGCTTGCACATCGGGTTGATATTGCCAGGTTGCACAGAAGGAATTAAATGCCGCGCGAATTTCAGTGTACTGCCCCGGTAATACCCAACGCATATTTTGATAACCATTAGGGAAACTATCATGTATTCGGTTAACTTTTGGGCCAACAATCGCTAAAGGCTGACGCGATACCAGCTGGGCTTGCCATAATGGATCTTTTTTATCGACACCAATAGGCAGATTAGTCAGTACCAAATCAAGTTCATGGTTAGCAAGATCATTAAGCAGGTTGGTCATTCCTTTGGCCGTTAAAGAAAAGCTCACATCAGGATTTGCCAATAACGGACTAATAAAACTCTCGACAAAGTTACGCGATAGTGTGGTTAATACTCCGATAGATAAATGCTGTTTTTCACTGATACTGCCTTTGCGTAAAAAGGACTCCAGCTCTTCACCTTTACTGAATATATCGTGAGCATAAGCCAGCACGCGATGACCGTGAACGGTTAGATTCAGGCGTCTACCTCTTAGCTCAAACAATTTCACATCCATATTGTGCTCAAACTGTTTAATTTGAGCTGACAGTGCAGATTGTGAAATATGCAGTTCTTTGGCTACGTTGGTCAGATTACCCGCAACCGCCACACGCCAAAAATAGTAAAGATGATGATAATTAAGTCGGCTCATTTATAGTTAACCAAAACAGAACGATTAGTTAGTTTATATATATTTTTATTAAATATATAGCTCTGACATACTCATGCCACTAAAAGAAGAGGCTGATTATGAATATCGCAATACCATCGATTTTTTTGTTATGTATTCCCATTACGTTAATTTTGGCTAGCATCTGGCGGGGGCGTTATGGATTAAAAAATAACATTTGTAAAAATAATACTCACTTGGGCGCTATGCTCAGTGGCGTTATTGTGGCGCTTTATATTGCAGCTTTAGTTACACATTTTGCATTACCTCAACTAGAGGCTGATACGCAATATATTAGTCAATCAACACTCAGCCTTGTGATGATGGGGTTGGTAGTATTTATGAGTACCATTTTAATTGCCTTTTCACGCAATTATATGGCGGGTGAACCCCGTAGTGATACTTACTGGCGTTGGCTGCTCAATGTTCTTGCGGCAGTTTCAGTGGTGTTAATCAGTAACCACTTACTGCTGTTATGGCTAGGTTGGGTCTCGATTAGCCTAGCTTTGCATAAGCTTTTAACCTTCTACCCAGAACGCCCTCGTGCTGCGCTGGCAGCACATAAAAAATTCCTCTTAGCTCGAACCGCAGAAACCTTGTTATTCATTGCAATTATATTGTTGTATCAGCAGCACGGCACTTTATTCATCAGTGAGCTAATTAGCCACTTTAATGCCGTCGCGACCAACGACAGCCTGCAACTGACCACCGCCGATCACATAGCAGCTGTACTAATCGCACTAACTGCGTTGATAAAGTGTGCTCAATTGCCGGTTCATGGCTGGCTAATACAGGTTGTGGAAGCGCCGACACCGGTAAGCGCCTTACTGCATGCTGGGGTGATTAATCTCGGGGGATTTTTATTGATTTTATTTGCCCCCTTGTTTATCCAATCAACTGTAGCGCAGTGGCTGGTGTTAATTGTTGCTGGCTTAACCACAGTCATAGCCGCATTGATTATGGCTACTCGAATTAGTATGAAGGTGCGTTTAGCCTGGTCAACTAGTGCGCAGATGGGCTTGATGTTAGTTGAATGTGCCCTAGGGTTATTTGAATTAGCCTTACTGCATTTACTCACTCACTCAGTCTACAAAGCCTACGCATTTTTAAACTCTGGCAGCGCTGTTTACGAAGAGATGCAAAGACGTCTGGCGCCCGCGACCCATCCTAAAGTGATGGACTGGATTGTAGCCGGCGTATTGTCAACCATCATAGTGTCGATAGCCGTGATAGTGATAGATCACCAGGGAGTATGGAGTATGTGGTTGTTGCTAGCTTTAGCGCTAACCATGCTAATTGCCCAGCGCCATAGTGAACGGCAACATAAAAGTATTATGCCAGTACTGGGATTAAGTATTGTATTAATACTCAGCTATAGCGGCTTTAAATGGGTGTTTGGGGCAATCATTAGCCCTATACCAGTCATGCATGTTGAAGCATTTAGTGCGCTTGATACTGTCGCAGCCCTATTATTTATCAGTTTGTTTGTTCTAAGTTGGATGTTGAAGTACCAGCCACATAAACCATCAATGCAAGGTTTGTATATCGCCTTATTTGCTGGCTTGTATTTAGATGAATGGTTAACACGACTCACGTTAAAATTGTGGCCTGTACGGATGCCTATAAGCATTAATAACAAGGTTTTAGAAAGTGCCAAACCCAGTAAAGTTGAGGAATGATAAGCATGAATATTGCCACCCAAACACCTTTGTTAGCCGTGTTGACTGATAGTCAAAAAGCGCAACTTACTTCAGCGGGTCAGAAAATTGCACCGACATGGCCGCTTGATAAAATGATTGCGGTTAATCCATTTTGGCAAATGCGCCAGCAACCCATTGAGCAAGTCTCTGCGCGCATATCGGCACTTGATCGTATTCAATGTTTAATGCCTAAAAGCCATTATCAAGATTTATATGCACGAGGTGAGATCAGTCAGGGATCATTACAATTAGCGGCCGAACAACAAGATGTCTCAATGTCAGTGGCACAGCTTGAAGCCTTTTTAAATCAAACCGATGATATTGCTCATTGGCACAATATTGCCGATTTACTGGATAACCAACGCGATGAACATAAAATGGCATGGCATGATGAGATTATTCATCAAATTAGCCAATTTTGTGCAGCATATTATCAACCACAGCGGGCGACTTTACCGGGTGAAGATGCTGCATCACAAGCTGACTTATATCGCCACTGGCTTGAGATTACTGGGCGTGATCGTGGCCTAAGCATTATTATGGATGAGCCAGGTTTACTGCAGTATTTTAAACAATTACCCCAAGATGCTGAGGCCTTACTCGCAGAGGCCGTTGAGGAATTAGGTGTCGATGATACGGTTATAGAGGCCTATGCCCATGGATTATTACTTGATATCAATGGATGGGCATCCTGGGTAGCCTATTTGCGTTGGCAAGGTGACTTAGATTCCACACCAAGCGATGACATGTTGCAACTACTGGCTATTCGTATGGCCTGGGAGTTGGTCATTTGGCGTTACCTAAAAGCACAGCAAGCAGACAGTTTTAGTCAATTAGCGGCGCTTTGGTCAGCTGAAAAACAGCAACTGCCTAACTTGCTAGTACAACATGCACAAGCACAGCAACCGCTTTGGGTGTGGGCAAAAGCGGCTGAACTGAGTTATCAACACACGCTAAACGCTCAGTTACTGAGTGCTAAAAAACATTCTATAGTAGCACCAAAGTTACAGGCTGCATTTTGTATTGATGTTCGATCTGAAGTGATACGTCGAGCATTAGAAAAACAAAGTGATGACATTCAAACTATCGGTTTTGCAGGCTTTTTCGGATTACCGATAGAGTATCAACCCCACGACAGCGAGCTGTCTCGGCCACAACTTCCGGGATTGTTAAAGCCAGTGATACGCGTGTCTGAATGGCGTGACACCTCTGCCCAGGCCGATATGTTGAACAATAAGGCACGCTGGCAAACATGGTCACAAGCAGCACCGTCAGCATTTTCTATGGTGGAGTCCATGGGCTGGCTATATGCCTTTAAAATGCTCAAAAAGTCATTTTTTGCTAAGCAAACACTCAACCCCGTAAATGCGCTGACCCATCAAAAAAGCTGGATATTACGCAAAAATGATCAGTTGCTTTCGTTAACCGATAAAGCCGAACTGGCCAAAGGTATTTTACATGCGATGGGCTTAACCCAGTTTGCGCCAAGGGTATTGCTGGTGGGACATGGTAGTCATACAACCAATAACTTGCATGCAGCGGGTTTAGATTGCGGCGCCTGTGGTGGTCAAACCGGTGAAGTAAACGTGCGAGTTTTAGCGCAGTTATTAAATGATATCGATGTGCGTAACACCTTGTTAGCATTAGATGTTGTTATTCCTGAGACCACACATTTTGTGGCCGCCTTGCACAACACCACCACGGATCATATTGATTGTTTTGATGCCGAGCTAGACCATACTTCAACCCTATGGTTAAAAGCCGCAACAAAAAGCGCACAGCGTGAACGTATTGAGCATATTGCACCTCACTTAACCGATAGCAGTGCAGATGCGCTGGATAAATTTTACATTCAGCGCAGCCATGACTGGTCTCAAGTGCGCCCCGAGTGGGGACTGGCAAACAATGCCGCCTTTATTGTCGCGCCTCGAAGTTGGACCAGAAACGTTAATCTACAGGGTCGGAGTTTTTTACATGATTATCAATGGCAAAATGATAACGGCTTTGCAATATTAGAGTTAATCATGACCGCCCCTATGGTCGTCACCAACTGGATCAACATGCAATATAATGCCTCGGTGACAGACAACGCGAAATACGGCTGTGGTAATAAATTATTGCATAACGCGGTGGCGGGGCATGTTGGTGTATTTGAAGGGAATGGTGGCGATTTACGCATTGGCCTGTCGATGCAGTCACTGCACAATGGTGAAAAGTGGATGCACCAACCACAGCGTTTAGCGGTTTACTTAGCGGCCCCGAGAGAACCGATTGAACAGATCATCTCCAAGCATGACAATGTGCGTTGGTTAGTCGATAACCAGTGGTTATACCTACTGCGCTGGGCAGATGAAGGCGTGATCGAGCGCTATTATCAGGGGCAATGGTTACCGCAGGCTAATGAACATAATGCTGTGACTTAAGGTAAGCCTTTAGCATAGACGTTTAACGTAGGCATTTAACGTAGGCATTTAATATAGACGTTTAACATCTGCATTTAATCTAGTCGAATGGAGTAGAAACCTTTAAAATATACAGACCAGATGTTATCCGGCCTGTGTATTGTCTTTTGTGTAATCCGTGAGTAAATCTAAAATGAGTCAAGTAAGTTCTACTGTGTTATTAACAGGCGATAGCGCTGTATTTCAAGCTGTGGCTTTATTGCAAAACGGTGAGTGTGTGGCACTGCCAACCGAAACTGTCTACGGACTTGCCGCTGACGCAACGAATGTAGATGCCGTTGGCAAAATTTTTGAAGCCAAGGGCCGGCCTAAAAATCATCCATTGATTATCCATATCCCCGATGTGTCTCATCTTGAAAAGTGGGCTAAAGATATACCTCAAAGCGCCTATCTTTTAGCGAATACCTTTTGGCCTGGTCCGTTGACCTTGTTGCTGAAAAAAGCTGATCATGTAGACAATGTCGTGACCGGTGGTTTAGATACAATTGGCTTACGTATGCCATCGCATCCGTTATTTCTCAGTGTGCTGCAACAACTTAATGTTGGGCTTGCAGCGCCATCTGCCAACCCTTATAAGCAGCTTAGTCCAACCATTGCCGAACAAGTGATGGTCGGTTTAGGGGGCAAAATTGCTGCGGTACTGGAAGGTGGCGCCTGTGAATATGGGTTAGAGTCGACCATTATTGATTTAGTGGGTGATACACCCCGTATTTTAAGGGCAGGCCCTATTGACTCTGATGCCCTGTCGCTAGCTTTGGGGATAACAGTTAGTACACCAGAGGAGCATACCGAAGTGGTGCCTGGTAATGTTAAAGCACATTATCAACCTAAAGCGCAATTACAGATCTTATCAGCTGATCAACTGCGAACGGACATGCATACATTGGCTCAAGGTAATACTCATTTTGTATTATGGTCCGATAGTGTGATTGAACAGTTTAAAAGCGATGTGCCAAGCGGGCAATGGAGCACTATTCCCAGTGACGCACTCGCTTTTGGTCGACAATTATACGTCACCTTATATCAAGTGGATAAAAAGGGCGTCGACAACATTATTGTCGAGCAGCCACCTGAAACAAATGAGTGGCGAGCGGTAAATGATCGATTATCTCGTGCAGCTAGCTAAGGAGTAAACAATCAAATAGTGTTTATCCATTTGATGCTAACTAGATCGCTTGACGACGCTTTATGCGAATTAGCAGGAAATATATGAGTGAGCACATATAAGCTCATTCATTTTTTGGTAAAGGTATTAGGTAAAATAGTTAATTATAGGCTGCATCGGCCGGATGCAGATGTCAGGTCAGTCTACCGACTATCACTAAATGCTATGCTCCTCAGCCCAGTCTTTTAATTGATCTAAAATATTCAATGCCGTTCGGCCAAAGTCGGTAATGGCATACGACACCGCAATCGGACGGTCGTTAATCACGTGGCGCGTCACTAATCCTTGTGTTTCTAATTCTTTAAGACGTTGATCAACCATTTTTTTGCTGGCACCGCCTAACATGCGCACTAAATCATTAAATCGCACCGGACCATCCTGTAAATGCCACAGTATTGAGGCTTTCCATTTTCCGCCTAACACCCGCATTCCACGCTCAACTAAGCAGGGTTCTGCACACGGGTTGATAACTTTTTTCTGACCGTTATCCATTGTTTCAACTGTTGTTTTCATTATTTCTCCCTAGGTTACCAAAAGTATACTGGTTGCTTTTATATCCCATAGTATCAAAATAGCGTTATTAATCGTATTTTTATCTTTTTATGTAAGCTGAATTGTCGTTACGTTAATCAAAGACAGCTAGTTTCTAGTGCTAGTTGAGGGTAAAACGATAATCAAGCAAACATTATTTTCCACTAAGGAATTTTTGTTTTATGGCAGTATTAACCTCGTACGATCCCGCAAGTTATCGCAACGTCGGCAATGGCGATGATGTTGAAGCCACCGCAATTGGCAGCGTTGAAACCTTAGCCATTGAACAATTGCCGACCGTAATAGCGTCAGCCAAGGCTGCGCAAAAAGATTGGGCTAGCCTACCAATGGCAGAGCGTGAGCAATATGTGGTGAAGGCTTATCAACAGCTGGTGGCGGTGCAAGATGAGTTAGCGACGTTAATCAGCCTGGAAATGGGTAAGGATTATCGCCGTGCCACCTATGAAGTTGGCGGCACAATACAAAACGCCGCCTATTTTGCCAGTGAAATAAGCGAGGCATTAACCACAGAAAAACTCGATAACCACACCGAGTTACACTATCGACCGCTAGGGATTGTTGCGGTAATTTCCCCGTGGAATTACCCGTTAGCCATGGCTAATAACTTATTGATGCCAGCACTGATGGCCGGTAATAGCGTGATATTAAAGCCGTCGGAAGAAACCCCATTAGTGGCCGAGTTATTTATTAACACCCTGAATAAGGTGTTGCCAAAAAATGTATTGCAACTGGCACAAGGCGATAAAACACTTGGCCAAGCATTGGTGGCAGCAGATATCAATATGGTGGCATTTACCGGGTCAATGGCGGCAGGTAAACACATTATGGCCAGTGCAGCACCGGGCTTAAAACGTTTGGTGATGGAACTGGGTGGTAACGACCCTGTGATCGTAATGGCCAGCGCCAATATAGATGCGGCGGTGAGGTTTGTGGTGGCCAGTTCATTTGAAAACGCCGGGCAAATGTGTACCTCAACTGAGCGTATTTATGTTGATGAGCGTATTGCGGATGAGTTTGAGCAAAAGGTGGTCATGCTAGCCAGTCGCTACCAAGTGGGAAAATGGGATCAGCCTCAAGTGAATATTGGTCCCATGGTTAACCCCACGCAGCATCTAAAAGTACTGCAACAGTTACAAGATGCAAAAGCCAAAGGCGCGTTGTTTTTATTGGGCAGTGATGATTATCCGTTACCCTTTATTCAGCCAACCGTGGTGAGCGGCATAACGCCAGATATGTTACTGGAGCATGAAGAAACCTTTGGCCCTGTGGTGGCAATAAGTCGCTTTAAGCAAATAGATGAAGCAATCAGTCGCGCGAATGACAGTCATTATGGATTAGGCGCTGTGGTATTTGGCGGCCAGGGCGCAAAAGCGGTAGCAGAGCAGCTTGAGGCCGGAATGGTCGGCGTTAATCAAGGTGTGGGTGCAGGCAACGCGCCGTGGGTTGGTGCTAAGCACAGTGGTTTGGGCTTTCATGGCACCGCCGCTGGTCATCGCCAATTTGCCCAGGTACGAGTAATGAGTTACTAGTTTTTGTTTTCTGGTTTTTTATTTTTGGTTTAAAGGTGTAAATAGATGAGCACATCGAGTGTAAATTCAGATTATTTTGTCGTGGCACATGAACCCGGAGCAGAGCATCCAGCGCTGCCGACCTGGGCAAATCATCACGACAATGTTGCCAAGCTTAGCGAAGCTGCGTTAACACAGCCGAGTAAAAAAATGTTAGCCGAGGTGCCTGGCGCATTTCAATTACTCAATGTCTTGTCGGCTGATGAGTGTCAGCGGTTAATTGCGGTTAGTGAATCAATGGGGTTCTTACCTGACGCAGCGGTATCTTTACCTAGAGATGTGAGACACAACGATAGCTTAACCTGGGTGGTTGATAACGCTACTGAACAAGTTATTTGGAATCGAATTAAGCACTTAATGGACGATAATCTGGGCATTTTTGCCGGTAAAGCGGCGTTAGGGTTAAATAACCGTTTTCGATTTTACCGTTATAACGAAGGGGATTATTTTAAGCCGCATTCCGACGGCTCCTGGCCTGGTAGCCAAGTTATAAACGGTGATTTAGTGCGAGATGCTTTTGGCGACAGGTACAGCCAATTGACCTTTTTAATCTTATTAACAGAAGACTTTGAAGGTGGTGCAACCCGCTTTTTAGTCAATGCCGATAATCCACAATTACCAGCCAAGCGTGGTGATAATGTTAAAACAGTAGATATACGAACCCCAGCGGGCAGTGTTATTTGTTTTCCACATGGAATGCATCCGCTACATTGTATCCACAGTTCTGAGCCCATTTATAAAGGGGTAAAATACATTATCCGTACCGATGTGCTGTTTGAGTTATAAATGCTATTTCGGATTCATACACTGGACCTTAAGCATTAAGGCCTGAAAAAATTCCATCTAACGTTATGTCTTTTCTAGATTTTCTTTGTTGTGACTTTTTTGCGTTTATTGTTATATAGCAGACCGCCCAGTCTATCTTTTCTGTTATTTCTGACCAAGCCCGATGACAGATACACTCAAAGATTGGCAGCAGCCAAACGTCCACATTCTTTGCCGCTTTGAACAGCGAAACTGAAGGCATGATGCGCATCGCTGTGCTGCGTCTGATGATAAGTGCCAGCAGGCTGGCCCATACTAGGCCGTCAACTATCGCTTTCTGCGCGGTGGCAAATCTCTGCCAGTTTGTATGTGATTTCAACTCTTTGAACAGCAGCTCAACCTGCCAGCGGCAGCGGTAAATCGCCATAATGTCATCGGCTGAGTAAGACTCTGCCGGTAAGTTGGTTAGCCAGATGCAAAATCTCTTTTCTTCTGCAAACCAACGCCTTATCACTCGAAATTCCTGCGTTCCCCGCTGGGCTTTTAGGTCAAGCACTTCTGAGCGATTGGTGCGACGCGTGATGTCTTTAAGTTTCACTCCGGCAAGCTTAGGCAGCACACGGCCCTTGCCATTTCTAGCTTCAACTATTCTTGGGTTGAGTGACTTTGTCCCCCGAAAAATATAGAAACCATTATGGCGTTCCACATTGGCAAAATATTCGAAATCAGGATAGCCCGCATCAGCCAGAAGCAGTGTATTTTTCATTCTAAAGGCCATGGGGAGATAGGTTCTTTCTGAAGCGGTATCAGCACTTATCGCCATTGCTGTGGGATTAAATGTGCGCAATGACATGGTCATATGGCACTCTATCGCGGCGGGATTACGCTTAAAGCGGCTTGGGTACACGTCAGCTAACGCCTTGTGAACATGAAAAGAACTGCCGTCCTGAAGCAAAATATCATCAAAGCCTGACAACTTCTTCGGAAGCGAAGCGCATTGTTGGCGTGCAAACTGAGCGATAGCCAGCTGAACCAGTTGCTTCATAAAATCAGCAAAGGCGGCTTTGCGGAGCTGATTATGAAAAGGTTTGTAAGCCACATTATCATTTTCTGTCAGACACATACCATTAAACTGACGATGTAAGTCAGCAATGGCATGGCAGTTCCCTTTGCTCAACGCAGAGACCAAGCTCGGCACCAATAGTTCAGGTAATACAGCGCGATTTCGCTGTATAAACCCTGTGCGCTTAGCCATTTTTTGAAGGATGTCTGCATTGAAGAATTGCATAAATTGCTTTTTTAAGGTGATAATTGTCATCGGCTTTATTTATTGGTCATGTTGATTTGTTTGGCGACAATTATCAGATCATAAATAAGGCCTTTTTTCTATCTAAAATATAGGTTTATTGCTAAAGATCCTGTCTATGATTTCGGATTAGCTTAGTTGTACGATCATAAGAAATTGGATAGAAATTTAAGCCTGTCCTGAACGGTAACAACGCAATAGTTTGATATGTTATCTGAGGATCAATGTCATTTTTTGATAGTAAGTGTATTACTTTTAAATGCTCATTTGGACAAAAGTGGCTTAGAAGATTTGTTTTTATAAAAGTTTGCCTTGACCAGACTAAATTTTAAAACTCAATTAAATTTTCATGGGCGTCAAAGGTTGACTACAAGTGCAGATGATCCAGCGAGACGCCGCAAGCACCTCCATGTGGGCTTAACCAAAACATCCTTGTTTTGGATACTCGCTGGCTCATCTGCACCTGAATTTTTGTTTCTTCGATTTAGCTTGATTGATGGCTTTGGGGAAGATCTATATAAAAAAGGGGTTAACTCACTTTTGGACAAAAACGTGTTATGTACTGGTCAAGCCAAACTGGACACTTTTAGTTGAGAATTTTCAAACTCTACCGGTGACAGATCACCATTAGCAGAATGAAGTCGCTCCAAGTTGTAATATTTCATGTAAGCAGTCACATCTTGCTTCATAAACTCCCTTGTTGGTTGAGCAACGTTAAAAATCCAATCGTGTTTCAAGCTGCCAAAGAAACGCTCAACGACGGCGTTATCCCAACACGCACCCACATCACCCATACTGGCTCGGATACCATAGCTCGATAGCAGCCTACCGAATTGCTTACTGGTATACTGTGAGCCTCGGTCACTGTGAAATACCAGCCCTCTGGCCGGTTGGCGCAGGTTGTAGGCTTTCATTAATGCCTTGGATACCAAATCTGTAGTCATGCGTTTGTCTATGTGCCACCCAACAATCCGGCGTGAATATAAATCCATTACCACTGCTAAATACATCCAGCCTTCACCTGTCTTTAAATAGGTCACGTCACCCGCCCAAACCTCATTAGCCGATACTGGGTTAAAGTTCATGTTTAACAGGTTATCAGCCACTGCATCTGAATGTTTGCGCTGTGTAGTCACCTTGTAAGCTCGTCGCTGGGTAGCTTTGAGTCGAAGGCGGTGCATAATTTTACGAACGAGATAGCGACCAACCTGGTAGCCTTCCTTGCGCAATTTCTTCACCATTTCACGATTTCCTAAGCTGCCTCGACTTTGCTTAAATAGCTGTCTAACAAGGCGATAAAGCTTCAGTGTTTCAAGGCTTATCACGTTTGCTGGGCGTTTATGCCAATCGTAATAGCCTGACTTACTGACATTCATTACTCGGCATAAGAGTGCGATAGGGAACCGGTTAGATTGCTGTTTGATGAAGCGAAATTTTACTTCATTTCTCTCGCAAAGAAGGCGCTTGCCTTTTTTAGTATTTCTTTCTCCATGCGTAATTCTTTGTTTTCTCTACGCAATCGTTTCAACTCATCACGCTCAGATTCTTCTAAGGTGATACCTTGTTGCAGGGCTTGGTGTTTTTCCTTCCAGTTGTAAAGCAGGCTAGTGCTAACCCCAAGAGACTTTGCTGCATCAGCAACGCTATAACCTTGCTCTAGCACCATCAAGACGGCTTCATCTTTAAATACCTGCGGATAACTCTTATGTGATTTTTTTAGACTCATATTGACCTCTTAATTTATTGACCATACTGTCTCAAAATTAAGTGTCCGATGGAATTAGACCAGAACATTATGAAGTTCTGAAAGCTTGCATATTTCAGATTACCTCTGGTATGACAAAGTACGAGTATCACCTACAAATAAGTAGCCAGTTTAAGTAATCCACTACCGTAATGTCTTTTGACTTTACTTTTTAGGTTTTGGCTTTCTTATGTCTGTTGAATTCACAAGGAGTTAATTGAACTTCTTTGAATTGAAATTCAGCTAAAGCACGGTTAATCTTTTTCAATAGATTCTCTATTTTGTATATCTCGGCTTTTTCGAGATAAAGAGCTTCCTGAAAACGCGCGATTGGTAGTCTTACGTCATGGTCATCAAAGGGTTGTATTGAGAACGTTCGATATTCCATTTCCTCCTCATCAGAATGACTTACTACTTTGTCTCTTAATCTTATAAGCTTATCTTTTAAATCAGATTCATCAGCAGTTAACTCATACCCAATCGACGATAAATCTAATTCCTCCCGACCCCTACCCGTTTTGAAAGGCCGTGCAAATGAAACTATTAAAGTGGTTTCAAAACATCTAAATTTTCTAAGATCCACAACATTGTATTTTTTATCAAACTCGCACTCTTCCAGCAGGAAAGTCAAAGCCGACAATGCTTGTTGAAAATCCCATGCAGAATAGATGATTCTGTGGGAAAGTGAGCTACTTCCATTACTCATATTAACTCTCTAAAATCACTTAATATTTGTATAGTTCGAATGACATTGAATAAACTTATTGTTTAAGCCGTGCTTTAGCAAAAAGCTTATAAATAAGCACTCTACCTGAGTGTTGTAAGATAAACGAGCTTAAAAAAGAGAACCATGATCATTGATATTGATGATTAATCTAAAGTAATCCGTCATTCTCATCTATCGATTAATAAAAGTAGTTCAATTAGCTTGTTACTTATCTATGCGACATGTCGCCTGAAACTCGTTTTGGGGGCAAAAGTGAGTTAGTGTTTTTGAAATAATCTTATGTACTCACTCTTTTAAACTTGCCGATTAAGTCAATACTCGAAAGGTTCATTATGGTGATTTGCGAGCCGACCATCCGACCCAGGGATGGGTCGTCTGAGCTACAAGGACTTTTTTATTTCGAAAGAATGCTGCGTGTCGGTGAGTAAATGCCATACTGAAACTATAAAGATAAACTTCACGATACATTCTTTACTATGAGCGAAGTTTCATGTTCATAGTGGCCGTAGGCCATATTCCAAACAAACCTTGGGGCAAAACCAAGTCAGTGTTTTAAAATAACCTTATTTTACTCAATCTTTAAAACCTGCAAGTTGAGAAACTACAGGAAAGATTCATCATGGTAGTTTGCGAGCCGACCATCCGACCCATGGATGGGTCGGCTGAGCTACAGGGACTTTTTTATTTCGAAAGAATGCTGCGTGTTGGCGAGTAAATGCCATGCTGGAGCTATATAGATAAACTTCACGATACTTTCTTTACAACGAGTGAAGCTCCTTGTTCATAGTGTAGTGGCCGCAGGCCATACACCTAATCTAACACTGATGCATAAATGTGTTAGCCCTAACTCGTTTCTCCACAAAAAACGCCAATAATTATCAAACGATATTATAAATACACTAGCTTTGGCTTAGGGTTAGCTTAGCTTTAGCACTAAGCTAATCCGTTTGATTTTAAACCACATTAATTAGCTGACTGGGGTACTGGCGCAATCGCATTATTTGAAGTGGTTGTGGTAATCGCCCAAATACTGTCTGGCTCACCATGATAAGCCCTGTATTTAGCTTTTTTAGCTGCGCTGAAAAAGACTATCGCGAATATGAAAGCGATGACGTCAACAATAGCGGTATTACCATCAAATGCTAATGCAGCTGTTGATAAGCTTGAAAACAAAATCGATGTTAGCGGAATCAACAGACAAGCTGCGGCCAACACATACAGTAAGTGAATGGCAGCTAGCGCAGCCCCGCGATAAAAGCTGTATCCAAGCGCAATAAAAAAGATACTGTAGTAACAGCCTAAGTAATAATGGTTAATTGGCAACGATAATAAATACAACCATTTACTTGCTAGCATTGTAATAGCGACTCCTAACATTGAGCCAACACAAATTCCAATCGTTAATGATGACATTATGCGAATCGAACGTGATTGAATTGCTTGTTTTTGCCTGCGTTTTTCAAGCCAAAGTAAGTTGCCACTGTAAAATAAGAATGCGCCCATTAATCCCAATACAAAATACATCCAGCGTCCATAATTGCCCGCATAATTACCAAAATGCAATGACACAAAACTATTGACCATAGGGCCGAATATCCCATCTTCTGGCTGGCTGATTGAGGTATAACCTTGCTCTAGAGTATAAGGGTGAAGATACAGCACATCGGAATATGCTCCACGCTGTATTCTGCCAGATGATGCCAACTGTATTGCTAAAGTAGGCGATGTTGAAGATAGTTTGCTGAATTCTAAGCGGCTAACCTGGTGTTCTGGTGCAATTGCGTTAGCTTTATTAATATAGGTTTCAATGGAATGTAACTCACTAATAGGATAAGTTATTTCACTTTTTTCTTGCTGTGCAAATAAAGGCTTTTCGCCATATACCACAGTTAACCCACCATAGAATGGGTCATGAAAGGCAAACACAAATGCTGTCCAAGCAATGATGATATGAAAAGGTAAACTCAGCACACCGACGACGTTGTGACTATCAAGCCAAAAACGTTTATTGCCCTTATGGGTTCGAAGCGCTAATAAGTACTTTACCAGTGTCGGCAATAGGATAATAACCCCAGAAATTAGCGCAATAAAATACAAGCCAGCGGCAACGCCTAGTATTAGCACCCCAATATCTTCATGGCCTAATGTACCTGGAATTCCTGCGGTGCGATGGAGCTTGTCAATTAACGCCCCGAGTTTATTTTGATCACTTACCTGAGTGACTAGATTATTATTTTGATCAAAAGCAGCATGTTTAAGTTCATCGTCCAGTCTAAGGCCTCTACCGCCACCTTTTTCATACCAAGATAGTGACGATGCATCCTGTTCAAGGTTAACAATAAATCCTTCACTTACCTCAGGAAATTCTTCCATAGCCTGCGTAATTAAATTGTCTAACTCAATTGCTGGCGTATGATTTAAGTAGGCTGAGCTGGGGCTAGCCCACTGGGTTATTTGGGGTTTGAACAGCGTTAATGACCCGGCATAAAAGGCAATAAACAGCACTAGTCCAGTTGTAATGCCTGTCCAGGTATGAATTGATTGGTAAGTTCGCAATATGTCTGAGCGAATTTTCATTGTAACCACCATAAGCTCGCCAATATGAAATAGACGATAAGGTTAATAAACAGCATGTTGAAAAATGCGCTGCGTGCGGATTTAAAAAGATAAATAAGTGCCAAAATAGGTAACAAAATCAAACTGATTAACCACATATTAAGTTGCACTTTCATCGGCGCATCAATGCCGCCAGGCCCAAACCAAGCAAAAATAGCGATAATGCCGTAGCTCAGTAATAACCCCAGCACTATGGCGATAATGGTCTTTGACCACCAGTGTGGCTGAATACGATTTTCAATAGTTAAGCGTGTCATCAGTGGCGCCCCTTTGGGGATAAAAGTGTTAAGAAGGGGAGGCTAATCATTAGGGTGATGATGGTAAAACACCAGGTAAAAAATGCCGCTGTGGGGCTTAATATTTGCAACCAGCCATAAAGTGACACAAACAAAGCGCCAACTCCGCAAATAGCGTATGTCATTGGTAAGTTATGTTTCAGTAATCGCTGATGTTTACTAGAAATATAGCAAAGCGTCACGCCGGATATGCTTAGCGCGATAACAAGGATTTGAATAAGTAACACCTAAGAATTTCCATTTCATCATTTTATATATTTCGATATTAATATAAATGCAAATCATTCGCAATTAGATTTGTTGTGGTGTGTGATTGGTGTCTGTGGTTCTATGTGTATGCGCGAAGTTAAGCCACCTAAGGGGCATTCTTTATCATCATTGAGGATTAATTGCACAAATCTGCTTGTGATGAACTCCCATTAATTTAGCAATATTACCAATAAAAACAGTGGTTTTATTTGAACCTCTGTGTAAAGTCAGTTAGTGTCTAGCCAACTGCAAATAAGCGAGTCTTACTAGCCATTTTAAAGCTAACAGGGTGTAAATATGTAAGCCAATTTAGTGGCAGGGCTAGTTGCTAAATTATTGATAAGTAATTTAAAGGTTTGAGGTTTTTAATATAAACAATTCGATAAGGAGTTTTACATGAGCGAAAAAATGAACCCGTCAGCGTTAAATGCATTGAAAATTGCTTTTACCTATATGCCAAAGTCAATTGAAGTCACTAAATATGAATATGGTGATGATTATCAAAAAATATTAGATCACATTGAAACAGTAAGGGAGACTTTACTGATAAATGATGTTGATCCTGAAGAAGTTTATGGTGATATAAATCCTGAAAGCACACCTAATTCATCCTATTGATTAAGTGATGTTGATTGTTGTCATACCACGATTATTGGCAGTATTCAGCTTGTTCAATTTAAGCCACATGGCTGCGCACCATTTTCTATCAAGTAACCTGTATACCAGATGATGCCCCTGTTTTATGGTTAATATTTAGAGTGTAATTATTAACTCATTTTATTGAGAAGTGAGTTAAAAGTTATTTATCGGTATTCAGCCATCAGCCATCAGAAACTCAGAATCTTATCGGATCGACATCATTTCGCCTTAATAATCCTTATGTTTTATGAAGTATAAGTGTCCGTTCGGACACTTCCTTAATAACCGGACAGTTATCAACCCTGTCCGCGGACACTTTTAGACTGTCCTGTTATCTTTTTAAATGGCTATTATTTTGAAAATTAACAATAAATAATAATTGGCATAGCTTGTGCTTTGTCTTGGTATATATGTGAAAGGTGTGTTGTTCGCACCGACCGAGGAACCAAGATGATTAAAGATACCAGCAGCCAAGATACGGTTATAACACCTAAGTTAGGTCGTAAACTGCGTTTGCCTTTGATAATAGGTGGCGGTGCAATATTGATGAGTGCATTAGTGTGGGCGAGTTTAGGCCAAGACAGTTCAGTGCGATCAGTTGATGGTGCCGATTTACGTTTAGCAACCCTTATCCGTGGCACCTTGGTGCGCGATATTGCCACTACAGGGAAAATTGTGGCTGCTAACGCGCCGATTTTATACAGCACTGAAGAAGGTGTGGTGACGCTATTAAGTCAGCCTGGCGATGAAGTGGAACTTGGGCAAGTAGTGGCTAAGATTGACAGCCCACGTTTACAAAGTGAACTGCAACAACAGCAGTCATTACTTGAAGGTATGCAGGGCAGTTTAGAGCGTGCCAAATTAGATGCTCGTCGTGAGCAATTACGCGTTAGCCAGATTTTAGACATGGCCAAGGTAGATTTAGAGGCCGCGGATCGTGAAAGCCGTCGTGGTGATCAATTAATTGAATCGAGTTTAATCAGCAAAATCGATTTTGAAAAAAGCAAAGATGATTTACACAAAGCCAAATTGCTACACAAACACGCTCAGCAAGAAGTCGATTTAATGCGCGACACACTGACCTTCGAAATTAAAAATCGCACCCTTGAGGTAGAGCGCCAGGCTCTCGTTGTCAGTGAGTTAACTCGCCAGGCAAATGCCCTCAATATCATCGCCCCTGTTAGCGGCATTATCGGTAATTGGCTGGTGGAGCAAAAAGCGCGTATTGCAGCTAGCCAGCCAATATTAACCGTAGTCGATTTAACCGCCTTTGAAGCCGAACTGGCCGTGCCGGAATCTTATGCCGATGAGCTTGGGCTAGGTATGGATGTTGAGTTGAGTTTTGGCAGCGTCAATGTGGTGGGGCAGTTGTCGTCAATATCACCTGAAGTACGTAACCGTGAAGTCACTGCCAGAGTGCGCTTTGCTAACAGTAATACCTTGTCTTTACGTCAAAATCAGCGTTTGTCAGCCCGAGTATTATTAGAAAATAGACCCAATGTGCTGATGGTCAAACGTGGTGACTTTCTTAACCTTGGCGGTGAAGTGGCCTACCAAGTGAGCGAGTCTATTGCGCAGCAAAAAACAGTCAAACTTGGTGTGCGCAGTATGAGCCAGGTTGAAGTGCTTGACGGTGGTGAAGAAGGTGAGGTGTGGGTGATATCAGGCACTGAAAGCTTTAAAAATCAGCCTAAAATTCAGATCAGATAAGCTAATTACTAAAAATTTAACGAGTAAGGGGATCCCATGTCAGTCATACAACGCAAACAGCTTATTGAACTAGCCGCTTTATTTCTTTTGGTCGTGGCAGTGATTTATCGAATTGATAATCATACTGACTGGTTATCGGTGAGTTTGCACTTAATTGATATGGGCAGCCATTTATCGACTCAACTCTTAGGTGATAGTCACACGGTCAGTATCGATATTGCTATCAGCTCACTTGCCCAAATTAAATTGCTGCTTTAAGTCTTTTTTACGTCAGCAGAATAGATGTCGACAGAATTTGAATTAACCGCATTTATATCAAGAGTATTGCTCTTAAGCGCCATCAATACTGAGGTGTTACAACCGATTAAACTAAGGAAAGCCAGTATGTTATCCATGAAAAATATCAGTAAAGTATTTAAAACCGATTTAGTTGAAACCCATGCCCTGCGTGACTTTAACCTTGAAGTGCAAGAGGGCGAATTTGTGGCGGTAACCGGTCCCTCTGGTTCAGGTAAAACCACCTTTTTGAATATTGCTGGTTTACTTGAAGGTTTTACCTCTGGCGAGTTCAGCCTTGATGGCGTTAATGTGTCGAATTTAAGTGACAACAATAGCGCCAAAGTACGCAATGAAAAAATTGGTTTTATCTTTCAGGGATTCAACCTTATCCCTGATCTTAACTTGGCCGAAAACGTCGAAGTACCGCTGCGTTATCGCGGTATGAAAGCGAGTGAGCGTAAGCGCCGAGTTGAATCAGCATTAGAACAAGTCGGTTTAGGTGCACGGATGAAGCATTTACCGACCCAGTTGTCTGGCGGGCAGCAGCAAAGGGTAGCGATAGCACGTGCCTTAGCAGGCGAGCCAAGGTTTTTACTCGCCGATGAGCCAACAGGTAACCTAGACAGCTTAATGGCGCGTCAAGTGATGGAACTACTTGAAAATATCAATCAACAAGGCACCACCATTATTATGGTCACCCACGACCCAGAACTTGCCCGTCGTGCCCAGCGCAATATTCAAATTGTTGATGGTCAAGTGTGTGACTTTTCGATGTACCAACAAGCTGCTACGGGCACGCGTTAATCGCATAAGGAGAGCATTATGTTTTTTTACTATTGTGATTTAGCGTGGCGAAGTATTCGAAAAACACCGATGTTATCGATGTTAATGGTATTAGCGATTTCAATTGGTATTGGTATTACCATTACTACTTTAAACGTTTATAAAACCATGTCTTATAACCCGGCAGGCGAACGCAGCGAGATGATTAACTCGGTTCAGCTGTGGAGCCAAGGCTTAGATACCTGGGATGAGTTTAGCTCTAACATTACCTATATGGATGCGATGAACTTACGCAATAATGTAGAGCTTGAATTGAAAGCAGCGACGTTTCGTACCGGCTTAGCACTGCAGTCGGACAACCCCAAAATCGAGCCGGTATTAAATAGTGTGCGGGTGACCGATAGGGACTTTTTTAAGATTTTTTCAGTGCCATTTCTATATGGCAGCTACTGGGATGTCAGCGTTGATTTACGCCCAGCTTACCAAGTTGTAATTAGTCAAAAACTGAACTTACGCTTTTTTGAAGGTAAAAACAGTGTCGGTAAAACCGTATTTTTAAACCGCAAACCTTATCAAATTGTTGGGGTAATTGAAGACTGGAATCCACAGCCCAAATATTATGACCCACTCAACGGCGCGTTTAGTGACGCTGAAGAAATCTTCATTCCATTTTCATTAACGCCGCAAGAAGAGTTTGAGGTGTGGGGTAATACCAATGGTTGGAGAACTGAACCCATGCTGACATATAACGATAGATTAGTGTCAGAAAAAATATGGATTCAATTTTGGACCGAACTTAACACTGTGGAACAAAAGCAAAGTTATCAAGAATGGCTAACCCGTTATGTTGAGCAGCAGCGCGCTATAGGTCGATTTACAGATACCGCTAAAACAATCCCAGAATTGGTGCAAATTAGCGACGTGGCTAAATGGCTCGAAGACAATAATGTAGTACATAAAGACACCAAAATTTTAGTCGGATTAAGCTTGATGTTTTTAAGTGTGTGCTTGGTGAATATTCTTGGGCTGTTGCTGACCAAGTTTTTAAAGCGTGCCCCAGAAGTGGGTGTTAGACGGGCTATTGGTGCCAGCCGCAGACAGATTTTCAGTCAATACATGGTTGAAGTCGGCATGATTGGCTTTATTGGTGGGGTGATTGGTCTGTTATGGGCATGGGGCTCATTAACTGCGTTGCATGCTTATTTCGAGGTTGATCAAAGCTTGATAGGGCTTGATGCCAGTATGTGGTTTATCACCCCGCTTATTGCGATTTCTACCGCGGTATTAGCGGGTGTATACCCTGCGTGGGTGGTGTGTCGCACTAAACCTAGCGTGTATTTAAAAGCCCAATAACTCCAGTAAAGGTTAAAAAGGACGTCGCCATGTTACATATAAAACCGATTTTATCCAGTTTAATGCGCAGTAAAAGTGCGCCTGTTTTACTGTTACTACAGATTATTTTGTCTGTCGCTATTGTGGCTAACGCCAGCTTTATTATTAACGAGCGTTTGTCGTTAATGCAGCGAGATTCGGGTTATGCTGAAGATCAAATTCTTACTTTTAGTGTATATAACTTCGACCCAGCTATCGACAATGCTAAGCAAAACCAAGTGGATCAACAAATTTTACGCTCGCTGCCCAGTGTGATTGATGCCAGTTCAAGTAATATGCTGCCGTTAAGTGATAGTGGTTGGATGGATCGCTATACCGACAGCCCAAACGAAGACACGGCTAAAAGCACCCCAGGTTTTGCCTTTTATTTGGGTAACGAGCACTTACTCAACGTGATGGGAGCTAAGTTAATTGCAGGGCGTAATTTTACCGCAGATGAAATTAATACCAATATTGGTGATAGTGGTATGTTGGCAATGGTGTCGCAGCCTTTAGCTAAAGCTTTTTGGGGGGATGAATCGCCATTAGGTAAAACCGTGTATCAAGGTGATCAAGCTGTAACGATTATTGGCGTGGTAGAAAAACTGCAAGGAGCTTGGGTTGACCATGAAAACTTTGAATACAGTGTTATTCAAAACATCGACTTTGGTGGTTATGGCAGTAATAAATCCTATATGGTGCGAGCCTTACCCGAGCACACCAAAGGCTTAGAAGAGACTATTCGCAAAGCATTTCATGCAGAAAATCCAAATCGGGTATTGGATAATTTTCAAACAGTGGCTGAACTGCGTGATAGATCCTATAGCAACCACCGTTTAATGGCGACAGTGTTGAGTATTATGGTGGTGTTATTGCTATTAATTACAGCACTGGGATTAACCGGGATGGTAATGTTTAACATTCAACGTCGCACCAAACAAATAGGTACGCGTCGTGCGCTAGGGGCTAATAAACGTGACATCATTCAATACTTTATGGTCGAAAACTATTTGATATGTATTGTCGGTGGCGTTATCGGCGGTATGTTAGCATTAGTGCTTGGACAGCAATTAATGTCACTTTATAGCTTGCCTATGGTGCCAGTGATTTATCCTATTATCTCTGTGATTGGTTTACTGGTTGTGACGACCTTTGCGGTAATAGTGCCGGCAGCCAAAGCCGCTAATATTTCACCTGCCATGGCAACGCGCAGCGTGTAGTTTATTCAACTGCGGTGCTTGTGCTTAACAATAGCGTGACAGTGAGGTCTTCTGTCATGTTATTGTTTATTGCCTTTTGCTTTAAATGTTGATTGTATAAACAGACTTTGTGTAAACATGTTTTTGTATAGCTGCAACCTAATTGGACTCAAAGAAACTTTAATGGATAATATTTTAATTGTTGATGACAACCATGCTATTTGCCAAGCTCTTGCGTTAATGATTGAACTGCATGGCTATCAGGCTATTTTTTGCCATTCACCTGAAACGGCAGTTGAGATTGTTACCAACAAAGAAATCAGCTTGGTTATTCAAGACATGAACTTTAGCCGTGACACCACCTCGGGCGAAGAGGGTAAACAACTGTTTTACGCATTGCGTCAATTGCAGCCTAATTTACCGATTATTTTAATGACAGCTTGGACTCAATTAGAAACCGCTGTCGAGTTAGTCAAAGCAGGCGCCGCCGATTACATGGGTAAACCTTGGGATGACGCTAAGCTGCTCAACAGCATTAGCAATCTATTATCTATTTATCGTTTGTCTCAGCAAAACAGTCAATTAACTCGGATAGACAGTGAACGTATGTCGGCCATTAATGGTGCTAATTTATGTGGTTTAGTGTTTGGCAGTGGTGCGATGCAGCGCTGTGTTGACTTGGCACTGCAAGTTGCGCGCTCCGATGTGTCGGTCATGATCACTGGTCCCAATGGTGCGGGCAAAGACAAAATAGCCGATATTTTACAGGCCAACTCGCCATTAAAAGACAAACCTTTTATTAAGGTCAATATTGGCGCTTTACCAATGGACTTACTCGAAGCCGAATTGTTCGGCGCCGAAGCGGGTGCTTTTACCGGCGCAAATAAAACCCGTATCGGCCGTTTTGAAGCGGCCGATGGTGGCACATTATTTTTAGATGAAATTGGTAATTTGCCATTATCTGGCCAAGTGAAACTATTGCGCGTGTTGCAAACCGGTGAGTTTGAACGTTTAGGTAGCCATCAAACCCGCAAAGTGAATGTGCGAGTGATTAGCGCAACCAACGCGGATTTAGCCGACGATATTGCCCATGGGCGGTTTCGTGAAGATTTGTTTTACCGCTTAAATGTGATTGAGCTGAATGTGCCGCCACTCAATCAGCGTCAAGATGATATTTTACCGCTAGTAAAACACTTTATAGGTGCGAATTTTAGCCTTGATAAGTCGACCCAACAGGCGTTACTTACACACAGTTGGTCGGGTAATGTGCGCGAATTAGAAAACGCCTGTAAACGGGCGGCGTTACTGGCGAAATCGGCACAGCTTACGATTGATGATTTTGGCTTAATGGCAGTAACTAATACCGGCGTGGCTGCTCAGCATGACTTGGTGGTGGAAGATCATCTTAATAACCGTAAGCAAGATACTGATGATACTCAGTCGATTTTCGAACCCGACAAACAACAGATAGAAGAGGCCTTAACCCAACATAATGGTGTAATCGCCAGAGTCGCTAAATCCTTTGGTCTAAGCCGACAAGCCCTTTATCGTCGTATGGAAAAATACGGTCTTAGGGTGACTAAATAATGATGTTATCACTGCGCACTAAATTGCTGTTCAGTAACCTGTTGAGCTGCCTTTTGGGGGCGGTGTCTGGCGCTTTAGTGTGGCTTACATTGGGTGATGACACCTTATGGTTGGCCATTATTGTCATGCTGGCGGTGTGTTATTTTTGCAGCATGTGGCTTACCCGCAGATTGAGTGACAGCCTGCAAGCACTTGAAATTGGTTTACTTAACTTCAAAGATAATGATTTTAGTGTGTCGCTGCATCCCTATGGCGAACCACAATTAGATGCGCTAGTGAGCTTATATAATCAAGCATCAGCAAAGCTGCGCAGCGAGCGACAATTTATTTATCAGCGCGAGTTAATGCTCGATAAGGTGATTCAAAACTCACCCAATGTGATGTTATTGATTGATGATAATCAACGGGTTATTTATGCTAATGGCGCCGCCAGACACTTATTTAATCACGGTGTAAAAGTAGAAGGCATGCTGTTATCTGAACTGATAACGATGTTGCCTGATGCGCTTAAAGCCGCATTAAACAGCGAGCAAGAAGGGCTGTTTTCGATGGGTGGCAACTCGGTTGAAGATGCTGATGATATGGGCACGGATGGTGATGTTGAAACTTGGCATATTTCCCGAGGTCGCTTTACCCAAAACAATCAACAGCATCATTTAATTTTACTAAAACAACTGACCAAAGAGCTCAATCGCCAAGAAGTGGCTGTGTGGAAAAAGGTGATACGCATTATCAGTCACGAGCTGAATAACTCAGTGGCTCCAATCGCCTCTATGGTCAACTCAGGTAAGTTTTTAACCCAACATTTAGACAATAGTAAGCTGCAATTGATTTTTGATACTATCGAGAATCGCACCACGCATTTAAGTCAGTTTATTTCCCATTATGCCGAGTTTGCAAAGCTGCCGCTGCCACAGAAACAGCTGATTGATTGGCCTAAAATGACTCTGCAGTTAGCACAGCAATACCCATTCAAGGTGTTGTCGTCTTTACCGCAAACGCCAATTAAACTTGATGCGGTTCAGTTAGAACAAGTGCTGATTAACTTACTGAAAAATGCCCATGAGTCTGGTTCAAGTGCAGAAAGCGTCGCGCTGATTTTTGAACAGATAACCCACCCCGTAGTGGGTTTATTAATAAAAGTGGAAGATGAAGGGAGTGGCATGTCTAGCGAGGTATTATCGCAAGCATTGTTGCCGTTTTACTCAACTAAGCAGTCTGGCACAGGCATTGGTTTGCCCTTGTGCCGCGAGATTATTGAAGCCCACGGTGGCCGAATTAGCATGCAAAACCGCGTAGAAGGCGGTTTAAGTGTCAAGGTTTGGTTACCTGTACATCAGAGTTAATATTTGATTTGTCAGCTCTAACGATGCTGTTAACTGTGCGTTGATATCAGAGTTTTAAAAATACTAATGTCTGATTATTGATAATATCGTTTGATAATTTAGAGCAATATTTTCCAAGATAGTTGAAGCTGTAAAACGTTTTGCCCTAAATTTTGATTAGAAATATGGCCTACGACCACTATGAATATGAGGCTTCGCTCATAGTAAAGAATGTATCGTGAAGTTTATCTATATAGGTTCAGCATGGCATTCACTCACCGACACGCAGCAAGTACGTCCTTGTAGCTCAACCGACCCATCCCTGCGTCGGATGGTCGGCTCGCAAACTACCATGATGAATCTTTCCTGTATTTTCTCAACCTGCAGGTTTTAAAGATTGAGTAGAATAAGGTTTTTCTAAAACACTGACTTGGTTTTGCCCCCAAAGTGATCAAACTTTATTATCAAAAAATGAAATTTGTCATCTGATAATTTATCAAACTATTACGTCATTACCGTTCATGACACCCTTAATTTTTTATCAAACTATATTATTGTCGTACAATAGCCGTGCTTCAATCTCTGGAGGCAAAATTGACCGAAGGTTTTAACACGCGCCGGACTGGTTTTCAGCTGTGCTCCAAACCAGCTTCAAATACGGGCGTTATGACAAAAGGAAAGTTCATGCAATACAAAACAGTTGAGGGATTCAAATTTTTACATGTGGCTAATGCATTTTTGTCACAAGTACCTTGGAAAGTGACTTATGAGGGAAGGAAGATAGAATGGGACGTTGCATTGGATTTATTGTACCCTGAAGTCGCTAACGCTGAGCAATCTTGCTATCTGGTTTATTTAGATGATGAAGTTAAACCAGTTTATGTTGGTCAGTATACAGGAGTGTTTAAAGATCGCTGGGGGCTCAAAAAAGGTAAATATATTTGGCATGGCAAGCATGACGACACTATAAAATCTGCGTTAGTGGAAAGGAGGAAAATTTCCATTTGGCTGTCAGTTGAACCTTATGCCGAATTAAGTGATGGTCGAAAGATAAATATAAACAAGGAAATAGAGCAGATTATCATCGAGGCAGTTCAGCCAAAGTGGAATACTACGGGTAAAAGCAATGACTCTACAGTCGGTGAGCCAGTAACAAATATTTGCGCAAAATATGAAAAAAATCTTCCAGAAATCGCCAAGTCTGTTTGGGCAAGTTTTGAAAAGAGTAATTTGAATAACTATTTAGAGCAACTAGTTAAAAAAGATGAAGTGAGTTGGGGGGAGCTTCAAGAAGAAAAAATGACTGACTTGTCTAGGTGTCGTCATTTTCTCAATTACGTCTCCTCTGGTGTAAAGCCTGAAGATGCCATGGATTTTGTTTGGAGAGAATTTCCATAGAATTAATTCGTCATAATAGAGATATACCATCAGCATTATTAAATGGTCTTTCTGTAGTGGCCAATGAAAACTTGCCACTATTTTAGAACTTACATAGCATATTTATGTCCAGTTCCGAGTTAGCTCTTGAGTTACCACAGCCATCAATAAAGCTAAATCGAAGAGATAATAATGCGGGTGTAGATGAGCCAGCGAGTATCCAAAACAAGGATGTTTTGGTTAAGCCCACATGGATGTGCTTGCGGCGTCTCGCTGGATCATCTGCGCTTGTAGGTAATCTTTGACGCCAATGAAAATTTAACTGAGTTTTAAAATTTAGTCTGGTTAGGGCAAACTTTTAGAAAAACAAATCTTGCAACCCGCTTTTGTCCAAAAATGAGTTTGAAAGTGATCAAACCTTATTATCAAAAAATGACATTCGTCCTCGGATAATTTATAAAAACTATTGTGCTATTTATATAGCGACTTCAGCTAGGTACGGATTAAGAGCGTTCTAGAGCAGGGGATCTTACAAAGTGTTTTTGAATAAGGTTGTGGTTAATGGCTGTTGTGCTACTGTTAAAATCTTTTTGATAATACACATTAAAAACAGTGTTGTTACTGGCAATTTAACAGTGCATTTTTTAATAAAATAACAACAAACTTAAAGGGAAAGAGATGACTATTTTACTCATATGTTTATTTATCGCGATGATGTTACCTTATTTAGCGAAAGTGCCAGTAGCCATGGCGATGTCTAAATTGGGCGGATATGACAATGCCCATCCAAGGGCGCAGCAAGCTAAACTGACTGGCTTCGGCGCAAGAGCGATAGCAGGGCACCAAAATGCATTTGAATCATTACTTGTATTTGGTATAGCGGTTTTAACCGCAATAGTGACTAATAACGTTACCGATGTTGTGGCCATTTTAGCCATAGTGCATGTGGTTGCTCGAGTGGTTTATCATGCATTGTATTTATTAAATTATGGCACTTTACGGTCATTATCCTGGTTTGTTGCCATTGGTGCATCAATCGGGATTTTTGTTCAAGTGTTTTAAACTGAATGCTCTAAGCGGGGGCCTTGAGGGAGCATATTAAACAGAGTGTTTGGGAACGATAATCGCACTTTTAAAAGCAGCTACTCAGCTGCTTTTTTATTGCATTTTAATCTATTAGACCTAGCCAAAAGAACTAATTTGCTTTTTATTACTTAGACATATGAGCTAATTTACCCCGTTTTTATCAATCTAAGGATGACGATGCGTGGTCGATATTGTTAATGTAATACTTCATACATTAGGTGAAGGATTACCCATTAATGACACGCTGTTGTCACTCCCTATATTTACTCATAACGAAGTGGAACTTTAGCTGTTTATTGCTTTATGTGTCGATGTTATTCGTTATGCCCGTTGCAGCCGAAGAGTCAGATATTGAAATCAGTGGTTTAGTGATTGATCGTACCTTAACTCGCTTTGGTAAAGATTTCGGTTTTTATTATTCTGGTTATTGGCGTGACCTTCCCTTTACCCAAGGCTTTAATGTGACGCTTTATGAGACTGTATACCCTCAAGCCGGTACCTTGCTGACATTAGAGGTCAACGGCACACAAATATATCGAACTCACTTTGGCCGACGCGCAGCACCGATTAAAGAACGCGCTGAGCAGGCGTTATTAATCACTATTGATTATATCGCTCAGGTAAGAGCCAGCGCGCTTACCAATGAAATAGCAGATCCATCAAACGGACTTTAGGATAAAAAATGAGAAACAGGATGTTTAAGCGGTTGTTGACGGTAAGTTTTAGCGCATTGTTAGTGGGTAATGTTACAGCCACAGAATTAGTTTATACCCCAGTTAACCCAAGTTTTGGTGGTTCGCCATTAAATGGCTCTTTTTTACTCAACAAGGCGAACTCACAAAATGATAATCAATCACCATCTAGTGATAAAGATTTTGTTACGCGCTTTAAAGAGTCGTTAGAGCGAAATATTATTAACACCATTACCCGCGGTGTGGCTGATGGTGAAATTACTGATGGTATCTATGACACCGGAGATTTTAGAGTTGAAGTGGTTTCAACCGGAAATGGTGTCATGTTAACGATTACCAATTTACTTTCAGGTGAAGTGACTGTGATTGAAATGCCGACATATGGAGTATAATTTGATGAAAAAATTATTCTCTCTATCTTTGAATAGTGTGCTGTTTTTAGGTGCAGTCTCTGGCTGTAGTTTAGTGCCTAAACCGGATCTTAATTTAACTGAAGCACAAGTTAACCCTATCAGTGAAACCATGTTAGCGCTTCAAGCTCAATCAGGCCCTAAGTTTCCTATTCCTGTAGCGGTTTATTCATTTAGGGATCAAACCGGACAATATAAACCCCAAGCTAATGTGAGTTCTTTTTCAACCGCCGTCACCCAAGGGGCGACATCAATGTTGATACAAACTTTATTAGATTCTAAATGGTTTACTCCGGTTGAGCGCGAAGGCTTACAAAATTTATTAACTGAGCGCAAAATTAGTAATAAGCAAGGCGCTAAAGGCGATGATATGCCGAGCTTATCTAATGCACGTTTATTGTTAGAAGGTGGGATTATCAGTTATGAAACCAATACCAGCACTGGCGGTGCAGGCGTTGAATATTATGGCATTGGCGCCTCAGAGATGTACCGTGAAGACCAGGTGACCATTTATTTACGTGCGGTTGATGTACACAGCGGTAAAGTAATGATGTCGGTGTCGACCACTAAACGTGTGCTGTCACAGGAGATGCGTGCTGGATTGTTTCGCTATACCAGCTTAAACCGATTAGCAGAGGCTGAGATCGGGTTTACTACCAATGAGCCAGTACAGTTTTGTGTATTACAAGCGATTGAGTTAGCCGTAGCTGAAATGATTGCCAAAGGAATAAATCAAGGATATTGGCAAGCAGTTGAAGACGCAGATACCAATGCTGCTAGCATTGAAGCGAGTTAATTGAAGCGAGTTAATTGAGGCGAGTTAATCGATGCTAAAAATGAGTTAACTGTTAATAAAAACACCTACAGGACGTAGGTGTTTTTTGTTTAGCTATTATTGCTGTGTATTTTCGTCTTCAGTTAATACTTCTACTAATGATTTCTCAACAGGGGAATCTCCTTCAAGGCTATCAACATTTTGGGAAACACCTTCAAGATGTTCTACTCGCTCATAACCACGTTCGTTAAGTTGATCGTTGACACAATCTAGAAGAAATGGCGCGATTTCGTTATCAGGTAACAAGTCTTCTTGGGCTATTTCAGCACAAGCGGCTTTTAAAGAAGCAATATCTTTTGCCAAAGGCTGTGGTAAGGCGATTGCTGCATTGGTGACAAACATCAAACCAGAAAACATCAAGGTGATTGCAGGGTACTTCATATTATGTCCTATTGAGATAGCACTTTATCGTTATGGATAAATCATAATCCAAGTTGACCGGTATGACTATAGTTCAAACATTCCTGGGATAAATATTTTGTGGTTATATTTTACTGCGTAAAAACGCCAATGCATGGTCTGGTAAGCCTTGCTTGCTTAAGTAGCTTTTGGCCTTGGCTAAGGTGATTAAAAATCCGCTGTCTGTTTCGGCTATACGATAAACCTCGGTCCATAAGATTGTTTGGTTAACATAGGCTGACTGTGTGTGTATGCCTTCTTCATTTAAGGTTAACGTGGCATTGTTATTGGCGGCCTTACTCATCATTTGACGCCATAACCACCAAGTGCGTTTGAACTTGATACTTAACGCTTCAACCACACTTAGACCTATGAAAAAATATCCTAAGTAATAGATGTTTTTATTGGCAAGTTCGTTATCGCCCAAATTGGTGGACAACAAAATCCCTAGTCCAATCAGCGCGAAAATAGCTGTTTTAATAAAGTCCTTTGCCTTAATTGAGGGATCGACCGATGCATCATAGGTTTCGGCAAAATAGCGTTTATCGAGGGTAAATTCGTGGCTAAAGGTTGCTGGCTGAGTCATATATTGTGTTAGCTCTATTAAATTTGGACGGGATGATTATCGCATAACTTTACGGGGTTGGTATTAATGCAAAATGAAATTACCGATAACCGCTATTATTAACGGCAATATGGTTATCGGGAATATGATTATCGGAAAAATGACTATCGCTAATTTTAGGCGTAAATAACGGTTAATCTCCGACTGTTTGATTAAGCAGCTCTGTTAGTTTCTGACACTCTGCTTTATCAAGTTGTTGACCCTGGGCGTTGGACAATAGGAACACGTTATCAGCCCGCTCTCCTACAGTGCTGATATTTGCACTGTGAATAGTCAGTTCTTGTTTTCTAAATGCACTAGAGATTTGTTCCATAAACTCACTGGTATCTAGCGCTGATACATTCAGTACTGTGCGGGTCGATTGGCGTGAGTATAAAAACTCAATACTGAGTTGGTTTTCAAAACTTTTGTGGGTGCGAGGTTGGCGTATTTTAGGCAGCTTAGCGTCATGGTCAAGTACGTTATAAAGCTTTTTAAGTACTTGTGCTCGACGTGATTCACTAAAAATGGGCATATCATCAAAATCTAACACTTTAAAGGATTCGACCACATAACCGTCTTTAGTTTTCGATATTTGCGCCTGTTTAACAGAGATTTTTAATGTCGCTAAGGCATTAAATAGCTTAACAAATAATCCCGGTCTATCTTTGCTGTAGACAAACACGTCGCTGCAACCTTTGACCGTCACATTGTCGATTAAGATTAAGGTTTCAAATTGGCTGTCGTATTCTGGCTGTAACTGATGTTTGATTAATGCTTTGCTGTAGCGCGCAATATCATCGGATTCGGCATGACTGAAAAATGATAGCGGTAAACGTTTCCATAACGCTTTAATGGTGTCTACATCAACCCCGTCAGCTTGCAGTATTTGGGTTGCATCTTGTTTATGGTCGCGCACAATAGCGCGTAATTGTTGCACATTTTCAAAGCCATTATGCAGTGCTTTTCGGGTAGCAAAATACAGCTCTTTTAACAGCGCAGCTTTCCAGTTATTCCACAGGTCGTCATTAGTGGCTTGAATATCGGCAATGGTTAAGCAATACAATGCATCTAAGCGTGTTTGGCTGCCGACTTCTTTAGCAAACCGGTTAATCACATCTGGGTCGTGAATATCCATACGTTGTGAGGTTATAGACATTAACAAATGATGTTTAACTAGCCAGCATATTAAGCGCTCGTGGGACAGCTTTAAACCATGAAACTTGGCAAATAAGCTGGCATCTACCGCACCTAATATGCTGTGATCACCGCCACGTCCTTTGGCTAAATCATGGAATAATGCTGCAAACAGTAGTGATGATTTATTGGGCATTTTTTGATAAATATCAGCCGCAAGTTTGCGATCATTATCGATAGTGCCATTTTGACGATCAACACCATAGCGATAGATGTTTTTTAGCAGTTTATGGGTATGCTCATCAACCGTATAAGCATGGAATAAATCAAACTGCGTTTGCCCAACTACTTCACGCCATTGGGGTAGGTATGACGCTAAAATACCGTGCTGATGCATTAAGGTGATGGCCAGCCCCATACCTTCAGGGTGATTAAATATTTTTTTGAAGGTTTCACGGCACACTTGAAAGTCTTGTAAGTCGCCCATTAAACGACGGCGTACTTGACGAAGTAGTCTTAAGGTTTCAGGGCTGATCCCAATAATTTGGTCGTTATGGGTCGCTATCAATAAAAATAATGCCATGATTTGGGTGCGGTCAATAAACACGTCTTCATCACGCACGTGAATGTGCTGATCAACAATTTCAAATTTGTTGTTAATTGGAATCACGTGCGACTGTGTATTAGGTGATATTTCACGGGCAAAATAAGCCATCAATAACTGATTTAATTCGCGAATGCGTTTCATGGCTCTAAAAATTTGGCGCATCATTTTTTCAATGGCAATATTGCCACCTTCGCCTAAAGGACTGCCCTCACCAAATCCCATTAGTTTGGCGACTTCTGCTTGATATTGAAGTAATAAACGGTTTTCAGAACGCCCAGCAGCTTGATGTAATGCAAAGCGTATTCTGAATAAAAAGTTTTGACACTCTAGTAATTCGGCATATTCATCATTGGTAAAAAATCCGCGTCTTCTTAATGTCAGCATATCGCCAACCCCAAAATGCTTACGCGCTACCCAGGTCAAGGTTTGTAAATCACGCATGCCACCAGGACTGGTTTTTAAATTGGGTTCAATACTGTAAGCCGTGCCCTGTGCTTTGGCGTGGCGCTGTTGTTGTTCGGTTAATTTAGCTTCAAAAAAGGTGTCGCTACGCCATAACTCATCACCATATAATGCGGTAAGTACCTGATGCTCGTGTTGTTTACTGCCAGTGATATGACGAATTTCTAATAAGCTGGTGGCAATAGTGACATCGTCCCTACAGGCTTGATAGGTGTCTTGTAAGGTGCGTACACCGTGGCCTAAATCTAAATTCAAATCCCATAGTTGGGTAAGAAATGCACTTATTTTGGCTGAATCTTGTTGATTAAGTGGCTTGTCGTGAATGATGCAAATGTCGATATCAGAAAAGGGGTGTAATGTCTGGCGGCCATAGCCTCCAACTGCATTTAAAGAAATAGTGTTAGGGTCTAATTGATGATCACACCAGAGTAAGCTAAGCAAATTATCAAAAAAATTCGCGCGGCTAGTGAGCGTTTCATTAATTGAACAATGTAAGATATTGTCTGCTAAAAATTTGTCTAATGATGAAATAGCGTGCTTAAGCTCGCTAATACTCATTCCTGAGTGTAATTCTGTACTAGCAGGTTGCGCAATCATGTTACTCCTTGTTTGTTTTCCCCACTGATAGAGTAAGGTATTATGCGGGTTAACTCAACTTTGAAATAGTCTAGGTTATGGCCTCAAAGCGCGGCAGAATCGATACCTTTATCGCTAAACAGCTACAAATCCCTAAAAAATCAGTGCGAAGTTTGATTGCTAACCAGCAACTTTTGCTTAATGGCGATATAGTGATTACTCCTGACACGCAAATCGATGAGTTCAGTTTGATTGAGTGCCAAGGTGAAATATTACAGCAAAGGCAGCGAGCTTATTGGATGCTATACAAACCCCAAGGTGTGGTCAGTGCAACGGTGGATGAACAGCATCAAACTGCGTTAGATTTACTCGAGGGTGTCGATAAAGACTTGCTGCATATTGCTGGGCGGTTAGATTTAAATTCAACTGGGCTATTATTGATCACCAATGATGCTAAATGGTCACAAGCGTTGATGTCACCCGATAATAAAGTGACTAAGCGATATCTAGTCACCCTGGCTAACCCAATTGATGACACTTATGTTGAGGCTTTTGCTGGCGGCATGTGGTTTGAGTATGAAGGTATCACTACGCAAGCGGCAACGTTAATTATAGTCTCTCGCTACCAAGCCATTGTTGAGCTAAAAGAAGGTAAATATCACCAAATTAAGCGTATGTTTGGTCGATTTAACAATCCCGTTGTCGCACTTCATCGAGAGTCTATAGGGCTTATTGAGTTAGATAATACACTTCAACCCGGTGAGTTTCGGGCGTTATCAGCGGATGAGGTTAGCTTAGTGAACTAACTTTTTTATTTCCGATTAAATCTGCTTGTTCATTTCGCGAGTTTGATCAATTTTTTCATTTTAGTTACATGCTAGTTTACTTAAATGAACTTTTAATTGAGTAATTTTGTGACCATTCAAGCTATTAAAAAGGTGAGTGAATTAGACATTTTTTGTCTGCTGGTATTTAAAACCATTTATGAGACAGGTTATGCTAATCTGGCGGCAAAGGAGTTAGGTGTTTCCGCACCTAAAGTAAGCCGTTGTTTGACATTATTACGTAAGACTTTTGACGATGAGCTGTTCTACCGTCGTCAGCAAGGTTTAAAGCCCACCCCCTTAGCAGAACAGCTTTATCAGCCGATTTGTCAGCTCAGCGATACCATAGAGCAAATTGAAACTGTAGCCCAACAAACTAATCGTAACCCAGCTAAACCATTACTGAACGTGGCAGTTTCCAGCAATATTATCAGTAGTTTAGCAATGTCATTAAGCTCACCTAAATTCTTTAATCATTTTGGTCCCTTGCGCTTACATGTATGGCAAAGTGATACAGAAGAGAAAATTCATAATGGTGAGATAGATTTCGGCATTGGTTTTGATGACCAAGGGCAGCATTCGCTCAACCTTACTCCTATTGTTAAAATAGATAGCTTACATGTTGTTGCCAAAAGTGAGCACCCTATTTGGCTTTGTCCTGACCCGTTAACACTGGAAGACATTGCTGAGTTTGATTATATGTATCTGAAGTGTCATGGTTTTAACCATCGAATTGATCCACTGGAATTATATTGCCAAGAAAAAGGTCATTATCTTGCCAGTATTGATCATGTCTGCGATCTTGATGATTGGTATTGGCATTTGATGACCATGGGGAGTGTTTCGTTGGCAACTAAACCGGAAGGGGTGATCGCCAACAATATACCTCAAATCAGTGCTAAACCATTGCCAATGAGCGAGTTTACTAAACTAAGAAAAGTAATGAGCTTACCTATTTATAGTTTTTTTGAGCGCGATAACCCATATCGTCGCTATTCAGAAGAATCTAAGCAAATAATAATTACTCTCATTAAAAACTTGTTTGTGACTGTTTGATAGTTAAAACGCTGTTGTTTGTATTTAACCAAGAGTGATTATTTAACTTTAATAAGTTGTATGTAGCTGTTTTATAATCTAAATATTTAAATATGCCTTTTTTTGAGTTATATGTGTGAAGTTGTTGTGAACAATTCTTATCAGTGAATTACATATTCAGTAATAGTGAATTATTATTATTGAAATCCCCAAATACGAAATTGTAAATTTCATTTAACGAAATTTTAACTTTTGTTCACATCTCCAGTATATATACCACGCATAAAGTAAGGTTTTTTTTTATAGTTTAAGTATGCAAAAAAGCATATTTCATTAAATCGGGGGATTTAAGATGAAAAATTATAATCGAACATTACTTGCTGCGGCGTTTATTGCTGCATTGGGTGTAACAGGTTGTGGCTCTGACGGCAGTGATGGTGCTGCAGGAGAACCGGGTACTCCGGGCACACCTGGAACCCCTGGAACACCGGGTACACCAGCGGGTTCGGTCGTTACAACAGTTGACAATGCCTATGACTTTAACTTAACACTGGCTCCTACAGATATTGTCGTAGTAGGTGCTGATCCATTTAATGTTAAATTTACTGTAACAGGTAAAGGAGTGGGTGGAGCGGACGTTCCATATTCGGGGCTTGATAAAGTCGCCTTATATGTGATGAGTCAATCAGCTAATACTACTGATACAGGTGCGCCAATGCTATGGACCAACCATGCACTTGCCAATGATTTTGGTAGTAGCATGTATTGTACCTTAACGGGTACAGCCGCAGCACGAGGAGGCGCTTTAGTCGATGCTTGTACATTAGTTGAGGACCCAGCTAATCCTGGTACTTATACGGGTTCTTGGGCGCATGATGGCAATGCGCCTGTGGTACTAGCAAGTGGCGATGCGGGCGATTTAGTTCGTGTGTTTATTCGCGCTTACGATGTGACCATGTCTGATGGGGCTGCTGTATCAGATAAAATATTATCGACCCCACTAGACTTCATTCCTGCAACTGGTGAGCTAGCTGTTTCATCCAAAGATGCGGTATCAAATGCTGCCTGTATTAAGTGTCACAGCCCAATGGATGGCTATGCTGATACCGATATGCGTATAGCCAATATTGGTGCTCATCATAATTACCAAAAAGTTGAAAATTGCGTAGCTTGTCATAATCCAGCGTATGCGGGTGGGCAGGACGATCCTGAAAAAGGCTTCAATGCAAACTTCAATGCTATGATCCACACTATCCATGCAGGTCACCATATTGCAGACTCTCTGACTGGTGAAGCCAAAGAGATGTTTGGTGAAATCGGTTTTCCATCTGAACTCAATGAATGTACCGCTTGTCATGATAATGGTCAGCAGTGGAATGAAAATATTTATGCTGAAGCATGTTTATCGTGTCACGTGAACGTAGACTTAACCACTGGTGTAAACCATAGGGGTATTGTGCCAGCAAGTGATGCAGTATGTTCTGGTTGTCATGGCGCAGGTAGCTTAAGCCCAAGTGAAGCTCATAATGTTGGCGTGCGTGCAATGGCGACTGACTCTATTGTGTTTGCGGTTAGTAATATTACTTATGCAGAAGATGCTGTTGATGTTAGCGGTGTTATGCAAGATCAAATGAGTATTACTCTTGATGTAACTATCGATGGTCAACCTATTGCCGATGGCTTCGATTTTGGTCCTTATGCCAATTATGACGAAATCAAAACAGGTACAGTTGACGCCGATGGCACTTATTTCGTGGGTACATCTCTAAATCTAAACGGTGTTGTTTCTGCTGGTGGCAAGCTTGTTGTCACTAAAGTGGCTAACTTTAACGTGGCTGGTAAGAGTATTGCCATTACACCTCGTTTTTCAGTTTGTGCTGATGAGAAAGCGAAGCTAATTAAGTGTAAAAATACAGTAGGAGAAGAACAATTCGCGGTTGAGTATGTTGCCGTGACAATGGACACTGCATATTGGAACTTAGCTAATGCAGACGGTTCAGGTGCCAATATTGCTCGTCAAAGCGTTCCTTCTATGGTGAGTGCTGACGAAGCAAAATGCAGCTCTTGTCATACATCGTTAGGTATTGCAAAACACTATGGTAACGAGCGTTTTGACCAATGTATGGGTTGTCACAACAATACTTGGGGTGGTTCATACCATGGCACTGTTGAGTACAAAACGGATGCAGTTGATGCTGATGGTGTTCCCGTTTTTGCTTTAGTTGAAGGACTAACTTATAGCAACCGTGACTTAATGACTGTTTCACATCGCTTCCATAGTGGTCTATGGGATGACAATCGTGGTTTCCCAGCAATTCATTTGAATGCGGATATGGAAACTGAAGGTTACCCTGCAGTTGCTACACAATGTTCAGCATGTCACAAAGAAGATGTCAGCATATTTGCCGCTGATGGTGGTTTAACGTCAGGTAAACGTGCAATTGCTGTGAATTCAGCAGGAACGCAATTTGTTTCTCCGGTTGCTGAATCTTGCCGCTCTTGTCACATCAAAAGTTCTGCTTTAGCTCACTTTGAAAGTAATGGAGCATATGTGGAAGGTCGTCCTGCCACAACAGCTAACTTACCTGTGGAGTCGTGTGCAACTTGTCATGCAGAAGGCAAAACTTATGGTATCGATAAGGTCCATATGGGAGGTGCACATTAATTCACAACATAAAGTTAATATGGTTTATTAAATAATCTTAGAAGTGAATAAGTCGGTAATGAGATCAGACTTTATCATTGCCATGCTATCTAAATAGCGACTGAATACTTCAAGAAACCTAAAGGGAGATGCATTTAGCATCTCCCTTTATTATTTACCGTGTTATGAGGTTATTCTTTTGATGGACTTATGATTCCACCCAAATTACCTATTTAACATTTTTATGCTTGATTATGCTGCATTTTTAGCAACCACTTACCATAAATAAAAATACCTACGGCAGAGATAATGCCAATTGCACCGATAATATACCAAGCCATACCTATGTTATTCGCCTCATATAACATGTGCGTAAGCGGTTGGGCTTCTATGCCGGTAAAATCAACTAAGCGCATGAATGCTTCACCTTGTGGAATTGCATCTACATCTGTTTGACTCATGCCTCTAGTTATTAACTCATTTCGTGAGATAATTTCCTTTGACGCGTAGATTTGATAAAGCTTAGGGGCAAAATAGCCTTCTAATGTCCAACCAATCCCTTGCGGTAGCATCACAAAGCCTAAGTACATGGCTTTTTTACCTTCTGGGGCAATGTTACCCATAAACTCATTTTTCTTTGGGCTAATCATCATTTCGCCAAAAGAAAACATCACAATTGCCAGTACAATCATCCATGCAGCGTTAAATACACCTACCAACATGATTGCTAGGATACTGAGAATACAGCCCACCAGCATTGCTGTGGTGATACGGTACTTAGCGGTAAAAGCGGCGACTAAAAAGCAGGTAGTCATAATCATGCCTGCATTTAAGTTCAGCATACCTTCGGGCATCACCTTGGTGCCTTCATTATTTAAGCCTAACCAGAACTGTAGAATACCGTTACTAGTGCCTTCTGGGCCAAACAGTGAGGTGACAATAATGCTGGTATCAACCCATTCGGCAATATGGATAGGTAATACATCAAATAATGAATTATATAAAAACCAGAAACCGGCAAACACGAGCATATAGTATATTACCACTGGTTTTTTAAGCTCATGTAGCGCATCTTTCCACAGTGCTTCTTGATGGATTTCACCAGACTTTACTTTACGTGCTCGTTCGATTCGCTCCTCTTTGCCAGGCTCTTTATAGGCTAATAAGAATAAAAAGTTTAATGAGATAATTGCCGCACAGGCATAGAACACGTTGTCCCAAGATAATTGACGCATGTGCACAGCAACTAATGGTCCAAGGAAGCCACCAATATTAACCACTTGGTAAAATATGCCCCAGGCCATAGAGGTATTTTCTCGTTTGGTCGACAACACTAAGGTGCCTTGAATACCGGGTTTGAATACCCCTGTACCGGCGGCTAATAACATTGCACCAAACATAAAGCCCCAAAAATCAGGGAACAATGCCATGGTGAGGTAGCCCATGATTTTGATAATTGTTGAGGCAAAAATAGTTTCTTTATAGCCGACGCGATCTGAAATCCCGCCAGTGATCACAGGTATAAACGTTTGTAGCATTGCCCAAACCGCAAGAATGATCCCGTAGTCGTGAAGGTCTATCCCTAAACCACCTTCAGAAACCGGCGATTTAGCATATAAGCCAGCACTGGCTTTGACGCCATAATAGGCAATGCGTTCGACAAGTTCCATGCCGCCCACAAGCCAGAAAATATAGCCAAGGCTAGTGATAGAAGCCCACATTCCCAATTGTTTTACTTCACTTAGGTCATTGCCTGAGTGTGAATTAGTGCTCATAAGTCACCCTTTTATTTTATGTTTTACACCGTTAGATTGTTAACGACAGACACTCTACCTAAGTTCTGGATAAATTCCAAAGGCAATAAAAAAGCGGATCATGTGATCCGCTTCAGTTTGTCGCTAATAAGTATGCAATTGTGCTATTGATTAAGCGCCACAACACTTCTTATATTTTTTACCACTACCACATGAACAAACGTCATTTCTATTTGGCTTAGCCTCAAAACTAACCGCTTTAGGTTTATTAAGTAAGCCAGTTAACTCAATGATATTTTCAGCTTTGTCGGCATCAACCGTGATGTTAGCAAACAACTGTTGTTCGGCAACAATGGCAGCAACTTCCACTTTACGTGCTTCAGTTTGCACTGATAACTGTAAAGGTGAAATCTCTGTACCCGGTTTAGTCGCGCGTTTAGTGTTATAGCCACTTTCGCCATAGGCTGGCTTTGGCGTTCTACGCCCTTTGAAAAAGTACTTATCAGACATGGTGGTGACCCATTAAATAGAATGATGATATTGGCGCAAGCTTATACAGCAAAAACGCAAAATGAGATATTAAAGTTTTAGTTTAGTACTAAATAACCTCAGCTCGGGATAATAAACGCTTACCAAACAGCCCTTTGTCTTGCTAACTGCGTTTCATTAACGTGCAATAGGCCAGCTATTGACGTGTTAATGCGCCTTGTTTTCAAAACAAACGACAAGTTTGCTACAAAATAAACTAAATCTGTTGAATTTAGCTTATTAAGCCCATCTCTTAACCAGAGTTGAGGTTAAATAATCGTTAAATAAAAAACCAGCGACGCATCGCTGGTTTTTGTAGCAATGTTATTACTTGATTAAGCTTCTATTTTAGCGAGCTCAATTTTCTGTTCATTTAGCTTGTCGATATCACGACTTAAGCCTGTTAGCTTTTCACGCTCTTTATCGATAACCGCAGGAGGGGCTTTAGCCACAAAGCCTTCATTGGATAACTTGCCTTCAATACGGCTAATTTCCTGACCTAGCTTTTCAAGTTGTTTATCGATACGGGCCATTTCTGCGCCGACATCAATTAAGCCCGCCATCGGGATTAACAACTCCATATTGCCGACTAACTGAGTGCTCGACATTGGTGCTATTTCACCCTCGATAAGAATCGTCATAGTTTCTAGTTTAGCCAAACTTGCAAAGAATGTTTGGTTAGCTTCAAGACGAATACGATCTTCATAGCTTACGCCACGCAGTAATGCATTAAGCGGCTTAGAAGGGGCGATATTTAATTCTGCACGAATATTACGTACAGCAACAATCACTTGCTTAACCCATTCAAGGTCAGCCATTGCCGTTGCATCAACTTGATCTGCTTGATACGTTGGGAACGGCGCTAGCATAATAGTGTCACCGGTTACGCCCGCTAACGGTTTGACGCGTTGCCAAATTGTTTCGGTAATGTATGGCATAAAGGGATGCATTAGGCGCTGCATTTTTTCAAGCACATTAACCAAAGTGTGGCGAGTGCCGCGCATTTGCGCTTCAGTGCCATTTTGCATCACAGGCTTAGTTAATTCTAAATACCAGTCACAGAATTGGTTCCAGGTGAACTCGTATAAAGTATTAGCGGCTAAGTCGAAACGGTAAGCTGCCATGTGGTCTTCAACGGTTTTGACCGTTTGGTTAAATAAACCAATGATCCAACGATCGGCTAATGACAACTCCATAGGGCCTGGTTGGCCATCAACTAATAATTGACCGCAATCTAACGGCTCGCCCGCTTCATTGCTTTCAGGATCAGTTTGCACTTCAGTGTTCATTAACACGTAACGTGATGCGTTCCATAACTTGTTACAGAAACTGCGGTAACCATCAAGACGCTTCATGTCCCAATTGATGTCACGTCCCGTTGAGGCCATGGCTGCTAAAGTAAAGCGCAGAGCATCTGTTCCGTGGGCTTCAATGCCATCGGCAAATTCTTTGCGAGTACTCTTTTCAATTTTTGCAGCCAGTTGTGGCTGCATCATGTTGCCAGTTCGCTTTTCAACTAAGGTTTCAAGCTCTATACCGTCAATCATGTCTAATGGGTCAAGGACGTTACCTTTAGATTTAGACATTTTATTGCCGACTTCATCACGGATAAGACCGGTAACGTAAACGGTTTTAAAAGGCACTTGTGGTTTGCCGTTTTCATCTTTAATGAAATGCATGGTCATCATGATCATCCGGGCAACCCAGAAGAAAATGATGTCAAAACCAGTAACCAACACATCGGTCGGGTGGAAGGTTTTTAAATCTTCTAAATTGTCAGGCCAACCTAAGGTTGAGAATGTCCATAATGCTGAGCTAAACCAGGTGTCGAGTACGTCATCGTCTTGGCGCAGTACGGCAGAGTCGGCAAGTTTGTGCTTCGCGCGAACTTCGGCTTCGTTACGGCCAACGTACACTTTACCGTTTTCATCATACCAAGCTGGGATACGGTGTCCCCACCACAGTTGGCGCGAAATACACCAATCGTTAATGTCGCGCATCCACGAGAAATACATGTTCTCGTATTGCTGCGGCACAAACTTAATCTCGCCAGTTTCTACCGCTTCAATGGCTGTTTTTGCCATAGATTGAACTGCCACATACCATTGGTCGGTCAGTAATGGCTCAATCACCACGCCTGAGCGATCGCCATAGGGTACTTTCAAGCCGTGTGGGTCGATTTTGCCAAGTAAACCTAACGTGTCAAATTCAGCCACGATAGCATCACGGGCTTTAAAACGGTCAAGACCCACGTAACGCTCTGGCAGCGCCATTTCGATGTCTTTGTTTGGGGTGCCATCGGTGTTAATCACTTCAACAAAAGCGCGAACTGCTGCATCTAAGGTGAAAATGTTGTACATAGGCAGGGCGTGACGCTTACCGACTTCATAGTCATTAAAGTCATGGGCTGGGGTGATTTTTACACAACCAGTACCAAATGCCATATCAACATAGTCGTCGGCCACAATCGGAATTAAACGATTAACAATTGGCAGGTGAATAAACTTACCGATCAATGATTGATAACGTTCATCATCTGGATGCACAGCCACTGCGCTGTCACCTAGCATGGTCTCAGGACGTGTTGTTGCCACTTCTAGATAATCTTTACCATCGCTGGTTAATGCACCTTCTGCTAATGGATAACGGAAGTGCCACATGTGGCCTTGTTTTTCTTTGTTTTCCACTTCTAAATCAGAAATAGCAGTGTGAAGCTTTGGATCCCAGTTTACTAGGCGTTTACCACGATAGATTAGTTCGTCATCATACAGGCGAACAAACACTTCTTGGACGGCTTTAGACAGGCCTTCGTCCATGGTGAAACGTTCTCTGTCCCAATCAACCGACGCGCCCATACGGCGAAGTTGCTTGGTAATCGTGCCGCCAGACTGTTCTTTCCAGTCCCATACTTTATCGATAAATGCATCACGGCCTAAGTCGTGACGAGTTTTACCTTCTTCAGCTTCAAGTTTACGCTCAACCAGCATTTGGGTGGCAATACCGGCGTGGTCGGTACCCACTTGCCAAAGGGTGTTTTTGCCCTTCATGCGTTGGTAGCGGGTCAGGGTATCCATAATGGTGTCTTGGAATGCATGACCCATGTGCAGGCTACCTGTCACATTAGGTGGTGGGATCATAATGCAGTAATTGCCTTGTGATTCATCACCGTGTGGCTTGAAGTAACCTTGCTCTTCCCAGTTTTGGTAAAGCGTTTGTTCGATAGACTTAGGATCGTATGTTTTTTCCATGGGGCGTTTTATCTCAATCTAAATTTAGTGTTTATTCGGCTAATGCTTGGGTGGTGACTTGGCACCCAAGCGTTTGATATTCACGGTAGCGTTTTCGTGCTATGCCTTTAAGTGAATCATCATTAGCCACAAAATCGATAATATGCGGTAAGTTTACCGCAAATTGGGGGGCTTGGTCTGCAAGATTAATCAGAACCTGGCGACTTTTATTGGGTCCTAGGGTATCAAAACCAATTTCAACCGGCGAACCCGTTACAGGGCCTTCCCCTTTTAAGTTATGGGGCACAAAACTGCTTGGTTCAAATTGCCACAATAACTCATCAATCGCATAGGCTTGTTGTTTGTCTTGGCAATGAATATAGACCTGTTTTTGTTGTCTATAGTGTTGTTCGGCTAACCTACAAGCAGCCAAATAAAGCGCATCTAAAGCACTTGTTTGCAGGCTATTTTCTGGCATTAAATAAAACAATGCTTGAGTCATAATTCGATGCTGTTTGCAGAGGTTAAGATAGTGGTGAGTTTACACTAAAATGTTATTGAGGTTAATGGGGCAAATATGATGGGGCGAATAACAAAAAAGGTGAAGAATTGCTTCTTCACCTTTTCAATATTTACCGATATTAAAACCAACTTATTCGTTGATATCAATACCTGAACGATTAATTAAGAACTGAGTCAAAATAGGTACCGGACGACCTGTTGAGCCTTTATTTGCGCCGCTGTTCCAAGCTGTACCGGCCACATCTAAATGGGCCCAATTGTACTTTTTGGCAAAGCGAGACAAGAAGCATGCAGCAGATATCGCTCCTGCAGGACGACCACCTAAGTTAGTCATGTCAGCAAAAGGACTGTCGAGTAAGTCCTGGTATTCATCCCATAATGGCATGCGCCATGCGCGGTCACCACTTTGTTCACCGGCATTTAAAATTTCATGCGCAAGTGGGTTATGTGAGCTGAACAAGCCTGAAGCATGTTTGCCTAATGCAACTACACAGGCACCGGTGAGGGTGGCAGTATCGATCACTAATTCAGGGTCAAAACGCTCAACGTAAGTTAATACATCACATAATACTAAGCGACCTTCAGCATCGGTGTTTAACACTTCAACGGTTTGGCCTGACATAGTGGTGAGAATATCGCCTGGACGATATGCACTACCTGAAACCATGTTTTCACAGCCAGCTAGTACACCAATGACATTGATGGGCAACTTCATTTCACACAATGCTTTCATTGCACCGATAACACCTGCCGCGCCACCCATGTCGTACTTCATTTCGTCCATGGCTTCGCCAGGTTTTAATGAAATACCGCCTGAGTCAAAGGTTAAGCCTTTGCCGACTATTACAATTGGTTTTTGGGTGCTATCTACTGCGCCTTGATATTCCATAATGGTCATTATAGATTCGTTGGCGCTTGCACGACCCACAGCTAAGTATGAATTCATACCTAACTTAGCCATTTGTTCTTCACCGATAGTTGATACTTTCAGCGTTTCATAGGTTTCAGCCATTTGACGGGCTTGCGATGCTAGATAAGCTGGATTACAGATGTTTGGCGGCATATTTGCCACGTCACGACACAAATGCATACCTGCAGACACAGCCATACCATGTTCTACAGCGCGTTCGCCTATGGTAAGTTCTTTGCGTGTAGGCACATTAAAGACCATCTTACGCAATGGTCGGCGAGTCTCACCTTTACGGGTTTTAAGCGCATCAAAGCTATATAAGCTGGCTTGCGTGGTTTCTACTGCTTGGCGTACTTTCCAGTAGGTATCACGGCCTTTAACGTGTAGCTCAGTTAAAAAGCATACTGCTTCCATTGAGCCTGTTTCGTTTAAGGTATTAATGGTTTTAGTGATAATTTGTTTGTATTGGCGCTCATCTAACTCGCGCTCTTTGCCACAACCCACTAATAATACACGCTCACTCAACACGTTCGGGACATGATGAAGTAATAACATTTGTCCTGGCTTACCTTCTAGGTCGCCACGACGAAGAAGATTACTGATGTAACCTTCACTAATTTTATCTAACTGCTCTGCTATGCCAGATAGACGGCGAGGTTCGTATACACCCACAACAATACATGCTGAACGTTGTTTTTCGGGGCTACCGCTCTTTACGCTAAACTCCATGAGCACTCCTAGATTCTTAAAGACAAATTTTTATATTTATAAGATAATGTTCATATTAAGGCTTAAAGGCCACAGATCAAATTAAAGGTGATAAGCTACTGGTATATAGACAAAATAAGCGTTATAAAAATGCGACTTAATTTGTCTGAATTCTAGCTGTGTTGCACCTTACGAGCTGGTCAGAAAACTATCAAAACTGCTAAAAGTAAACAGTTTACATGAAAGTACCTCTGATTCCAGTAAAAAGATACGTTTAGCCCTTGGATCCTATTTGTGATTGTATTTAGATACTTGATTGGTGAAGTTTTAAAAGCACAATTAGCCGTACTTACAGTGCTGTTAACTATTTTTATTAGTCAACAATTTGTTCGTGTTTTAGGGGATGCCTCTGATGGCGAGTTCCCAGCTTCTTTGGTATTAACCCTCTTAGGGCTAAATCTGCCTCAATTAACCGTGTTAATTTTGCCGTTAAGTTTCTTTTTGGGAATATTGCTTGCCCATGGGCGAATGTATGCTGAAAATGAAATGGTGGTGTTACACGGTGTGGGTGTAAGTGAGTTATATGTCACCAGAGTCACAATGATTTTAGCCATAGTTAATATGATATTTACTGCTTATTTAGCTATTTATGTGTCCCCGTGGGCGGAAGAAAGGCAAAACCAAGTGCTTGAACAAGCTCAATCTGAGGCCGGGCTAGCAGCATTAACTCAAGGGCGTTTTCAAACCAGTCCTAATGGCCGTGCGGTACTCTTTGTTGAAACAATTAGTAAAGACAATCAATTAGGTAAGGTTTTTGTCGCTCAGTTACCTGAAGTTGGCGATGAGCAGGGGCTGACCAATATTGTTGTGGCACAGCAAGGTAAAGTGATTGAAGATGAGTTTGGTAGCCAGCAGTTAAAGCTTGAAAGTGGTTTACGCTATCAGGGCAGCCCCAATGCAATGAATTATCAAATCATTGAGTTTGGCGGCTATAAAATGGAAATAAAAGAGCAAGAGGTGGATGAGCGCAGCCGTAAGCTTTCTGCTATGCCCATTAATGAATTACTCGACACTCCTGGCCCAGAAGCCGTTGCTGAGTTCCAGTGGCGTTTGGCTATTCCGCTATCTATTCCGCTACTGACATTAATCGCAGTGCCTTTGGCAAGAGTGAATGTTCGTCAGGGCAAGTTCGCTAAAATGTTCCCCGCTATTTTACTGTATTTAGGTTATTTTGGGTTAATGGTGGCTGGACGTAAAGCGCTACAAGATGAAGTTATTCCATTGTATTTAGGCATGTGGTGGATACATGGTTGCGCCCTTGTAATGGGTATATTGTTACTCAGCAAAGAAAGGCCGGCCAGTGTCAGATTTTTAAGCCTGTTTAAACGTAATAAGCAGGTGAGCGCATGAACATAATTGATTTATATATTTCACGGATAATTTTAACTACCTCGGCACTGTGTTTGTTAGTTTTAACAGGGCTGTCAGGCATTATTAAATGGGTTGATCAGCTTAGGCTTGTGGGCCGTGGTAGTTATAGCATGATGGATGCCGGTGTTTATGTGCTGTATTTAGTGCCACGCGATATTGAAATGTTTTTCCCTATGGCGGTATTGCTTGGCGCACTCATTGGTATGGGAATGCTAGCGTCTAATTCTGAACTTGTTGTCATGCAAGCATCAGGCATGTCGCGTTTACAAATCACTATGTCAGCGATGAAAACGGCTATTCCTTTGATGATAATGGTCATGGCTTTAGGCGAGTGGGGCGCACCAGTGGCAGAGCAATCTGCTAAAGAGCTACAGGCGACGAAAATATCCGGCGGTAGTTTAATTAAATCAGATCGAGGTATTTGGGCTAAAGACGGTGATTTATTTGTCAATATCGGTGAAGTACAAGATATTAATAAGCTTAATAATATTACCTTATATAAGTTTGATGAACAGTCAAAATTAGTACGATTAACCCAGGCTAAACATGCTGATTTTAAACAAGATGAATGGCAGCTAACTGAAGTGACAACCACTCATTTGTCTGAGGACCGCATTGAGTTGGTTGAAACGCCAACAGAGCAATGGCGTTCAACCTTAACCCCTGACAAACTTGGGGTGGTATCGGTTAAACCCGAAGCATTGTCTATTCAAGGGCTGCTGGGATATTTAGAGTATTTGGAAGTGAATCAACAAGACCCTAGCCGATATGAATTGGCGTTGTGGCGCAAGATAATGCAGCCGATAACCGTTGCAGTGATGATGCTGGTTGCCTTGTCATTTGTATTTGGTCCTTTGCGTACAGTGACCATGGGGGCTAGGGTATTACTCGGTGTGGTGGCGGGATTTAGTTTTTACATCAGTAATCAGATATTTGGTCCTATGAGTATGGTGTATGATCTTCCTGCTGTGGTCGGTGCTGTTACTCCAAGTATTTTATTTACCAGTTTGGCCTTTTACTATATCAGGAAGTAAATTACCTAGAGCTTATGATAACAAACTAAAAAGGTCACTTAATGTGGCCTTTTTAGTTTTTTGATTAGCTGAGTACAATCGAATAATATAGTGATTCAATTCATCTATGTCGCTTTATTTTCTCAGCATAAATTCAACCGCAGCTTCTGCATGGATCAGGGCGGTATCGTAAAGTGGTATAGATGTATCTGTTTGTTTAACCAGTAAGCCTATTTCTGTGCAGCCTAGAATAATTGCTTGCGCCCCTTGCTGTGCCAGTTTATCGATAATATGCAGGTATGCCTTTCTAGACTCAGGTAATACTTTTCCTAAACACAATTCTTGATAAATAATGCGATGAATCGTTTCTCTGTCTTGTTGATCCGGGATGATAAGCTCAATGGGGAAGTGGTCGGTTAACCGTGTTTTATAGAAAGCTTGTTCCATAGTGAATTGAGTGCCCAATAAGCCCACTTTAGTTATCTGATCGTTAACTAATTTCTGCCCAGTAGCATCACTAATATGCAGTAGAGGGATATTAATACCAGCCTCAATTTGTGGGGCTACTTTGTGCATGGTATTGGTACACACCACAATGGCATCGGCACCAATAAGTGATAATTTATGTGCTGCGTCAGCAAGGATTTCTCCAGCACTTTGCCAGTCACCTTGGGCTTGTAGGGCGGCAATTTCAGCAAAATCAACACTAAAAAGAATCACTTTTGCTGAATGTAATCCGCCTAAACTCTGCTTAATCGACTGATTAATCACTTGATAATAGCTTTGAGTGCTTTCCCAGCTCATGCCGCCAATTAACCCTATTGTTTTCATTTGATATGTCCTTATGGTCAGGTATCAGTATTAAGCCTAGTACAATGACAATGACAATGACAATTACAGTAGGTGTAAAACTAAAAACGCGCCGAAGCGCGTATTTAATAATACAGATAGAATTAGCACTATATCAGGATAGCGTTAAGCACCATGCCAGTTGCGCATTTGATTCGCTTCAACAGATAATATGACTATTTCAGAGCGAGTCATTTTATCTTGTAATGCTAATTTGTCGCTATTCAATAAAATAAATAGGTTGCCTAGTCCTAATATTGACCAAACAACACGGGCGCAAGCAGTAATAAAACTCAGGTTCTGGCCGTTAGGATGTTGCACTTTCAAACGCCAGGCTCTCATGCCAAGAGTTTGACCGCCTTTACTCCAAAATAGTGCATAAAAGCCACCCACACATAAGGCCAACCATAGCTGGTAAATACCTTGATAAACAGGGGTGTTATTCAGTGTATCTGATATATGTTCATAGCCACCTAATGAAATTATTCCAGTGGTATACAAACCGTAGAAAACCCCAAAGCCTATGGCGCCAGCAATCATATATACCGCGACAGCAAGCAAGGCGTCATAAATCATTGCCCCTAAACGTCGTACAAAACTTGCACGGGGAAAATTGGCGTGTTCTGCATTTAACATATCAATTAGCCTTCTTATACTTCTTCTTCACGAACAAATTTAATGCTAGTAAAACCAAAGCGCGCAAATTCAGTTTGACGAAATTCTTTTTCCGCTTTAGCACCTTTTTTAGAGGTCAAAGCCACTTGTTGTTCCATCGCCAGAAAACGGGTTAAATCGATCCCTTCGGCTTCTGCCGCAGCTTCATAAAGGTCATGGTGTTTGTCATAACTAAACGCAATAGTTTTGGTTTTGCCTTTAAAGGTATAAATCACTTGGCGTGCCATTCACAATCCTCACGCGATCATATGTCGCTTCTAAAAATAAAATATACTGCACCGAGAATGCATAAACCTGCCCAAAGATAATCTAGCTTGAGTGGTTCTTTGAGATAGAACACCGCAAAGGGAACAAATAAGCTTAAAGTAATCACTTCTTGCAGAATCTTTAATTGTCCCACGTTCATTACGGTATAACCAATACGATTTGCCGGAACTTGTAATAAATATTCGAATAAGGCTATTCCCCAACTGACTAAGGCAGCAATTATCCAAGGTTTACTATTCATGGTTTTCAGATGACCATACCAAGCAAACGTCATAAAAATATTACTCAAACACAAAAGGCCTATTGTTGTTAACGTCGGATTCATCTAGTTATTGCCCTGAAAGAACATATAACAAGCATCGTCGCTATAACTGGCTAGTGACGTTAATAATGCAGGGTTAACATCATTAAAAGGTTTAAAGCCATAGCGCTGCCAAAACTCACTCGCCCCTTGAATAGCCACTAAACCGATGCCAGAAAAGCCTTGTTCAGCAGACGCGTGTATGGTGTGGTTAACGAGCTGTTTGGCTACACCTAACCCCTGTGCAGAGGGTGATACTGCCATGTCATGTATGTATAAGGATTGAGTGTCATGTGTTGCTGTTAATATGGTATTTAACTTGGGGGCATCGCCCTTTGGCCAAGGGTGGCAAAGTATATAAGCTACAATGTGATCATTATGCTCTAATACTAAGCAACTCAGTGGTGATAAATGCCATTTACTTTGCATGACTTCCAATGGCTCTGGATTTACGTCATGGTAACAGTTGGCTTGAATAGTCATAATGGCAGGCCAATCTTTGGGGGTAATTTGTCTTATCTTCATGATCACGCTTTCAACCAATAAATCAGCAATGAGTATATCTGTGATAACAACGGATGAGCAACTTTTACAACCGCAGGAGATTTTATGTACCAAACATCTAACCGAGTGAAAATATTTAGCAGCCTTGTGCTTTTAATGCTACTGCCATTTAGCCAAAACAGCTATGCCACATCAGGATTAGCCGCTTTTAAACCCGGCACTGTAATTAAAGAGTTTGGTAAAATTGCAGAGGTTGATAGTCAATTAGTTATCCCACAAAATATGAAATTTAAAGTCGCATTTGACCTCGGTTCACCAGCAAACGCTGGTGAGGTGAATAGACAGATTGATACTTTGGCTCGATTTATCAATATGCATGTGGCCGTTGGCGTTAAACCTGAGGATATAGAGTTAGCTTTAGTTGTACATGGTAAAGCCGCGATGGATATGACCAACAATGCGATGTACCAGCAAACCCATAAAAATACGCCCAATGCGAATAAGCCATTAATTGCTGAACTGAGTAAATACCAAGTGAAATTTTATGTATGCGGCCAAACCGCGGCATATTATGGTATTGGTCAGGATGATTTATTGCCAAATGTTGAGATGGCATTATCTGCGTTAACGGCACATGCCGTATTAGCGCAGCAAGGATATAGTCTGAATCCTTTTTAGTGTTATTTGGCTAAGTTTATTCACTTAATATCGCGTGGAGGGTGTATTTGTCGGTGATCGTTTTAATTGTGCCATTGGCTTTTAAAATGGCGATAGCCGCATTGATCCTTGGCAATAAATCTTTATGCTCTTTTCTAAGACGCATGACTAATACACCATCTGAATGAACCGTTGCTAGTGTGATGGGAAGATTAAGTTGCTTACTCCAATATAAAGCAGGCAAATCACCTGATATAGCCGCGTTAATGCGTTTTTTGTGTAGTGCTTTGATCAGCTCTCGCTCAGAGGTAAAGTCGAATCGCGTAAAGAAGGCATCATCGTGGTACAAATAACCTCTCACTGTACCAATGACTTGACCTTTGATGCTGTCGATATTTTGCCATGCGACAGCATTTTCTTTCAGGGTAATGATATTTTCTTGAATGTTAATAATAGGATCAGAGGTAACAAATTTGTCTCCCATATCTTCATTTGGGAACCAGCTAGGGCTGACTAGATCAAAATCGAGTAGGCCGCTATCTAATGCTTGGTTTGTGCGCTTTGGCGGATAATTTTGTTTTTCACTGCCTATTTTAGCCTGAATTAAAAGCTGAGGTACTAGTTCACCAAGAATCCCTGGATGTTCTGGCTGATTAGGTACGTAATAAGGTACCCAGCTGCTAGAGCCATTAACATTGTATTTTAACACTGCTTCGGCCATACCAGGACTGGAAAATATTAAACAAAATGTTAATGATAAGGTACAAAGTAAAGGCTTCAAGAGTTATCCTTTTTTGAAAACAACCTGTTAATAGATATATCAGCTTGAAGCAATTATTCAACCTTTTTTATTACAAAATGTGACTACTTTAGCCTTGCAAGCAAACACAAGCTAAGATGTTGGTTTTGTGGGATGATTAGATAGGTTTTGTGGTGTTTAATTAAAGTGGTTTTTTTATTTGCCTGGCTTATTAATAAGCCATGCTGTAATGCTATTTCTGCAAGCACATTTTCATCGCCCCTGACATACAATGCTATTGGTTTTAATAACTCTGCGTCTTTGCGATGATTTTTCATCTGTTCAGCACAAATCACCACGCTTGATTGGCCATCGCCGTCTAATTTTAATTTGCTTGATAATGGCGTGTCGGTCACGACTAACCAGCTTTTTTGGCTAAAATCGGCTAGCAATGCATCTAATGCCTCACCCAGTTTAGCGGTTTTAGCATCTTGATATTGTAGAACGATGCGTTCGAGTAGTTGCTTTAGCTGGGCGCCAGCACCTTGGCTTCTACCAAGACGGATCCATTGAGTTAAATCTTCAGCAACCAGTTTTGAAAAGCGTTTTGTTTTGAGAGAATCGACCATCCAACTGCATAAAAAGTGGCTTTCTTGTGCCGGAGTGCGAACACCCTTGTGTTGTTTATTCGATTCGGTTAAATCATGTATGCCAGTGACAGCCAAATTAAGTACTGCTGAGTTATAGGTTTCAGTCATGCTGTTTCAATGTTCCAGTGTAAATGCTATATCGTTAATACAGAGTGATCTTGTCGTTAATGTATAGTGTACTTGGACTTAAGCTATTCTGACATTTTTATATCTGATATTGGTCTGATAAATTGAGAATTTGTTCAATGGTTAAAGGTTTGAAAAAATAGAAGCCTTGAATTACGTCAGCGCCCATTTTTTTTACCAATGCCAGCTGTTGTTCTGTTTCAATACCTTCAACGACCATATCTTTACCCAGTTTAATCCCCATATGAATAATGCCTTCTAAGACTATTTGTGCATTAATGTTACCGACTAAATGCGACACAAAAGCACGATCAATTTTAATCGTATGCAGTGGCAGGCGGAGTAAATAACCTAATGACGAATATCCAGCTCCAAAATCATCTAAACAAATAGTAAACCCATACTCTGCCAGTTTATCTAATTCTTTAATCGCGGAATCGGAATGGATTAAAGCATTTTCAGTGATTTCTAATTCAACTCGACTTAAGCTTACATTGGCTGCTTCAAAAATCGCATACAATTCATCAACAAAGGTTTCATGCTTCAGCGAGTTTGCTGATAGGTTAATCGAAATAGGGTGAGTTATTTGTGGGTAATCATTAAGTAACTGGCAGGCTGCTTTAGCAACATATAAGTCTACATCATAATATAAGCCTGACTTTTCCACTGCGGGAATAAATGCATTCGGTGGAATGGGACCTTTCAGTGGATGATTCCAGCGTAATAGTGCCTCATAACCAATAATATTTTCGTTGGTAGTATGCACTTTAGGTTGCAGCACTAAGAACAGTTCCTGCTGAGTAATAGCCTGGCGAAGATCGTTAAGCAGATTCATTCTTTTATGTGAATCTACTTCATAATGTTGATCAAATAGCTGACCGGAACCGCGACGATTTTCTTTGGCTACTTTAAGCGCTATTTCGGCATGACGTAATAATAACGCCGCATCAAATGTACGTTTGCCATTATTATTAATCGTTTGGTACAGCCCCTCAAGCATCAACTCTTTGCTGAGCTGTGCTGCGCCAACCGTCATACCTAGCCTAATAGAGTGCTCATCAATGTTAAACGGAAAGGAGCTTCTTAGTGCTATGTCTTGTGGTTTAATTATGCCATTGGGTAATAACAATGCAAACACGTCAGAATGTAACCGAGCAATTAGCACGTCCTCACCGTAAGAAGATATTAAATGGCTAGAAATACGTTTTAGGATTTTGTTACCAAACTCATATCCTAAACTTTCTATAATATTATGGAAGTAGTCTACATCCAGTAAATATAGACAAATATTGTCCCCATGCAGCTGATGAAAAGCTTTTGCGTGATCAATAAACCCTGCACGACTATATAATCCAGTCACTTCATCTAAGTATGCGGCTTTATTTAAATAGTTAAAAAATTTGGCATTTTCTAATCCTACTGCGACATTCATGCAAAAAACTTGCAGTAATTCTTGGTCGACATCTTTTAGTTTTTCAGCTTTTTCTGCCACAATCACACCTTCCCAAAGTGAAGGCGTTGATAAATAGAGGCAACTGAATTCATCGTTAAATAAATGGGATTTTTGTTCAAGTACCTGATAAACCGATTGAATAGCACGGTCTGTTTTATCAAGCTTAGTTAGCCCTTTACCAAACAAAGGTTGATATTTATGGCTGGCTGCAACCACAATATAATCATCGCTTTGACTACTGATAATGGCTGATGGACCATTTTGTGGTCGCTGAGAGACGCAAAAAATACTTTCGGCCTCAATGTCGAACAGTGCACCAATTTGATTCAACACTCCGCTAGAAAAATCGAAAACAGAACGTTCTTGCAGTAAATTTGAAGAGGCATCAATAACCGCACGCAAGCCTTGTCGACTTTTTTCTAATGCGGTGATTTGTCGATAACTGCGAATACCTGCCGCTAATACAGTAAATAGCTTTGCTCTAGTGAGTTCACTTTTAGTCTTATAAGCGTTTATTTCATAGTCAATAATGACTTTTTCTTCGGGGGCAAACCCCGGCTGCCCAGTGCGAAGAATGATTTGCAAGAACTTATTTTTAAGTTCTTGCCGAATACGCTTTACTAATTTTAAACCTGCGTCTTCGGTTTCCATCACTACATCGAGTAATACTAGCGCCATGTTAGGATGGTTTCTGATAAGTTCGTAACCTTCATCAGCACTAAAAGCGCTGACAAAAGTCAGCGGGCGACCGAGTATTTCTACCCGAGATAACGCTAATTTAGTGACTTCATGCATTGATGGTTCATCATCAATAATACCAATAATCCAAGGCTCAACATTTGCAGCTGAGGTGTTGGTTTTTTCCATGCCATTGGAGGGCGAATCACTGGATTTTAAAGATTTATCATTGATGATTTTCAAGAAAAAATCAGACATCACTCACTCTCCTTGTGTGGTAATTCCTTCGGCGCAACAATAGGTATCGTAATTGTAAACGTCGTTCCATTTCGACTATGCACACTAATATCACCGCCTAAAATAGTATTAACGATGTTATAAACAATGTTCATTCCAAGTCCTGACCCTCCCTGGCCTAATTTTGTGGTGAAGAAGGGATCAAATATTTTATCAATGTTAGCGATTGGAATACCGACACCGTTATCACTAAATTTAATTTTTACCTTATTGTTTTCTTCATGGGTCACTTTAACGTTAATCTCACCGGTATCGGCACCATTAAATCCATGCAAAATAGCATTATTAAATAAGTTAGTGATAACTTGCCCAAAAGGTCCTGGAAAACTATTCAACAGTATATCTGGCGGGCAATCAATACGGATATTGTACGGCGAACGTTTTATTTGATGCTTTAAAGTATTAAACACTTCATCTAGCATTTCATCGAGTAAAAATTCACGCCGTTTTTCACTTGATTGATCTATGGCCACCTGCTTAAAGCTATGAATTAATTCTGCAGCCCTATCCAATGCTCGTTGCATAATACTTAGGCCTTCTAGGCTTTCCTGCTCAAAGACCTCTAAATCAGACAGGTTAAGTAGCCCAGTTTTTGCTTGATTAACAAATTCCCTTACACGTGAATCAAAGGTAGAACTGATGGTGACGGCTATACCTATTGGAGTATTTATCTCATGGGCTATCCCGGCGACAAGTGCACCAAGCGAAGCCATTTTTTCACTATTAATCAGTTTTTTTTGCGCTTGCGTCAAGTGTTCAATAGCTTGCTGAAGTTTGTCTCTTTCAAGCTCTAACTGTCGCTTATAAGCAGTTTTATTCTGTTGTAGTACATCAAGCTGGCGTAAATCATGTTGGAATTTGGCCACATTGGTAAACACATCTCCCAGTTCATCATCATTATGTTTAAATTGAATATTCCGCTCACCAAGACGTAATGCATCAACAGATTGAGCTAAATTAGCAATCGGCAAGTAGATAGTTTTTTTTGCATAAAAGCTTAATGAAATGAGCAGTATGATGGTTATGGCAGCGAAAATAGCCAATAGAATAATACTATTCATATTAGTATTTTTTAAGTCTTCTAACTGGCGAATAACCTGGTTTGAAGTCGTTTTTATTAATACAGCCATTTGCTGTTCAATTTCTACGATTTGGTTACTTTTCATATTATGAAAAGCATCTGTAGCAGAAGCTAAAACCTGAGGGTTATAGAGTTGGAATAAACGATGCCCGTCATTGACTAGCTGTTGGAATAACTGTTTGATGTAAATAATGTCTTTTAATTCATCTTCATCTTGTTCTAATGGCTCCAATAATTGCAGCCATTGTAAAAAATTAGCTGCTTTATCATCAAACTCTTGTTTAGCATATTGATCATTTAATAGATATCTTGCAAATGCGCTCTGCATATCACCCGCTTCATCGACCATTTGCAAATAATATTGAATAGCGGGAATGTCATCATAGCGTAACTCATCTTCATCAGAGTTTTCTTGAGAACCTTTGATTTCATCATTGGCCCGCATGCGGATAATCTTCTCAAGTGGGGTCGCGTTATTAATCAATAAATTAGTCGCGATACTCTTTGCGTTATTTTCATCCGCGGGTCTGTAGGCATTAAATATCAGCGTTAAATATTGCTGGTTTAACGTATTGCTAAGGTGGTATATGCGATTAAATGTAGCGATTTGTTCTGTGGAGCTAAGTAAATTTTTTTCAGTAATTTGCTGTTGAATGTTTTGTAGTGCGTTAAAGTTTTGCTGATACTGTATTTTTTGATCTTCATACCCTAACAAATACAGTGCAGCATTGGTCTGCATTGCTTTTAGCGTAGTATTCATTGACTCAACAGCTAATTCTAACGGCAAGTCAGCGTCCAAAATAGCGTCACTGGTGATATGCATTTTTTGACTGGTGTAAGCAAAAATACTGGCAATAAGAATGACCAGTATTGTTATTGAGATAAAAACTTTATTCAGCCGGGTTAAAATAGATTTGCGAGCCATAATCACATTTCTTGTAGATTTAATGACTTAAGTGTAGCAAAAGATAATTAAATGCGAATAAAAAAACAATCAAAAAAAGGGTATAAGCAGCATTGCTGTTATACCCAAAGTGGAGCATGGAAGTGGGTGCTAAATAATGAGCTTATTCAACTAAACTGGCTGCCATTAAAATGAGTTCAGGCGCTGCACGGACTTTATAATTAGGGTTTGCATACATAAATTGAATCAAACCTGTTTTATCGCTTAGATAGATGGCAGGTACTGGTAACACTAAACGCGCTTCACCCGCAGGAGTTTTATGAAGTGTGTTCGATACGCCCAGTTTTGCTTGGTACAAGTTGGTGACTTTATCGCTGGTGTAAAACGCTAAGCCAAATGCCTGTGCAGCTGACATTTTTTCATCTGACAGTAATAAGTAATTAAGTTTGTTTTTTGTCATTGAAGCTTGCAGTTTTTCAGGCGAGTCGGGTGATATTCCTACTAGCTGAATACCCATTTCAATTAACTTAGGCTCAATAGCTTGTAGCTGCCCCATTTGTACATTACAAAATGGACACCATCCACCGCGGTAGAAAAAGAACATGGTATTTTTTTGACTAACCAGTTCTTTTAAATTAATGGCTTTGCCTTCAACAGTTGTTAATGTGACATCAGGTATTTCATGGCCATTAAGCAGTGGGCTAATGCTGTTTTCATCTAACGCGATTGGTTTTGCTATAGCGGTTAAGCTGGCAACGGCTAGTGTTGCAGCGAGCACGAGTTTATTGATCATAAAGGTTCCTAAGTAGGTAAAATAGCATTCAGTTGACTAAGTAGACCCGAGTATCTGCTAGTTTATTTCAGTAGATGTAAAATAAATATTAGGAGTAGTTAATGCGGCACACATTAAGAGAAACGATTATGGCTGTTTGCCTTAAAAAAATTGACCAAAAAGGCACTAATGTCGGGTTATCTTTTTATGCATTCTTTGCCAATAAAAATGATAATTCTGAATTATTAATGGAAGCGGCGACCTGGTGGATCCAAACCCATCAACTAGATCATTTTGAAAAGGCGGTAAAGATTTTGGCTATGGTTCAGGCGGGTGAATAATTTAGCTGTGTTAAAAACTTTTTATCAGAGGTAGCTATGCAACAATCATTTACAGGTCAGAGTGTTACCGAACAAGAATTGATCACTATTGCGGTAGTTGACCAGCAACTGCAAGCGTATAACGCCAGAGATATTGTCGCATTTGCTGCAACCTATCATGATGATATCGAAATATTTACTTTGTCGGGCGGACGACAATACCAAGGTAAAGCAAAGTTAATTGAACAATACGGTGCTAAATTTACCAGTTTAAAATACCTTTGTGCCACCTCTATAAAACGCATTGTCCAAGGACAGTATTTAGTGGATCACGAGTTGGCTGAGTCGGCTAGTGAAGATGTCAATTGCATTGATAGAAGTGTGAAAGTGATTGCGGCTTATGAAGTTGAAGCCGGACTGATTAGACGTGTGACATTTATGGGCTAATGATTTAATACCATTTACATTAAATATGTGATCTAATTAGTTGTCATTTCCTTATTTCAGTATCGATGAATAATCTCAATCTTGCAGCATTAGTTAAATCTGAGAAAAGCGCACGTAAACGTATGCGTTATCTCGCCTTACTTCATTTTACCGAAGGTCATTCTCGTACTGCTATAGCCAACATGTTGAAGGTCAGTAGAACCAGTGTAAATGCATGGGTTACTCATTATTTAACTCATGGCATTAGCGGCCTAGATGATAAACATAATCCAGGTCGACCCGCTCAATTATCGGCGAAACAACTGGTAAATCTGAAAGAATTTGTACAACGTCAAAGCTTGTCTGAGAGTGGCGGAAGATTGATGGCAAGAGATGTCAGTCTTTTTATTCAGTCTGAATTTGGCGTGACCTTTAAACAGGCAAATATCTACAGATTACTGCATCAATTAGGATTGTCATGGATAACGACCCGCTCTCGTCACCCAAAACAATCTCAAGATATTCAGGACGCTTTTAAAAAACTTCCAGCTGTCAACGATCCTTAACACCCCTGGTCATGTGGCGTTAGATCGCATTGATGTTTGGTTTCAAGATGAAGCCAGATTTGGTCAGCAAAATACAACGACCCGCATTTGGGCAACGAAAGGAACCCGACCACGAGCGGTAAGGCAACAACAGTTTGAATCAGCGTATTTATATGGCGCGGTGTGTCCGGCAACGGGTGCGACAGAGGCTATTATTGCCCCGCATGCCAATAGTGAATATATGTGGGAGCATTTAAAATTAATTTCAGAGGCTACCGAATCGAGTCGCCATGCTTTGGTCATCATGGATGGCGCAGGTTGGCATCAACAGGTGCTGACAGAGGACTTTGATAACCTTAGTATCCTTAAGCTTCCGCCCTATTCGCCAGAACTCAACCCTATAGAACAAGTGTGGCAATGGCTTCGTCAGAATGAACTCGCCAATCGTTGCTTTAGTGGATATGACGATATTGTTGAGCAGTGTTCCATTGCATGGAATCGATTTATTGCAGAGCCGGAAAGGGTGATTCTACTATGTTCTAGACGGTGGACAAAACTGACCAATTAATTAATGTAAATGGTATAACTTGTTAATTATGAATGCCTTTATTAATTCATTTATTGCGGTCACAAAAAAGCGCAGGTTAATTACCTACGCTTTGTGATTTAGGTGATGGCTCACCCAATGGTTGAATGGTTACTTAATCTTTTTATACTTTACAGCATCTTTAGACTGACCAACGGATACACGGCGGCCTTGCATGCTTTTTTCGGCAATCATTTGCGCGCTTGCACCATCATCACGTTGTTTACTTTTACCAAAACTGCGACGCTTTTGAATTTGTTTAAGTAGCAGTTCACGATTACTGACTTCATAGCCAGGTACTGTAATACGGCGAATTTTTTGGCCAATTAACTTTTCAATATCATTTAGGGTACGCTCTTCTTCGCGGCTAACAAACGAGATAGCTACCCCGGACTTACCCGCACGACCAGTACGACCAATACGATGCACATAATCTTCAGGCAAGAAAGGCAGGTCGTAATTGACCACATACTGTAAGTCAGGAATGTCTAAACCACGCGCAGCGACTTCTGTTGACACTAATACACGTATTTTACCTTCCATAAACTCACGTAAAGCACGACGACGTGTACCTTGAGATTTCTCTCCATGAACCACAGCGGTCGGAATACCATCAAGGTTTAACTCTTTCACTAATTGCTCGGTATCTGCGCGCGTCGCACTAAATACTAATACTTTATGCCAGTTTTTCGTGCCAATTAACTCAGACAATAATTCGCGTTTACGGCGCTGTTCAACCGGATAAACCACTTGGCTAATGGTATCCGCAGTACTATTTTGATCGTTAGCAGAAATAATGACAGGCTTGTTTAGCATGTCATTTGCTAGTTTTTTTACTGCGTTAGAGAAGGTTGCTGAAAACAGTAAATTCTGGCGATTCTTATTTACCGCTTGCAAGATTTTTTCAATATCAGCACTAAAGCCCATATCTAGCATACGGTCAGCTTCATCTAACACTAAAAAATCCACGTGAGATAAGCTTAAGTTACACGACAAAATGTGCTCGAGTAATCGACCTGGTGTGGCGACGATAACATCGGTGCCGCGCTTCAGTTTTGCAGCTTGGCTTTCCATCTTTACGCCACCATAAATGGTTAATACATTTATGTTCATGTGTTTACCGTAAGCGGCAACATTGTCGGCAACCTGTGCTGCTAATTCGCGTGTTGGGGTTAATATCAGCACGCGAGTATTAGAGGCTATCGCAGCTCTAGGCTTTTCCATCATTTTTTGCAAAATAGGTAAGGCGAATGCAGCTGTTTTACCTGTACCCGTTTGGGCACTGGCTAAGACGTCTGAACCACGGCGAATAGCGGGAATGGCTTGGCGCTGAACAGGTGTCATTGTCTGATAACCGCATTCAGCGATCGCGCGTAAAATTTCAGGTGCGAAGCTAAAAGATTCAAATTTCATGGTTTCAGTTCCTAATTAAGCATCAAGCCGACAGTTTATTCGGCGGGGTTTTACAATATTTGTTTATTACAACGTACGGTGTTTGGATGAATTACGCACTATTAATGCCTGATATTATCAATAATGTTAGGCATGTTGGCGTATCAAACGTACGTGTTTTGACGGGCGCGGATTATAACAAACTTTTCGACAGAGTTTGTATAGTTCTTACACTTTATCCAATAAAAACGGCGATCTGTTGATGATCGCCGTTTATCGATAATAACAATAAGCGCTTAAATAGCCTCGGTAACTTTATTTAACCAAATTAAATCATCACCTTGCATAAGAGGTGTCAGTGTTTTACGTACTTTGGCGTGATATTGATTAAACCAATTAATTTCACTTGTTGAGAGTAGTGATTTATCAATCAAACGTGCGTCCATAGGAATAAGCGTGATGGCATCAAATTCATACATTTCACGCTCACTGCCTTTTAGTGCTTCACAGTGTTGCACTACCACTAAGTTTTCTATACGAATACCAAAGCCATTTGTACGGTAATAGCCCGGTTCATTGGATAACACCATTCCCGGTAATAACGCCACGCCGTTGACGTTTTTGCCAATGCGTTGTGGGCCCTCATGAACACTTAGAAAGTGACCTACACCATGACCTGTACCGTGATCATAATCAAAACCATGTTGCCATAAATACTGGCGTGCAAATGCATCGAGTTGCACACCTGAAGTGCCTTTAGGAAAACGTGCCGTGTCTAAGGCGATATGGCCTTTTAATACTAAAGTGACCATTTTTCGCTTTTCATCGGTTACATTACCAATGGCTATTGTACGGGTGACATCTGTGGTGCCGTCTAAGTATTGTGCGCCAGAATCCACTAAGTAAATGCTATTCATTGCCATGGTGCTTGGCGTGCCATTATTGTGGTTATAGTGACACATAGCCGCGTTAGCACCCGTTGCCGAAATGGTATCGAAACTAGGCTCGCGATATTGTGGGTCTTGTAATCGATAGCTTTCTAATTGCTCAGCAAGAGCGGCTTCATCATGCATAATACCTTGTTCAACTTGACTGTCTAACCAGGCTAGAAAGCGTGACACGGCAACCCCATCACGAATATGGCAGGCTTTTATGCCAGCAAGTTCTGCTGGATTTTTTTGTGCTTTAGGCAGGGCTACAGGATCAAGTCCGGCAATTAATTTTGCGCCAGCCGCTAGAGCTTGAAGCTGTGAAAATGCGTTAGCTGAGTTAGGATCAGCTAATAATTTAACTCCAGTTAACGCAGCCAATGCAGTGGCTAATTCAGCTTCGTCTTTCACGGTAACACCTGTGCCCACATGCTCTGCAAAACCAGCAGGCACTTTAGCTAAGTCAGTGAACAAGGTCATGTCACCATTGGTCGCTAATAGGGCGCAGCCTAAAATAACCGGCAAGCGTGGCACATCGTTACCTCGAATATTCAGCAACCAACAAAATGAATCTAGTGCGGCGATTAATGCGACATCCGCACCTTGTTTTTTCACTAACGCGCCTATTTGTTGGCGTTTGTCTAAGCTATTGCGACCTGCACCTTCATGGCTGAACAAGGTAAAAGGTGACGTTGGCAGCTGAGGGCGATTATGCCAATGCACATCAATCGGATTTTGCTGCACATCGATTAATTCAATATCGGCTTTATTAAATTCAGACTTAGCATTTTGGTACCAGGCTAAGGTATGCAAACGGCTATCGATGCCGACTTTGCTGCCTGCACCAAGCGTGTCGATTAACCAGTCAATTTGTGGGTCGTCAGTTAAACTTAAATACTGAAACAGTGTGCCATCTACTTGCTGAGGCACTTGCACTGTATAACGGCCATCAGTAAAAATGGCTGCGGTGTCTTTTAGCACTATGGCCATGCCGGCAGATCCGGTAAAGCCTGTTGCCCAATGTAGTCGCTCATTTCTGGCTGGAACGTATTCACCTAAATATTCATCTGCGCGAGGAATAATAAAAGCATCAATATTTTCGATAATAAGCTGCTGACGAATGGCGCTAACACGCTCTGTAATAACAGATGATTGAGACATAAAAAGGCGACTCCAAAAAAAGGGCTGGCGAGTGAGGAACGTGGCCTGATTATCTCAAGCTCGGATGATAAGTTGCAAGTGAACTGTACTTTAACTTGACCTAATCAATTGTAACTTTATATTGTATACAATTTCAACGCGCATTATTGGCTATTGCTTTTTGCTGAAGCAATCAAGCATAACCCACTAATTTGGAGTTTTACATGACAATCGGTATCGGTGGCGTTAGTCCACAGCAAGCCCTTGAAGGCTTAAAAAATATGACTCAGGATGTTGAGCCAATAGCCTTAGCTGAATTTGAAGCACGCATTGTCAAGGCGCAGCAATTGATGCAGCAACAAGGCATTGATGCGGTTTATCTTAATGCTGGTACCAACCTTTATTACTTTACCGGTATGCGCTGGTTTGCCAGTGAGCGAATGGTGGGCGCTATTTTACCGGCTAAAGGTGAGGTGCAGTATATTGCTCCTGCGTTTGAACTTGATACCATCAAAGGCTATATGCTGGTTAAAGGGACTGTGAATACTTGGCACGAAGATGAAAGTCCATATGTGTTGCTCGTTGGCACTCTAGTAGCAATGGGAATAGAGGCCAGTCATGCCAAACTCGCTATTGATGAGTCGACTTCCTATTTTATCAGTAATGGTATTGCGAAAGCCGCACCACAGTTAACTTTAGTGGATGCGAAATCAGTTACTGCAGGGTGTCGTATGATCAAGTCTCCGGCCGAATTAGCGCTTATTCAACAAGCCATGAACATGACGATTGAAGTACATAAAGCCGCCGCGAGTATGTTATATGAAGGTATCACCACAGACGAAGTGAGCGCCTTTATTGATAGCGCGCATCGTAAAGTGGGAGCCAAGCGCGGGTCATATTTTTGTATTGTGTTATTTGGTGAAGATACCGCTTACCCGCACGGGGTTAAGTCGCCTAAAGCGCTAGACAAAAATGATACTGTGCTGATTGATACCGGTTGCCAATTAGAAGGTTATAACTCAGATATCACCCGCACTTATGTGTATGGTGAGCCAAGCACGCGCCAACGTGAATTATGGCAATTGGAACAACAAGCGCAGTTAGCGGCGTTTAATATCGCTAAAATTGATTTACCCTGTGGTGATGTGGATACTGCAGCGAGACAAATATTAGAGCAAGCAGGTTTTGGACCGGGTTATGCCGTTCCAGGTCTACCACATCGCACTGGTCATGGGATTGGTTTAGATATTCATGAATGGCCATATTTAGTTAAAAGCGATCGCACACCATTAGTTGAAGGTATGTGTTTTAGTAACGAGCCTATGCTATGTGTGCCGGGTGAGTTTGGCGTGCGTCATGAAGACCATTTTTATATGACAACAGCAGGGGCAAAGTGGTTTACCCTGCCTGCAAAATCAATAGATGATCCTTTTTATCTTGGGTAAAGATTAGCTTAAACATGTTTTTTGAGTTCATTAGCTTTGTAAGCATCATCGAATAACCTTAACAGCGCTTGCGTATAGCTTGTATGTAGGTATAGGCAAGCGCTATTGAGTTAACGGATTAATTACGTCTGATAAAAGACTCAATATAAGCCGGTGTGCGGGCGTTTAAAATAGGATCGTTCGAAGGCGCAATACCTTTTGGCAGTAATAGCGGGTTAAAAATCCCTTTAGCACAATCCAAGGTAGCGTTAGCACTGTCATTACTGCCATTGATAATCACTTGGCCGACCAGCAGTCGTTGACGTGATTGTGGCCATACAATGGTTGGGTCATTAATTTTATCGTTTGCTTCTGCAAGTTGAATAAATAAGTCCCATTTTGCGGTTTATTTTCAACGCGATTTTTTAACTCGTCCTGTAAAAAATCATCACTCAGCTTAGCCAGCTGTGTTGTTGATGCGCCAATTACCCCTTCAACTGGTTCGAAAATCCAACGACCTGGAATTGATTGGCCATCTTTTGATGTAAATAGAAAACTATTAACCCCAAAATAGCGATTATTAGCATAGCTTGCGGTTGGGGTAAGTTGCTTTACATAATCAAAAAAAGCTTTAGCGTGAGGTTTATTATCAATCAGCCATTGCTTACCTTCTGGTCCCTGTTTGACTTTGGTTTGGAAGGTAAAAAAATCATCTAGATTACTGGCGAAAAACACTTCAGCATTAGAGGTGACAAAGTTTAAGCTTTCTTTATCACCATCAATTTTAAGTGACATAAAGCGCCCCGCAGTTTTATCTGTAGCATGGGCGTTAGTGCCACCTAAGGAGAAGCGTGCAATGATGTCTATTTCAGCTTGATTTAAAAATGGGATAGTTAAAGTGTCATTGATTGCTGGGTTAGGCTTAAACACTCCTGAGGTACAAAATCCCTTTGCATGGTTACGTAACTTCACTTTTTTACCCGCATCACGACTTACCGTATCAGGCGTACCATTTACAGCATCTACCAGTTCAGCAATGGTTTTTTCTGAGGCTGTTGCTGGTGAGGTAATTAACGGAAGAGAAATAATTAAGCTGGCTTTAATCAGTAGGGATATTTTATTCAGTAACATTGAGGACCTCGATAAGTTTGTGTTGCTCATGACAATAAATAAGTGCTTTAAACCTAAGCAGAAAAGCGAGTTTTGTGAACCTAAGGTGCAGATAAATACTAAAGACAGGATAAAGGAGCGATTTCTTTCACCTATTGGGTGAAATATTATTTTAGATAACCACTATAGCTGTATTTACAATGTTAATGCTCAAATGCAGTGCCATAGAGAGGTGAAACAGCTTAATTATTTGAGTTGAGTTTATCAGAACAAAAACGCCTCAAAAAATGAGGCGTTCAGGTAAAGTAACAAAGTGAACTAAATTAATTTATTTCAAATAACTCAACATCAAAAATCAACACTGACCCGCCAACAATTTTGCCGCTAGTACGATTGCCATAAGCCAATTGACTTGGAATATAAAAACGGAATTTATCACCAATTGTCATTAGCTGAACGCCTTCGGTCCAACCTTTAATGACCTGATTCAGTGGAAAGGCAATTGTTTGTCCGCGCTCAACTGAGCTGTCGAAAACAGTACCGTCAATCAAGGTGCCATGGTAATGCACGGTTACATTGCTTTTAGCGGTTGGGTGTTCGGTGTTGTCACTTTTAGTGATCACTTCATACTGTAAGCCTGATAAAGTTTGTACTACGCCCTCACGCTTTGCATTTTCAGCTAAAAAGGTACTGCCTTTAGCAATGTTTTCTTTAGCAGCTTTTTGGTTAGTCATTTGGTTGAAAAAGTAAAAAATAACTAAAGCGATTACGGCTACGGCAATGATCATGCGCATGAAAAATTCTCTTTATTATCAATAATGGAAAGTATTGTTGTAGTGTACCCTAGTTTATATTGAGGTCACAATGAAGGCTTTTTGCGCCAAGTTAAATAAACTTAATGACTTAAATCATGTATAGCAGGTACAAGTAACTGATGCCGATAGTAAGCAGGATATTGGCAATAATCGACAACCAAAATCGATATTTGAAAGCATTCTTTTGAGTTTTATGCCGAAAGTGCTGTTGGGCTATTATTGCCGCAGGCCAGCCACCGAGTAGGGCGTAAATGTATAAGGTTTTTTCACTTATTCGACTGCGTTGATTTAATGAAGAGGATTGCTGTTGATTATGTGTGGCAATACGTTTGTCGTACCAGGTGATAATAAAACTAAGTAGATTTAAGCCAATAAACGCGCCAATAACCCATGGGGATAGGGCATAAAAACTATATCCCACAGCCAATAACGCTATCCATATTCCTAGCATGATAACGGCAAATATCATCATTTTAAAAACTCCGCATAAATTTCTAATTGAATTTCATCGCCCACAATGGGGATGTAACTGCTCATGCCAAAGTCAGAGCGCTTAATTGTGCCTATCGCACTAAAACCTAGGGTGTATTTTCCTGTCATCCAGTTATCGGCGCCACCATGAAAAGTAGCGTTAAATGTAACCGGTTTAGTCACACCGTGTAGGGTTAACAGGCCATGGAACTCAAACTGATTGTTGATGTTAGGATCGGTATTTATTACATCAATAGGGGTGACTTTTTGGCTTTTAAAATAAGCCTGCGGAAACTGCTCACTATCAAACCAGCTACTATTTTGCAGGGTTTTTTCAAGTTTTTGATTATTAATATCTAATGAATCAATTTGCACTGTGGCTTCTAATTGTGCCGCTGGCATGTTGTTAGGATCAAAACTCAGTCGGGCATCAAATTGATTAAAACGTCCCACATAGGTAGACAGGCCTAAGTGCTGAATTTTAAACAGTAGCGCAGCATGATTGGGGTCCAAAGTGTATTCACCCGCTTGTAACTCAGTTAACTGAGGTGTTACCGCTGGGGTGACCCAGCTAATACATCCTGAAAGACCAATTAGAATTACGCTAATCAATATCATGCGAATATACTGATAATAATGGATTAAATGCTTCAAAATTACTCCTAAGTATTTTGCTTATCTGGGGGCATTATGCGATGTGTTGAAGCGACATTATTGACTGCGCTGAGTTAACTTCGTCATTAAATACTCTAGCGGCCCCTGGGAGAAAAAACGTAAATACACAGCGGCTAAAAATAGTTGTAATAGACCTAATACTATTGCTAGAAGCATGTAGTCGATACGATCAAACTCCATTTGCCATTGTGGCATCCAATGTCGTAATAGCAATACGCCTAAAAGAGATTGTAGAATATAAAAACTTAACGACAGTCGGCCAATATTTTGTAATAGGGTTAATTTTAACGGATTGTTTTGACAAATTTTTACAATGATATGCCAGTAAATTAGTGCTGTTGGAATGGCGCCAAGCATCATAAATATACCAGAAACCTCTTTTAGCACAGCAGAGTCGGACAGGCTTAATAGACTGTCAATGCTAGCAAAAGCGATGCCTATACAGGCAAATAACCCAAGTTGCTTATGACTGAATCCGCGCTCAAAATAACCTTGCTTCATTAAGGTCATCCCTATTAGCATTAAACTTGCGCCGTACCATAGAATCGAAATGGGAATAATCAGTAACATATAACCGATCATGTAAGCTTGCATCACGACTTGGTCCGCATAGGTTCCTGTCCATAGCGCGAGTTGTTCAATAAAATAGTCTGAACCTCGATAGAATTGTTCATCTTCAAGGGTAATAGAAATAAGTGCTATGACCGCCATGGCAATCAACATGAATTTCGCCGACTTGGCTAATAATTGTTTTGGCCCAAGGGTGAAGTATCGACAGACCACTAAGCCACATAAACCATAGCTTAGTAAAATGTCACCGGAAAATAAAAATACCCCGTGAATAACCCCGAGTCCGATTAATAAGTAAAGTCGGCGTGTTATGCGATTTTTACCGTGCTCACTTTCACTTTCACTTTCACTTTCGCTATCACTTTTACTATCAAGGCTAGTCGTTTTTTGATATTGCAACCACAGGCCTGCGCCAAACAACATCGAAAACAAGCTGATAAAGCGGCCTTCTAATAGAAAATTACTGACAATCTCTATCGTTAAGTCGGATGCTATTTCTGGTAGATGTGGGGCATAACCGTAAAAGTTATTCGCCATAAAATAGATGTTGAGGAACAAAATACCTAGTAAGGCAAAACCCCTTATGGCATCTAAATTGGCGATCCGCCCATGTGTTAGAAGAGTTTGGTGTCGGGAAATGCCATTATCATTTGAAGGTGCTAAAGCTTGGTCGATATTACGGTTTATAAGCATGTATCATCCATAATTGATGATAAAACCATTATTAAAGTGTAATGGTTTTATCATTCTAAAGATTTAGTCCATTGGTGAACTTAGCTTATACTTTCTGCGGCTTTTCTGAAATCCATAATTTAATATGGCCTTGAACAACCACCACACCATTAGTGTCGTAAGCTTTTACATCGACTAACATATCGCCAACTTGCCATTGCTCAGGTTGTACTTCTGCCACACATAAAATGTCAGTGCCAGCTTTGGCGGTATACTCTACCGACATACCTTTAGGGATCCAGCGTAAGTGTTTAGGGATAGAGGCTTCAGCCATAGTGCCCATTGCCATTTCCATACCGTTACAAATCGCGATAACGTGAACCGTACCAATATGGTTTTGGACACTTTTACGTTTTTTGATCAAACACTCACATCTATGTTCTTTTAACGAGGTAATGTGCGGATGGATGGTACCGAAATACGGTGCCATACGGGACACCATTTTAGAAAATAGAGCGTGACCAAAAGGGTAGCTGGTTACCTTTTGATATAATGCCATGACTTTGTTAGGTTTGTTGTTATTCATAATCCATTTCGTGTGATTATTTGTCTGGTCGGATGAGATTAGCATTAATGTTCATACTCTGCTAGTAGTTTGCCTCATCGCAAGTGGGTATAATCGCCAGCAATTTTATTCAGTTTAGATCATGGGTTAGGGTTAATTTTGAAGTTATTTATAACGTATCTAAAAGGCATGGCAATGGGCGCTGCTGATGTCGTACCTGGTGTTTCAGGTGGAACCATAGCCTTTATCACAGGTATTTTAGACCCTTTGCTTGATGGTATAAGGAAAATTAACCCTACATTATTTGGAATTGTGCGCCAACAGGGGCTTAAAGCAGCTTTTTTACATATCAATGGGCCATTTTTGGTGTGTGTTTTTGGTGGTATTTTGACCAGTATTTTTGCCTTTGCAAAATTAATTTCATGGTTAATTGTGGCTCATCCTATTCCGGTTTGGTCATTCTTTTTTGGGCTGATATTGTTTTCTGTTTTTCATATGCTTAAGCAAGTTAGTCAGTTTAATCTACAGCGGATAGCGTTATTTGCGCTGGGTGTGTTGTTTGCCTGGGGGATTACGGTATTAAATCCTGTTGCGATAGAGGCGAGCTATATCAACTTCTTCTTTGCTGGCGCTATCGCTATTTGTGCAATGATTTTACCGGGCATCTCAGGTAGTTTTATTTTGCTTCTTATCGGCATCTATCCTGCGGTATTAGCCGCAGTAAAAGGGTTTGATATTGCTTATTTAGCCTGTTTTGCCATGGGATGTGTGCTAGGTCTGTTAAGCTTCAGTCATGTGCTTTCTGCTTTACTGCGCAAGTTTCATGATGCCACTTTGATGTTTCTTATCGGACTCATGTTAGGTACATTAGGTAAAATTTGGCCTTGGAAAGAGGTGGTTACTTGGCGAGAAAATTCTAGCGGACAACAAGTACCGTTACTTGAGCAAAACCTCACTCCATTTGATTTCCAAGCTATTACAGGCGATGCTCATCAGTTAGGCCTAGCGATTGTCGCTGCTTTATTTGGCATTGGATTAGTATGGTCGCTAGAGTTTTTTGGCGCCAAACATACTAAAGATTAACGCTATAAAATGCTATGTATGCAGTAAATGTAGCGCTAGTATTGATATAAACTTAATTAAACAGGACCTTAGTTCTGTTTTTTTTTGTTAAAAATGAACTACTTTTAACTAAGATTCGTAAAAGCTGCTAAATTACACAGCACTACTTTTATTTTAACCGCCACAGGAGTGCGTTCTCATGGATAAATCAGAGACCTTTATGCCAGAAAAAATTCAAATTGGTATCAGCAGTTGTTTGCTCGGTAATGAAGTTCGATTCGACGGTGGCCATAAAAATTCTTATTACTGCGCAAAAGAAATTGAACCCTTTTTTGAATACACCAGCATTTGCCCTGAAATGGCGATTGGTATGGGTGCACCAAGAAAAAGTATTCGCCAAGTACTTGATGGCGATCTTCTGTATATTCAAAGTGCAGACGGTAGCCTTGATGTCACTGCTAAATTAACTGAGTTTAGTCAAAATAAAGTGGCTGAGTTAGGTTACTTAGGTGGATATGTCTTATGTGCTAAGTCACCGACTTGCGGTATGGAGCGTGTTTTAGAGTATAAAATTGGCACCAACAACAGCACTAAAAGTGGCGTAGGGGTGTTTGCTAAAGCATTAATGGATAAATACCCATTGCTGCCTGTTGAAGAGGAAGGCCGTTTAAATGACATGATCATTCGCGAAAACTTCTTTACCCGGGTATATGCCTATGATGATTGGCGTAAAATGTTAGCCTCGGGCTTAACAAAGCATAAGTTAATTCAGTTTCATTCCCGTTACAAATACCTGCTTATGGCTCACAGCCCTAAATGGTACCGTGAGTTAGGCCCTGTCTTAGCCGATATTAAAGATTTAGAACAAACAGCTGATACCTATTTTACTGGTTTTATGACCGCTTTAAAGGTCAAGGCTACCCGTAAAAATCACACCAGCACCTTGCAACATATTCAGGGTTATTTTAAAAAGCATTTAAATGCGCGCCAAAAAGAAGAGTTAACTGAATCTATAATGAAATATCGTGAGGGTTTATTGCCTTTACTGGTACCTATTACGTTAATTAATCACTATTTGAAAGAGTTTGAAGTGCCTTATATTGCGGAGCAAATCTATCTAAATCCGCATCCTGAAACGTTAAAGCTACGTTATGCCTATTAAGACATTCACTTTTAACGAGATGACAAACAAGTAAGGTAGCCAATGCCATTAGCAGTAAACAGTCTTGTGTGGTTTAGACAAGATTTACGTATTCATGATCATCCTGCACTGAGTCAAGCGTGTGAGTTTGCCCTACAGCAAAATTCACATGTTAAGGCTGTGTACTTTGTCACACCTGCCCAGTGGGCTGAACATGATGTCGCAGCCATTCAAATAGACTTTATTGAACGACATGTTAACTTGCTTAGGCAAAGTTTAGCCAGTATTGGTATTGCTTTAGATGTTGTTCATTTGAGCTGTTTTGACGATATATTGCCATGGTTACAACAATATTGTGCCGAGCATCAAATTGGTAAAATATTTGCTGCTAATGAACCTGAATATAATGAACGTCAGCGCGATATAAAATTAATCGCAGCGGGTATTCCTTTAGCATTAATTGAGCAGGATTGTTTGCTTACAGCCGGAACCGTAACGACTCTGTCTGGCACCATGTATAAAGTGTTTACCCCATTTTCAAAAGCGTGGAAAAAAACAGCCGCGGGTAAGTTAATTAAACCTCTGCCAGCAGCAACTTTTAATGCGCCTATTGGCACATCAGATGCCATCAAGTTCAATATTCAATCGCATTACCCCAATCCTGTTAGTAGCCTGCAGTGGGCCGCAGGAGAAGATAGTGCAAGAGAGTTGTTGCAGCAGTTTATTGCGCAAGATATTAGCGATTACCAACAACAGCGCGACTTTCCTGCCATAGAGGGAACCAGTCGTTTATCGCCTTATTTAGCCATTGGCGTGATTAGCGCTCGGCAATGTATTACGGCGATTTTGTTTCATTATCCTGATGCACTGATAAATGATACAAGTCCTGCAAAAACCTGGCTTAACGAACTTATTTGGCGTGAGTTTTATCGCCATTTGCTGGTGGCATTTCCTAAATTATCTCGCGGCCAAAACTTCAACGATTTAGGTAAACACATACAATGGCGTAACAATAAGACCGAGTTTGATGCTTGGTGCAAAGGACAAACAGGTTATCCCATTGTTGATGCAGCAATGCGTCAGTTAAATCAAACTGGTTGGATGCATAATCGATTACGCATGGTCGTTGCCAGCTTTCTAACTAAGCATTTATTAATTGATTGGCGCTGGGGCGAGCAGTATTTCAGGCAGCAATTAATAGACGGTGATTTGGCCGCTAACAATGGTGGCTGGCAATGGTCTGCTGGCACAGGGTGTGATGCACAACCCTATTTTAGGGTGTTTAATCCTATGACCCAAAGCAGTAAATTTGACCCCGATGCTAGCTTTATAAAACAGTTTGTGCCCGAAATTGCTGGTTGGAGTTTGAAACACATACACGAGCCACACCTTAAAGCACAGCAGGCCAATTTGATGGCAGATTTGTTCTCTGATCGCGCAAAGCAAGATAAGGTTTATCCTATGCCAATTGTTGAACATAGCTCTGCCAGAAAACGGGCAATTGAAGTGTTAGCTGCACTAAAGCGAGGTTAGTTGAAACGAGGATAGTTGAGCTCAGGGATAATTGAAGCGCAGATAAATGCAAATGTATGGCATCACGCTTACCTTAAATTAAACGTCGGCATAGTTTAGGCTATGCCGATTTTTTTATCTAAAAATAAGCTTGTCACCTCTAACTACTCAGTTCAGTCCCATTAAAGTCATACTTGAGCTTAAGCTTAAATATCCCAAAGATTATTAGGAGATTAGCGATGCAAGTTTTCTTGTGATGGCAGCGTATGCGTGATGATTCGTCTGATACTAAAGAAAACATTTTACTGAAGCTAAATTATCGTATCTAACTGGGCTAAATCAGTAATCGTTTGGGTGGGCGATACTCCCCAGGGATCAAATATCATTTGTGGTGAACGTTTCACCCAAGCGGTTTTAAAGCCAGATGCCGCCGCGCCAAGAATATCAAAAGAATTACTGGATATAAGCCAAACGTCATTCTGCATTGAGTTTGTGGTTTGAATGAAATATTCATACACCGCAGGATTAGGCTTAAAGGTCATAATTGCTTCACAGCTCACAATACCTTCAAAATACGCTAAAATATTTGCGTTTTTCAATAGCGACTCGACCGCAGAGTATTCACCATTAGAGAACGCAAACAGGCTAATGCCTTTTTCTTTTAGGGTTTGTAAAGCTGGCGCGACGTCATCAAAAGCTGGCAAAGTCAGATAGCTTTCTAATAGTTGGCATTTTTGACTGTTAGTGAGCGGGATCGTATGAAACTGGCAAGTGTATTCCAGTGCATCTCGAGTGCAAATCGAGAACTCTTTATATTGCTGCATTAAACCGCGTCTAAAAGAATACTCAAGTTGCTTATCTCGCCATGTTTGGCTAAATGCATAAGCTTGTTTAATTACCGACTCAGTTTCGCGCTCTAATGTTTTTTGTTTGAACATTTTGATCAATAAAGCCACTACACCATGAGTGTCGATCAAAGTCCCATAGACATCAAATGCGAGTGTTTTTGTCATTTTGAATATCCCTGGTTCAATGTTTGTCACCCACAACTTCTATGTGAGTGGTCTTTATTTTTAAGTATATTTTCACAACGTTAATTAAACTGTTGTTGAAGCGTGGTGTACTCACACTGGTTCAGTGAGCATTTCTGGACGGCTATGCACTAGAATTGATTGAGCGCGTTAACTAAATAAAGTTCATATTAACATTATCTGCGTTATCGGGTACACAGTCGTCATAGCAATCTATCTAATTATTCATTCGTTATTCATCGCTAATTTTACCGTATTGAATGAGTGGTTAAATCACTTATCTAAATAACAGGCTTATCTATTCAGATCACCAACCAGATCACACTTTTAAAGGCTTTATGGTAATGAGTCACTATTGTTATTGAACAAACACGTTAATGAGCATAAAATTCATTTAAAGATTTATATTTTATACATGTTATGTTTTGCACACACCTTAAGGCGACAATAAATGTTAAATATTGATGACCCAGCAGACACTGATAACACTCCTGCAATTTGGCGTTTAGGTTTTAGGCCATTTTTTTTAGGTGGTGCTGTGGTCGCTGCCTTATATATTCCAATCTGGCTGATGGGTTGGTTTACACCGCAGTACAGCTTATTTAATGGTGAGTTTTGGGCCAATGTTGTGCCTTTATGGTGGCATCCACATGAGATGTTATTTGGCTTTGCTATGGCAATTGTGTGTGGTTTTTTATTAACCGCAGCACAAGCCTGGACCAACCAACCTACGATGAAAGGAGGTGTGCTGGCACTCACATTTGGTTGTTGGTTGGCAGCAAGATTACTCTTGTTATTGCCATTCAATATTCCACTTTGGCTGCCAGCATTGTTTGACAGCTTGTTTTTAGGGATCAGCGCAGCAACTTTATGGCGTTGTATTTATACTGCTAAACAATGGCGTAATATCGGCTTCCCTATTATGTTGGTTGTAGCATTAGTGGTTAATCTGGTTACCTATTATGCTTTATACGAGCGTAACTTTTCTCTATCGACTCAACTTTGGCAGGCAATGATTTGGTGGCTTGCGATGGTAATAACTATTGTTGGCGGTCGAGTTATTCCTTTTTTTACCGCAATGAAATTACAACATTCAAAGCCAGATCCCATTCAAGCACTTGAGATAACGTTATTACTCGTGATGGGATTGTTATTCGTTCAATCTGTGTTCCATTTATTCCCCCGTGAAATTGAACAGGGCATTTTACTCAGTGCAGGCATTTTGCAATTGGTAAGAGTGTCTCGCTGGAAAGGGCATAAAACATTTAAAGAGCCTATGTTGTGGTCTTTACATGTTTCATATTGGGCATTGCCGGCAACTTTGTTGGCTATGGCATGGCAAATTAATAATGAGTTTGCGTATCGCACTTTATTGCATCTATTTGCGGTTGGCGGTATTGCATCATTATGTTTGTCGATGATATCTCGAGTGTCACTAGGGCACACTAGTCGCAATATTTATCAAGGTCCAAATATGGTGCTTGCCTTTATTGGCATTCCTTTAGCAGCAATTTTTCGTGCGGTAATGCCATTGTGGCTCCCTCAATATAGTTCGACTTGGTTATGGTTGGCGGGAGCATGTTGGTTTATTAGTTTTGGGATGTTTGTTTGGCATTATGCCCCGATTCTTACCAAGCCTAGATTAGACGGACGTCCAGGTTAATCTCACAAATGAAAGAGTGAATTATGTCATTTAAGATTGTTAATAAAAAAGGTACCAAAATCGCGATAACTACTTTAATAACGGTTTTATTTAGCTTAACAGCCTTGGCTGATATCAGTGTTGACGAGCAGAATAAAACTCGATTTCCTAGTCAATATCAAACTTGGTTAGCCACATCTGAGCAAACAGAAAAACAAGATATGTTGGCTACTTATCCGGCCAATATTATTCTTTGGGCCGGTTCATCTTTTGCTAAAGAATATAATAGCCCCCGTGGGCACCAGTTTGCGGTAGCGGATGTAGCGCATATATTACGCACTGGTGTGTCAGTAGAAGAAGGCCAGAAAGGGCTTTCAGCCAGTTGCTGGACTTGTAAAACACCCGACGCCCCCAGATTAATGGAAGAGATGGGTATTGAAGGTTTTTCTGGCGCTAATTTTACTGATTTAGGTACTGAGATAAAGTCAGTCGTTTATTGCAGTGACTGTCATGAGGATGGAAGCGCTAAGTTGGCATTGCCAAGGCCACACGCGCAGGATGCGATGGCTAAAATTAAACTGCCTTTTGATAAGCAAAATACCAGTATGAAAGGTGCTCAGGTGTGTGGCCAATGTCATGTCACTTACTACTTTCAGCCTGAGCGTAGTAATAAGGTTAATATTCCGTGGATTTTCGGTAGCACCGTCGATGACATTGAAAAATATTATGACACACGTCGCTTCTATGAATGGATCCACCCCATTTCAAAAACGCCTATGCTCAAAGCACGCCATCCTGAGTTTGAACATTGGAGCCGCAGTAAACATGCTGAAGCAGGGGTGACATGTATAACCTGCCATATGCCACCGACAATCGATGATAAAGGCAATGATTTTACCGATCATAAAGTAGGTAATGCCCTGAATAATTTTGATCGTACCTGTAAAACTTGTCACAGTAGCCAGAAAGCCATCACACAAACTCTGCTAAAAAATAAACTACTGATTAATGCCAAGGCACGTGAAGTTGAAGGCTTGCTAGTGAAAGCCCATTTTGAGGCAAAAGCTGCGTGGGATGCGGGAGCTACGTGGGATCTAATGAATGATCCTATAATGAATATTCGTCATGGCCAGTGGCGCTGGGACTTTGCCATGGCATCCCATGGTTTGTATGCTCACAACCCTGAAGAGGGGAATGCATTGCTTGATAAGGCGATTGAACAAGTCACTTTATCCCGCACGTTATTAGCAGTAGTGTTACAAAAATTTGGCATTAATAAAGTGGATTACCCTGATATTAGCACCAAAGAAAAAGCCCATGCCGCTATCGGATTTAATAAAGATGAGGCGCAAAAAGCCAAAGATAGTTTTATCAAACAACAAGTGGATAAACATTGGCAACCGGTCGCTCTTCATGGATATGAGTAGTTACTTCGCTAATTCTATATATACTGAGTTTGACTATAAAAGCGCTTAAGGAGACTTAAGTGCTTTTTTACTGATCTATTATCCACTCCCAAACGTAACATTCAATGTCTAAATCATCTTTTTACTGCAACTTTTTTTACAGTAAATCCCCGCTAACTGATTGTCACTAAAGTCATTGTGCTTTTATTCAGTAGGCTTTATGGTAAGTATGTTAGTTATACAAACGGAGTGTTATATGTCAGAAGCGTCCACAGTGACTGAATTGCCAGTGTCGGCTACTCAGTCACCTGCGATTATTAAGCACTTTATTGAGCTTTATCAGGTGTTGAATAAAAATAATTTGCAACGCTTATCTGAAATTTATGCAGCCGAAATACAATTTCAAGACCCTTTGCATCAAGTTAATGGATTAAAGCAACTCACCAAGTACTTTGCCAATTTATACGAAAATGTAAGCCATATACATTTTGACATAACCCATATAATAGTCAGTGATTGCCAGCAGCAAGCATCTTTGTTTTGGACTATGAGCTATGCTCACCCTAAATTGAATAAAGGGCAAACCATTAAAGTGGATGGTATGAGTCTATTAAAATTTAACGACACTATTTTTTATCATAGAGATTACTTTGATGCTGGTCAGATGCTCTATCAGCATGTGCCAATGCTTGGCGGTGTTATTCGCATATTAAACAATAGAATGGGGTAATAATATGAGCCATCATCAATCCTCATCATCAGCGGTTCTGATAACTGGAGCAACATCGGGCATTGGTTTAGCAAGTGCTAAGTTTTACGCAGCTAAAGGTTTCCATGTCATCGCATGTGGTAGAAATGAAACCGTATTAGCGGGCTTAAATGTGGGTCATTTTTTAACATTTGATATTACTCAACCTGAACAAGTTAATCAGGCAGGTATTGCGCTGAAACAGTACCTGGCAGATAAGCAGCTTCAGCTTACCCAAGTTATCTTAAATGCTGGAACCTGTGAGTATATTGACGATGTTATTGAGTTTGATGCCATGCTTTTTAGTCGAGTCATAACTACCAATCTGATTGCGGTTGGACATTGCATTAGCGCATTTTTACCTCAGCTCACCAAAGGCGGCCAATTAGGATTAATGAGCTCCAGTGCAACTTATTTACCTTTTCCAAGGGCAGAGGCATACGGTGCTTCTAAAGCCGCAATAAGTTATTTAGGCCGCAGTTTAAGGTTAGATTTGGCCGCTAAACCCAGTGTTGATATTGGAGTAAGTGTAATTTGTCCTGGTTTTGTTGACACACCGCTTACCGCCAAAAATGATTTTGCTATGCCGATGCAAATCAGTAGCGAGCAAGCAGCAGAACGGATTTTTAAGGGGATGGCACAGCGCAAGTTCGAAATCCATTTTCCTAAGCGGTTTACCTTTATACTCAAGTGTTTATCTTTGCTTCCTGAGAAAGCACTTATCAAGTTACTTGCAGATAAAGCCGTTAAATAAAAATCACTTTTGAATACATACCCAAATTAACAGTAAAGCGTCAAGTTTGTACATATAGGAATAAGAATGAAAAAAATTGCGGTGATAGGAACCGGCATATCGGGTTTAACCTGTGCACATTTACTCAGCAGTAAGCACAAGGTAACTGTTTTTGAAGCCAATGATTATATTGGCGGACACACAGCTACGGTTGATGTCGAGGTAGACAAAAAGAGCTACGCTATTGACACTGGTTTTATTGTTTTTAATGATCGCACCTACCCAAGATTTGAAAAGTTAATGGCAAAGCTTGGGGTTGAGTCATTACCGACACAGATGAGCTTTAGTGTACACAATGCTTTCACTGGGCTTGAATACAATGGTCATACCCTATGGAGTATGTTTGCCCAAAGACGTAACATTTTCAAAGCTGATTTTTATCGTTTTCTAGCTGAAATAGTACGTTTTAATAACGATTGCAAAGCCATTTATGAGTCAGATACCTATCCTGTAATGAGTTTAGGTGAATATCTCGATAAACATAATTTTAGCCCATTTTTCTGTGAACATTATATTCTACCAATGGGTGCAGCCATTTGGTCTGCCAGTATTAATGATATGCGCGCCTTTGCGTTACGATTTTTTATTCGTTTCTTCCAGCACCATGGCTTGCTTAATATCAGTGACCGTCCGCAATGGTCGGTATTGAAAGGTGGTTCGCGTAGCTATATTCCTAAGCTTATTGAACCTTTTAAGAATAATATTCTGTTAAATAGCCCAGTAACGGCTGTTTGTCGAAATGATGAAGGCGTAAAAGTTCAAGTATTGAATGGCGAGTGGCTGCAATTTGATGACGTTATATTGGCGTGTCACAGCGACCAGGCATTAGCTATGCTCAGTGATGCAAGCAAAGATGAGCATGAAGTGTTGTCTGCCATGGAATACCAAAATAATGAAGTAGTGCTACATACTGATATTACTTTGCTACCCAAACGTAAAGCGGCTTGGGCAAGTTGGAACTATCGTTTAGACGGTGATGATAAAGTGCCTATGGGCGACAGACCCGCCAGTGTTACCTACAATATGAATATTTTACAATGTTTGCCCAAGGGAGCACCGACTTTTTGTGTGACCTTGAATCAAACTGGCTTGATTGATGAAAGTAAAATATTGCGTAAATTTAATTACGCTCACCCAGTTTTCAATGAAGCCAGTATGCAAGCGCAATCAAAGCGTGAGCTTATATCAGGTAAACGACATACTTACTTTGCGGGTGCCTATTGGTATAACGGTTTCCATGAGGATGGCGTGAGAAGCGCAGTTGATGTGTGTAATCAATTTGAGATCAGTTTATGACCGCAATGATAACTGACGATATGGCGTTAAACAGTGGCATTTACTATGGCAATATCAGCCATAGACGCCATGTGCCAAAACGCCATAGCTTTGGTTATAACATAGCTATGATGGCATTAGATTTAGACGAGTTACCAACATTGGTGAACACCAATAAGTTGTTTGCTGAAAAAAATGCACTACTCACCTTTAAAGCCGATGATTATCTTAAAAGCCTTGGTCAACAATTTGGGGAGGACTTTACCTCAGGTTTAAACATTGAAAAGCTCAGTGCAATTGAGGCATTAAAGCAGCGTGCATTGGTCACAATACAAAAGCTAGGTGCTCAACAAAGCTGTAACAGAGTGGTGTTTTGTGGCCAAATTCGTCATTTTGGCTTTTACTTCAGTCCAGTTAATTTTTTCTTTTGTTATCAAGATAAGACTCCACTTTATATGCTGGCTGAAGTCAGCAACACCCCGTGGAATGAGCGTCATTGCTATCTAATTGATTTAGTGAACACCACTCACACTGATAAAGTTTTCCATGTATCACCTTTTATGACCTTAGATATGCACTATTTATGGCGTATTTTACCGCCGCAGAAACGCCTTAAAGTGACCATTGAGAATCGTAATAGTGCTAATGAAAAGCTATTTGATGCCACAATAGCCTTAAAAAGAATGTCATTTACTGCGCCAAATATTAAGCGCTTCATGTTGGGGTACCCAGCCATGACAGCCAAAATTGTCTTGGGTATTTATTGGCAAGCTTTAAAACTATTTATCAAACGTATTCCTTTTGTGGGCAAGCAAACCAAACAAGTGCCCACATGAAAACAATCAGCAGTTCAAGTAAACCAAATGTGTACTCAGTACGTATTAGCCCTTAATATTATAAATTTGAAGCTAATTTTTTAATTTGAATGGAGTGCCAGCATGGATAATGCCGCAACCGGTACAAGTATTGCTCAAGCTACGTTATCAGACAGTTTGGCTAAAAAGATTTTATTACGAGCACTGGCTCATCTAGCTGAAGGGCAATTAACGATTGTTGATGCGTCACAATCGCATGTATTTGGTCATCCAGAAAGCGACATTCACGCCACCATGCAAGTGTTACACCCAGGTTTTTATCGTCAGGTAGTATTTGGTGGTTCAATTGGTGCAGGTGAAGCTTATATTCAAGGTCATTGGTCTAGCCCTGATTTAACGAAAGTAGTGCAAATTTTTGCCAGAAATTTAGCCTTGCTTGATAATATTGAACGTTACTTCTCTTGGTTAAGTAATGGCCTAAACCGCGTTAAGCATATATTTAATCGAAATTCGCAAGCCGGTTCAAAACGCAATATCTTAGCCCATTATGATTTGGGTAATGATATGTATCAGCAGTTTTTAGACCCAGAAATGATGTATTCCAGCGCAATTTATCCAGCAAATGATGCCAGTCTAGCTGAGGCGCAATTGCACAAGCTAGATACCATATGTCAGCGTTTAGATTTAAAACCAGGGCAAACCTTATTAGAGGTAGGCACTGGATGGGGCGCACTGGCAATTTACGCAGCTAAGCATTATGGCGTGTTAGTGACCACAACAACGATTTCAGATGCGCAATATGATTACGCTTTATCTCGGGTAAAAAGTGAAGGCTTATTAGACAAGGTCACCTTGTTAAAACAGGACTATCGTGAACTCACCGGGGTGTATGATCGCGTGGTGTCAATTGAAATGATTGAGGCTGTGGGGCATGAGTATTTACCGGGCTTTTTTGAAAAGCTACAGCATATGCTTAAACCTGAAGGGCGTTTATTAATTCAAGCCATTACCATTGCCGATCAGCGCTACAATAGCTATCGCAAAAGTGTTGATTTTATCCAGCGTTATATTTTCCCTGGTGGCTGTTTACCCTCGATCAGTGAAATGTCCCGTCATATAGCCAATAAAACCGACATGGTTATTTGGTCATTAGATGACATCGGCCTTGATTATGCGCGTACCCTAAAACATTGGCATGATAATTTTGATATGGCCAAAAGTACCATTACCAAACTTGGATACGGTGATGATTTTATTAGAATGTGGAAGTTTTACTTAAGCTACTGTGAAGGTGGTTTCTTAGAGCGCGCCACCAGTACAGTACATTTAACCGCGGTAAGACCTGGCTATCGAAAAAGCTAATATTTTTGTTGTTAGCTAACTTGTTCAGATTACGTATTATATAAATGAGGGTGTCATGAAAAAATCTATTTCATCCTCTTCACGGCTCAGTTTAGCTGACCCCGTTGTAGCTAATAAAACAACGGCTTTTAAAAAAATACTGCTGAACGCAGTTAGCTTTCAAGCGATATGGTGGCTGGGAGTCTTATATCAAAACCAGTTCATCTTAGTATCATTGATGCTGATTGGATTACATTTTCTATTATCAGATCAAAAACGCGTCGATGTACTTATCCTACTAGTTATTACAGCACTTGGCGCAGCTGTCGATGTTGGGTTAACTTATTCTGGTGTATTTGTTTTTGCATCAACGCCATGGTGGTTATTACTGCTTTGGGGATATTTTTCACTGACATTAAATGTAAGCTTAGGTTTTGCACATAAATTCAACCTGCCTGTTCAAGTTATTATTGGTGGTGTCTCTGGCTGTTTAAGTTACCTTGCTGGGGCAAAGTTTGATGCCGTAATATTGCCTTTGGGGATGACACATTCAGCTATTATTCTTGCGGTGATCTGGTCAGTACTATTTCCCGTATCACTTCATATAGCGGCGCGGTTATCACGATAACTGTGCTATGTACGCGTACAGAGTAGGTAAATATGTCAAGTATAAGTAAGCTTGCAAATTTTGTATTGATACTGAGCGCAGCGAATATGGTTTATGCTGAAGATGTCAATAATGTTACAGATTTGGCAGTTAAGGCATTAGGCGACGCTAACATTAGTCAGGCTAGTTTAAGTCACACGGCGGCATCAGATTTAATTCAAACCACTCAATTGCTTAAATCACAATCTGCTGACAAACAGTTTATTTTGCCGCCTCTTGTCCAAGTTGGCGAGGCTGATTTAGATGTTTTGTGGTTTGATGTTTACTTAGCCAAACTATACTCAGTTGACGGCACTTATCAGCCCCAGCAATTTCCAATTAAATTAGCCATTCAATATCACCGCGATATAAGTGCAGCAGAACTCATTGAGGCAACTACTGAGCAGTGGCAAGCTAATGGGTTAACAGAGTCTGAGATTAACCGTATAAAAAAGCATTTAACCCTTTCCTGGCCTGATGTTAAAAAGAACGACACACTTAGCTTTATTATCCACAATGATAAACAAGCCGAGTTTCTGTTTAATGATAAGTCTTTCTATCAGCTAGAGGATGCTGAGTTTAGTGCCGCTTTTATTGGTATTTGGTTGTCTGAAACCACAACTGAGCCTGAATTACGTCAACAATTAATTGGAGCAACTCAATGATTAACCTTTCATTTTTGAATACGTTTTGGGGTAAAGCTCAATCATCTGTTAAAGCCTTAACCGTTATTACTGTTTGTTTTAGTTTGTTTTCTTGTTCGTCCGCTTCAATTGAAGATTATGCAGGTACAACACCTGAGTTAAATTTGGTTGATTTTTTTGACGGTGAATTAACCGCTTCAGGCATAGTGCAAGATTTTTCCGGTAAAGTGACACGAAAGTTCACCGTGACAATGGAAGGCAGCTGGCAAGATAGTCCACAAGGCAAGCAAGGCGAACTTAAAGAATGGTTTATTTATGATGACGGTGAAAAGCAAACACGGATTTGGTATTTAACCGATTTAGGTAATGGTCAGTTCGAAGGCCGTGCAGATGATATTTTAGGTGTGGCTACAGGCGAGGCTAATGGCAGCGCACTTAGATGGCGCTATGATATGAAGCTCATGGTGGATGGTAGTGAATATCAAGTTGAATTTGATGATTGGATGTTCTTAGTGGATAAAAATACCATTATTAACAAAAGCGATATCATTAAATTTGGTATTACAGTCGGCACAGTCACATTAGTGATTCAAAAGCAGTAATTGGGATTATTCAAGCTATGGTTCTGTTACAACACTGACACTGAGTGTCACTTTTCTAAACTCAGTATCACTTTCCTAAAATAGTGAATTTTAATCATTTAGACAACAATGTTTGCTTATTCACTATTCTAGGTTGTGTCATCTGCTTAGCCTTTTAACTTACTGTTATCAACCTGTTTGCGGTCATAGTATTCAAAGGGAAAGACATTGCGAATTTGCTGGGTGAGATCATCACCTATGTTGGCAGAGACATGCAGCCTTACTTGATTATCTCTTTCTGCTCTTATTGTACAGGTCAGCTTATGCTCTTTGGCAAAGGAGCGACATTCTCGCTCAAATTTTTCTGGGATTTTACCTTTATGTCGATTTAATCGACCTTGCTTAAAGTGCATTTCAAATAGTGTTAACCCTTTCTTGCCTGAAAAAATCAGCTTGTAGGCAATGAAAAAAAACACGCCAATAAATAAAATCTTTAATAACGTTTCTACCATATCGTGCGTCCTTTAATCTTTGTTATTTATATATTAAAGATACGCCCGATTTGTTTCGGTGCAATCTTTTTTATCAAAACGTGAGTCGTAGCAAAATTATTCCATGGGGTGAGTCGTATGGTTGAAAAAAACTCATGTTACAGTTTGGTTACGGTTGATGTATTTTTAGTCTACACTCTGTAATGCAACTTATTAGTGGCAGATGTAAGTTGAATTCAAACTAGTTAAATGGATTGTTATTTTATTAAGGATAATGTCATGTCGATATCAAATGCTAAGCGTTGGAACGAGTTATGTGAATTGCAAATTACTATAATGGGTAATCTTGCTAATCGGTTCCCTGAACGTCGTGAAAACCTCGAGTCAGTAGCGAGTGGCTGGAAAAGTATTCAACAACAGTTACAACAAAATAAAACCCCTGTGTTATGAGTTGTACTGTGTGGGTATTGCATTAAGTCGATGCTTACATCGACTTTTTTATTGATTTTAATGGTCAACCACCTCAAGAGGTAATCATGAAATACTTGCCTGACTGAGCTCCTGGTAAGTGATATATAGCCAAATACCTAAAAAGCACAGCATCATCAGTAGTGCGACGATACGAATTGCTTGGGCGTATTCGGTAACATAAGTGAAGTAACGTTGCTGAATCGCATTTGTCAAAAAAGTCCCCACTAAAGAAAACACACACAAATACATGGCAGCATATTGAGTTGAGCTTGAGCCATTAATTTTTTCATAGAGCAATAGTAGTGCAACTGAAGTCAATACTATTATGCGAAAACGACGCTCCGCTTTATTTGATAAATTCCATCTAGGCAGTCCCATTGCCATCGCTCCTTGTATTAAAGTCCATTTACATCAGTACACAACCCATCAAGTTATTAAGTCGCTAACGCTAAGTTAGCCTTACTGATATATAGTTATAGTAATATTTGGTCATTTTTTCAACTACAAGGTTTGTCTAGAATATAACGACTGGAAACGCCAAGTTGTGGAGTGGAAAGTGAGAAACAAACAAATGCAGTTGAAAGATGCGCCGTCACAGCCAAATCCTAATATTTCATTCTAAAGGTTTACTGAAAAGCACAGCAGTAAGCGTTTTTGTTTATTGTTTAGATTGTTTCTCTGATTTTTACTGTTTTCTATTTCATTACAGTTGGTATATCTATTCGAGCATTGTGTGTTTTATTGAGTATTAGTGGATATTGTTGTCATTAATATTAGCAAAGCGGCATAAATTTTTTCACTTCCCCTTGTAAATGAAATTTGCGCCCCTATATAAAGTGTTAAGAAAGATTTGGGCGATATATAAGTCAAGGCTATTAAGTTAATAGATACTTGAAAACCGTTTGGCTTACCCCCATATCCATACCAGACAACAAATTTACTGACGAATAACGTCAATTTCCGGAGGACCTCATGGGCAAAATTATTGGTATCGACTTAGGCACAACAAATTCATGTGTGGCAGTCCTTGATGGCGGCAAAGCACGCGTACTTGAAAACGCAGAAGGCGATCGTACAACACCTTCTATCGTTGCTTATACCGATGATGAAACAATTGTAGGCTCGCCTGCAAAACGCCAAGCAGTGACTAACCCTGCTAATACTTTCTTTGCTATTAAGCGTTTAATCGGCCGTCGTTTTAAAGATGACGAAGTTCAACGCGATGTTGACATCATGCCTTTCAAGATTATCGCAGCAGATAATGGCGATGCATGGGTTGAGCAACGTGGTAAAAAAATGGCTCCACCACAGGTTTCTGCAGAAATCTTGAAAAAGATGAAAAAGACAGCAGAAGACTTTTTAGGTGAAGAAGTGACTGAAGCGGTTATTACTGTTCCTGCTTACTTTAACGATTCACAACGTCAAGCGACTAAAGATGCTGGCCGTATAGCGGGTCTTGATGTTAAACGTATTATCAACGAGCCAACAGCGGCTGCATTAGCTTACGGTATTGATAAGAAGCAAGGCGACAACGTTGTTGCAGTATACGATTTAGGTGGTGGTACTTTTGATATCTCTATCATTGAAATCGACAGCAACGATGGCGATCAAACTTTCGAAGTACTTGCTACCAATGGTGACACTCACTTAGGTGGTGAAGACTTTGACAACCGTTTAATTAATTACCTTGCGGATGAGTTTAAGAAAGATCAGGGCTTAGATCTTCGTAAAGATCCATTAGCAATGCAACGTCTTAAAGAAGCTGCTGAAAAAGCGAAAATCGAATTATCTAGCACTAATACAACAGAAGTTAACTTACCTTACATCACAGCTGATGCAACAGGTCCTAAGCATTTAGTGGTTAAAATCACTCGTGCTAAGTTAGAGTCATTAGTTGAAGACTTAATCCAACGTACTTTAGAGCCACTAAAAGTTGCTTTAGCTGATGCTGATTTATCAATATCAGACATCAACGAAGTTATCTTAGTGGGTGGTCAAACTCGTATGCCTAAAGTGCAAGAAGCGGTTACAAACTTCTTCGGCAAAGAGCCACGTAAAGACGTTAACCCAGATGAAGCTGTTGCTGTAGGCGCTGCAATTCAAGCAGGTGTTCTTTCTGGTGAAGTGAAAGACGTACTACTACTTGACGTAACCCCGTTATCATTTGGTATTGAAACCATGGGTAGCGTAATGACTAAGCTTATCGAGAAGAACACCACTATCCCGACTAAAGCGAGCCAAACGTTCTCAACCGCTGATGACAACCAAAGTGCAGTGACGATTCACGTACTTCAAGGTGAGCGTAAGCAAGCTAGCTACAACAAGTCTTTAGGTCAATTTAACCTAGACGGTATTGGCGCTGCACCACGTGGTCAACCACAAATTGAAGTAGCGTTTGATATTGATGCTGACGGTATCTTAAAAGTATCTGCTACTGACAAGAAAACCGGTAAAGCACAAAACATCACCATTAAAGCTAACTCTGGTCTAACCGATGAAGAAGTTGAGCAAATGGTTCGTGATGCAGAAGCTCACGCTGATGAAGATGCCAAGTTTGAAGAATTAGTGCAAGCACGTAACCAAGCTGATGGTTTAGTGCATTCAACTAAGAAACAAGTGACTGAAGCGGGTGATGATTTACCAGCGGAAGATAAAGAGAAAATCGAAGCAGCAATTGCTGATGTTGATGCAGCAGTGAAAAGCAACGATAAAGAAGCCATTGATAAATCAACTCAAGCGCTTATCGAAGCTTCAGCTAAGTTAATGGAAATTGCACAAGCTAAGGCGCAAGCGCAAGGCGGAGCAGACCAAGCAACTGACGCTGGCAAACAAGACCCTGCTGATGATGTTGTTGACGCTGAGTTTGAAGAAGTGAAAGACGACAAAAAATAATTAGTTACTTTTGATAGCAAAAGCAACTAGTTAATATAAAGCGGGCGTTGAGGCTTACCTCTAACGCCCGTTTGCACAATCATACTTAATCAATTTTAAGCAAACCTTCGAGAAGCAAAACACTATGTCAAAGCGTGATTTTTACGAGGTTCTTGGTGTCAGTCGTGATGTCAGTGAACGTGAAATTAAAAAAGCCTACAAGCGTTTAGCGATGAAATTTCACCCTGATCGCAATCCAGGCGATAAAGCGGCAGAAGCAAGCTTTAAAGAAGTTAAAGAAGCCTACGAAATTTTAACCGATAGCGACAAAAAAGCCGCTTATGATCAATTTGGTCATGCTGGTGTTGACCCTAATCGCGGCGGCGGTCATGGTGGACAAGGTGACTTTGGCGATATTTTCGGTGATGTATTTGGCGATATCTTTGGCGGAGGTCGTCGTGGTGGCGGTCAGCGCCAAGCGGCGCGCGGTAGTGACTTACGTTACAACTTAGAATTATCACTTGAAGAAGCGGTACGTGGCTTAACCAAAGAACTGCGCATTCCAACATTAGCCGCTTGTGACTTATGTGATGGCAGCGGAGCAAAAGCTGGTACTAAGGCAACCACATGTGGCACTTGTCATGGTCAAGGCCAGGTGCAAATGCGCCAAGGCTTCTTTGCCGTTCAACAGGCCTGTCCAACGTGTCAAGGTCGCGGTAAAATCATCAAAGACCCTTGTAGCAAGTGTCATGGTGAAGGCCGTGTTGAAAAGAGCAAAACATTGTCGGTTAAGATCCCTGCAGGTGTTGATACTGGTGACAGAATTCGCTTAACCGGTGAGGGTGAAGCGGGCGAGTTTGGTGCTCCTCCGGGTGATTTATATGTTCAGGTCAGTGTACGTGAACACAATATTTTCACTCGAGATGCAAATAACCTCTACTGTGAAGTGCCTATTTCATTCAGCAAAGCTGCCTTAGGCGGTGAGATTGAAGTGCCAACACTTGACGGTAAAGTCAGCCTTAAAATTCCTACCGAAACCCAAACTGGCCGCATGTTCCGTTTACGCGGTAAAGGGGTTAAGTCGGTACGTAGCCATGCAGTAGGTGATTTACTGTGTAAAGTGGTGATGGAAACACCGGTTAACTTAAACGATAAGCAAAAAGAGTTATTGCGTGAGTTTGAGGCAACCTTAACAGGCGAGTCAAAAAAACATAGCCCTAAAGCTGAAGGTTTCTTTGATGGTGTGAAAAAGTTCTTCCAAGACTTGAACAGCTAATCGTTATTATGGAGCCCTATTAAGGTAGGTTAGATAAATAGGTTTCTAAGTTAAAGGCTGTTTACTTTGGGTAAACAGCCTTTTTTTATTGAAACTCAATATGCGTATTGAGTTTGTTGTTAGCGCGTTATCATTACGACGAATGTTAACTTTAGCCACAGAAAATTAGGCGATACCGCATGGGTTTTTCATTATTTACGCTCAATCCTAAACTCGTTAAATCATTACCTTCCTTGGTGATTGAACCTAGTGCAATACAAAAACAGGCTATTCCCGCTATTTTGAGCGGTAAAGATGTACTGGCATTGGCGCAAACGGGCAGTGGTAAAACCTATGCTTTTGGTTTACCCATATTGCATCGTATTGCGGCATTACAAAGTGGCACATCAAAGTTAGGTCAGCAAACACCCAATATATTAGCCGTAATTATTGCACCGACTAGAGAGTTAGCGGCGCAAGTTTGTCAAAATTTAACCCCATTAGCGCAAGCCGTCGACTTACGAGTGGATGCCTTATGTGGTGGTGAAGATATAACCCAACAAGTTGAGCGACTTACATCCCCTGCAGAATTGATTGTTGCTACACCGGGGCGATTATTAGCGCTAGCACAGCAAGGTGTTATTCAATTTGAACAGCTACAATGTGTCGTGTTCGATGAAGCCGACAGATTATTAGATATGGGCTTTATTGCCGATATTAATGCGCTACTGGCACTTATGCCTAAAAGGCAAACGCTAATGTTTTCGGCAACTATGCCTGCAACGTTAGATGAGTTGGTGAAGACTGTGTTGTCATCATCAACAATACGCTTAGAGGCTAATGCCTTAAATAGCGCGGTAGAAGATATTAGCCAAACGATTTATCACGTCAATAAAGGCAGTAAAGCAAAAATACTGATCGAACAGATTAAGTTGCACCATTGGTCGCAGGTTTTGGTATTTGTTAATGCTAAAGATGATGCCGATGCTTTGTGTCGAAAATTACTTAAAGCGGGTATTAACGCAGCAGCACTGCACGGTGATAAAGATCAAGCGTTACGCAGCCAAACATTGAACGATTTTAAAACCCAGCAACTGAGTGTGTTAGTGGCTACAGATGTAATGGCGCGTGGTATTCATATCGATGCTTTGCCCGTAGTAATTAATTTTGATTTACCAAACCAAGCTGAGGTGTACGTTCATCGTATTGGCCGCACCGCAAGGGCTGGGCTAAGTGGTGTGGCCTTGTCTTTGGTGAGTCACTTAGAATTAGTCAGTTTAGAGGCTATTCGGCAATTAACGGGTCACGTTTTACCATTGACTACGTTGGCAGACTTTCCGGTGACAGACCTAGTCACAAATTCGACCAGCAAGCGTGCTCCTCGAGATAAAAAAGCGAATCGGCGCACCGCAAGTAAACGAGGGGCTGGCGATTTTTCTAAAAGAAAATCAGCACAATAAGCGATATTTTTTGAGGCCCAAAACTCAACGACATGTCACGCGGCTATTTGCAAGTCACAATGGGCTGCAAGGACAATTATTTAACGTCATGGTCGTTTATGCAATGCTGGTTTAACATCACCAGAGCGAAAACAGACCCTAGCTATTATTAGTTTAATTTAAAGGATGAAAATATGAAGCAACTCATACTTGCAGCGGCGATTTCAACTTTATTGGTTGGATGTGTTAGTACAAAATCACCCACAGGCAGAAGCCAAACCTTGCTGTTTTCAGATGCTCAAATGCAGCAAATGGGGGCACAGTCTTTTGAAACCATGAAGCAAGACCAAAAAATAAGTAAAGATAAAAACAAAACCGCTTACGTGAATTGCATCGCTAAACGCATTACCGCAGTACTACCGGATCAAAGCCAACAATGGGAAGTGGTATTGTTTGACTCTGATCAAGTGAATGCTTTTGCATTGCCGGGTGGCCATATTGGTGTGTACACCGGTTTATTAAATGTTGCAGCTAATCAAGATCAGCTAGCAACAGTGATGGGGCACGAAGTGGCACATGTATTAGCGCAACATAGTAATGAGCAAGTGTCCCGTGCTCAGCTTACCGGTTTAGGAATGCAAGCTGCTGATGCTGCAATCGGTGCATCTGGTATTGCCAATAAAGATTTATATATGGCAGGGCTTGGCTTAGGCGCTAAAGTAGGCATTATATTACCCTTTGGCCGTAGTCAAGAATCAGAGGCTGATATCGTTGGCCTTGAGCTAATGGCTAAAGCGGGCTTTAACCCAGCACAAAGTATCACCTTGTGGCAAAACATGGCCAAAGCCGGAGGCGCGCAAGGGCCTGAGCTATTGTCAACGCATCCTTCACACAGCAGTCGAATTGAAGACTTACAAGCAGCACAAACTCAAGCGATGCCACTTTATACTCAAGCTAGAAAACAGTCTTTGGCTGAGTGTAAAATCAATGGCTCAAAATAGCCCAATTGTGAGGCTTTTTCACAGCATGGACGAATTAAATGTGATAGACTCCGTGCAAATTTTTATTTGATCAATGAGAGAAAGAAATTATGTCAGATGTGTTCAGCACAATGGAGCAGCATGCAAGTTATGGTGTAGGTCGTCAAATGGGTGAGCAACTCGCTGCCAATCCTTTTGAAGGAATTGATATCCCTGCTGTTCAAGCTGGTTTAGCTGATGCGTTTTCAGGAAAAGAAAGCCAAGTGTCTATGGAAGACTTGCAAACTGCTTTTACTGAAATTAGCCGTCGTTTACAAGCTGCACAAGAAGCTGCTGCAGAAAATGCAACTGCAGAAGCTGATGCATTTTTAGCTGATAATGCTAAACGTGATGGCGTAACAGTAACTGAATCTGGTCTTCAATATGAAGTACTAGTTCAAGGCGAAGGCGAAAAGCCAACGTTTGACTCAACAGTTCGCACTCACTACCACGGTACTTTCATCAATGGTGAAGTATTCGACAGTTCTGTGACTCGTGGTCAACCTGCTGAATTCCCTGTATCTGGCGTTATTGCTGGCTGGACTGAAGCATTACAACTTATGCCTGTAGGCACTAAGCTTAAGCTATTTGTCCCACATCACTTAGCTTATGGCGAGCGTGGTGCTGGTGCATCTATTCCTCCATACACTGCATTAGTGTTTGAAGTTGAATTGTTAGACATTCTCTAATAATCATAAAAACGCCTAAGATGACTTAGGCGTTTTTGTATATAGCCAAATTTTTGTATTAAGCCTCAATATCAAATGTGAGATGTTGATTAAGCTTTCACTGGGAGAACATATGACTGCAAAAGTAAGAGTCGCCGTTGTGGGTGCCAGTGGCCGTATGGGTCGCACATTAATTGAGTCAGCTAAACATCAAGAAGTTATCCGTCTTGGCGCGGCAATAGAACGTTCAGGCTCGACCTTAATTGGTGTTGATGCCGGTGAACTGGCTGGCGTAGGTTCAATGGATGTTGCCATTACTGATTCACTTGACAGTGTGGCTGATAACTTTGATGTGCTAATCGATTTTACCTCACCTGAAGCCTCAATTGTTCACCTTGACTGGTGTGCTCGTAATCGCAAAGCCATTGTATTAGGTACAACTGGATTCAACCATGCTCAAAAAGAGCTTATTGGTGCATATGCAGAGCAAACCCCAGTGGTATTTGCGCCTAATATGTCAGTTGGCGTTAACTTGATGTGGAAGTTGTTAGAGCTTGCTGCAGAAGTGATGGGTGATTATACCGATATTGAGATCATTGAAGGTCATCACCGTTTTAAGAAAGATGCGCCATCTGGCACTGCACTTAAAATGGGTGAAGTGATCGCCAATACCCTTGGACGCGATCTTGAGAAGTGTGCCGTTTATGGCCGCGAAGGTATTACTGGTGAACGTTCGCGTGACACCATTGGTTTCTCAACGATTCGTGCAGGTGATCTAGTCGGTGAACATACCGCAATGTTTGCTGATATTGGTGAGCGTTTAGAAATAACTCATAAAGCATCAAGCCGAATGACATTCGCCAATGGCGCAATGCGTGCGGCTTACTGGCTATATGATCAAAATCCGGGTCTGTATGATATGCAGCAGGTCCTTGGACTAAATGATTAAATTAAAAACCACCATTCGATATGGTGGTTTTTTTTAAAAAACCTTTTTTCATATGTGGACGAAATTACAGAACTCCTGTAAAATCGGCGAAATTTGTCAAAATTTCGTAAAACAGCGGAAATTGGTATCTTAGTGCAAAATAAAACAAAATAATTTCAATAGCTTGGCTCTTTTCTGGAGGTCGCGTTGACACAGTCTGCCTTACTCGTACTCGAAGACGGAACCGTATTTTCTGGCACTGCAATTGGTGCTACAGGTATTACAGTTGGTGAAGTAGTTTTTAACACTTCAATGACCGGATACCAAGAAATATTAACGGATCCATCATATTCACGCCAAATAGTCACTTTAACGTATCCGCATATCGGTAATACCGGTACTAATGATGAAGACACAGAATCAAGTGCGGTTCATGCTTGTGGTCTTATCATTCGCGATTTACCGTTAATGGCTAGTAACTTCCGTAATCAACAATCTTTAGGTGATTACCTAAAAGCTAACAATGTTGTTGGTATTGCGGATATCGATACCCGAAAATTAACCCGTATCCTGCGTGAAAAAGGTGCCCAAGCCGGTTGTATTATGGTGGGTGACCTAGACGAAGCAAAAGCGCTTGCACAAGCAAAAGCATTTCCTGGCTTAAAAGGCATGGATTTAGCCAAAGAAGTCACTACTGATAAAGCCTATCAATGGCGAAACGGTAGCTGGAAATTAGAGGGTGGTTTACCTTCTGATACCCCAGAGAAAGAATTGAAATATAAAGTTGTTGCCTATGATTACGGTGTAAAACGTAACATTTTACGCATGCTAGTTGACCGTGGTTGTGATGTCACCGTGGTGCCAGCGCAAACCTCCGCTGCCGATGTCTTAGCCATGAACCCTGATGGAGTGTTTCTATCAAATGGTCCAGGCGATCCAGAACCATGTGACTATGCAATTGACGCTATTCAACAAATCTTAAAAACAGAAATTCCTATATTTGGTATTTGTTTAGGCCATCAATTATTAGCATTAGCCTCAGGCGCTAAAACCTTAAAGATGAAATTTGGTCACCACGGTGCAAACCACCCTGTGAGCAATATCGAAAAAGGTAACGTGATGATCACCAGTCAAAACCATGGTTTTGCTGCGGATGAAACCACTTTGCCGGCCAATATCAAAGTGACCCATAAGTCATTATTTGATGGTTCTTTACAAGGTATCCATTTAACCGACAAGCCTGCGTTTAGCTTCCAGGGTCACCCTGAAGCAAGCCCTGGCCCAACCGATGCCGCGCCTTTGTTCGATCATTTCATCGAACTTATTGAGCAATATCGTCAGCACGCTAAATAGTTATCTAGGAGAAGAGAAAAGCAATGCCAAAACGTACCGATATAAAAAGTATTCTTATCCTAGGTGCCGGACCAATTGTAATTGGTCAGGCGTGTGAGTTCGATTATTCAGGTGCTCAAGCCTGTAAAGCTCTTCGTGAAGAAGGCTACCGCGTTATTCTGGTTAACTCTAACCCAGCAACCATTATGACCGACCCAGATATGGCCGATGCAACTTATATCGAGCCAATTCATTGGGAAGTAGTACGCAATATTATTGCTAAAGAGCGTCCAGATGCCATTCTACCGACTATGGGTGGACAAACGGCTCTGAACTGCGCACTTCAGCTTGAAGCTAAAGGCGTACTAAAAGAATTTAACGTTGAAATGATTGGCGCAACAGCAGACGCAATTGATAAAGCTGAAGACCGTAGCCGTTTTGACAAAGCGATGAAATCCATTGGTTTAGACTGCCCGCGTGCAGGTATTGCCCATAATATGGATGAAGCGTATGGCGTATTAGATATGGTGGGCTTCCCCTGTATCATTCGTCCGTCTTTCACCATGGGTGGCAGCGGCGGTGGTATTGCCTACAATAAAGAAGAGTTTGAAGAGATTTGTTCTCAAGGCTTGGACTTGTCGCCAACTAACGAATTATTGATTGATGAATCATTAATTGGTTGGAAAGAATATGAAATGGAAGTGGTTCGTGACCGCAACGATAACTGTATTATCGTCTGTACTATCGAAAACTTCGATGCGATGGGTGTTCATACTGGTGATTCAATTACCGTAGCACCGGCACAAACACTAACCGACAAAGAATATCAATTAATGCGTAACGCTTCGATAGCGGTACTGCGTGAAATTGGTGTTGAAACCGGTGGGTCAAACGTACAATTTGGTATTTGTCCTAACACTGGCCGTATGGTCATTATTGAGATGAACCCTCGAGTATCTCGTTCATCAGCATTAGCCTCTAAAGCAACCGGTTTCCCGATCGCTAAAATCGCGGCTAAATTAGCCGTTGGTTTTACGCTTGATGAGCTAAGCAACGATATTACTGGTGGTAAAACACCAGCATCGTTTGAACCTGCTATCGACTATGTTGTGACCAAAATTCCACGCTTTAATTTTGAAAAGTTTGCCGGTGCAAATGACCGCCTAACTACTCAAATGAAATCTGTTGGTGAAGTAATGGCTATTGGCCGCACTTTCCAAGAGTCTTTGCAAAAAGCATTACGTGGTCTTGAAGTGGGTCGTAACGGTTTTGACCCGATTGTAGATTTACAATCATCAGAAGCGATGCAACGCATACGTCATGAATTAAAAGAGCCTGGTTGTGACCGTATTTGGTATATAGCCGATGCATTCCGTGCCGGTTTAAGCCGTAATGATATCTTCACTCTGACTAACGTTGATCACTGGTTCCTCGCTCAAATCGAAGATTTGATTGCCCAAGAAGCCAAAGTGGCTGAACTTGGTATGTCAGGTTTAGAGCAAAACTACTTACGCCAATTAAAGCGTAAAGGTTTCTCTGATTTACGTTTAGCGGATGTACTTGGTGTGAGTGAAGGCGAAATTCGTAAATTACGTCATCGCCATAATATTCACCCGGTATACAAGCGTGTAGATACTTGTGCCGCTGAATTCTCAACTGACACTGCTTACATGTACTCAACGTACGAAGAGGAATGTGAAGCCAACCCATCAAATCGTGACAAAATCATGATTTTGGGTGGCGGCCCAAACCGCATTGGCCAAGGTATTGAGTTTGACTACTGTTGTGTACACGCAGCATTAGCATTACGTGAAGACGGTTATGAAACCATTATGGTTAACTGTAACCCTGAAACCGTATCAACCGATTACGATACATCTGATCGCTTATACTTTGAACCTGTTACGTTAGAAGACGTGTTAGAAATCGTCCGTATCGAGAAGCCAAAAGGCGTTATCGTACAGTACGGTGGTCAAACGCCGCTTAAATTAGCCCGTGAATTAGAAGCCGCTGGGGTGCCGATCATTGGTACTAGCCCAGATGCGATTGACCGTGCTGAAGACCGCGAGCGTTTCCAACAAGCAATTCAACGTTTAAATATGAAGCAGCCACAAAACGCGACAGTCACGACTGTTGAAAGTGCTGTGATTGAAGCGGAAATTATTGGTTATCCGCTGGTTGTCCGTCCATCTTATGTATTGGGCGGTCGTGCGATGGAAATCGTTTACGACAAGCAAGATTTACTTCGCTACTTCAATGAAGCAGTTAAAGTGTCTAACGCATCACCAGTATTACTTGATCACTTCTTAGATGATGCGATTGAAGTGGATATTGATGCGGTATGTGACGGCGAAACCGTGGTTGTTGGCGCGATTATGGAGCATATTGAACAGGCTGGCGTTCACTCTGGTGACTCTGGTTGTTCATTACCGCCATATAGCTTAAGTGCAGAAATTCAAGCACAAATGCGTGAGCAGGTATCAAAGCTTGCATTTGAATTAGGTGTAATAGGCTTAATGAACGTGCAGTTTGCCGTGAAAGATAACGAAATCTACATGATTGAAGTTAACCCACGTGCAGCGCGTACCGTACCTTTTGTTTCAAAAGCAACCGGTGTGCCATTAGCTAAGATTGCAGCGCGTGTGATGGCTGGTCAAAGCTTAAAGTCACAAAACTTTACTAAAGAAGTTATTCCACCATTCTTCTCTGTGAAAGAAGTGGTACTCCCCTTCAATAAATTCCCTGGTGTTGACCCTTTATTAGGGCCTGAAATGCGTTCCACAGGTGAAGTGATGGGTGTGGGTGAAACCTTCGCAGAAGCATATGCTAAAGCGCAATTAGGTGCGACATCTGAAGTACCTAAATCTGGACGTGCTTTATTATCAGTACGTAACAGTGATAAAAAGCGTGTAGCAGCGTTAGCAGCTAAGTTAATTGAACTGGGTTATGAGATTGACGCAACACACGGTACCGCAGTGGTATTGGGTGAAGCTGGCATCAACCCTCGTTTAGTCAACAAGGTGCATGAAGGTCGTCCACACATTCTTGACCGTATTAAGAATGATGAGTACACCTACATTATCAACACGACTGAAGGTCGCCAGGCGATTGAAGACTCACGTCAGATCCGTCGTGGAGCACTGCGTTATAAAGTGAATTACACCACAACACTGAATGCTGCATTTGCTACATGTCTAGCGCATGCTGCAGATGACCGCACTAATGTGAACTCGATTCAAGAGTTACATAAGCGCATTACTGGCTAAAATTTAGCTAGCCTACATTGTAAAGAGCCTTCATTTTGAAGGCTTTTTTTATGGCTGCGATTAGTATCTGGTTTACAAACCTTAGTTATAATGATAATGGTTATCAATACTATGTATATGAATTTAAAGGATAATTTGCAATGTTATGCTAGGTGTACTATCCTAGCATAAATTGATCCAGATCAAGTTAAGCTATCAAGGACATCATTATGAAAGGTCATCCCAAAGTCATTAGTCAGTTAAACCGCGTATTAACTTTCGAACTGACCGCCATTAACCAATACTTTTTACATGCGCGTATGTTCAAACATTGGGGTTTAGAGAAGCTCAACGAAAAAGAATACAAGAAATCAATTCAAGACATGAAACACGCAGACAAGCTTATTGAGCGGGTATTGTTTCTTGAGGGATTACCGAATTTACAGCAATTAGACAAGCTGCGTATTGGTGAAGATGCCGAAGAAATGCTGGGCTGTGATAAAGAAGCGGTAACCGAGCAAATTGCTGCATTACGTGATGTGATCAAATTGTGTGAAACAGAACAAGATTACGTTACCCGTGATTTGCTTGAAGACCTGCTTGAAGATGAAGAAGAACATTTAGATTGGATTGAATCTCAGCAAGAACAGATAGTACAAGTCGGTATTCAAAACTATCTTCAATCTCAAATTAAAGATTAATAGGACGATATTATGAAAGGCAATCCAGAAGTTATTGACGCATTAAACAGCTTGTTAACCGGTGAGTTATCAGCAATGGATCAATACTTTGTGCATGCTCATATGTATGAAGATTGGGGATTTGACGAATTATATACCCGTATATTACATGAGTCAGATGACGAGAAAGCCCATGCAGCTAAACTAGTGCAGCGCATTCTGTTTTTAGAAGGCACGCCAGACGTCGCTAGCCGCGAAGCATTAAACATCGGTAAAGATGTGCAAGAAATGCTAAATAACGACCTACAGTATGAATACAAAGTGGCGGATGATTTACGTAAAGTGATTAAGCTATGTGAAGAGAAAGGCGATTATCAAACCCGTGAGATTTTAGAAGTCTTATTGGATGATACTGAGTCAGATCACATGTACTGGTTAGAAAAGCAATTACGTTTAATTGAACGTGTTGGTTTACAGAATTACCTGCAAACTAAGATGTAATTAATCGACTAAGAACGCGTTAATGTACATTGTTAATTGAGGCGTTTTTTGATTTTAAAGCCCAGTCCCTAAAGGGGGTGGGCTTTTTTATGTTAAATGGTATCAGCGAACTTTGCTACACTGGCTAAATTATTCCACCTTCCAGGTGTTATTTGAATTTTGGGTCACTGTGATATATGCGTAAAACCGATAAAAAAATAGACAATCAAATTCGACAAGTGTTAACCCAGGTGTGTGAAATCGCCCTAAATGAATACAGCGGTTTTCAATGGTTAACCCATACTGTCAATTACAGTGACTTTCCTAAAAGCTTACAGGTTATTTGTGTCTTCGATACCCATTACAACCTTAATCGTTTTATGGCATCGGTTGAACGCGATACGCTCAGCAAGCTCATTCAGACAAAGCTATTCAGCATTAAGGTAACCATTGATAGTCGTCAAGTTTGCTATAACTGTGAAGATAACCGTAATAAAAAGCTGCATTAATAGTGAGTCTTCACAAGCGTTAAATCAGGTTAAATATAACCATTAAGCATGCTATTTTGGGGGCAGACTGATTTTAGTTTGACTGGAAATTTTTATAGAGCAGGGTGAATACTGATTATGTATCAAGGAAAGTGTTTGTGCGGCGAGGTTAACATAACCATAAAGGGCGAAATAAGTGATATTATTCATTGTCACTGCTCTTTATGCAGGAAAAATAGTGGCACTGCATTCGCCACAAATGGTTTCATTAATGCGGCTGATTTTGAGATTGTATCGGGCAAAAATAGCTTAAGTATATTTTCATTCAAGCCCGGTAGAAATCGACATTTCTGTAGTTATTGTGGCTCACCTGTGTACAGTTCAAACGAGCAAGACCCACAGCGCTACAGGATCCGACTCGGTATACTTGATACTGACATCATTGAAAGGCCTATTTCGCACAACTTTGTTTCATCCAAAGCAAACTGGGAAGATTTAGATGCTCAGTTACCCAGATACGATGCCTTTGAGCCTGGTCGTTAAGTTAAGTATCTAAATCATACGGTTTAGGTTAAAGCCGCTAGGAAAAGTGCTTACTGTTAACCTAGCGCAATATTGTTATCGACCATGTACTTCAACAGCTGTTGCTCATCTATGCCTGGCGATTTTGATAATCCTGCAACCACTCCGAGTTGATCGAGCGAGCTTCTATGCTGGCCAAGTTTTTGTTTACCTTGTAGCTCAGTAATCACAATTTTAAACCCGACAATCCCTTTAGCTAACTTATCTTGAAATTGCTTAGGGATAAAACCTTCAGGGCTTTCAGGTGTGGGCGTTAATAAACTCGATTCATATTTTTGTATTGTGGTTTCTAATATCGCCATTGTGGTTTTATCGTCGGTGAGCTCAACCGTGCCTTTAGCGTGTACCACGCTGTAATTCCAGGTGGGTACAGCAGGGGAGGCATGATACCAGGTAGGTGAAATATAGGCATGAGGGCCACTGAAAATACACAATACTGAACTGTCTATAATATCCTGCCAATGTGGATTGCTACGTGCTAAATGGCCATAAAGTACCCCATATTCACCCTCATCTGCTTTCAATATCAGCGGAATATGCGAGGCTTCTAAGTTTGGTGATATGACAGACGCAAAACCATGTTGTGCAATAAACTGATGTACGGCACTTAAGCTGTCCATTTGCCATTTTTCGGGTACATGCATGTGTTAACTTATCCGTGTAAATAACCTATAACCAATTGATTTATCATAATAGATACTTAGTCGGAACACACAACTTATTTTCTATTCCATTTCATCTAAATGCTGTGCTTTATTTATCTGGCGGATACATTGAATACTGTTTTTACATACAGTATTATGAGTTACCTTTTTAATCTTAATGGCATCAGCAATGCGCAAAATTATTCATATTGACATGGACTGCTACTATGCCGCCGTTGAGATGCGTGATTTTCCTGAATTACGCGATAAAGCCATTGCTGTAGGTGGACGTAGTGATCGCCGTGGTGTTATCAGTACCTGTAACTACGCGGCACGAAAGTTTGGTGTGCGCTCAGCTATGTCGAGCTATCAAGCGTTAAAGCTGTGCCCTCATTTAGTCTTGGTGCCAGGGCGGATGCAGGTTTATAAAGATGTTTCACAACAAATAAGACAGATATTTAACCGCTACAGTGATGTGATTGAACCACTGTCATTAGATGAGGCTTTCCTCGATGTCAGTGACTGTCAGCAATACCACGGCAGCGCGACCTTAATTGCCCAGGCCATTCGCCGAGATATCGAGTTAGAAACCGGATTAACAGCATCAGCGGGCGTCGCGCCGATTAAGTTTTTAGCCAAAATTGCCTCAGATTTAAATAAACCTAATGGTCAATATGTGATTACCCCCGATGAAATTCCTGAATTTGTACGCACGCTACCGTTAAAGAAAATTCCGGGCGTTGGCAAAGTCACAGCGCAAAAATTGTCGGTATTAGGGTTAGAAACCTGTGCCGATGTGCAGCTGTATCCTAAGGCAAAGTTACTGGAAAGTTTTGGTAAGTTTGGCGCAGTGTTAATTGAACGATCAAATGGCATCGATCCAAGGCCTATCAGCAATAACCGAGTGCGTAAATCTGTGGGTGTTGAAACAACATTAGCCCAGGATATTTTTACCTTAGCCCAATGCCATCAAGTATTACCGCAACTTATTCAAGAGCTTGATAGTCGGGTGAGCCGCAGCGCAAAAGATCGATTAATCAACAAGCAAGTGGTGAAGATCAAATTTAATGATTTTAAACAAACCACCATCGAGCAACGCAGCGATGAGATATCGGTAAAGCTGTTTTATGAATTGTTACAACAAGCACTGACCAGAAGTAATGAACGTGGTATTAGGTTAATTGGGGTAAGTGTTGGCTTGGCAGAATTAGGTGAAAAAAAACTGCAAACTAAGTCGGTTGCCCAACTCGATTTGCAGTTTTAAGTTTCCATGCTGAGCCTTAAAGCCTTGCCTTACATCGCATTAAGCCTAGCCTTACATTAAGCTTTGGCTGGAATGCGTTCTAATACGGCTAATAATAACTGCCAGTATTGGCCTACGGTTTCAATGTTAACCATTTCATCCGGGCTGTGCGGATAACGAATGGTGGGGCCAATCGATACCATGTCCATAGTTGGGTAAGGCTCTTTAAATAAGCCACATTCAAGACCTGCATGGATAACCATAATGGTTGGGTCTTTTTTGTAAATGTCATTGTAGGTATCACGCACAATGGCCATAACCGGTGAGCTGTTATCCGGCTTCCAACCAGGGTAAGCGCCGCTAAACTCAATACTGGCACCCGCAAGATTGGTCAGTGCATTTAACATGCCTTGCACTTCATCACGGCCCGAGTCGATAAGCGAGCGAATTAAACATAAAATTTCAACGCTTTCTTGTTCAGTGCTAATGACACCCACATTTAATGAGGTTTCAGTTACACCAGCCACTTCATCACTCATACGTATTACCCCATTAGGGCAGGCATGTAGTAAGTCAATTAAGCTGTTTTGCGCATCTTCGCCCATCACTTTGCTTGGTGCATCAATGGCTTCTAAGGTTAACAACATGCTTGGGTCGGCAATCGCTAACTCTTCACGTACCACCGCTTGAAATGCGCTAATAGCCGTTTTTAACCCATCAACATTTTCAGCCGGTAACATAAAGCTGATATTCGCTTCACGTGGAATAGCATTACGTAATGAACCACCGGTAAAATCAACAAGTTCTAACGCTAATTCATCACTGTATTTAAACAGAAAACGTGCCAGTAGTTTATTGGCATTACCACGTCCAAGGTGAATATTTACCCCAGAGTGGCCACCTTTAATGCCTGACAAGGTCAGCTTAAACGATTGATTGCTCAGCTCAGGTGCTTGCCATGAAAGTGGCACAGATATCTGGGCGTCAACACCGCCAGCACAACCCATGTAAATCTCACCTTCTTGTTCAGAGTCGGTGTTGATCAAAATCTCAGCGTCTAAATAACCTGCTTCTAAACCAAACGCGCCTGTCATGCCGGCTTCTTCATCAATGGTCAATAAGACTTCTAGTGGACCATGTTTAATGTCATCGCTGCCTAGCACGGCTAAAGCCGAAGCCATACCAATGCCATTATCTGAACCTAATGTTGTACCTTTTGCTTTAACCCATTCACCATCAACATAGGCTTCGATAGGATCTTTTTCAAAGTCATGCACTTTGTCGGCATTTTTTTGTGGCACCATATCGATATGAGCTTGTAAGACAACAATTTTGCGATCTTCCATACCGGGAGTAGCAGGTTTACGAATAATGAGGTTGCCTACTTTGTCCTCAACCACGCTAAGGCCTTTGCCTTTTGCCCATTGTTGAATGTGGCTTGATAGCGCTTGTTCATGCTTAGAAGGGTGGGGAATAGCACAAATTTGTTCGAACCATTGCCAAAGAGGTTGTGGATATAATTGATTTAATGCAGTCACGAAACGTCCTCAATCAGGATAAAATATGCCATTATTCTAACATAGGCTGTTCAATTGCCATTGTGACTGCGTGGTTTTTCTTTGCAGTAGACACGTTATTGTGTAAATAAAAATTCACTCTAGAATGACCGTTAACGCTAACACTAAAAATCAATCAGACCGTTCATACACCAAGAATAATCGACAATAAAGCATAAGGGAAAATCATTGACCGTTAACGCTAACACTAAAAATCAATCAGACCGTTCATACACCAAGAATAATCGACAATAAAGCATAAGGGAAAATCATGTTTCAAGTGCCAATAGTAGATGTAAATAACGAACAGGCCATTTTTGAAGGCGAAGGTTTTGATGCCGTCATAGTCGTCACTGCTGATTTAACTCAGCTTGCTCAGCAAGAGATTAGCTTATTGGCTGAACATGCTAAGCAGATTGACCACCGCGTAGGTAAGCAAGCGACATTACTTTTTGCCCCTGGCTTAGCTGGTGGCAGACTGATTATAGCCCCGGTAACGGGTGATGATGACTATGCCGATGTGCGCATTTTTGCCAAAGCCGCAAAAGAGGGGATCAGTATTGCCAAAGATGCAGGCGCCACTAAACCTTTATTAATCGTAACATCGTCTCAAGACCCTCGTTTTAGTTTTGCCACTGAAGTGGCTGCACTGGCTTGCGGCCAAGCACTATGGCAACCACTCGAAACCCGTGAAGCAAACTCACTTACGCCAGCGCTAACCGCTATTGGTTTAATGGGCAGCTCACCTAAAAGTGAACTGTTAAATGCATTAGAAGCGGGCAGAGTATTAGCGCGTGATTTATGCGGTACTGAGCCAGAGCGCATGAGTGCGATTCACTTTGCTGATTACTGTGTAGCGTCTTTTAAAGACAGCGGCCTTGATGTTGCCGTCGTAGAAGATAAAGCGACCTTAATAAAAGATTACCCCTTGTTAAGCGCAGTGGGGCGCAGCTCATTTGATGTTGCGCGCCATCATCCACGGGTGGTGAAAGTGGCTTACACCGGTGAAGGTGAAATTAAGCGTACATTGCTATTTGCCGGTAAAGGTGTGGTATATGACACTGGCGGAGCTGACATTAAAATTGCTGGTGGCATGGCGGGTATGAGCCGTGATAAAGGCGGCGCAGCAGCTGTTGCTGGGTTAATGAAAACCCTATCAATATTAAAGCCTAAGGGCGTTAAGGTTATCGCCGAGCTGGGTTTAGTGCGTAACAGTATCGGCAGTGAAGCGTTTGTTACCGATGAGATTATTACTAGCCATGCAGGTGTTCGAGTCCGTATTGGTAATACTGATGCCGAAGGGCGCTTAGTATTAGCTGATTTGCTGTCGCATTTACGCATTCAAGCAACACAAGCGGTTGCGCCCTCATTATATTCGGTAGCGACCTTAACCGGTCATGTGGTGCGCGCCTATGGTAGTTATACAGCCTTAGTTGAAAATGCGGTGGCTAAGCAGCAAGGCGTGGCAGCAACATTGCAACATATTGGTCAGCAATGGGCTGAACCTTTTGAAGTGTCATATTTACGCCCTGAAGATTTTGATAAGGTTGCAGATAAAAATGGTGCGGCAGATGTGATATCGTCCAACAATGGCCCGTCATCAGTGACTGCGCGAGGACATCAATACCCTGCAGCATTTTTATTGAAAGCCTCAGGACTCGATAGCCACCATTTAAAAAGCAGCCAACCGTTAAGCTATACCCATATTGATATTGCCGGCAGCGCGACTGAAGGTGATCCCTTATACGGTAAGCCAACAGCACAACCTTTGGTTACTTTATTACAGTTTGCTATCGGGTAGTGGTTGTTATTTATTTGCAATTTAAATCAATAGCTTAAGTAGATGTTAATAATTTGTTTTGCATTTGTTAAGACCTTTATTTGGTAATGTTATTACTAAATAAAGGTTTTTTGTGATTTATATCAAATAAAGCTTGTAATTAAATTACGGTTTTGTATAATTCTCTTCGTCGGCAAGCAAGACACCGTCAATGCTAGTAAATCCAGGATGGATGTTATCTCCAAGGAATCGAGTGAAAGAAAGTTGTCTCAATGGATTGAGAAAGGTTAGTTCCACGGATCAGAACCACTACTAGGTTTATACAACTTTAATTTGGAGAATTTATTATGTCTTATTTAGGCAATGGTAAGATATTTTGGCAAAACACTTGGATTAATCCAGAGGCTTTGCGAGGCGGTTTTTTCGCCATGAAGTTTTAAAATAGTTCAACTTATTTCCGTTTGACTATTCACCACCTTTTTTTCGTCGTTTTGACGTTTTGACTCGGGTAATTGATCAGCTTGATTGATTCCCTTATCACATCCCCAAGTGATACTAGTTTTCCGTTCCCCAACGGGATACTTGAACCATGTCAGCCTACTCAATGAGTAGGCTTTTTTTTTGCCTGTCGTTTATGTCATTTCAGCCGCGGCTTCAATCACAAGCCCGCTTAAAATGCCACTTCAGATTAATGGGGGGCACTATAAGTGCCTTTAAGAGTATTTTGCTAAAGCATCATAAAAAGGGCTGGTTTAGTTTCTTTTGTTAAAGCGGAGCAATTCTTAAAGCAGAGCAATTATTAAAGCGGAGCAATGATTAAAGCGGAGCAATATTTATGTCCCGTTATATATTTTACCTAATGATTTTAAGGGTAAACCAGTCATCTGCTAATGACTCAAATTACTTCTACCTTAAATAGTGATCTATTAGATCTCAATTAACGTATTAATTTTGTTAATTTTTTATTAGAGATCTATTATGTGGTTCAGTTCAACAATTAGTCGGAAAACGCTGGCATTGCAGTTAGTTACTACGCATCAGTCAGCAGCTGTTGTGGTCGATGCTCAGCAAAATATTATTGCCGTTAATGATGCTTTTAACCAATTAAGCCAGCGCTTAAAACAAGCTGGTCATAATCAAACCTTTACCTTGTTGCTTCGTCGTTATGACAGTATTAGCAAAACTATTCGCTGTGATGAAAACCTAATATTTAATCAGCAAGTTATCCAACTTACTTATAAAAACTTAGCGTCTTGCTCACTTTATACGTTTGATGCTGTATCAACGCCGTTATTAAATGAAAGTGTGTGGCAAGCGTTATTAGCTTTCAGTGGCAAGGCCTATGTTGTATTTGATAACAATGAAAAGTTAGTAACAGCTAATTTTGAACCCATAAATACAGATTATATCTATTTAAATCAATCTGATAAGAATTTAAGTAAAACGTTACAAAACGGGCTTAACAATAAAGAGCAACTACTTTGTTTATCTGAACAAGACAAGGTCTATGTTCATGTGGTGCACCACAAAATTGATTCTGGTAATCAAAAGCTCACAGCCTATGTATTATCCCATCAAGAGCAAAACCAGCATATCAAGCAATTCGAAATGTTATCAAAGGTGGTAAGCAATACTAGCACTAGTGTATTAATCACTGATAAATATGGTTTAGTCGAATATGTAAACCCTGGTTTTGAAAAGCTTTCAGGCTTGACCCTTGCAGAGGTTAAGGGGAAAAAACCCGGTATTCTTTTACAAGGTGAACAAACCGACAAAGAAACGATTAAGCGCATATCTCAAAAGCTCAAAGCAAAACAAGCCTTCTATGAAGAGATATTAAATTTTGATAAAAATGGGGTGCCATATTGGATTGTATTGGCGGTAAATCCGATTTTTAATGACAAGGGTGAGCACACAGGTTTTGTTGGTGTGAGCTCTGATGTGCGTGAAATAAAGCGTATTGTGTTAGAACAGATTAATCAAAGAGATGCAATAAGTAGTCATTCGGCAGTGTTAGAGTTTAACCAAAGTGGTCAGTTTATTTCGGCTAATGACTATACTAAAAAGCAGTTAAATTTATACGACGATATACAAATACAAAATGTAGTGGGAAATTTAAAAGACCATTTAGATCATTCACGTACGCAGATGATCCTACGAGGTGAACCGACAGCAGTCATGATGAAACTGATTTATCAGGGCACTGAAGTTATTTTAGATTGTATTATTTCTTCCATTGCGGATTTGAATGGAAATATTTCTAAGTATATTGTTTTTGGCAGTAATGTTTCTTCTCGTAATAAGTTAGTGACCGAAACGCATCATGCTATGTCTACAGTGTTGAGTAAAATTCAAAATACGGTAACGACCATTAATGCGGTCGCCGATCAAACTAACCTATTAGCCCTCAATGCTGCCATCGAAGCAGCAAGAGCCGGTGAAGCTGGACGAGGATTTGCCGTGGTTGCGGACGAAGTTCGTAATCTTGCAAAAACGTCGAATGACGCCGCGGTTCAAATTGGCCTACTCATCAATGAAACTCAATCTCATGTTGATGAATTAGCTTCGTTTCTAAGTGAGTAAGTCGATCTTAACTTGCTCTAGCAGTCTATAAGTTGTTCAAACAGCGCACTTTAATGAGTGGGCTTGAAATGAGTTGGCTTATGCGGTTGTTGCATGAGCTGATTGCTCTAATGGCCAATAAAGAAGATAAGTGCACTGGCAGATTTCACTCATTGCCATTCATGGCGCACAGCATTTAGTCCAGCAGAAGTCATTCAAATTTGTTGCCGACGAATTTGTAATAGGGCCGATTGACCTATTCCCGATAGGGCCTGAGATTTATAGACACTTTTTATGTTATTCACTCTCCGGCACGCTGCATGCTTTCGAAATAAAGCTCAGCTGACCCATCCAAGGGTCGGATGGTCGGCTTGCAAATCACCATAATGAATCTTTCGAGTATGGACTTAATCGGCAAGTTTTAAAGAGTGAGTGACATAAGATTATTTCAAAAACACTAACTTGTTTTACCCCATGTCAGCTTATGTGTATGGCCAGCAGCCACTATGAACATGGCGCTTTGGTTATAGCAAAGCATGTATCGTGAAGTTTATCTATGTAGGTTCAGCATGATATTAACTCACCGACACGCAGCATTCTTTCGAAATAAAAAAGTCCTTGTAGCTCAGCCGACCCATCCATGCGTCGGATGGTCGGCTCGCAAATCACCATGATGAACCTTTCGAGTATTAACTTAATCGGCAAGTTTTAAAGAGTGAGTGGCATAAGATTATTTCAAAACACTAACTCACTTTTGCCCCATTCCTTGCTAGGGATGCCAATTCGCCGATTTCAACTTACTGAATAATTTTCAGTCTATTCGGGTAATAAAGGTTTGCTCGTCATCCACAAAAGCTACAAAGCCGCCGTGATAGATAAATACCCGACCACGCCCCTCAACTAAGCAGGCAAGCTGTGGGTAAAAATCTTCTTCGTTACCCTGTCTTTGATATGTGCCGATATCGGTGATTACGCCGCTGAGAGTAGGCAAATATCTATAAGTTCGCTTTGCTTGAGCAACCAGTTTCAATTCGCTGGCGGTAGAGAAGCAAGAGGGTATCGTACCGGCTTCTTCGATAAACATAGTTTTCAGTTCTTCAAAAGCTGTGATCACTAGCCAGTCGATGCCGTTAACATGATGGATAAACATTGAATTTCTCGGTAATTCTGATGCGGAGATTTTAACATTATCAGGGGCAGAACGTAGTAGAGATTTAGTAATTCGGTACAATTTACGGTCATTCACTAGGCCACTTTGAAACACGTCTTTGCCCCAAAGCTTGTTAGAGAACATCCAATTTAAACTTTGCTCGAACATAGTTATCGCTAGTTTATGAAAGCACCATTTTGATATAAATTTATCTACGATTAACATCATAAAATCTTTGCGACAGTATACTGTGTTTTCATACAGTTATAATTCCTTTGTGTTAAAACAACAGTGTTGTTTCTCGTTATGTAATTGCGAAAATTCTCGGTTTTACCTAAAGGATAATTCTATCTAATTGAATTAGCTGGTTTTTGTTAACATATCTGCTCTGCATAACGAGTTTGTATTATTCTCGATTATCTAAATTCTCGCTTTTGCCTAGACTAAAAGGTGATTGATTTGGGTTATTTAAGCTGATAAGTTACTAAAATTATTAATAATTAAAGCGATTTGGATGTTGTGTTTTGGTGAGCTTCTCAGGATGTTTATCGGAATTCTCGCTAATACGCTGTTATAAACCACAGGGAGAGTTCTTTTGAATATTAATGCTACGTTGCTCGGCGAGTTCATTGTTTTATTCGCCTTAATCATGGGCGCAGTCTGTTATTACCTTGGCCGTCGCAAAACACAGACTCCAGTTTTAGCCGGTTTGCTCGGTGTGGTACTTTCAATCATTCCACCGTTTGGCCTGGTTTATCTGGTGGTGCTAGTGCTTAAAAAAGATGTAGGTTCTACATCGGCGGCAGTAAGTGAATAAAGTGGTTTATAACAAGGCCAGTCACGGCGACGTCTTTTCCGCTGCGGCTTCGCCTTCACTACAAAGCCGCGCATGCTGGCGGCGTTAGTGTTACAAACCATGAGCACCGAAGAAGAATTTTTGGCACTTAAATATGCAGCAGGAATACTGCACACTAATGACATCCTTGAGTATGTTAACTCTCAATTGGATAAAGGCATTTGGTCGGATGTCTTTCTTGAAATATTAGATTGCGAGCCAAAAGTATGGTTAAGTATCTCAGTGCTTTTCGAAAAATACCTAAAAGAAAAAGGTGTTTTAATTCCAACATTAGAAGAAGCAGCAAGAGAACTAGTCGAACATCATGTGCTAATAATTGCCTCGGGCAAAGTAACACCCTCTGTGCATTTTCGAAAGTTACTCGATGAAATTGATAATTATGATTATTACAGTAAAACAAAAGACTATCTCGGAGATAGTCTATGCATAGAGCAAATGATTGGCTGGTACTACGCTGATTGCTGTACGGTTGATGAAATAAACCAAGGCATTATTGAAGCTTGCAAAGTTTGGGTTTCCAAGTATGCAAAAAAACACTAACAAGCGCATGTTGTCGGACTGGTTTTCCGCTGCGCTCCAAACCAGCCGCAAATGTGGGCGTTATGAGCTACCAAGGAATAAGCTCCATGGACCTAATTGAAAGAATTAAAAGTAAGGAAGGCGGCACACCGGCAAGCTTAGATTCTGTCGAGCTTGCAGAGAAGGAGCTGGGTTTTCCTCTGCCTCCCGAACTGAAAGATATTTATCTGAAAGTCGCCAATGGTGGCATCGGCCCTGGGTATAAAATACTGGGTGTTAAAGGTGGCCATACATCTGACGAAGGTGATTCTATTTCAGAACTGTACACCATCTTGGGTAGTTCTGACCCAGAAGACCCCGAGTGGCAATGGCCTAAGGGTTTGGTCCCTTTTTGCCATTGGGGCTGTGCCATTTATTCCTGCTTTGATTCAACTAAAGAAGGGGGGCCGGTAATTTGGTTCGATCCAAACATGAGGGAAATCGGAGAGCCTATGGAGCAACAATTTATCCAGCATAAAAATTCGTTAAATGAATGGCTGGAGGGCTGGTTAGCTGGAAATGATTTGTGGGCCGAAACATATGGCTCATAACAAAAAGTTCAACCTGACCTCCGCTGCGTCGTTTGATTTTGTGGCTTCACGCTTACGCTACCACAAAACCAAACAACCGGCAGGTTAACTTGGCGTTATACGTCATGGAGGATTCAATGAAGTTTGTATTTGCGTTTATTTTTGCTTTCTCCTCTATAGCAATTGCGACTGATTCAATGCCAAATGAAGGTAATCTTGTTTTCGCTCCCAAGATCAATGAAGTGTTAGAGTTAAAAATATGGCCTAAAAACAAAGCTAACCTTGATGGCTTTGCTACGGTGGAGTTTACCGTAAACAAATCAGGTAAAGTGGAAGGTGCAAAAATAGTTGATGCCTATCCCAAAGAGCTACAAGAAGAAACGCTAAAGGCTATTCAACTGTGGCTGTTTACACCTGCAACTATTGATGGGAATAACGTAAAAGTTGTTAATAGTGCAACGTTTTATTTTCAGCGTAAATGACGTATAATAGGGCGTTAGGAGACAAAGTGAGTTCAGGAGTGGCGCAAGCTAATAAATTCTACGAGGAAGTAGCGAATACGCAAATCGTCTGGTTTGGAACACTACCAAATGACACACTGTTAGAATTTGACTTGCCCAATGATTCTGTTTCATTTCCCGTATGGTCATCAAAATCTAGAATCCTTCGGTTAAAAAAACTGAACCCAGGTTTACTTTCTAGTGTCGAGCCACGAGGAGTTAAATGGACTGAATTTAAAGAATTATTCGTACCACTCATTAATCAAAAACATAGGGTTGTGGGGGTGAATTTAAGTGGTAAAAAACTGGTGGGTGCAGACATATCCGTTGAAACTCTAATCAGTCAAGTTGAGGCATTTTGGTAAATGTCTCCTAACAAGTTAAATCATCGGGAAATCCCTCGCAGGCCAAACAACGGCCAAAGCGCTCGGTCTTTCCGCTGTTTAAAGCGTTGAGGCTGTAGAATTTCTCCCCAAGAGCCGTTTTTAACGTCTATTTACAAATAAAGTTAATTGGTTGTTTTTTGAACTTGTGGCGTGTCGGTGTCTGTGATCTAATAGATATTATTCACCTACAGTAAATTGCCATGGCGAACTACAAACCTGACTTATCCTGCCAAAGTAAATTCATCCCCATCAATTTTTCAGAGCAAATTCTGCCTGGTACATTTGAATATGCCCTTTGTTATATTATCGAAAATAAACTCGATTTATCGGGGTTTGATGCTTGGTATCACAATGATAAAGCGGGTGCTGCAGCGTATTCACCGGCTGTGATGTTGAAGATTATTTTACTCGGGTATGCGCATGGTTTAATTAGCAGTCGACGCATTGCTAAGGCGTGTGAAAACAATATTTTGTTCATGAGCGTGTCGGGTGATGTACAGCCACATTACACATCGATAGCGGGTTTCGTGGCTAAAATGCACGAACAAATAGAACCCTTATTTACTCAAGTGCTGCTGATTTGTGATGAGGAAGGGCTAATTGGCCGCAATATGTTTGCCATCGATGGTTGTAAGTTAAAGTCAAATGCGAGCAAAGAATGGAGTGGTACATTCGATGAACTCGGCCGTAAAAAAACGAAATTAGCGCGGGCAAGCAAACGGATTATTGAACGTCATCAAGCGCAAGATGGCCTAAGTGAAGAGTTAGTCACACAAGACTTAAAACAAAAAGAAAAGTTGGATAAAAGTGCGGACAAAATAACGGCATTCCTCGCGACACACCAAGAAAAAATAGGCAGTCAAGGCAATCCTGTAAAAAGCAATATAACCGACCCTGACAGCGCAAAGATGACCACATCCAAAGGCACCATTCAAGGTTACAATGGTATTGCGATAAACGATGATAAACATCAAATTATTTTACAAGCACAAACGTGGGGTTCGGTCGGTGAACAACAAACGCTTCAGCCCGCGGTCACGCAATTAAAACAACAACTCGAAAAGCTCAATATCGATAACCCCTCAAACGAACACACCATAAAATTCACCGCAGACAGCGGGTTCAACAGCGAAGCTAATCTGGCATTTATGGCGCAAAGTGGCTTTGATACCTACATCGCAGATAACCAATTTAGAAAACGAAACCCGTTGTTTAAAGAAAGTGAAACTTACGAAACCGAGCAAGAAAAGCGCAGATTAAAACGACGTAACGGCAAGCCAAGATTGTTTACCTGTGATGACTTTCATTATAATGAAGCAACACAAACCTGCCGATGTCCCGCAGGCAATGAGATGTGGCGAAGCGGCATCAATGTCAAAAGCTATAACCAAGAATACACCCGATTCTGTGGTTATTTAAAAGATTGCAAAATCTGTCCGCTGCAACAGCAATGCATGCGAAAACCGCCGATAAAAACGGGGCGGCAAGTGCAGTTTAAAAATGATGCCTCACGGAAAAAGCTGAGTTACACCGACAAGATGAAAGTGAAAATAGATAGCCCGATGGGGCGGCGGCAATATAGCAAACGACTGGGTTGCATTGAGCCTGTGTTTGGCAATATTACGGTCAACAAAGGGATGAATAAATTGACCTTACGCGGCCAAGTCAAAGTTAATGCCCAGTGGCAACTGTATTGCCTTGTTCACAACATAGAAAAGCTGCAACACGTGATGCACTAAGAAGGGTAAGCCCTTTTCACCTCAAAAACTCACCAAACCTGCCTTATACTCCCTCTAAAAATAACAATACATCAGCATGTTAAATAGTAATCTAAACACCACTAAATAATTGAATCAAAATAGAAACTCAGATATTGTTTGTTCATTAATCAAAATGAATTTAAAAACGAGTAATTCTACAGGCTCGTTATCGAATATTCGATTCCCATACTTTTCCTAACACTAGTCGTCATTTTTAGAGTTTGGTTCTAGCTCATTTTTGTCCAAAAACGAGTTAACTCTTGTTCTGATTTAGCTTTTACTACAATCACAAATAAAGCTAAATCGAAGAGATAATAATGCGGGTGCAGATGAGTCAGCGAGTATCCAAAACAAGGATGTTTTGGTTAAGCCCACATGGAGGTGCTTGCGGCGTCTCGCTGGATTATCTGCACTTGTAGTCAACCTTTGACGCCAATGAAAATTTAACTGAGTTTTAAAATTTAGTCTGGTTAGGGCAAACTTTTATAAAAACAAATCTTCCAACCCTGCTTTTGTTCAGTTCCGAGTTAGCTCTTGTGTTACCACAGCCATCAATGAAGCTAAATCGAAGAGATAATAATGCGGGTGCAGATGAGCCAGCGAGTATCCAAAACAGGACGTTTTGGTTAAGCCCACATGGACGTGCTGCGGCGTCTCGCTGGATCATTTGTACATGGAGTTACATTTAAACCAATTTTGTCCAAAAACGAGTTAACTCTTGTTCTGATTTAACTTTTACTACAATCACAAATGAAGCTAAATCGAAGAGATATAAATTCGGGTGCAGATGAGCCAGCGAGTATCCAAAACATGGATGTTTTGGTTAAGCCCACATGGATGTGCTTGTGGCGTCTCGCTGGATTATCTGCACATAAGCCTGCGGCAGGCAATAAGTACCCATGAAGTATTGGACTAGTTACGCTCACCAGAGTGATTGCAGCTTATGAATTTAGTCTGATCAGGGCAAACTTTTATAAAAACAAACCTTCCACCCCAATTTCTGTTCAGAAACGCGTTAACTCCTGCTCTACAGTCAGCAATTAACCACTTTGATTAATCTGATATGAAAAGTCTGTTTTCAGGCTTTATCAGGTGTTTTTGTATCTAAAGTAAGATTTTATGACATGCTACAGGATATAATCTCCCTCCTTTGAGCATTCGGGGTCAGTTATCGGATCGGCTCAAAATAATAAAAACATTAATTAACCCTACACCCAAGGTAACGAGTTCTATGCTAGAAAAACTATTTAAACTAAAACAAAACAATACCTCGTTAAAGCAAGAAGTGGTTGCGGGTTTAACGACCTTTTTAACCATGGCTTATATTATTTTTGTTAACCCAATGATGCTTGCAGATGCAGGAATGGATCATGGCGCGGTATTCGTCGCAACCTGTTTAGCTGCTGCAATTGGTTGTTTAATCATGGGGTTGTTAGCAAATTACCCAATCGCGTTAGCACCGGGGATGGGGCTAAATGCCTTCTTCACTTACACTGTGGTCGGTGAGATGGGTTATAGTTGGGAAACCGCACTAGGCGCTGTGTTTATGTCGGGTGTCTGTTTCTTGGTGTTGTCTCTAGTCAAAATTCGTGAGTGGATTGTTAACAGTATTCCAATGTCGTTACGGTTTGGTATTGCCGCGGGTATCGGGTTATTTTTAGCCTTAATCGGCTTAAAAAGTGCCGGTATTGTGGTGGCAAGCCCTGCTACCTTAGTGACTATGGGCGATATCACGTCGTTTCCGGCTGTGATGGCATCACTTGGGTTCTTTCTGATCATTGCTATGGTGCACCGTGGCTGGAAAGCGGCGGTTATTCTCAGCATTATGATAGTGACTGTATTAGGGTTGCTATTTGGTGATGTGCAATACAATGGCTTAGTGTCAGTACCTCCTTCTATTATGCCGACATTCATGAAAATGGATATTTCCAGCGTCTTAGAAATTAGCATGATTTCAGTGATTTTTGCCTTCTTGTTTGTCGATTTATTCGATACCTCAGGCACCTTGGTTGCTGTGGCTCAACGGGGTGGTTTCTTAGATGATAAAGGCCGTTTACCACGAGTTAAACGCGCCTTAACGGCAGACAGTGTTGCCACCATTACCGGTGCCATGTTAGGTACATCTACTACCACCAGTTATATTGAAAGTACTGCGGGTGTGAGTGCAGGTGGTCGTACAGGCTTAACCGCTGTGGTCGTCGGCATTTTATTTTTAGCGGCATTATTTATTTCGCCATTAGCGGGTATGGTGCCAGCCTACGCTACATCGGGTGCGCTATTTTATGTCGCTATTTTGATGATGTCTGGTCTTGTGAATGTTGATTGGGATGACCTGACTGAAGCGGCTCCGGTAGTGGTAACCTGTTTATTAATGCCGCTGACGTTCTCTATTGCGAATGCTATCGGTTTTGGGTTTATCTCTTATTTAGTGATAAAACTATTAACAGGTCGATTTAAAGACTTAAATGCCGGTGTGATATTTATAGCCATTTTATTTCTGGTGAAGTTTATTTACGGTTAATTTCAGTAGATTCGCGCTGTTTAATTAAGGGTTATGCAATGCATAGCCCTTTTTTATTGCTTATCTCGAATTAAATTCATTTAAGCCGATTCAAATGCAGCTTTATCTAGGAATTTTGTAGCGAATTGGGTATAAAAATAGCTCGTACTATTTATCAATCAAATTTGAGAGAAGCTTAAATGGGTTATCGCCGCGTGGTAGTGAAGTTAGGCACCAGTGTACTGACTTCTGGCAGCAAAAAATTAGATAAAGCACATATGGTTGAGTTGGCCAGACAAATGGCTTATTTAATGAAATCGGGTGTTGAAGTGGTGTTATGCACTTCAGGCGCTATTGCTGCGGGACGTGAACATCTGCAATACCCCATTTTGCCCGATACCATGGCGCATAAACAACTGCTTGCCGCGGTAGGGCAAAGCCAGTTAATTCTCGCCTGGTCACAACTGTTTAGTTTGTACGGTTTACACGTGGGGCAATTGCTGCTGACACGGGCCGATCTGCAAGACCGCGAACGCTATTTGAATGCCCGCGATACCTTAAATGCGTTACTCGATAACAATATTATTCCGATCATTAATGAAAATGATGCCGTAGCAACCAATGAGATTAAGGTCGGCGACAATGATAATTTATCGGCGCGCGCCGCATTACTTTGTGATGCTGATTTATTGATTTTGCTGACCGATCAAAAAGGTCTGTTTGATGCCGACCCACGTACTAACCCCGATGCACAGTTAATCAAACAGGTGGTCAATATTGACGACAGTTTACGTTTGTTAGCGGGCGGTTCGGTTTCCGGTTTAGGCACGGGCGGTATGGCAACAAAACTTGAAGCTGCTGATATTGCCAGACGTGCGGGAATTGAGGTGGTTATCGCTTCTGGCCATCATCCTGATGTGATCAATAAAGTGGCATTGCGAGAGTCTGTAGGGACACATTTTAGTGCCATAGATACGCCACTTGAAAGCCGTAAACAATGGATTTTGGCCGGCCCGGCTAGTCAGGGGAAACTGTATATTGATCAGGGCGCTGCTACTGCTGTTATCGAAAGTGGTCGCAGCTTATTGTCTAAAGGCATTGCTCGTATTGAAGGTGATTTTGAGCGTGGCGCAACCGTGTTAATTGTTAATGCTCAGGCAAAAGTACTGGGTAAAGGGATCAGTCGATATTGCGCCGCCGATTTACGTAAAATTTGCGGTAAGCATTCAAACGAGATCGAAGCTATTTTAGGTTATGACTATGGTGATGCCGCGGTTCATCGCAATGATATGGTGGTATTAGAAAACAAGGAAACAGTACATGTCAGCTAATCAAGCGTCAGTAAAACAAGATCAAGTTAATGAGTATCTGATTAATTTAGGTCAGCAAGCTAAAGCCGCCAGTTTTATCCTGGCCACTTTATCGGCTAAACAAAAAAATCACCTTTTACAAACCATTAGCCAAAGCTTAGCTGAGCATGCAGAGGTTATTTTAGCCGCCAATGCTAAAGATGTTATCGCCGCTAAAGCTAATGGTTTAACTGATGCGATGATCGATCGCTTAATGCTTGATGAAGGTCGCTTAGCGGGCATTATTGGCGATATTGATAATGTGATTGCGTTAGCCGACCCAATAGGAAAAGAAGCTGCAAGTCAGTTGCTTGATAATGGATTGCGACTGACTCAGCGCAGTGTACCTTTAGGTGTGGTGGGAGTCATTTATGAAGCCCGTCCTAATGTGACTGTCGATATTGCTGTGCTTGCTTTAAAAACCGGTAATGCGGTTATTTTACGTGGTGGTAAAGAAACCATTGAATCAAATAAAGTATTGAGTGAAGTGATCCGCGGTGCATTAACTAGCTTGAACTTGCCTGAAGGCGCGGTTCAGCTAATTGATTCGCCAGAGCGGGCCATTGTTAGCGGCCTACTGCGCCTAGATAAATATGTCGATATGATCATTCCTCGCGGTGGTCATACTTTACAGCGTTTATGCGCTGAGCAGTCAAGTATTCCAGTTATTCTTGGCGGTATTGGTATTTGTCATTTATTGGTAGATAAAAGTGCTGATTTAAGTCGTGCTATAGATGTTATCGCCAACGCGAAAGTGCAACGGCCAACCGTGTGTAACGCCCTTGATACCTTATTAGTTGACCAAGCGATCGCCAGTGATTTTGTGCCTAAAATAGCAGCCCATTTACACAGTCTTGGGGTGAGGTTTTACGCTTGCGATCAAGCTCAAGGCTATTTAGAGGGGTTAGGTTTTGATGTCAGCGCCGCTGATGATGAGTCGTTTTCAACTGAGTGGTTATCATTAACCTTGGGCATTAAAGTGGTTGATAATATTGATGGGGCCATTAGCCATATTCGTCAATATTCAAGTGGCCATTCTGAAGCCATTTTAACCGACGATATTCATGCTGCCAGTTACTTTATGAATCAAGTCGATTCAGCGGCTGTGTATGTTAACGCCAGTACTCGTTTTACCGATGGATCTCAATTTGGTTTAGGCGCCGAAGTGGCGGTCAGTACCCAAAAATTACATGCCCGTGGGCCTATGGCATTAGATGCGTTAACTACGTATAAGTGGCTAGCATGGGGTGATTATACCAGTCGTAAATAACTCACTTTAGCTCGATGTAAAGTATAGATGAAAAAAAGCTTACTCAATTGAGTAAGCTTTTTTATAAAGCAGTTGTTCTGTTCTAGAATGCGTAGCTTACAGACGCAAGGAAAGTGTCTTTAGTTTTGAATATACCATCATCAACAGCATAATCGCCGTCTAGATCTGTCATTAAATAAGCCAGTGACAGTCCAAACCCTGCCACTTCAGTCGATACGCCGACAGAGTAATCAGAGTAGCTATCAAAACCTTCGCCATCATCTAAAGCATCACCAAAGTTATAACCGTAATGAGCATCTAAGCTCCAGTTTTCAGTGAATTCCCAGCCGTAGTTTAGCTCCATGTAATGTAAGTCTAAATCACTGCCACCGTAATCATTGGTATACCAATAAGCTGCTCTAAAACCGCTAAAATCTAAACCTACAGTGGCTTCTAAATAGTCGAGTTCACTATCACCAGGGTAGTTGTAACGGTAAAGTGTGACGTCCCAGCTAGTATTGTCATCAATTTCACCGTAGTAACCGGCATAGATATCTAACTCGATATCTGGGCCATTATAACCTTCTTCATCAAAGTCGACGTTACTTGCCCATGCGCCTACGAAGAAGCCGTTTTCAGCACTCCAATCTACGCCTGCTTGCAGGGCTGGGTCGCCAGCAGTTTGTGACACTCCACGGAAGCGATAGTCATTTGTAAGTGACACTTCACCTGAAAATTCAGCCATTACAGAACCTGAAAGCACGGAAGCAGAAAGGGTAAGGCCGGCCAATAGCGCTAGTCTGGTTTTTGTGAATGTTTTAGACACGATATCTTCTCCATTTATAGTTATATACTCAGTTTTGTAGGGCAAAACTGGTGGTGCCAACTTTACCAAAAACACATGTTTTGGTTTTATACTCCGTGGCAGGTGTTACAGGTAAATCATCACCTTAGTCTGGTATTTTTATGACCGTAGTCGGGTATTATTTGTGAATCATTTTAACATTTTTTGCAAGATATATTTTACAGGGTTAGCTATGCTAACCCTGAATCGGTGCTTATTGTGCTTCAAAGATGACATACACTTTTTTACACTGGCCAATCACCTCCCAAGTCCCAATGAAACCTGCTGGAATAACAAACTTATCGCCGACAGTAACCGTCAATTTGGCGCCATTAGCATCAGTAATTACGCTAGTGCCTTCAAGAATGTCACAGTATTCATGTTCGGTATATTGCACATTCCAACATCCAGCTTCGCTTTGCCATATGCCAACATTGAATTGCGAACAAGGACTGGCATAATGGTTTTGCACGCTCTGTAATGGGTTGCCTTGCAGTCTTTTTTCATCAGCAAGATGATATTTATCTATTCCTGCCGAAGAGGTCGCAAAGCTTTGTATATCGTTAATCAATTTAGTCATTTAAACTCACCAATTCTTAGTTCATCGTTGGCATAATAAAGGCCGAACCTTCACTAACCACAGCGGCTTTTGGCCATCTTGCGGTAATGGCTTTACGTTTAGTGTAAAAACGAACTCCATCAGGTCCATGCATATGCAGAGGGCCAAACAGTGAACGCTTCCAGCCACCAAAACTATGAAATGCCATTGGCACAGGAATCGGCACGTTAACCCCAACCATACCGACTTCAACATGGTGGCAGAAGTGTCTTGCCACTTCACCATTTTGAGTAAAGATGGCGGTGCCATTACCAAACTCGTGTTTGTTAATCAGATTAAGCGCCTGCGCATAATCTTTTACGCGAACAATCGCTAAAACAGGGCCAAAAATTTCTTGTTGATATATGGTCATCTCTGGGGTGACGTTATCGAACAAGCACGCACCTAAAAAGTAACCCTGTTGCTGATCTTTTACCGATAAACTTCTGCCATCGGCAATCAGTGTTGCCCCTTCAGCAACGCCTTGTTCAACATAGTCGCGTACTTTTTGTAGGTGCTGAGCTGAAATTAATGGCCCCATATCCATTTCAGGCGTTAAACCGTTACCAATTTTTAGCTTTTCAATTTGAGGGAGCAGGGCTTCAACTAATTTATCGCCGCTATTGCCAACCGCTAACACGACTGAAATGGCCATGCAGCGTTCCCCCGCACTGCCATAAGCGGCCCCCATAAGGGCTTTAACCGCTTGGTCTAAATCAGCATCTGGCATTAATAGCATATGGTTTTTAGCGCCGCCAAGGGCCTGTACGCGTTTACCGTGCGCCGATGCTGTGCTGTAAATATATTCGGCGATTGGGGTCGAGCCGACAAAACTTATCGCTTGAACATCTGGATGAGTCAGTAGGGTATCAACGGCTTCTTTATCGCCATTTACTACGTTAAACACTCCATCAGGCAAGCCTGCTTCGGTAAGTAATTCAGCCATACGCAGCACGGAGCTTGGATCTTTCTCAGATGGTTTCATGATGAAAGTATTACCGCAAGCAATGGCAATAGGAAACATCCACATCGGTACCATCACGGGAAAGTTAAACGGCGCAATACCGGCAACCACACCTAAAGACTGGTTAACTGTCCAAGCATCAACGCCGCCACCCACTTGTTGAGTATGTTCGCCTTTGAGTAAATGCGGAATACCACAGGCAAATTCGACGACTTCTAATCCGCGGACTAATTCGCCTTTAGCATCATCTAACACTTTGCCATGTTCACGGGTAATTAACTCGGCCAGCTCGTCAATGTTTTGCTCCATTAACGCTTTGAATTTGAACAATACCCGGGCGCGATTGAGCGGGGTAACCTGTGACCAAGTTTGATACGCCTGTTTTGCTATTTGAATGGCATCGCTGACTTCTTGCTCACACGCTAATGATACATGACCACGTAATTCACCATTGGCAGGTTCAAAAATCGGCTGTTGGCGTTTGCTTGCTTGTGTGTGCTTGCCATTGACATAATGAGATAGAGTGAGCATAAAAAACCTTTTACATTAATAGATTAAAGTGAATATTGAATTTAAATAAGTTACTGAATTAGCATTTTTTTGATAGAGCATGGATTGCTAGTGTTAAATTTAACTAACCAACCGCATGTATCGCATCAGTCAGGCTGTTTACCATGTCATCAATTTGAGATTTTTCGACAATTAACGGAGGTGATAAGGCTAAGATATCGCCCGTCGCCCTGATTAACGTGCCTTGTCTAAAACAGCGATCAAAAATTTCATAACCGCGCTTCCCTATGCCTTTCTCACTGGGGGAAAACTGGATCCCAGCGACGAGCCCAATATTGCGTATGTCGATAATATTAGGCAGGCCTTTTAAGCTGTGTACTGCATCTTCAAAATACTGGCTTAAGTCTTTAGCGCGCTGAAAAAGATTTTCTTGTTGGTAAATATCTAGTGTTGCTAAAGCGGATGCCGCCGCAACAGGATGGCCTGAATAGGTATAACCATGGAAAAATTCGATCATATTATCAGGACCTTGCATGCAAGTGTCATGAAGGGTGTTACTGACAATGACAGCACCCATTGGAATAGCGCCGTTATTAATCGCTTTAGCAGTAGTAATGATGTCGGGTGTGACCTGCCAAAATTGACTGGCAAAAGCAGCCCCTAGTCGGCCAAATCCGGTGATTACTTCATCAAAAATTAATAGAATGCCGTGCTTTTGAGTAATTTCTCGTAGACGTTTTAAATAACCCTCTGGCGGTAAAATAACCCCAGCCGATCCAGACATGGGCTCAACAATCACTGCGGCAATATTTTCTGCACCGTGTAAGGTGACAAGCTGCTCTAAAACTTCCGCTTTTTCGATACCATGTTTAGGCAGACCTCGAGAAAACGCATTATTGTGGATGTCTAAGGTATGGGGCAGGTGATCTACACCTTGCAATAACTGACCACTAAAGGTTTTACGATTATTGCCAATACCACCAACAGAAATACCGCCAAAACCGACACCGTGATAACCGAGTTCTCGGCCGATAAAGCGAGTGCGTGAAGGCTGGCCATTTGCGCGGTGATAACACAAAGCCATTTTTAAAGCGGTATCTACTGACTCAGAACCTGAATTAGTAAAAAAGACTTTATCTAGCCCAACAGGACTTAACTCTGCAATTTTGTTCGCCAGTTCAAATGCCAAAGGATGACTTACCTGAAATGAGGGGGCGTAATCCATTTGAGTTATTTGTTTGCTGACCGCTTCGGATATTTTTTTGCGCCCGTGACCGGCGTTGCAACACCATAACCCCGCAGTACCATCGAGTATGGCTTGACCATGATCGTCGGTGTAATACATTCCTTCAGCATGAGTCAATATTCTTGGATTGGCTTTAAACTGCTTATTGGCAGTAAAAGGCATCCAGTAGTTGGCCATTTCTGGTGTTGATGTTTGAGCATTCGTTGATTGAGGCGACGTTTGTTGCATTACTAAATCCTTGTGCTTGAGCACTCCATATGACTCATTAGGAGGCCTTTGTATATGATCAATAAATCTACAGGTGGTCAATATTTGCTACGTTATATCAAATATAACGAACACGGAAGCATTTTTAGTAAAAAATTAAAGTAAATTGGACATTTTTGTAAAATATATTGAAATCTTTTGCGGTTAAGCATAATTTGAAGCATCGATTACAGCGTGTAATTAAAGTTAGGTTGTTTGGCAATTTTTTTATGTCATTTAGCTACACATGCATATATAGAATGACGAGGTAACAATGAGCTCTCCAACAAATCGTAGCGAATGGGAACAACTCGCAAAAAGTATCACTATTAATGGCAATGCCATGATTAATGGTGAATACCAAGCAGCACATTCAGGTGAAACATTTGATTGTATTAGCCCAATTGATGGTCGATTATTAGTTAAAGTGGCTAGTTGTGATTACATTGACGCCAATAAAGCGGTTGCCAATGGCAAAGCTGTTTTTGAAGCGGGTACATGGTCACAATTAGCGCCAGTAAAACGTAAAGCCATTATGATCCGTTTTGCCGACTTATTAGAGCAAAATGCAGATGAGTTAGCGCTGTTAGAAACCTTAGATATGGGTAAGCCAATTCAGTTTGCTAAATCGGTTGATGTTGCGGGCGCTGCCCGTGCGATCCGCTGGTGTGGTGAAGCCATAGACAAAATTTATGATGAAATTGCCCCCACAGCCCATAATGAAATAGGCATGATTACCCGTGAGCCCGTTGGCGTTGTTGCTGCTATTGTGCCTTGGAATTTCCCAATGATCATGGCGTGCTGGAAATTAGGCCCTGCGTTAGCAACGGGCAACAGTGTCATATTAAAGCCCTCAGAAAAATCTCCGTTAACAGCAATAAGAATGGCACAACTAGCGTTAGATGCAGGTATTCCTAAAGGCGTGTTAAACGTGTTGCCAGGCTTAGGGCACACTGTTGGTACAGCATTAGCTTTACATATGGATGTTGATACTTTGGTGTTCACAGGTTCAACTAAAATTGCTAAACAACTGATGATTTACGCAGGGCAATCAAACATGAAACGCGTTTGGTTAGAGGCGGGTGGCAAAAGTCCTAACATAGTATTTAATGATGCGCCGGATTTAAAAGCCGCAGCACAAGCTGCTGCATCGGCCATTGCCTTTAACCAAGGTGAAGTATGTACCGCGGGATCGCGTTTATTGGTTGAGTCAGGTATTAAAGATGAACTGATAAAATTGATCGCCGAAGAGTTAAAATCTTGGCAGCCTGGTCATCCGTTAGATCCTGAAACCGTTACTGGCGCCATGGTTGATGAACAGCAAATGAACAATGTGTTGGATTACATTAAAGCGGGTGAAGATGAAGGTGCCACCTTAGTGCAAGGTGGTAAGCAGGTTATGGCAGAAACGGGCGGCGTGTATCTGCAGCCGACTATTTTTTCTGGTGTAAATAATAAAATGACGATTGCCAGTGAAGAGATTTTTGGGCCTGTGCTGTCAGTGATTGAGTTTGACGGCATGGAACAAGCGATTGAAATTGCCAATGACACCATTTATGGTTTAGCCGCGGGTGTATGGACATCGAATCTTTCTAAAGCGCATAAAACCGCCAAAGCATTACGTAGCGGTATGGTGTGGATTAACCATTATGATGGTGGTGATATGACTGCGCCATTTGGCGGTTATAAACAGTCGGGTAATGGCCGCGATAAGTCATTACACGCATTTGATAAATATACTGAAATCAAAGCAACTTGGATTGTTTTATAATCAACGTGATAAGTCCTGAGCAAACTTAGTTGCGACAAAGCCCTATGATAATCAGTCATAGGGCTTTTTTATTAAGTGAAATTCATCAAAAAGTATCGTAAGAATATCTTAAAAGTATATTAGGATGGCATTGAACAACACACAGGAAGTGACGCTAATGCTTAAACAACGTTTTTATCTTTTAGCTACTATAACCATGGCTACATTTTTAGGATTCATTATTTGGGTCATATACTTAGCTAACACTGGTGGCAGCAGTATTTTCTTCGACATCGTCAAACATATTCCCTATGGCGATAAAGTTGGTCATTGTTTACTATTTGGGGTATTAACCTATCTAGCCAATCTCACCTTACAATTTAAGACCATTCGATTAGGTTCGTTATCGCTTTATCTTGGCAGCTGCTTAGTCGCATTATTCGTGCTGGTGGAGGAAATAAGTCAGGGTTTTATTCCCCGTCGGACATTAGACATAGCCGATTTAGCGGCTGATGGCGTAGGCATAATGGTATTTAGCTACTTTACCTGGTTAACGCATAAATATGTGCAATCTTTGTATCAAGGAGAAAATAATGAGTAATTCAACTGTTTCAACAGCCTGGTTAGTTGAGCATCTAGATGATAAGAACGTTATTTTGCTTGATGCCAGTATGGCGGTGGTATTAGGTAAAGAGCCGTTAATATATGACAGGTTAACGTGCATACCGAACGCGATTAATATGGGGCTAGAGCAAGACTTCTTTAATCACGACTCACAGATGTCCCATGCTATGCCAACCGCAGAACAATTCACCCACGCAGCACGTAAGTTAGGCATTAATCAGGACAGTACCGTGGTGATTTATGATAACCAAGGCATTTATTCTTCGCCGCGGGCCTGGTGGACTTTTAAGGTGATGGGGTTTGATAAGGTATTTGTGCTTGATGGTGGCTTACCACAATGGATGGCTGAAAACCTACCGACAGCCAATCAGTACTTAACCGCCAGCTTAGTCGGTAATGTAAAAGCTCAGCAACACACTGAGTTGGTGTGTGACTCTGCTAGCTTGCTGGCTATTGTTAGTGAGTACCCAGTGGCTCAAAGTGGCTCGCTGGTGTTTGATGCCAGGGCAGCATCTCGTTTCGATGGCACAGCGCCAGAGCCTAGGGCGGGTGTTAGAAGTGGCCATATACCTTATTCGGTCAATCTGCCTTTTGCGCAGGTGCTTGATGGAATAAAATTAAAGCCTTCGACAGAGCTGCAAATGATTTTTAATCAGCTTGATGAAAATCACGCCCAGCAGCGTATTTTTAGCTGCGGTTCAGGTATTACAGCTTGTATTTTGATACTTGCATCTACGGTGGCAGGTCATCAACAGTCGATATTGTATGACGGCTCGTGGGCTGAATGGGGGGCAAGTGACCATTTACCCGTAGCGTAATACACAAGCATTTTATATAAAGCTCGTAAAAACAATGTCATAAAGAAGTGAAGGCTATGTCTGATGTATTGATCGTGGTGGGTGTTACTTTACTAGCAGGGTTGGCTATGCCACTTGGTGCGGTTATCGCTCAGATGGAGCACATCAAGTCTGATTGGTTGCAACAGGAGTTTCGCCACGGCGTGATGGCCTTTGGTGGCGGTGCACTGTTATCTGCAGTTGGTTTGGTGTTAGTGCCTGAAAGTGTTGAGGTATTATCACTCCCATTGGCAGTTCTGTTTTTTGGGCTAGGCGCTTTAGCGTTCATGTTGTTAGATATTTTACTGGTTAAAATCAATACCCCAGCCAGTCAATTAAGTGCCATGCTGGCGGATTTTATTCCTGAATCTATTGCTTTAGGCGCTGCATTGGCTACCGGCAGTAAAACGGCCTTTTTATTAGCAGCATTAATTGGATTACAAAATTTACCAGAAGGGTTTAATGCTTATCGAGAGTTAAACCAACATAATCGTTTTAAGCCTAGGTTATTGATAGGCATTTTTGCACTAATTGCTTTGTTTGGGCCTATTGCAGGCATTATTGGTTATGTTTGGTTAGCGGACCAACCTGAGGTTATTGGAGTAATAATGATATTTGCCTCAGGCGGTATTCTTTATTCGGTATTTCAAGATATTGCTCCCCAAGTAAAGTTAGAGCAACATTGGTTTCCACCCTGCGGAGCAGTACTTGGTTTTGGGCTGGGTATGGTCGGTTATATCATGACGCAATAGCCGTCTATGCTAGGTTATGGGCTGTTGATTAGGATAAATCAACAGCCCTAATTCATATTAGAAAATATCTTTAAAGCGATGATATAGCATACCTGCAGCTAACATAGGTGAGCGAAAATGCGGCCCGCCTGGGAATGTCATGTGTTTTATCTTATCAAAAATATCAAACCGTTCGGCTTGCTCCGTGATTGCTTCGGCGATGAGTTTTGCTGCCATATGAGTGGCGTTAACGCCATGTCCTGAATAAGCTTGGGCATAGAAAATACTTTTAGCATCAGGCAAACGCCCTATTTGCGGCATTCTGTTAGCACCAATACCTATCATACCGCCCCATTGGTAATCAATTTTAACCCCTTTAAGTTGCGGGAATACATGTTCTAAATTGGGCCGCAGTGCTGCTTCAATATTGCTGGGATCTTTTCCTGAGTAAGTGCATAAACCGCCAAACAATAATCGATTATCAGCGGATAAATGAAAGTAGTCTAAGGCTACGCGCATATCTGCAAATGCCATATTCTTTGGAATAATCGCTTGGCATTGCGCTGCAGTTAATGGCTCTGTTGCCAGTAAGTAACTGCCTGCGGGAAGTACCTTTCCGCCGACATAATCATTCAGTTTATGACCAATGTACGCATTACCGGCCAGCACTAAAAACTGGCAATTAACTTCACCTTTAGCGGTTTTAACCACTGGTTTATCGCCTTTGTATATATGTTCTGCTGGGCTGTACTCAAAAATCTTTACCCCTAACTCACGGGCAACTCTTGCTTCACCCAGCACTAAGTTCAGCGGGTGTAAGTGGCCGCTGCCCATGTCGACTAACGCACCTTGATAGAAATCAGATTGGATAACGTCACTGATGTGTGCTTTATCAAGTAATTGAATATCATGTTGATAGCCCGCTTGTTTTAAGTCGGTAAACTCTTGCTCTAACTCATGCATGTGCCGAGGTTTTACGGCTAAGTCACAATAACCCATTTGTAAGTCACATTGGATGTTGTGCTGTTGTACGCGTTGCTTAACAATTTCAACTGCTTCAAAGCCCATTTGCGTGATGGCGTTGACGCCCTCAGTGCCGATGACATTGTTAAATTGGCTGGCATCATGGCCAATACCGCGAATTAACTCTCCGCCGTTGCGCCCTGACGCTCCCCAACCGATGCGTTTCGCTTCTAAAACCGCCACGCTAAAGCCTTTTTGAGCCAGTTCTATCGCGGTATTTATACCCGTAAACCCCCCACCAACAATACAAACATCGACAGTGATAGATTCTGTTAGTTGTGGATGGTCGAATAGTTCTTTCGCACTGTGGAAGTAAAAAGAATCTGGGTATTTATCGCTATGGATCGGTGAGGGCTGTGACATAGCGTCTCCAATATAAAGGCTAATGATTAATGAGTTGTAGGGTCTATCTATCGGTAATTTTTAATCGACAGATTGTGCATTTTATTTAACACTGAATTAAGCTAGAATACAATTCCTTTCACGTTAGTAAATACAATGATAAATTGCTGTGACATATTCGATGTCATCTAGTGTCATTCGAAACGGCTATTATTTTTCAGGAGTCAGAAATTGGATATAGGGGCAAGCTTAAAAGCTGTTCGGAAAATGCGCGGTCTTTCCCAGCGCGAGTTAGCTAAGCGTGCAGGCGTGACCAATAGTACTATTTCAATGATTGAAAAAAACAGTGTTAGTCCTTCTATTAGTTCCTTAAAGAAAGTTCTCGCTGGGATCCCTATGTCATTGGTTGAGTTCTTTTCTATTGAGGAGGGCACTGTCGGTGAGCAAAAAGTCGTTTATCGCTCTGAAGAGTTACTCGATATTGGTACCGGTGATTTAGTTTATAAGCTTATTGGTAGAGACTTTCCAAATCGTGCAATGTCACTGATGTATGAAACTTATCCACCCAAAACAAGTACAGGTGATGAGATGCTACAACATCGTGGTGAAGAAGGGGCTTATATTCTAGAAGGTAAAATTGAACTTACCGTTGCCGATGAGACCTTTGTTCTGCATAAAGGCGATAGCTATTACTTTAATAGTGAACTGCCACATAAGTTCGCGAATCCCTTTGAAGAGCCATGCCGCTTGGTCAGTGCAACCACACCGGGTGATTTTTAGTATTTTCTGACTGATTGCAAAGTAGTGCGCATTACTTTGCAAACCTTTTAAGTCTGTTTTTGGGCTATAAATACGCTGCAATCTAATCCTACAATGTAAATAATATTAAGCATAATATTGTTCTCTATATGAAACTTTGTTTTTAAAAAGCATCCAATTCCATATTGAAATTGATTGTACCAAGATATTTTTGTTCTGGTTTACAACTGTTTATTCCTGTTTTTACTGCGCTTGCTTGACTAGTTGATGCTGGAACTATAAAAATTTATCCAGTTGTATTATTGCTATTGCCTAGTGTTAAAATTAAGTGTAGTGTGTGAAAAAACGAACACAAATTATTAGTTAATTAAATAGATTATATATTGTGGAAATATCACAATTTTGAGTGTTTAATGATCAATACTTTCCAAGTGTTTGAAAGAAATGCTGCATATTTGCAGTTCAACAGTGTAGGTGTGATATGTCTTTGTCAAAAGTCCCAATGATTGGGGTAGTGGCATGTAATCAACAAATAGGATTACACCCATTTAATATTGTGGGTGAAAAATACCTACTCAGTGTCGTTAACGGTGCGAAAGGCTTTCCTTTAGTTATCCCCTCTTTGGGGGTAGCCGTACCCACCGCAGAATTACTTTCTCGCCTAGATGGTATTTTATTTACCGGTTCACCATCTAATGTGGAGCCACATCATTTTCAAGGCCCTGCTAGTGCAGAAGGCACTCACCATGATCCTAAGCGCGATGCGACTACATTACCCCTAATTAAAGCAGCCATAGATGCGGGCGTGCCTGTGTTCGGAATTTGTCGTGGTTTTCAAGAGATGAATGTGGTTTATGGTGGCAGCTTGCACCAAAAACTGCATGAAGTTGGCCAATTTATTGAACACAGAGAAGATAAAACGGCTCCGGTAGATGTGCAGTATGGCTTGTCACATGCTATTGATATAGTGCCTGGTGGTTTACTCCATCAAGCGTGGGGCAGTGAACAGGCTGAAGTGAATTCAGTGCATACTCAAGGCGTCGACAGATTAGGCTCGGGATTAACACCAGAGGCGCATTCGCCAGACGGGTTAGTTGAAGCATTTTCTGTAAAAGGTGCTAAGGCTTTTGCGTTAGGTGTGCAATGGCACCCAGAATGGAAAGTGCAAGATAATCAGTTTTATTCATCAATTTTTGATGCATTCGGCAATGCGTGCCGTTTGCATGCAGCTAAACGAGAGAAATAACCAATGGATAAGTTAATTACGTTCCTAAAAGATAGAAAAATTACCGAAGTTGAATGTGTTATCAGTGACATGACAGGTATCGCTCGAGGCAAAATTGCCCCAGTAGATAAGTTTATTGATGAGAAAGGCATGCGTTTACCTGAAAGCGTATTGCTGCAAACGGTGACGGGTGATTTTATCGATGACGGTATTTTCTATTCATTACTTGATAAAGCCGATATCGATTTTGTGTGTGTGCCGGATGAGAATGCAGTATTCATGCTACCTTGGACTGTAGAAGCTACCGCGCAAGTGATTCACGATTGTTATGATCGTATGGGTAATCCAATTGAATTATCACCACGTAATGTGCTTAAAAAAGTACTTAAACTTTATGAAGATAAAGGTTGGGAACCCGTTATTGCACCAGAAATGGAGTTTTATTTAACTCAACGTAGTGATGACCATGACTTACCGCTTAAGCCTCCTATTGGTCGCTCTGGCCGTCCAGAAGCTGGTCGTCAATCATTTTCAATCGACGCCGCAAATGAATTCGATCCACTGTTTGAAGATATGTACGATTGGTGTGAGCTTCAAGGTTTAGATATTGATACCCTAATCCATGAAGATGGTCCTGCGCAGATGGAGATTAACTTCAGCCATGGCAATCCATTATCGTTAGCGGATCAAGTATTTATATTTAAACGCACACTTAAAGAAGCGGCATTAAAGCATAATGTGTGTGCTACTTTTATGGCTATGCCGGTTACTGATGAGCCAGGCAGTGCGATGCACATCCACCAAAGTGTGATTGATAAAAAAACCGGTAAAAACATTTTTACTAAAGAAGATGGTACTCAAAGCCAGTTGTTTTTAAATTATATTGCCGGCTTACAAACCTATATTCCTGAGTTATTGCCATTAATGGCGCCAAGTGTTAACTCTTTCCGTCGTTTTCTACCGGGCACCTCAGCACCAGTAAACTTAGAATGGGGCGTAGAGAACCGCACATGTGGTCTACGTATCCCTGAATCATCGCCAGAGAATCGTCGTATTGAAAACCGTATTCCAGGTGCTGATGCAAACTGTTACTTAACCATTGCAGCGAGTTTATTAGCTGGTTTCATTGGTATGGAAAAAGGCTTACGTCCTTCAAACCCTGTGACAGGTCGTTCGAATGAAAGTCGCACCAGTAACGAATACTGTTTACCGCTGACCCTAGAAGAAGCCTTGATTGCAATGCAAGAAAGTGAAGCGTGTATTGAGTATTTAGGTCAGTCTTTCACCACAGGTTTTGTGGCGGTTAAGCAAGCTGAACTTGAAAACTTCCGTCGCGTAGTCAGTTCTTGGGAGCGTGAGTTCCTGCTACTGACCGTTTAGTTTTAACGGTTAAGTGAGTATCTAATTAAGTTGCGAATTTAGTCTGTTCGCAACTTAGTTTGATCAGTTGCTAGGTACTCTTAACTAGAAAGAGTGGCTCATTACGTCAGTCGAAGAGTTAATAATATTTTCAGATGATTACATAACAGCAGTCAGGACTGGTAAGTTGTCATTTTTGCCAGCTTAAAGGAACATGTATGACAAATTTAGCCTCTTTACAGCAAGCAGATAAAGCACATTTTATTCATCCATTTACAGACTCTAAAGCCCTTGGCGAGAAAGGCACTCGTGTGATTGAGCGCGCCGAAGGTGTCTATATATGGGATGTCCAAGGTCATAAATTATTAGACGCAATGGCAGGGCTTTGGTGTGTAAATGTGGGTTATGGCCGACAATCAATTGTCGATGCCGCTTGTCAGCAGATGCAAAAACTTCCTTTCTACAACAGCTTTTTTCAATGTACTCACCCACCAGCTATTGAGTTAGCAAAAACCATTGCCGAACTAGCCCCTAAACACATGAATAGTGTGTTCTTTACCGGTTCTGGATCTGAATCAAACGACACAAACTTACGCATGGTGCGACGCTATTGGGATTTAAAAGGTCAACCCAATAAAAAAACCATTATAAGCCGACACAATGCTTACCATGGTTCTACAGTAGCGGGTGCAAGTTTAGGCGGTATGTCTGGCATGCACGAACAAGGGGATTTACCTATCCCCAAAGTAGTGCATATCGCACAACCCTATTGGTATGCCGAAGGGGGGATTTAACGCCCGATGCATTTGGTCTACAAGCTGCCCAAGCACTAGAAACTAAAATATTAGAGCTAGGTGAAGATAATGTTGCGGCATTTATTGCCGAACCTTTTCAGGGGGCTGGCGGTGTTATCATTCCTCCATCCACATACTGGCCTGAAATTAAACGTATTTTAGCTAAATATGACGTGTTACTTATTTTGGATGAAGTGATTAGTGGTTTTGGCAGAACGGGGCATTGGTTTGCAGCTGAATACTTTGACCTACAACCTGATTTTATTTCAATAGCAAAAGGCATGACATCTGGTTACGTGCCTATGGGTGGCGTAATAATTGCAGACCGTGTCGCGGATGTGATTAAACAGCAATGTGGTGAATTTACCCACGGTTTTACCTACTCAGGTCATCCGGTTGCTGCGGCTGCTGCATTAGAAAATATCAATATTATCAAACGAGAAAAATTAGTTGAAAAAGTGGCTACTGAAACGGCACCGTATTTTCAACAACGCTTACAACAATTAGCTGAGCATCCATTAGTGGGTGAGGTAAGAGGCTTAGGTTTGGTTGCTGCTATTGAGCTAGTGCAAGATAAAGCGAAACGCCAGCGTTTTTCAGCCAAGATTGGTGTGGGAACTTGGTGTCGAGATTTTTGTATCGAGCATGGTTTGGTGATGCGGTCAGTGGGCGATACTATGATTATTTCTCCGCCACTGGTTATTACCAAGGCAGAGATCGATGAGTTGGTTGATAAGGCTTTAATGGCCCTAAATGACACCTACACTAAATGTTTAGCCAGTAAGGCATATTGATATCAATTACTGTGACGTTGAATTTTTATGAATGATTAGTGGTTTTTTAAGCAATTAGATTGTTACTATCTAGTAATTAAAAAGGTTTTTGATAGAATCCAAAAAAATTATAGCATTTGCATTTTGCTGTGATGTTACCGATGCAGAAATATGATGTAGCATTGGATAATTTCCTTTTTATAAGGGAATGATAATAACGCTTTAAAAGCGAATAACTGTCAGCACAGTCCTGACCATTATCCAAGTAAGGGAGAACATATGAAGCTACTTAACAAACTGTCTACCATAGCGCTTATTTCAGCGTCGGTATTTGCCAGCACTTCGCTGCATGCTGAAGAAGTTGTCAAGATGTACAATTGGTCTGACTATATCGCAGAAGATACCTTAGCAAACTTTGAAAAAGAGACTGGCATTCGCGTTATTTATGACGTGTTCGACAGTAACGAAGTGCTAGAAGCTAAATTGCTTTCTGGTCGCAGTGGTTATGACATAGTGGTTCCATCAAATCACTTTTTGGCTAAGCAAATTAAAGCGGGTGCCTTTCAAAAGCTAGATCGTACTAAGTTGACTAACTATGCCAACTTAAAACCGGACTTAATGAAGCAGCTTGAGAAAGCCGATCCTGCTAATGAGCATGCCGTACCATACTTATGGGGCACTAATGGTATTGGCTATAACATTGATAAAGTTAAAGCTGTGTTAGGTGAAGATGCGCCATTTGATTCATTAGAGCTTATTTTTAATCCTAAATACGCAGAAAAAATCGCATCATGTGGTTTTTCAATGCTAGATTCTGCAGACGACATGCTGCCGCAAGCGCTCATTTATCTTGGTTTAGATCCGAACAGTAAAAATGCCGCTGATTATGAAAAAGCTGCTGAAGTACTTGCCAAAGTTCGTCCGTATATCACCTACTTCCATTCATCGCGTTATATTTCAGATCTCGCTAATGGGGATATTTGTGTCGCATATGGTTTCTCTGGCGATGTATTCCAGGCTGCCGCTCGAGCAGATGAAGCGGGTAATGGCAATAAAATCGGTTATTCTATTCCAAAAGAAGGTGCCAACCTTTGGTTTGATATGTTAGCGATTCCACAAGATGCCACAAACGTTGATAACGCCCATAAGTTAATTAACTATTTATTGCGTCCTGAGGTAATAGCACCTATCAGTAACTATGTTGCTTATGCTAACCCTAATACTCCTGCACAGGCGCTAGTTGATGATGCAATCAAAAATGATCCAGCAATTTATCCACCACAAAGCGTAATCGACAAGCTGTACATTGGTGATATTCGCCCAATGAAAATTCAACGAGTTGTGACACGTGCTTGGACTAAAGTGAAATCTGGTCAGTAGTCAGATCCACATATTAGGGCAAGGTAACTTGCCCTAAATACTTAGCCCTTTCATCAATCAGATTTTAATGTTCTTTGTAACCCCAAATAATAATCAATGTTACAGAACACATACTCCAACTAGGCGGAGCAGTATCATGGAAAACACCTCGGGCGTCACTAATAAACCAACCACAAAGACGCAAGATAAAGTACTCCTTAAAATTGATCGAATTAGTAAACTATTTGATGATGTCCGCGCAGTCGACAATGTGTCACTGACCATTAATCAAGGTGAAATTTTCGCATTATTAGGTGGCTCAGGCTCAGGAAAATCAACCCTATTACGTATATTGGCCGGTTTTGAAAAGCCGACTGAAGGTCGCATTTTTCTGGACGGTGTCGATATTACCGACATGCCTCCCTATGAACGCCCTATCAATATGATGTTCCAATCCTATGCATTATTTCCACATATGACGGTAGAACAAAATATTGCCTTTGGCTTAAAACAAGACAAAATGCCCAAAGCTGATATTGCTCAACGCGTTGAGGAAATGCTCAAGTTGGTGCACATGGAAACATATGCTAAGCGTAAACCACACCAATTATCGGGTGGTCAGCGTCAACGTGTCGCCTTGGCTCGTTCATTAGCTAAAAGACCTAAACTATTACTACTTGATGAGCCTATGGGCGCATTGGATAAAAAGCTGCGTACTCAAATGCAGTTAGAAGTGGTCGATATTCTTGAAGCCGTAGGCGTGACCTGTGTCATGGTAACTCACGATCAAGAAGAGGCCATGACGATGGCAGGGCGTATTTCTATTATGAATGAAGGTTGGATTGCACAAACTGGCAGCCCAACAGACATTTATGAGGCGCCGAATAGCCGTATGGTTGCTGAGTTTATTGGCACAGTAAATTTATTTAAAGGCGATATTATTGCCGATGAAGCCGATCATGCCATTATTAAATCACACACTTTAAAACAACCTTTTTATATTGGACACGGTATTTCTACCAGTTTAGATAATAAGACTGTGATGCTTGCTGTGCGCCCTGAAAAAACCATCATTACCCGTGAACAGCCTGAAGGTGAGTATAACTGGGCCAGAGGCGTAGTACATGATATTGCCTATTTAGGTGGCGTTTCAGTATTTTATATTAAGCTAAGAAACAAGCAAATTGTTCAGTGCTCAATGATTAACCGTGAACGCCGATCGGATCACCCAACATGGGAAGAAGAAGTCTTTATCAGTTGGGAAGACACCAGCGGGGTTGTATTGCAATCATGATGAATCCATTTAAACGCCTAATAGGCCGACATTTGACCATGGGTATCCCTTACCTATGGTTATTGATGTTCTTTGCACTGCCTTTCGCCATTGTGTTGAAGCTGAGTTTTTCAACTGCTGCGATTGCTATTCCTCCCTATGAGGCAACCTTTAGTTTTATCGATGAGACATTATCCATCTTTTTGAATTTTGGTAACTATTTACTATTGTTACAGGATTCAATGTACTACGTTGCCTATTTAACTTCACTTAAAATGGCACTCATAGCCACCTTAGGTTGTTTGTTATTAGGCTTCCCTATGGCTTATGCCATTGCTAGAGCGCCAACACGATTTCAACCTGTGTTATTACTGTTAGTGATGCTGCCATCATGGACATCATTTTTGATCCGTATTTATGCCTGGATGGGTATTTTAAGTAACACTGGCTTAGTGAATAACTTCTTAATCTGGCTTGGGGTCATTTCTGAGCCTATTCAAATGCTCAATACTAACTTTGCCGTGTATATTGGTATTATTTATGGCTACCTGCCATTTATGATTTTGCCCTTATATGCCACTTTAGTGAAACTGGATATGAGCTTAATTGAAGCCGCATCTGATTTAGGTTCTAGTAGTCTCAATACCTTCTGGAAAATTACGCTGCCTTTATCAATGGGGGGAGTGGTAGCTGGCTCAATGCTAGTGTTCATTCCTGCTGTCGGTGAGTTTGTTATTCCTGAGCTATTAGGTGGTCCTGATTCATTAATGATCGGTAAAGTATTGTGGCAAGAGTTCTTTAATAACCGTGATTGGCCTGTGGCTTCATCTTTGGCTATTGTCATGTTAGCACTGTTAATTGTGCCAATTACCTTGTTCCATCGCTATCAGTCACGTGATATGGAGAACGATGCATGAAAAACTTAAGTTTCTCTAAAATCATGTTGTGGTTCGGTTTACTTTTTTTGTATGCCCCGATGCTTATTTTGGTTATTTATTCTTTTAATGAATCAAAACTGGTTACAGTCTGGAGTGGGTTTTCACCAAAATGGTACGGTGAACTGTTTCAAGATGAGCAGATTTTAAGTGCCGTGTGGGTGAGTTTACGTATCGCATTTTACAGTGCAACTATGGCGGTCATTATTGGCACTATGGCGGCGTTTGTCATGACACGTTTTCGTCGCTCATGGGCTAAGTTGACCTTATCTAACATGATCACCGCGCCATTGGTTATGCCTGAAGTGATCACTGGTTTATCTTTACTGTTATTGTTTGTGCAAATGGCTGATACTTTTGGTTGGCCAACTGAACGCGGAATGCTAACAGTGTGGATAGCACACTCAACATTTTGTGCCGCTTACGTAGCCGTTGTGGTGTCGTCAAGATTGCGCGAGCTAGACAGATCAATTGAAGAAGCCGCGATGGATTTAGGGGCTACGCCACTAAAAACCTTCTTCTTGATTACGGTTCCTATGATATCGCCAGCGTTAATTGCTGGTTGGTTATTATCATTTAGTTTGTCATTAGATGACTTAGTGATAGCCAGCTTTGCTTCCGGGCCGGGTTCTACAACCTTGCCTATGGTGGTGTTTTCATCAGTGCGCTTAGGGGTGTCGCCTAAGATTAATGCGTTAGCGACCATCATTATTTTTGCAGTGTCTCTTGTTGCATTCCTGTCCTGGTACTTTACTCGACGGGCAGAAAAGAAAGCGCAAAAAGCGATGGAGTCATAGGGTATTACCTTGAAATAATAGAAGCGCGTCATGATGATATTTCGATTCATCAACGCGCTTTTTTATTATCTATAATAAGTCATCACTCGAGTCTTAATCTGGATTAAACGTCTTTAATTGGCTCTCGAGTAATTGATCTTTGATGGGCTTTTTTGTGGATCACTTGTCGGTTTAACTAGACCACCATGGCTGAGATACCAAAATGTAAATAACCCAAATTTAGATAACCCAAACTCTTCAAAATAAGCTGTATTCATACCTATTAGTCATGCTAATAATAGTGCAGGATTATGGTTTTATAGTGTTTAATATTTTCAACAAACTGTAAATAATTATACCTTTTCGGCTAGTTTTTATGATGACCTAGGTGTAGGATGAGACTGTTATATTTTGCAATGTACATATAAAGGAAGTGCTATGTCTGCTACACCTCATACTAGTTCATATTACGCCGCATCGGCCAACGATAAAGTTGAACGCCCTCGTCTAGAATCTGTTATAGAAACAGATGTTTGTATTGTTGGCGCAGGTTATACAGGCTTATCAGCGGGGCTTCATCTTTTAGAAAGTGGCATGAGGGTAGTTATCCTTGAGGCCGCCAGAATTGGCTGGGGTGCATCAGGTCGAAATGGCGGTCAAATTGTTAACTCTTTTAGCCGTGACATAGACAGTATTGAAAAAGTGGTTGGCAAAGAGCAAGGCAAACTTTTTGGTGAAATGGCATTTGAAGGTGGGCGTATCATTCGTGAACGCATTGCCAAATATAATATTGATTGTGATTTAAAGAATGGTGGCGTTTTCGCGGCTATGAATAAAAAACAAATGGGCCATTTACGTTCACAAAAAGACTTGTGGGAAGCCCATGGACATAATCAACAACTTGAAATTTTAGATCACGATGCTATTCGTAAAGTGGTTGATTCGGACCTATACGTTGGCGGCTTATTAGATAAAAGTGGCGGCCATATTCACCCTTTGAATTTAGCATTAGGTGAAGCCCGTGCGGTTGAATCTTTAGGTGGATTAATTTTTGAAGACTCTGCTGTTATTAATATTGACGATGGTGCATCACCGGTTGTGCATACAGCGCAAGGTCAAGTTAAATGTAAGTTCGTAGTTGTTGCTGGTAATGCCTATTTAGGTAAGTTGCTGCCTGAATTACACGCTAAGTCTATGCCATGTGGTACTCAAGTAGTGACTACAGCGCCCTTATCTGATGAGATGGCTGCCAGTATTTTACCGCAGGATTATTGTGTCGAAGATTGTAACTATTTACTCGACTACTACCGTTTAACCGGAGATAAACGTCTAATATTCGGTGGTGGCGTGGTATATGGCGCGCGTGATCCCGCCAATATCAAAGCGCTTATAGAACCTAAGCTGCTGAAAACATTCCCCCAACTTAAAGGGATTAAAATTGATTATGCTTGGACAGGTAATTTCTTAATGACCTTGTCGCGTTTGCCACAAGTTGGCCGTATTGGCCACAATATTTATTACTCTCAAGGCTGTAGCGGCCATGGTGTGACATACACACATCTTGCGGGAAAATTGATCGCAGAAATGCTAAATGGCCAAGCAACTCGCTTTGATGCATTTGCGGCATTACCTCATTATCCGTTCCCTGGTGGACACGCCTTAAGAGTGCCTTTTAGTGCTATTGGTGCCTGGTATTACACTATGCGCGATAAGTTTGGCGTATAAGTTTTGGTATTTAGATTAAGGAGATCATCATGGTATTGAATGACCCAAGTTTATTACAACAGCAATGCTATATCGATGGCCAATGGGTCAGTGCAAACTCTGGTGATACCATTGCGATAGCAAACCCGGCCAATCACGACATTATCGGCCATGTACCTGTAATGGGCGCGGCCGAGACATCGGCTGCCATCGATGCGGCGAATAAAGCATTACCTGCCTGGCGTGCTCTAACGGCTAAAGAGCGCAGCAGCAAATTGCGTCGTTGGTTTGAGTTATTAATTGAAAACGCAGATGATCTTGCGTTGCTGATGACAACCGAGCAGGGCAAGCCGTTAGCCGAAGCAAAAGGCGAAGTTACTTATGCAGCCTCATTTATTGAATGGTTTGCTGAAGAAGCTAAGCGCATTTATGGTGATACTATTCCTGGCCATCAAGCTGATAAAAGACTGACAGTTATCAAGCAACCTGTGGGTGTTACTGCGGCAATTACGCCTTGGAATTTCCCCGCTGCTATGATTACCCGAAAGGCAGCACCGGCATTAGCTGCTGGTTGTACTATGGTGGTTAAACCTGCGGAGCAAACTCCCTTTACGGCATTAGCATTAGCTGAACTAAGCCGCCGGGCTGGTATTCCTGCTGGGGTATTTAGTGTGGTTACAGGCAATGCTATTGAAATTGGCAATACCCTGTGTGAAAGCCCTATTGTGCGAAAATTATCATTTACAGGTTCAACTGGGGTTGGCATCAAGCTTATGGCGCAATGTGCGCCTACGCTTAAAAAGTTATCATTAGAATTAGGCGGTAATGCGCCATTTATTGTGTTTGATGATGCCGACATAGATGCCGCAGTCGAAGGTGCAATGATTGCTAAATATCGCAATGCTGGCCAAACCTGTGTGTGTGCTAATCGTATCTATGTGCAAGCGGGAGTGTATGACACTTTCATCCAAAAGTTTGCCGATGCTGTCGCCAAATTGAAAGTAGGTCATGGCACTGAACAAGGTGTCACCATTGGACCACTGATTAATGCCAATGCTGTAGCAAAAGTGCAAAGTCATTTAGATGATGCGTTAGCAAAAGGTGCCAGTGTGGTTACCGGTGGCAACCCCCACGCATTAGGCGGTTTCTTTTTTGAGCCCACTATAGTGCGTGATGTCAATAAAACCATGTTAGTTGCCCGCGAAGAAACCTTTGGTCCTTTAGCGCCAATCTTCAAGTTCGATAGTGTAGACGATGTAATTAATCAGGCCAACGATACTGAGTTTGGTTTAGCAGCCTATTTTTATGGCCGTGATATTTCATTGGTTTATAAAGTGGCAGAAGCACTAGAGTACGGCATGGTTGGTGTTAATACTGGACTTATTTCGACAGAAGTTGCGCCATTTGGCGGAATAAAATCTTCAGGTTTAGGCCGTGAAGGGTCAAAATTTGGCATCGAGGAATACCTCGAAATGAAATATATCTGTATGTCTGTGTAAGGGTATAGGCAATGAATAAAACAAATGAACAATTAATGGCTCGTCGCCAGGCAGCTGTTGCGCAAGGTGTAAGTCAAATTCATCCGCTTTTCATAGAGCGCGCTGAAAATGCTACCGTTTGGGATGTTGAAGGGCGTGAATATATCGATTTTGCAGGCGGTATTGCGGTGCTTAACACTGGCCACTTACACCCAAAAGTAAAAGCTGCGGTTCAAGCGCAGTTAGATGATTTTTCCCATACTTGTTTTATGGTGCTAGCGTATGAAAGCTACGTAGAAGTGTGTGAGAAATTAAATCAGTTAGTGCCAGGTGACTTTGCTAAAAAAACAGCGTTATTTACTAGCGGCTCTGAAGCGGTCGAAAACGCGGTTAAAGTTGCCCGCGCTTACACAAAGCGTGCAGGCGTTATTGCTTTTACCTCAGGTTATCATGGCCGTACCATCGCGGCATTGGCATTGACCGGTAAAGTAGCCCCTTACAGCAAAGGCATGGGACTGATGTCTGCTAACGTGTTTAGGGCTGAGTTTCCGTGTGAGTTACATGGTGTGTCTGAAGATGCCGCAATGGCTTCAATTGAGCGTATTTTTAAAAATGATGCTGAGCCGAGTGACATTGCCGCCATTATTTTAGAGCCTGTACAAGGTGAGGGTGGCTTTTATGCCGCCACGCCAAGCTTTATGAAGCGTTTACGTGAATTGTGCGATACCCACGGCATAATGCTTATTGCTGATGAAGTGCAAACTGGTGCTGGTCGTACCGGAACCTTTTTTGCCATGGAGCAAATGGGCGTAGCCGCTGACATTACCACTTTTGCTAAATCGATAGCGGGTGGTTTCCCGCTATCAGGTATCACTGGCCGCGCTGAAGTGATGGACGCTATTACTGCCGGTGGCTTAGGTGGTACTTATGGTGGCAGCCCACTGGCTTGTGCAGCAGCTTTGGCGGTGATTGAAGTGTTTGAGCAAGAAAAGCTACTTGAGCGAGCCAACACTTTAGGTGCACACATTAAAGCCTCAATAACCACTATGCAAAGTAAGTACAACCAAATTGCTGAAGTGCGTGGCTTAGGTGCGATGATTGCCATTGAATTGATGGAAAATGGTCAGCCCGCACCACAATACTGTCCCAAAGTGCTATTGGAAGCGCGTAACCGCGGATTAATTTTACTATCTTGCGGCACCTACGGAAATGTCCTGCGAGTATTAGTGCCTTTAACGGCGCCTGATGCACAAGTTGATGCGGGTTTAGCAATTATGGATGAAGTCTTTAACGTTGTTTTTAATGGCTAAATATAATTAACGCCCCAATAGTTTAAGTACAAAGTGAGCCCTATTGAGAAATAGGGCTTTTTGTTAGTTTTTATCGGCATTTTTACTATTTTTTCGTCCTATTATTAGAATCTCGACTAAACTTAAAGTCGTATGTGAAATTTTTGACATACCTATAAAGACATAATAAGAAAGTGGAGTAACAATATGAAGGCATTGCCTGTCAAAACGAAATTACTTTGGATCACATCAGGGTTGTTTTTGCTTATCGTGCTGACATTATCACTAAGCTTATGGTGGGGATTAAGCGACAAAAATAAAATTTTAGCGCAAGAGATGGATACCACGTTACAACAAGAAATAAATCAAAAGCTATCCGCTAGGGCCGCTGAATATGGTCAACAAATTGCTGGGTTTATAAATGAGGCTTACCGTATCCCTTATTCTTTTTCTGGAATGGTTGAATATACGTCTGTTCAGGATCCCCTTGCCCGTTCAAAGTTGGCAGACTTGCTGATAGCTAATTTACGCAAAAATGCTCAAATATCATCTATGTATGCTCAATTTGAATCCAATGGTTATGATGGACGTGATAGTGAATATTTAAATGGCTTTAGTCATAGCGTTCCTAATAATGGTAGCTTAGAACTTTACTACACTCGCAATGATGATGGCACGGTTGAGCATCAGCAAGTTGAAGATGCTGCCGAAAAGTATGTCGCGACATTAAATGAATTTGGGATCAGGGAAGCAGAATGGTATCTGTGTGTAAAAGATACTAAAAAGCCTTGTTTGATGGAACCTTACCTGTATGAGATATCTCCAGGTAATAATGCGTTAATGACTTCACTTACCGTTCCTGTTGTAGTGAATAATCAATTTAAAGGTATGGTTGGAGTAGATGTTAATTTACCTATATTTCAAAAGCTTATTGATAAATTATCTCAAAGCCTTTATCAAGGTACTGCAAAAGTCACCTTATTAAGTGAGCGAGGACTTGTAGTTGCAGCAAGTCATTATAATAAAATGGCTCGGCCTTTTGCTGAATCAGTCTCTCCTCAAAAAGCGTCTGAATTAATGGAGCTGCATAAAAATAATAAAATTTATAGTGATGATGACATCATCGCAGTGGCATTCCCCATTTTAATTCCACTCGCCAATGCCACCTGGTCATTGGTTATTGAAGTGCCAAAAGAACAAGCCTTTGCTGCTATCACTAAAATGGATACAGCCATGGATGACATGGCGACTTCATTAGGCAGTTTATTGTTGGTTTTAGGCGTAATTGTGTCAGTAGTCGCAATCGGTGTAATTAGTATTGTGATCCGCAGCATTATTTCACCACTGAATATGATCCAGCAAAGGGTAGAGAATTTAGGCAGTGCAGAAGGGGATTTAACTCAATCACTTCATGTAGATTCCCATGCTGAGCTGATAGCACTAGCCAAAGGTTTTAACTTATTTATTACCAAATTGAGGGATTTGATTATTGGTCTTAAAGGTTTGGCCGATCGTTCGCAATCAGAAAGTCAAAAATCAGCCAAGATTGCTCAGTTAACCCGTGAGAGTGTAAATCGCCAATATGCGGAAATTGACAGTGTTGTTACGGCAGTAAACCAGATGAGTGCCGCAGCATTAGAAGTGGCCAAAGCCTCTGAACAAACTGCGCATGAAACTGAGTCGATGACCAAAAATGTTAAAGAAGGCGAGAAGCGCCTAACTCAAGCCATGGGTTATGTAAATGACATGTCTATAGAATCTGCTCAAGCACAAAAGGCCGTAGAGTTAGTTTCTCAAAGCAGTGGCAACATTAGCGGTATTTTAGAGGTGATTAGCTCTATTGCAGATCAAACCAATTTACTGGCGTTAAATGCAGCTATTGAGGCAGCAAGGGCGGGTGAGCAAGGGCGAGGTTTTGCCGTTGTAGCCGATGAGGTCAGAGCATTAGCATCTAAAACCCAAAACTCAACCAATCAAATCACTAAATTAATTGATGCACTTCAATCAGAAGTGGTCAACGCTTCAAAAATTATCGATAAGGGGGCTAAAGGCGCTCAGTTAGCCGTTGAGCAAACTGAAATGGCATTATCATCGCTTAATGCCATAGTGGTTCAAATTAATGAGGTGTCGTCCCAGGTGACTCATATTGCCACTGCTGCAGAAGAGCAAAGTATGGTCACAGAAGAAGTGAGCCGCAATATTACTGGCATATCTGATTCCGCAGCAGAATTATCACAGCTTGCAGATGAGGCGCAGCAAAGCAGTCATTCGCTTGCTGAGTTAGTACAACAACAGCACACCGAACTTGGTCGATTGAAAACGTAAATTAAGGGCTAAATTCAGCGTTGACATTAGACATTAGACTATGAATTTATACCCGCGCTTTAAGCCAAAAGGCCTAATGTCTATTTTAAGTGTTGTAAGCTGAAAATGAGCATTAGCATTAGCTTGTTAATATCTGATTGCTAGTCGATATCAATAGAATGGATATACTTGATTATAAAGTCTATCCATTCTATGTGATATAAACGTCAATCAAGCATCATCATGATAATTAAATTAGCCTTATGGTCAGCATTTGTTTATGCTCCTTTTTTGCCTCATGCTTTGCTTGTTATGACTGAATTTATTGCCCCACCTTGTCTTGAAAACATTGAAATACTGTTTCAAGATGAACACCTATTATTAATTAATAAACCTTCAGGTTTATTAAGTTTGTCTGGTAAAAATCCGCTTAATATCGACTCGGTTCACTATCGTTTAGTGAAAGACTATCCAGGTTGTACTTTGGTGCATCGTTTGGATTTTGGTACCTCAGGTATCATGCTGGTGGCATTAAATAAACAGATTAATGGACTGTTAACTCAGCAATTTCAAAACGGTTTAGTCGATAAAACCTATACAGCGTTATTATTGGGAGAGATGCCGAGTCATCAAGGGGATATTAAGCTGCCGATCGCCAAAGATGATTTTCCATTAATGAAAATTTGCCATATAAGTGGAAAAGCGGCTCATAGTCACTATCAAGTTATTGACTCTGAACACATAACTGGTGGTCAGCAAATGACAAAAGTGACTTTTACACCAATAACAGGTCGAACCCATCAACTGCGCATACACAGTCAGCAAATAGGGCATCCAATTATTGGCTGCGATCTCTACCCTATTGGTCAATCACAATCTTTGGCTAGTAGGCTAATGTTACATGCTACCTCGCTTTCTTTCATCCACCCAGTCAGTGGCGAGCGAATGAATACTCAATGTATTAGCCCTTTTTAACCCTTTTGCTTTAATTGAACTCAACTCCCGTTTTATTACTGATTCAAGAGGGTTTCTACTGCATCTTGGTACTAAATAATTATTCAAGCAGAAATAAAACTGGTGCATAATAAACGCTCAAATAAAAAATGTTTGATTCTGAGTTGCATAGGGAAAGTATATGATTGGTTCGCCGCTAGATTATTTAGCGTTATTCACTTTTTTGATTAGCTGGATTGGTTACACTCGATTTTCAAAACATAAAGCTAAAACCGCCAATTGTATCGCCAGAGTGATGCATCAACAGCGTATTCATTGGATGACGCAAGTGATTGCAAAGGAGATTCGGGTGGGGGAAGCATCGTTATTAGCTAACCTGGAGCGCAACATAGCCTTTTTTGCTTCGACGACATTGCTTATTCTTGCCGGTGTATTAACGCTATTTTCGCAAGTTGAAAAGCTTGAAATGGTAATTGGTTCTATTCCTTTTTCTGTTTCGCCTAATCATGCATTGGTGCAAGTTAAGCTTGCCTTACTTGCGGGTATTTTCGTGTTGGCATTTTTCCAGTTTACCTGGTCGATGCGCCAGTATGGTTTTGTTAACGTAATGATTGGCGCTGCACCATTGGATAAAACTGGGACTGATATCAACATGCTCGGTTATGCAAGGCAAATGGCAGTGGTACAAGATCAAGCAGCCCATTCGTACAACTACGGCCTACGGTCTTACTATTTTGCTATGGCGGCTTTGTGTTGGTTCCTGCATCCGTTAGCGTTTATTTTTGCTAATTTATTTGTGGTTTATACCCTTTATCAACGTGAGTTTAATTCCCGCGCGGTTCAAGCTATTACCCTTGCTCAAGCACATTTAGAAAAAGACCCTGCATATAGAATGAATGAATAAAGCTAAGTGATAACCCTTTTAACACACAAAAGCCCATTTCAAATGGGCTTTTTATATTCTATTGATGGTAATTAAACAGGTATTAAATTGAGTTTAAGATTAAATCTTCCAAGCATTATCAGGTTTCCATTCATTTATCCATGCAGGAATATCTTCAGCAGGCATAGGCCGTGCAATACCATAACCTTGGGCTAAATCACAACCTAGCTTTAACAGGGCCGTGCCATGTTCTATCGACTCAACTCCTTCTGCAATGACTTCACGTTTGAACGATTTAGCTAAGGTTATCACCCCTTCCACAATAGCCAAATCATCCGCATCATGTAACATGTCCCGTATAAAGCTTTGGTCTATTTTAATTAACTTAGCGGGTAATCGTCTAAGATAAGTGAGGGATGAATAGCCTGTTCCAAAATCATCTAGGGCAAAGTTTACCCCTAGTGCTATACATGCTTGCATGGTTGAGGATACATGATTAACATCATCTAGGGCGCTCGTTTCCAGCACTTCTAGCTCTAAATAACGGGGCTCAACATCTGGATGGCGAGCTAACAGCGCAGCGAGTCTCTGGGTGAAGTCTTTTTGCTGTAATTGAACCGCTGCAATGTTTACGCTGGTGCTAACAGTGATATTAAGATTCATTTTTTGCCATTGGCCTATTTGTGTTAACGCACTATCTATAACCCATTCGCCCATTTCGATACTCATAGGATTATTTTCTATCGCGGGTAAGAACTCAATTGGGCTTAATAATCCTCGTTCAGGATGATGCCAGCGAATAAGTGCCTCAACGCCAATCACAGTACCAGTTTTCATATTCACTTTGGGCTGATAATAAAGTATAAATTGATGATTATCTAAAGCATAACGAATAGCATCAAGGTATATTTTTTGCAATTTAACCGCATCGTCTTGGGCTGTATCAAAGAAATGGTAACGATTACGCCCTGACTCTTTAGCCGCGTACATGGCATGATCAGCATGACGCATTAGTAAATCAGCATCAGTATTATCTTGTGGGTACAGGGTGACGCCGATACTGGCTGAGACATTAAAAATAACATCACCAATCGTGGCAGGCTCAGAGGCCGCTAATAACAGTCGATCTAATACTGGCTTGCAATCTTCAACTATCGCTAAATCTGTTAATACAGCAACAAATTCATCCCCACCAATGCGGGCTAAGCTATCACTTTCGCGTAATGCATCTTTCATCCGCAAAGATAGTGCAATGAGTAACTCATCACCCACATCATGCCCATAGGCATCATTGACGGCTTTAAAACCATCTAAATCAAGAAATACTACCGCAAGTGACTTCCCATCACGCTTACAATGCAACATAGCTTGACCTAAACGATCTGCCAGTAATACTCGGTTAGGTAAGTCAGTTAGTAAATCATAGTGGGCAATATGTTCCAATTGGTCTTGATATTTTTTCATTGGGGTAATGTCGTTACCTAAGGCAACATAATGGGTCGTATTATTGTCTTTATCACGCACGGCACTAATCGTTTTATTCTCAATATAGATGTCACCATTTTTACGTTTGTTCCAAAGTTCACCTGACCAGTAACCTTCATTTAATATTGCTTTCCACATATCAGCATAAAAACGGGCAGATTGTCGACCAGAGTGGAGAATGCTAGGGTTTTGACCTATTGCTTCTTCACGGCTATAGCCCGTCATCCGTGTAAAAGCCTTATTGACGTCAAGAATAAGGCCATCGGTATCTGTGATGGAGATTGACTCTTTGGCGTATGTAAAGACGCTGGCTGCTAGTTGAAGCTTTTCCTGTGAGATGCGCCTAGCTGTAATATCTTCATAGATACCTACCATGCCGATAACAGCATTATTTTTATCGTGAATGGGTGCTTTGGACTTGTTTATCCAAAAAAACTCACCGGTAGGACTGATATAACTTTCTTCGTAGCTCAATTTTGGCACGCCAGAGCTTATGACCTGTTGATCATTTAATTGGTATATGGCCGCTTGTTCGCCCCAGGCCAGTTCACTGTCAAATTTATCTATTATTTCATCAGCGCTTTTCACTCCAGCATTTATCGCAAATTGCGTGTTACAGCCTAAATAACGTGATTGAGAGTCTTTCCAACAGATACTCATTGGAATGGCTTCAATTATGGTACTGAGTAAATTACGCGATTTAGACAGCTCTTCATAAGGCTTTACTATGTTACTGATGAAGAAGCTTTTATAAACCATGCCATAGGCAAGAACTTTATAGATATGCCCTAACAAAGCATTGCTGTCGTTCATTTCGGCATATAGCGTAAAGTAAATTTGGCTCATTGACATTAAGCAGACGGCTATAAATAAATTTACTACATCATAGGACTGTTGCTTACGCATTGAATAAAAAAGTTTAATTGAAACAAGTAAGTAAACAGCGGCTGAAAAATATTCGCTGATAATTTTAAATGAGGTTAACCCTTGACCTTCAACAAAGGTACTTGGGAGCAATGAAGGATAAATTAGGCCAATGGTGATGAGTATGCTGAGCAATAGCAAAACAATAGTCAATATTATCCAGTGCATGAGTCGTGTGGCAAGGGTACGCCAGGAAAACATGGAAACTATAATTACACTCAAGGCCGATAGGTAGCGGGCCATTAACCAAAAGTTTATCGTTTTCTCTGGGCTGCTTGGGGTAATGAGGTCTGGCATTCCAGGAAATGAGAGTACATGTAATAAATCCAGAATCGCTACACCGAGGAAGGAGCAAGCTAGAATAAGATGATTTCGACTGTTTTTATTGTTAGGTATATTGGCCCAAAAAATACCAAAAATCATTGCAGACACTATGATAGACAATAATTCTAAAAAAGTGTGTAGTGGTATGTAATTGGCAATAGTTGCCAAAAATGGAATAGGGGCCAATAACCAATTGATTACCAGAATAAGGGCAAAGCAAAGCACTACCCACAAGGCAGACTTTATTGGTCGTTGATAATTCGTATGTATTTTCATCATTCAACCAGTATAGGATCTAGTTCTAACAATTAACAATTAAATAATAGTATTTATTTATCGTTAAATCATACTCTTAATCGCTAATTAAGATCCAATAAGGTGGTTTTTTGTTTTTTTAATTTTGCAATAACCTTTTCGCTCGATAGACCCTCACAATAGAAAAGCAACAAGCCGGATCTCAGGCTAAATGGTCAAATTTGATCGATTATTGCTGAACACTATATTGAGACTTAAGGAGGGATCTATTGACCTGGTTATTGTTTCATCTAATGAGGTGGACATATTGAGACATTGGATTTAACAGGTATTAAAGCAACTTTGAGTTGCCTTTGATGCTTCGTATCGGTTGCAAGATCTAAGTGAGTGTCGATCAAATTATCATCAAGAGCTCGATCAGATAGGAATAATTATTTTGCTGTTTTTGTCACGTTTCTGTGTGTCTTTTAATCTAGGCTAGTTTCGACGACAAGGACATCATATTACATTCTGATTATCTCTGATAAGGCCTTTAGCTGAAAATTATAGATACCAGGCTAACATTATTTTGAGTATGTCAGACTGACTCACTCTAGCTCATGCTTGATAATTAACTAGTTGGTTTTATATGATTTTATAGATGGGCATGAGTAGTAATGTCCTGACTATAATTCATATGGCAATTTTGTGGGTTAATTCTTGCTAATACTTCGCTGAGATTAATCAGCTAGTAGTATTACCGGATATGGACCGGCCCTTAAACGAAAAAGACCCATGAATTTCTTCATGGGTCTTATCTGAATTGGTGGCCCCTCCCAGACTCGAACTGGGGACCTGACGATTATGAGTCGTATGCTCTAACCAACTGAGCTAAGGGGCCGACTTAAGATAGTCGTCACTATCGAAAGCGGGGGGAATTATACGAAGTTTATTCTTGCTTGTCACCCGTGATCTGCATTGAATTATAATATCTTGTTCTAATTGGTTATCTGTTAATCAATATGACTGATTTGACAGATAAAAAAACCTGCCGAAGCAGGTTTTTTCTAAATTATTTCTGACAATTACTCGTCTAGGAATGACTTTAAGATTTCTGAGCGAGAAGGGTGGCGTAATTTACGTAACGCTTTCGCTTCAATTTGACGAATACGCTCACGCGTTACATCAAACTGCTTGCCCACTTCTTCTAACGTGTGGTCGGTATTCATGTCGATACCAAAACGCATACGCAGTACTTTTGCTTCACGGGCTGTTAAGCCAGCTAACACTTCGTGGGTTGCGTTTTTCAGACTTTCGCTAGTCGCAGAGTCTAAAGGTAATTCGAGAGTAGTATCCTCGATAAAATCACCTAAATGCGAATCTTCATCGTCACCGATTGGGGTTTCCATTGAGATTGGCTCTTTAGCGATTTTCAGTACCTTACGGATCTTATCTTCAGGCATCATCATACGTTCAGCTAATTCTTCAGGAGACGGCTCGCGGCCCATTTCTTGAAGCATTTGACGTGAAATACGGTTTAGCTTGTTGATCGTTTCAATCATGTGTACTGGAATACGAATAGTACGCGCTTGGTCAGCAATTGAACGAGTAATCGCCTGACGGATCCACCAGGTTGCATAAGTTGAGAACTTATAACCACGACGATATTCAAATTTATCAACCGCTTTCATCAAGCCGATATTACCTTCTTGGATCAAGTCCAAGAATTGTAAACCACGGTTGGTATACTTTTTAGCAATAGAGATAACCAGACGTAAGTTAGCCTCAACCATTTCTTTTTTGGCTCGGCGGGCTTTCGCTTCACCGATTGACATACGACGGTTGATATCTTTAATACCAGCAATAGTTAAGTCTGTTTCTTTTTCAATGACGTCAAGTTTATGAACACAACGATTAACATCATCTTCTACCATACGTAAACCTTCTGCGTATGGCTTGCTGCTGCCGACTTCTTTGATAAACCAATCAAGATTGGTTTCTTTACCTGTGAAGGCCTTAACAAAGTTCTTTTTCGGCATCTTAGCTTGTTCAACAACAAGTTTAAGAATTAGACGTTCTTGAATACGTACGCGATCCATCATGGTGCGCATGCTTTTTACTAAGCGATCAAACTGCTTAGGTACTAGGCGGAATTCTTTAAATAGCTCACCGATGACAAAGAGTGAACCAATAGCTTCAGGGTGATCACGCCCTTTTTCAGCAATAATGGCTAGGCTTTTTTCATAAGCTTCGCGTAATTGAGTGAATTTTTCTTTGGCTTCTTCAGGGTCCGGGCCTTTTGGACCTTCTTCTTCATCTTCATCGTCGTCGCTATCGTCATCATCGTCATCATCGTCATCATCACTATCAGGGACTTCAGAACCAATGTTAGTGGCGGTAGGGGCGACATCGTCATCGTCAGGGTTTACAAATCCAGAGATAATATCAGACAAGCGAATTTCGTCAGCTTCATACTGGTCGAATTGCTCTAAGATCATTGCAATAGCTTGTGGGTATTCACTTACAGAGCATTGAACGGTATTAATACCTTCTTCAATACGCTTTGCAATTACAATTTCGCCTTCGCGAGTTAAAAGCTCAACTGTACCCATTTCGCGCATGTACATGCGCACAGGGTCGGTTGTACGGCCTAATTCACTTTCAACTGTGGCTAAAGCGGCCGCGGCTTCTTCCGCTGCATCTTCGTCTGTGTTGTCTTCCGACATCATCATGTCATCGGCGTCCGGTGCTTCTTCAAACACTCGAATACCCATGTCATTTATCATCTGGATAATATCTTCAATCTGATCGGAATCGACCATGTCTGCAGGTAAGTGGTCGTTCACTTCTGCATAGGTTAAATAACCTTGCTCTTTACCTTTAGCGAGCAACAGTTTAAGTTGCGACTGCGGAGTGTGATCCATAGATATCATCCAAGTTTGGGGAACTGAAATAACGACGGGACACTTAGCCTAGCTTAGTGTCGCGCAAATCGTCAATTATAGCTGCGTGGACTCATCTTAGCTAGTCCATGGCGTGGTTTTAACCGCTAAAGTTTGTTTACTTTAGGGTTACTTCTCAACACCTTTCATTATTGAAATCAGCTTACTTAGCTGTACTTTCTCAGCTTTTGTTAAAGTTTGTTTTAGACTAAGTTCCTGATAGCGTTGTTCTATATATTGGTTAGTCAACCATATCAGGGTTTGTTTAAACTCGGTCAGCACATTTTCATCCGCCACTTGATGATCCCATTGGGCCAACTTAATCAGAGTGCTCTTATGCTGATGCTCTCTATGTATTTCAAGTAGTTGTGCGCTATTAAATTGCTGAGTTCGAGTTATTTCAAGCAAATGGTTAAGCAATTCAATGCCAGCCATTTGAATTTTGTTTAATGCAGGCTGTGGTGCTAGTCCAAAACCTAAACTGGGTTTTTGTATTAACAAAGCGATGGCTAACCTCAGAGGTGTACCGCGACCTTGTAACCCTTTTGCATTAAGCGGCTGCGGTTTTTTTACCGCAAAGCCTAATTTTTTCTTTAAGTCATCGCTGCTGTTCATTCCCAGTTTATGGGATAAACTTTCCAGCAATAAATTTTGTAATACGCTGTCTTGCACTTTTTCAATCAACGCTAGGGCTTGTTTAGCCAAGGCGCCTTTATCTGTGCCATGTGCATGACTTAATGTTTCAAATAAAAAGTCAGGTAACTGCATGGCTTGTTGCATTAAAGCTTCAAATGCGTCTTTACCTATTTTTCGCACCATGGTGTCAGGGTCTTCACCTTGTGGTAAAAACATAAATTTTACCAAATCGCCCGGTTTCAATAATGGTAACGCCGTTTCTAATGCTCGCCATGCCGCTTCGCGACCAGCTCTATCACCGTCATAGCAGCATATGACCTCTTTAGCACTACGGACCAAAAGCTGAAATTGTTCAGCTGTGGTTGAGGTGCCGAGTGAGGCGACGGCATAATCAACTTCAAATTGTGCTAGTGCCACTACGTCCATGTAACCTTCAACAATTAATATTTGCTGTGGATCGCGGTGTCGTTGCTTTAATTCGTATAAACCGTAAAGTTCATTACCCTTATGAAATATGGGCGTTTCTGGAGAATTCAAGTATTTAGGGGTACCTTCACCTAAAACTCTTCCACCAAAGCCGATAACTCGGCCACGTCTATCGCGAATGGGGAACATTAACCTGTCGCGAAAACGGTCATATCGTTTACCGCTGTCATTTTCTATTAACATGCCAGCAGTAAGTAGTTTATCCAGTGATGTCTGATTTTGACGGTAGCGGCTTAATAATCCGTCCCAGCCGTCAGGGGCAAAGCCAATGCCGAAGTGTTTAATAACATCTTCAGAAAGCCCTCTAAAATCAAGGTAGTCTAATACTTTTTGTTTGTCTTGATGCTGTCTCAGTTGGCTTTGGTAGAACAAGCTTGCTTCTTCCATCAACTGATATAAATCTCGACTGAGTCCATGATCCTGGCGTTTTGCATTGCCATTTTCCTGTGGAACATCTAATCCGAGTTGACCCGCTAGTTCTTCAATAGCATCAACAAATTCTAAGCGATCATATTCCATTATAAAATCAATTGCATTGCCATGGGCACCGCAACCAAAACAATGGTAAAACTGTTTATCTCTGCTGACAGTAAAAGACGGTGATTTCTCACTATGAAAAGGACAACAAGCTGAATGGTTTTTACCAGCTTTTTTCAATGGTACTTTTCGATCGATCAGATCGACAATATCTGTGCGAGCAATAAGTTCATTGATAAAATCACGGGGGATCGCCATTGATTGCTATATATTCTCGAAGTCACTTTATCAATTGATGTAAACAAACAAGCCGTGCAGGTGCACGGCTTATTCAACATTAACGCCTGATTTACTTCAATTTTGTACGGATTAAAGCACCGATGGCACTCATATCAGCACGGCCTTGAACTTCAGATTTTAATGCTCCCATTACTTTGCCCATATCCGCCATGTTAGTAGCACCTACTTTTACGATAGTTGCGTCGATAATCGCCGCAATTTCCGTTTCAGTTAATGGTGTGGGTAAGAAAGTTTCAATTACTTGAATTTCATCCGCTTCTACTTGTGCAAGCTCTGGGCGATTCGCTGCTTCATATTGAGACATTGAATCACGACGTTGCTTGACCATTTTGGTTAAGATAGCTATCACCTGTTCATCATTCAAGGTTTCGCGGGTATCCACTTCAACTTGTTTGATGGCAGCGAGTGCCATACGAATAGTACCTAAACGCACCTTTTCTTTGGCACGCATAGCATCTTTCATCTGCTCTTTTAGCTGATCGATTAGGCTCATAATGAGATTAATATAAACGTACGCGACGTGCGTTTTCGCGAGAAAGCTTTTTAGCTAGACGTTTAACTGCAGCAGCTTTTGCACGCTTACGAGCAGTAGTTGGCTTCTCGTAGAATTCACGAGCACGCACATCCGCTAAGATACCAGCTTTTTCACAAGAGCGCTTGAAACGACGTAGAGCTACGTCGAATGGTTCGTTTTCACGTACTTTAATAATTGGCATACGCCATCACCCCTTAGGTGTAGTTGAGTTGGATATTAAATGTTTTAGTTTTTTAACTTAAACTTTTAAATAGCCAAAGGCTAATTAAAATGGTGCGGAATTTTACACCGAGGCAAGGGTCTTTGTAAACCCCTTGTTCTGATTGTCTGCACATCATCGGGCCTAATGACAATAACTGGTTGTTTTTGTGATTAGATCGGCGATCAAAAATGATCGGCGCGTATACCACTAAAGACGATACAGATTTTATCTGGAGAAAAATCGCTTCAAGCGCTAGAATTGGCCGCCTTATTTATTGAAAACGAGACATTATGCGCATTATTGGTATTGAAACATCATGTGATGAGACTGGCATCGCGATTTATGATGATCAGCAAGGATTACTTTCTCACGTATTGTATAGCCAAGTAAAGCTTCATGCAGACTATGGTGGCGTTGTCCCCGAATTGGCGTCTCGTGACCATGTGCGTAAAATCGTTCCGTTAATTAAGCAAGCTTTAGCTGAAGCTAACTCGTCTGTTAATGATATTGATGGGGTTGCTTTTACTAAAGGACCAGGCCTAATTGGTGCTTTGTTAGTGGGTGCTTGTGTGGGGCGTTCGCTGGCTTATGCCTGGGATAAACCCGCGGTTGGTGTTCATCATATGGAAGGGCATTTACTTGCTCCTATGCTAGAGGATGATGCTCCCGAGTTTCCGTTTGTGGCTTTGCTGGTGTCGGGGGGACATTCAATGCTGGTGCAGGTTGAAGGAATTGGCCAATACCAAGTGTTGGGTGAGTCTGTTGATGATGCAGCTGGTGAAGCATTTGATAAAACGGCAAAGTTATTAGGTTTGGATTACCCAGGTGGGCCGCGTTTAGCTAAATTAGCCGCTAAAGGGCTCGATGTGGGTTATCGTTTCCCACGTCCAATGACCGATCGCCCCGGGCTTGATTTCAGTTTTTCTGGCCTAAAAACTTTTGCGGCTAATACCATTGCTGCTGAGCCAAGTGATGAACAAACACATGCCAATATCGCTAGAGCATTTGAAGAGGCTGTGGTTGATACGCTGGCTATTAAATGTAAACGTGCATTAAAACTGACCGGTTATCAACGATTAGTCATTGCTGGCGGTGTGAGTGCTAATACACGCCTAAGGGAGTCATTAGCTAAAATGATGCAGGATATGGGCGGAAAGGTATATTACCCTCGTGGCGAGTTTTGTACTGATAATGGTGCCATGATTGCCTATGCCGGTATGCAGCGCTTAAAGGCCGGCCAAATTGAAGATTTAGCGGTTAAAGGTGTGCCTCGTTGGCCGCTTGATACCTTACCTGCGGTGTAATCTACGGGTAATCTTGTATTGTTTATGTTATCAGAAAAGCTTAGCGTGTTTTAAACCGTTAAGCTTTTTTATTGCTTCTTTTACGGGTGAGCTTACTTTCTTCACCAATACGTAAACGCTCAATATTATCTTTATGTCGAATTAATATCAGTGTTGATAACATTGCCACAGGAAGTACAAAACGCTCGTCTAATAGCCAAGTGTAAACCGGTGCCAGTAAAGCAGCAGCCATGGCCGATACAGATGAATAACGGGTAATAATAACCAATACTATCCATGTCGCGACTAAACACAGAGCAAGATCATGACCAATGGGGGCCATTGCACCAAAGGCTGTAGCAACACCTTTACCGCCTTTAAATTGAAAAAAGATAGGGTAGATATGACCTAAGCATGCTGCTACGGCAATAAAGCCTAGAGAGGCTGCATCTAATCCCATTAGGTAACTTAAATAAGATGGGATAGCGCCTTTAAGCATATCGAAAAATAACACTAATATTGCAGAACTTGCCCCACCAATCCGTAACACATTTGTAGCGCCAGGGTTGCCAGAACCTTGCTCTCTTGGATCAGGTAAACCTCTCATTTTACAAACCAGTATCGCACTCGAGATAGAACCTGCTAAATAAGCGATTATTATCATCAAAATGGTCAAAGCTATGGTGTTCAAATTGGTTTCCTTACTCGTCTTAGGGTATTATCGCGCATAATTTTTTAATGCGCTGTTGCAAATAATTTTGCAAAAATCAAAAACGGTTCCTTGGTATGAATTAAATTCGTTACCTTTGTTTTTGTATTTGCTTATCCTACTGCTTTAAGCGTGCTGGCAAAAGACCAGATGGTGAGAATATCACTGTTTATCTGGAATTAATTTTGAACAAGGTCTCTTAAGGCTATTTTATGGAGCTTCAGATGGATAAAGTGCTTATTAGGCAGTTAAAAATTGATACTGTGATAGGGATTTATGAATGGGAAAAAAGATCCATCAAACCCTATTGATTGATTTAGATATGGCTTGGGACAATCGTTTAGCTGCGGCCAGTGACAATTATCAACACGCCTTGTGTTATGAAACCGTTTCAAATCGTTTAACTGCGCTGATCATTGAAAAACCTATTGAGTTAATTGAAACCGTTGCGGAGATGATTGCCCAGTGTTTACTGAGTGAATTTAACGTACCTTGGGTCAAGGTTGTGGTTATGAAGCCTGGCGCAGTGCAACATGCCGATTCTGTTGGTGTTGTTATTGAGCGTGGCAGCATTTAATTTTAGCTCATGACGAGTCACTTTTTAACATAGCGTGGACGAATAAACTTAATGGCGAAGATTTATATCAGTTTAGGAACAAATATTGAACCTGAACAACACCTTAAAGCTGGTCTGTTAGATTTGCAACAGCATTTTGGCCAACTATCTTTATCACGAGTTTATGAAAGTGAGTCTGTGGGTTTTAAAGGGACTAACTTTTTAAATATGGTAGCCAGTGCTGACACTGATATGTCTATTGCAGAGGTTGTGGCTGTGTTTAAGATGATTGAGCAAACCAATGGTCGTATTCGCAGTGAGAAAAAGTTTAGCCCGCGTAGTTTAGACATTGATTTGTTACTCTATGACGACAAAGTGACTGTTCAGCCCGTTGAGTTACCCCGTGGTGAAATTTTATTTAATGCTTTTGTACTTTGGCCGTTGGCGGAGTTAGCACCTAATGTTTTACATCCTACTGTGGGTCTTTCGTATGAAACGCTTTGGCAGCAGTATGACAAACAGCAACAACAGTTATGGCCTGTTAATTTTGTTTTCCCAGCCCAGTTACACCATAAAATTGCTTAAGCCTGAGTCTATGTGCACATGATGGCTATTCAATTACTGCCGTGATTTAAGTGTATGTAAAGTTTTTAAGTGTATGTAAATATTAGCAAAATTAAAAAATGTAATCTAAACAAGGACAAGTATGGAATCGCTACAAGTTATATTTTTAGCTTTAATTCAAGGGTTAACTGAGTTTTTACCTATATCAAGTTCGGGACATTTAATTCTTCCTGCCCAATTATTTGGATGGGAAGATCAAGGTCTCTCTTTTGATGTGGCGGTTAACACAGGTTCACTCTTTGCTGTAATTATTTACTTTCGTCTTGAAATTGTGTCGCTTACACAGGCGTGGACCAAGAGTTTGGTGACAAAGACTCAAACCCAGGAAAGTAAATTATCCTGGTGGATTGTGTTAGCCACAATACCTGCGGTCATAGTGGGTTTTTTAGCAAAAGATTTTATTGAAACACACTTACGCAATACGCTCGTTATTGCCATCACGACCATCTTTTTTGGGCTGTTGTTATGGGTTGCAGATCGCATGTCAAAGGCACAATTAAATGAATTTCAGATGGGTTGGAAAAAAGCGTTATTAATTGGTATTGCGCAAGCGATGGCATTAATACCTGGTACATCTCGCTCTGGTGCGACGATGACAGCGGCGCTAATGCTAGGGCTGACCCGTGAAGCCGCGGCGCGTTTTTCATTTTTAATGTCGATACCGGTTAGCTGCGGCGCAGCTATTTTAGTCATTAAAGATCTTGCTCAAAGCCCGCTACCAATTGACTATCAAGCACTAACTTTAGGCTTAGTGGTATCATTTGCTGCAGCTTATGTCTGTATTCACTATTTTTTAAAGTATATTAGTCAAATAGGTATGACCCCTTTTGTGATTTACCGACTAATATTAGGTAGCATACTGCTTGGTCTATTGTACCTTTAGTCGATTATGTTAGTGAATAATGAACTAAACGGGTAAATTTACCCGTTTTTTATTGCTAGTTTTTATCTTCCCCATTAAAAGTTTATTTAAAATATGATGACCCTACCTTTAGTTTGCCCGACCTGTTCTCAACCATTGCATCAACATGAAGCTTCTAAAGGCTTTTATTGCGAAGCTAAACATCATTTCGACCGCCTTGAGCAGGGCTACTACCCTTTAGTTAAAGTGAAGGCGAAAACACCGCAATCATCGATTTCACGCCAACAAATGCGCGCGCGTCAATTCTTATTACAAAGTGGGGTTTTTCAGCCCTTAGTCGATGCGTTGCAACAACAGATGTTGGCATTAACAGCAACTGCTGAAAATGGGTTCAATTGGCTTGATTATCAGTGCGGTGATGGGTTTTATTTAACGCAAATACATCAATATTTAATGACACATGGGATAACCCAACCTATGTCAGTTTGGGGCGTGTCAGACGCCGAGAATGCGTTATTTGCAGCGTCAAAAGGTAACACGCCAGCAAGCTTGATTTTCTGCTCTACCAAGGTGCTGCCATTTACCAATCAAAGTATGGACGTGGTGACCTTATTTGATGCACCTATCAAAGGGCAAGAATGCCTTCGGGTGTTAAAAGATGCGGGTCGTATAGTGTTAGTACAGCCCAGTAACCAGCATTTATGGCAAATTAAACAACATGTTTATCCAGATTTAGTCGAGAAGCCATCACAACTTAATATCCCTAAACGTTTGCTCATTGAGTCGCTGCAACAAGTCTCTTTTGAAATTGATGTTACAGGTGATCAAGCGGTTAATTTATTAGATAGCTCGTTGTTTGCTTGGCGGGCGAATGATGAAATTCGCCACCAAATTAAGTCATCACCAATCAGTGGCTTAAAATGTGAGTTTGAAGTAATAGTGCTAAAAAAGATCTAGGGTGCTAATCATGTTTACGGGCTGGCTGTAACGGGACTTTTTCTAAGTGTTTTGCTCTTGATAAAAAGTAAACACTGTTCTGCTAGTTCGCTGTTAAGTGAGGCTTGGTGCTAATGGATATTGTGTTACAAATGACGTAAGAGAAAATAGGGAGAGAGTTATATAGGTAAAACTACTATTGCTGATAGGGCCTTGTTTAGTATGAGCTGACAATTTCGCCTAAATCTATACCTTATAATATCTAAGTTTTCTAAAGCCTAAGTGTTCTAAAACCTAAATCTTCTAAAGTCTAAATCTTCTAAAGTCTGAATCCTTCTAAAATCTAAGTCCTTCTAAACCGCAGAAACAATTAAGGCTTGAAGTTGGTTCAAACTGTATAACAGTTGAACTACATTCAAGCCCTAATAATCAACCTATGTATATAAGCTAATTCTGTATAGCAATTCTTACTTTTTGTAAGAAGAAGCCATGTTGTCTAAACGGTCATTAGCACGTTTAGCTTCAGCTTGAGCGTCCATAGATGCAGCTTTAGCGCCTTTAACATCAGCAGATAATTTGCTTTGCTCAGACTTTAAAGAACCAACTTCTGCAGATAGTTGATCAACTTTGTTACCTAAGTTTGCAACGCTTTCTTCTAAAGCAGTAGTGTTAGCACAGCCACCTAGTAAAGCAGTCATAGCAACACCAGCAATCATCAGTACTTTCTTGTTCATGGGTAAATCCTTTAAAATATAGGTTGTAGTTTGGGCGCAAAAGCCTATGCCTTTGCAGCGGCGTAATTATGTCACACATTTTATTTTATGCTATAGGCAAAAAGAAAAATGTTCCTCTAAAGTAGCTAAATAAATGAAAAATGCAAGTATTTAGGTGTTTATTAGGTATTTTCGTGTACATTGTCGATGTCAATAGTGAAATGTCCTAAAAATGTTGTAATAAAAACAGCTTTATCCTATTTTTGTTATTGTTTTTTATAAGCATTATATGTCGATTCTTCAGGTTTGAGCTTGCTTAAACTCACTGATTACCTCAATCCGCTTAAGTTGTAACTGTTGTTTAATTTCGGCGCCGGTAAATCCTGCAGATATAATCTGTTGTACATCAATATTACTGGCCACTTTAAAGCATGCGGCTAGATAGTACTGTTGGGGATATTCTGCATGTTCAAAACCAGTCCTGCCGCGCATATCTGCGTGGCAGCAAAGCAAAAGCTGCTTTAATCTGTGTGGTTTACGCCAGAAGTCGGCTTTATCGAATACTTTGATAATGGTTTCGGCGCGTAATTCTGCTGCATTGTGAATATTTTGATGCTGGTCGCTGACTAGCATGGCTAAATCACAATGCTCATTTGGCACGCGCAAACGTTGACATAGTCGTTTGATAATAGGCACACCTTTTTGACCATGGCCATGATGTTTGGGCAAGGTTTCTTTTGGGCTAACAGCTTTACCTACATCATGGGTTAATGCCGCAAATCGAACCGCTTTGTCGGTTGTCAGCAAGCTAGCTTGTTCCAGTACCATTAAAGTATGAATACCTGTATCAATTTCAGGGTGCCACTTCTCTGGTTGTGGGATGCCAAACAAAATATCAATTTCAGGTAAAATAACTTTTAGGGCGCCGCAGTCGCGTAATGTTTTGAAAAATATTTCTGGGTTTTCGCCACTAAGTACTTTATCTATTTCTTGCCACACGCGCTCAGGCGTTAAATGTGCTAGTTCGCCTGAGTCTGAAATGTGCTGCATTAAGGTTTTGGTTTCTGGGGCAATAGTAAAACCAAGGTGATGAAAGCGTGCTGCAAAACGTGCTACTCGCAATACTCTTAGCGGGTCCTCAATAAACGCATCCGACACATGACGCAGTACTCTACTCTTAATATCATTCACTCCGCCATAAGGGTCAAACAATTTGCCTGATGTATCTTCTGCAATGGCATTAATGGTTAAATCTCGACGAAGTAAATCCTGTTCTAATGTGACATCGTTAGAAGCATCGCAGCTAAAACCTTGATAACCGTTACCCGTTTTGCGTTCTGTTCTGGCAAGGGCATATTCTTGTTGGGTTTTAGGGTGCAGAAAAACGGGGAAGTCTTTACCCACTTGTTGATAACCTTGGGTCCGCATTTCGTCAATATGACTGCCAACCACCACAAAGTCCTTATCTTTGATGGCAAGGCCAAGTAATTTGTCGCGCACAGCGCCACCGACTAAAAAGATCTTCATTTGACATCACTTTTAACTAATTGATGCTTTAAAGCTTACCAGAGTTAGATTTTTGCGGCTAACTTTTGACAAGCTCCCTCGCAAGCATTAACTTGAGCCGTCAGTTTTTGTTAAGGGTGCTAAGTAGTATGTATAAAGCTTTTTATGGATTAAATGATAATCCATTTTCCATTGCTCCTAATCCGCATTACATGTTCTTAAGTGATCGTCATCGAGAGGCTTTGGTTCACTTAACTTATGGCTTAGGCGAAACCGGTGGTTTTGTGTTGCTAACAGGTGAGGTCGGCACCGGAAAAACCACGGTATCAAGGTGTTTATTACAACAAATACCTGAAAACACCGATACGGCTTTTATTCTTAATCCCTCTTTGACTGAGCAAGAGTTATTAGCGACTTTGTGTGATGAGCTGGGAATTACCTATGCAGATAATCCGAGTATAAAAAAACTGACTGATTTATTAAGTCAGTATTTATTGAATAATCATAAAAATGGCCGCAATACAGTATTGATTATTGATGAAGCACAGCATTTACGTTCTGAGGTATTAGAGCAGCTCAGATTACTGACTAACCTTGAAACCGATACCAAAAAATTATTACAGGTTATTTTGATTGGTCAGCCTGAATTACAGCAATTACTGAAACGCCAAGACTTACGCCAACTGGCACAGCGGATCACTGCGCGCTATCATCTTTTGCCCTTAGATGGGGCTGAGTTAGCTCTATATATTCAGCATCGTTTGCAAGTGGCTGGACGACATGAGCCTTTGTTTACCGCTAAATCTATCCGAAGATTACATCACTATAGTGGTGGTATTCCACGCTTAACTAACCTGTTGTGTGAAAGGGCATTAATGGCGGGTTACGGCCAATCAAAAGTGCCGATTGATCATAAAATGATTGATCAAGCCGCTAAGGAAGTTTTAGGCGATATAGAGCAAAGCAATAATAAGTTTTGGTATGGCGTGATTGCTGCCGCAGCATTAGTCACTTTTGCGGGGGCTTTTTATCTATTTAATCAAAGTAGCCAAGATATAAGTGTTGCCTCAGAGGTGACAACCTCAGCGGTTAATACGCCCGCAATTCAAAACCAAGCTCAGCAGGCATTGGCTGAATTACCGACTTCAGAGACTACACAAGTATCGCCTCCAGTTGTGCCAACCAATACAGGTGCATTGAATGCAGAACAACGGGTGATGCAGCAAGCTATGATGCAAAGCCAAAATATTGATGTGGCATTTGCGGCATTATTTGGTTTATGGGGTATGCAGCCTATCAGTGAATTATCGCCGTGCCAGGCTGCGCTGCAACAAGGATTAACGTGTTACCAGCAACAAGGTAATTGGAATAGCATTATGCGTCTTAATTACCCTGCGGTCGTTTATTTGCAAGATTCAAAAATCACGCCTTTTTATGGCGTGATTGTTGAGCGCCAATATGAGCAAATTTTACTGCAATTGGGCGAGCAACAGTTTTGGGTTGGTAAGGATTGGTTTGATCGCCACTTTAGTGGCACGTTTGAAATACTGTGGCAGTCGGAGCAAGCGATGCCAAGAGAAATAGGTCAAAGCTCACCCATAGCGCAAGTGCAGTGGTTAGAAAATAGCTTGGCGATGATTGAACAGCGCCCTGCACGTTTAATCAATCAGTTTGATAGTCAGCTTGAGCAGCACATAATGTCGTTTCAACGTTTGCATGGTTTAAAGTCCGATGGCATAGCAGGTAGTCAAACATTAGTCCAAATCAACTTATATTTAAGCCAAACTGGACCAAGATTGACCGCGGCGGAGCGCCGATAATGTCAATACTATTAGATGCTGTTAGCAAGCAAAAACAACAATCAACGGGTGTGCATGACGCTATAATGACGCCGCGTCCGGTTTTGCCATCGGTTAAACCCAAGCGACCAATGATTATGAAGTTAACTCTGCTTGGCGTTGCAGTGTCGGCGGCCATTATGGGGGCTTGGGCTTTAGATACTTTGTTGGATGCATCTCATAAGCGGCCTCAAATAGTTAGCGAGAACACTCAACAAGCTGCTATCCTGCCTGCTACTGCGCAACAAAAATCCGCTCCGCAAGTTGTTGTTTCACAAGCTTTGGAAGTGATGCCCGAGGCCAATGTTAGTGAAGAGTTTAGTTTAGCGGGTAAGGTCGCATTACCTATGGCTAAGCCTCTATTGGCAGCTGTAGCAATTGAAGACTCGCAACCTAGCTTGATGTATCAAGCATCAACTAACTCATTTAATGATAGCTCCCAGCAAGGGACTAATATGGATGATAAGCAGTTGTCGTTAACTCAATTACAACAACTGAGTCAGCTGTACGATCAACAATTACAGCAGGCTTATCAGCAGTCTAATGTGATTCAAAACAATGATATTGAAGAGATTGAGCCAATTATTTTAGGGGCTAATGCTAATCAGCGCGGATTAAAAGAATTAGAAGCGTTGAAGTTACAAGTTAATATGGCTGCCAATGAAGTGGATTTTAAATCTGTGCGTCAATCTGAGAGTAATCGCGATGCCAGCCGTGATAGTAACCTAGCAAGTGCTTTTGCAGCGGCATTGAAAGATGTTGAATATGAGCAATCAGCTAATAAGGATGTCACTGAAGCCAAGTTAGATCCAATTCCTCACACAAAGCCACAAGGTATTCCGAAATACGGGGATCTGCCTGCCAGTGTGCAGCTTAGCGTGCCTGAATTTAATATTGTTGCTCATGTGTATTCAAGCGACCCCAATAATCGCTGGCTAAATGTTGATGGTAAAGAGTTACAACAGGGCGATATGATCCAGGGTAAATTAACTATTATAGAAATTCGCCCAAGGGATATTATTTTAGAGATTAATGGCCAAGAGTTTAAAGTGCCGGCGATATAGGTATTAATGTGATAAGAAAAAAGGCGCTATTAGCGCCTTTTTGATCTTAACTCAGCTGATTTTACTGAAGCATAGCTGAGTTATTTATGTTGTGATTAGCCATGTAGATGATTAGCTAAAAATAACGTCAGTGAATATCCGACGCAATAACACAGTAATAATGCGGGAACGTATTTTAAGTAGCTGACAAAAGTCAGTTCTTGTACCTTACTCATCGCAATGATACCCGCCGCTGAACCTATTACTAATAACGACCCACCCACGCCCACAGAGTAAGTTAGTCCTAGCCACTGTGAGGTTGTTAATACAGGATCCGCTTTTAGTAAAGCAGCCGTTAGCGGCACGTTATCTAGCACTGCTGAACCTACGCCAGCAAAAAAGTTAGAAATACTTGGGTCATACATTGAATAGACTTCAGTCAATAATTGCAATGTACCAATTTCTTTAAGCATACCGACCAGTAATAAAATACCAAGGAAGAATAACAGAGTATCGAATTCGACCTGACGAATGTATTCTAAAATCTGTACTTCTTCATCTTTAGATTTACTGCTGCGGCCCACTAAAAACATCACAGATAAACCGGCTAAGAAAGTCAGTACCGGCGGAATGCCAAATAGCACGTTCAACACCATAGTTAACACAATTGTGGTTAAAAAGATTAACCCTATGATAATGTCAATGGTTTGGTATGTTTGTGCGACGGGTGTGGTGCTAACAGAGCCTTCTGCTTTTAAAGAGAATAATACCGCCAAGAGCAATACGCTTACAGAAGCAGGAATTAACAGCACTAGCAGCTCTGAAATATGCACTTTACCGGCGAGGAAAATCATCAAGGTAGTTACATCGCCCGTAATAAGTGCCACACCACCCGAGTTAACTGCAAAAATAATTAACACGGCCATACGACGACGCATTTGGCTGTCTAAGTTAAAGGTTGTTAATAAGCCTAATGACACTAAGGTCGCGGTGACGTTGTCACAAAATGTTGAGAGTATGAGTGAGAAAAAACCCACTTGTACCATTAGCACTCGAACAGAAACCTGCTGCGGGAATATTTTTTGCACTACCATTTGGATCATGCCTTTGGCATTCAGATAGGCCACAAAAGTCATTGTTGACATTAAAAAGAGCCATAAGGTGGCAATTTCTAATATGTTTTCATTTAATTCTGTTGAGATAATAGCTGTTTTCTCAGGGGTCTGAGCTGCAATAAATAAGGTTATCCAGGAAATACAGCCTAAAAACAAGGTTGTCTTGGCTTTATTGATATGGGTAACTTCTTCAAGCACGATACTTAACAATGCAAGTACCGCAAGTGAGATAAGAAATGTGTGTAGCATGACTGCAATTCCAACTTTTGTGTTGTAGGTAATCAACATCATTACCGTGAATTTTTGCTAACCTAACTCAACCCCATTTTAAGGTTAAATTAAGCTTCCCGTATGGCGGGGCGATCAAATCACACAACAGCGGATTTCGCAACTGAGATCACAGTTATTTTGTTAATAATCGACCAAAGTAGTGGATAAAAAATGATTACAGAGAAGATAAGTAGGAATTTGTTAATACAAATAAAAATAGGATAAACAACTGAGTTATTTATCCTATTTTTGTTATCAACAGTTTGTCTAAGCTAAAATAGACTTAAACGATAAGGCCGATTTATTTCATTGCCGCAAAAATACGGTCAACGGCTGCTAGAGTATATTCAATTTCAGCATCACCATGGGCCATTGACATGAAGCCTGCTTCATAAGCACTTGGCGCCAAATAAATACCTTCATCTAACATCGCATGATAAAAATGACGGAAGTGCTCCATGTTGCATTTTGTCACTTGGGCAAATGAGGTCATTGGCGTTTTATCTTCAGTGAAGAAGAAACCAAACATGCCGCCCACATAAGTAATATTTAATGGAATACCATGCTTGTCTGCAGCAGCTTTGAAGCCCTCTGCCACGCGTTTAGTTTTATCTGCAAGCGCTTGGTATAAACCAGGCTCACATAATGCATCCATTTGGGCTAAACCTGCTGACATTGCAATAGGGTTACCAGACAAGGTACCAGCTTGATAGACAGGGCCGGTTGGAGCAATGAACTGCATGATATCTTTACGGCCACCAAATGCGCCTACAGGCATGCCGCCGCCAATGACTTTACCTAGTGTGGTTAAGTCTGGCGTTACGCCGTAATGACCCTGTGCACCGCTCATAGAGACGCGGAAACCTGTCATGACTTCATCAATAATAAGTAACGCACCAAATTCATCACAAATTGTACGTAAACCTTGTAAAAATCCTTCCACTGGTGGAATACAGTTCATGTTGCCGGCAACAGGCTCAAGGATGATACAAGCGATACTTTCAGGATTCTGTTCAAATATAGCGCGCACAGAATCAAGGTCGTTATAGGTTGCAGTTAAGGTGTGTTTAGCAAAATCTTCTGGAATACCAGGAGAACTTGGTTGTCCTAACGTTAATGCACCAGAACCAGCTTTTACTAATAAGCAGTCAGCATGACCGTGGTAACAGCCTTCAAATTTTAAAATGTTGTCACGGTTAGTAAAACCACGGGCTAAACGAATTGCACTCATGGTGGCTTCAGTACCAGAACTGACCATACGAACTTGTTCTATTGATGGCACCATTGAAATGACTTTTTCAGCCATTTTAACTTCAAGCTCTGTTGGTGCACCAAAAGATAAACCATTTTCAACAGCATCGAGTACCGCTTGGCGAATTTTAGGATGATTATGGCCTAAAATCATCGGTCCCCATGACCCGACATAATCGATATATTTTTTACCATCGGCATCATAGATATAAGCACCGTCGGCTTTTTCGATAAATAATGGTGAACCACCAACGCCGTTGAATGCGCGAACTGGCGAATTTACGCCGCCTGGAATGGTTTTTTTAGCCTGTTCAAATAGTGTTTCGGAACGGGTCATCTTTAATCCTTAATTTATTGCCGCTGATTAACGATCAGCTTTACGTGAATACCAGTTAACTGGACACTCATATTTTTCGAGTTGATTTTCAACACCCAAGGTTAGTGCAAACAATGCCATGCGGATCAACAGGCCATTATCGGCTTGACGAAAAATAGCCAAACTAGGATGACTATTTAAATCATTGTCGAGTTCATTTGCCTGTTCACGAGAGTCGCGTGGCAAAGGATGCATGATCACTGTGTTTGACTTGCAATGTTGGGTGTAAATATTGTGATTTAAACGGAATTTACCCCGATACTTGTTGGCTTCTTCCTGTGAAGGGAAGCGCTCTTCTTGAATTCGGGTTAAATAAAGAATATCCGCCTGATGTAAATTACCTTCAAGTTGTTCGGTTATTTTGATCTTATGGCCAGCATTTTCAATGTCAGTGATCACATAATCAGGCATTGCTAATTCAGTGGGTGAAATTAATGTGAACTGAATGTTCTTATACATGCAAAGCAAACGTGATAACGAATGCACTGTACGGCCGTATTTTAAATCACCGACCATAGCTATATGCATACCATCAATGCCCATGCCTGAATGGCTGAGTTCTTTTTTAATGGTAAATAAATCCAGTAATGCCTGTGTCGGGTGCTCATTTGGACCGTCACCCCCGTTAATCACCGGTACTCGACTGCCTTCAGCAAACTCTTTTACTGAGTAGGCATCTGGGTGGCGCATGGCGATCACATCAGAATAGGTCGATAACACGCGAGCCGTGTCATACAAGGATTCACCTTTAGATAGTGAGGAAGACGCCATTCCTGTTGTTTCACGTACATGTCCGCCTAGTAAGTTAAACGCACAACCAAAGCTGACACGGGTTCGAGTACTGGGTTCAAAAAATAAGTTACCCAGAATCGCGCCTTCTAATACTTTGGTGCGTTTTTCACGCAAAGCATAGGGTGTCATTTTATTAGCAACATCAAAAATAGTGGCAATTGAATCCAGATTTAACTGGTTTACGGAAAGGATATGCGAACCTTCGAACTGAGTCATCAGCCTAATTTCCAATGTTTAGGGGGTAAATCACTGACTTTTGGAAGCAGTTAATCTACCCAAGTTATGTAGGGGGGCTGAGACGAAATTGTAGCAGACTATTTTGTACAGATAAACTAGCTTACGGATTACCTGTCATCAAATGGATGGGATCATCGTCAGATAAATAAGCCTCATCTACTTGTTCTAATTGGTTGTAGCTAATCATGTTGCGCAGACCGTCAATATAAGCCTGACCACGTTCAGAATACTTATCTAATGTACCAGCAAGTTCAAGACCGGTAATCGGTTGATTGTTTTGCCGAAATTTAGCGCGTAAATTACGCAGTTCTTGATAGGCATCATGGGTGTTGATATTGATTAAATAACCTATAACGGATTCAAGTGGCGAATCAAAACGCGCGATACCGTAATTACCTAATTCTGTGCGTTGCTGTTTAGGCATCATACCGTTACCGCTAAAGTCCCATTGGCCAAAAAAAGCGTTACCTTCAACAGTAAAACGTGAGGTTGCCCAGCCACTTTCTTCCGCTGCCTGTGCTAAGACTAACGAAGGCGGCACAATATCAACTCTATTAAGTAGAGTCGCTTTTTGTTCATCGGTTAGAGTTGTCTTGCTCTCTAATGCGGTTGAGTCGATGACTTTATATTTTTGAGCTAACTTCAATACTGTGTCGTCATCGTTAGCGCTAATTTCAATATATCGCCGTTCTAGCAACATTTTTTCATTACTGAGTAAAATGAGGGGTGCCATTAGGCGGAAGAAAATCATTTTCTTTTCATCAACCGGAATGTTATGGGCGTTTTGCTGCCATTTTTCAGTGACGGTTTCAAAGGTCAAACGAGGAACTTCGCGATTACCTTGCTGCCAACTTTTTGAGTTATAGTTAATTGAATCAAATAGATTTTTGATATTGTCTAGAGAATATACCAGCACTTTTTTAGGTTTTTTTGTGGGGCGATTATCTGAGATTAACGCAAAACTATTTTGCAGTTGATCGGGTAAGTTATCAGTAAACTCAGTTAAAGGTGCAACCTGAATATCCAATGAGGAAGTTTGATCATTATTGCTAGTTTCGATTTCTGTCACCACGGTTGCTATATGCTTAGCTGACTCGTGTGTATCGTTTTTTGAAGTGGTATTTTTTGCTGATATTATGGCGACATAAATTGCTATAAATAGGGCCAATAAGCACACAAATGCCCATGCTCTTTTGCTTATTATCTTCATATATTTTGCCTATTCTTGTCCGGAGCGTATTTCTTGGAGTAAGTTTGCCCAGCTGATCACGCCAATGACATTGTTAGGGCTGTTACGGTAAATATACACTTCTCCTGTGCGTTTAGCCGCTAATGCTTCATAAGCTTCATTCAGTGTAGCTGAGTCAGGTAAGCCAACCATTGGGTGGCGGGATAGGGTGGTTGCATCCTCAAATGACTGAATTTCTAAGCGTAACATTTCAATTTGGCCTTCTGCATTACGGACTAACACAGGTCGACCTTCGGCGCGTTTTAATACTTCAAGTAATAATTCGTTATCGTCATTGACTACAACGAAACGCCTATTCATCAATACCCGCACACCTTTTTTCTGCAGCCCCTGATTCATCGGCGCGACTTTATAATCTAATCCCATTATTTCAAGTTGTTTAATAAAAATAGAGCTAGTATTGAATCCTTGATAAGCAACTAAAAAAGCGGGGATTGTGACAAACATTGCCGGTAAAATAATGGAGGCGTCATTGGTTAACTCAAGTAAAGCAACTAATGCAGCAAGTGGCGCACTTAAACATACTCCCATCATAGCCGTCATGCCTATTACGGTATAAAGACCTACATAGGGCGCAATAGATGGAAATAGAGCACTGCTGATTAAGGCTAAAATAGCGCCAACTAAAGCCCCTATACCATATAAGGGGCCAATTAATCCTCCAGGTACACCTAAACCAATGGCGGCAATTGTCGCTAACATTTTGCCTAACAATAAGGCGATTAAAAACCATAAGCTAGGTGATTCGCTAATGGCTTCGTGTATCGCTAAATCGCCTGAACCGAGTGCTTGGGGCAATAATATGCCAATGATGGTGGTAACCGTTCCCGCAATGAGTAACCGATATATTAATGGCCAATGTTGGCCCGTGGCAGTGACTTTTAATAAAGTGTGGTTGAACAGTGCGGCGGTGCAACCTAGGCCCAAACCGCCCAGTAGTAAAATAGGGTAATGGTCTAGTGGTATACGAATAACGTTAATCAGGTCATATTCGTGCACATTACCAAATACAATTTGGCTTGATACCGCACCGCAAATGGCTGACAACATAATCGGGAAAAAGTAATGTATTTTATATTCTCTGACAATCACTTCAAATACGAAAAGCACTGCGGCTAATGGGGCGTTGAAGGTTGCAGCTATTCCTGCTGCAATACCACTTGCACACATAATACGGACACTGTTGTCAGGTAATTTAAATTTCTCGGCCATTACACTGGCACTCACAGCACCTAAATGAATCGCAGGGCCTTCACGACCGACTGAGAAGTTAGTGACGAGTGCAATTAATGCTTGAAAAAATTGTCCAGCAGCAGATTGAAGTGGCACTTTACCGTAATGCATTTTGAATCTATGTAACACATAAGCTATGCCCATACGGCGATAGCGCTTAGAGCCCAATAGCGATAATAACCAAATGAGCAAGGCGCCAATTAAAGGCAGGTAGGTACGCCAGTCTACAAGGATATTATTTAAGTGGGTGGCGTCGGTATGACTGTAAATATCTGCCCAAACTAGCAGTAAACGGAATAGAATAATCACACTGGATGCAATAATCGCAAACAGTAATGCTAATGCACATAATTGAACACTGATCTTCGCCTGTGATAATTTATCGCGAAATTCATTATTCAGATATTTGCGTGTTGCCCTCTTGGCGTGAATAATGGCAGCTTTGTTGAGTTTAAGTTGCACTGTGATGCTCTTGCTTCCCTGTGTTAACTTGGACATTGTATTTTATTAAGGGCTTGTTACCTAATGCTAAATTATCATCGTTTACTGGATAAGTTAAAAGTAATTGAGCGTAAAAAGCGCGCTTCAAGCACTTATTTAATTACATTAGTGCTCATTGCATTTATCACTGGTGCACTATGTCATCAAATATGGTTGTCATTTGCACCTGAAGCTGCACCTAATAGTGAAAGTGGTAAACGTAAGCTTATACTCGAACTTGATCTGCAAGCCAAAGCGCTCGCCAGTCGTAACCTTGCGCTAACTATAGAACAAGAAGCCAATAAAAACTTGCAGAAAATGTTTAGCGATCAATTAATTCATCAAAAAAGTCTTGAAAAAGAGCTGTCGTTTTATCGTAGCTTAATGGTGCCAGATGCTGAGGTTGAAGGTGTTTTAATTCATGGAGTAGAGCTTAACCGCGGTATATTACCAGAGCAACAGCAGCTTAAAGTTATTCTAACTCAACAACAAAAACGCCAAGCTAATTTAACCGCGGCAATTGATGCTGATTTTATTGGAGTGCAAAACAATCAAGTATCTGAGTTGAATTTAACTAAATTGACAGGTAAAAAATATAATATCGACTTTAAATATTTCCATATAATGGATGTCGATGTTACTTTGCCGGACGGCTTTACCCTGCAGCGTGTTAGGATAAAAGTGAAGGTTAAGCCCGCCCGTGGTATTAAAGGCGGGGTGGTTGAGCAGGTATATAATATTGAAGATATCGTTTCAACAGGTACTTAAGTCACAGGCTGTAAAAAAGAAGCGCGGGTAATACTTGAACAAAACAGTCAGGTATTAGATAATTCGCAGCAGAAAATTGAAGTAAGAGGTAATAATGACTGAACAAACTGATGCAGCAATGCCGATACAATTTACCGATGCGGCGGCGAGCAAGGTAAAAGGGCTGTTAGAAGAAGAACAGAACCCTGAATTAAAACTGCGAGTTTATGTTACCGGCGGTGGTTGTTCAGGTTTTCAGTATGGATTTACTTTTGATGAGAAAGTAAACGAAGGTGACTTCACTATTGAAAAGCAAGGCGTACAGCTAGTGGTTGATCCAATGAGCTTGCAGTATCTTATGGGTGGTGAAGTGGATTACACATCAGGTTTAGAAGGTTCACGCTTCTTCGTTAAGAATCCAAATGCCACAACAACCTGTGGTTGTGGCGCAAGCTTCTCGGTATAAGCCAATCTTATTGATTTATACTTAGCAAGAAAACAAAAAGCCGTCATCAGACGGCTTTTTTTGTGCTTAGGATTTACTTATTGGAACTAACTCATAATATTCATATTCTGCCGTGGTTTAAACCACGCCTTAACCTTAGCATTAAAGCTAATCCAAACCTGTATTATACCTATTATAATCAACGCACTAAAAATGACCCAATCAGATACTACCGCTTGAAATAACCCAAAGTCCATTGTTGTTGGCCCGGCTACTAAATTATCAGGGTCATACATGAGTACGGGTAAAAAACTGTAAAATGCTAATTGCAAAGCGCTGTAACCTCTTAACATATACAGGGCTGCTTTTTGACGACCAAATACCGCCACAACCATTAGTAATGTTAACAGGCATAGCATGGCACTTAACTCTGAAACAGAACCCGCAGCCATTAAACCGCTAATGGATGCCACAGTGTAAACCGACATTAATGCCGTTAAACGCTTTGGCAACTTAGGTTTTATGACATCAGGTTTGCTCTTTTCATCAACCTTGGCTTGTTCTATATCAACCTTCGAAGATATATCATCAGCTGTTTCGTTGATTAATTTGGCTTTAGCATCCATTGGATTATTCATAAGGTTAATGCTTTGTGGTGTCTTTAGAGGTTAAGCGTTGATCTACTTCAAAAGGTGGCACAACGACACCTAGATCTTCTTGTACTGGGAATACTGCAATAAATAAATCATCATCTTCCATGCCGCTAACCCAGCGCTCTTGAAATTCATCAAGGGGAATGGCTAATGGCTCGCAATCTTTCCAGTCATCAACAGCCCACAGTGCAGCCGTTTCTTCTGATGGCCACATCGGAATACAGTCTTCATCTTCAGTGGTTAGCATGACGCAACCATCACTATCTTGCAAAGACCAAATCATTTTGTGACTTTTGACTTGCTCAATCATATAGTCATAACGGCCTTCAGGCGTTAGTTGTAGTAATTCGGCAACACTTTTTTGTTTAATACTCATGCGATTCTCATATGGCAGCAATCAGCAATACAGTTATGCGTATGCCGATTAAAAACTAAATATTGGCGCATGATACCACTGACAGGATTATTTGAAAAAGAAAAGTCCGCAGTTATGCGGACTTTTATGAATTGAACGTTGAACACAAAATGATTAATGTGATGGGGTAAAACTAGCCTAAATCTGGTCTGTTTAAACAGTATTGATGGTATGCAATTTCAAATAACCCACTTTGAATTAAGCATGTGAGATCAAACAGACATTACGACACATTATTTTGCTGAGTATCGTCCGCCCAACACTGCTTCTCTACTGGCACCTGTGACTGCAGGTAAATTAGCCGGTAATTGACGGTGATAGCGCATGGCAAGCCAGGCAAAGGCAAATCCTTCAACCCATTTAGGGTCAATACCTATGTCTGTTGTGGTAGCCACCTTATAGCCAGGTACTAATAAGGCGAGTCGACGCATTAGTGCTTTGTTAAGTGCGCCGCCGCCGCAAACATAAAGCTCGCCTGTGGCACTCAGCTTATTAACGTCGTTTGCTATGCTCTGGCAAGTTAAATCAAGTAATGTAGATTGAATGTCTTCTTGATCTAAATGACTAAATTCAGATAACTGCTGTTCAAGCCAAGCTTGGTTGAAAAGTTCGCGCCCAGTACTTTTAGGGTAAGCTAACGAAAAATAAGAATGAGACAAAAGCTGTTTTAATAGGTCAGGGTTTGAGTTACCTGAATCTGCCCACTCACCATCCTTATCAAAAGGGAGTTCTTGGACTTGTTGGATAAAAGCATCAATCAGATTATTACCAGGACCAGTGTCAAAACCGATAACTTTATTAGAATCACCCGGAAGGTAGGTGATATTGGCAATACCGCCAATATTTAAAATGACTCGTCGGGTATCAGGTTTGGCAAAAATTTGTTGATGAAAGGCCGGAACCAGAGGTGCGCCTTGACCGCCTAATGCAATATCTTTGCGGCGAAAGTCAGCAATAACATCAATACCCGTCTCTACGGCGATAGTATTGGGGTCACCTATTTGTAAGGTAAAACCCATTTCTAAATTAGGCATGTGTCTGACCGTTTGGCCATGTGAGCCAATCGCGATAACCTGGCTCGGACTAACACTGGCATGGGTTAGTAGCTGATTAACAGCTTTTGCGAATAACAAACCCATACTGCGATCTAACCGACCTAAGCGGTTGATTTCATCGGTTGAGGGTTGGCAAAGACGTTGTAGACCTCTGAGTAAATGTCCCGGAATTTCTTCAGTATGAGCACTAATAAGTTGCGGATAACCGTGACTAAAATCAACTAATACTGCATCAACACCATCCATGCTCGTACCGGACATAAGACCAATATAATATTCTGGCTCAGACATGAAAAATTTCCTTAATTGAGGTAAAAGTGATGCTTAACCAATATAAGGTTAGTCGTTAACGCTTATATTGGTTAATAAATTGAAAGCTGATTATTGAGTGCGTTAGTTACTGGCAACCATTTGTGTTTGGTGTGATTTTAGTTGAGCCATTAATAGCTTGCTTACATTTGCAAACTTGCCTCTTTCACTGCGTTCGATAGGTTCAGACTTGGGTAGATTAATTGTTCTAGGGTTTCTATGTACACCGTTGACGATAAACTCGTAGTGTAAATGCGCGCCAGTCACGCGACCTGTGCGTCCTAGAGTTCCAATTACTTGGCTTTGTTTTACCATATCGCCACGTTTAACTTTACGAGCATTTAAATGCAGATACTTAGTGGTATAGGTATCATTGTGCTTAATGAACACATAGTTACCATTAAATTGATTATAACCCGCCTCAACCACTTTACCGCGCCCCGCAGCTTTAATTGGGGTACCAATAGCCGCAACATAATCTACACCACGGTGGGCTTTTATTTGACCTGTTACAGGATGCAGTCGTCTTGGGTTAAAGTTAGAGCTAACGTATTTAAAATCAACGGGTGAGCGTAAAAATGGTTTACGCATACTGTTGCCGTTTTCCGAGTAATATTGGCCATCTTTATAGCGAATGGCGGTATAGCGCTCGCCTTGGTTTACAAACTCTACCGCAAGAATGTTGCCAGTACGAATAAACTGGCCGTCGGCATATTCTTGTTCAAAAATAAGTGAGAAATGGTCGTTTTTACGAATATCTAACGCAAAATCTATGTCCCAGCCTAAGATGTTAGCCAATTGCATAATATGATTTGCTGACAAACCTGCATCAGCAGCAGCTGTCCAGAAATTGCTTTTAATTTTGGCAGTAATAAATGATTGGCGTGTTTCTAATTTTTTCTTATTCACCACTTCTTGATATTTATCGTTTGCTTTAGAAATTACCAAGGTCGATATTTTATCCATGCGGTAACTTAGCTCGGCTAATTCACCCTGGGCATTCTTGCTGATAGCAATTTCTTCACCTGGAATAATTTTAAGTAAATTCTTTTTCGCGATAGGTAAACTAGTGATGTCGTAAACATCTTTAGCCGTTAGGCCTGCACGGTTAAATAACCCCCCTAATGTATCGCCTTTTGCCACTTCATAATATTCAGCATACAGAGCATTAGGATCAGCCGCTTCATTGGCTTGTTGAATTGCCTGCTTTTGGGTTTCTAACTCACTAGCTAAATTGTCAATCACCTGGTCTGCTTCTGAGTCTGGTGACAGGGTATTTAAATGTGCAGCAAAAATTTCATCATCTGCTGTTGGGGCTGATAATGGTGGGTTATTTTTATCTGCTACTTTTGGGGCGCTAGGGTTTCTAAAAGCTAATGGCACCGATGAACCTGAGTCGGTTGTTAGCAATGATAATTCATCTGATGATGTCTGCTTAGAAGCTTGTGCATCCTCTGATGGAAATACCAAAATCATAGAAGTAAATATAGCTAATGTAGCTAAGGCTATTTGGTGTGCTTTAGGCAGCAACTTAAATAATGTAATCAGCTTTGCCATTGACTCAGTTACCAATTTCTCACTCTTGTTGTTATTGGCTAAGTGTACACTCTTTCATTTGCTGTGGCTAACAAGTAACATAGTCCTCTTTATTTTTATTTGTTAATGATTACGCTCTAGGAGTTGCAGTAGAGATGGCTGAATTAGATCAAGTGTTGGCAGAGATCAAACGTGGTACGGATGAAATTTTACTTGAGGCTGATCTCATTGAAAAACTTAAAGAAGGACGACCACTTAGGATTAAGTTAGGCGCAGATCCAACCGCGCCAGATATCCATCTAGGGCATACTGTCATTTTAAATAAAATGCGTACCTTCCAAGAGCTTGGTCATGAAGTCATTTTCTTAATTGGTGATTTTACCGGCATGGTTGGCGACCCGAGTGGCAAAAATAGCACTCGTCCGCCGCTAACACGTGAGCAAGTGCTTGCTAATGCTGAAACCTATAAAGAGCAAGTTTATAAGATTTTGGATCCGGCCAAAACACGTATTGAGTTCAATTCTAGTTGGTTAGAACCATTAGGCGCTGCTGGAATGATCCGTTTAGCTTCACAGCAAACGGTAGCGCGTATGATGGAACGTGATGACTTTAAAAAACGTTATGCGTCAGGACAGTCTATTGCGATCCACGAATTTATGTACCCACTATTGCAAGGTTACGATTCAGTAGCATTGCAAGCCGATGTTGAGCTAGGTGGCACCGACCAAAAGTTTAACCTACTTATGGGACGTGAATTACAAAAAGCAGAAGGTCAAAAACCACAAACTGTGATTATGATGCCTCTGCTTGAAGGTTTAGACGGTGTAAAGAAAATGTCTAAATCAGCCCACAACTATATTGGCGTCAGTGAGCCTGCAAACGAAATGTTTGGCAAAATTATGTCTATTTCAGATGACTTGATGTGGCGTTATTTTGAATTACTGTCTTTCCGCCCGCTAGAAGAAATAGCAGGCTTCAAGCTTGATATGGAAAATGGCACAAATCCGCGTGATATTAAAATTACCTTAGCCAAAGAAATCATTGCACGCTTTCATGATGAAGCAGCAGCAGAAGCTGCCCACCAAGAGTTTATTAATCGCTTCCAAAAAGGTGCGATTCCTGAAGATATTGAAACAGTAACACTTGCTGCTGGCGAGGGGTTAGCGATTGCTAACTTACTTAAAGATGCAGGTCTAGTTGGCTCAACCTCTGATGGTATGCGGATGATAAAACAAGGTGCGGTGAAATTTGATGGTGAGAAAGTAGAAGATAGTCGTCAAGTGTTTAACGCAGGTTTTGAAGCCGTAGTTCAGGTCGGTAAACGCAAGTTTGCTAAAGTCGTGCTTAATTAAACGCCACTGTATAAAATACCGCAGTGTAGACAACAAAAAGGCTCTTTGGAGCCTTTTTTATTGTCTGAATTTAAGGTTAAGGTGAATTGTTTATTGAGATTCCAGCTGATCGGCCATTGTTTGGTAATCCATCAGATCCATATGTTCTATTAAGCGTTGAGTTTTCATATCAAACTTTAGGGTAGTAACCCCCGGAACCGCTATATCAATAATTTTATCTGGTTTGCCATACTGATCCCCTGGACCACGTAAGCTATAGCTGCCGATGATGACCACAATGGCACCATTGTTAAACATATGCTCGATATTAAGTCGGTATTCAAGCACACCTTCATGGGCGCGGGTTAGAAAAGCAATAATCTGGCGCTCGCCTTTATATTCTACCCCAGCGGTTTTATCAAAAAATACGCTCTCACGGGTATAAAACTGTTTTAACGTTCTAAAATCGTGGTCGGTATAGGCTTCAATATATTGAATTGCAAGCTGTTGCTCTGCTGGCATATCACCAATATTCGCATGAGTTTGAACACTCAATAACAAGCAAAATAGTAGACTAACTAAACGCACATCAAGGTCTCTTTGTTTTTAAATCGAATGCTGGTAAGGAAAGATGCCAGCGGATTGCACTTAATCTAATGATAAGCGTGCTAGCCATGGCTAAAAACATCGAGGTCATACTATCTATTCCTGACAGTAAGCTCAAGGTATAACAGATCCCGCCAATAATAGAGGCGGTAGCATAAATTTCTGTCCGTAATACCATGGGAACTTGTCGACATAGTACATCACGAATAATGCCACCACCAACGCCAGTTATTAATCCCATTACTACTGCAATCATGCCTGAATGACCCAGTAATAGAGCTTTTTGAGCACCAATAACGGTAAAAAGTGCTAAGCCTAGGGCATCAGCAACAGGTAGCGTAATGTTGGGTAATTTATGGGGTTTGCGGACCAAAATCAAACAAGCAACCACAGTGGCTAAAATCACTATGATGTAATTGGGATCGGTAATCCAAAAAACCGGTGTAGAACCCAATAATGCGTCACGTATACTGCCGCCGCCAATTGCGGTTACTGAGGCTAATACCGTTACGCCGAAAGGATCCATACGATGCTTGCCTGCAGCTAAGGCCCCAGATAGGGCAAATACTGCTGTCCCGCAGAGATCAAAAAAGTAAATCCACTGGATCATTTACTTAACTCTTTTAAGTGAATGTTAAGTGCATCAACCGAAATACGAATTTCAATCACTGATAAAATCAACGAGTAAAGTAACAAGAGTAGGCTTAATCCGAAAATAACTGAGCCGATTTGATTAAATCCGGTATACAAAAAAATCATGCATAAGACGCACAAAGCAAAACTGCTGACCCCCGCTTCTTGCATTTTACGGATCAGATTAATACGCTGCTTGAGGTTTTTGATTTGTTCGTCATTGACAGGTTTACCTCGTTCGCTTAGCTGACGGATGAGCGCCGCTAGTGCAAAAAAACGATTGGTATACGCCAGCAAAAGTAACGAAATTGCCGGAAACAATAAGGCCGGAGTCGTTAATGAAACATGTAAATTATCGAACAAGGTCACTTTCCTATAAACGAGGATATATAAAACAAGCAGCCGCGGATGATACCGCTTTTGGCTAACGATTTACATATTTTGCAGCAATGCCCATAACAAAGGCAATAAAATAGCTAATGCTAAAAAGAAAAACTTACCATTTTGAGCCGCCTTGATCGCAATATGAATATGCTGATATTGAGGTAAAGGTCCTGCTAAAATTTTGGTTAAATTCACTTTTTCAAAAGCGTTTTCAACAGCAACCCCTTTTGTATAACTGAGTGTTTTAGAAGCCGATGGCTGTATTATAAATTGTTGCGGTCCGCCAAGCTCAACTTTCAGTAAATTAGCGCCTAGGTGTATCACACTGAAATCATTATTTAGCCCTTGAGTGACCTTGTCGGTAATAGCAATGCTTTTAGCGCCGAGCTGACCAAACTGTATGGCTAATGAAAATTGCCACAATAATCTAGGGATAAAAAACAATAGCCGATTAAATTGGCCGACAAAACTAGAAAAGTTAATAAACTTAGGTTGGTAGGGGGGCCAGCACAGCTCTAATTGTTTAAGTAGATGCGCAGCGATAACCATAGTTGAGCCACCTAAAGCAAAAAATATCACACTGGCAATACTGCCATAAATAGGCGCACTTAGTGTTTTTTCAATAGTGGTTTTACATAACCCCATGCTGGATAGCCGTTGGGTACTTTGACTGACCCATGGCGCTAGTATGACTTTGGCGGAGGCATTGTTATTTTTTTCAAGGGCTGTTTGAATGCGCTTTGCTTGATGAGTAAATTGGTAATCGCTGATGCAAACATACAATATCAGAAAATCAAAAAACCAACCATAGGCTGCAAGCTCAAGGAAAAAGGCTGCGATTGTTGTGATGGGAATGACCAGCAATAAAGTCGCTAATATTCCAGCCGTCATTTGCTGCGATATTGAGCGGTTTGGGTGATTCACCTTTGCCGCTAATTGAGCCGCTAATAACCTAAACCATAATAAGGGTTGCCAGTGTTTGGGCAGTGGCGCAAGTTGCGCCGCTGCAATGGCCGCTATAAGCACTAAGCAGCCTTGTATGAGCTCATTTTGCAAAAGTAGATTGTTCATATTGGTATCCTTCGCAAACTCATACCATTAAGGGGGTTAACCTTGTTGTGACATTACAATTGTTGCAGCAATGCCATGACCATCATAGCCGAATGATGGCCTGCTTTAATGATGTACGAGTCAAAATCGACAGGTGAGTCATTATTAGCATTGTCAGACAGTGAGCGAATGATCACAAACGGGGTGTTAAATTGGTGACAAACCTGTGCAATAGCAGCGCCTTCCATTTCACATGCTGCCATTGTTGGGAAGTTAGCTCGCATGATTTTAGTGCGCTCTGGATCGCAAATAAAGCTGTCGCCAGTACAAATTAACCCTTCAATAGCTTTAACCTCACCGAGAGATGAAACTGCTTGTTGTGCCGCTTTGACTAATTCAGCATTTGGAATGAATGCCGCAGGTTGTTGAGCCATTTGGCCAATTTCATAACCAAATGCGGTGACATCAACATCGTGGTGACGCACTTCAGATGATATAACAATATCACCAATGGCTAAGTCATCAACAAATCCACCCGCAGAGCCGGTGTTAACCACATGACTGACTGAAAACTTTTCAATCAGTAACGTTGTTGCAATACTTGCGGCTACTTTGCCAATGCCTGAGCGGGTAACAACCACGTCTTTATCTGCAATTTTACCACTTATAAACTCAATACCGGCAATGGTGGTATGCACAGGAGAATGAATGGCTTGGACAAGATGAACGACTTCGGGCTCCATAGCGCCGATAATACCGATTTTCATGGGGGTGACCTTAAACAGTTTTATGCAAATTTATTAGGCCAATAATATACCATGCAGAAGTGTGCTTTGTGAAAAACTCAATCTAATATAAAACGATAAAACGACAAACTGCGGCTATAGCCACAGTTTGTCTGGTTGTTGATACAGCCAGCTATCCCCGGACTATTTTTTATAAACAATACCGTCTTTCATCACAAAGCTGACGTTTTCCATCAGGCTGATGTTTTCAAGGGGATCACCATCAACCGCAATAATATCGGCTAAAAAGCCTGCTTTAATTTGACCCAAGTTTTGTTGTTTTAATAACGCGGCACTATTGATGGTCGCGGCTTGCAATGCTTGGATGGGCGTCATACCAAACGTCACCATACGCGAAAACTGTTTGCCATTATCACCATGGGGATAAATCGCTGCATCAGAGCCAAATACCATTTTAGCGCCGGCTTTGACGGCTTTTCTGAAACTATCACGCTGCGCTTGTGAAACCTGCTTTTCTTTATTGATATTCGCTTCTGGTACACCATTAGCCTCACCAAATGCTAAGGTATACTCGGTATTGTAAATATCGCAGGATAAGTAAGTGCCAGCATCAATAGCCATCTTAATCGCTTCAGCATCCATAAAGCTGCAATGCTCAATACTATCAATTCCCGCTTTGATCGACGCTTTGATGCCACTCGTTCCATGGGCGTGTGCCGCAATGACCATGCCTTGCATATGGGCTTCATCCACAGCGGCTTTAATTTCTTCATCGCTTAATTGCTGAATACCGACTTGTGTCCCTTTTGAGAATACGCCGCCAGTGGCACATATTTTAATTGCATTAGCGCCGTACTTGATGTTTTCGCGCACTTTTGCACGCACGGCCCATGGACCATCGGCTACGCCCTGTGCTTTTGACTGTTTTTCTGGGGCAGAAAAGTTGTCGTCGCAATGGCCTCCGGTCACGCTAATGGCGTGACCTACCGCCCAAATGCGCGGTCCGATAATATCGCCGGCGTTAATACCGTCACGTGTAGCAATGACTGAGTAACCCGAAGCACCTAAGTCTCGCACAGTGGTAAAGCCTGCCATCAAGGTTTTTTGGGCATTTTTAACTGCTTTTACTGTTTGACGGGGCACGGAATCATTTTGAGCTTCGAGAAAGTTATCATCAGCATCACCAGATAAATGCACATGCATGTCCATTACCCCTGGCACTAAGGTTTTACCGCTTAAATCAATGACGGTGTAATCCTGCTGATTGGTGATATCAGCTTGTTTAGTGACTTTACTGATTTGATTGTCAGTGACAATAATCGCCACATCTTTAACAGTTTTACCTTTGGCTACATCAACATAGGCATCGGCAATAATAAGCGTATCCTGTGCTAAAACGGCACTTGAAACAGATAAACCTAAAGCGAGAAGTAGGGTGTTATTTATGGTTGATTTAAGTGAAGTCGATTTTAGTAAGGCCATTAGGTATGGCTCCTTTATTGTTATATGAGATTCAAAGGATTGGAATTTATCATACGCTATGTTTAAGAAGGGTTGTTATCAATAAGTAGCTGATTGGTAGGTGAGTTTGTAACAGGGTTTGTCGATTTTATGATTTCCAAAAAAGGAGGTGAGTTATCAATAGACAAAAAAAAGCACACCAGAAGGTGTGCAAATTCACAAGCAAACTCTTTTGTTTAGTCAATAAAGTTTAAAATGCCTAATGCAGCATCACGCCCTTCGGCAATAGCGGTAACCACTAAGTCGGACCCTCTGACCATGTCGCCACCAGCGAACACTTTTGGGTTAGTGGTTTGGAATGGATTGGCATCAGATTTTTTCGCTTTAACTAATCCCCATTCATTGGTTTCTATTCCAAAATCATCAAACCAAGCCGCAGGGCTGGCCTGGAAACCAAACGCCACAATAACCGCATCAGCTTCTAGTACTTGCTCGCTGCCGGTAATCACTTCTGCACGACGACGTCCAGAGGCATCCGCGTCACCCATTTGGGTTTCAACGCATTCAATACCCACTACCACGCCATTATCAGCTGTAACAGCAACCGGTTGGCGATTAAAAAGGAATTTAACGCCTTCTTCGCGGGCATTTTGAACTTCACGTGCAGACCCTGGCATGTTGGCCTCATCACGACGATAAGCACAGGTGACGCTTTTGGCGCCTTGTCTAATCGCTGTTCGAACACAATCCATGGCAGTGTCACCACCGCCTAGTACAACCACATTTTTGCCTTCTAGGCTAATATAAGGCGTGCTGTCGTCACTTGTGCCCATCACTTTGTGAGTGTTGCCAATCAGATAAGGCAAAGCTTGCAATACACCCTGTGCATCTTCATTAGGTAACTTAGCCGGCATTGCCGTGTAAGTTCCCATGCCTAAGAAGACCGCATCGTATTGGTCTAATAAACTTTGAAAACTGATATCTTTGCCAATAGTGGTATTCAATTTAAATTGAATACCCATACCTTCCATTACAGAGCGACGGGTGGCCATAACTGTTTTATCTAACTTAAATGATGGAATACCATAGGTTAGTAAACCACCAATTTGAGGGTATTTGTCATAAACTACCGCTTGTACACCGTTACGGGCAAGAATGTCAGCACAACCAAGACCAGCAGGGCCGGCTCCAATAATTGCCACGCGCTCTTTACGCGGGGTTACATTGGATAAGTCTGGACGCCAGCCTTGGGCTATCGCGGTATCGGTAATGTATTTTTCTACGCTGCCTATGGTGACTGCACCAAAGTCATCATTTAAGGTACATGCACCTTCACATAAGCGGTCCTGTGGACACACTCGGCCACAAACTTCAGGTAGCGTGTTGGTTTCATGCACCAAATCTGCAGCTTCCATTATGCGTCCTTGTTTGGCTAGCTCAAGCCAGTTAGGGATGTAGTTATGCAGCGGGCATTTCCATTCACAATATGGATTACCACAGTCTAAGCAGCGATCGGCTTGAGCACTGACTTCTGGCTGGGTGAACGGCTGATAAATCTCAATAAACTGAGTCGCACGTTTTTCTGCCGCGTGCTTGGTTGGGTCAATACGACCCACTTCGATAAATTGAAAATCATTACTCATGTTTATTATCCCGCCTTAACAGCTAATTCAGGGCTTTTTTGCTCGATTTTTAATAGATCAGCAACGGCAACATTTTTAGGTTTAACCATGACAAAGCAGTCTATCCAATTGTCAAAATCACTTAAAATCAAATGGGCATGCTCACTGCCCGTTTCGGCAACATGAGTTTCGATTAAGCCTCTTAAGTGCTGGCGATGAATGGTTGATTCAACTTTCAGGGTATCGACTAACTCAGTATTGACACGGCGGTTGAAGCGGCCGAATTGATCAAATACATAAGCAAAGCCACCAGTCATACCAGCGCCGAAGTTCACCCCGGTTTTACCCAATACGACAACAATACCGCCGGTCATATATTCACAGCCGTTATCACCTAAGCCTTCTATAACCGCAATGGCGCCTGAGTTACGTACTGCAAATCGCTCGCCCGCTTGGCCTGCGGCAAATAATTTACCGCCAGTTGCACCATATAAACAGGTGTTGCCAATAATGGCACTTCGTTCACTTTGGAACGGACTACCTATCGGCGGGTGAATAACAATCTTGCCACCCGACATACCTTTACCAACGTAATCATTGGCATCGCCACACAGTTTCAAGTTTAACCCTGGGCTATTCCATACCCCAAAGCTTTGACCTGCGCTGCCACTAAATGCCAATGATATTGGCTCTTTAGTGCCCGCTACACCATGTAACTTGGCAATGTACCCCGACAGTGCGGCACCCACAGAGCGGTCGGTGTTATTAATGGCATATTGATAGGCATAGTTATCACCTTCATCAACGGCTTTTTTGCAATCAGCTAGCAGAGTCTGGTTAAGTTGACCAATATCTAGCGGCGGATTAATTTCTTTCCATGTAAGTGATGAAGTGCTTGGCACGACAGGTTTATACAGAATTGGTGATAAATCTAGACCTTGCTGTTTAGCTGTCTGGCCTTCAAGGGCATATAACCATTCGCTACGACCCACTAAGTCTTCAAATTGACTGACACCCAGTGCGGCCATCCACTCTCGTACTTCTTTGGCAACAAATTCAAAGTAAGTCATCACACGTTCAGGTAACCCATGATAATGGTTATCACGTAAGTTCTTGTCCTGAGTAGCTATGCCTGTGGCACAGTTATTAAGATGACAAATACGCAGGTATTTACAGCCTAATGCGATCATAGGCACGGTACCAAAACCGAAGCTTTCAGCACCTAAAAGCGCAGCTTTAATGACATCTGTCCCGGTTTTTAGGCCGCCATCAACTTGTAAGCGAATTTTATGGCGTAGGCCATTTTCAACTAACGACTGTTGAACCTCAGCTAGGCCTAATTCCCATGGAGAACCGGCATACTTCACTGATGTTATCGGGCTTGCGCCTGTGCCGCCGTCATAGCCTGAAATGGTGATCATATCGGCATAGGCTTTAGCCACACCGGTTGCAATGGTGCCAACACCAGGCTCAGAAACTAACTTTACTGAGACCAAAGCGGTAGGGTTAATTTGTTTTAAATCAAAAATCAGCTGGGCTAAATCTTCAATTGAGTAGATATCATGGTGTGGTGGTGGGGAAATAAGCGTGATACCAGGACGTGCATGGCGTAATCCGGCAATTTCAACACTGACTTTATGGCCCGGTAATTGACCGCCTTCACCCGGTTTTGCCCCTTGAGCAACCTTGATTTGCAATACATCTGCGTTAACCAGGTAATGCGCGGTGACACCAAATCGACCAGAGGCAACTTGCTTAATGGCAGAGTTACGTTCAGTGTTAAAGCGACGTGCATCTTCACCACCTTCACCAGAGTTAGAGCGACCGCCTAAACGGTTCATTGCCACAGCAAGCGCTTCATGAGCTTCAGGGCTTAGCGCACCGATACTCATAGCCGCGCTATCAAAGCGGCTAAATAAATGACTTGCATCTTCTACTTTGTCTAACTCAATTGCGGCTAGTGAGCCTTTCACGCCAATCAAATCACGTAGAGTCGCAATAGGACGTTCATCTACTAATCGGGCAAATTGTTTGTATGCAGGATAATCTTTATTTTTCAAAGATGCCTGTAAGCTGTTTACCACATCAGGGTTGAAGCTGTGGTATTCGCCACCCTCGACATACTTAAGTAAACCACCTTGTGGCAAGGGTACATGCGCACGATATGCCGCGGTATGAAGTGCTTTTTGATCGTCAGCAATATGGTTAAAACTTGCCCCTTCAATACGACTGATCACGCCTTTAAAGCATAATTCAATCACATCACTGGCTAGACCGACGGCTTCAAATTGTTGGCTACAACGATAAGAGCCCACAGTACTGATGCCCATTTTTGACATGATCTTACGCAGGCCTTTTTCAATGCCATAACGGAAGTTAAGCATTAAGGATGTCACATCTTCAATGGCGTGTTTTTTAGCCATCGCCGCAATGGATTCATAGGCTAGGTATGGATAAATTGCCGTGGCACCAAAACCAATTAATACTGCAAAATGATGCGGATCACGTGTTGACGCCGTTTCAACAATAATGTTGGTGTCACAACGTAAACTTTTGTCGACTAAACGGGTCTGTACTGCGCCAACAGCCATTGCTGCTGGGATCACCTGGGCGTTTTTATCGACAGCGCGATCAGATAAAATCAACAAGGTGGTGCCACTGCGTGCAAAACGCTCTGCTTCATCGGTAATACGATGAATAGCTTGTTTAAGCGTTTCATGGGCATCGTAGTTTAAATCAACGGTATTGGCACGATAGTTAGTACTGTCTAATCCCAATAGTTGATTAAAATCGCTAAACAATAAAATGGGCGAGTTAAACATCACACGGTAAGCATTACCTGTGGTTTCGCTGAATAAATTTTGTTCACGTCCGACACAAGTGGCGAGCGACATAACGTGTTTTTCACGCAATGGATCAATCGGTGGGTTAGTGACCTGGGCAAACTTTTGACGGAAATAATCATACAATGATCGTGACTTTTTCGACAACACAGCCATAGGAGTATCATCACCCATTGAACCGATAGCTTCTTCGCCTTTGCTGGCTAATACCCATATCACTTGTTCAAGTTCTTCGCGGGTAAAACCAAATTGCTTTTGATATTGCAATAAGGTTTTGGCATCAAAACGGCTTGAGCCTTGTTTTGATGGGTCAATACTTTCTGCTGGTATCAGAGTTTGACTGTTTTTGGCCATCCATTCTTTGTATGGGTGGCGACGTTTTAAATCGTTATCAATTTCAAATGACTGATGTAAACGGCCATTTAAGGTATCAAGCACCAGCAATTCACCTGGGCCTACACGGCCTTTTTCAATCACTTCATCAGCAGCATAATCCCAAATGCCCACTTCAGAGGCTAAGGTAAGAATACGGTCTTTAGTGATGACGTAACGAGAAGGGCGTAGGCCATTACGGTCAACTGCACAAGCCGCATAACGACCATTGGTCATTACGATACCCGCTGGGCCATCCCATGGCTCCATGTGCATAGAGTTAAAGTCATAAAATGCTTTTAATTCATCATCCATTTCTGGATTTGACTGCCATGCTGGTGGAATAAGCAAACGCATTGCGCGGTATAAATCCATTCCGCCAGATAACAACATTTCTAGCATGTTATCTAAAGAGGATGAATCAGAACCGGTTTCATTCACAAAGGGAGCCGCTTGTTGTAAATCAGGCAACAAAGGTGAATTAAACTTATAAGCACGTGCACGGGCCCATTGGCGGTTACCGGTAATGGTATTAATTTCACCATTGTGGGCTAAATAACGAAACGGTTGTGCTAAAGGCCACTTAGGCGAGGTGTTAGTTGAAAAGCGCTGGTGAAATAAACAAATCGCGCTTTTTAATCTGATGTCGGCAAGATCGCTATAAAATGACGGTAAATCAGCAGGCATCATCAAGCCTTTGTAGACAATGACTTGACCCGATAAACTGGCAACATAAAAATCATCGTCATTGGTAATTTGTTGTTCAAGACGACGACGCGCCATATACAAGCGGCGTTCTAAATCTTTTTCACGCCAACCTACAGGTGCATTTATTAGTACCTGGTAAATTTGCGGTAAACTGTTGCGACCAATTTCGCCCAGTACATCTTGATTCACAGGCACTTTACGCCAGCCGGCAACACTTAATGTTTCTCGTTGTAATTCTTTTTCTAAAATAAACTTAGCTTCGTCAGCTTTTTGCTGATCTTGACTTAGAAAAAACATGCCCACAGCAAACTTACGGCTTAAGTGCCAGTCATTTTCAGCTGCTATTGCTTCAAAAAATTCGGTTGGCATTTGCATTAATAGACCACAGCCATCACCTGTACGTCCATCGGCTGCAATACCACCACGGTGTTTCATGCGATCGAGTCCATGAATTGCAGTGCGCACGATTCTATGGCTGGCGTCGCCATCCATTTGCGCTATCAATCCAAACCCGCAATTGTCCCGCTCGAAACTGGGATGATATAAGCTCATACAAAAAACCCCCTAAAACCTCTAACTAGATACGACTCGGGGTAAATGTGAAGAAATTCCATAGATATGCACCCGAACCTCTCAAATTAAACTGAGTTTGTACAAAGGTCAAACGCAATTATTGCATGGTTGTGAAATTTTATTACTAAATAACTGTAATATTGCATCAGGTTTACGTTAACGTAAACTGTGTTATTTTCTGTATAACCTTATGAATAAAAAGAATTTTAGAATGTCACTCTATATTTGGTAACTTTTTGGTAACAACCGCCTTGAATTGTTTTTGAAATAAAAATAGTGAATTTTATTTCAAATACAGTCTCAATGATTATCAATCGTTTTTTTGATTAAATATTCACTTTTAGTAATTTAAAATATACTGTTTTTGTTTAAAACATTAACCCAAAGGCAATATAACCTCGATGTTATCAATGGTTGAGTTTGTTTTGTTTGATTTAAGTCTAAAACAACTGTTTGATTTACTTTAATACTTCGATCAGTTTTGTTTCTAAAATTGCTTAATTAGATGCTTAGCGCGATGTTATTCGAAGGTCGAGTTAATGCAGCAAGTTAAGAGATAAAATGGACTGTATAACTTAGGAATAAAAGGCGTGAAAGCTCTTATCAGACAATATTATGTCTGTTTAGCTGCTAGTGTGTTGTTCTATTTTCATCATCTAGAAACGGGATTATAGTATGAATTGTTAAGATGTTTTTTTAAGCATGGGATAAGGTTGTTTACTTAATTGTTATCAAAATGTTGCCTATGACAGGTTTGAGGAGCTAACCTCTAGCAAAGCTTGCATAGGGGCAAAGACGGGGTATTATAAAGCTAATTTTATAGGCTTAGACTTAGAATTTTAAACTAATTAGAGGTGCCCTAAATGTCCGTGACGCCGTTAGATGCAATTTTGGATTTGAACACACTTGAGCAATACATTAGTGCCATCGGTGCTGGTACTTTATTGAAAAGTGTTGTGTTGTTCGAACAATTGATGCCTGAGTATCTTGGTTGTTTGATTAAAGCTAACGATGACGGTGATAAAGAGGCCTTGTGTTCTGAAGCGCATAAGTTTAAAGGTGCAGCGGGTTCTGTTGGTTTAAAGCGTATTCAACAGTTTGCTCAGCTGCTACAGCATGGCGAAGAAGCTAAGTGGGCAGATGAACACAAAACTTGGTTAGCTGAAATAGTTGATCATGCTGAAAGCGATTTACAGCAACTTAAGTTATTTTTACAAGCTAAAGCTTAAACCCATTCTAGTCTTTTGTTGAACGCTGTTGAAAATACCCCTCATTTTAGGGGTATTTTTTTCGATTTTTTTAAACTTTGTGTCCTAGTTCATCATGATAACCTTGTTTTTCTGCCGTTGTTAATTCATTATTCAAATTACTATCCTTTGATATAATCGATTATATGAAAAGTCTTCCGAGTTTAAAAAATCTTTATTACCTGACTAACTTACATCAAGAGCAAAATTTTAATCGTGCAGCTAAAATATGTTTTGTCAGCCAGTCGACACTATCTAGTGGTATTCAGAATTTAGAAGAACAGCTTGGTTATCAATTGATTGAACGTGATCATAAATCTTTTATGTTCACCGCTATTGGTGAAGAAGTTGTTGAGCGAGCTCGCAATATTCTGACCGATGTAGATGACCTGGTTGAATTGGTTAAAAACCAAGGCGCCCCGATGACAGGGGAAATACGTTTGGGCTGTATTCCTACCATCGCGCCATTCTTGTTGAGCAGAGTCGTTAAACTCTGTCAAAAGGACTATCCACAGCTGTCATTATTATTGAAAGAAGATACCACTGAACGTTTATTAGACGCGCTAGCTAAGGGAGAATTGGATTTATTGATTCTAGCATTGCCTGTGGATACGAGTGGGTTTCATAGTATGAAAGTGGGTATCGATCCATTTAAAATGGTGATGCACCGAGAGCTCTCATATGATGTGGTGCAGCCAATTGATTACCAATTGATGCCTGATGAAAGTATTTTTTTACTGCAAGCTGAACACTGTATTACGGGTCATGCTATTACCGCTTGCCAGTTAGGTAATAGTGCAAAAATCAATCCTTTCGCCGCGACTAGTCTACACACGTTAGTGCAGATGGTGGACAGTAAGCTGGGGACAACCTTTTTACCTCAGATGGCTATTGATGCGGGGATTTTAAACGACACTGAACTTAAAGTGATTGACCCACCTGGTGATGCCCCATATCGTGAAATTGGTCTAGTATGGCGTCAAACAACCAGCCGCATAAGTACCTTTAGAACCTTAGGTTTGGCCATGCAGCAAAAATTAATGCCCCAAGCGATGAGTAAATCTTAATATTGTTATTTAACGCAGTGATATAAATACCAGTTGGCTATGCCGTCCTTAGTTATTCAGAGATCAACAATGACTTTGTACACAGTTTTTTGTGCACAGTTTCAAATCATATAGATTTTTGTTTGGTACTGACAGCATAGACTTCAATAGGGTGTTGTTTGCCTTTAAGTGGGACTAAACCCAAATCTTTAAGTTGATAGAGGCTGTCCTGCTGCTCTAGGCGATGGGCAACATCTCCTGACAGCAGCATTCTTTGTCCTAATGGGTTACATTGATCTTGTAGTCTTGCCAGTGTGTTTAACACATCACTAAAGAAACTAATCTCCTGTTTGTGAACGCCTACAACCGCAGCGACAACTTGACCACAATGGGCCGCAGCTTTGAATTTAGGCACAAAACCATATTGTTGCTCAAAATACTTTCTTTGCCATTGCAATTCAGTGCAAAACTCAAAGTAAATATTTAAACAACGATCTTCTTTTATGCCTTCTTCAAGTGGCCAGTAAATCAGCACTGCATCACCCATATATCGATAGATTTCTGCATCATTTTTGATCACAGTATCAGCTAATAAACTAAAACTGTCCTGGATCAAGCGTGAGAATCGATAGTCACCCAGAGCTTCAGCATGTGAGGTCGACGAAGCCATATCAAGAAATAGAAATAGGCGTTGTTCATAGCGGGGCTTATGATATTTACCAAGACCAATATTCAATAACACCCTTGGACCAACCAGTAAGGCCATTTGTTCTATAAAGGCCAACCCAACCCTCACAACGACTAAATAAACCACTAATGCTTGAAAAGAAGGGCTGTAAAGAACATGCGCGGTCAGCATTTGTCTTAAGGTAACCATATGATTTTCAATAGCCCACATGTTTAAGTATTGGGTCACATAGGCAATAGTGGTCGCACCTAATAATAAAAATAAGCCCTTAAAAATAACCGAGAAAATATAAGGTAAACGACTAATTGCACTAAAGTCGGCTATTAGATTTGACATCCAATGTAAGCATCCAAAAACACAGCCCATAAAGATAGCTAGAGTCGCAAGATCACCATTGCCAATAGCCCATTGTGGCAGCTCAGGCGTTTGTGCATATCGGAAAAACACAAATGCAGCCATGGCAAAGCACCAAGCTAAAATGGCAAAGATGAGTTTTTTAAGTTGTTTTTTGGCTTTCAAGAGTAAAAATCAGATCCGAGATGAGCATCAAATAGAGCCGCAGTTTAACGAAAAACCCCTACTTGTGTTAGTCGTATTTGTGATTTAGATCAATAGAGTGACAGAAAATGTTTTTTTTAGCTTAATAATGATTAATAAGAGGTTTATTAGTGTTTGCTAAAGTTTATTAATATATTTTTACAAAAATGCATTCTTAAGGATTTGCTGGGTGAAGGGTATTTTCAAGTAAAATCCTCGTGGATTGGATAATTGAATAGCCCCATCTGGACCAATACTTTCCGTTAATGTTTGACTGTTTGCAGCTTTAGGACGTAATTGCAACACTTCACCATGGCGAGCGGTAATTTTTTCGACTTGCCCCAGAGCAATTTTTTCCATGATTTCCTCCCAATCTTGCTTTAGCAAGGCCATTTCTGATCTTGATGGCGACCAAAGTAGCGGAGTACCAACCCGCCTTTGCCCAACCGGAATATGGCGTTCTCCTTCGATGGGAACCCAAAGGACAGATTGAAGCTTGTGAAACACCACACTTTGTTCCCAAGTGAGGCCATGAATGTCAGTCAAGGGGGCAACGGTAACGTAGGTAGTTTCCAGTGGTTTACCTTTGTGATCAATTGGAATTGTTTTTAGCTCTACTCCTAAATGGATGAAGTCAGGTTCAGGTTTTGAACCGGCTAAGGCACCAAGTTCCATTTCTATTAATTGTCCTACCCAACCTTTATCCCGTTTTAGGTCTTGAGGCACGTTAATCCCATTTTCCAATGCTATGTCAGCTAGAGACACACCGGCCATTTCTTGGGCCCTTTGCATAAGTTCTGTCAGACTTTGTGGTGATGGTTTTGGCATAACATTTAAGCTGATCATGTTGAGTTATGGCAGTAGATTATCAATATTAGCCTCTAGTGCAACCGTTTGTGTAGAACAATTGAGAAATACCCTTCAACAGTTTGATGAAATAACTCTGATGAATATAGCGATGTTATTGTAGATTTTAATGGAACAATAACGGGTTGGTTAAATAATAGTCGTTTATTTTGGGTGGTGTTATTTATCCGCCAGAAAGTCATTTAAGTTGATGAAATAAAGCAATTTAACGCATTTTAATTTATGGAGTAATTCGACTTTAAAAAAGTTACACGCTTTTATCCCTAGTCTTTCCCACATAGTTATCCACAGATTTGTTGCATAACATGCTAAAGTTGTTGTCTTTAACCGATGTAAAAGTGTGAGTCAATGACTTTTATGGCCAAAAAAGGCATTTTATTTCAAAAAATCAGTTGTCATTTGTGAATAAGTTTTAGTTGTAGCTCTAGTGTCTTGGTATAACTTTGGGAGTGGTTGAAAAGTGACCTGTTTTTATTGCGTTAATGTTTTCTAGTCTTTTTTGTTGCCTATGCAATTGTTTTATAATGGTTAAATGTTTGTCGGTTAAATTTAAAAACACTTTGTAATAAGTGGTTTTTTAATCAAATTATTAAGTTTACGGAAGTTTCAAACAGACATATCCACAGATTTTGTGGATAACGAGTCTGTAGGACACAATTAATTGTTGATAAGAATGCATAAAAGTTATAATTATCCCATAGAATGCTGAAAATAGGGGTTTGCTGATAAGCAAGCTTTGTGAAACAATCACATCAATGAAAATTTTTGTGAAATTGGAGTCCATGTGATTGATAGCGACGGCTTTCGCGCAAATGTGGGCATCATTATCTGTAATCAGTCTGGTCAAGTTATGTGGGCGCGACGATTTGGTCAGCATTCTTGGCAATTTCCACAGGGTGGGCTTGATGAAGGCGAAACAGCCGAACAAGCCATGTATCGCGAATTATATGAAGAAGTGGGTTTATTACCTGAACATGTTCAAATTTTGACTACTTCTCGCTCTTGGTTACGTTATCGTTTACCGAAGCGTTTAATTCGACAAGATAGTAAACCTGTGTGTATCGGACAAAAACAGAAATGGTTTTTGCTACAACTAAAAGGTCATGACAATACCATTAACTTGAATTCTTCAGGCCATCCTGAGTTTGATGATTGGCGCTGGGTGAGTTATTGGTATCCTGTTAGGCAAGTGGTGTCTTTTAAGCGAGACGTATACCGGAAAGTGATGAAGGAATTTGCAATAATCACGCTAGCTTTGCAAACCAGAGAGATTCATCACAATAGGCGAAGAGGCCGCAACCGAAATTAAGGGCCATCATTAAAGGATAAATAAAGTGTTAAATACACTTAGGGATATTACACAGGCCGTTGCCGCTGCTAACACGTTAACAGCGGCATTATCGCTATTGGTTGTGCAAACTAAGCATGCTATGGCCACTCAGTGTTGTTCTATTTATCTTCTTGAGCACCAGCAGCTGGTGCTTTCTGCTACAGAAGGACTGCATCAATCTGCTGTTGGCCATGTTCGAATGCCATTAACAGAAGGGTTAGTCGGATTAGCTGCTGAACGCGAAGAAGCGGTTAATTTAGCTGATGCAAGAATTCACCCGCGTTTTAAATTATTCCCTGAAGTTGAAGAAGAAGAGTATCGCGCTTTTCTTGCTGTGCCGATCATTTATCAAAAAATGGTGGTAGGTGTCATTGTGGTTCAGCAACCCAATCCTCGCCAGTTTAGCGAGGGTGAAGAAGCCTTTTTAATGACATTAGCGGCGCAATTAGCCGTGGTGATCCGCAGTTTAAAAAATAAAGCGGCTATTACTAATGTGCAAGACCAAGTGGTCTTTAATGGCACCACAGCATCAAGTGGCATTGCAATCGCTAAGGGATTGGTACTCGGGGGGGTTATTTCCCTAGAACAAGCTGATTTAGCATGTGAAAGCATAGAGCATGAAACCACTCGGGTTAAATTAGCCATTAGTCGCAGCAAAGATATGTTAAGTGCTATTTCACAGCGATTTGAACGTGATAAAGCAGAAGATGTGGCCTCTATTTTTTCCGCTTTTAAACTGTTGCTCGATGACAGTAGTCTGGGGGGGAATATGTTCGAGAAGTTGCCGCTGGTTGGCGAGCTGAATCTGCAGTAAGTCGAGTATCTATTCGATATATTGATCAATTCTTGGCAATGGATGATCCCTACCTAAAAGAACGAGCTAGTGATATTCGCGAGCTCGGTCAAAAGGTGCTGCGTCAGTTAATTGAGCCCGATAGATTAGAGTTTGAACCTGAAACACCGGTCATTCTGGTTGCCAAAGAAGTCGATGCGACTATGTTGGCAGAATTTCCACGGCATAAGCTAGCCGGTATTGTGACTAAACTGGGTGGTGTTAATGCCCACGCAGCAATCCTTGCAAGAGCCCTAGGTGTGCCTGCATTGGTTGGTGTAGAGCAGGTATTAGAGACCAATATAGATAATAAGCTATTGGTCCTAAACGCCAACCGAGGCCAGTTACTGGTGTCGCCATCACCCGCCGTGGTAGCCGAATATCAAGCACTTATAAGAGTCGATGCTGAAAAACAAAAACGCTTCTCTGCCGAGCTGTCTTTGCCTGCAAACACACTTGATGGCAAACGTATTCATTTATATTTGAATGCGGGTCTATTGAGTGGGATTGAGTCTGATATTGCTGATGGAGCCGATGGCATAGGCTTATACCGCACCGAAATTCCCTTTATGTTGCATCAACGATTCCCTAGTGAAGCAGAGCAGATTAAAGTCTATCAAAGGGTATTAAATGCAGCGGGTGATCGTCCTGTTGTCATGCGTACACTTGATGTTGGTGGAGATAAACCCTTACCGTATTTCCCCATTAAAGAAGACAATCCCTTTTTAGGCTGGCGAGGAATTAGGCTGTCGCTTGATCATCCTGAGTTGTTTTTAATGCAATTAAGAGCGATGTTACAAGCGGGCGGTAAAGGTAAACAGTTACAAATTCTATTGCCTATGGTCAGTAACCTAGATGAAATAGATCAAACTATAGAATATCTTGATCAGGCATATAATGAGTTGAATATTGAATTGAATAGTATGCTGACTCGACCAAAAATTGGTGTGATGCTTGAGGTTCCTGCTTTGCTGTATCAGTTAGATGATGTGGCTAAGCGAGTTGATTTTGTCTCTGTAGGTAGTAATGATTTAACTCAATACTTGTTGGCTGTAGATCGTAATAATCCTAATGTAAGTTCACTGTTTGATAGCTATCATCCCAGTATTTTAAGGGCGCTAAAGCGCGCATTGGATGAGTGCCTACAGCATGATTTAGATGTCAGTGTTTGTGGTGAGCTTGCAGGTGAACCCTATGGTGCGCTTTTATTAGTGGCTATGGGATACACCAAGCTCAGTATGAACCAGGCGAGTTTAGCGCGAATCAATTATCTTCTTCGACGAGTATCGCACTCCCAATTAAACCAAGTACTGACAATTTGTTTATCTGTTTCTAATGCCACCCAAGTGAAACAAGTGCTGTTTGAATTTACTCAACAACATCAGTTAGAAGATATTTTACACTAGTTTATATTTATCAATGTTAAGGGAATACCTTGGAAAATTTGTTACTGGTTTTTTCAATATGTCTTGGATTAGGGGCAATTGTAGGTTTTTTGGCTGGATTATTAGGTATTGGCGGTGGGCTGATTATCGTGCCCGCATTATTGTATATTCTGCCTTGGGTAGGCATTAACTCTTCTTTATTAACTCATGTCGCTATTGCAACGTCATTGAGCACCATTATTTTAACCTCTTTATCTTCAGCAACCGCGCACCATAAACGAGGTAACATTCCTTGGGCGTTATTTAAACCAATATTCCCTGGTATTGTTCTAGGGGCATTGTCAGCGGGTTTTGTGTCAGAAATGATCCCATCGGATCAGCTACAGCAAGCTTTTGCGGTTTTTGTGGTATTGATGGCCATTCAAATGGCATTTCCCTTTAAGTCAAAAGGCGAAGGTAAGCTACCTCCTTCATGGGTGTTGTTTATTGTGTCTATTTTAATCGCATTAGTCGCAGGTATGATGGGAATTGGTGGCGGGGTGTTATTAGTCCCCTTTTTAACCGTTTGCGGTTTACAAATGAAACAAGCAGTAGGTTTCTCCTCGGCAACCGGTTTTTTAATTGCTATCGCTGGAACGACGGGATATGTCATTGCAGGGTTTGATGCGCCTGATTTGCCCTCTGGCACCTTGGGTTATATTTATCTTCCGGCGTTATTCGGTATCATTATTAGTTCAATGATTTGTGCCCCTTTAGGTGTCAAAGCTGCGAGCACCTTACCTACGGCAATACTAAAAAAGGCCTTTGCAGGCCTTTTGTTGGTAGTAGGTTTGAAATTGATTTTTAGCTAATGAGACTAGTCCACAGGTATTCATATATTAATCAAAGGGAATTTTATACTTTCAATTAACTGCGATGTAATTAGCAGTTTGTTTAACACGACTTTGCTACCGTCGTTATGTTGATTTGAGTGGACGAAATGTATGCAAGAGGTTTTGTTAAATATAGCGATAATATTATCACTAGTAGGGCAGTTGTGTATCTCTAGCTTCGCTTTGTCTAATAAAATGCTTAAATCTTCACAACTGATGATATCTTCCTAAATAGCAATGTCTACTGCAATGGTCATGTCAGGCCCATAACCATCTACCTCTTTTCAAAAAATTACCAGTTACAACATTAGAAGCGCCACTATTAAAGCTGAAGCCGTCAAGTTAGTTAATCACCAAGAGTTAATGGCTATCATCATGAAACAACATACTAAAATGATGCAGCAGTAAGCTTCTAATAATAGGGCGCTCAAATGCGCCCTATTATTTTAATATTCAAACCTTGCTTGACCTGTGTGTAACACATAGGTTTATAGTCAAGTTAGTGTAATGTTTAATGCTAGCTTTGGGAGGCAATATGAAAGTGAATCAACTTGCTAATGAATTAAGTATCACCGCCGACACAGTGCGCTTTTACACACGTATTGGACTGCTTAATCCCAATAAATCGCCCGTTAATGGTTATAAAATTTATAACGGTGAGGATAAGTCGCGTATGCAATTTATCTTAAGCGCTCGTAAGCTTGATTTTTCAGTCGATGAAATTAAAGTGATTTTTTTTAAGACCGACCACGGTGAAAGTGCCTGTCATCTTGTGCGGGCATTAGTGAAACAAAAGCTGGATGAAACACAGCAGCAATTTAATGAAATGGTCAAACTAAGGGCAAGGCTTTCACAAGCCGTTGAGCAATGGTCAACCATGGCAGATAACTTGCCGACAGGAAACATGGTTTGTAACTTGATTGAAGGTACAAATCAAACTGACAGCTCTAAATCAAGCGTTGCTCAACATGACAATATCAAATTGATGTTAAGGGAGATTAAGTAATGGAGAACACAACACACTCAACTATGCAGCTCAATATTCTCGGAGCAGGCTGCGCGAGTTGTGTGGGCAAAATTGAAAAAGCGATTAACAGCGTGCAAGGCGTTGATTCGGCCGAGATGAACTTTGCCGACAGAACGGTACTGGTTAAGGGTAAAGCTGCTGCCGAGTTGATTATAAAAGCGGTAGAAAGTGCCGGTTATAACGCCACTCAAATCCAAGCTGAGTCGGCAGAAGATGCCATGAACGAAAAAGAGCAGGCTGATTTACAGCATTATAAAAGTCTATTACGCCATACCATTATCGCCTTATCAGTCGGTATTCCGTTGATGGTTTATGGACTTTTTATTGGCGAAATGACGGTATCAAGCCTATCAGAGCAAGTGGTGTGGGGACTGGTTGGTGTAGTTACTCTTGCCATTATGCTGATCTCCGGTAGGCATTTTTATATTGGTGCTTGGAAATCTTTTTTAAACCATAACGCCAATATGGATACCCTCATCGCCTTAGGAACTGGAACGGCTTGGATATATTCGATGTTAATTGTGGCATTTCCGCAGTGGTTTCCTGAGATGGCAAGGCATGTTTACTTTGAAGCGACCGCCATGATTATTGGGTTAATTAATCTTGGTTTAGCGCTAGAAGTGAAAGCGCGCGGTAAGACCTCTGAAGCCATTAAGCGTCTTATTGGCCTGCAAGCTAAAACGGCTCGAGTTATCCGTGATGGAAAAGATGTCGACATCGATATTGCTCATGTATTACTTAACGATCACGTAAGAGTTCGTCCTGGCGAAAAAATCCCAGTCGATGGGGTCGTTATTGAAGGTAAAAGTACCATTGATGAGTCAATGTTGACCGGTGAGCCAATGCCGGTTGAAAAAGCTGTTGATGACAACGTTGTAACCGGTACTTTGAATAAGTCTGGATCAATCATATTTAAAGCTACTCGTGTTGGTAAAGATACCGCACTGGCGCGCATTATTAGTATGGTCAAACGGGCGCAAAACTCTAAGCCGCCGATCGGTCGTTTAGCTGATGTCATAGCCGCTTACTTTGTGCCAGCCATTATGATTATCGCTATTGTCAGTGCCATGGTGTGGTTTAACTTTGGTCCAGAACCATCGAGCGTATTTGCCATCGTGTCTGCAACAACAGTATTAATTATCGCTTGCCCTTGTGCGCTAGGACTGGCCACACCAATGTCGGTCATGGTCGGTGTGGGTAAGGCGGCTGAGTCGGGTGTGCTAATTCGTAACGGTGAAGCATTGCAAACTGCGTCTAAAATAACCGCCATGATTTTAGATAAAACCGGCACCATTACCGAAGGTAAACCGCAAGTTACCGATATTATTTTGGTTAATGCCGACAGTGAAGAGCAGGTCCTTGCTTTATCTGCTGGGATTGAAAGTCACTCAGAACACCCATTAGCCCAAGCCATTGTTGAAAGCGCGCGTGCTAGAGGTATTGATGCGATCAATACTGACCGCTTTACTGCCATTTCTGGCAAAGGTGTAGAGGCGCAGGTTGATGGACAAACATTATTGTTTGGTAATCTCAAATTAATGGAAGACAAACACATTGATATTGGTCTCCATGAAGCTAAAGCCCAGGTATTAGCGGAAGAGGCTAAAACACCGATGTATTTGGCACTTGCAGGGCAGTTGTTGGCCATTATTGCAGTATCAGATCCGATAAAGTCTGATTCAATCGAAGCGATTGCGAGACTCAAAGACAGTGGCATCAAAGTGATTATGTTAACCGGAGATAATAGCGCGACCGCAGCCGCTGTGGCTAAAAAAGTCGGTATTGATGACTTTTTCGCCGAAGTTATGCCAGAAGATAAAGCCAAAAAAGTCGCTGAACTTCAGCAACAAAAAGAAGTGGTTGGTATGACCGGTGATGGCATTAATGACGCTCCAGCGTTAGCCTTAGCGGATGTCGGCTTTGCTATTGGAACGGGCACAGATGTTGCGATAGAAAGCGCTGATATTACCTTAATGCGCGGCTCGCTTCATGGTTTAGCCGATGCGATAGCCATTAGTAAAGCAACGCTGCGCAACATTAAACAAAACTTGTTTGGCGCATTTATTTATAACGTCGCGGGTATTCCCCTCGCGGCAGGTGTGCTTTATCCAGTGTTTGGTATTTTGCTAAACCCAGTGATTGCCGGCGCGGCGATGGCCTTTTCATCACTGACAGTCGTGAGTAACGCTAACCGCTTACGTTTGTTTAAAGCTAAAGAACACTAGGAGACTCAAGATGTTAATCAATTTACTGTGTATCGCATTAATCGGTTTTATTATTTGGTGGTTTTGGTTATATAAACCATCAAATGAAACTAAGGTTGACGCTAGCACATCGATACTGGTTAAAGACGGGGTGTATACGCCAGCACGAATTAAGATAGCGGCTAATACAGCTACAGAAATAACCTTTTTACGCCAAGATAAATCCGGATGTTCAGCCACCGTCTTGCTACCCGACTTAGAGATTAGCCAGGATTTAGCGCTGGATAAACCCACGACGATAGCGTTACCAGCACTGGAAAAGGGCGAATATCCATTTCATTGTCAGATGCAAATGTATAAAGGCATGTTGATTGTTGAGTAAGTATTATGAGAGTTAAACCATGAGAGTTAAACCATGAGAGCGGACAAAGCCCATATAAGAAAAAGAGGATAGTCGTGATATATCAGGAAAGTGTCGTATTAAGCCAAAGCCTTAAGCAATATACGCGATGAAAAATACAAACTGGTGAGACTTCAAATCAATCTACTTTAAAGTTAATAATTGAAATCGGTAGCTATTCTGAGGATGACTTTTCAGGATTAATACACTTTAAAATCATCATAGTAAAAATACACTCAGTCAATTTTCCATTCAACTGCTACAGCCCCATTACAATGACAACTTTCTCAGTTGAAAGCTGTTATCGTAACGAGGAGCTTTATTCACAGCCCTAAGTTGAATTTACTGATTTACGAATTAATTACACCGCAAATGGGTATTGAATAGCATCGTGATGCTCATACCCTTCTACCTTAAAATCCTCTAAGGTTACCCAAGTCTCAATATCTTTGAGGCTTTTTATGTCTGGGTTAATAATCAATTTGGGCACAGCTAAAGGTTCACGCTTCAGTTGGATATCGCGCATAGGGGCTAATTGATCTTCATAAATATGAGCATTAACAATTTTATGGTAAGCCTTACCGGGTTTTTTACCGGTTATTTGCGCCATTAATGCCAATAATACATAGACCTGAACCATATTGAAGTTTAAGCCAAGCGGCACATCACAGCTACGTTGAGTACTGTTTAAATACAGGGTGTCACCCAATAATGAAAAATGATGTTCGTACATACAAGGGCGTAAGCAGCCTAGATCAAATGCGCCAGGGTGTAGGAAAGTTAATATTTCGCCTCGATTATCTATACCTTTTGAAAGATCATCGACAATACCTTGCAATAAATCAATATGGCCGCCATTTGGTTTAGGGAATGCTCTGCCTAAAGCACCATAAATTAACCCTAAGTCATCTTCGCCTTTACGATTAGGGTTGTTAAGCCATGCTTCATTTAAGTTTGCATTAGCGTCCCAGGTTTTTGTGCCCAACGCACGAAAGTCAGCGGCATTTTGATAACCGCGCATATAGCCGATAATTTCAGCTATGGCCGACTTCCAAAAACTTTTCCGAGTGGTAACAAGCGGGAATTGATTATTGGCAACATCATAACTCAGGTCGGCATTAATAACGGTTAAACAGCGTTTGTTGGTTCTTTCATTATTAACCCAAGTGCCTTCGTCTACGATACGTTGGCAAAGATCCAAATATTGTCTCATGATATCCCTGATTTTTTAATGTGCTATAGGTTTAGATTATACCTATGAGTTGTTTGAGCATAAATAACTTAATGCAGTTAATTGGAACGGTTGAAATATGCACAGTAATTCAGGCAAGATAAAGCGATTGAACTTTATTAATAAGTAAATCATAAAGCTAGTGGTGTTAATAAGAATAAACAGGCTATTGTAGTGTTTAAGACCCATTAATGCGGCTTAATATAAAAATTATGATGTATTATTAAGCCAACTCGGTTTTTTCGAGGTATTAGCTCGAAACATTCGATTATATTTATGTTATTCATTTAGTATAGACTCAAAGCATCGATTTTTAGGAGTTACATATGGAAAGAGCACTTAAAAACTTCTTGAGCCAAGAGTCAGCAGGAGGGATTATTCTGATGATCTCCGTTGCCTTGGCCATGATTTTAGCAAATTCACCACTGTCGGGTTTTTATGAAGGCTTCTTAAATACAGGCGTTCAGGTTCGTGTCGGTTCACTAGATATTAATAAGCCATTATTATTATGGATTAATGATGGCTTGATGGCATTGTTCTTTTTGTTAATCGGCTTAGAAGTTAAACGTGAATTACTGGAAGGCGCGTTATCGACTGTTGCTAAAGCGTCTTTACCCACCTTTGGTGCTATCGGGGGGATGGTATTTCCGGCATTATTTTATCTGATGTTTAACTATTCAGATCCTGCTACTCAAGTCGGCTGGGCTATTCCAGCAGCAACTGACATTGCTTTCGCTTTAGGTATTATGGCCCTATTAGGTAGCCGAGTACCTGTTTCGCTTAAAGTTTTTCTATTGGCTTTGGCGATTATTGATGACCTTGGTGTTATCGTTATTATTGCATTATTTTACAGTACAGACTTGTCGATGCTGAGCTTGATCATTGCCGCTATCGCAATTGTGTTGATGATTGTGCTTAATCGTAAAGGGGTCACCTCATTAGCGCCTTATGGATTGCTTGGTTTTATATTATGGGTTGCGGTCCTAAAATCGGGAGTACATGCGACGCTTGCCGGGGTAATTATTGCATTCTGTATTCCATTAAGGGCTAAAGATGGTACTTCACCCTCTGAGCATTTAGAACATGGCCTACATCCTTGGAGCACATTCCTAATTCTGCCCGTATTTGCTTTTGCTAATGCTGGATTATCGCTTGCTAATATGACGCTAGGCTCATTTGCTGAACCAATAACGATTGGTATTATTTTAGGTCTAGTATTGGGTAAGCCAATTGGTGTGCTATTGTTTAGTTATTTAGCCGTGAAGCTAAAGTGGGCTGAATTGCCACCAGGGATAGGCTGGAGACAAATCGCGCCTGTTGCTGCAATGTGTGGTGTTGGTTTTACTATGTCAGTCTTTATTGCTTCACTTGCCTTTGAAAACTCTCCAACAGCATTTGGTGATTTTGCAAGACTTGGTATTTTAACCGGATCTTTACTTGCAGCATTAATCGGCTATTTCTGGTTGGACAAAGTGTTACCTAAGAAAGGAGCAAAATAATGAAATTACTATCCGTTATCGCTTTTACAGTCACTATGGGAGTGTTTACCACCCCAGCTTTTGCTAATTCATTTGATGTCTGTTTAACCGACTCTGAAAGTCCAAGCTGTAACAGTTATCTTGAAGGTGTGGTTGATGGTGCTTTGATGTACCGTAAAAATGTGCCTGCAAAGAAGGTTAATGCTGACGGGGGTTATGAGTCGCGTGCACTTAAATACCGTGCTGGCAAACGTTATCAAAAAGCAAACGCAAAATACTGTGTCAGCCATATTCCTGATAGTTCAGATATTGTTGATGCATTAACTGAGCAAGTTTCTATGGGTAATGTTAGCAACAGTGATGATCTTGAAACTGTAATTAATTCACTGATGGATTGTCGTAGTCAATAACGACTTCACTTTTACTGTGCTCCTATATAGAAAATCGCTCACTTATGTGGGCGATTTTTGTTTCACAGGAACTGACTCAGTGACTGTCACATTAAGTGAAATTAAACTGTTTGTAATGTTGAGGGTGTTTATACCTTCATTGAAAAAGATGTATTTTTTAAAAGGCTGACTCTATGCAACATCTTAATTATAATCATCTTTACTATTTTTGGATGGTTAAACGAAAAGGTTCAGTTGTTAAAGCTGCTGAAGCATTGTGTTTAGCGCCTCAAACTATCACTGGCCAAATGCGTTTACTAGAGGGAAGGTTGAAGGGCGCACTGTTTAAGCGAGTTGGGCGCAATTTAGAGGCTACTGAACTCGGTGAAGTCGTTTATCGTTATGCCGATAAAATGTTTAATTTAAGTAATGAAATGCTTGATTTGCTTAACTATCAAAAAGACTCCTCTGTACTATTTGAAGTCGGAATTGCTGATGCTTTGTCCAAAGCGCTGGTGAGCAGGGTGCTATTAACTGTTATTCCACATGATGGTTCGATACATCTTGCGTGTTATGAGTCTACCCATGAAAGCCTTATCGCTAGATTACGTGAACATCAGCTAGATATGATACTGTCAGATTGTGCTGGTGGGGCATTGAAGTACACTGATATTTTATCTAAAAAATTAGGTGAATGTGGGGTAAGCTTTTTTTGTGCTCATCCTATTGATGCTGAATTCCCTGCGTGTTTAGAGCAGGAAAAGTTGCTAATTCCTGGGATCCGAACATCACTTGGGCAGCAGTTACATCGCTGGTTTGCTGAAAAAAACCTTAATGTCAGTATTTTAGGCGAGTTTGATGATGCAGCTATGATGAAAGCATTTGGATATTTTAAACGAGGTATTTTTGTCGCCCCGTCTATTTATCGTCATGATATACTTTCGCAAGGAATGGTTTTGTTAGGCGAAACCACCGATATTAAAGAAGAATATCATGTCATGTTTGCTGAACGGATGATCCAACATCCGGCAGTGAAAAGCTTGCTTGAAACTGATTTTACCGATTTATTTTTAGGATTGGATCAGCAAGTACAAGATTTTGATAATCGCATAGGATTAGTGGACTAACCTCAATGAGGTTAACCTAAATTTTCGCAGGAGTATTGCGTTGGAATTAATGAATATTGCCAGAGTCCGCTGGGCTTGTCGCCGCGGAATGTTAGAGCTTGATGTATTGCTTCAGCCGTTTGTTGAGGCACAATATCAAGATATGTCCGATGAAGATAAGCAAACTTTTATTCGTCTGCTAGAGTGCGAGGATCCAGAATTATTTGCCTGGTTTATGGGGCATGAGCAATGTCCAGATACTTTGCTTGCAGCCATGGTCGTAAAAGTTCGTGGACGTCCAGCACCGTAAACAAGCCTCAAATAGCACTCACACAAGCTTGTTTGTGTTGAGTGCGTCGTTTAATCAGTACTTATGCTACTGGATAATTTTTGCTGTTGTCATGACAAGCTTCATTGCCTGGCCACAAATGGACTCAATTTTATTTAATAGCTTTTTCTATATATTGATACTGCTTGTGCCTGTTGTTTTTGCTTGGCAGCTATTGGTATTAAGAAAATGGCAGTGTCAGATAATAATTGATGGGGAATTAGGTGGGCGCTTAGTAAATGGTCAATCATTTACTTTTGGTAAAGCGGCGTTTATTTGCCCGTTATTTTGCTTACTTTATCTAGAGTTTGAAGACGAGTCGCGTCAAATATGCTGTGTTTGGGCAGACATGCTAGATGACTCTCAATACAGAACCTTGTGTCGCCTTGTCAATCAAAGTAGCCACGTATAGCAAGCCGTTTAACGGCTTGCTATACAGGTTTAGTCATCCACAGCGATTTAATCTATTAATTTGGCTGCAAAATAGTCGGTTGAGGATTATCAAGCAACTCAGGGTAATCAAGATTATAGTGAAGCCCGCGGCTTTCTTTACGCTCCATTGCGCAGCGAATAATCAGTTCCGCTACTTGTACAAGGTTACGTAATTCAAGTAAGTTATTACTGACTCTAAAGTTTGAATAATATTCTTGAATTTCTTGCTGTAACATCATGCAACGACGCATTGCGCGTTCTAAACGTTTATCGGTTCTGACAATGCCGACATAATCCCACATGAAAAGTCTAAGTTCATGCCAGTTATGGGCAATAACGACTTCTTCATCTGAGTTACTGACCTTACTTTCATCCCATACCGGTACATTTTCTGGCATTTTAATTTTTTGCAATTGGCTTTCAATATCCTGCGACGCTGCGCGGGCAAACACTAAGCACTCAAGTAATGAGTTGCTGGCAAGTCGGTTAGCACCATGAAGTCCGGTGTATGCCACTTCACCTACCGCATATAAGCCGTTCAAATCTGTTTGACCATGTAAATCAGTCATTACGCCACCGCAGGTATAATGTGCTGCTGGTACAGCCGGAATCGCTGTTTTGGTAATATCGATACCTAATTCTAAGCAGCGTTGGTAAATAGTCGGAAAATGTTTAATGATAAAATCGGCCGGTTTATGGCTAATATCTAAATAGACACAATCTGAGCCCAAACGTTTCATTTCATAATCGATAGCGCGGGCAACAATGTCCCTAGGGGCCAACTCTGCCCGTTCATCAAATTCAGGCATAAAACGACTGCCATCAGGGCGACGAAGATAAGCACCTTCTCCTCTTAATGCTTCAGACAGTAAAAAGTTTTTAGCTTCTGCATGGTACAAACACGTTGGATGGAATTGATTAAACTCCATGTTAGCCACGCGGCAACCTGCGCGCCACGCCATAGCAATACCATCTCCACTGGCAATATCGGGATTAGACGTGTATTGATATACTTTTGAGCTGCCCCCTGTGGCAAGGGCAACAAACTTGGCTGTAATCGTTTCGACGTGTTCTCTGTCTCTGTTCCACACATAAGCGCCTAACACTCTGTTTCCAGGGCGATTGAGCTTACGAGAAGTAATTAAGTCGATCGCGTTGTAGCGTTCTAATACCCGAATGTTGGGGTGGTTTAATGCGCGTTCTTGCAGTGTTGTTTGCACCGCTTTGCCTGTGGCGTCAGCAGCATGCAAGATACGGCGATGGCTATGCCCACCTTCACGAGTTAAATGATAGGGTGCATCTTTTTGATTGCCTAACGTTTCTTCTTTATCAAAAGCAACGCCGCAATCTATTAACCATTGCATTGAAGCTTTAGCATTTTCAGCGGTAAATTTAACCACTGCTTCATCACATAATCCCGCACCGGCAATTAGGGTATCACTGACATGAGATTCAATTGTGTCATCTTCATCAAAAACCGATGCTATTCCACCTTGTGCATACAAGGTTGAACCTTCGGCTAAAGGACCTTTAGAAAGTAAAATAACTGACGATTTTTCTGCTAAATGGAGTGCTAAAGTAAGCCCTGCAGCACCGCTACCTATAACCAAAATGTCAGACTGGTATTCAACTGCTTGTGTCATCGGGTATCATGGGTCAAGAAATGGTTCAGTAATGGTAAATCAAAACACCATACTTGGGTACATTAAGCCGATATTTTGTTCATGCTAAAAACGTTTATTTAGCATTTATTAGGCATAGCGCCAGCAAAATGAATTTTTTTTTATGTTTTATCGAACTTTTATCAAAATGCTCTGTCTACTTATATGAACAGGATTCGAGCGACTGAATATCAGTTATACAGATTTAGGAGTAGTCGGCTCGGATGAGTGGACAATATAGTGATCAACAATTAGTTGAGCGTGTACAGCAAGGCGATAAAAACGCTTTTAACCTGTTGGTAATGAAATACCAGAACAAAGTGATGAGCCTGATCGGACGATATGTTCGAAATCAAGCGGATGTGCAGGATGTAACACAAGAGGCTTTTATTAAAGCTTATCGTGCACTTGCTAATTTTCGTGGTGATAGTGCTTTTTATACTTGGTTGTACCGAATAGCAGTCAATACGGCAAAAAATCATCTCACATCACAAGGTCGTAAAGCACCTGGAAGTGATGTTGATATCGAAGAAGCTGAATACTATGAAGGCAGTGATGCTTTAAAAGAATTTGCTTCGCCAGAGCGGTTATTAATGAAAGATCAAATGAGTAAAGTGATCTTTGATACCCTCGAGACATTGCCTGAAGAATTAAAGATAGCCATATCTTTACGTGAACTTGATGGTATGAGTTACGAAGATATTGCCAATATCATGGATTGCCCAGTCGGCACGGTAAGATCGCGGATATTTCGCGCCCGTGAAGCAATCGACAAACAGCTCCAGCCTCTACTGGAAAAGTAATAGCCTTTATTAAGATAGGTGACAAATGGTTAAATCAAGTCAAGAATGGGTATCTGCAGCGGTAGATGGTGAAGTTGATGATCAAACATTAGCTCAACTTGCATCTGATGTAGATTCTCATCAAGAATGGCAACGTTATCACATGATTGGTGATACGATGCGCGGTGAACTACCTGCGGCCATCGACTTAGATATTACAGCAAGCATTGCAGCAGCTATCGCACTAGAGCCAACGATAATGGCGCCCAAGGCGAAAATGTCTGAACAAGATGATGCTGTAATAACGGCAAGTCAACCTTCAAATGTTGTTTCGTTATTTAAACAGTTTGGTCAGTATGCAATAGCAGCCAGTGTGGCACTTGTGGCCATTGTTGGTGTGCAGTCTTATGACCAAGATCCAGATTCACCTTTACCTGTGTTTAATACGCGTCCTTTAGTGGGCACCATGTCACCGGTAAGCTTGCAAACAGGTCCAGTGGTTAATAAACAAGGTTACACTAACGAGCAAGTGCTTGAGCAACGTCGAAGAGTTAACGCTTATATTCAAGACCACATGCTACAACAACGTTTAAATCCTAGTGTTGAAGCACAAAAAGCTAACACTGCTGATGTAAACCAATAACTTTTATTCTTCCTACAGCAATGGTTTAATAGGCCATTGCTGTTTTACCTTTTAGGAGTTAGCTTGCGCATTATCCTGCTAGCACTGTTAATATTATCTCCCCTTAGCCATGGCGAAGAGTTATCTGCTAAAGAATGGCTCACCCACATGAGCCAAGCACTTAGCGAGAAACAATTCAAAGCCTCTATTATACAAGTTCAAGCTGATCATGTCCGTCCCCTTGTGTTTGTTCAAGGACTGGTAGGCGAACAACATATTTCGTATGTAGAGTACCTAAATGGTCCCCCTAAAAATGCCGTTAAAGTGGGCAATAAAGTGACCTTTTTAGAGCATGACCAGCCACCTTATAGTGTTACTGCTAATCTTATACAGGGGGTCTGGCCTGCATCACTTTCAGGCAATATTACTAAATTAGAACAGGGTTATCAGTTTGTTTTGGGAGGCCGAAGTCGTATAGCGGGCCGAGCAGGGCAAATGATCCGATTTATCGCTAAAGATGAGCATCGTTATGATGCACAGATTTGGGTGGATATGGAAACATACTTACCCTTGCGATATGACACATTAAATCGTGATAAACAGTTGCTTGAACAGACTATGGTTATTGAGCTTGTCGAATTTATTGAATCTCCAAGCATTCTAGTCGAGGCCAGCAAACATAAATGGCCAGAGGTTATTAATCAAGGCGATCGCAAAGATGCTCAGGATTGGCAGTTTACCTGGTTACCTGAAGGATTTAACATGGTTGTAAGTGATAACCATCGCCTAATTGGTATTCACGAGCCTGTTGAATATATTGCACTTTCTGATGGTTTGGCCAATATCTCAGTCTATGTTGCACGTACGACAGAAGGGCCGATGCCAGAAGAACTTGTCACCCGCAATGGTTTATCTATGGTGGTTGAAAAGGTGGGCAACGCTGAAGTGGTTGCGATTGGAAAAGTGCCCAGCGCAACTTTAGAGCGCATCGCCAGAAGTTTAGCGCTAAAATAGGCGATCAAACCTTATTAATAGATATCAATGATTATGCCAGATGTTTCAAAGTCTCAACCGAAATCGCCTCAAAACGGCCCGCAAGAGTCTAGTGCCTTAATGGAGGAGCTTGCGCGCGTGGTTGAATATCAATCTGGTTGGGTTATGGTTGAGGTTGAGTTAAAAAGTGCATGTAATCATTGCAGTAGTAGTGAAAATTGTGGTACCTCTGCAGTTGCTAAAGCCTTTTCTGTCAAAACTCAACGTTTTGCTATTGCCAGCGATAAATCCTATCAGCAAGGCGATATGCTCAAACTTGGCTTACCTGAAAGCGTGATTATTAAAGCGGCAGCACTGGTGTATCTTCTCCCTTTGTTGGGACTCTTTATGTTTGCCGCTTTGGGTCATCTACTAGGGCTTGGTCTGGCGCTTGATACTAATACCAGCGCCATGTTGATGGCATTAATTGGTAGCGCATTAAGTTGGCGAATTGGTAAATATTTTGCCCATCGAATTGAGGCTGATGCTCAACCTGTGATTATCAGTAATTTAGGCCAAAAAGTGGATCTATTCCGTCAAGTTTAATGATTTTTACTTCCTGCATCATATCGATTAGCGCTATTTCTACCCTCATTTAAACATCAATGATGAATCTGATTGGTATTGCTACCCTAATCAGGTACAATTTGACACCATATTTTTCACCTTTTTTAGTAGTAGTCATTGCCTCATAATGAAACACATTAGAAACTTTTCAATTATTGCCCATATCGACCATGGCAAATCCACCTTATCTGATCGTCTTATCCAGGTTTGTGGCGGCTTAAGTGACCGCGAAATGGCTGCTCAGGTTCTTGATTCAATGGACATTGAACGTGAGCGTGGCATTACCATTAAAGCCCAAAGTGTGACCTTGGACTATACCGCCAAAGACGGTAATACCTATCAGTTAAACTTTATTGATACCCCAGGCCACGTTGACTTTTCATACGAAGTCTCTCGATCTCTAGCCGCTTGTGAAGGCGCGTTATTAGTCGTCGATGCTGGCCAAGGTGTTGAAGCGCAAACATTAGCAAATTGTTACACCGCCTTAGAGATGAATCTAGACGTTGTACCGGTATTGAATAAAATTGATTTACCACAAGCTGAGCCAGATAGAGTGGCGGCAGAAATCGAAGATATCGTAGGTATCGATGCTATGGATGCTGTGCGCTGCTCAGCAAAAACAGGTGTTGGTATTCAAGATGTACTTGAAGAAATTATTGCCAAAATTCCACCACCGCAAGGGAATATCGATGGCCCTTTACAGGCACTTATCATCGACTCCTGGTTTGATGCTTACTTGGGTGTTGTGTCATTAGTACGCATTAAACACGGCGTTTTAAAGAAAGGCGATAAGTTTAAGGTTATGTCTACAGGCATAAATTACAACGCTGATCGCGTGGGTATTTTTACGCCAAAAGAGAAAGATACTGCAGAATTAAAAGCTGGTGAAGTAGGTTATGTTATCTCTGGTATTAAAGAGATCCATGGCGCACCTGTAGGGGATACGCTAACACATGCTAAGCATGGCGCTGAATTGCCATTACCTGGGTTCAAGAAAGTAAAACCGCAGGTTTATGCCGGTGTTTTCCCTATTTCGACAGACGAATATGAAAACTTCCGCGAAGCATTAAATAAACTATCGTTAAACGATGCATCACTATTTTTTGAACCAGAAACCTCTGGTGCACTTGGGTTTGGTTTCCGTATTGGTTACCTTGGTCTGTTGCACATGGAGATCGTTCAAGAGCGTTTAGAGCGTGAATACAATCTTGATTTGATAACCACTGCGCCAACCGTTGTGTATGAAGTTGAAATGACCAATGGTGAAGTTATCTATGTAGATAACCCATCCGATCTACCTGCACTGAATAATGTGACAGAAATCCGTGAACCGATTGTCGAAGCCAATATTTTAGTGCCAAAAGAATACTTAGGTAACGTGATTACCTTATGTATTGATAAGCGCGGTATGCAAACCAATATGGTTTATCATGGTAATCAAGTTGCAGTGACATATCATTTGCCGATGGCAGAAGTAGTTATGGACTTCTTTGATCGCTTAAAGTCGACTAGCCGTGGTTATGCATCACTTGAATATAACTTTATTCGTTTTGACCCTGCTGACATGGTCCGTCTTGATATCTTAATCAATGGTGATCGTGTTGATGCATTAGCGATGATTATCCACCGTACAAACATTCGTCATCGTGGCCTTGCATTGGTTGAAAAGATGAAAGAGCTTATTCCAAGACAGATGTTTGATATTGCCATTCAAGCCGCTATTGGTAGTCAGATTGTTGCACGTTCAACAATTAAAGCCTTACGTAAAGATGTTACCGCTAAATGTTACGGTGGTGACGTATCGCGTAAGAAGAAGCTACTAAACAAGCAAAAAGAAGGTAAAAAACGAATGAAGCAAGTGGGTAATGTTGAGGTGCCACAGGAGGCATTCTTAGCAGTATTGAAGTTAAATGATTAATCATAATTAACCCAAAAGCTTCAAAGATGACGCCGCATTAAGCGGCGTTATCGTTATAATAAATCTAATTTATCTGCAAAAATGATTTCAGTATTGAGTCGTTAAAAATGACTTACACTGTTTGTGTTGATAATAACGTTCAAAGTGTAAGACTTATTTTAGGAGTTCTATCAGTAATGGCAGCTTATTTTTCTACCATTCTCGTGCTAGTCACCCTTATCAGTGGTCTGATTTGGCTGATTGATGTGCTATTTTTTGCGCCTAAACGCAAAGAAAAACTCGCCTTAGCCCAGTCTGGTTCACAACAGCTTAGTGAAGAAGCAATTGATAAAATTATTCGTGAGCCTGTGGTGGTTGAAACAGCGCATTCAATTTTTCCTGTTATTGCGTTTGTGATGATCCTGCGCTCATTTATCTACGAACCCTTTCAAATCCCATCGGGCTCTATGATGCCAACATTGCTGGTGGGTGATTTTATTTTAGTTGAAAAGTTCAGCTATGGATTACGTGACCCTGTATGGCGTACCAAGCTGATTGAAACTGGTGAGCCTGAGCGTGGTGATGTATTTGTGTTCAAATATCCTGAAAACCCAAAAATTGACTATATTAAACGTGTTGTGGGCTTACCTGGCGATAAAGTGACTTACACTAATAAGCAATTAACTATTCAGCCCAAATGTAGCAACGATAACGTTTGTCCTGATCCTGTCAGTATTGCACATGTGGAAGTTAATCGTGGCGAGTTTACCCATGAAGGTGTTCCATTAATCCGTTACAAAGAAACGACAGGTGGGCTTGAACACGACATTTTAGTTAATCCTTCTCGTCCTGATTTCAGACAACATTTTTATCAGCAATCAGGTACTCAAATAGGCGAGTTTATTGTGCCAGAAGGGCAATATTTTGCTATGGGTGATAACCGTGATAACAGTACCGACAGTCGCTTTTGGGGCTTTGTCCCTGAAGAAAATCTAGTCGGTAAAGCCGTGGCAATTTGGATCAGTTTTGAATTTGACCGTGACGCTAGTGGATTGTTACCAACATGGGTACCCAGTGGTGTCCGTTTTGAGCGCACAGGCGGAATAAAGTAATGGAACCGATTAAAAACCTGCCTAGATTGTGCCGTACTATAGGTTATGAATTTAACGATATTAACTTATTAACTCAAGCGTTAACCCATCGCAGCGCAGCGAATAAGCATAATGAACGCTTAGAGTTTTTAGGTGATTCGATTTTATCGATTATTATATCTGATGCCTTATATCACCAGTTTCCAAAAGCGACAGAAGGTGACTTAAGCCGCATGCGCGCCACCTTGGTAAAAGGTGATACTTTGACCATTATTGCGCAAGAATTTAAGCTTGGTGATTATTTGTTTCTAGGCCCTGGGGAACTTAAAAGTGGCGGTTTTCGTCGAGAGTCTATTCTGGCCGATGCCGTCGAAGCCATTATTGGTGCGGTATATCTTGATGCAAACATAGATGCATGCCGCAGTTTATTACTAAACTGGTATAAACAGCGCTTAGTCAATATTAAGCCAGGTATCAATCAAAAAGATCCTAAAACGATTTTACAAGAACATCTTCAAGGTTTTAAAAAGCCTTTGCCTGACTACCAAGTTGTCAAAGTTGAAGGTGAAGCTCACGATCAAACCTTTACGGTTGAATGTCGTATTACAGACTTAGCAAATGTCGTTACCGGCGTCGCAAGTTCAAGAAGAAAAGCTGAACAGCTAGCGGCTGCTCAGGTGTTGGAGTTACTGAATAAATGACCAAAAAAACTGACTTGCCAAGTCAACAAGCTGAGGCACCACAAGAGCCAAGCTTAAATGAATTATTGTCAAGGATGAACCTTGCAGCACCACAAGCCACTGCTCAATATGATGTGACTTACTGCGGCATGGTTGCCATTGTTGGTCGCCCTAATGTGGGCAAGTCGACTCTGCTGAATAAATTACTCGGCCAAAAGGTCAGCATTACGTCTAAAAAACCACAAACGACCCGTCATCGTATTATGGGGATTCATAGCGATGGCCCAAAACAAATAGTCTTTATCGATACGCCAGGTCTACATATTGAAGAAAAACGTGCTATTAACCGTTTAATGAACCGTGCCGCAGCAAGTTCATTAGCGGATGTATGCATGGTTATATTCGTTGTTGATGCCATGATATGGACTGCTGATGATGAAATGGTGCTGCAAAAAATTAAGCATCATAATGATGGTCGTAAAATTGTTTTGGCTATCAATAAAGTGGATAACATTAAAGATAAGGAATCGTTATTTCCTTATTTAGAAGAGTTAGGTAAGAAGTTTGATTTTGATGATATATTGCCAATCTCTGCCAATAAAGGCACCAATGTTCAACGTATATTGGAACTGGCACAGGTTTCATTACCTACAGCGCCATTTTACTTCCCTGAAGATTATGTGACGGATCGATCACAGCGTTTCATGGCATCTGAAATTGTACGTGAAAAGCTAATGCGCTTTTTAGGTGATGAATTGCCATATGATTGTACCGTCGAAATTGAGCAATTTAAGATGATGGAAAACGGTGTTTACCAGATTAATGCGCTTATTTTAGTTGAACGTGATGGTCAAAAACGCATGGTGATTGGTAATAAAGGTGAACGAATTCGCACCATTGCCACCCAGGCACGTTTAGACATGGAAACCTTGTTTGATAATAAAGTGTTTCTTGAAGTTTGGGTCAAAGTTAAATCTGGCTGGGCTGACGATGAACGCGCACTGCGTAGTTTAGGTTATGGCGACGATTAAACCGTTTGTTTTTGTCACTCTAAACATACGAACATGGCCACGATGAAACGTGGCTATGTTTTACATCATAGGGCTTATCGCGAGTCTAGTGTGATTGTTAACTTACTGATTGACGGTGTCGGACGTGTTGATGCCATTGCCCGTACTGGCAGTGGTAAACGTTCAATTAAATCAATACTACAACCGTTTCAGCCACTTATTATTCAATTTAGTGCCCAATCAGAAGCTAAAAACCTTTCTTTAAAAACCGTGACTCACATTGAAGCCGCCGCACCTGCTATTCCGCTCAGTGGTACTAGCTTGTATTCAGGTTTTTATTTGAACGAATTATTGGTGCGTCTGTTAACGGTTGATCATCAAGCAGAACCCTTATTTATAGCTTATCATCGCAGTTTAATATCCCTAGCCGAGTCATTTTGCTCCAGCCATTTACGTTTTTTTGAAAAAGCACTATTGCTTGAGCTCGGCGCATTACCTTCGCTGCAATATGATGTTGACGGTAATACGATTGAAGCGACTAGTGCGTATCGATTAGAAACTGATTGTGGTTTTATTCCAGTGCTACAACATAGTGCAGGTACATTTAATCACAGTCGAAGTGTAGTGCCGGGTGCTATGTTAATTGCGCTGCAAAATGAGCAGTTATCAGCAGAGCACCTCAATAGTGCCAAAGGTTTGATGCGTTTTTTACTCACGCCACTATTAGGCAATAAACCATTGTTGAGTCGTCAATTATTCGTTAAGCCCTAGCGAGTACAACAATGCGGATAATAATCTCGAATTAACTCACCATTATCAGTACAATAGCCAGACAATAATTTTATTATCATCATGATAAGGAACCTACCGTGAGCGCCATTTTTTTAGGTATTAATATCGATCATATCGCCACCCTACGTCAGGCTCGTGGCACCCATTATCCTGATCCTGTTCATGCTGCTGCAGTTGCTGAGCATGCTGGTGCCGATGGTATAACGATTCATTTACGTGAAGACCGTCGCCATATTCAAGACCGTGATGTTTACTTATTAGCAAAGACCCTTAAAACACGGATGAACTTTGAATTTGCGGTCACGGAAGAGATGATTGCTATCGCCTGTGAAGTCAAGCCTGCTTACGCTTGTTTAGTGCCAGAAAAACGCGAAGAGTTAACCACTGAAGGCGGTTTAGATGTAGCTGGCCAGTTAGATAAAATTACTGCAGCGGTGACTCGTTTAGCTGCACAGGGCATTAAAGTGTCATTATTCATCGATGCCGATAAAGCTCAAATAGATGCAGCTGTCGCATCTGGTGCACCCTACATTGAAATTCATACTGGCTGTTACGCAGACGCATATACTGATGCAGAACAAGCTCAAGAGTTAAAACGCATTGCAGAAATGGCTACCTATGCGCACAGTAAAGGCTTAGTCGTTAATGCAGGTCATGGTTTGCACTATCATAATGTTAAACCGATAGCGGCTATTCCAGAGTTATATGAGTTAAATATTGGCCATGCTGTTATTGCGCGTGCGGCTATTGATGGTTTAGATAAAGCGGTACGTGATATGAAGCAATTAATGCTTGAAGGTCGTAGAGGCGAGTAATGGCGATTGTCGGCATAGGTACTGATATTGTTGAAATTGCGCGCATACGTGATCAACGTGAACGACTTGGTGACAAATTGGCCAAGCGTGTGCTGACAGATGCAGAATTTGCACTTTATGCCGCATCAAAAATACCAGAGCGATTTCTGGCAAAACGTTTTGCCGCAAAAGAAGCCGCCGCTAAAGCATTAGGAACAGGCATTGGGCGTGGGGTGTCATTTCAACATATTCACATTGCTAATGATGCCAATGGTGCGCCCATCGTCACTTTTACCCTGGGAGCAAAAGCACGACTTGAGCAATTAAAGGGGCGTCATGGCTTTATCACTATTGCTGATGAACAACATTATGCGGTGGCAACTGTGGTGTTAGAGAGTTGATTGGGTATCCATTTTAGATTTATCTTACCCTTTATATTATTAAGGCGCATTGACGCCTTTTTTAATGGCTTTGCAAATTAGATTTTATACGTTAAATTAATAAGATAATAACTCAAAATAGAGACTCAAAATGAAATCAGCAGTAGAACAACTTTCCACCTATAAAAGTGTTCATTTGAACCCGAAAAATATTAAAACCCATTTTTTTGGGGTGCCAATGATCATTTGGTCAGCATTTTTAATGTTTGGAACATTACGCTTTCAATACGGTGACTTCGAATTCAGTGCGGCAATGGTAGTGATGTTGATTGTGCTTGGTTATTACTTCAAGCTGCATGTTAGGCTTGCTATAGGGCTAACGTTATTTATCGTCCCTGTGTTAATTACCTCTGAAATGGCAGTACATACCGCCCATCCTTTTGTATTAGCCATATCCATATTTGTGATTGGTTGGGTGATTCAATTTATTGGTCATAAATATGAAAAAGCTAAACCTGCTTTTATGGATGATTTAAATCAGTTACTTATTGGGCCATTTTTTTTAATGGCGGAACTGTATTTTATGTTTGGCTGGGAAAAACAATTAGATGCAGAAATAACACCTATTGCCAGAGATAAACGTCGAGCAATTGAAGCCGCTAAGCGGGCTGTTTAGGCTTAACGCTATACATAAACCTCAAAGTTAGCTGATTATAAAATAAAAAAGCCGTCTGATGACGGCTTTTTTATTAGTTGAGTCTGAGTAATCACTTAAGACAGAATGATATGTCCCATTAAGGCGATAACAGGTAAGGTCACTACTGTACGTAAAATGAAGATAACGAACAGTTCTAAAAAGTTAACTGGAATCTTACTGCCAATAAGCAGGGCACCGACTTCGCTCATATAAATTAATTGGGTAACTGATAAAGCAGCAATCACAAAACGCGTCAGGTCCGACTCAATTGAGCTGGCTAAAATTGAAGGAATAAACATATCAGCAAAACCGACAACAATCGTTTTAGAGGCCAGGGCAGCATCGGGGATTTGTAATAGTTCCAATAAAGGGATGAAAGGCATGCCTAAATAATCAAATATGGGAGTGTACTCTGCCAGTATTAACGCCATTGTGCCAATGGCCATAACCACAGGTATTATGCCAAAAATCATATCGACGACATTTTTAATCCCATCTAATATCACTTGTTTAACACTAGTGACTTGTGATGCGCGTTCTAATGCTTGATGGTAACCCCAAGAAAATACCCCATGACCTTTTGGGATCATCTCATCATCTGGGTGACGGGGAGTGTCATCGATATAGTTATCTTTCTTCCAAGAAAGTGGGGGCAACTTAGGTACTATGATTGCAGCGACTATGCCTGCTAAACAGACAGTCAGATAAAATGGTACAAATAAGTGCTCTAATTTAACCTGTGAAATTACCACTAAGCTAAATGTAATTGATACTGCAGAAAACGTGGTACCAATAACCGCTGCTTCTCGTTGCGTATAAAAGCGTGTTTCATACTGCTTAGACGTCATTAAAATCCCGACACTACCGTCACCTAACCAAGAGGCGATACAATCAACGGCACTGCGTCCGGGTAAGTTAAATATTGGCCGCATAACTTTTGTTAGCATAGTGCCAAAAAATTCAAGCAATCCAAAATTCAGTAGTAGGGGTAATAGCATACCTGCAAATACAAATACTGAAAAAAGCACAGGCAGTAAGTCGTTATACACTAGACTACCAGTATTACCTGAAATAATAGCTTCAGGGCCAACTTCAAAGCACGTTAAGCCAATAAATACGGCACCTAGTACTCGCATTAGTAACCAAAACAGTGACACATTAAGCAAGGCATGTAAAAAATGACTTTGTCTGACAAACTTAGGTTTGATTAATCTGGCCAGAACAGAAATAAAGGCCATAAAAATTACAATACCAGTGACAATCAGTTGAATCGTATTTCCCATTGCGGACTGTAACGCTTTAGAAACGATAGCAATAGGTATGGTTAAGCCGTTGTCTGTGCTAATAGGGGCAATAAAAAGTAACAAACCGATCAGAGACGGTATGATAAAAGTTAATATTGTCTTGAGATTATGTATTGGTTTCTGTTGGTTCACGTCTAATACCTTAAATCTACCTACTTGAGGCAGTCAATAAATTACCAAGTCCTGCCAATAAGAGTATGGCTAAAAGTATTTATGATAGTTATTTTTGCCGCAAGGTTACCGTCTATTCAAGTTTAAGTAAAATGATTCAATTAAACGAATAGTTAGCACTTATTTTTGATTATTTATATTGTATCTTAAAAAAGCTTTTATGTACTTAAAATAAATGTAATCAGAAGGTTACACTTGTTAATGAGGTCTAGTGTTTTTTTACTTTTATTCTGTTTTAGGTATCAGAGTTGTCTTAAATTGACTCTGTAGGTACATATTCACACATCTGTAACGCCAATATGCCAATAAAAATACTACTAAATTATAGAGTTTTTATCTAAAAGCGCGATAATTAAACAATAGTTTTGCTGTTTAGCACTCAGTTTTATAATTCAATGTCATTTAAACTGCATGTGCATGCGTTTAACAGTAAATGGTGTTATGACAAATCAACACAAAATTGCCCAGTTGGCTGTACGTTTTAATTTATTAGGATGTTTTGGGCTACTGTTAGGCTTGGTGATCGCCAGCACCTTAGAGATCTCGCGCGATGGATTTGCAGGTTTCTTGCTACTTCAAAGCAGTGTGAGTGAACTGGGGCATTATGGTCATTCTGAATTTGCACTGCTTTTGAATGGGGGAATATTTTTTGGTAGCCTGAGTATCGCATTAGCCTGCTTGTTTGCTTTGCAAGTGACCAAAGGTTGGCTTAAATATCCTTTTTGGTTGAGTTTCGCTGCTAGTTTTCTTGCTTTGGCAATCACAGGCCTATTTCCATTAAATGTTTATCATTTACATATTCATGGCCTAAGCTACTTAATGATATTTTCAACTGTCGCTAGTGCGACTTTTATCCTTTATGCGATTGATATGGGCTGGCAGCGAGTTAAGATTGCATCTCTGCTTGCTTCTATTTGCTTACTACTTAATTTCAGTGCGTTTATTCTCCCCTATGCAAATGTTATTTCGACTCCAACTCAGGTGACGACTTTCGTGGATATTATCGCAGCATCTGCAACGTTATCTCCCACCCCCGAGCTTTGGTGGCAGGCATTCATTCAATGGTGCAGTGATATTACATTGGTTTGTTGGGTGTTATCACTGCTGCCTTGGTTAAATAAATCTGTTAAAACATAGTGGCTTTTAAAGGTTATAGTGCATTAGTACTTTGATTTGTTTGCATCCCCGCTTCACCAAACCAGTATCCATTACACTCTATCGCTGAATGTGATGGTGTTATCGCTATCAATTCACTGTGCTGGCTGGATGCTATTTGAGTAATTAATCCTATGTCCTCCAGTCCAGTTGGTGACAATCGCCAATAATCGACGCCGATTTTAGACATTGAAGGGATCTGATTAATGAGATTAACCTTTGCTGCCGATTGAGTTTGGATACCGTTTAATCTCAGCAGAGGTTGTGACTCTTGGGTTTGGGTCAATAGCCCTTTGGGATATTGCAGACAAACAATCTGGCAATCGAGTTTAGGTTTTTGATGATGCTTGGCAGTAAAGCAACGGGCTGAATGCGCTAATGGCATGTAGCCATAACCTAAAACTTCAGTTTCGAATGGTGTTGTATTTTGTGTTAATACTTGCTCGAGCCATTTTCGGGACAGCTCGTAGGGCATCACAAATCTTGTCATGCCTAATTTTTGCATGATATCAAGACAACCTCGATTATAGAGGTTCAATGATGGGCCGCATATAAAAGGTATATTCGCTTCTGATGCAAGGTTAACAGCCGCCATGTCATTGGCTTCAATAGCAAACTCACCATTATCTATAATGCGTTTAAGCTCATTAATTTCTGAGTGCGACTCAATTAAGGTCATGGTGGTTAAAATCACTTTTTTTCCTTTAGCCGCCAGCATATGAGCCAATTCAAGGTAATCTTTATATTTCATTTCACGACGGCGACTGCAAATGACCTCGCCTAAATAAACGGTATCTATGTTGGTGTCAGCAATCGCTTGGTAATACTCAAATATGCTGGTTTTATTCCAGCAATATGTCAGGGGCCCGAGAGAAAGTTTCATGTCATTAGTCCCTATTGCCATTGGCGTTCATATGCACCCAAAGTGGTGACTTGGCCTTCTGACACTTTATCGAGTGCTGAATGCCATTGATGTTGATTTTTAAGTTTTTCGTTAAAGAGTTCTGGTGATTGAAAGTAGGCATCAATTGCCTGGCGCCACACCTGAGTGACTTGGGTGACATAAGCTGGGCTACGTTGACGCCCTTCAATTTTAAGTGAGCGAATACCTGCTTGGGCAAGCTCAGGAATAAGGCCGATGGTATTTAAGCTAGTCGGTGACTCCAGCATATATTCAGCTGTCATTTCGCTATCTGTTTGGTAACGCCCTTTGCACACCACCGGATACCCTAATTGTTCATCTTGACTGGCTTTGTCAATCAGCACCTCATTTAAGCGGGTTAACTTGTCGTTGCCAGAATCTTGCCAGCGAACATGATTAGCTGGTGAGCAAGAGCCGCCGGTATTGGGCGACTGGCCTGTCACATAGCTGGATAACTGGCAGCGACCTTCGGCCATAATACAAAGGCTGCCAAAGGCAAATACTTCTAAATCAACCGGGCTGACCTTAGCTAAGTCTCTAACTTGCTTCATGGACAGTACTCGAGGTAAAACTGCACGTTCAATGTTGAATTGCTTTTTGTAGAAAGAAAGCGCGGCAACATTGGTCGCGCTAGCTTGCACAGATAAATGCAAGGGTAGACCAGGGTAATGGTGATGGGCATATTCGAGTAATGAAATATCGGCGCAAATTACCGCATCCAGATTTAAATTCGCGGCGAGATCGATGGCTTGTTTCCAACGTCCTTCATGCCCAGGTTTTGCAAAGGTGTTTAGAGTCAGGAAAAGTTTTCTATTTTGTTGTTTAGCCAATTGACTCGCTTGTTTTATTTGCTCCGCTGAAAAATTAAGTCCAGCAAATGATCGAGCATTGGTGTCATCTTTTAATCCAAGGTAAACGGCATCTGCGCCAGCATTAAATGCCGCTTTTAAGGCGGCAAGGTTACCCGCAGGACATAAAAGTTCCATGATCTTTCTCGCAGTTTTGTTGTTATTGTCGATAGGGCGTTGAGTGTAAAAGCGATTGAGTTAACAAGGTTTGATTTGGAACAGGTTTCTAAGCATAAAATCTGGGTAAACTGGTTTGAATTATTACCCATTCCCTGTAGGAGAGCTTCATGTTAAATGGACTACAGCAATCCCTATCTACAAAAATACTAACTTCAGCACCTGTAATGACGCGTCATTCTTTAGCTATTTTACCCAAGAGCTTCAAGCGGGAGGTGATAACTAAATTGATCAATTTAGCCCTCGAAAAACAACTTTCAGCAGGTGAGATGGATTTTATTGCAGGTAAATGGCTTGGTATAAAAGTGCTTGATATTGGTCTAGATTTTGCGATAAGCATAAGCCAAGTAATCCAGCCTAAGGTGGTCGTGAGAGAATTAAACCAAACAGATGTGACCTTCAGCGGAAATATGCCTGAACTGCTGTTAATTGCCTCAGGTAAAGAAGATCCCGATAGCCTTTTTTTTCAACGTAAACTATTGATTGAAGGGGATACTGAGCTGGGTTTAGAGGCTAAAAATCTGCTTTTGTCTATAGAACTCGATACCTTACCTAAACCCATAGGCGTAGCAATTGGCAAGTTATTATTCAGTTTAGAAACGTTGCAGGCCAAAGCTGCTATAGTGAAAATTGCTTAATTTAAGTCAGGCCCAGAATCTGAATTCGTTTTGATCACAGCTTTTCTGTGTTATTAAATAAGTATAGGCATTTTACTGAAGCCTGTAATAGCTATTTCTGATAAGAACTTAAATTAATGGTGTGTTAGATAAGCAATAGTCACGGTATAAAAATAAGCCAAAGAAGGGCTAACGGACTTTGATTTTCCGACGCAAAACATCAAGGTTTTACTCAAGGGATGTAGATCGTAGACTATTATCAGTGTGCTTGAATGTAAAATATTGCACAGTAAGGCTGTAATGTTAGATAAAATATTGATATTAAAGTGTTGGTGCGTTTTAGATTGGCCACTACAATTCTGTGCCTAAGCTCGATACAGCTTGTTATTACTTAGTATTCACTTTACTCTTTACTAGGTATATAAATTCGTTCAACTAAAGGAAATATAATGAGAAAAATTCTAGTCGTTGCCTCAGTAATATTAACTTATTTAGTGTGTATTACTAGTACTTATGCAGGTGTTATTTCCTCAGAACAGGTTATAGTCCAGCAACAAAGTATTTATAATAAGCAACAAGTTATTGAAATGCTTAACAACGTTGAAGTTCAAGATAAACTGGTTGCTCTTGGTGTTAGTATTGAAGATGCAGAAATCCGTATCGCCAGTATGACGGACCAGGAATTAAATCAATTGAATACCCAAATGAATGATATGCCTGCAGCAGCAGGTGGCATCGTTGGGGTGGTCGTCACTGTATTAGTGGTATTAGTGGTACTCGATTTGGTGGGTGTTACCGACGTATTTTCCTTCATTCGGCCAATAAACTAAATCGTTTCTTCAAATATCAGTGCTACTTGTATTTTGAAATATAGCATATTCAAAAAAGCCATTCTGTTGATTGGCTTTTGTTTATTTATGAGTGGCTGTTCATCGGTTACACCTCAAACATCGCAATTGTTAGCAAATCCCCCTAATATCCCTCTTAAATATCAAATAGCCGACGTGCCTTTTTATCCTCAAGAGGATTATTTTTGCGGTCCCACGACGCTATCGGAAGTATTTAATTTTTATGGAGTGACTAAAACGCCACAGCAAATTGCACCAGCACTTTTTATTCCAGATTTAGAGGGCAGTTTACAAATTGAAATGGTTGCTGCAGCACGTCAGCAGGGGCTGCTTGCTTATGCTGAGTCTGGTAGTCTGACACAACTACTTTCTTTGGTGAGTGAAAATATTCCCGTTATTGTATTACAAAATTTATCCACAGCATGGTATCCCATGTGGCACTTCGCAGTGGTTACAGGCTATGACCTAGATAAGCAGCATGTGGTCTTGCATTCAGGTACCAATAAAGACCGAATCGCCGAATTTAAAGTATTTGAACAAACCTGGAAGCGAGGCCAGTATTGGTTGCTGGCGGCAGTGCCAACTGATACCGCAAGTTTACATTTTGATCCGTTCGTTTATGCCAGTGCAGCTCAAGATCTATTTAGTATTGGTAAAAGCACTTACGCGATTGAAGCTTTAGAAAATGCCACCCGACAATGGCCAGATTACTGGCTAAGCTACTTTTTACTCGGAAACTATTATTTAGCCATTGATAACGTCAAGGCTGATTTTTGGTATAAGCAGGGACTCATTTATACTGAGCAACTGGCTGAACAACACTCTGAGCAACAGGCTGCCTATTTAAATAACTATGCCTATAGTTTGTCTTTGTCAGGCTGTAAACCGCGAGCAATGGAAATGATTGAAAAAGCACTTAGACTGCAACCGGCAGATAACAATATTCAAAGTAGCCAAAAAGAGATCGAAAAAATGCCTGATAATTCTGTTTGTTTCAGTAATTAAGCCAATCTCTACCTTCAGCTATTGAGTATTTAGGCGTTTAGTTGAAGTCTAGTCTATTGACTTAAATAGGCTTTTGTAGCGATTAATTTGCTTGTGGTCCTGTAAGTTCGGCATATTTAATAAGGAGCTCATCTTGAGACTCCTTATAGTCTGGATCAATGGCGATACAATCAATAGGACACACAGAAATACAAGTCGGTTTATCATAATGACCTACGCATTCGGTGCACAGTTCAGGATCGATTTCATAGACTTCTTCGCCCATAGTAATAGCTGAATTTGGGCATTCAGGTTCACACATGTCGCAGTTAATACAGCTATCGTCGATGAGTAGAGCCATAGTTTAACCTTATAATAGTTTAACCTTGTTGATGAGGATTACGAGTATCCTGACCTTGTGGCAAGTTACGCATTAAAATTGCTTTATCAGTACTGACTTCTGGTGGCAGTTTTAGGAATACAAAGTGCCCAGAACCTAACCCAGCTTCAACTTGTTCACCTTTACGGTTAACAAGATGGTTAATGGTTAGGTTCATATTACCCTGTGGTGTCATAATTTCTACACTATCACCAACGGAGAACTTATTTTTAACATCAATTTCGGCCAGGCCATCGGCATTACGTTTACCGGTAAACTCGCCCACAAATTGTTGAGTGTCACTAACAGAATAACCATGTTCATAATTTTGGTATTCGTCATGCACATGGCGGCGAAGGAAGCCTTCAGTATAGCCTCGATGAGCTAAGCCTTCTAAATTATGCATAAGTGTTCGGTTAAAGTCCTTACCCGCAGCGGCATCTTCAATTGCCTGACGGTATAACTGTGCAGTGCGAGCCACATAATAGAAAGACTTAGTTCGACCTTCAATTTTTAATGAGTTAATGCCCATTTTAGTCAATCGGTCGACATGCTGAATCGCACGCAAGTCTTTTGAATTCATAATATAGGTGCCGTGTTCATCTTCAAAGGCAGGCATGAGTTCACCTGGACGACCGGGCTCTTCGAGTAAGAACATTTTATCGGTAGGTGCACCTGCACCTAAGGTAGGTACTGTAATTTGTGCATCCCTTGGATTATAAATTGAAGGGCTTGATTGCAGTGCTATGATGTCACCATTGTCATCTTGCTTGGCTTCATGGGCATCATACTTCCAGCGGCAACTATTAGTGCAAGTACCTTGATTCGGATCGCGCTTATTAATATAACCAGATAATAAACAGCGACCAGAATAAGCCATACATAATGCACCGTGAACAAACACTTCAAGCTCAATATCAGGGCAACGCTGACGAATTTCTTCTATTTCATCAAGTGACAATTCTCGGGATAAAATGACTCGTTTAATGCCTTGTTGTTGCCAAAATTTAACCGATGCCCAGTTAATCGCATTAGCTTGTACTGAAAGGTGAACCACTTGTTCAGGAAATGCTTCACGTACCATCATGATTAGTCCAGGGTCAGACATGATCAGCGCATCGGGCTTCATCGCAACCACAGGTTCCATATCTTTTAGATAGGTTTTTAATTTGGCATTGTGGGGTGCAATATTACTCACAACATAAAGTTTTTTACCTAAAGAATGTGCCTCTTGAATACCACAGGCTAGGTTTTCCATCTTAAAGTCATTATTTCTAACCCGTAAACTATAGCGAGGCTGGCCAGCGTATACAGCGTCTGCACCATAAGCAAAGGCATAACGCATATTTTTAAGGGTACCGGCAGGAGACAATAGCTCTGGTTTAAACATAATTACTCTCAATCTAGCTTTAAAAACGCACCAATCGCGGGGGCAGGATCGTACTTAAGATATAACCGTGGAGCAAACATAGCCCTCTGTTATGTGAGGTAACTCTCCTTTTAAGCTTACCAACAGTGATATAGATGTATATTAAACTTGTGCTGAGGTGGTAATATAATTTTGTTAGTAAAGTTTTAACATTGTAATGATTTTGATTAGCTTAACTCGCACATTAGCCTGTATTCGGTATACAATTCTATTCTTAACGATTTTCCTTTTTTTGATGGAGACAATATGTCTACTGAACATCAACTACTAGTCAGCTTATTAAAAAAACTAAAAGACGACTCATTAGTACTTCCAACATTGCCTGAAGTGGCCATGAGAGTTCAAGAAGTGGTTTCCCGTGCTGACTCTAGTTTGAAACAAGTGGGTGATATTATTGGCCAAGATGCGGCTATTTCTGCCCGGATCATTAAAGTGGCTAATAGCGCATTATATTCAAGAGGCAACAAAGCCGAGAATATAACTGCAGCGGTAAACCGTATCGGCTTAATTCAAATTAAATCAATTACGACTTCTGTTGCAATGGAGCAGCTATTTATCTCGACTAATGAAATGGTCTGGGAAGTCATGGATGAAGTATGGAAAACATCTATTGAAGTGACAGCAGCGGCTTGTGCAATGTTAGAGATTTATAATAAGCGTAATCCAAGTAAAAAATTAGACCGCGAAACCCTTACCTTAGCGGGATTGGTACATAATATTGGTGCATTACCAATATTGTCTGAAGCAGAATTACACCCAGAGTTATTTGCCAGTATCGATCAGCTACGCGGCTTAGTACGTAAAATGCAAGGGCCTATAGGTCGAGCTGTATTGAAAAGTTGGGACTTTGCCCCTGAAGTGACTGAAGTGGTTGAACGATGGGCTGATTTACATTATTTGCCAGAGCGCGTCACCTATTTAGACTTTATTCGCTCAGCCGCTTTTTATACCGGAGAGTTGCGTGCGGGTGAAGAGTTAGAGCAGCGTCTCAGTGTTTTCGCTGATCGAGGATTACCTGTAACGCCAGAGGATTTAGGCAGTGATGTGTTTACTGATCTATATCATTCAATTAAAGAAAGTTATGAATAATTAATACTAACAATTGCGGATGATAATAATTATTTGTGCTGGTATAACGTGAATAAAACAATTTAATGACTCAGACAGTATATCTATTTAGTGTGCTCATGTTTGCTACCTTACTCGGCATTATCCTGGCTGTTGGTGGCATTTATTGTTGGCGTCTAAAACGATATTTACGCCATCTGACATACACGTTAGAACGCCAGCTACAAATGATTTCTCCCGTTGATTTTGGCCTTGCTCCCAAAGCGTTCACTCCGCTTATTACTGTGTTAACCAATTTACAGAAATCCATTCCTTTTAACGTTGAACGCGACAAGCTCACCGGTTTATCAAATCGAGTCGGTTTTAAGCGCAAAATGCTTAGTCGTATGCCGATAAAACAAGGCATGATTGTGCTAATTGATATTAAACAGTTTCGCTTTGTAAACGACTTATTCGGTTTTGTTTTTGGTGACTCTTTGTTGAAGGCCTTTGCTCATCGTGTTGAGGGTCTACCGGAAAAAGCTCAGTTTGTTGCTCGGATGAATGGCAACGAATTTTTGTTATTTTTCCCCAATAGCGTAAGCGATGAATATTTAATTGAAATAAAGCAGCTGTTGCAACAGCCATTCGAAATAGAACAACAACCGATCAGTGTTACAGTTCAGTTAGGGGTACTAGCTTTAGCGGAACATCATGGCGATGTGAGCATTATGCTGCGTCGATTAGATTTAGCGTTAAAAAAATCTAAGCTGCACCGTAATCATATCGCTTACTACGATAAAGATGACGATAAGAAACAGTATCGTGAGTTATTGATTATAAATAGTTTGCCCAAAAATTTACGGCAAAATAAACTGTTTATGGTTTATCAGCCGAAGTTAGATATTAAGGCCGGTAAGTGTGTTGAAGTTGAGGCTCTTATTCGTTGGCATCATGAAGGTTTGGGCGATGTTTCACCCAATGAGTTTATTCCTTTAGCTGAGAAAACCGGTATGATCGGAATGATCAGCGATTGGGTATTAGAGCAAGTGGTATCTCAGCAGGCTAAGTGGCGAGAGCAGGGGATTAATGTCAAAGTGGCGATTAATTTATCCAGTGCAGATTTACACAATGAGCACTTGGTTAATAATATTACCTCCACACTGCAACGTTATTTAGTTCCGGCTGAATGCTTGATGATTGAAATAACCGAAAGCACTTTGATGGAATCTGTTGAGTACGTAATCAGTACGGTAGAGGCTTTACAGGCAATAGGCATGAAAGTGGCTATTGATGATTTTGGAACCGGTCATTCTTCGCTGGCTTATTTACGCCATTTACCGGTCAATGAAGTCAAAATAGATAAGGCGTTTTTGGAAGGTTTTCAAGATGAAAAACAAGCGCAAAGTATTGTAAAAATGACCATCGCGCTGGCTAAGGAACTGGGATTTGAAGTAACAGTTGAAGGCGTTGAAACGCTCAGTATTTTACAAACGTTAACTGAGTTTGGTGTTGACCGTATTCAAGGAGATTACTTTTCTAAGCCTTGTGATGCCACTGAGTTTGCCTTTGCTTACCCAAAGCTATCCCAATTTCAGGCTTATTTATAATTAGTGATGGTACTTATTGTCACTCGCTAAAGTTATATAGCGTTAATATGACTCATTACCCTGATAACCTTAATAAAACTATTACCGATTAAACAGGCCTTAATAGTATTAAGGCATAGTCTTATTAAGCAATGCAATTAAGTCAGATGTCATCGGTGCGAGTTGTCGGTTTTTATTCATACAAACCATTTCAATATTAGCGGTCACCGCTGCTTTATTGGCATTAGGGCGCCATATCTCTTGCTTCCATATAGTGCGATATTTACTTTCAAAGCAAAATTGGGTTCTAACATCAATAATATCTGCAAATTCCACCCCGTCATGACAAATCATATCGCTTTTATATACCGCAAAACCCAAACCTTGTTCATTCCAAAGTTGTTGCAATACACTCGCCCCAATAACGTGTTCACGGGCACGTTCAAAGTACTTTAAAAAATTAGGATGATAAACCACGCCTGAAAAATCAGTGTCTTCATAATAAATTTGTACGGCAAAGTGAGCTGTATCACTCCAAATGAGCGAGTTGTGATTAGCAGGTTTGTTCATAATTTTCCTAACTGTTTTATCGTTTGTATAAAACGGTGCATTATTAGCGTGTAAGTCGAAATGAAACGATGGCAGTGTAGAGGATTTTGAACAACTTTTCAGTGAATATATTAAACATAGAATAATGGTATTTTTAGTAACCATTGCCATTATGCAAAAATCAAAGGTATAATTAAATCCATAAGATTTTTCTAATGTAAATTTAATATTGTTGAAATGGATGGTGCTCTATGGCGGACAAAATTATTGAAGTAAACACCACTATGGGTGAAGGTTGGAAAGTGACTGCCCAAATTCGTGAGCACACATTGATCATAGATCAACCCACAGCGGGTAATGAAGGGGCAAACCCATTAGAAACGTTTTTATTTTCACTTGCAGGATGTATTTCTGCCATTGCCAAAATGGTTGCGCGTGATAAAAAAGTCCATATTCGTCAGTTTGATATGCAAGTTAAAGCTGTGGTAAATACTGCAGGATTATCAGGACAGCCAACGGATGACCCAATTGGCTTTAAGCAGATTGATTTAATTGCGACGATTGATGCAGATTTAGATGAACAACAAAAGCAGGTATTTCTTGATGAAGTATGTCATCGCTGTCCGGTACACGATAATTTACTCAACCCTACTTTAGTCAGCCATATTGCTAAATAAAGTGCTTTGAATAACTTGCCGATTATCGCAGCAGTGTAAAATCTATTGGGGTATGCTGCTGACATTGATCTGTGAGCGACTTTGCCGTTAACCGTGGCACACTGATCACATGGGTTAAACAGTCATATTTACGGTTAATCGCTTTAATCAGTAAGTCAAAATCACCGTCCCCTGACAGTAAAATAACTTCATTAACGTCAGCGGACAGTTCAAGCATATCAATGGTAATCCCTACATCCCAATCACCTTTGGCTGAGCCATCACTGCGTTGTATGTAGGGTTTTGTTTTAACCGTAAAGCCGATGTATTTTAGCGCATCTTGAAACTTGACTTGACCATCATCATTTGGCGCAATTGCATAAGCAATTGCATGGGTAATCTCGCCCCTGTCAGCTAATTTTTTGTATAACTCACGGTAGTTAAAGCTGCGATCAAAAGCTTGTTTACAGGTGTAATAAACATTTTGAACATCAACAAACACAGCAATTTTATACATTAATCAACCTTTTGATACATGAGTTTAATAAAGCATTAATAGTGCATGCTACCATATTAAGCCAAACACTATTAAACTTAAGCATTATGTAAGCTTTGCCTGACGTTGTTTTTCAATCGCCTCTTCTAATTGTTTGGCCACAAAGCCAGGTGATTTGGTTGATGCTGAAATTAACCGATACATAGCGGGTATAACAAACAGGGTTACTAGAGTAGCGAATGCCATCCCAAAAAATATCACAGTACCAACCGCAATTTGAATTTAAATATTAATACCTTGGCTGGTAAGCACTAACCCAATAAACCCGCCGAATATCCCCATAGGAACAGTCAGCATAACAATTAAAGGATTAATAAAACTTTCAAATTGCGCCGTTAAAACTAAGTAGGCAATTAATAACGCTAAGCCAAATACAATGATAACGCCACTTTGAATTTCTTTAAAATCTTTGGATTCTCCAGTATATGTAATGGAGATGTCTGCGGGGATTAATTCGAAAGCGCGCTGTTCAAGAAAGCTTAACACTTCTCCTAAGGGGTAGCCTTCACCTAAGTTAGCTTTGAGGGTAATTGATTTTTGCTTATCAGCGCCTTCAAGAATAGGGCTAGTATCGGCTTCTTGTTGAAGTTCTTGGGCCATTTGAGTAATTCATGATAGTCAGACCCGCCTAATACAAACTTTACAGGTTCGCTAGATTGACCTCTAAAGCCTGGCATCATAGGCCGCACCGTGACATCTGGAATATCTTTAAGGGTTAATGAAATGAGTGCTAAAGCTTGTTTTACATGAGCATTCCTGTCTGCCCAATCTTCTGATTGCATAATAACAAAACCAGTTTGATCACCCGCTCGACCACCAAAGGCCGGTGCTTGAATACTAAATGACTTGAACGTGCCTTGACCTAATAATGGCATTAACCTTTGTTCAACTATGTCCAGATTGGTTATCATGCGGTTATAGCTTGCCCCCTCAGCAGCTTTAATAAAGGCATACAGCACAACGCGATCTTCTTGCGGCGCTAATTGTGATGGTATCAGTAACTAACTGCCACCAAGACAAGCCATAATCACGATTGGTGCAGCAAGTCGCCAGTGTATTGCCCAGGAAAGGGATATTTTGATACGTGGATAAAATAGCGTCATAAAAAAGCCATGCACTGTGGCATGGCTTGATTAAGCGTTAAGCTAATATCGAGTAAATTATTTTTCTACCGGTTCATTGGTAAATTCAAAATTTTGCTTTTTATTTGACGGTGTGACACCCATAAAATACTCATAACCTCGATCAGACAGTGACTTTTTCGCTTCTGGTTCTTTGGTTTCTTTAATGCTTGTTTGATCTGCCATTAAAGTGTATTTAGCTTTTGGTTTTTGCTTGATCTCACCTTTAGGCGATTCAGCGGCAACCCGTGGAGATTCGGTGTTATTAGTTTTTCTTAGGGTTGAACCTGATGAGTCAAAGGTGTAATTAAATACGCCGTTGCCTTCAATATTCTCAACACTTGATTTATCTTTTGATTGGTATGAAGCCAAAATGCCATGTTTACCTAATGGAATTTCATGGAAGAGTTCTTTACCAGTACCAATTTTTACACCATTAACAAACCAATCGGCAGGCACATTACTGACCAGAGTGATCATGGCTGAGCTTAAGCCTAATCGTTCATTGAGTAACTGGTCAATTTTGTTGTTATATGATGGTTTAAATTTCATCGCCACTTTGTAGTTTAAGTTGCCATTCATGTTCATGTTGGCATCGACTACTTCGTACGACAACAGGACACTTTTATCGTTCAAAAAAGGTGACTCATTACGAGTGTTAGTTAGAATAAAGCTTTTAGACTCTTTCAAACATTCAGTAATAGACTGGTACTTAGAACACTCAGTCGAACCGTTAATATTAACCGGTAGACTACTACTTGATTTTGATAAATCGCCAATCAAGCGATTAGTGATATCGGTTTTTAGCTTAAATAACTGTTTACTTTGTTCAGTACGCTTACTATTAATCGCGTTGTATTCTGCCAAAATTTCAGTGTTTTCAGCTTCTAACGCTGCCGACTCTTGAACTGAGCGAGTTTCAAGCTCATCAATCTTATTTACTGTTGATTCAATTTGCTTATAGACTTGAGGTAAATTATCTTTAGCAAGAATTTTTTTAGGTAAATCAGTGATTAACATATCATACGATAATTTTTCACTTTCAATTTTTTCAACTAACTCTTCAATATCGAAGGCTTTCTTATTATGTTGGGTAAATTTGTTATTAACTGAAATTAATAGCGCATCAATATCGAATTGATCTTCAATTTGAGTTAGACGTCTTTCTTCTTCTGGGTTGATGACTTCTAATGCAGCAAAAGAGTTGCTCGCAAATAAGCACAATAACGCAAGGCTAATTGAACCGTATCTCACTGATATCTCCGTTGAATAACTATTAGCTTATACAATCGCTGCAAAATGAAATTGTTAACAAAAATCAGCAACGCACAAAATAATCCATTAATAAGTGATAATACTTAACTTGTTAGGGGTTTACAAACAGATTATGGCGAGGATTGAGTATAAATGACAAAAAATTGACGTAATGCGTTGTGTTTCATCTCACAATTATTAAACAATAATAAAACAGGAGCCGCAGCCCCTGTTGTTAGTAACGTTGTTTTATTTTGTCATTCGCTTGTATTTTAAGCGATGCGGCTCAACAATATCAGCACCATAAGTGCTTTTCAGCCAAGTAGAATATTCAGTATAGTTACCTTCATAGAAGTTCACTTTACCTTCATCACGGTAATCTAGAATGTGGGTAGCAATACGATCTAAGAACCAACGGTCATGTGAAATGACCATGGCGCAACCTGGAAACTCTAATAACGCTTCTTCTAATGCGCGCAAGGTTTCCACATCTAAGTCATTGGTAGGCTCATCGAGTAGTAATACGTTACCACCAGCTTGAAGCAATTTAGATAGGTGCACACGGTTGCGCTCACCCCCTGATAAAGTGCCGATAATTTTTTGCTGGTCTCCACCGCGGAAGTTAAAACGACCAACATAAGCTCGGCTTGGTATCTCCATATTACCGACTTTCATAATATCCTGACCGCCGGAGATCTCTTGCCAAACGGTATTTTTATCATTCATTGAATCACGGAACTGATCTACTGAGGCTATTTGCACCGATTCACCCACAGAGATAGTGCCGCTATCAGGTTGTTCTGTACCAGATATCATTTTAAACAATGTTGACTTACCCGCGCCGTTAGCACCAATAATACCGACAATTGCGCCTTTAGGCACAGTGAAGGTTAAATCATCAATTAATACCCGATCGCCATAGGATTTAGTTAAGTTGGTAATCTCAATGACTTTATCGCCTAAGCGTGGTCCAGGTGGAATGAATAGTTCATTGGTTTCATTACGTTTTTGGTAATCGTTAGTGTTTAACTCTTCAAAGCGCGCCATACGTGCTTTGCCTTTGGATTGACGGCCTTTAGCGCCTTGACGTACCCATTCTAACTCTTTGGCGATAGTCTTTTGACGCGCACTTTCTGTGGCTGACTCTAGCTTAAGACGATCATTTTTCTGTTCCAACCAAGAAGAATAGTTACCTTCCCATGGAATACCTTCTCCGCGGTCAAGCTCTAAAATCCAACCCGCAGCGTTATCTAGGAAGTAACGGTCATGGGTAATAGCCACTACGGTACCAGTATATTCTTGTAAAAAGTGTTCCAGCCAAGCAACCGATTCAGCATCTAAATGGTTGGTTGGTTCGTCAAGTAACAGCATCTCTGGTTTTTCAAGTAATAAGCGACAAATAGCAACTCGACGACGCTCACCACCCGATAATACTTCAATTTTCTCATCCCAATCAGGCAGACGTAATGCATTGGCAGCGCGCTCTAATACATTGTCAAGATTATGTGCATCCTGGGCTTGAATAATAGCTTCTAATTCGCCTTGCTCTTTTGCTAATGCATCAAAGTCTGCATCAGGCTCAGCATATAAAGCATAAACTTCATCTAAACGAGTCAGCGCGTTTTTAGCTTCGCTTACCGCTTCTTCAACCGCTTCACGTACGGTTTGGTTTAAGTTTAATTTCGGTTCCTGTGGTAAGTAACCAATTTTAAGGCCAGGCATAGGCCGAGCTTCGCCCTCAATCTCAGTATCAAGACCAGCCATAATGCGCAGCAGTGTTGATTTACCTGAACCGTTTAAACCTAATACGCCGATTTTCGCGCCAGGGAAAAAACTTAAAGAGATGTCTTTTAAAATCTGCTTTTTAGGTGGGACAATTTTGCCCACTCTTAGCATGCTATATACAAATTGAGCCATGAGGTTCCAACATTGATTAACACAGAATAGGATGATTCTAATGGAATCTTAATCGAACTTAAATCTGATTTTGATTGTTATAAGTCGATTTTTATATCTTGTGACGTGCTAACTCGGATTTGCTAGAATTTAGTCTAAACAGCAAGCTGAACTTACAGTTATGTTTACCTGCTAAATATAAGCATTTAGAGTCGTAAAAATAGAACAGTGTTTTTGGTGACTGTTTTACGCATTTTGCAGCTTAAAAAAATGTTTAAATTGCCGAGGTGGAAAAAGTTACCGATTGTAAATTAAGGTAATTTTCAATTTCGCATGAGATTTTCTATTGTTGTTTAGTAACTAAATTCATGCTGTAAAGGCTGGGATTGTTTGCATTTGCAGAGTAGAATACCGCGCAACCCTACTAATATAAAACCTACCGTTGGAGTTACCATGCTTAAGAAAGCGATGAATATAGCGGATTACGATCCAGAACTATTTAAAGCCATTGAAGATGAAACTTGTCGCCAAGAAGAGCACATCGAGTTAATAGCATCTGAAAACTATACCAGTCCACGTGTTATGGAAGCTCAAGGTTCACAGTTAACCAATAAATATGCTGAAGGCTATCCAGGTAAGCGTTACTACGGTGGTTGCGAGTATGTTGATGTTGTTGAAACCTTAGCAATTGAACGTGCTAAAGAGTTATTTGGTGCAACTTACGCCAACGTACAACCGCATTCAGGATCACAAGCAAACAGTGCAGTATTTATGGCGTTGTTGAAGCCTGGCGACACTGTACTTGGTATGAATTTAGCTCACGGCGGTCATTTAACCCACGGTTCACCAGTTAACTTTTCCGGTAAATTATATAACATCATTCCTTATGGTATTGATGAATCGGGCAAAATCGATTATGACGAAATGGAACGTTTAGCGGTAGAGCATAAACCCAAGATGATGATTGGTGGCTTCTCTGCTTATTCTGGTATTGTTGACTGGGCCAGAATGCGTGAAATAGCGGATAAAATTGGCGCATACTTTTTTGTGGATATGGCGCACGTTGCGGGCCTTATTGCTGCAGGTGTTTATCCAACTCCAGTACCTCATGCACATGTTGTTACTTCTACAACGCATAAAACATTAGCTGGCCCACGTGGCGGTATCATTATTTCTGCAGCTAATGATGAAGACTTATACAAAAAATTAAACTCTGCAGTGTTTCCTGGTGGCCAAGGCGGCCCATTAATGCATGTTATTGCTGGTAAAGCGGTTGCGTTTAAAGAAGCACTAGAGCCTGAGTTTAAAGTTTACCAACAACAAGTTGTTAAAAATGCTAAAGCAATGGTTGAAGTATTTTTAGCGCGCGGATACAAAATTGTTTCTGGCGGTACTGAAAACCACTTAATGCTTGTTGATTTAATCGGTCGCGATTTAACCGGTAAAGAAGCTGATGCAGCGTTAGGTAGTGCCAATATCACTGTTAATAAAAACTCAGTACCTGATGATCCACGTTCACCATTTGTCACTTCAGGTGTTCGTATTGGTACCCCAGCTATTACTCGCCGTGGCTTTAAAGAAGCTGAAGCGAAGCAATTAACGGGTTGGATTTGTGACATTTTAGATGACGCACAAAACCAAACTGTGATTGATAGCGTAAAAGGTCAAGTGTTGGCCTTATGCGCTAAGTTCCCTGTTTACGGATAATTCCTGCTGCACGGAATATCCTTTCATCACTAATGCTATCCCTAAAGGTTAGCTTAACCTTGATGAGTAAATAGGATAAACTTTAATGGCCACTAATTTTAGTGGCCATTTTATTTTCGGAGGTTCAATGCATTGTCCATTTTGTAGCGCGACTGATACTAAAGTTATCGATTCACGTTTAGTGGCAGATGGCCACCAAGTTCGCCGTCGCCGTGAATGCACTGAATGCCATGAACGTTTTACAACCTTTGAAGGTGCAGAGCTAGTCATGCCTAGGGTGATAAAACGTGATGGCAGCCGCCAACCTTTTGATGAAGAAAAACTTCGCGGTGGTATGTTACGTGCGGTGGAAAAGCGTCCAGTATCTATGGATGAAATCGAACAAGCAATTACTAAAATTAAGTCCACATTACGCGCGACAGGTGAGCGTGAAATTGATTCTGAGATGATAGGTAATTTAATGATGGATCAATTAATGAGCCTAGATAAAGTCGCTTATATTCGATTTGCCTCTGTTTATCGTGCTTTTGAAGATGTGTCACAATTTGGCGAAGCGATTGCTAAATTGCAAAAATAAACTTCCCCTAGGACTTGAGTAACTTTTTATGACTAGCTTTAGTGTATTTGATACCCAAATGATGGGTCGTGCGATCCAGCTGGCGCGAAAAGGTCTTTATACTACGCGCCCCAATCCATCTGTTGGCTGCGTACTTGTCCAAGACTCAATTATTATTGGTGAAGGTTATCATCAAGTTGCGGGTCAAGGACATGCTGAGGTCAATGCATTGGCTGATGCCGCTAAACAAGGACATTCTACCGTTGGTGCTACAGCCTATGTGACTTTAGAGCCTTGTAGTCATTATGGACGTACTCCGCCCTGCGCTTTAGGGTTAATTAATGCCCAGGTTGCTAGAGTCGTTATTGCAGTGAAAGACGCTAACCCTCAAGTAGCCGATAACGGTATTGCCATGTTGCAAGATGCAGGTATTCAAGTTGAGGTTGGTTTATTAGCCGCTGAAGCTTTGACGTTAAACCTAGGGTTTATGAAGCGGATGAAAACCGGTTTGCCATGGGTTACGGTGAAAGTTGCCGCCAGTTTAGATGGCAAAACTGCCTTGTCTAATGGTGTTTCTAAATGGATTACCGGTCCCGCAGCAAGACAAGATGTGCAACGAATGCGTGCCCGCCATTGCGCGTTAATCACGGGCGTTGAAACTATTATTGCAGATGATCCTAGCTTAAATGTGCGTTATGAAGAACTTGGCAGCTTGAAAAGTTCGCTTTCACCCACATCTCTACAGCAGCCATTAAGAGTCGTGTTAGATTCCCAAGCCCGATTAACCGCAGATTTTATGCTATTCAGTATTGAAACACCGATTCTATTAGTTTCAACCTGTGGCTACTCTGATGCTGTACAAGCACTTTTTCCTAACCATGTTAGTTTGCTGCAGGTAAAAGCAAATAGTGCAGGGCGTGTGTGTCTTAATATCTTGTTGAAATATTTGGGCGAAAGTTGTAACTCAGTGGTGGTTGAGGCGGGTGCGACACTTTCTGGCAGTTTTATTGAGCATAATCTGGTCGATGAACTGGTTTTATACCAAGCGCCTAAGTTATTAGGCAGTGAAGGGCGCAACATGCTGAGCTTAACTGATTATCAATCAATGGATCAAATACCTAAAATAGTATTAAAAGATCAACGAAATGTCGGCCAAGACACACGATTTGTATTTGGTTTAAGCTAAAATATCTCATCATTAATGTTCAATTCTGTTGGGCAGAAATAGGAAAAGTGACTCTCTATGTTTACAGGCATTATTGAAGCCCTAGGCACCTTGCGCAAAATTGAGCGCAAAGGTAACGATATTCGGTTAACTGTGGCTAGCGGTAAACTCGATTTATCCGATGTAAAATTAGGCGACAGCATTGCCACAAACGGCGTCTGTTTGACCGTAGTACAATGTTTAGCTGATGGCTATGTTGCCGATGTTTCTGCTGAAACGGTTACTTTAACAGGATTTGCACATTACCAGGTTGGCCAGAAAGTTAACTTAGAAAAGGCAGTGACAGCAACAACACGTTTAGGTGGTCATATGGTCAGCGGCCATGTTGACGGTATCGCTAAAGTTGATGGGCGTCAGTATCGCGGACAAGCGATTGAGTTTTGGTTGTCAGCTCCTGCTGATTTAGCTAAATACATTGCGCACAAAGGTTCAATTACCATAGATGGTGTGAGCTTGACCGTAAATGAGGTTAAAGGTCATCAATTTAGACTTACTATTGTGCCGCACACGGCAAGCGAAACGACCTTAACCGAATTAAAAGCAGGCGCTAACGTAAATATTGAAGTGGACTTAATTGCCCGATATCTTGAACGATTAATGCAGCCGCAGGATGAACAGCAACCTAAATCAGGTGTCACTCTGTCTATGTTAGCCAATGCTGGCTATATGAAATAGTCCGTTGAATTTTATCAGAAAGTGCTTTGAGCTTTATAAGAACCTATTCTACGCTTTATAGAACAGTATTTTGACTCATGTTTTTGCTTTGAATATATTGAGCTGAGCATAAATAATCACCCTAAATAACAAATAAAGGTCCCTACATGGCTTTACACAGTATAGAAGAAATCATCGAAGACATTCGTCTCGGTAAAATGGTTATCTTAATGGATGACGAAGACCGTGAAAATGAAGGCGATCTGATCATGGCAGCCGATTGTGTCACGCCTGAGGCCATCAATTTTATGGCCACTTTCGGCCGTGGCCTAATTTGTCAAACAATGACAAAAGCACGCTGTCAGCAGTTAAATTTGCCTTTAATGGTGACCAACAATAACGCTCAATTCTCAACTAATTTTACCGTATCTATTGAAGCGGCTGAAGGTGTTACCACAGGGATATCTGCCCACGACAGAGCTGTAACTGTAAAAGCTGCTGTGGCCAAAAACGCCAAAGCATCAGATTTAGTTCAACCAGGGCATATTTTTCCTTTGATGGCACAGGATGGTGGCGTATTGATCCGCGCAGGTCATACTGAAGCGGGTTGTGATTTAGCCCGTCTTGCCGGTTTTGAGCCGTCAGGTGTTATTGTTGAAATTTTGAATGAAGACGGCACTATGGCTCGCTGTCCTGATTTAGAAGTATTTAGTGAGAAGCACGGTATTAAAATTGGCACAATTGCCGATTTAATTGAGTATCGTAATAACAAAGAAACCACCGTTGTACGTGAAGCAAAATGTAAATTACCTACTCGTTTTGGCGAGTTCGACATGGTGACATTTAGAGACACTATCGATAACCAACTCCATTATGCTTTGATCAAAGGCAATGTGGGTGATAACACACTCGTACGTGTCCATTTACAAAATACTTTCAATGATTTATTGCATTCAGAACGCGATCAAAAACGCAGTTGGCCGCTTGAAAAAGCGATGGCGCGAATCGCCGAGCAAGGTGGTGTATTAGTGTTACTTGGAAATCAAGAACACACCAGCAGCATGCTTGCTAAAGTGAAGTCATTTGAAGCTGAGGATAATGGTCAAGCAATGGCCCCAGCTCCGTGGCAAGGTACGTCACGTCGTGTTGGAGTCGGGTCACAAATTTTATCAAGCCTTGGCGTCACCAGTATGCGCTTGTTGAGTTCGCCTAAGCAGTATCATTCTTTGTCGGGTTTCGGCTTGGAAGTAACTGAATATATTTCGGAATAAATTGTTAATAAATTCAATTTAAAATTTTCAATAATTGCATTGCGCTCAGAGTGGTCGGCTGTGTTATCATACCGCCTCTTTCGCCCAGGCTGGGTGCTTTAGCTAAATTAGGTAAGATAAAAATGAACATAGTTCAAGGTAATATCGAAGCGAAAAATGCAAAAGTGGCGATCGTAGTATCGCGTTTCAATAGCTTTGTTGTTGAAAGTCTGCTTAGTGGCGCACTAGATACTTTAAAACGTTTTGGCCAGGTTCCAGATGAAAACATTACTGTTGTGCGCGTACCTGGCGCCGTGGAATTACCACTAGCTGCTCGTCGAGTTGCTGCAAGTGGAAAGTTTGATGGCATTATCTCACTTGGTGCTGTGATCCGCGGTGGAACACCTCATTTTGATATGGTTGCCGGTGAATGTAATAAGGGACTTGCTCAAGTAGCATTAGAGTACGACATCCCCGTTTCTTTTGGTGTGTTAACAACTGATACCATTGAGCAAGCTATTGAGCGCTCAGGTACAAAAGCGGGCAATAAAGGCGGCGAAGCTGCATTAAGCTTGCTTGAAATGGTTAACGTGCTTCAAGAGTTAGAAAAACAGTTGGTATAGTAGGAAATTTAATGAAGCCTTCAGAGCGCCGCAAGGCACGCCGTTTAGCCGTTCAAGCTATTTATTCATGGCAGCTAACAGACAACAATGTTGCTGATGTTGAACATGAGTTTTTAACCGAACAAAGTTTAGACGGTGTTGATGTTGCTTATTTTCGTGAGCTTTTAGCGGGCGTTACAGCTAAAGTCGCTCAGATAGATGAATTACTAAAACCACACTTAGACCGTGATTTTAGTGAAGTATCACCGGTTGAAAAAGCCATAGTACGTTTAGCAACATTTGAGCTGACCTTCAAAAAAGATGTCCCTTTTAAGGTCGCCATCAATGAAGGTATCGAACTTGCTAAAGCTTTTGGAGCTGATGATAGTCACAAGTTCGTCAACGGTTTGTTAGATAAAATCGTTAGAAATAAGTAATCCTAGAAACGGTATCTTCGGATACCGTTTTTTTTGTATTAACATGCTTAAAAATAAGGTGGGCGGGTTTTTCCGACCAGTGCTAGCGTGAAAGAATTCCAACTTATTGAACAATTTTTTAAAAACCGTGGACAAAAGCGTCGTGATGTCATCTTAGGTATTGGCGATGATTGTGCTTTGGTACAACCCGCCGAAGGTAAGGTGATTGCTATTTCATGCGATACCTTAGTTGAAGGTGTGCATTTTTTTGCTGATATGCCAGCACATGCTCTTGGCTATAAATCACTGGCAGTGAATTTGTCTGATTTAGCTGCCATGGGAGCTGAGCCTGCCTGGATGACATTAGCGCTATCTTTACCTGAGGTCGATACCCAATGGATTGCTGATTTTAGTAATGGATTATTTGAAATCGCAGACTACTATAGTGTCGCTTTAGTGGGGGGCGATACCACTCGAGGACCCCGCTGTATAAACCTGACCATTAATGGGCAAATTCCTAAAGGTAAATCGTTAAAGCGCAGCGGTGCAAAAGTCGGTGACTGGATATATGTGACCGGAACTTTAGGGGATTCAGCCCTTGGACTCGATATGCTGCGGGGAGTGCAAGCGGTTAAGCCAGAGTATAAAGAATATTTACTGAACCGACATTATTATCCCACCCCAAGGGTGCTAGCAGGACAAGCGTTACGTGGTCTTGCATCTAGTGCGATTGATTTATCTGACGGTTTAGTCTCAGATCTGTCCCATATTCTTAAAGCATCTAATGTAGGTGCGACTATTAATGCTAATGCAATTCCATTGTCTAGCTCACTAAAAAACAGCGTGACAGCTGAACAAGCTCTAGCCTATGCTCTAACTGGGGGTGAAGATTATGAGCTATTATTCACTGTACCCGAGTCACAGCGTGGCGCAATAGATACCGCCTTAATTCATTCGGGGGTGAAGTTTGTTAACGTTGGTCAGATTTGTTCTGGTGATAAAGTCAAATTCACTTTAGACGGCCAGCCCTTCATGCCAGAGTTTAAAGGTTTCGAGCATTTTTAATGAAGTTATTCTCTCAAGACCCGGCGGTGAAACGTTTACGTCTATCTAATCCTATTCACTTCCTTGCACTGGGTTTTGGCAGCGGCTTAGCGGCTAAAGCCCCTGGCACCTTCGGCACTATTGCAGCCATACCTTTATATCTATTAATGAGTCACTTAAGTCTGCCAGTATATTTAGCTTTGACGCTATTAATCGTGCTGGTGGGGTTTTATATTTGCGATAAGGCAGCAAGTGATATGCAAGTGCATGATCATGGAGCTATTGTGTGGGATGAAGTGGCAGGTTTACTTATCACGTTAATTGCAGCTCCAGCAGGATGGATATGGTTATTAGTCGGTTTTGGTTTTTTCCGGTTCTTTGACATCCTCAAACCCTGGCCAATCAGGTGGTTAGATGCCAAAGTACATGGCGGCTTTGGCATTATGATTGATGATATTTTAGCAGGTGTTTTTGCATTTATGTGTTTGCAGGCATGTGCTTATTTTTTCGGATAATACAACTTTAACGTTTTTTGCTCTCTTTTCTAAGTTGTATTGATTGTTTTTGTAATTGTGCGATTTTCTCAGATTGCTCAAAGTATTTAACCATATCCGTGTTTAAACAGCTGATCACTTTACCTATTGGGTTATATTTCATCGCCCAAATTTTTTCTATCCTTGAGTCATAGTCACAATACGCAAAACTCTGCTCGTTCTGCTCATCCTTTGCTTTTAATTCAGCCATTGAATCTCTCACCATAGCTTCACTTAATTGATTTTTGATGACTTGTTGGTATTGATTCATGACCCTTTCGGCATTCATGTTAAGGCTGTCATTTAACTTGAAAAAAAGGCTAATAAGCCATTGTTGATAATAGTTAATATCAGATAAAGGGTAGGTATTACTCAGCATTTCAATCATCACAGCTTTTACAAATAGATATTCTGCTGCAAATACTCTTTGAATACTTTCCTCTGACAGTTTACTGCTAAGTTTCCACGCTGCAGGGTAAGTGCCATTAAGAGGTGCTTCTGCAGCAAGTATTTTCACTCCCCAGGCTAGGTTTTTTTGCATTTTACTGCCCGCTAAAGAGAAGGTTGCAAGGTCGCTTGATGAATGAAAAATATTGTTCCAAAATCGATAATCAGCATCAATAAAGTCATTAATAAAACTAGGGCTGCCAGTGCGTGAACTCAATAATGCATTTAGCTCAGCAAGCATCTGAATATTAGATAAGTTAGTGAAATTAATTTGTGGTCTACCTGCTGAGTTATCTAGACTTTCATGCCACAAAGGCAACGTAATAATCTGTTGATATTGATTAATTAAATCAACATAACTTGTCAGCATAAACTTAATATCTACTAAGTTACCCGTTATAAAATTATGACAATTTTCAATTAATTCTTTATGGCAGGTTTGTTGATATTGTTGCAGCAATAAGTGCTGCACATCTGACAAAGGAAGGATTAAAGGGACTTGCTGTGTACCTACTATCTGCTGCGCTAATACAAAAGCGTTCTGACTTTCATTAACCGTTTCAAGTTGAGCCCACTTTTCCAATTGTTGAGTATTCACTGACAAGTAGCGGTCTTCAATATTAATATAAACTAAAACAGCAAAGATAAGAGCCAGCAAAAATATGATTGAAGCTACACTATAGACGGCTATTTTAAGTATTGACTTAAGCATTCTTACCCTTGATTTTATTATACTTTTAATTCTGGCCCTATTTCGTTGATCATTATAGTGAATTTAGGGAAAGCCCATATTAGTGGTATTTAACTCTTTATTGCAACAGTTCTCTGGCATTCGCTAGGGTGTTTTCAGTGATAATATCGCCACCTAATAAACGGGCTAATTCGTTTATGCGCTGCTCTTTATCTAAATTTTGCATTGTCGTTTCAGTTTGCCCACCTTTGTTGAACTTGTTGACAAACATATGTTGATGACCATTACCAGCCACTTGCGGTAAATGGGTAACACAAAAGACTTGTGTTGAATCCCCTAGACTTCTTAACATTCGGCCAACAACTGCTGCAGTAGGTCCTGAAATACCCACATCGACCTCGTCAAATATTAATGTTGGGGTAGAGACTTTTTTAGCGGTAATAACTTGTATACCTAAGCCTATGCGCGATAGTTCGCCACCAGAAGCCACTTTAGCAATCGGTTGTAATGGCTGTCCTGGATTGGTGCTAACTAAAAACTCCACTTGGTCACAACCCAAACTGTTACTCATTTCAGGGTTAAAGTTTACCGCAATATTAAATTGGCCTTTTGGCATGTTTAATTCATGGATTGAACGAGTGACTAATTTATCTAACTCTTTAGCATAACGAGCCCGGCTTTGACTGAGTTTTTGGGCATGGGTTAAATAGGCCTCACGGCTGAAAGCTAACGCCTGTTTAATCTCATCTAATTTAGTTTCATCATCAGACAACCCAACCAGTTCAGCTTTTAGCTGTGCATGATGAGCTGATAAGTCTTCAGCACTCACATGATGCTTGCGTGAAAGTTGCATTGCGGTGGTTAAACGCTTCTCTAAATAGGTAAAGTGTTCAGGGTCTAATTCTAAACGGCTAAGGTAGTCTTCTATTTCAACTGTGCTTTCTTGTATCTGAATTAATGCTTCATTAAGCATACTGGCTACAGGGGCTAACTTTTCATCCACGCTTTGTAAATTATCTGCTAAATGAATCACTTTATTTAGCAGTGATTCTATGTTGAACTCTTCACCTTCGGTCAGTAGATCTAAACTGGCCTGACAGGTTTTAATCAGTTCAGTACCATTAGCAAGGCGTTTATGTTCTTGTTCTATTTCAACAAATTCACCGTCAGCTAAATTAAATTCATCTAGTTCTTCAACTTGATATTGGAGTAACTGTTTGCGGGATATACGCTCATGTTGCGCATGTTCGAGCATTTTAAGCTCATTTTCGATCTGCTTATTACGTTGATAGCTGGCATGTACAGTGTCAATTAACAGCTTATGGTTGGCGTAGCTGTCTAGTAGGGTAAGTTGATGCTCACTTTTTAGCATTGCGTGGTGAGCATGCTGACCATGAATACCAATGAGTAATTGGCCTATGCTTTTAAGTTGGGCAATAGGTACCGGGTTGCCATTGATATAAGCTCGTGAGCGACCATCACTGTTAATGGTGCGGCGTAAAATGCAGTCATCTTCATTATCTAGGTCATTATCTTCTAACCAGCGCTTAGCTTGCGGCACATCATGCAATGTGAAGCGGGCACTGACTTCGGTTTTATTAGCTCCAGGTCTCACCGTATTGGCATCACTGCGGTTACCTAAACATAAACCAAGCGCATCAATAGCAATAGATTTACCTGCACCTGTCTCACCCGTTATGGTGGTCATACCGGCTTTAAAATCTAATTCTAAAAAACGTACAATAGCAAAATTGTTGATGCTGAGTTGGCAAAGCATAATGAATTCCTGTCAATGAAACTATCAAACCACTGTATTGATAAACAGTATATACTGATTTTTTATACAGTAAAGTAGTAGCCAGAAAATTATCTTTGGTTATTTGTTAGACTATCTGAGTGTGTTAATTAACCATAAGATTTTAATAGTGTTTCTATTATAGGTAAGCTAACAAAGGTCATTAATGTGCCATATAGAATACCTTGTGCGCTGCTATTAGCATTTATTTGGTATCGTTCGGCCAATAAATAGACGCTTGCTGCCGTTGGCAAGGCGGCTAATAGCACTCCCATAGTCAGTAGTTCATGTTCTACGCTAAAGAGTTTCAGTAATCCAAAGGCAATAAAAGGTTGAATTATTAATTTTAGTAAGTTGATTAAACTTATTTCTGCAATCAGGCTAAGGCTGAATAGCTTTGACAAAGATTGATGCTGAAACGCTTTAGCAAGTACCATTCCTATGGCAAATAGTGCGCAAGGGCTAGAGGTACTACCTATTTGGTGCAGCACCAATGATAGGCTTTCGGGTAAGGTGATATGCAATGCCGATAAGCTTATACCTATCATACTGCCAAGCACTATCGGATTTTTATATAATGCATTAGCCATAATGACGATAGCATGATCTGCGGACTGTTTGTCGCGGCTGGCAAGTTCGATAGAGACTAATGCAAAGGCAAACATAAATACCGACAGCAGGCTGGCTATAGCTGCCGCGACTAATGCGATTTTGTTACCTGGAAATAATAGGCTGAGTAATGGAATACCAATGAATGCTGTATTGCCAAAGGTGGCATTTAATGCGCGCATAGCTGCAATAGCTTGCTGCTTAGGTTTGCTCCATAAGGATACGACTATCACGAGTGCGTAGGTGATGATCATCGCCAGGCTAAATCCACCAATAAATCCCCACTGAATAATATCTTCAATGCGCGTTTCAGCGAGCACAATCAATAAAATTGCTGGAAAGGCAATGTAGTAAACAAATTGATTGAGGATTAGATTGGTATCTGCTGGTAGAAATCTTAATTTTTGAACAATACCGCCGAGTAACATAATAATAAACACAGCGATCAGCGGGGTAAGAATACTGGACATCCCTCGCAATTCCTTAACAAAATAATAGTAAGTCTACTTTACTTTGTTTTAATAAGAGGATGCAATTAGGCTAAAGTTAAACACGTGTTTATTTATTCAGTTTTAGGTTTAATGTTACTGAAGAGCTTAAATTTACTGAAGATAGTGCGATAAAAGCCTGAATAATATCAGGCTTTTGAATATTTTTTAGTGATATTAGGTTAGTACTACAGACTAATGCCAATATTAGATGCACCAGCTTCGATAATATCTTTACGTAAGCCTTTAACTAAGTCTGGATGAATATCTGGATTTGCTTCAATAATATCTAACAGCATATTTTGTAGCTCTTTTTCTTCTAGCATCACAGGATGGGCAAAAACATAATCATCTAATGCTTCATCCATTAAGTCCTCATCACTAAGGGCTTCAATATAGTTAGCCACAGTGCTGGAAGAAAGTTTGCTGATATTGATTATGTCATCTTCAATTTTATCCGCAATAGCACTCATTAAGGTAGAGATTGCTACCACAGCATCCATAGCCGGATAAACACCATAAGCTTCAAAATCGCTTGGGTCAGGGGTGTTTTCTTCTAATTTTTGTAAGTGAACATCTACATTGTATTTGTTTTTCTTGTCGTACTGGCTTTGCCATAGTAAGTCTAGAGCTGTTGATAAGACAGCTGGTTGGCCGAACTCGCATACCTCAGAAAATAGCTGGTAATTAGGTAGCATACGCTGGCATAAAGCGATAGCAAATAATTGTTTTTGAGGTAAAGATAACGCTTTTAAACGTTGAAAAAATCCAGGTTTATGAGTCATGCGTGATGTCCATCGATAACTGTTCTAATACTTGAGTTGCCGCCGATTCTACCTTAGTTAGCTCATCAAGTAACTCAAGTATTTCCGGTTCTAGCTCACTGGTCGAGGTTTTATGCTTTAAAGCAGATTCTATTTCTTGGCAAAGCTTCTGGGTTGTCGGTACGCCACAATAGCAGCTTGCACCATGCAGTTTATGTACGGCTTGTAACATATTTTGTTGATTTTGCTCCTGCAGTGCTAATTCTATAGTTACGATTGTGCTAGGAATTGAGTCTACCAGCATTTGTAGCATTTCAAGTGCTAAGTCCGGTTTTTGGCTTGCTTGGCTTAAGCACAACTCCCAATTAAGGGTATGAAGCTCAAAATGGGTAAATTTAGGTTTGGCTACCCAACGATTAATCACTTTTCTTAACGATGATTCATCGATGGGTTTGGGCAAAAAGGCATCCATACCCGCAGCTAAAATATTTTCTCTTTCTTCTGCAATCGCATGGGCTGTGACTGCAATTATTGGCGTGTGGCGGTTCATTGATTCATGACGTATGCGTTTGGTTGCGGTAATGCCATCCATTCCCGGCATCTGAATATCCATAAAGATTAATTCAAAGCTTTTACTTCTCGCCAGTTTAATGGCTTCTTGACCATTTTTAGCTGTGGTGACGTTAACAACTAATTCTTGTAATAAAGTATCAATAAGCTTCAAGTTGGCAATATTATCATCTACAGCTAACACCGATACATTCAAACGTTCGATATTAGTGCCAGGTGCGATAGGCAATAACTGTTGTAATGCTTTAGGGGTCGGCGGGTAAATTAAATGTCTTGCTAATTCCATATCATTGATTGGAACGTTCAGGAGTAAGTCGCTGTTGGGTTTTAAATGCTGACTAATGATGTCTTGGTCTATGCAATCATGCAGTAAAATCAGACATTGAGTATGATTTTTCATGACCTGTAATTGTGAGCTAATATGCTCAGGACTATCAAAACCATGACAGCTTGTTAAGATATAATCAAAATGGATATTTTTTTGTTCAAGGGTTGTATTGAGATGATCTAATTGTCCCACGCTGGTCAGTTTTAAATGCCACGATTCTAGGCGCCTATTCAAGGTGTCACGTGTCAGCTCTCTTGGTTCAAATAACAGGATAGATTTACCCTGCAGTAAATCCATTGGTAATACTTCACCTATGTCAAACTGACTGGTGCTAAGGGGTAAAATAAACCAGAAATTTGAGCCTTTATCTGGGCTTGAAGTGAACCCAATTTGACCGCCCATTTGGTTAATGAGGCGTTTGGTTATCACTAGACCTAATCCTGTTCCGCCAAAGCGGCGAGATATCGATGAATCTGCTTGGCCAAAAGCTTGGAATAGATATTCTTGTTGGCCTTCATTAATGCCAATCCCTGTATCGATGACTTCACATCGCAGCGTCACAGTATCTTCATTATTACCAACAAGGGTAATTTTTAGTATTACACTACCTTGATCAGTAAATTTGATTGCATTGCCGACCAGGTTGGTAATAATTTGATTCACTCGCATTGCATCGCCGCTAACACTTTCTGGCACAGTAGAATCAATATCAATAATAAGTTCTAAGCCTTTTTCCCTTGCGCTACCGGCGATAAGACTTAAGGTGTCAGCTAAGGTTTCACGTAATGCAAAAGGCATTTTTTCAAACACCATTTTACCCGCTTCAAGTTTAGAGAAATCAAGGATGTCATTAATGATCCCTAATAAATTACTGGCGCTTCGCTCAATTGTTTTAATGTAATCGAGTTGGCTCGAATGAAGCGGAGTTTTAATTAACTGTCTTGAAAATCCTATTACGCCATTGAGCGGGGTGCGTAGCTCGTGTGACATATTGGCTAAAAACTCAGATTTAATTCGACTGGCTTCTAGTGCACGTTTTTTAGCTAAATCTAGTTCAACGTTTTGAATTTCAATTTGCTCTAAGGTTTCCCGTAAATCTGAGGTTGCTTGATCAATATTTTGTTGCATCTCGTCATGATATTCAGACAAGGAGCCCGCCATGGCATTAATGCCTCGTTTAAGTAAGTCTAATTCACCAATCAAATTACCATCTAAGCGAGTATCAAGTTTTCCTTCGCGAATTTTTGCCACAACCCTGACCATTTCGGTAATGGGATGATTGACGTGTTTAACTAAGCGAAAGGTAAAGAATAGGTTAAACTGAACCCCGATTAACACAATAATAAACGCGGCAATGGCTGCCCTGTGTTGCTCTAATAGAGCATTTTCTTTATTGATTAATATAGCGATATAGCCAATAACTTGTTCTTGTTTACTGTTATAAATAGGTTTTGCCATACTTTGGCTATGAACCGTATTTTGTTGATTAAGAGAGTCAAGCGGATCTTTATTTGATTGCTTATTAATAAAAGTCAGTGGATTAAAATGCGTATTGGAAACAATAGGGCTACGAATGACTAAAATATCTTCCAAGGTATTAAACTCAGTCGCATCTAACTCAGACAATGGCTGCTGGGTGCGCATGACCTCGAAGTCTTTATGATAATGAGAGGTAACAAATAGTTGATTTTGGCTATCGAAAATCGCGATGGAAAGTATTAATGATGCATTTTTCATTTGTGTTGCTGAAAGCAGTTTCTTTGTTGATTCTCTGTCTTCGGTGACAATACCAAACTCACTTGCTATGGCTAATGGCTCGATAATATTACTGCCTTTTGCCATTAGTGTGTCTTCAAGTTCATAAAAGCGGTTTATGGTGAAGTAACTTCCAAGTAGAATACCCACCACAATGGTAGGAGCCAATGCCAGTACCAGTACCCACGAACGAAGGCTATATTTAGTCATATTTTCGGTACTTTTCATGGTCTTGGTCGAGGTTCCTGCAATAATTTATTGATATTCAGTCTAGACTGCCAGAAAGCGCGCACTCTTGACTAGTGTTTTATTCACTTTTAGAGGCCGAAATGGCACAATTTTTTAAAGCTAAACCGAACAAATCTAAGCAATTATCAGCAAAGCTTAGCCTTGATATTACCCAATTGGATCATTTGGGTGCCGGAATGGCACAATATCAGGGCAAAGTCGTGTTTGTTGCGGGAGCACTTCCTAATGAAAAAGTCACAGTGCAGCTGACAGAGCAAAAGAAAAGTTATGCTAAAGCTAAATTGATAAAAATTGATAAAGCGAGTGCCGCAAGGCGCGAACCTCTTTGCCCCCATTATGTGCAATGTGGTGGCTGTGATTTACAACATTTAGATGTAGATGCCCAGCGTGAGTTTAAACAGCAGGCATTAACTGAGCTAATGACCAAATTGGGTAATAACACCTTAGAGCCGGACATTATTGCACCAGCAATAACAGGCGATGCGTGGCACTATCGACGAAGAGCGCGTTTGGCTGCTGTTTTTGACAAAAAAACCAATCATTTGCAACTAGGTTTTCGTCAATCAGCATCCAGTAACATTGTTTCTATCACCCAATGTAACGTGTTGGCTAAACCCTTATCTGATTTGATCACCCCGTTTGCGGTGAATTTAAACCAATTAAAATCCAAAGCTAGTCTAGGTCACTTAGAATTAAGTATCGCTGAAAATGGCTTGTTTGCGGTGCTGCGCGTCACTAAGGTGTTACCTGCATCCGATATTCGTTGGTTAACTGAGTTTGCTGCAAAGCATCAAATCTGTTTATTGACTCAAGATAATGACAACCAATTAACTCAATTGCATCCCAAAGTCGATGAGGCTAACGCACAAGTGACTTTGCCTTACTACCCTTTAGCTGGAAGTGCAGACACAGAGCAGCCATTGCGCTGTGAGTTTACCCCTGGCAATTTTGTGCAAGTTAATGGTGAAATAAATCATGCCATGGTGCAGCAAGCGATTACTTGGTTAGATCCACAAAAAGATGAGCGCATATTAGATTTATTTTGCGGTGTGGGTAACTTTTCTCTTCCTTTGGCGTTAAGCGCATCGAAAGTGATTGGGGTGGAGGGTGTGCCTGAAATGGTACAGCAAGCGAAAGATAATGCGGCATTGAATCAGCTAGATAATCTCTCTTTTCATCATGCAGATTTAAGTGCAGATCTGACCCATGAAAAGTGGTTGGGTAAAATTGACAAGCTATTACTCGACCCTGCTCGAGCTGGCGCGTTTGAAAGCTTGCAATGGCTTAAAAAAATGCGCCCTAAAAAGGTAGTGTATGTTTCGTGTAATCCAGCAAGTTTAGCCCGTGACAGTAAAGTGCTGATTGAACAAGGGTATCAACTGCAACAATTAGGGATGGTCGACATGTTCCCGCAAACTCATCATATTGAAGCTATGGCACTATTTGAATTAAATGTCGAGTAAAGCCAACTTTACTAGGGAGTAGGACAGTTATCTATATTGATATAAAGCTGAGTAACGCTAAATAATGAGTAAACATAGTCATTTACATTTACATTTACATTTACATTTTATTGAATTGATAAATAGCAGCGATACGCTCAATATAGACTTTATAAAATTTGGGACTATTACCAAGGTGAGTTGAATTTTGCGAGGTGTTTGATATTTTTCTAATTTCACATTACGCTTTGTTCATTTTATAGTCCGTTTGGCAAAAAAGTACATAACATTGTTGCGAATATAAGCACCAATGGGTAAGGATAAAACATGGTTTCAGTTCGCGAAGCGCATTTTAATACAGACGATTTCAATCTTGAAGACTGGGTTGCTCGCTACATCGAAGATGTTAACGACGCACAAACTCTCCTGGACATGCTCAAGAACATGGAAGCGCTGCCTATTAAAGATAAATTGGCACACACACAATTACTTGCTCGCGCGCGTGAAATGATTGAAATTCTAGCGCCACTCAATATGGACTTAGAAACGCTTCAGGCAGCATTATTGTTTGTCCTTTTAGACGCTAACAGCATCAATGAAGAACAAATTGTTGAGTCCTATGGCGCACCTTTAGCTAAATTAGTTGCCAGTGTTGTGACCATGAATGCCATTGGCGCATTAAAAGTGTCTAATGGTCGTAGTGCTGAACCTCAAATAGATAACATTCGTAAAATGTTGTTAGCTATGGTCGAAGATGTGCGCGCTGTGGTGATAAAACTTGCCGAGCGCGTCTGTTTACTGCGAGCGGTAAAAAATGCAGATGAAGAAACCCGCGTATTACTTGCCCGAGAAATTGCCGATATTTACGCTCCATTGGCTAACCGTCTAGGTATTGGCCAGCTAAAATGGGAGCTTGAAGATATTTCGTTCCGCTATCTGCACCCAACGGTCTATAAAGATATCGCTAAGCAACTTGACGGAAAACGAATGGACCGTGAGGTCTATATCGATATTTTTGTTACCCAACTGCAAAAACGTCTAGATGATGACCACATTCGAGCCAAGGTTTATGGCAGGCCCAAACATATCTACAGCATTTGGCGAAAAATGAAGGGTAAAGACCTTAAGTTTGATGAGCTATTTGATGTGCGTGCGGTTCGTATTGTCACCGATCGATTGCAAGATTGCTATGGCGCCTTAGGCGTAGTGCATGATTTATGGCACCACATCCCGCGAGAATTTGATGACTATGTGGCCAACCCAAAACCTAATGGCTACCAATCAATCCACACAGTAGTCGTTGGGCCTGAGGGTAAAACGGTTGAGATTCAAATTCGTACAGAAGCAATGCACCAAGACTCTGAGCTCGGTGTAGCGGCGCATTGGAAATATAAAGAAGGTGCAGGCAATACCAAACAAACTGGCTATGAAGAAAAAATTAATTGGCTGCGTAAAATTCTACAATGGCAGGAAGATGTAGCTGAAAGCGGCAATTTAGTTGATGAGGTTCGAAGCCAAGTTTTTGAAGACCGTGTTTATGTGTTTACCCCAAGTGGTGAAGTGGTCGATCTTCCATTGGGTTCAACAGTTTTAGATTTTGCCTATTATATTCACTCTCAAGTAGGCCACCGATGCATTGGTGCTAAAGTGGATGGCAGAATTGTACCGTTTACTTACCAGGTTGAAACCGGTGAACGCATTGAAATTATTACTTCTAAAATAGCTAACCCTAAACGTGATTGGCTTAACCTTAATTTAGGTTATATCAAATCTTCACGTTCACGTTCGAAAATTCAGCACTGGTTTAAACAGCAAGACCGCGACAAAAATATTGCCGCAGGTAAGGAAATGCTGGAAACCGAGTTGCATCGTGCAGGGTATAAACTAAAAGATGCAAACATTGCCGTTGAACGCTTTAATCTCAATGGCATGGATGACATGCTAGCGGCAATTGGTGGAGGCGATCTACGCCTAAACCAGGTGGTTAACTATATTGACACTAGGCTGCGTAAAGAGCCTAATTCTGAAGAAGAGATTGTTGAGGACATTTTAAAGAAAGCAATTCATCGACCTAAAAAAGTGGGTAAAGGACAAGTTGAGGTGAATGGGGTCGGCAATTTACTTAGCCATATCGCCCGTTGTTGCCAGCCTGTGCCTGGCGATGAAATTTTTGGTTATATCACCATGGGCCGCGGTATTTCTGTTCATCGCAGTGATTGCGAACAAGTGAAAGAACTAATGCGTGTTCACCCTGAGCGCAGCGTTGATGTGGTATGGGGCGAGAACTACTCAGGCGGTTATCGTATCCGGGTTAAAGTGGTTGCCCATGATCGCAGTGGATTGTTACGGGATTTAACAGCAGTGCTCGCCGCTGAAAAATCTAACGTAATGGCGATGAGTTCAACCTCTGATGTGAAAACGCAAACCGCAACAGTTGAGCTTGAGTTAGAGCTTTATAATGTTGATGACTTGTCGCGGGTACAGTCAAAATTATCTCAAGTCGAGGGTGTTATTGAATCAAGACGCTTATAAGCTAGTCTTTTGTTATCTCCTGAGTATTAACATTTACTGATAGAAACAACGGATTTTGAATCCGTTGTTTGTTTCAAGCGTAGATCGCTTTGGTTGTAAGCTGACCTTCTATTTGATAAAAACGTGATTGCCTTAATAGAGTCGATGAAAATTTTTATAAGTGAGTGAAACCACAATGGATGTAACCCCGCAAGCGGATATTCAGCCGTTACTCAATATAATGAAAAAACTGCGCGATCCTAAAACGGGTTGCCCTTGGGACTTGGCGCAAGACTTTCAGAGCATAGTGCCTTTTACCTTAGAAGAAGCCTACGAAGTTGCAGATGCCATTGAGCGAACCGCATGGGATGAATTACCCGATGAGTTGGGCGATTTATTGTTTCAGGTGGTGTTTTATTGCCAACTAGCAACTGAACAAGGTAGGTTTGACTTTGCGACCGTAATCGACCGAATCTGCACTAAACTCGTTCGCAGACATCCACATATTTTCAGTAATAAAGACACCTCAGCAGTGCAAACAGCGACTCAAGTGAAACACAGCTGGGAAGCGATTAAAGCGCAAGAGCGCGCCGATAAACAGCAATTGTCGTTATTAGATGATATTCCCCATGCTTTTCCTGCATTAAAACGAGCAGCAAAAATTCAACAAAGGGTGGCTAAAGTCGGTTTTGACTGGCCCGAACTTCCCCCTGTGGTGGAAAAGATATACGAAGAAATAGATGAAGTGTTAGTTGAAGCTAAATTACTTGATACCGATCCTGAGCGCTATCAGCCCAGAGTGCTGGATGAGGTCGGTGATTTATTATTTGCGGTAGTCAATTTAGCACGTCATTTAAATGTTGATCCTGAACAAGCGCTAAGACAAGCCAATAGCAAATTTGAGCGTCGTTTTCGGGGAGTTGAAGATTGTGTACTACAAAGCGGGAAAACATTTGATGCCCATAGCCTTGAGCAGCTAGATTTTTACTGGAATCAAGTAAAGCAGCAAGAAAAGCGTTAATTCTTTATTTTTCACTCAGGCGAATCAACAGCCTGAGTGTTTATCGTCTAAATGATCACTGTTTTGATTTGTCGAATCGTCCTTGCTTTGGTACAATGTCTCCCCGTCCTAGTGCTTTCTTACAAGCACGTATTTTTTCCAACACATTTTCTCAGGTTCAGCATGACTACAAGGTATATCTTCGTTACTGGTGGCGTTGTTTCATCACTAGGTAAAGGCATTGCAGCAGCATCATTAGCGGCAATTTTAGAGGCCCGCGGCCTCAGTGTAACCATTATGAAACTGGACCCATACATCAACGTTGATCCGGGTACAATGAGCCCGACTCAGCACGGTGAAGTGTTCGTGACTGAAGATGGTGCGGAAACTGACTTAGACTTAGGTCATTATGAACGCTTCATTCGTACAAAAATGAATCGTCGTAATAACTTCACCACTGGCAGTATTTACGAAGAAGTACTTCGCAAAGAGCGCCGCGGTGATTATTTAGGGGCAACCATTCAGGTTATTCCTCATATTACTAATGCGATTAAAGAAAAAGTGATTGCTGGTGGCGAAGGTCATGATGTTGCGATTGTTGAAATTGGCGGCACAGTAGGTGATATCGAATCATTACCTTTTCTTGAGTCTATCCGTCAATTAGGTGCAGAACTTGGACGTGAGCGTACCTTATTTATCCATTTAACCTTAGTGCCATTCTTAGGTGCTGCAGGTGAAATTAAAACTAAGCCAACTCAGCATTCTGTTAAAGAATTACGCTCAATTGGTATTGCCCCTGACGTACTTATTTGTCGTGGCGATCGTGCTGTTCCTGCCAACGAAAAAGCGAAAATTTCGTTATTCTGTAATGTGGAAGAACGTGCGGTTATTTCATTAAAAGACGTTGATAGTATTTACAAAATTCCAGCACTGTTACGTTCACAAGGCTTAGATGATATTGTGATAAAACGTTTCAATATTGAATGTGCTGATGCTGATTTATCTGAGTGGGAAAACGTTATCTACCAAGAAGCTAATCCAAATGGTGAAGTAACCATTGGTATGGTTGGTAAGTACACTGAATTACCTGATGCTTATAAGTCTGTTAATGAAGCACTTAAGCATGCCGGTCTTAAAACGCGTGTTTGCGTCAATATTAAGTATATTGATTCACAAACCGTTGAAGCTAAAGGCACTGAAGTACTACAAGGCTTAGATGGTATTCTTGTTCCTGGTGGATTTGGTGAACGTGGTATTGAAGGTAAAATTTTAGCGGCGCAGTATGCACGTGAAAATAATCTACCTTATTTTGGTATTTGTTTAGGCATGCAAGTTGCGTTAATTGAATTCGCCCGCAATGTGGCTAATCTTGCTGATGCACATTCGACTGAGTTCAACAAAAATACACCTTATCCTGTTGTTGGTTTAATTACCGAATGGATCAATGAAGACGGTGATGTAGAGCAACGTCATGAAGAATCTGATTTAGGCGGCACCATGCGTTTAGGTGCACAACTTTGTCATTTACTTGAAGGATCGAAAGCTGCCGAAGCCTACAAAGGTGTTTCTTGTGTAGAACGTCATCGCCATCGTTATGAAGTGAATAACAATTACGTTGAGCGTTTAGAGAAAGCAGGTTTAGTATTTAGTGGACTGTCTTCTGACCGTAAGTTAGTTGAAATGATTGAATTACCAGATCATCCTTGGTTTGTTGCTGGTCAATTCCATCCTGAATTTACCTCAACACCTCGTGATGGGCACCCATTATTTGAAGGCTTTATTGCTGCTTCCTTTGCTTATCAGAAAAAAGATTTAAACTAATATCTATAAGCCGCTGACATAACATCAGCGGCTTTTTTTATACTATTTATTTGCTCGCAATATGCGCTAGATCGACTTGTGACAAAATTGATAGTTGCCGCTGAACCGAATTAGATTTATCCTAGTGTTCACGGATTTAAATTACCAAATTGAAAGTTAATACCAATAATAAGTTGTTAATTGAAGCTTAACCGGGTTTTTATTGGTGTTAATTTTTTATTTTATTTAAAACTTTCAGTATTACTGACATTATTTACGAGGGTATTATGGCTAACATTATTAACGTCATCGGTCGCGAAATCATGGATTCACGCGGTAATCCAACTGTTGAAGCCGAAGTGCATTTAGAAGGCGGTTTTATTGGTATGGCCGCTGCGCCATCTGGTGCCTCTACGGGTAGCCGTGAAGCATTAGAACTGCGTGACGGTGACAAATCTCGTTACTTAGGCAAAGGTGTATTAAAAGCAGTTGCTGCTGTTAATGGTCCAATTGCACAAGCACTTAAAGGCAAAGATGCATTGGCTCAAGCACAGCTTGACCAAATTATGATTGACTTAGATGGTACTGAAAATAAAGCAAAATTTGGCGCAAACGCTATTTTAGCTGTTTCTTTAGCAGTCGCAAAAGCGGCTGCAGCCGCTAAAGGTGTTCCTTTATATGCTCACATTGCTGATTTAAACGGTACTCCTGGTGTTTATTCTATGCCTCTGCCTATGATGAACATCATCAATGGTGGCGAACATGCTGATAACAGCGTTGATATCCAAGAGTTTATGATCCAGCCTGTTGGCGCTGCGACCTTCCGTGAAGGTTTACGTATGGGCGCAGAAGTATTCCACAGCCTAGCTAAAGTATTAAAAGCGGCTGGTCATTCAACTGCGGTAGGTGATGAAGGTGGTTTTGCACCAAACCTTGAGTCAAATGAAGCAGCCCTTGTTGCAATCAAAGAAGCGATTGCCAACGCAGGTTATGAGTTAGGTAAAGATATCACTTTAGCGATGGATTGTGCGGCATCTGAGTTCTACGACAAAGAAGCCAACATTTACGATCTTAAAGGTGAAGGTAAGAAATTTACTTCTGAAGAATTTAACTTCTTCTTACAAGGCCTTACTGAACGTTACCCAATCGTATCTATTGAAGATGGTTTAGACGAGTCTGACTGGGAAGGCTTTGCTCACCAAACTAAATTAATGGGCGATAAAATCCAATTAGTGGGTGACGATTTATTCGTTACCAATACTAAGATCCTTAAGCGCGGTATCGACAATGGTATTGCTAACTCAATCTTGATCAAGTTTAACCAAATTGGTTCTTTGACTGAGACGTTAGCTGCAATCAAAATGGCTAAAGATGCTGGTTTTACAGTTGTTATCTCTCACCGCAGTGGCGAGACAGAAGATTCAACAATTGCCGATCTTGCTGTGGGCACAGCCGCTGGACAAATCAAAACAGGTTCTCTAAGCCGTAGTGATCGTGTTGCCAAATATAACCAATTACTGCGTATCGAAGAAGCGCTAGGTTCAAAAGCACCTTATAACGGTCTTAAAGAAGTTAAAGGCCAAGGTTAATATTTTGCTTTGTTGATTAAAAAGGCCACCACTCGGTGGCCTTTTTTGTTGTATCATAAGCTTATTCATCATTTCGGATAATTTGCTTAGCTACCATGAAGAAACTTTTATTCGCACTAACGGCTTTGTTAGCGCTACTCCAATTAAGATTATGGATGGGCGAGAATAACTTATCTGAATATTTTCTGCTTCAAACACAAATTCAAGCACAACAAGATAGCAACGCCAAGTTGATTGCTCGAAATCAAATTCTTAAAGCGGAAATTATCGATCTTAAAAGTGGCACTGAAGCGATTGAAGAACGCGCTCGTAACGAATTAGGCCTTGTAAAAGAAGGTGAAACTTTTTATCGCGTAGTTGCTGCTGAATTACGCGATCGAAATAGTTTGGGTCAATAATTTCATGACAACTCCTATTACTCATATTGTAGCAATTGTACCTGCTGCTGGTATCGGCAGCCGCATGGGGGCAGATATTCCTAAGCAATATTTAACCTTAGGTGATCAAACCATTTTGGCGCACACTTTAACGCGCTTATTATCTCATCCAGCCATTGATAAAGTGATTGTCGCTTTACATCCTCAAGACACTTTTTTCGCAAGTTTACCCCAAGCATTAGATCCTAAGTTGGTGCAAGTGCTTGGCGGCGGAGAGCGTGCTGATTCGGTATTAGCCGCACTTGAAGAAGCAGATTTAGAGGCATGGGCATTAGTCCACGATGCTGCAAGGCCGTGTATCACTCACAAAGATATTGATAAGCTAGTTAATGCCATAGATGAGTTCCCGCAAGGGGCAATTTTAGCCGCTCCAGTAAGAGATACGATGAAGCGCTCAAATGCTGATGGTACTATTCAACACACTGTCGACAGGGTTCAATTATGGCATGCATTAACACCGCAGTTGTTTCCAGTATTAACCTTAAAACAAAACCTTAAACACGCATTGCAGGCTAAAGCCACAATTACAGATGAAGCCAGTGCCATGGAATGGGCTGGTATTTGGCCGGGTTTAGTACCGGGACGAATTGATAATATCAAAATTACTCATCCCGATGATTTACAGCTGGCACAACTTTTTCTGCAGCAGCAATCAATATCAAAATAGACAGGATAACAAAATGAAAATGCGTATTGGTCATGGTTTTGATGTGCATAAATTTGGTGCAGATAAGCCACTTATTCTTGGTGGTGTGATTGTGCCATATGAAACAGGTCTTATTGCACATTCAGATGGCGATGTAATTTTACATGCTGTCAGTGATGCTATTTTAGGGGCGATGGCATTGGGTGATATAGGCAAACACTTTCCCGATACCGATGCCGAGTATGCAGGTGCCGATAGCCGTGTATTGCTTCGTCATTGTTATGAGTTAGCGTTGAAAAAGGGTTACAAAATCGGTAACTTGGACGTGACTGTGATTGCACAGGCCCCGAAAATGGCGCCTCATATCGAAGCTATTCGACAGTGTTTAGCACTCGATTTGCAAACACCCATCGACGATATTAACGTCAAAGCAACTACCACAGAAAAGTTAGGTTTTACTGGACGTAAAGAAGGCATAGCTGTTGAATCTGTTGTATTAATGATACAGAAATAGGAATAATAAAAATGATAACTGATCTGTATTATTTATATGGAAAACCAACCAGTACCGCTGACTTACGTACTCATAATAGTGATTTCATCGTAGAGGAGATTCTCCCTTTTTCACCTACTGGTGAGGGTGAGCACCATATGCTGCATATTCGCAAAGATGGCCTCAATACTGGGCATGTGGCTGAAGTGCTGGCGAAATTTGCTAAAGTTCATCCAAAAGAAGTGACTTATGCGGGTCAAAAAGACAAAAATGCCCAAACTGAACAGTGGTTTGGTATTCGTATTCCTGGAAAAGAAACACCCGATTGGCAACAGCTTAACAGTGACCAACTGACTATTTTATCCAGTGCGCGTCACGGTAAAAAACTGCGTATTGGTGCCCTACTGGGTAATCGTTTTACCCTAACGCTGCGTAATGTGACTAACATCGACGCCCTGCAACAAAGGTTTAATCAAATTGCAGCCCTTGGAGTGCCTAATTATTTTGGCGAGCAACGCTTTGGTCATAATGGTAAAAATTTAGATCAAGGTAGGCAAATGCTGTCGGGTGCGCGTAAAGTGCACGATAGATCGAAGAAAAGCATGTACTTATCTGCGGTGCGATCATACATATTTAACCAGGTTGCCTCTTACCGTCTTCAGCATCATCTGCTCAAGCCTTTAGCTGGAGATTGCGTCATGTTAGCGGGCAGCAAGAGTTATTTTGTCGCCGAGCAGTGGGATGAATTACTACTGAAACGTTTAGAGGAAGAGGATATTGGTTTTTCAGTCCCATTATGGGGGCGAGGGCAGCCGCTTGCTTTAACTGAAGCCGCCGCTATGGAAGCTTTAGCTATAGAAGCTTTCGCGGATGATTTACACGGGCTTGAAAACGCTGGCCTTAGCCAAGAGCGGCGTTTGTTATTATTAAAGCCCCAGGCAATGAAATTGCGGGTTGATGGTGATGTTTGCACTATTGAGTTTATGTTACCTGCCGGAAGCTATGCGACTTCGGTATTACGTGAGTTAGTCGACTACCAAGATATCAAAGATGAACAGTGGAAAACCATGGTTGCAGATCAGCAAGTGCAAGCCATCTCGTAAGCTTAATGACTAAATGGATGAATCAACTCAAATGATCAATATTCTTGTCAGTAACGACGATGGTGTTAATGCACCTGGAATAATTGCATTAAGTGATGCGCTTAACGCGTTCGCAAAGGTGTTAACTGTAGCTCCCGACAGAAATTGTTCCGGTGCAAGTAACTCGTTAACCTTAACTAACCCATTAAGAATAAATGAGTTAGTTAATGGGTATGTTTCAGTTAATGGTACACCAACTGATTGTGTCCATTTAGCCATTAGGCAATTATGCAAAGTTGAACCTGATATTGTCGTATCGGGCATTAATGCCGGTGCGAATATGGGAGATGATACTTTATATTCAGGCACCGTTGCAGCGGCGATGGAAGGGCGTTTTTTAGGACTACCCGCAATTGCCATTTCATTAGTAGGTAAAAATTTGCAGCATTATCAAAGCGCTGCTGATTATGCTGCCAGAATAGTTAAAAATTTACTCACGCATCCTATTGAATCTAATCAAATTTTAAATGTAAATGTACCTGATTTACCGCTTGAGCAAATTAAGGGCATTAAAGTCACCCGTCTTGGCGCCCGCCATAAAGCCGAAGGAATGGTTAAAACCCAAGACCCTGCAGGCAAGGATATATATTGGCTTGGCCCAGTCGGCGCTGAGCAAGATTCTGGTGAGGGAACCGATTTTGGTGCTGTTGCCGATGGATACGTTTCGATCACGCCATTGACTGTTGATTTAACGGCTTATAATCAATTAACAAAGTTAGCTGACTGGGTAACGAAAATATGACAGGAGTTTCATCTGCGCGAGCAGTAAATTTAGCTAAAAAACTGGCTGAGTCGGGGATTAAGTCACCAGCAATACTTGATGCTGTAGCCAATACACCACGAGAATTATTTCTTGATAACGCACTTGCGCATAAAGCTTATGAGAATACCGCTTTACCTATCGGGCAAGGCCAAACAATATCACAGCCTTATATTGTCGCAAGAATGACCGAGCTATTATTGCAGACCAAACCACAACGAGTGTTAGAGATCGGCACAGGCTCAGGTTATCAAGCCGCGGTGTTAGCGCAGTTAGTGCCAGAGCTTTGCACTATAGAACGTATTAAGTCTTTGCAAATTCAAGCAAGGCAAAGATTAAAAAAGTTAGATCTTCATAACGTTTCTTTTAAGTATGGTGATGGTTGGAAAGGATGGAGTAATCGCGGTCCATTTAATGGCATTATGGTGACTGCCGCCGCCGCGAGTGTGCCGCAAGCGTTATTAGAGCAACTTGCAGAAGGAGGGGTATTAATTATTCCTGTGGGTGACGATACCCAACAATTGCTGAAAATAACCCGCCTTGGGGATGAATTTACATCTCAAGTGATTGAAGCGGTCAAATTTGTGCCATTAGTTAATGGCGATCTAGCATAAGTTTATCTTTGTGCTATTCAGCTTAAAGGATTGTATTTGATGTGTTCGCTTTTGCTTCGACTTTTCGTATTATCGATAATTGTATCTGGATGTAGCTTTCAGGCGAGTCAGCCTGCGCCAGTTGAAAATATTTCATCTAATACTTATAACCCCAAATATGATCGCGGTTCATTGGCCAATTCTGCCTATATAGTTAAAAAAGGTGACACTCTTTACTCTATTTCTTGGGGTGCTGGGCGTAATTTCACCGAAGTCGCAAGACTGAACAATCTTAAGATGCCTTATACTATTTACCCAGGCCAGAAGATTGAATTAACGAATTTGTCAGTAAATAGTACGGCAAAAAATAATAACTATAATACATCAGTTGTAACATCTCAGGCTGCAACATTACCTTACTCAGGTCCGAATTTGAGTAAAGATTCTAATTTCGATCGACAGCAAACCCGCATAGAGCCTAGCCAAACAGTAAATGTGACAACAGTGAAAAAAGATCTTGATCACAAAGCTAAGCCTGCGTATTCTGTAACAACTACCCAACATAAAATTAACCAAACTGAAAGTTCACTGATAGCAGATTTACCCAGTAAGGTGCAGAAGTGGTACTGGCCCGTAAAAGGAAAAATAGTAGGTTATTTCTCTTCTAGCGAGCAAGGCAATCAAGGAATAAAGATTGCAGGAAACCGTGGCGATATTATACAAGCTGCGGCAGATGGGAGAGTCGTTTACGCAGGAGATGCGTTACGTGGATACGGAAACTTAGTGATTATCAAACATAACGATGAATATCTAAGTGCCTATGCACACGCCGACAGGATTCTGGTTAAAGAAAAGCAATATGTTAGCGCAGGCCAAACAGTTGCAAAAATGGGCAGTACCGGGGCAAACCAAGTGATGCTACATTTTGAAATTCGCCATCATGGTAAGTCAGTAAACCCATTACGATATCTACCTAAGCAATAATTGTTTAGTCACATAAATAACGGAGGATGATCAAGTGTAGATTTTAAACATCACAATTAAGGTTTGGGAGAGCAATTATGAGCCAGAAAAAAAGTACTGCCATAGCAGAACAATCTGTTGATCAAGCTAAAGAACCACAAGACGTTGTAACTACTGATACGTTAGTTCAACAATTAGACATTGAAGAAAAAGTCCAAGATGACTTACACAAAAATTTAGATGCCACTCAATTATATTTAGGTGAAATTGGTTTTTCGCCACTGCTTACCGCAGAGGAAGAAGTATTCTTTTCACGTAAAGCCCTCAAGGGTTGCGCAAAATCTCGTAACCGAATGATCGAAAGTAATCTTCGCCTCGTCGTTAAAATCGCCCGAAGATATAATAATCGCGGTTTAGCCTTACTTGACCTGATTGAAGAAGGTAACCTAGGACTGATCCGAGCGGTTGAAAAATTTGATCCTGAACGTGGTTTCCGTTTTTCAACTTATGCGACTTGGTGGATCCGTCAGACCATCGAGCGTGCCATCATGAATCAAACGCGCACTATTCGCTTACCTATTCATGTTGTAAAAGAATTAAATGTTTACCTTCGCACCGCTAGACAACTTGCGCAAAAATTAGATCATGAGCCAACCGCTGAAGAAATCGCTGAAAAATTAGATGTCTCTACCGGTGATGTAAGCAGAATGCTTAAGCTCAATGAGCGTATCACCTCAGTAGATATGCCCATTGGTGGTGACAATGATAGTGCCTTACTCGATGTGATTGCCGATGATGATTCCGTAGGGCCTGATCACCGCGTTCAAGATGAAGATTTATCTAATTCGATAGTCGGTTGGTTAAACGAATTAAATACTAAACAACGTGAAGTGCTTGCCCGCCGATTTGGTTTATTGGGTTACGAGCCATCAACACTTGAAAATGTCGGTGCCGAAATTGGCTTAACCCGGGAAAGAGTGCGCCAAATTCAAGTTGAAGCATTAAAACGTCTTAAGGATATATTAGGTCAGCAAGGCCTGTCAGTTGAAGCGCTTTTTCAAGATTAATTTGTTTGCAGAGAGTGATAATACCTCAAAACGCCATATGATATCTCATATGGCGTTTTAGTTTTATATAGACTTAGCTAATTGCTTTAATTGATATAAATAATCTAGCGCTTGTTTGGGGGTTAACTCGTCTGGATTAATAAATGCTAATTTCTCAGCCAGAGGGGAGTAATCAATTTGTGGCATACTTAAGCTCATTTGTGCCGATGTATTAAGATTAATATCCATTTTATCATCGCGACTTTCTAATTGATGCAGTTTATGTTTAGCAGCACTGATCACCTGCAGAGGAATACCTGCTAAAGCTGCAACCTGCAGACCGTAACTTTTACTCGCAGCACCATCTTGTACAGCATGCATAAAGGCGATCGTATCTTGATGTTCAATGGCATCCAGATGGACATTAACCACGCCATCGATTAATTCTGGCAATTGTGTCAGCTCAAAATAATGAGTTGCAAATAAGGTCAGAGCCCCCACTTTTTGGGCAAGATATTCAGCAGCTGACCAGGCTAGAGATAAACCATCATAAGTCGATGTCCCCCGACCAATTTCATCCATTAATACTAAACTTTGCTTGCTGGCATTATGAAGAATATTAGCCGTTTCGGTCATTTCAACCATAAAGGTTGACCGCCCTGATGCTAGGTCATCAGAGGCACCAATACGGGTGAAAATACGATCTATATGACCAACTTTTGCACTTTGTGCTGGCACAAAACAACCGATATGAGCCATCAAGGTGATTAGCGCGACTTGACGCATATAGGTTGATTTACCGCCCATGTTAGGTCCGGTTACAATCAGCATTTTTCGCGCAGGTGATAGATTTACAGGGTTGGCAATAAAGGGTTTTTGACTGACCTTTTCGACCACAGGATGGCGTCCTGCTTCAATAGTAATTCCAATATCATTGGTCATTGTAGGGCAATGATAGGATAAGGTTTCAGCTCGTTCTGCAAAGTTACTGATTACATCAAGTTCGGCAGCCGCGTTGGCAAATTGTTGTAGCTCATGAAGTTTAGGTAGCAGTAGGTCAAACAGCTCTTCCCAAAGACGTTTTTCTAATGCGAGCGCTTTACCTTGGCTTGAAAGTACTTTTTCTTCGTGTTCTTTAAGCTCGGGGGTGATGTAACGCTCTGTACCTTTTAATGTTTGTCGGCGTTGATAATGAATAGGAACACGATCTGCTTGTAGTCGACTCACTTCAATGTAATAGCCATGAACGCGGTTATAACCAACCTTCAAAGTATTTATACCAGTTTGCTGCTTCTCGCGTGCTTCCATTTCAGCCAGGTAATCAGTGGCTCCTTCACTTAATCTACGCCATTCGTCTAACTCAGTGTTATAACCATCTTTGATTACACCGCCATCACGGATTAATACCGGTGGGTTATCAATAATTGCCCGTGTCAGTAAATCATGTTCATTTGGAAACTCACCTAATAGGGTAGCCAAATTAGTCATCTGTGGCTGTTGGCAGATTTGCAGTGTTTGTTTAATTTCTGGCAATAAGCCTAATGCTTGTTTAAGTCGAGCAAAGTCACGTGGGCGGGCACTTCTTAATGCCAAACGTGCCATTATTCGTTCTATATCGCCAAGCGATTTCAGTTGTTCATGTAAAACAGGGTACAAATCCTGTTCGATTAATTCTTGCACCGCATTATGGCGTTGGGTTATCAGTTTACGATCACGCAGTGGTTGGTGGATCCAACGTTGTAGCATGCGACTCCCCATGGGGGTTGCCGTATTATCTAATACCCATGAAAGCGTGTTTTCACGTCCGCCTGAAAGATTCTGGGTTAGCTCTAGGTTTCGTCTAGTGGCAGCATCTAAAATAATCGAGTCAGCTTGATTAAAACGTACAATTGAATTGATATGTGGCAATGCTGTTTTTTGAGTGTCTTTAACATATTGCATCAAACAGCCGGCCGCTTGTAGTGCTAAACGAGCATCGTTGATGCCAAAGCCATGCAAGTCTTTCGTGCCAAATTGAGTTAATAATAAATTGACACAGGTGTCGTAATCAAACTCCCATTCAGGTCTACGGCGAATCCCTTTTAAGTGATTGATGAGTATCATGTCAGTGAAGTCTTCACTGTAAAGTAATTCCGCTGGTCGTGTACGTTGGATCTCTGCTTCTAGTGCTTCTCTTGAATCTAATTCTGAAATAACAAAACGGCCAGAAGAGATATCTAATGTGGCAAAGCCGTAACCGACTTTACCCTGGTAAAGCGCGGCTAATAAATTATCCTGACGCTCTTGTAATAAGGCTTCATCTGTCAATGTTCCCGGGGTGACGATACGTACAACTTGGCGATCAACTGGGCCCTTTGAAGTCGCGGGATCGCCAATCTGCTCACATATCGCGACCGATTGACCTATTTGTACTAACTTAGCCAAATAGCCCTCTACCGCATGGTAAGGCAGGCCAGCCATTGGGATCGGGTCACCACCGCTTTTACCCCGTGCAGTTAATGAAATACCAAGCATTTCAGAGGCTTTTTTAGCATCATCATAAAATAGTTCATAGAAATCCCCCATTCTATAGAACAACAGCATGTCAGGATGAGCGGCTTTCATTGTCAAATATTGACGCATCATCGGAGTATGTTTTTCTAAATCTAAGCTAACAATTTCAGTCATGGGCTGTGTAATACTCTTTTTGTTCATCTGTGGTAATTCATTAAGCATTCGGGGAATTAGCATGGGATTTTTATAGCGGCTAATCTTAACAAAATTTGCCCCTGTTGGAGAAATACAAATTCATTATATTGACGTGAAATTACTAAATTTATGATTTTATTGATAAATAAAAAAAAGTAACCTCAGGGCTTGATACTGTATGACTATACAGTATACTGAACAACATATTGAGATGAGTGACGATATTAACGACACTTACAAACTAAATTATACACAGCAATTTTACCATTAATTGTGAACAAAGTTATTGCCTGGAAGGGGTTTGAAAATGAAGGTTGATCCAAATAAAGAGAAAGCACTTGCCGCAGTGTTAAGCCAAATTGAAAAGCAATTCGGTAAAGGCTCTATCATGAAGTTGGGCGAAGACCGTACCATGGATGTAGAAACTATTTCTACCGGCTCACTTTCATTGGACATCGCGTTGGGCGCAGGTGGACTACCAATGGGACGTATTGTTGAAATCTACGGCCCAGAATCATCAGGTAAAACAACACTAACCTTAGAAGTTATTGCCGCAGCACAACGTGAAGGTAAAACATGTGCCTTTATTGATGCTGAGCATGCACTTGATCCTATCTATGCTAAAAAACTAGGCGTAGATATTGATAACTTATTATGTTCACAACCAGATACAGGTGAACAAGCATTAGAAATATGTGATGCTTTAACTCGCTCAGGTGCGGTAGACGTTATTGTTGTCGATTCTGTTGCTGCGTTAACACCAAAAGCTGAAATTGAAGGTGAAATTGGTGATTCGCATATGGGCTTAGCGGCACGTATGATGAGCCAAGCTATGCGTAAACTTGCAGGTAACCTTAAGCAATCAAATACTTTGCTTATTTTTATTAACCAAATTCGTATGAAAATTGGGGTAATGTTTGGTAGCCCTGAAACGACAACCGGTGGTAATGCACTTAAGTTTTATGCTTCAGTTCGTTTAGATATTCGCCGCACTGGCGCGATTAAAGATGGTGATGAAGTCGTCGGTAACGAAACCCGTGTTAAAGTGGTTAAAAACAAAATTGCAGCACCATTTAAGCAAGCTGAATTCCAAATCCTTTACGGTCAAGGTATTAACCGTACTGGTGAACTCGTGGACTTAGGTGTTGCACATAAGCTTGTTGATAAAGCGGGTGCTTGGTACAGTTATAAAGGCGAAAAAATTGGTCAAGGCCGTGCTAATGCCGGTAAATTCTTAACCGAAAATCCAGCGATTGCACAAGAGATTGATAAGACATTACGTGAAATGTTGCTTGGTTCTGGAACAGGTACCGCAGCAGCATCATCTACAGATGAAAATATTGATTTAGAAACCGGTGAAGTTTTCTAAATAAGATTTATCCTAGCAATTAATGTGTCGATTTAAGTCGCGGTGCGTATTTTACGTATCGCGACTTTTTTATGCTTCAGTTAAAAAACACTCTGTTGTTATCCTTGCTATACTGACTAGACTTACCCGCCACTAACTAGATAACTAACTAGATAACTAACTAGATAACTAACTAGATAACTAACTAAATCAATTGAAATTTTATTCTTTTAGTAGATTGGTACGCTAGCCACAGAACAATAACAAACCAAATAAAATAGCCTCTAGTTCATCCGATATAACATTATTCTTTATCAAAACTGTCCACCACAATGGCGCCCATCGATGCCGGCATAGTAATGACTATTATCCGTTTTAACGATGTTAATGGGTCTACCCAAAAGGGTAATTTGTCTAAACAAAATAGCACTAATGCAACCACTAATGCTGTCATTAGATAAGCGATAACAATACGGAAAATAAACACTAATTTTCTTGAGCTAATATTATTTTGAAAGACACTTTGATAGGTATATAGCCCTAGAAAAATAACCGATAATAAAAAAAGCATTAATAAATTGAAAAAAGGGAGGGTTTCACCTAATCGCCACGCTTCCTCTGAAAACGAAATCGGGACCGCAAGCGCAAATGCGCCGACAAAAATTTGGCTGGCATCTTCGCCATTAAAGCTAAACTTCATTACTTTTCCTTTTTAAAACATTCTGGTTTGCATAACAAACCCTAAGTTAAAGCCTAGATGTAATACTAGCTGTAATATATGAAGGACTGTTTAACTACAAATTACCTTAAAGCGAGTGTTTACGCACCTATATTCAGATTGATAGCTAATTGAGAAGATTGTTAATCTTATGCCACAGCACTCATATTTTGCGATAAGCTAATCGAATATTGTTCAGATGATAATCGCCTTACTCATCTCGCATTTTTGCGTAAATTCAGTATATAATGCCCTCATTTACTGGCTTGTATAGCAAGCTAGACACTTTTGTATTCTCTATATCAGGACGCATCCATGTTTCAGACCACTGCAGAGTTAAGAAGTGCTTTTTTAAAGTACTTTGAAGATAACGGACATCAAGTTTTAGACAGTAGTTCGCTGGTTCCAACTAACGACCCAACACTGCTATTTACCAATGCCGGCATGAACCAATTTAAAGATGTGTTCTTGGGGATGGATAAACGCAGCTACACTCGTGCGACGACATCACAGCGCTGTGTTCGAGCCGGTGGTAAGCATAATGATTTAGATAACGTGGGTTATACCGCACGTCACCATACTTTTTTTGAAATGCTAGGTAATTTTAGTTTTGGTGATTACTTCAAAGAAGAAGCGATCCGTTTTGCGTGGACCTTTTTAACTGAAACATTGAAACTACCAAAAGATCGTTTATGCGTGACCATTTATGAAACCGATGATCAAGCGTTTGAACTGTGGAACAACAAAATTGGCGTAGCTGCTGAGAATATTATCCGCATCGGCGATAACAAAGGTGGGGCTTATGCGTCAGATAATTTCTGGCAAATGGGTGATACCGGTCCTTGTGGTCCATGTTCTGAAATTTTCTATGACCATGGCGATCATATTTGGGGAGGACGTCCTGGTTCACCTGAAGAAGATGGCGATCGTTTTATCGAGATTTGGAACATCGTATTTATGCAATATAACCGTCAAGCAGACGGTGAGATGTTACCTTTGCCTAAGCCGTCGGTAGATACCGGCATGGGAATTGAGCGTATTGCAGCTATCATGCAGGGAGTACATTCAAATTATGAAATTGATATCTTTAAGCAACTTATTGCTAAAACAGCTGAAATAATTAACGTTACTGATTTAGAAAATAAATCATTACGCGTAATAGCTGATCATATTCGTTCTTGCTCTTTCCTGATTGCGGATGGTGTTTTACCTTCTAATGAAGGCCGTGGTTATGTACTGCGTCGTATTATTCGCCGCGCAGTACGTCATGGTAATAAGCTTGGCGCTACGGATGCGTTTTTCTATAAGCTTGTGCCTACCTTAATCAACGTTATGGGTGATGCAGCTAAAGGCCTAGCTGCAATGCAAGCGATTGTTGAAAAAGCCTTAAAAGCTGAAGAAGAGCAATTTGCCCGCACGTTAGAGCGTGGTTTGGGGCTGCTTGATAACGCGCTTAATAGCTTATCTGGCAAGGTGCTTGATGGTGACACCGCATTTAAACTTTACGATACCTACGGCTTCCCTGTGGATTTGACCGCAGACGTGTGCCGTGAGCGTGACATTACTGTCGATGAAGTTGGTTTTGAAGCGGCAATGGCTGAGCAACGAAGCCGTGCGCAAGCTGCTGGTAACTTTGGTACTGATTACAACAAGCAATTGATTATTGATAAGCAAACCGCATTTTGTGGTTATCAAGGCTTAACCGGTGATGCGACCGTAGTTGCTTTGTATATCGATGGTAATGAAGTGAGCGAAGTAACAGCTGGTCAGGAAGCTGTGCTGGTACTCGATAACACACCTTTCTACGCAGAGTCTGGTGGACAAGTTGGTGACCAAGGTGTGCTAAGTACACAAGGCGTTAGCTTTGAGGTGCATGATACACAGAAATTTGGCCAGGCAACGGGCCATCAGGGAAAACTGACTCAGGGCACAATCAAAGTTGGTGCTAATTTAACGGCTTTAGTCGATAACAACTTGCGCAAGAGCACTGAACTTAACCATTCAGTGACTCACTTACTTCATGCTGCACTTCGTCAAGTATTAGGCAGTCATGTGACTCAAAAAGGCTCCTTAGTTAATCCTGAGCGTCTACGTTTTGACTTCTCACATTTTGAAGGTGTCAAGCCGGCTGAAATTAAAGAGATTGAGGAGTTAGTTAATACTCAAATTCGTCTAAATCATCAATTAAATACCCAAGAAATGGGTATAGATGAAGCCAAAGAAAAAGGCGCAATGGCGTTATTTGGCGAGAAGTATGATGCACAAGTGCGTGTTGTTACCATGGGTGACTTCTCTATTGAGTTATGTGGCGGTACGCACGTAGGTCGTACGGGTGACATTGGTTTATTTAAATTAACCTCTGAGAGCGGCATTGCAGCAGGTGTGCGTCGTATTGAAGCTGTTACAGGTGCTGCTGCATTGGCGTATGTGGCAGATCAACAAGCCCAGTTAGAAGAAGCCGCTGTGTTACTTAAGTCAGACAGTGCTTCTGTTATCACTAAATTAAAAGCGCAGCTAGATAAAGTGAAACAGCTTGAAAAAGATTTATCGCAAATGAAAGATAAGCTTGCCGCTGCAGCAAGTGCTGATTTAGCAGGTGATGCTATTGAGATAAATGGTATTAAAGTCCTAGTGAAAAAGCTTGAAGGTGTTGATGCTGGATCATTACGTGGTTTGCAAGATGAGCTTAAGCAAAAGTTAAAGTCTGCCGTTATCGTATTAGGTGTTGCCACAGAAGGTAAAGTTAATTTGATTGCGGGTGTCAGTAATGATTTAACCAAGCAAATTAAAGCCGGTGAGTTGGTGGCTATGATTGCCCAGCAAGTCGGCGGTAAAGGCGGTGGACGCCCAGATATGGCACAAGCGGGCGGTACTCAGCCTGAGAACTTAGATGCCGCATTAGCTTTAGTGTTACCTTGGTTGACTGAACGCTTAGGCTAAACAATAGCCGTGAACGAAAAATAATACTTAAATCAAGTCTTAAAGCAGGGTTATTACACTTTAAGACTTGAGTGTCATTGACACTTTTGGCATAGTTAACATAGTTTTGCTGCTGGTCACTATCACAGCGCGGTTAACTTAACACTTAAGTTGGTTCGAAAATGGTTTAATATGTCGTGCATAACGGGTTTGTTAACTATTTATCGTAATTGTCATTTTGTATGATCTAATGTCGATGCATTTTTATGTTGGTGTTAGATCATTTGTTAATTTTTGAATTATATATGCTTAATAGTCAAACTTTGTATTTGAAGTTACTATGACTTTTACTGAGCAAACCCTATAATAACGCATATTACGGACAAAGCGTGTTATGCAGTGTGAACTAAAGGAGTAACCAATATGCTAATTTTGACTCGTCGTGTAGGCGAAACATTGATGATTGGTGATGAAGTCACTGTCACAGTATTAGGTGTTAAGGGTAACCAAGTACGTATTGGTGTCAATGCACCCAAAGAAGTATCTGTTCACCGTGAAGAGATTTACCAACGGATCCAATCTGAAAAGTCAGACTCATCTGATGGCGGTAACTTCTAAGCAGTTTTTGTTAGATATTGAAACGACTAAGTCAGCATTTGCTGACTTTTTTGTTTTTACACGCGGTAAAGTTTTGTTTAGCTTGACTGCAAATATTGTAATAGGTGAGAAAGTATTTTATTTAGCTAATATTATTTATTCACTTAATAAGTAGAGTATTTGGAGTCTTATTTGCTGTTAAACCCCTCAATGTGCTTAAAAACAGTTCAAATGGTTAGCGGTTTGGAAAAAGGGTTTGACTTATTTTCGGCAAACAGTAATATGTGCGCCAAGAAAACGGAGAGGTGGCCGAGTGGCCGAAGGCGCTCCCCTGCTAAGGGAGTATGGGCTTTAACTCCCATCGAGGGTTCGAATCCCTCCTTCTCCGCCATTTCTTACAATAGTTAAATCGATGCGGATGTAGCTCAGCTGGATAGAGTACCTGGCTACGAACCAGGCGGTCGAAGGTTCGACTCCTTCCATCCGCACCATTTCTATTGTTGTGATTTTGAATGCGGATGTAGCTCAGCTGGATAGAGTACCTGGCTACGAACCAGGCGGTCGAAGGTTCGACTCCTTCCATCCGCACCATTCAAAATAGAAAGACTGTATAGAAAAATTTGCGCGTGTAGCTCAGCTGGATAGAGTACCTGGCTACGAACCAGGCGGTCGGAGGTTCGACTCCTCCCACGCGCACCATATTTGACGGAGAGGTGGCCGAGTGGCCGAAGGCGCTCCCCTGCTAAGGGAGTATGGGCTTTAACTCCCATCGAGGGTTCGAATCCCTCCTTCTCCGCCATTCATTCATTGATGTTATAGTGCACTGCACTTTAATCTGATGTAATGATGGCATTAAGTACTAAGTAAGATTTTGCGCGTGTAGCTCAGCTGGATAGAGTACCTGGCTACGAACCAGGCGGTCGGAGGTTCGACTCCTCCCACGCGCACCACATTAAAAAAACCTGCTATTAATTAGCAGGTTTTTTTTTGCATTCGATTTCTAATCATTCCATTTAGCTGCGTTTAATCATCCATATTCATCTTCGATAGACATTCTGGTGATCTTTCAATCTACTTATCATCTTTGATCACTAGAAATAATGAACTCCATCACAAAGTAGTGACTTTATTTTTATGTTTAGTAAATTTTTATTCAACGATCAAGATTGGAAAAAATAAGTGGCGGTAAATCGTTGGTGGTTGCCTGTTTAGTTTGATCAACAATGATGTAACACTCTTGTGTGTCAGAGGGGGAGTGAGATTTATTATGTAATTCTTAGTTAACGGCTGCTTTTATTATCAAATTCTTATTTGTTTCTATTTTTGGTAATTATTTATGGTAAGACCATTTTACAGTTGGATAGTGATTTTGTTATGATTTGTGTATATTTTGTAACATAAGAAGTCGTTAAAATGGATATGAATTCAGTTTCTGTTAAAGTTGGCTTGATTAGCTGGTCAAGTATTAATTGAATATTTATTCTGAAAATGGTTTTGAATAAAAGAATGCGAAATAACGAGGCCGCGAGTCATCATGCCTTAATACGCATGTCAAAGCTTGGCATGTTACCCAATGGAACACATTTGTCGTATTTATTACAGTGAGGGACTATGGCATCGATCAGCCAACAATTAGTTGATGCGCTTGGCATTATGGTGATGGGAATGGGCTTAGTGTTCATTTTCTTGAGTATTTTAATTGTTGGTATTGGAATAGTGGCTAAATACAGTCCAGTTCCTATTGAGCCAACACCAGAGCCAAAGATCAACACAGGATCAACGACAGGATTAAATCCTAAGTTAGTCGCCGCTATTACTTCTGCGATTCATCAATATCGCGCGTAAGATTTATTTTGGGAGCTTTTATGAGCAAGCCGTTATTACTCACCGATGTCGTCCTGCGTGACGCCCACCAATCTCTACTTGCAACACGCTTACGTATTGATGACATGTTACCCATTGCTCCTTTGCTGGATAAAGTGGGTTATTGGTCATTAGAATCATGGGGTGGCGCTACTTTTGATTCATGTATTCGCTATTTAGGCGAAGACCCGTGGGATCGCATTCGTGAACTCAAAAAGGCCATGCCAAACACGCCACAGCAAATGTTGTTACGTGGACAAAATTTATTAGGGTATCGTCATTATGCTGATGATGTTGTTACCCGTTTTGTTGAGCGTGCTCATACCAATGGTGTAGATGTATTCCGTATTTTTGATGCCATGAATGATGTGCGTAACTTAGAAACCGCCGTTAAAGCGGTTAAAAATGTAGGTGGCCACGCGCAGGGAACGATTTCATTTACGACTAGCCCAGTACATACCCTTGATACCTGGGTTGATATGGCTAAGCACTTAGAAGACATGGGCGCGGATTCATTATGTATTAAAGATATGGCTGGCTTACTTAAGCCGATGCAAGCTTATGATTTAATTAGCCGCTTAAAATCGCAAACTGACTTAATGGTATCGATGCATTGTCATGCGACAACAGGTCTTAGCACAGCGACATACCAAAAGGCCATCGAGGCGGGTGTTGATGTGCTTGATACTGCAATCTCTTCAATGAGCCAAACCTACGGCCACAGCGCAACCGAAACTTTAGTGGCCATGGTAGAAGATACCGATAGGGCCACTGGTTACGATATGGTGCTCTTAGAAGAGATAGCCGCTTATTTCCGTGAAGTACGTAAAAAGTACGTTCGTTTTGAGGGCGCACTTAAGGGAATTGATTCACGTATTTTACGCGCCCAAGTGCCAGGTGGCATGTTAACCAACATGGAAAATCAGCTAAAAGAGCAAGGCGCTGCAGATAAGATGGATGCGGTGTTAGCTGAGATCCCACGGGTACGTGCAGACTTAGGTTTCTTGCCTTTAGTGACACCAACATCACAAATAGTTGGCTCCCAATCGGTTATCAATGTGTTGATGGGTGAACGATACAAATCGATGACTAAAGAAACAGAAGGTGTGTTAAAAGGTGAATATGGCGCGACACCTGCTCCGGTTAATGCTGAGCTACAAGCTCGTGTGTTAAATGGAGCAAAAGCTATCACTTGTCGTCCAGCTGATTTAATCGCCCCTGAACTTGATAAGCTCCGAACAGAGCTTGCTGCTAAAGCCCAAGAAGAAGGTTTTACTTTGGCAGCTGAGTCTGACGACGATGTAATGACCTATGCTTTATTTAACCAAATTGGTCTTAAGTTTCTACAAAATCGCGGTAACCCTGATGCCTTTGAACCTGTGCCCTCAGCAGATGATTTAGTGGTTAAAGCGGATAAAGAAAAAGGTCCTGAAACCTATACCGTTAATGTAGAAGGTCAAAGTTTTGTTGTTCAGGTAAGCCAGGGGGTGAGATCAGTCAAATAGTGCCTGTGGCTACTTCTAATGCTGCTACCCCTACTCAAGTCGTCTCAGCGCCTACTGGTGCAGTTAAATACAGTATGACAGCGCCATTGTCGGGTAATATATTTAAAGTGCTTGTGGCTAACGGTCAAGCGATTAAAGCCGGTGAAGTGGTTATCATTCTTGAAGCTATGAAAATGGAAACTGAAGTGCGTGCGAACGAAGACGGTGTGGTCACTAATCTTGCGGTTAAGCAAGGCGACAGTGTTACGGTTGGCTCAGCATTATTAGATTTGGCGTAAGAGGACATTATGGAAGGATTAATGGCCTTTTGGGGCGAAACAGGTATTGCTCATTTCACCGGTGGGCAAGTATTAATGATGGGAGTAGGGTGTTTATTACTTTATCTTGCCATCGCACGTGGCTTTGAGCCTTTGTTATTATTGCCTATCGGCTTTGGCGCCATTTTAGCCAACATTCCCAATGCAGGCTTTACCGACGAAGGTGGTTTACTTTGGTACGCTTACCATATCGGGATTGAAACGGGGGTTTTTCCGTTATTGATCTTTATGGGCGTTGGCGCTATGACCGATTTTGGAGCCTTAATTGCTAACCCTAAAACGTTACTTTTAGGGGCCGCAGCACAGTTTGGTATCTTTGCCACATTGTTAGGTGCGATTGCATTAAATTGGGTGCCAGGTTTTGAGTTTACTATGCAAGATGCGGCTGCCATTGCCATTATTGGTGGTGCAGATGGCCCCACAGCTATCTTTTTGGCCTCTAAGCTCGCGCCAGATTTGTTAGGCGCAATTGCGGTAGCAGCATATTCGTACATGGCGTTAGTGCCTTTAATTCAACCGCCTATTATGAGGTTGTTAACAACTCCTGCTGAACGTAGCATTAAAATGGAACAGCTTCGCGAAGTCAGTAAGCGTGAAAAAATTATTTTCCCGTTAATGGTAGTTGGGTTAACCATTTTGTTTTTACCTGCCGCCACGCCACTTGTGGGTATGTTCTGTTTGGGTAATTTGATGCGTGAATCGGGTGTAGTTGACCGTCTATCTAAAACATCACAAAACGAACTTATCAATATTGTCACTATCTTCTTAGGGTTAGCAGTGGGATCTAAACTGTCAGCTGATCAATTTCTACGAATTGAAACCTTAGGCATTTTACTTCTAGGTGCAGTGGCATTCTCTATTGGTACCGCTACAGGCGTGTTGATGGCTAAGTTAATGTGTAAATTATCTGGCGGTAAGGTTAACCCATTAATTGGCGCAGCAGGCGTGTCAGCCGTGCCTATGGCTGCCCGAGTGGTTAACAAGGTTGGCTTGGAAGCTAATCATCAAAACTTCTTGTTGATGCATGCTATGGGCCCGAATGTGGCTGGTGTGTTAGGCAGTGCCGTTGCTGCTGGGGTCTTATTAGCGGTATTAGGCTAATATCGTTTTAAAGTTATATATCTACACATTGAAGTAGCGCTTAGAAATCTGTGTCGATATTATTAAAATAAGGCCAGTACATCATGTACTGGCCTTATTTTTTGCTTAATCATCATTAGCCATAACTGCTACACTGTTTAAGATTACTTGTTACTTAAAGACCCATTTCTATGCAGCGTGCCCCATTACGTCAAGCCAAAACTATCGATAATGTCTTTAACAGTGCTTACTGGCATCTTGGTCAGCAAGACTTCACCATTAATGAAATTCGCACCAAGCTAGCGCGTAAAACTGATAATCAACAATGGATTGATATCGTACTGGCTAGACTAGTAGAAAGTGGTTATTTAAAAAATGACTTCGACTTCGCTGTACGTTATTGCCAGTCGGCCTTTAGCAGTGAGCTAGGCGCAGGCGCAATAAGGCGCAAACTACAACTGCGCGGTCTATCAGCAACAGACATTGAAACAGCAATAGAGCAAGTAATGCACGAGCAACAGGTCGATACCTTTGAAATGGCCACGTCTAGACTACTTAATAGATTTGATAACTTTAATGGCACCAGTAAAGAAAAAGTCTATACCCAGATGACTACAAAAGGATTTTCACGCGCAGAAATTGATCATGCATTATCCCACCACCCTGAAAGTGACACATTGCGCAGTAAGCTGGCGATAAAAGCTGACAAAGTTGATTTAACAACAGAAATCATCAAGCTATTTAACAAGGGCAAAGGTAAAACACTTATCTTGCAGGAACTTAAACAGCGATTGATTGACGTGACTGATTTTGAAGAAACCCTTTACCAGTTAAACTTAACAGAAGAGGTTGATTTCTATCAAAGCTGTAAAGATCAGCTAGCTAAAAAACGTTATAACTTATCGGATTACAAAGAAAAGTCGAAAGCGTATGCGTATTTATCCCGTAAAGGTTTTGGCAGTGATGAAATAAAAGAAGCTATGTCACTAGATGACGAATAATCAAAATATCTGTATGCATTTGTCGATATTTAAATGCTGTGTTTTACTCAAGATGCTCATTTTTTTGAGACATAGAGTGATTCTATAATGGGTGCCATTTATTGCCAAAGGTGTTTACCACATAATGTTACCGCACGATGTTACTGCAAATCAGCGCTAGGGAAAATCAAAGTTAAGTTAGCAAAATGAGCGATAAAAAATGCCAATATCATTAACGTGATATTGGCATTTATTGCTTTAGCATCAACAGACTTAAAGGTACTCAATCAAACATAAGTCCTTTCAACGCTGGTTAAGCGATTTTCTGTTCAGTGAGTGTCTCTTCAGAGTTGAACTGCTCAATATCTAATTGGCCTTCGCTTTTGCCTATAACAACCGCGGTCATCATGTCACCGGTGACATTAGTCGCGGTGCGGATCATATCAATAATGCGATCAATGGCGGCAATAAATGCAATGCCTTCAAGGGGCAAGCCGATAACGCCTAAGGTAACAGTTAACATCACCATTGCACTGCCGGGTACGCCAGCGGTACCTACAGAGGCAACCGTGGCGGTAACGGCAATCAGCATGTAATCAGTCATATCTAAGGGAATACCGTAGATTTGAGCAATAAAGATAGCGGCAATAGCAGGGTAAATACCACCACAACCGTCCATGTTCATGGTCGCGCCTAAGGGCAGTACAAAGGCACTGTAACGTTTTGATACGCCCATTGCTTCAGTACAACGTGTACTAGCAGGTAGGGTACCAAAGCTCGATGCGGTACTAAAGGCCACTAGTTGAGCCGGCATGGCTTTGCGGAAAAACTTTACCGGGCTTAAACCTGCGGCAAATTTAATTAACCCACCATAAACAAAAATAATGTGAATTAATGCAGCAATATAAATGGCAATAATAAATTTACCTAACGGTAAAAGAGTACTTAAACCGTACTCGCCAACAACCCAAGCCATTAAGCCAAATACACCAATCGGGGTCAGTTTTAATACCATGCGCGTCAGTTGAAACATCACTTCAGCACTGGCTTCCATGACCTTCTTCAATGGTTCAGCTTTTTCACCGACGGCATTAATTGCAATACCGACTAAGGCTGCAAACACAATTATCTGTAACACTTTGCCTTCCGCTAAAGAAGCAAAAGGATTAACCGGGATCATATTGAGTAATACTTGGGCAAATCCGGGAATGTCACGTTCACGCACTTCGGTAGTGGCTAATTCAAGTGAACCACCCATGTCGATTAAGCTGCCAACCGCTAAACCAATAAATGAAGCTATCGTGCCCGTCAGCATAAATAGGCCTAAGGTTTTCAAGCTTAAGCGCTTTAAGTTGGTTTGATTGCCTAAAGAGGTAATGCTGACCACAATGGCGCAAAAGACTAGTGGGGCGACCAACATTTTGATCGCGCTAATAAATAGGTCACCAAGAGGCTTAAGCACAATTGCTGATTCGCCCAAAGCGATACCTGCAAGAGTGCCCAAGATGAAGCCTGCGAGAACTTTTTGCCAAAATGGAATACGTTTAAAGGTGTCTAAAATCATCGAGGTTCTCATTTTATGGTTATTGTTAGGCGTATTGATAAGATGAATGGGCGATTATGCATAATTCATCCGTCTATTGCGGTTTGAACCAGCGGTGTAAGTTACCCATTCTAGACAGATGAATCAAATTTAATGGCATTCTAGAGAGGCAAATAAAGACAAACAACGTCAATTTGATATAACTTATAATTATATATATCAATGTTAATATAATTATAAGTTTTTTACTGTGCAATAACTTTTAAAATAAAGCGTTTATAAATTAAAAAGTATTTTAAAATCATAAGGGTATATTTTGACTGAGTTATGGCTGATGTTTTCTGGAGCTTTTTTAGCTGCCACCTTGTTACCGGGGGGATCAGAAGTTTTACTTATTGGTTTGTTACAGCAAAACAGTGACCCTTGGTTAGGTTTATTGATTGTTGCCAGTTTGGGCAATACCTTAGGTGCCGTCACGAGTTATTATTTAGGCCGAGCGGGACGATTTGCAAAATCACCAGCTGATTTTGATAATAAGTACTATCAGCGATCACTGGGATGGTTTGAACGTTTTGGCGTATGGGCGTTACTCTTGTCCTGGTTACCGCTTATTGGTGATATTTTATGCTTAATTGCTGGGTGGTTAAAATTACCAGTGGTAAGCTCAACAGTAATGATTTTTATCGGTAAAACAGTACGCTATAGTTTAATTGTTTTTATATTTATGGCAGCAATTTGATAATGCAGTTATGTAAGCTCAAGGAGTGTGTTTTTTGAAAAAGTGGATACTTGCGGTCGCGATTAGTGCGGCAATTACCGGATGTGCAGCAGACAATGTTAATGATGACATTAAGCTAATCGCACAGCAAACAAGCTTACCAGCAGGCGTTAATCTAGTTGAAGCGGTTACTATCGCTGACAGTAACATTGGCATTCCTTACAAAAAATATCAGCTCGCAAATGGGCTAACGGTGATTTTGCATCAAGACACATCAGATCCCCTTGTACACGTTGACGTAACCTATCATGTGGGCTCGGCACGGGAATTAGCCGGACGCAGTGGTTTTGCCCATTTATTTGAACATATGATGTTCCAGGGCTCACAAAATGTTGCCGATGAGCAACACTTTAAAGTGGTTACCGAAGCGGGCGGTACACTAAATGGTACAACCAATTCCGATAGAACTAATTATTTTGAAACTGTGCCCAAAAATCAGTTAGAAAAAATGCTCTGGTTAGAGTCCGACAGAATGGGATTCTTGTTACCCGCATTAACCAGTGAAAAATTTGAAGTACAACGTGAGACCGTTAAAAATGAGCGGGCACAACGGATTGATAACCGCCCTTACGGCCGTTTAGGCGAACGTTTTGCACAAGCCCTTTATCCTGAAGGCCATCCTTATTCATGGCCAGTTATTGGCTGGCCGGACGATCTTGAACGTGCCACTGTTGATGATGTTAAGCACTTTTTCCAGCGTTGGTATGGGCCTAATAACGCCACATTAACCATTGGTGGTGATTTTGATGAAACACAAACTTTAGCCTGGATTAACCAATATTTTGGTGAAATCCCTTCAGGACCTAAAGTAGATGCTGCCACCAAAACCGCGGTGACCTTAGATAAAACCCGTTATCTTTCAATGGAAGATAAAGTACATTTGCCTTTATTATATGTGGGTATGCCAACCGTGTATGCCGGTCACCCTGATGAAGCCGCATTAGATCTACTGGCGAATATCATTGGCGGTGGTCAAACGTCATTGTTATACAAAAACTTAGTTAAAGATGGGTTGGCAGTGCAATCATCTGTTAGTCATCCATGCCAAGAATTGATGTGCCAATTTACTTTATATGCCCTAGCTAATCCTGCAAATGGTGGCAAGCTGGATGCGTTAGAAGCTAAAATTAATGAATCTATTGCCGAATTTGAGCAACGTGGTGTGACTGACGAAGACCTACAAAAGGTTAAAGTACAGTTTGAAGCCAGTACTATTTTTGGGTTGCAAAGCGTCGCTGGCAAGGTAGCGACTTTAGCTTCAAATGAAACCTTCTATGGTGATCCTAATCGAGTAGCAAAAGATTTAGCCCGTTATAACAGTGTGACTAAAGCAGATGTTATGCGGGTATTTAATCAGTACATCAAAGATAAACCTAAAGTGGTGATGAGTGTGGTGCCTGAAGGCCAATCACAATTAATTGCCAAAGCAGATAATTTTGCGCCCAAAAGCTTAGCCATTGCAGAGGATGCTGTGACGGGACTGGTTGATATTAAGCCTGTTGTATCAAGTTTTGATCGCACCTTAATACCTGCTCCGGGTGACGCTCCACAACTGACTGTACCCACACTTTGGTCTGCCACCTTAAGCAATGGTATTGAGGTGATGGGCACTGAAAGTGAAGAGACACCGACAGTCGAGCTAGTGATTTACCTTGAAGGCGGGCACCGTACTGTGCCTGTTGAAAAAGCCGGACTAGCCAAGCTAACCGCAGCTATGATGAATGAATCAAGCAATAAGCGCTCTGCAGAAGAGCTAGCTCAAGCATTAGAAATGTTAGGTTCAAATGTCACTGTTAGCGCAGGTGAGTCACAAACCTATGTACAAGTGTCTAGTTTGTCGAAAAATTTTGCCGCAACCTTAAGTATTGTTGAAGAACGTTTATTCCAGCCTGGTTTTGTCAGTGCTGACTTTGAACGCGTTAAACAGCAGCAATTACAAAGTTTACAACAAGCAATGACTAATCCGAGTTTCCTGGCCAGTAATGGTTTTTCTGCCTTGTTATATGGCAATAATACCGCCATGGGCAGTAGCGATTTAGGCACAGTGGCATCGGTATCGGCATTAACCCTTGATGATGTAAAAGCTTTTTATCAACAGCAATTTACCGCAGGTAATGCCCAAATGGTGTTGGTGTCTGATTTAGCCAAAGCTGATGTGATACCTATGCTTAATGGATTTAGCTATTGGGCGGGTAACGCCAGTGTGCTTTCACCTATTGATAAACGGATCCACGCTAAACCTGCAACCATTTATATTATCGATAAGCCAGATGCGGCGCAGTCGGTGATTAATATTGGTAAACGCGCGTTAACCTATGATGTCACCGGTGATTATTTTAAAGCCAACTTGATGAATTACCCATTGGGCGGCGCATTCAATAGTCGAATAAACTTAAACTTACGCGAAGACAAAGGTTATACCTATGGCGCCAGAACAAGCTTCAGTGGCCAAGAAGACAGTGGTGAGTTTATCGCCTCCGCCAGTGTTAGAAGTGATGTCACAGGCGCGGCAATTAGCGAGTTTATTAATGAAATTCAAATCTATCAGCAGTCGGGTATGAATGAAACAGAGTTGGCATTTTTACGCAATTCTATTACTCAAGGACAAGCGTTGGACTTTGAAACACCTTATCAAAAGGCCGGTTTTATTCGTAAAATTCAGCGTTATCAGCTAGACCATCAATTTACCGCTGAGCAAACTCAGATCATTAATTCAGTGACCACCACTGAATTAAACTCACTTGCTAAATCCTTGCTTGATATCAATACTATGGTGATATTAGTGGTTGGCGATAGAAAAGTGATTGAGCCACAGCTTGCGCCATTGGGCTATCCAATTGAAGTGTTAAATTAATTGTCTAAAATGGCTGACTTGAATTGATCTGATTTACCCCAATATCAGTATTAGTTCTAGTTAAAACGGCGGCAGAATTTCTGTTGCCGTTTTTGTTTACAGTTTTTTTGCCAATTTGGTAATAATCTCGGGTATCATCGGGTCTACTGATACCAATCGTATTTAATCACGCGAATTAATCAATAGAGAATAGAATATTGAAATCTTTCAATGAAATTGTCGACCAGCTTGGCGACAGCGAAGGGCGCGAAGCCTTACTCGGTATGCTCCGTGGTATTGAGCGTGAAGCTTTACGTATCGAAGGTAACGGCCAGTTGGCACAAGATTTACATCCGCAAGCTTTAGGCTCTGCATTAACACACTCAAGAATTACCACTGACTACAGTGAAGCTTTGCTTGAATTTATTACTCCTGTCCACAATGACATTGATGAATTGCTTGAAGAGCTAACGCAAACTCATGCCTACACAGTACGGAACTTAAATGGCCAAAAATTATGGCCAGTGAGCATGCCTTGTTATATTGGCGATGTGAAAAATATTCCTGTGGCTCAATACGGTGTGTCAAATAACGGTCTGATGAAAACCCTCTATAGAAAAGGCTTAACTCATCGTTACGGTGCGTTGATGCAAATAATTTCTGGGGTGCATTTTAACTTTTCTGTCTCAGCAGAGCTATGGCAACGCTTATTTGATAATAAACTATCTAATAATCCGCAGATGCGCTCAGACTCATTAAGCCGTTGTGAGTTTATTTCTGAATCTTATTTTGGTTTGATCCGAAATTATCGCCGCTTGGTATGGGTGTTGCCATATTTATTTGGCTCTACTCCCGCATTATGTTCATCGTTTGTGAAAGATCAAACCGTTGATTTTGATTTTAAAAAAACCGGAAAAGGCACACTTTACTTACCTTATGCCACATCATTACGCATGAGTGATTTAGGCTATACCAATAAAGAACAAGATACGCTGAATATCAGCTATAACTCGCTGCCCGAGTATCTAGCGGGTGTGCAAGCTGCGATTAAAATGCCATCGAAAAAGTTTGAACAAATTGGCGTTAATGTGGACGGAGAATACCGTCAGCTAAACCATAATATTTTGCAAATTGAGAATGAATTTTACTCGCCTATTCGTGCTAAACGCGTGACAAAATCGGGCGAAAAACCTTCACAGGCTCTGATGCGTGCAGGGGTTGAATATATTGAAGTGCGAGCACTGGATGTTAATCCATTTAGCCCGGTTGGTATTGATGCCACTCAAGTACGCTTTTTAGATTTATTCTTACTGTATTGCTTATTGTCACCGTCAGCACTGACCGATGATCAACGCGAGAAAGAAATTGCGGCAAACCTAAAAGCTGTAGTGTTAGAAGGACGTAAGCCTGGACTAATGCTTAAGCAAAATGGCCAGGATATTGATATTAAAGTGTGGCTAACCGATTTGTTTGCTGACTTGTCTCGACTCGCCACTTTATTAGACGGTGAGCATGGCTACAGTTATCAAAACGCATTAAGCCATTGGGCTGGTGCGATTGAAGATCCTAGCCAAACACTTTCTGGCCGTGTCCTTAATGAAATTATCACTAAAAATGTGGATCATGGCGACTGGGTTAAACAACTCGCTAATAATTACCATGATTTTTTATGCACTTATCCATTAAGTCATGAAATTGAGCAGCAATATAAAGATGAGGCAGAATCATCATTAGACAAACAGCAGCAGATAGAATCTGAATCTATGCCTAATTTTGATATTTTCCTGCAAGAATATTTTAAAGAAGTTGCTTCGCCAGAGTTGTATAGTGGCTGTAAAGCATAATGAAGGGCGATAAAGTCTGATGGGTGCAGTAAAACGATTGAACCCACAATCAGGGGTGTTCCTCAGCCTAACAGCAACGATTATGTTGCTGTCTGGTTGTGCATCGTCTGACAATGGCCTTGAATGTGGCACTGTGTCTGCTTATATAAAACCAGATGCAACCCAGTACCTTTATCGCACTATTGTGACCCACTTAGATGGGGTGCCTGTTATTTCTCGCCCTAATTACTTGCTGCAAACGGGTGAGCATCAATTTACGGTAGTGGAATTAATTAACTCACCTGAGCTAAAAGTGTCACTGTCCGCGCGAGGTCCAAAAACTTTAACTGTGAATGTTGAAACGGATCAGCGTTACCATATAGCCGCTCAAATGAATACCGACAAAATTTACGTTGGTAGTAATAAAGACTTCTGGCAACCCGTGGTATTTAAACAAGAGTTTTTTGAGTGTGAGTTAAATCCCAAACCATAAATTGCATTAGCAGGCCATAGATGTGACACTTAATTTTTATTAAGTGAGCTAATTGAGGTGCTATGAAACCGTTTTTATACATGGTCAGTTTGTGCAGTGTAATTGTATTATCCGGTTGTGCGACCTCTCCTCCTGCTGAACCTGAAAACCTTTGCTCCATTTTTAAACAACATCGTTCATGGTATGAAGCTGCGGTAGATACCCGTGAAAAGTGGGGCGTGCCTGTGCATGTTCCTTTAGCCATGATGTACCAAGAAAGTTCATTCAAGTATAACGCCGCTCCACCGATGGAGTACTTTTTGGGCTTTATTCCTACCGGGCGTGCCAGCGATGCCTATGGGTATGCGCAGGCTAAAACCATGACCTGGGATGATTATGTGCGAGAAACCGGTAATTCCTGGTCTAGCCGCAGCGACTTTGATGATGCGATGGATTTCATGGGCTGGTTTATTTATAAAACCAATAAGATCAATGGTGTGTCTAAATGGGATGCGAAAAATCAGTATCTCAATTATCACGAAGGCTGGGGCGGTTATAAACGTGGTTCATATAAAGCCAAAAAATGGTTAACACCCGTTGCTCAAAAAGTTGATGATCGCGCCAGGCGCTATGCTCAGCAATATCAAACATGTAAGGATGATCTTGATTCATCATGGTTATGGCGACTTTTCTTTGGCTAACTTGACCCGATTTTTGTTGTTAAAAAAATCAAAAAAATATCACCAATTAGGTGGTATTTTTTTATGACATTTTATTAACCTCAGCTCGGGTTAAGAGATGAATAAACGGTATTGAAGTAGCCAAAATTCAACTGTTTATCCTCAAACTTGAGCTTTGCGCTGTTAACAAGGCGAATTTATGCGTCAATAGCGAGCTATTGCAAATGAATTCAACGCAGTTAGCGGGCAAAGATCTGTTTGATATGGATTTATTATCCCGAGCTGGGGTTTATTAGTTTAACTTCACCCTTGTTTGCCGATACAATGTAACTAGCTTGTTAACAATGCATTTACCTTATGATGAATAACACCAATATTATTGATAACACAGCCCCTCCAGATTGCAGAATAATAACAAGATAATCGGAAAATACTATGAATACGACATTCCAAAAATCGATACACCGTAAGTTATTAGCGCCTATTTTATTAACAATAGTGCCTTTTTTAATCATTATTAGCTTTTTGGACGCTGAAATAACTAAGACTACGATATTAAGCTTACTGATTGGATTGCTGGTGTGTCAGCTGGCTATCGGATTATGGTCAATGGAGTATTACTTACAAGCACGTTTGGCTAAATTACATCAATATTTACAGCTGGTGGTTAATACAGAAAAAGCGCCAGCAGGGCCGCTTAAAGATAATGAAGCTGACGAACTGGCATTGATCACCAATGACTTAAGCCAGTTTGTTGAAGGCTTGAAAGTGATATTAGATGTTATTCGAGTCGATGCCAAAGCGTTCAAACAAGGTGCTAAAGTATTAACCGAACAAATGCACCAAGCGGAAGGTTCGGTTGATAAAAGCGTACATGAAAACCAACAAATAACCTTATCACTGCAAGAAATTACCCATACCGCTACTGAATTATCCTCTAATGCAAACGAGTTAAAGTCAACGTCAGCAGAAGTACACCAATTACTGCAAATCGGTAATAAAGATGCCATTGAAAATCAAACGGCAATGACCGCTTTAGCTAGCGGAATTGAGAGTATGGTCAATGATGTCAGTTTATTGAATCAAGACAGTTTAAAGATTGGTAATGTACTTGAGGTGATCAAAAGTATTGCCGAGCAAACTAACTTACTGGCATTAAATGCCGCCATTGAAGCTGCCCGTGCTGGTGAGCAAGGGCGAGGCTTTGCGGTAGTTGCCGATGAAGTAAGAGCACTTGCACACCGTACTCAAGAGTCAACAGTAGAAATACAAATCATTGTTGAGCAGTTACAAACCAAAGCTAAAAATGCCGTGAATGGCATCAGTGAAAGTCAGCGTATTAGCCATGGAAGTGTCGAACAGTGTCAACGTGTTACCCGCGCATTTAAAGATATCGAACAGGCTTATGGCTTGCTAGATAATGTAGCCAGTAATATGACTTACAGTATTCAGGGCCAGCAGTCCTCTACTGAAAGTATTAATCAGCGCGCCAATGAAATATCGCGCCTTAGCCAAGAAGTGTCCCAAGGGTTAAAAGTAGTTGTCGAAAGTGCGCAAATTCAAAGTAAAACCTCAGATAAACTAGAACAAGTACTTGGGCGAGTCTGCGTGTAATCTATTGATAATTTGATGGTCTATCTTTTTTATTGATAGGCCATAAAGCGAATAGCGTACGCTTAAATGCTGTGTTGATAAAAGTTCAATTTGTTTGCCATTTTGAAAAAAAGTCAACGTCGTGGCGCTTCGCCCACACCAGACCAAAGGGGCAAAACGCTTGCGCCCCTTTGGAAACCCTCAGCGCCCCAGACGAAAAATGCTGAAAAGCGCATAATTTTCGATGGGGATCGATCCAGCTTCAAACTTCATCTGTATCCAGCGTCGGCCATTGTCACCTAATTAAAAAATATCCTAACGCTTCCGATGGGCCGTCCCTGGCCCAACGAAAGCTAGCGTGGCATCCATGCCAAGCTCACGGGTTCTCGGAATAAAGAGTCTCGATGACCTCAATTCAAAATGGAAATCCCAGCTTTTCTTATGGAATTGTTACAAATGAAGTTGAATTGAAGATGTGAAAATTTCGGGTGCAGATGAGCCAGCGAGTATCCAAAACAGGGCGAAGTTTCACTAAGTGAAACATTTCTGAGCGAGAGGCATGGATGCCAAACTGGCTGTTTAACATGGATGTTATTGGTTTGGTTAAGCCCACATGGATGCTGATTTTAAAACCAAGAGTCGGCGTCTCGCTGGATCATCTGCACATAGGCCTGCGGCAGGCAATTGGTTAGATTGAAGTTATGAGCTTCAGTAACCAAACCAATAAAAACAAAGTAAAACATTGAATTAAAGCGATAAAGTAGATTAAAGTATCAAACTTAAGGACAAAGTTGGGTAACCTCGAACACAATCATCGAGCGCACCATTTAGGGAAGAAAAAGCCATTCAATAGCATGTGCCCATAAGCTACCTTTTTAAAGTTTACTCTGACCCAACTAATTTACATAGACTCGCCAGACTGATATGGATTTTATTACAAAAACAAGTGCCTTATGCTCCGCAGTACGCAGCGCACCAAGGACTAAACCATGGTACTTGTTAACACTGTTGTCGCTATCTTGCAGAGCTCGGTCTGGAAAAGGGTAGTTAACCCGAGTGGGTGATAAGAGCCGCAAGATAGCACATTAAACACTCACCAAGGTTGTTGTTTACGATGAAGTAATGGCTCAGTCCAACCAGTGCTAGGCCGAATAAGCCAAGGATAGGGTAAACCTAGTCCGCATGGGTGTTTCACATATATAGGTGCAGTGGTACGGATTTCATTACGGGCACAGCTTGACTGTTAAGCCCGCTTCTCTTATAAAAATTGGGGCAGTACAACCGCTTCTAGCGGTAAATGAGTCGCATCAAAAGCAATGACAAGTGTGAAGCAATAGAATAGAAAACTAAGGCCAAAAAGCTTTGGGTGAGCAGAGTATTATCTTGACTCACCGGGAGCGTCAAGATGGCCATGTTAATTTAATTAAAACCCATTTTTTCGATAAGAAAATAAAGTGAAGTTGATTAAAAGATAAACACAGTGTTCAGTGAATTGTTCTAATGATTAATATTAGTGGATTTAGGGCTATGAAAATGTTAAATAACTACGCGCCTTAATTTTGTTTAATAATATTGGGCTGGAATTTTTATAATATAAGGAATTAAAATGAAATTTTTCGCTATCGCAACACTGTCAATATCTATGGCTTTATCGGCATCTGTATCTGCTGAAATTGACAAAACACCAGGTTCAGGTCCAAATCCATTTTCAGATTGTGGTATCGGTGCTGCTTTATTTACTCAGCATAAAGCATTAGCTGTAACATCAAATATTATTTGGGATATTGGTACTACAGCCGTAACATCAGCGACAGCCAGCCCTGAGACCTGTTCAGGTAAAAAAGTTGATGCTGCTGTGTTTATCTTAAATTCATATGACAATTTAATTGAAGATACGGCTCGTGGAAAAGGCGAACATTTAACTGCATTAATGAACATGCTTGATGTAACTCCAAGCCAGCAAGTTGCAGTTATTGATAACGTACGTGCTCAAATGGCTGCCAATATCGCCAATGATGCATACATTTCTGCTGATAAACGTGAAAAATCTGAGTTGTATTACACCACAATTATTAGTGCTGTAGAGTCTGTTTAACGTTTAAAAAGAATAGGAAGCCCGCTTCCTATTCTTTCTTGAGTTTTCAAATGAATCGATTGTTTTTATTCTGCAGCATTCTGTTATTTTGTCCTTTTCTTCAAGCTAAAAATACTCACGCTACTACTGAACTCGAAAAATTAAGTTCATCAGATATGTGGTTAAAGCTACTTGTATATGCAGATGACCAAAGTTATATCCGCTCCCCCAAATTCTTTTTTTCAAAAGATGGAAACTCAAATCCATTAGCCGAGTTAAGCGCGACGCTTAGCGCGTTTGCTAAGCCTGTTGAAAATGCCGATCCGGATTCACATGCCCAGTGTAAATTTCCCGCGCGTTATACTTGGTTAAAACAGCAAATTGATATCAGCAGTGTTGGTATTACTGATGTCAGCTGTCCTCAATTCAATCAATTTACCCAACAGCAGAGTGTTAATTCAGTTAGTGTTATTTTTGCAACCGGTTTTCTTGCCAATCCAGCATCTTACTATGGCCATTTACTCCTTAAGTTAAACACCGAAGACAAGTTTAAGCATCAAAACACATTACAGGATACGGCGATCAATTTTGGTGCCGATATTCCACTAGATGAGAATATGGCCTTATATGTCATTAAAGGTATTATCGGACTGTACGACGCCTCATTTACGCAGCAAGAATATTTTTACCATGAAGGTAATTACAGGGAGTCTGAGTTACGCGATTTATGGGAGTATGAACTAGCCCTTGAGCAACAGGATACTAATCTGTTGGTTGGACATATTTGGGAGCTGCTTGATGCTGATTACACCTATTATTTCTTTAATCGCAATTGTGCCTTTCATATGGGTGAATTACTTCAGCTGGTGCTTAACAGTAAACTTGCAGACAGTGAGCGTTTATGGATGACGCCGCAATCTGTGGTACAAAACCTTTCGGCGACTAATTATAATAATCAGCCACTTGTTCGTAAGGTTAAATATCATCCCTCTAGGCAAAGCAGGCTATACCAACGTTTCTCATTTCTAAATAAGCAGCAAAAAACCACCTTGTTTGACATAGTGGGTAAACCTGAAAACATTGCTAAGAGTGACTTGTCTGCTTTTGCACTAATAGAGCAGCATCAAATTGTCGACACGTTAATTGATTACTATCAATTTATGCGTAAAGAGGAGGATGGTCGCAGCGACATCAATAATAATTACTACAAACAGTCAGTATTATTACGTTACCAACTCCCCACGGGGCCTGCTATTGAGCAGTTTAACTCTGATTCCCCACCTCATTTGGGTAACAAGTCCAGTTACTCTTCGGTGCAGGTGTTACACAATTCTGAATTGGGATTTTATGGCCAAATTGCGCTGCGTCCTGCTTACTATGACGCCCTTGATGCGGGGGAAGGACATGTGAGTTTTTCGGCGCTTAGCATGGGAGAGTTGGTGTTAGGATTTACCGATAATCACATTTTCATGAAAGATTTGTCATTGTTAAAAATAGAAAGTATCCGAGCAAATAAAACCGGGCTTCCGGGGGACCGCAATTATTCTTGGTACATCGATATCGGTGCGGCGCAAAGAGAGATGAGTTGTAACAACTGCGAAGCTATTAAAGTGAACTCGGGAATTGGTTATGGCTTTGAAGGTATACCTGAGCTAAATATTACTGGTTTTGTTGGCGGCGGATATCTGGGTGAAAATATTAACACTGACGATGGTTATCTCTCCACTAAGATTATCTCGACCTGGTACGCCTTTGAGCGTTTCTCATCTAGACTTGAGTTTGAACAGCGCTTTTATAGTGGTGGCAAAAAAGATTTTCTCACTAAACTGAATGGGCGATATTTACTACAACAGAATCTAGATATCCGCGTTTCAATCGCTAAAGATCAAAGTGCAAATGAATTTGGCCTGTCGTTTGGCTGGTATTGGTAAACCGTAAGCAAGCCTGGCCCAAGCAATTCGGAGGCTGGTCCTTTAGTTGCGGAGCAATGGTCCTTAGTGGGCGGAATATGCCACTACACTTACAAATACTAATCCGAAACTCACGAATTAGAGCTAAAAATCTAACAAAGTTATGTCCAGTAACGAGTTAACTCTAGTGTTGCCGCAGCCATCAATGAAGTTAAATCGAAGAGATAATAATGCGGGTGCAGATGAGCCAGCGAGTATCCAAAACAGGGATGTTTTGGTTAAGCCCACATGGAGGTGCTTGCGGCGTCTCGCTGGATCATCTGCACTTGTAGTCAATCTCAAACCTATGAGGATTTAATTGGATCTGATTAAAGTTTTATTAAAATGAAACCTTCCAACCCGCTTTTGTCCAAAATCGAATTAGACGTTGATCAAGCTTTATCATGTTTGTACACCGATACAAAATATCCAGACTTAACGCAAATTAGGCTTATTATGCGGTTTTAGCGGGCATTATTACACTGTGATTGATTACGTTTACAGCGGGTTAAATTGACAAAGTGCGCAATAGCCACAAGGCTAGAACCAATTAATGTCAGTACTTTTTCGCCAGTATCTCCCGCTAACTCATGTCCCCAAATCGCAGCAAATAAAAGTAACATAAGCCCTGTGCTGCCTAGTATCAACAATCTGAAACTGTTATGTTTTTTACACCCTAAAGACAATGCAATTAGGCTAATGGGAATAACGGCAATGAGTATCCATAAATGAAAGGCTTCATTGTCGAGTTGCAGTGCCCCTAATCCTGGCAGTAGTACCAGTAATAGTGGTAAGAATAAACAATGTACAGCGCATAATAGCGACAAACCAATTGAAAACAGGTCTGTTATTTTTTGAACGACTTTCATTGTTATATCCTGTGAACTGTTTGTAAATACAGCAGATATGAGTAAAACACTTTGCTTTACTCGTTAAGGGGACTATCACACTATCTGGCTAAGCCGCTGTTGATAAACAGGTATGACATATACAGTTCATTTCTAATTGAGGGGTAACTAAGTGAAAACCGGCCTGCTCAACATTACTTTTAAGTTCAGCGATAGTTGATTTATTTATGGTGATTTCTTTTACCTGATTACACGAACTACAAATCAAAAACTGCGGAACACCATGAGCATGGCTACAGGTAATGTGCGAGCACGCGACATATTTGTTGGCCAAATTGAGCTTATGGACTAGGTTCTCATTCTCTAAGAAATCCAGTATGCGATATACGGACATAGCGGGGATTTTTTCGCCAAAATTGGTCAGGTATAATTCGATTAAGTCATATGCCGACAGCGCTTTTTCGGATTGAACTAATGAAGCCAATACTTGTTTTCTTTTGATAGTTAATCGCGCACCATGACTTTTACAGTTTTGTTCAGCATGTTTTATAATGACGTCTAGGTTATGTAGCATTTTTATCTCAAACTAATAATGTTGTTTTTAATGTTTAGGGTGATAGCACCTTGTTGAGTGCTGGTAACCCACATAGCCTGTATTTTTTCAACACTAGGGAATTTTTCAAATACTGTAACAGTAATGGTAGATAAATTTTCTATTTTTTTACAGTGATAATGATAGTGAGCAATAACCTCACTATGGCCGTCATTATGTGATGGCTTATTTACCTTATCTGTCACGCCACTGTTCTGGTTTTGGTTCTGGTTTGTCATGCTTGAGGTATTGATAGTGTGATTTACAAGTTTACAATTTCCGGCTTTAAGCACAAATAAATCGGCATCTTTAGCCAGTTTTGTTGCTAAATCCGCAACGGACTTTATGCCACTCTCCGTTTTTGCCACATGTTCAAAACCAACTAAATCCGCCGCTGGAGCGCTTATTTCAATTTCAATCGTCTGGTCTTCTATCGCTATCTTGACTTGTGCTAATCCATGGACATGGGCATCAAGATGAGCGTAACTGGCGGGTGAGCAAGTCACTATTATCAGTATGATGGTGTTACACCAATAACGCTTAATCATGCTAATACTGCTGTGTTTCATTTGGCGATGATTCCCTTGCTATGTTCTTGCAAACGATGGCGAGTCTTCTAAGCGAATGCCTTGCAGCAAATTGCTGTGAAGTTGGCTTTAAAAGACCCGCAGACCTTAATTAATTAAGTCGATAGTTAACAGTAAACGAGATTCACCGACCGCTAATGGTGGGGAGCGATGAACTAATCCTGCCCCTTGATGTTCATCCCAAAGCTCACCTTTTAGTAATGCCACATCACCGGTATTTAAGTGTTGAATTTTGTTTTGATGATCAAATAGTCCTGAGTTTTCATCAGTATGACCTTGGTTACCCGCACCTAGTTTGCTTCTTACTACATCTTTATGCTCAAGCCACTGAGTCGCTATGCCTTGGTACGTGGTGACTAATCTGCAAGGGATACGATCGACATGAAATCGAGGGCACATGGCATGGTCTAAAATGGTTAGCCTTAATCCGACACGCTTTTGATCAAATAAACAACAAAACATATCAACTAGCTGAGAAATGTCATGACTAATCATAGTAACCGCATCGGTTTGACCAAATATATCGTAGAGTTTTTGTTGGGTATCTTGTGGCGTTACGGCCAATATTGTTTGCTTTGTGGTACTGGTATTAACAAATGTTCTGACGGCTAAAGATAAGGCTTCAGACATGCTACGTTGCCAAATCACCATATTCGTATCTGGTTGGTAAATATCTGTAAAAATAGCTAAGTCATCTCCTTTTACTGAGCGCCGAGAGAGGGTGCTATGGATTTTTTCTTGGTGTACAGCTTCTAATTGACTCATTGATCATCTCCCCATTGTGGGAAGGGATCATTGAGTGTCACCCAATAGTCTTGGCCTTTTAGCAATTCATCATCAGTTAGCAGGCAGTCATTTAATGCTTGTATCATGGCAGCTTTATCTAGTTTTTGACCAATAAAGACTAGTTCCTGACGCATGTCACCAAAAGGTTCAAGCCATTGTTTTTGTATTTCCATGAGAGACTCCTCATCAGTGGGCCAATCTTCTTTTGGTACTGCTTTCCAAAACATTCCTGAAATAGCATATCGTGCCATGCCACCAGCTTGATTCCATTGACCGACAAATTCTGGTTGTGACGCTAACCAAAAGTAGCCTTTGGATCTGAGTAGTTTTCCAAACGGTTCAGTATTGTGAATAAACTGATAAAATCTATCGGGATGAAATGGACGACGCGCCTGAAAGTTGCAACTACTTATGGCGTATTCTTCTGTTTCAGCAATGTGTTCTCCACGCATCTCTTTAAGCCAGCCTGGAGCTAATTGGGCTTGTTCAAAGTTAAATAAGCCGGTGTTAAGAACCAGGCTAGTATCAATTTTCCCCTCTGACATGGGAATAATCTTAGCAGTGGTGTTTAAGGCTTTGAGAATTGCGGTAAGTTTTTCTAGTTCGGGTGATTCAACTAAATCTGTTTTACTGATCAAAATAACATTAGCAAATTCCACTTGATCGATAAGTAAATCTGCAACGCTTCTTTCATCTTCATCCCCAAGTGATTGCCCTGTTTCTTGTATATCTTGCGCTTCCTCATAGTCGCGTAAAAAATTCACCGCATCCACAACGGTCACCATAGTGTCTAACGTAGCAATATCTGACAGCGATACGCCATTTTCATCTGCAAAAGTAAAGGTTTCAGCGATAGGCAATGGCTCTGATATACCTGTTGATTCAATGACTAGGTAATCAAATCGACCTTCTTTAGCTAATTGACTTATCTCGATCAGAAGATCTTCACGTAATGTACAACAGATACAGCCATTGCTCATTTCGATCAGTTTTTCATCGCTTCTATTAAGCGATATATCATTATTGACTGTGGCTGCATCAATATTAATTTCACTCATATCATTGACGATAACGGCGACTTTTTTACCGTCACGATTATTCAGAATATGGCTAAGCAGGGTGGTTTTACCTGCACCCAGAAAACCAGAAAGTACCGTCACAGGCAGTTTTTGTTGTTGAAGCACGGTTAATGATCTCGAAGTAATTTTGAGTTATGTTACAACGTATCATTTTTGTGATCCATATCTTTATCAGATTAAAAATAGAAATAGACTGAAATATAACTTAGATGTCGTGTGATTAAATTGCTACGACGCCAGACCACAAATGATCAAACATAAAAAAAGGAGCCTAGGCTCCTTCTTGTATTTCACTGAGGTTTAATAAACCTTAAGCAAACTCAGCCAATATCCAATCAAGTGGTGCTTGATATTGCGTTGGCATCCATAATTTTAATTGGTTTATGGTTTCATTTAACGCTGCAGTATTATGTATTGATAGATTCAAATGACCCACTTTGCGGCCTGAGCGAACTTCTTTGTTATACCAAAAAAGTTCAGCGTTAGGCAGGCTTAACCAGCGGTCGTCTTTTTCAATGCCAATTAAGTTCACCATTACACACTGGAAGTTTACTTGTGGGGTATGAATGGGCAAGTTACATAGAGCACGTAAATGCAATTCAAATTGATTGATATGACAACCCGTTTGGGTCCAATGACCTGAGTTATGAACCCGTGGAGCCAGTTCATTTACCAGTAAATGTTCGCCGATACGGAAACATTCCATGGCCATAACACCGACATACTCAAGGCCATTCATGATAGTTGAAAGCATGCTTTCAGCTTCATCTTGCAAATGGCTAAGACGAGCTAATGGCGCAATTGACGCCATTAAAATACCGTCTTGATGTAAGTTTAATGTCAAAGGATAAAATAAACAGCGACCATCTTGAGTTCGCACACCGACTAAAGACACTTCTTCGTCAAAATTAATCGCTTGCTCGGCAATGGCTTCATTGCGCCAGTCATTCGGAATGCTGGTCGCTTCAGCTTGCTTTAACCAGTGTTGACCTTTACCGTCATAACCGCCGGTGCGACGTTTCAATAACACACGGTCGCCATAGGCTTGATGTAAGTCGTCGGCTTGCACTTTATCGTCAACTAGCTGCCAAGGTGATGTGGCTACCTTGAGTTCATCTAACAGACTTTTTTGAGTGAAACGATCGGCTAGGCGCCCAAATACAGGGCCATTGATGAAGTGCGCATGAGTACTGAGTTGTAAGCTAGTGCTTGATTCTGGCCATTGTTCACGTTCAGCGGTAATGATGTGTGATGCATCAATGGGTAAGGTGTCGCCTGTTGGCGCCATTATGTCAACCGGGCGAACATCTATCGCTAGAGGCTGACCTGCATGGCTGAGCATTGCACCCAATTGACCATCACCTAACACCCAAACAGTATGTTGTTGGCTCATTACGCTTCTCTCGGATCAGGATTGTCTAAAATCATGCGAGTTTGTTCTTCACGAAACGCCTCAAGTCGAGCAGCAAGCTCACTGTCGGTTATTGCAAGAATTTGGCTGGCTAATAAGCCTGCATTAAATGCGCCAGCAGTACCAATTGCCAAAGTACCTACGGCAATACCTTTTGGCATTTGCACGATGGATAATAAACTGTCCATGCCTGATAACGCTTTACTTTGCACCGGGACACCCAGAACAGGTAAACGTGTTTTTGAAGCAATCATGCCAGGTAAATGCGCCGCGCCACCCGCGCCGCCAATAATGACTTTGTAACCTTTGTCGACAGCTGTACTGGCAAAGTCCATCAGCTTGTCTGGAGTACGGTGAGCTGAAACCACTTCAACATGATAAGGCACTTGGAGTTTATCCATAATTTCAGCCGCCGCTTCCATCGTTGGCCAATCACTTTTAGAACCCATAACTACAGCAACAAGGGCTTGCATGTTTACTCCTTAATGTACTATTTATTGGTATATTTAGCTCATCATTACCCAGTTAGTGGCGAAGTGATTACAGCATTAATATTAAGGCGATAAAAAAGGGGACAGATAATAGCATGATGACTTTTGTTTCGCTGCTGTTTAGTGTTTCGTGCGGCTAACACTTAGTTTGTAAAATAGAAAACTCTATAGAGTGAGGTTTGAACCGCTTGCTCGTAAAAATGATAAAGATCAAAAAAGTGTGAGTTATCCGGCTTTGTTAGTAAAATGATAGCCAAAAGGTGTTATATTGTTATTTGTGGATCAAGGATTCCGTTTGGCAATAATGGAATGGTGTATGCCTAAATATAATCATCATAAAATAATTTTAAAAACGAGTTAACTTTATCAGTAGTTTAACTTTATTTTGACTGGCTATAATCACTAATTTAGAGCTGAACCTTGACTATCAAACACTCATCAATAAAATCTTCATTCATAAAAACGGCATCAAGTGTATTTGCTGGTGGGGTCGTATTTGGACTGCTTTTATCAAACTCATTTGCTGATGATGCTGAACTGAAAGCTGTAATGTTAGGTGAGTTTTCTGAAAACGCTATTGATGTGACGCAAATGAAACCTATGGCTGTGTTGGCCCTGTTGAAAAAAAACAGCTCACAGAATATTGCCTTTTCTTTTCAACAAATGAGTATGCCCCGCGGCTGGTTAGAGATAACTAAAATTGACAATGCCTGTATGTATAACAAAGTCAAAACCGAAAAACGGCAAAAAATTGCTTATTATAGCCAATATCCTATTACCCTATACCCACCATTAAGACTGATTGTACGGGCAGCTGATGCTAATCAATATTCAGCGGACTTTGATTTATCGACTATTGAGCCGCAGCAATATATGCGTTATGCGGTGGCTAAAAATCGCTCATATGGAAAAAGGCTCGACATACAGATTTCTGCTCAAAAAGAGTTATTATTTTTTCGTGATGGTGCTAATTCAGTTGGCAAACTCGTGGATATGTTAGCGCTTAATCGAATTGATGGATTTATCGAGTATGCTGATTCAGTCAACACTCATATTACTGAGAACAAGATTAACTTCGATTTTAAAAGCATTGCTATAAAAGGAATAGATAAACCCTCACCAGGTTATATTGTCTGTTCTAAAACAGATTATGGAAAACAATTGATTGATGCTATTGATCAGGCGATGAGTAGAAAACCTTTCCAAAACAAGCTAATTTCTATTCATAATGATTTTGCATCTATAGATGACAAATCACTGTTAACTTCTGAGTTAATCAGTATCTTTGGGCAACCTGAATAATTAAAGTTAAAGCAAAAACACCGCTGTAAAGGATTATTAATTTAAAAATGGATAGACGTTAACGACTGTTTTGCAGGAGTATTATGTGAGCTATTCAATCTTTAAAAAAGAGTCTCTATTTACGGCTAAAATGATTAAGCGTCTATGCTTAAGCCTAAAGCTGGTGTTATTGATCCCGATATTTCCCTCCTTACTACAATCAATCCAAGCTAGTCCGTTACAGGGAATTTTATTAGCTGAAATTGACAGTAATCAAAACGATTTAGCCCAAGAGCAACCGATGGGAATGTTTGCTATTTTATTGCAACATAACCAAAATCTATTTCATTTCGATCAACAGCAGGCGAGTTATACTCGCTCTTGGAGTGATTTAAATAAGCTTGGCAATGCATGCATGTATAACAAGTTTAAATCAACTGAACGTGAGCAAGTGGCTTATTTTAGCCAAAAACCGATCAGTATATTTCCACCGCTAAGATTAATTGTGTTAAAAAAGTATGCGGCACAATTTCCACAACAAATCGATTTAGCCAATTTACCCCCAAGTTTAAAAGGTCAAATAGGTGTAGTGACATCACGCTCATATGGTGAAGCGATTAACCCAATATTATTGACCCACCCTGAGTCTTTTTATTTTCGCAGTGGCATGGGCTCGACGCTTAAACTTTTAGAAATGCTCGCAAAAGAGCGGGTAGCAGGTGTTATTGAGTACTCAAAAGAGGCCAGTTTAATTCAGGATTTACAGGGGCTGAACTTTGATTTTCAAGCTATTCCGATTAAAGGTGTGATGCGACCAAACTTTGGCTATATGGCTTGTTCAAAAACAGCTGCGGGTGAAAAGTTGATCGCAAATATAGATTTAATTATGGCGACGCCGGCTTTTAAACAGGCTTTTATTGAAGAACATCTTCAAAATTTTGATGATGATGAGAAAGCTTTACTCAGGCCTGAATTGGATAAATTACTGCAGCCATAATGTGTTTAGGTTATCTAGAAAAACCCTTTTTAGTTTTGATTACGTTATAAAACACAAGCGTATTCAAATAAGGGTTTTACCATGACTATTTTTACTTCATTACGACTCTCAAGATATAACCAGTCACAGCATCTACTTTCGCAGCAGTACTGTTATTCCCAAGCAAAATGGCCAATGGGCTTATTGCTCATCGGTGCTTTCGGATTAGTGGGCTGTCAGCAAAAACTTGAATCCGAATCTGTTGGGCCTGAAGGTATTTCACCAGAATCTATGCCACTTGAAGCTGGGCAGATTGATAAGCGAATAAACGAGCAACAAAAAATGCCCAACGACAGTAAAGGGATTGCTTATTCGTTAGCGCAAACCAGCATCGATATTGCTGAACATCAGGCTAAATCAGATTGGGTTAAATCATCGGTACTTACTCATCAAAACGCGAATGACAAATATCATCTAGTGTCGAATGAAAATCGCATCGGTGCCATCGGAAATTTTGCCGCCTATGTGCAAAATGGCAATATGGTCACCGCAGAAACGCCCATATCGACCTTTTCAATTGATGTTGATACTGCAAGTTATACCACCATGAGACAGCAAATAAACCGTGCAATATTACCGCTAAAGAACAGTGTTCGTGTGGAAGAACTGCTGAACTACTTTGATTATGACTATCCCATACCAACTATAAATGAAGCGCCTTTTAGCATTAATACCGAATTAGCTCCCTCGCCGTATAACCAAGATGCAAAGCTTCTGCGCATAGGCATTCAAGGATTTAAGCTAGCCGCGGATCAAATAAAAGCTAAAAATTTAGTTTTTTTAATCGATGTTTCAGGCTCAATGTCTGCAGTGGATAAATTACCGTTATTACAACAAGCCTTATTAATGTTAACCCAATCATTAACCGCGCAAGATAGAGTCTCCATTGTGGTATATGCCAATGGCGTACACCAAGTAGTTAGTGGCGCAAAAGGCAATAATACCCAGCAGATAAAACAGGCGTTAAATAACCTTCAAGCTGGTGGCGGCACCAATGGTGGTAAAGGGTTGGCACTCGCTTATGACTTAGCGGCGCAGCATTTTATTGATCAAGGTATTAATCAGGTGTTACTGGCAACCGATGGTGACTTTAATCTCGGCATGACCAGCCAAGAAGATTTGATAAACTACGTCAGCCAACAACGAAATAAGGGTATTGGTTTAACCACATTAGGGTTTGGCTTAAGCTCACAATCTGCCCAGTTTAACGATGTTTTATTAGAGCAACTGGCTAATCAAGCTAATGGTCAGTATGCCTATATTGATAACCTCAATGAAGCGCGTAAAGTGTTACATGATCAATTATCGCAAACGTTAGATATCATAGCGTCTGATGTAAAAATTCAAGTCGAGTTTAATCCCGCCATCGTGTCGGAATACCGTTTAATCGGGTATGAGAACCGCCAGTTACAACGTCAAGATTTTAATAATGATAAAGTCGATGCTGGCGAAATTGGCGCCGGCCATAACGTGACAGCTATTTACGAGCTACGTTATAACGACAGTGAAAGTTTGATGCATGAGCCGTTACGCTATAAACAAAACCGTGAGCCGAGTTCAGGGGAGGTGGGTAAGCCATTTACCCGTAACGAAATAGCATTCTTAAAACTGCGTTACAAACCTTTTTCAGGGGGCAAACTCGCTGCAAATGACAGCCTGTTAATCAGCCAACCTATTTATGCCGACATCGAAGTTAAAGGCATTCAGCAAACCAGTGATGATTTCAGATTTGCCGCCGCAGTAGCGGGATTTGGGCAATTACTCAACCATAATCATTATGTGCATAATACTGATTATGATAAGTTGATAACACTCGCTCAAACGGGATTAGGCGAAGATAGATTTGGCTATCGGCATGAGTTTGTTCAATTAATGCGTTCGGCTAAATTGCTCGTTGAACAGGGTGTCGGGCAACAAGGAGGCTTTTATGACAAGGTACAGCCAACTGAGTATTCATCAGCGCTTTCTCCTGCAGTAACTCGCTCAGTGCCGAAAACGATGCAAACCAATTAACACTATTATCCCTAGGCTGGTGGCACTTAACCTCTAGCCTATGGGTAAACAAACGGATTTTTAAGAGAGTGTGCATGACAGCAAATAATAGTGAAACCCTTGAGTTAGACGTAAATCTTGTTAATGCGCAAAGCGATGAGCAATTGATGCTAGCTTACCAGTCGGGCGATATAAAAGCATTTGAGGCCCTTTATACTAAACATAAAGGACCGCTATATCGTTACTTTGTGCGTCAGCTATACGATAACGTCTTGGCGGAAGATTTATATCAAGAGGTGTGGGGCAAGGTAATAAAAGCGGCGGCAAATTATCAGGTCAGTGCTAAATTCACCACCTGGCTATATAAAATTGCCCATAACTTAATTATCGATCACGTTCGAGCAGTAAAGCCCTTGGATGACACGCAAGAGTTGGCAGAAGATCAAACCATGGACAGCTTTAACGCTGCGTCAAATGTAGAACCTGATAGCCAATTGCAGCAACAACAGCAAGCTAGATTATTACAAGCCTGTATTGATTTGTTACCCGCAGTACAAAAAGAAGCCTTTTTACTTAATGTCGAATTAGGCCTGACCGCATCTGTTATTAGCGATATTGCGCAAGTGACAGTGGAAGCAACTAAAAGTCGTATTCGCTATGCTTATCAAAGTATTAAATCTTGTGTCACCCAAAAATTACAGGCGGTATAAAGATGACTCAACAACATGATGAAACATTTTTAGCCTTACAAGATGAAATCGCTAAGCTATACCATCAAGGCCCCAAACCGCAGCCATCAGCGCAACTAGATGAAGCGATTTTAGCCCAAGCACAAACCGAATTAAGCTTAAGTCAGTCTGCGGCACTAGCGCTAGCGGTTCAAAACCAGGACGAAACAAATGTTGTAAGCATAAAGGGTTGGCGACAATATCGTTGGCAACTGTCTTCCGCAGCATCAGTGGTGCTGGTGGCAGGCTTGTTTATGATGATGCCGATGGAGCAGCACTATAATTCATTAGAGCTTAATCCATCCGGTCTAAACTCATCAGATTTTGAGGCGTTATCATTGGATATGCCAGTGGCTGATAACCAAACTAATGACAAAACAGCCTCTGCCGCGCTTAAGTCTGCGCCCATGTCAGCACCTAACTCGACTGCACCTAATACCTCAGCAGCACCTATATCTACAGCACCTCAATTGTCGTCATTCGCCCAAGAGCAAAACATAGTCGACACTCATAGCGCAGATGATAGGTTTAGCAGTAAAGGAGCATCGCAAACAAGTTTATCGCAGCAAGCTGAACAAGCGAATGAAACCGCTAAAGTGGTTGAGCAAGTTGAGCAAAGTCGTCAGCAAAAAATGATGTCGGAACTCAAACCATCAGAACACAGTGAACTTACCCAAGTTGCTAATAATCAATATTTAAAAGACTCAGGTATGATCACCTTAGATACCGCTGATAAAGCGATGGTAAGGTTAACTGAGTTGGTTAAATTAAAAAAATTGTCACAAGCTGAGCGCTACATGTTAACGATGGAGCAACGGTTTCCTGAGTTGAATAATCTTAATCATCCACTACATGAAGATTACAACAAGATTAAGCAGCAATTAACTGTAAAGTGATGTTTTATAAATCAAACTAAATAGGCTCTATGGGACACATGTCTCTTAGAGCCTATTTTAGCGGTGATATTTATCACAGCACTTCACGTCAACTGATACCTGTGCCACTTAATATCATTTCCATTGAGCTTCCTCTCTTCAAAATAAGTAGTCTAGCGTTATGAAGACACCGCAATAAAGGCGATTAATCTGTTGCCATTAGTTACATTTTTAGGCTTTTAAAAAAGTCACATTCTGGTAACTTGTCTGCTAACAAAAATAATATGGAATAAACCCTTAATGAAACTTCGTCGCTCAGTATTAAGCTGCATGATTGCCCTAGGTTGTGTTAGTGCGTTCTCATCAATGGTGCAAGCCAGTAATGGTTATTATCGCGCCCCCGCATTACATGACAATACCTTAGTGTTTACCGCTGAAGGGGATTTATGGAAAACCCAGCTTAATAGCCAAGTCGCCAGTCGGTTAACCACTCAAGCGGCGGAAGAAACCGATGCCAGTATTTCCCAAGATGGACAATGGATTGCATTTAGCGCTAACTACGAAGGCGCGACAGAAGTGTATGTTATGCCTATGGCAGGTGGCGTGGCCAAGCGAGTCAGCTTTGAAAACTCGCGGATAAGATTACAAGGCTGGACAGCCACAGGTGAGATCCTGTATTCCACAGACAATGCTTTTGGCCCAGCAAACTACTGGGTATTAAAAACCATTAATCCTGATACGTTAACGGTAACTAATTTACCGCTTGCCGATGCGATAGAAGGTGTCATTGATGCTAAAGGGGAATATGTTTATTTTACCCAATTTGGTCTGCAAGCCAGTGGTGATAATGCCAAAGTGTATCGTGGTGGCGCCAAAGGTGAAATTTGGCGTTTTGGTTTAGGCCAAGACAAAGAAGCACAGCAATTAACCACCCAACATGAAGGGTCAGTACGTCAACCCATGTTGTGGCAGGACAGAGTTTATTTTATTAGTGATGCATCGGGTAATGATAATATTTGGTCTATGTCATTAACCGGAGGCGACATTAAACAACATAGCCAATATACCGATTGGCAGGTCAGAGATGCTAAATTACATCAAGGTAAAGTGGTTTTTCAGCAGGGTGCTGACATCAAGTTATTTGATCTCGCCAGTAATAAAGACTCAGTTGTGGATGTCGAATTAAGCAGTGACTTTCCCCATCGACGTGAGCACTGGGTTAATGATCCAATGGATTACGCTACCTCAACCAGCTTAAGCCCTAAAGGCGATCAAGTGGTGATAACGGCTCGTAGTCATGTTGCCATTGCCAATAAAGATGACCGTCGCTTAGTGCAAATAGCCTCTGCACCAGAGAGTCGAGTACGTGATGCATTACTGAGTAAAAATGGTAAATGGGTATACGGCATAAGTGATGCTTCTGGTGAACAAGAAATATGGCAATTCCCAGCCGATGGCAGCGAGGGTGCAAAACAGCTGACTAAAGATGGCAATACGCTACGTACCAGTTTAAAGCTGTCACCGAGTGGTCGATATTTGGCCCATGACGATTATATGGGCAATGTGTGGCTACTTGATTTAACCACGAGTAAAAATAGCAAAATCGCCGTCAATGGCGAAGGTCTAGGGCCATATCAAGATATTGTCTGGTCACCAGACAGCGAATATATCGCATTAACTAAAGCCGAAATCGGTAAACAACGCCCACAAGTCGTGCTGTATTCAGTTAATGAATCTAAAGCGCAAACACTGACCTCTGATAAATATGAATCATTCTCACCAAGCTTCAGTTTAGATGGCAACTGGCTGTACTTTTTATCTAATCGTGATTTCAATGCCACGCCAAGTTCACCTTGGGGCGACAGAAACATGGGCCCGGTGTTTGATAAACGCACCCAGGTTTTTGCCCTAGCGTTAAATAAAAAAGCACTATTTCCGTTTGCTAAAACAACCGAGTTATCAGTACAAAATGACAAAGATGATGAGGATAAAGTTGAAACAGCCGACATAAAACTTGAATGGCAAGGCTTGGCGCAGCGACTATGGCAAGTGCCTGTTGAGTCTGGTAATTACAGCCGTTTACAACAATCAAAATCAGGTCTGTATGTTATTGATAGTGTGAATGATAAAAGCGCTTTAAAGTGGATTAAGTTCGATAATGTCGCGCCAAAAGTGGACGTATTTGCTGAAGATGTCGCTGATTTTACTCTAGCTGATGATCAATCCACTATTTTACTGCGCAAACAAGCCAATCCGAAAGAGTTATTGATTGTTGCAGCGGGTGAGAAGTTACCTGCAGATGTGAGTCAGGCGAAGGTCAAAACAAATCAATGGCAATTACGCATTTCACCGATGCAAGAATGGCAGCAAATATTTGAAGATGCGTGGTTAATGCATCGCGATCAATTTTTTGATACCCAAATGCGCGGACTCGATTGGCAAGCAACCAAAGCTAAGTATCTACCTTTGCTGCAAAGGGTCACCGAACGTAACGAGCTAAACGATATATTTGAACAAATGATGGGCGAGCTAAACTCGCTACACTCGCAAGTGCGCGGTGGCGATATGGTGCAGGATAAAGATGCGGCTAAATCGGCGTCACTCGGTGCACGGTTAAATCTGAGTTCCAAAGGCGTTGAGATAGCCCATATTTATCAAAATGATCCTGAGTTACCGAGCCAGGCTTCACCATTAGCCCGTATTGAAGTTGATGCCCAAGTGGGTGACATCATTAAAGCCATTAATGGTAAGCCAGTGGCAAATTTAGGTGATGTAACACAGCTATTGCGTAACCAAGCCAACAAACAAGTGTTATTAACCCTAGAGCGTGGCAGAAATCAACATAAAACCGTGGTGTTACCTACCGACACTAACACTGATGCCACATTGCGTTATTTAGATTGGGTGCAACATAATCAAGCTAAAGTTACCGAAGCATCAAAGGGTGAGTTTGGTTATTTGCATTTATACGCAATGGGCGCGGGCGATATCGAAAGTTTTGCGCGTGAGTTTTACACCAACTACGACAAACCAGGGTTAATTATCGATGTACGCCGCAATAGAGGCGGTAATATCGACAGTTGGATTATTGAAAAGCTATTACGTAAAGCATGGGCATTCTGGAAGCCAACCCATGGTAGCGCTAGCACCAATATGCAGCAAACTTTCCGTGGCGAGCTAGTAGTACTGGCTGACCAGATGACGTATTCAGATGGGGAAACCTTTTCTGCAGGTATTAAAGCCCTAGGTATAGCGCCACTAATCGGTAAGCAAACCGCTGGTGCAGGGGTGTGGTTATCGGGTCGTAACAGTGTAACTGACAATGGCATGGCAAGGGTTGCAGAGTATCCACAATATGCAATGGACGGTCGCTGGGTAGTTGAAGCTCATGGGGTTGAACCGGATATTGAAGTGAGTAACTTACCCCATGCAACATACCAGGGGGACGATGCTCAGTTAGCCGCCGCGATTGAATACTTACAGCAAGCGCAAGCTAAGCAGCCAATGTTACCGCTTAACGCATTGCCGTTGCCAAAAAGTGGCAAAGCGGATGATATTAAATAGTCATACTTAAAGTGCCTGTAGTGATATAGGCACTTTTAAAACAAGCATAAATAGATATGGATAAGTAGACACAAAAAAGCCGCGAAAGCGGCTTTTTTGTGTTTGGTGCTTTATGTTTAGCGCATGATTGTTAACAATCAAAACAGCATTAAGCTAAAAATTAATGCTTAATTTCAACTTCACAGGCTAAAGAATTAGCGATAAAGCAATTGGCGTGGGCTTTTTCATGAATTTTAGCGATGGTTTCTTCGCTTACTTCAAGGCCATCGGCAAACACAACCTGAGGATAAAGGGTCATTTTAACCACTGCAATTTTACCTGCATCATTTTTACCTAAATCAGCAATGGCGTTATCAGTATAGCTATCAACCGGTAAACGTTTTAGGTGTGCAATGGCCAGAAAAGTCAGCATATGACAAGAAGACAGCGCAGCTAATAAGTTTTCCTCTGGATTAACTTTATCGGCATTGCCTTTATATTCTGGCGCTGATGAAGCTTGAACCGCTTGACCACTGCCATAACTGACTTGATGGTCACGATTAAACTCACCCTCTGGTGCAGGTGAAGTGTGCCAATCAACAGTGACTTTAAAACCCATCTGATACTCCTAGTTTGAGCGACCACATTGCATTCACAATGCGTTATTCGGTGCTGATTCAACACTAACTGGACGCTAATGTCCATGTTTTATCTATGCTTTTAGGCGCTCGGTTTAAATGATTTTCATATGAGTACTAACACAAAAGAATATGACGCACCCCAAATTAATTACAAAGTATTAATTTATAACACTAAAAATACACAAGTTAGCTTTTTAGCTGTGATGTTGAAAATTCAATTGTTACCAATATGTTATGAATACGTATGCATTGTATTGTTATCAAAAGGGGGAGAAGCCTAGTATATCGGAATAATAAGTGTCCGGTATTCTGCATAATGTGGGTGGTATATCCGAGTATTGGACAACAATAAAAACCTTAAAGGTGAAGGGGAAAACCAATGCTCAAAAGTAAACCCAGTGTTTTATCATTGGCTTTAGCAACAGCAGGTATGAGCGTGATGTTCATGTCTTATGGCGCTAATGCAGCAGATGATATAAAGCCCATAGTGCAACAAAAAACAGTTAAAGCTGATGCTAGCCTTGAAGTGAATAAAACCACCGGTGATCAAGCTGCCAGTGGTGCGATTGCAGATGACACGCTTGCAGAAAATGATCAAGAAATCGAGCGCATCGCCGTCAAAGGCTACAGTCGTAGCCTTATCGATTCACTTAACTCTAAACGATTTAGTGACACGGTGTCCGAGCAATTATCTGCCGATGATTTAGGCGCCTTGCCCGATGTCTCAATGGCCGATGCATTAACGCGTTTACCGGGTATTTCCGCGGTACGAACCGGTGGCCAGGCCGCTGAAATTAACATTCGCGGTATGTCTGGCGGGTTTGTGTTTTCAACACTTAATGGTCGCGAACAAGTCTCTACCAGTGGTTCACGCAGTATTGAGTTTGACCAGTATCCTTCAGAGCTGATTAGCTCTGCCGCGGTTTATAAATCCCCTAAAGCTTCACTCATTGAAGGTGGCGTAGCCGGTACGGTTGAGCTGCAAACTATTAGCCCGTTAAGCATAGATAAAGACCATAGTTTTGTGGTCAATGCCCGTGGCATGCATAACGATCGCGCCAGTGAAGTGTTTGGTGCAGAAGAATATGGCAGCCGCTTAAGTTTTTCCTATCAAGGTAAGTTTTTAGAAGATACGGTAGGTATTGCGGTTGGTTATGCTCGTTTAGATCAACCTAGCGTCGCGACGCAGTTTATTGGTTTGGCTTATAACGATTCTAAAGAGTTAGATGGCCTAGCGAACGACACTAACGGCCCGGTTGATAACCCAAGCTATGAATATATTAGTGAAGGTTTTGAAATGCAGCATTTAGGCGGCGTTGAAACCCGCAATGGTTATATGGGCGCCATTGAATGGGCACCAGTAGATAACTTTGTGCTTAAAGCCGATGCGTTTATGTCTCGTTTTGACAGTGAATCGTTTGCCCGCGGTTTTCGCGCCAAATTAGGCGGCCGTAATGCCAGTGTTGCTAATCCGGTATTTGACGGTAACAGCGTCGTTGGCGGCACGTTTAATCGCACCTCAAAAAGCTATACCCGAGTAGAAATTGTTAACGATGACAATCAAGATTTTGATGAAGTAAACAACTTTGGCATTAATGCCGACTGGCAAGTGACTGACCGTTTAAATGTGAATGTTGACGTGTCGTTATCATCGGCTAAAAGTGATTTTCGCAACGGTTTGTTATGGGCCAATGTCGCCCAAGATGCTAATGCAGAACCCCCTATTTTTGATGAAAATGTGTCAATCAGTTATTTACTCAATGGCCTAGATTTACCCGATGTGGGTTTTAATCAAGCCGATGCTTTTTCTGATATAGACCGCGTAATGGTCAGTAAATACGGTATTTATCCTTTTCTGAATGAAGATGAAGTTAAAGCCTATCGTGTTGATTTTAAATACGACTTAGAAATGGATGTGATTACCAGCGTTGAGTTTGGCGCGCGTTATTCTGACCGTAACTATTCAAATGACCGCTCGGTATTTGAATACGGTAACGATGGCGCTTTTTCTAAATCTCAGCCGCCCTTAAAGCTTACTGACGACATGACCACAGTGGTCGATTGGCAAGGTGACTTTAGTTACTTCCCATCTTATTTAGCCATAGATTTAGATTCTGCGTTAAATGCCTGGTTTCCAAATGGTGTGCCGCAACCAGTACAAACCTGGGGTAATGCGGGGGGCGTTATCGACCCTCAGGGTTACACCACTAACTACTCGTGGACCATGCTACAAAGCGGTGAAGTGTATGAAGAAGTATTGTCGGCCTATGTGATGGCTAACATCGATTCTGAAATAGCGGGTATTCCTGTTACCGGTAACTTTGGTGTGCGTATGGTTGATACCGATCAATCAGCCACCATGCTGCAAAACGTTGAAGGCGATGTAAATCTCGGCGCACAAAACATTGCTGACAGCATTGGCATTATTAACCAAAACTACGCGCCAACGGTGCAAGGGGTTAGCTATACCGATTATCTGCCATCGATTAACTTGAACTTCAAAGTGGCTGAAGACTCACAAATACGGGTTGCTGCAGCCAAAGTGATGTCACGTCCACCGATCAATCGTTTAGCCGGTGATATCAGTGCATCAGTATCCGATGATGGCAAAATTAATGGTTCAAGCACCAACAACCCATTTTTAATGCCATTTTATGCAGATCAATACGACTTATCCTTTGAGCAGTATTTTGATGAAGGTGCATTTGTTGCGGCCATTTTCTATAAAAACATTGATTCATTCATTGATACCGTCGCGATTGAAAACTTTGACTTTAAAGGCAATGGATTCAACGTACCTGAATATATCACTGATGAAATCAGCGGTGAGCAAATTGCCACCACCAATGGTACTTACACCACCGCAGTGAACAACGCTGAAGGCGGTTACATTCGAGGCTTGGAACTGGCTTACACCCAAGTGTTTGCCTCGCTACCCGATGCCTGGTCTGGATTAGGTTTTAATGCGAGTTACTCCTACACAGAATCTGAAGTGCAATCAATCACTAACCTTGGCGGCGATACGACGGCCCAAGCTTTACCTGGTCTGTCTAATAACGTTGTTAGTGCCACCTTGTTTTATTCCTATGAAGGTTTTGAAACCCGCGTAAGTGCGCGTTTCCGTGATGAATTTGTCTCGGAACAAGTCGCTATTAATGAGCAAGTGGTTAACTTTGACGGCGAAACCGTGATTGATTACCAGGCATCATACCAAGTCACTGACGGTCTAGGGGTGTTGTTCCAGGTGAATAACTTAACCGACGAGCCGACAAGAAGTTACTTCGGCACCGAAAACAAAACCGGCACCTTGCAGTACTTTGGTCGCGAATTCTATATGGGGTTCACTTATGCGATGTAATCAATTAGCAATTATCAAAGTTACCAATATAACAATAACAACAAATACCAACCAAGCGGTTGCTCTACAGCAAAAAGTGATGGGGAGAAGTCAGTCATGATGACTAAGTCAACAATTACGACATTCAGTGTATTTGCACTGAGTATGACAGCACTAATGGGGTGTGGCAGTGACTCAACCGAGCCAGGCACAGTATTACTAACTTGTAATGTACCAAACGTACCTAATGCAGGGGGAACAGAGTGTGTGCCGCCACCACCATTAAGTTGCCCAGCACCTAAGTTTCCCGATGCTAATAATGAAAGCTGTATTGTCGGTTACAACCCCGACTTGCCTATGCCTTCTGTACTTGCTGGGCCTAATCAGGCTGTGTTGTATTACAACCGCATTAAAGATAAAGATAACAGCAGTGGTAATACTAATTATCCCGGTTATAAGCTCCATTCATGGAACAATGATACCTGTGACGCCTATGCGCCACCCTTTGATTCAACTGACTGGGCTAATGGCCACTCTTTTGATGGTATCGACCCAAACTACGGCGCTTACTGGTTAATCAATTTAAAAGAAGGTTACAGCGAGTGCGCTAACTTTATCATTCATATCGGCACAGAAGGTTCAGGCAAAGCATTAGGCGATGGCGATTCAGTGATGAGCCTTAAGTCTTTTGCCGATGACTCTGCCCCTGAAGCACAATTTAACCGTGCTAACTTCACCATTCACGGTGAAAGTGATGTGTATGACTATCCTATTTTAGATGTAGGCTTTGCCATTGATGGCGCCAGCGCTCATTGGTTAGATCAAAACACTTTTGTGTGGAATGAATCTTCCGATGGCATCGCTAAATTTGTATTACATCATTCGGCCACCGCAGGTATTGAAGCTGATAACGACAGTAATATCAACGGCATTCAAGTTGAGTTAACCGAAGCGACACTCACTGACGAGCAAAAAGCCCTAGTGCCACATTTAGCACAATGGCCTGCTTATGAAGCTAACTTTAGCCTTGATGAAGCGAAAAATATCGCCAAAGAACAATTGGTATTAGTGGCGTACGACAGTGATAACAAGCCCGCTGCCGCAACTCATGTTCAAGTGGCTAAAGTGTTAGATGCACTTTATACCCAGGGCGATGCAGATGCCGATGAAGCGTCATTAGGCATTATGTACGACAACGGTATTAGCGCTAAAGTGTGGGCGCCGACGGCACAATCGGTTAATTTGAAGATATATGACAGTGCTAAAAAGCTGACTAAAACTGAGCCCATGACCTTAGATAGCCTAAGCGGTATTTGGTCATTTAGTGGCGACATGAGCTTAGACCGTCAATATTATCGCTATGAAGTAAAAGTCTATCATCCAGTATCGAAAAAAATTGAAACACTGGAAACCACAGATCCCTATTCACTCAATGTATCAACCAATGGCCGTTACAGTCAGTTTATTAATTTATCTGACGATGACACCAAACCCGATGGTTGGGACGGGCACACAGTTGCAACGGTAGAAAACCCAGAAGATATCGTTATTTATGAAGGCCATGTACGTGATTTTAGTATCAGAGATGAAACCACATCAGCCGCTAATCGTGGTAAGTATTTAGCCTTTACTGAACAAGGCAGCGCGCCGGTTGAGCATTTACGTCAATTGGCTGAAAGCGGTGTTACCCATTTTCATGTATTGCCAGTAACCGATATTGCCACCATAGAAGAAGATGTGACTAAGCGGATTGAAATTACCGATACCTTAGGCATGTTATGCAGCAAGATTGCTGACAATGCTAAAGCCTGTAAAACAGAAGATAAAGCCGCCAAAATTGTTGATATATTAGCGGACTTTTTACCTGGATCTGGAGATGCACAAGACCTAGTCAATGCCATGCGCGGATACGATGGTTTTAACTGGGGTTACGATCCACAGCATTTTATTGCACCAGAAGGCAGTTATGCTTCAAGCCCTGAAGGGGTTGCACGAGTAAAAGAATTGCGAGCTATGAACAAAGCCTTGCATGAACTTGGTTTACGCGTGGTACTTGATGTGGTCTATAACCACACCAGTTCATCAGGGTTATGGGACAACTCAGTACTCGATAAAGTGGTACCGGGTTATTACCACAGATATAACGAAATCAGCGGCAAAATAGAATCATCAACCTGTTGTGACAATACCGCCACAGAACATAGAATGATGGACAAGTTTGTGTCTGATTCAATGGTGATTTTAGCCAAAGAATATGGCTATGACGGTTTCCGTTTCGACGTCATGGGTCATATGCCCAAAAGCAGTATTTTAGCCGCCCGTGAAGCTGTTCAGGCTGTCGATGCCGATAACTACTTCTACGGTGAAGGTTGGAACTTTGGTGAGGTGGCTGATAATCGATTATTCGAACAGGCAACCCAAGCCAATATGGCTGGCAGTGAAGTGGGCACCTTTAACGACCGTATTCGTGAAGCCGTGCGCGGTGGGGCGTTATTTGCCACAGACCAAAAAGATGATTACTTACGTGATCAAGATACCTTGCGCTTATCTATGGCGGGTAACTTACAAAACTACATCCTAAAAGACTTTAACGGCAATTCAGCCAAAGGCAGTAGTTTTAGCTGGAACAGCCAACCAACCGGTTACACCTTAGACCCGGCAGACAGCATTAACTATGTGTCAAAGCATGATAACGAAACCCTATGGGACATTTTACAATATAAGCATAACGTCGGTTTATCGTTAGAACACCGTGTTCGAGTGCAGAATATTGCCGCCACCATTCCGTTAATGAGCCAAGGTATTCCATTCTTCCAAATGGGCGGTGAAATGCTGCGCTCAAAATCAATGGACCGTAATACCTACGATGCCGGCGATTGGTTTAACTGGATCGACTTTAGCAAAAACAGTAATAACTGGAATGTTGGCTTACCTTTAGCACAAGACAATAAAGATAAATGGTCGGTGATTAGCGGTATTTCAGCTAACCCTAATGCCGCCGCGTCAATGTCAGAAATTGATTTTGCATCAAGTGTGTTTAATGAGTTTCTATCGATTCGTCAATCAAGCAAGTTGTTCCGCTTAACCACAGCGCAAGACATTATCGACCGAGTGGGTTTCCATAATATTGGTAAAAACCAGCAGCAGGGCGTGATAGTCATGAGCATCGATGACGGCTTAGGGCTAACCGATATTGACCCCGCGGTTGACGCCATAGTGGTGATGGTAAACGGTAGCGCACAAACGCAATCACATGCCATAGCCACCGCAGCGGGTTTTAGCTTACATGCTAAACAAATGATGTCGATTGACAGCATTGTGCAAGACGCAAGCTTCAGTCAGGGTGATACCGAGGGTACCTTTACTGTGCCGGCTTACACCACAGCTGTATTTGTTAAAACACAAGGTGATGTTCAAGGCGAAGGCTTAAGTGCCAATGCGACAGCAGGTGCACCCGATGTTGTGCCTTATGGCAGCACAGATGTATTTGTTCGTGGTGGCATGAATGGCTGGGGTGAAGTGGATAAATTCACCTATGTGGGCGCAGGTGAGTACCGCATTGCGATCACACTGGCCGCAGGCAGTTATGAGTTCAAAATAGCTTCTGCTGACTGGAGTACTGTTGACTTTGGCGCTGTTTCAGCCGATGTTGCAGCGGTTGACGAGGACATAGCTGAGCAACTGAGCGCGAAAGGGGCCAACATGACCTTTACGGCCGCTGCTGATGCAACCTATGTGTTCTCATTAGATGCTGCAAACAAAGACAACCCAGTATTAACTGTGTTCAATGAAGAGCCATTTGTCGGCACATCGGTTTACCTACGTGGTGACATGAATGGTTGGTCTACTGACAGTGAAATGGTTTATCTAGGTGGCAGTATATACCGCGCTGAAATCATGGTTACCGCAGGCACTAAAGGCTTCAAAATAGCTTCAAGTGACTGGAGCAGCGTAGATTATGGTAGCGCAGATGCTGACGGAACGGTTCAATTAGGACAGCCTAAAGCGTTAGCGGTCAAAGGGGCTAATTTAGGCTTTAATTTTGATAGCGATGCCATGTACAGCTTCACATTTGACATGCGTAACCGTAACGAACCTATCTTAACCATAGATAAAACCGATATGTTTGCCGGTAATACCGTTTATATTCGCGGTGGCATGAATGGTTGGGGTGAAGTGGATGCGCTTGCTTATCAAGGCTCATCTGTTTACACGGTTGATATCGCCATTGCCGCCGGCGATTACGAGTTCAAAATCGCCACAGGTGATTGGTCTACCGTCGACTTTGGTGCTATTGCCGCTGATGAAACCGTTGTTGAAGGTGCGATTAAAACCTTAGCTAAGAAGGGCGCTAACATGAAGTTATCTGTCGCCAGTAATGCAACCTATCGCTTTACGGTAACCGGTCCAAGTAGCGACTCACCGACCTTGAATGTGACTAAGTTGAATTAACCGATATAACGCAACAAAGTTGATTAAATATCAATAACAAAAAACCAGCGCAAGCTGGTTTTTTTATGGGGCTAGGCTGAGCAAACTAAGCTGAGTAAACTAAAGCTGAGTAAACTAAAGCTGAGTAAACTAAAGTAGAGCAAGCTGAGACTGAGTTTATCTACTCTGCTGCCGACTGTTTAATAGCTTCAATTAGGTAATCCGCACTTTGTGCACCTGAGATCAAATACTTTTGATTCAATATAATCGCTGGTACAGCACTTATGCCTCGGCTTTGCCACAAGGCCTGCTCTTGTCTAACCGACTCGGCAAATTGCTGTGATGCTAATACTTGCTCAGCTTCGGCACGGTCTAATCCAACACTGTCGGCAAGGGTTAATAATACTGCAATGTCATCAGGGTTTTGCTGCTGGGTAAAATAGCTATTAAACAAAGCGAGTTTAAGTTCAGTTTGTTTATTAAATGACTTTGCCCATTGCAGCAGCTGGTGGGCATTAAAGGTATTGTAAATACGCGATTGGTCGGTGAAGTTAAACTCAATATCCAGCGTTTTACCTATAGCCGTTAAATTGGCCCGATTCTGCTGACTTTGCAACGGTGTCGAACCGTATTTTTCAGCTAAATGCTCACCAAGGTGTTGACCTTGTTTGCCCATATTGGGATTTAACTCAAAAGGGTGCCAAGTGATCTGCACCTCAAGATCAGTAAAGGAGATTAAGGCTTGCTGAAGTCGCTTATAGCCAACGATACACCAGGGACACATAACATCTGAGACAATATCTATTTGCAGGGTTTTGAGTGACATTGGGTTAACCTATAGATTAATTTAAGTTTATTAAAGTAGGGTGCAACTAACTTAACTGATTAAATTTTAACTTAAAAAGCCACTTATTAGATGGCTTTGTGAGCTGTGTTGTAAAGCGAGTAAAAGTAGTGAACAAAGTTACTTGTTTATGTCTATACTAGTTGTGTATGGTGATGTTAAATCAAATTGAGAACAAAGTTGTTCAAATAGTTTGATCTAACTTTACTGATGTAAGCAATACAGAATTAAATTACAGATGTGACTTTGATATTCATTTTGACACTTTTTTGATTTAATCCCTTGAAATCTACAGTAAATGCCCCAAGTTCTCTTTTATGCAGTCAATTAATATGACATTAAAGAAACGTTATAACGCTAAGGACACTTTATGAAAATAAATCTTTCTGGTCACCATGTAGATGTTACTGACACTGTCAAACAACATGTAGAAGAAAAGTTCGCCAAGCTTGCTAACCATTTTCCAACCCTTATTGCATTAGACATTATTATCGCTAAAGAACACGGCGAATATGATGTAGAAGTTAGCACCAATTATGAAGGTACTCGAATTGCCGCTAAAGGCCTAGATTCAGTGATGTACCCAGCTATTTCCAGTGCTGCTAAAAAATTAGACGCAGCACTTAAACACCGTAAAGGCCATTTAAAAGCAGACTTGCATGCTAAGCCTGAAGTTACCGCGCCAGAAATTGCGTATGAAAAAGTACAAGAGATGGATTTACGTTAATTGAGTTAACGGATCCAGTTTCTAATAAAAAACGCAGCTTAAGCTGCGTTTTTTATTAGAGGCTTTAATAAATTCCAGCCTGTATGCGGAGATTAACTTATTCGCTAATCTCAGCATTGTGATACACGTTTTGTACGTCATCACAATCATCTAATGCCGCTAAAAACTTATCAAAGCTTTCGATATCTTCGCCGCTGATCTCAGTCATGGTTTGTGGTACAAAAGCTAAGTTTTCTACCTTGAAATCAATTTCTGGGAAGGCTTCAGTTAACACTGTGCGGGCATTGTTAAATTCAGATACCGGTGTAAATACACTGATAATGCCATCCTCAAGTTCTACATCGGCAACGTCAACGTCAGCCATCATAAGCAGTTCTAAAATTGCTTCATCGTCATCACCATCAAACACAAATACCGCTTGATGCTCGAACATATGGCCAACAGTACCTGGACCGCCTAGCTTGGCATCATTTTTAACAAACGCTTGGCGAACTTGAGTAAAAGTACGGTTACCATTATCCGTTAGGCAGTCAACAATCACCATACAACCACCAGGGCCAAAACCTTCATAGCGAGCCGTATCGTAGTCTTCACCACCGCCGCCACGGGCTTTTTCAATAGCACGTTCAATAACGTGTGCTGGAACTTGATCTTTCTTCGCGCGGGCAATCAAGCTACGTAGTGCTAAGTTGCCATCAGGGTCAACACCGCCTTTAGCGCAAATGTAAATTTCTTTACCGTAACGTGAGTAAATACGTGTCTTTTGGCCAGCGGTTTTCGCCATGGACTCTTTTTTATTTTGATATGCTCTGCCCATCTTAATCTCGTTTTATTAAATGTTTAATGCTAAAAATTGTCATCGATTCTAGCAGGAATCATTCAAGCTGTTTAGATCAGACTTTAAAAAACGTGTAGATAATCTATATTTAAATCAACATATGTCGGATTAAGCGAGGTTATATTCAATCAACAAAGATGATTTTGGCAACATTTTGGCAGCATTTTGGTTACCTTTGTTTCTTTTTGTATAGGATTAACGCGGTAAAAAGCATATTATTAAACTTAAAAGTGATGTGATTTTTGTTATGGCTTAATCACACCACAGTATATAAATGAACAAGATTGATAGACTGAAAACGGAATATTGGCTAATTAATCCTTCACTTAACTAGTGTCTACTGGTACGAGAGTAAAGAATGAAATCTGAATCAAAGCAAGATGCAAATAGCGATAAACCGTCATTAGCCACTGTGACAATATTATTTTATGAAGCCCCCGCAGGGCTTGAAATGCATAACACAGTATTAACTGATTTAACCGTTAGTGAGTCTGGTCGGGTGATGATCCCTGATAGCTTTCGTCGCGGAAAATCGATAATTGCGGTATTAGATGGCGAGTGTACTATTTTGAACGCTTTGGGCGAGCGAGTATTTTCTCAAAAAGTAATTGGTTAATAGCAAGCTAAACCCATACTCGAGTTCAATAAAAATGACGCTAAAGGCGTCATTTTGTTTTTAAAGCAAGCTATTAAATAATTTGTCAGCTAGTGGTAACAACACTTCTTTTGTTGGGTGTGTATGGGCAAATGTGCGCAAACCATAAATGCCCATCATTAAAAACTGCGCCTGTAATTGGCTATTAGTGTCGCTGTCGATTAGTCCCTGTAATTTTGCCGCTTCAAACACCTGCTCAATGCCGAATTGCCAGGCGTTAAGGTTGGTATTAATCAACTGACTAATATCTTCATCTTGCTCACCCACTTCATTTAACGCTTTGGTTAGCAAACAAGCCTGGGTGGCATCACAACTCAAACACTCTTCTACAATGCCCGCTAAATAAGTTTTTAAGTTGTGCAACGGGTTATTGTTATTGGTAAACAATAGTTGAAATTGCGCGCTGCGGTCAGCATGGTATTGGCCTATTGCCGCTAGCAGTAAGCCCTTTTTGTTTTCAAATGCACAATAAATTGATCCTGGGTGCAATCCAGTCGCTTTGGTTAAATCCGCCATGCTGGTTTTCGCATAACCTTTCATCATAAATGCTCGCATGGCCGCACGCAGTACAACTTGGCGATCAAACTCTGCATTTCTCATGGCGTTCTCTTTAGCATTAGTAATTATTGGGTGAGTTTAACCAATTTTGAATAAACATTCAAAAATTACTTGAATGAATATTCAAATAAGATTATCTTGAACGCATATTCAAGAACGGAGACTGTCATGTCAGCCAATTTATTCCAGCCTTACTCATTAAATAATTCATTAACCTTAGCCAATAAAATCTTAATGGCGCCATTAACGCGTTGTATGGCCGATGCCAACTTAGTACCAACCCAACAAATTGCTGACTATTACGCACGTCGTGCAGAAGCTGGATTGATCATTAGTGAAGCCACTATTATTCGACCTGACGGTCAAGGTTACCCAAATACACCTGGCTTATTCAGTCCTGAACAAATTCAAGGGTGGAAAGTGGTAACAGATGCGGTGCATAAAAATGGTGGCAAAATATTTGCCCAACTATGGCATACCGGTCGTGTAGCGCATCCACACTTTTTTGGTGGTGGTGATGTGTTATCTGCTTCAGCCGTTGCGGTTGAGGGCAGTGTCCCAAGAATGCGTGAACTGACATACCAAACACCTAAAGCTGCCACTAAAGAAGATATAGTGCAGTTAGTTAAAGATTATGCCCAGGCTGCAGCGAATGCAATTGATGCCGGTTTCGATGGTGTTGAAATTCATGGTGCTAACGGATATTTGATTGATCAATTTTTACACCATGACAGTAACCGTCGTGATGATGAATATGGCCAAACCCCTGAAAACATGTCTCGTTTTGCATTAGAAGTGCTTGACGCAATTGTTGAACGTATTGGCGCAGATCGTACAGGTCTTCGTTTATCACCGGGCGCCTATTTCAATATGGCAGGCGACAAACGTGACCGTGAGGTATTCGATTATTTATTACCACAGGTTGCCAAACGTGATATTGCTTTTGTTCATGCTGGGATATTTGATGATGCAATGGAGTTTGATTACCTAGATGGCCGCGTATCTAGCTACTTACGTAAAGTGTATCCAAAAACCTTAGTGGGTGTGGGCAGTTACACTGCGGACTCAGGCGCAAAAGCTATTTCAGACAACAAATTTGATTTACTTGCTATTGGCCGTCCATTTATTGCTAACCCAGATTACGTAGCCAAAGTGCGTCAAGGTGAAGCGGTTGTTGAATACAACGACGCTATGTTGGCTGAACTTATTTAACACCATTGTTTGATCTGCTTTGTTAGAGATCACTTAGGATATTATTTTCATTCAGATGAAAATAAAACTAAAAATCAACCCCAATTGACAATTTTAGTATCCATTTTACCACTGCTATGCAGTGGTTTTTTTTGCCTGTCATTTCAGCCGCCATTCCAATATGAATCTGATGACATTTGCTATCAAGCAACAGCTTCTTTACAATCCCGCCTTCATTTAGCACATTACGACATCGACAGGAATATCATTATGCATACCTTAGCTCAGCTTGAATCAGGCGAACTTAAAGGGCTTGCACGTGTGCAAATAGTGGCAGAACTGACCGAGTTTCCAAGAGCGATATTCTCATTAGCTGACAGTTTAGAGATTTTAGACTTATCGAATAATCAATTATCAAGCCTACCCGATGACTTTGATCAATTAAGCCAGCTGCGCATCGTGTTTTTGTCACAAAATTGCTTCACTGAATTACCAGAGGTATTAGGTCGATGCCCTAAGCTTGAAATGATTGGTTTTAAAGCCAATCAACTTACCCACGTGAGTGAACAGGCTTTACCCGACCATACCCGTTGGTTGATATTAACTGATAACCAGTTAACCCATTTACCAGAATCAATCGGCCGCTTAACCCAACTTAAAAAACTGGCGCTAGCCGGTAACCAACTAACTGAATTACCGGGCAGTATGGCTAACTGTCGTGAGTTGGAATTAGTGCGGTTATCGGCCAACAAACTGAGCCATTTACCCGATTGGTTATTCGACTTACCCAAACTCAGTTGGTTAGCATTTGCGGGTAACCCTTTTAGCCATGTTGATGAATGTTTGAATAACAGCGTGCCAATGATCCACCCAGAACACTTGCATTTCAGCGCCCAAATTGGCCAGGGTGCATCGGGCATTATATATAAAGCGCATTGGCTTGATAAACCCGTGTCCCAAGCACATTTGCCCGACAATGTAGCAGTGAAAATGTTTAAAGGCGCTATCACCAGCGACGGTTACCCAGCAGATGAGCTTGATTGTTGTTTAACAACGGGTGAACATAACAATTTAATTCCCGCCATAGGCCAAATTCATCATGGTGAACAACTGGGGTTAGTAATGGCGCTTATTCCAGAGGGTTATCAAAATTTAGGCCTGCCACCCTCATTAAGTACCTGTACCCGAGACACTTTTAACGCTGATACGCAGTATTCTGTAGAGGCGATAGCGCATATTGCAAAACAAATGAGTCACACCATGGCCCATATGCATCAGCAGCAGGTTAGTCATGGCGATATCTATGCACATAATATTATGGTGGATGATGAGTTTAAGGTGTTATTTGGTGATTTTGGTGCAGCGTCTAATTTAGCTCACTTACCGCCGCAACAGCGCCTGAAAATGCACAAAATTGAAGTGCGTGCATTAGGTTGTTTGATTGATGATTTGTTATGCTTAATTAAGCCAGAACATCCACAACAGTCAACTTCCAAGTATGCTGAATTAGCAATGTTAGCTAAGACTTGCATGCAAGAGGATGTATTACAACGGCCTGATTTTGAGCTAATTTTGAAACAGCTACTCAGCTGAATAAATCGCTAATGCTTGAGCTATGGTTGCTGCAGGTTTGCCCAGTAAGTATCCCTGGGCATAATCAATTTCATACTGGTTAAGTAAGCTGAGAATAGCGTCATTTTCGACAAACTCAGCGACGGTTTTTTTACCCATTTTATGGGCGAAAATAGCTATGGTTTCAACCAACAACTGCGCTTTAGGATCGCTATCTAAATGGCGGATCAATGATCCATCTATTTTGATAATATCAATATCTAAACTGAGCAAATGCACAAAGTTCGAATAACCTGCGCCAAAATCATCAATCGCAATTTTGCAGCCTAACGGTTTGACTAACTTAATAAAATGCTCCACCGCCTCGTAGTTAGTTATTTCTTCACTTTCTAATAATTCAAAGGTTATCCGCTGCGTGGTGTCCGGTTTACTTTTAAGTAAACTGACAATAGCCTCCAAATTTTGTGCAATGGCAATATCATCTAACGTGATGTTAACAGAAAACTCATAGGGCTGATTTTTAAACAGTGCAATTGACTTTTGCAGCATACAGCGCATTAACTGCGGATAAATGCGTGATTGTCTGGCTGCTGCCATAAACTGGTGTGGCGCTAATATTTGCCCATCGGGTAGTTGGAGCCGCATCAAACACTCAAACTTTATTGGCGCATCAATTAAAGGCTGAATAAGTTGAACATAGGGCACTACCCATTGCTCTTGTGCTGCTTTAGCTAGCATTCTGCTTTGGCGCATGTTTTCTTCAAATGCTGCTGAATTAGCCATTTCGCTGCTAAAACAGCAATAAGTCAGCTGTTGTTTTTTAGCAAAGCGCCTTGCTAAATCAGCATGCCGATGTAGTTGGTTTGCTGATGTTGTTGAACTTGAATTAGCTATGGTTGAACCAGGTATATTTTCAGTTAATACTTGCTGATTAACCGATAACAGTGCTCCGCCAATACTGACGGAGATATAATATTCACTATCTTTGATCAGCAGAGGTTTTTGACAAACATCGTCAAATAATAGCTGTCCAAGTTTTGCCAATTGTAGATGATTATTTGAACTTTCGGTTGATACTAAATTTGATACTGTGTCTGAGGTTAATATTTGAGTTGTTAATGTTACGACAAATTCATCAGGGCCAGTTTTATATAAGGTAATCGGCCTATTTTTAGCGGCTAATCGATTGGCGACCTCAAGTAAAATCTCATCACCGGTATCGACACCATAAAAGTCATTAAACTCACCAAAATCGTTAATGTTAATCACCAGCAAAGCGCCAATAGATTGCTCTGCAAGATCACTATATAATTTTTTTCGATTAGGTAGCGCCGTTAAACCATTAAAATATGCTTCTTGATATAACTTACTATTTTGCTCTGCTATTTGGGTAAAACTGTCCTGTAAAGACTGGCGCATGTTATTGAAGTTTTCAGACAGTTGCTGAATTTCATCCTGGCTATTGATGGTTAACACCTGTGACAAATCGCCCTTAACAATATTTTGAGTCCACTTGGTTAACTTTAAAATATCTTCAGTGACCATTTTACCGACACGGGTGAATAACCAACTCGATAATACAATTATCCCGCCAAGCAAGAGTAACTGAAATAGAAACATTCTTAGCAGTTCGTCACCGTAAAGCTTTACTTGAATAGACCCCGCATAGAAGCCTTTTAACTGGCCGCGATATACAATCGGCTGCACAAACTGACTAAACCCAAGTATCAACTCAGCAGTCCGTGTGCGCGATGTTTCAACCCCATTCATATTCTGCGGTCGTGACATTATTACTATCTGGCCTTTTTGCGCTTCAGCTATTGCTTTGGGCAGCAAGTCACGCCACATACCGTCAACGAAGTAGTCGCGGCTATTATTAAAACCCAGTTGTTCAGCCCGAGACTGTTGGATTTGTGCATTTTGCCCACGGTGGCGCAGGGTAATTAACTGGCCATTTTTATCCAACACAGCAAAATCGGAAAGGGTAATTTGAAATAAACTACTTTGGGTTTTATCAATGCGCGTGGTAGCAGGGACAAAAAACTGACTTAACCCCCTATTGATATTGTTTGCTTGTGTGTCCAGTTGTTCAAAATCAACTCCCTCACCATGTAAAATTAGATGCATAGCGTGCACGCTATCAATTAAACCTTGTTTAATTAATTGTCTATTTAGATGCAGTTGATAACTGAAAAATAATAGTTGCGCACAGGCCAATATCAGAATATTACTGAGTACTAATTTACGATGAAACGGTATTTTTTGGTGCAGTAACCAGTAAAGAAAGGGTTCGAGAATACAAAAGAGTAAAAATGTACCTAATAACGCTGCGGTAAGAATTTGGCTAATTAAAGTGATTTTTGGCCAATCAGCTATCCGTATAAGCGAATTTTCGCCACCCCAGGGGTTAACACTGGTTTGAGGGTTATTAGGGTCTAAAATCCACACCGGTTCGACTTTATTTTGAATAAAAAGCACTAATTTATATTCAAGATCCCCAGGGTAGACCGGTAAGTCAAAGTACCACTGCTGGTTTTGTTGTGTTAGTTGATAGAAAGTGTCGTCAATATGCCAGTCGCTGAAGCTGCCACTCACAAAGACCTTTTCAATAATTGCATCATGCTTTATGCCCCACTTATCACGAGTGGCGTTATCAACATTGACCGGCAACTGAATACGATAGGGTTCAAGCGCCCCAGACTGTAAGGCGCTAATGATGATGCTTTGTATCGGCCACAGTAAACATAAGCCAATTAATATGGCTACTCTGAATTTCCACTTATGTAAATAATGGGCAATTAAACTCATTTACTGGCGACGCCTATGGCAATCATTTAGTGTCATCACTTAGTCAAAACTTATCGAATGAAACCGCGACACATGCCATCCTTAATACGAGTAATAGAACATCTGACGGATAGACTAACCAGAAAATCAAATGTAAGTATTTTGTTACTTGTAATATGCGGTGCAAAACTGATTCGGTCAAGCCTAGTATTAACTAAAAACAATATCCTAACCTGATATTTTAGTTTGCCAATTACTGCCATAAGAGTGGTAATACAAGTTGCACTTGGCAGCTAGAATGATGGGCCTGCGGAAGATAAAAATCAGTGTAGTTGAACTGAAAAGAAAGTGCTTTTATGTAAATCAGTATCTGCATAATTGCATATAAGGTATTATCATCAAATGATAATGTTTTAATGGGAGTGACCCTAATGGAAAATAAAACGGCACGCTTTACTGTGCTACTCGATCCAAGTAAAAAGCAGGCATTTGAGCAACTGTGCGCATCGCAAGACCTAACGCCATCGCAAGTTGTACGTCAGCTAATTCGCGGTTATCTTGAACAACATGATGTGAGCTATGGTGATCAACAGCCGACTAATAACCCAAAAGTGAAGAGCTAACCACCATTTCAGTCTTAAAAGATGATGCTGGATTGAGTGTAAATGATAATTTCATTATAATGCCATTATCATTTTGGTCAGAATGCAGCTTAAAGCCTAATAGACTCGTTATTGAGTCAGCATCGCATATAAAGTTCTGGCTGTTACAGTATGTTAATTAAAGAGAATTAGTGATGAGCGATACAATCCCACCATGCCCCAAATGTGAGTCACCATACGCCTATTCAGACGGCACGTTATTAATTTGCCCAGAATGCGCTAATGAGTGGAACCCAAATGAAGTGGTAGTAGACCCAGACGTTATCATTCTTAGCGATGCCGTAGGTAACTTGCTTGCTGAAGGTGACAAAGTCACCTTAATCAAAGATCTAAAAGTAAAAGGGTCTTCTTTGGTATTAAAAGTCGGCACAAAAGCGGTTATTAACCGTTTTGTCGCAGGTGACCACGACATCGATTGTAAAGTAGATGGCAACGGCCAAATGATGCTGAAATCGAAATTTGTCAAAAAGCAGAGCTAGTGAAATAAGCTATGGGTTAATACTTTAGCCTTGCTTCTTTTTAAGCTTACGAAAATACCTGCCAAGTGCAGGTATTTTTTTGTTGCGGTAATATGAATTAGTTACTATACCTTTCAATTGGTTATGTTAATCTTGGAATTATGTCTAGCGCCTAAAATAACTAAACTCAGTATGACCATAGATTTCTACAACCAGCATTCTGATGCTTTTTATTCTGATACTGTTAATGTGAATATGACAGCCCTTTATAATGAGTTTATTCCCCTCATTCCGTTAACTGGACATATCCTTGATGCAGGTTGTGGCAGCGGTCGTGACAGTGCTTACTTCATTCAACAGGGTTTTAAGGTCACCGCATTTGACGCTAGCGAAGCCCTAGTTAAGAAAGCGACATTATATACAGGCCTTGAAGTCTCACTCGCCACTTTTGATAGCTTTGACACTAAACTGAAATTTGATGCAATTTGGGCATGTGCATCATTATTACATGTGCCTAGCCCTTTAATCGCCAATACTTTTAAGCGTTTAGCCTCACATTTAGCCGTTGGGGGGATTTTCTATTGCTCATTTAAGTATGGTGATGATGATATAAATCGAGGCGGTCGCTTCTTTACCAATGCTAATGAACAAAGATTAGCTTCGTTTATTGTTAACTCTAATTTATCAATAAACAAAACATGGATAACTCAGGATGTCAGACCCGATAGGCAAGATGATAAGTGGCTTAATGCCATTTTGATAAAACGGTAACACCATGGCTATCACTGGAAATGACATAGATAACATAGCTGCTGGTTTTCAGTATCAACTTAAAGATGTGGTTGATGTTGGTCGTTTGTATGTTTATACAGGTGGAGGAAGTCAATATTCTGCTTTAGATAAACCTGCTGTATTGGTTGATCACACATTATACGATTTATCACCAACGTCATTTCATTATGTAAGCTATACAAGTTATCAAAACAAACTCATGCATCGATATCAGGGGCTTTATCGTTTTTGTGCATCTGACAAGCTGCAATTACTCAATGATTGGCAAGACTTTCTACTTGATGAAATTGAAGATATTGAACTAAGAAAGTTTGGTGCGAATAGATCTGAGGATCATATTGACCCAACGCCACCAGAATATAAGTTTGCCGAGTTATTTGAACAAGTTTATGGTGCGGCATCTATCCATGCCTTGCAAGCAGAAGCACCCTATATTGATAGGTTAGGTCATAAACGTTACGTCGACTACATTCTCCAACGCACCACTAATCCCATTGCTATTGAACTCAATGGTGAAACTTATCATCACCCTTTATCTGCTTTAGTGACTGAAAATAAATACCGCTCACAACTGTTTAAGCAGAACTCATTAGTTAAAGATGGTTACTTGGTTTATCGATGGTCTGATAGGGGGATGAGTGACGAGTTTAAATTTGAAGACCAAATAAAAGATTATTTTGGTGATGCAAATAGCTTTAAAAAGTCGCCGCTTTATAGGGCACAACGAGCATACAATTTCGAGATATATCAACATCAACAAGATGCAGTAGATAATCTCATTTTTAAACGTGAAAACGGTCAAAACAGCTTTTTAGTCGTGTTGCCAACTGGAACGGGGAAAACCGAAGTCTTTATCGAAGACTTTAGATTACAGTTTCAGCAATCCAAAGCTAAACAGGTACTTGCCATCGTACCTACCCGAGATTTACGTCAGCAATTAATAGAGCGAATACAAAAGCGTCTACCAAATATCAACGTTGGTCTTGAGTTATCAAATACTCAATTGGATATTGTGGTGCAAACAAGCGCCTATGTATTGCGGCATTATCGTAAATTAGCTAAAGATTATTTTGACTATATTGTAGTTGATGAAGCTCATCGAGCTGGTGCAGACGGGTTAAGGCAAGTGTTAAGTTATTTCTCTCCAGAAACCTTATTAGGCTTAACGGCAACGGATCAGCGATATGATCAGCGTCAATTGGCTGATATTTTTGGTCAGTATGAAGTTGAAATGACACTGGAGGAAGCTATTCAGCAAAAGCTAGTTCCTCAGATAAGGGCTTTTCGACTAGAGTCAAATATCGACTTTTCAAAAGTGCGTTTTAATGGCAAAGAATTTGTTAAAAGTGACTTACAAAAAACAGTCATCTTACCTTCAAGGGATCAACTCATTGTTGATATGTTGAAGAAGTATTTCTTTACTCATCATAGCGAATACAAAATTAGTGCCCAGCAGGGCGTTATCTTTTGTGTGGATATTAAACATACTCAACGAATGGCTGCATTGTTGAATCAGTCAGGCATAACAGCAGTGGCAGTTAGCGGTAAAGATCGCTCAGGCCTTGCTTTATACCAGCAAGAGAAAGTACAAATAATTTGTGCATGCGAGTTACTGAATGAAGGTTGGGATGCCCCACAAACCAGTATATTGGTCATGGCAAGGCCGACTATGTCAAAGGTGCTGTATACCCAGCAGTTAGGCCGGGGAACAAGAAATCATCCAGGAAAAGAAGCATTATATGTGATTGACGTTGTTGATAGTTATGGCGCTGTGATTAAGCCTTGGTCAATTCATGGATTGTTTAATTTAGGATTTTATCAACCCTTTGGTGATGTGGTAAAAGATGTCCATGGCACCCTACAGCATGATCTGATTATCCTAGATGGCTTGTGGGAGTCTGAGCGAAGAATTGAGCCAATTAATATCTTTAACTTTGAAAAAGAATTTAGTGATTTACTCAATGAAGAGCAACTTGCACGAGAGCTCTTTATATCAACGGGTACTGTTAAAGCGTGGATGAGAAAAGGTGAACTTATTGCAAGTAAAACGATTCCCTTTGGCAGTAAAACCTTAAATTATTTCAGCCAGCAAAAGCTTGATGATCTTAGACAAGATAAAAATATCCCTATTCGTACCCAAGATACCCGTAAAGCTGATTTTATAGAGTTTATTGAAAAACGAGATTATACCTATTCATATAAAATCATCTTTATGCTGATCATGATTAACCATCATAATCCGCAAGGTGAAGTCGACATTGATGAAATGGTTCAACATTACAGCGGCTTTTACCAGACTATGTTAGATCAATATGGTCGAAGTGAAAAAGAGCATAATCCGCTTAACCGCCATGAAAATTTATTTGATAATGCTTATATTAAACGCAGTATAGGCAGTAATCCATTTGAAAAATTTGAGCGAAAACGGTTCTTTTATCAGTGTAATGAACTCAGTTTAATGTCCTTTGACACTGTGCTATGGGAAAAGCTTGAAGAGAGCGATCTAAAGCAGATTAATAAACAAATGCTAGCTGACTTAAAAGATTACTACGCCAAACTCGATATTATATTAAAACCATCAGATTTAAACTCGCTGCATTTATCAACCAGTGCGTTATCTATGCTAAATGATGCACCCCAAGATAATGTTATATACCTTCCATTCTATGAAGATTTAAAAATTGCGTGCGGACATTTTAAAACCAGTTCAGCCGAACAAGTTCGTACCATTAAAGTCCCAGCACACTATGGCAACTTAAATTCTCAGAAACACTTCATCGCGCGCGCAAAGGGCGACTCAATGAATGGAGGTAAACAGCCTATTTGTGATGGCGATTATTTACTGTTTGAGTGGATTACTTCAACCAGTGCGGGCTCAATATCCAATCATACTCTTGCGATTGAATTATTAGATGAAACCGGTGATCCCCAATATTTATTACGTAAAGTGAAAAAGCTGGGGCAAGGTCAGTACACTTTAAGTGCCAATAATCCTGATTATCAAGACATGCTATCAACAACCTCAATGAATACCTTTGCAAGGTTTAAAGGAGTTATTGAGGTTTAGCGATACAAATAGGACGCGGGTTCAAGTCCCGCCGCACATCTGAATCGGATCAAAATAGAAAGCGATTTTCGCTGCAACAATATAAGTAAAAAAAAAACAAAAAGGGCTTAGCATTGCTGCTAAGCCCTTCTATAAATTGGTGGGGCGGCGTCACCTGAATTAGTGCTTTAATATATTGTTTATAAATGACTATTGTAATGTTGATTGTTGTTAGTGTTACTTCTGGTGTTACTAAAAATAATTTCCACGCTTACAACTAAAGTTATCTCTAGTTGAAATATTTACAAAATAAGCTCCGACCATATCCGCGCGAATCCAGCGCAAACCAGCACTGTTTTTTGTGAATCGAGTTCATCATAATTTTAAGCTCGCTCGAAGCCTATCGTAACCAGTAACTAAGTTAACTAACACTGGGTGTCATAAACAATGATTGCTCACTGAGCATTCAGTGAGTCATCAGTGATCACTCAATGTATGCTCATTACTACATCGACCGGTCAGTCTTGAGTGCTCAGTGATAAAATTATCTTGCCATTAATAGAGCTTGGTTTTTACTTACTAGGCTTCAAAGGGGCTTCAAAGGGGCTTCAAAGGGGCTTCAAAGGGGCTTCAAAGGGCTTCAAAGGGCTAGAGTTAATAATCATAAACGTTTATCAACATTCTAGTTCTTAACTCTATGCTAGTTAAAGACTTTGTGGCAAACTCGAGTTTAAACTTTTATGAATTAATTGTTTGGGTTAAAAGTTGATAGTTATCTATGGAAGGGAGCACTGATGGGAAGCAATGTTAATAACTTCGATTTTCTCAAACATCACGACGAGTTATTATTTCGTTTAGCGCTAACAGCGGAGTCATGCTTCGCGCCAGATCCTAACACTACGCTATTAAAGATGCGTCAGTTAGGTGAAGAGTTAGCCAAGAACATTGCGGCTCGTGTAGGTGTTGAGTCTGGCAAAGATATCAAACAGATCGATTTACTCAAAAACCTTGATTACTCCTTAAGGCTTGATCAACGAATCAAAGATGCATTTCATACCATTAGAAAACTAGGCAATAACGCTAACCACGATATTACTTCAAATAGTCATAGAGATGCCTTGCAGTCTCTGCAAATTGGTTATGCTCTAAGTGTTTGGTACCACCAGCTTTATGGTGGAGAAAAAGCAAAAGGATTTAAGCCTGGGCCCTATATAAAACCCAAAGACCCTTCTGATGAAGTTCGAATGCTCGAAGAAAAAATGCTTGAGCTTGAACGCAAACAGCAACGGACGACAGAACGATTAGCTGTTGCTGAATCTATCAATCAATTAGCCACAGAAAAAGCAGAAGCCGAGCGGAAGCGCTCTGAGAAAATGCTTGCCGAAAGCAAAGTATGGGAAGAGGTTGCAACTGAACAAGAAGCGCAGCTAAACGAATATAGAGCGAAGATGGAAGCGGCTAATCAAGAGTTATTGATTAGCTTCCAGGCTAAAGATCAAAAAGATAAAACGAAAGAAATCACACGTATTGAGAAACTGCCATTTCATATGGATGAGGCAGAAACACGCATCATTATTGATAAGCAACTGAACGATGCAGGTTGGAAAGCCGACAGTGTTAACCTCAGATTCTCCAAGAATGTTCGCCCAGTACCTAATGAAAATCGTGCTATCGCCGAGTGGCCAACTGAATCTGGTCCAGCGGACTATGTGCTATTTATGGGCCTTACACCTGTTGCTGTTGTTGAAGCTAAAAAGACTGCTAAGAACGTCTATGGCTCGATAGATCAAGCAAAGCGCTATGCAAAAGGACTCAAACCCAAAAATGCATTTACTATTGATACCGTATGGGGCGAGTACAAAGTTCCGCTAACATTTGCAACTAATGGCAGACCTTACCTTAAGCAACTTGAGCAAGAAAGTGGCATTTGGTTTCTTGATGTAAGGGATAACGCCAATCGGCGTAAAGCATTAAAAGGTTGGTATACGCCAACAGAAATAAAATTATTGCTGAAGCAAACTCCACAGCAAGCCGAGCAAAAACTCAATGCCATGGATTTTAATTACGACCTCAAATTACGTGACTATCAAGTTGATGCAATTAAGGCCGTAGAGCAAACCATTAAAGATGGTGAAGATCGTGCTCTAGTGGCTATGGCAACGGGTACTGGTAAAACAAAAACCTGTATCGCGTTAGTATATCGTTTACTTAAATCCGAGCGTTTTAGACGAATACTCTTTTTAGTTGACCGTTCAGCATTAGGTGAGCAAGCGGCTAATGACTTTAAAGAAGTGCGAATGGAAAATTTGCAAACCTTTGCCGACACCTTCGAACTAATGGATTTAGATGATAAAAGACCTGATGACAGTACCAAGGTCCATGTAGCAACTGTTCAAGGTCTCGTGCAACGTATTTTATATCCGAGTGATAACGATATTAAACCGGGTGTTGGTCAGTACGATTGTATTGTAGTCGACGAATGTCATCGCGGTTACTTACTCGATAGAGAGCTGAGCGATACTGAAATTCTGTTTCGCGACCAAAAGGATTACCAATCAAAGTACCGCTCAGTCATAGATTATTTTGATGCATTTAAGATAGGTCTAACCGCAACGCCAGCACTTCACACCGTTGATATTTTTGGTGAGCCCGTATTTAGCTATAGCTACACGGATGCTGTGCTCGATGGTCACTTAAATGACCATCTTCCGCCTATTCGCATTCATACTAAACTTTCAGAACAAGGCATACATTACGAGGTTAATGAGGAAGTGAAAGTATATGATGTCGAAAATAATGACATCAAAATTTATAACACCCCAGATGAACTCGATTTTGATGTGTCAGAGTTTAACAAAAAAGTTATTGCTCCTAGCTTTACTAAAGTGGTCACTGAATGGTTAATCCAAAGCGATTCTATTAACCCTTATTCAGAAGCTAAAACACTCATTTTTTGCGTAACGGATAAGCATGCAGATGAAGTGGTAGAAGCGCTAAAGCAAGCCTGTGAAGATTATCATGGTGAAGTTGAAGACGATGCTATTCAAAAAATCACTGGTGCTACAGATAAACCGCTAGAAAAAATCCGTTTATACAAAAACGACCGCCTTCCAAATGTTGCTGTTACCGTTGATTTACTTACAACCGGTATCGATGTGCCCAAAATTTGTAATTTAGTCTTTTTGCGACGAGTGAACAGCCGAATCTTATTCGAGCAAATGTTAGGGCGTGCAACTAGGTTAAGTCCTGAAATTGGTAAAGGGCCATTTAAAATCTACGATGCGGTTGATATTTATAAGCAGTTAGAAAACGTCAATACCATGAAGCCAGTAGTCACTAATGTTGATATCAGTTTTACGGAATTAGAGCGTGAAATGGGAAATGCTGCGAACGAAGATTTACAAGCTTTGGCTAAAAATCAGTTTATCGCTAAGTTACAAGTAAAACGACGTCACCTTTCACCAGAACAACAAGATAAGTTTGAAACGCTGACTGGTCAGCCACCAGCTGAATTTATTAAAGACTTGAAAGCAATGCCTGTTGAAAAGATAGCCGAATGGTTTACTCGGCACCCTGGTCTAGGTGAGCTGCTAGACGAAAAAGTTAAAGGCGCTGGTGGCGGTAACACACAATATATTTCAGACCATGAAGATGAATTTACTAAAACCACCACAGGTTATGGCGATGGCCAAAAACCTGAGGATTATTTAAGCTCTTTTAACGACTTTGTTAATGCCAACAGCAATCGTATGCTCGCAATTCAAACAGTCGTGCAAGCGCCATGGGAATTAACCCGTCAAAGCTTAAAAGAACTGGCATTAGTGCTTGAACAAAACAAGTTTAGAGAACAAGATCTGCAGGTCGCTTGGAAAGAAGTTAAAAGTGAAGATATTGCCGCTCGTATCATCGGCTTTATTCGACAAGCCGCTATTGGTGAAGCGTTAATTCCATTTGAACAAAGAGTCGATCAAGCACTTAAGCGAATACTAGCAAGTCAAGAATGGAAAACACCGCAAATACAGTGGCTCAATACGATAGCCAAACAAATGAAGGCTACTACCATTGTTGACGAAGCCGCGCTAGACCAAGGTATATTTTTACACCAAGGCGGAACAAAGCGCGCGAACAAATTATTTGAACAACCCGTATCCAATGTACTACTCATGTTTAATAAGGCCCTTTGGCAAGCTGATATGAGTAAATCTGCATAAGTATATTTTTATAAGAAATTCATTTTAAACAATGAGCAAAATTAGGTAAAAACATGAGCACTCAAGATCTGGTCGCCAAACTATGGAACCTGTGTAACCTTCTTCGTGATGACGGCGTCACTTACCATGAATACATCAATGAATTGACCTATCTGGTCTTTCTTAAAATGGTAGAAGAAACTGGCCGAGAAGAGCATATTCCCGTTGGTTACCGTTGGGCTGATTTAGAAAAGTACGATTCGGCCACTCGCCTTGAAGAATATAAAAAGCTGCTCATTCATTTAGGTACGCATGGTTCACAAATCACCAATGCAATTTATGCTAATGCCAGCACCGTTATCCGTAAACCTGCCACTTTAAGCAAGCTAGTCAGCGAGATAGATAAACTTGATTGGTACAGCGCTAAAACCGAAGGTTTGGGCGATATGTATGAAGGTTTACTAGAAATCAACGCAGGTGAGAAAAAGTCTGGTGCAGGCCAGTATTTTACGCCGCGTGTGCTCATCAATGCCATGGTCGAATTAATGAAGCCAAACCTTGATGACGTGATTGTTGACCCAACTGCAGGTACCGGTGGCTTCTTAATTAGTGCGCATCATTACATAAAAGAACATCACGACGTTCAAGCGTTAGAGCCTGAAGCCTACGATAAGTATCAACATAAAACCTTTTTCGGCATGGAGTTAGTGCCAGACACTCGTCGCTTAGCAATGATGAACTTGATGCTGCACGACTTAGCGGTTGATGATGAAAACTCCGGTATTTTGTATGGCGATACCCTATCTAACGAAGGTAAAGCACTGCCACCAGCTAGCCTGATTTTAGCGAACCCACCTTTTGGTACTAAACAGGGCGGTGGTATCCCAACTCGTGATGACTTAATCACTTACACCAGTAACAAACAGCTAGCGTTTTTGCACTTAATGTACTTACGTATGTTAAAGCCAGGTGGCCGTGCTGCTGTAGTGTTGCCTGACAACGTGTTATTTGAAGGCTCAACCGGACAAACTATCCGTAAAGACTTAATGGAAAAGTGTAACCTGCATACTATTCTTCGCTTACCGACAGGGATTTTTTACGCCGCTGGGGTTAAAACCAATGTGCTGTTTTTCTCCAAAGAAAAGGACCCAAAGCAAGACAAAGGTCAAACCAAGAATGTATGGGTGTATGACTTACGCTCGAACATGCCGCAATTTGGCAAACGAACGGTATTAACCAAAGCCCATTTTGATGAGTTTTATCAAGCAGTGGGCAGTGACCTCACTCAAGTCGATGATGCTGCACGTCATGCCTTTATTAAAAATCATAAACATGGTAGCGAAATTGGCAACGTTGATACTTGCCGTTTACGCTGTTTTAGCCGTGAAGATATCGCCAAAAAAGATGACTCTCTCGATTTAGCCTGGATCCGAGACGACAGCACTGAGGATAGCGCTAATCTGCCAGAGCCTGATGTATTGATTAACCAAGCCTTAGAAGAGATGGCAGGTGCCATGCGCGAGCTGCAAGCGATTTTGGTTGAGCTTGGTTCTGCTGATGAATCTGATGAGGTGCTATCGTGAGCGAGTTACCAAAAGGCTGGGAGAGCACCAGGCTTGGAGATTTCATAGTCGTCTTAAATGGCTATGCTTTTAAAAGTAATGATTATGTTTCACCAGGCATTGAAACTGTTCCCATAATTCGGATTTCTGACATTCAAGATGGGGTGGTAAGTACTGATACCGCGACTCATATTAATAAAAATCTGGCTCCGGGTGGTTTCCGTGTTGAATCAGGTGATTTACTAATCGCAATGTCCGGTGCGACGACAGGTAAAGTTGGTATTTATCAAGAAAGTGAAACCGTATATCAGAACCAACGAGTTGGAAATATTAAATTATTATCCCCATCTAATGGAGAGCCTAGATATAGGAACTACTTAGTTGAGTTTATTCGAGAAGATATCTTAAAGAAGGCTTATGGTGCTGCTCAGCCTAATATATCAGCGAAATCCCTTGAAGAGTTTATCGTCCCAATAGCCCCTCTAAACGAACAAATTCGCATAGCTGACAAACTCGATTCGATTTTAGCCAAAGTCGATCAAGCCCAAGCACGCCTTGAAAAAATCCCCCATATCCTAAAACGCTTCCGCCAATCCGTCCTCGCCGCCGCCACGTCGGGCAAGTTAACTAGGGAATGGCGAGAGCAAAAAAAATTAGATATCAGCTTTAGAGATTATATATTTAATGACCTCCTTGTTGAATTAAGAAATGGTTTATCAGCAAAACCAAACGACGATACAGGAACGCCGATATTAAGAATAAGCTCGGTCAGGTCCATGGCTGTAAATCAAGATGATATTAGATATTTAGAAATCACAGAAAGTGACTTTAATAAGTATAAGTTGGAAGTTGGTGATTTACTATTTACTAGATATAACGGTAGCTTGGATTTCGTTGGTGTATGTGGGTTGATTGACAGATTGAGTCACACCAATTTGGTTTATCCGGATAAGCTTATTCGAGCAAGGGTTAACAATCTGGCAATTCCTGAATATATCGAAATTTTATTTTCATCACCGCAAATGAGAGCACAGGTTACAGGGTGTGTAAAAACGACATCTGGACAAAAAGGGATTTCGGGCAAGGATCTGAAAGAACAGGAGTTGCGGCTTCCCAGTATTGACGAACAAAAAGCAATTGTCAGAGTTGTAAGGGAGTTGTTTGCAAAGGCAATTGGTTTTGAAAAACAATACATAGCTGCACAAACCAGGCTAGATCGCTTAACTCAATCGGTACTGGCGAAAGCTTTTCGAGGCGAATTGGTGCCACAAGATTCAAATGATGAACCAGCGAGTGAATTACTGAAACGTATTAAGTCTTCAGAAGTTGAGAGTAAACCAAAGAAAAAAGCTTCACCAAAACGAAAAGCCGCTTCAACAACTGAACCCAAAATCACTAAACAAGTTGCGACTAAGTTATCCGAACAGTTTGAAGAAACTTTTAATGTTGATTTGGATGCTGAAAAGCATGAAGTAACCGATAGTATGCGAACTCGTTATCAGTCTGAGATTAAAAAAGCACAAGATTCACTACTTGATGCAAAATTCAGTATTGAACAATTTAGTTCTATGACTGAATTTAAGGGTGACTACGAGACTTTAAAGTCGTTGATCATGAATTTGTTAAAAGGTATCCCTGGTATAAGTGAACCTATCCTAGAAATTGAGAGTTGGGACGAAAAAAGCGGTGATTATTTGATGCGCTTGGTGGATCAAAAATGAAGCTAATCAGCCTACAGTTCCGTGACCCAGCAAATTCATTACAGGCTTATGATTTTAACTTTGACAATGATCGTCACGAATCAAATGCGCTCGAGCCTCTGTGTTTTGTTGGATTAAATGGTTCTGGTAAGTCCAAATTGCTAGAAATAATAGCAAAGATTTTTTTTGAGCTGGATAAACTGTGGCGCAACACCAACAAAACGAAGCCTACAGTCAGTACAAATTTTCGTTTTGAGTATCATCTATTACCATCACGAAAATACAAAGAGGTAGTAATCGAAGGGCGTGTTGGTAAACCTCTGATAGTTAGGGCAGATGGTAATGTATTAGAATCGGAAGCTCTGGAGTCAGTGATGCCATCAAATATTGTTGGCTACTCATCAGGTCATAACGAGACGATTAGCACACTGTTTCACGAACTTCGCGAACGGGAGTTTAGCCGAGTGCTTAAGGAAGTTAATGAGGGGGATAAAGGCCGCAGGAAGCTTTCTCGCACATTGTTTCTTGACCGAGATTCGACCAAGCTACTTTTACTTACAGCGTATATTTTTTCTGGTAAAAATGGTCGCGATGGTCTTCCGAGTGTTCAGTCATCAAATAAATTATTAAAAACTTTTGCCGATTTTATCCGATTAAAGCAATTGACGTCGTTCCAAATAGTTATTGATACAGATTCAGGACGAATAATTCTTTCACAGCCTATGGAACAAGTGTTAGAAAGGCTAAAGCGATGCGCATTAATGGTCAACAGTAATGACAATGGTAAAGATCGAATTTATGAGATGGATTTCTTACTGTGTGAGCAAAGCAAAGGGGCATTTGTTAAAGAGTTTGGGACGGCTCAGGATTTCTTTGAGCAACTTTATGAGCTTTATAGTTTAAATTTAATTTCTAGTAGCAAGAACAAAATTCATCAAGTGTTTAGTATTCCTGAACGTGAATTGAAAGTATTAATTAATACCCCAGATGCAGAAACAGAATATTTGAATCTAAGTGATGGGGAGCATCAATTTATTCAAGTATTTACATCTTTAGCATATTTTGCAAAACAGGATTCTATTTTTTTGTTAGATGAACCTGAAAGCCATTTCAACCCTGCTTGGAGAGCCAAATTTGTCCTCGTAATGGAGGATTTGCTTACTGCCAAGCAAAAGAGTTCCGAGTTTTTAATATCAACCCATTCGCCATACCTTGTCTCAGCATGTAAAAGTAAAAACGTAACGATATTCAAAAGAGACAATGGAAAAATATTATGTACTCAACCCAAAAAAGAAACATATGGTGGTACTTTCGATAGCTTGCTAAGAGAATTATTTGAGGTAATCAGCCCAATTTCAGAACACTCAAAAGCGTCAATAGAAAAAATTATAAAATCTAAAGACGTTACAAAAATGAAGTTAGCTTTAGCATTTTTTGCTGAATCTCCAGATAAAAGAGATCTATACGAGGCTATTTTAAGGAGTGGCCACAATTTAGATTTGGGTGAGAGTAGCAAATAATGTTATATGCTTTAAAGGTTATTGATGACCACCCATGTTTTAAAATGCAGGATTTGTTAAATAATTTCTTCTATTACTATGTATTCGATATTGCTTTTAATAATGATATTTTTCCCAATAATTTTTCAACAAAATATATCAATGGGAATGGGAAGTATTTTAAACAATCATTAGAAAATACAAGACTAGACTTACCTGTGCTGAAAAGTAAGAAACGTCAATTATACAGTCAATTCATTAATAACAATTCGATTGAAGCTCTATGCTTGGAGAAAACTTTTATACCAGAAGACAATATGTCATGGAGTAAAGGACAAGGTAAGAGGCTAAATGATTTTATGCTTAACTGTTATGAAACCAAATTAGATCTATCGCCTTTCAGAAGACCTGGGTGTAAGGAAGATCCCACACATAGATTCTATGCTGATTTCATAGATATAAATGGTAGTGTATGTCCTTTTTGTGGCTTAAATTCTTATAAAAACAAGTTTGGTTCTCGTAGGGAAGACCTTGACCATTACCTGTTTAAAGGAAGGTATCCATTAGCCGCTGTTAATATGTGGAATCTAATTCCGACATGTTCTGAATGTAATCAAGTTTATAAAAGAACATTAGATATTTTATATGATGGCATTATACGTAAAGAAGCTTTTTATCCTTACGGAAAAGTAGGTGGTATTAGCCTAAAGATAAGCCTTAACATTGCTTCTGATAATAAAAAACCTAATTCTTGGCAGGTAATAATTAAGCCTAGGTTTTTGGAGGATAAAGAAAAGGTTGATAATTGGATTCGTGTTTACGGTATAACAAAAAGGTATATGAACGCACTTGCACAAGATCATGATAATTGGATTCAAATTGCATTAACAGAAAGAAAAACAAAGTTTAACAGCATTCTATGTTTTAGGAAATTTATGTTATCAAGAGCGAGAAATGAACGAAAATACTATATTAATAAGTTGGCGCCTACATCTTTTTTAAAACAATCATTTTTTGTATTTGTTGCTCGTTCAGCTGATGATGTATTTATAAAAAAATATATGATCCCATTTAATGCTGGTTTATAAAGTGAGAGGGAATGTACAACATGGCTATTTATTGTGGTAATGAAAATTCTACCCCCTTAATCACCGTTGCAAATGATTTTCAGGCCCAATGTTTAATTGCTGGCAGTTCATTACTGACGGGGAAACCAATTTGGAATCTTAAAAACATCGATGAACTAATAAAGTATTTCGTTGATAATTTAGATGAAGGTGAAGGCGACTTTTTCTCTAAGTTAGAAACTCAGCTGAAACAAGCTTCTGCCGAAGCCAAGATGTTATTAGCAGAAATGCTATGGTTCATGTCGCTATGCCCTAGTAGTGTTGGGCCTTCTTCTAAGCGAGATACCGTAGAACGTGTATTTGCCTTTTCTGGCAAAAAACTAGCTGATAGTGTTCCTGTGGAAGTTCAAAAAGAATATCTTTCTGATGAAGTACTAACTGGCATAGGTAAAACGGGGGCGGCATATAACACTGGTCGTTGGCGTGAATTAGTTTATTTTATTCGGTTATTGACTGAACTGTTTAAATTAAGTACCAGTGAGCGTTCAACCTTACTTGCCAATCGTGAAGCATTTTCAACTTGGTTAGAGCTTATTCCTGAAAACAGTCAACGACAGTTCCGCCATATGGTCTTGTATTTGTTCTATCCAGACTCGCAAGAGCGCATTTTTGGTGGTGGCCATCGCCAATCACTGCTCACTAAATTTGCCAACATCAGCGCTTCACAATTTAAAAAAATGCCAGCACATGATGTTGATAATCAATTATTAGATATTCGCAGAAAATTTGAGCAAGAGTATGGCACTCAAGAACTTGATTACTATGTTGAGCCGCTTAAATCTCGTTGGGATCGTGAGAATGTTTCAACCAATATTGCTGAGCAAAATGCTGAATATGAGAGTAAGGATAAAACTATGGCGTCCAACAATAATAACACTAGTTTAAATCAAATCCTTTATGGTCCGCCTGGTACAGGGAAAACCTACAATACGATTAATCGTGCATTACAAATCGTAGCTCCGGAGTTCTACCGTTCGAATAAAGATAACAGAGTTGAGCTCAAGACACATTTCGATGATCTAGTTGCTAAGAACCGTATTGGTTTTGTCACCTTCCACCAGAGCTTTAGTTATGAAGATTTCGTCGAAGGGCTAAGAGCCAATAGTGATGAAGCAGGTCAGATTAGCTATGATCTTGAGGATGGTATTTTCAAACGGATGTGTGCCGCTGCAAATGCTAAACCTATAATGAATAAACCTCAACGTCGAGTTGATGTATCTGGACGCAAAGTTTGGAAGATGTCTTTAGGTGATACTCTTGGTAATGAGGCATATATTTATGAGCAATGTCTTGAAAATAATTATGTGTTGCTTGGCTACGGCTACAATGTTGATTTTAGTGCTTCAAAAGACAGAAAAGGCGTGATTGAGGCCTATAAATTCAACGGTATTAAGATAGAAAAAGAGAGTGACGACTACAGAGTTACATCAGTTCAAAACTTTAAAAATGTTATGTCTATTGGTGATTTAATAGTTATTTCTGATGGTAATCGAAAATTCAGAGCGATTGCAGAAGTGACTGGTGATTATCAATATGATCCTACAGTTATTGAAGACGAAAGGTATTCTCAGGTGCGCAATGTTATTTGGCACCGCGTATACGAACCATCTTTACCTGTAGATGAGTTGTTTAATAAGAACTTATCACAGCAAACTATTTACAGATTAAAGCCACCTACTATTGATAACGAAAAATTTCAGACACTATTATCTCTTGATGATGAAGACCAAACCATCAGAAGTGGTTCGAACATAGCGAGTTACAAAGTACGCTCTATAACAAAAGAGTTAATTAACCTGGAAAGACCTAATGGTGTTTTATTACCAATAGCTCGGAGTATTGTTGATGAATTGGTTATGTTGGTCAATACAGGTGTTATTACTCTAGAAGATATCAAGAGCAAACAGATGTTTGAAAAAACGAACTCAAAGTTAGATAAGAATTTTATCAACTCTAATAGTAACGTCTTTTCACCATTGATTGAGCAAGTGGTTAGATATGGTATAGAGCTTAATAATGAAGCGAATCTTAGCAAGGCAAGAGTGTTGATCATAGATGAAATTAATCGTGGCAATATTTCAAATATTTTCGGTGAGTTGATTACGCTGATTGAACCAAGTAAACGTGCTGGTGGCGTTGAGTCGCTGACAGTCAAATTACCTTACTCCAAAGAACCGTTTTCAGTCCCTTCAAATCTTCATATCATCGGCACAATGAACACCGCTGATAAATCATTGGCTCAAGTGGATATTGCGCTGCGTCGTCGTTTTGAGTTTGTTGAGATGATGCCTAAGCATGAGTTACTTGAGGGGATTGATGTTGAAGGGGTAAATATAGCTAAGTTGCTTGATACCATCAATCAGCGCATTGAGCTGCTATATGATCGAGAGCATACCATCGGTCACAGTTTCTTCTTACCTTTAGAATCAGATCCAACTATTGGTCGCTTAGCCCGTATTTTTGAACTAGAGATATTGCCTTTGCTAGAGGAGTATTTCTTCGACGATTGGGAGCGTGTTGGGCAAGTGCTTGGTGATCATTTTAAGAAGGCTAATCCAGAATTAAAGTTTATCGCAGAAAAGTTTACAGACGCTTCTGTACTGAGATTGATGGGCAGTGACTGGGCACAAGACAGTATTCGCCCATACAAACGCAATATGGCTGCATTTACTAACCCTGAAGCGTACATAGGCATTTATGACTCGCCTCAAAAGTAGTGATATTACCGTTAGGGAGTTTGCTCTTTTAACTAATGAGGGCGATGACAAGAGTGTGGATTGTCACTCAATACCCAAGTCTGCGTTTGAGTGGCTGCTTGCTAATGGAGTGAGTAGCGGTGAAAAGCAGCGGGAGCTAGTTAAGGTTAAACGTTACGGTAAATCAATTGCGTTGCAGGTGGTGAATTTTGTTGGTGTGCTTGAAACGCCATGTAGAACCCGCATAGAGATTTTACCTAAGACAACGACAGATGAATGCAAGCCTGAAATAGCGCGTAAAATTTTGCTTAAAATGTTGGCTAGTGTAGATAAACTTAAATTAGAGGAGTTTCAACAGTCACATTTACAGTTATTAAAACAACCGATCTATGAGGTGTTGATTGCTTACTTTTTAAAGTCTGTCGCTAAGCTGATAAAGCAAGGTATAAGAAGTGAGTACCAGCGCGTGGAACGTGAGTCCTCATTTCTAAAAGGCCAGTTACTGGTTGCTAAACAGCTAAGACAGCGACCTGGACGTCAGCATTACTTTCAAGTGTCTCACGACATATATCACGCGAATCGCGCTGAAAACCGTTTATTGCATTCATCATTGAAACAAGTTTTTAAGTGGGCTAGAACGAGTGCAAATCAACGTCTGGCAAGGGAGCTACTATTCGTATTTAGCGACATTGAAGAGTCTGTAGATTTTGCGCATGACTTTAGGCTTTGGACAGATAACAGAAGTCTTGCACATTATCGGCCCCTTAAACCTTGGTGTGAGCTGATTTTGAGCTATCAATCACCAGTTGCGATGGTTGGAAATAATAATGGCTTATCTTTTTTATTTCCGATGGAACAATTGTTTGAGCGCTATGTAGCCAAGCAGCTAAAACGTCAGTTACCTATACATTTAAAGTTAAGAGAGCAGGTGTCTAGCCACTGCTTAACCCACCATAACGGCAATGATTGGTTTAGGCTAAAACCTGACATTGTGGTTTATGATAAATCAAAAGTGGTCACTGTGATGGATACCAAGTGGAAGTTGCTTGATGCTTCACTTAAGACCACAGAGCATAAGTACAATTTGAATCAATCAGATATGTACCAATTGTTTGCTTATGGTGAGAAGTACCTTAAAGGCCAGGGTGATCTGTACTTGATTTATCCCAAACACACTGGTTTTACTGAGCCTCTAGCAAACTTTGAATTCAAACCAGAGCTGAGGCTGCATGTTGTGCCTTATGATCTTGAAACAGACCTTTGTTATTTGCCTGAGTTTGATTTGAGTTATTCACTCCCAAATAAGGCCTGTTAAACAGCTTTAAATATTTAGAAAGGATAATTATCCATGGTTGGATTAGGTGATATAGAAGCCCATGGCAAAGTGGGTGTTGTTTATGTTGTTTATGTTGTTTATGTTGTTAAGGTAAATTAAAAATGGATGTTAAAGCTCAAATGGATTTTGCTAATTATGCTCGATTACAAAACGAAGTAACTACCAAAAATGTAAAACCAAATTATCACAAATACAATACCGAAGGCAGAAGGCTTACGGATTATGATGACAAGGATTCATTGAAAAACGCGTTACGGTGCTTTGAAAAGGCTTTGGCGTTAGCCTCTAAAAATGAATATACCAAAGCTTCTGCATGCCATGAGTTAGGAGTGTTTTATTTTACTCATTTTGCGCACTTACCTGGTGCACCTCATTCAAATTTAAATAAAGCCGTTTCATTCTTTTCACGTGCAATCGAAAGCAAGCAACGACAACAATTTCCAGATAAACATGCATCAAGTTTGTCGCAGTTAGGGGCAACATATCGAAGGGCAGCCAATGAGCATTTATTTCCCTTAAGTCGGCAGGATTGTCTAATAAAGTCTCAGCAGTTTCATGAGTCTGCAATAAGGATGTTAGAGGGAAATATTCCGATATTTACTCGATTAAATCAGCTTTCTATCGCCTATTTCAATTTAGCTGCAACTCTACTCGATGCCGAAAAAGTTGCTGAAACTTGTGATGCTCAAGCTAAAGCGTTTCAGTGTTTTATTGACGCTATTGAGTGGGCTCAGTCAAATGTACCTTATCTTGGTTTAGAGGATTTAATGTCCTTGAAACCTCATCAAATATTGCCTCTTACTTTTACGCGATTGAGTCACTTTTCCAACAATGTGGAACACAAACAGCTCTGTCATTTTATTGGAGAAATAGCACCGTCGTTTGGTCTAGATCCTTTAGATTTTATGAGGGTAAATCCTTATGCAGATCTATCAAATCCTATCGTTGAAATTCAGCAGCTAGTAAAAGAGGCAGAGAGAAACAGCACTGCTGCTAATATTGAAAAGTTATCAACTAAAATTGACTCATTAATGGTGAGTAGACAGTCTACAGAGACGGACCAAGAGTCTGATAGGGTTAGTGTGCTAATTCAACAGGCAAATTCAGGTTTAGCTCGTATATTAGTAAAAAAAGAAGACTATTTACGAGCATTTATAACGCTAGAAAATACTAGCGGGATGCGTTTTTGTGAAAGTGCGAGTTTGTGTTGGCTTCACCCTAAAAATCCTGTCGCTCAAGTGTTACTAGATACGCTAAGAAAATTGGGTAGTACGTACTATGGCTTGAATGAACTTGCACTTATGTCTAGTTTCGTGGACAAGGATAAATTACATCAATATCTTACAGAGAGTGCGAAGTTACTTAAATCACAAGCTCCCTTAAAAATAACCAATATTGATGAACATGTATTTGATGGTAATCAATATGCAAGTATCGTCGACATAGCGAGTCGAGCTAGTGATCCAGTCAGTTATTTAACACAACAAGCCAATTTGTGCTTGATAGATTTCAAAACGTTAGGTGAATATACTGACAGGTTAGATCCCGATTACTTCAGCGCGAGGCAACGAACTTATCAAATTACCTTTGATAATCTAAAAAAGGCCGTTCATGCTCATCCCGAGCTAGTACTCGTTAAGATAGACATTGAAGATCACTATGACGATGCTTTGATTATCGTTGTTTATCTGCAAAATAACGAAATAATTGCTAACGGTTATTCTTTCAACTTACCTAAAAATCTTATCAATAATGTTGCTGCGTTTGTTGCTAATAACAAAGAAGCTAGTACAAATTGGGATTTAGACTTTGTCGATTGGGAAAGAATACTTCCAACTCACTTAAGCAAAGTTTCGCTGCTACCTTCATTTTTTGCTTCGCATATACCTTGGATAGCAACAGGTAAAGTAGGTGAAAAACTTTATCAATTAGCAAGTGAGATCAATTGGCTACCTTCACTGATGTATTTATATGAACAAGTTAAATATTCAGATGAAAAAAGCCTGCGTACTAGCATATGTGGTGGAGACACGTTATTTGAAAAACTCGCTGAGCAAGCCTATCCAGACGTTATTGTTAATCAATCTATGGATGATGTTGTTAATCAATTAACCCACTCAAGTGTTTTTAGCTTCTATGGACACTGTGAACATAAACTGCCGGATAGACCTTCATTATTATTCAAAGACTTTGTTATTCGAGACGTCGAGATGCGTCTTGGTGCGCGGGGAGCAGAGCGGATCGAGTTGTGGGCGTGTCAAAGTGGTTCGAATATTCCTCTACATTTTTTGCCTAGCCAGGTGAATGAAGCCTTTGGTATGGATATGAGGATGTTAGAGTGTGGTGCTAAAACCGCTATAGGTTCTCTGTGGGCTGTTCCTGAGTTAGTTACGGCACACATAAAAGCAAAATACGATAAGCTTGTTATAAGCGGTTTAGGGGCATCTGAAGCACTGCTTAGTGCTCAACGTTGGTGGGTTGAAAGAGGTGCAGATGACGAGTTAAGTAGAATCACTACCATTGGTGAACAAGAGTACCTAAGGACACTTGGTTGCCATTATACAAAAAAACAAGCGTTGGAAGCGCTTATGGGGCCCGTACTTGCGAGTAGTGCTAATAAATCCAAGTTTGATATAAGCGTTTTAGAGGATTCATTTAAGCATCCTTCAGCATGGTCAGGCATGCGTTTTTGTGGCTTAAGCGAGCAGCAAAATGTTTTTATTCCTAGAGTAGAGCTGTCATCAGCTCAACTACAGCAATTGAATACTTTAATTTTACAAATGGATTTACAGGCAGGCTTTGTAAAAAATGCGAGATAGCGTCTTACCCATTACTGATTGGTCTTTTATTGGACGGCAAAAGTATGTTGATAGAAATCGACAAGTTATAGAGTTGGTTATTGAACAGGCGCTAGAAAACTTTGATGAGAGATCCATCTCTTTGGCATTTAAAAATCAAGCCAGCGCAGTCTCCCAGATTATAGGTTTATTTTTGTTAAGCCCGTTTAGCGTTGATCGTTTACCTAGCGGTATCGCCAAAGATATAAAGCTGTTCAGTCAGTTGGCATTCTGGGTCCGATTCAAAACAGCTGGGAATGTCCATACTGGGGGTGGGGTTTATAAGCAGGTTTTAGTTGAAAGCGAGCATGAACTGTCAGAATCTAAAGTCGCCGATATCGATTTGCATGTGCAAAAATTGGCAAAAAATCTTAAAAAATTCAATCGACATGTCGCTCCAGACTTGATTGGTTATTGGTTGCTAGCTAATAAAAAGCTGTTAAGAGAATTATCTTCATTTGAAGGTGACTCAGAAGTAGTAGAAATAGAAAACGAGGTGTCAGCCCCTCAAACAACCCGTTATAAGGTAGATGCTTCTTTTAGATACTTGTATCTGTTCCTCAATGTTGCTGAGCATTTAGAGTCTGTGGAACGCTATGAGAATAAATATTTTGTGAAAGGCCTTAATCGTCCTCAATATGTCGCAGGTCAATCAGAAACTCATCAAACTAAGCATCAAGTTAGGCAGACAATTAAACAAATAATCAATCGATTTCATGAAGTATTTACTGAGACTGGTGATAATGATGTTCTTACTCGTTCATTGTTCAAAGCTATTGCAAAAAGTGCTGTGCTTGATGTGTATGAAATAAATAAGAATGATCCATATTATTCTTATTACACCCAAAAACTAAAACAACTAAAAGCTAAGCCATCTACATTATTGGAGCAAGTATCATGACACTTGATAAGTTATCGCTTGATGAAATGGTCCAAGGTGTAGAAAGTACTGATGAACACTGGGTTAAGCTTTTACAGCATCCAGACACAGAAAGGGTTTGGACTGAAGCTGTTAAGCGTCGGGAAAGTTTGAATGCGTTTTGCCGTCTAGCGGCTAAATGGCCTGCGATAGTTCATCAATATAAAAAATTAAAATCCTTTACTAAAAAAAGCACCAATGCCCCAAAAATTAATCTTTTTAGTCCTAGCTACCAACCATTTAGTGCTGCTTTGAGTAGTACGTCAGATGAAGAACAAGCCTTTTCAATTGAGGTTAAATGGGGGGAACACCAGATAGTGGAGCTAGATAAAGATATTCTCATTAACTTCAATGCGGACAGAGATATTAATGTTTATTATTCTTTTATTGGTGGTGATGGGGTCATTGGTATAGATGACTCGTGGGCCTTTAAGCTTGGCGAAGGTGCTGTATTGCTCACTTTTGTTGAGGGTGAGTGTTTAAGCAATGATTTTGAATCTATTTTAAACCATGCAAAATCAGTTGGGAGTGTAGTACTGCTACCGTCATAAATAAAAAGCGAAAAAAAGTAAACTCACCAGCGTATAGAAGCACCCATAACAAAAAGGTGCTTCAAAATGTTAACATTACAATATGCTTTACCCTTCACTGAAGAGTCTACTCGAGCGAATACGCCTCCATCACTAATGTGCCGTATTAACTCTAGAGTTTGGCAAAGTCTATCTTCCAATCAACAGGTTCAAACTATAAACCTGATAAATGAGATTGCATCAGGTAAACCTTATCCGTTTTTAGGCGGTCGAAAAGTCAAATGTAACAACTCCCTTGTTCGTTTTCGCATAGGCCGAAATCATCGGCTTATCTTGAACCGCACTTCAACGAATATCGTTTTTCAGCTATTTAACCGTCAAAATTATGAGCGAAACTTTAATAAAAAATTCAGTTCATTAACTGTTGAATGTTAAGGAGGCTGAGTCATGAAATTTATCCACGTAGAACATAAAAATATTAAAGAATTAGTCATCAACTGGCACATCACTGAAGTGTGCAATTATGACTGCAAGTACTGCTTTGCAAAATGGGGACGACCTAAAGAACTACATCGTTCTCTTGAGGACATTGAAAAGTTGCTTGATTACTTAGCTTCATATTTTATCAAAGGTAATTCAACGTTAAAGAGTGAGCTCGGTTACGAAACCGTTCGTCTTAATTTAGCTGGCGGAGAACCAATGATGCTTGGCAGTACATTTTTTATCGTACTGATGCTGGCGAAACAAAAAGGCTTTAAAACCTCAATCATTACGAATGGGCATTATCTAATAAATAGCCGCTTGGATTTTCCTAAGAATGTGTTGGATATGGTTGGTATTAGCTTTGATAGCCAAGATTTAAGTACTCGAGAAAAAATAGGCAGAGTTGATCGTAAAGGCAATTCGCTGAGCGCTGAGGATTTAAAAATCGCATTAGAGGGGTTAATAGAAACTCAAAAAGGCATCAAAACCAAGATCAATACAGTTGTGAATAGCTTAAATTATGAAGAGGACTTTTCATCACTGATTTGTGAGTTAAAGCCTTATAAATGGAAAGTCTTACAAGTAATGCCGTATGGTGCTGATGATTTACTGATCTCAAAAGAAAAGTTTAACCAGTTTGTAGAACGTCATAGTGGCTTAGGACTCCCACTATTTTCTGAGTCGAATTCAACGATGACAGAGTCTTATTTGATGATTGACCCTTTAGGCCGCTTCTATCAAAACTCTGTAAGTTCTATTGGTTACAAGTACAGTGACAGTATCAATCAGTGTGGTGTGGAAAGCGCACTTGCTCAGATAGCGTTTAACCCTAAAACATTTTTATCAAGATATCGTCACATTGATATCGATGTTATCGAGTGTTAGGGGGAAATGATGAAAAGTGAAACTTGTTTTGGAAAAACCTCAGGTAAACCATTAACACAATATTATGATGAAGAAGAGGCTCAAGGAGCCGCTGATTACTCCAAAGAATATTATGGTAATGATTTAAGTCCGTATCATTGCAGTAAATGTGATTTATGGCACTTATCACCCAAAAGTAGACAAACGCCCAGTCAAAAGTGTAATCGTTGTACAGGAGGCTATGGCGTTGAAAAAGAATCATATCGCTCCAAACTCGAGGCACGTTTAAGGGCTAATATTATCTATGATGAACAAGGTATTAGCTTACGAGTCTATAAATGTAAGTATGGTTTTGGATGGCACTTGACGAAGAGTCAGTTTTAGATGGTACAGGTAATGAGCTAGTTCACCATAGTGAGAGAGTCTAGTAATAGCCTGTAAACTCTTTGCTGGTGGGTTTAGGATTAAAAACTATGCGGCTTGCCGCATAGTTTTTGGTTTGCGCGGGCTTTTTTCCTTTTCCTCTCGCTTTTGCGAAATAGCTAACCCTATACAATAGTTTTGCCATATTTTTATTATCACCACGCTGTATTTTGTAATATTGATGTCTTGGATAATAAATAAAACCACCAAGTTCAGACCAAATACGTTTGCTGATAATATTAACCCAGCCTGGGTACATGATGTTTTTACCATCTAAAAGTAGCACGATGTGATAGTGCGGTGATTTTGCTTTTTCTTGCTCGCGTACCCATACATAACCTAAACGGTGTATTTTGTACTTTGCTTTGAGTTGTTTTAATAATCGCCTGAAAAATACAGTAATCTGCTTATTTAGCAGGACGTAGCTTGGTTGGTGAAGATCATAGCGAATGGCCATTAATTTTAAATGATGACTTTGAAAGTTAAAGATTTGTTCAAATGATGATTTAAGTATTGGTGTATAACAGCCTGATGGTCGATTATTTACTTTCCATTGATTTCCTTTGTATGAGTAAAAGTCTGCTATCGATATGTGCATATGTTTTTACCAGAGGCTTGATTTAATTTCTTAATTAAAAAGAAAGACAGATATTATTAAGATCCCCCCTAATATTCAGGGCCAGTTTAGCTGCAACAACATATGCGGCCTGACTTTTCTGCTCATATTATTTTCATTTTAGGGGGTTAAAAACCTATCAATATTTTCCAGTATTGTCTGTTATAATTTTTTAGTAATATATTCAAGTGGTTGAGGGGAGCACCCTCACCACTTAAATAGATACCTATTATCTATCTTCTCAGCTCATCCCAAGCCTCTTTTCGAGCCTTTACTAGTGTGTCAATATAGTCAGCAAGTAAATCATCTTGTATACCAGCAGCCATTGCTTTGAGAGTTTGATGTATTTCGTACTCAAACCATCCAACAGCTCTACTCCCGAGCTTGATTGGTGGTGGAAGTAGCCCTTCATTGATCCTTTCATGAAGCGTACTTTTGCTGATTGCTAAGATAGAGAGGGCTTCCGGTTTGCGAATGATACGCATATTTTTTGATGTGTTCATAATATAGATTCCTGTAAAAGTGTTAATTGGTTATTACAGGGCTATATTGGAAGTTCTAGTGGTAAATTAGAGGTTTGAATTGATCGCTTTTATCTAGTCAATTCAAACTTGAGTTATTCTAACTTTGGAAATTTATTTAAGCATATTCTGTCGAAGGCACTTTTCCATTTTGATGCATTTTCCATCTTGTCGTCAAAAACTATGGCCAGAAAAGTCACAAAATCTGATGTATCACTAATGGTTATCTTATTATTTTTTTGAAGCCATACATTGTGTAATTGATTAATTAGTTGGCCTTTTCCTGTTGTTAGTTTTAGCTCTATTGGTGGCTCAGTACAGTTGCCGATTAAAGCACTCTTCGGTGGCGTTGCTGCAATAGATATGGATTGTATGACTTGCTCTAATTTAACAATCAAGCTTTGTAATTCATCATTTTTAGTGTCATCAAGTATTAATGGGGCGTTTACTCTGAGATTATTTTTATTATTACCGTTAGCTAATTGAGTATAAATCACATCAATATCAGACATTATGATTGGAAATGAGTTTGCAACAGCCTTAATTTGAGTAAGGCCATCTTGAAAGTGTTTTTTTGCTGTTCTGAGACGTTTAAGTTGTTCGTTATATGTTTTCTCACCTGCTGGATAGTTCTGGCAATATTTAATTATTGAATCGATGTCAGTATCGCTAAAACCTTTTGAGTTCAGCCACTTTTTATTATCTAGAATCATATTAATTCCTAAACTACTCTGAGATTTTTCATACCAATTAAGCTAACGTTACCATTAGCAGCTTGGATAATGTAGTCACTCCACCAGATCATCATTACTCTACGGCGTTCTAAGTAGTCGGTTCTGTTATAAGCACTACGTATCTGATTTTTATCAATATGTGCTAATGCTGTTTCAATAAGATCTGCATCAAACCCTTGCTCATTGAGTGTTGTACTTGCTAGCGAACGGAGGCCATGTGCGGTGGTACGGCCCTTTAACCCCATTCGATTTAATGCAGCGTTTGCTGTTTGCACATTGCAATGTGTTTTAGGGTTTCTTTCAGCAGGGAAAATGTACTCTCTGTGACCGCTGAAATGCTTAATTACTTCAAGTAGCACAATCGTTTGCTCGGTAAGGGGGATAACATGATCACGGCGCATTTTCATTTTATCTGCCGGAATTGACCATAACCGGTCATCAAAATTAATTTCATCCCATCGTGCTGCTGCGGCTTCATTCGGCCGAGTCATGGTATGCAATTGCCATTCAATTAAAAAGCGGGTGACTTTTTTTATACTGGCGTTCGCGATAGCCTGCATTAACTCAGGCAATTCATTTGGTTTTAATGCTGCAAGGTGTTCTTTGCGTGGTTTTTTGAATACCGACTTAATACCGGATAAAGGATTTGCATGAATAAGGCCCGTATTGACGGCGTATATCATGACTTCGTTTATGCGTTGGCTTAATCGCTTAACAGTTTCGAGATTACCTTTTGCTTCAACAGGCCTTAATACTTTAATAACCATCGGCGCAGTGATATGGCTGATTGGCGTTTTAGCTAAAGCAGGGAGTAAGTGCAGCTTGAAAGAGCGCCATGTTGAATCAGCATGGTCCAGAGTTATGGATTCTTTCTTAGCTTCAAACCATTGCAGAGCGACTATCTCAAAAGTATGTTCAGTGAGTGCCGCTTTTGCAGCTAGCTCATCAGCTTTATGTTGCTTGGGGTCAGTATCTAACGCGATGAGCGTTCTAGCTTCTTGTGCGAGTTTACGTGCATCAGCAAGAGAAATATCAGGATATGAGCCAAAACTTAGGTTTTGTCTTTTCTTGGTAATTGGATTGACGTAATTGAGAAGCCAAAGCTTAGAACCGTTAGGCTTTACCCTTAACTGCAACCCCGCACCGTCTGCCAGGTTATATTCTTTGTCTTTTGCTTTAGCACTTTTGATTTCTGTATCTGAAAGGGGCTTTGCGAGTCTTGCCATAGTAACACCATCCTTAGTAACACTGACCTGAGTGATTAAAGCGATGTTACTAAATAAATGTAAACCTATAAATTATTGACAGTTATAGGCCTAAATTGTGGTTTTAGTAACATCGAAACGGCTATGTATTTGCCGATGTTACTTCTGATGTTACTAAAAGTTCCGGTTTTCAACAAACGTTATCGTACACAAATGGAGCTGAATTTAACGTAAGCCATTGATTTATGTATTTTACAGACAGAAAAAAAGACGTCCTAAGACGTCTTCGTTCCTTTAATTGGTGGAGGCGGCGGGACTTGAACCCGCGTCCAGAAAGCCTACATCCTCGGCACTACATGTTTAGTCTCTCTTTTATTTAACCAAGGAGTCTCCGAAAGACAGGATGCTACTTGGTGAGTCCGGTACTGTTTCGCGGTTCACCCCCGGACGGAGTTCCCTCGCTAGCACACTGTAATATGACCATCATGATCCACTGTCCACGTGCGAAACGTGTGGGTGATGGCTAGCTAGCCTAAGCTGCTAGAGAGTAGTTAGAGTCGTTTGCAACTATAACGGTGCGGCTTTTTACGAGGCCAACCGCCCCTCGACATGCTCCTTGGGTTTCGTGAATCCTGTCGAATCCAGAATCGCCCCCAATTAGTAATATCATAACGTGTTGTTTGGTTAATACCTAGCGACGATTAACAAAATATCATCGTTTGGTTATTATCCGTCCAGTCTGCTCTTTTTCATTACGCGAGACTGTTCTACTTTCCATTCACGTTCTTTGGTGTCTTCACGTTTATCGTGATCTTTTTTACCTTTACCTAAGCCAATTTCAACTTTAACCCACGCACCTTTACGCCAATACATGGATAAGGGCACAAGCGTATAGCCTTGGCGTTCAATTAGCCCGGCAAGTTTGTCGATTTCACTGCGCTTTAATAGCAGTTTTTTGGTTCTTATTGGATCGCATATTACATGGGTTGAAGCGGTATTAAGGGGTTGTATAGTACAACCATGCATAAAGGCTTCACCCTCTTTTATGTATACATAACAATCAGATAAGTTAACTTTACCCATGCGGATAGATTTTACTTCCCAGCCCATAAGTTGTAATCCCGCTTCGACTTTGTCTTCTATGCGGTATTCAAATGTCGCGCGTTTATTACGTGCGATAGTTGCTGAGGGATTTTTTGCCGATTTCTTTACCATGCTTTTTTACCATCTAGGCGTATATCGCCTGCAATTTGCCCATTTTAAAAGCGCTGTTGTGTTAACTTTTTCATTCAGTTCTACAACAGATATGGGGGGAGAGTATTAATAATTCAACGATTATACCTAAATTATTGGTTTGTGTACGTCTATGTTGTACTGCAACAGATGCCTTTTTCATTTATCGTGATAAAATCGCGTTATTATTTCGTAAAAGTGAGTGCGGATGCCTAAGATTTCCAAGAGTGTGTTGGTGCGCTTTAGTGCCATGCAGATGTATGAGTTGGTTAATGATGTTGAGTCTTACCATGCTTTTTTACCCGGCTGCGTGGGCGGTAAAGTATTGGAGTTTGATGGTACAACCATGGTGGCATCGGTTGATGTGAGTAAAGCTGGCATCAAAAAGACTTTTACGACACGTAATCATGTGGAAGCAGGTAAACGGATTACTTTAACACTCGAAAATGGCCCATTTAAACGCCTGCAAGGTTTGTGGGTGTTTACTGAGCTAACCGATGATGCGTGCAAAGTTGAGTTTGATTTGGATTTTGAATTTGCTAATCCGCTGTCTGATTTGGCTTTTGGGCGGGTATTTAAACAATTAATGTTGTCTATGGTGACCGCATTTACTGACCGAGCTAAGGTAATATATCGTGACAATTGAACAACAACCGTTTGCTGTTGATGTGGTTTATGCGCTGCCAACCCAACAAAAAATTATTACTGTGATGGTTGCACCGGGTTGCAGTTTTATTGAGGCGGTTAGGCAAAGTGATATTTGCGCTTTTTTCCCTGAAATTGATTTAGATAAGGTAAAGCTTGGGGTGTTTAGTCGCCAGGTAAAACATGATGAGGTTTTAGTGCCTGGTCAGCGTGTTGAAATTTATAGGCCGCTGATTGCCGATCCAAAAGATGTACGTCGTAAGCGCGCTGAAAAAGCTAAAGATGAAGGGCGAATTAATAAAATTACCGGCGCAAAGTTGAGTTAAAGGCTGTTAAATTTCAGATATAAAAAAGCAGGGATGGACTCCCTGCTTTTTTGTGTCCTGTAACGTTAAGTTAAGGTTTATTTTTTATTGTTAATCGTGCCGTTTAAACCACGTTGTTCTTCAACTAAAGGTTTAGCGTCTGGGCGAGCTTCCGGAATAAGCGGATCATCTTCTGGCTCATTGCTTGAAGGTAGTTTGCTTTGATCTAGTGGAGTATTAAAATCTGCACTTAAATCATAATCACCTTCAACACGGCTAACCTTGTCATCAATAAAGTGAATAATTAACTCTTTATGGATAATGCTTGCATCACGACCACTTTTAAAGTGATACACGTAATACCAGGTATCGTCGGCAAAGCTGTCACGTAAAACTGGGCGACCTAAAATATATTCAGCTTGTTCTTTTGTCATGTCGATACGTAATTTATCGACCTGCTGGCTTTCCATGTAGTTCCCTTGCGGGACATCTGGCTTGTAAATTAGCCAATCAAATACACCACAACCGCTTAATGAGATAGATAATGCTACTGCGCTTAACAGAGTAAGACTTTGTTTTTTGTTAATCATTGTCTGTGCTAGTTCCTAAATTCTGTTGGTCATCATACCCAAGCAAACCCTATCATGACAAGGGGCGGATGTGACTTGCGGCTAATTTGATTGGTTTCATTGGCATAAGTTCAATGGTTTATTATATTTTTAAGCAAAAAAACATTGGAATGTTTACTCAAATTGTTTAGCTTTAGCAATAAATTAAATGTTATTTAGCACTGCCTTACGGTATTTTAATAATAAAAATGAATAAACAATGAATGGTGTCATGTTGAAAGCTCAGAATACTGAAATAACATCTAAATCTGAACAGTCAAAAAATGTCGGCCGATTGGTGTGCGTGGGTACAGGCATGCACTTGGCGGGTCAAATTAGCACCTTAAGTAAAAGTTATATTGAAATAGCCGATGTGGTTTTTTCGTTGGTAACCGATGGCTTTGCAGCGCGGTGGCTAGATGCTATAAACGCTGATGTGCGATCGCTGCAGTCTTTTTATGCCAAACCTGATGAAGTTAAAAATCGACGTGATACCTATAGTGAAATGGTAAACGCTATATTAGCTGAAGTACGTAAAGGCAAGTTGGTGGTGTGCTCATTTTATGGTCATCCAGGTATTTTTGCCTGTGTGGCACATATGGCCATAAAACAAGCCCGGGCTGAGGGTTTTGAGTCGAATATGCTACCAGGTGTTTCTGCTGAAGCCTGTTTATGGGCTGATTTAGGTATAGACCCCGGTAATGTCGGTCATCAAAGTTTTGAGGCGACGCAGTTTTTACTTTATAACCATATCCCCAATAATTGCACTCACTTATTGTTATGGCAAATTGCCTTGGCGGGTGAACATACTTTGACCCAGTTTTCGACCACTACTGCAAAACTTGAAATTTTAGTTGAGCATTTGAGCCAATGGTACCCGTTAGATCATCCCGTGGTAATTTATGAAGCGGCTACCTTGCCATTTCAACAACCCAGAATTGACAGCATTGCTTTGAGTGATTTACCTTTTGCATCACTTAAAGCAATTAGTACTTTAATGATACCGCCATCAAAAAAATTAACATTAAATCAACAGATGTTAGCTAAATTAGGCATAACAGCTGATACTATTGGCTAGTTTTAAAACAATTACAAAAACGATAAAGGAATACCATGTCAACATTACAAGATTTTGCCGAAGCGCTATCGGTCGATGCTGGATTACTAGAAGCTTATAAAGCGGATCCTCGAGGTGTTATGTTGGCACATGGCTTAACAGCTCAAGAGGCCGATCTAGTGATGTCGGGTGATTTAGATGCTCTAAAAGCAATACTTGGCGATAGTTTAATGCAGTCTTATGTGATGGTTGCAACGCCAACTGAATAACAAATGAAATATAAAGCCTTAGTTTTCTGTTTATTAGCACAATTGGTATTGACCAATTGTGCTTTTGCATCTGAAAATTACGATGAGTCTTTAAGTCGAATTGAAAAATTACTGCAAACTGATTTTACTCAAGCTGAGTCCGCGATTGTAAATATAGAGCGTTCGCTTGATAAGTTGTCCCATTCTCAGTTGGCTAAATTTTATACGCTGCTGAGTTCAAAATACATGTATTTATCAGAATTGGAACAAGCCAACCAAGCACTTGACTTAGCGTTAACTTACTCCCCGTCGGAAGAGTCGCTTACTCGAATTTATCTTTATAAAACAACTGTGTTTTTGATGCTTAAAAACTATGAAGCAGCGTTTGCTATGTTGGAAATAAATCTAGCCCGCATTGAAGGTGTTGAAGATGTTAGCCTTAAAGTCGCCTCTTATGTCCGCTTGTTAAACATCCTGCTTGATTTAAATGCCTATGAAGAAATGCTTAATACGGCACAGTTAGTGTTAAACCTTAATCAAGGCAAAGACACTAAACATGAGTGCTATACCAAAGTTTATTTAGCGGTAGCCACCTTAAGGTTAGGACGTTATACAGAGGCGAATGATTTATTTAAGCAGTCTGAAATGTATTGCGCCAATAATGAGCAGCCGTTAATAGAAATTATGTCTATTAAGGGACAGGCGGAGAGTTATTTTGAATCGGGCCAACTAGACCTGGCTAAGCCGCTGTTTGAAGCTGCTCTTGAAGGGTATTTGTCATTTCAATTTCAAGTTGAAATACACAGCGTGAAAGCCTTTTTGAGTAAAATTTATTTCTACCAGGGCAATTATCAAAAAGCGGCGCTATATGCTAATGAACTTAACGGATTAAACGAAGATAAGTCTAATAATCATGTTAAAAAACAAGCCAATGAAGTATTGGCCATGTTAGCCAGCCGAGATGGGGAATATGCTAAAGCCTATCAGTATCAGGTAGTAGCCCATGCGTTAGATTTACAAGATTTAGATGAAAGTAATCATAAACAAAATGCTTATCAAATGGCCCGTTTTGATAGTGCTGAGAAAAATCGTGAAAATAAGAATTTGTTGCAAGAACATGAATTAATGGTGCAGCAAAAAGATCTGTTTTTAAAAGAGAAAAGCTCATCTATTATGTTTTCGACCTTGTTGTTCGGGGTGTGTATTGGCTTATTACTTTTACTGTTAACGGCATGGCTGCAGCGGAATCAATTTATGCGCCAGGCCCAGCGGGATGGATTGACCGGAATTTTTAACCGCCAAACAGGGCAGGAATTAGCTGAAAATGAATTAGTACAAGCGTTATCTAATCATCGCCACTTTTCTGTACTGGTATTAGATTTGGATTTGTTTAAGTCAATTAATGATCGTTTTGGCCATGCAACTGGCGATTGGACATTAAAAAAAGTAACTCAAGTTATTGAAGATGTTATTCGTCCTAGCGATATTTTTTGTCGACTTGGCGGTGAAGAGTTTGTACTTTATTTACCTAATACCGATGAGAAGACTGCTTTTAAATTAGCTGAATCGATACGTAAAGAAGTTGAACACATTAATACTAAGTATTCTGGTCATAACTTTTCGATAACCTTGAGTGTAGGCGTCAGCTCGTTAACGCGTGATGATTTAAGTATTGACCCATTATTAAGTCGTGCTGACATTGCCTTGTATAAATGTAAGCATCAAGGACGTAATAAAGTACTGGTATATCACCCTAGCTTCGCCTAAAACCTGCTTTATTTAACTCTCTTTACAATTCTGCAAGTTACTAGCATTAAGAATATATAGTGGGTGCATGCTTTTGACTAGTGCCTAGAAAAAGCCTAAAAAGACCTCAGAAAGCCGACTTTTATCAAATAACCCTTCACTTGCTAATCACTGTTTATGTTTGTCATTCTCTCATCATTGCTAATATCTAATAGGCAAGGTTAATCGTTAGCTGCTTTATCGGCTGATTAATTTATTTACTAGCCCATTCGTCGAGCAGCTCGATAACTCAATCATCCAGCTTTCGGCTATTCAAATTGATATGTTTTTTGGTGTTTATAGCCAGTCACCACAGCTAACATTTTCAGAGAGTTATTTGATCCTTTTAGTGTGTTGAATTGGCTGTGATATCAAATAGCATGGTCCTCAGTGTGTGGCTTGCAGCAAGCACCAATATCTGTTTGATGATCTATCAGCCATTGAATGATATTTGTAGGTATATTAATGCTACGTTCGACGGGGTATTTCTACTGAGTTGATGGTTCGAAATGGTAACAAACACGCCTGCTGAAATCGTGTTAAGTCTGCTTCCTGCTTAAATACTAAGCTAAATGACTAAAAAGTCGAAAAAAATGAAAATAAATTAACTTATTTTTCAATAAAACCACAAAGAATAGAGTTGATGATCGGATAACGTTCATCTTTATTGCTGTGATTAAGTTCTTGCAAAAGCTCTACTTTACGTTAACGTAAGATTGAAACGAGTGTTTTAATTTGATGGTTGTTGGTTAGGGTATTAGTATTTGATTATATTGATAAAAATTAGGTTACCTTAAGGTGAGTACAAAACGCAGAGGCTATTGCTGTAAAGGTTTGTTCTACTAAAGTTTTGTAATTATTGATTTACGACATGTTTTTTTATTACGTGTGTTATTACCTATCTTTTTTATTGGTAATTAGGTAAGACCATTTAATTTTACAGGGTTGATTACACAGTTTTAAAGTAATTTAAATTGTTTATTTTCAATAATTTGTTTTGAAAATTCTCTTTTGGTATGACCATTTTAAAACTGAGGGTGTTGATGGTTTTTTACCGAATTGGTAAAGGGGTAACTGTTGCAAATACAACTGTTTTTGCGTAGTTTTTACTGCGAAACGAACATTTGATGGTTTTATTTGAATTAAAGTTTTACCGGTAAACGTAAGTCGCTCAGATTAATTTGCAGCATGTTAAGCAAACAACTTTAGTTACTCTGAATTATTGAGTTTATTAGTCACTTTTCATTCAAAGCGGTAATCCAAACAGAAATGTTCAACCAGTTTGAAAAACAATGACAGTCGCGTCAAGGGAGCCTGGTTATGACGGCAGAGCAATTAATAGCACAGTACAGTAAGACAACATCTGAACAGCCCCGCGGCTCGTCAGATCTAGTGATTACTGGTCCAGCAATAGCAGGACAAGAAAATGTGTTTAACGAAGGTGCATTAGCATTACTTAATAGCTTATGTAGTCGTTTTGCCGCAGAAGTGCCACAGCTGCTTGAAAAGCGTAAACAAAAACAAGCGCGTATTGATAACGGTGAATTACCTGACTTTTTACCTGAGACCCGTGCAATACGTGATGGTAATTGGTCTATTCGTGGTATTCCACACGACTTAACCGATCGTCGTGTCGAAATAACCGGTCCTGTGGACCGTAAAATGATTATTAATGCTTTAAACGCTAACGTTAAAGTGTTTATGGCGGACTTTGAAGACTCATTAGCGCCAAGCTGGCAGAAAGTGGTTGAAGGGCAAATCAATTTGCGTGATGCGGTTCGTGGTGATATTGAGTTTACCTCGCCAGATGGTAAACAATATAAGCTAAACCCCGATCCTGCGGTACTCATTGCCCGTGTTCGTGGTCTGCATTTAAAAGAGAAACATGTTGAATACAAAGGCCAAGCTATTCCAGGCGGTTTGATGGATTTCGCCTTATATTTTTACCATAACTATCACCAGCTATTGGCTAATAATTCAGGTCCTTATTTTTATCTTCCTAAACTTGAAAGTCATGTTGAAGCGCGCTGGTGGGCAAAAGTGTTTGCCTTTGTTGAAGAACGTTTTTGCTTAAAACCTGGCACGATTAAATGTACCTGTTTAATTGAGACTTTGCCTGCTGTGTTTGAAATGGACGAAATTCTCTATGAACTGCGTTCAAACATAGTTGCACTGAACTGTGGCCGTTGGGATTACATTTTTAGTTATATTAAAACCTTAAAACGCCATGCTGACAGAGTCTTACCTGATCGCCAGGCGGTGACCATGGACACCAAATTTTTAAGCGCTTATTCACGCTTGTTGATTAAAATCTGTCACAAACGTGGTGCACTAGCCATGGGCGGTATGGCGGCATTTATTCCAGCAAAAGATGAAGCAACTAACGAACTTGTACTGAAAAAAGTGCGTAGTGACAAAGAGCTAGAAGCCCGTAACGGTCATGATGGTACATGGGTGGCACACCCAGGATTAGCGGATACCGCAATGAAAATATTCAATGATTATATTGGCGGCGATAGAACTAACCAATTGCACATTACCCGTGATGTTGACGCGCCAATTCTTGCCTCTGAATTACTTGAACCGTGCAATGGTGAACGCACTGAATCAGGCATGCGTCTTAATATTCGTATAGCTGTGCAATACATAGAAGCCTGGATCCAAGGTAATGGCTGTGTGCCAATTTACGGTTTGATGGAGGATGCTGCAACCGCTGAAATTTCACGCACCTCAATTTGGCAGTGGATCCAGCATGGCAAAACATTATCTAACGATAAATTAGTCACTAAAGATTTGTTTAGAAGCATGCTGGCAGAAGAGCTAGTGAATGTTCAACAAGAATTAGGTGATGAACGTTATCAAGCTGGCCAGTTTGCAAAAGCCGCTGAATTACTTGAGCAAATTACTACATCAGATGAATTGGTGGATTTTTTAACGTTACCAGGATATGAGCTACTAACCGCTTAATATAACAAATGTTTAATTATAGAATCTCAGGTGCTGCCGTGATAACTGACTCGCAGTCGCAGAGAAAAAGTAATACGTTCGTGTTTCACCAGCAGTAAGTGGGTTCAGGTTATTGCGACCAAGCCACAACCTGTATTCAAGGTGGTAAGCCTTCAGTAACAGCACTAACTGGTTCAACTGAAAAAGAGCCGTTTTAAGTTTTAAATGTACCGTTTTACAGTTTAGTCGCTTTGCGACTGTTGTAACCCCGTGCGGTTCTCCTACAGGCCGCACGGGACTTTTATCCGACCTTTTGGATCATAAGCCCATAAGCTTTGTCGTTGATTCTTATTGTTGGTGTACTTCCTACCCGTAAGTTTTTAACCAATTCGTTTGTGTTACGGCCCTTTATGGGCCGCTTTTTTTATGCTAAATGACATAATATCAACTTGGGTATTAATAAGATCTCCATCACTGGGTGATCTTGAGTATACTTGTCACAATATATCCACAATTATTTAATCAAAAAAGACAACTATGACAGCCAATCAATCTCATAAAGGTGTTGAATATTGGACCAAGCGCATTAGTGATCAAGAGATGCCAGCCCTATGTTCAACCGTTAGAGATTTAGAGCAGCTTGCCAAGGATGACGTCTCCTCTTTATCGTTACTCGGTCGCAGTGTGATGCACGATAATGCATTAACTTCACGCATTTTACGGGTTGCTAATAGCGCAATTTACAATAAAGGTATTAATCAAGTGTCTACCGTTAGCCGAGCGGCTGTGGTACTAGGGTTTGATACCATTAGAAATATCTGCCTAACTGCTAGATTATTATCCAGTTTACTTGAAAGTCATAATCTTTCAGACAGTGTATTTAAACGCTTATTAAAGCTGATGGCCCAATCGTTTCATGGGGCAATGATCGCCCGTATGATGGTGAGCGATCGTGATGAAGCCTTAAGAGAAGAAGTGTTTATTGCTACATTACTCTATCGCATTGGTGAAAGTGCTTTCTGGAGTACGGGTGGCACATTGGTGGATGAATTGGATGCAAAATTGCTATCCAATCCTGATAGTGTTGAGCAGTTAAGTATTATCCGTGGTGAGCTTGGGACATCATTTAATCAATTAACCCAAGGCATTGCCAGAAACTGGGGCTTAGGTGGCATGCTACTTAAAGCATTGAATAACCCCGATGAACGTATGCCTGAAATTCGGTGTATTTTTATTGCCGATAAACTGGCTGAGTCTATTGCCCAGCCTCAGTTAGATCCGCAAGGTTTTCAAAAACGGTTAAAGCAAGCGGCTGATATGCTTGATATTAGCATTGAAGAGTTTAACTTACGCTTGGTGCGTTGTAATCAAGTTACCCATAAATTAGCGGTCGATTATGGTGCTAAAATATTAGTTGAATTTATTCCCGATACTGAAAAAGTGTTTGAATCACTTGATGCTCCTCAACCTGAAAGCATACTGCGTGAGGCCAATTTATCGATTCAGTTGACTAAACTACGTGAGTTAACGGGTTTTGCTATTACTAAAACCGACTTTAATCAGGTAATGCAAACTGCGTTAGAAGGGATATTTACCGGTGTAGGGGTAGACCGTTGCGGGGTGTTGTTATTGTCACCTAATCGAAAAACGCTGCTGCCAAGAGTCGCCATGGGTGATGATGCGCAAACCATGAAAACTAATTTTGTTATTGAGTTAACGGATCACAAATCTATTTTTGCCCAGTGTATTGAACAAAAGAAACCCTATTGGGTATCTCAAGTCAGTGGGTCTGAGCCACAAAGTTTGGCTAGTGATCTGACTGAAGACTTGTCGCGAGAAGGCTTTTTAATTGCACCGCTAATGGTTGGCACTAAGGTGCTAGGTGTTTTTTATGCTGATAGGCATGCTTCATTTAGACGATTTGAACAAGCTGATTTTGATGCTTTTACCCATTTTTCACAACTTGCTAATGTGTGCTTTAGCGTGGCAATGAAATAAGTTTTACATTATTTATCGACTTAAAAAAAGCCCTTAATGATAAGTCACTAAGGGCTTTTTAATATAACTAATTTGAGTTTTTTTCGATTAGTAATAGCCGTATTATTGTTTAATTAACGATGTGATACGTTTGGCTTTATCATTTGGAATGGGAAAGCTTAAATGATATTGCGCTATCTTCCAGCCTTGTTCAGTATTAATTAGCGCACCAGTACCACGGCTAATGCCGTACGAGGGGCTATAAAGCTGTTCATCAAATACAATAACATCGCCAATTTGAAGTAAATGACGAGCTTGAAGATCATAGCGCCAGCCATTAGTGGGTGTTGCATATTGTTTAAATTGCTCCATATTCCAACGCTCATTGGCGTCAGTGCCAATAAAAATCGCATCTGGGTGATATAAGCTAAAATAGCTTTCCCAGTTAGCCGACATGGCACTTTCATGTAGCTGGTTGAGTAAGCCATTAACATTGTGACTATCTTCTTCTGTTAAGCCCTGGCTATCTAATGCTTGGTCAACTTGGTTTAGGTTTGTGATAACAGCTGGCGTTTCATCACTGCTTAGCTCACTTGCAAGTGTTTGTTGGTTACTTTTATTTGTTACCGCTTTACTCGCTTGTTCTGCAGTGGTTTCACTATCGAGATGTTGTAGCGAATTAGCATTAATATCAAATGCACTAACCGTTGTGAGTAATACTGCGATAAAGCCAAGTTTATGAATAATTGATTGCATGGTTATCCCTGCTAAATAAAACTAATGTTGTGTTGTTATCATTGTTATTGTTTGTAAAAAAACAGACGTTCAGTATTTTTGATAAGTATATGGCGATATATTAGCCTTGAGTAAATGATACTTTTAGTGCCAATGTATTGGGTCTAATTGATAAAACTGACTTAACTCGTTATACAGTTTAGGATGTTGTTGAAAGAACTGTTTTGGTTTTTCAAAAAAGGTTTCGCTTATCACCGCAAAAAACTCTGCTGGATTAGTCGCACCATAGTAATTGAATAATGACGGTATTTGCTGTGACGCGCAATACTGTAACTGATTAAATTCTTTACCTAGCGTGGATGACCAATGGGCATAATCTTTAATTTGTCTTAATGCCGGCGCGCCATTTGCGGGACCATTTTCTTGATCGAGTTGATGAGCAAATTCATGGATCACCACATTTTCACCGTCATAAGGGTCTGCTGCGCCATTTAACGTGTTTTGCCATGACAGAATAACTTTACCATTTCCCCACGACTCACCTAATAAGACACTTCTATGCTGTGATGTTACGCCAGCAAAATCGACTTTTTGTTGTTCTACGATAAATGCGTGTGGGTAAATTAAAATCTGCTTGAGGTTAGGGTAGTAGTTCGTTTTACGATTAAGCAGCAGTAAACAAGCTTGTGCAGCAACCGTGACTTTCATCTCATCGGTAATCATCAGTCCGTCACAGCCAATAAATTGTTTTTCATCTATAAAAATTTGAATATGTTTCTTAAGCTGTAGCTGTAAATCAGTTGGCATGCTTTTAAAATACGGAAATCGATGACGTAATATAATGCGCCATGATTTAGGGAAAGCTTGCTGGCAAACATTTTGGCGATGACGTTCTCGTCTAAATGAGGCGCTGGTTATCCAACCTATTGCTACAGTAGCAATAATGGAGACAATTATAATGGCAATCATGAGCACGCTCAAATTTAGGTGATAAACAAGAGATGGGGTAATGTTAATCAATTTTCAAGCAGATAAAAAAACTGGCATACAATTAATGCTGCCAGTAAAAAGGGTGGGGATAGAGCAATACTACTTTTATGACTATGTAGGAATAGATTTAAGTTGAGTTTCTAATTCAAACTTTTGATAAAGCTTTTGTTTATCTTCATCAGATAACAGGTTGTGTTCTGCGATCAAATGCCTGATTAATTTTGATTTAGCTAATTGACTCGCCTGGCTAAACTGCGCCAATTGATTAATTGCCTGTTCACTTAAGGTAAATGTGGCACGTCTAAAAGGCTGTTTACTGACCTGGGTTACTGATTCAGCTTTTACATTAATAGACGCTATTGCGCGTTTGTTATCACGACATTGTAAAAAGTCGACAACGTTGCTGGGCCGAGCAAACTCATGGGTTTGCCCTAGTGCATATAAGCTGGCAGTGTCGATAAACTCTTCAACAGACATCTGCCTCTTAAAACTCGATTTACATAACGAGGCGTTTTTCTTGAGATCGGCCAGTGCCATAATTCCCCCTCAGTGAAGTGACATTTCGCGGCGATAACCGCTGTTCCATTATTTGCTTAGCATTTTCAGCTTGCAGTAACTCACACGCTATTGCGCGCATTTCTTCAGCCGCTTTACCATTAGGTTCTATTTCAATAACCGATAAACCCGACTCTTCGCTGTCATCATAAATGTTACGGCAGTAATTAATTGCCTCTAATACGTCAATGTCATAGGTACGACAGACATCTTTCGCTTCTAGAATTCGCCCAGCTTGATTAGGTAAATTAGGGCATTGAGTGATCACAAAGGCGGCGCGCATTTTAGGATTGATCATCATACAAGTAGACACAATATCATCCATGTGGCTGACGGTTTTAAGATCACGTCGTTTTGGCCTAAGTGGCATGAGTACATGTGATGCCACAGACATTGTTGCTCTAAGGGCAAGGTTGTCTTGACCACCGCAATCAACCAGAACATAGTCATAATGCAGCTCTAGACTTAATAAATCATTACGGATTTTTCCGTAAAGTTGCACACAGTTAATCGGCGGTAGTTGTGGATTATTGTTACGCGCTTGGATCCAATCTGATGTTGTTCGTTGTGGGTCACAATCGACCATAATGACACTGGCTTTTGTTTCTTTGGTAAGAAATACAGCGATATTTTGGGCTAGACAGCTTTTACCACTACCGCCTTTTTCGCCACCAACTAGAATAATCATTTTACCTGCCCCTCATCATTGAGTGATATACCTTACTTTAATCTTGTGTGGTATGGCACGTCAATTAGCTGATTTTTGACACTTTTTATAAACTGTCTAGATGATTTTTTGTTGACGCTATTCTGTTGTTAGACAAAAAATTGACCCTGATGGGAAGACAGTGTCAATGTTGCCAAAAGGTTAATGAAATGAGTTGCTTGAAGCGGATATTTTAAAAAACGATTTTATTAAATTAAGGTGCTTGAATAGAATGATTGTTTTAATATAATCAAATGTAACTATTTTCTATTTTATTATTTCAAAATAATATAAATAATTGTTTTATATCGAGGCAAAGCAGACACATGAATGAGCAGCAGCTACTTGAAGCGATTAACCAGACTATGCCTTTTGGTAAATATGCCGGGCGAAAGTTATTAGAATTACCCGAACCCTATTTAGTCTGGTTTCATGCCAAAGGGTTTCCTGAAGGCAAGTTAGGTCAGCAGTTAGCATTAATGTACGAGGTGAAGTTGAATGGGCTTGAAGGCATGCTACAACCACTTTTAAATAAAAACTCACAACGATTTGATTAAGTTAAACGTTGCTAAAGTTTGATTTTTCTTTACCCGTAAATTTGATTTAACTAATACAAAGCCATTTTTCTCAAATAGGGGTTTAGATAGATATGATGCATCAACGCTGAGTTGGTTATAGTGTTGCGCAGTCGCCCATTGCTGCGCGTGTTGAAGCAACTGAGTTGCTAAACCCTGGTGTTGGTAGCCTGGGTGGACATAAAGACAATCGATATATCCTCGGCTTTGGTATGTTGTTTCAAGACCAATAAATCCTAATACGTTTTTGAATTCATCTTCAATGACCCAAGCTTTGCTAAGTTTATATTGCTGCAGCCAATACTTGGTTGAGCGAGGCGCTGCAGACCAAGCATTTTTTTTGGCATCATTATACCTAGGATGGTTAATGGCTTGCACTGACTGATGATAAATATGGCTGATATCAGCAGCGTGGCTAGGTAGGAAACTAACGATGTTTAGTTGGGTCATGGTATTTTATCAGGAGGGTTATAAAAAATCGGTCAACTCAGTTTAAGTTAACTTAGCTAGGATTAACCGATTATTAAAGTATAAATTTTTTGCAGTATCAGCCGTAAATCGATGGTTACTTTTTAATAATATGACCGACAAACATAATTTCATCAAAGGTACGGTCCAGGCTTGCGCTTTTAAAGTCGCTCATCCACATTTGTTCAGACATTTCAACATTGTCGCCTTTCACTATTTCAACTTGAGGACCCGCAGCCCAATAAGTTTTATCGGCTTCTTTAACTTGAACATAGGTATAACCACCGCCATTCATAGTATCAATAACTTCACCTTGATGGACAACACCTTCAGCCCAGGCCGATGACACACCTAAAACAAGCATTGTAGCGGCGAGTGCTTTAATCAATTTTGTTTTCATTAATGTTCCTTAATTGTTTTTAGTATTGGCGTCATTAAAACACGCGAGATAGCTACCGTCTGTGATCCAAGCCAAAAATTATCTATGGCTAATGTAATTAATATTCACAATTTGTTGCTGACCTATTTTGTAACCATACTGGCAAACAAAGTCAATAAATGCTTCAGGTAGGTTTTTACTTTCTACCGGTTGCTGCCACAGGGCTTTTAAAAGTGCACCATATCCCTCACGTCCAGTCGCTGTGTAAGAACTGGATACCCCGATATAAAGCTCATTAGGCTGTAATAGCACCCATTGCTCGTTTCGATACACTTCAATAAGGGTAATTCTGGCGCCTAAAGGTTGGGTCCCATCATAGCTATAACGGATCCCATATGGGTATGGAAAACTGCCTGCACCTGTGCCTATTACACCATTATTGGTGGCGGCGTTAATGGTCGACTCTAGCACCTCAATTATGTATTCGCCTTTGATTTGATAGGTCACTAAGGGCAATTCAAAAGGTAATATACGGCCAAATACATCGGCTACCGAAAGCTGACCTTTACTGAGTGATTGCCTTACGCCACCGGCATTGTGCAGTGCAAAATCCAATTTAGGCTCAACTAATTGAGTCGCTTTAAACATGCTTCTACTGACCCAAGGCGCAATTTCACTGCCGTGGGGAAAATGTTTACTGGGCAGGCGAGTATGAATAAAGTCTTTTGGAATATGGGCCAATATTTGACTTTCTAATGCCACTAAAGCAGGACGATACTGTGATTGAATCACCTCATCAATGGCATTATCTTGCGCAGCGTTAAGCATATTCGGATGCTGGCGAAGAGTATTGATGAGTGTGTGTTGTAGTGTGTCCGCTACCACCTCATCAGATGCTTGACTCACTTCCACCTTGTTACCTAGCATAAAGTAGTTATCACCAGTAAATTGACACACTTTGCCTTCTTTATCCAAAGATAGCTCAAGTAGACCTATGGTTTCGGCATACTTTCCCGCGTGAAAAATAGGAGTGTTATTAACGGTTTCGCCGTAGGGAAGGTGAGACATGCCAACGGCACTAAAATCACCTTGTAAGGTATGTGAATGACCGCCAATAATTAGACTGATACCATCGACTTTACTGGCAAGTTCTCGGTCTTGATCTAACCCTAAGTGGCTTAACACTAGGATATGTTTTATCCCTTGTTGATGTAATGCATCTACGGTACGTTTAGTCGTTTCAATAGCGTTGACAAACAAGGTGTCAGGATCAGGTCTGGCAATCAGCGGCATTTGATCTAACGTAATACCAATAATGGCCATTTGCGTATCATAAAAAGGCTTGATTAAGGTTTTAGCAATGCCTTGCTCAACGTTGTAATCTAATAATTGAGGGTGATCACGCAGTACGCCTTCTTTTTGAGTTTCTTCTTGGCTTAAGTCCATATTACCGGCCATTAACGGGAATTCGATGCGATTTAAAAAGGCTTTTACTGGACTGTTACCAGCATCGATTTCATGATTACCAAGTACCATAGCATCGGGTTTAAGTAAATTGAGTAAATGGGCGTTTGCTGAACCTTGAAATTCACGAAAATACAGTGTGCCTTGGAAGCTGTCGCCACCGTGAAGAAATAAGAACGGCTGTTGTTTAGCATGTGCTTGCTGGCGCGCTTGTTCAATGCGATATCCCAGCCGAGCATATCCGCCTGTATCGACTTTTAGGCTGTAAGCTTGCTGTTGATGTTGCAGGGTAAACTTGACCTGGCTTGGCTCAAAGTTAGAGTGGGTATCATTAATGTGGGCAATGGATAAACGGTAAGATTTTGGCATTTTTTTCCTCAGCTGATTGCCCTTATGCTAGCATTTTTAGATCAGCAGGTACTAATTTACCTCACTCAACGGTATCATCTTAGGGATACTTTAGCTGTGATACCGTTAAGCAAGGATAAACTTAGCTTTATGATTCAGTTTAGCCTATACGCTATCTGAATCTTATTTGATTATGAATTAATGGGTTTCGCCATCATTTGATAGCACTATGCCTTTACTTTCAATTCGACGTAACCATAGCTTTCGCGCTAATGCTTGCATGTCTGGCGCTAAATCCTTGGAGTCGACAATTTCTAAACCAATTAACGTTTCGATAATATCTTCAATAGTGACAATGCCTTCACTTGAACCATACTCATCAACCACTAATGCCATTTTTGCATTACGTTTTATCATCATTTGAAACAGTGGCAGTACTTTTGCGGATGCAGGAATAACCAGTAAGCTTTTTAGCAGATCGCCAATTGGCGTTTCTGGTGTCTGGCGGGCCGAGAGCAAAATATCATTACGATTAACATAACCAATCACATTGTCACGGTCACCCTCATATAAAGGAATACGAGTGAAAGGACTGGTTAGGTGTTGGTCAATAAACTTTGAATGACTAATGTGAGTGGGCAGTTTAAAAATTACCGTTCTAGGCGTCATTATATTAGCAACACTCATGTCTTTGACTGACAGCATTTGCATTAAAATTTGTGACTCTTGCTCACCCAACTCACCACTGTCTTTACCCATTTTGGTCATAGCGCTGAGTTCTTGACGAATATATTGGCCTTGTTCGCCTTTGCCTAAAAGACTGGTTACTTTTTGTGACATCCAAATAAGTGGAAGGGTTAATTTTTCCATCCAAAATAAACAGACTGACACTGTTGGCGCAAGTTTACGCCAATGATTGGCGCCTAATGTTTTAGGAATAATTTCTGATAAGAATAAAATTAAAAATGTTAATACTGCAGAAAATACCCCAAGCATTTCACTGCCAAACACCACAGAGGCTTGAGCACCTGCAACCGCTGCGCCGGCAGTATGAGAGATGGTATTTAAGGTTAAAATTGATACGAGAGGAGATTCGACATTCTTTTTTTGCTTATCAAGCAAAGCGGCAATTTTAGGATTGGATTCTCTTAAATTGGCAATGTAACTTGGGGTTACAGATAAAAGAACCGCTTCAAAAACACTACAAAAAAACGAAATCGCAATAGCGATAAATACAATAAAAAACAGAGTTAACATATATGTGGTGAAAACTTCCTAATAGCAGGCAATATTGCCAAGGGCTATTATCATATATTCATATTGTTAAATCCAGATATACTGGCTAAAACGTGACGCTGCCTGTATAATTCGCCGCCCTGTTACAGGTTTTAGGTGTTTGAGGTTAGGCTAATGAGTGAAAAGAAAATCAATTTATTAAATCTTGATCGTAAAGGACTGCGAGCATTGTTCAGCGAAATGGGTGAAAAACCGTTCCGTGCCGATCAATTAATGAAGTGGATTTATCACTTTGGTGTTAGCGACTTCGAAGAAATGAACAATATAAACAAAGCATTGCGAGCTAAACTTGCTGCTAGATGTGAAATTGTTGCACCTGAAATTGCCAGTTTTCAAAAATCAAATGATGGCACAATTAAATTCGCTATTGACGTCGGTCAAGGTCAAGAAGTTGAAACCGTTTATATACCTGAAGAAGGACGTGCAACCTTATGCGTGTCTTCTCAAGTAGGTTGTGCACTTGAGTGTACTTTCTGTTCTACGGGGCAGCAAGGATTTAACCGTAACTTAACCGTGTCTGAAATTGTCGGTCAAGTTTGGCGTGTATCGCAATTTTTAGGTTTTCATAAGGATACCGGCGACCGTCCTATTTCTAACGTAGTAATGATGGGAATGGGCGAGCCGTTATTAAACCTTGCTAACGTTATCCCAGCAATGGACATTATGTTAGATGATTTTGGGTTTAGTCTTTCTAAGCGTCGAGTAACTCTATCAACATCGGGTGTTGTGCCTGCACTGGATAAACTAGGTGATTTAATCGATGTGGCCCTAGCAGTCAGCATCCATGCGCCTAATGACGAGCTACGTGATGTGCTTGTTCCAGTTAACAAAAAATATCCATTACAAGAGTTCTTAGCCGGCATTCGTCGTTATTTAGCTAAGTCTAATGCTAATCGTGGCCGCGTTACTGTTGAATATGTCATGCTCGATCATATCAACGACAGTACAGATCAAGCGCACGAATTAGCCAAACTAATGAAAGACACCCCTTGTAAGATAAATTTAATTCCATTTAATCCTTACCCAGGTTCGCCCTATGGACGTTCTTCTAATTCACGTATTGATCGTTTCTCTAAAGTCCTTGTGGAGTACGGTTTAACTGTGATTGTTCGTAAAACCCGTGGTGATGATATTGATGCAGCATGTGGTCAACTGGCTGGTGATATCCGTGACCGCACCAAACGTTTAGCAAAAAAACAAATGCAACAAAACCAGATTTCAGTCACAATGGATTAACTCTTTGTTTTGCACAATAAATAGGCCATAAAATGAAACAAGGAATACAGTACATTGCAATAGTGGGTTTATTAGGTGCATCTTTAAGTGGCTGTGTTACCGAACGAACTTACACCGGTACAGACATACCTGTTGCAGAGCGAGATATTGATAAAGTTGCTGCAGCGCGTGAACGTATGCAATTAGGGCTCACGTATTTACGTCTTGGTAATGGCGAGCAAGCTAAATATAATTTAGATAAAGCGATTGAATTTGCACCACACATAAGTGAAGTTCATGTTGCTATGGCTTATTATTATCAAACTGTGGGTGATTTAACACGCACAGAAGACGCCTATGGTGATGCAATTAAAGCCAGTGATGCATCTGGTGATGCTAAAAATAATTTTGGTGTGTTTTTATGCCAGCAGAAAAAATATGCCCGCGCTGAAACCATGCTACTAGAGGCGATAGAAACACCTAAATATACCCGAGTCGCATCAAGTTATGAAAATTTAGGTGTGTGTAGCCGTAATAACGGTGAACCAGAAAAAGCGCGACAGTATTTTAAGATGGCGTTAAAATACGATCCGCGTCGAGGCAACACATTAATTGGATTGACAGAGTTGGCCATGGATGATGCCGACTATGCAGACGCTCGCAATATTTTATCAAGATATCATCAGGTTGCGAATGAAACTGCAGAAAGCTTAGCGTTAGGGATAAAAATAGAACAGGAAATTGGCGACATTAACGCCATGAAACGATTTGGTATTACCTTGATAGCCAAATTTCCAACATCTTCTCAAGCCAAAGAATATAGAGCAAACTTGCTTAAATGATAAAAGAACAATTAGACGAAACTACTGAAGTAGCAGCAGTATTAAATGACATTGCCACCGTCGGGGCAATACTAAAAGCAGCGCGTGAGAAAAAAGGTGTTACTGTTGAGGCGGCAGCATTGCAGCTGCATTTACGTCCCAGAATTCTGAACGATATTGAAGCTGATAATTTTACTAATATTTCATCTAATACCTATGCACGTGGTTATATCAAGAACTACGCGCGTTTTGTTGATGCCGATATTGTTTTAATAAAGCAATGCCTAGATCAGCAAATACCTGAATATGTCCCCCCAACGATGCAAAGTTTCTCGCGTAAAACAACCCGTCAAGCTAGGGATAGCCGAGTAAACTTGGTCACCTATGCGATTGTGATTATTTTGCTCGCTATGTTGGTGTTATGGTGGGTACAGAAATCAGATGTATTAACTGAGTCTAACTTCGCTTTACCAACAGTTGAAGAAATACAAGCTGAAACTGCCAATACTCAATCTGGGGTGTTAGTGCCGACTCAAAGAGATGCCGCGACTGGTTCCATCGAGGCAATTGAACCTACTAATCCGCAATCTGAGCAATTAGGTATCACAGAGAATGAATTAATTCAAAATGCTGCAGAAACTAATCTAGGTGCAAGTGAAGTCAATCAAACTGATAACCTTGTTAGCAATAGTAATGCCTCTAGTAACAATGGTTCTGCTAATCGCGATAACCTAAGCGCGACTCAACAGCCTAGTGTCACTGTGCCAGCGCCTATAGCTTCAATACCATCTGCTACGGCAGACAATAATACTGTTTCTAGTGCTAGTACCTCAGTTGTAACTATGGATGTGACAGCTGATTGTTGGATTAACCTTGTCGATGTTACTGGTAAAGTCTTGATCGATGGTGTTAAAAAATCAGGGCATAACGTTAAAGTTACAGGTGAAGCACCTTTCAAGTTGATTTTAGGTGCGCCACAGTCGGTAACGTTAGCCGTTGATGGCAATAATATTGATTTATCTGAGTATACTAATGGCCGTGTGGCGCGATTAACGTTAACTAAGCCATAGTCCTAGTTTGGGTTTGCTGTTATTTTGCTAACTCAATTGCTTATGCATTCTGATGAATCAATTTTTTGCGCTGATTGAATAGCCAAATTGATAAAACCAAATTGACAAAAATTAGTAGAGCAATATTGCATGTATAACGAATCTCCAATTATCCGCAGACCTTCAACACGCATTTATGTTGGAAACGTCCCGATTGGTGACGGCGCACCCATTGCTGTGCAGTCGATGACCAATACAAAAACCGATGATGTAGCCGCTACAGTTGCGCAAATTCTTGCCCTTGAAAAAGTGGGCGCTGACATTGTACGTGTTTCTGTACCGACGATGGATTCAGCCGAAGCATTTAAACTCATTAAGCAGCAAGTGAATGTACCCTTAGTGGCCGATATTCATTTTGATTATCGTATTGCATTAAAAGTGGCTGAATACGGCGCAGATTGTTTACGCATAAACCCCGGCAATATAGGTAATGAAGCCCGTATCCGCAGTGTGGTAGAATGCGCACGCGATAAAAACATTCCAATACGTATTGGGGTTAACGGTGGTTCATTAGAAAAAGATCTCATGGATAAGTACCGTGAACCCACACCTCAAGCGCTAGTTGAATCGGCTATGCGTCATGTAGATATTCTAGACCGTCTTAACTTTGATCAATTTAAAGTCAGCGTAAAAGCCTCCGATGTATTTCTTGCGGTCGAATCTTACCGTTTATTGGCTAAGCAAATTAGACAACCATTGCATTTAGGCATTACTGAAGCGGGTGGTTTACGCTCTGGTTCCGTTAAGTCGGCAGTTGGATTAGGCATGTTACTCGCCGAAGGTATTGGCGATACAATACGTATTTCGTTAGCCGCAGATCCAATTGAAGAAATCAAAGTCGGATTCGATATTTTAAAGTCACTGCGTATTCGCAGCCGTGGTATTAACTTTATTGCTTGTCCATCTTGTTCTCGTCAAGAGTTTGATGTGATAGCAACAGTAAATGAATTAGAACGCCGCCTAGAAGATGTCACAACAGCTATGGATGTATCCATTATTGGTTGCGTCGTTAATGGACCAGGTGAAGCCTTGGTTTCCCACATAGGCCTAACGGGTGGCAGTAACAAAAGTGGCTACTATGATGATGGTGAACGTCAAAAAGAGCGTTTTGACAATAATAATATTGTTGATGGGCTAGAAGCTAAAATTCGTGCAAAAGCCCGTTTAATGGCTAACAGAATTGCTATTAGCGATAAAACCGAATAATTTTGTGCCAATGCTAAACCTTAAATTATTTTAGGGTTCAAGCATTGGTGATTTTTTATCAGCTAACTGAGATGCAGTTAGCTTAGCAACAGAATGGACGAGTTACCTGTGGCAAAACAAATCCAAGCAATTCGTGGTATGAATGATCTTCTACCCACCCAAAGTCCAGTTTGGCAAAAAGTTGAGTCGATTATTCGCTCTTCAGTCAGTGCTTTTGGTTATAGCGAAATTCGAACTCCAATTGTAGAAAGTACCGAACTTTTCAAACGTTCTATTGGTGAAGTCACCGATATTGTTGAAAAAGAGATGTACACCTTTGAAGACCGTAATGGCGACAGTTTAACGCTTCGACCTGAAGGTACTGCATCAACAGTGCGTGCAGGTAATGAACACGGTTTACTCTATAACCAAGAGCAGCGCTTGTGGTATATGGGGCCTATGTTCCGCCATGAACGTCCTCAAAAAGGGCGTTATCGTCAATTTCACCAGTTTGGCGTTGAAATTTACGGTATTGGCAGTGCCGATATTGATGCAGAAGTCTTGATGCTTTCAGCCCGATTATGGCAGCAGTTAGGCATTGAAGATCACGTATCATTAGAATTAAATACCTTAGGTGATCCAGCAGAGCGCGCCGCGTATCGTGATGCATTAATTGCGTTTTTAGAACAACACAAAGATGTGCTTGACGAAGACAGCAAGCGTCGTATGTATACTAATCCACTTCGTGTTCTCGATTCTAAAGATCAGCAAGTGCAGGCTTTATTGTCCGATGCGCCAGCGTTAATGGATTACTTAGGTGAAGACTCGAAAACACATTTTTCAACATTATGTGAACTCTTAGACGCTGTGGGTATCCAATACACCATTAATCCGCGTTTAGTGCGTGGATTAGACTATTACAACCGCACAGTATTTGAATGGGTAACAAGCAGTTTAGGCTCGCAAGGTACTGTATTAGCCGGTGGCCGTTACGACGGCTTAGTTGGTCAATTAGGTGGAAAAGATACTCCCGCAGTGGGTTTTGCTATGGGATTAGAGCGCATTGTATTGCTGCTTGAAACCTTAGAGCTTAATGATGATATTGCTCCAGAAGTTGATATTTATGTCACGGCAATGGGCGATAATTGTCTTGTTGAAGCGATTAAAGTCGCGCAAGAGTTGCGTCAGGGGCTACCAAGCCTTAAAGTCATGAGTCATTGTGGCGGTGGTAATTTTAAAAAGCAGATGAAGCGTGCTGATAAAAGCGGTGCACAATTTGCGTTAATTATTGGTGAGAATGAAATTACCAATAATCAAGTGGCTATTAAGCCGTTAAGAAACAATAACGAACAACAATTAGTTACCCGCAGTGAGCTGGTAGCTAAAATTGCAGAACTGATTTAGAAAGGGGAAGTGCGCGTGGAAATTTATAGCACAGAAGAACAACAAGTAGATGCTATCAAGCAGTTCGGTAAAGATTATGGCGCATCTATTATAGTCGGCGCTGTAGTAGGTTTAGGCGGTTTATATGGCTGGAATACTTATTCTGATATGAAAGTGACCGCATCAGAAGAAGCCTCTGAATCTTTTGATAAATTGGTTGTTAATGCAGCCAATCCAGCATTATTTATTGAAGGTGCTGAAAGCTTCGTTAAAGCTCATGATCAAAAAGGTTACCAAGCATTACTGGAATTAATGACAGCGAAAGCGGCTGTTGAGTCTGGTGATTTTGTTAAGGCTGAAGATGCTTATAAGCGCGTTATTGTTGCTAAGCCTGGCTCAGGTATAGATATGGTGGCAACGATCCGTTTAGCACGCTTACAAGCTGAGCAAGACAATGTTGGCACTGCATTAAAAACTTTGGAGGCTGTCACTGATGATGCGTTCAAATCGCAACGCGAAGAATTAAAAGGTGATTTTTTGATTCGTCAAGGCGATGTAGACAGTGCAAAACAGGCATATCAAACAGCAATTGATAATGGCGGCGCATTAACTAATCCAGCATTGACAATGAAGTTAGATAACCTAAACAAAGCATAAGGAATTACCCAATGAAGTTATGGTGTAAAAATTTCCTTGCCGTTGGGTTAGGTATGGCCCTTATTTCTGGGTGTTCTTCAAACGATGTTGAAGAAGAGCCGGTTAGTGAGCTAGTCGAAATTCAAGCAAGTGTATTCCCTCAAGTGAGTTGGAGTACCAGTATTGGTAATGGCGTAGGTGATTATTACTCACAACTTCGTCCAGCAATACGTTATGGTAAAATTTTTGTAGCAGATCGCAACGGCAATGTGAGTGCTTATGATCAGCAAACCCTAGAGTTAGTATGGGAAAAGGACTTTTCTAGCGAGTTTGAAGAAAAACTGAACATTAAAACCAAAGGTATACGTTTAGCCGCCGGTATTACCGCTGCACGTGACAAAGTGTTTGTGGGCGGTGAAACCGGTCTGTTAGTGGCATTGGATGAAGCAACAGGTGATGTTGTTTGGTCAGTACAAGCTAACGGTGAATTATTATCTGCGCCCACAGTTGCAGAAGATGTCGTGACTGTTCACAGTAGTAAAGGTGCTTTTGAAGCATTTAATATCGACAGTGGCGAAAAGTTATGGAGCCATGACATGCAGCTTCCGAATCTAACCCTACGCGGTACAGGGTCGGCGGCATATGAAGCTGGTGGATTTTTTATTGGTACTGCTGATGGTAAAATTGCTGTTGTAGTTAAAAACAGTGGCCAAATTGCTTGGGAGCAAGCTATTTTTACCCCAACTGGCGGTAATGAATTTACCCGCATGGCTGATGTGGATATGACGCCATTGATTTTAGGGGACAATTTATACGCCATTAGCTATAACGGTAATTTAGTTTCCATGGAGTTACGCACTGGTCGAGTGATTTGGTCACGTAAGTATTCAAGTTTCAACGAACTTGCAGAAGCCGGTTTAAGTTTATATTTAGTGGATGATCGTAGTCGAATTTATTCGGTTGATCGCCGCAATGGACTGGAACTTTGGAGCAATTCGACCCTTAAAAATCGTGAACTTACTTCACCAGCCATTATTGGTCAGTACTTAATTGTAGGCGATTTTGAAGGTTATCTTCATGTATTAAATCGTGAAGACGGTGCCGTTGTTGGCCGAGTTGAAGTTGATAGCGATGGCTTATATGGCCAACCTTTGGTTGTAGATGATAAAATTTATCTACAAACTCGCAATGGTACATTAGCTGTTGTAACCCTAAACGGTGACGGCAGTGTTGCAACAAACGAAGAAGTTGCTGCTGACGAATAATTTCGCAGCAGCAATTTTTAGACAATAGAGTATAATGTACTCTATTAGAGCCCCTGGAAGCTTTCCGGGGGCTTTTTATTGAGAAGTATTTTAGAGGCAAAATCATGATCCCTGTAGTGGCCCTTGTTGGGCGACCCAATGTCGGAAAATCGACGTTATTTAATCGTCTAACACGCACCCGTGATGCATTAGTCGCCGACTTTCCTGGCTTAACTCGTGACCGTAAATACGGCCGAGCGTTTTTAGCTGGCTATGAATTCATTGTGGTTGATACCGGCGGTATCGATGGCTCAGAAGAGGGGATCGAAACTAAAATGGCAGAGCAGTCATTAGCTGCTATTGAAGAAGCTGATGTTGTTTTGTTTATGACCGATGCAAGAGCAGGCTTAACGGCTGCTGATTTAGCTATCGCTCAACATCTACGTAGTCGCGATAAAGTCACCTTTGTTGTGGCTAATAAAGTCGATGGTATTGACGGTGACTCTGAGTGTGCTGAGTTTTGGTCGCTTGGTTTAGGTCAAGTGTATCAAATGGCCGCGGCTCAAGGCCGTGGCGTTACCAACATGATTGATTACGCCTTAACACCTTATGCTGAAGCTATGGGGATTGTCCGTATCGAAGAAGATACTGGTGATGTAGTTGAGCGTGAATATACTGAAGAAGAAGCTGAAGCTGAACAAGCCCGTTTACAAAGCTTACCGATAAAACTAGCGATTATTGGTAAACCCAATGTCGGTAAATCAACGCTTATTAACCGTATTTTAGGTGAAGAAAGGGTTGTTGTTTATGATGAGCCTGGTACCACCCGTGACAGTATTTATATTCCGATGGAACGTGAAGGTCGTGAGTATGTCCTTATCGATACCGCAGGTGTTCGTCGCCGCAGTAAAGTACATGAGGTCATTGAAAAATTCTCTGTTATTAAGACCCTTAAAGCCGTTGAAGACTGTAACGTTGTGTTACTTGTTATTGACGCCCATGAAGGTATTGCCGAGCAAGATTTAGGTTTGTTAGGTTTTACCCTAAATGCTGGCCGGGCATTAGTTATCGCGGTAAATAAATGGGACGGTATTGATCAAAATATTAAAGACCGCGTAAAAAGCGAATTAGACCGCCGTTTAGGTTTTATCGATTTTGCTCGTATTCACTTTATTTCTGCACTTCATGGTACGGGTGTAGGCCATTTGTATGAATCTATTGAAGAAGCTTATGATAGTGCGACACGTCGTGTGAGTACTTCAATGTTGACTCGTGTTATGCAAATGTCTCAAGATGATCACCAGCCACCATTGGTGAATGGTCGCCGAGTTAAGCTTAAGTATGCCCATGCTGGTGGTTATAATCCGCCAATCGTCGTGATACACGGTAACCAGGTAACTAAGTTACCCGATTCGTATAAGCGTTATATGATGAATTATTTCCGCCGTTCATTGAAGGTGGTTGGTACGCCAATTCAATTACGTTTCCATGAAGGTGCTAACCCGTTTGAAGGCCGTGGCGAGAAGTTAACTTTAAGCCAAGAGCGTCGTCGTAAACGTGCTACTAGCCATATTCGTGATCGCAAATAAGATTGTGATTCATAAAAAGCCTGACTTGTTCAGGCTTTTTTGTTTTTTTAACATGCCTGCCTATTAGTCTGCTTATTAGATAAAGCTTAATGATGTTTATATTAAATCAAGCTTTCTAGTATGGGCTACTGAAGCGGTATAATGATTCGATGATAGCTAATATATTTTTGAGAGTTTCAATATTTTATGTGATTTTTTAAGTCTCTATAGATTTAGCCACTAGGGAGTTTAATGAACAGACAATACCGAGTATTAATCGTTTTGGCTTTTCTCTATCCTGGGATGATTCATGCCGCACCCGCTGCGAATGTTAAATCTTCAGTGAATCGGATAGACAATAGCGCAAAAGTGAGAGAACAACTCATTTTACCTTATGCTTTTAGCACCGATACCATGGGAGTTAATTTAGGTGTGGGTGCCATGTTAAGTGGTTACTATCAAGATCAAATGACGCTGGGGTTAACGGGTTTTACCGGTGATGTCAGTAGCGGGATTGGTGGTGGGGTATGGAACTTTATGTTACCTAAAACCGATCGGTTTTTTTTTAAGTGTCTACGGCATGATCGGCTATTATCCACAGCAGCGCGCTTATGCCGATCCTAGAGAAAGTTTTATTGATCAACATATGCCACTTTCAGGTAGTAATTATTCTTCTGCGGAACAATATTTAGAGGCTAATGGCTCGTCAAATTGGTTTGATATTAAATTAGAATACGCTTTACCTTGGGGAGCCACGGAAGCAGGTGGCTTGGTCAATTATGAGATTAAAAATGGTTTATTAGTTTCAGCGCCAAGCGGTGGCAGTGAATGGAACCCATTAACCACTGGCGCTTCGGTATTAGTGCTTAGGCAATTTAACCGCTACCAGAGTTTTGAATTTGAAAATGACAAACTCGATGGGGCAGTCCATGCTATCGAGTTAGGCATTTTATACGACAATACTGATTTTCCGATTAACCCGTCATACGGTAGCAGTCAATACTTATCCATTTCCCATGATGCAGGATGGTTAGAGTCAGATAGCCAGTGGTCTTTTATCAATTTAGATGTTAGTAAGTACTTCTCTATAGGTCCTTCTGAATATGCTAGCCAAAGGGTCATTGCTTTGAATTTCTGGACCGGTTACTCGCCGTCCTGGGAGTTAGAATATAATGACAATAATGATCGCCGAGTCACAAATAGCGCCCCCTATAATGAAGGGGCTACTTTAGGTGGTTTTTATCGTATGCGCGGCTACGATCAAAATCGTTTTCATGATAAAGCGGTTATTTATGGCACTGCTGAGTATCGTTATACCTTGAAGGCCAACCCAATCGAAGATATCCGTTGGTTACGTTTTTTGCACTTAGATTGGTTTCAGTTAGTGGGTTTTGTTGAAGCAGGACGAGTGGCAGAGTCGTATAAGACGAGTGAATTATTAAGTGATATAAAATATGACTATGGGGTATCAATTCGAGCCATGATGGCTGGATTAGTTATCCGCACTGACTTAGCAAAATCGGATGAAGGCACTAATGTGTGGATAATGGTTGATCATCCGTTTTAATTCGCTTTTTTATTGTCACCACGACGATGGCGCTATGATGTTAATATTAGCCTAGCGCTCAAGCTGAACTATAACGGGTTAGTAAAGTCTGCTAATTATGGGCCAAATTAATGATCAAAAAAAAAGCTAACACAATCGTGTTAGCTTTTTTGCACTTAACTATTATTATCAACGCTCGATTCCACGCGATTTTGAACCACTGGTATTATGGCTAGGTTGTCTCTGTGGCGCAGTTCTCGCCGATGACTGCCTACTGCTATCTGCTTGCCTATTACTACTACTGGCCTGCCTGTTAATCTCTTGTCTTGCTGGCGGCTGTGCTACCTGATGGCTCGGCTTACTTGATATTTGGTTATTAAAGCTCTGATTACTCGGTTTTTGACGCGACAGCTCTCTGGTATTATTCAACTCCCTCGACGCTTTAGCTGGCTGTTGGTCAGCGTTATTGGTTTGTGTACGCGTAACCTGTGTAGTCGTTCTGGTGTTTCTATCATTGTTTTTATATTGTGCAGGTTCCTTTTGGCGCTGCAGTTCGCGTCTGACTCGGTCGTGTTGGCCAGGAGTAGTATTGGGTTTAGTATTCAGCCGTTTATCGTTCAACTGTTTATTATTCAACTCTCTATTCTTTAATTGGCGCTCTTCGATATTGCCCGAGCGATTACCGGTGAATGCATCATCTCGAGTCATTTTATTATTTGAATAATTTTGGCGTTCTTTGCCCGCTAGCTGTAATGATTGATTCACTCTATGCTGAGGTGAATTATCCACTTTATAAGCCGCTTGACTGTTATGTGAACGTGGCTCTTTGTTCAGTGTTCTGCTTTGTGCTTGCTGCGTGTTATTACGTATGCTTCTCGCCTGTTGGTGTTGTTGATAACGCTGTGGTGAATCATAACGTTTACTCACCGAGCTGCTGCGATAGGCTACCCCATGACGATGGGTAGGTTGATGCTTCCAGCGCTTCGCACCACTGCTGTAGGCAATTTTACGTGAAGGTTGATAGTAATTGCTATGACGGTGATTAATCACAACCACACGACGTTGGGACCAATGTACAGAGCCAAAGAAGTAGTTAAAATTAACATAGACGCTTGGTCCCCAATAAATGGGTCTGTGGTATGCATAGACTGGACGGGTATACCAATATACTGGCGGATAAGCGTGCCAATACCAGTTACCATAAACCACTCGAGTGTCGTAGTAAGGCACATAAATCACTTCTGGCTGAGCAGGCTCAATAATGATCTGTTTCTCTACTTTGGTGACTCGCATATTGTCCATGTTATCAAAGCTATTAGCGTCATCCGCCTGGCGGCGCAAGGTTTGCACCATGGCTAATACGGCTTCTTCATCTTGTAAGAAGGCATCCCCTAGGTTTTGAACCCAATCAAGGTCGTCATTTAGCTTTTCTAATACGCTAGGAAAAGCGGTTAATGCGATAACACTAGGGTCCCATGACTGACCTTCAGCTAACTGCATTCTGGTGCTGACATCGACATCTTTTTGTTTTTTCACCCAGCGATTAGCCTGGACTAGCTCTAATGGATAGGTAGTGGCAATCAGAATGTGAGTTAACAGGCTATCAGGGTATAACGCGATAGGGGCGAGTATTTGCGCAAGTTCAGCTTCTGAAATAGTCTCTTCAGCGATACCTTGTTGTCTTTGCTCAGATGTTGATTGAGCAGCGTGGGCACTAAACAATGGCATGGCAATAATGACAACTGACATTATCGCAAATATGCGTATAAATAGTGACGGTAGTGAGTTAGTCCATTTCATATTATCTCCAACACTCTGGCTAAGTTAGGGTGATAATACAAAACTGAAAATGAACATAAGCTGAAAGCAGCATTTTATAATGTAAATGTTAGGCTAAATTTTGCGCCGCCTAAATCGTTTGATTTACCGACATTCAGTTTTCCTTGATAGCTATTGACTAAGTCACTCACTATCGCCAGCCCAATACCGTGACCTTGCTGATAAGTATCAGCACGCGCTCCGCGTTCAAATATTAAGGTTTGCTGCACTTCAGTCAGCCCTGGTCCATCATCCTCTACAATGATATGTAAGGAATCTATGGTGGTTTCTACAGTTAGTAATACTTGATATTTTGCTGCTTTACAGGCGTTATCAAGTAAGTTGCCTATCATTTCACTTAAGTCTGTACTGTCGCCTTTGAAAATCGCAGCTTGGTCATTATGTTGCGTGAGCTGATAATCAATATCCTTGTGACTGTCATGATAAATTTTACTTAAGGTACGGACTAACTTTGTTGCGGTGTCGTCGACATTAACCCCTAAGTACCAGGCATTTGCGGCGACGCTTTGGGCTTTTTTCAGCTGGTAACCAATAATATGATTGATATGATCAAGCTGCTCATGGCTATCTTGATTTAGTTCTGGTTGAGATTTAATTACTGCTAATGGGGTTTTTAAGCTGTGGGCTAAATCTGATAAGGCATTACGATAGCGTTTACGTTGTTGTTGTTCAGTATGCAGCAACACATTGAGCTGCTTTGCTAAAATGCTTAATTCATTGGGATATTGTTGATTAAGTTCAGTCAGTTTACCTTGTTCAACCAGGGTTATTTCATCGCTGAACTGGCGTAAAGGCTTAAGTGTCCATGCCAGCCAAATAGCTTGAATTGCCACTAAAACTAGCATCAATATACCAATCCAACTCCACAGAGTACGATTAAACTCACGGGCCTGTAATTGATAATCTGATTCATCTTTAATGATGTGGATTGTTATGGGAATAAGTTGCTTGTTAAGGGCAAAGCTAACGGTAAAACTAAACACAACATGTTTAGTTTTATCTATTTTAATCCGGTAAAACTGGCTTTCACCGACCGGTGGTTGTTGTAGCGTTGGGGTTTTAAGGCCGAAAAAAGACCCTGAAGACCACACCACTTTATGTTGTTCATTACTCACCAATGCATATAAACCTGAGCCAATAACATTGAATTGATTTTCGACCAAATGAGGAGGCATGTTGACGTCGCCATTGTCGACTTCTGTGACCGCCAATATGCTATACATATAGGCATTTAGCTGGTTTTCTATCGATAAGGCGATTTGTCTCTCGAAGGCTTTATTGACCGTAAAACCAATAGCTGGCAATAACACCACTATCAGTAACAAGCCACTTAATACAAAGCGGGCTTTGAGTGAATGTTGCCAATGCCTAGTTGCTGTCATGGTGGTTAATCTTGCAAAGAACGCAGGCGATAACCTTGGCCACGCAAGGTTTCAATCAATTGATATTGATTGTCGGGATCGAGTTTTTTTCTAAGCCTGCGAATAAATACTTCAATAACATTAGAATCTAAATCAAAGTCTTGGTCGTAAATATGTTCAATTAAAGTCGATTTTGAAATGACTTCACCTTGATGCAACATCAAATATTCAAACAATTTAAATTCAGAACTGCTTAGGGTGATTGGCTGTTGCAGAAGGCTTAACGCTAATGTTCGGGTATTTAATTGTAAAGGGCCGTTATTGATAACAGGGCTGGCTTGCCCTGCAGAGCGACGAATCAGTGCATTTAAACGAGCGGATAATTCTTCTACTTGAAAAGGCTTGGTTAAGTAGTCATCAGCGCCAGCATCTAAACCTTTTACTTTGTCTTGCCAACCATCTCTAGCCGTTAAAATTAAAATAGGGTAGCTGATCCCTTGCTGACGTAATTGTTCAATTAAGCTAATGCCGTCAATTTTTGGTAAACCGACATCGATAATCGCCGCATCAAATAGAGTTTCTTGGGCTTGAAATAAGCCGTCCTCACCATCAGATGCTACATCAACACTGTAATTTGCCTGTTGTAAATGCTGGACTAGATTGGCTTGTAAGCTTAAGTCATCTTCAACTAATAATATGCGCATTGTTAATTCCTCGACACTGCGCCGGTAACGGCATTTACGCTAGCATAAAACACTACGCCATCATTGCTGAGTAATTTAACACTATACCCTGGGTTGCCATTCACTTGGCTTGACTGTACCCGCAATACTTTGCCACCAAATTGGCTTTGGGCACGACTTGAGGCTTGTTGAGGGCTTCTTATCACTAAATTTTGCTGCTTATTATTTTGTGGTCCGGGTTGCTGCAACACGGCAAGGTTAAGCACAACTGACGATATTTGAGCGGAACTTGGCAAGCTAATGCATAGCAAGCTACACAGCAGGGATACCAATATCATTACGCTTTTTAAGGGAGCCAGATTCATGTGTTATTCCATTTAGCCAAATTAGTACGCGGTTGAAGTATTCACTGCGATCACAATAATGGTGAGTCATTTTCTGCAAAATCAATCATCAGTGTAAAAGATCCTCTTCAGTTTAGAAACAGTTAACAAACTATAAGATTGATTATCGAATAATGAAAATGAATACAGACTGAATATAAAATTTTTCTATTCGTTCAGCTTCGATTCATTTTGAATAGTCTTTAATGCACTTAAGCGAGAAGTCATTAAGGAATTATTATGCAGTCGAATTACTCAAGATTAGCGACACAAGTAAAGGGTGTTCTTATTGGTAGCATGATTATGGGCAGTTTATGCGCATCGTCATCGGTTATCGCCGATAATAATATATCTACGCCGCATGCCGTAAGTGAAGGTCGAGTGGTTAACAATCAAGCTGCGACTTTTGTTAATGAAGACAGAAAAAATCAAATTGAAAAGCTTAAGCAAAGCGCAAAGCGACTCAATAACAACCAAAGTGTAAGTAAACCATTATTGATAGACCGTGATGCACGTATTGCAGCATATCAACAAGGAACAATCGCGCTACCTGAGCTGAAGTTATCTGAGCAAAAGCCCGCCCTAACTAAGAATGCAACTAAACTGAATCAGGTAACTCAATTACAGGTTCAGCAGCAACAGCAAACCTATGTTGGTTATCGCGATTTCTCTGTCTATCAAGCCCATAGCCGCTTGTTTGACGATATTGATCAAGACGGATTCTACCAAACCTTTAGCGTGACATTCGATGCTGACGTGTATGGTTATACCCTTAATGAACCGGCCAATGTGTATGCCGAAATGTATTTAAGCCGTAACGGAGGGCCTTGGGAGTATTATTACACTACCGATGTATTTACCATTTATGGTGAATCAGAAGATGATGATTTTGAAGTGCTGACCACATTGAGCCAAGGGTATAAAACTGATTATTACGATGTGCTAATCGATTTATATGAGTACGGTTATACCGATGTGGTTGCAACCTTAAGCGCAGATCAATCTGATGGGTTATATGCCTTGGCATTAGAAAGCAGTGATCGTGATGTAATTTATCAAGAAGTCATCGTTGAAGAAGTGGTGATAGTTGAGGGGGAAGTCTGTCATGGGGCGTATTATTACTATTATTTGCAGGCTTATTCAGCAGACAGGTGATGTCTCTAAAAAATCATAACTAATAAAGATAGTAAAGAAGCGAGTAATCGTTACAATCACCTTCATTTCGAACATTGCCACGTACTAAGTTTACAGGTGATGTTAAAAAAGTGGTGTTAATAGCCGCTAAATGTTTTAAAAAGAGAGTAAATAATGAGTCATAAAGTAATGAGCAATGTTGTTAAAGTTGTATTCGCATCAGGTGCGCTTTTATTATCGGGTTGCCAACTCCCTAATCCCTATACAGGTGAAGCTGAAAACAGCAAAGCAACTAACGGTGCCATTATTGGTGCAATAGGTGGAGCCGTTATTGGCGTGGCATCATCAAGTAAAAAAGATCGTGCTAAAGGTGCAGCCATTGGCGCCGCATCGGGTGCTGCCTTAGGTGGTGGTATTGGCTATTACATGGACGTGCAAGAAGCTGAATTACGTAAGCAGTTAAAGTCGACTGGCGTAAGTGTCACCCGTAATGGTGATAATATTATCCTTAATATGCCTAATGATGTGACGTTTGCGGTTGATCAAACTGTACTGAGCACGCGCGCTAAATCAGTATTAAACAGTGTGGTATTAGTCGCCAAAGAATATGATGATACCCGCTTAAATGTCATTGGCTATACCGACAGTTCAGGTTCTGATTCTTATAACTTACGTTTATCGCAAGTGCGAGCCAGCGAAGTTGCTCAATATATTACTAGCCAAAAAGTCAGTGGCTCACGTGTATCTTCTACAGGTATGGGCGAATCAAGCCCTATAGCCAGCAATGATTCTGAGCAAGGTCGTGCGCAAAACCGTCGTGTTGAAATTGTGCTTACTCCGATGGGTAAGTAGTTGGATGACTAGCTGTTGTTAGTTGTGTAATGCAGTAACAAACATAAAAGCCACCTTGCGGTGGCTTTTGTGTTTAAGCTGTTTTTTATTTTCGAACTAATAAGCTCAATAAGCCGTCAGAGGTTATGTGTATGTGGCAGGCACTTCTTTGGAGTCTTTGACTGATATATCTTTTTTAAGTGTTAATACAATCATCATAATAATACTTAAAAAGGGGATGAAACTGGCAATAAAACCTATTGCGGTAGTCATCGCTGGATTATCTGTTTTACGTTTTGCCAGTAAAGCGATAATAATGGTAGATATAATTAGCCAAACAATAAAAAATTGGCCTAAAAAAGTTGCATCAATACTCATTGATAGAAGTCCTTATCTATAGCATTATTTTCCAGCTTACCTTTTGATTATATTATCCGCAACCTAAACGTTACAGGGTTAAAGCATAGTATGGGCTCAAATAACTTTTGATATCACTTGCCCATTTTTCAACTGGGTTGTAAGCCGGTCACCTGAGTTCACCTTGGTGGCATCAGTTAACACATGATCGTTGTGTTTGGTTATCGAATATCCTCTGGTTAATGTAGATAATGGGCTCACTGTTTCTAAGTGGTGTACCGCTTGTTTGAGGCGTAACTCGGCATGGTTAAAATACTGTTTGGCTGCGTCATTAAAGCGCGTCTCTAAAAACTGTAAGCGATTAGCTTCAACTTTTAAACTATTCACAGGTGAGCATTGTTGTAGCCTGCTGTGTAATTGTTGCTGTTGCATAGCCAAACGGTTTAAACGATGTTGTAAGGCATGTTGTAAACGCATTTGCATTTCATCAAAACGTTGTTCAAATTGCTGTAAGCGTCTGGCGGGATCATGACGTTGTAGTTGATGTTGTAATTGACTTAACCGACTTGATTGATGTAATTGGTAATGACGAATACTTTGTTGTAAACGCGACAACATCAATGCCAGCTTTTCGGCTTTATTGCCTTTGTCTTTTGATAAGAGTTCAGCCCCAGCAGAAGGTGTTGGCGCACGCACATCGGCTACATAGTCGCTGATGGTAGTGTCTATCTCATGCCCCACAGCGCTGATAACAGGGATTGAACTGTTATAAATAGCATGGGCGAGTAATTCACTATTAAAGCACCACAAGTCCTCTAGTGAGCCACCACCGCGGGTTAATAGTAATACATCCACTTCAAGGCGCCGATTGGCTATTTGAATCGCATTACAAATTAACTGACTTGCTGGGCCGCCTTGTACTTGTGTCGGATAAACAATAACTTCAATAGAGGGATCTCGCCTCGCAAGTACATGTAGTACATCGCGAAGTGCTGCGCCCGTTGCAGAGGTTATTACCCCAATACGCTGGATATTATCAGGCAGTGGGCGTTTAGTATCTGCGGCAAATAATCCTTCTGCTGCCAATTTCATTTTTAGCGCTTCATATTCTTGCGCTAATAAACCATCACCTGCAGGCAACATAGATTCAATTAATAATTGATAATCTCCACGGGGCTCATAAACGCTGATCGCGCCTTTGACTAATACTTGCTGGCCATTAACAGGGCGAAAACGCACTGCTTGATTACGGCCCTTAAACATCGCACAACGAATTTGAGAGAAATTATCCTTAAGCGTCAGATACCAATGGCCAGAGGAGGGCGATGAGAAGTTTGAAATCTCGCCATTAAGCCAAATTTTACCCAATTGACCTTCAAGAATTTGCCTGACTTCGCCGTTTAATTTGGAGACGGTATAAACATTGTTTTTTGTGGCACTCATGACTGTTCTTATTCTAAGGGTAATAAAAAGCTATTTTCCATTTACCAACTGCAATATGCAAGGTATAATCTCGCCGCAATATTTCACCTCAAATCCTACTTACTAGGGAGATGTTGCCATGCTACGTTTACTGAAAGATGCACTAACCTTTGATGATGTGTTGTTGGTTCCTGCCCACTCGACCGTACTCCCTAATACCGCTGTGCTTAAAACTCGTTTAACCAATAAAATCGAACTAAACATTCCACTTGTGTCTGCTGCTATGGACACTGTGACTGAATCTCGCCTTGCTATCGCGATGGCGCAAGAGGGCGGTTTAGGTTTTATTCATAAAAATATGAGTATTGAGCAACAAGCCGAAGAAGTTCGTAAAGTTAAAAGTTATGAGGCTGGTATCGTTCAAGACCCGGTTACCGTAACCCCAGCAACAACCTTGACTGACCTACGTGAGTTAACAGAGCGCAATGGTTTTGCCGGTTACCCTGTGGTGAATGATGCCCATGAACTTGTGGGTATTATTACCGGCCGTGACGTACGTTTTGTGACTGACTGGAGCAAAACTGTTGCTGACATGATGACGCCAAAAGATCGCTTGGTGACTGTCGCTGAAGGCACTAAGTTAGATGAAGTGCAAAAATTAATGCACTCTCATCGTATTGAAAAAGTCCTTGTGGTTGATGGTAACTTTAAACTTAAAGGCCTAATCACAGTTAAAGATTTCGAAAAAGCTGAGCGTAAGCCAAATGCATGTAAAGACGAATTAGGTCGTTTACGTGTCGGTGCTGCGGTTGGTGCAGGCCCTGGCAATGAAGAACGTGTTGATGCCCTCGTAAAAGCCGGTGTTGACGTGTTATTGATTGACTCATCACACGGACATTCAGAAGGCGTATTACAGCGCATTCGTGACACCCGCGCTAAATACCCTGATTTACAAATTGTTGGCGGCAACGTGGCCACGGCTTCTGGCGCATTAGCGTTAGTGGAAGCTGGCGTAAATGCAGTAAAAGTGGGTATTGGCCCTGGTTCAATTTGTACTACGCGTATTGTAACAGGTGTAGGCGTACCGCAGATTACAGCGGTGTCTGATGCTGCTGAAGCAGTATTAGCATTAGGTATTCCGGTTATCGCTGATGGTGGTATTCGTTTCTCTGGTGACTTAGCCAAAGCATTAGCTGCTGGTGCATCATGTATCATGGCGGGTTCTATGTTTGCTGGTACTGATGAAGCTCCGGGTGAAACCGAGCTTTACCAAGGCCGTGCTTATAAGTCATATCGCGGTATGGGCTCACTTGGCGCAATGGGTCAGACTCAAGGCTCATCAGACCGTTATTTCCAAAGCGACAACGCTGCAGACAAGCTCGTTCCTGAAGGTGTTGAAGGCCGCGTACCTTATAAAGGTAAGCTGAAAGAAATTATCCATCAACATATGGGTGGCTTACGTTCATGTATGGGCCTAACAGGTTGTGCGACCATTAAAGATTTAAATGAAAAAGCGCAGTTTGTTAGAGTGACTTCAGCTGGTATGGGTGAATCACATGTTCATGATGTGACCATTACTAAAGAAGCACCGAACTACCGTTCAGGCTCTTAATCGATTAGTTTCCGATAACAGAGCGACGTAAGTCGCTCTGTTTGACACTATTTCAAATGGCTTAAACACTGTGTTTAGGTTATGCATTAATCAATATTTGAAGGTAATCCATGAGTAATATCCATGAGCATAAGATACTGATCCTTGATTTTGGTTCTCAGTACACCCAACTTATCGCCCGCCGTATTCGTGAAATTGGCGTTTATTGCGAACTTTGGGCTTGGGATGTAAGCGAAGAGCAAATCCGCGGTTTTGCCCCAAATGGTATTATTTTAGCGGGTGGTCCAGAAAGTGTGACTGCCGCTAATTCTCCACGCGCTCCAGAATACGTGTTCAACGCTGGCGTACCTGTCTTAGGTATTTGTTACGGCATGCAAACTATGTCTGAGCAGCTTGGTGGTAAAGTCATTCAAGGCATAGGTGAAGGTGAGTTTGGCTATGCTCAAATAGAGTTACAAACTACTTCTGCATTATTCAAAAGCATTGAAGATGCTGTTAGCGCCGAAGGTAAGCCTCTTCTTGATGTGTGGATGAGCCACGGTGATAAAGTGTCAGCCATTCCAGAAGGTTTTGTTGCTGTCGCTAAAACCGATACCTGTCCTTTTGCGGCAATGGCCAATGAAGACAAAAGATTCTACGGCGTACAATTTCATCCAGAAGTAACCCACACTCGTCAAGGTCAGCGTATGCTTGAGCATTTCGCCCTTGAAATTTGTGGTTGTCCAGCCAACTGGAAACCGTCATCGATTATTGAAGACGCGGTTGAGCGTTTAAAGCAACAAATCGGTGATGATGAAGTTATTTTAGGGTTATCTGGCGGAGTAGATTCATCGGTTGTGGCCATGCTGCTGCATCGTGCTATTGGTGACAAATTAACCTGTGTGTTCGTTGATAATGGCTTATTACGCTTAAACGAAGCTGAACAAGTATTAGAGATGTTTGGCGATCACTTTGGACTCAAAATTGTCCATGTCGATGCTGAGAATCGCTTTTTAGATGCATTAGCATCAGAAGCAGAACCAGAAGCTAAACGTAAAATTATTGGCCGCGTATTTGTTGAAATTTTTGATGAAGAATCTAAAAAATGCGCCAATGCTAAATGGTTAGCCCAAGGTACTATCTATCCTGATGTAATTGAATCAGCAGGTAGTGCTACAGGTAAAGCGCATGTAATTAAATCACACCACAATGTTGGCGGATTACCTGCCGATATGAAGATGGGCTTAGTTGAGCCATTACGTGAGTTATTTAAAGATGAAGTGCGTAAAATTGGTCTTGAATTAGGCTTACCATACAATATGCTTTACCGTCACCCATTCCCTGGGCCTGGTCTTGGGGTACGCGTATTAGGTGAAGTTAAGAAAGAGTATTGTGACTTACTGCGCCGCGCCGATGCTATCTTCATTGAAGAATTACACAAAGCAGATTTATACAACAAAGTCAGCCAAGCGTTTACCGTGTTTTTACCTGTACGTTCTGTTGGCGTAATGGGTGATGGCCGTAAATATGATTGGGTTGTATCATTGCGTGCAGTGGAAACAATCGACTTTATGACCGCGCATTGGGCACACTTACCTTATGATTTCTTAGGTCGTGTATCTAACCGGATTATCAATGAAGTAGATGGTATTTCACGAGTGGTTTACGATATATCAGGTAAGCCTCCAGCAACGATTGAATGGGAATAATGCGTCAGCATTAAGCCTACTTATTCATAAAAAAGACGCTTCGGCGTCTTTTTTATTTGCTAGAATAGCGCTGTACAATCATTGCCTAGGTTAATAAAGTGATAAACACCCCAGAAAAAGACACTCAAGAAGCTATCGACATTAAGTGGATGCGTGTTGCCATGCAATTTGCTGAGCTAGCAGAGCAAAAGGGCGAAGTGCCAGTGGGTGCTGTATTAGTCAAAGATGATGTGATGATTGCCAGTGGTTTTAATTTAAGTATTTTAAATCAAGACCCTACCGCACATGCGGAAATGGAATGTATTCGCCAGGCGGGTAAAATATTAGCTAACTATCGTATGTTAGATACCACTTTATATGTCACCTTAGAGCCTTGCACTATGTGCGCGGGAGCCATGATCCACAGCCGTATTAAGCGGGTGGTTTATGGTGCAGATGATTTAAAAACAGGCGCAGCGGGGAGTGTGATGAATTTACTGCAGCATCCGGCATTTAATCATCAGCTCGAAGTGACTTCTGGTGTACTAGCGCCAGAATGTGGTAATCAGTTAAGCGCTTTTTTCTCCCGTCGCCGAGCTGAGAAAAAAGCCCTAAAACAAGCACGGCAGTTAGCTATCGAGCCCGATGGCATCAAAGGCCGTTAAGCATATTGTTTTAGCAAAAAATCATTTGTTAAATATCACAGTTTTTACAATTCCTTCTAAATAGTCTACGTAATTTCAATGTGTTAACATATAATACCGCTTCTTTTATAAATCGGAAATGAAGCAAATTTTATATGGAATTGAAAAAAACAACACTAGGATTATTGTTGATGGTTTTAGCTGGGTGTGGCGGCAGTGAAGAATCTTCTATACCTGAAGTAGAACAACCTAAACTCCAAAGAAACTTAGCATCAAAAGACAATGGCGCAACAATAGAAGCATCTTATGATGCTCAAAATGCTAAGCTATTAATTGATAATGATATTCTTTCAAGTGCATATTGGTCTCCTAATGTCAGTGGAGACTTCTTCGTAATAGATTTTGGCCAGATAAGCCATGTCTCTTCAATTGAGCTTTTTGCTGAGCCGCTTATTTGGGAATCGAATTTTTATACTATTGAAGTATCAACAGATAAAATTAACTGGACTAAGACCTGGACCATGATGAATCAACCGGGAGTAATCCAGTGTTCTCAATTTAAGATGGGTCCTTCTTCTGGCAGCATGAAATGTACATTTGATAGAGATAATGCTCTTTATGGTCCCGATGCACGATATTTAAAAATTACCATGACAAGTCCGAAACAAGAAGATATTTCTAGAACCCTGTTTAAAGAAATTATTGTTGACGGCAAATAATGGCTAAGATTGTTTTATAACCAGGTTTTATTTTGGATCATAGCCATCATTAACCAAGAGATTGAAGAGGCATATAACATCTATTCTGTTTATCGCCTCTACAATTGCTTAGACCAAATGTCCTTAGGCATCTAATAATTACTCAGACTCCTCATCAAATCAGTTCAATTTACTTGTTCTAGGGCATTCACGGTTTTACTTATTTATCCTACTATTACTACCCCTTCAGCTTATCATTTGTTAGGTGTGAACTCAGAATATGAAGAACAAAATTTTAAATACTGGTAAATAGAGATTCAACCCATTAAAAAATTACTGCCACATGAGAGTGGCATGCTAGCCGCTATTGCCGATTTTTCCCTAGCTTACAAAATTGTCCTTTCTAGTGGGTTACTAGTAAGCTTTTTACTACAGGCAATTGTTTGATTTTAGCTTGGTATTGATAGCGACAGGAGTTGATTCTCATCGTTGAAATATTCAGTACGGCCATTGGAACAAAGTGTGACTTTATTGAAGGTGACTAAAATGACAAAATTGTGCTTATAGGAGATGCTTGCGCCAGTGTGGCAGGGATTAGTATTTTTGGGCCACTCATTAATTACACTTTAAACTCCCGCTAAAGATCACATATTTAATCGGATTTGTTTTAAAAACGATCAAAAGGAATAAAAAAACGGATGCCTAGGCATCCGGAGTTTGGAAAGAGAAGAAAATATGCTGTCTATTCTTGATACGTCTTTTTTGCAGTTTTAACATCACCCGCCTGCGAGACATAAAATTACTTGCTAGTGGTCTTTTCATAATGACTCCATATACATTTTCGACTGATATTGTAACATCAATACTAGCCCTTAGGGACTGTTGTTGAGTCTGCTATTGGTTCTATATTGTCGGCAACGGCTTCAGGCGTTGGCTCTGAGTCGATAATGTCTATTTGCTTAGTTTGATCATCAATCCAGACTAGCGTGTCATAATAACGACGAATACTATCAACGTAATGCACAGCTTCACTTCCACGAGCATAACCATAGCGCGTTTGTTTATAATATTTAGATTGCTGTAATAAAGGCAATACCTTTTTAACATCTCGCCAAGCATCGGGGTCCATTCCCATCGATTCTGTTAGTCTACGGGCGTCTTCCACATGTCCTAAACCAATATTATATGAGGCTAGGGCAAACCAAATTCGCTGATTATCTGAAATAGTATCAGGTAAGCGCTCCATCATATCTTTTAAATAAAATGCACCGCCTCGAATACTTTGCTCTGGATCAAGCCGGTTATCGACTCCCACGTAAGCCGCTGTAGGAAGCGTCAACATCATCATGCCCCTAACACCTGTCGGTGAGCGAGCTGAAGGATTCCAATGGGATTCTTGATAACTGGCAGCGGCTAATTTACGCCAATCAAAGTCGCCAGAATATTGTTCAAACATACTGCGGTATTCAGGTAACACATTATCGATAGCACGGATAAAGGCGCGGGTATCGACATAATCAAACCGTTTAACGTGACCAAAATACTTTTCGTTTAAATGCTCTAAGGTGCCCGCGCGCTTTTCATTATGCCAAAAAGCCAGTAATTTACTCATTAAGCGATCACTTTCATCAGGTGGTAAAAGCCACACGACTTCAAGCTTCTCTTCTAAAATCATACCTTCACGTAACTCGGGTAAGAAACGTTGGTTGATTAACAAGCTGTTTGAATCTGCAATTGTGTAGTTGATGTCGCCATTGGCCACTAAAGCGAATAAATCTTCGTAGTCTTTATCATTTACCTGATTCCACATTAAATCGGGATGATTTTTTTGCAACTGGGTTAACGTGTGTATAGAAGACGAATTAGACGCAACCGTGATTTCACCCGCAAGATTGGCAATATCCTTAGGTTCTGGGGTGCCTTCTTTATAAACCAGTACTTGATTAACCTTGTACATGGTTGGGCCAAGTTTAAATTGCTTTATGCGGTTGGGGGTTTTCGCGATACCGGCAGCAATAATGTCAATTTTACCTTGCTTAAGTGCACTAAATAATTGTTTACGGTCAGTAAAAGGTACCATTTGTAATGGTACACCTAGATAATCAGCAAACTTGCTTGCCATTTCAAAATCAAAGCCTGACTCTCCCAACTCTTCCGAGTTAAGATAAATTTGTGGACCATAAAGCGTGCCGACACGAAGTTCAGTTTGCTTTGGTGCTGAAGATATAATGTCTTCTATTTGTTGTTTTTCGGCTGGCTGACAGGCCGAAATAAAAATAACAAACAAAATGGTGGTTATTTTTTTTATCATACTTTTCAATAGATTATTTAATAAAATAGTTGTTGGGAATCAAAATAAATGGCTATTGTAAGCTCATGCAGAAAGAGTGTATCGCTAAGCTGTTGGGTATTTTATGCCGCCTACTTTAGCAGGAGTTATTAAAATCGCATAGTGCTGGTTAAAATAACAGCGATTATGCTGAGCTAAATGATGAAATTGCATTGTCAATGTTATGCCAATGTTACGGTTAGGGTGCTTAACAAGGCTAATTATCCATAACCTTTAGTATAGATGTTAGATTGACTTTTTGGGTTTTGCTTTGCTTTGTTGGCTCGATATTTTGTCTATTAGGAAACACTGTTTTCAAACAGCATGGTAGGTGATTTGTACTGTGCAATTCCCTATAATAGCGCCAATTCTGACCCTCCTATATAATTTATAAGGTGAATAGACGTGATGGAAATCATTCGCGGAGCCCCAGCACTTTCTGCATTTAGAGTTCAAAAACTCATCGAGGCCTGCGACAGCGCAGATCTTCCTGTGAAAAGTATCTACGCTGAATATACGCATTTAGCTGATTTAACTGAACAATTAGATGATAACGAGCGTGTTCAGCTTGAACGAATTCTTACCTATGGCCCTGCCATTGAGTCCCACGCCCCACAAGGACAATTAATTTTTATCACGCCTCGTCCTGGCACTATTTCGCCTTGGTCTTCTAAAGCTACTGACATAGCCCGTAACTGCGGCTTAAGTAAAGTAAAGCGTTTAGAACGTGGTATTGCCTACTATGTTGAATCACAAGTGTTAACGACTGAGCAATATGCCCAGTTAGTGAGCTTGCTACACGACCGCATGATGGAGGTTGTACTTAACGATTTCGCCGCTGCAGATGTGTTGTTTACTCGAACAGATCCTGCAAAGTTCAAAAGTATTAATATTCTTGCCGAAGGTCGCCGTGCATTAGAAGTGGCTAACGTCAAATTAGGTCTAGCCCTGGCTGAAGATGAGATTGACTACCTAGTCGAGAACTTTGTGCGTTTGAAGCGTAATCCAAACGACATCGAGCTGATGATGTTTGCTCAAGCAAACTCTGAGCATTGCCGCCATAAAATCTTTAATGCTGATTGGACAATTGATGGTGAAGTTCAACCAAAATCATTGTTCAAAATGATCAAAAACACTTTTGAAGTGACTCCAGATTTCGTGCTGTCAGCGTATAAAGACAATGCAGCGGTAATGACTGGGCCTGTTGCGGGTCGCTTCTTCCCTGATCCTGATGGCGTTTATAACTACCACACAGAACCTATGCATATCTTGATGAAAGTGGAAACCCACAATCATCCAACCGCAATTAGCCCATATCCAGGAGCTGCTACAGGTTCTGGCGGTGAAATTCGTGATGAAGGTGCAACGGGGCGTGGTTCAAAACCTAAAGCAGGTTTAACCGGTTTTACGGTTTCGAACTTGAAAATTCCGGGTTTTGTTCACCCATGGGAAGATAATTATGGCAAGCCTGACCGTATCGTCACACCACTTGAAATTATGCTTGAAGGCCCATTAGGTGGCGCGGCATTTAACAACGAGTTTGGCCGTCCTGCTATTACAGGTTATTTCCGTACCTATGAGCAGCAAGTGTCTAGCCATAACGGTGTGGAAGTACGTGGATACCATAAGCCAATCATGATAGCCGGTGGTTTAGGTAATATTCGTGATGAGCATGTGCAAAAAGGCGAGATTACCGTTGGCGCTAAGCTAATTGTATTAGGTGGCCCTGCAATGAACATCGGACTAGGTGGTGGTGCAGCATCTTCTATGGCATCAGGCCAATCAAGTGAAGATTTAGATTTTGCTTCAGTGCAACGTGAAAACCCAGAAATGGAACGTCGTTGTCAGGAAGTAATCGACCGTTGCTGGCAGTTGGGTGATGCGAACCCAATTCAGTTTATTCACGATGTGGGTGCGGGTGGATTATCAAATGCCTTCCCTGAGTTAGTAAACGATGCAGATCGTGGCGGGGTGTTTAATTTACGTAACGTGCCGTCAGATGAGCCAGGCATGAGTCCGCTTGAAATTTGGTGTAACGAGTCACAAGAACGTTATGTATTGTCTGTAGCGCCTGAGAATCTACAGCAATTTGCAGATATTTGTGCCCGTGAACGTGCACCTTTTGCCGTTGTTGGTGAAGCGACTGAAGAAATGCATCTAACGCTTGCAGACAGTCACTTTAACAACAAGCCAATCGATTTACCGCTTGAAGTCTTATTAGGCAAAGCGCCTAAAATGAGCCGTGATGTGGTATCTGCTAAAGCGGTTTCACCCGCGTTAGACCAAGCTAAAATTGATGTTAAAGAAGCGGTTAAGCGTATTTTAACCTTGCCTACAGTGGCAGATAAAAGTTTCTTGATCACCATTGGTGACCGTTCAGTTACCGGTTTAGTTAACCGTGACCAAATGGTTGGCCCTTGGCAGGTGCCAGTTGCTGATTGTGCGGTAACGGCATCAAGCTATGACAGCTACTGCGGTGAAGCTATGTCTATGGGCGAACGTACTCCGTTAGCTTTGCTTGATTTTGATGCATCTGCCCGTATGGCGGTGGCTGAATCAATCATGAACATTGCGGGCACAGATATTGGCACATTTAAACGTATTAAGTTGTCAGCAAACTGGATGTCTCCAGCAGGTCACCCTGGTGAAGATGCCGGTTTATATCAAGCGGTGAAAGCCATTGGTGAGGACCTTTGTCCTGAACTTGGTATTACCATTCCTGTCGGTAAAGACTCAATGTCGATGAAGACGGCCTGGGAAGATAACGGCGTGCAAAAAACCGTAACTTCACCTATGTCGTTAGTGATCACCGCCTTTGGTGTAGTACAGGACATTCGTAAAACAGTCACGCCAGAACTTCGCACCGATAAAGGCGATACCGCTTTATTAATGCTCGATTTAAGCAATGGTCAAAACCGTTTAGGTGGCTCTTGTTTAGCGCAGGTTTACAGTGAATTAGGCGATGTTGCGCCAACATTGGATAAAACTGCTAACCTAGCAGGCTTCTTTGAAGTGATGCAAAAATTAGTGGCTGACCAAGCTGTTATCGCTTATCACGACCGCAGTGACGGTGGCTTATTTACCACATTAGTGGAAATGGCTTTTGCCGGTAATACTGGCTTAAACATCGATTTAGCCAGCTTGAACGGTACTGATTTAGAGCGTTTATTTAACGAAGAGTTAGGTGCTGTTATTCAAGTTAGCCAAGCTGACGTTGTTAATATAGCTGCTCTGTTTGAAGCTAAAGGGGTAACTTGTCATAACATTGGTGGCCTGCAAGCCGCTGATATGATTAGCATCACTGATGGTCAGCGCATTATTTTTGCCGATACTCGCACCGCTTTACGGACGTTATGGTCTGAAACCACTTATCGCATTCAAGCGCTACGTGATAACCCTGAATGTGCTAAAGAAGAGTTCGCGCTTAAGCAACAAGCTGATGCACCGGGCTTAACCGTTAAGTTAGCTTTTGATCCAAGCATTGACGTTGCAGCGCCTTATATCTTAAAAGGTTTAGCGCCTAAGATGGCTATTTTACGTGAGCAAGGGGTTAACTCTCACATTGAAATGGCTGCGGCATTTGACCGTGCTGGCTTTGAAAGCCGCGATGTTCATATGTCAGATATTCTATCAGGACGTATTAGCTTGGAAGAGTTCCAAGGCTTAGTGGCGTGTGGTGGTTTCTCTTACGGTGATGTATTAGGTGCTGGTGAAGGTTGGGCTAAGTCAATTCTGTTCAACAGTCGTGCCCGTGATGAATTTAGCCGTTTTTTTGAGCGTGACGCTAGCATCGCTTTGGGTGTATGTAATGGCTGCCAGATGTTATCTAACTTGAAAGAAATCATTCCAGGTAGTGAACATTGGCCACACTTTGTCCGTAACCGTTCAGAACGTTTTGAAGCTCGTTTCAGTCTGGTTGAAGTGCAACAAACGCCATCGGTCTTTTTTGAAGGCATGGTAGGTTCGCGTATGCCTATCGCTGTTTCACATGGCGAAGGTTTAGCGGAATTTGCCAATGCACAAGCATTAGCAAAAGCTGAGGCGTCAGGCACTATTGCATTGCGTTATGTTGATGGCCATGGCCAAGTTGCTACTCAATACCCTTTAAATCCAAATGGTTCACCAAATGGTTTAACGGGTGTGTGTACTACTGATGGTCGTGTAACGATTATGATGCCGCACCCTGAGCGTGTATTTAGAACCGTAGCCAACTCTTGGCACCCAGAAGAGTGGGGCGAAGATAGCCCATGGATGCGTATGTTCCGCAATGCTCGAGTTAAGATTGGCTAGTTAGGTCTTAAGCTTAGCGCTGTAAATTGAACTAATAAAAAGGTGACTATTTATAGTCGCCTTTTTTATTTTTATCGCTAAAACATTCCGTTACGACGAGTGATAGAATTGTTAGGCGTAAAAAAGCCCATTCAGTGATGAATGGGCTTTTTTGTCTCAATCATCGTATTGTTTAAAAAGACAATGATTGGCTATTTTGCGCTAACAAAATATCAAATAGGATAAAACGAATTATTTCATTTCTTTTGCGTTGTACATCTCAACAAAAGCACGCTTGTATAAGCTGACAACGTTTTCAAATAATTTAGTCATAGCAACATCTCTTAGATCAATAAGTTCAGTAATTGAACGATAAAAAACACCTTGGGCTTAAGATAACGACTCCCTGGCATGTATGCTGCTCGTTTTCTTAATACGTATATCATACTGAGATTGAAGTTTGGGTTCAAACGAGTAAAAATGATTATTCGACATTAGATAATCTAATGGCTGACTTGTGTTTTTATTGGTTTTAATTTGTTGTGTTTTTTATTTTTCAATTGATTTTTAAGGTTTTTATAGATAATTTTTAATTTTATAATATTTATATAATTAATCCATTATTGGTTATTCTTACCATTTTATACTTTCTATTAACAATTGGCGTAAGTTGTGACTTTTATTGTTGATTAAGGTCGATGCGTTTTTTGTTTCCTAGCAAGTGGCATGTTTTTGTCAATACCTAAAAGTTGGGGGTGATATATGTGATAGTCGGGTGGATGATTTTTTATGATTAAATTGTGAACTGTCTGACATTAAATTCAAAATTAGTAAGAGTCGGTTTTGAGCTAAGTAGATGATTATTTATATTAAAATTAGATTCATTCAAAAAATCTAATTGTCATCACATTTTTGATTAAAAAACATGACCTTTTGCTTAATTATACCTTAATATGTATACCGTTTAGAATTGGACTTGAAAACGCAGACAAACAGATTAATTTATCATTTTATATATATTGGTGAGTTGTTCATTGCGTCAATATGACTGTTTTCAGGTATAACGTCATTATAGCAACTATGTTGCTATGCAGTATTTGGTTGTACTGAAGTAAGGAGTCGCCAATGATTATCGAAGAGGTTGTTGAGCTATCGCGTTTACAATTTGCGCTGACAGCCATGTATCACTTTCTGTTTGTTCCCCTCACCTTAGGTTTAGCTTTTATTCTGGCGATCATGGAGTCACTTTATGTGATGACTGATAAACAGATATATAAAGACATGACTAAATTTTGGGGTAAATTATTCGGAATTAACTTTGCCCTAGGTGTCACTACCGGTTTGGCAATGGAATTCCAGTTTGGTACTAACTGGTCTTATTTCTCACATTATGTAGGTGACATTTTTGGGGCGCCATTGGCGATTGAAGGCTTAATGGCATTCTTCCTGGAATCAACCCTAGTGGGGATGTTCTTTTTTGGCTGGGACAGATTCAGCAAACGTCAGCATTTAGCTGTTACTTGGTTGGTTGCGCTTGGTTCTAACATGTCTGCGTTGTGGATTTTGGTTGCCAATGGTTGGATGCAAAACCCTGTAGGGTCAGTGTTTAACTACGAAACCATGCGTATGGAAATGACCAGCTTTGCTGAGGTTATTTTCAACCCAGTTGCACAGGTGAAGTTTGTTCACACAGTTGCATCGGGCTACGTCGCTGGTGCCATGTTCGTTCTGGCAATCAGTTCATACTACATTCTAAAAGGACGTGACTTACCTTTTGCTCGTCGCTCATTTGCGATTGCAGCAAGCTTTGGTATGGCCTCTATTTTATCTGTTATCGTGTTAGGTGATGAATCTGGTTATAAAGTCGGTGAAGCACAGCGTGTAAAGTTAGCTGCAATTGAGGCTGAGTGGCACACTGAGCCTGCTCCTGCTGCCTTTACTGTTGTCGGTTTTCCTAACCAGGAAACAATGAATACAGACTACGCGATAAAAATTCCTTACGCGATGGGTATCATTGCGACCCGTTCATTAGATGAGCAGGTTACTGGGATTATTGATTTAATCGATGAGCATGAGGTGCGTATTCGTAACGGCATGATTGCTTATTCCTTCTTAACCCAATTACGTGCTGGTGATCAAAGCCAAGAGCTGCGTGATAATTTTGAAGCAACCAAACATGATTTAGGTTATGGCTTTTTGTTAAAGCGCTATACCGAAAATGTGGTTGATGCAACAGAAGAGCAAATTAAAGCTGCTGCCAAAGATTCTATTCCTAACGTAGCACCGATATTTTGGTCATTCCGTATCATGGTTGGTTCTGGAGTATTAATGCTGTTTATCTTTGCTGCTGCATTCTGGCAAAGTACGCGTCATCAAATCGCAGAGAAAAAATGGGTACTTAAAGCTGCATTATACGGTTTACCATTACCTTGGATTGCCATTGAATGTGGTTGGTTTGTGGCTGAGTATGGCCGTCAACCTTGGACAATTTCTGAAGTGTTACCGACCTTTATGTCAGCCTCAAGTCTAACGACGGCAGACCTGTGGTTCAGTATTATTTCAATTACCTTGTTCTACGCAATATTACTGGTAATAGAAATGTTCTTAATGTTTAAGTATGCCCGTCTTGGCCCTAGTAGCATGAAGACCGGCCGCTATCATTTTGAAAACCAAGATGCTTAATCAGAGGACCTAATTATGTTTGAGTATGAAGTATTAAGATTTATTTGGTGGGCATTAATTGGTGTGCTGTTTATTGGCTTTGCTGTAACAGACGGATTTGATATGGGAGTCGGTGCCTTGTTACCCATTATTGGTAAAGATGACACTGAACGCCGTATTATGATTAACACCATCGCGCCCCATTGGGACGGTAACCAGGTGTGGTTAATTACCGCTGGTGGTGCGTTATTCGCTGCTTGGCCAATGGTTTACGCCGTCTCATTTTCAGGCTTTTATGCCGCGATGATGTTGGTATTGTTTGCCTTATTCTTGCGTCCTGTTGGGTTTGATTATCGTTCAAAAATCGAAGATCCAAAATGGCGTAAGTCATGGGATTGGGCATTATTTATCGGTGGTTTTGTGCCCCCGCTGATCATTGGCGTTGCCTTTGGTAACTTGTTGCAAGGTGTACCGTTTAACTTTGATGAGTTTTTACGGGCTAAATACCATGGTGGTTTTTTTGGATTACTTAATCCATTTGGACTACTAACAGGCCTTGTCTGTGTCAGCATGATCATGATGCAAGGTGCTGCCTGGTTACAAATGAAAACCGAAGGTGAGTTACGTGTTCGTGCGGCTAACATGACTCAAATTTGTGGCGGTTTGTTAGTTGTACTATTTACAACCGCCGGTGTGTGGCTAGCCAATGGTATTGACGGTTACGTGATTACTTCAACACTTGATTTAGCGGGGCCATCTAATCCAACAACTAAAACAGTTGCGATTGAGGCGGGTGCCTGGTTAACTAATTACGATAAGTATCCTGTTACCATGTTATTCCCTGTTTTAGGGTTATTAATGCCGATACTAGCAATATTTGCTAGCCGCTTTAACCGCAGTGGTTTTGCGTTCTTTTTCAGTTCATTGGCCATTGCGGGGGTAATTTTAACCTGTGGTGCTGCTATGTTCCCATTTGTTATGCCATCGTCACTTGAACCCAATGTGAGCTTAACCATGTGGGATGCGACAGCGAGCCAAATGACCTTAAAAGTTATGACGTTTGCAGCGATAATCTTTGTTCCAACCGTATTAAGTTATACGATTTGGACTTACTACAAGATGTATGGCCGCTTAAGTCGTAACTTTATTGAAGACAACAAGTCATCACTTTATTAATAGGAGTTATTATCTATGTGGTATTTTGCGTGGATTTTAGGTGTATTGCTTGCTTGTTCCTTCGGTATCATCAATGCGTTATGGCTTGAAAATACTGAAAACATGGACCGTAATGCCGAAGAGTAATTGCTAGCCCTAGTTTTATAAAATGTAGGTTATTAACATAAAAAGCCGCTTTAGTGATAAAGCGGCTTTTTTAATGATAATTTATTTAGTCCCCATGCTGCCTAATGCAAAGTGGTTTATATTTTTCACTGATTCATTTAATTCTCACAAACAGAGCTGACTAGATTTAGGTTTCATCAATAAGCGATACATTACCGGCACCCAAATCAAAGACAACATAGTCGTGAGCAAGGTTCCGCCCGCTATCGCAATTGCAAAGGGAGGCCAAAATCCACCGCCAGCAATGATTAATGGTAAAAAACCGCCGATAGTGGTGATGGTTGTCGATCCAATATGACGGCCACAACTGCTAACGGTATCAACAATTAATGCCATATTGCCTTGTCTTGCCTCGGGTAAGTCCTCAAGTTCTGCCAGAATCACAATGGCGGCATTAATGGCTAATCCCATTAAACCCAATAAACCAATAATCACCGTAAAACCAAATGGGTAGCCAAACACAAACACCACTAATAAGCCCAGTCCGGCCGATTGGATGGCGCTGAGTAAAATAATACCGGTCAGCCTAAATGAGTTAAACGATAGCACCACAGTAGTGAGCAGTAAGGTGACCACTACAACCACATTGGATAATAAGTTCCCCACAGCTTCATTTCGTTTGGCGCTTTCGCCGCCGACTTCAATGCGGTAGCCCGAAGGTAAATTAATCTCAGCTAACTTTTGCTTCACGTCATTTAACACCTGAGCAGGTAATACACCACTGGTGATATAGGCTTCAATGGTATTGACCCGCTCACCGTTACGACGGGGTATTGCACCACGACTGACGCTTATTTCGTTATAAGATAATGCCGACAGTGGAATGCCTGTGCCTGTAGGTGATACCAGATTAAGCTCGGCTAGGCGGGTTGCTTGTTCGCGGCTGTTATCGCCAAGTCTGACTCTAATAGGTAAAGATTCAGTTTGTTCTAAAATACTGCCACCAATAATACCGGTTGTGGCCATTTGCACTTGATTGGCAATATCGGTCAAGCTAAGGCCGCTCATCAAACTAGCGTCTTCGTTGACCTGTAACCATAACTTTGGCGCTCCGGGTGATAGGGTGCCACGGGTATGAATAACATCTGGCGTAGCAATAAGCAGGGCGCGGACCTGATCGCCAATCTCTTTTAATGTGTCAAGATTAGGTCCATAAACTAATAACTCTACCGGCGCGTTAAAAGGTGGACCTTGTTCTAGCTTGCGCACCAAAATTTGTGCCTGGGGAAAGGCAATATCTAGCTCATTTTGCAGCCGTGGTATCAATTGATTAGCGGTTTCAAAGTCTGCAGCTTTAACCATTGCCTGAGCATAATTAGTCGCCCCTTGTTGACGTTGAGTGAGGTTATAGTAAAAAGAAGGCGTATTGCCGCCCACAACCCAGGTAACTTCACTAATATCAGTTATCTGTTGTAGCTTTTTATCAATTAAATCCACTTGCTGACGGGTGTTTTCAATACTCACCTGCGGGGCAAGATGGACTTCAATTTGAAACATATCCCTGTCAGACGGCGGGAAAAACTGCTCAGTCATTTGTCCTACAGCCATAAAACCACTTATCGGTAAAATACCCACCACCAATGCGGTTAATAGTGGTCGCTTTAGCGCAAATTCTAAACTGGCTTTAAAAGCATACCCCAACCGTGGAAAGGCCATCCCTTGTTGATACCATGCCGTAGCAGGCTCACTTCGACTAAAGCGTCCAGCAAGGCCAGCAATAAGCGTATGAGAAATAATGTATGAGCCTAAAAGTGCGAACATCACTGAAATAGCAATGCCGCCAACAAATTCACCCGCAGCACCTGGCATTAGCATAATAGGAGCGAAGGCAAGCATGGTGGTAATGGTTGACCCTGCTAACGGTAGCCATAAATGATGCAAAGTTTTCGATACGGCTTCTAGTTTACTCATCCCCTGTTGGCGTCGTTGCGCTATGGCATCAACAATCACAATGGCGTTATCAACCATGATCCCCAATGCAACCACTAAGCCTGTAACTGACATTTGGTGAATAGGTAAGCCAGTGTATTTCATACAGGCTAAGGTAAATAGCGCGGTTAATGGCAGAGATAACGCGACAATAAGTGCATTACGCAGACCGAGCGTGAGCATTAGCACTGCGACAATAATGACAAAGCCTTGTAGCAGATTAATCACCAAATCACCTAAACGGACGCTGGTGTAACCTTGCTGGTCAAATAACCATTGTACTTTTATGTTTGCCGGTAAATTTTTGGAAAAAGTCTCAATGGTGTCGGCAACATGCTGTTGCCACATATCCACTCGGTGGCTATTTAACATGGTTGCGCCAATCAGCACGCCTTGCTGACTATCTATTAATGCAATGCTGCTGGCTGGGGTTTTAGACTGCCTGCTAATGGTTGCCACATCACCCAAACGAATGATTTGGCCATCATCGTCGACTTTTAATGGTACTTGGCGAATGCGGCTTTGTGAATCGAGCTCACCAGACACTTCAACCAAGGCACGAAATTGATCGTTATTGATTTCGCCCGCTGAAATTTTGCTGTCAGCATTTGTCAGAATTTGCGCAATCGTGCCGGGTGTTAATTTAAGTTGGCTGATTTTATTGCCATCTAACTCCACCAATATCCCTTCTTCTGGTGCGCCATAAAGTCTGGCAAAATCAGTACCTGATAATAATCTAATTCGGCTTTCTAACTCTTTGGCATAGCGATTTAAAATATCACTTCTTACTGGCGAGTCGTCATCCCACACAACACCTAAAATAGCCGTACTGGCATAACCAAATTGATCATCTAATGTGCTGTTTTGTGCTTGTGCGGGTAAGTAACGTTTGGTATCAGCAACTAAGTCTCGCGCCCTTGACCATACAGGATCGGTTTCTGTAATGGTGTCTTTAAGTTCCAGTTGAATCACCGAAATCCCTGGGCGAGAAGTAGACTGAACCAGCTTTAACTCTTCTAAGCGACGTAACTGAGTTTCTAACTCTTCCGTTACCAGAGCTTCTACGCGTTCAGCTGAAGCGCCCGGGTAGTGGGTTATAACGGATGCAAAGCGATTGGTGATATGCGGATCTTCTGTTCGCGGTAGACTAGAAATAGCACCAAGACCTGCCACAAGAAGCAGGGCGATAAATAAACTGGTAAGTCGACCGTTTTCTAAAAAGGCTTTAATCATAATGCCTCCGCCATCACGGTTTTAACAGGTGTCACAACCTGACCTACCACTAACTTATGTAAACCTTCCACAATAATGGTGTCGTCAGCGCTTATTGCACCTTTGATATAAGCTTGATCTTGATTGGTATAGATAATTTCAACGTCACGGCGTTCAATCGCATAGTGATTACTGCCGCTAGCATCAGCGGTTTTACTTAATACAAATATATTCCACAACCCCCTAACGCCATCAGTTAATGCTGAAATAGGCACCCAATAGCCAGTAGCTTGAATGTTTTGATTGTATTCAAGGTAGGCTATTTCACCATTAAGCACATTGGCATCATTGGGTAAACTTATCCGTAACTGTACTGTACGCGTAATGCTATCAACTTCACCACTGATCCCCGCAATGTTGCCATTGAGGCTTTGCTCACCAACACGCACAAGCACTTGTTGTTGATTAGCTAGTCCTTGTGCCACAGTAATGGGGACACCAATATATGCCTGTTGTTGATCATTACCAATTAAGGTGAAAACCGGACTGCCTAGGCCAATAACCTCCCCCACATTATGATGTCTTTTACTGATTTTGCCGTTAAAAGGGGCGGTTAAGGTGGATTTTTCAATTTTAAGATTGGTGGCATATAAGCTGGCGTTTAATCTTTGGCGGTTAGCCTGCAAGCCGGTAACTTGTTGCTTGGTCTCATCTAATTGTTGTTCAGAGACGTAATTTTTATCTTTTAAGGCCAAGGTGCGTTTTAGGGTGCTTTGGGCAAGGTCTAGGTCAGCTTTTGTTTGTTGCAGGCTTGCTTCAAGTTGTTGTTTTTCAGCCTGAAGTAAATTGGTATCTAGTGTGGCAAGTGTTTGCCCCTTAATAACGCTATTACCACTATCGACATTTATGCCATTGAGTTTTCCCGCTAGCTCAAAACCAATACCTGTTGTATTAGCAGAGCGAATAGTACCGGTATAGGTTTGTTCATGTGGATAATAATTGGATGCGACAATGTTTGAGACTGCTACCGTTTGATAACTAACAGACTCTGAATGTTGCTTAACCTCTGAGCCACAGCTACTGACGAGCAATATGCTTAATAGGCCTACGATATATCGATGCATTGAGCGGGTCGATTTATGTTCCATGATTGTATTCTCCAATGCTATCGAGCGTGTATTACACGTTAATAAAACAAGTCTATGTTTAGGTTGATGATGTAATGTTAGTGTTAACTAGACTGTCTAGTCTAGTTTTAAGGAACTAGACTGTCCAGTCCATTTTATGATTAAATAGTGTTAACTGTTTAGCTGATGTGACAACATACGGGGAAAAGATGACAGAAGAACAAACATTGACCCAGAATAATCAAATGACATTATCTAAAAGTGAACAGAAGCGGGTGCAAATTTTGCAGTCGGCTATTGATTTATTTTGCCATCAGGGCTTTCCTAATACGAGCATGGATGAAGTGGCTAAACACGCAGGCGTGTCAAAGCAGACTGTATATGCTCATTTTGGCTCGAAGGATGATCTTTTTGTTGCCTCAATAGAATCTAAGTGCGTAGTGCATCAATTGACTGAAAATTTGTTAGTGGATGCTACCGATCCTGAGCGTGTATTAACTTCATTTGCTCAACATTTTGGTGCCATGATAGCGTCAGAAGAAGCCATAACCGTCTTTACTACCTGTGTTGCACAAGTTGATACTCATCCTGAAGTGGCAGCACTTTTTTATGATGCTGGCCCAAAACATATTTTAAATTTAGTCAGTGGTTACCTTAAAAAGGTTAATCAACATGGCCAATATCATTTTAATAACCCCCATGACAGTGCAGTACGATTAAGTCTAATGTTATTTGGTGAGTTGAGAATGCGTTTAGAATTAGGCCTGCCAACAGCGGATTTATTGTCTAAAAGGCAAGCGTACTTAACTGAAACAGCGATGATGTTTTTAAAAGCGCACAAGCTATAATTAGTTGAGCCTATAAATAAGAGCCTGTAAAAAATGTTGTGAAGGATAAAATAATATCATCGTATTTTATAAAAATAGGATGATATTGAACCACTTTGTAGCACAATTCGTACTATTTTAAATACCACACTGTCCTGAGGCAGTATCAATCGACTTGTTACCCTAGAAAGGATGCTTTTAATGACTACTGCACTTCACATTAACTTACAGCCAAATCAATTTAAGCCAAATAAATCTAGCCCAGATTATTTATCCAAAATGAGCTTGCTACCTTTATTGGTGACAGGTTTTGTTGCAGGTTTAAGCTTAACAAGTATGAGTGCTTTAGCATCGACATCATCACCAGATCGTGCGCCTTTTGAGCTCAATGTTGCCAGGACTAGCTCGCAAGCCGCCACTGTGGGTAATAATGGTAATGAATTAAAGCGTGATGTATGGAATGCCAAATTATCCGCGACCATGCCATTAAACAAACAATGGATGATAGGCGCTAACATTGGTTATGATAATCTTGACTATGGCTGGCGTATTAACCAGCAAACTCCCTTAAGAACTAACACTGTGCCCTGGTCTTCTATTGATCAGTACAGCGCTGGGCTATCTTTGATTTATCGCCCTGATAATCAGTGGATGTTCATGTTTGCACCTAAAGTGCAATATGCCTATGCCAATACCGCATCATCTTCAAATGCTCAAAGTTATGGCGTAGTTGCTTCAGGTATGTACCGTTTTGAATCTGGCAATATGCTAGGTCTTGGTGTGGCTTACCTTAATGATATATCTGAGGTGCGAACCGTTCCCTATCTTGCGGTACGTTGGCAAATTAATGATAAGTGGGTACTTGCTAACCCGTTCCAAGCCGGATTCAGTGGTCCCGCGGGTTTAGAGTTAACGTATCAGCTTTCAACCGACTGGGATTTTGGTGTCGGTAGCTCTCGTCGTACAGAACGCTTTTTAATTGAAAATGATGATACCACCATTGAAATTGAAGAGTGGGTTGGCTTTTTACGCGCAGGTTGGAAAATTAGCCAAAGCGTTAGCTTGAATGCCTATACTGGTTACTATTTTGGTGGCGAGATGGAGTTAAGCGAGCCACAAACAACCGAAGAACTCAGTAATCAAGCCGCAGCGGCGTTGGCATTTAAAGTGAAATTTTAATTTTTGAGGATAATCATTTAGTTGTTATAAATGCAGTTACTCAAAACAAAACGCCGCGATAGTACGCGGCGTTTTGTTTTGTTGAAATAACTTAAGTGCGTTCGGGTTAAAAGTAAGTCACTTCTTTTATTCGTTTGGCGCGGTTTTGTTGCTCGTATAAATGCCAAACCTGTTCAAAATCTAACTCCAGTTCCGTGACATAAAAATCGCCAGAAGGGTAGGTTTTAACCACTTTTGCACCACGAATAATACCGCTAACAGAGGATTTAACGCTATCGTTAGTCAGTAGCCACTCACTGACATTGCTAACCGCATCAATCTTCTGCCCATATACTTGTTCTGCTAATTCACGATAAGCGGCCACTTTTGATGCTTGCATTGCCATCAATACTTTATGTGCCTCAATATTACTTGGTTGGGTAGCGAGTGGGGCATAACCAATGGCTGAAATTTTCGGAAAGTGGCTTGGAGCCTCGATTTCCCATTGCACATACTTATCATTACTTGTGCAACCCAGCATTAAAAAGCTTAGCACTGTAATTAGTATTAGATTTTTCATTGCTTGTCTCCTATCACAGTGTAACGACTCTGTTTAACATTTTCGGTTCGATAAATTAATCCGTCACGGGTTTGTATTTTATTGGCTGGCAAAACATAGCCGGATAAACTTTGACCTGCGACAAAAGACTGCACCGCCGACACTACACGATTATTGGTTATATCCACCACACGGCCATTAAAATTCACCCCTTCATTGGTGAGGTTTAATGTTGACACTAATACATGAGACACAGGCATGTCATCGGGAAGTTGCTCCCAGTTTCGACTTAATATTAATTCGCCTTTTTCTGTTGCGCGCAGTGAAGTTGACACATTAAGATCAACTAAATTGAATTCATGGGCATGAAATGCGCTCAGTAAACTCTGTTGCAGCTGTAGTGCTAACTCATTAGTTTGATTAAAGTCGCTACTCATTACTGGGGTAACAATTAATAAGGGTTGATCAGGACGCAGGGCATCATTTTGTAACACCAACTCATTGACTAATTTTTCAGCCCAAATATTAATTTGTCCCTTGGGCGCTAAACCCGACGCATTAATATCATAAACCAGTTGTTCCTGGTGTACGTCATCAGCGTCTTGATAACCCACTAGTTGGCCATTTTGTGCATAGTCCAAGTTTGCTGCGGGGTTAAGTGTATTACCGCACCCAGCAAGCCCTATGGTGACTAGCATCAGAGCGAGAATAGAAAGCTTGTGCTGCATGATTGAGTCCTTCGCGTCTGTCTAAAAAACAATATTATTCATTTGATACTGATATATCGGCATCAGATAAATATTCTTTATCTTTATAAAGCGCTGCTTACTTATAAAACTGCAGTCAATAAACCTCATACCATTTTAGGTAGACTTAAACTAGATATAGTTTCATTAATTGTAGCGGCGTTATTCATAGTAGCGCTAGTCATAGTGTCGTTAGCGATAGTAAAGATAGGTTGGGCACAGTTTTTGCTTGATAAGTTGTTAGTAACTCACGACAGCGCTATCTCAGCGATGTAACGTGTTGTTTTGTGCTACAAGTGACAGATATCTGACGCAGGGTGAAATATGGTACATGCATTAAATAATAAGTTAACACAATACTCGTGGCCTAAATGGTGTCGGGCCTTGATGTTATTGCCTGTTTTATTGAGTCCTTATTCAATTGCAGAGCAAATTGAAGTGACAGGTACTGCCAAGATTGTGAATGGCAATATAGATAAAGCGCGCGAAGACGCCATTAACCAAGCATTGAATTACGCCAGTCTGAGGGGCGGGGTTAATTTTTCTAGCCAGCAGCAAATTACTCAAGGCTCGCTCACCCAGGATACCTTTTCAATGCAACGAATGGGCGCGGCCAATAATATTGAATTGCTCAGCGAGTTAGTCAGCAATGATATTATGACGGTTATTTTGTCGCTTAATATTGATGATGAAAGTGAAACAGAGCAGTGTCAGGCACAGTCCTTAAAGGCGGCTATTATGTTACCGCAGGCAGATATAGCGGACAGAACACAGCTAAGTTATGGTCATTTATCCGATTTTAATAAAGCATTTACGCTTCAATTTGGTAAAGCCATTAATCAACAATCAAGCGCAAGTTTCGCTAAGGTACACGCTGATGAACGCTTAGATAGCGCCAATGAGCTGGTTAATTTCAAAGGCTATAGCATCCCTAGTTGGCTTGGTGAAATCACCGATAGCCAATATATATTGAAATCTTACATTACTGATATGTCGACAGAGCCTTACACCAGCAGTTTTATGGGCTTTGTTGATGAAGTCCCCTCACGTCAATTTAGCTATGAACTAACCCTATATCATGGCATCAGCGGTGAAGAGGTATGGTCACAAACATTTGCTACCACAGCCCCCTGGGAGTTTGAACGTCAAGAAACCGTAATGCCAAACAGCCAGCGTTTTTGGTCTTCATCCTATGGTCAAGCAATCACAAGCCAGCTGCAATTAAGTGTTATGTCACTTGATAACGCACTCAAGTGTCGCCCGTTGCTAGGGCAAATTATCGCTAGGCAAGGGGATCGAGTTATTATCAATTTAGGCCGCAAAAATGGCGTTAAACTGGGTGATAAATTTCAGTTGGTTTTGCAAAAAAATATTCCAGACCGTCTTAATACCATGCGCGCAGTTGTGACTAAAAACCGCACTGAAATAGTGATAGATCAAGTGAGTGAAGGCACAGCCACCGCGATGATTGAAAACGTTGATGCCGCCGATAACATTCAGGTTCACGATATAGCCATTAAACTCTAAGTGTTTAGGGGTAAATGAGACAAAAGGTGAGCAACTTTTGTCTTATTTAAATCAGTTTAATAATTAAGCAATTAAATCCTAACGATTTTAATCGCCTATAAGCTCTTTTCATCAGGCTGAAAACCAGTATAATCAGTTTCGTCTTCCTATAGCTCAACAGGATAGAGCAGCCGCCTCCTAAGCGGCCGATCGGGGTTCGAGTCCCTGTGGGGAGACCATATAAAAATTCAAGCTGTCCCTTTCTGTCATAATCTCTGCTATTTTCTGCCAAACCAGCCTATTTAAAATTATGTGATAATTTACTAGGTAAATGTGTTGTCGTAATACCTCTCAGTCCAAAACCTTTAATACTTCAAGGTTATAGCGACTGGTCTTTATTGTATTTTAAAGCGCTATTTACATTTCTGATAACGTGACCTGACTTTTATCAGCGTAAAATATCGGCTATGCAGAACATGAAATGGATAATTTTTGAATGGTCTGCTTAACTTGCTATAGCTAAATTAGATTGACCATGTCAAAGTCAGCAGGCGCTCATTATTGGTGACCTGATAAAAAGGACGACAAAGTATGCTAAATGCAGATGATGTATTGATTAGAAATAATGTTAAGTTAATCGGTAAGGGCAGTAAAACGCTGTTTCTTGCTCATGGTTTTGGGTGTGACCAAAACATGTGGCGCTTTTTAATCCCTGAACTGGCAAAGCATTTCAAAATGGTATTATTTGATTATGTTGGTTCGGGTGCTTCTGATATTTCTCAATATAGCAAAAAACGCTATAGCCAACTTGAAGGATATGCTGAAGATATTATTGAAATTTGTGAAGCGTTAAAGCTCACTGATGCTATTTTTGTTGGTCATTCGGTCAGTAGTATTATTGGTGCAATAGCAGCAATTGAGAAACCGGCGTTGTTTTCGAACTTGATCATGGTTTGCCCATCACCGTGTTTTTTAAATCTTCCTCCAGAATACCTAGGTGGCTTTGAAAAAGAAGATCTTGAAGAATTATTGAACCTAATGGATAAAAACTATATTGGTTGGGCTAACTATTTAGCACCATTAGTCATGGGAACCAATAACTCTGATGACCTGATTGGCGAGTTATCTGGCAGTTTTTGTTCTACTGATCCTGTTATTGCCAAAAACTTTGCTGAAGCGACTTTTTTATCTGATTATCGTTATCTTTTAAAAGAGATTAAACAGCCGTCATTAATTTTACAAAGTCAAAATGATGCACTAGCAGCAACCTCAATTGGTGAGTTTATTGCCAGTGAAATAGCCCATAGCCAGCTTAAAGTTATTCCAGCCGATGGCCACTGCCTGCATATGACGCATCCTGATGCTATTATTAAATCGATAATAGAATATGCGAATTAACTACCTTGAAAACACTTAAGTTGGAGGGGGGTACCTCGATGGTTTTCTCTCCGGATAGTTTCCCGTGTGGGGTGCTAGTGACTGACCCTTCAAGAATGATTACCTATGTAAATTCATATTTTACCAGTGAGCTAATGTGGCCGCCCGGTGAACTTATAGGTAAAAGTGCTGATGTTATATTTACTCAATCTTCTCGAATATTTTTTCAAAGTTATTTAATTCCAACACTGTTACATGAAAAGATTTGCGAAGAAATGCAGCTGATTATATTCAATGCCTCTGGAGTGCGTATTCCGATAACGGTGAATGCACGTTTAAGTGAAGATGGCTGTATATATTGGAGTTTTTTCAATGCCTCTAAACGAGATCAGCTCTATGAAGAATTAATCAAAACAAGAAAAACATTAGAAGAACAGGCCGAAAAGTTGATGTTGCTGGCGTCTACAGACGAGTTAACCGGTTTACTCAATCGAAGGGAAATGAAATATCGAAGCACTTTAGCCCTTGAACAAGCTGCAAGGTCTAAGCAATCGGTAGGTTTGTTAGTACTCGATATTGACCATTTTAAAAAAATTAATGACACCTTTGGCCATTTAGAAGGTGACCGAGTGTTGAAGGAGCTAGGCGGGTTATTAAAGGGATTTTGCCGTCAAACAGATTTTGTCTCTCGATTTGGCGGAGAAGAGTTTTTGATCATGTTACCGGATACGAACAAAAGTGATACTGAATTATTTTGCCTGCGGCTACATAAGTTAATTGCTCAAATTAAAGTGGGTGACAATGCATTAACCGTCAGTATAGGGGTGAGTATTAGCGCAAAAGATATATCATTTACAGGTTTATTTACTCAGGCTGATAATGCTATGTATCAAGCTAAAACACTTGGCAGAAATAGAACCGAATTGTATTTGAATGCTTAAGTCTAGTTATAAATCTAATCGCCACGATTAAGGTTTTACTATTAAATATGGATGCTTATTCGGCTTGTATTAAGATTAACATTTACAGCAATATCTACCGCGATCAAGCTGCCTTTTTACGCAGCGACTTATTATCAATTCATTAAATTGCTCCGCCAGACCATAGTCTTCACTGTCGATAAAATTAAGTTAAAATTGACAATCTATTTTATCGAGCAGTATAACCTCTAAATTTATAGCTTATATTAGCGTCTATGTTCGTGGCTCACACCCTTGTTTGGTTAAAGTAATTTGTTATGTCATAATTACTTAGCGTTAAAATTATGCTGTGGTTGTATTGTTATCGTCGGACTATTTTGACACCCGTCTGATAATTTTATAAACAAGACTTGCGAGTTACTGTTTTGAGAAATAGTATCTAGCTAACTTTGATTAATCTTGTAATAGGCTAACTTCAAGTATTTGATTTGTTAGTGACTTTCACTTTAAAGTAATACATCGAGGGCAGTGTCAATGACTGATCTTTTTGCTAAGAATGTTGATATCATCAGCCAGCGTTGGCCGATCCTTGCGTCGGCACTTAAATTTGAATCTATTGATCATTTTGATGCTCAGCTTGTGGAGGGTAATAATCAAACTATTAGTGTTGACGGTATTCAGCTTAGTAGCCGCCATAACCGAATAGCTGAAGCTAAGTTATTGATTAACGAATTGCCTTTAGTTTGCGAGAATGTGACTGTTTACGGTGTTGGGATGGGAGATGTGATGAGTTTGTTGATTGATAACAAACAATTACAATCAATCGAAGTGGTACCACTCAATTTGTCACTGCTAGCATTGCTGTTGAGCTTTACTGACCAAAGTGAGTGGTTAAGCGACCCTCGAGTTAAGGTTGCTTATCAAGCTCATCAGCATAAAATAAACCTGCCAAATATAGCTATCACGGCTGATTTGCTACTCGCTAATAATGAAAATGCCATTTTACGCGATCACTTAGTGCTGGAAAATAATCGTGCTTATGTGAATCGTCAGCATCAACCCGCTAACCCTAAAGTACAGAAGCGTCTGAATGAAAATGCACAGGCGATAGCAAGTGACCCTGACGCATCGACATTAATTCTTCCCCACGGGCAATACAAAGCGGATTTGATTGGTTCAGGCCCCACTTTAGAGAATCATTACGATTATTTACGCGCACAGCGTAAGCTGCCAATTGGCCAGCGATCACTAATGATTGCAGTGGATACTGCACTGAAGGCACTCATTCATGAAAATATTATTCCTGATATTGTGGTGGCAATAGACAATAAAATTACCCCTGCGCATTTTCCTGACACAATTCCGTCGTCGATTACGCTGGTTTATTTCCCCACCTTGTCATCATCAATACACGGGCAATGGCCAGGGCCAAAGTTTATTGCTTATTCCAAAAATCCTATTTATGACAAGCTAGATAAGCAGTATCCGAAGTTAAGACTATTTACCAATGGCAGTGTTATTCATCCTGCGATTGACCTAGCGGTATATCTTAAAATTAAGGAGATAACACTTTTTGGCTGTGATTTTAGCTACCCTGGCAATAAAACACATGCATTTTGGCATGATGGTGCCCTAGGGCCTTCCATAAATAATCAAAATCACCATTGGGTCATTAATGGACATGGCGAACGCGTGGCAACGGATCTGAATTTCAGGGGATATTTACGCAGTTTAGAGCACTATATCAGCGCTAAGCAGCATGTGAGATTTTATCAATCTAGCTTAGATGGAGCACGTATACATGGTGCTCAGTATAAGGATTTATCACTATGACATTATGTAGTCCAAATACCTTAATAGAGAAACTTATTGCCACGGCACATGCTTTAAGACTCGGCCATGAGGCTGAAGGGGCACAGCGCCTGCGGGAATGTTTAAATCACTTAGAACCTATGCTCGCTTTCCTTCCACATTCAAGCCAAATACTCGCGCTTATTCCAAGTATGTTGGCTGCTCAAGAACGTCATGACTGGCTAGGTTTAGCCGATTACTTAGAACACGAACTTCCAGCATTGCTTACAGTCTAGATGCGTTAAAATACGCGTTAATTTGATGTTTTTAAATCAATCACTTTACATACTTTGAGCGGTTGTAATGTAAAGGCAACTGTTCCCCAAGACCAACCTACTCCAAACCCCGACAAGAGTAATTTAGTCGGTTGACGCAGCAATTCATCTTGCAGGCTTAAGCACAACGCTAAGGGTATTGATGCCGAGCTAGTGTTGCCTATGTCCCCCATTGAGATAATCAATTGCTGCTGAGTTATGCCTAATTTGTCACCTAAGCGTTTTAGCATCATTTCATTTGCTTGGTGCATTACGCAGTAGTCTATATCGTCTACTTGCCAGCCTTTATGGGTTAAACAAGCATTAACTGAGGCGGGTATTTCTCTTAGGGTGAATACAAATACCTGCATACCATCCATAAATAATTCTGGTGTGCGATTGGGGGTTCTAGCACCACCATTTGGTTGAATAAGGTAAGGTGCGCCTGCACCGTCTGAGCCTAGTGAAAAGACCATCTCATCGCAGTTATCACGCTTCTCAATAGCGATAGCACTGACTGCGTCACCAAATAATGATGATACGGCTCGGTTACTTTCGCTGTACTGATGACTGGTAGTATCACCTACAATTAATAACGCTTTACCTGTTGGTAGCCCGCTGAGTAATTGCGATGTCTGCCACAATCCATAAATAAAACCTGAGCAACCTAAATTAACATCAAAAGCGATAGTGCCTTTATTTAACCCCAGTTGATGTTGTAGCTGTATCGCATTGCCAGGTAATGGGTAGTCGGGAGTTTGAGTCACAAAAATAATCAGCGATATTTCATCGCGATCCCAAGCTAACTCGCTTAATAACGATTCGCATGCGATTAGCCCTAGATCTAATACCGTCTGTTCAGGTGGTGTTACCCGTCTTGAATGAATACCTGTAGAGGCAACAATTCGTGCTATTTCTTGGCTAGCAACCTCAGAAGACTTATCAATATTTTCACACACTAATTCAGGTAAGACACAGACAATGCCAGCAATTGAAATCTTGTTAACAGTAGTAATGGTCATTTCTTATCCCTGATTTTTTCACTATATAGAAAAGGTTAGTGCAAATTTGACGCAAGCATGACACTTTCAAGCTATATTATTCAATGTTATAGTTAAAACCAACATTATTCGTTTATTTCAACAGGGTTATCTATGAAAGCTGTGATAAAGTCAGTCAAAATTGCAGGTATGCAAGCCGCTGTTCCTCCCCATAGACATTCATATGTTGAAACACCAGATATTTTCACTCAGGAGGAGGCGGATAAAATTTATGCCAGCACAGGCATACATAGTCGCCGAATCCTGCCAAAACATCTATGTGCATCGGACATGTGTATTGCGGCTGCTGAAACCTTATTAAAGCGCCTTAATTGGGCCCCAGAGTCTGTTGATGTATTGATTTATGTCTCGCAGGATTCTGATTATGCACTTCCAGCCACAGCATGTTTAATGCAACACAGACTTGGTTTGTCTCAGGATGCTGCATGTCTTGATGTGAGTTTAGGCTGTTCGGGTTTTGTTTATGCCACCTGGATGGCGAGTCAAATGCTTAATGGCTCTGATGGTCAACGGGCGTTAGTACTATGTGGCGACACTTCTAGTCGTCATCTTTTGCCTGATGATCGCGGTACCCTTCCTCTTTTTGGCGATGCGGGCGTAGCAACAGCATTACAATTTGATGAGAATTGGACTGACTCTTACGCTGTTTTTGGCACCGACGGCACTGGCGGGCAGCATATTGCAGTAAAAGCGGGTGGGCGACGAAACCCCACCATGCCAGAACTTGAAGCCAGAAGCAGTGAAGAAGAACAAAAGCTATATAAAGAGTCTCGACTTTATTTAAATGGCGCTGCGGTATTCTCCTTTACGTTGAAAGTGGTGCCCAAGTTAATCAGAGAGTCGTTGGCTTTAGCTAATATTGAAGCAGACAGTTTAGATATGGTCGTTATGCATCAGGCTAATCAGTTTATTCTTGAACATTTGCGTAAAAAAGCCAAAATTCCACAAGATAAATATCTCATCGACATGGCCGACTTTGGCAACACATCCAGCGCCTCTGTGCCGCTAGCTATTTGCCATAAGTTAGGTGATTTTTTCGAAACTGATACAAAAAAAGTGATGCTAGGCGGTTTTGGTGTTGGTTGGTCCTGGGGAGCCATTATTACCGATATTGGCCCAATACTGGCGCCACAAATTATAGAGATAAGTGATGATTTTGAGCCATTAACCTTGGTGCAATAACTATAATGAATTTAACCAATAAGTTATATGTTGTTACCGGTGCTGCGGCGGATTCAGACATTGGACTCGCTATTTGCAAAAAGCTGGATGAATGTGGCGCAAAGCTCATTTTAGTGGGCCGGCGAGAAGCGGCGCTTATTGACACAAAACGTCAATTAACTCAACAACATCATCAAATAGCCCCTTTTGATTTGAGTCACCTGGAAGATATTCAATCTTGGGTTAAATCGCTTATCAAGCAACATGGTGCAATAGACGGTTTAGTGCATAGCGCCAGCTATCAAGGCTATAGCCCACTAAGAACTATTTCACCTAAACAGATTAGCCAATATTTTGATGTTAATTTTTCAGCTGCTGTGATGTTAACAGCGGCTTTTTCTAAGGCAAAACATTTTAACTCTGGAGCCAGCTTTGTATTTATAGGTTCAGCAGCAGGTCAAAGAGGCCTAAAGGCTAGAACACTATATGCAGCATCGAAGGCGGCACTATCATCCATGGTGCAATCCGCCGCCTTGGAGCTTGCCAGTAAAAAAATTAGAGTTAATTGTGTTGCGCCAGCTGTGGTAAGTGGTGCAAAAGCTGAACTTCAATTTTCGACTTTAGGCGAACAGCAAAGCCAACTACTAATCGATGCCCATCCATTAGGGTTAAGTTCGCCGCAAGATGTGGCTAATAGTGTTTATTTTCTGCTGAGTGGCTTAAGTGCTAATACAACAGGTATTACCTTAGCCGTTGATGGTGGTTTTCTTGCCGGTTAAACCACGGGTCGCATTTTACGGAAATAACTCCCATGGTATAGGCGCTGGACATATTATGCGTCTATATGCGCTTGCACAGGCAGCGCAGGTTTTTTTTGATATCACTTTTATTTATAAAACCTGTAGTTTGCCTTTACTCAATAAACTGCATCAGGCTAATTTCGACACGCAACAAATAGCAGCGCCATTATCGACAGATGAACTTTTACCGCATGCGTTTACCGCCATTATTGTTGATGATTATGAGCTGACAACAGATGAGTGGTTACAACTCAATCAACTTACTATTTTTATCGTTAAGCTAGATGATGCCTTAGACCATCAGCCTATTTTGGCGGACTTTGTCATTAATCCGGCCCCCAATGTCAGCCTTGAAGAGTACCGACAACGAGCGCCTAATGCGACTTTTTGCTTAGGGCCTCAATACACCTATTTACGTAAAGAGTTTGCTGCTCAAGATTATATCCCAATAGCTGAGCGCCCAGATTTGCTCATCGCCTTAGGGGGTACAGACCCAAAATCTTTGGCACTGCCGCTTTCAAGAGCCATTATTGATGCACTACCTGAAGCGCATGTCTGCTTGTTGATTGGTCAAGTTCATCAGCAACAGCGCACTTTAGAGCTGCTGGCTAAACAGCATTCAAACTTCTCGATTATTTGTAACCCTCCATCAGTTGCTCAAATAATGATGCAATCAGGGTTAGCCATATCTGCTGCGGGTGGCACATTGGGGGAGTTAGCAAGCCAAGGTGTCCCTACGTTAGCGTTAGTGACGGTTGATAATCAATTGCCCGCACTTGGCTCTCCGCTGAATAACAGCTGGTATTATGCTATCGATACGCGTGCTTTTGACTGTAACCAAGCTGATACTCAGATTAATAACGATTTATTGAGTAAAATCAAAGTCGATGCTGTAAACCTCTGGCATGATAAATGCTTGAGACAAGACATGAGTGACATTGCTCGTCAACTGATTGACAGCCAAGGCTGTCAACGAATAATTAAACAGTTGATTGTCAGCATACAACAAAAATCGGAACTTTAATGATAGCGATACAAGCCATTCACCCGACCCATTATTATGACCAAGCCACCTTTGAACTTGAGCGCGTAGAAGTGTTTGAGAAAAACTGGATATTTGTTGGCTTTAAAGATCAAGTGGCTAAAAATCATGATTTTATTACCCTTAAAGTGGGTAATACCCCAGTTGTGGTGCAAAATTTTAATGGTCAAGTTAGTGCATTGCTTAATATTTGTAGTCACAGAAGAGCACAGCTTCAAACGCAAACCCAGGGCAATAGACCACTAGTATGTCCTTATCATTGTTGGAGTTATAAAAGCGATGGCGCATTGGCTGGCGTTCCACAAAATCGTACTGATTTTGGTTTAGATGAGGCTGCTAAAAAGGCGTTATCACTGAAAGAGTTTGCTTTAGAAAGTTGCGGAGAATTGCTCTTTGTTCGCGTCGCGAAAGCAGGCCCGTCACTTGAAGATTATCTTGGGCCGTATTATGCCATTTTAAGCCGTATTTCAGCTGAGTTTACCGATCCTGTTCAACAAGGTCATTATCAGTGGAATACCAATTGGAAAATCGCCTGTGAAACGGTACTAGAAGTTTATCATGTCGCCGGTGTCCACCCGGAAACGTTTGCAAAATTTGCCAAAGCAGAATGTGATATTGAGTTTTTTAATGGGCACACAACAGGTAACACTCCGCTACAAGATACTCCCAAAAAATGGTGGGCAGGGGCGAGAAAGCACCTAAAACTTGAGCAAAGCAGCGAGTTTACTGAATATAATCACTTCTTTATTTACCCTAATTTGGCAATTGGATTAACCAATGGCTCATTAATGTCGCTACAAACCTATGATCCGTTAACATCCACCCAATCGCAACTGAACTTTCAGCTACGAATGATAAAAAGACTGGATGGCAGTGCCACAAGTGATGGTGTAAAAGCGGTCATTAAAGCTAACTTTACTGAGTTTAATCATACCATTTTGGAAGAGGACCGATTAGTGGCTGAATCTTGCCAAGCGAATATGCCTGCTGTTGATACACCAGGCATATTGGGTAAATGTGAAGACAGGATCCGACATTTTCATGACGCCTGGCGTAGCGATATTAAACCGCAGTTAAGTTCGGGAGAATAAGTATGTTTGCTTCCACAATTAATATCGATGGCCGAGAAATAGGCCCACTGCATAAACCGTATGTTATTGCAGAATTATCAGGTAACCATAAAGGTAATTTAGATCAAGCCTTGGCGATGATTGATGCCGCAGCGGCAACAGGTGTTGACGCTATCAAAATTCAAACCTATAGCGCTGATACCATAACGCTTAACCATAATGGCCCAGAGTTTAGTATTGAAGGTGGCCTTTGGGCTGGCCGTACGCTATATGATCTTTATCAAGAGGCTCACACCCCATGGGCGTGGCATAAAGCGCTATTTGAACGAGCAAAACAAAATAATATTACGTTATTTTCATCTCCCTTTGACCTTAGCGCAATTGAACTGCTTGAATCCCTTGGTTGCCCTGCTTATAAAATTGCTTCTTTTGAAATTAACGATATCGGATTGATTAGCGCTGCAGCAAAAACCGGCAAGCCAATCATTATGTCAACCGGTCTTGCTACACTGGAAGAGATTCAAGAGGCTGTTGAAGCTGTTGCCTTAGCAGGTGGCACGCAGTTGGCATTACTGCATTGTATTAGCGGTTACCCAACACCGATTGAAGATTGTAATTTACGCACTATTACCGATCTGTGTCAGCGGTTTGATTTTCCTATCGGATTGAGTGATCACACCATTGAAAATACCGCATCTATTACCGCGGTAGCGCTTGGTGCAAGTGTTATTGAGAAGCATTTTACACTCGATAAAAGTGATGGTTCAGTCGATGCGGCATTTTCATTAGAGCCTGATGAATTTGTTCAATTAAAACAACAAGCGGATAAAGTGCACAGTGCACTGGGCGTTGCTGGCTATGAAGTAAAACCCAGTGAAGCAGGTGGAAGAGATTTCAGGCGTTCCTTGTATATTGCGCAGGCGATTAAACAAGGCCAGAAGTTTACCGCTGACAATGTGCGATCAGTGAGACCCGCTCACGGGCTACACACGCGCTATTTACCTCAAATAATTGGCCAAATCGCTACCCAAGATATCGCCTTTGGCGAGCCGATGAAAGAAGCTTATCTGTCTTTTCCTTTACTTAAAAAGGAGAAATAAATGCGCGTCATTTGCATTACGCAAGCTCGCATGGGATCGAGTCGATTGCCTGGCAAAGTGTTAGCGCCAATAAATGGCCGCCCTATGTTGGAATATCACATTGGCAGAGTTAAGCAGTCAACACTGGTTGATATTCATATTATCGCCACCACTACTGAGTCGACAGATCAATCCATTGTTGACTATTGTGAAGCCAATCAGCAGCCATATTTTTGTGGTGACGAACATGATGTACTCGATCGCTTCTATCACGCAGCATTAATGGCAGAGGCAACCGATGAGGATATTATTATCCGTCTCACGGGGGATTGCCCGCTTATTTGCCCCAGCCTTATTGATGAGGCAGTGAAACAACATCGTCAAGGGGACATATCACAGTACACACACATTAGCCTCGCGTATTTCCCCAGGGGGTTTGATGTGGAAGTATTTAGCATGGCAAGCCTGTCAAACGCCTATAAAGAGGCGACGACTCAGCCACAACGAGAACATGTGACCCTTTACCTTTACAGCAAACCCGATGCACATATTGTACCGATAGAAACCGGACAATTAGCCTGGGGGCAGTTTAGGCTTTGCGTTGATGAACAAGATGACCTTCATCTTGTTCAACAACTAATTGAACATTTAGGCAATGACTGGCTTGAGGCGAGTCCTGACAAAATTTGCACTTTGCTGCTTAATAATCCGCAGCTTGCAAAGATAAATGCCCATGTGGCACAACGCACAGCACATTAACATAAACAAATACCTATTTTTGCCGATACACTATTAGCGGCACTGTAAATAAAAAACACGATAAATTAGAGGTGAATAAGATGAACAGACAAGAATTTTTAAACAACTTAGAAGAGATATTAGAACTTGATGACAACACCTTAAAAGGTGATGAAGTATTGATGGAGCTTGAGCAGTGGGATTCATTAGCTTTTCTGAGCGTGATTGCGATGGCTGATGAGAATTTTGACATCATCATTCAAGGTGACAAATTAGAAGAGATCAACACAGTAGCGGATCTTATTGCACTGGTTGAAGAACATTTAACTGCATAATTAACTAGTCGGTACCGAGATGATCTTTAATCCTATGGATTTCAGCGGTAAACGAGTATTGATTACTGGCGCATCGGCAGGCATTGGCCGCGCATGCGCCGTGTTACTCGCTAAATTGGGCGCAACCTTGATACTCAATGGTCGCGACCAAGTCGCTCTTGAAAAGACAGCATCAAGCCTTGAAGGTAGTGGTCATGTTTGTGCGCCATTTGATATGGCTGATACCGATAAACTCTCTGACTGGGTAAAGTCATTAGTTAAAGAATACGGTTATATTGATGGGTTTGTTCATTGTGCGGGCATTCAAATAACCAAACCTATACGGGTATTTGACCAAGCATTTTTTAATGAAACTATGCATGTCAATTTAGCTAGCGCTATGGCTATAGCTAAAGGTTTCAGGCTCAAGCGTGATCGCTCTAAGCAAGGTGCGATTGTTTTTGTGTCCTCAATTGCGGGGCTTATAGGCCAAACAGGTAATACTGTTTATGGCGCAAGCAAAGCTGGTTTAATGTCGCTAACTCGAGGGTTATCGATGGAGTTGCTGCGGGATAATATTAGGGTTAATTGTGTTGCTCCTGCACTCGTTGAAACACAGATGGCACAACGCACCCAAGACAGTATGACCGAAGCACAATATCAGCATATGCTTAACCAACACCCTATGGGATTAGGGCAGCCAGAAGATGTGGCCAATGCGGTAGCCTTTTTACTTAGCGACGCTGCTAAGTGGATAAACGCTGTCACACTGCCAGTTGAAGGCGGCTATTTAGCAAATTAAGAAGTAGATAATGGCGTTAAATTTTAAACGTGTAGATGTCAGTGATGCAGAGTTATTGCTCAAGTGGCGTACCGATCCAGAGATCACTAAACACATGTTCAGTGATCTTGAAGATCCATCATTAGACAAACAAAAAAACTGGATACGGTCACTTGAAAAAAATGACAACTATCGTGGTTATATGATCCAAGATGATGGTGTTTCAATTGGCTTTTTGTGTTTTACCGATATAGATAGACAACACCAACGCTGCAGTACAGGTTCTTATATTTATGAGCGTCAAGCGAGACTCAAATATGGTGTAACAATGCATACTTATATTTGTAACTATGTTTTTTACCAGCTAAAGCTCAACAAAATTGTAAACTATGTACTTGATGCAAATGAAAAAGTGGTCAAGCTACAGACATTGCATAAAACGCGTTTAGTCGGTCACCTAAAGCAACATATTTGTAAAAATGGCCAGCTACTGGATGTGCACATTTTTGAGCAGCTAAAAGAAGATTGGCTAACCCAAAAGCAACATTTTAGCTTAGATAAAATATCAGCCGCTTTTAATGATTGGAATAATATATGAGTAACTTAGCCGATATCATCCTCAATGAGACCCGTCAAATTATTGAAAATAAGGCCGAGGTTTGTCCTGAAATAACTGTCGAGTCAGAGTTTTTAGTCGACTTACCAATGGACTCTTTGGACTTAGCAACATTGATTGTGACTTTAGAATTAACAACCGGAATTGATCCCTTTCGTGATGGATTTAAGACGTTTCACAGCATTGCCGAACTGATAGCGCTTTATGAAGGTGCAGCAGTTTAATGTTTGTTATCGATGAGCAATTCTTATTAATTGAGCCGGGCTTACAGTGCTGTGGAATTGATTTTACTCCCAGTGCTGACTGTAAAAGCAAAACGTTCATCGAGCTTAATGGCGCTGCTGACAACGCAACTAGCCCGCTGGTGTCGAAAATGATCCAGGCGATGGTTGATGCACAACAAGCTGATATTCCAGTTATTTTTAATCGAACTAATCAAGATATTGATGACAGCAATCTTCCAACAGGTTTCGCTATTGGACTATTAACATCGGGTACGACCGGGCAACCTAAGTTGGTTTTTCATCGGCTAAACAAATTGATGCCTAAAAACGCTAACAATACCGAGAAAGTGGCTAGCAGATGGCTACTTTGTTATCACCCAATGAGCTTTGCTGGTTTACAAGTCATTTTGCAGGCTATTGTTAGTAAAGATACGTTGATTGCCGATGTTGATGCCAATCTTCAACACAAAGCCGAGCTTGCGATAAAGCATAGTGTTAATGCCATTAGTGCGACTCCTTCAATGATGCGGGCGTTATTAATGGGCTGGCATACAAAATCACCACCATTGGCCGTTATTACTCTGGGCGGAGAAATAGCAGACCAGCACACCTTAGATGCTATCAAGTTACAATGTCCTAGGGCTAAGGTGCGTCATATCTACGCAACCACTGAAGCTGGTGTCATATTTTCAGTTAAAGATGGATTAGCGGGCTTTCCTCGAACTTGGCTAAAACAAAAGTTTAATGGCTGGCAATTAACCGCTACGCATGCATTACAACTAAACAGGCGTAACGAGTCTATCGACACCGGTGACTGTATTACACTAACTGGTGACAGAGTATTATTTACCGGTCGAGAAGATAGTTTAGTGAATGTAGGTGGTGTTAAGGTTAATCTTGAAACCTTAGAGCAAAAAATTATTGCATTGGTTGGAATAACTGACGCAAGAGTCTACGCCAAAGCTAACCCTATTACAGGGGCACTTATCTGTGTTGAGTTATGTGCTGATGATCAACAGATTGCTAAAGAAGCACTTAAAGAACTTGCTGAACAATTAGAACCAGCGGCACGCCCCAGAATTATCACCTTTAGTGAGCAAATTAGTCTTTCTGCGACGGGTAAAAAACAGAGGTTGATTCAATGAAACACATTATGGTCACAGGCGGTAGTCGTGGACTGGGTTTAGGCACAGTTATTCACTTACTTAATCAAGGTTATAAGGTCTCTACCTGTAGTCGCAATAAAACGGCGGCGATCGACGAACTAGTAAATAACAACGAGCATGTTAAGTGGTTTCAATGTGAAGTCGGTAATGCAGAACAAACCGCTACATTTGTAAAATCTGCCTGTGAATGGGCAGAAGTACCACTTTGGGGGCTCATCAATAATGCCGGTATTGCAAAAGAGGGGGTGTTAGCCACCTTTCCTAATGTAGAATCTGATGCGTTATTGCAAGTGAATTTAAACGGTGCTTTATACTTTGCCCGTGAAGTGCTTAGGGTATTCTTAAGGCAGAATAGTGCGGGGCGAATTATCAATATAAGCTCAATCATTGGTAGTCGAGGTTATACTGGTCTTGCTGCCTATTCTGCATCAAAGGCGGGGTTAGATGGTTTAACCCGTGCACTTGCTAGAGAGAATGGCCGCCGAAATATTACCGTTAATTCGATTGCTCCTGGTTATCTCGACACTGAGATGTCGTCGACACTTTCAGATAAAAAACGCGACCAAATTATCCGCCGTACACCTATGCATCGTTTAGGCACTGTTGCAGATATAACCCCTGCAATCAGTTTCTTGTTATCCGATGACGCGGCATTTATTACTGGGCAGACGCTGACGATTGACGGCGGTATTACCAACTAGGACTTCACCTATGGCTATAGCTTCATGTCAGCTTTGTAACCGTCAGCAATGGCAAACATTTTCAGATATTTCATTTGGGATATGGGAGGAAAGTAGCACAATACTTTTCCGTCAAAACTCAGTTTATCCTCTATCAAAATGTAAACATTGTGGACACGTTCAGATTAGTCATGAATATACACCAGCTTTATTTGAAAAGTTGTATTTTCACTCTACCCAAGAAGCCGTCATGTGGCATGAAACTCTAGTGGGTGATAATAGTCCATACGAAGAGATGATAGACTTTGCATTAAATGATTCGACACCTAAGACTGTCGTCGATTTTGGTTGTGGCGAAGGAAAACTATTAGCTGCTGCCAATAAACGACTGCCAGACAGTACACTAGTCGGTATCGATTTTAATGACCGTTTTTCTGAAGATAATATTCACTATCTCTCGTTCGATTTAAATAATCTCGCTCAGTTGCCAAACCAACATTGGCCAGAGGGTATTGATTTAGCGATGGCTTCGCATGTATTAGAGCATGTAATTAATCCAGTTAACTTCTTACAGCATATCAAACAACAACTGAGCCCAAATGGGGCAGTGTTTATTGAAGTCCCTGACTTTTCGCAACACCATACCGTTCAATCCATTGGTATGAGTAATTTAGTTAATTTACAACATATTCATTACTATACGGCAGACTCTATAACTTTTGCAGCCAAACGGGCTGGATTTAAAGTGGTCAAAATTAGTCGTATAACAACAGGCTATATACCCAGATTACAGGTATTACTAACCCCAGATGAAATAGTCCAATCTCATCCATCATCTTCTTTATTTGATGCCGCGAATGTGATCAAACATTATCAAGCACAATGTCGTCAACTACGGGCTAATCTAGCCGATGCATTGCGTGAGAGTATAAGCCGAGATGGTAAGGTTGGTATTTGGGGGGTAGGGGCTGATTTTTATAATCTGATGACTGAGCACGCTGATATAAATGACTTGATTAAGCAAGGCAATATTGTGCTGTTTGATTACGCACTAAAAGACAGAATACTCCAGCAGCAACCCATCTTATGCAGTAGTCAAATTCCTTCGGCCAACTATACCGTTTTTATGAGCCCTCAACTTGCAGAAACAAGGATAAAGATGCGATCACTTAGCCAAGATTGGCATAATGTTGTAGACCCTTTTTATACCGGGAATGATTAAGATGAGCACGATAGTTGCGACGCAAACATCATGTAAAGTATGCGGTCACACCGCATGGCAAAATATAGATACACTGACTTCCGGTATTTGGGATAAGCTGGCTAAAGAACTCAAAAGACAAGTGCTCCGTTTCCCTATTGGACAGTGCCAGCATTGCAGCCATGTTCAAGTAACCATCCCTTATACTGACGCAATATTTGGTGCACTTTATTTTTCCAATACGTTAGAGCCTGATATGTGGTGTGATACTCCTGAAGGAGAGAAGTCTCCCTATGAGGAGATGTCAGCGTTTTTCGCATCCTATATAAAAATGGGCGCGCATATTGTTGACTTTGGCGCGGGTGGTGGTGCGACGCTGAAGCATATTGATAGTCAATTTAAAGAGTTTTCAATCAAGCTTTCTAGCGTAGATTTTCACGACCACATACAATCGAATAAAGTCGAACATATTACTGCTAACTTAAATCAACTGGATACAATCCTGCCTCATTTTGCTAAATATCCAATCAACATCGCAATCAGCACACATGTTCTTGAGCACATAGTCGAACCTGTGCGTTATTTAACGCAAATGAGCGAATGTTTAGTTGAGGACGGTATTATTTTCATCGAAGTGCCAGATTGCAGTCCAGATGCCTTTACAGATAACTTGGGAGTGACCAATATAGTTCATGGCCAACATATTCATTATTACACTAAAGACTCTCTCAAGTTGATTGCTGAAAAAGCGGGTCTGAAAATTATCAATCAACAGCAGCTAACCGCAGGTAATATTCCCAGATTATTGTTGCTATTAAAAAAAGTGACCACGGCGCAAATAAGTCACCATAGCGCTATAAAACACTCGGCTAAGCTTGCTGTTGAACAGCGTTTTTCTCAATATAATAGTTACTTGAGTGCTCTATTTAATCGGATCCAGCAGGAGCCAACGCAGCAAGAAAAAGTCGGGTTATGGGGTATCGGTGGAGATTTTTATTTATTAATACAATCGTATCCTTCAATACTCAAGGCAATAGAGAATCAACAAATAATGCTTTATGATTATGAGCTTGCAGGTCACACCTTTGCGGGACAAGAGATTTTATCTAGCACTGCATTAGAACTGGTGGCTAATACTGTCTATATTGTGCCAATTTATGCGCCGACTAGAGAAAGAATGACAAAACTGTCTCAAAATTGGCACGCTCAAATCATCGATCCTTATTCAGATTTTGAATGAACGTGGCAACAATAAAATTCTGCTCACTTGCCGTTACTTCTGGGTAAGAGAAATAATGGTTATTTGATAAGGCTTAAAATGTCAGTAAGATTACTGACAATAAAATCCTGTTCACTTTCTGTTAACTCTGTGTAAAGAGGCAACGTTAAACAGTGACTATAATAAGCTTCCGCTCCAGGGCAATGACCAGGCAAGAAGCCTTTTTGTAGATAAAAAGGCTGAAGATAAACAGGGAAATAATGTACGTGAACGCAAATCCCAGCTAAGCGCATTAGGTTGAAGACAGACTTACGGTCGATATTTGCAGGCAAGCGCACAATAAACAGATGATAGGCGCTGTGACAGTGATTAAGAGGTTGAATAAATTTAATATCTAACTTGTTAAGTAGTAACTCATAACGTTTAGCCAATTGATTACGTTTATCAACAAACTCACTCAAGCGTGTAATTTGACTATTACCTAATCCTGCTTGTAAATCTGTCATCCGATAATTAAACCCAAGATTATGTTGCTCATAGTACCAATCACCTTCATCAGGTCTTAGCATCTCATCTGCGGATTTAGTTATGCCATGACTGCGGTACGATTGCATTGCTTGAGAAAGTTGCAGACAATTTGTGGTCGCAACGCCTCCTTCGGCTGTGGTGATGATTTTAACGGGATGAAAACTGAAAACGGTAATATCACTAAATTGACAACTACCAATAGGCATATCAGCATAGTGTCCACCAATAGCATGCGCGGCATCTTCAATGATTTTTATACCATAAGGCTTTACTAGCTTAGATACGGCCTGCATATCACAACTATGGCCAGCCATGTGCACAGGAATAATAACCTTGGGTAATATTCCTAACCTAGCGGCCTCAAGAAGTTTTTTCTCTAATGCAACGGGGCACATATTGGCTGTTGAGGGATCCACATCAACAAAATCGACGTCCGCGCCGCAATAGAGCGCACAATTGGCCGAGGCGACAAAAGTGATAGGGCTTGTCCAAACAATATCTCCCTTACCAACCCCTAATGCTAGACAGGCTGCGTGCAGCATCGATGTTGCGCTATTTCCTGCCACGGCAAAATTGGCCTGAGTTTCGCGACAAATATTAGCTTCAAATAGAGGTACTTGAGGGCCTTGGGTTAAATAATCACTATTTAAGACGCTAATGACAGCTTCGATATCTGCTGCATTTATATCTTGTCGTCCGTAGGGGATCATTAAACACTCTCCTCATCCAAATTTTTTATTTCAGCGGTAGATAAAAAATGGTGGTTATTACCAGAGTGATATTCAAACCCCGGTTTAACTAGGGAGCCATTTTCGCCGAGTTGATTAATTGAGTAATCATGCTCACGGTCGAAGAAGGAAATACTTGGCGTTATCACGAAGTGATCATCAAATTCGATGGTGTGATGTGAATCATCAGCAGGGCACATAATTTCATGCATTTTCTCACCTGGGCGAATACCAACAATATCATGCTTAAGACCTGGGCCGTAAGCTTCAGCTAAATCAGTAATATGCACCGATGGTATTTTAGGTACGAAGATTTCTCCGCCTTGCATACGCTGGAAATTCTTTAGTACAAAATCAACCCCATCTTGTAGGGTGATCCAAAAACGTGTCATATCTGGGTGAGTTATCGGTAGTGATGTTGCGCCATTTCGGATTAATTGCTGAAAAAAGGGCACAACCGAACCGCGCGAGCCAACCACATTACCGTATCTAACCGCTGAAAATCGTGTTTCGCCTTCACCAACAATATTATTACCGGCGACAAACAATTTATCGGAAACTAACTTGGTCGCACCGTAAAGGTTTATCGGATTAGCAGCTTTATCGGTAGAAAGCGCAATGACTCGCTTCACCTTGTTAGCAATAGCCGCTTTAATGACATTTTCGGCGCCATGAATATTGGTTTTAATGCATTCCATCGGGTTATATTCAGCTGCAGGTACATGCTTGATCGCCGCGGCATGAATGACATAATCCACATCCTTAAAGGCCTGCATCATGCGATCGCCATCACGGACGTCGCCAAGAAAGTATCGCATACAGGGGGCATTATAGACCTGCTGCATCTCATACTGTTTGAGTTCATCGCGCGATAAAATAATCAACCTCTTAGGCTTGTATCGCTCTAAAATTGTCTTAGTATATTTCTGACCAAATGAGCCCGTACCACCTGTTATTAGAATCGATTTATTATCAAACATGTACTCTCCAAATTGTTGTCTTCGTCGCCCAGCTTTCTTTTTATGTCGATATTAAGCTGGCAAAAGACAACTTTTTCTTGTTAACCCAACATACCGTTGAAGCAATTTCTGCACCATAATGGGTTTAATTACAACAGTTACTCATTAATCTATTCATATCTATAGTGCAATTTTAGCAATTAAACTTATATAAACATTTGTAATCTTAGTAACTTAATTCTAATTGTCTAACCTTATTTTTCTTATGGGGTATGAAAATTAGTTATTTGGTTCAATTTCTAAAAAAATGACTATAAATTCAGTTTTGTCTCTCCTTGTGGCATAAATATCGCACTTAAAAAGGGAATTTTAGATAAACTGTTTAAATTGGATTGATTAGTCGATTAACATGACAATTAATTGACAGAAACTGTGGATAATTAATCGCTGAGGGCACCATGCTTAATACACCATCAGAAATAGCCAAAACATTTGCCATAAGTCAATTTAACGAAGGTTATTTACCCAGCGTTAATCGACATACCTTCGAAAAAATTGACTCAGTTTCTTTGTATGACGAAAAGTTTAAGGACGCCTTTAGCGCAGTTGACACATTACATGTCATCATAGGTTTAGACTCTGGCCTATTAGCTAATTACATCATGGAACGGGCACTCGCTAAGGGGAGTAAATATATTTTCGTTGAATTGCCTGAAGTTTTGGCTCTGCTGACAATAGATATCCCCCAAGCTCTGCAGGACGACTTGTGTGTTACTTCATCAGAGCGTTTTTCTGCCCTCATCAAAGAGCGTGAAAACAATATTTATATTGTGAAGCAAAAATTTAAAATCCATCGTGCAATAGCCGTAGCTGGGAATTACCTGGAGTCGTACTGCGAACTTAACGCTCAGGTTGAAACCGCACTTGATCATGAGTATTTCGAACAAAGCATTGGGTTTAATCAGAAAGTCTTTGTAAGGGCTCAGCTGGATAACTTAGCCGAAAATCTTATCCCAGCTAAAATTTTAAAGAAAAAGTTTGTCGGTAAAAGCTGTATTGTACTAGGCGGAGGGCCATCTTTAGATAATTCTATTAATTGGATTAGAGACAACGCAGACAATTTAGTCGTCATAGCTGCTTCTAGAGTTGTTGGCAAACTAACTAAAGTTAATATCAAAGCTGATATTGTGGTATCAGTCGATCCGCAATCTCACAGTTTTGATGTCAATAAAGAGTTTATGCAGCTAGAACATGATGCTTTACTGATTAATTCCTACCATGTTGCACCTCAAATAATGGGTCAATGGAGGGGGGCAGCACTCTATACCGGTCAGCGTTTACCCTGGAACAACGATAGCGACGAAGACAATATAAAATCAGTTGGTCCGACCGTAACCAACAGTGCCATTGAAATTGCAACTGAAATGGGTTTTAAGCAAGTTTTGCTGTGTGGTGTCGATTTTTGTCATTCTCAAAAAGGCGTAACACACACTCAGGGGACCTATGGTGCAAGTTTAGGCCCTAACATTGGTGTGATGCTTGAATGGGTGGAAACCTATTCTGGTGAGATGGCCGAAACCCCAATTCAGTTAATGCATGCAATAGAGTCATTACAGGCTTCTGTGGCATCTCAAAAAAATACCACTTACATTAACTTATCTCAAGATGCTGCTAAAGTAAAAGGTGTGCGATATCAAGCTTGTCACGATATTAAGCTTAAGCCAATAACGGATAAACAGCGGCAAATGTTAAAGCCTGAAACTTATCAGATATCTACACAAGAAAAACTTAAGTGCCTAAGTGATACCTTAGATGCTCTCACTACAACTCAAAATAAACTGCTACAACTTAACGTCTTAGTGTCAGAAGCATTAGTACTGAATAACAAAATAGAAAAAAGTCAGAAAAAGCCTCAAGCTATTCCAGCGTTGGCAGATAAAATCGATAAGATAGAGCAGAGTATTAATAAAAAATTTATTTCACTTGCCCATCTTATTAAATTTTATGGTTATTATGAGTTCTCGCACTTTTTGTCGACAAAGAAAAAGGAAGAGTGGTCACAGCAAGATGTTGTTAACCACACTCGCATTTACTACCAAGCATTTAAAGCCATCTCTGCTGAAATATCAGCGTTAATAGCCTCTGCTGTACAACGTGTTGATTCTCGGATTAATGAATATCAATCAATAAGTGATGTCACCGCTTTATGCAAACAGTGGAATAACGATAAACAATGGGGAAGATCTGTTCTCTGGCAGGCCAAGCAGCCTCAGCAATACGCAAACTTAGCTACAATCGAACTGGAACAGATTAAAAAGACTCAAAAAAAGTTTTATGACCAATTTATCGTCAAAGAGTTTATAGATGATACAGGCGAGTCTATCGTACCATTTATAGATAATGCTTTTAAAAAACTGCAAATACTATTGCATAATAAGCATCTGCTCGGTATCTCTAAGATTGTCGAATACACTTTCCCCTTTATAGCAACAGACTCAGAGGTTTCTCGACTTTACCATTTAGCGCTAAGTTATCAGTTAATGTTGGAGGAAAATACTGAGGTAGCGTTAGACATAATATTAAAAATACCGAGAAACCTTTGTCATGAAGCTGAGTTTAAACAGATTATTAAGCTTTCTCTAAAACTAAATTTGCTAGAGCTGGCAACCGAATACCTTGCAAAAATAATCCACTATAGCGATGAATACTTACCACAATATGCTCATGCTTTGAGATTGAGTGATAAACCGCAGGAAGCGTTAAATATTTATCTCGACTATTTAAATAAGTACCCTGAGGATATTCTTGTATTGCTAAAACTCGGTATTTTTCTCGCTGAAATGAACCAAATTGATAGCGCTAAATCATGTTTTCAAAATGTATTGAACTTAGATGTCAAAAATCAAGCTGCAATGCGTTATCTGCAGCAGATTGGTGGTTAATAAACACAATCAATGCTGTACAGTTAGTTATCGATAACCATAATTTCCTTTGTTGTCAGTCAAACCGTATAATGGCAGGCGAATAAATTATACATTTCAATAGTGGGGTCGTGTGGGACATACTTATATTTCATTTGAGAACTATAAACGTAAATGGATTTTTAACCATAAAGATTTACCAGTTAGCGAAACGGATAAAGTGATGATTAAGCCTTTATCTGATAAAAGCGCAATGGAAGTCTGGAACAAATGGATAAGTAATAAAAGCAGCCGAGCAGAACAATTCACTAAAGGTGATTGGCCGGTGAAACAGGATGCATGGAGCGCGACTGAACACTGGCAAGCGGCTTGGGATGCGAGTGATAATGTGCTACCTGAAGCTATCATTGAGCATATTCAATGGAGTGATGATACAACTGTTTATTTTTGTTATGAAAAGTACCAGGTTATCGAAACCCGCTGGGATGTGTTTGTCCGTAATTGGAAATGTTTTTTATTTTTTGATGATGGCCCTTTATTGGTTTCTCCTACGCAAAAACAAGCGCTTATGTTTGAACAAAACGGACAATATAAATTAGGCACCCGCGGCTAACTATCCGTTATTTTCGCCTTGTTTAACTCAGCTAGGTTGCACTTAGCTTAGTTGTACTTCTCTGAGTTCCAATATTCACTCTATAAGAATGTCTAGTATGAAATTATTATCCTGTTTAGGTTTAGTCGCAGCTTTATTCGTTAGTCCAATTCTGCAAGCTAAAATGGTATCTGGCATAAACGTGCCCGATTCTATCGTCGTTAATCAGCAGCCTCTTGTTCTTAATGGTGCAGGGGTTCGCAGTAAGTTTTTTATGGATTTGTATATTGGTAGTTTATACCTTAGATCTGTTCAATCTGAGCTGGGAAAAGTAATTGAACAGCCCGTTGCAGTTATCCGTTTACGTATCACTTCAGAGATGATCACCTCAGATAAGATGACCGATGCCATTAAAGATGGGTTTGATGAAGCTACTGATGGAAATAGTGTGCACTTACAAACTGAAATAGACCAGTTTATGGCATTATTTATCGCTGAAATTAACGATGGTGACCAATTTACTTTTGTATTAACAAGGGATAAAGGGGTTGCAAGTTTTAAAAATGATCAACCACAGGGGGAAATCCCTGGTGAGTTATTTCGTCAAGCGCTTATTAAAATTTGGTTAGGGGATAAGCCTGCTCAAAAAAGCTTAAAACAAGATATGTTAGGGCAATAGATAATTCATTAAACTCTGGTTCTGTGACGCTTTACACATAAAACCTAGTTTACGTTTATGCTTTGAAATCATTACCCAGAGTCGAAATCGTTGAGGTTTTACCCTTATCATTATAGGTTAAACTTGATGCATTTCGACTGGCTTGCAGTGCCTGAGAAAATCTATTTAAACTAGCGATATTCAGTTCTATTAAGCTAGAGTTTTGCTGATTAATATCTTTGCATTCAGCAAGAAGACTTTTCGATAAAGTGACTTTTTCAATAAGCTCGGGGTCTGATGTCAGTCTTGCATGCTCAGGGTGATTAGCCATCGACTGGTCATTAGTTTGCAGTGCTATTAAACATTGCTGCTTTTCTTGGGCAAGTTTCAACAGCTTGTCGGCATTTTGGTCTTGCAGCGCTTGCTTTTCTGCAGATATAAGTGACTTCAGCGACGTCAATATGCCGTGCTGGTGGGAGAGCAGTGTAGATAGTTCAGCCATGCTATTACTCGAATTGTTTTGCTTGAAAAACACTTGTCTATGATGCCATTAGGCACCGGTATTCTGATTTATTTCAGCTCAGAAGAATAGACTACAGCAAACATTCATGCACACAGCAATATTGAGTGCTTTACTACTCTTCTTGGAACTTAAGCCCGCTTAGCTCTGATTCAAAGCTTGCAATATTTGCAGCAAGTTTTTCAGGGTCAATTTTATAACGGCCTTCCGAAATAGCCTGTTTAATTTCGGCTACTTTCTTTTGATCGATTTCAGGTAGGCTAGCCATTTTTGACTGCACACTTTGCAACTCTTGCGCCTGAGGCGTAATGCTAACAGAGTCCGTCTTTACTGTAACAGTGGCAGCTTTGGGAGCTGCTTGAGCGGTATTACCTGTCGTTTTAGCATCTCGTGCCGTTTGCATTGGTGTCGAAGTTGCAGCTTTAAGTTTATTAATGTCAATTGCCATGAGTGGCTCCAGCGTTAATTTTGGTTTTCCAAATAGGCTATCGACCTAGCAGAAAAAAACTTTAATCTATTTTACATTCTTACTTCTACTTCACCAACACCAATTACCCTAGCTTCTATTTCTCTGCTTGAATTTGCATTCCTAACTCTAATCGATTCACCGATACTACCGTCATGCATCGCTTCACCTAATGTTTTAATTTGGAGGTTTTCGCTCCTGGCGTATATTGATACAGCATCACCTTTGCACACAAAGCATAAATGACTATTTAAAATCGGCGCGTCTTTACTAATACGTCTTTTAGTTTTACTGCCTAAAACGGCTTTGATGTCAGAATAAAATTGACCTCTAAGGCTGAACTGATCAATATATTCTATGTGCAGTTGTTGTGTTGATAGTGATATGCCCGGCGAGATAATTTCACTGGCGACCACAACGGGATACATGATTTCGACTCTCACCGATAAAAATATTTGCCAAGGATAATCATAGTCAGGACTGTTGCAACTTATTTTAACCGTATTATTCCTAGCTATGTCCCGATCACTTGCAAGTTCGATTGTTAATGGCTTATAACAGCGCGGAGGCGTTAAGCGACCTTCTAAATTTTGAGGGGTAATTATCAACTTAGCATCAGGTGTTAATTGGATTTTTTTTCTAACAGCCTCTTCAGCCATCTCACTTATGGTCGATACAGAGGGTATGCTAGCTTCTTCATCAGCAAAAGCAGCTAATGAATTGAACAATAAATAAAAAAATAACAAAAAATATATTTTCATAATGAAGATACTAGCTTGTTTAGCCAGAATGCACCTATACTTAAATTCTATAAAGATAAAAAGAATAAATTGATCTAGAGTCTTTTGAAAATATTGATGCCGCTTGTGTATGTGCTTATTTGATATCAAATACGGCATAGTTTGCTAAGCTGTAGCGACAATATATTGACTTATCTCGTTATTTATTCTGCTAATGCAATTAATATAATTTAAAAGCAATAATCATGCCGGTAGTAAGTTATTGGCTTGACCCAGTGCATAGTCTAATAATGAGCAGCAGGAAGGACAAATTTAATCCTCCTAAGCAAGACAAATCATGATTCGATTTATGTTTTTAAGTAAAACAAGCTAGTATCTATTTATTCGGATATTTTAATAAAAAAAGGCAGTGTTATGTCGAGTATCATGGAATCAGTCAACAAACGTACTCAATTAGTTGGCCAAAACCGATTAGAGTTACTGTTGTTTAAGCTTAATGGCCGTCAACGCTTTGGCATTAACGTGTTTAAAGTGAAAGAAGTGCTTCAATGTCCTCCTTTAACTAAGTTACCTAAACTGAGCCCGTTTGTTAAAGGGGTTGCACACATTCGTGGTGCCACTATTTCAGTCATTGACTTAAGCGCTGCAACAGGTGGACGTCCACTCACTTCTACTGAGAATTGCTTCATTATCATTTCTGAATACAATCGCAGTGTTCAAGGTTTCTTAGTCAGTTCTGTCGAACGTATTATCAACATGAATTGGGCAGCCATTATGCCTCCGCCAAAAGGTGCTGGGCGTTATTCTTACTTGACTGCTGTTACTGAAATTGAAGGTGAGTTGGTTGAAATTTTAGACGTGGAAAAAATTCTTGATGAAATTTCTCCTGTTAAAACGGCAATCAGTGAAGAAGTTGATAAGACATTAACCATAGACAGAGAACAAAATTATCATGTCATGGTGATAGATGATTCTGCTGTAGCACGTAAGCAAATTATTCGTTCTCTTGAGTCTTTAAATTTACAAATTGATACCGCCAAAGATGGTAGAGAAGCACTGAACAAACTCAAGGCTATAGCTAAAGAGATGGATGATGTATCGTTAGAGATCCCTTTGATTATTTCCGATATTGAAATGCCTGAAATGGATGGATATACCCTTACAGCTGAAATTAGAGATGACCCTAAGTTAAAAAATATTAAGGTTGTGTTACACACTTCTTTAAGTGGCGTATTTAATCAGGCAATGGTACAAAAAGTTGGCGCAAATGACTTTATTGCTAAGTTTAATCCTGATGAATTAGCCGCAGCGGTAAACAAACATTTAAGTTTGTAATCCTTTCTGTCTATTCAACGCAGTAGGCAGCATGAAAATTCATGAATGTTAGTTATGCGTAAAAGCTCTAATGATAGGGCAAATATAACTCATTATATTAGGATGTGAATGTGACAGATAAATCACTCGCAGAAGCAGAATATAATCAATTTAGATTGTTTTTAGAACAACACAGCGGCATCGTTTTAGGTGAAAATAAACAATACCTAGTACGAAGCCGTTTAGCACCATTGATGGGCAAATACAGTTTACCCTCGCTCTCTGAAGTGGTTAAGCATTCAATGAAGCCCACCGAACGTCAATTACGTGCGGAAGTGATTGACGCGATGACAACCAATGAAACATTGTGGTTTCGTGACCGCTATCCATTTGATTTATTACATAATACTTTATTACCTGAATATTCTAAGTTAGGTCGTTCATTGCGTATTTGGTCTGCGGCTTGTTCTTCAGGGCAAGAGCCTTACTCATTAGCAATGACCGCTTTAGAGTATCAACAACGCAAGCCGGGTGCACTGCCTGGTGGTGTGACTATTCAAGCGACTGATTTGTCACCTTCGATGCTTGAACGTTGTAAAAATGCTGAATATGATGGCTTGGCATTGGCGCGTGGATTATCAGAAGAACGTAAACGTCAGTTTTTTGATGCTTTGCCTAATGGCAATATGAAAGTCAAAGATAATGTTAAGCGGTTAGTGAATTTTAGAGCGCATAATTTACTTGAAAGTTATACGCTTTTAGGAAAATACGACATTATTTTTTGTCGTAATGTATTGATTTATTTTGCGCCTGAGGCAAAGGCTAAAATTTTGCGGCAATTTGCTGCCGCTTTAAACCCAAAAGGTATTTTATTTCTTGGGGCATCAGAATCTATTTCCGGATTAACAGAAGAATTTGACATGGTCCGCTGTAACCCTGGTATATATTACCAAAAGAAAACCTAGTTTAACCTATTGAAAAGCATGTGTTACTTTTTTCACATGCTTTCCTTTCTATATATCCTCCCATTGATTAAATAATTGGCATAACCTTTGCTTTATATCTATCAGTTAGCTGATGGAGGCAATTTTATGGCGATTAATTTTGATAATGCACTTGGGGTACATCAATACTCCCTTGGTGTCAGGGCACAGCGCGCTGAAGTGCTATCAAGTAACATAGCGAATGCGAATACCCCAGGGTATAAGGCACGCGATGTCGATTTTGCCTCAGCAATGCAAGCTGCTAGTTCTCGTCAGAAAGGTTTAACGATGAGTGCCACTAATGAAAAGCATTTTGATTTAACTGCTCTCAGTCAGCAACATGTCAAATTCCGAGTCCCTAACCAACCTGATACTGGCGATGGTAATACGGTTGATATGCAACAAGAACAATCAGCCTTTATGCAAAACTCTATTGAATACCAAATGTCATTGGGATTCCTAGAAAGTAAGTTTTCAGGTATGCGTAAAGCATTACGAGGTGATTAATCATGAGCTTATTTAATATATTCAATGTCGCCGGTTCAGGTATGACAGCACAGTCTGTCCGCTTAAATACCACCGCAAGTAACATTGCTAATGCTGACTCTGTTTCCAGTAGTATTGATCAAACTTATCGTGCTAGACATCCTGTATTTGAAGCTGAAATGTCTAAAGCTAGTCATCAGCAATCAGGTTCTCATCGCGTTAATGTCAGTGGCATTGTTGAAAGTGATAAGCCATTGGTTAAAGAATATTCACCAGATCACCCTATGGCCGATGGTGACGGTTTCATTTATAAGCCTAATGTAAATGTAATGGAAGAAATGGCTGATATGATTTCAGCTTCTCGCTCTTATCAAATGAATGTTCAAGTCGCAGATGCAGCTAAAACAATGCTGCAACAAACACTTAGAATGGGTAAATAACATGATTATTGTAGGAGGTAAATGATGAGCCTCGTTAATCCATATAGTAGCCAATCTTTGCCACAACAGGCATCTGCATTGTCTAATACCGGTACGGTTAGTAAAAATACCGTCCAATCGAACACGGCGAGTACGACAACAGGTAATCCATTTCTAGATGGTATTCGTTTACCTGATGCGCCTGAAACTCCTGCAGCGAAAGATCAAATGCTTAAGCAGGAAGATTTTTTTGCACTGCTTAGTCAGCAACTTTCAATGCAAGATCCGTTTAAGCCAGTTGATAATGATCAAATGATTGCTCAAATGGCTTCATTCTCAACAGTTGATGGTATTTCAAATTTAAATAAAGAAATTCTCAATTTGAATGGTGTAATGAGTTCAAGCCAGGCATTACAAGCTTCTAGTTTAGTTGGGCGCAAAGTGTTGATCCCATCAGACACTGGATCTATTTCGCCGGCAAGTCCTGAACTTAAAGGTGTGGTAAGTACACCTGCTGCTATTGATAAAATAAGCATTCGTATTGAAGATGAATCAGGTCAGTTAATTAAGACCTTTGATATTGATGGCAGTGCAGGCGGAAACGTCGATGTGACATGGGACGGTTTAGATAAAAATGGTAAACCTGTGGTTGAAGGTGCTTACGTCATTAAAGCTAGCGGTAAAGTCGATGGACAATCTCAAGATTTACCTGTTTCTACTTATGCACATGTGACGAGTGTTTCATTAGGTACAGCAGCAACTGGGGCGATTCTCAATCTTCGAGGTATTGGTGGCATTAAATTGACCGATGTACTTGCGGTGTCCGAATCATAAATTTAATAACGCTTGTGACAAGAAATTGTCATTAAAGAAAACCTGATTACTCGAGGTGAAATATGTCTTTTAACATCGCATTAAGTGGTATTGCAGCCGCTCAAAAAGATCTAAATACCACAGCCAATAACATTGCAAACGTAAATACTATAGGCTTCAAGGAGTCTCGTGCGGAGTTTGCCGATGTGTATGCTAACTCAATTTTTTCTAACAGCAAAACTGCAGTCGGTGGCGGTGTTGCTACAACTCAAGTAGCACAACAGTTTCACCAAGGTAGTTTACAGCTTACCAGTAACTCTTTGGATATGGCGATAAGTGGTGGAGGTTTTTTTGTGACCTCATCAGGGATTGGCACACGTGACCAATCATTTACCCGAGCAGGCGCTTTTAAGGTTGATTCAAACAATTATATGGTTGACTCAGCGGGCAACTTTTTACAGGGCTTTCCTGTGGATAAGGACGGTAATTCGACTTCAGTGAGTTTAACTACTACTCAGGCAATTAAAGTACCAGACACAGCAGGAAGTCCTATTATGTCTAGTAAAGTCGGTCTACAGATGAATCTAAATGTCGGTGAGTCACCTTTAGACCCTGCTGCATTTGATCCTGACGATGCTGATACATTTAATAATTCCACTTCAGTGACTATCTATGACTCATTGGGTGAATCGCATATCATGACCAGCTACTTTATTAAGCCTGAAAACGGTTCCTACACAGGTGAAAGTAACTGGGTTGCATTTTACGCCATTGATGGTAAACCAGTAAGTTTAGATGGTGCAGCAGGCCAATATAGTGTTGATACTACGGGTGATGGTTTAGTTGATGGTGCACCTCGTGATGCACAAACTGCAGGTGGTTGGAGAGGATCTGTCATAAAGTTTAATGACTCTGGTACTTATACCGGTAGCAATCCTACAGTGCTAAAAACTCTGCCACTGGGTGTTACTGGTGCCAATGTATTAGGGCCTGGAGCTGATGGCTCACAGACTGTTACGATTGATTTTAATAATCCGACACAATATGCCTCACCATTTGAAGTCACTGAGTTAACTCAAGATGGTACAACAGTAGGTCGATTAACTAACGTAGGTATAGGTGCTGATGGTTTAGTCACAGCAAGCTATAGTAATGGTTCTACTGTGCCTTTATCGCGAGTCGCTTTAGTTCGCTTTGCAAATGAGCAAGGTTTAACTCAGGTAGGGAATACTGCCTGGAAGGCGAGTTTAGATTCTGGCCCTGCATTAGCGGGCGAAGCAAATAGCGGTACTTTCGGAAGTATTCGTTCTTCATCACTTGAACAATCGAATGTTGACTTAACTACAGAATTAGTTGATTTAATCTCTGCCCAACGTAACTTCCAAGCCAATTCCCGTACGCTTGAAGTTAACAATACCTTGAACCAAACGATATTGCAGATCAGATAATAAGCTTCCTGACAGCACTCGTTTCATTGGTTTTTATAATATTAGCTTTAATAAGGTGTTGCCCATAGCGGCAACACCTTGCCTTTTATTTTCATTATTTTTTTTCACTTTCTCTTATCGGTGTTTTTTTGACACTTCATTCACAATACTATGTTTTAAATCGTATCCCCACCTAATTAAATCAGTTACTTATATTGGCCGTGATTGTTGGCATGCCCTTTGCTTTGTCTAGTTAGTATCTTTATTTAAAGCATTATTGACGGAGCGGCAAATGGACAAATTTTTGTATGTTGCAATGAGCGGTGCAAAGCAAGGCATGAATGCTCTTGCCGTTCGTGCGAACAACTTAGCCAATGCCAACACCGATGGCTTCAAATCGGATATGACCCAAGCAAGGTCAATGCAGGCGTTTGGCGAAGGTTTGCCTACGCGAGTATTTTCAATGATTGAAAGCCCCGGGTCTAATTTTTCTCCAGGTCCTATCAGAGAGACTGGTAATGACTTAGACATTGCCATTAAAGGTGATGGCTGGATTGCAGTGCAAGCGGCTGATGGGTCAGAAGCTTATACCCGTGCAGGACATTTGAAGTTCGATAGTACTGGACTGCTGGTTAATAGTCGTAATACGCCAATTATGGGCGATGCAGGCCCTATTGTTTTGCCACTGCCAATCGATAAAGTTCATATTTCACAAGATGGCATCATTTCAATTCGCCCTCAGGGAGCGACAGCTGAAGTGATTGAGGAAGTAGCCAGAATTAAATTTGTTAATCCGGGCAATGATCAAATGATGCGCGGTGAAGATGGCTTATTTCGCTTAATGTCTGGTTTGCCTGCACCCAAAGATCCCATGGTACAAGTTGAAAGTGGTGCTGTTGAAGGCAGTAATGTTAACCCTGTACATGAAATGGTGGCGATGATAGATATTCAGCGTCAGTACGAAATGCAAGTGAAGATGATGAAAAATGCAGAAGAAGCAGATCGCTCATCTTCATCGTTACTAAGAATTGGTTAGGAGTATTTATTATGCATCCAGCTCTGTGGATTAGTAAAACGGGTTTAGACGCCCAACAAACAGATATTGCGGTTATTTCAAATAATGTGGCGAATGCTAGCACCATTGGTTACAAAAAAGGCCGTGCGGTATTTGAAGATTTGCTCTATCAAACAATTAACCAAGCCGGTGGGATCAGTGCCGACAATACCAAGTTACCTAATGGTTTAAATCTAGGTGCGGGTACCAAAGTTGTTGCTACGCAAAAAGTGTTTACCCAGGGCAACATGCTCACAACCGACAATTCACTAGATTTAATGATTGAAGGTCCTGGTTTCTTTGAAGTCCAAATGCCTGATGGCACAGCAGCCTATACCCGTAATGGTCAATTTAGCTTAGATGATACCGGGCAAATTGTTACCCCTGGTTCAGGCTACGTATTGCAACCGCCAATTACTATTCCTGAAGATGCTATGAGTATTACTGTCTCTGCTGAGGGTGAAGTGTCAGTTAAATTGGCTGGTGCAACAGATAATCAGACAATCGGTCAGCTTACCATGACAGACTTTATCAACCCGTCTGGACTTGATCCACTGGGTCAGAATCTCTATACCGAAACCGGTGCCAGTGGCACGCCTATTCAAGGTACTGCTTCACAAAATGGTTTAGGGGCAATCCGTCAAGGCGCATTAGAAACATCGAATGTTAATGTGACAGAAGAATTAGTTAACTTAATTCAAAGTCAGCGGATCTATGAAATGAACTCGAAGGTTATTTCAGCGGTAGATCAAATGCTGTCTTATGTTAATCAAAATCTTTAGGGGGCAGTGATGAGTAAACTTCTTGTTTTAGCTACAACAGCCATGCTGTTAGTCGGTTGCAGTTCTACTCAGAAAAAGCCGATCCCTGATGATCCTTTTTACGCGCCTGTTTATCCAGAAGAACCTTCGACTCAAGTGGTGGCGACGGGATCTATATTTTTAGATTCACAAGCTTCAAGTTTGTACTCGGATCTTCGTGCGCACAAGGTAGGTGACATCATTACCGTTGTATTGAAAGAGTCTACCCAGGCGACCAAAAGTGCTAACAATGAAATGAAGAAGAATACCGGCCTGAGTGTTGAACCGCTTTATGCGGGTGGCGGTAATGTCTCTATTAAAGGGGTGCCGTTAGATTTACGCTATTCAGACAGCATGAATACCAAACGTGAAGCTGATGCTGATCAATCGAACAGTTTAGATGGCAGTATTTCTGCCAATGTAATGCAAGTACTGAGTAACGGTAACCTGGTTATTCGAGGCGAGAAATGGATCTCTATCAATAATGGCGATGAATTTATTCGCGTGACGGGTATTGTGCGCAGCCAAGATATCACACCAGATAACACAGTCGAATCAACACGAGTAGCTAATGCTCGTATCCAATATAGCGGAACCGGCACCTTTGCCGATACCCAAAAAGTGGGCTGGTTAAGCTCGTTCTTTATGGGTGAGTGGTGGCCTTTTTAAGGGGTAGAACATGAATATTAAACCTATTTTAGCCTTGATTTTCACTGCATGTATGGTCATTACCACACCCACTGAAGCACAGCGTCTTAAAGATATTGCCAATGTGCAAGGTGTTCGTAGTAACCAACTGATTGGTTATGGGCTTGTTGTTGGCTTGCCTGGTACTGGTGAGAAGACTCAGTACACCGAACAAACCTTTAAAACCATGTTAAAGAACTTCGGTATAAATTTACCCGATTCAGTTAGACCTAAAGTGAAAAACGTTGCAGTGGTTGCGGTTCACGCTGACATGCCAGCTTTCATTAAGCCCGGTCAAACAATAGATGTCACCGTATCAAGTATTGGTGAGGCTAAAAGTTTACGTGGCGGAACCTTGATTCAAACCTTTATGAAAGGGGTCGACGGTAATGTTTACGCCATTGCACAGGGCAGTTTAGTGGTAAGTGGCTTTAGCGCCGATGGCTTAGACGGTTCAAGCGTTATACAGAACACCCCAACAGTTGGACGTATTCCTAGTGGTGCAATTGTAGAACGCAGTGTGCTATCACCGTTTGCAAGTGGTGATCACCTAACCTTCAACCTACGCCGGGCTGATTTTTCTACCGCTAAGAGAACCGCAGATGCCATCAATGATTTGTTAGGACCAGGCATGGCGAGAGCTTTAGATGCCAGTTCAATTCAAGTTAGTGCGCCAAGAGATGCCTCACAACGAGTGTCATTTTTAGCGACCTTAGAAAATGTAGAGGTTGAACCAGCTGACGAGTCAGCCAAAGTGATAGTGAACTCTAGAACCGGCACCATAGTTGTGGGCCAAAATGTGCAATTGCTACCCGCAGCGGTTACCCATGGTGGACTCACAGTCACTATAGCTGAAGCAACACAAGTGTCTCAACCTAATGCTTTGGCTGGGGGAGAAACCGTTGTTACCACCAACACGACTATTGACGTACAACAAGATGATAGACGTATGTTTATGTTTAACCCAGGAACCACCTTAGATGAATTAGTGCGCGCAGTGAATTTAGTCGGTGCAGCTCCTTCAGACGTTCTGGCTATTCTTGAAGCATTAAAGGTGGCAGGCGCTTTGCATGGTGAACTTATCATCATTTAAATATTGGCACTTTTTTAAAGTGATTATTTAAATAAGACCGACTTCTGTTACGGGACTACTATGGAAAAGCTGTCAAATTCTTCGCACTTTCTGGATCTAGGGGGACTGGATTCACTTCGTGCTCAAGCCCAGAAAGACGAGAAGGGCGCGCTTAAAGAAGTGGCTAAACAGTTCGAAGGTATTTTTATTCAAATGCTGATGAAAAGCATGCGAGATGCCAACGAAGCATTTAAGTCAGATAGCCCTTTTAATAGTGACGCCACAGCTTTTTATGAGCAAATGCGTGACCAACAAATGTCGATGGATTTATCAAACAAAGGCATGCTGGGCCTAGCAGAGCTAATGGTCCAGCAGCTTTCTCCTGAGGATAGCCCTATGACACCTGCATCAGTATTGCGTGGCAATATTGATGGGAATGTCATTCCAGCTATGGTTGTGAATGGCGCAAATGAGCTCAACACCTCTTCTTTATCTCCGTCTTGGACTGCGAACAACAATCTAGGCAGTTCGCAGACTTTAGCTGGTAAAAGCGACATTTTAATGGCAACACCTGTGTCGTCAATTTCAGATAAACAAACCATGGATTCAATCTTAGCCGGCAAGGTATCGCCAAGTGGCACAGATCATCTTAACGGCAAAGTATTGCCTACAGCGGTCGCATCTACTGCGGAAGAAAAGTCTGTAGTAAGTTCAAAGCGTATAAGTAAACCAATACTTAACACAGCATCTACACCTTCAATAACTGAGGTAATCAATAAATTTAATGATCCACAACACTTCATATCTGTGTTGTATCCCCATGCCGAAAAAGCGGCTAAGCAGTTAGGCACAACACCAGAAGTGTTAATCGCTCAATCGGCACTTGAAACGGGTTGGGGTCAAAAAGTTATTCGTAAACAAGATGGCAGTATGAGCAACAACCTATTCAATATTAAAGCCGATAAACGTTGGCAAGGTGATAAAACAACAGTGAATACACTTGAGTTTGAAAAAGGTATTCCTGTTCAACAACGTGCTGATTTTCGAATGTATGAAAGCTTAGAGCAAAGTTTTAATGATTTTGTGTCGTTTATTTCTCAAAACGATCGCTATCAAGATGCGCGCAAAGTGGCCAGTGAGCCGCGTCAATTTATTCATGCTTTGCAAAAAGCGGGTTATGCCACCGATCCACACTATGCCAAAAAAGTGATCAGCGTAATGCAGTCTGTAACTGAAGGACTTAAGTCCGTAATACCTGTGGAGACTAAATAATGGCTATCGATCTACTGAATATTGCTCGTACAGGTGTACAGGCATCGCAATCACAATTGGCGGTTACCAGTAATAATATTGCCAACGCTAATACCCAAGGCTATCACCGTCAGGTGGCGAACCAAGCAAGTACAGAGTCTCAACGATTAGGCAATAGCTTTTATGGCACTGGCACTTATGTCACTGATGTTAAAAGAGTGTACAACGAATTCGCTGCCCGTGAGTTACGCATTGGTCAAACTAGCTTAAGTGGTGCTGAGGCGACTTATTCAAAGATGAGTGAATTGGATCAACTTTATTCACAAATCGGCAATATGGTACCTGCAGGACTCAATAATTTTTTTGGCAGTATTAATAGCGTAGCTGATTTACCTACAGACATAGGGATCCGCAGCAGTGCATTAAGTTCAGCCGAACAATTGGCCAAAACGATGAATCAAATGCAATCGCATTTAGATAATCAAACTAAGCAAACCAATAGCCAGATTGAGTCAATGACGGTGCGCATTAACGAAATTAGTAAAGAGTTGGGCAACCTCAACTTAGAACTAATGAAGTCTAGTGGTGATGACAGTCAATTGTTAGATAAACAAGATGCACTAATTCAAGAGCTTAGCCAGTATGCTCAGGTGAACGTCATTCCATTAGACACCGGTGCTAAGTCTATTATGTTAGGCGGGTCTGTGATGTTGGTATCGGGCGAAGTGTCGATGTCAGTTGGCGTAACTACTGGAGACCCTTATCCAAATGAGCCTCGTATCACCGCAAGTACCGGTAATCAGTCACTGATTATTAATCCCTCTAAGTTAGGTGGACAGTTAGGTGCTTTATTTGATTTTCGTTCAGAAACCTTAGTGCCTGCCAGCCAAGAGCTAGGCCAGCTGGCTTTAGGTATTGCTGATGCATTTAATGAAATGCAGTCAAAAGGGTTCGACTTAAATGGCAATGTTGGCAAAAACCTATTTCGCGACATTAATGATCCATTAATGTCATCTGGAAGGGTTGGTGAGTTCTCTACTAATACAGGTAATGCAAAAATTAGCGTCAATGTTGATGATGTTGGCAAGTTAAGTGGTGGTGGCTATGACTTATCTTTCACCGCGCCGGCGACTTATAAATTAACTGATACCCAAACAGGTAAAGTTAGCCCATTGACATTAAATTCACCTGGAGAGTTAGTCGGTGGTGACGGCTTTACTATCAATATCAGCACTGGTGCAATGAATGATGGCGACAAGTTTGAAATCCGCCCAACCTCTGGTGCAGCTGCTGGGTTAACCATGATAATGACCGACCCTAAAGGTATTGCTGCAGCAGGGCCTAAAATTACAGCAGATGCTACAAATTCAGGTGACATGGAAGTGAAAGTGAGTGCTGTTAGCCGTACGACAGCTGGGTTTCCGCTTACTGGCAGTGAGCTCACTGTTCGCGTAGATAGTGCCGCCAATACTTTTGAAGTGTTAAATGCAGCGGGTATTTCTTTAGGTGCGCCTAGCGCTTTTACGCCTCCTACAGTCAATACCGGTTATGGCTTCAGCATCGAAATTGATGACACATCTGCAGCAGGTGTTACTGACAGCTTTACTTTCGACTTATCCTTTGCAGAAGGTGATAACAGCAATGCAGTTGCAATGGCAGAAATGGCTGACGCCAAATTAATGAACGGTGGAACAACCACGCTCGTCGGTGTGTTTGAAAACACTAAATTAGATATTGGCAGTAAAACAAAAGCTGCTGAAGTGAGAGCGGGGTCAGCGGATGCTATTTTTCAGCAAGCTTATAACCGAGTGCAAAGTGAATCAGGTGTCAACCTTGACGAAGAAGCTGCTAATTTAATGCGTTTTCAACAAGCTTATCAAGCATCCGCCAGAATAATGACAACAGCACAAACCATTTTCGATACTTTATTAAGCTCGGTTCGTTAGGAGGTAAATCATGAGAATTTCTACCGGACAAATGTTTAATCAAAACACCAGCAGTATTTTACAAAAGCAAACTGCGACAAACAAAATTATGGAACAACTTTCTAGCGGAAAAAAAGTGAATACCGCGGGAGAAGATCCTGTTGCAGCAATAGTGATTGATAACCTAAAGCAAAAAAATGCCTTAGTCGATCAATACGCCAAAAATATTGACTATGCGACAAATCACTTATCCATTAGCGAAAGCAAAATTGGCAGTGCAGAAACATTAATTTCATCTATGCGCGAACAAGTACTACGAGGCGCTAACGGCAGTCTTAGTTCAGTTGAGCGGCAAATGGTTGCCGATGAAATGAGATCAAGTTTAGATGAGTTACTTTCTATTGCTAATAGTAAGGATGAATCAGGTAATTACTTATTTTCGGGCAATAAAACAAATTCTAAACCTTTTGCTTTTGACGCTAATGGTGAAATTGTTTACAGCGGTGACTCTGGTGTCAGAAAAAGTGTTGTCGCATCTGGAATCGTAATGGCGACAAATATACCAGGAGATACGGCATTTATGAATGCAGTAAATCCCCTTGGCGACTACGGCGCCAATTATTTGTCATCACAACAAGGCGACTTTACGGTATCGAGTGCAAAAATAACCAATCAAGCATCCCATATAGCTGATACTTATACATTTAATTTTACACCGAATGGTTCTGGTGTTGATCTTCAGGTACTCGACTCTGGAGGCGGGACGGTAGCAACTGTAACCAATTTCAACTCAACAACCCCAGTATCTTTTAATGGCATTGACGTTAAATTGGATGGATCGCCAGTTGCAGGGGACTCTTTTACCATTGAACCGGTAGAGACAGTAAGCGTATTTGATACATTTAATAAGGCATTAGCGTTATTAGAAAGCCCAAACTCAACAAATAGTGCGCAAGGGTTGTCACAGTTGGCACAACTATTGAATGGTATAGATAGTGGTCAAAATCAAGTTAGTACAGCACGAGGTATAGCTGGTAATAATTTGAAGGGTTTGGAGAGCATTTCAACAAATCATTCAGACGAGAAAATTATTAATAGTAGTGCGTTATCAATTCTGGAAGATTTAGATTATGCAGAAGCGATAACAGAGTTTGAAAAACAACAACTTGCACTTAATGCTGTATCGAGTGTGTTTAGTAAAGTGGGTTCGCTTTCATTGTTTGATTATATATAACAAAAAAGCAATCACGTTAAATTGTAAAATTTAGCCAAGCTCCACAGTCTTGGCAACAAAACTAGGAATGAGGAATTATTTATGGCTATTACAGTTAATACCAACGTTACTTCTATGAAAGCGCAGAAGAACTTAACCATCTCCACTGGACAGTTAAATACGTCAATGGAACGTCTTTCAAGTGGATTAAGAATTAACAGTGCTAAGGATGATGCTGCTGGTTTGGCTATTTCTAACCGCTTGAACTCACAAGTACGTGGGTTAGATGTTGGCATGCGTAATGCGAATGATGCGATTTCGATTGCTCAAATTGCTGAAGGCGCGATGCAAGAACAAACTAACATGCTGCAACGTATGCGTGACTTGGCAATACAATCTGAAAACGGTGCAAACAGCACAGCGGATTTAACGGCACTAAAAGCAGAGATGGATCAGCTTGCTACAGAAATTACCGCTATTGGTAATAGTACCGCATTTGGTAATACTAAATTAATGACGGGTGGTTTTTCCGGTGGGAAAATTTTCCAGGTAGGTCACCAAGAAGGCGAAGATGTTAAAGTTACCGTCAAGACTAATAATGCTGCGTCATTATCTGTTAATGCTATAACAGTAGCCACCTCAGCAGGGCGTAACTCTGCATTAGGTAGAATTGATGCTGCGATTAATAAAATTGATACTCAACGTGCTGACTTAGGTGCTGTTCAAAACCGTTTAAGTCATAACATTGCTAACAGTGCTAACACTCAAGCAAACGTTGCAGATGCTAAGAGCCGTATCGTTGACGTCGATTTTGCTAAAGAGACATCCGTTATGACTAAAAACCAGGTACTTCAACAAACAGGCTCTGCAATGCTTGCGCAAGCAAATCAGTTACCTCAAGTTGCACTATCTCTATTGGGATAATCTGAAGCGTCAATTAAGTCAGCCTCTATCAGCTTCTATATATAGAGGCTGATTTTGTTTATAGGGTATCTATGACCCAATTGCTTTCTAACTTCTAGAACTTTATTTTTCTGTTAAATATTGTTTTTTCTGAAATTTATTTTTTAAACTGATTAAGAACAAAAATAAATCAAAAAAAATCTAAAGAAAAAAAGTAATTGCCGTTACATATATTGTAACGAGCAAGACCTGTCTGACTTGAGCTAAAGCAAACAGGCGTATCTCAAGTCAGAAATAATATGAGGAAGCAATCATGGCTATCACAGTAAACACTAATGTTACATCATTAAAAGCACAGAAAAATTTGAATTCATCTTCTAGTGGACTTGCGACTTCTATGGAACGTTTGTCTAGTGGTATGCGTATTAACAGCGCAAAAGATGATGCCGCAGGTCTAGCAATTTCGAACCGTCTAAATTCACAGGTTCGTGGTCTTGATGTTGGTATGCGTAATGCGAATGATGCAATTTCAATTGCACAAATTGCAGAAGGCGCCATGCAAGAACAGACTAACATGCTTCAACGTATGCGTGACTTGGCAATTCAGTCTGAAAACGGTGCAAACAGTTCAGCGGATTTAACAGCATTGGATGCAGAGATGGATCAACTTGCATTAGAAATTACCGCGATTGGTAATACTACCGCGTTCGGTAATACAAAACTAATGACAGGTACCTTCTCTGCTGGTGGTAAGACTTTCCAGGTAGGTCATCAAGAAGGTGAAGATGTTAAGATTCAAGTTAAAACAACCAATGCCGGTTCTTTATCTGTTAATAGTATAAATGTAACTACATCAGCGGGCCGTGCATCTGCATTAGGTAAGATTGATGCTGCAATTAAGAGTATTGACACCCAACGTGCAGACTTAGGTGCGATTCAAAACCGTCTAAGCCATAACATCAGTAACAGTGCTAACACTCAAGCAAACGTTGCAGATGCTAAGTCTCGTATTGTAGATGTGGATTTCGCTAAAGAAACCTCAACTATGACTAAGAACCAAGTACTTCAACAAACGGGTTCAGCAATGTTAGCTCAGGCGAACCAGTTACCGCAAATCGCATTATCTTTACTATAATGTAAGTTAGTACGGTAAGCATTAATAGGGAGATTCGCTGGCGGATCTCCCTTTGTTGTTTCAAAGATATCTATTTAAAGCGGCTAATTAAGTGGTAAAAGTGTATTAGTTGAGGTGAAACATGGAAATTCAAACAAATAGCAGTGCGAGTTTTATTGCCAGGGCAGAATCGACAAAATCTGATTTAAATAGTGTACCTTTGAGCGCTAAAAAAATTGATGTTAGCCAGGTAGAGCTCGATCGGGAGTCATCTATTCAAGCAGTAAAACAGCAAGAAGAAACATCAACTGATAGCAAAAAATCAGATGAGTCTTTAGAACTTGTTGCAAAAGAATTGACTGATATGGTCGCAATGATGCAAAAAGGGTTAAAGTTTTCTGTTGATGTTGATTCAGGTAAGCAAGTTATTAAAGTACAAGATATTGAGTCTGGTGATATTATCAGACAGATCCCAAGTGAAGAAGCATTACAGTTAGCACAAAAACTCAGTGAGGTATCAGGGGTATTGATGCCAATTGAAGTTTAATTTTTTCCAAAAATTTGTATACTAAATTGTGTAGGTATTTTTTGGCAATAAGCATTTTAGGTAATTAATCGGCTCAACGGAGGCTGTTATGGCATTAACTGCGACGGGTATTGGTTCTGGGTTAGATATTTCAAATATTGTCAGCGTACTAGTAGGTGCTGAAAAAGGCCCTAAAGAAGCGCTCTTTACCCGACAAGAAACCCAAATTAATGCAAAAGTTTCTGCCATAGGAACGTTGAAAAGTGGCTTGTCAAATTTTCAAGATGCAGCTAAAAAACTACAAAGTGGTGCACTGTTAAATTTGCGTACAGTATCGACTGGAGACAGTGCATTTTTTACCGCCAAGGCTGATCAATATGCCCAACCCGGTAAGTATTCTATCAAAGTTGAGCAGCTTGCCGCTTCTCATAAAGTTGCTGGTGCCAATATAGCCGATCCAAGTCAGGCTGTTGGTCAAGGAAGTTTAGATTTATCTGTAAATGGTGCAAATTTCTCGGTTACTGTCGATCCAGCGGATACGCTTTCCGCTATAGCATCAAAAATTAATAATGCTTCAGATAATGCCGGTATAACTGCGACCGTGGTTAAAAGTGATGCTGGTAGCCGCCTTGTTTTTACCGCCAATGACTCTGGCACCGATAATCAAATTACCATGTCTGCAACAGATACCAGTGGCACAGGGTTAAGCGATATGTTTAATGGCGCCAACCTTGAAGAACTTCAAACCGCAGCCAATTCTATTATTTACATCGACGGTCAAAAATTAACCTCCCAAAGTAATACTATTGATAATGCTATTACTGGTGTCACACTTGACCTAACTAAGGCAGACATCGCCTCTACCTCAACACTTTCGATTAAACAAGATACCGATTCAGTAAAGAAGAATATTGAAGAGTTTGTTAGTGCTTATAATACTCTTATATCATCTATTGATAAGTTGTCTTCATATAATGCTGAAACAAAGACTGCATCAGCTTTACAAGGTGATTCTATGATCCGTTCATTAGAGTCCCAGCTTAGAAAGACGGTGAGTGAAAGAGTCAGTGTTGATGGTATAGAATCTGCTTTATACGAGTTAGGAATATCGACAGATAATAAAGGTAAACTCAGTATTGATAATACCCGTTTAACCGACGCTATTAATAACAATATGTCGTTAGTTGAGGGGGTTTTTTCTACTGAAGATACAGGTTTAGCACATAAATTTGATAATTTGGTTCAGACATATACTAAAGCCGGCGGTGTGATTGATGGTCGAAAGAACTCCTATACAGAGCAATCAAGTCGGTTAACAGATCAAAGAGCTACGTTTAGCTTGAAAATGGAACAATTACAAGCTCGACTGCTTAAACAATTTAATGCCATGGATTTGATTGTTGCACAATTAAATCAACAAAGTTCTGGTTTGTCAGATAGGCTTAATTCGCTACCTGGCGTCATTCGAACATAAAAGGAATGATTGATTGCACTCTAAACTTAAACTGATTAACGACACTATTGAAGATACGTTAAATCAAATTGATAATATTCCTGCTGAAGATGAACAGTCTGATAAGTTGGTATCATTATTGCTTGAGTGTATAGGAGAGCGTCAATTATATATTGACTCAATGATTAATGATGCTGTCGATGACACATTTGCTGCTTATTTATCAGAACAGCTACTAGTCACTAATGACTTTGTGAACAGGGCTTCGAAAATAATGTCCCATCGACAAAACTTATTAAATTTAAAAAGCACTCATCAACGACAAATTAAAGTTTATCAAAACATTGATGCAAATAGGTAGGTTATTATGAGAAGTTCTTTACAGTCATACCGTAAGGTTTCGATTGACAGTGAAATATCAGTTGCTTCGCCACATCGTATTATTCAGATGATGTTTGCCGGTGGCTTGGAAAGACTTGCTCAAAGTCGCTATGCCATTGAAAATGGTGATATGGAAAATAAAGGTCTGTTTATCGGCAAAGCTATTGGTATCGTTAACGGTTTAAATAATAGTTTAAATATGGAAGCTGGTGGTGAAATTGCTGGCAATCTTAGTCAATTATATGACTTTATTTTAATAAAAGTCACCGAAGCGAATTTGAAAAACGATACTCAGTCTATCGATGATGCTGTCAGTGTTTTAAGGACACTGAAAGAAGGTTGGGATGCCATTCCACAAAGCGATCATCATCTAACTTCTGAAGCAAGCTAGTTTTATTCAGGTATGCTGTGACAGATTTCAACGCCATTGAGCAAATCTCAATGGCGTTTTTTTATATTTTTTTAAAAAATACATTGTATTGCATGAATTATCAGCAATTGTGCACTAATATGAGTTTAGATAATGATTTAGCCGTTGAAGCACTTGCTTCTGGTTCGGGGTTAATTCATATTTAGTACTGTAAATGAAAAATTAACCCCATAAGCGAAACAATTAGTCCTCTAAACGAGAAAATCATCTTCGGATAGACATTTTATGGTTATAATTAATGTTTTGTTTAACATTTGTCACTTACTGTGACCATTTTGTCCTTTGGTTTTATTATTAAACGCGTAATAATGACTCAGGATTTTTTATACTTATAATAAGCTTTGGCCCTCTGAATGATGCAAATTGAACAACGAATTTTAATTGTCGGTACCCTCTCCGAGCGTGTAACTCGCCTGTGCTGCATTTTTGAATTCTTAGGTGAGCAATGTGACATTTTAGCCATTGACGCTTTGTTGCCTTTGATAGAAGAATCAAGATATCGCGCCATTGTTATAGACTCCGATGCGGTAGGGCTCGACAGTGTTAAAAATATTGCAGCAATAGCGCCCTGGCAGCCCCTATTACTATTGGGCAATACCGCTATTGAAGCGTCCAGTATTCTTGGTGTAATAGAAGAACCGATTAATTATCCGCAATTAACTGAATTACTGCATTTTTGTCAGGTGTTCGGTCAAGCTAAAAAAGAGCAATCTCCTACCAGTGGTAATCAAACTAAATTATTTCGCAGTCTTGTTGGCCGCAGTCAGGGTATAGCCAATGTGCGACACTTAATTAGCCAAGTCGCAGGTTCTGATGCCACGGTGCTAGTGCTTGGGCAATCTGGTACAGGCAAAGAAGTGGTCGCCCGTAATATTCATTACATATCAGAACGTCGTGATGGACCGTTTATACCGGTTAACTGCGGTGCGATACCGCCAGAGTTGTTAGAAAGTGAGTTATTTGGCCATGAGAAAGGCTCGTTTACCGGGGCAATATCATCCCGTAAAGGTCGTTTCGAGTTAGCCGAAGGTGGCACGCTATTTCTTGATGAAATTGGTGACATGCCACTGCAAATGCAAGTCAAATTATTACGTGTCCTGCAAGAGCGAGTCTTTGAGCGTGTTGGCGGCAGCAAAACAATTAAAACGGATGTGCGTGTCGTCGCGGCAACGCATCGTGATTTAGAGACGATGATTTCAGAGAATGAATTCCGTGAGGATTTATATTATCGCCTGAACGTTTTTCCAATTGAAATGCCAGCATTGTCTGAACGTCGTGACGATGTGCCATTGTTATTGCAAGAATTGGTTAGTCGAGTCTTTAATGAAGGCCGAGGTAAAGTGAGGTTTACCCAGCGTGCTATCGAGTCATTAAAAGAACATACTTGGTCTGGAAACGTTCGCGAATTATCTAATTTAGTCGAGAGATTGACTATTTTATTTCCTGGTGGATTAGTTGATGTGAACGATTTGCCCAACAAATATCGCTATATTGACGTACCAGAATACTGTGTTGAGATAAGTGAGGAGCAATTAGAGCGTGATGCATTAGCGTCTATTTTTAATGATGATGAGCCCATTGAACTCCCTGACACACGCTTTCCAACAGAGTTACCGCCTGAAGGCGTCAACCTTAAAGATTTATTGGCAGAGCTTGAAATAGATATGATCCGTCAGGCGTTAGAATTACAGGATAATGTGGTTGCTAGAGCCGCTGAAATGTTGGGCATTCGTCGCACTACCTTGGTAGAAAAAATGCGAAAATACGGTATGGGTAAAGAATAGTAACCTTTATACACTGTGTATATTAACTGATAAAGCATACCCTCCAAAGGTGTGCTTTTTTGTGTTTTGGCATACTAAATGCAGTAACTCGTTAAATGTCGTTCTTTTGACGGAGTCACTATGCTAATTGCACACGCTGTAACCCAGCAAAAATCAACAGATTTTCAGCAAACTCAATATTCGCTGCAACAATCTGCTGTAGCTTCTTTGCGAGTGGACACCTCAGCAGAATACCTTCATGACAGTAAATTGACCCGAAGTCAGTTTGCCCATGTGAAAGAGGCTGCCAATATGTCAAATCAAATGGCGCATATTCTTCAGGCACTACCGTCTGGTGTCGTTATTATTAACGGTGATGGTGTGGTGACACTCGCTAACCCTATGGCGGCTGAGCTGCTTGGCCGACCGCTTCAGGGGTTACGTTGGTTTGATATTATTAATCGCGCTTTTTCACCCCAAGATGATGATGGCCACGAAGTGTCATTGAAAAATGGACGTCGAGTTAAGTTGGCTATTACGCCATTAACCCCAGAACCCGGTCAGTTGATTGTATTAACTGATCTAACTGAAACGCGTTTACTACAAAAAAACTTATCCCATTTACAGCGTTTATCGGCGCTTGGCAAAATGGTGGCAACTTTAGCTCATCAAATTCGTACGCCACTATCAGCCGCACTACTTTACGCCTCAAATTTAGGTAACACTAAACTAGCAGAGCCTTCTAGAACTCGCTTTCAATCAAAACTGGTTGATCGTTTAAATGAGTTAGAGCGTCAAGTAAACGATATGCTTTTGATGGCCAAAGGACGTCAAGATGCGAAAGCGGATAACGTAGCAGTATCTGATATTATCAATATTGTTATGGCTAATTGTGAAGTGATTGCCAACAAAAAATCCTGTGAGATATTCCAGCAATGCTCAACCGATGCCAGTTTATATGCTAATCGGGATGCGTTAAGTTCTGCGGTGAATAATTTAGTGATGAATAGTATCGAGGCCGGTGCAACCAAAATTAAAATTTGCGCCACGGAAGCTGAAGGTAGTGTCATTATTGATGTGATTGATAATGGTAAAGGACTAGACCCTCAAATGCAGCAACAAGTGCTCGAGCCTTTTTTTACCACTAAAGCACAGGGCACTGGGTTAGGGTTAGCTGTTGTGCAATCTGTGGTGCGTAACCATGGTGGTAACATTCAATTATCATGTAAATCGCAAATGGGTTGTCAGGTGCGATTAAGTTTTCCGATGTCTAAAGATTCGGTATTTAACAGTCAGTCGCAGGAGGGTAATCATGTCTGAAGCAAAACTATTACTCGTTGAAGATGATGCTGATTTACGTGAAGCATTACTTGATACATTATTGTTGGCGCATTATGAATGTGTTGATGTTAGCTGTGCAGAAGATGCGATTATAGCGTTAAAAGCACAACATTTTGACTTAGTCATCAGCGATGTCCAAATGGAAGGTATTGGTGGCTTAGGTCTGCTGACCTATTTGCAGCAAGCTCAGCCCAAATTACCGCTATTGTTGATGACAGCTTATGCCACTATTGATAGTGCGGTTAGTGCCATTAAGTTGGGAGCTGTAGACTATCTAGCTAAACCTTTTGCGCCTGAAGTTTTGCTTAATCAGGTATCAAGATATTTGCCGCAGAAACAAAATACTAACCAACCTATTGTTGCCGATGAAAAAAGTCTCGCGTTGTTAGGGTTAGCCCAACGTGTGGCGATATCAGATGCTTCAGTGATGATTTTAGGTCCCAGCGGTTCTGGTAAAGAAGTGCTAGCGCGCTATATTCATCATCATAGCAGTCGTAAAGATGCGCCTTTTATTGCCATCAATTGTGCTGCTATCCCTGAAAATATGCTGGAAGCGACCCTATTTGGGTATGAGAAGGGGGCGTTTACAGGCGCATACCAAGCATGTCCAGGAAAATTTGAGCAGGCCCAAGGTGGCACTTTGCTGCTCGATGAAATCTCTGAAATGGAGCTGGGGTTGCAAGCAAAGCTGTTGCGTGTTTTACAAGAACGCGAAGTGGAACGATTAGGTGGTCGTAAAACGATTAAACTTGATGTGCGTGTACTAGCTACATCAAATCGTGATTTAAAAGCCATTATCAGTTCAGGCGAATTTAGAGAAGATCTATATTATCGGATCAATGTATTTCCATTAACTTGGCCAGCACTTTATCAGCGTCCTGCCGATATTTTACCTTTAGCCAGACATTTGCTGGTTAAACATGCTAAAGCATTTAATATTACACCAGTTCCTACTTTAGGAGAGGTAGCCACCAGACGGTTATTAGCCCATCGTTGGCCTGGTAATGTTCGTGAGCTGGATAATGTGATTCAAAGGGCGCTTATTTTAAGTAATGGTGGCGAAATAAGCGGGCAAGATATTATTATTGATTCGGCAGATGTGGCTTTACACACAGATATTGACAGTATCGAAAAGCCTGCTGAAGTTGAAGGTCTTGGCGGTGAGTTGCAAGCGCAAGAGCATGTGATTATTCTTGAAACCCTAAATCAATGTCATGGTAGTCGAAAACTTGTCGCTGAAAAATTAGGTATAAGTGCACGCACGCTGCGTTATAAAATGGCTAAAATGCGTGATGCGGGAATTCAATTGCCCGCATAGCTGGTTTTTGTCTGTCTGACGAGCATTCCGTACTTGTTTTATAGCTTTCTTTACCAAAGCTACGCATTAACGCGTAGCTTTTTGCTTTACTGTTAATCTTGGCATTCAAATTGCTTTATCCCTACTAAGACAGTTAAATATCGTCAAATATTCGACGAATGGGAGTTTCAGCATGCAGATCAACGCCAATCCATTACTTCAAGAAATGCAGTCACTTCGTGGTGAAATTGCACCTTCCAGCCGTTCGAATATGGGGTCGGGTATTAGCCCTAACCTAATCCAGCAAGTGAATAACACCTCAGGTTCAGACTTTGGCCAGTTGTTATCCCAAGCTGTCGGTCATGTGAGTGGTTTACAGAAATCATCTTCAAGTTTAGCGACTCGTCTTGATATGGGGGATTCAACTGTGACCTTATCTGACACCGTCATTGCGCGCGAAAAATCAGGCGTAGCATTTGAAGCGACTGTGCAAGTCAGAAATAAACTGGTAGAAGCTTATAAAGAAATCATGAGTATGCCGGTATAACTTGCATCACAAAGACGTTATTAAAGCAGTATAAAAGTAGGGGCATATTGTGAGCACAGACATAATGGTAGGTTCAGATGCGGCAGTTGATGCCGGTATTCAGCAAGAGAATAAGTCTGGCTTGTTGAGCAATGTGGGCGGGGCAGACATGATGCGTCAAATCACTATGATTTTGGCGTTGGCAGTGTGTTTAGCCCTAGCTGTTTTTATTATGATGTGGGCACAGGAGCCTGAGTATCGTCCATTGGGTAAAATGGAAACAGCTGAAATGATCCAGGTACTGGATGTACTTGATAAAAATAATATTAAATACCAAATCAGTGTTGATGTTGTTAAGGTTCCTGAAGATCAATACCAAGACGTTAAACTGCTGTTAAGTCGTGCTGGAGTCGAGAGTAGTGCCAAAAATGATGACTACTTAAGCCAGGATAGTGGCTTTGGGGTGAGTCAGCGTATGGAGCAAGCGCGATTAAAGCACAGCCAAGAGTTAAATCTTGCCCGTGCTATTGAAGAATTAAAAAGTATTAGCCGTGCCAAAGTTATTCTTGCACTGCCTAAAGAGAATGTTTTTGCCCGTAACGCATCTAAGCCAAGTGCTACAGTTGTAGTCAATGTGCGTCGAGGCGGCCTAGGCCAAGAAGAAGTCGACGCTATTGTTGATATCGTAGGCTCCGCGGTACAAGGTCTTGAACCTTCGCGCGTGACAGTAACAGATTCTAATGGACGCTTATTAAATTCGGGCAGTCAAGATGGAGTATCAGCACGTGCCCGTCGTGAACTTGAGTTAGTGCAACAAAAAGAAGCAGAATACCGTAAAAAGATAGATTCAATTCTTATGCCTATCCTTGGTCCTGAAAACTACACCTCTCAGGTTGATGTCAGTATGGATTTTACTGCGATAGAGCAAACCTCAAAACGCTATGATCCTGATTTACCTGCATTGAGCAGTGAGATGACTATTGAAAGTAAATCATCTGGTGGAAGTGTAGGCGGAATACCTGGTGCATTAACCAATCAACCTCCCATGGAGTCTGATATTCCTACTGAAGCTGGGGGCGGTGGGTCAGCATCATCAAAATCATCGGATACTCATCGAGAAGCTACCCGTAACTTTGATTATGACACGACAATTAGTCATACCCGCCAGCAAGTAGGGCAAGTTCGTCGGGTGAGTGTGTCTGTGGCAATCGACTTTAAACCAGGAGAGGCGGGTGAAGATGGCCAAGTTAGCCGGGTTGCGCGTACGGAACAAGAGTTAACTAACATTCGTCGGTTGCTGGAAGGTGCAGTAGGCTTTAGTAGCCAACGTGGTGATGCGCTTGAAGTGGTAACTGTGCCGTTTATGGATCAGCTATTAGAAGAACTCCCCGCGCCAGATATGTGGGAAGAACCTTGGTTTTGGCGTGCAATTAAACTGGTGCTAGGTGCATTAGTGGTCTTAGTTCTTATTCTTACGGTAGTGCGCCCTATGCTTAAGCGCCTTGTTAACCCTGATGGTGTTAATATGCCGGATGATGTTCGTTTGGGGCATGAACTTGCTGAAATTGAAGATCAATATGCTGCAGATACGCTAGGTATGCTAAATACCAAAGATGCTGAATACAGCTATGCTGATGATGGTTCAATTCTTATTCCGAATTTACATAAAGATGATGATATGATTAAGGCGATTAGGGCACTGGTTGCAAATGAGCCGGAATTATCCACTCAAGTAATTAAAAATTGGTTACAAGACAATGGCTGATAATAAAACAGATAAAAAAGAAAAAGCTGAGAAAGTCGGTTTTGATTCTGATTCTTTAAGTGGAATTGAAAAAACGGCGATTCTATTGCTAAGTTTAAGCGAAGCCGATGCAGCGTCAATTTTAAAGCACCTTGAGCCTAAACAGGTCCAGAAAGTGGGTATGGCAATGGCGGCGATGGATGATTTTGGTCAAGAAAAAGTCATTGGTGTGCATAAGCTTTTTTTAGATGAAATTCAGAAGTTCTCTTCAATTGGTTTTAACAGTGCTGAATTCGTGCGTAAGGCACTAACAGCTGCGTTAGGTGAAGATAAAGCCGGTAATTTGATTGAACAAATTATCATGGGCAGTGGTGCTAAAGGCCTAGATTCGCTTAAATGGATGGATGCACGCCAAGTGGCGACCATTATTCAAAATGAGCATCCGCAGATCCAAACCATTGTTTTATCTTATTTAGAACCGGATCAAGCGGCTGAAATTTTTAGCCAGTTCCCCGAAAATACTCGCCTTGATTTAATGATGCGTATTGCTAACCTTGAAGAAGTGCAGCCCGCAGCATTACAAGAGTTAAACGATATTATGGAGAAACAGTTTGCTGGCCAAGGCGGTGCGCAAGCAGCGAAAATGGGCGGTTTAAAAGCTGCGGCCAATATCATGAACTACTTAGATACGGGTGTCGAAAGTCAGATTATGGAAACCATGCGTGAATCTGATGAAGAAATGGCACAACAAATTCAAGATATGATGTTTGTGTTTGAAAATCTTATTGATGTTGATGACCGTGGTATTCAAGCATTACTGCGTGACGTACAACAAGATGTACTAATGAAAGCGCTCAAAGGTGCTGATGATGCATTGAAAGAGAAAATATTAGGTAACATGTCTAAGCGTGCGGCAGAGTTACTACGCGATGATCTTGAGGCTATGGGACCAATTCGTATCAGTGAAGTTGAAGTGGCGCAAAAAGAAATTTTATCGATTGCCAGACGTTTATCTGATAGTGGTGAGATTATGCTTGGCGGTGGCGGCGGTGAAGAGTTCTTGTAAGGAGCACTTCAGCCCATGACGAATGGCAATTGAACTTTCGAAGTGACATCTATTTCGAAAATCAACATGTCACAGCAGGAATGTATATAACATTGGCTAAACTATGACTGACTCAAAAATATCCAAGAAAGTGTTAAATGTTGAGGATGAACATGAGTTCAGCCATTGGCAGCTGCCGGATGTCACCGAAGATATTTCAGCTAAACCCTCAAACCTATACGGTAAAAAAGAAGGTGTATATCAGTCTTCTGTTGCAGTGGTTGATAAAGTCGTGTCTATGCCGACTATGGCTCAAATTGAGGAGATTCGAGCAGATGCAGAAAACGAAGGGTTTGAGCAAGGCAAACAAGAGGGGCTTAAACAGGGGCTTGAACAAGGTCGACTAGATGGATTAGCCCAAGGCCATGAAGAAGGTTTTACTCAGGGGCAAGAGCAGGGTTATGAAGCTGGAATGGTTAAAGCCAATCAACTAGCAGAGCAATTATCCTCATTAATCAATCAGTTTCAACAGCCTTTAGCTATTTTGGATGCTGAAGTTGAGTCAGAAGTGTTAGCAATGACATTGGCGTTAGCCAAAGCCGTTGTACAACAAGAACTGAAAATGCATCCAGAGCATATTGCAGCCACTATTCGTCAAGGCGTAGATGCTCTGCCAATAAAAGAGCAACGCGTAAAATTAAGATTGCATCCTGATGATGTTGCTTTAGTGATATCTTTATACGGTGAATCACAATTAACCCAAAATGATTGGCATCTAGAAAGTGACCCAAGTTTATCGGTAGGTGATGTATTTATTGATAGTACACGTTCAAATGTTGACTTACGTTTATCACAACGTATTTTACAGGTATTTGGCAGCCTTGATGAACAATCAGCTCAGTTAGCTCGTCAAGTTCAGCTGGCAAAACATGAAGATAGCGTTTATACCACAACACAAGTTGATACCGACCTATCATCTGTTGATGTTAGTTCTACTCACGACAACAATCATGATAAAAATCACAATGATGATTCAAGCGATGAACATTCGACTGTATCTGAGCCTGACGCCACAGCGTCATTAATCGACAATGTGCCAGAGTCAATTTCTGAAACACCAACTGATGCAGTTGGTTCAGCACAAGCGGCTATAGATAAAGAGCAATCAGACTCACAATCACAATCTCTCGAAGCAGAAGCAATTGACATAGCTTCATCTAAACACGCTGATACGCAAATTACTGAGCAAGGTGAAGTTGATGAAAGACCGCCAACATCAGTTACTGAATAAACTTAAAACCCATCATCTTAAGGTTGCTCCTGTACGCCCTATTGCTAGCGGCCAGTTAGTGCGTGTTGTAGGGTTAACGCTAGAAGCGACTGGGTGTCGCGCACCTGTGGGCAGTTTGTGTTCAATTGAAACTATGGCTGGTGAGCTGACGGCTGAAGTTGTTGGATTTGATGATAAATTATTATATTTAATGCCTGTTGAAGAGCTTCGGGGGGTATTACCTGGCGCAAAAGTGCAGCCTTTAGGTGAGCAAGAAGGCTTAAAAGTAGGCTTAAGTTTATTAGGGCGCGTATTAGATGGCAGCGGTCAGCCCCTTGATGGGCTGGGCCCATTAACCACAAGTGAACAGGCTTCTCGTCATCCTCCTTATATCAATCCCTTATCTCGACGTGCAATTACCGAGCCTTTAGATGTTGGGGTTCGTGCTATTAATGCCATGTTAACAGTGGGTAAGGGTCAGCGAATGGGCTTATTTGCTGGTTCTGGTGTGGGTAAGAGTGTTTTATTAGGCATGATGACCCGTGGTTCAAATGCCGATGTTATTGTCGTTGGGCTCGTTGGCGAGCGTGGCCGAGAAGTTAAAGAGTTTATAGAAGAGATATTAGGTGATGAAGGACGTGCCCGTTCAGTTGTTGTAGCAGCACCTGCCGATACCTCTCCATTAATGCGCTTGAGGGCATGCGAAACATCGACTCGTATAGCAGAATATTTTCGAGACTTAGGCTATAACGTATTGTTATTAATGGATAGTTTAACCCGTTATGCTCAAGCTCAACGTGAGGTGGCTTTAGCGATTGGTGAGCCGCCCGCAACAAAAGGTTATCCACCTTCCGTGTTTGCTAAGTTGCCTAGATTAGTTGAACGTGCGGGTAATGGTGGCCCAGGTCAGGGGTCTATCACGGCTTTTTATACTGTCTTAACCGAGGGGGATGATTTGCAAGACCCTATTGCTGATGCATCGCGGGCTATTTTAGATGGCCACGTGGTGTTATCGCGTCGGCTTGCTGATTCAGGCCATTATCCGGCAATTGATATAGAGCAATCCATTAGTCGCGTAGCGCCTATGGTGATCAGTGATGAACACTTAGAGGCAATGCGCCGCGTTAAACAAATGTACTCTCTTTATCAACAGAATCGAGATTTGATTTCTATTGGGGCATATTCTCAAGGGAGTGATCCACGGATTGATAATGCGATTAGGTTACAACCTGCAATGAATGCCTTTTTACGTCAGGGTTATAAAGAAGCGATTAGTTTTGACAGTAGCGCTATTATGATGACGCAAATAGCGGGTCAATGTCAGAATTAATTCAAAGCAATATTTATTCTACTGTTGATTTATCAGGTGTGTTGATTTATTCGGTGTGTTGATAAGAGGTAACCTATGGCAAGTGATCCGTTATTTACCGTTCTCAAATTAGCGACTGAAGCTGAAAGCCAAGCCGCCATGCAGCTTAAGTCGGCGCAATTTGAAAAACAGAAACGGCAAGGTCAGTTAGATGCGCTAAATAACTACCGTCTCGATTACATGAAGCAAATGAAAAGCCAACAAGGGCAAAGTATTAGCGCCAATCAATATCATCAATTTCATCAATTTATTAAACAGGTCGATAGTGCTATTACTCAACAAGTAACAGCTGTTCAAGACGCTGAATACCAGATAGGTTATCGTCAAACTCATTGGCTTGAAAAACAACAAAAACGTAAAGCCATTGAAATGTTGTTAGCCAACAAAGCAGAAAAAGCACAAGTTGCAGAAACTAAGCGCGAGCAAAAAATGTCTGATGAGTTTGCAATGCAACAATATATTCGCCAGCGCTTAAATAAGTAGCTTTCTTGATAAGACGATAATCAAATTGCAACTATTATGTTGGCACTTTTATTGCTTAGTATCTACTACGTAATAATTAATCGTCATTGAAGTGGCGTTGTGACATTTTATTTAGCGTGTTATTGGGCGGTAGATTAAATACACAAAAGATGATTGATTATCTTCTTTTAGATTGAGTTTGTGGAGCATATATAATGCAACAGATGAGTAATATTCTCTTAACTGGTACGAGTAAGTCTACAGGCTCACAGGCTAAAGATGCTATTCAAGTATCTGAAAGTAAATCATTTATAGATGAATTTAATCAAGCAAACCAAATGTCTTCTTTTCAATCGGCTAAACTTGTTAATACGAGTAAACAGTCTGAGCAGCCTGCAATCACCACTATTGAAGTTGACTTATCAGAGCCTCTAGAGGGAACTGATATTGAGCTTATTTTCGCTCAATTAGACATGGCGCAGTCATTTGACAAGTCAAAGGGTGACGGAAAAATATTGCCGATATTTGAGGTTAAGGGTGAAAGTAATGTTACAGATGATGGCAGTCTTGATGCTATAACGCAGGCTTTATCTAACATTGATGGCATTGATGGCATTGATGGCATTGATGGCATTGATGGCATTGATGGCATTGATGGTGAAATTGATTTTGACGTTTTAGATAATCAACTCGCTAGTAATGACACTGATAGTGACATTACTAGCATAGAGCCATTAGAAAGTAGCCTGTTTAGTAATATGATTCAATTGCCGCTTGAAGGTGAGTCTAATGACGTATTTTTGGCGTCATTATCTGATTCTGAAAAAGAATTGTTGAGTGATTTTTCAACTTTATCAGCAGAACAGTTAATTGCCCTGAGCCATGATGATTTAGTTAGCCTTGTAGCTGACTTTAATTTACAAGCTCCGGTGCTTGATGAATCTATTTTAGACTTAGCAGCTAAAAATTTAGAGGTTAAATTGGATCCTATTGCTGCTAGTTCACTTAATGATGTGTCTTCAGCGATTACAGAGCCTTCTCCTAATGCTTCCACCCAAGCTACGATGTCTACTTCCTCGCAAGCTACGATGTCTGCTTCCACTCAAGCTACGATGTCTACTTCCTCGCAAGCTACGATGTCTGCTTTGGTTGATGCTAATATGGTTAAAGATATTATTAAAGACAGTGATGCGACTAAATTAGTAAATGACTCTTTGGGTCAAAAAAATACTGCTTTTTTTGCCTCAGCGAGCACTCAAGACAATGATAATATTCTAGGTGATAAAGTCTCTAATCCAGCAAGTATCATTGACCCAGTGGCTACTGTGCCGGGCGACTCAAAAACGCCAGCTTCTGCTGAGTCGCTTAAAACAGCTTCTGTTGCAGCGTTAACCAATATAGATAGCGAATTAGCCAAATCAGCTCGTATTGACGTTTTTGGTGCTCCGGATGAAGCGATTGATGTAAAGGCGATGCAAAATCAAAGTAGTTTAACCCCTATTCATAAAAGTGATGTACCGCAGTTTCAATTATCTTTAAAGCAGCAGGGTGAATCTCAAGTTCAAATGCAGGAGATGATTCAACGTTTTTCACCTGTAATGAAGCAGCAATTGATCACTATGGTAAGCAATGGCATTCAACAGGCGGAAATTCGCCTTGATCCACCTGAGTTAGGTCACTTGACGGTTAAAATTCAGATAAATGGCGATCAAACTCAAGTACAGTTTCATGTTACGCAGTCACAAACTCGTGAATTGATTGAGCAAGCAATCCCTAGATTAAGAGACATGTTAGCGCAAGAAGGATTACAACTTACCGACAGCCAGGTTTCTCAAGGTGGCGGAGGACGGGATGGACAGCCGCAAGACTCATCGGAACGCTATGCTGAACAGCAAGATATGGATGAAAATTCCGCGGTAGAGCATTCAATGTTTCAAAATCATCCAGAGAGTTTGCAATCAGGTATAGATTATTACGCTTAAGTCGGTAATCTATAGCATAATTATTATCTTAAAGGTTCATAAGCTAACTAAGCAGTTTATGTTACCCTTATTTAGATATTCACATAGTTGATACGTATAATTTGTTTAGGGATCTCCATGGCTGAAGAGTTAGAGCTTAATGAAGCAAGCAGTGAACCAAAAAAATCTAAAAAATTAATCCTTTTCGGTGGAATTGGGCTAGTTGTAGCATTATTAATTGGGGGAGGAGCATGGTTTTTTCTAGGCTCTGACGAGCCTGCTGCAGCAGCTCAAAGTGATGATGTTGGTGCGGTTACCGAATCCTCTTCTCAAGCACCAACTAATGAAGCAAATTATGTCGGTATGCCAAGACCATTTTTGTTCAATTTGCCTGGGGTCGATAGATCTCGTTTAGTTGAAATTAAAGTGCAATTAATGGTGCGTGGTGCTGATGATGAAACTGCAGTTAGAAAGCACATTCCCTTAATTGAAGATGCTTTACTAACCACTTTTAGCGGTGCAGATGTTCAAAAGTTAAGTACACAAGCGGGTAAAGATGAAGTACGTCAATTGGCGTTATTAAGTGTACAAAATACCTTGCAACCTGTTACTGGAAAGCCTCTTGTTGAGAAAGTGCTATTTACTGGTTTTGTGATGCAATAATCCAGATGGATAGAGTTAAGGTGAACATGTGAGTGATTTATTAAGTCAAGACGAGATTGACGCACTATTACATGGTGTTGATGATGTTGATGAGGATGATGGTGATATAGGTGGCGAAGATGCGCGATCTTATGACTTCTCGTCTCAAGATCGTATCGTTCGTGGCCGAATGCCGACACTGGAAATTGTCAATGAACGATTTGCTCGTCATCTACGGATCAGCATGTTTAATATGATGCGCAGAGCGGCAGAAGTGTCTATCAACGGTGTGCAAATGTTAAAGTTTGGCGAATACGTGCATACGTTATTTGTGCCAACTAGCCTAAATATGGTGCGTTTCAGCCCTTTAAAGGGAACTGCGCTAATTACTATGGAAGCGCGCTTAGTCTTTATACTGGTAGATAACTTTTTTGGTGGTGATGGTCGCTTTCATGCAAAAATTGAAGGCCGTGAATTTACGCCGACAGAGCGAAGAATTATTCAGTTATTATTAAAAATCATTTTTGAAGATTATAAAGACGCTTGGGCACCCGTGATGGATGTCGAGTTCGAATATTTGGACTCTGAAGTTAACCCCGCAATGGCTAACATTGTTAGTCCGACAGAAGTGGTAGTGATTAACTCTTTCCATATTGAAGTGGACGGCGGTGGTGGTGATTTCCACATCACGCTGCCTTATTCGATGATAGAGCCTATACGTGAATTACTTGATGCAGGTGTGCAAAGTGACAAACAAGATACCGACATGCGTTGGTCTCAGGCATTACGTGATGAAATTATGGACGTGAAGGTTGGTTTTGACGCTAATATTATTGAACACGAAGTGACGCTTCGTGATGTCATGGGGTTTAAAGCGGGTGATATTATCCCGATAGATTTACCTGAACATATTATGATGCGTATCGAAGATTTACCCACTTACCGATGTAAATTGGGGCGTTCACGCGATAACTTAGCGTTAAAAATTAGTGAAAAAATTCCGCGACCTGAAACAGTAAAGTCTGAGTTGCAATTGGTAACACGAAAAGGTAAGTCGCGTGATATTTCAGAATTATAAGGTGATGTAAATGAGCACAGAAGATACAGGCGATGATTGGGCAGCTGCAATGGCTGAGCAAGCAATTGAAGAAGCTGAACAAATTGAACTGGATGAATTAGTTGATGATTCAAAGCCGATTTCTAAAGAAGATGCAGCTAAATTGGATTCTATTTTAGATATTCCTGTGACTATCTCAATGGAAGTTGGGCGCAGTTTTATCAGTATTCGTAATTTACTTCAACTTAACCAAGGTTCAGTTGTCGAGTTAGATAGGGTGGCAGGTGAACCATTAGATGTGATGGTCAACGGTACCTTAATTGCCCATGGTGAAGTAGTTGTGGTCAATGATAAGTTTGGTATCCGACTGACTGATGTTATTAGTCAAACTGAGCGCATTAAAAAATTAAAATAATATCAATAAAATTTATTGCATTTCTTTTTACTGTTCTTTTTATATTGTGCTTTAATCATAAATAGTCACTTAGGTGCTTATATTTTTATTAATCATTTAAGTGACATATGGCTCAAGGATTAAACGTGTCATACCTTACAGTTGCTTTATCCAATGCCATTACGACAGCACAAGTGTTACCCGTGGCTGATGTAACGACATCGGTAAATAACACCTCTACAGTCTCTACCTTAGCAAATATGCTTGGTGGTCTTATTGTTGTAGTTGCGCTTATTATATTACTCGCCTATATCGTTAAAAAGCTCAATCTTGTTCCGAGTCAAAATGGGATTATAAAGACGATTGCGATGACACCTGTAGGTCAAAAAGAGAAGTTGATGGTGGTTGAAATTAATCAACAGCAATACTTACTCGGCGTGACATCCCAGCAAATTAATTTAATCGATAAACTTGCAAGCCCCGTTGAAGCCTCTACTCATTCATTTGCCCAAAACCTACAACAAGCTAAGGAAAGACATCATGAGTAAAGTGTTTCAAGCAATACTCTGGGTCTCGGTGTTGGCTGCGACAGTTTGGTCTTCAGGTACAATCGCACAAGATGGGGTGTTGCCAGCGCTAACCGTAACCACAGGTGCCGATGGCGCGACAGAATATTCGGTTACCATGCAAATATTATTGCTGATGACCGCCATGAGCTTTATTCCTGCTATGGTGATAATGCTAACTTCATTTACCCGCATTATTGTTGTGTTATCTATTCTTCGACAAGCATTAGGCTTGCAACAAACTCCATCAAACCAGGTGTTAATTGGCCTAAGTTTGTTTATGACATTTTTTATCATGGCACCCGTTTTTGATAAAATTTATGCCGAAGCGGTAGAACCCTATATGAATGAATCGATGACACTTTCCAAAGCATATGATGTTGGCAAAGAACCAATTAAAAGTTTTATGCTGTCACAGGTAAGAACCACAGATTTGAAAACTTTCATTGAAATATCAGGTTACAAAGACATTCAATCTCCTGAACAAGCCCCAATGGTTGTCATTGTGCCAGCCTTTATCACCAGTGAGTTAAAGACGGCTTTTCAAATTGGCTTTATGTTATTTGTGCCATTTTTAGTATTAGATTTAGTGGTCGCCAGTATCTTGATGGCAATGGGTATGATGATGTTGTCACCCATGATTGTGTCACTCCCCTTCAAGATTATGCTATTTGTGCTGGTTGATGGCTGGAGTCTCGTGATGGGTACCCTAGCTAATAGCTTTGGCATTTAGGAGAAGACATGTCTCCCGAGTCCTTAATTGATGTTTTTCGTGAAGCACTATCAATAATTGTATTGATTGTATCAGCGATTATTTTACCCGGTTTAGGAATTGGTCTAGTGGTTGCTGTGTTTCAAGCAGCAACATCGATTAATGAGCAAACATTGAGTTTTCTACCTAGATTATTGGTGACTTTATTTGCATTGATGTTTCTAGGACACTGGCTTATACAGACTATGATGGATTTTTTCTTCGAGATGATTAACCTTATCCCTGTAGTGATTGGGTAGGTCGATGGAAATATTGTTTGATGAAATCAGTCAGACAATTGCCATGTATCTATGGCCGCTCTTTCGCATATCAGCCATGTTGATGACCATGACTGTCTTTGGCGCCAATACAACGCCCTCTCGCGTCAGATTACTTTTCTCAATGGCCTTTACGTTTGCCATTGTGCCTGTACTCCCCCCTGTTGAAAATGTAGAGCTATTTGCACTTAGCTCAGTGTTTATTACTTTACAACAGCTTTTAATTGGTACTGCAATGGGCTTTGTTAGTGTGATGATGATGCAAACATTCGTGCTGACAGGACATATTATTGGTATGCAAACCAGTTTAGGTTTTGCATCAATGGTTGATCCGGGCTCTGGTGAGCAAACCCCTGTGGTGGGTAATATATTCTTGCTTCTTGCGACGTTAATATTTTTAGCTGTTGATGGTCACTTACTAATGTTTAGAATGATTGTCGCCAGTTTTGAAACTATTCCAGTATCGGCAGAAGGTATTAATATTACCACCTATAAAAATCTTGCTGAATGGGGATCTTATATGTTCGGCGCGGCACTAACTATGTCTATCTCAGCCATTGTTGCGTTATTATTGATCAATTTATCTTTTGGTGTAATGACCCGTGCATCACCACAGTTGAACATCTTTTCAATAGGTTTTCCAGTTACCATGGTTAGCGGATTAGTGATATTGTGGCTAACATTAGGTCCTATCATGGCACATTTTGATGAAGTATGGTTAGCAGCCCAATTATTGATGTGTGATATTTTACAACTGCAATGCCAAATTGATGGTGATGTTGCTTTTTAAGGACACAGTAAATGTCAGAAGCTGACAGTGGTCAAGAACGCACAGAAGAGCCCACCAGTAAGCGTCTTGAACAGGCGCGTGAAAAAGGTCAGGTTGCTCGCTCTAAAGAGTTAGGCACTGCTGCGGTATTACTTGCTGCATCGGTTGGCTTTGCTATGACTGGGCCTGCTATCGCCAAAAGTTTATATACCATAATGAAACAAATTTTTACCATGGAGCGAGATCAAATCTTTGATACTAATTCGATGTATCGAATTTGGGGCGTGGTGGGAAATGAGCTTGCTTGGCCTTTGGTAAGTTTTATTGCTTTGCTCGCTTTGGTATCTTTTTTGGGCAATATCGTTTTAGGTGGCTTGTCTTTTTCTGTAAAAGCTTTTATGCCCAAGGGCAGTAAAATGAGTCCCGTTAGTGGATTTAAGCGAATGTTTGGAACGCAGGCGTTAGTGGAGTTAACTAAGGGCATAGCCAAATTTTCGGTAGTAGCCATTGCTGCGTATTTCTTACTAAAGTTCTATTTTTACGATATTTTAATGTTGTCTAGCGACCATTTACCTGGCAACGTTTACCATGCTTTAGATTTATTAGTATGGATGTTTATTCTGTTATGTTCCTCGATGCTAATCATTGTGATTATTGATGTACCGTTTCAAATTTGGAATCACAATAAACAACTTAAAATGACCAAACAAGAAATTAAAGACGAGTACAAAGATTCTGAAGGCCAACCTGAAGTTAAAGGCCGTGTCAGACAACTGCAACGAGAAATGGCGCAAAGAAGGATGATGGCCGAAGTGCCCAATGCTGATGTTATTGTGGTCAACCCTGAACACTATGCTGTAGCGGTTAAATATGATGTTGCCCGCTCCTCCGCACCATTTTTAATTGCTAAAGGAGTTGATGATGTTGCATTTAAAATTCGTGAAATCGCTCGTGAGCATAACGTTGCGATTGTGTCTGCACCACCATTAGCAAGGGCTATTTATCATACAACAAAAGTAGATCAACAAGTGCCAGAAGGCTTATTTACCGCTGTTGCTCAGGTGCTTGCATATGTATTTCAGTTAAAACAATACCAAAAAGGTAAGGGGCGTCGTCCTATACCAGTCCCGTTAAAACAACCCATTCCGGATGAACTAAAGCATTAATAACACTCTTAGATTGTTTTTTAATCCTAGTAAATAGATTCTATTATCAAATTATGATTGAATTTTTTTGTTGGCTTAATTCTTGCTATTTGACTGTACGCGTCAAAAATTCATCAGTAAAAGGCTTTCGCGAATGGATGTAAAAGCAGTTTTCGGGCAATTTAAACAAATCCGACCATCAACCTTTAAAGGAATTGGTACGCCTCTGTTAGTGTTGGCGGCATTAGGGATGATTGTTTTACCGATCCCGCCATTCTTATTAGATATCTTGTTTTCATTCAACATTGCACTGGCTTTAGTCGTGCTGCTTGTCGCTATTTATACCGACAGGCCACTCGATTTCGCCGCTTTCCCCACAGTACTTTTAGTGGCTACTTTACTAAGACTTGCCTTAAATGTGGCTTCAACTCGAGTGGTATTACTAGAAGGTCATAATGGTGGCGACGCGGCGGGTAAAGTCATTGAAGCCTTCGGCTCAGTGGTTATTGGTGGTAACTATGCTGTTGGTTTAGTTGTGTTTTTAATCTTGATTATTATTAACTTTGCTGTTGTAACTAAAGGTGCAGGCCGTATATCAGAGGTCAGTGCACGTTTTACCTTAGATGCTATGCCTGGTAAACAAATGGCCATTGATGCCGACTTAAACGCAGGTATTCTAAACCAAGAACAAGCGCGTATTCGTCGTGAAGAAGTGACTCGTGAGGCGGACTTTTATGGCGCAATGGACGGTGCGTCAAAATTTGTAAAAGGTGATGCGATAGCCGGTATTATGATTTTGGTTATCAACATGTTGGGCGGCTTTGTCATTGGTATGGTCCAGCATGGGCTTGATTTTTCTAGTGCAGTTGAAGTTTATACTCTGCTAACCATAGGTGATGGTCTAGTCGCCCAGATACCCGGTTTACTGCTTTCAATTGCAGCCGCTTTGATGGTTACTCGTCAAAATGAATCTGGTGATATGGGCCAGATGATGATGAGCCAGATGTTTGACAAGCCTAAGTCGCTAGCAATTGCAGCAGGTTTGTTATTTGTTATGGGTATTGTGCCAGGTATGCCACATGTCGCTTTTATCAGCTTTGCATTTATTACCGCGGCCACTGCTTATATGGTACAAAAACGTATTAATGAGAAAAAATCAGCTGCGTTAGAATTAGTCAAAAAAGGCCCGTCAGATATCAAAGATAAAGAACCAAAAGATTTAAGTTGGGATGATGTCCGTCACGTTGACACTATCGGTTTAGAAGTTGGATATAGACTTATCCCCTTGGTTGATAAAGGCCAAGGTGGTGAATTATTGAGTAGAATTAAAGGTGTGCGTAAAAAGCTATCACAAGAATTAGGCTTTTTAGTGCCAGCAGTGCATATTCGTGACAATCTAGATTTATCGCCAAATTCATATCGTATTCACTTAATGGGCGTGGTCGTCGGTGAAGCTGAAGTTAGACATGATTGTGAATTAGCCATTAATCCTGGCCAAGTTTATGGCAAGCTTGATGGCATAGAAACGACTGATCCAGCATTTGGGTTAGAAGCCGTTTGGATTGCACCAGAGCAACGTGAGCATGCGCAAACACTAGGCTATACAGTGGTAGATACTGCAACAGTGGTTGCAACCCATATCAGCCAATTACTCAGTAATAATGCTGCTAAGTTATTAGGTTATGAAGAAGTACAACAATTAATGGACATGCTTTCTAAGCAGTCACCAAAACTTGTTGATGGCTTTATTCCGGATGTAATGTCGCTAGGCAATGTGGTTAAAGTAATGCAAAATCTATTGAATGAAGGTGTATCTGTGCGTGACTTACGCACTATAGTGCAAACTTTGCTGGAATACGGCACCAAAAGTAATGATACTGAAGTACTTACCGCAGCCGTTCGAATTGCGCTAAAACGTATGATAGTGCAAGAAATATCCGGACCTGAGCTAGAAATCCCCGTCATTACTTTGGCGCCAGAGTTGGAACAAATGTTGCATAAGTCTATGCAGGCGACAGGGGGAGAAGGGCCAAATATTGAACCAGGCCTTGCAGAACGCATGCAGCAGTCATTACTTGATGCTTCACAGAAACAAGAAATGGTCGGTCAGCCAGCCATTTTATTGACATCAGGCATGCTGCGTTCAACTCTGTCACGATTTGTTAAGTACACTATTCCAAATTTAAGGGTAATTTCGTATCAAGAAATTCCAGATGAGAAACAGATACGGATTGTTTCATCTGTTGGCCAATAGTGATAACGTCAGATAAAAGAGGTGCGTAAGTGAAAATTAAACGATTTTTTGCCAAAGATATGCGCGCAGCATTAGCGCAAGTCAAAGAGACCCTTGGTTCTGACGCTGTCATTATGTCGAATAAAAAAGTGGCAGGCGGGATTGAGATTGTCGCCGCCGTTGATTACGATGAGCCTAAGGCGCGTGCCGCAATGGCAACACCAACTCCAGGCTTTATGGATCTTAGTGAGGATCGCGTATCACTTGCATCTAACTCTGTAATCAAGGCAAAAACAAAAATTAATCCACCGCCAGCGGCAGATTCATTACAAGCGTTGTTAGAGAAACAACAAAGCCGCTTAAGTCAGCAAATGCCTCCTAAACAAGATGACTCTGATTTACCTGAATGGGCGCGCCAATTACAAGGTGCGACAGCTGACGCCAAGCCAGCTAAACCTCAGTATCAGCAACAGGCTGGATTTGATAAGCAGTCAAAAAATAATAAAGTCAGTTCGACTGAAATGGATGCGCTTCGTGAAGAAATGGCTTCATTACGTAACTTACTGACTCATCAAGTATCTTCATTGATGACTGAACAAAAAAAGCGGAAAGATCCTGTGGGTGCTATGCTTGAAAGTAAACTACTTGCTGCAGAGTTTTCAGCACCCGTTGCAGCTAAACTTTCATCTCTGAGTCAACACTATAATCCAGCGGAATTAGTGCGTTCATTACCACAAAGTTTGGCTAACTTACTTGACAACCAAGGTGATGATATTGTAAAGCGCGGAGGCGTTGTGGCTTTTGTTGGACCAACTGGTGTTGGTAAAACGACATCTCTGGCAAAAATTGCTGCACGTTTTGCAGCACAACATGGTGCAGATCAAGTTGCACTTATTACAACGGATCATTATCGTATTGGCGCCTATGAGCAATTAGCAACTTATGGCAAAATAATGGGGTGTCCAGTAAAGCAAGCACATGATGTCACCGAGCTAGAACAGATTTTGTACCAATTTAGAAGTCGTAAGTTAGTACTTATAGATACAGCGGGTATGGGGCAACGTGATATGCGTCTTTATCAACAACTTGATAATTTGACAGCAAACAGTAGGATCCCAATTCGCAGCTATTTAGTGATGTCGGCAACAGGGCAACGCAGAGTATTACAAGACGCGGTTAATCATTTTAAACGCATTCCATTAGCGGGTGTAATTTTAACCAAATTAGATGAATCTGTATCAATTGCAGGTGCATTGAGCGTTCTGATACAAAATGAGTTACCATTAAGCTATGTGACTGATGGCCAACGTGTTCCTGAAGACATAAAAGTAGCAGATACTTTAGCTCTGGCTAAGCAAGCTTTAGCCGCGTTAAATGAAACAGAACAAGTAATTTCTCAAGACACAAGCGCATGGTCGAATGAAATGACTTATGCATTCGAGTAAGAATATGACCCGTGATCAAGCAAGTGGTTTACGTATGATGAATCAACCAAATAACGAAAAAGTTAAAGTAATTGCCGTATCCGGTGGAAAAGGTGGGGTAGGAAAAACCAGTGTTTCTATAAATACTGCCGTTGCCCTAGCGGAAAAAGGTAAACGTGTTTTAGTATTAGATGCGGATCTTGGTTTAGCTAACGTTGATGTGATGTTAGGAATTCGTGCCGAGAAAAATTTATCTCATGTTTTATCTGGCGATGCCGAATTAGACGATATCATTGTTCGAGGCCCTAAAGGTATTGGTATTGTTCCTGCAACGTCTGGAAGCAGAGCTATGGTTGAGTTAACCCAGGCTCAACATGCAGGATTAATTCGTGCTTTCAGTGAGATGCGTACACAGTTTGACATATTAATTGTCGATACCGCGGCAGGTATTTCAGATATGGTACTGAGTTTCTCAAGGGCATCACAAGATGTATTAATTGTGGTATGCGATGAACCGACATCTATTACAGATGCCTATGCACTGATAAAAATATTAAGCCGTGAACACGGTGTATTTCATTTCAAAATTGTGGCTAATATGGTACGCAGTTTACGTGAAGGAATGGAATTGTTTGCTAAACTAAGTAAAGTAACGGATCGGTTTTTAGATGTTGCTTTAGAGCTAGTTGCAACCGTGCCATTTGATGAGAATTTGCGTAAGTCTGTGCGAAAGCAAAAGTTAGTTGTTGAGGCGTATCCAAAGTCGCCATCAGCCATTGCTTATCACGGCCTGGCAAATAAAATTATGAGCTGGCCAGTTCCACAACAGCCGGGTGGACACTTAGAGTTTTTTGTTGAACGTTTAGTCCAACGCAAAGAAACACAAGAGGATAGAGTGAGTGAATAAAGCCGCCGCGTATACTCAGTTCGATAATAAAACATCCGTTGTTGAACAGTATGCACCGCTGGTAAAAAGAATTGCACATCATATGTTGGCGCGATTACCTGCTTCAGTGCAACTCGACGACTTGCTACAGTCTGGCATGATAGGGTTACTTGAAGCGTCATCAAAATTTGATGACACCAAAGGGGCTAAGTTTGAAACCTTTGCAGGCATTCGGATACGCGGTGCTATGATTGATGAAATCCGCCGTGGTGATTGGGTTCCTCGTTCAGTTCATCGCAATAATCGCCGGGTTGCGCAGGTTATTGACGAACTAGAGCAAGGATTGGGACGTGATGCTCGTGACACAGAAATTGCAGAAAAACTTGATATGTCGCTCAATGAGTACCATCATATTTTAAATGATGTTTCTGTTGGGAAAATCATAGGCATAGAAGATTTAGGTATTTCGCAAGATGTGTTAGTCACAGATGATGGAATACCAGATGATAATTTTGAAGCATTAGCTGAAACGCAATTTAAATCAGCGCTGGTGGAAGCAATTAAAACCTTACCAGAAAGAGATGCATTAGTACTTTCACTGTACTATGACGAAGCGTTAAACTTAAAAGAAATCGGTGCAATTCTTGAAGTAAGCGAATCTAGGGTTAGTCAGATATTAAGTCAGGCTATGCTTAGATTAAAAGGCAAACTCAAGCATTGGACACAACAATAATTATTAATTAGAGCACTAGAGTGTCAGCTCACCGGAGGAAACCTTGGACAAGAATATGAAGATTCTTATTGTTGACGACTTTTCAACAATGCGACGTATCATAAAGAACTTGTTGCGAGACTTGGGATTCAATAATACCCAAGAAGCAGATGATGGATCAACAGCCTTACCTATGTTGCAAAAAGGTGATTTTGACTTTGTTGTAACAGATTGGAATATGCCTGGTATGCAAGGTATTGATTTGCTGAAGGCTATTCGTGCCGATGATTCATTAAAACATTTACCTGTTTTGATGGTTACGGCAGAAGCTAAGCGTGAGCAAATTATTGCAGCCGCCCAAGCAGGTGTGAATGGATATGTTGTTAAACCTTTCACAGCGGCTACCCTTAAAGAGAAATTAGATAAAATTTTTGAACGTCTCGCTTAAGCAAGGATAAGTTATGCAGCCAATAATATCGGGGTTAATTACTCTCGAGCAGGCCCAGCAACTTGTCGAACTGCTTACTGCGGGGGAGCAAGATCAAGCTGACGACGTTGTTAGAGAACTCGCTACACCAATACAGCGTGAATTATTTGAAGAAGTCGGGAAATTAACACGTCAACTTCATAGTGCACTTCAAGATTTTCAGGTAGATAACCGTTTATCAGAATTAGCCAAGGTTGAAATACCGGATGCTAAAGAGAGATTAAATTACGTTATTGATATGACAGAACAAGCTGCAAATAAAACCATGGATGCAGTTGAAGAATGTTTACCTTTGGCCGATACAATAATTACCAATATAAAATCTGTTACCCCTATGTGGGATAAGTTAATGCGTCGAGACATAGAGTTGAGTGAGTTCAAAAAACTTTGTCATGATGTTCAGCAGCTTATGTCACATAGTGAACACGATACAACCCGTTTACGACAATTACTAAATGAAATACTGATGGCGCAGGATTTTCAAGACTTAACAGGGCAAATGATCCGTCGAGTTATCGACTTAGTTCGCGAAGTCGAAAATAATCTAGTCTCTATGTTGACAGTATTTGGTGATTATACGCCGCAACCGGAAACTGTTAAAAAAGAGAATAAAATAGAGGCAGAGGGCCCAATTATGCACGCAGAATTGCGTGATGACGTGGTCGCAGGTCAAGATGAAGTTGATGATTTGCTATCCAGTCTGGGTTTCTAATTAGGAGTCAGTTGAATGTCATTTGATGTTGATGAAGAGATACTCCAGGACTTTTTGGTAGAGGCTGGTGAGATTTTAGAGCTTCTTCAAGAGCAGTTAGTTGCGCTTGAAAATAATCCTGATGACAGTAATTTGTTGAATGCTATTTTTCGCGGTTTCCATACTGTAAAAGGTGGAGCTGGTTTTTTAAGTTTGAAACCTATGGTAGACGTCTGCCATGAAGCGGAAAATACCTTCGATCTATTGAGAACCGGCAAACGGAGTGTTAATGCAGAATTGATGGATATCATTTTGCAGGCAGTTGATGCTATTAACATTATGTTTGCCCAAACTCAGCAAGGCGAAGAACAAGATCCTGTTGAAGTCGAACTACTTAATAAATTGAAGCTACTCAGTTCGGGTGCACCTTTGCCATCAGAAATGGGCGGGCAGAGTGAAGAGCTGATTCAAGAGTCAGTAGAAGAACTCGTAGAGGAAATCGCGCCTGTCAATCAACCAGAATTCATTGAAGACAATGTTAGCGCTGACACTAATATTGACGAAATAAATGAGTCCGAATTTGAAGCATTATTAGATGCGCTTCATGGTCAAGGTAATAGTCCTGTAGCAACTACTTCATCAACAGCTAAAACACCTCAGCAATCAGCTCCAGCTCCTGTTGGCTCAGATGAAATTTCTGATGACGAATTTGAAGCATTGTTAGATGAACTTCATGGTTCAAATAAATTAAGTGCAGCTGAGAGTAAACCTGCACCAGCTAAATCTGTAGAGCCTCCAGTTCAAATGGTAGACTCAGATGATATAACCGACGACGAGTTTGAGAAATTACTTGATGAGCTTCACGGGAAAGGTTCTTCGCCTGCTAAAGTAGATACTTCAGCGTCAAGCTCTGCTGCAACACTCAAAACTGCCGCACCCAAAAACGTTGAGCCAGTAAAGGCCGCTGCAGCTCCATTTCCTCAACCTAAAGCACCTGCTCCTGTAGCAAATGTTGACGTGGTTATTAAAGATAAGGCGCCAACAAAAGCGGCTGCATCTGTTCCTCAGGGAGAAACAACTGTTCGTGTTGATACCGCTAGACTTGATCAAATTATGAATATGGTCGGTGAGTTGGTATTAGTCCGAAATAGGTTAGTTAGTTTAGGCGTTACTCGTGAAGACGAGGAAATGTCAAAAGCACTGGCAAATTTAGATTTAGTTACTGCTGATTTGCAAGGCGCAGTAATGAAAACTCGTATGCAGCCAATTAAGAAGGTTTTTGGTCGCTTTCCGCGGGTTGTGCGTGACTTAGCGCGTACACTTAATAAAGAAATTGATTTAGTTATGATTGGTGAAGAAACCGATCTAGACAAAAACCTCGTCGAAGCTTTAGCCGACCCGTTAGTGCATTTAGTGCGTAACTCGGTTGATCACGGGATTGAAATGCCTATTACCCGTGAGGCGAATGGCAAGTCAAGAACAGGTACTATTACATTATCAGCAAGCCAAGAAGGCGATCACATCTTACTGAAAATTGAAGATGATGGTGCAGGAATGGACCCACAAAAGCTGAAAGAGATAGCTATTACCCGTGGTGTGCTTGATGAGGATACTGCATCTAGGATGACAGATTCCGAAGCATATAATTTAATTTTTGCGCCAGGCTTTTCAACTAAAGTGGAAGTATCAGATATTTCTGGTCGTGGCGTGGGTATGGACGTGGTGAAAACCCGTATTACTCAGCTAAACGGTACTGTTCATATCGACTCATTGAAGGGCAAAGGCACTGTTTTAGAAATTAAAGTACCGTTAACGTTAGCTATTATGCCGACCTTAATGGTAGATGTATCTAAGCAAGTGTTTGCGTTACCGCTATCAAGTGTCAATGAGATCTTCCATCTTGATTTAACCAAAACCAATGTTGTAGATGGTCAGCTAACCGTTATTGTACGTAATAAAGCCGTACCATTATTTTATTTAGAGCATTGGTTGCACAGCCATAAAACTAAGTTTAAACATGGTGATAAAAAGCACGGCCATGTCGTTATTGTTCAATTAGGTACAAAACAGATTGGCTTTGTGGTTGATGGTTTAATTGGACAGGAAGAAGTGGTTATTAAGCCGTTAGGAAGTATGCTACAAGGTACGCCGGGTATGGCGGGGGCAACAATTACCTCAGACGGTGGTATTGCGCTGATTTTAGATGTACCAGGTTTATTAAAACAGTACGCCAAAAATAAAAAATAAAAGTTCCATTATTTAAGGAATGAAATGGCTATAAAAGTATTAGTTGTTGACGACTCAAGCTTTTTTCGACGTCGAGTCAGTGAGATTGTTAATCAAGATCCTGAACTCGAAGTTGTGGGCGTGGCTGTCAATGGCGAAGAAGCTGTTAAAATGGCGGCAGAACTTAGCCCTAATGTCATCACTATGGATATTGAAATGCCAGTGATGGACGGTATAAGTGCTGTTCGCGCGATTATGGCAAGTACCCCTGTTCCTATTCTTATGTTTTCATCATTAACTCATGATGGTGCTAAATCGACTTTAGATGCACTTGAAGCTGGGGCACTTGATTTTTTACCTAAACGTTTTGAAGATATTGCTACAAATAAAGATGATGCGATACTTCTGCTACAACAACGTATAAAAGCGTTAGGGCGTAGAAGGGTGTTTAGACCTGTTAGCCGTATATCACCATCTGCTCCTACAGCTTATAGGTCTTCTAGTTCACTTACAGGCAGCTTAAGCTCATCCAACACAAACTTAAATAGTGCCAATGCGGCAAGTTCGTTAACCTCTCGTAGGAGCTTATCGTCTTCTTCAGCTGACACTTCAACACGAACGACGTTAGGCTCAACATTAGGTAATGCATCAACAGTCTCGAACTTACCTTCTTCTATCCGTGCCAGTGGTAAATCATATAAATTATTGCTAATTGGTACTTCTACAGGCGGTCCAGTAGCCTTGCAAAAGGTGTTAACTCAATTCCCTGCAAATTACCCGCATCCCATTTTACTTATTCAACATATGCCAGCGGCGTTTACACCTGCTTTTGCTACTCGTTTAGATAGCCTTTGCCAGATTAGTGTAAAAGAAGCGGCAAGTGGCGATGTGCTTAAGCCTGGCTGTGCATATTTAGCGCCGGGTGGTATGCAAATGTTAGTAGAAAAAGCGGGTATATCAGGTCGGTTAAAAGTTATCCCTGGAAACAGTGACATGAACTATAAACCCTGCGTAGATATTACCTTCGCATCGGCATCTAAAGCCTATGGAGGAGACATTTTAGCCGTAGTATTAACAGGCATGGGCGCAGATGGACGTGAAGGGGCTAGAATGCTGAAAGCTGCTGGTGCCAATATTTGGGCGCAAGATGAAGCAAGTTGTGTTGTATATGGTATGCCACAAGCTGTTGCCTCAGCAGGCATTGCTAGTCACTCTATTAGCTTGGACAACATGGCTGAGTCAATTTTAAAAGAGACTTCCCGTGGCTAGTCAAGGTTTTAAATATTACCGTGGCAGCGTCGGTATCAATTTAATGCTTTTTTTATTAATGTTAGCGGTAATCGCGCTGTCGAGTTTATATTTTGACGCCCTTAAAAAAAATGATCTTTTAAAGGCAGATGTAGAAAGGTTGGCAGCTTCACAAGTGTTACTGATGGTACCTGATGAGCAAGCTGCTGATATTGCAAATTGGTTAGCGCAACATCCAGATCAAACTGAAACAATTATTGAGTTTGCAGGTCGTGATAAGAGCAGCACTTATGGGAATGTCGGTGAAAACTCACCCCAGCAAAGTGTGTTATTAGGGCCACAAATAGCAACAGAGTTCTCTAAAACTGAGCCTTCAGCTACTCAAATGGTTCACGATAATCCACCGACAGATGTGTTAGTGTCTGAAAATGCTGATGGTGTAAAAGTTATTCGCTTACCTCATGGTGGTATAAGAGTAACTACACGTGAATTACCTAAAGAAACTGAATCAAAACGCTAGCATGATAGAATCTCACTCATAATAACAGGCCGAGGAATGAATATTTGAAAGTCTGGACCGTAGCAAATCAAAAGGGTGGGGTAGGTAAAACCACAACTGTGGCAAGTTTGGCTGGCGCTATAGTTAAGCGTGGGCAGCGTGTTTTAATGATAGATACAGATCCTCATGCTTCACTAGGTTATTACTTAGGCATTGATTCTGAAGAGGTTCCAGGCTCGCTTTATGATGTATTTGTAAATCATAAGTCGCTTACCGCAGAATTTATCCAACAATATATTATGCCAACTCAACTTGAGGGGCTTGATTTACTGCCAGCAACAATGGCATTAGCAACATTAGACCGAGCATTAGGGCATCAAGAAGGTATGGGCCTGGTGTTACGTAATCTACTCGTGTTACTAGAAGATAAATATGATATTGCCATTATTGATTGTCCACCCGTTTTAGGTGTATTGATGGTTAATGCATTAGCGGCGAGCCAACATATTGTTATTCCTGTTCAAACTGAATTTTTGGCGATTAAAGGTTTAGACAGAATGATTAAAACGATGGAGCTAATGGGGCGTTCTAAAAAAGACTCGGTATAGCTATACTGTCGTGCCGACAATGTATGACAAACGCACAAAAGCTTCTCCGATAGCATTGTCGTACATGCAAGAGAAATATAATAAAAACCTATGGCCAGATAATGTGATCCCCGTAGATACTAAGTTTAGGGATGCCAGTTTAGCGCACTTACCTGCATCGCATTATTCTCCATCTAGCCGTGGAGTAAAAGCCTACAATTTACTGTTAAATTACCTTGATTCGCGGGAGTTAGCACATGTCAAAATCGGTTGATGAAACTGTTTTTGATTATTTTACAATGCTCCTCACTGAGCCGACTTCGGACACTACTGAGGATACACAAACTGCGCAATCGAATGATGCAAAGCAGGGATTTGTTGCATCTGAGAATTCTGACTCTACAGGGCTGATATCAAAAGGTAAAATAAGTCGAACAAGTTCTGACAAGTTAGTTTCAAATTTAATCACTAAAAAGTCCACAGCAGAGATAAAAACCTTACCAGACTCTCATTTTGCAAAAGACCTTTCTGAACCAGAAAAACTATCTGAGACGAGGTTTATTTCAAAAAGAGTGGATACGGCGGATGCGATAGGTGTTGATCAAATCGATGATAAATACTCTAAAACTTCCTTTGAGGCGTTAAATAAACCAAATGCTGCAGTTAAATATCAGCAGCCATTAAATTCGATTCTAGAAAGAAGTTTTGCAGAACCAAGTGAGAGTATTAATAAGCAAGCACTTGAAAAGTTATTGTCGGCAGTCTCAAAGCCTGAAGTAAAACCTGACGTCAAAACTGAAGCTATGCCAGATTCTTCTAAAATGACAATAACAGCTCAGGAAATTAAGGCCAGTGCAGATAAGGTAAGACAAAATTTAGGACTGCCAATAGAGGAATCGATTAAAAAAGCTGCAGTTGATCCACTTTCATTACAAAAAACACTAAATGCCAATAAAGAAATCAAGCCTTTAGTCGATATAAATTTAACAGAAACAACTCCAAGTTCTGTAAATGAAGCTATTATAAATAGTGAAGAGAAACTTGATGTAGTACCTGAGACACAATTAGGTGCAATACCACCGAGTATCACTCACGATTTACAGCAAGTGCTTGATGATGAGTTTCAAGTACTGTTTTTTAATGTTGCTGGCTTAACATTAGCAGTACCCCTAGTTAATTTAGGTGGTATTGTAAAAGTGGAACGAATAAACCATTTAATAGGTCGTCCTAAATGGTTTTTAGGGGTTCAGCCCTATCGAGAACAAAAAATTAATGTGGTGGATACTTGTGCCTGGGTGATGCCAGAGAAATATTCTCCTGAAATGGCTGAATCGATAGATTATCAGTATCTGGTGATGCTGGACGATAGTCGATGGGGACTGGCTTGTGAATCGCTAGTCAATGCCGTCAAGATTAATAAATCACACGTCAATTGGCGTGAGAAACCGGGTAAGCGTCCGTGGCTTGCCGGAGTTGTAAAACAACAAATGTGTGGCATATTGCATGTACAAGCTTTGATTGACATGCTTGATGCAGGTTTAGGTTGTCAGGATTCGATTGACCGAGGTTAACTATGAGTGATTCTAGAAGTGTAGCAGCTGTAGCTGCAGGTTCAGACGATGCAGTATTACAGTGGGTTACATTTAAATTAGATAATGAAACCTATGGCATTAATGTAATGCAAGTTCAGGAAGTATTACGATACACTGAAATTGCTCCAGTACCAGGTGCACCGCATTACGTATTGGGAATTATTAACCTGCGAGGCAATGTAGTGACGGTTATTGATACCCGTTCACGTTTTGGTTTGCAGCCTGCTGATGTAGATGATTCTACACGCATTGTTATCATCGAAGCGGAAAAACAAGTTATTGGTATTTTAGTCGACAGTGTTGCTGAGGTTGTTTATCTACGCCGCTCTGAGATCGATAATGCACCTAACGTGGGCACCGAAGAAAGTGCTAAGTTTATCCAGGGTGTGAGTAATCGCGACAATGAACTATTGATTTTAGTAGACCTCGATAAACTGTTATCTGACGAAGAGTGGGAAGAGTTAACTGATATTTAAATAAACTTTTCAGTGACAAATGGCCAGCTCATTCAGTATGCTGGCTTTTTGTTTTAAGCGTTTTTTGAGAGTAAAACATGGGTGATGAATTTTTAATAGCAGCCTTGGTCTATGTCATTGCCTGTTTAGGTGTAATGCTTTATTTGCAACAACAATCAAGTAAGTTAAAAAGCAAAGTGGAAGCGTTAACTTTATTAGTAAAAGAAAGCGATCGTCAAAGAGAGGCTGTGAAGCGTGAACTCAATGAGCTTCGCAGTGGTACGATAGGCATGGGGCGAAAAGTGGCTGAAATTGAGAAGAAATTGACTAAACAGTCAGATCTTATTGATGAAGCAAGCCAACAAGATCCGCAGGCTAAACTTTACTCGCGTGCAGTGAAGATGATTGCACTTGGCGCTGGTATTGAAGAGCTTATGCAGGAATGTGAATTACCTAAAGCTGAGGTTGAATTACTACTGCGGTTGCATAAAAAATAGCCTTTTTTAATAAAAAAACCATTACAACTGTAGTGGTTTTTTCGTTTTAATAGCAAGAATGACTATTTTATTCGGCGCATTTTTGCGACAAACATACCATCACTATCGGCCTGTTGTGGCCAAACTGTTATCATATTACTTTGTGTACCATCAAAAGGATGAGTCAATATTACCAGTTCAAAGTTAACATTATTGTGTAAGAATGCATTCACCACCTGTTGATTTTCTGCCTGTGCAAGCGAGCAGGTTGCGTAGACTAATTCCCCGCCTACTTTTACAGCATCAGCACTACGCTTAAGAATATCAAATTGCAGCTGAGGCTTCATTTCTATACTACTAACATCATCTATCCAGCGCATGTCTGGGTTTCTACGCCAAGTCCCTGTACAGCTGCAAGGTGCATCGACTAACACACCATCAAAAAAGTCTGACTTAACCGGCAGCTGCTCGGTTTTCCATGGGGAAATACTTATTTGCTTAAAGTTGGCTCTTTTAGCACGTTTTAGTAGCTCATTAAGCGGATTTAATCTGATGTCAGAAGCTGTTACATGCCCCTCAATACCAGCCTGTTGCATTAATGATAATAATTGAAGGCTCTTGCCGCCAGCACCGGAGCAAGCGTCCCACCATTGACTGTCCGGCTTAGGATCGCAAGTTTGACCAATCACCTGTGAAGCAATGTCTTGGATCTCAAGCAAGCCTTCGGTGTATGCGGCTACTTGATTTAAATTAACGCTGTTATGGCCTAAATTGATTGTGTCACTAAAATACTCAGAACCTACAGCTTGAATATTGTCCAGGGACAATCGGTTTAATACATTTTGAGTCGAAGCCTGTTGTGCTCTTGCCCAGATAGGCGGGCGTGAACTCATGGCTTGGATTAAAGCCTGCTTTTCGATCTCAGAGTTTATAATACAGTGCTGCCAAAACCAAGCGGGTAAAAGCTGTTCAAGTGTACAGTCATCTAGTTGGGAGAATTGCTTAAATAGGCTAAGTTTATCGATAACATTATCTGATGCTGATGATGGCAGTCGGTTGGCTAAATGACTATGCTTGCCAAATGTTAACCAAGCGTCACGAATATCAATCCATGAGTGGTTTTCTAATTGTGCCGCACTCGCTAACATGCTAAAAAAAGTTTCTTGTTGTTGGTATTCGCCAAGTTGTTGGATCCAGCCCCACCAACGAAATAAACTAAACAAACTCTCTCTGATCACACGTCGATCTTTTGAACCATGCTTTTTATGTTCTCTAAAATAGTTGGCTATGATGCGATCTGCTGGTTGCTTAGTTGTCAGTACAGAGTCAAATAAATTGAAAATAGTACTGGCATAACTTATAGCGCGTTTTTCAGCACTAGAAGTGGCCACTTTGCTGATAGTAAATGGAGAGTCAGTCATGAGTTTTTGTGTCAATTGCTGGAATAGGGAATGAATATAAAGTTTACCACGTCACTTAGCTATTTGACCATGCGAACAAAGTTTCAAAATCCCTGCTCTCTGTGTCTGGCAGTCATTAAACTTCAGTAAGGATACGCTGATGCAAATTATTCCATTGCTCTGGGAATTTCCCCTCTAACATATAGACAAAGGCAATAAGCTCTGCAATTAAAAGATAAAGCTCTTTAGGAACCTCTTCACCTATTTCAAGTAGTTGTAGAAACTCGCTTAAATGAGGGTCTTGATGAATATGAACACCTGCTTCTTTCGCCAGTGAGATAATTTCCTCAGCAACTAAATCTTTCCCTGACGCAGTTATTTTAGGAGCATTTTTACCATCAAAACTTAAGGCCACAGCATGCTTTACTTTGTTTTTATGATCATTTTCTTGCATGTTTTATCTCCAAACTCCAAACTCCAAACTCCAAACTCCAATCGATTAAGCGCGTGTTTTTACCAAAAAATGATCACCCGGTAACAGGGTTGCTGGAATATTGGCTATTTGAGTTGAAAACTCGCCGGGTGTAAATCCAATTTGACTCATCTTTTGTGATAATGCGCTATCAAAATTGGAGATTTTATCTAATAGCTGTTGGTTATTACCCTTAAATTGTAAATTGAGAACATCAGCTTTTTTGTGCGCGATAATTAAAATAGCACCTTGAGATAAATTAAATTTTAACTGTAAACGCCAACCCGCCTTATCTTCAGTGTCTTTATCAGGTTCCTTTTGAAAGTGCCCTTCAAATTGTTCGTTTCGTTGATTGAGGGAATAGGGTAAAGCAAAATACCAATTTATGGTTTGATCACTGCTGCTGGCTTGCTGATAAAGTTGAAAACTATTGGCTAGCTGACTCATGCTATCTAAGGTTCCTGCTTTTTCAAGCAAGCCCAATAACCCACTACTTGCTGAAGATTTTCCTGAGGTTAAACGTTGTAGTAACTGCAAGTGGTTTTGTAGCTTTTCGCTGATTTGCTTGCCACTATTTTGGGCTTTAACGCCCAACAATAACTGAAATAATGTTGACACAGCACCACCTGAAAAAAGTTGAGACTGTGAAGAAGGAGGTGCTGTTTGCGCTAAATTTAATCCGGTTATACTGTGTAATTCACCCAGTAATTGATTTGGTTCTGTCAATGTTGTTATAGGTTGAGGCGCTAATTGTGGCAGTAACTTTAGTAACTCTAATGCTAAATTTTGAGGTGATTGGTTGGCGGTTTTAGTCATTACGGGCATAGCACCTGCTTTAGACAGTGCTTTTTGCAACACTTCAATGGGACCTAAAGTCGGTTTTTCTGTATTTGAAGAAGCTGGATTATTTATCTCTAATGGTGATTGAGTTTTAGTTGAACCTGAATTTAAAGCGTTCTGATTTAAAGCGTTTTGACTGAAAGCTCCAGCAATGTCTTTAGCCATTTTTTGCGCAGATAATATGTCTATTTTTGAGCTAGCAATAGTCTCTGTAACAGCCGCTGATTTGCTCTGTATACTTAAACTATCTGCAGATAGAGCTTGTTTAATGACCGTTTCAGATTGGGATGCTTGTCCGCTTGTTGGTTGATTATTTCTGAGTGTCCTTTCTGTTAACAATGAGGTTTCGAGCTTTTTAAATAGTAGATTGAGCAGCTGTGAAGGTTCGGGTTTACTTAACACAATAGAGTCTTGCTTGGTTGTTATTGTGCTATCTTGCGTTTGAGTTATTGGCGTTAAACTCACCTTTACTTCGGCTTGCACAGGGGTAAGAGTCAGCACTAATCGCTGATTAACGTTCATAATATTGACTAGGTATTGCCCCTTTGCCAAATGAGCATGATCTAATTTTATTGTTGGCCCATCAACAAAGCTGAGTTGTTGTTGATTAATTATCGCATTGGGTAATGGATAACCTTGGGGCCGAGATGCTAATTGTGACAGTTGTTCAGTTGATACGCCATTTTTAACCGCCAGTGCAATCAGAGTTGTCGGTAATTTTATTTGAATGGCTTGTGCTAATAATATCAACTGAGTTTGAACTTGGTGATTTGGTGCAAGCATAGATGAAGATGTAGATGTAGATGTAGATGTAGATGAAGATGCCAACTTAGGTGCACCATCTAGCGAGGCTGTTTGCATTAATGTATTAATGACCGCTATTCGTTGCTGGTTAACCTCTTTAGCCGCATCAGCAGTAATAACAATTTGAGCACTGTTTTGAAATATTTTTTGCAGTTCTGCGGTCAAGTTAAATTGATACTGCTGATTTGCAATGGTGATGTTCATATTTCGAGATGGCGTACTATTATTTTGTGTTGTTGATATCACCACAGGTTGGATATTATTGGTCGAGATAAATGATTTGTCTGCACTGACAAGTATAGGGCTGTTGGTTCCGTTTGAACTCGTCTGTTGAGTGCTTACACCTTGTGTCGAAGCCGATTGAGTTGGCACTGTATTGGTCGTTGCTGAGGCTGATGTAGTTGCAACAACATAGGCAGAGTTATTGACACTTGCACGTAAGGGGACATCCAACAAAGATTGAGACTTATTTACAGGCGCCTGTGCATGCTGATTAGCAGAGCCAGTGACTTTATTTATTTGCTCAGTTTTACCATCAGAACTAGAACTTACTGCTGGTTGTAACCTTGTGTGTGGCGCCTTCATGTTATGGCCTTAGGTGTTTCTGTTATAAAACTAAAGATGCAATTTTCATTTATTTTTACAATTTTGAGTTTGCGATTAATGTCTGCTGAAGTATCCTTAGCGCCCTAATGGCTTTTTAGAGTACATAGTCAATTTTTAATGACTCGTTAGCCTGTGTAGTTCGCTGGGATTGACTATCTCAGCATTTATCGACTTGAACAATCATTGCTTTAATAAAAACGACAAAATAGCAGTTTGTTTATAGCTTTATCCGCTGTGTTTTTAAGAGAGTATTATGAATAAGTCTAAGGGAATATTACTTCCTTTCCTGTTATTGAATGTCAGTAATGCTGCCGCTAGTGAGCCTGATACCGATTTAATGCAAGTCGGCGACAATGTATCTTCAGTTACCGTAATCCATAATGATCCCCGAGATCCATTTGAAGGATTTAACCGCGTGATGTGGGATTTAAATTACTTATACTTCGATAAGTATTTATTTCGCCCAGTAGCACATGGTTACAATGATTATGTTCCTCACCCGGTAAAGTCAGGTTTAGATAATTTTGTTCGTAATTTTGAAGAGCCTAGCTCAATGGTCAACAACGCCTTGCAAGGTAAATGGGGTTGGTCAGCCAATGCTGGTGGGCGATTCACTATTAATAGCACCTTAGGACTTTTGGGCATTGTTGATGTTGCAGAAATGATGGGCATGGCGCGTAAAGATGATGACTTCAATGAAGTGCTCGGATATTACGGTGTACCCAATGGTCCGTATTTTATGGCGCCCTTTTTAGGCCCTTATGTGACACGTGAACTCGCGACAGACTGGGTTGATGGTCTATACTTCCCTTTATCAGAGTTTACTTTATGGCAATCAGCTTTAAAGTGGGCATTTAAAGGGTTGCACACACGTGCATCCGCTATCGATCAAGAAAGACTGCTAGACAATGCTCTTGACCCTTATACATTTGTAAAAGAAGCATATTTTCAGCACATGGATTATAAAGTTTATGATGGTAATGTGCCTCAAGATCAACTGGATGATGAACTGTTAGATGAATATATGGATGAGTTAGAGTAAGTAGCCAGAGAGATAACGACTCTGGCAGGTTTTCATCTGTGGAGTTGTAGCATGGCACTGACAGATATATCGGTTTTAATTGTTGAAGATGATCCTATTTTTAGTCAGTTAATGACAGACTTTTTGCAAAGCAAAGGGGCTGTTGTTAAATATGCTGCTAATGGGCATCAAGGTTTAGTGCTGTTCAGTGAGTTAACATTTGATATTGTCATCGCTGATTTAAATATGCCTAAGTTGGGTGGTTTACCCATGATAAGGCAGATGATGGTGATTAATCCAAATGTGCCTGTAATTGTGATTTCTGGTAACGATGAAATGCCAGATGTTGTCGAAGCATTACGGATAGGGGCGTGCGATTATCTTGTTAAACCCTTGGCGGATTTATTTATTATTGAAGCGGCTATCCAACAGGCATTAAACCACTCCGTTAATCAAACCGCAAAGAATACATATGACCCCACAGATGTATTTGAGCATCAATTAGCTGAGCTATCATATCTTGAATTAAATGAAAATTTATTGTTACTTGAGCAAAGCTCACATGCCGCTAAAAATGTGCAACAACAACTTTTCCCCGCTTCTCACATTCAATATCCGCAAGCTGCGATAGATTACAGTTTATTTAAAAACAGCGATGTCAGTGCTTATTTTATTGATTCGACTATGGTCGGTGATGATCACCTTGTGATGTATATGGCTCATTTTCAACCTGAAGATAACAGTGCCGCATTTGGATGTGTATTATTGCGTAGTTTTATTAATCAAAAACTGAAAAGCTTTAGAACTGGAACAAGTAGCGAGCTACTTAACCCCGTTGAGATGCTTAATTATCTCAACTCACGGATAATGAGTTCCGGGCTACATATTTTTACCAATATGGTTTATATCAGTATCGACTTGAAGCGTTATGATGCTGTTATTGCGCGAGCAGGAGCAGGATTAAGATGTTATTTGCGAAATAGCACCGGTTTATTGCCTTTAGCATTGCCAGATTGTCAGCCAATAGGCTCTGTTTTATGGGATAACCCCAGCGTGCAACACCGTCACCTTTCGACTGGTGAGTATTTGTGTATTAGTACGCATTTTCAAGAACATCAGCAAGCGTTGCTTAATAATCATTTTAAAGGCTTAACCTTTGATAAGAGCACTCATGCAGGCGGCTTTATGCAGCTAAACTGCGGATAGTTATTACCTAAATTTATTGTGGTTTTGAAGTAATAAAAAAGGTTTAGTAGTGACACTAAACCTTTATTGTTGACTGTATTGTGGGCTGTTATTTGACTAGCTTATTTTTTCACAGCGTTGCATATAGTCATTAATCAGATGAGTCATAATGTCGTTTACCGAAGCATCTTGGCAACAATTATCTAAATAAACTTTAAAGGTTACCAAACCGTGACCATCATTTTTTAAGCGACTACTTTGCATCGCAAAGTAAGCTTCTTCCTTATCAGCTTTACGAATAGTAATGCCGTCTATTTCAAATAATTTACTGCCAGCATTGTTATGCCATTTAGTGATTCTGTCTAAGGCTATTTCGCAAGAATGGTTAACTTCGATATGATTCTGCCAAGAGGCTTGCTTGTCATTTTGTTGGTAGTGAGGGCAACGAACGGTGTAATTGTGGACATGAGTTATCGCTGTCATTTTAGGTGCACCTTTTCTTTATAAGATAATTTATCATAGACCGTAAATTCTATGGTGGTCAATCGTTATTATCAGAACTGAGATCTAGGTTCGCTTTTACTAATGTACTGACTAACCATCTGTTGATAAACAAAATTTTTCTAATAAAAAGCTCGCAAAATATGCGAGCTTTTTATTTATTGAAATGATATTTTTGGAAAACGGTACTAATCGTTTTACCGGTTAACTTTTACAACGCAGCTTGATAAATTTGACATATTTCTTCAAAGCTTGCCTGTTGTGGGTTAGTAAAACCACAGGCATCTTTTAATGCATTTTCTGCCAGTGTTGGAATATCTTCAGCTTTTACGCCAAGCTCGCTAAGTGTCGCTGGAATGTTGACAGCTTCAGATAAGCGCTTAATTGCACTAATGGCTAGCATGGCGGCTGCTTCAGCTGATAAACCACTGATCTCTTCTCCCATCGCTTTGGCCACGTCGGCTAAGCGTTGCGGTACCACTTTGGCGTTATAAATTTGCACATAGGGTAATAAAATGGCATTACAAACTCCGTGAGGTAAGTCATAGAACCCCCCTAATTGGTGCGCCATAGCATGTACATACCCTAAGCTTGCATTGTTGAATGCCATACCGGCTAAAAACTGGGCGTAAGCCATTTGCTCACGGGCATCAATATTGTGACCCTCTTTTACTGCATTAATTAAATTTGCTCGAATTAATTCGATTGCTTTAATTGCACACGCATCAGTAATCGGATTAGCGGCAATAGAGACATATGCTTCAATAGCATGTGTTAATGCATCCATACCTGTTGCTGCGGTTAATGCCGCAGGTTTTTCGAGCATTAATTCGGGGTCATTTACCGATAAAATAGGAGTGGTATTTTTGTCAACAATAGCCATTTTGATATGACGTGCTTCATCGGTGATAATACAAAAACGTGTCATTTCACTTGCTGTGCCTGCTGTAGTGTTAATAGCGACTAAAGGAAATTGAGGCTTAGATGACATATCAACGCCTTCATAATCTTTAATGCTGCCGCCATTGGTGGCAACTAATGCTATTCCCTTGGCGCAATCATGTGGTGAACCACCACCAAGCGAGATAATAAAGTCACATTGGTTTTTAGTTAACAAAGCCAATCCAGCTTCTACGTTGCCTGTAGTGGGGTTAGGCTGAACGCCATCAAAAACTGACACTTGAATATTTTCGGTTTGCAATTTATCGGCTACCTTGGCGACTAAACCAATAGCTACCAATGGTTTATCTGTAACGATAAGTGCGTGTTTAAAGCCTAAACTTTTAATGTCTTTTACTGCTTCTTCAACGCCGTTTTTACCTAGGATATTGACACTAGGAATAAAGAATTTTGTCGCCATGGTGTTACCTCTACGGATTATTTTATCTGTAGTTAACATACCAACCTCAGTGGATAATATTTGTGAGAGATATCAAATATTTCACGGAATCATACTTAAAAAGGAGTAGTTTTGTTACTAGGACGAAAGTATTGAATAAAATGTGATATGACTTCTATCATGAAATGCTAAAAAAGGTGCGCTTACACCTTTTTTAGTGTTCTTGGCTGTTATTTACATTCGTTATTTTATTAACCGTGTTTACTGATTAAAAGGCAAAATATATCGCTATTCATTGAAGTTTGAATAGCGATATTACCAAGGGGAGAGGCTACTTTTACGATTAACCGAAAGTAAGTAAGTAGCCAGGTGAATTGAGTATTACCCTGGACAGTTTGTTTCACTGATTGAATTAACGATAATTTCCTCTACAGGGACATTGGTAAAGGTGACACCATCTTTTTGTACTGATTGAGTATTAACCGCATTCATAATATCAACCACTTCCATGCCAGCAACTACCATACCAAATACCGCATAACCGCCCTGGCTAGGGTAGTTTAAGTTATCGTTATCATGAATGTTAATAAAGAACTGACTGGTAGCTGAATCTAATACTTGGGTGCGTGCCATCGCTATAGTGCCGCGATCATTTTTAAGCCCAACACTCGATTCATTTTTTATTGGGTCATAAGTCGACTTTACATTCATGCCGGGTGTAAAACCACCACCTTGGTTTACAAAGTTATTGGCAATACGATGAAATAGAGTGCCATCATAAAATTTTTCGTCAACATAACGGCTAAAGTTAGCAGCAGTAATAGGCATGTTAGTGTTATCAATTCCTAAGGTGAATTCGCCCATGGTGGTGTCTACCAAATAACACACATTAATCGCTAACTCAGGCGAAGGAGTTGGCGTCGGAGTTGGTGGGGGCGTTGGCGTTTGTGGTGATGAGTCTGAACCACCACAGGCAGTTAAACTGATTAAAGCTGCTGCTAATAAATAAGCTTTCATATATTCCTTTATAAAGTTGTTATAAGTTTTGCGACATAGTTGCTGTTTTAGGCCATTGTATCAACCAAAAATTGTCTGATTGATACAAAATGTTACTCGATATGTTTGAATTATGATCGACAAACCTTAGTGAAATTACCGTTTTTTATAAGTTTTCGGGTCAATCCAGTATATAATGTGCGATTGCTAATTCTTTTACTCTATAGAGCCTGTTATGTCTTTTTTATCGCTAGGATTAAAGCCTGAAATTCAACGAGCACTGACCGCTATTGGTTATGTGACCCCAACGCCAATTCAACTGGCGGTGATCCCCAAAATCCAGGCAGGTAAAGATATTCTGGCGAATGCTGAAACAGGTACAGGTAAGACAGCGGCATTTGCATTACCGTTAATTGAAATGATTACCTCAGCAGATGATAGCTTTGACAATGAAGATGGCTTAGATGCTAATCCGCTTACGGTATTAATCATGACGCCAACGCGTGAACTCGCGATTCAAATTGAACAGAATATTGTACAATTTAGTCAGTTTTTGCCAATTAAAAGTGTCGCTGTTTATGGTGGTGCCAGTATTCGCCCGCAGCTCACAGCAATAAGCCAAGGGGTAAATATTTTAGTGGCTACCCCAGGCCGTCTTTTTGATATTGTCGGTCAGCATGACTTATCACTTGCATCGGTAAAATATTTAGTCATTGATGAAGCTGACCGTATGCTTGATTTAGGTTTTGTTAAAGACATTGAAAAAGTGAAGCGGCTTATTAATCGCGATCACCAGACGATGATGTTTTCAGCGACTTTTTCTGATGAAATTAAATTGTTAGCCGATGATATGCTTATTTCACCTGAGCACATTAATGTGGCAACCACAACGACAGCTGCCACAGTCACTCAGCTGGCCTATCAAGTCGATCAACGCCGAAAGGCTGAATTATTATCGGAACTTATCGGCAAGCATAATTGGCAGCAAGTGATGGTGTTTACCAGCCGTAAAGAAACCGCTGATCATCTTCAAAAAGAATTGTCATTAGACGGCATTAAAAGTGCCGTATTTCATGGTGATAAATCTCAAGGCGCACGTAATAAAGCCCTTGAAGAATTTAAGTCTGGTAAGTTACGTGTATTAGTGGCAACCGATTTAGCCGCCCGAGGGTTAGACATACAAGCCTTACCGCGGGTGATTAACTTTGAACTACCTGAAGAGCCTGAAGATTATGTTCACCGAATAGGCCGTACTGGTCGTGCCGGTTTAGCTGGCGAGGCCATTTCGCTAGTCAGCCCGCAAGAGCAGGAATGCCTTGAGGCTATTGAGGCGGTTATTCAACAACCTTTACTATTAACAAGCATTGCTGGCTACGAGCAAGGTGCGCCGCTTCCTGCTCGGTATCGTGAATTAGCGTCAGATCCGACCAAAACAAAGCAAGTTAAAAAGCATGCTCGTCCAAATCGTAATAACCGTTCAGGCCAATTTGATAAAGACTCAGCTAAGCCACAACGCCATGGAAAATACAGTAAGAAGAAATAACTGAGTTAATAAAAACAACTGAAGTATAAGCAAAATATGATCATAAAACCCGTCAATACCAATGTGATTACCGGCTTTCTAGGCGTAGGTAAAACCAGCCTAATTAAACAGTTACTTAAGCATAAACCAGCTAACGAGGTTTGGGCTGTACTGGTCAATGAGTTCGGTGAAATTGGTATTGATGCGGGGTTAATTAATCGCTCGCCAACAGATGGTGTGGTGATTAAAGAGGTTGCTGGTGGCTGTTTATGTTGCGCCGCTGGCATACCAATACAAGTGGCAATAAATCAAATTATTCAGCGGGCAAAACCCGATAGGTTACTAATTGAACCTACCGGCATTGGTCACCCGCAGCAAATTATTAACACTTTGAGTGAGCCACATTATCAACAAGTTATTCATCTGCAGGCTTGTTTATGTTTGGTTGACGCTCGCAAAATTGTCGATAACCGTTATCGTCAGCATGAAATATATATTCAGCAATTGTTAATAGCAGATGTCATCGTTGCCAGTAAAAGTGAACTGTACCAATCATCTGATATTAAAGCGTTAACCGCCTATTTTGACGAGCTGAGAATTAATCCTAATGTTGTTACCGCAGCCGATCATTTTAGCTCACCTCAACTTATTGATACTTTGCTAAAAAGTTTGCATAAGCCCCATAAAAAAACCATTAAGCCGATTAAACAGATTAAGCCACAACATGCTTTGTTAAACAGTGGCTTATCTGCAAAATCAACTTTATGGTTTAATCAAGTTGAAGAGATCGCTCTACCTGCTTTAAATGAGGGTGAAGTGGTGTGTAAAATCAACCAAGGTGAAGGGTGCTTCAGTGTGGGTTGGTTAATTAGCCCAAGCGTAATATTTGATTTTGATTTATTAATGGCCTGGATTGACACATTTAAACGACCTGAAATACTTCGCCTTAAAGCGGTAATGATTACCGGAGAAGGTATTCTTGGGGTCAATATGGTCGATGCGCAGTTGAATTTATCTGAACTGGATGATGCGAACGATTCACGATTAGAGATTATTGCCACAACTTCATTAGATGCCCAAGCATTACAGCTAGGTTTACTAGCCTGTTGTGGTTAACGATTATGAGTCGCTTTATTTATATGGCGCGTAGCATTATTTAACATATCTATTTCATTATTCGATTTTACAATTATGTCGCTAAAAAATAGGCCCGTCATCAGACGGGCCTATTTTATGTAAACATATAAAGAGTATCGTAACTGTTGTGATAGAAACTAACGGCTACACTCTTCAAGTAAATACGCTAAATGACGATACGAAATACCACTGTGTTGAGTTAACCCCACTTCACACATTCTGTTGGCGTAGTAACCTTGTTTAACTTCAGTAGGAATAAGATTTTTGATATTACGTAATGCACTGGCGTTAATTTCAGGCTTATACAAACCTTTTTCACCCGCATAGCCACAACAGGCAATGCCAGCCGGTAATATCACATCCTGAGCACAGGCATCAGCAATTGCCTGAAGGGCAGGTTCAAGTTTCATTTTACGCGCACTACAGCCCTGGTGTAGCGTAATACTGGCTTTTTTAGTGATAGTCACTTTAGGTAAAATATTGTCATGCATAAACTGCACAAGATCTAAAATATCGACTTTGGGGTTACCCGTGAGCGTGCGATATGTACAAGATAATGCATCAACCACTACAGGAACTTTACCGTTCTCACTGAGCTTGCTGAGGGAGTCAATTAACTCATCTCGTTTAGTGTCAGCATTTTTGAAATCACCCTTTGATTCCCACATTTGGCCGCAACACAATTCACGCGTGTTATTTGGCGTAACAACGTTATAGCCTGCTCGTTCAAGTAAAGTCATAACCACTTCCGATAAGGTGCGGCTGTCAGGATCTTTTGGCGTAGGGCCAAATGTACGCCCACCACAAGCTGGGAAGTAAACCACAGTTGGCTGACCAATTATGTGGGCTGACGGTTTAGCAACATTGCCGCCTTTAGGGAAGTCAGGATTCCAGTAGGGCACTTCTTTGCTGATCATGCGGCCGACATTCATCAATGAGTTGGTAACACTATCACCCGTTAGTTTATGAATAGTGCCTAATAGATTAAAGCCTGTGCTGATAACGGTATTCACAGCGCCATAGTGTTTGGCTTGAAAATCTAATACTTTTTGTTCAGTGGTACTGATATAAGGAGTACGCAGTTTACGCACCAGTTGCCCCATACTGCTGTCAACAGGGCAGGCAATAGTACATAACTGACAAGCAGCACAGGTATCAACAACATCATATTTAGCGCTAGCGCGCATTTCTGCAGCCGCTTGCTTGTCACCGGATTCGGTTAATCTTTCTATTTCACGCAGTACGGCGATACGTTGGCGGGGTGAAAAATTAAGCGCTGATGTTGGGCAGGTTTTTTCACAAAATCCACATTCAATACATTTATCAATAAAATCATCAACCACAGGGCAAGGTTTGATATTTTTGACATGGATTTCTGCATCATCATTTAAAATCACCCCAGGATTGAGTAATCCTTGAGGATCAAAAATGTGTTTAATTTGCTTCATTATGGTGTAAGCATCAGCACCCCATTCCATTTCAACAAAAGGGGCGACGGCACGGCCAGTCCCATGTTCCGCCTTCATTGAACCATCATACTTATTGATCACCATATCCGCGACATCCTGCATAAATGCATGGAAATTGCGCGTGTCGGTTTCAGATGAAAAGGTGGGGGTGATAATAAAATGGAAGTTGCCCGCTAATGCATGACCATAAATAACCCCTTCAGGGTAACCGTGTTTATGAAATAAAGCAGTTAGATCGGCCGCGGCGGCGGCAAGATGCTCAAGTTCAAAGGCTACATCTTCAATAATAACGGAGGTCCCTTTAGGGCGTGCGCCACCAATAATAGGGAACAAACCTGAACGCATAGCCCAGTATTGAGCAAATACAGCAGGATCGTTGCTGAATTCAATTGGGCGTTCTGTTTCAATATGGGCAATTTTGTTAATCACATCTTGGGTATATTGGGCTAATGTTGTTTTATTGTTTGCTCGGCACTCAATTAATAATATCGCCGCGCCTTGAGGTAATTGATTTAACCAGGTAGGCATACCAGGCTTACCCATAACAGATTTAATCGATGCCCAGTCGAGTAATTCAACCGCAGCTACGCTGTCCCCCTTCATCGGTGGAACGGCACTTGCAGCATCTTCCATGCTGAAAAACACGGCCATAGCAGAAGCTTTAAAAAGGGCTTCTTCTACTGTGTGATAAGTCACTTCGTTGACAAAGGCTAATGTTCCTTCTGCACCCACAATGAGGTGGTTGATTAAATCAAAAGGGTCATTAAAGTCGACTAGCGCATTGATGCTGTATCCAGTGGTATTTTTAATCGAGAACTTTTTACGAATTCGCGCAGCCAAAGCCGAATTATTTTGGGTCATTTTAGCTAAAGATGATAAAGCTTCTAATATACCTGGATGACTTAGTGCGAATGCAGATTTAGATTGTTCACAACCCGTGTCTAATTCGGTTCCATCTGCAAACAATAATTTCACTGACGAAATCGTTTGATAACTATTTTGAGCGGTTCCACAACACATCCCAGAAGCGTTATTGGATACAATACCACCAATTTTAGCCGCCGCAAGAGTGGCAGGGTCAGGACCAATTTTTTTGTTAAATGGTTTTAATGCCGCATTCGCATCTGCACCTATAACCGCGCAACCTAAGGTTATTTGACTTCTATCTGCACTGATATTAATGGTGCGAAAGCCGTCATGGCCGAGTATTAATAAAATACCTTCACCAATTGCTTGGCCTGATAAGCTGGTGCCTGCTGCCCTGTAGGTAACTGGTGCATTATGTTTGCGTGCAATTTTAAGGGTTATTTTAACTTGTTCAAGTTCATTAGCATGAACAACGATTTCAGGTACGATACGAAAATAACTAGCATCTGTAGACCACGCAAAGCGACGAGTCGGGTCATTGCTGACCGCTTTTTCGCCTAGTTGTAGCGTTAACTCTTGCATGATGGTTTGATAATCAATCGTCATAATATTTCTCTTATTAATTCAGCAGCAAATCACAGTAATAAACCATCAACAGTAAACTTCAGTGACTTGCGACATTGAGAACAGGTCATTAAGCTTAGAAACCACCCCAAATGACAGCAATGGTGCCAGCAACAAGCGCATAACCTAATGATATAGGCATTGTTTTACGAATAATTTCAGACTCACGTCCTGCCATTCCCACCACGGTTGCCGCTGCAACAACGTTCATCACACACATCATGTTACCTGCATTAGCACCAATGCCTTGCAGTGCTAAGGCCAGCGCATGGCTCATTCCAATATTATCGGCAACAGAGTACTGTAAGCCTGAAAACATCATGTTGGAGAAAGTGGCTGAACCGGAAAGAAATGCACCAAAAATACCAACAATGGGCGATACCCAAGCCCAAACTGAGCCCATAGTATTGGCAAGTAAATCTGCTAATGCTACCGGCATAGATTGCAGGCCTGCAGAGTTTGCACCTGAGTTTAAGAATATTTTAACCATAGGCACAGATGCGCCGAGTGAGATGATGGTGGGTAACATTGAGCCGCAAGATACCGTGATAGATTGTTTAATGGCTTTTGGTTTCATTCTGAATAATATAAATCCTACAACACACACTAGAATAAAGAAAATCCCCGGCGCATAAAATGTGGCAAAGCTGGCTTTTAGCTCGGTACCTAACAACCCCGTCCAGCTGATATTGAATCCTGTTAACCAAGTTTTAAATGGGGTTACTATTCTGGAAAGCACTAACAATGCGGCCATAATAATATATGGCGACCAGGCTGCAATTTGCGAAAACCTAGCTTCTACAGGCTTATCTTCAGTGGTGATATCCTGTGATAGTTGCTCATTGTCTGCAAAGTCATTCCAGGGCGTTATTGGAAGTAACCAGCCTTTTTGAGCGACCGGAATAACCACTGCCATGCCAATTAACGCACCAATAACCGAGGGGAATTCAGGACCGGCAAGGTAATTAATTAACCATGCCGGAATGGTGAAAGCGAAACCTGCTAGCAGTGCAAATTTCCAGATTTGTAACCCTTCTTTAAATGATTTGTTCTTACCAAAAAAGCCAGTTAACACACAGACAACCACTAAGGGAATTAATGAGCCCGTAATTAAATCAATAGTGATAATGTGCATGGCAATAAACTGAGCATAATTAGCAAAGTTACCGCCATGGGCTGTAATTTGTTCGGTTGCCATGGACACGCCATTTTGTATTAGACCTTGTTCCATACCAAATAATACAGGCAAACCAATTGCGCCAAATGATACCGAGGTCGAGTCGGCAATTAATGCCACTACAGCGGCCGCAATAGGCGGCACACCTAATAAAACTAGTAATGGTGCGCCAATGGCTGCGGGTGTACCAAAACCAGCCGAACCTTCAATGAACGAGCCAAATAGCCAACAGATAATAATAACCTGTACTCGCGCATCTGCACTGATACTGGTAAAGCCGGCTCGAATAGTGTCCATGGCGCCAGAATATTTAAGCGTATTGAGTAAAAACACTGCGCCAAAAATAATGGTGAGGGGTGTGAGGGCTGATAATAATCCTTCTACAATCGAGGCAGCCAGCATTCTAGTGTCCATTTGCCAAATAAAGATAGCCGCTAATCCTGTCGCGACCATTGAAATGGGCATAGCTTTAGACGCAGGGAGCTTAAGTAAAACAAGGAACACCATAACGCTGATAATGGGCGTTAAGCTAGCGATTAGCTGTAACGTAGTCATGCTCACCTCTTTATTTGTAAGGTTGTTAGTTTAGGTCTTATTGTTGTTTGTTATATTTCTATTACTTCGATGTAACAAAAGGTAGATGTAATAGACTGTATTTTGTGACTTCAATACTTGATCAAGATCATTTTAAAACGTAACTATTACTTACCATCCAAACATTGGGACATAGATCGATTTCACTCATTTAAGTATGTGATTAATATCACCGTTTAAGTGTTCAGCGAATGAAGGATGATTTTACTTAATATTAGCGATTATGAATGTGAACTCACTCACGAGATGAGCATTCAAGGTGATAAAAAACGCTATATATCACCTTGATAGGAAGTTGAAGAGATCGAGCGTGAGCATTAAGTGATTAAAACAGCTTGCTGCCCCAGCCCAGTTTATTGCGCAATACGTGGAAGTAATTATGGCCTTTAGGATGGATTAGTCTTAATTGTTCACTTGAGCGGCGAATAATAATTTCATCACCAGGCAACACGGCTAAGTGAACGTGGCCGTCACAACTGACTTCAAGATTTTCACCATTCTCAGGTGACACTACTAATTTGATCGTGCTACAAGCATCAACCACAATAGGGCGACAAGAAAGGGTGTGAGGAAACATAGGCACTAGAATGAGTGCTTGTAAATTAGGCGTTAAAATAGCACCACCTGCTGACAATGAATAAGCAGTAGACCCTGTTGGTGTTGATACAATCATGCCATCCGCGCGTTGGCTGTACATAAACTGCTCGTCTATGTAGACTTCGAATTGGATCATGTGAGCAATTTTACCAGGGTGTAATACCGCTTCATTAACCGCAGTATTACTTGAGGTTATTTTGCCATGGCGATGTACTTCAGCCTCTAATAAAAAGCGGTATTCAGTTTCAAATTCACCATCAAGTACATCAGACAAGGTATCTTCAAAATTATCTGGAGGCAAATCGGTTAAGAACCCTAAATTACCCCGGTTAACGCCAATGACAGCAACATCAAAACGGGCTAACACCCTTGCTGCACCTAGCATATTTCCATCACCGCCGACCACAATGGCGAGATCACAATGTGCCCCCATCTCGAGTAAGTCCATGGATGAAATATCATTACCCAGTTCTGCTGAGACACGGGACTCAACAATAACTTGGTAGCCTTGCACTGATAACCAATGATGCAAACGCTTCAAGGTTAAGTTTGTGCCATGATGATGCGGCTTACCGATAAGGCCGATAGTATTAAACTTTTTGCTCATATTGATATTTGTTGGGCTTAAAAGCCTTGAAACGCTGAAATTGATCCCCATAATATACCCAAACTAATTAAAAGTGTCAGAAGCATGATAATTAATCTTCTTCTGACATGTTTCTGTCAGATTTTCGAAAATATCGCATTTTTTAGCTGGAGTGAAAATGAGCAACGAGTCAAACTACGATCCACAAGATATCGATACCCAAGATCAAGTGGAAGAAGGTACCGTCATTGAAGCTGGTGAAGCAAGCTTAATGGATGAGTTAACCCAGGCTAACTTCCGCATTGAAGAATTAGAGCAACTATTAGCAGAGTCTGAAGCAGCACTCGCTGATCGCAAAGAAGTTGAAGTGCGTGCGGCAGCTGAGATACAAAATATTCGTACACGTACTGCAAAAGATGTAGAACAAGCGCGTAAGTTTGCCTTAGAAAAATTTGCTAATGAGCTTTTACCGGTTATCGACAACATGGATAGAGCGTTACAAGGTACCTCGCCAGCTGATGAGGCCACTAAAGCGATTTATGAAGGTGTTGAATTAACCATGAAAGGTTTCTTAAGTACAGTTGAGAAATTTGGCGTGGTACAGCTTAGCCCATTAGGCGAGACGTTTAATCCTGCACATCACCAAGCTATTGGTATGCAGCCAAGTGCAGAGTATCCAGAGAACACCGTGATGTTAGTGATGCAAAAAGGTTATATTTTAAATGACCGTTTATTACGTCCAGCTATGGTGATGGTATCGCAAGGCGGTCCAGGTGTAGATACTCAAGCATAATCACTTAGAACGGTAGCCTTCTACCTTTCCAAAAGTAATCGATTAAAAAGGGCTGATAATTCAGCCCTTTTTTTATGCGTTTTTTTAGTTGGTTTAGATTAAGAAGTTATTTTAGCTACGTTGATATCAACTAAGCTAAATAGTCTCTAATTTGCTGCTCAATACCTTTGGTATCTAATTTCAGTTCACTGATAATTTCATCTGGAGCGCCGTGTTTAATAAACTCATCCGGTAGACCTATTTGAAGCACAGGCATAATGATTTTAAGTTGTTGTAACGCTTCCATCACGCCACTACCTGCGCCGCCCATTATCGCGTTCTCTTCAACTGTGACAATCACATCATGGTTGTTTGCCAGTTCTGTCAGTAGCTCAATATCTAACGGTTTCACAAAGCGCATATCGGCAACTGAAGCATCTAATGTTTCAGCAGCAATTAAGGCGGCTTCTAATGTTGTACCAAAATTAACGATAGCAATTTTTTTGCCGTGGCGCTTCATTACGCCTTTGCCGATAGGCAATTGGGTCATTTCTTCAACTTGTTCAGCACCTGTTGCACAACCTCTTGGGTAACGCACCGCAGTAGGACCGTCCTGATAGCAATAGCCGGTGTACAGCATCTGACGACATTCATTTTCATCAGAAGGGGTCATGATTATCATGTTGGGAATACAACGCATAAAGCTTAAATCAAACGCGCCTTGATGGGTCGGACCATCTGCGCCGACAATACCACCACGGTCAATGGCAAATAACACTGGTAAGCGTTGTAATGCGACATCGTGAATGAGTTGATCATAACCACGTTGTAAGAAGGTAGAGTATATGGCTACAACGGGCTTTAAGCCTTGGGTTGCCATACCAGCACTTAAGGTTACTGCGTGCTGCTCAGCAATAGCAGCATCAAAATACTGTTTAGGGAAACGTTGTGAAAACTCAACCATGCCTGAACCTTCACGCATAGCAGGGGTAATTCCCATCACTTTATCGTCAAGCTCAGCAACATCACATAGCCATTTACCAAACACCTGTGAAAATGTCGGCAAACCAGGTTTAGTTGCAGGTTTTTTAAACTGGCTAGGATCAAACTTAGGCACTGCGTGCCAGCCAATAGGATCTTTTTCTGCTGGTTCATATCCACGACCTTTTTTAGTCATGATGTGCAGGATCTGTGGCCCTTTTAGGCTACGCATATTGCGCATTGTTTCAACTAAGGCATCAACATCATGGCCATCAATAGGGCCGATGTAATTAAAGCCTAGTTCTTCAAACAAAGTCCCGGGAACCACCATGCCTTTTAGGTGCTCTTCTGTTCTCTTAGCTATTTCCTTGATAGCAGGCATGCCTTTAAGCACTTTTTTACTGCTTTCACGGATAGTCGTGTAAAAGCGGCCAGACATAAGTTGAGCAAGGTGATTATTAAGTGCGCCAACATTTTCTGAAATCGACATTTCATTATCGTTCAGCACGACTAACATATCGTTGCGTAAGTCACCGGCATGATTTAAAGCTTCAAATACCATACCACCTGTCATTGCGCCATCACCAATAACAGCAACAACTTTACGGCCTTTATTTTCTTTTTCGGCGGCAATTGCCATGCCTAAAGCTGCACTGACAGAGGTACCAGAATGACCGACACTAAAGGTATCGTAATGACTTTCTTCACGCCATGGAAAAGGATGCAAACCGTTTTTTTGGCGAATAGTGTGCATGCGGTTACGGCGGTCAGTTAAAATTTTGTGAGGATAAGCTTGATGGCCAACATCCCAAACCAATTGGTCAAAAGGCGTGTCGTACACATAATGAAGCGCTACGGTTAATTCAACCGTGCCTAAGCCAGAAGCAAAATGACCGCTAGACATACCTACCGACTGCAACAGAAACTGGCGCAGCTCATCTGATACCTGCGGCAATAAACTCTGAGGTAGCTGTCTAAGTTCTTCTGGGGTGTTAGCTTTTGCTAACACAGGATATTGAGAATTATCGAAACTCATAGTGAGATATCTGTCTTATTATATTCTTCGCACGATAATATACCGGGCAAAGTCTGCAATTAACTGACTATTGTATGGCAATTTAGTCAGTTCTGATAGAGCATCATCAACAAGTTGCTGTGATGTCTGCTTGGCACCTTCTAAACCGAGTAATTTAGGAAAGGTACTTTTATTTGATTGCTCGTCACTGCCTTGTGGTTTACCTAACTCTTCGGTGCTAGCAACGATATCTAATATATCGTCTTGCACTTGAAAGGCTAAACCTATTTTACCAGCGTAAACCATTAAGGCTTGATGTTCATTATCGGGGGCATTGGCTGCAATCAACGCCATTTCTACTGCGCAGCAGATTAATGCACCCGTTTTTTTGTTATGAAGCTCAGTTAATCTCGCCATTTCAATACGCTGATTTGTGGCGCTAAGATCAATTGCCTGACCACCACACATCCCCTGATAACCAGAGGCTTTTGCCAATGATTTAACAATGGCTAGTTGCTGAGCGGGCATTAAACCCTCAATAGGCTCACTGATAATATCGAATGCCAGAGTTTGTAATGCGTCACCTGCTAATATTGCGCTGGCTTCATCAAAAGCAATATGAACAGTAGGTTGGCCACGGCGAAGACTATCATTATCCATTGCTGGTAAGTCATCATGGATAAGCGAATATGCATGAATACATTCAATGGCAGCGGCTAAATTATCTAATACCTTTAGCGGGACATTTAACATTTGTCCTATACTGTAAACCAAAAAAGGTCTGATACGCTTACCACCTAATAACGCACCATGGGTCATGGCCGCTTTTAATTTTGGTGCAGCGTTATCAAGGTCAGTTAATTTTTGGCTTAATACTTGATCAACTCTTTGTTGATAAGTCTTTATTGCATCAGTTAGCACTGTAATACCTCAACATGCTGTCAAAGCTGTTTATTGTTCAATTTCTAATGGGGTTAAGGTGTCTTTATCATCTAATAAAATGGATACTTTCTGTTGTGCTTGTTCAAGTTTTGCCTGACTTTGGCGTACGAGGTTGATGCCTCGTTCAAACTGCTTTAATGCATCATCAAGGGAGACTTCACCTTGCTCTAAACTGGCCACAATAGTTTCAAGTTCATTTAAAGATTGCTCAAAACTGAGATTTTCAGGTTTTTTTGCCACGTTGATATTTCCTCTTGTTCAGCGTGTGACAAGGTATATCAGCCGAGCTTTTGGGTCAAATACAGACGCTGGATATTTGCTCAATAGCACGCTTTGTTACTGAAATTTGTTTAGAAAGTTGAAATTCGAGCTAAACTAGAAATGATTTTGACCGATAACATAGTAAGATGATGTTTAAGTTTAACGATTTTAGCATTAGCATATTCATGCAGACTTTACTGCATTTGAGGAGACGTTGTGGATTTAGCAACCCTGATAGGAATTATTGGTGCTTTTGCATTTATCATTGGCGCTATGGTGACCAGTGGTGGTATTGGCCTATTTATCGACGTACCGTCAATTTTGATTGTTGTTGCCGGCTCTTTATTTGTGGTGATGATGAAGTTTAACCTAAAACAATTTTTAGGTGCGATTAAGATTGGCTTAAAAGCCTTTATGTTTAAAATTGATAAACCAGAAGACCTCATTGAGCAATCAGTTAATATGGCCGATGCTGCCCGTAAAGGGGGCTTTTTAGCGTTAGAAGAAGCGCAAATTAGTAACACTTTTATGCAAAAAGCTGTCGATATGTTAGTTGATGGTCATGATGGCGAGGTCGTACGTAATGCATTAGAGAAGGATATTGCCTTAACTGAAGAGCGCCATAAGTCTGGGGTGAATATTTTTAAAGCCATGGGCGATGTTGCACCTGCGATGGGGATGATTGGTACGCTTGTTGGTTTGGTTGCCATGTTATCAAATATGGATGACCCTAAATCAATTGGCCCATCAATGGCGGTGGCGTTATTAACCACACTTTATGGTGCAGTAATCGCCAATATGATAGCCATACCAATGGCGGATAAATTGGCGCTGCGGATGAATGAAGAGCTATTGAATCGTAATTTGATTATGGATGCGGTATTGGCGATTCAAGATGGACAAAATCCACGGGTAATTGAAGGCTTTTTGAAAAACTATATCGCTGAAAAACAACGTAAAATAGATACAACGGACGGGGAGTAACCCATGGCTAAGGCCAAGTGTGAATGTCCACCTGCCGGCGCGCCCATGTGGTTAGCAACCTTTGCTGATCTCATGTCGTTGCTGATGTGCTTTTTCGTATTATTATTAGCGTTCTCTGAAATGGACGTAATGAAGTTCAAGCAAATTGCAGGTTCAATGAAGTATGCCTTCGGTGTACAAAATAAAGTTGAAGTCAAAGACATCCCTAAAGGAACATCAGTTATTGCACTGGAGTTTCGTCCTGGTCGACCCGATCCCACTCCGATTGAAATTATTAACCAGCAAACTAATGAAATGACTCAACCAACCATTGAGTATCAAGCAGGTGAAGAAGACAGTGCTGGCGGAGTACAAAAACAGAATGGCGCCCAACGTGGGGGTAATGCTAGCGCAACTGCACAAAAAGAAGCTGAGGCGGTTAAAAAAGATGCCGCATCTTCACAAGATAATATCAATGAACAGCTTAAAAAAATGGCTGAACAATTGAATGAACAAATTGTTGATGGTGCCATTGAATTAGAATCCTTAGGTCAGCAAATTATTATTCGAATTCGAGAAAAGGGTTCATTTTCTTCCGGTTCAGGCTTTCTTCAGCCCCAGTTTAGGCCTATTGTGCGATCCATCGGTGAGTTACTCAAAGATGTCCCAGGCATTATCACTGTGTCAGGACATACAGATGGCGCCCATATCAGCAATGAGCTTTATAGTTCAAATTGGGATTTATCCAGTCAGCGGGCTGTTGCGGTAGCCCATGAGTTGATGAAAGTACCTGGCTTTGATGAGACACGAATGAAAGTGATGGGAGAGGCGTCCAATAATCCACTGGTGCCTAATGACAGTAACACTAATCGAGCTCGAAATCGTCGAGTCGAAATAGCCATAGAGCAGGGCAAACCTAAAGAGTCTGATGAGATTAAAGTGACTCAGGATCCGCAGACGCCCCAAAATCCTTAATAAACGCAAATGGCTGACTTTAAAGCGCAATCAAATGATTGTGCTTTTTTTGGACCATATCTAGCGTGATATAAATATATCGTGATGCTTGTCCAAGCGGATAATGTTATTACAAGCGACTAAAAATTTGATATAATCTTCAGAATTACTGCTTTTTTACGTACGGTAATTAATGTATTCGACTCAGTGTAAGCTGGGTCGATATTTTTTTGCCGTGAAAAATAAGTCCTTATTTTCTTAATTCAAACCATTAACTATGACGTTGGCTAAGTACATTGCCGTGTTTAGCCAGTAATTAATGTTGCCGGAACCGCTATGAAGTTTATTGTAAAGTTATACCCTGAAATCATGATGAAAAGTAAATCGGTAAGATTACGGTTTACTAAAATGCTAGAAACGAATATTCGAAATGTACTTAAAAAAGTCGACGAAGAGGCTAAGGTGCTACGTTTATTTGATCGGATCATCGTCAAGGTACCTGAAGATAAACCAGAATTGCAGGACATATTTGGGCAACGCTTAGCGTGTATTCCTGGTATTGCCCATGTGGTGCAAGTCAGCGAGTATCCGTTTGATACTATTGACAGCATTTACCAGTTAGCCTTACCCCGGTACCGTGATGAAATTGCCGGTAAAACATTTTGTGTACGGGTAAAACGTACCGGAAACCATGATTTTAATTCTATTGATGTTGAGCGTTATGTCGGTGGTGGCTTAAATCAACATGCTGATGCCTTGGGCGTAAAACTGAACAATCCCGATGTTACCGTTAATCTTGAAATTGATGGGAATAAAGTTTATTTGGTTGAGCGTCGTATTGAAGGCTTAGGTGGTTTTCCAATGGCAACCCAAGAGGATGTGTTATCACTTATCTCAGGTGGGTTTGACTCTGGTGTATCAAGTTTTCAATTTATTAAAAAGGGTTCGCGTACCCATTATTGCTTCTTCAACTTGGGTGGAGCACAGCATGAAATAGGCGTTAAACAAGTAGCCTATCATTTATGGAAAACCTATGGTGAGTCACATAAAGTGCGTTTTATTACCGTGCCGTTTGAGCCAGTTGTAGAACAAATTTTAGAACGAATTGATAGTGGCCAAATGGGCGTTATTTTAAAGCGTGTGATGATGCGTGTAGCTGCGCGTATTGCCGAGAAATTTAAAATTCAGGGTTTGGTGACAGGTGAAAGTTTAGGTCAAGTGTCTAGCCAAACCTTGACCAATTTGAATGTGATAGACCGCTGTACTGACATGTTAATTATGCGTCCACTGATAGCCATGGACAAACAGGATATCATCAATCAAAGTCGCTTAATTGGCACAGAGGATTTTGCTAAGACAATGCCTGAATACTGCGGTGTTATCTCTCAAAAACCGACGGTAAAAGCAGTGTTATCTAAAATTGAAGCTGAAGAATTAAAGTTTGATGAAGATCTTATCGAACGTATCGTTTATTCAGCTAAAGTGATGGATATTAGAGATATTGAAACAGAAATGAATCAACAAATCACTGAAACAGAAACGGTAACAGATATTGCATCTGGCGAAATAGTGATTGATGTACGTGCACCTGAAGAAGAAGAGCGCAAGCCATTATCAATAGAAGGCGTAGAGATTACAGCAATCCCATTCTTTAAGTTGGCAACAAAATTTGCTGAGTTAGATAAGAGCAAAACCTACCTATTATATTGTGACCGCGGTGTGATGAGTAAATTACAAGCCTTGTATTTAATTGAGCAAGGATATCAGAATGTAAAAGTTTATCGTCCATAAAACGTTAAACTGATTGTAATAAAGGCTTGTATCTTCAACGGTGCAAGCCTTTTTTATAGCAACTGTTTATAGCAATTAAGTTATAATCTTCGATATGGAAAAATCTAATTAATACCGTTTCGTGAGCGTGAATTTCCCCTTCCATTATTCAGCTGAGATACACCTCAAAAATCCTCCCCGCTAACGTTATTTCAATATGTTAATCTAATCAAAAACCTGTTCTTTACAAACCGTAAAAAATAGAGATAATCATTAGAAAAACTAATTAAAATAATAAGAGATTAATCATCATGGCCAGACGATTACCGCCCTTAAATGCAGTTAAAGCATTTGAAGCGGCAGCAAGAAACCTCAGTTTTACTAGGGCTGCAGAGGAGTTGTTTGTTACTCAGGCTGCGGTTAGCCATCAGATTAAAGCATTAGAAGATTTTCTAGGGTTAAAGCTTTTTAGACGTAAAAATCGATCATTACTGTTAACCGAAGAAGGTCAGAGCTACTTTCTTGACATCAAGGATATTTTCATTCAGTTGGGAGAGGCGACCGACCGCTTGCTTGCCCGCAGCGCTGTGGGCTCGTTAACGGTAAGTATGTCACCGAGTTTTGCTATTCAATGGTTGGTGCCGCGGTTAGCCAAATTTAGTGAAAAGAATCCTGATATTGATGTGCGTATTAAAGCGGTAGACAGTGATACAGGGTCGTTAACAGATGATGTTGATGTGGCAATTTATTATGGTCAAGGTAATTGGGCAGGGCTTAGAGCGGATAAACTGCGCAATGAAGTATTGATCCCCGTTTGTTCACCATTGTTATTAAATGGACCTAAGCCACTAAGTACCCCAAGTGATTTGAAATATCATACCCTATTACATGACTCAAGCCGCCACGACTGGCAGGCCTGGTTTAGACAATGCGGGGTAAGTGATATTAATGTCAATCAAGGCCCCATTTTTAGTCATTCATCTTTAGTGTTACAAGCCGCTGCCCACGGGCAGGGGGTTGCATTAGGCTACAGCGTATTAGCCAGGCCGGATATTAAAGCGGGCCGCCTGGTATGTCCGTTTCCTGAAGTCTTAGTCAGTAAAGATGCTTACTATTTAGTGTGTCAGCAAAACCATTCTGAATTAGGCAAAGTCAGCGCATTTCGTGAATGGATGGTGGATATGTTTGCAGAGGAGTCACGCAGTGAATTACTCACAGGATAGCTTAGCTGTCAGTCCTTTAAATATTGATCGCCCAGCAAGCTTGTTAGCAAGCGATTACTTACTTGAAGGCGATAATCAAAGTGATACTTTAATTGTGCTTGCCCATGGCGCAGGCGCTAATATGCACCATGCTTTTATGCAGCAATTGGCTGAGCTCTTGGTATTACAAGGTTTTGCTGTATATCGATTTAATTTCTTATACATGCAGGCCAATATGCTTGATGGCAAGAAGCGACCACCTGATAGACCCCCTAAGCTACTGTCGCATCTTGAATCTGTGCTGAAAGATATTTATCACAAACAGCAGCAGGGAGTTATTACCGCTAAACGAGTCGTGTTTATCGGTAAGTCGATGGGCTCAAGAATGATGGCGACATTAACATCAAATTTACACACCTGTGATAATGTCGAGGCGCAAACTATATTAGGCCAGGTTGTTGGTCAAATATGTCTGGGTTATCCCTTTGTTCCTATTAAAGGCGGAGAGCCCAGATTACCACCCCTTAATGATTCGAACATGCCAACCTTAGTGCTACAGGGAGAGCGTGATAAATTTGGTTTGCCTGAACAAATAGCGGCATGGACGTTCAGGGACAGCATTGAGTTTGTCACTATTCCTGATGGCGATCATAGTTTTACACCAAGAAAGTCGTCAGGTACCACGTTTGACGCTAACCTAAAACTTGCTGTGGCAGAAATCGTTAAATTCTCTCAGTCTGTCACTTAATTCATTTTAGGATGATAAATCCGCTAACTCAATTCAAGGTGCGTTATGAACCATCGTTTGTTATTTATTGCTGCTATTAGTGGTTTTATTGCTGTTGCTTTAGGGGCTTTTGGCGCCCATGGATTAAAGAATATTGCCTCAGCGGAAATGGTTAGTATTTTCAAATTAGCGGTTGAGTATCAGTTTTATCACACCTTTGCACTAGTGAGTTTAGCTTTTGCGGCCCAATGGTTGTCAACTAAGTGGCTTAATTGGTCTGCGGGCTTCTTTATCGTAGGCATACTCTTGTTTTCTGGTTCACTGTATTTATATGCTTTAACCCAGGCTAAATGGATTGGTCCTATCACTCCTATGGGAGGGCTTTGTTTACTCATAGCTTGGGCGTTATTTGCGATTGCTGCATGGCGTAGACCCATTAATACTGATCAAATCTAAATCTGCTATAGCGTCATATTCTTGCTATAATCCGACAAAATTTGGCTCCAAGATCGACTATTGCTAAGGCTTTACATGAAAAACCTATTCTTATTTTGCCGCGCTGGATATGAAAAAGAGTGCGCAGCAGAAATTCAACAACGTGCGGCAGAGCTCAACATTGGCGGCTTCGTTAAAACTAATAACAATGACGCTTATGTTATTTATCAATGTTTTGAAGACAATGGTGCCGATAAGTTAGCCGAGCAACTAGCATTGCAGTCGTTAATTTTTACGCGACAAATGTTTGCCGCTGGCGAGTTACTAATTGACTTGCCAGAGCAAGACAGAATGAGTCCGATTGTTGCAGCCTTAGGTGAGATATCTCGTTGTGGCGAATTACGGGTAGAAACTCCTGACACTAACGAAGCAAAAGAATTGTCGGCATTTTGCCGTAAGTTCACTGTACCATTACGCCAGGGGTTGAAAAAAGCTGGTATTTTATTGGCCAAAGAAAGCCAAAGTCGCCCAATTGTACATGTGTGTTTTATTGGTCCGGGAAAGGCGTATGTAGGCTATTCTCTTAGCAATAATAGCTCACCACATTTCATGGGTATTCCGCGCTTGAAAATGGTTGCAGATGCACCGAGTCGCTCTAGTTTAAAACTAGACGAAGCTTTTAGTGCCTTTTTAACCAGAGAAGAGCAAGATTTGCGCTGTCGTAGTGGCTTAAATGCCGTTGATTTGGGCGCATGTCCCGGTGGTTGGACTTATCAATTAGTCCGCCGAGGGATGATGGTTGCTGCTGTTGATAATGGCCCTATGAATGAAAAGTTAATGGAAACAGGCCAAGTTAAGCATTACCGTGCCGATGGCTTTCGATTTGAACCCCCAAGAAAAAATATTTATTGGTTAGTATGTGACATGGTTGAAAAACCTTCACGCGTGGCAGAGTTGATAGAAGCTTGGGCCATTAATGCATGGTTTAAAGAAGCTATTTTCAATCTGAAATTACCAATGAAAAGTCGATACAAAGAAGTGCGAGTTATCCTAGATACTATGGCGGAGATTTTTAAAGAAAATAACATTGAATACCGCATGCAATGCAAACACCTTTATCATGACCGTGATGAAGTGACGGTACACTTATGGTTATTCCCAGAAAAAGGCGTTAATTATGCCGTATTGGGTGAAAGATAAGTTATTCATTTTTCAGTGTTAGATTTATATAAAACAAAAAGCCCTAATCGAAATTAGGGCTTTTTTGTAGGTTTTTGTGCTCAACAGCAAAAGCTAACCTAATCGTTCTAATACCGCTTGAGTGAAGTCAGTAGTACCATAAGTGCCCCCTAAGTCACGGGTAGTACGATCGCCTTCTTCAATCACTGCTGCTACCGCATTACGGATCATTACCGCTTTATCTGACATACCTAAATATTCAAGCATTTGAATTGAGGCTAAAATAACGGATGTTGGATTGGCTAAGTTTTTACCCGCAATATCTGGTGCACTACCATGTACCGCTTCAAAGATAGCGGCGTCGCGACCAATATTTGCCCCCGGTGCCATGCCTAAACCACCGACAAGCCCAGCACACAAATCAGATAAGATATCGCCGAATAAGTTGGTTGTGACTATTACATCAAAGTTTTCTGGGTTCATTACCAGCTTCATGCAAGTGGCATCAACAATCATTTCTTCGGTAATCAAATCAGGATAACGTAAGCTGACTTCTCTAGCCACTTTCAAAAACAAACCTGAGGTTGATTTCATGATATTGGCTTTATGCACAATAGTGACTTTTTTACGATTTTCTTTACGGGCTAATTCATAGGCAAATGTCACGATTTGCTCAGCACCTTTGCGGGTAATAATACTGGTTGCTTCAGCCGTTTCACCGTCGTCTGATACTTTTTGGCCAAAACCTGAGTACATGCCTTCGGTATTTTCTCGCACCGTAATAATATCAATATTTTCATAACGGGCCTGAGTGCCCTTAAATGAGTTTACTGGGCGAACATTTGCATACAAGCTGAACTTTTTACGCAAACTAACATTAATTGAAGTAAAACCTTCACCAACAGGAGTGGTTAACGGACCCTTTAAAGTAATGCGGTTTTTTTCAATTAAGTCTAAGGTACGTTGGGGTATTAGCTCTCCGTGTTTTTCTAACGCAGCTAGACCAGCATCGGCAAATTCATATTCAAAATTACAACCAGCCTTATCAAGAATTTTTAATGCAGAATCGATAATGCTTGGGCCAATCCCATCACCTGGAATTACAGTTATTGTACGTTTTGACATGAGAAGTCCTTACACCTGAGATGTGACTGCAATGAATACAGCGCATTAATATTGACCGCCTAAGCAAGGTGATTTAAATACGGCTTACACTAAGCGGTGGCACTAAGATCGAAACGCAATGTTTCGGTGAGCTATTTTAACGATTTAACATCTTTATTTACACAAAACTGAGAGTGAAATGACATTTTAAAGGTCATTTAAAGTCATTTTGGATTAAAATAATTCAATAAGTGACCGATTCAACTAAATCTTAACAAATCGATAAGTCAGCCTGCCTTTTTCAGCAAGAGTTAACGCTATTAAAGCAGGATATATTGTTCATTTATTGCGGTTATTTACTAGACGACCATAGTCGCATAATGAAAGTAGCGATACTTATGTGGCTGCTAGTGGAGACTGTAATTAATTATAAATGAGCACTGAACAGTAAATACTTCGAATTGGGTGTTAGTTGTTATTAATACCCCATAATTATAAAAGAGGAAGATTGTGAAATTATCTTATTTGTCCATTTACGCTATGGTGGCTTTGTCGCTCTCATCGAGCCTGATATCAGCGGAACCATTAACCCTGACCGACATTATGCATTTTAAAACCTTACAGCAACCAGTATTAGCTGATGATGGCAGCATAATGGCAGTTGAGGCTCAGCCTGACAGAGGTGAGAGTGATGTTATTGTTAAATCGACTGATGGCAGCAAGAGTTTTGAAATAACTAATGGTACTCAGCCTGAAGTGACACCTAATGGTCAATTTGTTATCGCGACTATTCCAGCAAGTTTGCTAGATAAAGAAACTAAAAAGAAAGCAGAATTAACCCAAAATATAGTATTACTTAACACTAAGACAAACACACAACAGACATTTGAAAATGTTAAGTCGGCGCATTTTAATGATAATGGCCAGTATTTAGCTATTTGGTTCAAAGAACAAAAAACTGCCTCAGACAGTAAGCCAGCAGAAGATAATACCGAGCAATCAGATTCGAAGAAAAAGCTCAAACTTGATGATGCGGATAAAGGCACCTCGTTAACCTTAATCCATTTAACGACTCAAAAAGAAATTCAACTCACTAATGTGACTCAATACGCATTTGATGAGTCAGGAATTCATTTTGTCGCGGCGGTTAATGATCATGATAATAATCAACATCATGTCACGTTAGTGAGCTTAAAAGATCACACTCAACGTAATATATATAGCGCGATAGATGAGCAAGTGGGCGAGCTCGCTTTAAGCAACGATGGTCGCTTTGTTGGATTTACGGCGGGAAAGCTGGCCAGTAAGCGTGATAGTCGTGAATATAAATTACATCTTATTGATATAAAGTCAGGTAAAAAACGTCAACCTAGTAGTGATGGGTGGACGTTGAATCAACATGCTAGCGTGATGTTTTCCCGTGATAACGAGCGGTTATTTGTTGGTAGAGTACCGCAAGTTATTGCCCCTACAGCGCGGGTAAAATATACCGATGAACAATCATTATTTGATCAAGATGCCATTACTGACAATAAAAATCTACGGGTTTGGCATGGCGATGACCCCAAAATTAAGCCCCATGAAGTGAAAGAATATCAAGATGAGCTAAAGCGTACTTATTTAGCGGTTTATCATATTGAAGCAGATCATATGGTTCAATTGGCTGATAAAACTGTGCCAACGATAAATTATGGTGAGCAACAGCGTTATTTAGTGGCAACATCAGATGTGCCTTACCAGAAAATGATTACCTGGGCCGGTTTTTATCAAGATGTGTATTTGGTGGATGTGAACACGGGTCGAAAGATTTTGGTGTTGGCACAGCAACCTAGTGACGCTATTCCGACATTATCACCTAATGCTCAATTCCTTCGCTATTATCAGCAGGGAAATATTTATATTTACGATATTGCTCAAGCGGTAAGTTATAACTTGAGTGGTCAATATGATGTGCCATTTTCCGATGAAGACCATGATTATCCGAGCCAAGCTCCAGGTTATGGTTTTGGTCCATGGTTAGCCGATAGTTCAGGCTTTATTGCCTATGATAAATATGATGCATGGCAGTTCAATACCAAGTCTCATAATGGTTTTATGTTATCTAATGGGGAAGGGCGAAAGCAAGGTATTGAATTTCGCGTTAAAGGGTTAGTTGAAGATAAACAGCCTGCTACGCTTAAGCAAGATCAAGTGGTGCTATTACAAGGTTACAGTCATCGCAATAAAGAGGATGAGTTTTACCAAGCAAAAATAGGTACAGCAGGGGTAAAAAAACTCACTAATAGTAAAAGTAAATTAACCGTGCTAGCCAGAGCTAAGCAGAGCGAACAGGTATTATTTTCAACCCAGCGTTTTGATTTATATCCAGATATTTATACTGCAACGCTAGACTCCCTAAGCAGTGCTAAAGCGCTTACTCAATTAGACAAGCAGCGCCAAGGGTTTTCTTGGGGTCATGCAGAGCTAGTGCAATGGACTGGCGCAGATGGTGAGTCTATTGATGGCGTGTTGATTAAACCAAGTAATTACCAGGAAGGAAAAACCTATCCTGTTATGGTCTATTATTACCGCTTTATGAGCGATCGTTTACATGCTTTTCCTGATATGAAAATAAACCATCGACCTAATTTTGCCTGGTATACCGATAATGGTTATGCAATTTTTTTACCAGATATTCGTTTTGAAATTGGCTATCCAGGTATATCGGCGGTAAAAGCATTAACCTCTGGAGTACAAAAAATAGTTGAAATGGGTGTCGCGGATCCTAAAAAAATCGGCCTGCATGGACATTCATGGAGCGGTTATCAAACGGCTTATGCTGTTACTCAAACTAATATGTTTGCCGCAGCGGTAGCAGGGGCGCCGGTATCGAATATGACCAGCGCCTACAGTGGAATTCGACATGGTAGCGGACTTGCACGTCAATTTCAGTATGAGGCCGGCCAAAGTAGAATGGCTGAAAGCTTATATAAAGCGCCACAGAAATACATTGAAAACTCACCTGTATTTTATGTTGAACGCATTCAAACACCTATGATGATTATGTTTGGTGATATTGACGATGCTGTGCCTTGGGAGCAAGGTATTGAAATGTATTTAGCCATGCGTCGTGCAGGTAAGGATGTGGTATTTCTTCAGTATGAAGGCGAACCACATCATTTGAAGAAGTACCCTAACAAGCTGGATTACACCATAAAAATGCGTCAATACTTTGATCATTACTTACTCGGTAAGCCAGCGCCATTATGGCTTGAAAAAGGTGAAGCTTATCAAGAGTACTCAGCAGACTAATAAGATGCTAAGTTGACTAGAATATGCAGGCACTAGCGGCCTGCATTTTTATTGGAAAACATTTTCATCTCAGTGCATAACACTAGAATCTCTGATTGGCTGCGATAATGCTGTTGAGGTCGGCGATAAAAGTGACTTATTGAAAAATGATAATACATTTAAGAGGAAGTACTACATCATCTGGCCTTACCAACCATTCTGTCTTCAACAGTTATCATCCTGAGTAAGTAATCCTTTATTTGACTTAATATAAGATTTGAATATTAAGGATACAAAAAAGTGAGTCAATCTCATAAATAGAATCGCGCTAAGACCTAGTTTTGCGGGAAACATATCGATTATTTAACTGATTGCGGCTCACCGCTCAATATTGATGAGCCGCGGCATAAGTGCAGGATTAAACTAGTGAGCCTGAATACTGTTATCAGCAAAAATAGTGCTAGCTAAATATTGTTGGAGTGTTTCGGTTCCCCAAGCTATTAAGATATTATTTTTAAACAACAGCGGTGTACACTCATCGCGAGTGGTAATGCCATCTGATTGCACATGGTGGGTGCGATAAAATAACAGTTGATATTGACCATCTATAGCCGTTTTAGCCTCAACAAAATCGGCGCTGCCAAATATCTTTATAATGTCTTCCCGTGGTTGTCCAAAGCTGAGTTCACTCATTTTCTGGTTATTATAAGCTTGCCTGTCATCCCACTCCCTATCTTCTGGCTGTGGTTCGTAAACAAACATCACAACAGCGACAAAAAAGAGGTATGCGATAAAAACCCCACCGATAACGTAAGTAGCTTTAGCTTTCATTTATAGGCCCGAATATATTTTAGTGTTGAGTTATAATATTATTTAACTTAATGGATTCTAATGTTTTTGTAACGGCTAATTTTGTAACTTATGGTGTCGATATCCCAGCTTGATATCTAAATTGTTTTAAGTTGATATTGAGTGGAATGTCACATTGCAGCTGGGCCAATTTGTAACTAATACGTGCAATGTCTTTTCCTTCTGCAAGTTTTTGTGCCTGTTTGGGGCCAAGATTTTCCAGTGAACGATAGATATTAGCTAAAGTGCGAAATTTATTCAGTAAGTCTGCCGCTGATTTAGGACCGATACCTGCAATGCCGGGGATTTTATTGCCGCTGTCGCCTGCAAGGGCAATAAAGTCCAAAAATTGACTGTGTACTACACCAAGTTTGCGTTCATGTTCAATTAAATCAAATGCTTTTTGATTAAAGTGATCCCACAATGTCAGTTGATTTTGCGGTAACTGGCTAAAGCCTTTATCGGTAGAGGCAATAATTGCCTGGCCCTGATTATTGGTAATTTTAAGGGCTAATGTGGCGATAACATCATCAGCTTCTGATGCTGCATCTAATGAATAGATATGCTCTGCGGCCAGTGCCGATTTAATTTCCTTTAACCCTTTATGTAAGGCTTCAGGCATCGGCTTTCGACCTTTTTTGTAATCAGCATAAAGCTTTTTACGCCAAGACTCTTGTTCGCCATCCCAGACGGCAACGACATGGGAAGGTTGATGGTGTTGTAACATTTTATGACAAGCTGCCAAAGAGCGCGCCTTAACACTGTCAATATCAGTCTCGTCTGGTAACACCGCATGTATACGCCGAACCAGGTTAAGACCATCAATAATGAGTAATTTATTCATATTATTATTTTATGTGATGATTTTATAGCAAGGCTCATAAGCGCTGCCAGGAAGTTTCATTCGCTGTTGTTCTACAAATGCATTAAGTAGCTTGTCCATCATCTCCATTAACTTAGGGTCGCCTTTAATATGGAACTTGCCGTGCTCCTTAATGCGCTTGATGGTTTCGCCTTTCACATTGCCAGCCACAATGCCTGAAAATGCCTTACGTAAATTAGCGGCAAGCTCAGCTTTATTATTTTGAAAGTATAGATTTAAATTTGCCATAACTTCATGGCTGGGATCAAAGGGTAATTGAAATTCTGGTTCAATTTTTAAAGACCACTGATACTGATAAGCATCGCCTTTTGTTTTGCGATAGGTTTTCACTTCCGCCATACCTTGTTTCATTATTTGAGCAACCTTGACAGGGTCATCAATAATAATTTGATACTTATTCTGGGCTTCTTCGCCAAGGGTGGCACCAATAAATTTATCAATTTCTTCAAAATATTGTGCACTTTGCTTAGGGCCAGTAAGCACTAATGGAAAAGGAGTGTCAGCGTTTTCTATATTCAATAAAATACCTAAAAAGTACAGTAGCTCTTCAGCAGTGCCCGCACCACCTGGGAATATAATAATCCCATGACCAATGCGCACAAAGGCCTCAAGGCGTTTTTCTATGTCGGGCAAAATGACCAGTTCATTGACGATTTGATTAGGAGGCTCTGCGGCAATAATACTGGGTTCGGTTAAACCAATATAACGAGCATTTTTAACCCTTTGTTTTGCATGACCAATTGCCGCGCCTTTCATCGGACCTTCCATTGCACCAGGGCCACAGCCAGTACAAATATCAAGTTGCCTAAGCCCTAACTGGTATCCTACGTCGCGAGTATATTGATATTCGACGGCATTAATACTGTGTCCACCCCAGCATACGACAACATTGGGGTCCTTCATTGGCGAGATCGCGCGCGCATTTCTCAATATATCGAAAACAACATTGGTAATGTGACTCGCATTGGTTAAGTTGATGTGTTTGAGGTTATCGTATTTATTGGTGATATAAATGATGTCACGCAGCACAGCAAATAAGTGTTCTTGAATACCGGTAATTATTTCACCGTCGACAAAAGCTTGCTCGGGAGGGTTGATCAATTCAAGCTTAATACCACGTTCACGTTGAAGTACATTGATATTGAAGGTGTCGAATCTATCGAAAAGCGCTTCAGCGTCATCACTGACAAGGCCTGAAGATAACACAGCTAATGAGCAGCTGCGGTACAATTGATAAAGCTCGCTTTTGGCGCCTTGTTTTAGTCGATCAACTTCCAACTGTGAAAGTTGATCCAAACTGCCTCGAGGGCTAATCCGTATAATCATAAGCAACTCCTTTAGACCTAAGTGTAAAGACACTTAAGCTGAGGTGCTGCTTATATGTCTATTACGACTCTGTCTCTGCCATTATTCTTCGCTTTATAGAGTGCAGTATCTGCTCTTTCAAAAGCTTCTTCGATGGTTTCATTGTCCATCACTTGCGCAGCACCGATAGATAATGTAACTGTAATTCTCTGATTTTTAAATTTAAATGGAATATTTTTTACTTTTTCTCTTACGCGGTTAAGTAATGCTGAAATATGCTCTTCGGTAACGTCAGGCAGTAACAGCACAAACTCTTCACCACCGTACCTTGCCACAAATTCACTGTCGCGTAATGAGTTTTTAAGAGCCATAGCAATTACTTGCAGTGTTTTATCACCCGTACTGTGGCCAAAATTATCATTTACCGATTTAAAATGGTCAATATCGGTTACCGCAATCCACAAAGGTGTCTTAAATCGAACATGATTTCGATATTCTTGATCCATTCTATCCTCAAGGGCGGTTCTATTTGCCAGTTGAGTCAGTGGGTCAAGAAGATTAAGTTTTTGGTGTTCAAATAGTTTTTCTTTATAACAATTTGCTTCTTGGGTAATACTATTAAGCTCTTTACGCATGGCTTCAATAGACTTACGTAATATTGTTTGTTCACGTTGCTCAAGCGCTTCTTTGCGTGATAACACATCACGAAGGGATGATAACTGCACTGTTAGCTGCGTCTTTAAATCACTTAAGTCATCGACTTCAGTGATAATACCGTCGGCATTATTAACCCTTAAATTAATCTCTTTATTTAACTGCTGCTTAAGTTGATGGCTTCGCTCATTGTTGTTTTGCGAATTATTGACGACATCACGAACAACGGTTAAAGCATCATTTAATGCGTATAGAAAGTCCTGGGAAGCTGATTTCTCTCTGGCAATATTATCTAATAATAAGCTCAGGATAGTTTGATACGATTCAAGTAGAGTATTTAAACTAATATCGCCCAATAATACTTCTTTCATTACCAGGATTTGGTCGCGTTGATCTTTACGAAACTCTATTTCAGATATCTTTACTGCCAGCTCTCGCGCAAGTTGAATGTGCTGCGGTAATATGTCGTAATTGTCTGCACCGGTAAATTGTTGCTGTAAAATTTCTTCGTAAAAGCCAATAAGCTTTTCAACTTTGGGGATGTATTCCCATACGGTGTGAAAAGGTTTCGCGAGATCTTGCTTGAAATAATTGATTTCTTTTTTGACTTTATCGGGTGCTGAATTAACCCGTTGAATCTGCCTTATCACTCTAGCTAGACCTAATCTGCTTTCTTCAAGCTGAGTCATAGTATGGTGATATTGACCTTTCAAAATTCTTTCAATATCAACTAATTCAGGTAGTGCCTCGTCAATTTGCTCGTAATCATGTAATTGATGACGTAATTTGGCTAATTTATTATCAAGTTCCAGATTCTGTCCTTTACAGGCCAAGCTTAAATGGCCAATAAACTGGATCAAGGTTTTAAGCTTATCATTACGATCTTTATTAATATCCTCTAAAGCTGATCGGGCAGCATGAAGTTTTTGTTTCATTAGCGCTATTTGTGATACCGCTATCTCAGAATCTTTCATAAAATGCCTTGTTGCTTCCGCTAAATTCAACTAATAAAAAAGATAATGACTATATATCGTCAATGACACAGATAACTAAAATTTAGATTAATTGGGTCATATCTAACATAACGACGCTCGACTATATCTATAGTGTAGCAATGTTATAACAAAGCGTTGTAGACGGGTATCTAAAATCAGCACAAAAGATGATGATTACTTATGTTCGCTGAATAATTGTGCAATATTTAACTTGGCCAAGATTCTTCAGTAATGATCTGATTACTATCAGCTTTGATTATCCCTCTTTTCAATGCTTGTGTGAGGTTAAGATAGAGTGGCACACTAAAAATAGTAGCTGGAGCGAAGTTAAGGGTCTTGATTGATACATAGGTATTTTCGTTTTGAGTCATTGCTGCTGCAATAGCATATTGCGCGGTCTCAAAATGCAGTTCTGCAGATACTGATATATCAGGGTTGGCCAGTAATGGCATATTAATATGACCGATATAAATTCGCGATAATTTTTTTCTCTGTTAAAGCTGGGTATTATGGGGTTAAAAAGTGTGGTTTTAGCGACATAACCTTCAATCGTTGACAATAAATCCTGCGCGTTAATTGCATGATTAAAGCAACAAGCAAATTGTCCCGGCTTGATAACGTAGATATCTGCGGTTAATAACTGGCTTAATTCATTAATAAACGACTGAATAATTTTAGCTGATTCAGTTAAACCCATTTGGGTATCGCTATGAGTCAGTGCTTCTATTTTAAGTAAAGCAAAAGTGGATATCTCAGATTGGTTGTCATTTTGTAAACGTAGAATACAGGCTCTGAATCCATTTAGTTGGCTTATGGGCTCTAATAGGTATTGTTGTTTATATTCTCGTTGCGCTCGAATAATTTTCTGAGAACGGCTTATGGTCACTAACAATACAATGACAATGACAATAGCGCTGCAGATTAATAAAATAGTCATCAACTGACTGTCATTAAGGGCAGTCTTTTGTTCGTTAACTTTTGTTTGCAATAGGCTTAAATCGAATTTTAATTTTTGCTCAGTGAGCCCCGAACTCTCAGAATTATCTTCTTCTACTGCGTTTATTCCGTTGGATAATTCAATAATTTCATCAACAATGTCTATGGCAGCATTTAAGTCACCCACTTTTCGGTAAGACATTGATAGGTATTTTAATGCTTCTAACTTTTGATCTGTTAAGTTTTTTTCTGTCGCTAGGACGAGTGACTTCTTTGCATGTTCAATGGCTTCTGGCCACATTGCTAGTTTAATCAGAATTTCTGTGTACAAGGCTTCATTATAAACTAAGTAATGAGTAACATTTTTAGCGATGAAAATGCTATTAGCTTTGGCTATCGCAGCCAATGCTGCTGGCCCATTGTTAAGGTTTAAATAGGCCTCAGCAATATTGTGGCTGTTTAAACCTTGACCTATTTCATTACCAAGTCGTTCGTTAACTTGTTGTGCATTAAGATAATAGTCAATTGCTTTGTTCCATTCTTTCTTGCCTGCGTAAATCATCGCAATCACGGTCAAGGCTTCTGCCGTATATGAACCTTGGTCAAAAGTCTGGAAACTTGTAGTTGCATCATGGGCGTGTTTGAGCGCTTCATCCCACTGTTCTAAATCGCGATAAGTACGGGCTAAATTAAGTTGAGCGTGCGCTTTAATCCCTGGGTAGTTAATGCGGTTACCCACACGAAAAGCCTCTGTATAATATTGTAATGACTTTGCTGGTTCACTTCTTCTATTGTAATAACGCCCTAGCTCTAATTCTGCTAGTGCAATGAAATAGTCATTACGCAGTTGATAAGCTATTTCTCGATAACGGTTTAAATGAGTTAGGTTAGGTGATGGTTGTAAAACCATTCTATATAAGCCACTTAAGTGCTCATGAATTGAAAATCTAAATAAGGTGGCTTGCAGTGATAAGTCAGAGCTTACCTTATTCAATGCATCGTTATATTGGGTTATTGCATAAGTGTAATCTTGGGTTTCTCGCGCGCTTAACCGCCCGTTTAACATAATAATTACTGCTTTATCTAACGGTGTGGTTGCCACTATTCTTAATTGCTTTATGAGAGTGAGAGCATCCTCATTTTTTGTATCTGAGTTCACATTTGATTCAAGGTTAAGCCTAGCCAGCAATATTAATTGTTGGATCAAATCATCGGGTGACATATCAAGCTTTTTGGCAATCAGATCAAATTGACTCTTATTGCTAAACTCTAATGGAAACTGAGTACTGGATCTGAGTTCAAGGTAAAGTTCTTGTGGTGTTTCGCGAAAAGTAATTTCCTGTAATTCAAGATCAGTGGCATTAGCTGATGCAGACAAAATAATGAATACCAGTGAACACCAAATGATGATATGCCGCATAAAATCTAAACCTTCCTTGATAAGCCGACAACCGTCAGAAACTCACAATGAGTAATAATATGTAAACAGATGTTGTTTATTGCTGAGACTCTAGCAATAGGTTGTTATAATTTTTAAGATAATGCAAAACTAAATCAATATAAAAACAATAATAGAATCATACCAGAAGGATGTCACAGTGAAACCTACCTCTTTAGCAATAATGTTAAGTAGTGCTATTTTTGTCGCCAGTTGGACGACGCCAGCGTTAGCCGATGTTGAATATCAAATAGATTTAACGCAGCCACAGCATCATTTAGCCAAAGTGGCGGTGACTTTTCCGCAAACAGATACAAGCTCTCTGACTATTAATTTGCCAGTGTGGCGTACCGGTCGATATCAAGTATTACCCGTTGCCGATGGGGTGAGATTATTTAAAGCCACAGATAGTGAAGGGAAAGCATTAGATTGGCATCGAACTGCCAGTGGCGAATGGCAGGTAAAGTTACGTAAACCCTCAAGTGTAACAGTTCAATATCAAATTTATGCTAATGAACTTGGCGATCGATTACGTCATATTGATCGCAGCCATGCTTATTTAGATGCTAGTGGTATCTTTATGTATAGCCCAGTATTTCGTGACGAGGCGGTAAAAGTTAATTTGTCTGTGCCGAAAGAGTGGCGCAGTTACTCAGGCATGGAAAGTGGTAAAAAAGCCCACTCCTTTGTCGCTGATAACTACGATGTGTTGGTAGATTCTCCAATAGAAACGGGTATTAATCAGCATTTTAGTTTTAGAGCCGATGGACGGGAATATGAGGTTGTGTTTTGGGGCGAGGGTAATTATGACACTAAACAAATTATTACCGATTTAGAAAAAATAAGTCATCAGGCGAGTGTTATTTGGGATGATTATCCGTTTGAACGTTACGTTTATATGGTACACGCCACCAGTGGAGTAAGTGGGGCAACTGAGCATTTAAACTCAACTGTTATTCAATTACCGCGTTTTAGTTTTCGAGAACGTAGTGATTACTTACGTTTTATCAGTACCGCTTCACATGAGTTTATTCATAGCTGGAACGTTAAAGCTTATCGTCCTCAGGGATTAGTGCCTTACGATTATCAGTCGGAAAATATGACTGAACTGTTGTGGATAGCAGAGGGTTCAACCAGTTATTTCCAACATCAGTTGTTATTGCGTGCTGGTATTATTACCGCCGAAGAGTTTTTTGATGACCTCAGTAAACGCATTGTCAATAATCAACATAATCCAGGCCGTGAAATTCAATCGATTGCTGAAGCCAGTTTAGGTCAATGGAGCAGTACCTGGGGTGACTATGCCGTTAATCATAGTGTGAATATATACGCAGAAGGTTACATGACATCATTATCATTAGATTTTGATTTACTTGCACAAACTAAGTTAAAGCATTCATTTCGCGATGTGCACAGAAAGCTTTATCAAGATTTTAAAGTGCCGACGGGCTATAACGTCAGCGACATTAAAAATATTCTCAAAGGTTTATCAGGAAAAGATTATCAAGCGTGGTGGAGTAAAAATGTTACCTCACCCGTCACCTTGGACTTTGACGCCATGTTATTACAAGCTGGTCTTCAACTTGGATACGATAAAGAGGCTAAAACCGAAGTGAATGCAGGTTTAACCCTAACTGGTTTATATGATGATTTAACGATTTTATTTGTGACCCGAGAGGGCCCTGCATGGCAAGCTGGCATTAATGCAGGTGATCAAATTGTTGCGGTAAACGGGCTTAAAGTGAGTGCATCAAGTTGGGATAAACGGTTAGCGGATTTTAACCCTGGCGACATTATTGAGTTGACGATATTTAATAATGATCAACTGGTAAAACGCAGTCTTACTTTAGCCGAACAACCAAAAGGTGAGCTAACAATATCCCCTGTTGAAAAAGTGACTGCCGAGCATAAAGCCTTTTTTAATGCATGGTTAGGCGTAGATTGGCCATTTGATACTAAAGGTGAATATATAAAGGCTGATAAGTAGCTTAACCAGGCAATAAAATGCCCATCAAGTTGATGGGCATTTTATTAATCTTTATTGCGGTGGTTTGGTGTTAGCAAAAGGTGCATATTTTGCTATACCACTGAGAAAGCCTTTTAGATTAGAGCACTTGTCTATATTGATACGATTACGGAATAACCCCCAGTCTAAGTAACACGCTAAACGCAGCTCTGGGTCGGTATAGGGGGCGCTATCGCTTAATGTTAGTTGCTCAAACTGTGCAAGACTTGAGTCAATTCTAGCCGCTTGACGTTGGGTATATGCGACTGAGTTAATATCAACGCCATCTTTCTCTAAAAAGAACAAATTAACTGTGCTGTCTAAAGCGGTATTGACCATACAAAACAGATCGAGTTCAGCTGGCGTGCCTAAGTATGGCTGTCCAGCTTGCTGCCTGATATAAAATAAAATCGCACTTGAATCGGTTAAAAAAGTATCACCATGTTGTAGGAATGGTACCCGTTGAGTCGGCGAGAGTAACGCACTACTGGCTTGGTCCGTTTCGATAAATTCGAAATTCTGACCAGACTCCATCAATGCAATTCTGCAGTGGCGGACAAACGGTGAGGTATAACTTCCATATAGCTTCATTACCACTCCTTTCACTTATTAAAAAAGTAAGATATTTATTGATATTGTGGCAGCTTAAATACTTTGTTCCATTGGGCCAAATGCACCATGTAATGCTTGAACAAAGGCGATAAGTTCACTGCCCATTAATGCAAAATCTGCATCCAAACGCGCCATAGGATCCTCATTACCGACTTCGTCGTTACCGGCTCTAAACTCTTCAGAGAATTTAATCCGTTTCACGCTCGTATCAGACTGCATAACAAATGCGACAGACTGAGAAAAATGTAGCGCGAGTTTGTGCACTTGTTTACCGGTTGCTAAATGTGCCAATACTTCGTCTTCTTGAAGAACCTGCTGTTTAAAGCGCACAATGCCACCTTCGTCTGATTCAGATTTTAACTCAGCTTCATCTTGCATTTCAAAAGGTTGTGGTGCTTCACCCGCTTGTAACCATTCAGTCAAGGTTTGCTCAATCGGCTTGACATAACTGAGTGGAATAATAGGTAAACTGCCTAAAGCTTTACGCAATAAAGCTAACATTTCTTCAGCTTTGGTTGCACTTGAGCTATCAACTAAAATCATTTCCAGTTCTGGCAAAATAAGCGCACGGGTTTGGCTACGACGAGTGAAGGCTCTTGGCAGTAATGTGGTTGTGATGTCATCCTTCATCGCATCTTTTTCTTTTTTAGTCACAGTGCGGTTTTCTGCATCTTCAATTAAAGCCACTTTTTCATCAAGTGCTTCTTTAATGACCTGACCAGGTAATATTTTATCTTCTTTAGTGACGCAAATAAGGTGACGATTTTCTGCGCTATGGACTAAAGCTTGACCTTTTTTACCCAGCGCATTTGAAAAACCGAATTTACTGATGTCTTGGCTACCACAAGGTGAAAAGGTGAAATCTGCTAAGGCTTTTTCTAACGCTTCGGTGTCGGTGGAAAACGGTTTATTGAAACGGTACAAGGTGAGATTTTTAAACCACATAAAGAGACACTCATTATTTAATAAATAGTTGGCCAAGCAGTTTACGGCATCTGATTGGTTGGGTAAACAGGCCTTTTAAATCAGTCTATTGATTCATATGACTGAATTCATAAAAATGTCACAAAGTAATTAATTATATTTTTATTATTTAAATTCAATGGTTAAGTTACTTTTTTTTTGTGAATTATGCTTGTTTTTAAGTTTTTTCTGAATGACTGAAATATTTCTGAAACATTAGCAAGGCAAACTTCGGCTCGTTCCCAAGCTGTAAACACATATGATTAGAAACGTTGAAAGGATGAAATGATGAACTTATTTGCTAAAACTCTACTGGCTTGCGCTGTAACAGCTGCAACAGCATCAACAGCATACGCCGCAGACCCATTACAAGTTTATGGTAAGTTAAATGTATCAGCACAATCTAACGATGTAGCCGGTGAGACAGAAACAACGATTCAGAGTAATGCTTCACGTTTTGGCGTGAAAGGTAATTTTGACTTAGGTAATGACCTTGAGGCTTTCTATACTATTGAGTATGAAGTTGACACGGGTGATGATGTAAAAGAAAACTTTAAAGCGCGTAACCAATTTGTTGGTTTACAAGGTGGTTTTGGTCTTGTGTCTGTGGGTCGTAATGATACCGTTTTAAAAATATCACAAGGTAAAGTTGATCAGTTTAACGACTTAGTTGGTGATGTCAAAAATGTGTTTAAAGGTGAAAACCGTATGGCACAAACCGCGACATACATGACGCCAATGTTTAGTGATTTCCAGTTCGGCTTAACGTATGTAGCTGACGGCGATGCTGAGCAAAGCGAAAACACAGGCGTGAGTATGGCCGCTACTTATGGTGATTCAGGCTTAAAGGCAACGCCATTTTATGCTGCAATAGCTTATGATTCTGAAGTAAAAGGCTATGATACTGCGCGTGCTACAGTACAAGGTAAAGTCGCTGGTTTAGTGTTAGGCGGTATGTATCAGCAACAAGAAAAGCTTAACTCTGGTGTAACAGATAATGGTTATCTATTAAGTGCTGCATACGACATAGATGCAGTGACCTTAAAAGCACAGTATCAAGACATGGATAATAAAGGCGACTCAATGTCAGTGGGTGCAGATTACACATTGGCTAAGCCAACTAAATTATTTGCTTACTACACAACTAATGCAATGTATGACTCTGGCGATGTTGATGACTCATATTTTGGTTTAGGTTTAGAGCATAAATTTTAAGCTTAATATTTAGATGAAAAAAGGAGCTGCGGCTCCTTTTTGCTTTGTGGTATAAAATGTTATTGGATCAGTTTTGAAATGTAATTAATCCAAGCATTTTGAAGCTGTTTATCAAGGAATATGGTTAAATATCTTCAAGATCATAATTCTGTAACAAAACTGACCAATAATGGTCATCGTGGCAAATTACTGATAGAAGCGAATATGACAGCAAGGATTTTAATTGTAGAAGATGAATCAGCCATCCGTGAGATGCTGACATTTGTGATGGACCAACACGGGTTTACAACCGCTGCAGCTGAAGATTTTGATTCCGCCATTGCGTTATTAGCGGAACCTTATCCAGACTTAATTTTATTGGATTGGATGTTCCCTGGAGGCAGTGGTATTCAATTAGCCAAACGGTTAAAGCAAGATGAGTTTACCCGTCAAATCCCTATTATCATGCTTACCGCCCGTGGCGAAGAGGAAGATAAGGTTAAAGGCTTAGAAGTAGGGGCAGATGATTACATCACTAAACCCTTTTCCCCCAAAGAACTTGTTGCACGTATTAAGGCGGTATTAAGACGCAGTGCGCCAACAAGGCTTGAGGAAACAATAGACGTACAAGGTTTACAATTAGACCCAGTTAGTCATCGTGTTTCAGCAGGTGATGGGGTACTCGATATGGGACCTACTGAATTTAGGTTGTTACATTTTTTTATGACACACCCAGAACGTGTTTATAGCCGCGAACAATTGCTTGATAACGTTTGGGGAACAAACGTTTATGTTGAAGATCGTACCGTTGATGTGCATATTCGACGTTTACGTAAAGCGATAGAGCAAGGCGGACACGATAAGTTAATCCAAACGGTTCGTGGAGCTGGTTACCGATTTTCAACAAGGATGTAGCGAATATTCACTGTTTGAATATTCATATCACTATGTTTGCAGTGGCTAAAAGTGCTGGTCTAGCCACTCAAATGTGAAGTCACTCTGTATGGCAGTTAAATTATCATTATTGATTAATTTAACTGCCATACAGCGATTTAGGTAACGTATATTGAACTCTTATTCTGGCTTTCGCTTGCTTTTTCGCCTTGGGGTGATGGTACTGCTATTAGTGCTGGTGGGCTGGATTGTTGACTATATAGTGTTAACAATACTTCTTGGTTCCGCAGCACTATTGTTCTGGCATTACCGTCAGTTGTCTAGGTTAAGCCATTGGTTATGGAAAGATAAAAAGCTTACGCCACCGCAGGGGCGGGGGAGCTGGGAGGGTATTTTTAATGGTATTTATCGGCTTCAAGGAAAAAACCGCCGTCGAGTGGGTCAGCTAGCATCATTACTTGGACGCTTCAGACAAGGTGCTGAAGCACTGCCCGATGCTGCTGTGGTGCTAGATTCAGAGCACAATATTTTATGGTGTAACAAACTGGCTCAATTAATATTAGGTTTTGTGTGGCCACAAGATAATGGCCAGCGAATTGATAACCTCATTCGTCACCCTGATTTTTCAGCCTACTTGCGTAAACATAATTTCAGTGAACCTTTAGAGATCCCATCGCCTGTATCAGAAAGACGTCTGCTAGAAATTCGGCTAATGCCCTATGGTGATCGTCAGTTATTATTAATGGCGCGCGATATTACCCGCATTCATCAATTAGAAAGCATGCGTAAAGACTTTGTGGCTAACGTATCCCATGAGCTAAAAACCCCGCTGACAGTATTACAGGGGTATTTAGAGATAATGCAAACCATGGAAGACGATAACTCACCAAATCAAAAACCGCTTAATATGATGCAGCAACAAACGAGCCGAATGCAATCTATGGTAGAGCAGCTACTGGCATTGTCGCGTATTGAAGCGGGAGCCAGCATTGATCTGTCTCACACTGTCAATATGGATAGCATGTTTAGTCAGCTTAAAACTGAAGCTCAAGCATTAGCAGCAGAACAATATGAATTGGTGTTTTTCTGTGAACCGGGATTAAATATTCATGGCCAAGAACAGCAGCTTAGAAGTGCATGCTCTAATTTAATATCAAATGCGATTCGCTATACCTCACCAGGAGGAAAAGTCTCTATAACATGGCAAAGTGTAGCCAGTGGTGCAAAGTTTTCGGTAACAGATACCGGAGTGGGTATCGCTCCTCAACATATCAATCGTTTAACTGAGCGTTTTTACCGAGTAGATAACGCCCGCTCCAGTAAGACGGGTGGCAGTGGCTTAGGTTTGGCAATTGTGAAGCATGCATTAAGTCATCATCACAGTGAATTGACAGTATTGAGTGAGCTTGGTAAAGGCAGTACTTTTAGCTTTATCGTTCCTACCCATTTAATTGATAGGAAAAACTAATTTTTTGATATTCAGAATGCCGTCATAATGACGGCATTTTCATTTTTGTGACTTTACTATTTCAATAATGATGTTAAATCAGCAAATATATTTCACCTGTCACCTAACTGTCACATTACAGTCATAGACTTGTCATCATTGGAGTTGATACTGACTGCGTTATAAAAACTTAGCACGCTTAATTTGGAGCAATACAATGAAACTGAAAAAACTTGTCGGCGCAATTACCCTAACAGCCGCTGGTGTGTTCTCGGCAGCATCTATGGCTGCAATTGATGAAACGTTACCTATGTATGAAAAAACAAGTGGTGTTTCTGGTAACTTGTCTTCTGTTGGTTCTGATACGTTAGCGAATATGATGACGTTATGGGCAGAAGAGTTTAAGCATATATATCCTAATGTTAATATCCAAATTCAAGCAGCTGGCTCTTCTACAGCGCCTCCAGCATTAACTGAAGGAACTTCACAGTTCGGTCCAATGAGCCGTAAAATGAAGCCTAATGAAGTTGAGTCATTTGAAAAGCATTTCGGTTACCAACCAACGGCTATTCGTGTTGCAATTGATGCTTTAGCTGTGTTTGTGCATAAAGATAACCCAATTAAAGGATTAAGCATCGAGCAAATCGATAGCATTTTCTCTTCAACAAACAAGTGTGGTGGTAAGCAAGTTGAACGTTGGGGTGACTTAGGCCTAGACGGTAACTGGACAGCAAAAGATGTCCAATTATACGGCCGTAACTCAGTATCTGGTACTTATGGCTACTTTAAAGAAAAAGCATTATGTAAAGGCGATTTCCGTCCAAATGTGAATGAGCAACCAGGTTCTGCATCTGTCGTACAGTCTGTATCTCAAGGTCTTAACGCAATTGGTTACTCTGGTATTGGTTATAAAACAGCGGGTGTAAAAGCTGTAGCTGTATCTAAGAAAGGCGATAAGTTTATCGACGCATCAGCTGCCAATGCTGCCAATGGGACTTACCCACTTTCTCGTTACTTGTACGTTTATATCAACAAGCACCCAAACAAAGATTTATCGCCGATGGATCGCGAGTTCATTCGCTTCATATTATCTAAGCAAGGTCAGCAAGTTGTTGAAAAAGATGGTTATGTACCATTACCTCGCACAGTAATAGCAAAAGATTTAGAGAAAGCCGGCATCCGTCTTTAAACTAAATTAAGTTGCACTATTAAAGACCTCCATAGTGAGGTCTTTTTTTTGCTTCGAGCTTAGCGGTATTTTGGAAGCAAAAAAAAGCAACCTATTAAGGTTGCTGTAACTGCAATGTGCAATTCTGTTGATAGGATAACTCACTATCGAGAGGGGAGATGATGATGAACAAAATCATTTACAGGCTCAAACGTTCAGTAAAAGTAGGTATATAAAATTCGGTTCATATATTCAGACTAGCGTTATTTATAAAAGTTCCAAATAAAGATAAAAAAATTGAATCAACTATCTTAAGTACTGTTCCCACTAACATTGCTCGCCGCTTTCTTATTAGAAAGCACTTTACTATAAAACGCCTGTTAAAAATGATGGCACTAAAACATAGTGGAAGCTTAGCCGTTACGGTGTTTTTCAAGACAATCGGTAAAAAACAGCCAAAAAAAAGCAACCTATTAAGGTTGCTGTAACTGCAATGTGCAATTCTGTTGATAGGATAACTCACTATCGAGTGGGGAGATGATGATGAACAAAATCATTTACAGACTCAAACTTTCAATAAATTGGGGTGTACAAAATTCGGTTCATATATTCAGACTGGCGTTATTTATAAAAGTTCCAAATAAAGATAAAAAAACTAACAAAAATGTGCCGAGTATTATCTGACAGCTCTGTTCTGATGAAAAGGACTCAAGGTTAGCGTTAAAAATGTTATTTTTTTATCGTTTGATGAGCGCAGCGTTATAAAATCCGCTTTATCAATGTGCAAGAAAAAGATTATCCATAAACCGGGTGACGGCTTCGACCTCAAAAAATAGTTAAAAAAAAGCAACCTATTAAGGTTGCTGTAACTGCAATGTGCAATTCTGTTGATAGGATAACTCACTATCGAGAGGGGAGATGATGATGAACAAAATCATTTACAGACTCAAACTTTCAATAAACTGGGGTGTACAAAATTCGGTTCGTATATTCAGACTGGCGTTATTTATAAAAGTTCCAAATAAAGTTAATTATTTTTATTACTCTCATAATTTAAGGCTATAAACCTGTCGAAGCTCAGAGGGGCGATACTAAAGAAGCCTTTTAAATGTTATGTTTGGTGCGATTAATTTGACTTAACTTAACAGTCAAAACTAAAACTGCAATTAAGGATATTAAAGTGGCCACTAGTCTAACTTCATCATGGGACCATCAGTATGATTACCATTCAAGTGCAAATGCTGACACGGTTTGTGTTTCTCATTTAGAACTTAATCTAGAAGTTGATTTTAGTGCTAAGCAACTTATCGGGCAGGTCACCTTATACTTTGATTTAAATAAAGAATCATCTAGTCAACATGGACAACTTATTTTAGATTGCCGTGATTTAACCTTGATAAGTGTGAGTGACTTACAAGGGCAACAACTTGACTTTTCGCTGGTAGATGTAGGGGATATCTTAGGGCAAAAGTTGGTGATACAGATTAATCAATCAATTAGAGCTGTCACCGTTCATTACGCCACGTCCCCACACGCCCAAGGCTTACAGTGGTTGACCCCGGAACAAACTTTGGGCAAGCAACAACCCTATTTATTTAGTCAATCACAACCGATTAATGCCAGAAGCTGGATCCCTTTGCAAGATACGCCTAAAGCACGGGTAACGTTCGACGCCACCATTAAAGTCAATAATGGTTTACGCGCGGTAATGAGTGCACTTAATAATCCCCAGATGCCTAAAGATGGCATTTTCCATTTTGTGATGGATAAGCCCATACCGACTCATCTACTGGCTTTAGCGGTAGGGGACTTAGCGTTTGAAGCGACAGGACCCAGAAGTGGTATTTATACCGAACCAGCAATGCTGGCAAGTGCGGTTAAAGAGTTTGAAGATACAGAAGCGATGATCGAGGTAGCGGAGTCATTACTTGGCCCCTATGCGTGGCAAAGGTACGACATGATTGTATTACCACCTAGTTTCCCCTTTGGCGGTATGGAAAATCCTATGCTGGCATTTATGACCCCAACCTTGATAGCGGGTGATAAAAGTTTAGTGTCTACGGTAGCCCATGAGCTGGCACATTCTTGGACTGGAAACTTGGTCAGTAATGCGACATGGCGTGATCTGTGGCTTAACGAAGGATTTACCACCTACTTTACTAATCGTATCGTTGAAGCTGTATATGGCAAAGAGCAAGCTGATTTAGAATGGGTGAATGAATACACTCGTTTAGAATCTGAAATGCAGTCTGTTGATTTAATAGATCAAACCTTGCCTGCAAATGTTCAAACGCGAGATCCAAATCAGGCATTTAATCGTTTCACCTATGATAAAGCATCAATGTTTGTCCATGAACTAGAGCAGCGTTTTGGCCGTGAATCCTTTGATGCTTTTTTGTTTCAATATGTCACTCACTTTGCTTTCAAAGCCATTACCACTGAAGTCTTTATGGCTTATATGCTGCAACATGTATTACCCAATTGTCCAGATAAGTTATCTGAAGTTGAATTAAAAGAATGGGTATATGGTGAAGGACTGCCTCATTGGTTTGTACCTCCTTCTTCGAGTAGTTTAGACAAAGTACATTTGGCGCTTATGGAAATTGAACATAAAAAACCAGCAAAAATGCTGAATGTGAGTGACTGGCGGGTTCATCATTGGCAATATTTTTTAAATCAGTTGCCACAGGTTATCAGCCAAGAACAGTTACTTGATTTAGATGACACCTTTTTATTTAGTCAAAGTAAAAACGCAGAAATTGTTTGTGATTGGTTTAGGGTCGCTATTCGAAATCATTATGATCCCGTGCTTGAACCCTTATCGGCGTTTCTCATTTCAGTCGGGCGGGCTAAGTTTGTTAAACCACTTTATAGCGAGTTATTGGTTGCTGGGTATAAACAGGAAGTTGAGCAAATATACGCTAAGGCTAGGGCAGGATACCACCCATCACTGCAAGTGCAATTAGATAAGCTATTGAGTTGGTGAGAGAAGGTTAATAAATTCTAGTTAACCATTATATCGTAATCATTATTCAATCAAGACTGTACAAATAAAATGGGCCTTAGATTTTCATCTAAGGCCCATTTCTAAATCATTAATATGATGATTTACTTATCTATTAAGCTACCTTAGTAACTTCACTAGCAAGTGATTAACGCTGAATCGCTTCGTGTTCAGCAGTAACGGCAATTTCTTCCGCTAATGCTTCTTCTTCAGAATCATTATGGCCTTCAGCACCGTGCATCCAATCCACTAACTTGTCAGCCATGAAGTATAAAATTATACCTGAAACCGCCGCTGTAATTGCGATGCCCGCGAAGATTGACATTGCATTGGCAAGTTGATCTTCAACGCTGCCACCGTGGCCAATGAGTGAACCAACTAATCCGCCAACTTTGTTCGCAATAGCAATAAATAGGAACCATGCGCCCATCATAAGTGATGCTATACGCAGTGGAGCCAGTTTAGTGACCATAGATAAACCAATTGGTGATAAACATAGTTCACCCATAGTATGGAAGAAATATGCGCCGACTAACCACCACATGCTTGATTTGATTGAAGCGTCGCCGCCCATTTGTAAAACAGCACCAATCATGAATAAGAAACCAATGCCAAGTAACACTAAACCAAGGGCAAACTTAACGGGCGAATTGGGTTCGTTCTTACCTAAACGTATCCAAATTGAGGCTATAACTGGAGCAAAAATGACGATAAAAATAGCATTCAGTGATTGGAAGTAAGTGGTAGGCACTTCCCAGCTACCAATCATACGGTCAGTAAAGTTATTGGTGAATAGGTTCATTAATCCACCGGCTTGTTCAAAACCAGCCCAGAAGATAATGGTAAATAAACCCATAATCATGATCACTTTTATGCGATCACGTTCAATTTTAGTCAGTGGCTCACTGCGGACTTGGCCCTTAAGTGCATTCCTGTCTCGTTCGAGTTTTGCCGCTGGAACAGTACCTATATCGCCAAGTAATCTTTGAGCAAAAAAGAATTGAATAATTAACGATGCAACCATACCAACACCTGCACAGAAGAAACCAGCCTGCCAGTTGTTAACAAATACCTCTTGTCCTGCAACCACTTCAGTATGACCAAAAGTGGTGTAAGCCCAAGCTACAATAATACCCGATAGCGCGGCGCCAACGTTGATACCCATGTAAAAAATAGTAAATGCACCATCTCGACGGTGATCACCTTCTTCATACAAGTCGCCAACCATAGTAGAGATGTTAGGTTTAAACAGTCCGTTACCCAATATCAACGTACCTAAACCAATATAGAAAAGAGTGGTTTCTAAACCAGAAAACCAGCTATGCGGCGCAGCAAGGGTAAATTGCCCTATTGCCATTAACGCACCACCAATATAAATAGATTTACGTTGGCCAAGGTAATTATCTGCTAACCAACCACCAATAAGCGGCGTTAAATAGACTAAACCGGTGAAGGTTCCGTAAAGAGATAATGCATCCTGTGGCGTCCAACCTAAACCACTACCACCATCTGTTTGAACTTTATCAACCAAATAAAGGACCAATATGGCACGCATTGCGTAATAACTGAAACGTTCCCACAATTCAGTTGTAAAGAGAAGGAACAATCCTTTTGGATGCCCAAGCATCGTTCCTGGTGCTTTTACTTCACTCATTAAGTTTTCCACCTTAAAGCTTGTGATTGGCTGCGGCACAAGTTGCACCACAGAATAATTGTTTGCAAATTTAGGCAAAGTATTGCGATTAAGCATTGCATCAAGAAGATGTTGTGCTTTTTATCTGGGCAATCTTGGCCGATTTATTGTTCATTTCTTATAATAAATATTATTCATTTAATGTTTAATTTGTTTAAAACATCAAAAATCCCACCTTATATACCCTTTTCAGGACGCTTAAGTCAATGTTTGTGCGGGTGTCAGGCGCATTTTGCAGGTTACATTTTTGTAAACATATGTCATTTTTTAGTTGGCTTGTATGCTTATTATACAGTGCGAGTTATTTTCAATATTGCGATGCTGGTTAAAGCGACTGTTGTCAAGTTTGTGAGTTTGTTGCCGATAATTAAAAATTCACTTTATAAGTGTTAGATGGTGCTATTTTGAGCTGAAATACATAAAGCATTAACTTGTTTGCAGCAATTTATGTTTGCTTGATTGCAAATGTGTCGCTAAAAGTTAAAATATGTATAATTCAAACTTGTTGAAAAAAAGTTAAAACCTCAAAAGATGTTGTCTTACTATATTAAAATCACATGATTGGAGACTGCATGCGTTCATTACTGACTATATTCGTACCTGTATTAATACTATGGCTTTTTTTGAACAGCACCCCAACTTTGGCATGGATTGATTCAGATATGGATGGCGTACCAGATAAAAAAGATGCCTGTGCTGATACTCCTCAAGGTGAGGTGGTTATGGCTAATGGCTGTAACGATCCAGCTTTTGCTTTAACTGAATCCAATATTGATGAAGCTCCTATTTTTGATGAAGAACCTATAACAGCAGTTGCTGAACAACCAACCAGCACTACAGAATATGTTAATCGCTGCGAGCAACTGGGTGCTGATGGCGTAGTTAATTGTTTACAGCAAGTTGTACAACCTATTTATTTTGAATTTGCTAAAGCAGAGGTGATGTTATCGCAAAGACCTGTGTTTGACAGTATCAATAAAATAATAGCCCAAGGTAATAATGTAACTTTAGACCTAGTTGGACATGCCGATTTATTGGGAAGTGATGAGTTAAATCAAGCGCTTTCATTAGCCCGGGCAAACAGCGTAAAAGCAATATTAGTCACCGAATTTAATTTTAATCCTGACAACATTTCTGTAAAAGGGATGAGTAACACCCAACCCGCTGCGGATAACGCCACATCTGAAGGGCGACAACGCAATAGACGGGTAGAATTTATCATTTCGGCAGAATAATCTGTCACTTTAGGGAGTAAAAAAATGGAAAACCTTGACGGTTTAGAAGCGTTAATAAAGCAAGCACCAGAGTTTATTATGGCTTATGGACTTAAAACATTAGCTGCTTTGGCGATGTTTTTTATTGGTAAGTATTTTGCTGGTGTAGCAAAACGCCTCACTGATAAAGTATTAACCAGTCGCAAAGTTGATCAAACTGTAGTGTCATTTGTGTCAAACCTTGCATGGTCAGTTGTATTTGTATTCACCATTGTGGCTACATTAGGTCAAATAGGCGTGCAAACCGCTTCACTCGTAGCTGTTATTGGTGCTGCAGGTTTGGCTGTTGGTTTGGCATTACAGGGGTCACTATCTAACTTTGCCTCAGGCGTATTAATGGTATTATTCCGTCCATGTCGTGTGGGTGACTTTATCGAAGCCGCAGGCGTTGCCGGTGTAGTAGATGAGATTACTATTTTCTCGACTAAGCTTCGTACGGGTGATAATAAACTTATCACTGCGCCAAACTCAGCCATTATGAATGGCACTATTACCAATTATTCAGCGCTTGAAAAGCGTCGTATCGACTTAGTCATCGGTGTGGGCTATACCTCTGATATCGCGAAAACTAAAAAAGTATTGGCTGAAGTATTAGATAACAATGAATTTGTATTAAAAGATCCTGCTTACACTATTGGTTTAGCTGAGTTAGCTGATTCATCGATTAACTTCGTTGTTCGTCCATGGGTGAGCACGGGTGATTACTGGCCAGCGCGTTTTCAAATTTTAGAGCAAATCAAAAATGCATTAGATGCAGCTGAGATTGAAATACCATTTCCACAAATGGATTTACATGTTAAAGAATTAGCAGCAAGTTAATCAGTTATTTGATTAACTGCGTATATCAAGAACCAGCCACAAGGCTGGTTTTTTATTATTTTTATCATTAATCAGGAGAATATAATGACATTTCAACAATCTTTATTGAACATAGGTTTGTCCTTAGTGTTAATTGCCAGTCCAGTATTTATTCACTTTACGCAAGCTGCTGAAGTCACAATGGGTGGACAACCGGTGGTGCTTAAAGGTGATTTACCCGCTAATAATATGCCAGCCCCTGAGTTTAAAGTGGTTGATGATAAGTTTAATCCGGTTAATTTAAGTGATTTTAAAGGTAAAACAGTATTAATCAGTGCCGTACCAAGCTTAGATACCGGTGTGTGTGCGTTGCAAACAAAACGATTTAACAGTGAATTTGCTAATTTTGATGCCGACGTTGTTATGCTGACTATTAGTACAGATTTACCTTTTGCTCAAAAGCGTTTTTGCCAAACTGAAAGCGTTGATAAAATTAAAGTATTATCTGATTCAGTATGGCGTAACTTTGCTGACCAATATGGATTATTGATTGAAAGCCGTGGCTTACTGGCTCGGGCAATATTTATTATTGATGCCAATGGCCAGCTACAGTATCAAGAGCTTGTTAAAGAAGTCGGCAGCCACCCTGATTATGATGCGGCAATAGCAGCATTAACAAAAATTGCTGCAGCTAAATCTTAATCCGTTACACTGTCGGCCATGGTTTGAATAAATGATGATTTATTATGATTGATTTTAGAAGCGATACTGTTACTCAACCTACAGCAGCAATGCGCAAAGCAATGGCCAGTGCCCTTGTGGGTGATGATGTTTATGGTGATGACCCGACAGTCAACAATCTACAAGATATGGCCGCTGAAATGTATGGCTTTGATGCGGCCTTATTTGTTAGCTCTGGTACTCAAGCTAATTTATTGGCATTAATGTCACATTGTGAGCGTGGAGACGAGTATTTATGCGGTCAACAAGCGCACAATTATAAATTTGAAGGCGGCGGTGCTGCGGTGCTTGGTAGCATTCAGCCACAGCCGTTAAATAATCAGCAAGACGGTAGTATTTTATTGTCAGATATCGACGCTGCTATTAAACCTGATGACGTTCATTTTGCCAGAACCCGTTTATTGAGCTTAGAAAATACCATTGGCGGTAAAGTCTTATCGCAAGAGTATTTAGCACAAGCACAAACTTTGGCCTTTAATCGGGGTTTAAAAATTCATTTAGACGGCGCAAGAATAGCCAATGCAGCGGTTGCCCAAAATCTTGCGATTGCTGATATTACCCAATATTTTGATTCGGTTTCTATTTGTCTATCAAAAGGGTTATGTGCCCCAATTGGCTCTATTTTGTTAGGCGATGAGCGGCTTATTGGTAAAGCGACTCGTTGGCGTAAAATGTTGGGCGGCGGAATGCGTCAAGCTGGTATTATTGCCGCAGCGGCTAAATTGGCTTTAACCGATCAAGTTGAACGATTAGTTGAAGACCATCACCACGCAAAACAGCTCGCTGAGGCATTATATCAATTTGACGAATTTGAGATTGATATGAAATCAGTACAAACCAATATGGTATTTGCTCGTTTAGCCAGTCATATAGATCCCAATCGATTATCACACGCGTTATTGCAAAAAGGTATTAAGGTTAGCCCTAGTCAGCAACTGCGCCTAGTAACCCATGCTGATATTACAGCGAAAGATATTTCTACTTTCATTACATCTTTAAAGCAGGTGTTATCTACTTAACTAGGGCCGTACTTTTATCCGCTGATAGTAAACGTCATTCGTGATATGAGTGATGCCTTGAATGGCGTTAAATAGTGCAAATATAATTCCGTTATAGGGCAGTTTTTATTAACCAATCATATAAGTAATTGATTATTAAGGTGACTAAAACTGGCTTGAACTTTGCTACCTCTTTAGTGATACAAGAGTTTCTTATTAATAACTAAAGGGTTTTCTTATGAAATACTACAGCCGCCACTTAATACTTCCGGTCCATTTAAACAGTAGCCATACTCTATGCTGCGGTCAGCTATTGAGTTGGATAAATGAACAGGCAACAATATTTGCCAGTTGCCAAATGAACAGCCAATGCCATGTTGCTAAGCTGATTGCCGAGATCAGCTTTATGACTCCAGGATTGGTTGGCGATATGCTTGAATTTGGTTTTGAAAGTGTAAGTTTAGGTCAAAGCTCAGTGACTATTCGTTGTAAAGTACGCAACAAAGTCACTCAGGCACCTATAGCCAGTGTCGATAAAATGGTCTTTGTTAACATAAATGCTAATGGGGTACCCGTACCCCATGGCATGCGAGCAAATGCGGCTTAGCTGTTTCATCATTATTACTTTGCTTTAACTCTTTTGCTAGATAAGCTTTTTAAGCTACTGACGCATCTCTTTCTTGATTGAATGTATGGCTATATTACTGTTGGTATTATTAATGATGCACAAAGATTATATTTAGTTGCCATTAGGTTTATCGGCAACAGTTTAGTAATCTAACTCAAGCGCAAAACACAGATAGGCCATTAATTGAGTCGTTTTTTGAAATTCCTTTTGACAGAACTCGACAAAATCAGCCCGGCAAACTTGTGCTTCAGTTATCGTCTTTAGCGCGATAAAGTCTTTCCGTTTTAGTTCAGTAAGTAGCGGATGATCTTTATCAAATCCCCTTGGTGGTCTGACTAAACTGTCACCTGTCATAACAAATCCTGCTCTTTCTATCGCTTGTAACGCTTTTTTATAGCCATTAGGGTTTTCATCGATACAGTGTCTTATGGCATTTAAGGCTGTTGATTCTGGATGCCAAATACCTGCAGCGATAAAACATTCATTATTGGCTAAATGCACATAAAACCCAGGTGAATGGACATCTTTAGCCTGGAAATGTTTAAATTGAATCCCAATATTAGTTTTATAAGGTGTTTTATCTTTACTAAAACGACTATCTCTTTGGGGGCGCATTAAGCTGCCGCCGACTTTTTTGGGCACAGCATTAAAACGTGGTAACAAGGATAAAATAGGCCCTTGCATGGCTTCAATAAATTGTAATGCGGGTGTACGCACTTGAGCTTCATAACGAGGTTGATTGGCTTTAAACCAATCACGGTCATTATGCTGATTTAGCTCGGTTAAAAATAGGAAGCTATTGTGAGTGAACATTGTTATGCCTTGATAATTAATTCTTTTATTATTAATAGGTTAGTATTAGTCTGTTGAGTGCGTGTTTGTAAAGCGTTATGGTTGATAATACTAACGTAAAAATTCTAATTAAAAAAATTTGTTTTATTAAAAATGCAGTGTATATTGCGCCAAAATTGATTGATATTAGCTATGATTAACTGACTTTCTCGCATACTCAAGTATGCAGTAGATGATATGACATTTGATGAGTAGTATCGGACAAGTTATTCGAGAAAGACTTATTTCCTTTAAACGTAAGGACTGACCATGACGAAACAAACCCTCGATATAGTGGGATGGCGAGAATGGGGCACGTTTCCTGAAATTGGCAATGAAAAAGTCAAAATTAAGGTAGATACAGGGGCAAAAACCTCTTGTTTACATGCTTTTAAAATTAAACCGTTCCAAAAAGAAAAAGAAAAGTGGGTGCGTGTATGGTTGCATCCTGAACAAGAATCTGAACGTGAAGTTATCTGTGAATTCCCCATTTTTGATCGCCGTAATGTTAGCGATTCTGGTGGACACGTGACTAAACGGTATGTAATTAAAACACCAATCATTATCGGTAGAAAGCAGTTCGATATCGAACTCACCCTAACCAATAGAGATAATATGAAATTTCGTATGTTGTTAGGTCGCCGAGCACTGGAAGGACGTTTTTTAGTGGATTCAGCAGCATCTTATATAACTGGAGAGTAAAATGCACATTGCAATTATGTCACGGAATAAGAATCTTTATTCCACCAATCGTTTAAAAGAAGCCGCTGAAGCTCGTGGGCATGAAGTTAAAGTTATCGACCCATTAAAGTGTTATATGAACATCAACATGAATGCACCAAGTATTCATGCTCGTGGTGTTGAATTGCCTAAGTTTGATGCTGTTATCCCTCGTATTGGTGCTTCTGTGACCTTCTACGGTACTGCTGTTTTACGTCAATTTGAAATGATGGGCACTCATCCATTAAACGAATCTGTGGCGATTACGCGTTCACGCGATAAATTACGTTCATTACAGTTATTATCTCGTAAAAATATTGGCTTACCAGTTACCGGTTTTGCAAACAAGCCTGCCGACGTACCTGATTTATTAGATATGGTTGGCGGCGCACCGTGTGTGATTAAACTACTTGAAGGTACCCAAGGTATTGGCGTAGTACTTGCTGAGACGCGTAAAGCGGCTGAGTCTGTTATTGAAGCCTTTATGGGGCTTAAAGCCAACATCATGGTGCAGGAATATATCGCTGAAGCCGGTGGGGCTGACATTCGTTGCTTTGTGATTGGTGATAAAGTGATTGCTGCAATGAAGCGTCAAGCGTTAGCTGGCGAGTTCCGCTCTAACTTACACCGTGGTGGTACGGCAACTGTGGTTAAGCTAACGCCAGAAGAGCGCTCTACTGCGATTCGAGCCGCTAAAACAATGGGGCTGAATGTTGCTGGTGTTGATATTTTACGTTCTAAACATGGTCCACTCGTGATGGAGGTGAACTCATCACCAGGTCTTGAAGGCATTGAAAAAGCTACCGGTATTGATGTAGCCGATAAGATTATTCAATTTATTGAAAAGAATTCTACAAAAAGCAGCTCTAAAACCAAAGGGACGGGTTAAATGGTCAAAAAACGCGAAGCTTTCACTCTTGGTGAAGTGAGCGTTAAAGCTGGCACGCAACAAAGCGTTAAGCTACCTGCGGCAAGGCTTTATAACGATACACCTATGGAGTTACATGTTGAAGTTTTCCATGGCCTAAAAGCCGGGCCGACTTTATTAGTGTGCGCCGCTATCCATGGTGATGAGCTAAATGGTATTGAAATTTGTCGACGTTTGTTAAGCAAAATAAATGCTAAATCGTTAACAGGTACCATACTTGTCGTGCCTATTGTTAACGTGTTTGGTTTTATTCAGCAATCACGATACTTACCAGATCGTCGAGATTTGAATCGATGTTTTCCTGGGTCATCAAAAGGGGCTTTGGCTAGTCGTCTAGCCCATTTGGTGTCGCATACATTAGTTGATCGGGCGACGCACATTATAGATTTACATACCGGTGCCGTTCACCGTGACAACTTACCTCAAATCCGTTGTGATACCGATGATGAAGTGATGTTTGGTATGGCAAATGCTTTTGGTGCACCTGTGATTATGACGTCTAAAAATGTCACAGGCTCAATGCGTGGTTATGCTAACGGTAAAGGCATACCTTGTATTTTATACGAGGCAGGTGAAGCCTTACGCTTTAGTGAAATGTCGATTAAGTCGGGTCTTAATGGTGTATTAAATGTCATGCGCCACCTAGAAATGATTAAAGGCCGTATTCGCATCAAAGGTAATAGCGTCAACGCCAGTCGCAGCTATTGGGTACGAAGTGAAGCTGATGGGTTAATTAACATTAAGCTTAAGCTGGGTGAAAGAGTTAATAAAGGTAATATCTTAGCTTATATTGTTAACCCACACGGTGGTGAGCCTTATGCGCTGCGCGCTCCTACTGATGGCATCATTATTGGTAATAGTAATATTCCTGTGACTAATGAAGGTGAAGCCTTATTCCATATTGCTCAATTTGAGGGTGATGAGATTGAAATCGTCAATGATAGTTTAGATGATTTTATGGCTGAATATGCTTAAAAAGTTTGCTGGCTAGAATTAAAAATGCCGCTGAATTCAGCGGCATTTTAGTCTCTAAAAATTTATATTAAGTGATTTGTATCAAGCTATTATAAATTAAAAGTCGGCATCATTAAAATCGACAATTTGTTGACTGCTGGCTTCAATCTGCTTACGCAGACTGCGGGTTTGGCTTACCCAATATCCCATATAGAATGCACCGGTTTTAAGCTTAGCTTGATAAAAACTAGCCTCATCTGTGCCTTTGTCTAATGCGGCTAAAGAGGTTGCGGCTATTCGAGCCCACATCCAAGCTAAAGCACTAATACCAAATAATTGCATGTATGCCATAGAGGCCGCACCAATAAGATCTGGATTAGTCACCGCACTTTTAGCAATGTAGCCCGTTGCACGCTCAAGATCACCAGCAGCATCCATTAGTCCTGCAATAAAAGGTTTCATTTGTTCGTTGCCATTGTGCTGACCAATAAACTGTTTAACCATATCAGACCATAGGTTTAAGGTTGCGCCTTTATCTGCTAACAATTTACGGCCAACTAAATCCAGTGCCTGCACACCATTGGTTCCTTCATAAATCATCGCAATACGAATGTCGCGAACAAATTGCTCCATGCCCCATTCGTTAATGTAACCATGTCCACCATAGACTTGCTGTGCATCAACACAGGCCTTAAAACCTTGGTCAGTGACAAAACCTTTCACAATAGGGGTAAATAAGGCGGCTAATGCTGAAGCCTGCTTCGCTTTAACAGGGTCTGATTCGCGCTCTGCCTGATCTAGCCACAAAGCTTGTTGACCCATTAATGCTCGGGTACCTTCATTAAATGATTTTTGCGACAGCAGCATACGGCGAACATCACCGTGTACTAAAATTGAATCTGCGGCTTTATCGGCCTCTTTCACGCCACTAAGTGCACGACCTTGAATACGATCTTTAGCGTAAACTAACGCATTCTGATAGGCGATATCTGATACGCCTAAACCTTGAATTCCTACACCTAAACGAGCCTGGTTCATCATGGTGAACATCGCACGTAAACCTTGATGTGCAGCGCCCACAAGCTCACCTACAGCGTTGTCAAAAAGCATCACGCAAGTTGAATTGCCGTGAATCCCCATTTTATGCTCAAGACCCGTTGCCGCCAGCGTATTCGCTGCGCCTAGGCTACCATCAGCATTGACTAGAAATTTAGGCACTGCAAAAAGTGAAATGCCTTTTACGCCTTCTGGGGCATCAGGTAATCGCGCTAATACAAGGTGGATGATGTTTTCAGCTAGGTCATGATCGCCAGATGAAATAAAGATTTTTTCACCGCTAATCGCAAATTTATCGTCACCTAAAGGCTTGGCTTTTGTGCGTAATAGGGCTAAATCGGTACCCGCATGGGATTCAGTCAGGTTCATGGTACCTGTCCATTCACCGCTGACTAACTTAGCTAAATATTTTTGTTTTAATGCATCACTACCATGCACATGAATTGCTGAATAGGCGCCATGGGTGAGGCCAGGGTACATAGCAAATGCCATATTGGTAGCGGTCTTCATTTCGGTAGCAAATGTGCCGACCACTTCAGGTAAGCCTTGTCCGCCATATTCTGGGTCACAGGTTAATGTTGCCCATCCATTTTCAACATACTGCTTATAAGCATCTTTAAAGCCATCAGGGGTAATGACCTTGCCGTCAACTAATTTACAACCTTGATGATCGCCCACTGCATTTAAGGGGAGCATAATATCGGTGGTGAAATCAGCTACGCCTTGTAAAATGGCATCTACTAGTTCCGGATCGACCTGGTCAAATCCGGCTAATTCTTGATATTGATAAATATTCAGTAACTCAGAAAGAATGAATTGATAGTCACGAATAGGGGCTTGATAAATTGGCATGAGGTCGTTCCTTGTCAGTGCTTATTATTACTTAATTAGTGCTTGGCGTATTTCAACAATACAGCATCAGTCGCTAATGCTAAGTGATTTATTATGGTTATCTTTTCTACATTAACCCAATTTGAGTAAAAACTCAGTAAGTATTTGACAGTATAATTTGTAACAAACTATCACAGCTTAAACTTAGTTTAATGCTTTGGGAACAGCTGTTAAGTAACAAGCTTGTTATTGTTTTCACTAATAATTTTATGCTGTAGCCAAAAACTAATACAGTGCTGCAAAACGGCTTTTGGTTTTTCTAGTTGAGGGTAATGACCTGTTTCCACTAAAGCAACTGTGTCAGCTTGTTCAATAAGCTGTTCAAAACGAATAAGGGTATCTTGGCCAGACACAGGGTCACAGATCCCATTGATAAACCGCAGCGGCATTTTATATTGCTGTAATGCACCCACCCAGCGTTCTCGGTGTAGTTTGCGTTCGCGAATATATTGAATAATCTTATGGATCACTTTAGTCCCCTGGTTTTGTGTTATTAACTGCCAATGTATCGCCAGTTCTGCAACGGCTAGCGGTTGGTAACAAATGAAATCAAAATTTTTCTTAAATTTTTTAAATGAAAACATCTTAGCGATAACAAACCCTAATGGACTCAAAAGTAAACGTTGGATTAAGATGGGTTGAGTTGTTTCAGGAAATAACCCTCCATTTAACAATATTGTACTGTCGATGGCAAAACCGCTATCAATGCCGGCTTCACCATGACGGGCTAATAACTCTTGCGCTACAGTGTCGCCGTAATCATGGGCAACAATGTGAAAATGTTGAATACCAAGATGAACCAATACAGCTTCAATAATGTCTGCTTGCAAAGCAAAAGAGTAATCAATATCACAGGGTTTATCTGATAAACCATAACCTAATAAGTCTAACGTGAGCAGATTAAAATGTTTACTTAGGTGAAACCAAAGCTGATGCCAGTCGTAACTACTAGTCGGAAACCCATGGATCAATAATAAACAAGGTTTATCACTTTTAGCCTGGTTGATATAAATCTGTCGCTGAATGCCTTTTTCATCGATAAATGGATAGAAAAAACCTGTTTGATGCCATTTTGTAGGCCACTGATTATGAGTGTTTGATCCGTTTATGTTGTTATTGGGCATGACTTCCTTTATTGCTGGTAGGTCTTGATCACATAAGGCAAAAAGTACCCGCATTCATCTAACATAGAACACAAGTTAATCTAAACTACTATAGTGGTAAACCCTGTTAAATTCTTTATTGACTAATATTAATTGAATATAAAACGTCATATTGTCGGTCTAGTATTTGAATCTTGCCATATGTTGTATAAATAAATTTTTTAAAAAGGTCATTACCATGGATAAATTTGTAACATCTTTTTCGTCATTTTATGCTATTTTGCATTGGTTAACGCGCGGTAAATTACTCATTTTGCTACCGCTGATATTGATGTCGACCCTTGCAAGTGCTGGAGCTGTCCCTGCCAGTGATTTCAGCTTACAAGATGCTAAAGGGCAGCTGTTTAATTTAAGCGAGCATAAAGGAAAACCTATAGTGCTGCACTTTTGGGCGACTTGGTGTCCCTATTGTAAAAAGTTACAACCAGGTCTTGAGCGCTTAAGGCTGGAAAATAAACAGACTGATTTGGTTATGATGGCGATAAGCTTTAATGAGGATGAAGGGGCAACACCTGCGCAGTCGTTAACTGACCGTGGCATAGGTATGACGACACTTATTCAGGGTGATGCGGTAGCAAAACAATACGGCGTTACGGGTACTCCGACAACAATATTTATCGATAGAAAAGGTGATGTGGTTTGGACAACCCGGATTTCCGATCCTGATTCGCCGCAGTTATCAAAAGCCCTTGGGTATTTATTGGAGATTGATGACTCACAATAATGCTAAGGCAGATGCAAATGTCATTTATAATACGACACCTAATGGCATGACTCATTATAACTAGCCGCGATATGAGCTTGGTGAATTCTGCATTGATAAGGGGAATTCCCTTGCTTGTTCGCGCAGGTAATCCATTCCAGCTAAAAAACCTGAGAACATTTTCAAAGCAATAAATTGGCCCTGTGTGTTTGTATGGTATTGGTCTCCTTGTTTAATAAGCGCACCAGCAGATAGCAGGTAAGTCATTTCTATAGGGAAAGCTTGCCATAAACTATAGCCAGTATGGTTTTTTAATAGCTTATTATCTAACACGCCATGTCCCATCATCATCATTAAATGATGTTGTAACAGTGCTTTTTTCTCTAATGGTTTGGTATAGCAAGTGCCAGTATGACCCGCATTGATACGATTGATATAATCGGGAATATCAAAGCTTGAAATGCGAAACTGTTCACCAAAACGACCAAATGCTCCCGATCCTACGCCAAAACAGTCTTCACCATCTAATACATATTTATTTTTTACCGGTTTGCCATAGTTTCGGCTAAAAGTCCAAGGAAACTCCATAACATAGTGCTCAGACATTGCTTTTTTGACAGCTAAAAACTGTGGCCATAATTCCTTGGCTTGACCCGCTAGGCAAGCCGCCTTTTTACTATTTTTACCAATACCGATTGTTAGTGGATAAGTGGTAATTTGATCTGGATGTAAGCGAATAGTTTGCGCTAAATCGTTGGCAATGGTTTCAGGTGTTTGTATGTTAAAGCCATACATCATGTCTACATTAACCGTTGGAATAACCTCAATGGCTCGGCTGACATACTCAGCTTGTTGTAAACCACTGCCAAATTTTTCAAATCGTCCGCTGGCTTTTAATATCTTATCATCAAAGCTTTGTATGCCAATAGACATGCGGTCGACTAGCCCTTTTAGTAAGTGTGGATTGCCCTCTTTAAAATAGATTGGGTCGCTCTCACATGATACTTCACGTACCGAGGTTAATGATTTTATCATCTCGATAGTGTTAATCAGTTCATCTTCTAAAATAGTCGTCGTGCCACCGCCAATATAAACCCGGTTAAAGCGATAACCTTGGGTGAGTACTGCGCGTATTTCTTGCCTTAGAGCTTGAAAATACTCCCTGGCAATATGTTCGTTAAATTTGACTTTATGGAACGAACAAAAACGACAAAGGGTATGGCAAAAAGGAATATGGATATAAAGGGTTTCAATTGGGGACTGAGGCACATTATGTGGCTGTAACTCATCAAGAGTGACAGCATTTTTAAGGCTTAATGAATGCTTTATCGTGTGTTCCATAACCCAATCAAGGCTGGTTGTTGCTAGATTCAATCTTAAGGATGAGAAAGAATTTTTCATGGTGAGCCCTTAATCTTTAGATGTAATAAAATAGTGCTAATCCCCATTCCTGAAAACAATCAACCCTGTTCATACCGTTAGATTAAATTAACTGATAAAGAGAAACTGTCGCCCCACGCATGAAAAGAGCTGCATTTATTGATTAAGCTTATTTTATCGGTAAAGCTTGAGGTACATCACGTATTACAACCCTTGCTTGAATAGTTTTTTTGAGTAAATTTATTTTGGCGATAATCTTTGGTCACTTAATTCTTACTAGAAAATTTAGAGGTTGCCTGCCATAAGGGATTTTATGTTCACAAATATGCGAGATATTTGATGTTGTTCATAGATTTTGTATCTTCTTTTTCACATCACTATTAAATATTGAAATCGATTGTTATTGTGATATTTTTAGGAATAGTTATTTCTGTTATTAAAACAATTTAGTTGGAGTGAATTATGCAGTATCGTTGGCAAATTGCACTTTCAGCGGGCTTATTAGCCGCTTTATGGGCAGGAGTTGCAGATGTATTCCAGCTAGTGACTTGGATTGGTTTTTTAGGTTGCAGCACCTTCTTTGCTCAAACTGAAAGCGGCTTTAAAGGCATGTTAATGGCAATGAGTACTAACTTGTCAGGTGTTTTCTGGGGGTGGCTGATTATCGTCGGCAGCACTTCTTTTGGCTCACCCATTATCAGTTACGCACTAACGGGAATTGTCACCAGCCTGATGTGTTTACAAGCCAGTCATAAACGTCTTGCCTTTATCCCCGGTGCATTTATTGGGTGCTGTATTACTTTTGCGATGAACGCTGATATCGCTGCAATAGTGCCCCCATTAGTTATTGGTGCTGTACTGGGATATAGCATGAACTTGCTGACGGAGCGGTTAATTACCTTTACACAAAATAGACAAAGTATAACGCCACAGGTGACTAGTGTTAGCGATAATACAGCAAAAGAGCTGTAGTCATGGTTCATACAATAAATGCAGTCAAAATAGGAAATGTTGGCTGCATTTACCCTTGTGATAGCAATCATATTTTCAATTTAGATTACTTGACCATTACAACTTACCTTAAAAATCGATTTAGTGTAATTCCAATTACTGCTACAGATTACCGAATTCAAAACCACTTCTAATTTTTTACTCTGATATTTGTATGCTCTGTTGATTTTCTATGGTTGCTTTTCGGTTGCCGTGAAGCAAGTATTTTAGTCTATACTCTAAAAATTAATTCGCTTTGTACACTAGTTACTTTAGCGTTCTCTAGATTGCGTTGCATAAATCCTCCAATAAAAATTATAAAGGATGCTTTATGAAGTATATGACTGCACTTCAAGATTCGAAAAGATTACCAAGGAACGCTTCAATAGCCTTTCACTTGGCCGCTTTGTTGACATTTTTTATCTATGCTTTGTATCGTTTGACCCATGATGATTTGTTTTTATTTACCCTTTTTTCGTTAGCCTTGGTACCGATTTCGATTTCGTTGGGACTTGAAATCAAGCACCGTGGGAATATATTACACAAACAAATTACCTTAATATTAGTGTGTATCACAATAGCGATATCTTGTTATTCTTTAGGCTATAAATCGTTAATCTATGTTTTTCCAACAATCTTTATTTTTTTCTTTATCTTTAATTTCAAAAACGCCTCTTCAATCAGTAGTTTTTACGTATTAATCTGTTTGATCGCAGCGCTTAATATTGAAACTTACTCCCTTGTATGGCGCTTTGGGGTGGCAATGTTCGATTGCATTATTTTTGCGGCGATATTTGCTTACATCATTGCAAAACAAAAGGCTGCGCTTATTTATTTGGCTACCACAGACGAGTTAACCGGCGCATTAAATAGAAAAAATTTAGCCACCAGTTTAAGTAGCAGTATTGAATCGTTTAAGCATACAGGAACGGATACGAGTCTGTTATTAATCGATATCGATCATTTTAAAACGGTTAATGACACCTACGGCCATTTAGTGGGCGATAAGCTACTGACGCAGTTCAGTGAGGTGATAAAGCATTTACTTCCCGCCGAGGCTAAGCTGTTTCGTTTTGGTGGAGAAGAGTTTTTAGTTCAATATGAAGATTGTGATTTGCAAAAAGCATTGGAGATGGCTCAAAGGCTAAAGCAAGCGGTTAACCAAACCGACTTTGACGGTGTACCTGTGAATGTGTCCTGCAGCATAGGGGTGGCTGAATTGCGTATTAATGATTCGTTAGAGGAATGGTTAAAGCAAAGTGATATTGCACTTTATGCTGCTAAAAAATCAGGACGAAATCGAGTTGTGTCGCGACTGGATAAATAGAGGGGAATAGCCATTTTAGGCGGTTTGTAAGCGATTAAAACCATTCTATAACACTGCTGATAGGATTATGTAATGATATTAAATTAAGCTCGTCAAAGTAAGGGATTGATATTAGTCTGACTTTAAACAAGGTTAATAATATATCTTTTAACTATGTGTGAATCAGTTTTTATAGCAGAGTCGAAAACCCCACCATTGCAGATAATTGCCCGTTCGGAGGCTAAATTGGATTCATAACAATGAATGTGTAGTTCACTGTTGCCCATTGAATGGAGCTTTTCAATAGAGAGTTTCATTAACAGAATACCTAAACCTGCGCCTCTTTTAGATGGCCGAATACTTAAACCAATATGGCCACCACAATGCTTAATTTGAGGGTTTAGATGATGACGCAAATTAGTCACACCCACTATTTCATTGTGATGAATTAGCCAGAATGTACTACTAGGAACATAGCCGCAGGGCAGGTTTATGCCTTCTGAGAAATGTTTGATTTTAATCAAATAGGCGGTGAAATCTTGATAATCAAAATCTAATACGAAAGGATAGCGCTCTTCATTGCCCAATTCGTTGATGTAACCATGATAGCTTTGCAGATATTCGAGGCTTGGTAAAACTAAATTCATATCGATTTGATGCTCTAAAGATTGATTTCATTAGTGTTGCTAATAAAAAAGCACACTTCTCTGTAAGTGCGCTTTTAAGTTTGTTCAGTATTTATCTTATAGACTAAAACACCATTTCAGGCACATGCTCAGGCACAACTAATTTACCTGCCGTTTTAGCGATAATCTCTTTTACCGATACACCAGGTGCACGCTCAAGTAAGTAGAATGCGCCGTCTTTGATTTCGATAAAGGCTAAGTCGGTCATTACACGCTTAATACAGCCGTAACCCGTTAACGGTAGCTCACATAAAGGCAATAACTTAGAGTTACCGTGTTTGTCTGCATGCATCATGGTGACGATGATATTTTCAGCGCCAGCCACTAAATCCATTGCGCCGCCCATGCCTTTAATGAGCTTACCTGGGATCATCCAAGAGGCGATGGAGCCATTGACATCAACTTCAAATGCACCCAGTACCGTTAAATCGACATGCCCACCGCGGATCATGGCAAAGCTCTCTGCTGATGAGAAAAATGATGCACCATCAACAGCGGTCACGGTTTGTTTACCGGCGTTGATTAAATCAGCATCGATAGCGTCTTCGGTTGGAAATGGTCCCATGCCTAATAAACCATTTTCAGATTGCAGCATTACCTGCATGCCCTGTGGAATATAGTTAGCCACTAGGGTAGGAATACCAATACCTAGGTTGACGTAAAAGCCGTCTTGCATTTCTTTTGCTACACGTTGAGCAAGTTGTTCTCTGGTTAAAGCCATGTGCTTGCTCTCCTTTATTTAGCAGTTGCTTGGGTGACGGTACGTTGCTCAATGCGTTTTTCAAAGCTGGCTTTGATCACGCGATCAACATAAATCCCTGGGGTATGAATATGGTTAGGGTCAAGCTCGCCTGGCTGAACAATTTCTTCAGCTTCAACCACGGTAATTTTACCTGCAGTGGCCATCATAGGGTTAAAGTTAGCAGCCGTTTTACGGAATACTAAATTACCCATAGTGTCTGCTTTCCAGGCACGTACTAACGCAAAGTCTGCGGTAAGTGATTCTTCTAACACATAATGTCGGCCTTTGATTTCGCGGGTTTCTTTACCGTCTGCAATGGGTGTGCCGTAACCTGTTGCGGTGAAAAAAGCAGGAATACCAGCACCACCGGCGCGAATCTTTTCGGCCAAAGTACCTTGTGGGGTTAAAATGACGTTCAATTCACCCGACAGCATTTGTTGTTCAAAGGTGGCATTTTCGCCGACGTAAGACGCTATCATGGTGGCAATTTGGCGTTGTTTGAGTAACAAACCTAAACCGAAATCATCTACCCCAGCATTGTTTGAAATAGCGGTTAACCCCGTCACGCCTAATTTAACCATATGGTTAATTAAGCCTTCAGGAATACCACACAAACCAAACCCGCCAACCATTAAGGTCATGTTATCTGTCAGCCCAGCTAGCGCTTCGTCATAGCTGTGAACGACTTTATTGAAACCTGCCATTGTGCTGTCCTTTTCTCGTTATTATGTTTAATAGATGCTGAGTATTATTTGAGTCAGCAGCTTAAAATAAGTTCGTTGCCCATCTAAATTAGGCTAATGCATTAGCGACTTTTGAGGCACTTTTACGGCCAATAATTTGGCTGATATTATTACCCGCTATAGCAAGCATGTTTAGGTCGATACCTGTCTCAATCCCCATACCATGAAGCATGTAAACTAAGTCTTCAGTCGCTAAGTTTCCTGAGGCGCCCTTAGCATAAGGACATCCGCCCAACCCCGCGACAGATGCATCAAAACTGGTAACCCCCATGTCTAAGCAGGCTAAAATATTAGCCAATGCTTGTCCGTAGGTGTCGTGAAAGTGCAGTGCAAGCTTGTTTACAGGTACGACACTCGCCACCGCTTCTACCATTTTACGGGCATTTGATGGTGTGCCAATACCTATGGTGTCACCCAGTGAAATCTCATAACAGCCCATTTTGTAAAGAATTTCAGACACACGGGCAACTTCATTGACATCGATGTGACCTTCATAGGGGCAACCAAGTACGCAAGAGACATAACCACGCACAGCAATATTGTGCTGTTTTGCTTGTTGCATCAATGGCATAAAGCGCTCAATTGACTCATCAATTGAGCAGTTAATATTTTTCTGGCTGAAGCTCTCTGAAGCGGCGCCAAATATTGCCACCTCATCGACGCCAGAGGCTAACGCTAGCTCAAAACCTTTCAGATTTGGGGTTAAGGCGCTATAAGTGACACCTTTTACCCTTGGCATTTGGCTAAATATGTCACCAGAGTCAGCCATTTGTGGTACCCATTTAGGTGACACAAAGCTGCCCGCTTCAATGCGAGTTAGGCCCGCTGCGGCTAAGTCAGCAATAAGTTGCAGTTTAGCGGTAGTGGGCACGGGTACTTCATTTTGTAAACCGTCACGGGCGCCAACTTCAAAAATGCTCACTTTAGATGGCATCATGTTTTAGCTTCCTTTTCGGTTTCCGTAGTCGCTTGTTTGACAGATTCTTCGACATGTAACAGCTGTACGCCATCGCTTACTAGTTCACCGCTTTGGAAGTAAAACTCGGTGACTACGCCATCAAATGGGGCTTCTATAGTGTACTCCATTTTCATGGCTTCCATCACTAATAAGCCTTGTCCCGCTTTAACTGTTGCGCCCACTTCAACAAGATGAGTCACCACTGTGCCGTTCATTGGCGCTTTTAACTTATCTGCGCTGTTAATGGTTTCATCGGCAACTTGTGCAAGCACTGCGGTAAAGTGGTAACTGCCGCTAGGGAGAAATAAGGTAAAGTTGTCGCCATCACAACTGACAGGCACTTTACTTTTATGACCATTAATTTCGGCAAACAACACATCATCTTTAATTTGACCGGCTAGTTTTAGCGCCTGGCCATTTAGGCCTAAGTGCAAAGCGCAGCCTAAGTCTGTCATCAGTAAGTTTTGTAGTTCATGTTTTTCATCAAGTAGGGCAACATGATGAATGCTAGCACTGTTTAATCTAAAGCCGCTTACTTGCCCCCAGGGTGAATAGGGGTCGTTGCTATTAACGGCATTCACTTTTGCTTGTTGCTGGCGTAACAACACTTGATATAAACCGGCGAGTGCAATCGCAGTATCAGATTCACTGCTCGCATCGCCAATTAAAGTATTGCCATAGCGTTCGATAAAGTCAGTGCAAAAATCAGCTTTGGCAAACGCAGGGTGTTCAGCTATATTGGCTAAAAACTCAATATTATGTTTTAACCCACTGATTTGATAAGACTCTAGAGCATTGACTAAGCGATGCAACGCACGTGGACGAGTTTCGTCCCAGACAATCAATTTGGCGATCATTGGATCATAAAAGTTACTGATCACATCGTTTTCACGTATGCCCGAGTCAATACGCACATGGCGATTTTGCTCTGGTTCACGTAAAAAGTTTAGTTTACCGCTAGCAGGCAAAAATTCATTTTGTGGGTCTTCTGCGTAAATACGCACTTCAAATGAGTGACCATGAATGCGCACTTCATCTTGTTTTAATGGCAGCTCTCCACCACTGGCGACTAAAAGCTGCCATTTAACTAAGTCCTGGCCGGTAACCATTTCTGTCACTGGATGTTCTACTTGCAGACGAGTATTCATTTCCATGAAATAGAAGCTGTTGTCGGTATCAAGTAGAAACTCAACCGTACCTGCGCCAACATAATCAATGGCTTTGGCAGCGGCAACCGCGGCTTCACCCATTTGAATGCGTAGCTCGTCTGACAAACCTGGCGCTGGCGCTTCTTCAACCACTTTTTGGTGACGACGTTGAATAGAGCAATCACGATCTGATAGATAGATTGCGTTGCCTTTACTGTCGGCAAAAACTTGAACTTCTACATGGCGTGGCTGACGTAAGTAACGCTCCATTAATAATTTATCATTACCAAATGATGAGGTGGCTTCACGACGAGCAGAGCGAATAGCTTCCAAGGTCTCACCGTCATTTTCAACGATGCGCATGCCTTTACCACCGCCGCCATATGCCGCTTTTATCAGTAACGGAAAACCGACTTGTTTGGCTTGATAAACCAAATTTTCATCGGTTTGGTCGTCACCATGGTAACCTGGCACTAATGGCACATTCGCCTTACCCATAATCTGTTTTGCCGCACTTTTACTGCCCATGGCATCAATGGCATCACTGCCTGGGCCGACAAAAGCAATACCGTTCTGCTCGCACTTACGGGCAAACTCAGCATTTTCAGACAAAAAGCCATAACCTGGGTGAATGGCCTCTGCACCAGAACGTTTGGCAATATCAATAATCAAATCGGCTTTTAAGTATGAATCCGCAGGGGCACTGCCACCCAAATGATAAGACTCATCCGCCATAGCGACATGAAGGGCATCTTTATCGGCATCGGAATATAAGGCTATGGTACGTACACCCATGGCCTTAGCCGTTTTAATAATACGGCAAGCAATTTCACCACGGTTGGCAATCAGTAATTTAGTAATCATTATTTGGCTCCTTGAGGGACGGCGGCATGTTGCCAAGCCGGAGAGCGTTTTTCGAAAAAGGCATTTAGGCCTTCTTGGCCTTCATCAGAGACTCGAATGCGGGCAATCTGTTCACTGGTGTAGCTCAGTGTTGCATCATTAATTACGCCGTCTTCTAATCGAGACACTAAGGTTTTAACCCATGCCATACCTTGTGGACTGTTCGCTTTAAAGGCGGTAATAAAAGGCGCTGCCGCTATATCTAAATCATCATCAATGACGTGAATAACCTGTTGTTTAAGGGCTTCGTCGGCACTAAAACGCTCTGCAGTTAACATATAGCGTCTGGCTTGGCGAATACCCATAGCGCGCACAACATAAGGACTAATAACCGCAGGAATTAAGCCTAGTTTTACTTCGCTTAAACAAAAGCTGGCACCTTGATTGGCAATAGCGATATCGCAGCAACAAATTAATCCTAATGCGCCACCAAAGGCTGCGCCATTAACCAGTGCGATACTCGGTTTAGGAAATTTATCCAACACATGCATAAGTTTGGCAAGTTCATGGGCATCAGTGAGATTTTGCTCAAAATCCATTTTGGCTTGCTTGCGCATCCAATTAAGATCCGCCCCAGCACTGAAGTTTTTTCCATTGGCACGCAGTACCAAAATTTGGCATTCAGATGAATCGGCAAACTGTTCGATGGCCACAATCATTTCATTAATCATCACTTCATCAAACGCATTATGCTTTTCTGCGCGATTTAATATTAACTCACCCACGCCTTGGTTAAGATGACATTGGATGTGTTGAAAATCATTTTTAATCATTTTTTAATGCTCCTATTGATTGAACGCAATTACATGCGGAACACACCAAACTTGGTGTCTTCAATAGGCGCATTTAATGCCGCTGATAACGCTAAACCTACCACATCACGGGTTTGCGCTGGGTCGATAATACCATCGTCCCACAGGCGGGCGCTGGCATGGTATGGATGACCTTCTTTGTCATATTGCTCAACAATAGGCTTTCTGAATGCTTGTTCTTCTTCGCTGGTCCATTCAACCCCTTTACGGGCTAAACCATCACGACGAACTGTAGCAAGAACGCCTGCTGCTTGTTCACCGCCCATGACTGAAATGCGCGCGTTTGGCCACATCCACATCATAGTGGGTTCAAATGCTCGGCCACACATGCCATAGTTACCTGCGCCATAACTGCCGCCAATAATCACGGTAAATTTAGGCACGTTGGCACAAGATACAGCGGTAACCATTTTGGCACCGTGTTTGGCAATGCCTTCATGTTCGTACTTCTTACCGACCATAAACCCGGTAATGTTCTGTAAGAACAGTAATGGAATTTTACGTTGGCAACATAGCTCAATAAAGTGAGCGCCTTTTTGAGCCGACTCGGAGAACAAAATGCCATTGTTGGCAACAATACCAACAGGGTAACCATGAATGCGGGCAAAGCCACAGACCAATGTTGCACCGTAATTGGCCTTAAACTCGTCAAAGTCTGAATCATCGACGATACGACCAATGACTTCTTTAACATCAAATGGCTTTTTAAGATCGGTTCCGACAATGCCGTAAAGTTCATGAATATCATACTTAGGCGGTTTTACTGGGCTAAGCATGCTGGAAATCGTTTTTTGATGATTTAGGCGCAGTACTGCCCGACGTGCAAGCTCTAATGCATGATCATCGTTTTGAGCTAAATGATCGGCAACACCGGATATTTTGGTATGCACTTCTGCGCCACCTAATTCTTCCGCTGATACTTCTTCGCCAGTTGCTGCTTTAACTAGAGGAGGCCCGGCTAAAAAGATGGTGCCTTGATCTTTAACAATAATCGATTCATCTGCCATTGCAGGTACATAAGCACCACCTGCGGTACATAAACCCATTACCACGGCAATTTGCGGAATGCCAAGGGCCGACATTTGTGCTTGATTGTAAAAAATACGCCCGAAATGATCGCGGTCTGGAAATACTTCGTCCTGGCGTGGCAAGTTTGCGCCGCCTGAATCAACCAGATAAATACACGGTAAATGACAGCGTTTGGCGATGTCCTGTGCGCGTAAATGCTTTTTCACTGTAATAGGGTAGTAAGTGCCGCCTTTTACTGTGGCGTCGTTAGCAATGATCATACACTCAACGCCGCTTACACGGCCTATACCGGCAATAACACCTGCGGCTGGGACATCTTCATCATAGACTTCATAAGCAGCAAATTGGGCGATTTCTAGAAAAGGAGAACCAGGATCGAGCAGTTTTTCAACTCGGTGACGGGGTAATAATTTTCCACGTGACAGATGGCGTTCACACGCCACAGGGCCACCACCTTGTTCAATTTTTGCCAGTTTTTGCTGCAGATCTTCGACTAACAAAGCCATATCATCATATTTAGCTTTAAATTCATCACTACGAGGATTTATCTTGCTGCTCAGGTGCGTCATGTCAATATCCTTTATTGAGCACAAATAGGGTATTGAGGGGGAGGGCGTTTACGCCGATTAACTTACCCCTCAAGTGGAAAAGTGTTAGCCATACCTATTCACTTTGAACAAGTGTTGATAAGGCTAACGCATTTACCATTATTTAGATTCGTTAAACAGTTCACGGCCGATAAGCATACGGCGAATTTCTGAGGTACCGGCGCCTATTTCATATAGTTTGGCATCACGTAATAAACGGCCTGTGGCATATTCGTTAACATAGCCATTGCCACCAAGCAGTTGAATGGCATCTAATGCCATTTTAGTGGCTAATTCGGCACTGTACAGAATCGCGCCAGCAGCATCTTTACGAGTAGTTTCGCCACGGTCGCAAGACTTAGCAACGTTATAAACATAGGATCTTGCAGCGTTCATCCCCGTGTACATGTCAGCAATTTTGCCCTGGACAAGCTGGAATTCACCGATAGATTGACCAAACTGGACGCGCTCGTGAATATAAGGCACCACGATGTCCATACACGCTGCCATAATGCCAAGTGGGCCGCCGGACAGTACAACGCGTTCATAATCCAGGCCGCTCATGAGTACTTTTACGCCATTGTTCAGTCCGCCTAAAATATTTTCTTCAGGGACTTCACAGTCTTCAAACACTAATTCACAGGTGTTTGAGCCACGCATGCCTAATTTATCCAGTTTTTGCGCTTGACTGAAACCTTTAGAGCCACGTTCTACGATAAAGGCGGTGATACCATGGGCGCCTTTTTCTAAATCAGTTTTGGCATAAATCACATAAGTGTGTGCATCTGGACCGTTGGTGATCCACATTTTATTGCCATTAAGAATATAACGGTCGCCTTCTTTACGGGCACTGAGCTTCATTGACACTACGTCAGAACCGGCATTAGGCTCACTCATTGCTAGCGCACCTATGTGTTCGCCGCTAACGAGTTTTGGCAGGTATTTAGCGCGTTGAGCCGCATTACCATTACGGTTGATTTGATTTACACACAGGTTTGAATGCGCGCCATAGCTTAAACCAATAGAGGCTGATGCGCGGGAAACTTCTTCCATTGCGACAACATGGGCTAAGTAACCCATGTTTGCACCACCAAACTCCTCTGGCACAGTGACGCCGAGCAAGCCCATATCACCCAGCTGAGTCCACATGTGATTAGGGAACTCATTGTCATGGTCTACTTGTGCGGCAATGGGGGCAATTTCGTTGCTGGCAAAACTGCGAACTGCGTCGCGCAACATATCAATATCTTCGCCCAAACCGAAATTAAGGCTGCTGTATAAATCGCTCATGGCTTATGTCCTGTTGAATTATTATTTGAGACGCCACGCTATGTTGCGTTTTGGCGTCATTTACTTGTCTTTTAAAGGCTGTGTTAAACAGCTAAATGGTATTGATGATGCTAATGACCGATTATTCGGTTCTATTTTTACTGGTACTTTTACTAAAATTTCACTCGATTTTTTAATGACAATATTTGTAATAATAGTCAAATAAATCGCTTTATGTTTTTGATGCCTTATTGATTTCTAAGGCTGATTTACATTGCTGCTCGGCAGAATTGAGTTCCATCAGCACCACTTTAATGTCATCCATTTGCTGCTGAAGTGCTGCCTTTTTATCATTGACTAAGTCCAGCATGGTATTGAGCTGTGATGTGCTTGATTTATCTGCATCGTAAAGTTCGAATAGGCGGCGGGTTTCAGCCAATGAAAAGCCTAAACGTTTACCGCGTAAAATCAGTTTCAGTCTGACGCGATCTTTTAGGGTGTATATGCGTGTTTGGCCACGACGCTTGGGCTTGATTAAGCCTTGGTCTTCGTAAAAACGAATGCTGCGGGTGGTGATATCAAATTCTTTTGATAAATCACTGATAGAGTATGTAGATTGGGTGCTGACTGTAGCGTTCATCATCTCACCAAATAGGTTTCTTTTGATGCACGATATATGAAGTTTACGTAAAGGTAAAGTTTGCGGTAAAAAATCTATTTTACAACTGTTAATTCATCTTGCCATTTCGATTGGATTTTTTATTTAAGCTATTAATTAATAAGTTTTTATTAATTCTTATTTATGTTTCTGTATCCTGTTGATGTAATTGTCGCAGCGCTCATAAATATCGATACTAATCCCTTGGTCTAATAGGGATATTGGCTTAATTCTGCTCATAATCAACCTTGGGAGAGCTAACGGAGAACTAACATGACTGATGTAGGGAAGTCATTACATACACAATCAATTGAAGACCCAACGACCTTTTGGGCTGAAGCTGCGAAGATGATTACTTGGGACAAAGAGCCTAAGAGCATTTTAGACGATTCAAATAAACCTTTTTATCAATGGTTTGCCGATGGCAAGATGAATACTTGCTATAACGCTGTTGACCGTCATGTGGCTAATGGACTGGGTAACAATGTGGCAATTAACTACATAAGTCCGGTCACACAAAATCAATACACTATCACCTACAACGAATTATTAGCACAAGTAAGTCGTTTAGCGGGTTACATGCAGTCTATCGGTATTGAAAAGGGCGATAGAGTGGTGATTTATATGCCCATGGTGCCCGAAACCGCTTTTGCGATGTTAGCGTGTGCCCGTATAGGTGCAATTCATTCAGTGGTGTTTGGTGGTTTTGCCGCCAATGAGTTGGCGACTCGTATTAATGATGCCAAACCTAAGTTAGTGCTGTCTGCATCTTGCGGCATAGAGCCCTCAGGCGTTGTACCTTATAAGCCATTATTAGACGATGCACTTAACCAAGCCAGTCATAAAGTTGACCACTGCCTTATTTTAGCCAGACATCAATATCAAGCAGAGTTAACCGAGCCAAGAGATGCTGACTGGCAGTACGCACTGCAAAATGCCTCAAATGCAGATTGTGTATCCCTCAATGCCACCGATCCTTTATATGTGCTTTATACCTCAGGCACAACCGGCAAACCTAAAGGTGTTGTACGTGATAATGGTGGTCATGCGGTGGCTTTATGTTGGTCGATGAAGAATATCTACGATATTGAGCAAGATGAGGTGTTTTGGGCTGCATCTGATGTGGGCTGGGTGGTTGGTCATTCATATATTGTTTATGGGCCGTTATTAGTCGGTGCAACCACAATTATGTATGAAGGAAAACCCATTGGTACACCGGATGCCGCGGCATTCTGGCGAATTATTGCCGCCAATAACGTCAAAAGTTTTTTTACCGCCCCAACGGCTATTCGAGCCATTAAACGCGAAGATCCCGAAGGTGAGCTCATTAAGCCATTTGATCTGAGTTGTTTAAAACAAATGTTTTTAGCGGGCGAGCGTTGTGATCCAGAAACGTTAAACTGGAGCCAAGCCATGCTGGGTAAACCTGTGATTGATCATTGGTGGCAAACTGAAACGGGTTGGCCAGTAGCGTCAAACTTAATGGGAATAGAGCCTATAGCGATTAAACCCGGATCTCCCGCAAGACCGGTACCGGGTTATCAAGTGGAAGTGCTTGACGCTATGGGTGAGCAAGTGCCCGCCAATGAAAGTGGTAACGTGGTCATTAAGCAACCGTTACCGCCAGGGACATTAACTACCTTATGGCAAAATGATGACCGCTATGTGGACAGTTATTTATCTATGTATCCCGGATACTATTTAACCGGTGATGCTGGTTACATTGATGAAGATGGTTATCTGTATATTATGAGCCGCATCGACGACATTATTAATGTGGCCGGTCATCGTTTATCGACAGGGCGCTTTGAAGAAGTTTTGTGTCAACATCCTGCGGTGGCAGAAGCGGCGGTTATTGGTGTACAAGATAAATTAAAAGGCCAGGTGCCACTGGGTATGGTGGTGCTTAAAAATGGCGTCAACCTAACCGATGATGAACTTCATCGCCAACTATTAGCCTTAGTAAGGCAAGAAATAGGCCCGGTGGCATCGTTTAGATTAGTCAGCGCAGTGCCTAAATTGCCTAAGACTCGTTCAGGCAAAATTTTACGCGCCACTATGCGTAAAATTGCCGATAACCAAGAATATACTGTGCCCGCTACCATAGAAGATCCACAAACTTTAGACATTGTTCGCAATACGTTAACGCGAATGGGCTATGCTAATGCACTAACTAAAGCCTTAGGTAAGTAAATTTTTTAATGAATACAGACGTCAATGTTAGCTAAGATAATGATTTTTATACTTGATAATATTGACGTTTTTATTAAATAAACCTTAAAAAGACTGCTTTACGAAAATATTGAAAAACACATTTCGATTACTGTAACCCATAGAATCTAGGTTTTAACTGGTAATTTAGTTACAAAAATCGCTATAATATTTGTCCATATGGGTTCGCGAATCGCGATAAATCTCTGTGACCTTGTGGAATATAAATCTAATGACTCACCACACTCAATTGTCAAACATCGGCGTAATCGGCCTTGGTGTTATGGGCAAAAATCTTGCGTTAAATATAGCTGATAATGGCTACCACGTGACTGTTTTTGATCTAGATGAGGCCAAAATTAATGGCGCGCTTGAACAAGAACACCAAGAGCGGAAAGAAGGCTTAGCACCTCGAATGCAAGCTTGTAAGAATCTTTCAGAAATGCTCGAAAAATTAATTTCCCCTAAAGTAATTGTTTTATCCGTACCTGCGGGCAAAATTGTTGATGGTATTTGTAATACTTTGATTGAAAGTGGCATTTCCAGTGATGATATTGTCATTGATACCGGTAACAGTCTGTGGACTGATACGGTTGAGCGCGAAGCGCATTATAAAGGTAAGTTTAAATTCTTTAGTTCAGCGGTTTCTGGTGGTGAAGTGGGCGCACGTTTTGGCCCGTCATTAATGCCCAGTGGTGATGAATCAGCATGGCAATATGTTGCGCCAATTTGGAATGCAATAGCGGCTAAAGTTGACAGTAAAACCGGTTTGCCTATTGAGCGTTTTGAGCCCGGCAACCCGGTTACTGAAGGCGAACCTTGTACCACTTATATTGGCCCTGCAGGTTCAGGCCATTACGTTAAAATGGTACACAATGGTATTGAATATGCTGATATGCAGTTAATTTGCGAAGCCTATCAATTGCTTCACGATGGTTTAGATTTATCAACCCACGAGATTGGTGATATTTTCAAGCGTTGGAACCAAGGTAGTTTAAATAGCTATTTAATGGAAATCAGTGCAGAAGTATTGCAACAAGATGATCCGCTAACGGGTAAACCGCTGGTTGAGATGATTTTGGATAAAGCCGGCCAAAAAGGCACGGGTTTGTGGACTGCTGTCAGTAGTTTGCAAATTGGCTGTCCAGCGCCAACAATCGCTGAAGCTGTGTATGCCCGTGCGGTAAGTACTCAAAAAACATTACGAGTGTCGTTAAGCAAAACCCTAATTGGTCCAGCAAAAATAACCTTGTCAGATGTTGAGAAAACAGCCTTTATCGATGCATTAGAAGATGCGTTATATTGCGCCAAAGTATGCTGTTATGCGCAAGGTTTTCAGCTAATGGCGATGGAAGCTAAAGAGCAAAATTGGCCACTTAACTTTGCTGAAATAGCCAAAATCTGGCGTGCTGGTTGTATCATTAGAGCGACTTTTTTACAGTCCATTACTCAAGCTTATGAGCAAGATCCTGCGTTGCCAAATCTGTTAATGGCCGAAAGCTTTAGCAGCACTTTAGCAACCAAGCAATTAAACTGGCGCAAAACAGTCGCGGCATCAGTGATGCAAGGTATTCCTGCACCGTGTATTAGTTCCGCTGTGGCATATTATGATAGTTATCGCTGCGAAACATTGCCTGCTAACTTATTGCAAGGTCAACGCGACTTTTTTGGCGCCCATACTTTTGAACGTACAGATAAACCGGCTGGCGAAAAATACCATTTAGACTGGAGCGCAAAAGAGCGCACTTTAACTAAAGTGTAAAGTTTAGTTTGTGTTATCCAATAAAAAAGGCTTCTTAATGAAGCCTTTTTGATTTTTACACTGAGCTTTTAGATTTAGGAGCTGAAAGTTAAATACCTATGCTTAACTTAAGTGCTTAGATTTGGCTGAAATTGATAATTAAGCCCGCGCTGAAAAGTGCGCTGAAAATCATCGTCAGTTTAGCTGTTTTACCCAGAATAGGATTTAACGCTTCCCCTGAGTTATCTCTAAAATCTTTACTTAAGTTTCTGGCTAAGACTAATGATACGCCTGCTAATAATACCGGCCAGCCCTCAAGTGCACCCAATAAAAATCCGGCAATGATTATTCCAAAAGGCAAATATAACAAGCTTTGGTATAATACTTTTGCTTGCGCTTCACCAATGCGAACCGCAAGGGTGTTTTTGCCCGCTTTGGTATCGGTTGTGATATCACGGGTATTATTGACTAACATTATGGCGGCGTTAAAAAATCCGATTGCACAGCCTAATAGCCAAGCCGTTAATGTGGTCTCGCCAGCTTGCAGGTAGTAGCTACCGACAACAGCAACTAAGCCAAAAAAGATAAATGCTGCAACTTCACCTAATCCATGAGATGCCAGAGGGTAAGGGCCGCCACTGTAGCAAAGTGCCGCTAAAATTGACGCTGCTGCTAATATGGCAATTGGCCAACCACCGTGCAAAATAAGGTGTGAACCCACTAATAAGGCTGCCAATAAACACAATATCATTGCGTTACGTACCGTATCTGGGGCGATCATGCCGCTTTGAGTCACACGCACTGGCCCAAGTCTTTCTGCTGTATCTATACCATTTTTAAAGTCAAAATAGTCATTAGCTAAATTGACTGATATTTGCAGTAACACGGCACATAACATTGAAATAGAGGCAATGAGCCAACTAAATTGTGCTAGCTGAAGCGCTAACATATTACCGATAAGTAAGGGGCCGATTGCCGCTGGCAATGTTCTTGGGCGAATAGCCAAAATCCAAGGTTGCATAAACATCAAATAACTAGATTAGTAATGCCTAATAGCTTAACAAATTTTGTTAACGACTGCTGTTGATATTGTTTGCGACAAATCACTAATTTCGAATTTGAATATATAAAGTAGTGCTGATTTAAAATGGTAATCAAAAGTCACTAGCTCTTACTGAAGAGTTTAAGGTAGGCTTATCTATAATTATGTGGTTTGTGAGAGAGTTAAATGAGTCAGGTTTTAAACGATTTATTATCATTATTGTCCCTTGAACAAATTGAGCTGGGATTATTTCGTGGTCAAAGTCAGGATTTAGGTTTTGGCCATGTCTTTGGCGGTCAGGTGATGGGGCAAGCATTGAGTGCAGCAAAACAGACCGTGAGTGCAGATCGATATGCGCATTCTTTGCATTCTTATTTTTTACGCGCAGGTGATGAAAAACAACCGATTGTCTATGATGTTGAAATCATGCGTGATGGCGGTAGCTTTAGTGCCCGTAGGGTGAAAGCGATTCAAAAAGGCCGTCCGATTTTTTATATGACCTGTTCATTCCAAACTGTCGAGCAAGGATATGAACATCAAGCGACTATGCCTGATGTACCGGGACCAGAAGGATTGATGAATCAGCAAGAACTTGCAATGACGATGCGCGATAAAGTGCCAGCAAAGATGCTTGAAAAATTTATGGCCGATTCACCTATTGAAATGCGTTTAGTGAATCCCGGTAATCCACTCGCACCTTCAACCAGTGAGCCAGTGCGCTATGTGTGGCTTAGAGCCAACGGCATTATCCCTAATGATCATAGTATTCAAGAATACCTACTTGCTTACGCTTCTGACTTTAACTTTCTAGTGACAGCAGCCCAGCCCCATGGCGTGTCATTTTTAACCCCGGGTATTCGAATGGCAACGATTGATCATTCTATGTGGTTCCATCGTCCATTTAATATGGGTGAATGGATTTTATACAGTATTGAAAGTCCTAATGCTGGTGGCGGTCGTGGCTTTGTAAAAGGGCAGTTTTTTGATCAGCAAGGTCGCCTAGTGGCTTCTGCAACCCAGGAAGGTTTGTTGAGAATGACTAAGTCGTAATGGGTGTTTGGCGTATTAATGTCAACAATAATAGATGAATAGGTTGAGTGGTATGAGTAAGTGTAAATATGTTTTAGCGGGTCTTGTTGGCGTATTATTGATGTTGACCGGTTGTGTGACGGTTACCCCAGAAGAGCCGGTTGTGGTGAATGGCTATGCCGGTTATCTAGAGAAAATAAAATTACCTCAAGGCTGTAAAATTAATATCGCGGTGATTGATTTTAATACACCAGGCTCGATTATTTCGCAAAAAACCTTTGATATAGCACGGGCGCCAGTGCCGTTTAAATTTATTTTTCCTGTTGAAACAATAGATAAGAATATTGATTATGGCGTGGTAGCGATGATCACTTATCAGGGTAAAGTGATTTTTCAAACCTATGAGAAATTTAAAGTAATTAATAATGATAAATTCACCACAGAAGTGTTGATGAGACAAGTTAAGTAAAGGGCGACAACTGACCTTTTAAAGCCATCAAGTTCACATTTTACCGTGTTCGCCATTGATTAATCATAGTGGCGAACGATAATGTTATTCCGTTGTCATTAATCCGTGGCCTGTGTGACTCACCAATCAGTATCTCCCAGTATGTCAATTCACTCATCAGCACATGAGCAAAGCAAACAAAGTCGTTTAATCTGGGCTCTTTGCCTTGCGTCTGTGGTGATTTATATCAATCTTTATACTGTTCAGGGCATGCTGCCGCTAATTGCTGAACACTTTAATGTCACCGGTGCGCATTCTACATTAGTGCTATCTGTGACCAGTTTCACCCTGGCTTTTTCATTATTGTTTTATGCGATGATTTCAGATCGCGTCGGGCGGTTAAAGCCGATTGTGATCAGTTTATGGTTATTAGCCTGCTCAAATTTATTACTCATTTTTGCAACAGACTTTGACTCATTGGTTTGGATAAGGCTATTGCAGGGAGGACTACTGGCAGCCGTGCCCGCGATTGCGATGGCGTATTTTAAAGAGCAACTCGCAGCTGAATTTATGTTAAAAGCAGCGGCAATCTATATTACTGCTAACAGTTTGGGGGGATCTTTGGCCGCTTATTTGGTGGCTTAATGTCACAACATTTATCTTGGCAGCAATCTATGGGGTTGGTGTTTGTTGTGACCTTAATTGGGGTGGCAATAGTCACTTTTCTATTGCCCCGGCGTGAAATTAAACCACAGGTAACTCATTTATCGGCCAAGCAAGCGAAACTGGCAAAGTTGCACCATGATTTACAAGGTTTTTGGGGGCACATCACCGACCGTAAAATGAGTTTGGTATTTATTATCGGCGGCCTGGCTTTTATGATGATGGTAAATCAATTTAGTTTTATTCAGTTACATTTAATGGCTGAACCATATGAATTAAGCCGATTTAACGCCACCTTGATATTTTTGTGTTACCTCAGTGGCACCTTTGCATCATATTTATCGGCTAAGTGGATTGTCCGCTTTGGGTCGATCATACTATTTAAAGCTGCCTTTTTACTCATGGTACTAGGCACCCTATTAACCTTAGTCGATACCCTATGGGCGATTGTTATGGGTTTTTTAATTACCGCGAGCGGATTCTTTTTAACTCACAGTTGTTGTAATTCGTTTGTGGCTATCCGAGCTACCAATCACAGGGCAAAAGCGACTTCTTTGTATTTATGCTGCTATTACTTAGGTGCAGCACTAGGTGGGCCTTATTTGATGGTATTTTGGCAGCATTCTGAATGGCCAGGGGTTGTGGTAGGTTCGTTAACCTTGTTAGCTATGTTAGCGCTGGCCATATTATTCCTGAGTAGAGGGCCGCTAGATAAGCCGGCCTAAGATAAATGACTTACAAGTAAGAGAGGTTAGATTGTTAGTGATCGGTGAATTGCTTACGATCTATTTCAAATTTTTTCATTTTATCGTAAAGCGTTTTTCGGGGGAGCTCGAGTTGTTCCATTGTCAGCTTTATGCTGCCTTTGTTATAACTCAAAGATTCTTCTATTAATAAACGTTCAAAAAAGTCGACTCGCTGTTGCAAAGACATATTCGAATGCATAGTGGGGTGATTGTCTATATTACCTGCGGCAAAAGCGGCTTCTGCGCCTAATAACACGTAGCGCTCGGCTAAATTACGTAACTCTCGCACGTTACCTGGCCAATCATGCGAGGTTAGCATTGCTTGCTGCTCAGGATTCAATGCAATAAGCGCTTTGTGGTAGCGAGTAGAAGCGATTCGAGCAAAATGTAGGAACAGAATAGGGATATCTTCTCTGCGCTCTCTTAAGGCTGGAATGGGCACTGTGACTAAGTTTAAACGATAAAGTAAGTCTTGACGGAACTCACCGGTTTCACATAATTGCTGCAAGTTTACTTTTGTGGCGGCAATGACTCTAATATCCAGTTCAATTGACTGGTTAGAGCCTAAACGTTCAACCTTACGATCTTCAAGCACTCTGAGTAATTTGACTTGTAAACTGAGCGGGGTGCTTTCTATTTCATCTAAAAATAATGTACCACCATTAGCATATTCAAATTTGCCAATACGGGTTTTATCGTTACCCGTATAAGCACCTGCTTGAGCGCCAAATAACTCACTTTCAATAAGACTTTCCGGAATTGCACCACAGTTAATAGCCACAAAGTTGTGTTTACTACGCAGACTATGGTCGTGAAGATAACGTGCTACTAGCTCTTTTCCTGCGCCGGTTTCACCTTCAATCATGATGTCAGCAGGTACATTTATCACTTGGTTGAGTATGTTGCGCATTTTTATAATGCCAGGGCTGTGGCCTAAAATCCGCGGCCCAGGCGCTATGTGTGACTCTAATTCTTGTTTAAGTTTGCGGTTTTCGAGGGTTAATTGGCGTTTTTCTAACGCGCGCTTGGCAACATCAACCACATGTTCATTATTAAAAGGTTTTTCAAGAAAGTCATAGGCGCCTTTTTTTACCGCATCAACTGCCATGGCAATATCGCCGAAACCAGTAATGAGTATCACGGGGAGGTCTGGGTCTTTGTGGATTAATTGCTGTAATAGGCTTAATCCATTCAGTTGCGGCATATTGACATCAGAAAACACCACACCAGGCCAATCATTATGAATGAGTTCAGCGACCTGTGTTGGCTGCGTTGTTGATGCGGCACTGATACCCTCTAATTTGAATAATTGACTCAGCACGCTGCCAATATGAGGCTCATCATCAACAATAATGACTTGTAGTTGGTTTATATCACCTAGTGAGCTCAAGTTTAGTTACCTTCGTGTAAATAAATCGGTAGGGAAAGTCTAAAAATAGCACCACCTTTATCGCTATTTTCTACTGTAATTTGACCTTGCATCGACTCAATAATACGCTGAGAAATGGATAGGCCTAAGCCTAACCCTTGGCGTTCATTAGTGGTGAAATAGGGCTCAAATATTTTACTCATCTGGCTTTCTCTCACGCCTGGCCCTGTGTCTTGAATACTAATGATGAGTGTATTGCTGTCACTTATCTTGCTAACACTAATGGTTAAATGTCTTTGACTGCTTTGCTGCATGGCAACAATTGCATTGCTGATAATGTTAACTAATACCTGTTGTAATCTAACCGTATCACCCCAAATTTGGCATTTCCCAGTAGGTAATGATTTAGATAATTGTACGCCTTGCTTATCAATTTCAGGTTGTACAATAGTCAGTGCTTGTTCAATGGCCTGTTGAATTTCGATGGCATTATCTTTGCCTTGGGATTTGCGGGTGAAACTTTTAAATTGTGCGATGATATCAGCTAAACGGTCTGTGAGCTCAATCATAATTTTTAGATTATTTTTAGCATCATCGAACATATTTCGACCTAGGAAAGTTTGGGTGTTTTGAGCATAACTTCTTAATGCGGCTAATGGTTGATTGAGCTCATGGTTAATACTGGCAGATAAACTGCCTATAACCGTTAATTTGGCTGCTTGAATTAATTCATCTTGAGTGTCTTTAAGCTGGGTATTGGCTTGTTCTAATTCTAGAGTACGTGCTTTAACCCTTTGTTCAAGCTGATTCTGAGCATGGTGCATACGCAGTAAATTTTTGCGTCTCTCAATGGTGTACAAAATAAACAGTACGATTAATAAATATAGGCTGGCCGCCAGCAACATAATAGCGGGTAGCGATTTATATAAAGGGGACATAGGCGCTAATATGTGCAATGTCCAATTTGCGTTTGGCATTAACTGTTTTTTTTCTAAAAATGTTTCACTCCCCTTACTGGAAGTTATCTTGTAGGTATTTAAATCAGTTGCAGAATTTACTTTATAGTCGGGATAAATAGATAATTCACTGATTGGACGGTTTGCATAACGTTTGGCATTGTTAAGGGCAAATCGTTTAGATTGCGATAAAGGGGTTAATGAGTTAAATCGCCAATGATTAATACTGGATAAAAAGACAATGTCATCAGGGTCACTAATCATAAACTCATATTGGCCAGCAATAGCTATGCCAGTACTTTGCTGCTCAATAACACCAATATCAACTTTAACCACTATTACGCCCAGAACTTGGCCATTGTGGTAAACGGGGTTAGAGAAATAAAATCCGCGTTTGTCTGATGATACCCCTACAGCATAGTAGCGCCCAGCGCGTCCAGAGCGTGCTGCGATAAAATAGGGTCGGTATGAATAATCTTGATTGATAAATGGTCTAGGTTGATCCCAATTACTGGCGGCAATAGCTATACCCAAAGAATCTGTGAGATAAATATCGGATGATTCTGTGACTTTCTGTAATTCTGATAGATAAGCATTTAACTCAGCCATTTTTTTGGGATTTTTTGGGGCTAATAAACCTTCTTGCAGTATTGGGTTTGTCGCAATCACTTCTGGAATAATTTCAAACTGAGCTAATTGTTGATCGATAAATAGCACGAGCTCATTAATTTGTTTTTCTGATTGCTGGGCAATATTATTGACACCCTTGTCTAGCCAATACCATTGACTGATATATAGAGTCAGAATAAGCCCTATAATAAGGGCGATACTTAACCATATTTTATGTTTGATTTGTGTGCGGGTGATAACCATAAATACTCTTATAGGAATGCTTAATTAGATGGCTAATCTGACGACGAATGCGATAAAACCATAAACGAGAAAATATCCGTTGCTGGTTATTAACAACGGATATTGAGTCTTAAGGCTGGTCTATTTGGGCTAATTAATCAAGTTAATAGCCATTCAATTTATCAATATACTCAGGTAGAAACAGTGATATTTGCGGCACATAGGTTATTAGCATTAAAAACCCCAACAACAACAACAACCAAGGCAAGCATGATTGGATCACCCAGCCCATACTTTTACCCGTAATCCCTGCGGTAACAAATAGATTGAGCCCCACCGGCGGCGTTAGCATGCCTATCTCCATGTTGACTACCATGATGATCCCTAAGTGAATAGGGTCGATACCTAGCTGCGTTGCAATTGGGAACAAAATGGGTGCCATAATTAATAAAATTGCTGAAGGCTCCATAAAGTTACCGGCTGCTAGCAACAACAAATTAACTATGATTAAGAAGCCCCAGGCTGGTAACCCAAACCCGACAATTGTTTCAGCAATAATATGCGGAATACGCTCAGTGGTGAGTACATGGGCAAATAACATGGCATTGGCAATAATAAACAACAACATAATACTGACTTTTGCGCCATCGCGAACCACATGTCGAATATCTTTATCGGTTGGGGTTTTAATCACCGCTAGCAACATTTGCAGAATATTACGTACGCCAGCGCCGACAATAGATTCCTGCTGATTACGCCAGGCCACATTTTTCAATGGACCAATATCACGATATCCAAATACCGCAATAAAATAGGCATAAACACAGGCTACAGCCGCAGCTTCAGTTGGGCTGGCAACTCCACCATAAATCGAACCCAGCACGATAATAATCAGTGCTAAACCGCCCATGGCTTTTGCGCTTGATATAGATAAGGCTTTAACGCCTGGAAAAGGGCGAGATGGGAGATTTTTAATTCTGGCGACAATATAAATTGCCAGCATTAAAATACACCCCATCATCAAACCAGGTATTAAACCCGCCATAAACATTCTAGCAGCTGACACTTCCGTTGCTGCGGCATAAACTAGCATTACAATCGAGGGTGGAATTAAAATGCCTAATGTCCCTGAAGTCGTAATCACCCCAGCGGCAAATTTTTCGGGATAACCAGCGCGAACCATACCTATAATGACAATTGAGCCGATTGCTGCAACGGTGGCAGGTGACGAGCCTGATACTGCTGCAAATAGCATGCAGGCCATTACTGAGGCCATTGCTAAACCACCGCGAATATGGCCGACACTGTCCATGGCAAAATCAATAATTCTGCGTGCCACCCCGCCAGTAGACAAAAAAGCTGATGACAATATGAAGAAGGGAATAGCCAGTAAGGTGTAATGCTCAGAGGTTGATTCATAAAGCTTCAATGCAATTGAGGCCAAAGAGTCATTTGAAAACAATAAAATAGTCAATACGCTTGAAAACCCTAACGCAATAGCGATAGGCATACCAATTAACATGCACACAAGGAGTGTGATAAATAAGGTCGCGATAGTCATTATTTTACGTCCTTATTTTTTTCTGTTGATGTTGTTGAATTAATCGCACTTGCTAGTGCAGCTTCATCAATTAAATGCATGCTGTCTTTCGCTTCATCTGCTAATTTAAATCCATCTGCTTTACCGGTTAATATGGCGATAAATAATTGTACAAACCGCCAGGTCAGCATTAAAAAACCGATAATTAAAATGCTTTGAGACATCCAAACGGGTACCGCACCCTCATCTTCAAGATCGATTTTTAATACATCCCAGGCAAAATCAGGATCGAGTTGATGAACCAGGAATGCTGGAAAGTCGATATCTTCCATCGGGAGTCCAATTTGGTACATTTGGCTCAAATAATCCCAGCTACCTTTAAGAAATAAACCACAATAGATAACGCACAATGAACAGGCTAATAATGCAACTAGCTTTTTGGGTACTGGCGAAAGTGTTGTGACAAAAGCATCAACACCAATATGTGCCCCTACTTTTACGCCATAAGACATGCCAAATAATACAAACCATCCACACAGGGTTAGGGTCAGTTCTTGTATCCACAGAAAACCGGTATTAAAGAAAAAACGTGCGATAACTTCGCCAAATACCAATAAGGTCATCAGTGAGATCAATAGGTTTAAAAACCCTTCTTCGAATTTATTGAGTAAATTTGAAATCACTTTGTTCTCCTAAATGTTAATGAAAAGAGGGTTGTTATCCTGTGATAACTTTAGATAACAACCCAAGAGAACCTTATTGCTTGTTTGCGGCCTGAGCAGCTTCAATGACGTCTTTACCGATTTGAGACTCAAACTTAGTCCATACAGGCTTCATGGCATCAACCCATTGTTGGCGTTGTACAGCAGTTAATGACACCAGTTCAGAACGTTTTGAATCCAAAATAGCCTGTTTATCTTCGCCTTCTTTAGCCGCGGCAATTTGATTGCCTAATACAATGGCTTCGTCGAGTGATTTTTTGATAATGTCGCGTTTGTCTTTAGGTAAATTTTTCCAAAAGGTGTTTGATGTCACTAACATGTAATCTAATACACCGTGATTACTTTCTGTGATGTGGCTTTGCACCTCATAAAACTTCATTGAGTAAATATTTGACCAAGTGTTTTCCTGCCCATCAATAGCGCGGGTTTGTAAAAGGGTAAACACTTCTGAGAATGGCTTTTTAACTGGAATTGCTTTTACGGCATCAAATTGTGCCGCAATAACGTCAGAGGCCATAATGCGGAATTTTTTGCCGTTGGCTTCACCCGGTGTTGAAAGTGGCGCATGGGCTGAAAATTGCTTCATACCATTATGCAAATACCCTAAACCGACAAGACCTTTGCGGTTCATTGAATTAAGTAGTTTCTGGCCCTCTTCAGATTGTTGAAAACGGTCGACCGCAGCCATATCTTCGAATAAGAATGGAAGATCAAACACCTGAAGTTTTTTTGTGTAGCGCTCAAACTTCGAAAGTGATGGTGCAACAATTTGCACATCGTTTAATAATAATGCCGCGAGTTCATTGTTGTCCCCAAATAACTGCGAACTTGGAAATACGCTGACGGTATATTCTCCGGGTAAACGTTGCTCAACTAACTCTTTAAATTTAAGTGCCATTTGGCCCTTAGGAGTATTTTCTGCGACCACATGAGAAAACTTAATTTCTATAGGCTCAGCAAATACATTAAAGCTAGAGGCTAAAACAGATGCAATTGCAGTGAGTTTTGCTGCAGACGTTATTGACTTCCATACAGGGTTACTAGTAGTTGATTTAGACATGTTATGGCTTCCTTTACTTGTTTATTATCGTTTTGTCTCTTTACTGCAATAGATAAAGCAGTTGGGATATAGCCAGCGTCCCAGAGGTGTATAAGGTAGTAAGCAAAAGAAGTGCCAGTTTGGGGGTTGTGATTATATTATTGTTTTTTATGGTTAAATTTGTTTTTTAATGTTTTTAATATTTAACGGGGGTGATATGAGGGACATCTTAATAGTATCAATGGGTGGGATTTCACACATTGATAGCATTTGATCATAAAGTTAACAATTAAGCCGTTGATGATGAAAATACTGAAATAAATATTCAAAAAAGCAGATGGGATTTTTTAAAAAGATGATTTAGGTTTGGAGTAAATTGAATGAGATTAACATGATTCTATAAAAAGAATATTATTAAGAGGAAGTTATAATTTTTAACGTTATTTTATGGTAAGGGAGTTTATTAAAACAGTTCTAGTTTGAAATTGATGAGTTTGTTTTTTAAAGCAGATTTATGGTGGTCGCTACTGGGCTCGAACCAGTGACCCCCTCCTTGTAAGGGAGGTGCTCTCCCAGCTGAGCTAAGCGACCTGGGATAAATTAAAACATTTTGAAGATAATGGTGGTCGCTACTGGGCTCGAACCAGTGACCCCCTCCTTGTAAGGGAGGTGCTCTCCCAGCTGAGCTAAGCGACCTGGGATATCTTGCAACATCAGTACATTATGGTGGTCGCTACTGGGCTCGAACCAGTGACCCCCTCCTTGTAAGGGAGGTGCTCTCCCAGCTGAGCTAAGCGACCTGGGATAATGTAGCTAATTATAAAACTGTGAGTCCAAATAAATGGTGGTCGCTACTGGGCTCGAACCAGTGACCCCCTCCTTGTAAGGGAGGTGCTCTCCCAGCTGAGCTAAGCGACCTGGGGACTCTACACTTGTTAATTATATGGTGGTCGCTACTGGGCTCGAACCAGTGACCCCCTCCTTGTAAGGGAGGTGCTCTCCCAGCTGAGCTAAGCGACCTGGGAATATAATCAACAACAGATAATTTCTTCAATGAAATTATGGTGGTCGCTACTGGGCTCGAACCAGTGACCCCCTCCTTGTAAGGGAGGTGCTCTCCCAGCTGAGCTAAGCGACCTCATGCTGTGTGGGTCGGTATTATAGGGAGCAAGGATTAGCTGTCAACGATTTTTCGATAAAAATATCACGATAGTGCTATTTTTGTGCCGTTTGGCGTTTTGTTAAGCAAGCTGGTTTTGGCTTTTAAGTAAAATAGCATCTTGATTCGATGCACGGGCATTTCAACCTAACGCGTAGGCTGTTAGAATGTTGGCCACATTTTTATACTCTGCTTGGTGCAGGGTATAGTTTATACAGACTTCTTTATATAGGTTAGTGTCCGATTATGACAACTAAGACTCGCTTTGCTCCAAGCCCTACAGGTTTCTTACACGTTGGTGGTGCACGTACTGCACTTTATTCATGGTTACATGCTAAAGCGAATAACGGTGAATTTGTTTTACGTATAGAAGACACTGATATTGAACGTTCTACCCAAGAAGCATGCGATGCAATCTTAGATGGTATGAACTGGTTGGGATTAAATTGGAATGAAGGCCCATATTATCAAACTAAACGTTTTGACCGTTACAACGAAATTATCGGGCAAATGTTAGAAAGCGGCACCGCTTATAAGTGTTACTGTTCTAGAGAAAGAATTGAGTCATTGCGTGAAGAACAAGCTGCAAATGGCGAACAACAAAAATATGATGGTTGTTGTCGTGATCTAGCGCCGCGTGACACTGACGAGCCATTTGTTGTTCGTTTTAAAAACCCAGTAGAAGGCAGTGTCGTTTTTGATGACCATGTTCGCGGTCGCATTGAAATATCAAATAGCATGCTTGATGATTTAATTATTAAGCGTACAGACGGCGTACCAACGTATAATTTCTGTGTAGTAGTTGATGATTGGGATATGGGGATCACTTGCGTGGTGCGCGGTGAAGATCATATTAATAATACCCCACGCCAAATTAATATCCTAAAAGCGCTTGGCGCGCCTATTCCAGAATATGCCCATGTATCGATGATTCTAGGTGATGATGGTGCCAAACTCTCTAAACGTCATGGTGCCGTTGGCGTTATGCAATATCGTGATGATGGATATTTGCCTGAAGCGCTACTTAACTATTTAGTTCGTTTAGGTTGGTCTCACGGTGATCAAGAAGTGTTCTCTATGGAAGAGATGATTAGCTTCTTCAAGTTAGATGATATTAATAAAGCGGCTTCAGCCTTTAATACTGATAAGTTGAATTGGTTAAATCAACATTATATTAAATCATTAGCGCCTGAATATGTTGCATCTCATTTAGAGTGGCATATGGATGATCAAAAAATAGATACTAGCAATGGACCTGCATTAGCCGAATTAGTTGTAGCGCTTTCTGAACGTGCTAAAACTCTAAAAGAACTTGCAGCATCTAGCCGTTATTTTTATGAAGATTTTGCTGAGTTTGATGAAACACAAGCGAAGAAGCATCTTCGTGGGGTGGCACTTGAGCCATTAACGCTTGTTAAAGCAAAGTTAGAAGCTTTAACTGATTGGTCTGTGGAATCATTACATGCAGTGATTGAGGCGACAGCGGTAGAATTAGATGTTGGTATGGGTAAAGTCGGTATGCCGCTTCGCGTTGCTGTAACTGGGGCAGGGCAGTCACCAGCTTTAGACTTAACCTTGTTTTTGATTGGAAAAGACAGATCTGTTGAAAGAATATCCAAAGCGATTGATTTTGTAGCAGATAGAATAAATTCCTAAAAAACGAGTTGACACATTAAGGTATGCTGCATAGAATGCGCCTCGCAGTTGAGACAAGGCTCAGTAATTTCTGGCAGTGTACCTAATTGTGTTTTAAGTAAGAGGGGTTATAGCTCAGCTGGGAGAGCGCTTCGCTGGCAGTGAAGAGGTCCACGGTTCGATCCCGTGTAGCTCCACCACTTACTTGAATTATTCTCGATGAGAAGTTAGCACTGGTGTTTAGCCTACAGGCATCGATGAGTATTCACTCGATACAGAGTCTAACGTATCAACAGTGTCCCATTCGTCTAGAAATAGAGCTTAGGACATCGCCCACTTTGGTTTATAAGGAGTCGGCGGTAACAGGGGTTCGAATCCTTAGGGTTTTAGCACTTGATATAGGTAAGTAGCATTGATGTTTAGCCTACAGACATTGATGAGTATTCACTCGATACAGAGTATAACGTATCAACAGTGTCCCATTCGTCTAGAGATAGAGCTTAGGACATCGCCCACTTTGGTTTATAAGGAGTCGGCGGTAACAGGGGTTCGAATCCTTAGGGTTTTAGCACTTAATATAGGTAAATAGCATTGATGATTAGCCTACAGTCATTGATGAGTATTCACTCGATACAGAGTATAACGTATCAACAGTGTCCCATTCGTCTAGAAATAGAGCTTAGGACATCGCCCACTTTGGTTTATAAAGAGTCGGCTGTAACAGGGGGTCGAATCCTTAGGGTTTTAGCACTTAATATAGGTAAATAGCATTGATGATTAGCCTACAGTCATTGATGAGTATTCACTCGATACAGAGTATAACGTATCAACAGTGTCCCATTCGTCTAGAGATAGAGCTTAGGACATCGCCCACTTTGGTTTATAAGGAGTCGGCGGTAACAGGGGTTCGAATCCTTAGGGTTTTAGCACTTAATATAGGTAAATAGCGTTGATGATTAGCCTACAGTCATTGATGAGTATTCACTCGATACAGAGTATAACGTATCAACAGTGTCCCATTCGTCTAGAGGCCTAGGACACCGCCCTTTCACGGCGGTAACAGGGGTTCGAATCCCCTATGGGATACCATATTTCAGATGGTTGAACATAATTCGAAGCGGTTGTTTTGGAAAGGTTTAGAAATCTAAATAGCATTGATGTTTAGCCTACAGACATTGATGAGTATTCACTCGATACAGAGTCTAACGTATCAACAGTGTCCCATTCGTCTAGAGGCCTAGGACACCGCCCTTTCACGGCGGTAACAGGGGTTCGAATCCCCTATGGGATACCATATTTCAGATGGTTGAACATAATTCGAAGCGGTTGTTTCGGAAAGGTTTAGAAATCTAAATAGCATTGATGTTTAGCCTACAGACATTGATGAGTATTCACTCGATACAGAGTATAAGGTATCAACAGTGTCCCATTCGTCTAGAGGCCTAGGACACCGCCCTTTCACGGCGGTAACAGGGGTTCGAATCCCCTATGGGATACCATATTTCAGATGGTTGAACATAATTCGAAGCGGTTGTTTCGGAAAGGTTTAGAAATCTAAATAGCATTGATGTTTAGCCTACAGACATTGATGAGTATTCACTCGATACAGAGTATAAGGTATCAACAGTGTCCCATTCGTCTAGAGGCCTAGGACACCGCCCTTTCACGGCGGTAACAGGGGTTCGAATCCCCTATGGGATACCATATTTCAGATGGTTGAACATAATTCGAAGCGGTTGTTTCGGAAAGGTTTAGAAATCTAAATAGCATTGATGTTTAGCCTACAGACATTGATGAGTATTCACTCGATACAGAGTATAAGGTATCAACAGTGTCCCATTCGTCTAGAGGCCTAGGACACCGCCCTTTCACGGCGGTAACAGGGGTTCGAATCCCCTATGGGATACCATATTTTCAAATTTTGGTGTCTATTTACTAAAATTTGGGGCTATAGCTCAGCTGGGAGAGCGCTTCGCTGGCAGTGAAGAGGTCCACGGTTCGATCCCGTGTAGCTCCACCAAGTTTTGTTGGAAACAACAAATAGCATTAATGTTTTGCCTACAGGCATTAATGAGTATTCACTCTATTTACTGAGTATAAGTAAATCTCGGCGTCCCATTCGTCTAGAGGCCTAGGACACCGCCCTTTCACGGCGGTAACAGGGGTTCGAATCCCCTATGGGATACCACACTAAACCACCGTAAGGTGGTTTTTTTATGTTTATATTTTGTGTTGGATTTAAATTTGAGCCATAAAAAAAGGCAATCAAATGATTGCCTATCGATCTACTTAGAGATCAAGGGGACCGCGCTAGAAGTCCCAGGGAGATGATGAACAATAAAGTAAATATCACTGTTATTAAGTTTGAGTCATCATTTATGTAAAAGTTCAAAAATACGTATAATTTTTTTTAAAAAATATAAATTTTTATCACAAACTATTTATTTATTTGAAATTTATAGTGTTATTGAAAAGTTATTTTAAAAGTTTTTCTATTACTGGTGACAAATCTTCCGGTTTTGTTGTTGGTGCATAACGCTCAATGACATTACCCTGTGTATCAACTAAAAACTTGGTAAAATTCCATTTAATGGACTGACTTCCCAAAAGCCCTTTCGCAGCTTGCTTCAAGTGTTGGTATAGCGGAGCAGCATCATCACCATTTACGTCTATTTTACTAAATAATGGAAATGTCACACCAAAATTAAGCTCACAAAATTGGCTTATTTCAGTCTCAGTTCCTTGCTCTTGCTTACCAAATTGATTACACGGAAACCCCATCACCACCAAACCCTGATCTTTATATTGTTGGTATAGCTGCTCTAACGCTTTATATTGAGGGGTAAAACCACATTTACTCGCTGTATTAACAATCAATAGCACTTTATTTTTAAAAGTGTCCATACTGATGTCAGTTCCTTGAATATCTTTGATATTAAACTGATAAATTGCCTTACTCATATCGTGCTCCAGTTAATAATTTTCCAAATATAACGAGAATAATGAGGTTGTTATACGTGTTAAACTGAAATAAGTGACCTCAAAACCTTGTCGTTTGATTTGTACTATAATGATTTATTTTGAAGCGGTCAATTTAGTTGTGCACAATTCAATTTATCTATTTGCTTATCACTAAAAATATGAATATAGTCGGCGCATTATTCGCTGAACAAGATAAGGGGCGGACTTATGGATGAAGTAAAGAACGAACTTATATCTGAAGCAGAGCAAGAGATTACAACACAGTCACAAATAGAAGTCAGTCAAGCTGTGCAGCAACTGACAGAAGCTGAAGGTGAAGAACAAGCTGAAGTTTTTAGTGAAATACTCAATGGTGCTGAAGCTGGTACTATCGCTATTTTACTTGAATCTTTACCGTTAGATGAACGTTATGACCGTTGGCAACAGGTCGAGCCAGAAGAACGTGTTGATGTTTTAAACTTAATGCGTGCAGATCCTCGTCTGGGCATTTTAAAGAAAATGCCAGACGAAGAGCTGGATTTGATATTTTCGCAGCTAAGCCCAGAAGATCTGATTGATTGGAGTGACTCATTACCTGACAGCATTACAGATCGCGCATTAGCGCAAATGGGTGAGCGTCAGCGAAAGCACTTTGAACTTTATGACCAGTATGATGAAAATGAGATTGGCCGTTATGCTGATCACCAAATGTTGGTACTAAATCTTGATTCAACAGTGGCGCAAGGCCAGCGATTTTTCCGCCGTATTGATTTAGATTGTAATGATCATCTTTTTCTAGTTGATATAAATGATAAGTACCTTGGCACAGTTCGACGCTATGACGTGTTTAAAACTGATGTAGATGTTTTACTTTCTAGTTTGATTTGGCAAGATAGTCGGGTGATATCAGCAGATTCTTCCTTACTAGAAGCCGCTGAGACCATTGAGCATAGCCGAGAGTTAGAATTGCCTGTGGTTGATGATGAAGGTATTTTAATTGGTCGTATGACATTGAGAACGGCAACAGCCTTAGTACGTGAACATTACGAGTCACAGTTAATGGCTACAGCTGGTATGGACGATGATGACGATTTGTTTGCACCTATTACTGTAGGGGCTAGACGTCGTGCTGTATGGCTTGGCATTAATTTATTAACGGCGTTTTTAGCCTCTGCAACAATTGGCCTGTTTGAGAATGTACTATCACAAGTGGTTGCTTTAGCTGTGTTAATGCCTATTGTTGCCTCTATGGGCGGCATAGCAGGTAGTCAGTCATTAACGTTAATGATCCGTGGTATGGCAATGGGGCAAATATCTGCAGGTAACGTAGTGTCACTGCTCAAGAATGAGCTAGGTATTGGTGCTTTGAATGGTATTTTATGGGCCATTGTTATTGGCTTGATTGCTGGGTGGTGGTTTGATGACCCCATGATGGGCGTTATTATAGGCTGTGCTATTTTAATCAATATGGCTATGGCTGCAATCGCCGGAGTTATGGTTCCAATGATTTTACAACGATTTAACCAGGATGCGGCATTGTCAGGCTCAGTCATTTTAACCACAGTGACTGACGTTGTAGGTTTTTTTACTTTTTTAGGTTTAGCGACAATCTTGTATCTGTAAAGTATCTATTAATATTTTTCTACAAAAAGTTACTTAAAGGAGCCGCCGGCTCCTTTTTTATGCCTGTTAGATTAAACCCCAAGGTTTCTAAATTGAATTTAGAGGTAAAATACAAAGCATTCAGATTTCTAAGATGGTGGATTTACTGATGGATATCTATATCACGCTATCTAGTAAATAAAAAAGCAAGTTGATAGCAACTTGCTTTTTAAACTTGATGGTTAATTACTGTTAAATTTTTATTAAATTACTTTAATTTAGCAGGTGCAAACTCCATTGCAGTATCATCAAAGTAGCTACGCTTATTATCTCTTCGTCGTTGCTTTACCTTTTTAGATTTCTGTTTTCCCTTGATGTTGTCACCCCATGGTGCATCATCTTCATCAAATTCAAATGTGTGTGCCATTTTCAACTATCCAATAAAACTATACTACTATTAGTACAGTCTCCCTTTTACCTAAAGTCTGTTAAAAGCTAAAGCGAAATCTTTAGTTCAACCCGGTGAAATATTTTGTATGACTATATTAAGGTTATAAATCTAACCTAAAAAAATGTTATCAGATTAAGATGAATAAAATATGACAATACCAGATGTATCAAATTAGACATATCAATGTGAAAGTTTACCTTTGGTATTATTTATTATGCCGGTATGTCAAAAAAGGCTTTTATGTCATCTATTTGAGTCATAGCATCTTGGTAACCTAAATCAATAAGTGCGCTTGTATAAGCTTTTTCAAATAATAGGTAAGAAACAATACTTGAATCTGATTGCTGATGTATGCCAAACAGTTTGAGTAAATAACGGATTGCGATAGGTATTTCTAGGTAATACTTTGCAGCTATCATACCTAGGTCTTCACTTGGTTTAATCACTAATGTGTCTATTTTTCGTAAATTTAGCTTATTTTTATCTTCATCAGAAATAAGAGCTAGAGTGTGATTTACCCTTTGTAGACGTTCAAGATCGCTATTTAACGTATCTGAAAATATAGTATCTAATAAATGTCCTGCAATTGTCGCTGTTTTTGGGTGATGACTTGGTAGGACATCTTTGTGTTTATGAGGACTATCCAAATTAATCACGAATAATTTCTGTGCCCCTAAATGGATGGGGCTCGACAAGGGCGAAAGTTGATGAACAGAACCGTCACCGAAAAAAGCTCTGTTTAATTTTATAGAAGGAAACACCATTGGAATGGCTGAGCTAGCAAGCAGATGATCAGTGTTTAACTGGCTCCGTTTCCCTTGCCTTCGGGCACGCTTCCAGTTCTCTATTGAGTGATGGCCATGGTAAAAACTATATGACAGCGAATTGTTATAGCAAGAAGCATCGACACTGATCGCTTTCAATGCACCTAAATGTATATTTCTCTCAATACGATCAAAGTCTATTAGTTTATTTAATAACTCACGCAATGGTTGATTGTTTAACAAGCTTGCTGCATCGGTATTCACTTTTTCGTTCTGTAAACCTTTAATAGCCATCTTTAATAAGTGCTTCGCAACGCCACCTACTGAAGACTCATAAACTTGTTGTGTTTTAAAGTGACGCCATACCCAATCTAATTTCTTTACCCCTAAATGAAAGCACGCGGCATGAGTCGCTAAAGATGTTGCATTAATAGCACCTGCAGATGTGCCACAAATGACATCAAAGGGGATATGACTATTTCTAGGATAAAATTGCACCAAAGCCTTTAATACACCAATTTGATATGCCGCGCGGGCACCGCCACCACCAAGTACAAGTCCAATTGACAATTTATCACTACACCTAGGTTAGAAAAGATTAACTAAGAGTATGTCTTGTTTTAACTTGTTGCACTAGTCGGATAAGTTTTTTTGGCTGATTTCAAATTCACCTTGGTAAAACAAAACTTAACCTTTTAGTAACTTTTCTTTGACAAGAGGGCGTTTAATCAGCTATTACCTTAGTAGATAACTTAATAGATAATAAAAATAAAAACGCATTTTTCTGGTGTTTGTGACACACAGTTAGAAAAAAGTTAAAGGAGACACCATTGGCTTTGTTTAAAAAATCTGCAGATATGCCAAAAGGCGAGGATACGACTTTAAAGCCTAAAGTCCAATTGCCGCCATGGAAAGTCGTTATTATTGATGACGAACCCGGTATACACGATGTAACAAAGTTTGCGTTAAGTCAGTTTAATCTTGATGGGCGTGGTTTGGCTTTTTATTCCTGTTTTAGCGGTGAAGAAGGGTTTAATTTATTTCGTGATGAACATGATATAGCTTTGGCTTTTGTTGACGTAGTAATGGAAAGCGACCATGCAGGGCTTGATTTAATTCAGCGTATTCGCGGTGAATTAAATAATCATTCGACCCGTATTATTTTGAGAACCGGCCAACCAGGAAGTGCTCCAGAAGAAAGAGTGATTCGAGATTTTGATATTAATGATTATAAAGCGAAAACCGAGTTAACAGCTGCAAAATTAAAATCGTGTGTGTATACCTCACTACGTTCATATCGTGATATTAAAACCATTGAGCAAAGTCAGCGTGGAATGGAGAAAGTCATCTCAGCATCCTCCTCAGTGCTCCGTAGTAGTACACTGCATCACTTTGGTAGCGCGGTATTAGAACAAACCTTACAGTTACTTAGTTTAGACAGTTCAGCACTATATTTAACCAGTTATCATCAAGACTTATATCAAGACACTCAAATGAACTTACTTGCAGCTACCGGTGGTTTGGTGAGTTACAGTGAAATAGACAGTGTTGAGTCATTACCTGGTGATGTTAAAGAATATATCATTGAGGCTATCGCATTAAAAACCTCGGTTGTGCACGATAATATTTATGTTGGTTTTTACGAGTTTGGTAATGATGTAACCAGTATATTATATCTAGAGCATAATGCTGCACTGTCACCTTTGCAGGTAAGAATTTTAGAGTTATTTGCCGCTAACGTTAGTCTCACCTTTGAAAACCTTGCCGGTAAGGAAAACGTACAACAAACACAAAAAGAACTTATTTTAATCATTGGTGATGCGATCGAACAGCGCAGTAAAGAGACTGGTGCACACGTTCGAAGAGTTGCATTGATGAGTGAAATACTTGCCGAGCACTTAAAACTTAGTAATGATTTTATCGAGACAATTCGCTACGCAGCACCTTTGCACGATGTAGGTAAAATCGGCATACCGGAAAGCATTCTACATAAACCGGGTAAATTAACTGACGAAGAATGGCAAATAATGAAAACTCATGCAGAAAAGGGTTATGACTTATTAGCGGCTTCTAATCGCATTATTGCCAAAATGGGCGCTAGAATTGCTTACACTCACCATGAGCGTTGGGATGGTCAAGGTTATCCAAGAGGGTTAGTTGGCGAGCAAACACCGATAGAGGGACGTATCATGGCTATAGTAGATGTTATTGATGCACTGTTATCAAAACGAAGCTATAAGGATGCTTGGCCAGTTGAAAAGGTTATCGGGTATTTAAATGAGCAATCAGGTAAGCAGTTTGATCCTAAAATGTGTGATGCAAGCCTTGAGTTGATGGATAGGTTTATTGCAATTCAGCGTGACATGCCTGATTGCGCAAAAGCAGTAGATTAAGACATGAATGCGTCCCTTGATAAGGTGTTATTTACTGTAAGCCAATCAGAGTTGATTGATAAAGGCGACTTAAACAGTGCTTCTCAGCTTATTATTTCGTCAGTTTGTCAAGGACTTAAAGTCGAAAGAGCGGGTATTTGGTTACTATCGGAAGATAAGCAATCCATCGCGTGTTTTTTGTTATTAGACAATGAATCACAGCAACAGAATATTACGTTAACTCGCGCTCAACTGCCTCGCTACTTCCATGCGTTAGATTCTGAAAGAACGATTGCTGCTGATGATGTTTTTCAGCATTCTGCTACATCTGAATTTACCGATATTTATCTAATTCCTCAGGGGATTGTGTCAATGTTAGATTGTCCAATTCGCCACGCAGGTAAAATGATTGGGATTATATGCTGTGAGCATCGTGGCCAAATGAGGTCATGGAGCCGAGATGAAGAGGTTTTTGTTGCGGCATTAGCTGATTTATATGGTCGGGCAGTAAATGCAAATGAAGTACGTAGCCAGCAAATGCTGCTACAGGAACTTAATGCAAAATTAGAAACTATAGTCGCGTCTCGTACCCAAGAATTGCAGCAAACCTTAACACACTTAAAAGCGACTCAAGCCAGTTTGATAGAAAGTGAAAAACTGGCAGCACTTGGTAATTTGGTTGCCGGTGTGGCGCATGAGGTCAATACACCTTTAGGGATTTCAGTCACTTCAACCAGTCATTGTATTGATGAGCTGAATAAGCTTAAAAAATTATTTTCTGCTGGTGATTTAGATGAGAAAGAGTTTGAATATTTTATTAGTACTATGAGTGATGGTTTATTGCTTATCGAACGTAATTTATCCCGTGCAGCAGAATTGGTCCATAATTTTAAGCGAACAGCAGCGGATCAACTGACTTTAGAGAAAGAGTACTTTAATTTAACCGAATATTTAGGGCAAATATCTACGCCATTAAGACCGCTAACCCGCAAGCAGAATATTAATTTGGATATTCAATTAGCGGAAGAAATCATGGTTGAGTCTTATCCTGGTGCAATTGCTCAAATATTTACAAATCTAGTATCGAATTGTTTTCGCCATGCTTACCCAGATGATTTTATCGGTGACAAAACCATTATTTTAGGGGCAGAGGTTTACGGTGACGAAATTAAAATGTTTTATAAAGATAATGGAAAAGGATTAAGCCAAGAAGTTAAGGATAGAATGTTTGAGCCTTTTTTTACGACTGCTAGGCATTTGGGGGGAACCGGATTAGGTATGTCTATTGTGTATAATTTAGTGACTCAAAAATTAGGTGGGCGAATAAATATTGTGTCAGAGTTAAATAAAGGTCTCGAAATTGAAATATTTATCAAGGCAAAATAAAAAACGCACTCTAAAGTGCGTTTCTATATGTTAAAGTATTTAAATCAGTCGGTTAAATACTATTTTGCAGCGGACAAGAACGTCATAATTTGATCGAATGGAATGTTTTGCTTCTCACCTGTGCGGCGATTTTTATATTCAAATACCCCTTCATCGATATTACGATCACCAATAACGATAACATGAGGTAACCCAATCAGCTCCATGTCGGCAAACATAACTCCAGGGCGCTCTTTACGGTCATCCATCAGTACTTCTATGCCAGCAGCTTGTAAGTCAGCGTAAAGCTTCTCAGCCATGTCAGCAACACGATGAGACTTATGCATATTCATCGGTAAAATACCTACCTGGAATGGAGCAATTGATTCAGGCCAAATAATCCCGCGGTCATCATGGTTTTGTTCAATAGCGGCAGCCACTATACGGCTAACTCCTACACCATAACATCCCATTAATAATACTTGGGCTTTACCGTTTTCATCAAGTACAGTCGCGTTCATTGATTTTGAATAGTTAGTGCCTAATTGGAAAATATGACCCACTTCAATACCACGTGCCATTGCATAGGTGCCCAGACCATCTGGTGTTGCTTCACCTTCGACCACATTACGAATATCGGCAGCTACCGCTAAAGGTAAGTCACGCTCCCAGTTGATACCAAAGAGATGCTTATCATCTTGGTTTGCACCAGCAGCAAAGTCGCTTAATACCGCCACACTGTGATCGATAATAATTGGCATGTTCAATCCTACAGGGCCAAGAGAACCTGGTCCTGCACCTACAGCCGCTCGAATTTCAGCTTCAGTGGCAAACTCTAAAGGTGATGCAACAGCTTCAAGTTTATCGGCTTTGATTTCATTGAGTTCGTGATCGCCTCGCACAATTAATGCCACTAAAGGTGCGTCTTCTGATGCGCCTTTAACGATTAATGTTTTAATCGTTTTAGTGATATCAAGGGTAAACTGTTCAACTAACTCAGCAATAGTTTTTGCATTCGGTGTATCGACTGGCTTTAGCTCTTGAGTCGGTTCTTGACGGGTTAGCGTCGGCATTGGCGATTCAGCTTTCTCTATGTTCGCTGCATAATCACTGCCAGTAGAATAAGCAATTAAGTCTTCGCCACTGTTCGCTAATACATGAAACTCATGCGAAACACTGCCACCAATTGAGCCTGTATCAGCAAGAACAGGGCGGAACTCTAATCCCATACGGCTTAAAATATTGCTGTAAGCGGTATACATGGACTGATAAGTTTCATCCATGGTTTGTTGATCTAAATGGAATGAGTAAGCGTCTTTCATTAAAAATTCACGAGCACGCATAACACCAAAACGTGGACGAACTTCATCACGGAATTTGGTTTGAATTTGATAGAGGTTTATCGGTAACTGTTTGTACGAACTTAATTCTTTACGTACTAAGTCAGTAATCACTTCTTCGTGAGTTGGGCCTAATACGAAATCACGGTTATGACGGTCTTGGAAGCGAAGTAGTTCCGGGCCAAATTTTTCCCAACGGCCAGTTTCCATCCATAAGTCAGCAGGTTGGACTAACGGCATAAGAATTTCTATAGCACCTGCATTGTTCATTTCTTCACGCACGATACCTTCGACTTTACGAAGAACTCGTAAACCTGACGGCAACCAGCTGTATAAACCTGACGCATTACGACGGATCATACCCGCACGTAGCATTAACTGATGGCTAATGACTTCTGCATTTGCAGGGGTTTCTTTTTGTGTTGAAAGCAGGTACTTACTAACTCGCATTCCAGTATCCATTATGAGTAAAAATCAATGGAGGTCATTTTAGCACTTGAAGCGTTTATGTCACCTGATTATTAGTCATTGAGTAAAGTTACTTTAACAACTTGGGATATAGACATTGAATTATTGTTTTGCGGTAGATAAGGGTTATTTATCACGTCTATCACCAATCACTTTAGCCGGATTGCCAGCCACAATAGCGTATGCGGCGACGTCTTTAGTCACAATGCTACCCATCCCAATAATGGCTTTGTCGCCTATGGTGATACCATCGACCAAACCCGCTTGAGCGCCAATCCATACATCTTGACCTATTATAATGCCTTTTGATGATGTTGGTTGTTGATAAATAGGCGAGTCGGGTGACATGCCATGATTAAAAGCATACACAGTGACATTATTTGCAATGCGAGTTTGTGAGCCAATATGAATACCTGCCTGACCACCATCTAAACTGCAACTATGATTAATAGCCACTTCATCGCCCAGAGTAATAGGCCCGTGCATAAAGACATTCGCCGCGATCATGCATTTATCGCCGATAGTAATATTTCGACCAGGCTCTGCAAATAACTCTGCTTCAGGCGCAATAAAACATTGCTGACCAATGCTAATGGTTTCAAGCTGAGTTAATTTAGTTTGAATATCCAGCTGCCAGGGCGTTACCCACTCTAATAATTTGGGTTTTAGATTGAAGTAAAGCCAGGGCATCCAGGACAGTCTTTTTTTCTGCTGCTCTTGGTAATCGAGTAATGCCAACGTTCTGTCCTCATTTACTCATCAAGCAAAACCACAGACGTGGGTTTTAACATTAATACGATAATTTGGTTATCAATCACCTGCCACAAAATATCAAGGTCATATAGGGCGACTTGATAGATTTTGAGATCCTCTTTTGCTTTTTTGTAAGCAGGCCTAGGGTCTTGGGCTAATACTGCACTAATTAGCGGCTGTAATTGAGCATATTTTTCATTTTCTGCAAGTGTTGATAACTGAACACTCGCATTATCAGAAAAAACAACCTTTATTAACTCAGGCGCCTCCTGTGCTATACCGCCCTTGGCGTCTGTAATGGCATCTGAAAAGGGAATATAAGGTTTTATATCGATAATAGGCGTGCCATCTAATAAATCCATGCCGGATATTTCAAGACACACTTTGCCTTTTCGTTTCACAATGCCGTGTAATTTAACCACAGACTGTCCAATACCGTTTGGCCTAAAAGTTGAACGTGTCGCAAATACACCCAGTTTTTCGTTGCCACCTAAACGAGGTGGACGAACGGTTGTTTTCCAGCCTTGAGCTAAATTTTCATGAAAACAAAATAATAACCATAGATGAGAATATTGTTCAATTCCTCTAATTGCATCAACAGTATTTAACGCTGGAGCAAGTTCAATATAACCTTTTACATCAACTAATCCAGGCTGGCGAGGAATACCAAATTTTTGTTTATAAGGGGTTCGGCAAATTGCGACTGCACTAATTTGAGATGTAAACATGATGGCTTATCAACTAGGTATAAAAAGGAGCTGCAATATAATAAAGTCTGATATTGCAGCGATAAAATGACTAAAATAAAATATTATTTTTCTTGCTCGTGTTTAATGGCTTGTCCAATACACAAACTGCGACTAACACAGGCTTTATCCTGTTCTTCAATGATCAAGCATTGTTTGATAATAATGCCATTGGCACCCATATCTGCAGCTTTTTTACGGGCTTCAGTTCTCGCATCTTGAATCGATGCAGGTGCATCGTTTGATTGCTCCTGACAAACCTCACCCTCAGCTAAACCAATAATGGCATAATTGCCTTTTGGTAGGTTGTTTTCTTCATAAACAGTGACATCACCCACTTTAAAGTATTCATTAATCGCTTTGGGATCAAGATTACTGTTAAAGGCATAGTCACCTGCACAAGCTGTTAATAATAAAGAAAAAGATGAAAGGGTTAACACTTTAAGGATAGGCGAAAACATAGATGTGCTCACTTAATTCAATTTAATTATAGTTTACTCTCTCTTTATTAGAGGTAAAGGCAAACTTTAATTTGTTTAAAAAAAACGCCTACCGAAGTAAGCGTTTATTATTAATGCTTGAACTATTATTCCATGCCAGGAATTAAAAAGGCACTCATGGATTTACCAGCATCAACTTCTTTTTTAAATACCGTTGGCATACGGCCTTGGCCAGTCCATTGAATTAACTCACCGTCTAAGGTGATTTGATATTTTGCTGGACGAGGAGCGCGTTTTTTAGGTGCTGATTTGCTTGCTGTGACTTCGCCAAGATCTTCAATCGATAAACCACTGTTTTCGATTTGAGCTAAAATACCAGCAATAAGAGCATTTCTTTTAGCATTTGCCGCTTCATCTGCTTTGGCTTCTTCTTCACGTTCAACGATAATTTTATCAAGTTTAGCAGCAAGATCGGTAAGATCTTCAATACTGAGTTCTTTTACAGCAGCTTTAAAACGACGACCATGGGTTAAAATATCTAAAAAATCACTCATAATATTAAACGTCCTAATGAATTGGAATTTACATAGTTTTTATTTGTTAGTTCTGACGTTGAATGAATAAATGCCGCATATTATGGCCATTAATCTTGATTGATACATGTCAGTACTAAAAGCATAATCAAAAATATCTCATTCCTTAGAAATAATTCCTTCGAGGTTAACTTTTAACATCAAGCTTTATTTTTGAGCAATACATTCAAATAAGTTAATAACAAATTAATAAAATAGTATTTATCAATAACCGTAATAATAGAAAGATATTGAGCCTTGATCAATTTAATTTATCAAAAATAAGCTTATTTTATTAATTAGCCTAAAAAGGCTGTTAAAAACGACATGAAGGGTACATATAAGTGAAAAATGTTACTTTAGCTTGCCAATTTGTATGCTATATTTTTTCAAACAAGCGTTTAACTTAGGTTGACGTTAACGTTAACAGGTCGTAAAGTTGAGCTATCTTGCATTGGCATTGGCCAATGTGTTGTCTATAGACAAGGTGTAGGAAGGAAACCCTATGAAAATATTGGTGCCTGTAAAGCGCGTCGTTGATGCCAATGTAAAGGTCAGAGTAAAAGCTGATAATTCAAATGTTGATACCGCCAATCTAAAAATGGCATTAAACCCATTTTGTGAAATTGCAGTTGAAGAAGCGGTTCGCCTCAAAGAAGCTGGAATTGCGACTGAAGTTGTTGTTGTTAGCGTTGGTCCGAAAACGGTGCAAGAACAATTAAGAACGGCAATGGCTTTAGGTGCAGATCGCGCCGTCCATGTTGAAACCGAAGAAGAGTTAGTATCACTCTCAATTGCTAAGTTACTGCATGCCGTTCAGCTAAAAGAACAGGCTCAACTGGTGATATTTGGTAAGCAATCTATTGATGGTGACAACAATCAAACAGGCCAAATGTTGGCAGCACTTGCTGACATGCCACAAGCCACTTTTGCATCAGAAGTTAAAATTGATGGTGAGACTATTGTGGTAACCCGTGAAGTTGATGGCGGTTTACAAACGTTGAAAATGCCATTACCAGCGGTTGTGACAGTTGATTTGCGTTTAAATGAACCTCGTTATGCTTCATTACCAAATATTATGAAAGCTAAGCGTAAGCCTCTGGAAATATTATCTATCTCCGACTTAGGTGTAACGTTGAAAGCACATCAAACCGTATTGAAAGTTACGCCTCCAGCAGAACGTAAAGCTGGCATCATGGTGTCTTCTGTTGAAGAACTTGTCGAAAAATTAAAAAACGAAGCGAAGGTGATCTAATATGACCATTTTAGTTTTAGCTGAACACGATAATGTGCATTTAAAAGCCGACACAGCCAAAGTGGTTGCAGCGGCTACTGCAATTGGTGGTGATATTCACATTTTAGTGGCGGGAGCTCAATGTAGTGAAGCGGCCAAAATGGCGCAAACATTAGCTGGCGTTAATAAAGTCATAGTGGCTGACTCAGCTGTATATGCTAACCAATTAGCCGAAAACTTAGCTAAGTTAATTTTGAGTTTGTCTGCAGACTATTCACATATTTTATCCGCAGCCTCAAGCGTAGGTAAAGACACGTTACCGCGTGTTGCTGCCTTATTAGATGTGGCGCAAATATCTGAAGTGATTGACGTAGAAAGCGCAGATACATTTATACGTCCAATATATGCAGGTAATGCATTAGCGACAGTCAAAAGCTTAGATGATAAAAAAGTCATGACAGTACGTTCAAGTGCATTTGATGCGGTTGCTTCAACTGGCAGTGCTGAATTAGCCAATATTGACGAAGTGATTAATGCGCGTACTGAGTTTGTATCACAAAGCTTAACTGAGTCAGTTCGTCCTGAATTAGGTAATGCTGGTATTATTGTCTCTGGTGGTCGTGGAATGGGTAGCGGTGAAAACTTTGCTATTCTAGAGCAACTAGCGGACAAGTTAGGTGCCGCAGTTGGGGCTTCGCGCGCCGCAGTTGATGCGGGTTTTGTCCCTAACGATTTACAGGTCGGTCAAACAGGTAAAATTGTTGCTCCTGATTTGTATATTGCAGTCGGTATTTCTGGCGCAATTCAGCACCTTGCGGGTATGAAAGATTCTAAAGTAATTGTCGCGATTAACAAAGATCCTGAAGCACCAATTTTTCAAGTAGCTGATTATGGACTAGAAGCTGATTTATTTGTGGCTATTCCGGCACTGAATAATTTGTTGTAAATGTGATTTGTGTCACAATATTCGGCCGTAGGGTGGTAACCTTACGGCCGCTATGTTTTTATGTGCTCGCATTTTTACCCTTTAAGTAGAGGTGCATTAAATAATAGTAAAGGTAAGTAGGGTGATGCCTGTGATTTACCTTGAAAGGATTTAATGCCGAAGTTGCTATTGATATCGGTCAATACAGCTGGTGTTGTCGCCAAATAGGTGCAGCACTGCCATAGTATTTTTTGTCGGGATGACAAAGATAAATTACTATGGAGCGCTACTGATAGGACAGGTGTCTCTAAGGTATAACATTACCTTACACCGGTTCAGTCGCCTCCATTCATACATACTCGATGAATAAATAATGAACGTACTTAGTCATGCCGATTCGGCACTATCTTTACTTCCACCTCTTGTTGCCATTGTTCTGGCTATTATCACCCGTAAAGTATTACTGTCCCTTGGGGTGGGTATTGTGGTCGGCGCATTATTACTTACTCAGTTCTCTTTAGGGGATAGTAGTCTATTTTTGCTCAACACAGTCCAAGGGCTGGTTTGGAGTGATGGCGCGCTAAATAGCTGGAATTTACAAATCTTAGGTTTCTTAGTCATGCTAGGCATGATAACCGCTTTAATAACCGTTAGTGGCGCAGCCAGGGCGTTCGCTGATTGGGCTAAAGGGCATATTCGCAGTAAACGTGATGCCAAGTTAATGACCATCTTTTTAGGCTGCGTGGTGTTTATCGATGATTATTTTAACAGTTTAGTGGTAGGCTCAATTTCAAAACCCATTACCGACAGATACCATATCTCGCGGGCTAAATTAGCTTATTTATTAGATTCTACAGCCGCACCTATTTGTGTTATTTCACCAATCTCAAGCTGGGGGGCCTACATTATCGCCTTGATTGGTGGCATTTTAACCGCGCATGGATTTACTGAATCAGGTCATTTGAGTGTGTTTGTCCAAATGATCCCGATGAATTTTTATGCCATATTCGCGTTACTATTATTATTATGTGTTGCCTTGTTCGGTCTTGATGTCGGCCCTATGCGCCAACATGAATTAAATGCCAAAAAAGGTGAGCTTTATGATGAATCTAAAGGCCTTCCCCCTGGTGCAAACGCTGACCTGCCTGAAGCTGATACGGGGAAAGTAATAGGTTTATTTTTACCCATTTTGACATTAATCGTTGCCACAGTTTACTTTATGATAACTAGCGGTGCAGATGTGCTTGCAGCCGATGGCAAAGCCTTTACTATTTTAGGTGCTTTTGAAAATACTCAAGTGAGCCAATCATTATTTTATGGCTCAGTCATTGGTTTTAGTATTACGTTAATTTTAGTTTTTATTCAAAAGTTAGAAATAGATTTAATTGTCAAAGGCGTGGTTGCTGGTGCGCGTTCAATGTTACCCGCTATCTATATTTTAATGTTTGCTTGGTCTATTGCTGGAGTTATTGGTCAGCTAGAAACCGGTAAATATATGGCAAGTTTAGTCACAGGTTCAATTCCTTTTGAGCTATTACCTGTGGTGTTATTTATTCTTGCAGGTATTACCGCTTTTTCAACCGGCACAAGCTGGGGCACTTTCGGCATTATGTTGCCAATTGCTGCCGATATGGCAATGGGAAGCGACTCAAGCATGATGTTACCTATGTTATCAGCAGTGCTTGCTGGTGCTGTTTTTGGTGATCATTGTTCACCTATATCCGACACCACTATTTTGTCATCGACAGGGGCCAGTTGTCATCATATAGACCATGTGATTACTCAGTTACCTTATGCCTTAATTGTGGCGTTTATCAGTATTATTGGCTATACAGTGCTTGGCTTTACTGGCTCATTAATCAGTGGGTTATTAGCTTGTAGTCTTGTGTTTGTGATCAGCGTGTTAGCGTTAGCTTTTTATGCACGTCGCTAGCCGTTACTCATAAATGAATAATAATGCCGCTCAATGAAGATTAAGCGGCATTATTATTTGTGGTTAATGGTCATATCAAAGTAGAATTTAGTAAAGCAACAATATTGGACATTATTTTGGCGCAACTGTATTTTTATTATTCGTCGATGAACGCGGGTAAATCGACCTCATTATTACAATCTTCTTATAATTATCGCGAGCGCGGCATGCACACGTTAGTTATGACAGCATCAATTGACGATCGCTATGGCGTTGGTATTGTTGCATCACGAATTGGTATACAAACTGATGCGCAAGTGTTCGCCAGTGGCGATGATTTGAGTGATATTATTGGTCAATCACATCAACAGAAACATATCCATTGTGTTCTTGTCGATGAGAGCCAATTTTTGTCAAAAGCACAGGTTAAGCAGCTGACTCATGTGGTGGATAATTTAAATATCCCTGTATTGTGTTATGGGCTGCGAAGTGACTTCCAAGGCGAGCTATTTACTGGTAGCCAATATTTATTAGCTTGGGCTGACAAATTAGTTGAGCTAAAGACGATTTGCCATTGTGGTCGCAAAGCTAATATGGTGGTACGTTTAGATGGTGATGGCAAACCAATGAAAGAAGGTGAGCAAGTGGCGATAGGCGGCAATGAAACCTATGAATCGGTTTGCCGTAAGCACTTTAGAGAGTTTTTATGGGATTAACCCAGCTAAGCTAGTATGATAAAAATGTCACTTTAAAAATCTAATATTAAAGTGACATTTTGATTAGCAGTTACACAAAATTAGTTACAGTCTCTACTAATTACCACAATATCATTTCACTTATCTCTTTGAGCATTCAATTCTATCTCTAAGTATTAAATATCTAGCGCACTTAATGTCGTCTTTAACACTTAAATGCTTTAGTTCTCAAAAACTATAACTTAAATCGTTCAACAGATGCGGTTAATGAATGGGCTAATTGATTTAATTCCTGGCTTCGCTTCGCCATTGCTGAGGACTCTTCTGCATTATCTTCCGCAGACTCTGCTGTTTCAGCCATAGTATGTTCAATTTGCTCACTAAAACTGACCTGTTCATGTGCCGCTTGATTAATACTTTGACTCATTTTATCTATGGTTAACAGCGCCGACTCAATATGTTCGATGGCATCATGAAGTGCCTGGCTTTGTTCAACACATTGGTTAGCCTGGTTTTGTCCTTGGGTAATCGCTTTCACCGCATTTGTGGTTTCTTGCTGCAGAGCATCTATCATGGTTTGAATTTCAGCGGTAGATGATTGAGTTCTTGAGGCAAGGGATCTTACTTCATCGGCGACTACGGCAAAGCCTCTGCCGTGTTCTCCCGCTCGTGCCGCTTCAATTGCCGCATTTAAGGCCAATAGATTAGTTTGGTCTGCAATAGCGCTGATAGTAACTAATATTCCACCAATGTTATCGCTGTTTTTACTTAGGCTATTCATGATGTTAACCGAGTCAATTAACCCAGTTGATAATCGTTCAATTCGATCACGGTTATCATCAGCAATACCTTTGATATGCTTGCCTTGTTCCGACGCTAGGCTTATCTGGCTAGCCGACTCATTAGTCTGTTTATTCACTAAATTCGAACTTTGATGAATGTGTTCTGCGAGTTGTTTCGCTTGATTGATTTGATGAATTTGACTAATGGCTGCATTAGCAATTTTCTGACCCTGATTTTGTGAGTTAATTGCCGATTCATCTAATAGATGTGCATCGCGGCTAATATCTTGTAATAGTGAAGTTAAATCATCTGATAGCTTGTTGATATTGTCCATCAACTCGCCAAACTCATCATCGTTACGCTTTGTGAGACGTTTAGATAAATCTCCACTAGCAATACGAGACAAAGCATGATTAACCGCTCTAAGTGGGCCTAGCATGGCTTTAGAGGTAAAATAGTAAATGATAATAGCAAGTACGATGAATATTAACGCTAATGCAATCGCTAAGGTTTGCGCCGTGCTTATTTCATCGGATGCGACGTTTTTAAAGTCGTTAAAACGCTGATCTGCTAAAATCATTAACTTGCTTAGCTCGGCAAAGCTTGAGTCGAAATATTGATTTGATTGACTATATGCCATATCAGCCTGTTGGATTACTTCAACCACTTTACGCTGACTTTCATATAGCGTGCCCGGTGTATCGAGTAAGGCTTTCATTTGCTCGAATTGTTCAGCAAAAATAGCTAACAAATCATCTGCTGGCAGGGTTGCAGTTTGCTGTTTTAAAAATTGAAAATTAGTCTCAATACTATTAACCATCATTAAGATATCTTGCTGGTGATTATTCACATTCTGTAAATCTGTAAATCGAGCAACTTCACCTATGATATTGCCCATATTATAAATGGTATCGTCTAATCGAGTGCCTGTCCCTATAACCTCTGCCAATAAACTGTCTTGATCGCCTGCATCTATTATCTCTAAATCGATCATACTATTACTGGCGGTATCTTTTATTTTTTGAAACCTTTGATACTGTTTTTTATAATCTGCACGCGACTGTTCAATGGTTAATTTTGCATTGAACATAGTCTCACTTTGCTTGATGTATTGTGAGTATTGTTGCGTCACATTATCTAGAGCCTGTTTCATTTTGGGTTGATCAGCGACTTTATTTGATAAGTCCTTAAAGGTTATTGAGTATTCATTTTGTAACAGCTTAAATCGAGCAAAGCTGCTACTAATATTGTCATTTCCCGTTTGTGAAAAGGCTAAACTACCTGTTTTGGCCATTTTGAGTAAGCTTAATTGAAGTGCATTACTTTGGGTTTGAACCGGAACCGCTAAGATTTCGATGTTAGTGTTAGCTGTTTGGATTTGTGTTAGCGAACGATAAAAGAAGCTACTTCCTGCAAGAAGCAACACACCAATCGTCGCAAAGCCTAAGGCAATTTTTTGTTTGATTGTTAGATCAAGCAGGTTCATTTGAGTCCCTTTCTGAATAATGGCAATAGCAATTTTTCATTATAATTATATGCTTTTAAATAAGATTAAGCCGTTTCAGTGTAGTCAATATAATCAATGGTTAATACATTTTATGGCAAATAAATAAGTGATTTAATAGCAACCTTTTAGGTCATATTGAACGGTGAAGATAACTTATATCGGCAAAGGTTAAATTAAGTGTAGTGCTTTTATTTTGTATACGGGATAATTCTTCATGTTTTCCACTATTTAGCAAATTAATATGCAGCAAATACTGATTAGGCAGCAAGGCGCTGTCACTCCCTCAAAAATCGTCTGTATTGGGCGAAATTATGTCGAACATATTTATGAGTTAGGCAATGATATCCCCGACGATATGGTGGTGTTTTTAAAACCCAATAGCGCAATAAGTGCTGAGTTAATTAGTTTTCATCAAGAAACTATTCACTATGAAGCTGAGTTATGCTTTTTAGTCGAAAATGGACGTTTTAGCGCGGTAGGCATTGGGCTGGATTTAACCAAACGTCAATTACAGAGCCAGTTAAAGTCCAAAGGGTTGCCATGGGAGCGCGCTAAAGCATTTAATGGATCGGCGATATTGAGTGACTTTATGCCGATAAGTGCGAGTAACCAAGAATGGTGTTTTAGTTTGACGATAAATGATCAACTCGCCCAGTTGGGGCATAGTCAGTTAATGATGTATTCACCCGCACAAATCTTTAATGAGCTGGCTTCATTTATTACCTTAGAAGATGGGGATGTTGTCATGACAGGTACGCCAAAAGGCGTGGGGCAGGTAATTGCTGGAACCGTGTTTAAGTTAACGCTTTGGCAGGGAATTGAGTACCACTCAGATCAGCAGTTATTATATGATATTAGTCATTCCGTACCACTTATAACCCAGCAGTGGCTGGCTATTTAGTGATTAGTGATTAAGGACAACAATGTCAAAGTTTGAGCAAATCTATCAATTAACACAGCACCTTTTCGCGCAACGTACGATAAGGGATCCCGCCTCTGAGTTTGAGCTTTTTAAACCAGAAAGTATCGATGACGCTTTTGCTGTCCAGCAGCAGATGATTGAATTGTCCGGTAATGCTGTAACTGGGTGGAAGTGTTTAGTGCCGTTAGATAACGGACAGCTTATTTTTGCCCCCATTATTGCAACAGCTGTTAATCAACAAGCGTGTTGTCCAGTCATTGCTAGCCAAAAAGGTGATGAAGCCGTCGGGTTAATTGAACCGGAAATCGCATTTATTTTGGGGCAAGATTTTGACGCTAATCAAGCATACAGTAATGAACAAATTGATAGTGGCATACGTGCGACTCATATGGCATTGGAATTAATTCAAGGACGGTTTAGTGCCGACTATTCAGCAAGTTACTTCGAAAAGCTGGCTGATGGCTTAAGTAATCAAGGGCTGTATTTAGGGCCAGAAATTGACAAAGCATTAGCCTATCAAGCTAGTAAGGTTAACATCACCGTTAGCCATCAAGATGAAGTACGGTCGTTTAACGGTATTCATCCGTGTGAACTGCCGCAAAATCCGGTTTATTGGTTAGTTAATTATTTAACATCTAAGGGCATTAGCCTTAAAAAAGGTCAAGCCATTATTACAGGGTCGTACTGTGGCGTGATCAAAGTCCCTATGGACACCTTGGTTAAATTTCAATATCAAGGATTAGGTGAGATGCAACTGAAATTCATAATGCAGCATGAGCTAGCATGAGCTAGCATGAAGTTTGAATGTAAAATAAGTATCAGTAAATGCTTATAATTTCAAAATGTATCGAATATTTACATGTGCAATAAAATGGATGTTTGTTCGTGTTTGAGTAGCTTATCAACAACAAGCATGAACGAGTTATCCATCAGTCGTTTTATTTCACCATTTGGAATATGTTGTTCAGTTGATTGATTAAAATAAACCGACACCCAATGCTTTTTATCCATATGATAACCGGGGGTGATAGACGAGAAAATATCACATAATGCAATGGCTTCATCAGGATCACACTTGAGGTTTATCATTAAAGCATCGTTGTTCCAGCCAATTAAGGCAAACATTTTATTTTTGACTTTAAATACATGTGTGCCTGGCCCAAAGGGAAATGTTTCAACCGCTTCGGGTTTGGCAAGCAAGTATGCTCTTAACGTGTCAAAATCCATTGTGGCTCCCATGTGATAGACTAAGAAGTCAGTTAAACCACAATATCATTTATTATTGATTAACTGACTTATTATTGGAAAATTACTCATGTACAAGGTAAATATTATAAGGCTTTCAGCCTATAAAGGTTCATCTTTTATGGTTTTAGGGCTAAAACCTTATCAATATCTGCGGCACTGTGGCGATTAGGAAGTTGTTCCCACGCTTCTCCCCAACTGCGGTTAACTATTCTTCCACGTTGAACGGCCGGACGTTGCTCAACAGCTTTTGCCCAACGCATCACATTTTTATAGCTGTTTACGTCTAAAAACTCTGCTGCATTATAAATATTCCCTAGTACTAAATTACCGTACCATGGCCAAATCGCTATGTCAGCAATAGAGTATTCCTCGCCAGCAATAAATGAACCCTTGGCAAGTTGTTTATCTAATAGGTCTAATTGGCGTTTTACTTCCATTGAAAAACGATTAATAGGATACTCAAACTTTTCTGGGGCGTAAGCATAAAAATGTCCAAAACCACCGCCAAGATAAGGCGCTGCTCCTTGTAACCAAAATAGCCAGTTCATGACTTTAGTGCGTGCTGCTATGTCGGTCGGAATAAGGTAACTAAATTTGTCGGCCAAATATAATAAAATGCCACCTGATTCAAATACGTTTATAGCTTCAGTGCCTGAGTTATCAACTAACGCTGGAATTTTTGAGTTGGGGTTAACATTAACAAATCCAGAAGAAAACTGATTACCTTCACCTATATTAATAATATGTGCATCATACTCAGCCGCATTTATCCCCGCAGCAAGCAACTCTTCAAGCATAATCGTGACTTTCTGGCCGTTAGGCGTTGCTAATGAATAAAGTTGTAACGCATGTTCACCAACCGATAAAGCTTGCTCATGACGGGCACCGGAATCAGGGCGATTGATACTGGCCCATTGGCCGCCATTTTCACTGTCCATTGTCCATACTTTTGGAGGGGTATATTCATTTGTCATGATAAATCCTTAATATTTAAATTCGCTATATGAAATCGCTTAGCCGTTATAAATTAGCCCTTATTAATATGATATTGGGCGCTTATAATGAAATTAAACCCTAAGAGTAAATCTTAAATAGCACCGTAAGTTATGAGTTACGGTAAAACAGTCTAAGTTAACGCAATAACTAATCACCATTCGAATTAGGGTTTATTTATAGCCTATTGCTTAGCAACATCCATTTTTAATACATAAATATAGTGTCACCATTTTCTGTGTGTGGCGGGAATTGAGCTATGTTAGTTTTTATAAGGCCTCATTACGTATAACACTATTACGAATAATACTATTGCGGATAGTTATTTATGAGCTCTGGTACGACTTTTAAACAAGGGTTTCTATTTGTTGATAACTTACTATTTGTCGATTCAACCTAGAGATGTAGGAATACCATAAGGTTATGATTTTATATAATATTCATTAAAATCTATAAACTTGCTAACACCTCAGCTTCTGCATTACGAAGTAACTTATCAAGTTCACCACTGTGTTTCATGGTTTTGATTACGGCATCTAGCCTGGGCACTAATGCTGCATGCTTTTGATTAACGTAATGATATAAGTCCAGTGTGGCTAAAGCTGGTGGTAATGCCTTGACGTAATCGATGTTTAATTTCTTAATCGCGTATAAACCGTCAGATGTATTGGTGAGTGCAATGCTAGAAGGACTATCATGTAGAGCAAGCATCATAGTTTGAGTATTATTGTAATCAAATACGTTTCTTAAATCAGCGGTAATGATATTAGTGTGCTTAACGCCCCTTACTTTTAGTAAACTATACTTAGATAAATCAGCCTGAGATGTTAATACAATGTGATTATCTTTGTGCACAAATGCCATAGTCTCTAATTGATAGTAAGGAGTGGGTATACGGATCAAGTTGGGATTTTCTTTACCATAACTCCATATTCGCATTATTTCGCCGTCTTTATGGCCTGACGCTGCTTCACGTTGGGCGCGCTTCCCCGGCATCGGCACTATGCTAATGGTTAATCCCAGTTTTGAATAAATGACCGGTAATACTTTTGCGCCGACCTGTTGTTCAAATAAGGAGTCTATAGAGGCAAACTGATAATCTTCAGTTTGAGCAAAGCTTACGCTGCAAAAAACTATCGCAGCAAGGGCTAACATAAAACGATACTTCATTGATAACCTTGAATTTCTGTTTTTATTATGTAAAGCATATTAATATGCAAAACGTTTATGTACTTTTAATATTATAGTGTTTGTTAGTAAAAATGTAGACCGAGGTTAGATATATTTTATTTCAACCATTGTTTAATGAATGTTATTTATTTTAAAACACGGTAACTCAAGCTTGTGCCAATTCAGGCAATAAAAAAGGCGCTAAAGGCGCCTTTAATCATTAAAAAAATGCACTTTACTCATATTACATCAAGGATACTGCTTCCATATCAAGCTCGATATCTGTGCAACCTTTTGCGCAATAAATGCCCGGTGCTTTTTCGCTGGGTTTGGCTTTATGAGTATTTGGCGGTAACAATAATGTCAGTGGTTTATTACACTCACTGCAAGTTGCACTATTGCCCTTTAACATACGCTTAATCAAATTTTTATGCTGATTAAAAGACGCTAATGTGGTGCCATTTACCGCTGAGAAATCCAGTTTTTGCGTTTCACTCATAGCCATTACCTAATTAAATTGTCAGTCGCTTCCTTTTAAAAGAGACTGACATTACTGATACTTTTATTGATACCAGCTTGCTATCCAAGTGGTTAACTATTTCACCTGATCCTGTGGGCGCCAGCGTTGTAATTCAACGGGAACTGCCACACCTTGGGCGGTAAGTAAGTTAACTCGGGCTTGGTATGCGGCGCCATGCATCATGTGTTTAGCTAAGTCTACCGCATTTCGCTTAGTATAATCATCTAAATAACTGCCTTTCGCCCATTCATTGAACGCGCCTAGTGAAGGACCTGCCCAAATTTGGTAGTCCATTTCACGGCCCACTTCACCAGTGTTAGACCAGCGGCTAGATAGGCCTAAATACCAGCGGAAAATCAATGCCATTTTTCGTTTTGGATTATCTTTAGCGCGCTCAATTTGCTTAGGGTCACGTTCATTAAAATGTGCGACTGTACCGGCCCAAATATCTTCTAAACTTGAACGGAACACTTGTTTTTCAAGCTTTTCACGCTCATCAAAAGGGATCGCTTCGATAGAATCATAACGCGTATAAAGCTCATACAGTTTATTGGCTCGCATCGGGAACAAGGTCCCGCGTTTTACCACTTGCAGCTTAACGCCCATCTCAAACATATCTGCCGCTGGCGCCATGGTCACATCGGCCATTTCGGTGGTAGCTAAAAGTTTACGTGTATATTCACTCGCGCCAGCTTCAACACAAGCCTGGTTGATTGAACCGGTCACAATAAAGGCTGCACCCATGTTAAATGTAGCAAGCGCAGCATCGGGTGTACCCACACCGCCACCACAACCGACACGAATTGGTGTTTTATATTGATATTGCGCTTGGACCTTGTCTTTAAGTGCCAAAATAGTCGGCAATAAGGTCACCAAAGGACGATTGTCGGTATGGCCGCCAGAATCGGCTTCTGCAGTAATGTCATCAGCCATCGGCACAAGCAGCGCGAGTGCCATTTGTTCTGGGGTAATTAAGCCTTCATCAACCAGTTTTTGGAGCATTTTTTCAGGTGCTGGCTGCATAAATTTAATCGCCACTTCGGTGCGGCTAATTTTGGCTATCACTTTATTGGCGATATTAATCTCACCATTTGCATCACGGCTTAATCCGGCGGCGCGGTAATACACAATTTGTGGCGTTAAGCCTAAAAAGGCTGATGCCTCAACGGTACGCACCTTGTGCTTTAAAAATAACTCCACACTGCCGCGCTCTAATGCGGGCTCGCTTGGGCTGTGGATTAAGTTAAACATATACGGGCCGTTTGGCAGCGCCGCTTGAATGCGGCTAATAGCTTGCTCTACCCGTGACGGAATAAGACCCGCTGCGCCAAATGAGCATAAAATACCTGCCTGGCCTAAGGCGATGACTAACTCTTCAGAGGCAATACCATTGGCCATAGCACCAGCATAATAGGCGTATTTAACCCCATGAACTCGGCGGAAATTACTGTCACCTAAACTTTGAGTGCCAAGGGCTGGGGCAAACGCACTCACCGGTAAGTTTTGGTTGTTTGCCGTTAACGCATCATTTTGCTCAGTAATCACCTGAGCATGTTGGGCCACGCCCAACCCTTTCTCAGGGTGATTAATTAAATAGCATGCCTGTGACAAATCTTTTAGTTTTTTGCCAATAGTAGCAAGGTCAAAATTGGCATCGTTTGAATCTACTATCCAAGGCCATGGTGAAAGCTTTTCGTTATGCACTTGTGTTGTCATTATTATTATTCCTTTTTGGCCTAAGCTTCTTCAATACAGATTGCGATGTCTTTGACTTCATAAATGCGCAGACCATCTTTGCTAAGATTTGCATCGCCTATGATGATGCGTTTGCCGTCTTCATCTTTTACTGCGCTGATATGCACATCGAGTGACATTTGTTTGTTTAAGGGGTTAATTTGACCACGATATTTCCATTTAATGTCCGACAGAATTTGGCCAAATTTCGGGTTAGTGAAACCTTTACCTAAGTCTGTGCTGATGGCGTAAGTTTGCATTAACTCAATCACGGCTTCAACACCTAATGAACCCGGCATTACCGGATCTTGATGGAAGTGGAATTGGAAGAACCAATCACTTGGGTCGATAGTGCGTGACGCTGCAAGATAACCTTTACCGTAGTTGCCGCCCGTCTCGACGATTTCCGCTTTGTCGATAAAGTTAAGTTGGCCGCCCGCTAGTCGATAATGCGGCTGACTGGCTGGCGCATTAAATACCCGTGAAGTTTTATCGAGTAAATTGACGCTAATGTCAGCAGCAACATTATTGTCGATATGCCAAGGCTGAGTAATTCTACCGTTATCGATACCAAGCTGGTTTTTAAGCGCATCACCTTTAAAGTAACCAAAAACCGCGCTACCAGTATAAAACGGCTCGTTATCAACGCTGAGTTCAAAGGTAAAGCTTTGAATAATATTGCTGCCAGCAATAACCGTTGATAACAACTTTGAATCGTTGACGATAGTTTTACCGCGTAAATCCACATGGCGCAGTAATTTGCCGCCGCCATCTAGGTTACGGAAAAACAGCTCTTGCCCTGGGAATCCAAGGGTGGTGCCCATATAACCGGAAATAAAGCCGTTTGGTTGTAATGAAATTTCCATTAACACCGAATACGGCATAACTGCTTGATGACTGTTTTTGGCAAAATACCAGGCATCTGCAGGCACTTCGTATTCAGCAATACAAGAAGAAGGTTTTTTCAGCTCACCGCGTTTACCGTTAATTTCAACGACGCGAGTGGTTAGCTGTAAATCACCACAGGGAGTACGTGGTGGAATTAAGCCGCGGTAAATGCTGAAATCTGGGCCGAAACATTTTTCAATGTTACCGGTGGCAAATTCAAACATATGATAAGGCGTAAATGGCACTGTATCAGGTACGCGGTTGGCATACTTAGAATCAGCTGCCACTGTAGGTGCTTCAACATGCTTAAGCGGAATAACCCCTTTATTGGTTGGCGCACTTAAATCCGGCACTTGTGCCATCAATGGCGCTTTATTTACGGGGATATTCGCACTCGTGGCCGCTGAAGATAAAAGCGGGTAAAGAGTACATTCGCTTTCTTCTTTAATCATTACGCCTAAGTTTTGGAAATCGACCACTACTTTGCCATTAAGCAAAATATCAATGTTCGCCTTTGCATATGGGCGAGGGCTTGTGCCAATTTCAGTGACTTCCATGCGATAAGTTAATTCGCCATGTTGCGGTAATACTTGTCCGCGACAACGTACTTTTTGTGAAGCATTTTCAAGTGGTTGGAAACGACCATTACTCACTTGTGTGTGCATGCCGATATGCAACATAAAGAACTGTAATAACTGACCACAGCCTTCGGCCATTAATGATCCAGCCATGACCTGATCGCCTTGGAAGTGGCATGGGAAATACCAGTGATCCGGTGCCAATTGTTTATGGCCTTCGATTAAGCCTAAGCCCCAAGCACCGCCACGGACATCTAACTTGCTCACTTGCTCAATCATTAAGAATTTTTCAGAGGCAAAACATAACGATGGCTGTAATCCATTTTCTAGCTGGTGGCTAACATGGGCGCCGCCAAAACAGCTACCGATATCGCCATTGAGTAAATGATGAATTTGACCATAGTTAAACGCTGTTTGAGCACAATGTAGCAGTGGTTCAAAACGCGGCTTATTAGGATTGTTCATCACGCTAAGACGGTTTTTGATTTCATCTTCAGTGTGAATTACGCCTTTTCCGTCTGCGAGTTCTTTATCAGTAAAGAAGCCTGCACAGCCGCCATCCATTTTCAAAATCATCTTATCGCCAACGAAACATTCGTAAGAGAAGAAGAACAGTAGCGTGTCGCCATTACTAGCAAAGTTATTGATTTTAATATCGTAACGCAGAGTGTCGCCGCCGCGAGGTAAATCGGCTAAGAAGGTCAGGGTGCAATCTAATAAGCGATAAACACGCTCGCCTTTGTTTTCAAAGTCGATGCCTAAATAACTGATCAGCATCAAGTCACATTGACCAGACTCTACCGCAACCGCCCAAGGGATTTGACCATCAACTAAATAAGGGGCATCCACAGGGATGTCATATTCAGTGGTCATTGAACAAGGCTTATATTGGTTGATGGTCGCATCAAGCTTGGTGACGCGTGATACCAATAAATAGTCCGTGGTAGGCAGACGTACGCGACGTTTATAGCCGTCAATAATGGCGTAATCTTGACCAAATACCTTGGCGATATCCCCTTCGGCATATTCCACTAAATCTGCGTAATTCCAAATGCACGGTTTATCCGCTGGAATTGGGGCTGTGTAGGCGGGAACCTTAGCATGATTGGGTGTTAATGCCGTTTGTGGCACAGGTTGGGCTAATACGTTTACCGCTTGAGCTTGCTGTTGTAAAGGTTGAGCAAGTACAGGGTTTGATGGGTAAGTATTTTGCTGGCCATTAACCTGAGCTAATTGCTGCTTTAGTAAGGTATCGGCCACTTTAAGGCCTGCATCACGGCTTTTTAAAAACGCCAAATGTGCTTGTTGCGCTAGCCACTGGTTTTGCTGAAAAGCATTTAAATGGGCTGGTGGCAGACTCTGGGTAAATGCAGAGTTTGCTGAATTTAGTGCTGGAGAAGCCGGTTTTAGATTAGGCATAATAGTGTGTGTCGTCTCTGTTGAGGGCGCATTTTTTGTTGTCGATAGCGTGTTTGTCATAGGAACGACTGTGACGGATGTCGCTGCCTTTGCTTGCGGAGCAATATGGGCACATTTAGCTTTAATGCTGTCAATTGATGCTATTGGTGTATCGATAATGTGTTGGTAAATATCTCGTCCGCCAAGGCTGACTTGCTTAATTAAACTTAATTTGCTGCCAGTCGCGATTGTGTGCGATAGCTGCTGTGCAAGGGGCGAAGTCAAACGATGTGTTAGCGCTTGTTGCTGTGTCTGAGATACCGATAACTCAATGTTTGAACACTGGTTTTCACTTACCGTGACGATTTTAGCACTAGCATGGTGTGCACTTGTATTAGCCGCATTAACGCCATCACTGACATTAAACTGACTCATCTTAATCAAAGCGTGCAGCATACTGGCCATGCCGGATGCCGCAAAGCTGTGTCCCATAATATCTTGCGCTTGGGTTAGCATTGTTGTGCCAGATGCTAATTGGCTAAACAATGCTTGGCCAGTAACATCAAAACGGCTTTCAGGAGATTGATTAAGTTCAATCAAATTAGCCGACTTAGCAAACACGTTAGCACTGATATTATTGGCGCAATAGTGGCTACTAAATTGCAAACTGTCGATACTGGCGTAACTGTTGTCAGTTAAGCTGGTATTGGCCGTTTTTGTCTGCAATACAATTGCACCGGCACCTTCGCCGATAGCCCAAGGGCGCGCATTCATATCACCCTTTTGGATACCTAATGCAGATAAGCAGCCATTTTTAAGTAGCATATTTTCAATGCTGCCCGACAAATCTACTGCAGCGATGATCACTGCGTCTAGTGGCTCTTGAATTGAGCCTAAGGCAAACAGATTTTGTGCCACATCAATACAGCGACTCACAGATTGCTCGCCTGCTGAAATGGTGAAAGCAGGGCCATTAAAGTCCCACAATGATGAAATCCGCGACGCCATAATATTGCCAATAAAACTGGTATATTGATTTAGCTTAGCGGCATCTAAAACACTGTCCATGGCGATAGTTTCAAGGGCTTGATATTCATCATCTGTTAGCACAACACCTTGGGCTTTAAGGCTGTGACTAATTTGGCTGTGCAAATTAACGCGGCCACGGAACTGATGTAATTCAAGCTCTGTTTCCATCGCCACCAATACCGCGACTTTACTGCCCGGTTTTAGTTTGGCGTCAATAATGGCTTCATCGGCCACTTTCATTAATAACAGTTGCTGTGATATTAATCTGTCATCTTCATTTGGCGGCACTTTAAAGCGCAAAAAATCAAAGTCAAACTGTTCAATATAAGCGCCTTGGGGAACAGAGTGCAGGCCGTGTTTTGCTAATAACTCGGGATGATTATTTAACCCTTTCCAGCGTTTAGCAGGTAAGTCTGTCATCAAAGGTTGTTGCTGAGCTATCTTGTCTGCCAGTGCATTAATGTTGCTGGCTTGGCCAAAATGGGCAGCCATACCGGTAATGTTAAGCGGCGTGTTAGCAGCGTTTAACGTGTCTTGTTTGGCAGCAGGTGTATGTGTTAAATCATGATTAATCGCATTGTTATCATAAGATTCAATCAATAAATGCGCGTTACAACCACCAAAGCCAAATACCGACACGCCAGCATGACGCGCTCTATTGCCAGCTTTGTCTGGCCAAGGTAACACTTCATTAGGCAAGGTTTGCTGACCAAACAATTGATTCGGCGAGGCGATAGGGCTGCTGATATTGATACTTGGCGGCAACACACCTTGGCGCATGGCGAAAATCATTTTCATGATCCCCGGCATACCTGCTGCGGTAAGCAAGTGGCCTAGGTTAGATTTAGCCGAGCCAATTAACGGAGTTGCGCTGCCATTAAGCTTATCTTCAAAGAAGCGCTCCATGGAGGTCAGCTCGACCTTGTCACCCAAAGGCGTGCCGGTTGCGTGGCATTCAATCACTTCAATGCTAGCTGGCGCTATGTCTGCTTCACGATAAGCGCGCTCAAATGACAACACCTGACCTTTGCTATTTGGGCTTAGTACAAACTGACCTTTTCCGTCGTTTGATAAGCCAATACCGCTAACGAGGGCATAAATATGGTCGCCATCACGCTGAGCATCGTCAAGCCGTTTGAGTACTAATACACCCGCACCTTCACCGGCAAATAAGCCTTTGCTGTTACTATCAAACGGCGCTGAAATGCCGTGGTCTGGGTAGGCGTGAAAAATCGAGAAACCCATGTTGATAAAGAAAGGATCCGCGCCTGATACTGCACCCGCTAGCATGATATCTGCTTTGCCTGTGTGCAAGTAATCACATGCCAGTTTTAAGGCATAAACAGAACTTGCACAGGCGGCATCTAAGCTTAATTGCGCTGCGCCTAAACCCAGTGCATCGGCAACGAGCTTAGAGGCATTATGAGCGATGGCGCCATTGCGGTAGTTGATTGTTCGCGGCAGACCTAACTGCTGCTCGTTGCCAAAACCTTGCAGCACAAAATTAGGCTGGGCAAGTTTTACCTGTAAGGCTTTTTCAACAGCGCCGTGATAAAGCGGCACAAACAGCTCATTGGACTTAGCCGTAGGAAATGACAGCGTGCCCATCACAATACCGGTGCGTGATAAGCGGCTATCGTTTAACGATATGCCCGCATCATTTAAGGCATTACGCGCAGTGTCTGTGGCCCATAAAAAACTGTCATCTAAACCGTCAAATGCACTGGCTGGCACATGGTAACCATTGGCATTGAAACTGAAGTTTTCAATGTAGCCGCCTTTGTCGCAATAAAAGCGGTCAGACTGACCTTGCACGCCTGTGTAGTCACTTGGGCTGGCATTCAGTTTTTGATCGCTGATTTGACTACGTGAGTCTTTTTTATCTAATAAGTTTTGCCAAAACTTAGCCGGCGTGTCCGCATCAGGATACTGATTAGCAAGGCCGACTATGGCAATTTTTGGGGCATTATGAGAACTCAATGAGGTTCTCCTTCTGAAATAGGGTGAGGTGCCTGAGACGGTAAAATCGGATCAACAAGAACCGCTAGTTTTTCGACTTTTCGTGCTAGCTCTTGTGAGATGGCACAATCAATGCTGTCGATAAAAGGGGTAAATGACATAGGGACTTGATGAGTTAACAATTGGCCTAAGCATTTCAATAAACTGATACTTTCATCCGCACCTTTGGCATTAACGGCAATAGCTTGGGCTGAAAAGCTGTCTTGATTAACCTGTTTGTCAGCAAGCTGGCGGGCTAAAATTTTATCGATTAGTGTGCTTGTTTGTCTGTCCGCGCCAATTTCAACAAATAGCCTGCTGCCGTGCTGACAAGCCTTGGCAATTAACTGGGTAAAATCCAATTGATGACAAAAAGTATCGGCAATTGATTGGGCTATAGTATCCGGGCTTAACACTATTGGCTCAGCTTCTGTTGCTGTGATAAAGCGGATGTCATTGGGTAAGTCCGCCATCAGAGGCTGGTGATAGAACTGCTTTACCTGCTCAATAATTTGCATCGCCGGGGGCGTGTGCATTGCGGTGACTTTATTGGATGCAATGCCGCGTTTGCCCGCTTGTTTGAGCATGGCTTTACAGCTAGCTTCACACCCAGCAACCACACAGGTATCGCCCTGAATAATGGCAATGTATGCCCTAGGGTAATCTGCAAGGTGTGGCGCTAATTCCTCAGGTGTTGCCCGAGTAATAAAGCTGTTCCATACAATGTCTTCGCCTTTGGTGGCGTCTGACACATCAAGCTGCCAATCTTGTCTAACACACAGTAATGGCCCTGAAATATCCTGGGTGAATAATGAACTTGTTTGGGTGGCATCAATTAAACTGTGGGGTTGTTGCCACACATTGAGGCTCGCCCACATTGAGGCTTCGCCCATCGAATAACCCAAGGCCAATTTAGGCTTGATGTTAAATTCTTTTTCTAACAACTTGGTCAGCATATAACTGGCGCCAACACCTGAAATAGCCAGCTCAGATAAACTCATGCTCTGTGCCGTCGTCGTATCTTCTGTCGAATAGATTAGCTGACTTTGCAACATGGCTTGCAAATCACCTTGTTTTTCAAGCTCACTATAAAGCGCAGGAAAAGTATGCCCCAAGTGTTTAAACATATTGGGATACACGGTGCCGACACCGGGATAGACAAAACTTAAGCCATTTTCACCTAAGGGCTGATGAGTAAAAGCACTGCCAGCAGGCGTTTTATAATTAATTGGTGAGTGAATATCAGTACTGTCAGTTTGGCTTACTGCGTTAAGCATGGCATTGACTTCAACACAAAGTGCCTCATAACTGCTTGCCATCACCACAGCGCTTAAGCTGTTTATTGCTGACTTAGCTTGATAACCAATAAGCTGCTGTTTAATCAGTTCCAATAAAGCAATATCATTACTTGAGTCACTGGCTAAACGACTCAGCAATAGTGCTAATGACGCTAACTGGGCTTGTAAATCATCAATCGATATTGCGCCAATAGGCAGCCATAATCGTGAAGTATTGAGTAAAGGCTTGGCCGTAATCAGCCCTGTGCCCTGGGTTAAAATGACAGCTTGATGAGAGTTAGCGCACATAGAGCTAGTAAAAGCAGCCACTCGGCTTTGATGAAACTCGCAAAACCAATAACCTTGTTCGCTAGCACTTGAAGAGACTAAGCAGCTAGCAACTGGAAGCTGCCTTGTCGCCATAGAAGTGACTAAGCAATGAAGTTGATTAAGCTTATGTCTGGCCGATCCTGCTTTAACGGTTTGCACCACGGGCTGAACGTGATCCCGTTTAGCATGCGCTAAAGCTTGATTAATGGCTTCAAGGCTATTTTCAGCAATGCCGACACCGTTAATTAAAGCATGTGGATGAATACCATTCTTTGCCGCCATCAGCGCAGGCATTAACCATAACTTGTCTGCTAAATTAATGATCACATTTGCCGGTTGGACACTGGTTAGACGCTCTGCTGTATCAGCAAGGGCTTGTTCAAACCCAAGCTGATTAGTTTCATCAAGGCTAACAAACTGGATCTCAGTTTGAGCCATAATCTTAGGTGCGTTAAGCAACACCGCTATGCGAAGTGGCATAGTGTGGCGTTGCTTCACGGCTTGGGCTAGTTCCGCGCTAGTTAATGCGCGGCCAGTTAATGAGTTATCTGTTAAGTCAGTACTCAAATTGCACCCTCTATAAGCTTATTACGCGGTGCGATAAAGGCATCGTTCAAGCTTTTGCTAATAGTGGTTTTAGCCGCTGACATAGTGCAACTTAAGCGACCATCTTCATGGTAAAGCGCAATATCGGCAGTGAGTGAGCGGCCGCTGCTTTTCAGTACCGTTAGCACTAAATAACCTGTATCACCCGATGCAAAAGGCACATAAGTAGTCAGTTCACCAATGGTAGACGGCAAGCTGGCGGCATCATGCTTAATACGCGCCCACACAAGCATGGCCTGTAATAACAAATCCTCAGCAAATGCCTGACTGCCACCAAGGGTTAACTTAGGTGCAAAACCGGCACAATCATTGTCGTTAATCTGCGGTAGTTCAACTTTGCACACCAACTGCTGATCGTCAGCAATTAACACTTGCTTAATCCCTTGTAGGCGAGGGCCGTGGAATAAGCTGCCGTTTGAATAAAGCTCGCTGTCAGTGCTAATCACTTTACCTTCATTTGCCAACTGTTTTACAGTGGTGATGATTGCAGGTAAGGCGTTAGATGCATTAACAATTTTCTCGTTAACCAAGTTTTGGTTAACAACTTTTTCATTAACAATCAGGCTCGCTTGATATTGCGGCCTTAACACACTGTCTACAGAGTCGCTTTGCAGACGGCTAGCAATAATTGCATTTAAGCCGGCCTCAGTTTGCGTCAATGTCAGGGTTAATACCTGCGGCGTATTGGTGTCAAAAATAATGCCTTTGAGTAACTTATAATCTTGAACGCAAACCGCCTGGCCACATAATAGCTGCGCAGTTTCACGCATCCATTGAATGGCACATACGGTCGGCAGTACTGGATTACCCGCAATGCAATGATCTTCAATGAAGGGCATTAAAAGCGGGTTAAGTACACGTTCAACAATATAAGTGTTGTTCATGCCATTAAAAGACAGTGTCAGCGAACCCTTGGCGTGATGCAAAGAGTCCGCATTAAGCTTTTTTACAGCAGCACTCGCTTGGGCTGAAGTGTCAGAACCTTGCATACTCGATCCAATCAGCATCTGCACGCCCGTTTCAGACAGCAGGCTGTGGGCAAACAAGTTTGCGCCCTTATCTAATGGAATAACGTACACGCCGCGCTCAACAAACATCTTCTTCAATGCTGAACTGACCATACCGCCGTCCCAAGGGCCCCAGTTAAAGCTCATCACTTTGGCTTGTGGGTAGTTAGCCGCAAGTTGCAGTGCTGTTTTGTTGAGGATCTCATTAGACATTGAATAGTCACTTTGGCCTGTATTGCCGTAAAAACCCGCCGCAGATGAGAACATCGCCACTAGCTTAAGTTTGCTGGCATCTATGGCGTTAATAATGCCGGCAAAACCCGATACTTTAGTGCCATAAACACGGCCTAATTCCGCTAAGGTTTTGTCTTGAATATGTTTATCGGCTAACACACCAGCTCCATGGATGATGCCTGTAATGGTGTTAAGCCCTTTAATCGTTTGCTTAATTGCCGCATCTGAGCTGACATCCATGCTGATATATTCAGCGCTGGCGCCCACGTCTTTAAATGCACTAAGCGCGCGGTCTATTTCTAAGCTGCTGGTAATAGGCCAAACTAAGGCATCAATTTGCTTAGGTGTTGGCTTGTCACCTTGGGATTGAATAAACCCAATCGCTGCCGCTTTAAGCTCATTAACTTTTTTGCCTTGCGCCCAGGTTGGTAAATTAGCCGCTAAATGCTCGCTACGTCCCGCTAAAACAAAGTGTGATTTAGTTTGTTTGGCTAAGGTGAGGGCACATTCAAATGTGACTCCTTTTGCGCCACCCGTAACTAGTACAGTATCATTTTGGTTTAACGTGGTGGTTTGGTAGCGCGTTGTTGCACAAGCCGTTGCACTAAGCGTGTGACGACCTTGCTTGCTGATGCCGATTTCAGTGATTGACGTGTCAATATCAAACAGCTCTGCAACAATTGCCTTGGCTAGTTCTGCCGCTTCAAAGCTTGGTGCAATATCTAAGGCGCGGCAGAACACGTTTGGCCATTCATGGCTGAGTGTTTTGCTTAATCCTGACAGTGCCGCCTGGTTTAGCTCAGTTGTCGCTAGGGCTTGGGTATCTAAATAACCAAAACCACCATCAATCCGACTTACCGTCATAAAGCTAACACGCTCAGTTTTTGATAGGGTTTCAAAACCTTTTTGTAAATGCTTCGCCATTAAGAAGGCTTGCTCAACAGCTTTGAAACCAGCGTCGCTTAGTGGTAATGCATTGTTTATCTGTTCAAACTGAGGTTGTAGATGCACAAAACCTGCAATTTTATGTTTAGCGCTAATTTGCTTAATCACGGCAGCAATCGCATCATCACTGACTTCAGTTAACTCAAAGCTAGCAACAGCACTACTTAGTGGCGACTGTTTATTGGTAATGGCTTTAGGGCTATGGATCACTGCGACGGTTAGGCCTGTTGATGCTAATTTTTCTGCTAATACGCCGGCATTGTGGCCGTCATCATTGATAACGATGCATGCGTCTTTCGAAAAACAGCCAACTAACTTATCCGCCGCTGGTAGCTTTTTTAGCGCGACTTCCTGATGAGGAGGTAAGTCTGTAGCAAGTTCAGCGGTAGCTTGGTGAATAACAGTTTGTGCAGCAGGGCTAGTTGTTGATGCGCCACCAGCAGTTAGCTTAGAGTTCATGTAGGCGACGATTTCGCCTAAGGTACGACACTCGGCTAAATCTTCTGGGTTCAGTTCTGGTAAGCCTGGAAGCTCATCTTGTACTGTGCCTAAAATCTCAACACGCTTGATAGAATCGATACCTAAATCGGCCTCCATATCCATGCTTAATTCAAGCATTTCTGTTGGGTAACCGGTTTTGTCGGCAACCACTGACATCATGGTGCTTTGAACTTTTTCTGCGCTCAAGGCTGTTTCAGCGCTTAAACCTGATGCAGGAGCTGTTTGTGCTGGCAGTGGAGAGTTCATGGCGCCTGCGGCTGGCAGCTTGCTGCCCATATAAGCAACGATTTCACCAAGGGTACGACACTCGGCTAAATCTTCTGGGTTCAGTTCTGGTAAGCCTGGAAGCTCATCTTGTACTGTGCCTAAAATTTCCACACGCTTGATAGAATCAATACCTAAGTCAGCTTCCATATCCATGCCAAGTTCTAGCATTTCAGTTGGGTAACCTGTTTTGTCGGCAACCACAGCCATCATGGTGCTTTGAACCTTTTGCGCGCTCAAGGCTGTTTCAGCGCTCATGGCTGTTGCTGGAACTGCTTGTGCTGGCAGTGGAGAGTTCATGGCGCCTGCGGCTGGCAGCTTGCTACCCATATAAGCAACGATTTCGCCTAATGTACGACACTCGGCTAAATCTTCTGGGTTCAGTTCTGGTAAGCCTGGAAGCTCATCTTGAACCGTACCTAGAATTTCAACACGCTTGATAGAGTCGATACCTAAATCGGCTTCCATATCCATGCTTAACTCAAGCATTTCAGTTGGGTAACCGGTTTTGTCGGCAACCACAGCCATCATGGTGCTTTGAACCTGTTGCGCGCTTAAACCTGATGCAGGAGCTGCTTGTGCAGACACAGTATGTTGTACTGAAGCGGCGCCTTGTGCAGGGAGCTTAGAGTTCATGTAGTCAACAATCTCGCCTAAGGTACGACACTCGGCTAAATCTTCAGGGCTTAATTCTGGTAAGCCTGGTAATTCGTCTTGAACCGTACCAAGAATTTCAACACGCTTGATAGAATCGATACCTAAATCGGCTTCCATATCCATGCCAAGTTCAAGCATTTCAGTAGGGTAACCCGTTTTATCTGCCACCACAGCCATCATGGTGCTTTGAACTTTTGCTGCACTTAATCCGTTGCTCTCTGATGAAGTCGGTGCCGATGCTACCGATGCTGCAACTGGACTTGAACCTGCTGCTGGCAGCTTAGAGCCCTCAGCTGGTAGACGAGAGTTCATGTAGTCAACGATTTCACCAAGGGTACGACACTCGGCTAAATCTTCTGGGCTTAATTCTGGTAAGCCAGGTAATTCGTCTTGAACCGTACCTAAAATCTCAACACGCTTGATTGAGTCGATACCTAAATCGGCTTCCATGTCCATGCCAAGCTCTAGCATTTCAGTTGGGTAACCGGTTTTGTCGGCCACCACTTCTAGCATGGTTTGCAGTACTTTCTGCGCGCTCAGGGCTGTTTGCGCGCTTAAGCCTGAACTTTCTACCACTGGAGTAACTGGCGCCGCTGCAGAAACTGGAGTTGGTACAGGTGCTTTAACTGGCGTCACTTGAGGCGCTGGAGCTGACATAGCAACGGCCGCTTGTGGAGCCGGAGCTGCGCGATTTTGCACAGCAGCTTGAGCGACAGGTGTTTGAGGCGCAGCAGTTTGAGTCGCAATATGTTGAACTGGCTGTTGAACGCGAGCTTGAGTGGCAACCGGCGCAGCTTGAACTTGAACTTGAGCCGGAGCAAATGCAACAGGCGCTTGACCGCTTAACATGGCTAATGCGTTTTGGCTTGAAAGCGCTTGTTGCTCAAGGAACAAGGTATGGCTTTGCAGCGTTTGCGCTTGATGCTGGTGGAAGAATGCCATTGATTGCTGCAGGCTATCAGGAATTGCAACGCCCGAAGCTGCCATTTGCGTTTGCGCAGCCATTAAGGTGGCAAACGTATCACCGTATTGCTGTGGAATGGCTAAAAACTGTTGATGTAACTCAGCAGTTTGTTGCTGGGCGGCAAAAAATGCCCCAATGCTGTCATGGCTGACTGGTGCTGTGTTTACAGGAGCGGCGTTGGCTGGATCACTTGTTTGAGCACTCGCACTGTTACTCGCATTAGCATTAGCATTAGCACTGCCAGCTTGTGGCACTTCAATATATTCTGTTTTGATCACTTCTTTTTCCACAATTTTTTCAACAACAGTTTCAACAATCTTCTCAACAGGCACTTCAACTTTCACTTCTTTAAGGGCAACTTGACCTGTTTCCAGTGACTTTTGCATTTTGGCTTTGGTCGCAGGGCTGATGAAGTTGGTTGCAGTTAGTTTGACATTCATCGGCGATGACTTAGCTAATTCAGCAATCGGTGCTTGATACGGGTCAACCTCTGTAAGGCTTAACCCTAATACCGCAAGCTGAGTTGCAGCATGGCGTAATTGAATATCACTATTACCTTTAGGATTTGGATTTAAGCTGACTACACTGACAGCATCGCTTTGGTTGCCTAAGGTGCCTTCAACTAATTTTTGTAGAATATTTTTCGGGCCAAACTCAACAAAGATGCGGGCACCGGCATCGTACATAGACTGTAATTGATCGCTAAAACGCACCGATTGCAGCATGTGCTCGCTAAAGGCGGCTTGAATGGCTTTAGGATCTTTAGAGTGCAATTTACCTGTGCCATTGGCATATAAACTCATGCCTGGCTTAGCAAATTTAACCTTGCTGATGGCTTTAGCAAACGGTACTTGGGCATGGGCCACAAGCGGCGTGTGGAATGCACCTGATACTGGTAAAGCAATGGCTTTAAAGCCTAAGGTTTGAATCGCTTTTGCCGCATCGCTGGTGGTTGCTGTTGGGCCTGCAATCACTAACTGAGTCGGTGAATTGTAATTAGCCACTTTCACGCCATCAAAATCTTTGATGCAGTGTTCTAATTTATCAATATTGGCCGTATCCGCTGTGGCGGGCAAAATAACCGCGTACATGGCGCCAGCATCTTGATCTTTAGGTGTTGCCGCCATCGCTTGGCCACGGGCAAAAGCTAATTGGTAGTAATCCTCAGAAGAGATAACCCCAGCAGCGCATAATGCCGACAATTCACCAAAACTGTGTCCTGCGACCATATCGGCTTTAAAACCAGCATGGGATAACAGTTGATACTGACCCATGCTCACAGCACCAATAGCACTTTGCGCATTCGCAGTATTGGTTAATGACGCTTGTTGGGCTGCAATATCATCAGCTTCAAAGGCTGGAATAGGGAATAGAATTTGTGACAATGGTGTTTGCTTGTTTTTAGCAAATACCTTATCGGCCAACATTAATTGTTGACGCATTTCAGGGTAGTGACAGGCTAAATCCACGCCCATATTGACGTATTGTGAACCTTGACCAGCAAATAGCGCGGCAACTTTAACCTTGCTGTCTTTAGCCACTAACGCGCTAGTACGATAGCTAGTACCAGACGGTAATTGCCAGGCATCATTGGTGTTCGCGCTAAGCTGTGCAATCGCTTGGGTCAGTTGGGTCACAAGTTCAGTTAATGAACTTACCACCATACCAATACGTGCAGCTTGGCTATCAAGTGTGGTGACCGCAAAACGTTTAGCTAACTTGGCTAATTCAATTTCACTGCTGTTAGGTGAAGCAATATCAATTGCTTTTACGGTATTTAATAACTGGGTTAATTCAGTTTGCAGTGCCGCTTTATTGCTTGCGCTAATCAGTAAGCTTTGTGCTACTGCGCGATGACGGTACTTGGCATCACGGGCATGGTCTTGCTTGTATTCTTCTAACACCACGTGGAAGTTAGTGCCACCAAAACCGAATGAGCTTACGCCGGCGCGGCGCGGGGTATTATCAGTGCGTGGCATCCATGGACGCGTTTCGGTGTTCAAATAAAACGGTGAATCCCCAATGCCAAGCTTTGGATTAGGTTTGCTGACGTTAATGGTTGGCGGTAACACCTTGTGATGCAGTGCAAGGGCCGCCTTAATCACGCCGGCAGTTCCTGCGGTCGATTTAGTGTGACCGACTTGAGATTTAACCGAGCCTAGAGCTATGTGCTGCTTAGTGTCGTTGCCTTCAGAAAATACCGACTTTAAGCCATTAAACTCGGCCACATCACCGGCTGCAGTGCCTGTACCATGGGCTTCAATTAAGCCAATAGTGTGTGGCTCAAATCCTGCGTCATCATAGGCGCGTTTTAATGCTTTTGCTTGGCCTTCAGGGCGCGGAGCATAAATACTTTTGAACTTACCATCTGATGAAGCGCCAACACCTTTAATGACAGCATAAATACGGTCGCCATCACGCTCAGCATCTTCAAGACGCTTCAATGCCACCATGCCAATACCTTCACCAATCATCATGCCTTTTGAATCGATATCAAAAGGTTGAATGGTTTCGTTAGTGGTAAAAGCAGGGGTTTTAGAGAAGCTCATGTACATAGACGGTGAGTTATCGGTACATACTCCGCCGGTGATCATCATGTCACTGCGATTTTCTGTTAATTCAGTTAACGCCATACGCAGCGCAGCTAATGAGCCAGCACATGCGGCATCAACCACACAGTTCATGCCGCCAAAATCAAAACGGTTAGCAATACGGCCGGCGATCACGTTACCCAAAGATCCCGGGAACGAGTTTTCTTCCCAGTGAACATACTGATCTTGAAACTTTTTGATCAGCATTTCAGTGTCTTCATCACTTAATCCGCTGCTTTTAAATACTTTTTTAAGAACAGGATATTGCAAACGGCCACTTAAACTGTGGTTAAGCTTTTGACCACCACCCACACCGAGCGTAATACCAATGCGGTCGGTGTCGTAATCAGCACCTACGCCTGCATCGGCTAATACTTCTTTTGCCACAATAAGTGACAATAATTGTGATGAGTCTGTTAGCTCAAGGATATTAGGCGGCAGGCCGAATTCCATTGGGTTAAAGTCAACTTCTGGTAAAAAACCACCGCGCTTACAGTAGCTTTTATCCGGCGCAGATTTATTAGCATCGTAATAGTCTTCGATACGCCAATGAGTGTCAGGCACTTCGGTAATGGCATCGATTTTTTCGCTGATTAAATCCCAAAACTTGTTTAAATAACGCGAATTGGCAAAAATACTCGCCATGCCGACAATGGCAACAGGCATATCTTTTAAACGTTTGTTAAGACGTTTGTCGGTGTTTTTGTTGGATTGGCTCATTGTGAGTCTCCGTTTGATGGCTGGGAGTGAGCCATCTGATGTAGGGATTCAGTTGCGCTAGGTTGGCCATTATTAGGCTTGGCAGCTGATAGACTTGCTCCAGGAAATCGAGCAAGAAAACTGTGATAGTTGCGGACCAGCAACTTTCGTAAATGAAACGGGCCGTGCTTTAAGACATGGGTGATATAGCGATTACTCGCTTGAGTATGGCTGTCTTGATAAATATCTAAGTAAACCCAGTCTGACTTGAAATCGACTCCTAGCAGCACTGAATAGGCTTGCTGCTTTGTTAGTTGGGGTGGAATACTTAAGGACACGACTTGTACTACGTTGTCAGGATCAGGACTGGGTAGGGACAAAGTATCGGCTAAGGTTTGTGGATTAACGGTATAGGTTTGAATGTCAGCACCCTGAGTAACAGGAAGCTGGTTAAAAAATTTTTCGGGCACAAAAGGGCTGTCGAACTCATCTAACTTAGATACCCCAAAGCGTTTTAAGCAGCGGGCAAGGCCCGAGCGTGACACATTGGGGTTAATAAATTCTTGGGTGACTTTTAGCAACCTGTCTAATGGCATTTTCAATTGATAACGCAGGCCCAGCATGACGTATTCTTCCATGGGGGACAGGGTCGTATTGAGTTTGTGTGGCGTGTTAGGAGTGTTATCAACAGAGTCACGCTTACGCCATTTACGCACAGTGGCTTCACTAATATTCAGAATTTTAGATAATTGGCTTACGCTGAGATCAGATTCTTGAATGAACTGACGCATCTCTGGTGTTGTGGTTGCATTGCGGTGATTAACCGTTTTTTTGCTGGCAGTCCCGTCGGCCTGACTCACTTCTGTAGGCGTACTTATCTTTTTTGTCATCGAGACAGCATATCCGAATAATCTGTTGGGACTGGCGTGTCGTTCGTGCGCTGACTGTGCCTAAATCCAATTATATATAATAAGAAGACGCAGATTACCTGAGGTTTCACTCCGATACAATCACCCGAGACTAAAAACGTGTGTTGGTTAACGAAAAGCTATATTTACAAAATGAGTATCAGGAAGTATTGATTTTATTTAACAGGGATTGAGTAGTTAGGACTCATTAGAATGGGTCAACCTGAGTAAGTGGATTAATCAGCATGATTAGTAGTGAGTGCCCAGAGCAGATAACCAATAAAAAAGGGAGCAATTGATGCTCCCTTCAGGTGAGTTGTTACTCATTAACGTGATTATTTACCACACTCTGGCAACTAAACCCTTAAGGTAATAACCTTCAGGAAAAGCACTGCTTATTGGGTGGTCGCTAGCTTGGTGCATACGTTCAACAAATTGCACTTCACGTTTGGCATCAAGTGCCGCATCAGCAACCACTTTTTGGAATAAGTCAGACTGCATCAAACCTGAACAAGAGAACGTCAGTAACATGCCACCAGGGTTTAACAGCTGCATCGCAATCATATTAATGTCTTTATAACCGCGACATGCACCATCGAGTTGCGATTTATTATCGGCAAACTTAGGTGGGTCAAGTACGATGACATCAAAGGTTTTACCTTCATCGCGGTACTGGCGCAGTAACTTAAACACATCAGCTTCATTATAAATGACATGGTCATCATTTAGCGCATTGATGGCCATATTGTCGCGGGCAGTTTGCAGTGCCAGCGATGATACATCAACGTTTTCAATACTCGCCGCACCCGCTTTAGCGGCGTATAAGCCGAAAGTGCCCGTATAGCAAAAACAGTTAAGCACTGACTTGCCTTTAACAAAGCGCGCAGCCATGGCGCGGTTGTCTCGCTGATCCAGATAAAATCCTGTTTTGTGGCCTTTTACGACATCGACAGCAATTTTAATCCCGTTTTCTTCAATGATAACCGGCATAGGTGGCAGTTCACCGTGCAGTAATCCAGTGACTGGCAATAGGCCTTCTTTTTTTCTTGAGTCGACATCAGAGCGTTCATAAATGGCACAATCTGGATATTGAATCGCTAACTGCTCGACGATAGTGTCGCGCCATTTTTCAGCACCTGTGCTGAGTAATTGGCAGACAAGCACATTGGCATAACGATCAATAGTAATACCAGGCAAACCGTCAGATTCTGCAGCAATTAAACGATAACCGGTTAAACCTTGTTCGCGTATCAGTTCATCACGTCCAGCTTGGGCTCTTTTAATGCGTCTAGCAAAAAAATCGCTATCAATGGTTTCTTCTTTATCAAAGGTCCATATGCGCACTTGAATTTGTGATTCAGGAGACCAGGCTCCGCGTGCTAGCCAACGACCATCATGGCCGACCACATCAACCGTATCTCCCGCCTGTGGCTTGCCGCCATTAACGTTGTGAATACCGTTAGAAAATATCCAAGGATGGCGTCGTTCTAATGAACGTTCGCGGCCGGGTTTAAGTTTAATTCTGATAGCCATGGTGTTGCCTAATTTAAAATGTAAAAGAGAAAGTGGTGCACAGTGCGATTATCGAGGCAGAATACCGTTCAAGGCCATTGATAATTAAGTGCTAGCGAATAGCCAGTTAAGTCGCAAAGTCGTGGCGGGGATCATAGCGTATTTGGGCGTTAAAAACCTGACAATTAATCGATTATAAGTACGCTTTTATGGTTTGCTGCTAATGTGAGCTAAATGTAGCACGCAGTCAGTTTGATATAGCCTTGGTCAAACACTGATATTGTTGTGTTTTTTGTATCTGTTAGGTAGCCGTATCAATAGGGTTTTTATGGCTAAAATATTGATAATAAATTATTTTTTCTCAGTACTATTATTTAAATACATTGCCTTTCTGCTGATTTACTATACTTTGAACGTTCATCCCGTTTTGTCATTTATCAAAGATACCTGGCTGAGCGCCAATTATTAGGCCGCCAAATGACAAATCTACGCTTACGTTACCAAACCGTTGAGTTTGGTAAGACCGATATTCATCTGTGTACGCTTCGCGATAATCAAGAATTTAATGATCCTGCAGGCATTGCTGAAAAACTCGGTATTTCATCCGCCACATGGCCAATATTTGGCATTATTTGGCCTTCAAGTTTAGTGTTAGCGCATTACATCTCCGATTACGATACGGGAATTAAACGGATACTTGAAATCGGCTGTGGTATGGCTTTAACCAGTTTAATGCTTAATAAAAAACATGCTGATATCACCGCCACAGATTATCACCCCGAAGTCGGTAAGTTTTTACTTCGAAACACTGTGTTAAATCAAGATAAACCCATTGCCTATCAACAAACTGATTGGGCAAGCCATGACGACAGTTTAGGTTTGTTCGACATGATTATTGGCAGTGATTTATTGTACGAAGATGAACACGTCGAGCTATTAGCTAACTTTATTAACGAGCACGCTAAGCCCCATTGTGAAATGATTTTGGTTGACCCTGGTCGGGGTAATAAAAATAAGCTTACCAATAAAATGATTGAATTTGGCTTTACGTCGGTTCATCTAAAGCCGCTACACACCGAATACCTTGTTAATCCATTCAAAGGCCATATTCTTAAATTTGTGCGCTAATTTGGTATTGTAGTTCGGAAATAATGGTGGGTTTCAGAGTTAAAGATTAATCAGAGTTAAAGACTCATTATGTTTCATCCTCATTTGTTGTCTAATGGCTTATAAATTTCCTGTTCCCGCGATCACATTCCCCCTTTATGTTACCTGTGCTGTATTTATATACAGTTATAATGGTTTTTGACGGAATACCAATAATAAGTGAACAAAAAGCAGTCTAAAGGACTATGTCGAGAAAAATAGGGCTGCTCTAATATATTGATCTTGCTTGGTTTATTTTTTTACATTTGGCACAGACACTTTTAACGCGCAATTTTAGTTTTATATTTGAGTGTATCAGTCATTAAATTGCTTTACTTCAAAGACATAGGAAATGTAGGATGATATTAATCAATAACTTAAACGGGCGGCTTTATCGGTCGAGCCGTTCAATAAGCTGTTAGGTTTTTATGGTGTATCGAATAATAGCGGTTCTTACTTGTACCTCCCTTTCTTTTTATATGGTGTACTGGCCTTTATGGGCGCCAGGTGAAATATTTAATTGTCTAGCCGGAGGCCAATGTCAGATTAAACCTGATGCTAAGGATATATTCAACATTATCGCAGTGATAATTTTTAATACTGCATGGCTATTTTATTTAATTATCTGCTATAGCTGGATAAGGGCTCGGCCGATATCAAAGAAAACAAGAATTCTAGGTGCGACTTTTGGTTGTACAAGTATTTTAATGACTGCTGGTATAGGACTTTTTTTTACATACCTCAGTGTGGGATTAATGATCCATATCTACCGTACAGCGCCATATAAATGATCAACCTAACAAGAAATTCAACAGGACTAAAAACAGTGGGCTGTTCGCTTCGCTTCCATTTTAGCCCACAATTTTTAGCCCGTTAATTGGGCGTTATGAGTTTTCAGTATGAGTAAGTGGAAATATCTATCTATGGTAGCTGACGGAGATTCGTTGGAGATCGAAGGGATTAATGTATGGAGCTTCAAGTGGAATTCTCTTCCTGTAGATCCAATTGAAATCCCTCATCCGAGTTATCCGAATCAGAGACATAAGCTACGAATATACTCTATCGAAGCGAATGGTAAATCAGCTCAGTTTGCAGCTGGTGAGTTGAGTAATTGTGCATGGTGCTTCTATGTGCCCGCCTAATACTCATAACAAAAACAGCAACTGCGACGTTCGTGCCTCACGCGCGTTCTGTTGGCGTTAGTGGTATTTCATGGCTCAGGTTGACTTTTTCGCATCGGATGACGATTTCATAAATTTGGTAGATTGGTTACTGACTGAAACTGATTTTAAAATTTATGAAGCTTATTCACGCATTGACCACAGTATTAGACAAATAACGACTGCTAAAGACATGTTGGACTTGGCTAATGAAAGGAATAACGCCTCTTTTTTAATACGTTTTTGGTCACCAAGCGTAACAAATGAACCTGTATTCAAAAACATTAAATTAAACCCAAGTATTGGTAACTTCCGCACAAGTCTGGAAGGTGCTGGAATAATACAATTGGAACATGGGCGGGTTGAAAACGGCCGTATTTTTAATTCTACTTTAAGCCATTGGAATGAAGCTGGTGCTAAAGCTAAATGTATTTATCCTTCTGATGTAGTTAATTGGAAAAAACTAAGATTAATATCTGGCCAATTGAGCCGTCAAATTAAGAATAAGCAGGCTCAAACTAAGGTAGGTGCCGCACCTGTTTTAAAAGGGGCTGTAGATCAACTTAGTAGCGGTTTATCACTTTGGTATTGCGGTGAAGAAATAAAAAAACATGACTTAGATATTGGTGCATAATACCACTAACACATATGAGCCTTCCGCCAGTCAATAGGCGAGCCTAACTTATTTGACTGCTTTTGCAGTCAAATTAAAATCAATCAACAAATTCATCTACTTCGTCTGTCAGTTAGCTGTCAAATCATCGTGCTTTTAGCAACAACAGTATGCAAACACATATAGAGGCTCTCTTAGTGCGATTTACTTTAAAATGAAGAATGCTGCCTGACGCTTTTCACTCCTTTGAAATATCAGGGGCACTACGACTAAATGGATTTAGAAGGTAGAGCGACGCAGGAAGCCAAAGCCGAGACATTTATCGGTTAACCCTAAGATGGCACTATTCAAGTCAGAGGTGCTTTTTGCACAGTTAGTTTCAGGCTCATTTAGGGTGTAAACGACTTTGTTGATTGTATTTATTATTGCGCGCCAATAATATTAAACAACATGGCAACATGGCAACATGGCAACATGGCAACATGGCAACATGGCAACATGGTTAGGTTTTGTGCGCTTTATCTCGGGCATTGATCAATGTGGCCAACCATGATTGACCACATTGATTAAATTATTGAAGGGTTTTGTTAACGCGCTGGAGTGGCAAAAAATTAGGCATTGTGCTCCTGCTACTCCACTTTATTATTTGGTTTTTACAGCGTCAATAAACGGTAATGTGCCCATTGGCAACATGGTTGTTGGTAGCTTGCCATCCCAACGTTCCGCTTTGGTCAGTTCAACCAAGTTTTGGTTTTGAGCTAATGCTTCAGCGCGGCTCTTAATCGCTGTCGCTTCTGCGATACCTTTAATTCGAATACTTTCCGCTTCTGCTTTTGCGCGAGCCAATTGTGAGTCAGCCTCTGCTTGCGCCTGTGTTACTGCAATTTGAGCACTTACACGCTCTTTTTCTAAATTTTGTAGCTGAGTTTGTACTTCGACTTCAGCGCGCATTCTGTCTTCAACAGATTTTTCGTAAGCATTAGAGAAGTCGATATTTTCAATTTGAACTGAAGTTATTTCTACCGGCCCTTTAATCGACTTTTTAATAGCTTCAGTGACATCAATACCGAATTTAATACGCTCTTGCACCACTGAAATTGCAGTGTATTTACCAAAAATGTTTTCAACTTGTGTCGGCACTTGGCGATCTAACAAACGAGCGACTAAAGAATCGATGCCTTTAAAGTTGGCGTAAACAGCTTCAACCTGATCTGGCGGAATACTAAAAGTCACTGAAGCGCGCAGAGTTGCTGGCTGCTGATCACGACTATAAGCCTGCAAAGCTTGATAACTTGTGGTGTGAGTTTGAGTTGATATTTTTACCACACTGTCAATCATCGGCATCTTAAAACCTAAGCCAGGCTCTGCGGTACCAATAATTTTACCGTTCCGTAATATCACACCACGCTCACCTTGGTCGACCGTATACCAACTACCAAATAAGGCTGTTAACACAGTGATTAGCACAACAAGGGGGATCACTTTAGCGGCGGTAAGTACTGAGGAAAGCTTTACTTCATTATTTAACATTTTGCATCCTTTGCGTTTATTTTAAGTATGAGTCGATATAAAAGAGTTTAAACTTAACAGCTTGAATCAAAGAGATTATCTATCCCAGTGGCAGTAAGCAACAAAAAATATCGATGATAGAAAGTTGTCACTATTGTTCGGGTGCGGTTTGATAACTCAACAGGTGAAAACTTTGAGCATCGACGAGAGTGGGTCTATGCCCGTATTCTTGAATTGGCTACCATCTTTGCCATCGATATTTGTGCTTATGCATTCTTTTTAATCTTATCCCTAATAACCATCCTTTTCATATTTGATTGATATTACGCTTTTCTGCTGTGTTGAATTTAGTTTCTGAGCCATTTTGCGGAATTGAGAGTCAGTGTTAGTCACTAAAACGAAAGACGTTATGTTATGACATCAACATCATGGGTGGCATTTCTACCCTTTTGCATTTCTACGCTTTCTCTGGGTAGGCCAGAACCCTTTTAACCTTAAAAAGACCTTTAAAGCTTCACCTATACCGCGAACAATCCTTCACAAGACCGCTATCTAAAATATAAAAAACCGCCAGACTAAATAATTGAATGAAAATTGAAACTCAGATATCGTTTGTTGATTAATAAAATAAATGTAAAACGAGCAATTCCACAGGCTTGTTAGGCATACAGGGTCAGCATGCATAGATCTATTACATTATCAGAGTACGTAAAAAAGCGTAATGGCGTAGCACTTGGTGCAGCTGGGTCAATGACTAATATGCTCAAGCGTTCGTTAGGTGCAAGTTCATTCTATTTATTTTGGCAGTATTGGAATCCAATATGGGGTTACTATCTTTCTCGCAAAATAATGAAGCCATTGAGCGATTTACTTCCTATGTGGTTAGCAATTATTTTGACTTTCGCTGTTAGTGGTGCATTACACGATTTGGCGGTATCTTTGGTAAAGTGGGAGTTTACGTTCTATTTTACACCCTGGTTTATCTTAATGAGTTTTATGGTTTTAGTGACAAAGAAATTTGGTGTTTCATACAGTGAGCATCATTGGCTTGTTCGAGCATTAATAAACATATCAATCATAGCGGTATGCTTAGTTTTAACTCGTCAGTATGTCTAATTAGGCGTTGAGGCACTCTCTGGAGAAAGTTGAGTGCGATACAGAATTTTTAAAACTGGTCACGTTTGTTTATTAAGGCTATGCCATCATCAAAAATTGTATAGGCTGAACTTGAATTATTATCTATCAAACAGGCAATTGAGAGTAATACAAAACACCTTTGGATTGTAGCTAATCAATACCGAAACTCTCTACAAAATTATATTAAGTTAAGTGCTCAAGCATGTGAAATTAATAAACTTGATTATGGTAAAAACTTGCTTAATCGTCTTACCAATAACTTGGGTGATTATTTTAGTACATCTCAGCTAGAGCAAAATGTAAAATTTGAACAGTTGAGTATTAGCTAAATACCTAAGGATAGGCCGCGCGAAGCCGCGTCCTACTAAGCAAATAAACTAGGACTTAAAGCAGTTTTTTGTTTTTAGTATCTCAAAATTTTAACAAACAATTTTAAGCCTGTTATTTTGGCATTATAGGGATACGCCCCTGTCAGCACCCTTACTCCAGCATCTTGCTGTTACGTTGAGTCATTAAAAGCCTATGATTAATGACCCATATTTGAATTCAACGACAAATAAAAAAGCAGCTAGTGAGGTGGACTCATTAACTGCTTTTTTACTTTGTTACTTGTTTAATAACCCGCTAACTCGGTAAAAAATCAATTGCCCAAATGGTGGTCATAACCGCAACATCTTCCGCAGGGAAGGATATTGAGCGCAATACCAAGGTTAATTGGCGTTCTAACTTAGCGTTATTCAACTCGCTTGATTTAATATCTACTCGACTAATACTGCCGTTAGGTTGGATAACAATCTCAAACATCACTTTGCCCTTTAAGAAAGGATCCTTTCTTAAAGCACGATTGTAAAGCGCATAAAGTCGGGCTTTATTCGCTTCTAAGGTGCGGCGAAGTACTGCTTCTGAACGTTGCCCTCCTGTGGACGCTTGGCTGGCTTTTTCTGCAATAGCGCCTTGAGATGCTAAAACCTCTTCTTCAGCTAAACGAATTTGCTGAGTGCTATTAGCACTTAATGCACCGGACGCAACAGGTTTACTGATGGTTGAGGTGGATAAGTTATCACTTTGCTTATTGGCGGCGCCTGCTAGCATTTCACGTTTAACTTTTACCTCTTGTGCGGTGGTTTTCTCAAGCGTACTTTGCGCGGTTGGTTTGACATCAAACGCTTCTCGCATTGAGAATAACTCATCTTTCATGGCCGCTAACCCTGAGGTTTTGGCTTTTTCTTTGGCCACTTCACGGCTTGTTTTCGGTGTGATTACTGTTGGCTGCACTATTGGCTTTAAGATGGGTTCTTCTGGCGCATTCTCAAGTGGTTGATCTTTAATTTCCTCTTTAGGCGGCTCAGGTTCCGGCGGTAATTCCTTTGGTTTTTCGGGTGGTGGAAGCTGTTTTTCTTTGAGCATTATTTTCGCCAATTGAGGCGGTACTTGCTCTTTTATTTCACGGGGAATTTCTACCTGTTCAAGAAAAGGCACCATGATCCCGAAAATCAGGTAGACCACCAACAGTAGCGATAAAATCAGTTTAAATAGTTTATCCTGGCGACTGGGTTTAAATAAGTCACCTAAATCATTGAAATCATCATTCATGTGGCTATTCAGATTGCCTTTATCTGCGAGGCTTGCATTCGATGAGCTTGCTGTCATATTAGCCCTCACCATTTGCTTTTTTGGCTTGCTGCTCTACTGCCAAAGACATATTACGATAACCTGTATCTGCACAGGCCGACATAATTTGCTTCAGCACCACATAAGGGGTTGAAGCATCTCCAATAATAGTGACTGCACGACCTTTTTCTTGCTCTGTTTCGGTTAGCTCTAGCCGTTTGCTGGCTTGGTAATTAAGCTCTTTGGTCAGTGCTTCGATAAACAACGGATTTTCTTGTTCAGTTAAGCCAATGCCATCAGCAGCTTTCTGCCAAATTGCCCGTTCCTGCACTAGCACGGTATCTTCAAGCACTGTAATGACCAGATTTTCTACTGGTAATTCTTCTGCGATAGACACCGGCAGCTTAATTTTATCTACGCTTTGCAGCACACGTACTTCAGATTGATTCACAATTAAGAAAAAAACCAAAATGGTGAAAATATCCATTAGCGCGACAAGGTTTAGCTTACCGCCGGAATTAAAGCGTTTGTGATGCTTGGCAATACGTTTCGCTCTGGGTGATTGTTTCATCATAGCTGCTCTCCTTGAGGCTGCGCAGTCACAGGCTCGGCAGAGTCGGTTTCTTCAGGTGCATCACCTAATGAGATCATCGGGAACAATTCCGCATCAACTAAATTTGCCACAACAACGGCTTTATATGAACGCACAGTATCCATTGCCGATACGATGGTTTGATAATCCACCGCAGGGTCTAGCAATAGTACAATGTCATTCTTATCAATTTCTTGTTGCTGAAAGGTCAGTTTTAAGTCCTGCAAATAAATCGATAACGCAGCAAAGTCATATCCTTGTTCGGCAATGTCGAAGCGTTTAAGCAGCATGCCGGCAGGGTAGTTAAGTTCGAAGCGTTTTGGTGTTATTACCAGTTCTAATATTTTGGGTTCTTGATCATCTTGTGCTTGCTCTGCTTCAGATAATACAGGTAGCTGCAAATTCAAAATACGCACTTGAGAAAACACCAAACTCAGCAGTAGCACAGGCACTAACACAATCATTAAATTCATAAATGATGTGATGTCTAGTTCTGCATCTTGGGCATTGTGGCGACGACGGCGTCTCATATCATTAGCCTCGGTTGTTATCCGTTTGCTTATTAAATGACAGTGAGTTCAATAATTTGATCCCCGCCATTTCGATAGAATCAACGATAGTCGCTGTTTTAGTTTGCAGACTAGAGTGGAATAGAATTAATGGAATAGCCGTTATCAACCCAAATGCGGTAGTGTTCATCGCAACCGAAATACTTTGTGAGAGTAAGTTAGCTTTTTCTGCTGGGTCTGCGCTGGCTACGGCCGAGAATGCAGCAATTAAACCCATAATGGTACCCAGTAGACCTAGCAGGGTAGCAATGTTCGCTAAGGTGGCGATAAATGGAGTGCGTTTTTCAAGGCGCAACATGTATTCCATCACAGTTTCTTCCATGGCATATTCAACATCTTCACGGCGACTGGCACTTGAAATACGGGCGATGCCTGACTGCAATACGTCAAATACTGGCGCTTTATGGTTTTGAGCATGTTGACTAATTGAGGCGATATCACCGGTTTTTAATGCATTTTTAATCAAAGAAAACGCTTTTTGATTAGTGCGATGAGCCGAGCTTAAATATAACCAGCGTTCGATAGTGATCGCTAACCCTACCACTAATACTAATGCAATCGGGTAAATAAACGGGCCGCCATTTTGTAAAAAAGCGATTATATGGTCCATGAAATTCATGTGATATTCCTTGTTATTGTAAAGTGAACTCGTGCATTTGTGGCGGCATTTGTTCGGTTTTTTATTTATTATGACCAAATAAGTAGGACTTACTTTGGCTGGTTTATGCTTGATACTCGGTTGTTTGTGGTTTGTTATTCAAATTTATTTTTTAATTTGCTGATTTATTACTCCGTCACTAAAACGCATTTTGGCTATCCGAAGTGCTATTGTTCAACGGTTCCTATTGGCGCAGAAAAATCTCTTATTTGCTGCTGAAAAACTTTAGGATGTATCGGTTTAAACTGGGGTAGTGCAAATTTCATGTCGTTATTATCTACACTAATTGGATTGGTTATTCCTTGCCACGGCATGATGTAAAGCACCTTGGGTTGTTCTTGCGAGCCAGTGACCCTACTTTCAATTAATACTGGCTTGTTGGCTCTGGCAGCGGTTGTTTTTTGTGTTGGCTCAGTGCGCTTTGATTCCGCGGCTTTGGCAATCTCTGGTTTTGTTGCCGTGGTTTGAGCATTGGTGCCGATTTCGTCAATCGCCATCGCGCTAGCAGAGAAAGACATTATCCATAGTAAAAGCAGCAATAAAAGTACATGTTTCATTATTCTACTTCCTTTGACTGTGGAACATATTGTTCTGTATCTTTTGGTGTTTCTGCAGGTATTGTCAGTCCTGCGCGCTGCATTTTAATCTCAACACCGGCTAACCAACGTTTGGCTTGTTGGTTATCAGGTTGATTGGCCAAATAAGCTAAATAGTATTGTCTAGCCTCTGCATACTGGCCACGATATAACTCAAGTAAAATGGCTAAATTGACTTGTGCTTCAGGGTATCGAGGCCAAATAGCCAGTGCGTTACGGTAATGCTGTTCAGCTTGTTCATACTGGCCCTGGTTACGCAGTAAGCCAGCCTTAATTTGATGGGCGTAAGGGTTATCTGTGTTAACCCGTATGGCTTTATCCAATAGTGAATTTGCTGCAGCAATATTGTCTTGCTGCAATGCACTGAGCGCTTTATTGACATAAGCGCCTGATAATTGTGGCTGTGCAGCAATGACGTTATCAAATAGATTATCAGCGGCTTGCCACTGTTGGCGGCGCATCAATTCAATCGCCTGCTGATATTGGCTGATGACACTTTTAGGCACATTGGCTAACTTTATGTCGGCTTGCTCAAGGTAGCGATTTTGTGTGCTATTGGAAATGTTATTACTGTTGCTATCATTTCCCCTTGATGACTGCATGTCTACCATGGCAACAATGTCTTTACCTAAACTGCCTAATGAGCCCTTGTCAGTGTTACTGCTAACAGAATCTGGCGCTGATGCGCAGCTTTGCAGCCCAATAATCATGACGACTATAACCACTAATTTCTTAGGTATATTTGATGTGGATGCCCTAGTTTGATTAATGAACTGCATCGATCACCTCGTGGGTTAATTCTTGTTTTTGATAAAGCGCCGGGGCGATTTCTGCAAGTTTATTGAAGCTTTTACCGACCCATTGGTCATAGATATTTTGCCAAGCCCGCTCAGTATTACTGACATGGATCTCAATGGCTTTTTCTTCAAATGGATAGGCTAACTCTTCCAGTAAAATATCGTATTCTTCTAATGCCAGCTCATCTAAATCTGCTGGGCGTTGTGACTGCATCATATCTTGGGCCAATTGACGGTACATTTCAGCCAAGTTAAAAGTGGTATGGGGAACATACTTAGCCAATTGGAAATCTAATACCTGTTGATAATAACCAATGGCTTTTTTCATCGCGTCTTGCTTACGCTTTAAGCTTTTCTGCAATGGCACATTAAGCTTAATAGCCATAAAAGTTTGTTGCTCCGCCTCACCTAAACCCAAAGCAGATAAAGAAGCTAGTTCAACTTGACGCATTTGAATGTCTTGTGGCGATGACTGTGCTTGTTTTTGATGAAAACTTAATATTTGTTTAAACCAATAAAACTGTTTAGTTTGCTCGCCGTTAGCCCGATAAAACTCACTCATTTTGAAGCGAGCTTCCTGCGCCACATCAAAGGGCTCTGGGTAAGTTTTGGCGTAACGTCTAAAGGTAGTCAGTGCTTTGGCCGTATTATCTGCTTTAAGGTAATACTCGGCTGCTGTGTACTGCGCTTCACGCTTTAACGATAGAGAGTCTTCATTATCAACAATAATGAGTAGTTGTTCAGCGGCTAATTCCCATTGGCCTAACGCCTCAAAGGACTGAGCCAATTTAGCCGGTATGGCAGCGCTAAATTGATGATTAGGATAACGGAGTTTAAAGGGTTTTAACACCACCACGGCTTCTTGCCAGCGTTGTTGCTCAAGCAATAAATTAGCCGCATCAAATTCCGCATTCACTGCATAAGTTGATTCAGGCACAACCAGGCCAACTCGCAGCAGTTGCGCAACAGCTAAATCTGGTTGGGTTAGCTTTAGTGCTTGAGCTTGAAAATAAATACAAGAGGCTAAGAGGTTGCGCATTTCCAGCCGGGCGGTAGCTTTCCTGTCAGCGTATTCTAATGCCAGTAAGTAACCTTGTTCAGCTGGTGCATAAAGCGCTTGTTGATATAAGCTATTAGCGTAGAGTTGGCTAACAAGTTGCACTTGTTTTAATGCACTTGGCGATAGCTGGTTCGCATTGTTAATGTTTAGATAAACAGCTTGTTGTTGACTGTTTTGGTTAATCACCCCGTGGGTCAGTAATACAAAATTGGTGAATTGTGTTAAAGCCACATAATCCTGAGCCTCAAATGAATACTGAGCGGCATTAGTAGCAATTTGCAGGGCGCGTTCATCCTGCGGGTAGTGGCGAATAAAGTCTTTATCTAATTGATTACGTTTTTGCATTAATGCCTGATACTCAGGGTTGTCTGCCTGGGTATCATGTGGATAGGCCTTGAGTATTTCACGAATGGTAATGGTGGTTGCATATGCCGATTGTAATTGAATTTTGGCTAGTTCGGCAGTCTGTAGTGGTTTCGCAGTATTCTTTAGCGTATCAGCAGGATATGCAATTTGTTGATAACTATTTAATGCTTGCTGATATTGCTTTGCTTCAAAATTGGCATCGGCAAAAAGGTATTGGTCAGTAACGATATCTTTGGTCAATAGTGCCGACGCTTGCGGCAATGATGCATGATTTAAATACACTTTTAACGCGATAGCGGCTTGTGAAAATGCCCCCGCGCGCGCATTGCCTTGCAAAGATTGCGCGTAGGCATAAGTGCGGCGACTGTGCTCATCACTAAATGATAATAAGTTAGGCAGCAGTTCAGTTTGCTGCGCGGGTGAAGCCGCAGCCCAAAAACCACTGTTTAAGCCATATTGATTAACAAACTGTTCTTTGAGTTCATGCATTGAAGCAAACTTGCCCTGGCTTTGATATAAGTCCAGTAAAGACAAAGAGAAGCGGGTTGACCAAATGTTGTCTTTGGCTAAATCAATGTAGGCTTTATAGGTTAGCTCTGCATCATAGGTCAGTTCTTTTTTCAGCAAAAACTGCGCTAAATTATCAAATAACACATGTTGATAGAGGGCCAGGTTAGGTAAAGAACCATTGCTTTTAACCAGTTGAACCAGTGACTCAGACTGCCCTTGCTGACTTAATGAAATGCTGAGTACCCTTTGGGTATCGATAGCTAAATTTTGTGCCCGCTGGCCAAGCTTATCAAAAGAGAAGTTGTCTGGAACGAGTTTATGTTGGTTTTCATCTGCTGCCACAATGGCTTCAAACACTTTTAAAAAAGCCTTGTCTGCTTCAGGCAGTCTATTGAGTTTGAATTGAGACCACCCGGACATATACAGGCTATTTATTTTGTATTTTTGGTTATTGTCAGCTTGTAACACCTGGTAATAAGCTTGAATCGCCGCTGGGTAATTTTGCAGATTATAGTAAATCTCACCGCGTCTAAAGTTTAGCTCAGCAAGGTATTGAGTTTGTGGGTAACTGCGCAGCAATGACTCCATTTCAACTAAGCTAGGTTTCAGTTGGCCTTGCAAGTCGAGTGCTTTGGCTAGCTGGTATTGTAGATGTTCATTTTCAGGTCGATTTGGGTAGCGCTGCAATAAATCCTGGTAATCTGTGATCAGTTTCTGCAGGGCAATATCGTCTTGTTTTAACTGTGCCAATACCGCAGCATCTTCAGCTTGCACATTTTGATTTGGTTCAATTAAACCGTCATCATCACCGCCATAAGACTGTGTTTCAAATGACTCGGTATTAATTTGTACTAGGCGATATTCAACGTGAGTTCTAATTTCAGGATCAGGTTCAATTGATAATAGCTGTTGATATATTTGTGCCAGTTTTCTGCTGCGCTCCGCTTTGCTCATCGCTATTGGCTCAACTGACGATGCGGTGCGTTTTTTAGCGAGATCAGTCAGGGTCGGGCGGTTAATATTGCTCGGTTGTTCATCTGATGTATTGCTACAACCAGCAAGCATAACACCAGCGATAAACAACATCGCGACGCTGACATTAGTGCTGTAGGTTGTTTTAGAACTGACGTGATGAATCGACATTATTGAGCTCTCTGCATCGGCAAGGTGTCAGCTTGTGCCATTTGTTCTAATATTGCCGCCATTTCATGACGAGTGGTGAGTAATAACCTTTTTAACTGTTGCTGTTGTTGATCCACAAATACAGTCACTTTTTGACGAATGTCATCACTGGTTTTAAGACGCAGCTGCTTAATAGCTAGGGTTAACTTGTTAATTTCTGCTTCATTCATTTGTTGACGACTATCAAAATCAGAGTAAACCCGTTGCGAAGCAGACAATGCATTAAATCGCTGTGATTGCGCCTCAAGCGCATTGAGTTGCTGATCGAGTTGTTGCAGGCTTTTTTTGGTGTTGCCATAGTCTGTCGGCAAAGTTCCGCTGTAATTGCCAGTGTAATACCCCAGATACTTTAGTGAGTCGCTGCTGATAATCGATCATATCGCGTTGGCCAGACAACTTATTAATGCTGAGTTGGCTTTGCTCAATACGCTGTAACCATTGTTGCTCGAGTTGGGTAGCAAATGCTCGGCCATTTTGCTGATTTTCTGCAGCGGTTATAATGTTAGCTACACTTTGCTTTTGCTGCTTCAACTGTGTAATTAATGCGGCATAAGGCGTTTGCTGTTGTCTTTCAATCACGCTGCGTTGACGTTGCTTATTTAACGCTAATGTCTGTTTTAACCAATCACTTTTGCTGCGCTGACTTCTTAAATTGGCATTTAATAAATCGAGGGTTAATACGGTTTGATAATCTGTCGCTAAAAGCGCGTCTAGTAGGGCTTTCTTTAACCACATTGATTGAGTAGTAAACGAGGGCGGGGTTAATAATTCAAATGAATTGTCATCTGAGTTGACCTGTGGGCTACCAATTAAATTGGTTTTTTTATGGCTTAAACTAAAATTGGCGACATCACTTGCAGCTAAGAATGTCTGTTTAAAGGTGGCTAAGTCGGCGATTTGATCTAAATACAATTGCTCGGCTTGTTGATAACGTGCCATACCTTGTTCAAGCGTTTGTTGCTGGGTGACTTGTGCGGCACTTAATAGCGCAGCTTGCCAACCCAGATGAGAGTATGGATATTGTTGCTGAACTAAATCGAGTAAATTAAATGCGGTGTCATATTCGCCGACATTTTGTGCTGCAAAAGCAAATAAATACAGTGCTGACTCTGAGTAAGGGCTGTTCTGAGGAAAGTCAGCCAATTCTTTAAATGCGGCATCATATTGCTGCTGCATAACATACATTTGTGCCAGTAATAATTTAGCGTAATCGTTAACCGCCTGCTGTTGGCGCCGTTTATCATTGATAACATTGCCCTGGCTATCAAGGCTGTCATATTGATCACTTGAAAATGGATTAAACAGCAGTTGCCAAAAAGTTTGCTGCGCGGACAACCAGGTCTGATTTTTTAATTGACTTAAAATGGGCTCAGCTAATTGGAATTCATTTTGCTGCATATATTGCAGCGCATTATTGAGGGCGATATAAGCACCCGATAAGCTTTGCGAGACTGATTCATCTTTGCCTGGGGCGGCCAGTTTTGCCGACATTAACGGTGCATTAGGCCAATATGCCAGCTGATTTAATACTTGGTATTGGTTGACATATTCAGCTTGTACAAGCTGTATTTTGGCAAGAGTTTGCTGTGCTGCTTGATTATCGCCTTGCTCCACTTGTTGTTCACTAAGCTGTAACAAGGCAATCAGTAATAGCTCCGCAGGAGAGGTTGATGATTTAGTTTTTTGTTGTGCGTTTTCATCACTTGATTTGCGCTGATGGCTATTATTCTGGTTCTGTTCAAAAGACAATAGGGTTGCAGCAGCTTGACTGTGAAGGCCTATATTGATTTGCAAACCGGCTTCGAATAAATCACTTCTTAATGATATGAGCTGATGGCGTTGCTCATTTAAACTAATTTGTCTTAGCGCAGCAGCGTAATCACCGGCAAAGTAAAAATACAGTGCTTGGCGGTATAGTTTATCTTCTAATTTGTCTTTAGTTGACTGGACAGACAAGGGCGAGGCTAGATCACTTTGTGCCATGCAAACCTGCGTTAACAACAGAAAGCTCATGACACATGCACACTTTATCGCAGACAAGCTAAAAAAATGGACCGACAAATTAAGATTTTTTTTTGAAAACATTAGTTTAAAAGTCATTGTTGGTTGTAAAGTCCATATAGCGAAACCTCTTTTACAAAAACCATGTTATAAAATTCCTACTAAAAACTTCAACTACAACACCCATTGCTCTACTTTGACATCCGCGCGATAGTTAGACTGGTTATCTTCTAGTTTTAGTTCAATCATTATGGTTTCGTCGGTCTTTTCAAAGTTATGGTTAACAGCACGTTGCACCGTTCGGCCTTCAGTATCGATACCAGTGAAAATAGCCGTTAACTGATGTTTGCCCATTTTAAGGTTGCCTAAATATACCCGTTGAATACCACCTTGTTCTAAGGCTTTGCGTTGGCGCTCGGTATATAAGGTGCCGGAGACGTTATCATCATTAATTTTCAGTTCCACACTGTCGAGGGTCATAAAACGGCCAACATCGACAGACACAAATACCGCTATTTGAGTGCTGGCAGGAAACAGTAAATCTTCTTCTAAAATAAATAAATCACGGTTGAGCTTAAGCACTTGGCTTTTTATATTTTCAAGTTCTGTGGCTATGGTCGACTCTTCAGCATTGGCTTGTGTGGCCAGTGTTGCCATTCCTATAACCAGTAAACATACGCTAAAAAAGCGAGTTAACGCGATACGATAAAAGTGAGATTGAGTCATATCAAAAAGCCTTGGCTATTCCGTTTGATTAATAGGGACGCTTAACATGCAATATGCTTGCTGAGCGAAATTGTTAATTACAATAGTGTATGTCTGGTCGACTTTGCGAATACCGCAAGCGCTAAAAATAGACACTGACAAAAGCGCGTATAACATTGGCTGAAAAACCGTAAAACGGCTCATTTCCTACGCCGCCATCTGCGGTTGGATCTCTAAAGTTTTGATAATTAAAATCAATATAATCCCATTGTAATGAAGCCTCAGAGCGTGTTTCACCAAAGGATAATGAGGCGGGTAAAAAGTAGGTTACCCCTAATCCATAAGTGATATCGCTAAAGTCGCTCAGTTCTTTGTCGCGTGCCATATAGTTTTGCGCATCACGATAGGGAAATAAGTCGCTATAAAATTCAGCTTGGGTTTGTTGGTAGTAGCGCACTTTAAATTCCAGCTCGAGATCATCACCAATGGGATGGCGATAACCTAACTCAACATCACTGGCTTGAATTTCCCAACTGTCAGTAAAGTGGCGATAATGAGCAAATAACGCTGCGCGATAGGGTAAAAAGTAACTGGCCGTTAACTTTGCGGCAAAGGAGTTGCGAGTTTCGGGGTAAACCTCGGCTTGATAGCCCACACCTGATGGAATGCTGCTGTCCACATATCGCACTGTTCGGTAAGGGTTGTTAAGGTAACCGCTGTCGGCAATGGCTTCGACATTTAAACTGGTGGTTAGATTGCGGGTAATAATTTGGCTAATGCCTGCGCGAATACGATATTGCTGGCTTTGCTCTTCAAATAATTCATCGCCGTTGCGTCGAATTTCGTTATCGCCAAATGATAAGCCCATATTAAGATTAGTTAAGTCACCAAAGGTATCTTGCGACACATTGACACTAAAGGATTGAGCTAAATAATCATCTTCATCACTTTGACGTATGTTAAACGACATCATGGTTTTATCGCGAAGATACTCAATGCCTAATTGGCCTTCATTACGCTCTTCTGTATAAGGGCTGGCGGTACTGATCACATCCACAGAGGCTGATGAAATACTGTCAAGGTAGTAATAGGCGGTAACCGCAACAGACTCAGAGGCTTTTTTTCGCAGTAAAATAGAGGGGCCGTCAATTTTCATCCCACCCCCTTCATAACTGTGGTAGAGCACATCGACTCTATCAGGGTCAATAATGGCGGCATGTGATACAAAGCCAACTAGGCTCAGTAATAGAACTAAGCTTTTGCGTAATAACGGATTTAATCGATTAGTTACAACCACAACCTCCTCCTCCCGTGCCTTCTGCGCCGCGGGCCGATTCGCGGCCCTCTAACACGTGCGCCATGTGCATACTTGCACTAGGATGGCGGTTTAAACGCATAATGGGATCCGCTAGGTTTTGCCTTTCATAGGGTTTAACCCAGGGCTCAATGTTTAAGCTTGAACAGCCACTTAAACTGAGTAACCCAAGAACAGCTGCGGCTGATATCACTGTGTTTAGACGCTTACTCGCAGAGAGTCGGTCAGTTATGCGTTTAATGTTCATCGATTTATTCTCTGATCAGCTTTTTAATCGCATCGGCGTATTTTTTTTCATAACCGTCTTTATAGCCGCGAAAGATATGACGCACTTTACCGTCGCGATCAATCATCACTGTGGTCGGCATCGCTTCTACTTGGTAGCTTTTTGACAAGGCATTGGTTTCATCAAAAAAGATTGAAAAGCTTAAATCCAAATCGGCTAAGAAGTCTTTGCCTGCTTGGTTTTCTTGCTCAACGTTAATGCCCCAGACTTGCACACCTAAATCTTGATACTTGTCTTGTAGTTTTTGCAGCACCGGCATTTCTTTTCGGCACGGTCCACACCAGGATGCCCAAAAGTTAATTAAAATGATTTCACCGCGTTGCTCGGCCAAATTGAGGTTGTTGCCTTGCATATTCTTCAAGGTGAAATCAGGTGCTGCGTCGCCTACTGTTAAGGCTTGGGCGTTAATGGACATTAATAGTGCCAACGCGGTCAGCAGGCTTTTACATCCCAGTTTGTTCAACAACATTCGATAATCCTTTTTTATTTTTATTAGCTGTTCTTTATAAATTGAACTGACGATTTACGGGTTAAAAATAAAATGCAACACCGGTAGCGAAGGTTAAATTATGGGTTGTTTTAGACGCTCCGGTCACTTCGGTATTAAACAGGTAATCACTCATGCTTAAGTCCCATGCTAACCAGTCTGTTAGAAACACCCGATAATTTGCGGTTAAATTAACCGTGAACTGTTCATCACCGGCAAATTCAGTGCTACCGCCACCTAATTCGAATGAGAAAGCACTGTTAAATACCATGTCCTTGCTAAAAAATATCTCCCCAGGAAGGAGGGTATAGCCAATATTTAAACCATAATAGGTTAACTCGCGCTCTGCATCGGTTAATAATGGTGCAGCGTTAGCTAGCTTTTCAAAACTGGTTTCACCGGCTTTGGCTTGTGCATAGTTGGCTTTGACATAAAAATGCTCACTGATGTGATAACCCACATGTGCATTTATCCAAGGGCTAGATTCAAAGTCTTCAATCGACATGATCCCACCTTGAATACCGACTTCAAAATTTTCAGTATCAAGTAAATCTTCTACTACGTCGCGACGTTCCACGTCGGCTTTAACCGCAACGGTCGAGCTCACCTCTGCTTCTGCAGCAAAAGTCGGTGTGCTTGCCGTTATTAGGCCTAAGGTCAGCGCGCTGACGGTTAATAACGGCATTAAAAAAACACGCTGAATCCTATTTTCCATGTTTGGATCTCTTCATTTTCATCTCGGTCTGTTAACGCTAACGAGAGTTTATATTCAGCCCGAACTAAAAAGTTACGTGCTATGTGATACTTAATGCCGACAGCGCCACTCATCAGTGTGCTTTCGCGTGCTTCTGAATCGGCAATAACGCTGTGGGGTTTAGTGCTAATCAGGCCTGCGCCTACACCAATGTAAGGAATAACAATAAGGTCGGGTAACGGCTGACTCACCAGCATTATTTCAAAAACGTCACTGTCTGAAATGCTCCCCAATGCTTTACCTGCCGATAACTCAACACTGAATACGGGAGTAAAGGCATAGCCGCCATAGATATTATAAAAGTTAGCACCTTCTAAATCACCGTACATAACGCCCGCTTCAAAATCACGGTTTATCACATCTTGCTGGCTGATTTGGTTTTGGGTAATAGCTTGGCCATCTTTAGATAGGCCGAGCAAGGCATCTTCATGGAACCAGCCTTCAATACCGCGTTTATTTTTGACTTTTATCCAGGTGGTGCGTTTTATTAGTAAAGTGACCAGTTCATTTTTTTCGATCACCGACACCACAGGATAGCCTGCGCTGGGACCTGAATGTAGCTCAATAAAAGGCACCTCAATACGCAGCGTGGGTTCAGCAGCTGTTTCAGCTAATACCGTAGGGCTTAGGCAAATTAGTGCCAATAAACAAAGTGTGTTTTTAAAGTGCCTAACATTAGTAATAAACTTAAACATGAGCTTAAACATAGATTCCTATTGTTATTATCATTCCATATGCTCCAGTACGAATACTTGTAGTGACTGTTTTATGCTTCCAGCATTTTTGCTGGCTTACGATCATTACGGTAGTGGATAAAAAGGCGTGTTGTAATATTGTGCGCCAATGTCTAACCATTCGTTTAACAGCTTAAGTTCATCAGGCGATAACATGCTTTGATGAGTTGGGCTGTTCATCGCACCAAAGAAGTTTCTGCTCGCCCTCGCGCCATTAGTCGATAAAATAGCGGGTACATTGACCGTGGTTAATACTGGAATAGGGTTACCATCGGCATCTAAAATTAATTCACCATCACTGTCGATTTGATAGACAGGGTTACCGTCAGCATCCAGTACTTCTACTAATCTATCGACAATAATGCCATCTATTTCTTCTTGCTCTACGTCGTTGAAAAATAATTCGCGGTAACTAGTTAAATGCGCCACTTGGTCAGTTGAAGGTGTATTCAATAAGGCTAATTGCCCAGCAGGTACTTGCGATACACCCTCTTGGTTAACCATATTGTGACAAGCTGTACAGGTATTGTCAGCAATCAAAACTTGAGTGAGTTCATCAATAACAGGGCGAGGCAAATCCCAAAGTGGTTGTATATGTTCAACGTAATTAATTTGAATACGGCAATAAGTGGTCCAATTGGTAAAACATTCTGCGCCATTTGGCGCCGAGGTTTGCATATTACTATAGGTATATTCCAACGCTGGGTTAACAGCGGAAATTGCTGGATTAGTCCAAATGTCTTGGTAGAGAATATCTGCGGTTAACTGCGCCAGTCCATTAACCATTTCGTCTGCTTCAGCCATCGTTTGGCCCTGTGATGGAATGATGTTTGCGCTAGCATTTGGGTAAGGGCTGCCTCCAGCCACTGCGCCAGCATTGATACTGGTGGCTTGGGCGTCAATTCGCCCATGGGGTAATTGGCTATTGGCAGAATGACAACCTGCACACTCTAGTGTTTCACCCGGCTTTAGGCTTATCCATTGACGATGACGCCCGCCAATTCGTTTGCCATTAATATCTAATATGCTGATAGCAAGTGGCACATTAGCGGGCACTTTAATTTTAACTGAACCGTCAGGTTGGATTGGCGTATAGCCAATGATTTCTCGCATTAATTGATTATTACTGCGGCCAAAATCGGTATTTGGAATATCACGTACTTCATCGGGTGGCATAGGTACGCCACGCACAATGCGTAAAAATCGGGCAGGTAAGTTTGCTGCAGGGGTTTGTGACGGGTCACTTAGGCGAGCAATACCGCCAGCGCTTGCTGTGCTATCAGTGCCATCAAAGTCATAAACGCTGCGAATATGAATACTGCCTGCAAGTTCTTGTGATAGTTGAGCATCTAATTCATTGCCAACCACTTTGTCTGCAATAAAGGTTTTAGGCTGAGCTGAGGGTTGCATGACCACGGCTTCTGTTAATATTTTGCCTTGCTCTGTTGTTGCCACAAGCTGCTGAGTTTTATTGGTATTGTCTAATAACCATAATTCGTAAAATGCAGGGGCGAGTACCAAGGCTTCATCAGCAAGTTGCTGTTCTGTTAACTGACCGCAAGATCTAATTTGCCCATCAATTATAACTCGGCACAAATCCCAGCTCATTAAATACCGATTACTGTTATCTGGGATTGGAAATAGATGATTAATTCGACCTGTAGCTGACAAACTGGGTGAGAAGTTAAAATCAAAATCAGCTAATGCGACATCATTTATCGCATTACCTAGAGCTCCAGACGATCCTGTGGCTTGATTAGCATCAATATAGTCGTCGATATTGATGGTAACAGGACGCTTATGAACGGCTGTTGGATCTGCTTGCGAGGTTAGCATCATCAGAATTTCTCCACTCGGAAGCTGCTGTGGCTTAATATATTCAATCACTTCAGGTTGTGAATCGAGTGCAATTTTATGCGAGTGCCAACCAAAAACCAGTTCATTATTGGTGCCGTCCGGGTTCATGCGATACAAATTTATGCCATGATTTGCCCCCATCAGGTCCCATCGGCTATATAGAATTTGGCCGTTTTGCATCACTAAGGGGTAGAAATCGTGACTCAAATTAAAGCTGAGTTGCTTTATTGCCGAACCATCAGGGTCCATTACATGAATATTAAAGGTTTCATTATCTCTATTTTCATCTAATGCTGTGTATTGAGGTTTACCTTCATCAAGCAAAATTGCCCGTGATAAACGTTGCCTGGTGGACGCAAATACGATGCGGCCATCAGGTAAAAATGACGGCATTAAATCATTACCTTGCTCGGCTAAGGTGTCACTAGCCATGACTCTGCTTAACGTTTTTGTGGCAATGTCATAGCGCCAAATATTCCACGAAGTTTGCTCATCTTCATTGGCGTCAATCTTTTGTACTTTAATAGACATCAATAATTGTTGACCATCATCTGAAACTGATAAATCTCTTATATCAACAAGTTGGTCTGATTCAAATAAAGATGCAGTTAAACTGAATGGCGGAGAATCGGCAAACGCATTGCGTTTTGTCAATAAATTGGCACCAGGATTAAAGTGGGCAGGATCGAAAGTATCAAATTGTGGGGGCTGATTTTCAGCGCTTAATTGATCGCGCTGAATGTAGACAACAGGGTGCTCTATCAAGACGGGGTCAGGCTGTTCATCTTTTATGGCTGTGTCAGTATCGCAGCCTAAAAGTAAGCTAAATACTGAAAAAATCACAAATTTATAGCCTACAGTCGGCCTCATTAGAATCCCTTAACGATGTATTATTATTGTTAGCGTCATTGAGTAGGCTTGTTTGCCTTTAGTGTATTATTGCCGTCATGTGTGTTTGTTTCAATACTTTTGTTAAAATAAAATTAATCCTTTTTATTTACCTTGTTGAGAAGTATTATCAGAACCGTAACAATTTGGCTATATTTAAAGTCAAACTACAAAGTGCTGGTTTTATGCTAAATATTTGAATAATTATTCATTTTAGATTATTGGCTTGAATAATAAATAAAAAACAATCTGCTTTACTGATTTTAAATGACCCGTCAAAAATCAGCTTAATGTGAAATGCTGTTTCTTCAGGCGATTGTTAATTTGAACAAATGACAAGGAGACAGTATGAAGGCTCGACTTTATACACTAAACAGTCTGGTTTATGCTGCAAAATTTGGCCTTAAACATTTAGGCAATAAAGTATTAATCCACACTTTTACAGTAGTTTTAATGATTTTTAGTTCCGCTAATGTAGCTGCAGGATCACTTGAACAAGCTAAACTACTGCACGATCGCCTTGCCGGTGTTGCCGCTTCACAGCAAACATTGCAGAATATGGCCAGTTTACTTGATGAAGGTAAAACTCTCGAAGCGGCTTACTTAGCCATGGAAACTCCTGCATTTTATTCGACCACATTAAAGCTGTTTGCTACCCCTTGGACTAATATAGATCAAGATACTTTTGAGCCTCTAAATGACTACTCTGCCACAGTGATTGGCGCAGTTAGAGATGATGTAGATTTTAGAGACATCCTACAATCTGATATGGTTTATGTGGGTAAAAGTAGTCTAGGTTTACCTGCTTACAACACTAATAACAATTCACATTATCAAGCGCTTGATGATCAATTTGTCGATTTAAAAGAGAATTTGGAGCGCACTACCCAATCAAGTCTTAATGGTTTGCCCAGTGACGCGACCGCAGGAGTGTTGACCAGTCGTGCAGCAGCAAAAGCCTTCTTTTACTTAGGGACCAATCGCGCTATGTTGCGATTTACCTTAATGAATCATTTATGTACTGACTTAGAACCATTAAAAGACAACACTTTATCAACCGATAGAATTCGCCAAGACGTTAGCCGAAGCCCAGGTGGTGATAGCCGCTTATTTATAAACAATTGTTCAGGCTGTCATACCGGCATGGATCCATTAGCGCAGGCATTTGCTTATTATAACTATGAGTTTAACCTTGACACAGACCCTGATGGCAACGCAGGGAAGGTCGCATATAACAGCAGTGGTCAAGTCGACCCAAGCACTGGCAGTCGTGTGCAAGCTAAATATCATTTCAATGCAACCAGCTTCCCTTTCGGTTTTGTCACTGCAAATGATCAATGGAAAAACTATTGGCGCGAGGGCATAAATCAAAAGCTAGGTTGGGATAACAGCTTAGCGGGTCAAGGTGCAGGTGCAAAATCATTGGGTCAAGAGTTAGCTAACAGCCAGGCATTTGCTCAGTGCCAGGTGAAAAAAGTATTTAAAACAGTTTGTTTACGTGATGCGGAAAGCCAAGCTGATTTATCACAAATCAATGCAACTACCGCCTCCTTTAAACAGAACTCTTACCAACTGAAGCGCGTATTTGCTGAAGTTGGCAATTACTGTATGGGAGAGTAACGGTGAAGCACCTATTAATCCAAACCTCAGTTATTTTCTCGCTTATATTTATGCTCACAGCTTGCGGGGGCGGCGATGTAGAAACCAATCCACCCAAAAAGCAAGACCCTCAATCTGATGTGTACACCGGTCCCGCAGCTGCCACGGAAGATATTCAAAAATACAAAGTTTCGCTTTGGGATAATATTTCAACCCAAGACCGATGTGGCGCATGTCATACCGAAGGTAATCAAGCACCTTACTTTGCTAGTCGTAATGATGTTAATGATGCCTATGCGGCAACCAACTCTTTGGTTGATTTAGCTGAGCCTCAAAAATCACGTTTAGTGGATAAAGTGGCTGGTGGTCATAACTGTTGGCTAGCCAGTGATGCTGCATGTGGTGAAACCATGACTCAGTGGATCAAGTTATGGGCGGACGATCGTGTGAGTACCGCAAATACCATTGAACTTACCGCACCAGTTATCCGTGAACCTGGATCAAGCAAAAGCTTTCCCGATGACAGCAGCTTATTTAGCCAACATGTTTACCCTATTGTTAACCAGTATTGTTCGCAATGTCATAATCAAAGTGCTCAATTAGCACAATCGCCATTCTTTGCTAGTAATGACGTTGCACAAGCGTATGAAGCAGCCAAACGTGTCATGAACTTAGATGAGCCCGCTCAGTCGCGTTTAGTGGTGCGTTTAGGCAGTGAGTTTCATAACTGTTGGGACAATTGTCAGGCGAACAGTATTGAAATGCGTGACGCCATTACGGCATTAAGTGATGCGATTCCACTTGACGTCATTTCAGCGGATATGGTGGTGTCTAAATCGCTGCGTTTAACTGACGGTATTACCGCATCAAGTGGTGGCCGATTTGAAACTGGCGTCATTGCTTTATACCAGTTTAAAACGGGAGAGGGCAATATTGCCTATGACACTTCAGGTATTTCGCCTGCGGCCAACCTCAGTTTAAGTGGCGATATTGATTGGTTAGGAAGCTGGGGGTTATCGTTTAAAAATGGTAAGGCACAGGCCAGCACCGCGAATAGTAAAAAATTACATGACTTAATGACAGCAACCGGTGAGTTTTCGATTGAAGCCTGGGTGACTCCTAGTAATGTGGTTCAAGAAGGTCCTGCGCGCATTGTGACCTATTCGGCTGGTGATAATGCTCGCAACTTTACTTTAGGGCAAACTCAATATAATTATGATTTTATGCTGCGCACCGAAAGTTCAAGTGCCAATGGTGAGCCTGCATTAAGCACTCCTGATGCCGCTGAAGTTTTACAAGCTACATTGCAACACGTAGTGATGACTTATAAGGCTAATGAAGGACGTAAAATTTACGTCAATGGTCGCTTAATCAATGTTGCGGATGAAGATATTGCCCCGCTGGCAAATTGGGATGACAGCTTTGCATTAATTTTAGGCCGTGAAGCGTCAAATCAGCATGTATGGCAAGGGGATATTCGCTTACTAGCACTGTATAACCGCGTACTAGAGCCTGCACAAGTGCTACAGAATTATGATGTTGGTGTGGGTGAGAAATTCTTTTTACTGTTTTCTATTAGCCATTTAATTGATTTACCTAATACCTATGTGATGTTTGAGGTCAGCCAATTTGATAATTACAGTTACCTATTTAGCGGTGCATCGATTGTTAATATTGATGGTACGCAAGTAGGAAATGGATTTCCGCTTAAGGGACTTCGCCTTGGTATAAATGGTAAAGAAAGCTCCCATGGTCAGGCTTATATGAATCTTGATTTGGCGATTGAAGCTGGCCAGGAAATTGCCGAACCGTTTTTAATATCTCCTTTAGGCACCCTTGTCGCACTTGAAAAAGGTGCTAGTCAAGATGAGTTTTTTCTCACTTTTGAGAAACTGGGTGAGCACGAAAACGTGGTCATTCCAGGGGTAATAGTGTTCCCCGAAGAAGTTCCTGCAACCACAAAGTCTGCTCAAATGGGGATACGTAACTTCGCGGAAATTAATCACACCATGAGCGTGCTGACAGGGGTAGAGCAACAGTCAACCAAAGTGTTCAATACCTATCAGTTGGTAAAACGCCAATTGCCGAGTATTGAAAACATTGAAACCTTTATTTCAGCACAGCAAATGGGAATAACTCAAATAGCCATCGCCTATTGTGATACTGCAATTGAAGATAGCGTCATACGTAGTGCCTGGTTCCCTGATGTGGACTTTACTTCAGCGCCTAGTGTGGCATTAAGCCCTGCTGAGCGAAGCAAGTTACTTAATCCTTTAATAGCGCAATTAATGCCACTTAACTTGGCTAATCAGCCAAGCAGTGTGGGGGTGTTTAACGAACTTGATAGTCTAGTGAGCAACTTGTCTGTGTGTACAACCAATTGTGATGCAGTGCGCACTCGCACTATTGCAAAAGCCAGTTGTGCCGCAGTATTAGCAAGTGCCGTTATGCTGGTGCAGTAGGAGAATGATGATGAGCCAATTCAAACCATTTTTAACTGTCACCGTTTTTAATCAAACACCAGAAGCGCAAGCACAAGGAACTGACCATGAGAAAACCTAAGCATCTTCACCTAGACAGTCCTTTGTTGTTTGCTGATCATCGCAAACCGTTAACTCGACGTGAATTTATTTCTACCGGCTTGTGTAAAGGTGGCGCAGCGGTTGCCGGGTTATCTTTATTCAGCTTATTTGCCAACCCCAATAACGCTAACGCCACATTATCGCCAGATTTAGAAGCCCTAAGAGAGTCCTGCGGTATTAGTGTTCAGGGCGCAGGTAAAATTCCATTTATTAGTTTCGACCTAGCTGGTGGAGCCAACATAGCAGGCTCTAATGTGTTAGTTGGGGGAGCCGGGGGACAACAAGACTTTTTGTCGACAGCAGGTTATAACAAATTAGGCTTGCCCGGCGATATGGCACCGTCTATTGCTAACCCTAATGCAGCCATGTCTGACTTTATCAATACTGATTTAGGCTTAGCATTTCATTCTGATTCAGCCTTTTTACGTGGCATTCTAGAAAAAGTATCCACGGATACCGCATCGCGGATTAATGGCGCGGTTATTCCAAGTAGATCTGACAACGACACCGGCAATAATCCACATAATCCTATGTATGCCATTGCGGCTGCAGGTGCAAATGGCTCGTTAATGCCGCTAATCGGGTCTCGCAATACTGACTCCGGTGGCAATTCAATGTCAGCGACAAATTTTATCGATTTGGGTAAACGTCCAACGAAAATAGATCGACCTTCAGATGTTACTGGCTTAGTGGATGTAGGTGATTTATTTAGCCTGTTATCTCAACGAGATGCTGTTACTGTAATGGAAAGTATTCAACGAGTTAGTGCGCAGAAAATGGCGTCGGTTAATACCCAGGTGACCCGTGATGATGTGATTAAAGATTTGGTTAATTGTGGTTATGTTAAAAGCGCTGACTTAGCGGATCGCTTTGGTGATCCGTCAACGTTAAACCCAGTACTTGACCCTGATATTGTCGGCCCAAGTGGTATTTTTAATATCAATGAGTTTGATTCGGAATCTGAGTTTCAAAAAACCGCTTCAATTATGAAACTGGTCGTGAATGGATTTTCCGGTGCGGGCACAGTCACTATGGGCGGTTTTGACTATCACACCGGTGAACGTGCTACTGGAGAACTAAGAGACTTACGCGCCGGACGTTGCATGGGAGCCTGTTTAGAATACGCTGCCCGTCGCAATATGCCGTTAATGCTGTACGTGTTCAGTGATGGTTCAGTGGCAAGTAATGGCCGTATTGATGATTCACAGGAAGGGCGAGGTAAAGGTGAGTGGACCGGTGATAATTCATCAACTGGAGCCGCTTTCTTCTTAGTGTTTAATCCTGCAGGCAAGCCGCAATTAATGGGAGCCAATGCCGACCAAATGGCTAGAAAGCAACAAATTGGTTTTATGCGCTCAGATGCTTCGGTAGACACAGCATCTGCACCGTCAGCAAATAACGTTAACTTACTAGTTGAAACAGTATTACTTAACTATATGGCGTTACACGGTGAACAAAGCCAGTTTAATAGTGTCGCTCCAAGGCAAGGTTTAGGTAATGCCACTATGCTGGATGCATTAACCGCATTTCAACCGATAGTATAAGTTGGTTTTTATGGGGGAAGCAGATGTTTGAGAATTGGTTAATGACTCTATTTCCATTCAATCAGAGTAAGTTATCTTGCTTTAATTGATCTGGTTATGTGAGGATATTTTCTGGTATCGGTTTACACATACGAGTTAATAATAAATAACTTTTTAAGTACGAAACTAACAAGCCAGAATTTGAATGTTTAGCGTTATCTGTGGTCAATATTAGATGTGTTTGTAGAGGTATTAAATTGACAAGTGTCGATTGAAATGAATATGGATACCCAAGATTATTTGTATTAATACCCTCTTAATTTCATAGTGGGATTGTTTTCACAGCATGTATATTTGGTATCGGTCATCATGGTGATTACCTTCGGCTTCAACATTATGGACATTGTTGTGTGTAAATGAGTTGATAAGTGTGTCTCTCTGTGTTTTAAACATATAGACATTATGACATCATTAAAAAATTAAACACATCTTTCAATATAAAGCCTCATCGCGACCCTCACGAGAGGCTAATAAGTGTTAATTGACTTATTAAAAGAAGAAAACTGCTGACACACTAACTGTGTCTACGTCATCCAAATGGCCATAACCAATGCTTGCAGAAAATTGTTCTGTAAAATGGTACATAGCTGAAAGATTAATGCCAGTTTCCGAAGCATCACCAATATCAACATAGTTAAGCGCACCACTTAATTCTATATTTTCAGCAACTAGTGTGCGAACACCTCCCTGCAAACCAAAACCGTTTTCGCTGTCATCGTCTGAATTACCTTGATATGACGCTTCCACACCCATCTTTTCGTATGAAACTATACCAAATAAGTCCGTGGTTTTAGCTACTGGATAACGATAACCAAGACCTAAAGACAATCTATTAAACTCCAAATCGACGTTAGAACCATATACATTCACATCATCAGAAACCGAAGCATAACTTCCCAATACGAATATATTTTCGTTGAGTAATTTTGTCCCAGAAATACCAAAACCCGACATGTCATATTCATCTAGCTCAACAGTTTGATAAGATAATGAAGCACTATCCCAACGAATCGATTCAGCGGCTTGAATAGAACCAACTGAAAATAATAAAACTGATGCTAATACTACTTCTTTCATTTTAACTTCCTTGCCCTATGATATGTGCGCTAGTAGTTTGGGCCACAATACTAACGCTTCGTTAACTATGTCGCTAAGAAAAAGAGTTTATCGTGAATTGCCATATAAACTCCACTATACCTATGAAGTTAATCTCTGCTCGAAACGCCAATGTCACAAATCAACATGAATACTCAAGATTATTAATATCGACTCCCTCGCAATTTCATGGTGGGGCAGTTCTCGCTGTTATCAAAAATTATTGGTCACGGCTATAGAGTTATTCAAATATAATCGTTGTGGGTCAAGCCCCATTATATTGATTGAGGCTAATTAACTTTATGCCGTGATGGGATATTAGTCAGAAAACAGTTCAGCGCTAAATAAGGTCAACCTGTGGTTATTTTTCGACAAACCGTCAATGATATTAGTCAGTATTATACTGTTTATTCATGTATTTAATCTTGCAGTAAGCCTTCAGACACATGTAAAGTTTGTTGGTTATCGATAATAATCGCTTCGTATTCGGGGAGTTGATTGATCAGTGTCATCCCTTCTTGCAATCCTTTGACAAAAATCGCGGTTGAAAGCGCATCTACATAAGTGGGATTTTTGCCAATAATCGATACGCTAACTACATTGCGGGCTGAATCACCCGTTTTAGGATTGATGATGTGATGGAACCGTACGCCATCTTCGATAAAGTAGCGCTCGTAGTCACCTGAGGTTGAGATAGCTTCATCACTGAGGGGGAGTTGAACTGCAGTTTTATCGTCTGCCCTTGGGTGTTTTATACCAACATACCAGGGTCTACCACGCCTATCACCCAGTAAGCCTGTATCGCCACCAGCGCTCACTAATGCATGTTCAATACCGGCTTGTTTGAGTATTGCGAGGCAGTTTTTCACAGCATGACCTTTGGCAATGCCACCTAAATCAATTTTAACCGCTGGGTGATTAAAATGGACTGATGAGTTATCAGTATCGAGTTCTACCGAATGATAATTAATGGCGCTGAGATTTTTATCGATAAAAGCTTGGCTGGGTTTTTTGTGTTGGCGGTAATCATACTGGTAACCAATCGAGGCATAGGTGATATCAAATGTGCCTTTGGTTAACTCTGCAATCTTGTAAGCGTCTTGCAGTAACTCAAATAACTCTTTGCTAATAATCACCGCTTCGAGCGCCGCTTGACGATTAACTAGGCTGAGCTCACTGGTGTCCTTATAGGGACTCATTGTTTCATCAATGCGTTGCATTTCTTGTTCAACTTGACTGATCAACATGTCGGCAGTGGCTTGGGTTTGACTGTCGCCCAACCAGAACTCAACATGGGCTTGGGTGCCCATAACATGAAAACTTTTTTGCTGCCATTGAGCTTGAGCCAATGGAGAGATCAATAAAACAAAAACAACTAACAATCGACATTTACCCATGGCTAATAAATTCCTTTTTAGTCACTTTTTTCGGTGCGACCCTTTGCGGTTCTGAGATACTCGCGGCGACTACTTTCATTGCTTTGGTCAATTGGCTTAATTGCGCAGAGCTAATGGTGTAGGGCGGCATAATATAAATTAAATTGCTGAAAGGTCTAACCCAAACCCCTTGCTCGATAAAAGCCTGCTGTAATTGTGCGGTATTGACTGTGTGGCGCATTTCAATCACCCCCACGCCGCCTAATATGCGTACATCTTTTACCTGCTCAAATTCAATTACCTCTGCAAGCTCAGTGATCATTTGTTGTTCAATCATATTGATTTGCGCTGGCCATTGCTGTTGATTAATTAATTGTAAGCTTGCTGTTGCTGCGGCGCAGGCGAGGGGGTTGGCCATAAACGTCGGCCCATGCATAAATATCCCCGCGGGCGAGTCACTAATCCCTTTGGCTACTTCATCACTGCACATAGTCGCAGCAAGGCTGATATAACCGCCAGTGAGCGCTTTACCTAAGCACAGTAGGTCGGGCTCAATATTGCTATGCTCATAGGCAAATAATTTACCTGTGCGACCAAAGCCTGTGGCGATTTCATCTAATATCAGTAAGACATTAAATTGATCACATAGCTGACGTAATCGGGTTAAATATGCCGGAGAATAAAAGCGCATTCCGCCAGCGCCCTGCATAATGGGCTCGATAATAATCGCGGCCACATCTTGATGGTGGGTTTCAAAAGCCGTGATTAATGCGGTTTCATCTTCAATGGCTAAGCCTTGATCATTTAATGGCAATTGAGGGGCTAATGCTGCACTGAAGCCAAACGGGGTTTGCGGGGCAGCAATAAAGATCTGTTGGGTGACATTGTCACCAAACATAGTATGCATACCGCCTTCAGGGTCACATACGCTCATGGCGGCAAAGGTATCGCCATGATAGCCACGTTTTACGGTCATTATTTTCTGCTTGTTAGGCTGATTACGTCCTTGCCAGTATTGCAGTGCCATTTTTAATGCCACTTCAACCGCAATAGAGCCTGAATCGGCCAGAAATACCTTGGTTAATCTCGAGCAAGTCATTTCGACTAACAACTTACTGGTGTCAATAGCGGGTTGATGGGTTATACCGCCAAACATCACATGACTTAATTGATGAAGCTGCTGTTGCATCGCCGCCAAAATATGCGGGTGACCATAGCCGTGAACACATGCCCACCACGAGCTTGTGCCATCAATTAACTTACGGCCATTATCCAGCACGAGTTCGCAATCTTGCGCAGACACCACGCCATGAACAGGCATAGCTTGAGTCATTGACGTATAAGGATGCCAAATATGTTGGCGGTCAAAGGCGTAATCAATGCTTGATTCGGTTTTTGGTTGTTGTAATACGCTTGGGTTGCTCATAAAATAACCATTAGTAAAGTTGGTGGTGGGCGCTGCGTTGACAGTTTACGGGCTACAGGTATCCTAGCCAACATAAAATCAAAATAAAGGAATGATCCATGTCGTTAGCTGAAGTTCGCAATGATTGGCAAAAAACTGAAATTGAAGCGTTATTTGCATTGCCAATGAATGATTTGCTGTTTAAAGCCCACAGTATTCATCGTGAAAGTTTTGATCCTAACGAAGTACAGATCAGCCGTTTATTATCGATAAAAACCGGTGCGTGCCCTGAAGACTGTAAATATTGCCCACAAAGCGCACGTTACGACACAGGTCTTGAAAAAGAGCGTTTACTCGAAATTGAAAAAGTATTAACTGAAGCCAAAAGTGCTAAAGCCGCTGGGGCATCACGTTTTTGTATGGGCGCAGCATGGCGTAACCCGCGCGACAAAGACATGCCATATTTAACTCAAATGGTAAAAGATGTTCGTGCTTTAGGCATGGAAACTTGCATGACACTTGGCATGTTATCAAAAGAGCAGTCTGAACAATTGGCTGGTGCAGGGCTTGATTACTACAACCATAACTTAGATACCTCGCCTGAATATTATGGCGATGTGATCACCACTCGCACTTATCAAAGCCGCTTAGATACACTGACGAACGTGCGTTCATCAGGAATGAAAGTCTGTTCTGGCGGGATTGTCGGCATGGGCGAAAAAGCCACTGACCGCGCAGGTTTGTTACAGCAGTTAGCTAATTTAGCCCAACACCCAGATTCAGTGCCAATTAACATGTTAGTGAAAGTGGCGGGAACGCCATTTGAAAAAATAGATGATTTAGACCCACTTGAATTTGTGCGCACCATTGCCGTTGCCCGCATCATTATGCCTAAGTCTCGAGTGCGTTTATCGGCAGGGCGTGAAAGCATGAGCGATGAATTGCAATCAATGTGCTTCTTTGCTGGGGCAAACTCAATTTTCTACGGATGTAAGTTATTAACGACTGCAAATCCTGAAGAAAATGATGACATGAACTTGTTTAAACGTTTAGGACTACACCCTGAACAGGGCCCTGTAGCCAATATTGATCAAGACAGTCAAATGGTGGCCAAGGCCAGCGCGCAAACTGCTAAAGCAACTCAACAATTTTACGATGCCGCGGCACTGTAAGCTTATTATTGACAACAATACGGCAAATTGATGGCGCATCCTCTCACGGATAAAATGGCTCAGCAAATGGCGCAGCAGCAAGAAAATGGCTTGCTGCGACAACGTCATGAGCTTAATGCCAACGTGGATCAAGCTGAATCGTTTATCGATTTTAGTCACAATGATTACCTAGGTTTAGCTAACGCCAGCGAACTTGCCGATGCGCTTTATCAAGGCGCATTAACCTATGGTGTTGGCAGCAAAGCATCGCCATTAGTTAGCGGTTATGGTCAGGCACATGCAATGCTTGAGCAAAAACTGTGTGAGATGACAGGTCATCAAGCTGGCATGCTTTTTTGCTCTGGTTTTAGTGCTAATAACGCATTAATGAAAACCTTGTTTTCAAGTACCGATACAGTGATTGCCGATAAGCTGGTACACGCTTCTATTATTGATGGCATTGTGGACAGTGGCGCGAAGTTGCTGCGTTATCTGCATAACGATATAGACAGTGCTGCCCGCCTACTTACTAAAAATCCTAATAGTGTATTAATCACCGAAAGTGTCTTTAGTATGGACGGCGATTGCGCGCCCATTAGTGATTTAAGCGCGCTGTGTCGGCAACATAATAGCTGGATAATCGTCGATGATGCCCACGGTTTTGGGGTGTTAAGCGCCAAGGGATTAACAGCAGCTGATGCAGATATTCAAGTGGTTACCTTTGGTAAAGCATTAGGCTGCCAAGGCGCAGCCATTTTAGCGAGCCAGCAAGTGATTGATTTTTTAGTGGCCAATGCCCGCCATTATATTTATTCAACAGCTTTGTCACCGGCTAATGCATATTTGGCTTTTTCTGCGCTTAAATTGATTGAACAGCAGCCCGAACGCCTTATGCAACTCAATGACAATATTACCTTATTTAGACGTTTAGCAGAGCAAGCGGGTATTGGGTTAACTGAGTCAAACACAGCAATTCAACCTATTATTATTGGCGATAATACATCGACCATGACGGTGGCAGAATCGCTGGCTCAAAAAGGCTTTAAGGTAGGGGCAATACGTTCGCCCACAGTACCTCAAGGTTCTGCCAGATTACGCATTACCCTAAATGCTAAGCATACGTCTGCACAAATTCGCCAACTTGTAACCGAGCTTGCTTTGTTGTTAATAGATCAGCCAATTGAGAATCAATAGATGTTAGATAAATCGGTTGCCGATACCTTTTCCCATGCGGCCAGTCTTTATAAACAACATGATGTGTTACAGCGGATCACCGCCAAAACATTACAGGGTAATGCCATATTAACAGGTCATCTGGCAGATATTGGCTGTGGCCCTGGTACCTGCTTTAGTGATTTTTCATCGGTATCGAACGTCACTGCAATAGATATTGCCGCTGGCATGTTAGAGCAGGTCAGATTGAATTACCCTCAATACTCAACCCTTAACTGTGATGCGCAATCTTTGACGCTTAGCGCTAATAGTGTTGACAGCGTTTACTCAAATCTTGCCTTGCAATGGTGTGATGATTTCCCCAAAGCAGTTAATGAAATTGAGCGCGTGTTAGTGGATAACGGTGTTTGTAGTCTCGCCATAGTAGCCGATGGCAGTTTACCTGAACTACAAACATTAGGTTTTAGAACCAATCAATTTGCCAGTATGCCCAGCCTGTTAAGCGCGTTTGGTGTTAAAGATGCATCGATGCAATCTTGCAACAGCAATTGGATGGTTTTACAGGCTAAGGTCGAAAAAGTAACCGTATATTTTGATAGTTTACGCAGTTTATTGTATTCAATTAAAGGCGTTGGGGCATCAGCTGGGCAAGCTGGCAGTCAATCGCGGGCGATGTTATCAAAATCCGCCTGGCTAGAGCGGGTGGTGTTAGCACAAGGTCTCGCCACCGAAAAAGGCATTCCTTTGACCTACCACATAGCTTATATCCACGCGAAAAAGCGTTAATTTTGCATTTACATAAAGTAGGCGGAACATGATTTATTTTGTGACGGGTACCGATACCGATAGCGGTAAAACCTTAATTTCTTCAGCGTTGCTTTCTTTGGCCCAAGGTAACAAGTGTGGTTTTAAACCCATCGCATCGGGCTGCGTATTAACGCCTGATGGATTAAGAAACCCAGATGCGCAAGCGTTAATGGCACAATCAAACATGGGCTTAAGCTACCAACAGGTTAATCCTATTGCATTTGATCCAGCCATTGCACCGCATATTGCTGCTGCTCAAATAGATGTAACATTATCGGCGTCTAAGGTAGTAGAAGCTTTACTGGCAACACCAATTTTAGCGGCAGATTTCGCTTTAATTGAAGGGGCGGGTGGCTGGCGATTACCTTTAGGCAATAACCAGTATTTGTCGGACAGTGTTAAGCAACTGGATGCTTATGTACAAACCCATAATGCCGAACGAGTCGGGGTTATTTTAGTGGTCGGTATGAAGCTAGGGTGTTTGAATCATGCTTTATTGACCTTACAAGCGATTGAAGCCGATGGCTTAAAGGTTGTTGGTTGGGTGGCTAATCAGGTAGATGCAAACATGAGTGAGATAGCCGCTAATTTGGCAAGCTTACAACAAATGATGACAGTACCTTATTTAGGTTACGTACCTTACCTTCCACAAGCAAGTGCTGAATTAGCCGCAAAACACCTTGATATCGCGCAGTTGTCATAGTCTTTGTTGTTATAGTCTCAGTTTTCATATGGAAAGCTGAGTGTTATTTCTGTAGATAGCATTAGCAAAAAAGGCCTAATCTCATCGGTTAGGCCTTTTTTAATGGGGTAAAACACAAACATTAGAGCCGTTGTTTATGCTTTAAACGTGCTCCAGATCGGTGCGTGATCAGAGGGTTTGTCGATGCCGCGTAACTCATAATCGACATCAGACTCAACCACATTAGCCACTAACGATTTAGTTGCTAACACAACGTCAATACGCAGCCCACGGTTGTCATCAAAGCCTTTGCTGCGATAATCAAACCATGAATAACGCTCAGTACGTGTTGGATGTAATTGACGGAAACTGTCAACAAAGCCCCAGTCTAATAAGGTCTTTAACCATTCACGCTCTTCAGGTTGAAAACTACACTTACCTGATTTTAACCAACGCTTGGCGTTAGGTTCACCAATACCGATATCTAAATCAAGTGGTGAAATATTGATATCACCAATCACAGCAATGTCTTCATCTGGGGTGTGGTGAGTGGTTAAGTAGGTCATTAAATCTTGGTAAAATTTGCGCTTAGCAGGGTACTTAGTTTCATGGTGAATACTTTCCCCCTGGGGAAAGTAACCGTTGATGACAGTTAATACTCGGCCATTTGGTTGACTAAATTGACCAATGATTAAACGGCGCTGTGCATCGTCGCTGTCGCTTTCAAAGCCTTTAATGACCTTGATAGGCTCGACTTTAGACAACATAGCTACGCCATAGTGGGCTTTGCCACCATGATAATGCACCTTGTAACCCATGGCTTCAACATCGGCCAGTGGAAATGCTTCATCATGCACTTTTGTTTCCTGTAAGCCAATAATGTCTGGCTGGTGGCTATCAATCAATGCTTGTAATTGATGTAATCGCGCTCGAATACCATTGATGTTAAATGAGACAATTTTCATTATGGAAGGACTCGTTTAAACGGTTTAACAATCACGCTTTTATAAACACCTGCAGCAATATATGGGTCAACATCAGCCCAGGCTTGCGCTTCTTCTAGTGAGGCAAAATCAGCAATCACTAATGAACCGGTAAAGCCTGCATCGCCTGGATTTTCATTATCAATGGCTGGATGTGGCCCTGCGGTTAACAAGCGACCTTCGTCAGCTAAAGCTTGTAAACGTGCAAGGTGGTCGGCACGGACTGATAAACGTTTTTCTAAACTGTTTTCAACATCTTGAGAAGAGATCATATACCACATAGTCAAGGCTCCATTTGTTCGTAAATTTGCTGTGTAACTTTGTTGAATAAAACGCACTGTAATCGTCCTTAATAACGATTACAGTGATACTAATTTTTTTGATCTTCCGGTGGATTTTCCATGTGTTTAAACAAGTAAACCACAGTGACTACAGTATTAATTAGGGTTAATGCGGTTAAGCCAAACACCTTAAAATTAACCCAGGTTTCTAGCGGTAAACTAAAGGCGACATAAATATTAACGATACCGCAAATAATGAAAAAACTAACCCAATACCAGGTTACCTGAGCCCAGATCTTATCTTGGACAATCATCTCTTTGCCTAGCATACTTTTTAGTGCTGACTTGCCCATTAATTGGCTAACACCTAGCCCTACGGCAAACAGTCCATAGACGATAGTGACTTTCCATTTTATGAAGGCATCGTCATGAAAAAACAAAGTTAATGAGCCAAATACCGTCACCATAGCGAAGGTAATGAGATGCATTTTTTCTACTTGTTTATACAGTAGGTACGTTACCATAAGTTGTACTGCTGTGGCGGCGATAAGTACGCCTGTCGCGGTATAAATATCGGCAAATTTATACACGGCGAAAAAAATAACTAAGGGTAAGAAATCGAGCAATTGTTTCATGTTAGATAAAATTCACTGTTGGCTGCAAAGTCGATTGCATGAAAAAATAAGCTGAGAGTGTACCATGCAATAAGGTTAATCGAGAACCTTTACCACGGCTAAAACGGTGTTTGATAATTAACATTTTTTCATCAATTATGATGGATAAAATAACTGCAGTAGACAGATAAACTAATCAATAAATTTAGCTGTGGTCATTAAGTTGATTGTAAGGTTGTCGAGATTAATCGCATTGATATTTAATGTTATTGAGCGCTTTCTAGTGTTGTTAACCATAATTTGGCATCATTTAATAATGCCGCGCTTTTGGGCGATAAAAGGGGATTGGCTATTTCAAATTGTCTGCGCTTGTGTAACTGAGCCTTCTCTATTATACCTGCTGTAATAGGATGATTTAAAAGTAGTTCATCAAAGCTACCATCATCAATTGTTTGGCGTAACCCAAACTCTAATCGTTCAGCCAATGGTTTATTTTGCTTATTAACAAAGAAGTAAATGGGGGCAGCGTAGTGCAATAACAAATGTTGCTCTAATTCGATGTCATCCCTGCGGGACAATTCATCCCAAGGTTCATGTATTGCGCGGGGGAAATAGTCAAAGCGATTTTTGGCTAACATGGCTAATAATTTACTGGCAGAACCTGAAATTACGCTAAAACCATTTTGCTGTAAAATATCTGTATCAGGCCAGTCTGAGCCTTGGCCAATAAGAATACGTTTAAATTCCGTTAGGGAATTTATCCCACTAAAACGACTTTGTTCGCCTTTGCGTATGATACCTATGCGATAACCCATTAAGCCTTTAAGTAACGGTATATAGACTGCTTGCAGCTGGTTTTCTCGTTCTATAGAGGTCATGGTCCATACAATGTCTATATGCTGGTTTGATTCAACTAATTTGATGGTACGGGCTTGTGGCATTTCGATAACCACAGGTGTCATTTTGTAAGCGCCGTACTTTGATTCACTTCTTTGTAAAGCCAGTTCAAGTAAAGCAATATAATAGGCTTGTTTAGGGTCGACAAACTGCACCGATAAGTTATATTTCACTTCAGTGATTTCTTCAATGTCGATGGCCTCAGCGTCTCCGTAAACAAAGAGCAGTAAGCCTATCGATATCATTAAATGCAATACAGTTTTAGCCATGGTGTCCTTTTCAATTTTAGTCATTTAAATCAGTATAGCAGTGTAAAAATAATGGAGCCTTTAGCGGCTCCATTATTCTATCTATTCCAATTATAATTAGCTAATTAGGTTTACTTAATAAGCCGTGGCAGCTTTCATTTTTTTGGTAAACTCTGCAAGTGTTGTCAGTAATTTAACTTCATCATGTTGATGAGTTTCAATGATTTTAACCACAGCTGAGCCTGATATAGCACCCGCAGCACCAGCTTTGATCGCTTCTTTGACCTGTGCGGGCTCAGCAATACCAAAACCCAATAGTGGCGGCGGCGCATTAAATTCAGCTAATTTTGCCAGAATAAGTTCAACCGGTGCGCCTGCTTTAGACTCAGTGCCTGTTACGCCAGCACGGGATAATAAGTAGGTATAACCTTCACCAGACTCACTCACCTGCTTTAATGTGTCGCTGTTTGCATTTGGCGGCGCTATAAATATTGGTGCAATATTATGCTGTTTAGCTGCGGCAATAAAGGGCGCAGATTCTTCCACAGGTACGTCGGCAATTAGTACTGAGTCGACGCCAGCCGCCTGTGCTTTGGCATAAAAATTGTCAATACCATTTGAAAATACTAAGTTAGCATAAAGTAATAAGCCAATGGGTAACTCTGGATAAAGCACACGAACCTTAGCGATTAATTCAAAGCAGTCGTCAGGTGTGGTGCCTGCTGCTAGCGAGCGCAAATTAGCGCCTTGAATGACCGGGCCATCAGCAAGTGGGTCTGAAAAAGGAAAACCTAATTCCAGTGCATCAGCACCACTTTCAACTAGGGCTTTAATGATATTAAGAGAAATATCTAAACCAGGGTCACCAATGGTCACAAACGGGACAAAGGCACCTTGTTTTTTTGCTTTTAACGCAGCAAAGGCTGCCTGATATCGATTACTCATTGCCGCTCTCCTGTGCTTTGGCTGCTAAAATGTCTGCTACGGTGAAAATATCCTTATCACCACGACCTGATAAGTTAACCACTAAAATGGTTTCTTTGGTGGCTTCTTTTGCTAGACGCACGGCATAGGCAAGTGCATGAGCTGATTCAAGCGCAGGAATAATACCTTCTTTGCGAGCCAATAATTGGAACATTTCTAATGCTTCATCGTCGGTGGCTGATTCATATCTAGCACGGCCAATAGCATTAAGGTGAGCATGTTGTGGACCAACAGAGGGGAAATCAAGTCCGGCAGAAACTGAGTAAGACTCTTCTATTTGACCATGACTGTCTTGCATTAGTGGGGCTTTCATACCAAAGAAAATACCGGTTTTACCGTGTTTAAGCGGGGCGCCGTGCATAGGCGTATCAATGCCTTTACCTGCTGGCTCGACACCAATAAGTTCAACTGACGGTTCATCGATAAAGTCGGCAAACATCCCAATAGCGTTTGAACCACCGCCAACACAGGCAATAACCGCATCCGGTAGGCGACCTTCTTTTTCAAGAATTTGCCTTTTGGTTTCTTCACCAATAATACGTTGGAATTCACGCACTATGGTCGGGAATGGATGAGGGCCTGCTGCAGTACCTAACAGGTAATGTGCTTTATCGTAGCTGCCAGACCAATCACGCATTGCTTCGTTACAAGCATCTTTGAGGGTTGATGAACCAGACGTCACAGGTACCACCTCAGCCCCCATTAATTTCATTCTAAATACGTTGGGTGATTGACGTTCAATGTCTTTTGCACCCATGTAAACTTTACATTTAAGGTCCAATAATGCACAGGCTAGGGCGGTTGCTACGCCGTGTTGGCCGGCACCGGTTTCAGCAATAATTTCTTTCTTACCCATACGCTTAGCCAATAATGCTTGCCCCAATACCTGGTTGGTTTTATGGGCACCGCCGTGGAGTAAATCTTCCCTTTTAAGATAGATTTTTACTAATGGGTTAGGGCTTAAATTACGGGTAAGTGTCAGCGCGGTTGGGCGACCCGCATAGTTTTTTAGCAGGTCAGTAAACTCTGCTTGAAATTCAGGGTCTTGTTGAGCTTCTACAAAGGCAGTTTCTAATTGCTTTAAAGCTGGTACTAGAATTTGAGGTACATACATACCGCCATATTCGCCGAAATAAGGGTTAAGCTGGAGCTCGTCCATAATCTTGTCCTGTTGCTAAATCGATTCTGTTTTTGAGTCAGTTGTCGATTCGAAGTTAAAATCGGATATTTGTGAATATCGCTAGTCAAGCAGCGATATCCTAAATGGGTTCAATTAATCCTTTACTGTGAGTCATTGATGACTGCATACAACTAGTCACTGCTAGCAATGTTAGTTACGTCTAAGGGCGCTAAATACCTGTGCCAATAATGAATATTCCTTTTGAGCAGGGTGTGATTCTACACCTGAGTTAAAGTCTAATCCGTAGAACCCTTGCTGGCTGGCTTCGTAGGCATTACTGGCATTTAAGCCACCCGCTAACATAGCTTGATCTTTATTTTCGATAGATAATTGCCAGTTAAAAGCCTGCCCCGTGCCGCCAAATTGATTATCATTTTTACTATCATACAAGTAACGGTTTACGCCCTTTGGCGTAACACCAATGTCGCCACTGTTACTGTCAACGGCAATGGCTTTCCAAATAGCACAATTAATATTTAAACCTCTAAACTGCTCAGCTAATGCGGCTATTTCGAGTTCTGTTTCACTGCCGTGTAATTGCACCGCATGTAAAGAGAGCATTTTAGCGGCTTCGACTATTTCTTTTGCGTCGGCATTAACAAATACACCTACCATATTAAGACTAATTCCCTGAACACCCATTTGATCCACTAAGGCTTTAGCTTGGGGTAAATCGACTGCGCGTGGTGATTTAGGATAAAAAATTAAGCCGCCATAAACACCGCCTAAATCGGCGACGGCTTTAATATCTTCAATACGGGTTAAGCCACAGACTTTGTTGTTGCCAAATAATAACTGACGACACGCTAAATCAATATCTTCTTGCGCCATAATTGAGCTGCCAACCAAGTAACCGTCAACTAAAGGGTTGAGACGTTTTATCTGGTCATGCGAGTAAATGCCTGATTCACTTATCACTACCCGATCCGCTGGAATATGCGGCGCTAATTGTTCTGTAGTAGCCAAATCTGTCGATAAATCACGTAAGTTACGGTTGTTGATACCAATAATAGGCGCATTAAGATCAATCGCTCGGTGTAATTCGTCTTCATTACTGACTTCAGTCAATGTATCTAGTTGATACTTTGCAGCTTCTTCTGCCAGTAGTCGGTATTGTTCATCATCGAGTACTGAAAGCATTAACAATATTGCGTCAGCGCCCTGATGGGCAGCTAATTTGACCTGGTATACATCAACAAAAAAGTCTTTACATAAAATAGGCTGAGTAACACGGGCGCGTACTTGAGGAATATAATCCATATCACCTTGAAAAAACTCTTCATCTGTGAGGACTGAAATGCCAGCGGCATACTTGGTATAAGTATCTGCAATGGCTTCCACATCAAAAACAGGACGAATAACCCCTTTTGATGGACTGGCTTTTTTACACTCAAATATATATTGCGCATTAGGCTGTTTTAGCGCCTCAAATAAACTGCGGTCAGATATTTTGGGTTGCAATGTCGCTTCTGGAAAACGCAGCTTTAGGGCGGCAATATGGGCGACTTTGGTATCCACTATTTTAGTTAATACATTACTTTCTTTTGGGTGTTGCTTAGCTTGATTCATTTGGCGTTACCCTTGAGTTTGCGCGTGCACTTGAGTTGGCTCTGTCGCTTGGCTTATAGTGGCTAATTGTGTTAGTACCTGGTGCGCTTTACCGCTAGCTAAGGTAGTTAGCGCCAGCTGAGTTCCCGCTTTAACTGAGTCAACAACACCACTGATGTAAAGGGCACAACCGGCATTAATCGCCACAGCATCACGTTGTGCAGCCTCGCCTTTACCCTGTAAAATAGCTTGGGTTATTTGGGCGTTTTCACTTGGTTCACCGCCGGTTAATAAATTGATATCCGCCCTGGTTACGCCTAATTCTTCCGGCGTTAGGGTGTAAAAGCGAATATTACCATTGTTTAGCTCTGCCACCTGAGTATCGCCGTGTAAAGCCACTTCATCTAGGCCGCTACCATGAACAACCATGGCGCGTTTTACGCCCAATGCATTGAGCACATTAACGATAGGCGCTAACAATTTAGGAGAATACACCCCAAGCAGCATAAATTCAGGCTTTGCCGGATTAATTAATGGCCCCAAAATGTTAAATATGGTGCGAGTTTTTAGCGCCTGGCGAACTGGCACTGCATGACGGACTCCCGCATGGTAATGCGGCGCGAATAAGAAACATAATCCGAGGGTGTCGATACAGTGACTTGAGGCCTCAGGTGTCATGGTCAAGCCAATACCGCAATGGGCAAGTAGATCCGATGAGCCCGACTTACTTGATACGCCGCGATTACCGTGTTTGGCCACTTTAGCGCCAGCTGCAGCTGCAACAAAAGCCGCTGTGGTTGATATATTGATGGTGTTAAATCCATCACCACCTGTGCCGACAATATCAACCACGCCAGAAATAATAGATTGATTGCTGCGAGGAAAAGCTTTGGCCGCTTGACGTAATGCATCTGCAGCACCGGTGATTTCATCTATGGTTTCGCCGCGCATTTTTAATGCGACTAACATTCCCGCCATAGTGACTGGATCCATTTCACCAGCCACTATGCTGGCAAATAAGCTGGCGCTTTGCTGACGGGTTAACGCATTTCCTTGATACAAGCTATCAAGCAGCGTCTGCATTGATTCAGTTGGCATAGACATTATTGGCCTCCTTGAGACATCGAGGTCGTGGTTAAATACGTCAGTGTTTGGGTCAGTAATTGACTGCCAAGAGTGGTTAAAATCGATTCTGGATGAAATTGGAATCCCACGGCTTTGTGGGCATCATGTAAAATCGCCATTGGCATATCATCTGTGGTAGCAATAATATCAAGGCAATCAGGCACTCTTGTGGCCACTAAACTGTGATAACGCGCAACGGGTAAAGGCGAGGGAAGGTCGGCAAATACACCTTGACCGTTATGCACTGTCGGGCTGGCTTTACCGTGCACCACAAAAGGTGCGCGCTCTACTTTTCCGCCGTAATATTCCACCATGGCTTGGTGGCCTAAACAAATGCCTAACATAGGCACTTTGCCCGCGACTTTACCAATCAATGCCATCATGCAGCCCGCTTCGTGAGGGGCGCCAGGGCCGGGAGATAACACCAATGCGGCTTGCTGGGTTTCATTCAATAGCTTTTCTGCCAAATATTCGGCGCTAACGTCATTCCGGTAAATGACCACTTCAAAACCTAGGCTTCTAAATTGATCAACCAGGTTATAGGTAAAAGAGTCAAAGTTATCGAGTAAATACAGTTTCATTTTTTGAGTGTACTGAGTGGCGTTCTGTTTATCTAAGCCGTTAGAATTTATCATAGTCCGCCTCCTAGTTTAATTGCGGTGATCACGGCCTGTGCTTTTTGGCGGGTTTCATCAGCTTCAGCTTGTGGGTCTGAATCAAAAACCACCCCCGCACCAGCTTGAATATGAGCAATATCATTTTTAACAAAAGCTGATCGGATCACAATACAGGTATCCATATCGCCCAGGCCATTTAAGTAACCCACAGCACCACCATAACTGCCTCTGCGTGCTTGCTCAGCCTGACGGACTAACTGTGATGCGCGTACTTTTGGCGCGCCGACTAACGTGCCCATATTCATACACGCTTGATAAGCGTGCAGGGCGTCTAAATCTAGTCTCAGTTGACCTGTTACGCGGCTGACCAAGTGCATCACATGGGAGTAACGGTCAACTTTTAATAGTTCGGCGACTTTGCGGCTACCACTTTGGCTGATGCGGGCAATATCGTTGCGGGCTAAGTCAACTAACATTAGATGTTCTGATAACTCTTTTTTATCTAAACGCAGTTCCAATTCAATACGACTGTCTAGATCAAAATCAATTTCTCCCTCAGGTGTTTTACCGCGCTTACGAGTACCCGCAATAGGGTAAACTTCAACCTGATTATTAGCCGCCTCATACTTCAGTGCTGACTCAGGGGAAGCGCCAAATAAGGTAAAATCTGCACCGCGAAAATAAAACATATAAGGGCTAGGATTGGTTTTACGTAATGCACGATAAGCGCCCAGTGTATTGGGGCAAGGCAAACTAAAGCTACGTGATGGCACCACTTGGAAAATATCACCAGCAACGATGTGTTCTTTTAAATCGATAACGGTCTTTTTGTATTCTTCATCGCTAATGTTAACCGTCTCTGTAGTGTTGATAGCCACTAACGGCTTTGCTGCGGCAATGGTTTGGCACTGGGTTATTATCTGTTTTCGTTGCGCAGCAAGCAGCGATATAACCGCAGTATCTTGGTTAAACTGTTGACTGATGATATCGGCTTTTTGTAGCTTGTGATCAATCAATATAAGGGTTTCAGCGAGATAAAATAAATAATCAGGACATTCGTTACTGGCATTAGGCACCATAGGCAATGGTTCAACGGTATCAATTAAATCATAAGCAAGCACGCCGCCTAAGAATAAATCTTCAAATTGAGGCGATGTGTCGGTATGAATATGGTTAACCAGTGCCCGTAAACCATCAAGCGGAGACGTTGATTTTAACCGGGCATCTTCATCTTGCAGACTGGTGGCCTTGGTTAATTGAATAACTAAACTATTATCGGCTAACTTATTGTGACTACTAAATTGCGCTGCAAAGTATTCATCTATAGGGCTGAGTAAACTTTGGCCGTTTGTACTCAAGGCTGTAAACGTTAGCTGATAACTATCGCACCGGATCATTAATGCTGCGTGGGTTAATACGATACTTTTAAGATGGTCTTTACTCTCAATTTCAGCTGATTCCAACAACATAGTATGTGGAGCATTTTGGGTGACATGTTCATAAAGACTTAAAGGGTCTGCATGATAGGTCAATGACTGCTTTACCGTGTTAACCTGGGCTATTTGATCATGTTTCATAGTACTGCCTTCGTTTGATTCTGAGTCGATTGAGTTATCTAAGGGGGAATGAATGACCGCTTAAATAAATACATCGCTAAATTATTATCATTATTCAGCCTCTGAGCGTGGGCCAAATAACAAGAAAGCCCACATCTCTGCGGGCTTTCTTGTAAAATTTTGTCTCTTAAAATGAGCGCAACGCTTCACACAACCCGATAATTTGGGAAGTGCCACCACCATGTAATGTTTTGAGAAGCGATAAAGTGTGTCATGCAAGTCATCTAAGTAAGTGTGTTTTAGTGCCTATAGGAAACCTTAGCTGGAGCTTAATGTCAATTGAATATTATTCATTATTTTAATAAATGACTAATAAATTCGCTTATAGATGGTCTTATTGCGGTATCTTGCTCTTATTTAGCGATTTATTTACACATACACAAAGCTTTTATTTGGAGTATCAAGTACAATATCGGCATGAATACAGAATCTATCTTGGCCGATTTACACAGCCACACAACTGCATCTGACGGCATGTTATCACCCTCAGAACTTGTTGCCCGCGCGCTTGAAAAAGGCGTGCAAATGTTGTCAATTACTGATCATGACACTATTGATGGTCTAGCGGAAGCACATTCATTTAACAGTCAACAGGCACAGCCATTAAATTTGATTGATGGTACCGAAATATCCACCCGTTGGAATAATTTTGACATCCACATTGTGGGTTTAAATATTGATAAAACCCAGCCTGCGTTACTTGAATTCTTATCATCACAACGTGAACTGCGTGAAGTTCGCGCCCAAGAGATTGGTTTACGCTTAGCCAAAGCAGGCATAGAAGGTGCCTACGAAGGCGCCAAAGCAATTGCTGGTGATGCGGCGTTAAGTCGAGGCCATTATGCCAGATGGTTGGCTGAAAACGGCTATGCTAGCGATATGCCCAGTGTTTTTAAACGCTACTTAGCCCGTGGTAAAACAGGTTATGTCCCCAATAACTGGGGTGATATGGCAAATGCGATCAACGTTATTCATCAAGCGGGTGGTGTTGCTGTATTAGCGCATCCGAGCGGTTATAAACTCTCGGCAAAGTGGCTTAAAAAACTTGTTAAAGACTTTGCTGAAGCAGGCGGCGACGCCATGGAAGTCGTGCTTGGCCAGCAAACGATTGATGACCGCAATAACTTGCTTGCGTTATGCCACCAACACCAGTTAATGGGCTCGTTGGGCAGTGATTTTCATTTTATAAGCAACTGGATAGAATTAGGTAAAAATTTATATCAACCCCAAGGAGTGACTTGGGTTTGGCAATCAGCATCTTGGATGGAACGGTAATGAGCCAATTTTTTTATATACATGAAGAAAACCCACAAGCTAGATTAATCAATCAAGTTGTGGAAATTTTAAAGCAGGGTGGGGTTATCGTTTACCCAACCGACTCAGGTTATGCACTGGGTTGTATGATTGGCGATAAAAATGCAATGACCCGTATGGCTCGTATTCGCCAGATTGATAATGACCAAAATTTTTCATTGATGTGTCGTGATCTGTCTGAGTTAGCCAATTTTGCAAAAGTTGATAACCAGGCTTATCGCTTGCTAAAAAGCTGCACTCCAGGGCCATACACCTTCATTTTTAAAGCCAGTAAAGAAGTGCCTCGCCGTTTACAGTGTGAGAAAAAACGCACTATTGGTATTCGTGTACCGGATAACTTGATTTTACAAGCATTATTAGAAGCCTTGGGTGAACCTTTAATGTCGACCAGTTTAGTGATGCCTAATGAAGAGCATGCTGAGTCTGATCCAGAACATATTCGCGATATTCTTGAGCATCAAGTTGAAGGCATCGTATTGGGTGGTTACTTGCCTGAAAAGCAAACAACCGTAATTGACATGTCAGAAGGTGAGATTAACATTCTACGTTATGGTGCTGGCGATACGGCGGCATTTGAATAGCAATTAGCGATAGAGTAGATAATTGTTTAATCCTTATCCATTAATGCGTATAATCGCGCGTTCGCTTTTAGGGCCTGTTTTATTGGGCGAAGAAACAGTCATTACGCACTAATAATCATAACAAACGGAGCGCTATGCAGGGTCATCAACAAAGCCTTCCATTAGCCATAGTTCGCGGCAAAGCGTTAGACGTTATGCCCAGTGATTTGTTTATTCCCCCAGAAGCATTAGAGGTATTTCTAGAGTCATTTGAAGGGCCGCTAGATTTACTTTTATACCTAATTCGCAAGCAAAAATTGGATGTGGTTGATTTACCCATTCAGCAAATTTCTCAGCAGTATTTACTTTATATCGAAGTGTTAACTGAGGCGAGAATTGAGCTAGCAGCCGATTATTTAGTGATGGCAGCAACCTTAGCTGAAATTAAATCACGTTTGTTGTTGCCTAAAATGGTGACAGAAAATGATGAGGAAGAAGACCCTAGAGTTGTACTTATTCGTCAGTTGAAAGCCTATGAAGTGATTAAGCAGGCTGCATACGATTTAGATGAATTACCTCGACTAGAGCGGGATGTATTTCAAGTCAGTGCTGCCAAAGCACCCAACATCAAGCCTATTATTGTACCTCCAGATGTGACCTTGTTAGAATTAGCACGTGCATTTGGTGAGGTACTAAAACGCATTGACGCGAGCGAAGATCACCATGTAAAGCGCGAGCAACTTTCCACCCGCGAGCGAATGAGCCAAATTTTAGCTAAGCTATCCAGTAACGAATACCTGCATTTTGAGCAGTTATTTGATTTTGAAGAAGGCCGTGCCGGTGTGGTGGTAAGTTTTTTAGCGTTAATGGAATTGATTAAAGAGTTATTAGTGGATGTGGTGCAGAACGAGCCTTTTGCCACCATTTATATTAAAGCCAAGTGACGTTAAATAAGTGTAAACCATGATGCAAATAAACCCGACTCAATTGAAGCAATTAATCGAAGCCAGTTTATTTGTATTAGCCAAGCCGATGACCATTAAAGCGTTGAAAGAAACCGTACTGGCTGATTTCAACGTGTCACGGGTGAAAATTAAAGCCGCTGTAGATGAATTACAGCAAGAATACCAAGAACGCGGTGTTCAATTAGTGCAAGTTGCTGGTGGATATCGTTTTCAAACTCAAGAAATACTCAGCCCTTTTTTACAGCCACTCTGGCAAGAAAAAGCGCCAAAGTATTCTCGTGCAACCATGGAAACCTTAGCCGTGATTGCCTATCGACAACCCGTTACCCGGGGCGATATTGAACAAATAAGAGGTGTGGCGATCAGCAGTCACATCATTAAAAGTTTAGCTGATAGACATTGGATAAAAGTGGTCGGACATAAAGAGGTGCCGGGTAGACCTGCACTGTATGCAACTACCATCAATTTTTTATCTTATTTTGGCTTAAAAAAGTTAGCTGATTTACCTGAGCTAAATGATATTGAGTCACTTCAAGCGATGTTTGAAAAAGCCCAACAGGCACCACAAAATGTGGAACAAACCTCGCAAGAGCAAGTCTCGTAAGAGCAAACTAAAGAGTAATACTAATGAGCGAAAAGTTGCAGAAAGTCTTGGCCCGTGCAGGCCATGGCTCCCGTCGTGAGATGGAGGCATGGATTGCTGCAGGCCGAGTTAGTATTGATGGTGAAATTGCCAATCTTGGTGACCGTGTTGAGGCTAGTGCCAAAATACGTATCGATGGACGCGCGATTGCATTAAAGTCAGTAGACGAAGTTATTTGTCGTGTGTTGGCGTACCACAAACCTGAAGGTGAAATTTGTTCTCGCAAAGACCCTGAAGGCCGCCCAACGGTTTTTGAACGTTTACCTAACATGCGTGACTCACGCTGGGTTGCCGTTGGACGTTTAGATATTAACACCTCAGGTTTATTGTTATTTACTTCAGATGGCGAGTTAGCTAACCGCTTAATGCATCCATCGAACGAAGTTGAGCGTGAATATGCAGTGCGTACCTTTGGTGAAGTACCAGAGGCTGCTGTGCAGCGTTTACGTACCGGTGTGACACTAGAAGATGGCCCAGCCATGTTCGATAGCGTTAAACCTGCCGGTGGTGAAGGCATAAACCAGTGGTGGCATGTGACATTACGTGAAGGTCGTAACCGTGAGGTGCGTCGTTTATGGGAATCACAAGAAATACAAGTAAGCCGCCTGATCCGTATTCGCTATGGCATGATTGAATTACCTAAATCACTGCCGCGTGGCGGGTGGTTAGAACTTTCATTAGACCAAGTGAACTATTTGCGTCAGCTGGCTAGCTTAGACGTTGAAACCCGTTCACTTATCGGACACGATAAACACAGTGTTTCACGCTCGAAAGTGAAAAGTGCTAAAATTCGTCGTGCTGTGCGTAAAACGAAAGTGGTCACTGGTAAAGCTAAGCCGACTCGTCAACGTAGCTAATTGAGCTGTGAGTTTGTTTAGTATTAAAAGAAGGTCGCGTTAGCGGCCTTTTTTTATAGTGGTAGGTGTTATTTTATCATCACTGCGTTGCCATGCTTAGTTCGAGTGACCGATAACACCAACGCCCTAATAAAGCATGGGTATTAGACTTGCTGTTTAATTTTTAGCGGTTAATGAATAAAAACACTTCAGTTTGTTGTTTTTTAAGTCACTTGAATCGTTTGATTAAAATTAATAGTTGCGTGATTTCAAAAAAACAGTAAAGTGTGCAGCAAGTTCAGCGGCGCAACCTAAGTTGTTAAGTTGACAATAGATTCTACGAATTGAAATTCAATTCGTCACAGTTTGCCCGAGTGGTGGAATCGGTAGACACAAGGGATTTAAAATCCCTCGCTGAATAAGCGTGCCAGTTCAAGTCTGGCCTCGGGTACCATTATTAGACTCACTTTGGTATTTATATCGAGATTGAGTGATGGATAAGAAAGCCTCGACACTGCGTCGGGGCTTTTTTATGTCTGTATGTTTTTAAATGAGTTTTCAATTCGTTACCGCACTAGAATGAATCCACAGCTATTAGCCAACCATTATCACAAACAAAAATGCTACCCGTTAAGATAGCATTTTGTGAGTGAATCATGATGGGTCTAACTCAGTCTGTTAACATCAGTTTGATAGCTAATGACACTTACCTGAATCACAACTTGTTTTAGTGCCGCAGCCACCAAATTTTCCCTGTGACATTGGTGCATCAAACCATTCAGGTTCAGGGAAAATCGGCCAGTCTATTTTAGTGACTCTTTTTCCATGCATATTAATATGCGCCTGATATTGATTCATCCCATCAGTGCTAAATTCAAACATAAACTTAGCTCGCCAACATAAGCCAGTTTGCCCGCCTAAACTTGGGCGAGCAGATTCCATAGCGATTGCAAGTAGCTGCACTTTTTGTTTGCCACAAGCCTGCTCAGCGAAAACGCGGCTCAGTTCAGCCATATTGCGTAACTGCCAGAAGAAAGCTGCGGTGACAATCAGTGCCGCCATTATTAAAAAATCAGACATCATAGGCTTGTTGCCTTAAATAAACCGCCAATGGCGAGGGAGAGTTGTTCGCTGCGATCTGGATTACGCAAATCTGTTAGTAAAGCATTACGCAAGCTTGGTATGGCAACAATATCAGCAAAAACTTGATTAAAAAAGCTTTGTGGCTGTTTTGCCAGCGCTTCTAAAAAGAATTTGCGGGTGGTGTCATCTTTCAATGCTAACCAATTACGCGCTGCTATTGTGATTAGCATAGTTTCATCAAGTTGATCTTGAGCATTTAATCTATGTATTGCCTGTTGACTGAGTTTTGTATTTGATGCCAACGCTTTTAAAAATAGCCCCTTATATTCTACTGGAGACTGATCCAATAATGTTACCAATACGTCAGCTAAGGGCTGTTCAATCGGCAGGTGTTCAAAGCAACTACATAATGCCGCTTGTACTTCTACAGGGGCCTGCGGCAAGGTGTTGATAATATCCTGTTGGTGGTCAAATGATGACATTCTCACGCACACATCTGCTAAACCTTGCATACCAATTTGCTGCCATTGTTGTGGCGGCATTTGCCCTGCAAGATACTGGGCTGCAATTTCATATTGATTTGAGGCTTGCTCGCCCAATTGTTTTTTGACTAAGGCATTAAAAATAGCCAATTTATGTTGATTGGGTTTAAAGCTGAATGGGTGATTAGCCAATTGTTGTTGCTGTTCATCCGTCAGGTCTTGCGTCGGATCTCGGCCTAAAGCCTCTAAAATCATCTTTATAAATTGTTGTCTTGGCGCGGGGGAGAGTAATCCCTGTTCATCAAGGGCAAGCTTAATAAACCAAATGTATGGTTGTTGGCTTTGCTGCCAAAAAACTATCGCAAACTGCGCATGGCCTTGAATGGGATAAGGGTAAGGGGCAACCAATGACTCAATTTGATGAAATGCCATCATATCGATATTTTGTACTCTTCTGCCTAAATCATAAACCTGGAATTGAGTGTTAGCTGTGGCAAGAAATTGGCTAAGGGTGGTGATTTCTGTCATGGGGACTCGCTATACAAAACGTGGCAATATGTGGGTATTAATGGTGGCTAATGTTATCATATTCAACCTTTGCCATTGTATTTGAGCCATTATATATGCTTTATGAAGCGAGTCTGACTTTTTTAGTAAAATTAGAGCAGCAACTCAAGTTGTTAGGTCTATGGTCATTAACGCCTCCTTCCACTATAGCGCTGGCAAGTACGGTTCCATTTGCATGCGATACCTTAGCATTTGAGCAATGGTTACAATTTATTTTTATTCCTAAAATGCAGCAATTAATCGACACGCAAAGCTCGTTACCTAGCCAAATGGCGATTGCGCCAATGGCGCAACAGGTGTGGCAAGCGCTACCTGACAGACAAGAGATAATTGCACTATTGGATCAATTTGACCAACTGTTAACTAATCAATATTAGTGCAGGCTGGTGACAATAAGCGACCTAATGACTATGAGCGACTCCAATTTATATGACCTTTTAATGGCTGATATTGAGCCAGAACAAGAGGGTGATCAGACGTTAAATGCTGATGAAGAGCAACAAAGCCCCCCAGAATTAGCAGTTTTATTTGAAGATGAACACATTGTCGCTATTCACAAACCCGCAGGCTTGTTAGTGCATCGTAGCTACTTGGCGCGTAAAGAACGTTTTTTTGCTATGCAACTTACCCGGGATCTCGTTGGCTGCCATGTTTTTCCGGTACATCGTTTAGACCGACCCACATCTGGCGTGTTGTTATTTGCCAAAAGCAGTGAATGTGCACGTAATTTATGTGAGCAATTTGAAAATCATACCGTGACTAAACGCTATTTGGCTTTAGTGCGCGGTAATATGCATGATGGCGGTGAGCTCGACTATGCTTTAAGAGTTGAACTTGATGATGTTGCTGACAAATTTGCAGCTGCGGATAAACCCGCTCAAGATGCTGTGACCTTTTATCAGCCGCTACTTAATAGTGAAATCCCATTTAGTTCAGGTCGTTATCCAACCAGTCGTTTCGGATTAGTCAAGCTCACACCTAAAACAGGCCGAAAGCATCAATTGCGTCGCCATATGGCCCATTTACGTCATCCTATTATTGGTGATACCACCCATGGCGATGGTAAACAAAATAAATTCGGGCGTGAGCATTTTGGCGTCAACCGTTTATGGCTTATTGCTAAAAGCTTGCAATTTACCCACCCAATAACGGGTGAGCCAATGCACATAGAGACTGAGCTAGAACAAGAGTGGTTAGATCTTTTCTGTTTACTGGGGTGGAACGATTTAGATACTGAAGCCAGTATGCTTATTTAAATTCATCAATAAAACCCACTTGCTACAAAGCAAATTTATACAGTATGTTAGTTATAATCTAATTGATTTTTAAATCATGGCACAGGAAGGATAAAGTAGTGGCAAATGTTAATCTTGTTTTTGGTACTGTTTATGGCAGTGCGCAATTTACCGCTGAAACATTAGCAAAAAAAATTACTGGGATGGGTTTTACAACCACCTTAAAGCAACCAGATGAGCTAGCAGGATTTATTCCTGCCGAATCTGATTATCTTATTGTTGTTTGCTCAACTACAGGCCAAGGTGATTTACCGGAAGATATTCAACCTTGGTTTACACAAATGAAATCTGCCGCGCCCTATTTACCTAAATTGAAATACAGCATTGTTGGTCTAGGTGATTCAAGTTACGACACCTTTTGCGGCGCAGCAAAACAGTTTGATGAGCTATTAAATGAGCTTGGCGCACAGGCATTAACCCCCAGATTGGAAATCGATGCCACAGAAACCATGGAACCTGAGTTAGATGCAGTTCAATGGCTAACAACTTGGCAAGCCGCAGCTAATGCAGATATGTTATAGGTAAATTTTCTAAACACGTCATTACCCAGCAATGGTTTAAGTTCGCACAGCGATTAAGCCAGGCTTTATTGATCCCGATTGCTATATTACCAGCCGCTGGGGTTATGCTGGGTATAACGGCTAATCCCTTACCCTTCATTCCTGAAGCCGTTAATTTAATCTTTTCTTCCGTCGGTCACCTAATTTTTACTATGATGCCACTGCTTTTTGCTGTCGCGATTGCAATTGGATTTTGTAAAGATCAGGGGCTTGCAGCTTTTTCTGCCGTTTTTGGGTTTGGTGTGTTTATCTCAACCATGGGCGCACTGAGTTCACTTTATCAATTACCCTCAAGGCCAATGTGGGGTATCGAAACCATAGATACTGGTATAGCGGGTGGCATGTTGGTCGGTGCTATAACCTATATCGCGGTTAAGATGAGTGAAAAGTTAACCTTACCAGCTATCTTCTCATTTTTTGAAGGTCGGCGGAGCGCACCCTTAATTATTTTGCCTTTAGCTATGATACTGGCAAGCGTACTTGCTTTTATTTGGCCTCCCTTATCGTCAAATATAGAAATGCTATCTAATTGGGCAGTTTATCAAGAACCTTCGGTTGCATTTGGATTATATGGTTTTGTTGAGCGTTTACTGATCCCATTAGGACTACACCACATATGGAATGCGCCATTTTACTTAGAGTTTGGTTATTTTTGGCATGATGGACAACTGGTACGTGGTGAGGTCGGTCGATATTTAGCTGGTGATCCCATGGCGGGTAATCTTGCTGGAGGCTATTTAATTAAAATGTGGGGCTTACCTGCTGCGGCATTCGCCATATGGCGTTGTGCGGACAAAACTGAACGAAATCGAGTGGCGGGTATTATGTTATCTGCAGGTATGGCAAGTTGGCTGACCGGTGTTACCGAGCCCATTGAGTTTGCTTTTATGTTTGTAGCCCCTTTGCTTTTTTTGGTACATGCGGTGTTAACGGGTGTGGCCTACAGTATTTGTATACTGCTCGATGTTCACCACAGCATTGTATTTTCCCATGGATTAGTGGATTTTAGTTTATTGTTTCCCCAATCCAGTAATAGTTTCTGGTTTATGATACTAGGTCCATTAACGGCCGTTGTTTATTACAGTTTGTTTCGTATTAGTATTATAGGCTTTAACTTGAAAACCCCAGGAAGGCTGACTCCTTCTAGCGCTTTACCCCAACAAAAAGAAAGTTTAAGGGGGATGGTGGCAGGTTTAGGCGGGCGAGATAATATTATTGAGCTGTCAGCATGTTTAACGCGATTAAGAGTTAGCGTAATTGATTCAGCTTTAATTGATAAAGCACGTTTAGTCCGTTTAGGAGCAAAAGGGGTCGTGGTGGTTGGTAAAGGCGTGCAAGTGGTCTATGGCACAAAAGCAGAAACCCTCAGAAAACTTTTACAAAAATACATAGACTCCCGTCGATAAGCTTCATTTTTGATAATAATCCATCACTTTTTATGCTTAATGTTTAGTTTAGACTTTTTTTAGTGAAAATTTATTCAATTTCAGTATAAAAGTTACCAAATCATGGCAGTTTAATGGCAGACTCGAGTAAAGACATTTTTAGTAGAGATTTAGCTATGGCATTATCAGAAACGACTTCGAACGACCACATTGCGCAATCGACAGTAACCAGAAAAATCCTCATTATTGACTGTGCAGACGCTCAAGGGCTAATTGCAAAAATAACCGGCGTGTGTTTTGCCCATCATCTGAATGTGATTAAAAATACTGAGTTTGTTGATCATGCTCAGGGGCGATTTTTTATGCGCACAGTATTAGATGGCAAGATTAATGATGCTGAATTTATCAGTGCATTAAAAGCCGTATTACCCGCTAAAAACCATTTAAAACTAGTCGATGCGGGTAAAAAACGAATCGTGGTAATGGTAACAAAAGAGGCACATTGTTTAGGTGATTTATTAATGAAGTCATACTACGGTGGTTTAGATGTCGAAATTGCAGCCGTGGTAGGGAATTATGATGTGTTGCAAAATTTAACTGAAAAATTTGATATTCCTTTTCATTATGTAAGTCATGAAGGGTTAAATCGCGAAGAACATGAGCAGGCGATGCTGGAGAAAATTAAGCCCTACGAAGCGGATTATCTTGTTTTAGCTAAATATATGCGGGTGTTAACACCTGAATTTGTGACACAATTTCCAGACAGAATTATTAATATTCACCATTCATTTTTACCCGCATTTATTGGTGCTTCACCCTACAAACAAGCTTGGGACCGAGGGGTGAAAATTATTGGTGCGACAGCCCATTTTGTTAATAACTGCTTAGATGAGGGGCCTATCATTAAGCAAGATGTTATTTCTGTTGATCACAGCTACAGTGCAGAAGAGCTAGCTCATCAAGGTAGAGATGTGGAGAAAAGTGTACTCAGTAAAGCTCTGCAATTAGTCCTGAACGAACAAGTGGTCGTTTATGGTAATAAAACAGTCGTATTTTAACAGTTAATATTTTACTCAAACATCAAGCCTACAATAAAATGTAGGCTTTTTTATAGGGCTAAATAACTGTTTTGTTTTAATTAATGAGTAAAAATATTTTTTTGAGCTAATATCAAATAAACGTTCTAAAGGCAGGGATTGTAAACAATGCGACAAAAGCATGACTTATTTTTGAAACATGGAGAGTTACCCAAAGGATTAGGTCTAACATGGGCTATCTTTAATGACCGTTTAGAAATAGTGAAACTGAGTGAAGCATTATATTCACAAGTTAAAAAACCAATCGCCTCTATTTTAAAGCAACCCATTTCAGCGACTTTTCCTTCACTAGAGCTAAGTTCAATTGACTTAACTAATCGGGAAACTAAGCAGCTCGTTCACTTTATTGATGAGCGAGGCCATGCACAACAAGCCTGCATTGCCCCAATTGATGATAGTGCTGACCATTGGTGCATACTGTTAACTCAATTAGATTTGGATGAAAAGTGGCTAATGGAACTCCACCCGGACTACAATCTAGCTATTCAGTCGAGCGATGATTGGTTGCAACAAATTGAAACCGTTATTACAGCTAAATCTGATGTGGTATTCAAAACCGCATTACAACAGGCTCTGGCTCTAACCCATAGTCAAGTAGGTTATCTGCATATCTATGATGAAAAACATAATAAAATTGTTCGCACCGCTTGGACTGATAAAGTGAAGCAGTTTTTTGCTATTCCAGATAATCAAGTGTACTTAGCTGATTCAGGTATTTGGGCTGAAACGATTCAAACCAAGCGAGCAATAATTGATAATGACCCTTCAGATAATTCAGTTAAATTACAAAAAGATGGTTTTTTTGCTTTCAAAAATCACCTCTGTGTTCCGATACAGTATCGTAAGAAGGTGGTTGGATTTATTGGTGTGGGTAATAGGGATAAACCTTTCACCCAAGTTGATGCTAAGTCGCTAAGTATTTACGCCACGATTCTATGGCATTGTGTCGAGCTGCCCCGTACCATCAATGCAATGTCTAAACAGTCTGTCATTATCAAAGACCAAAAAGAGAAAATGACTCACATTCTGGTGCAGCTTGTTGGCGCGATTTCAGAAGCCTTAGAGCTAAAAGATGCTTATACCGCAGGCCATCAAAAATCAGTCGCGCAGCTAAGTTATTTAATGGGCGAAAAAATGGGCTTGCCCACAGAACAGTTAGAGGGTTTGAAGCTGGGTGCGTTAATTCATGACATTGGAAAGCTTGCTATACCGAGTCAAATTCTCGCTAAACCTTCCAGATTGACGGCAATTGAGTATGAGTTAGTTAAGCAGCATCCTGTGCAAGGAGCGTTAATAGTTGATGAAGTTGAATTTCCTTGGCCCATTAAACAGATGATTTTACAACACCATGAGCGCCTAGATGGTTCAGGTTATCCTTATGGCTTAAAAGAGAAAGACATTATTCTTGAAGCCAAAATTATCGCTGTTGCGGATGTTGCTGACTCTATTTTAAGCCATCGACCTTATCGACCGTCTATGGGAATGGCAGCGTTAAATGATGTATTAATGGAAGGCCGAGGCAAGATATTTGATGCCCATGTGGTTGATGCTTGTTTAGATATTCTGGCTATTCACGATCTAAAGACAGCCGATTATGTTGGCAGTTTATCATTGGATCCAGCGGTTATCATTGAGGAATATCATACACTTGAGCATACACAAAACATGTTAAATAAGGCGAAAATGAATGTCGCTGTGGTTTTGTCAGAACAAAGTCGTTCACCCATAGGTGTTATCGATAAAAAGACGTTAGCTTTTTGGCATAGTCCCTTTTTAGATACCGCAGCAGAACGATTGGTTGACCGTAGTTTACTCAATAAACGTGCTCACCAGGTAATGGAGCATAAAATTAATATTATTGCCGCTAACACGATTTTAAAAGACGCCAAAATTTTAATGGAAAAAAACAACACTGATTATCTAGTGGTACAAAATATTGAAAATCAAGTTATCGGTATTGTGACATGGAAAATTTTAGCCAATGCATTGATGAATGAGCTGGATGAAGAGCGTTCGATGCAAAGTTAAATGTTAAGAAACAGATTCATTTGATTTTAAAGAATTAAAAAAGGCTCCTAAGAGCCTTTTTTGTTAACTAGAATAGAACATGCTAGTTGATGTTCTAAATTAATCAACAATACGTAATAACTCGTTAATACCAACTTTTCCACGGGTTTTAGCATCTACTTTTTTGACAATAATTGCGGCGTATAAGCTGTAAGTGCCGCACTTTGACGGTAGGGTACCAGAAACGACTACAGAGCCAGCAGGGACTCGACCATAATGCACTTCACCGGTCTCGCGATCAAAAATACGTGTGCTTTGACCAATATAAACACCCATTGAAATTACACTGCCTTCTTCAACAATAACACCTTCAACGATTTCACTGCGGGCACCAATAAAGCAGTTATCTTCAATAATAGTTGGTCCTGCTTGTAATGGCTCTAATACACCACCAATGCCAACACCACCTGATAAATGAACATTCTTACCAATTTGTGCACATGAGCCAACTGTTGCCCAGGTGTCAACCATAGTACCTTCATCAACATAGGCACCCAAGTTAACGTATGATGGCATTAATACGGTATTTTTACCGATAAATGAGCCTTTACGGACCGTTGCTGGCGGGACAACACGGATAGCTTCAGCTTTAAAACGTGCTTCATCATAGTCAGCAAACTTTTGTGGCACTTTATCAAAATATTTAGTGTCACCACCTTCGATAACACCGTTATCAAAAATACGGAATGATAATAATACTGCTTTTTTTAACCACTGATGAACATGCCATTCGCCATCGATTTTTTCAGCTACACGTGCTTGACCTTTATCAAGCATGTTTATCACTGTCTCTACGTCAGCACGTACACTTGGCTCTACCGTGCTAGGGGTGATAGTTTGACGTGCTTCAAATGCCGCCTCTATTCGTTGGCGTAATGCCTCCATGGAACTCTCCCAATATCATATTAGTTAACTAGATTGATTCAACGCTACATGTAGCGCATAAGATAAATGTTGTTGTTGCGCTTCATTTAGCGCCTGGCCATCTTGTGTTTGTAAGATGAAAAAATCTTCAGCCCGCTCGCCAATGGTGGTGATCTTGGCTGCTAATAAAGTCACTTCACAGCGGTAAAGAATATCACCCACTTTTGCTAATAACCCTGGCGAATCAAGGGCTATTAATTCCATCATACTGGTATCTTGACGAATACTTGGTAAGAAACTGACCTGCGTAGGTACATTAAAGGGCTTCATTATTCGCGCAAGTTTTCTAAATTTAGGTAATTTAGGGTTTTCATTTGCAAGGGCTTTTTCAAGCGCCTTTCTGATACTCTGTATACGTGACAGCTGTAAAATAGGCTCGCCATCTTGTTCTAAAATAACGAAAGTGTCTAGTGCAAAATTATCAATTGACGTCATGATATTTGCATCATGTACGTTGATGTTTTTATTGTCCAAAACAGTCATTACGGTGGCGAATAGTTTGGGTCTATCCTTACTGTAAACAAATAATTCAGTGCCACCACGGGTGGTGTGTTTTGACATTAATACCAAGGGTTCATCTTGGTTATGTTTAATAATAGCTTCGGTATGCCATGCGACTTGATTAGGTTGGTGACGTAAAAAATACTCAGGCTTAAATCGACTCCATAATGCCTGCATATCTTTATCTTTTAGGCCACGACGAAACAGTTCTTTTTGCGCTTTAGCCTGAACTTCGTCAACTCTAGCTTGTTCATCTACTGGCTTTTCTTTACCTCTTGCCAGTACTCGCTGGGTCGAGAAGTATAAATCCCGTAGCAGAGAGCCTTTCCAATTATTCCAGGTTTTTTCATTGGTTGCGCAAATGTCGGCGACAGTTAAACAATACAAGTAACTTAAGTGCGCGGCATCGTGTACTTTATCGGCAAAGGCTGCCACTACATCGGGGTCTGAAATATCCCGTCGTTGAGCGGTTATAGACATCACTAAATGATTTTCCACAAGCCAGGCAACTAAACGGCCGTCATGATCATTTAAGCCGTGCAGTTTACAAAAATCGAGCGCATCTTGCGCACCGAGTTTACTGTGATCGCCGCCACGGCCTTTCGCTATGTCATGAAAAATAGCGCCTAATACGAGTAAGCCTTTTTTGGGCAACTGGTTAATCAGTACCGCGCCAAGTGGAAACTCATCTTTTTGCTCGGCTTGTGAGAAGCGCTCAATGTTCAGTAATAATCTATGGGTATGCTCATCTACAGTGTAGGCATGGAATAGGTCAAACTGCATTTGTCCTTCAATGCTTCTCCAGGCTGGCAGATATGACGATAAAATACCGTGTTTATGCATCATCGAAAACGCAATAATACCGCGAGGGTGTTTTAATATTTCCATAAACACTTTACGACAAGCGGCATTATCTTGCAGTGGACCCGTTAAGCTGCGGCGAGCTTTTCTCAATAAGCGTAAGGTTGGGGCATAAATATTTTCAATATTAGAGTTTCTAATTGAATGCAAAAATAAACGCAAAATTTCTTCTGGATATTGGTTAAATAATTCATCGTTCAATACTTCAATGTAATGACCTCGGCGTTGGTAATTATCATTAACTTTTTGAATTTCAAGCGCTTTAATATGCCCCAGAGTTGCTCGTTTGAATAGTTGCAACAGCATTTGATTCAACTCCATTATTCGCCTTACTGTGCGATAATAGCGTTTCATCATTTGTTCTACAGCTAGCTGAGTCGCATCTTGATAACCCAACAGGCTGGCGACTTGTCGTTGCAAGTCGAATAATAAGCGGTTTTCATTACGATTAGCACTAATGTGCAAAGCAAAGCGAATTTCCCATAAATAATTTTGGCACTCTATAAGCTCTTCCAGCTCTGATGGCTCAAGAAAATCGTGCTCAACTAACTCGGTTAAGTTGGCCGCATCAAAATGTCGCATAGCCACCCAGGCGATGGTTTGAATATCTCGAAGCCCGCCTGGGCAAGTCTTAATATTAGGTTCGAGGTCAAAGGCACTCGCTCTTGAATGACGAAGAGTTTGCTCTTCTTTTTTGGCATTATAAAAATCAGCTGAAGGCCAAAAGTCATCCTGGCGAATGCGTTGATATAACACATCAAATAATTGCGTGTTACCGCACAAAAAGCGCGCTTCAATTAAGTTGGTGGCGATGGTAATGTCAGCTTTGCCTTGCTCAATGGTGTGCGCAACAGTTCTGACACTGTGACCAATTTCAAGCCCTGCATCCCAAAGGTAGGTGATCAGTTCGCTGAGTTTAGCCTGGGTGTTTTGACATATTTCATCCTGTTCAACTAAAAACAATAAATCGACATCAGAATAGGGCAGTAGCTCGCCCCGTCCATACCCACCTACTGCAATTAACGTCATCGAATATTGGTCTAATTGACAATCAACCCAAGCATTTTGGAGCAAGTTATCTATAAATGCGCTGCGTTGGCTAACAATGTCTGCGATAGGATGTTTCGCTTTATATTGCTCAACTAAGCGCTGGTTAAGTTCAAGTAAAGTATTTTTAGCTGCCAGCGCGGTATTCATTGATATCCTTGACTGATTAAGAGTTAAAAGTTAATGATTCTCGGAAAATCTTCTTCGTCGCGTAAGGTAAGCACTTCAACACCGGTTTCGGTGACGAGTAGCGTATGCTCCCATTGAGCCGAATTTTTACCATCTGAGGTAGTCACAGTCCAGTTGTCATTTTTATCTAATATCGATGTGTGACGACCAGCGTTAATCATAGGTTCAATAGTGAAACACATACCGGGTTTAATCACGGTTTTGTCATTATTTTTATAATGGACAACTTGCGGCTCTTCGTGGAAGCCTGAACCAATACCATGACCACAATAATCTTGCACGATAGAATACTTATCAAGTCCTGATTTGCTTGCCTTGATGAATTTTTCGATGGTTGTACCAATTTCACCTAATTTTGCACCTGGACGCACTTGACGGATTGCAAGGTAGAGACTTTCTTGTGCAATACGGCACAAGCGTTTGTCTTTAGGGCTCACTTCGCCAATTAAAAACATCTTTGAGGTATCTCCATGATAACCGTCTTTTATCACTGTAATATCAATGTTTAATATATCACCGTTTTTTAATACGTAATCAGAAGGGATGCCATGACAAATAGTATTATTGACTGAAGTGCAAATTGACTTAGGAAAACCATGATAATTAAGCGGCGCTGAAATAGCACCTTGCTCTTCAGTATATTGAGCACAAATTGCATTTAACTGATCAGTTGTCGCGCCCACAACAACGTGTGGCACGATCATTTCCAGAACTTGGGCTGCGAGTTTACCCGCTGCGCGCATTTTTTCAATTTCGTCGGCATTCTTAATCACAATACTCATGAATCTTCTCTTGGTTTTTAACGTTCAAAAAAGGCACGTTTTTAGTCATCAATTACACGCAAAAATTTGTATTTGATAGCTGTTTATGGTATAAAGCGCGCCGTTATGTGTAAGTTCTTGTTTGCTGTTTGTGGAACTTTATAGAAAAAGTCTCTACTTTTGAGTAGCTGAAATTTTCTATTTTCAACAAACTGTCAAAATTTGCGGCTATTATACATGGCAATTAACTTAAATACTAAATCACACACGTATCGGCACATTTTTCGGGGTGCTCTTAAAGCCATAATAGGTTGCTAAGGGTCGAGAAATGGGATGCGTGGAGGTCTAACCCCTTTATTACATTAAGGTAAATAAAATGACTACAGTTACAATGCGCGAAATGCTTCAGGCTGGTGTTCACTTCGGTCACCAAACACGTTACTGGAACCCAAAGATGAAGCCTTTCATCTTCGGTGCTCGCAACGGTGTACACATCATCAACCTTGAGCACACTGTACCAATGTTCAATGAAGCTTTAGCTTTCATTAGCAATGTTGCTTCTAAAAAAGGTAAAGTTTTATTCGTAGGTACTAAGCGCGCTGCTGGCGAAGCTATCAAAGAATCTGCAATTTCTTGTGACCAGTATTATGTTGATCACCGCTGGTTAGGCGGTATGTTAACAAACTGGAAAACTGTTCGTCAGTCAATCAAGCGTCTTAAAGAGCTAGAAAGCCAGTCTGTAGACGGTACTTTCGACAAGCTAACTAAGAAAGAAGCGTTAATGCGCTCACGCGAGTTAGACAAGTTAGAAAAATCTTTAGGCGGAATCAAAAACATGGGCGGCTTACCTGACGTATTATTCGTTATCGGTGCTGACCATGAGCATATCGCTATTAAAGAAGCAAACAACCTAGGTATCCCAGTTGTTGCGGTTGTTGATACTAACTCTGCACCAGATGGCGTTAACTATATCGTTCCTGGTAACGATGATGCGATGCGTGCAATTCGTTTGTACACTTCATCTGTTGCTGCAGCCGCTAACTCAGGCCGTGGTCAAGATATCGCTGTTCAAGCTGAACAAGACGGTTTCGTAGAAGCTGTTTAATAAGGCGAGATGGTTAACCATCCCCCTTATTTGCCAATAAAAAATTGGTGAGCAGGGGCCTAATGGCCCCTGTTTTATAATGTAAAATTAGACCAACTAAATTAGAGGATTTAACAATGGCGATTACTGCTGCCCAAGTTAAAGAACTTCGTGACCGCACTGGCGCTGGCATGATGGACTGTAAGAATGCACTGACTGAAACTGACGGTGACATCGAGCTAGCGATTGATAACATGCGTAAAAGTGGCGCTGCTAAAGCTGCTAAAAAAGCGGGTAACATCGCTGCTGACGGTGCAATTCTAATTAAGAATGGCGAAGGTTTCGCTGCGCTATTAGAAGTTAACTGTCAAACTGACTTCGTTGCAAAAGACTCAAACTTCCTAGGATTTGCTAACGCAGTACTAGATGTTGCTGCTGCATCAAAAGTGACCATCGAAGATTTAAAAGCACAGTTTGAAGAAACACGTGTTGCACTAGTGACTAAAATTGGTGAAAACATCAACATTCGTCGCGTTGAGTACATCGATGGTGCTAACTTAGCTTCTTACCGTCACGGCGACCGTATCGGTGTTGTGGTTACTGGTGAAGCTGATGAAGAAACATTAAAGCATATCGCAATGCACGTTGCTGCTTCTAAGCCTGAATTCGTTAACCCTGAAGATGTACCTGCAGAACTTGTTGAAAGAGAGCAAGCTCTACAAGTAGAAATCGCCATGAACGAAGGCAAGCCACAAGAAATCGCTGAGAAGATGGTTGTTGGTCGTATGAAGAAGTTTACTGGTGAGATCTCTCTTACTGGTCAAGCTTACATCATGGAACCAAAGAAAACTGTTGGCGAAGTTCTTAAAGAGAAAAAAGCGACAGTAACTAACTTCATTCGTTTAGAAGTTGGTGAAGGTATTGAAAAGAAACAAGAAGATTTTGCTGCTGAAGTAGCTGCACAAATCGCTGCCACTAAAAAGGCGTAATCGCTTTTTCTTTAAAAGACCCTAAGACCGCAGCAATCGCTGCGGTCTTGTTATGATCAGGATCAAAATTATGAGCACCAATCCAAAACCTGCATTTAGACGTATTCTGCTTAAATTAAGCGGTGAAGCATTAATGGGCGAAGAAGGCTTCGGCATCGACCCTAAAGTACTTGATCGTATGGCTCAAGAAGTAAAAGAGCTGGTTGAGTTAGGTATTCAAGTTGGTGTGGTTATTGGTGGTGGTAATCTATTCCGGGGTGAAGGTCTTGCGCAAGCAGGCATGAACCGTGTAGTGGGTGATCACATGGGAATGTTAGCAACAGTCATGAATGGTTTAGCGATGCGTGATGCGCTTCACCGTGCTTATGTCAACGCGCGTCTCATGTCAGCCATTCCGTTAAAGGGTGTTTGTGATGATTACAACTGGGCTGAGGCGATTAGTTTACTTAAGTCTGGCCGAGTAGTGATTTTCGCCGCGGGTACAGGTAACCCATTTTGTACTACCGATTCTGCTGCCTGCTTACGCGGTATTGAAATTGAAGCAGAAGTGGTCTTAAAAGGGACCAAAGTTGACGGTGTTTACTCTGCGGACCCAATGAAAAACCCTGAAGCGGTTAAGTATGATTCGCTCACTTATGCTGAAGTGTTAGAGTCCGAATTTAAGATAATGGACCTTGCAGCATTTACAATGGCGCGTGATCACGATATACCTATTTTAGTGTTTAACATGAACAAGCCAGGCGCACTTCGACGCGTGATTATGGGCGAAGGTGAAGGCACTATTATTAGTAGTCAAAAAAATAGTAGCCCAAAATAACTTCATTATTGCATTAAATAGAGTGCAATCCTTATTTGAGCTGATCTAATGTCTGTGTCATTCTTTATCTATCAGCTCAAAAAATATTTGTGAAAAAAGGAAATTATTGTGATTGAAACAATTATGTTAGATGCGCAAGAGCGCATGGGAAAATGTGTTGATGCAAGTAAAAATCAAATGGCTAAAGTGCGTACAGGTCGTGCACATCCTAGCCTTTTAGATTCAATTCAAGTTTCTTACTACGGTTCAATGACCCCTCTTAAGCAAGTGGCGAACATTGGCATTGAAGACTCACGTACGCTTAACGTGACTGTGTTTGACCAAACATTAGTTCAAGCCGTAGAGAAAGCCATCATGTCTTCTGATCTGGGTTTAAACCCTATGACAGCGGGCACATCAATGCGTATACCACTTCCAGCGCTAACTGAAGAGCGTCGTAAAGACTTTATCAAAGTGGTTCGCAACGAAGCTGAAAATGGTCGTATTGCTATTCGTAACGTCCGTCGTGATGCAATTACTGAAGTGAAAAAACTTGAAAAAGCAAAAGACTGCACTGAAGACGATGTGCGTCGCAGTGAAGACAGTGTGCAAAAGTTCACCGATACTGCTATCAAGCAGGTTGATCAACTTTTAGCCGCGAAAGAAAAAGAGCTAATGGAAGTTTAAACTTCAGCGTTCAACGCTAGAGTTAATACGCCGTGTAAGTGTATACTACACGGCGTTTGTTTTTTATAGGGTTGTTGTTAATGTCATCTACAAATGATTATGGATCAGGTATAACTTCACTTTCTGACTTAGCTTCATCAGAATGTTTACCTGGACAATTATCTGACATCGTTAGGCAGTCTTTGCCTAAACACGTTGCTATTATTATGGATGGTAATGGCCGTTGGGCACAAAATAAAGGCATGCCAAGAGTGGTGGGTCATAAAGCCGGCGTTAAAGCGGTAAGACGTATTGTCAGCGCTGCGAGTCAATTAGGCATAGAATCTCTCACTTTATTTGCCTTTTCGAGTGAAAATTGGCGTAGACCCGATAAAGAAGTCAGTTTGTTGATGGAGCTTTTTTTAGCGTATTACAACGTGAAATTAAACGTCTGGATAAAAACCAAGTTCGACTTAATATTATTGGTGATATCAGTCGATTCTCTGCTAGATTACAAACTCAAATTGGACAAGCTCAAGACAAAACTAAACACAACAAAGGTCTTGTTTTAAATGTTGCTGCAAACTATGGCGGGCGCTGGGATATCATGCAAGCAGCTCAAAAGTTAGCCGAAAAAGTCGAAAGTGGCGAAATCAGCAGCAGTCAGATGACCGAAGAGGCATTAAATCAACATTTGTGCATGCAAAATCAAAGCGAAGTTGATTTAATGATAAGAACAGGCGGTGATTACCGCATCAGTAATTTTATTTTATGGCAGGCCGCCTATGCTGAACTCGTGTTCACTGAAACACTGTGGCCTGATTTTGATGAGAAAGCTTTTCATCATGCACTGGCAATGTTTGCCAGCCGCCAGCGTCGTTTTGGTCTGACCGGAAGTCAAATCGAAGAAATACGTACGCTATAATTTTTAAAAGGATTATTTTTTTGCTAAAACAACGAATAATAACAGCACTTTGTTTAATCCCACTAGTATTAGCCGGTATTTTCTGGGTACCTACGGTTTATTTTGCGTGGTGTTTAGTTCCCATCTTTGCGATTGCAGCAAAAGAATGGGGCCGATTTATTGATAAGGAGTGTAATGTTACCCAGTGGTCATTCACCGTCACTGTTACCATTTTACTGGTCGTCATTAATGTGATGTTTCCTGCCGACAGTCTTTGGTTTAAAGGTCATATTAATCCAATGTTTTTAGCGATTATCAGTATTGGTGTTGTCTGGTGGGTATTCAGCACTATCTTGGTGGTTAGTTTTCCTAAAAGTGCTAAATTCTGGCGCGATAGCCACATGTTTAAATCTATGTTTGGCCAATTGACGTTGATCCCTTGCTTTGTGTCCTTAATCGCTCTCAAGTCATTAAGCAGTCATGCTGAGCCTTATTTTGGTGGTTGGTTAGTGTTTATTGTCATGCTAGTGGTGTGGGCAACCGATACCGGCGCTTATTTCGCTGGGCGCACTTTAGGTAAACATAAGTTGATGCCAAGCGTCAGTCCAGCAAAAACCTTAGAGGGTTTAGCCGGTGGATTGTTAACCACTATGTTAATCGTTGCTGCTGTGATGTATGTCTCTCCTGAGCAAGAGGTCGGACTGTTAGTTGTGGTGACCCTTATTACCGCATTAGCCTCTGCATTTGGTGATTTATCAGAAAGTATGTTTAAACGTGTGGCAGAAATTAAAGATTCAGGCAGTATCTTGCCTGGTCACGGTGGTATTTTGGATAGAATTGATAGCCTAACTGCTGCATTGCCTGTATTCACGCTCATTTACATTGCGATGTGGATGTAATTTTGATGCAAAATATGGTTATCCTTGGCGCAACGGGCTCTATTGGCGCAAGTACCTTAAGTGTAATAGCAACAAATCCTGACAAGTTTTGTGTTTACGCCTTAGTTGCCAATTCTAGTGTTGAGAAAATGCATGCTTTATGTGTGACTCATCAACCTGTTTATGCTCACATGGTTAATCAGCAGGCCGCTGTAAAACTCAAAGCATCTTTACCTGCTTGGTGCAAAACCATTGTCACCACATCAGAGCAAGATTTGATTGGATTGGTGACCAGCCAAGAAGTGCATACTGTTATGGCTGCAATTGTCGGCGCAGCAGGGCTTGTATCAACCTTTGCAGCAGTAAAAGCGGGCAAACGGGTGCTACTAGCGAATAAAGAAGCGCTGGTCATGTCTGGTGAACTCTTTATGCACACAGCAAAGACATCAGGGGCGACAATACTACCCGTAGACAGCGAACATAATGCTATTTTTCAGTGTATGCCTGAAGCTGTGCAAGCTAATTTAGGTTATTGCGATATTGCTGCAGAAGGGATTTCACATATTTTATTAACAGGCTCAGGCGGTCCGTTTTTAACTGCAGATTTAGCATCATTCCCGCACATGAGTCCAGAGCAAGCTTGTAACCACCCCAATTGGTCAATGGGACGAAAAATCTCCGTTGATTCAGCTTCAATGATGAACAAAGGGTTAGAGTATATCGAAGCGCGCTGGCTGTTTAATACTCGTCCAGAACAGTTAAAAGTAGTTATCCATCCCCAAAGCGTTATTCACTCAATGGTGCAATATAAAGATGGCTCCGTTATCGCGCAGATGGGTAATCCTGATATGCGTACGCCGATTGCTCATTGTATGAGCTATCCGCAAAGAATTTCGGCTGGAGTTGAACCTTTAGATTTTTTCAAAGTCGGACAGTTAAGTTTCTTTGAAGCTGATTTTAATCGTTTCCCTTGTTTAAAGTTAGCGATTGATGCATGTAAACAAGGCCAAGAGTCGACAACAGTGTTAAACGCCGCTAATGAAATTGCGGTAGAAGCTTTTTTACAAGGTAGAATTAAATTTACAGATATCGCAATAATAAATGAACAGTGCCTTGTTTCAGTCAGTCCCGCGTCATTGAATTCAATTGAAGATATTATTCGCCTCGACGGCGAAGCAAGAACACAAGCGATGTTAGCGATAAAAACCTTGGCGTAATCAGGAGCAAGATGTTCGATTTTTTTGGAATTTAGGTTCGTTTATTGTCGCTTTAGGCATTTTAATTACCGTTCATGAATATGGCCACTTTTGGGTTGCACGTAAGTGTGGCGTGAAAGTCGAAAAATTCTCTATTGGTTTTGGTAAAGCTATTTGGCGTAAAGTCGGTAAAGATGGCACCGAGTATGTGGTGGCAATGATCCCATTAGGTGGATATGTCAAAATGCTCGATGAACGGGTTGATACTGTGCCAGAGGAAATGCTTGACCAAGCATTTAACCGTAAAAATGTATGGCAACGCATTGCGATTGTGGCAGCCGGTCCTATGGCTAATTTTATTTTTGCAATAATTGCACTTTATGGCATGTACTTAATCGGTGTGCCGTCAGTTAAACCCGTCATTGATACCACTAAAGCAAATTCTCCTGCTGCGATTATTCAACTGTCAGAACCGCAACAAATAATTGCCGTTTCTGGGCAGAAGGTACGCAATTGGGAAGAAGTCAACTTAGCCTTGGTGGGCCACATAGGTAATGAGCAAGTCGATATTACGCTTGCACCATTATCTCGATTGGAAGGGGGCGAGGTCGCTGGAACTACTTACGAATTAGATATTAGTCAATGGCAATTTGATCCAGAGAAAGAGTCACCCATTACCGCTATAGGCTTAGGTATATTTAGACCTAGTATTGAGCCCGTTATAGCCGCCATAAGTGATGGCAGCGCAGCACAAATTTCTGGTTTAATGCTTGGCGATCGAATTTTAAGTATTAATCAACAAGATTACAAAGATTGGAATGCGTTTGTTGATGTGATACAAACGTCAGCCAATAAACCAATAGCTATGTTAATTGAGCGGGCAGGTGAGCAGCGTTTAGTTGAAGTTGTTCCTCAAGCTCAAAAAAATGATAGCGGTGACGTCATTGGTATTATAGGCGTTAGTCCTACCGCGGCGCAGTGGCCTGAAAATATGCGCTTTGAGTTACAATATGGCATGATAGATTCCGTCTCCGCCGCAGCTGATAAAACGTGGCAGCTAGTGGTGGTTAGTTTCAAAATGATCGGCAAATTATTTACCGGCGATGTGTCGGTGAAAAACTTAAGTGGTCCCATTTCGATTGCGCAAGGTGCAGGAGCCAGTGCAAATTACGGATTGGTGTACTTTCTTGGGTTTATCGCACTAATTAGCGTTAACTTAGGCATTATTAACTTAATGCCTTTACCTGTGCTAGATGGTGGACACTTGCTGTATTACTTTATTGAAGTGATTACGGGTAGGCCTGTGCCTGAAAAGGTACAGGAAATTGGATTCAGGTTCGGCGCAGCTTTGCTGCTAATGTTGATGAGCGTAGCGCTTTTCAACGATTTTGCCCGACTCTGAGCAGGACAGACAAATAATTAGAAGTGCTCTATGAGATTGAATAAAATTTTTGCCTCGATGTTATTCGTCGGTGCGTCTTATGCGGGAAGCGGTTGGGCAAATACATTCCAACCATTTGAAGTCACAGACATTCAAGTTGAAGGTCTACAGCGTGTAGCATTAGGAGCTGCATTGTTAAACTTACCGGTTAAAGTCGGTGACACAGTTGATCAAGTTAAAATACAACAGGCGATAAAAAGCTTATATGGTTCGACTAATTTCGAAACCATTAATGTCAGTCATGAAAATGGCGTGTTGTACGTTACCGTTAAAGAGCGCCCGACGATTAGTGCGGTGACGTTTGAAGGTAACAAAGATATTAAAGATGAGCAGCTTCAAGAGAGTCTTGATGGTTCTGGTGTCAAAATTGGTGAGTCTTTAGACCGCACAATGTTATCAGGCATCGAAAAGGGCTTACAAGATTTCTACTATGGTGTCGGTAAGTACGGCGCAAAAGTTGAAGCTCAAATTGTTAACTTACCGCGGAATCGAGTGGAGTTGCAGTTTAATTTTACCGAAGGTCTAGCGGCTGAAATTCGTCAAATTAACGTGGTTGGTAACACGGTTTTCACTGACTCTGAATTGATTAGCATGCTTGAGTTGAAAGACTTTGTTGCATGGTGGGATTTATTTGGTGAACGTCGCTATCAAAAACAAAAGTTACAAGCTGACTTAGAAACCATTAAAACTTATTACCACAATCAAGGTTATATTCGTTTTGATGTGACTTCAACGCAAGTTGCTATGACCCCTGACCGTAAAGGACTCTACATTACGATCAACGTCGATGAAGGCGAAAAATATAAAATTAAAGAAGTCAATCTCACCGGCGATTTAATGGGCCGAGAAGAGCTAATGAATGCAATATTGCCGCTTAAAGCTGGCAGTATGTATAACGGTGCGGATGTGACATACACCGAAGAAATGTACAGTAAGTACCTTGGCCGTTTTGGTTATGCTTATCCAGAAGTGAAAATATACCCAGAAATTGACGATGAAAATAAAGAAGTTGTCTTAAATGTCAATGTTCAGCCAGGTAAACGTGTTTATGTTCGCTCAATTAACTTCACCGGTAACACAGTCACAAAAGATGAAGTCATGCGCCGCGAGTTACGTCAAATGGAAGGTGCTTGGTTGAATTCCGCTCAAATTGAGCAGTCCAAAGCTCGTTTGAACCGTTTAGGTTACTTTGAGACAGTTGATACTGAGACAATACAAGTACCAGGCAGTGATGATTTGGTTGATGTGGCTGTGTCGGTGAAAGAGCAGCCATCAGGCTCGTTTAATGCTGGTGTAGGCTATGGTACTGAATCTGGTATAAGCTTGCAGTTTGGTGTTGAGCAAAACAACTTTCTTGGTACAGGTAATCAAGCTGGTGTAAGTGTTAACACAAACAAGTATTCAAAAAGCGCTAATCTTTCCTTTACTGACCCTTATTTTACTAAAGATGGTGTGAGTTTAGGGGGCAGTGTTTACTGGAGCGAGTTTGATGCAAACGAAGCAAACTTAGAGCGCTACAAGAACAACTCTTATGGTGTGTCATTAAATTCAGGTTTTCCTATAAATGAATATAATCGCTTAAACGGTGGTGTTGGGTATCGTCATAATGCCATTTCTGAAATATCTGCTTACGAGCAGGCATTGCGTTTTTATAATGTTTATCGTGACAGTGAAGATCCAAATTCTGACTTATCGTTTGATAATTTTGAACTAAATGGTGGTTGGTTTAGAAGTACCTTAAACCGTGGTACCTTCCCAACGGATGGTTCGTCACAGCGTTTGAATGGTAAAATGACGGTACCTGGGTCTGATCTACAATATTTTAAAACTGACTTTGATACTAACTTCTACTTTCCATTAACGCGTACCCACAGTTTTGTTTTTTTGACTCGTGCACGTTTAGGTTATGCCAACGGCTTTGGTCAGTTTAATGATAACGATCAAATTTTACCATTTTGGGAAAACTATTACTCAGGTGGCAGTAGCTCATTGCGTGGTTTTAAATCCAACTCTGTTGGTCCTAGATCTTTCTATTTAGTGCGTGGCAGTGAATCATGTGCTCCAGATGCTTCAGGTGATGGCTGTAGCTTACCTGGAGAGCCTAATCAAATTCAGGTTAGCCAGGGCCGCTCTATCGGTGGTAATGCCATCGCAACAGCAAGTATGGAGTTAATCGTTCCTACTCCATTCCTTGATGAAGCTTATACCAATTCAGTTCGTACCAGTTTCTTTGTTGATGCCGGTAACGTGTGGGATACCGAGTTTGACTATGAATCTTATCGAAATCTTCCATCAGAAGAGTTTAATAAGCTTGAAGATTACAGTGATCCTGCTCGTCTTCGTGCTTCATGGGGGATGAGTGTGCAATGGTTGTCTCCTATGGGCCCAATGGTCTTTAGTTTGGCATGGCCGCTGAAAGAATACGAAGATGATGAAACAGAGATTTTCTCGTTCAATATTGGCAAAACGTTCTAAAACAAATAAACTCAGCAGGCTTTGCTGAACAAGTATTTATTAACAAGGAGTCTACTTTGAAAAAGATGGTAAATCGCGCATTAGTGACATTAGCTTTTTTAGCTGCACCAATCATGGCGCACGCTGAAAACATTGCTGTAGTGGATATGGGCGAAGTATTTGAACAATTGCCACAACGTGAACAAATCTCAAAATCATTAAAAGCTGAATTTGGTGATCGTGTTGCTCAAGTCCAAAAAATGCAGGAAGAAATGCGTTCATTGGTTGAAAAGCAGCAACGTGATGGTGCGTTAATGAGTGAGACTCAAAAGACTGAAATGGTTCGTAAAATGGAATCGCTAAAGTCAGAGTTTCAATTAAAAGGTAAAGCGCTTGACGAAGACATGCGTCGTCGTCAAGGTGAAGAGCAAAATAAACTGTTAGTACAAGTTCAAAAAGCGATTAATACCATTGCTGAGAAAGAAAAATATGACATGGTATTACAACGCGGTGCAGTTATTTTTGTTAAGCCAGACGCTGATATTAGCGGTAAAGTGGTTGAAGCGTTAAGTAAAGGTAAATAAGCCCGAATTTAAGGCGAGAAACACTATGCAACAAGTGACTTTAAAAGAAATTGGCCAACTGCTAAATGCCACAGTTCGCGGTGATGATACCCAAATTGTGATGAGTGTAGCCACTTTAGAAGATGCAATAGAAGGCCAATTATCTTTTTTAGCCAACAGTAAGTATCGTGCTCAACTTGAGGCAACTCAAGCGAGTGCGGTATTGCTTACTGAAAAAGATGCAGCAGATTATAAAGGGACAGCAATTATTGTTGCTGACCCTTATGTCGGTTTTGCGCGTGTGGCACAATTACTTGATACCTCGCCTAAAGCGGCTGTTGGTATTCATCCAAGTGCACAAATAGATGCGAGTGCTAAACTCGGTGAAAATGTGTCAATTGGCGCAAATGCTGTGATTGGTGCCAATGTTATTTTAAGTGATAATGTGCAAATAGGTCCTGGCTCTGTGGTTGGCGAGTCTAGCATTATTGGTCAAAATAGCTGCCTATGGGCTAATGTGACTCTATACCATAATGTCCATATTGGTACCGACTGTACTATTCATTCCGCATCGGTTATTGGCTCTGATGGCTTTGGTTATGCCAACGAGAAGGGTAATTGGATTAAAATCCCTCAAACAGGGGGGTTAGAATTGGTAATCGCGTCGAGATAGGTGCTTCAACCAGTGTTGACCGAGGTGCGTTATCGCACACTGAGATTCATGACGGTGTTATTATTGACAACCAAGTTCAAATTGCCCATAACGTGGTGATTGGTCAAAACACAGCTATTGCTGGCGGGACCATTATTGCCGGCAGTTCGACGATAGGTAAATATTGTATTATTGGTGGTGGTTGTGGTGTTTCTGGCCATATAAGTATCGCTGATGGTGTACACATCTCGGGTGGTACTAATGTGACCAGTGTTATCCGTGAAAAAGGTGTATATTCTTCTGCTACGATAGCAATGGAGAATAAGTTATGGCGACGCAATACCGTGCGCTTCCGTCAGTTAGATGAATTGTTTGCTCGAGTTAAACAACTTGAGAATACGCAAAAATAAGATTAACTGTCATACTAAACCTCTCATTGAACCTGTTAAGGAAACAAGAGTGTCGAACGAATTAAACACTATGGATATTAAAGAAATCCTTAAGTATCTTCCCCATAGATATCCATTTTTATTGATTGACCGGGTGTTAGACTACGCCGTTGGTGACTATCTACACGCGATGAAAAACGTAACAATAAATGAACCATTTTTTCAAGGTCATTTTCCTGTTGCACCTGTTATGCCGGGTGTATTGATTTTAGAGGCTATGGCGCAGGCCACAGGCCTATTAGCATTTAAAACCATGAGTACAGAGCCATCACCGAATGTGTTGTATTACTTTGCAGGTATCGACAAAGCGCGTTTTAAACGTGTTGTTGAGCCAGGTGATCAAATCCATTTTCATGTGAAGATGATTAAAGAGCGCCGCGGAATTGGTGTATTTGAAGGCGAAGCACGCGTTGATGGAGTCGTGGTGTGTTCTGCTGAAATTATGTGTGCCCGAAGAGAGATTCAAACGTGATAGATAAATTAGCTTTCGTTCATCCAGACGCCAAAATTGGTAACAATGTCACCATTGGACCTTGGAGTTATATTGGCGCAGATGTAGAAATCGGCGACGATACTTGGATTAGTTCGCATGTTGTTATCAAAGGCCCATCGGTTATCGGTAAAGGCAACCGTATCTTTCAATTCGCCTCTGTAGGTGAAGAATGCCAAGATAAAAAATATGCAGGCGAACCGACTCGTCTAATCATGGGTGATAACAATATTATCCGTGAATCTGTCACCATCCATCGTGGTACGGTACAAGATAATAGCGAGACTCGCATAGGGTCAAATAACTTGTTAATGGCTTATGTGCATGTCGCACATGACTGTGTAGTCGGTAACCATGTCATTATGGCTAATAATGCCTCTATAGCAGGCCATGTCCATGTACATGATCATGTTATTTTAGGTGGCATGACAGGTGTGCATCAATTTGTGCATATTGGAGCCCATGCATTTACTGCTGGTTCATCAACTATTTTCCAAGATGTGCCGCCTTTTGTGATGGCCGCTGGCAGCCCAGCTATTCCTCGTGGATTAAATGTTGAAGGTTTAAAACGTCGTGGCTTTAGCAAAGAAACCCAACATGCTATACGTCGTACTTATAAAGCCTTATACCGTAAAAATTTAACTATTGAAGAAGCATTAGCTGAAATAAAACCTGATGCTGACAATGATCCTCATGTTCAAGCCATGGTTGATTTTATTACTAACTCTTCCCGTGGCATTATTCGTTAAGTAATCTAATGAACGATTCAAAACCCCGTATATTTGCCATGGTCGCCGGAGAAATCTCCGGCGATATTTTAGGTGCAGGTTTAATCAAATCCTTGCAGCAACGCTATCCTGATGCGCAGTTTGTAGGCATTGGTGGACCTCGCATGGAAAAGTTAGGTTTTCAGTCTTGGTTTTCGATTGAAGAATTAGCGGTGATGGGCATTGTTGAAGTGCTATCAAGATTGCCACGGTTATTGAAAGTGCGTGCTACTTTGATAGATAAAATCACATCCATTAAACCTGATTGCTTTATTGGTATTGATGCACCTGATTTTAATATTGGCCTTGAGCTTAAGCTTAAGAATAGAGGTATCAAAACGGTTCACTATGTTAGCCCTTCGGTATGGGCATGGCGTCCTAAACGGGTCTTTAAAATCGCCAAAGCCACTAATATGGTGTTGTCCTTACTGCCATTTGAAAAAGCCTTTTATGATGAGCATAACGTACCCTGTACGTTTGTTGGTCATACTTTAGCGGATGATATTCCGCTCAAAAGTGATAAAGCGTCAGCACGTAAGTTACTTAATTTAGACCCTGATGCAGAGTATTTGGCGGTTTTACCCGGGTCTCGTGGAGGGGAGTTAAAGCAACTCGCTGAGCCATTCGTTAAAGCGGCAATGTTAGTTAAACAGCATTTTCCCGATATAAAGTTTGTCACGCCATTAGTTAATGAAGCGCGTCGGCAACAGTTTTTAGCCGCATTGGCTGAACATGCGCCAGATTTAGAGGTTGAACTTATTGAGGGGCATTCAAGGGAAGTGATGGCTGCGGCTGATTGCATTTTATTAGCATCAGGTACCGCTACATTAGAAGCTATGTTGGTCAAGCGCCCTATGGTGGTGTCTTACCGCGTTAGCCCTATTACTTATGCCATTGCTATTCGCATGATGAAAATCAAAAACTATTCGCTGCCTAACTTATTGGCTAACGAAACAATTGTGCCTGAACTGATGCAAGCCAATTGCCAGCCGCAGTTAATTGCTGATGCGGTGATTAAACAACTTAATCAAGATTTTGCGCCACTCAATACAAAATTTGAGCAGTTACATCAATTACTTAAATGTAACGCCAGCGAACGGGCTGCCGATGCTGTAGTGGCATTATTGCCAGCGCATTAATTTGCTGAAGCCAAGGACAAACTAATATGTCGACATTCCCGCAAGTGATAAAACAGATCACCCCAGAGCAAGTGGCGATAATTTCAGAGGGTATTGTCGCCGGTGTTGATGAGGTTGGCCGTGGTCCTTTAGTGGGAGATGTGGTTACCGCCGCGGTTATTTTAGACCCCACTAAACCCATAATTGGTTTAAACGATTCTAAAAAATTGACTGAAAAACGGCGCAACTCACTGTATCAAGATATTATAGCCAATGCGCTTGCGGTCAGTGTTGGCCGGGCAACTCCGACCGAAATTGATCAAATTAATATTTTACAAGCGACCATGTTAGCCATGCAACGTGCTGTTGCTGGCTTGGATATTGTACCTGAACGGGTATTAGTCGATGGTAATCGCGTACCTGATTTTGGCATTGCTGCCCATGCAATTATTAAAGGCGATGGCTTAGTTGCTGCAATCAGTGCTGCATCCATTATTGCTAAAGTGACCCGAGATAAAGAGATGGATGAGCTTGATGCCAAGTATCCTCAATATGGGTTTTCTAAGCATAAGGGCTATCCTACAAAAGCACATTTTGAAGCACTTGCAAAGTTCGGTGCCATAGATGAACATCGAAAAAACTTTAAACCGGTTGCAGAATGTTTAGCTAACACGGCAAAGTAATTACCTAGATGCTAATGTTTTAAATCATATCGCTATGAAGCCATTTAAATCTTAGCCGTCTTTATTTCTAGGTGTTAATCTCGATAGTTCCACGTTTGAATAAGCATTGGCTGTAATGTGAATGTTTGCTAGTGTGATTAATAATTTCAACTGCATTGTTTGTATCTTTTTTCCTTCGAAAAATAAGAATTTTATTTATGTCCGATCCTCGTTTTGTGCATTTGCGTGTCCACAGTGACTATTCCATGACAGATGGTGTCGCTAAGGTGAAACCTATCTTAGCAGCAGCAGAAGCGCAGGGGATGGCCGCGATCGCATTGACAGATCAAAATAACTTTTGTGGTTTAGTGAAGTTTTATGGTGGCGCACATGCAGTGGGTATTAAACCTATTGTCGGTGCTGACTTTTGGATGCGAGTGCCTGGTTTTGAAAAAGAATTATGTGCACTTACCATTATTGCAATGGATAACGACGGTTACCAAAACCTCACCCAGTTAATCAGTGAAGCCTATCTTCGCGGTCAAGTTGATGGTCGAGTCGTTATCGATCAAGACTGGCTTGTGACCTATAACAAAGGGATTTTACTTTTATCGGGTGCTAAAGAGGGCGATATAGGTAAAGCTTTATTAAAAGGCAACCAAGGCCAAGTTGAGGACCTCGTCAACTTTTATCAAACGCATTTTAGTGATCGCTATTTTCTTGAACTCATTCGCACCGACCGTGCAGATGAAGAGCGCTATCTACACATGGCGGTTGAACTTGCCGCCAAGACAGGCATTCCTGTAGTTGCTACCAACCAGGTGGTGTTTTTAAAAGCCGATGATTTTGAAGCGCATGAAATTCGCGTCGCTATTCACGATGGCTATACCCTAGTAGACCCTAGGCGGCCTAAAACCTACAGTAACGCCCAGTATCTTCGTAGCGAAGATGAAATGTGTGAGCTTTTTAAAGATATTCCTTCAGCGATTAGCAATAGTGTCGAAATAGCCAAACGCTGTAACGTTACCATTAGATTATATGAATACTTTCTGCCGAACTTTCCAACGGGCGACCTATCAATAGAAGACTTCTTGGTTGCCGCGTCAGTTAAAGGGTTGGAAGAGCGTCTTGAGTTTTTATTTCCAGATCCAACCGTGAGAGCCCAAAGAAGGCCTGAGTACGATGAGCGCCTAGAAATCGAGCTGAAAGTCATCAACCAAATGGGATTCCCGGGTTATTTCTTAATTGTGATGGAGTTTATTCAATGGGGTAAAGATCAAGGCATTCCCGTTGGCCCTGGTCGTGGTTCAGGTGCGGGATCGTTAGTCGCTTATGCGCTTAAAATTACTGATTTAGATCCCCTTGAATATGATTTACTGTTCGAGCGTTTCTTAAACCCTGAACGTGTATCCATGCCCGATTTCGACGTCGATTTTTGTATGGATCGCCGCGATGAGGTTATCGACCATGTAGCCGAGCTGTATGGCCGTGAAGCGGTATCGCAAATTATTACCTTTGGTACTATGGCGGCTAAAGCGGTTGTACGCGATGTTGGCCGTGTATTAGGTCATCCATATGGGTTTGTTGAACGTCTAACTAAGATGATCCCCGCAGAACCCGGCATGACACTGGCTAAAGCGTTTGAGGTGGAACCTGCGCTGCCTGAAGCCTACGCCGCTGATGAAGATGTCAAAGAGCTTATCGACATGTGTCGCCGCTTAGAAGGTGTGACGCGTAACGCTGGTAAGCATGCCGGTGGTGTGGTTATTGCGCCGACTCGTATAACGGACTTTGCGCCACTATATTGTGATGCAGAAGGCTTAAACCCGGTCACTCAGTTTGATAAAAATGACGTAGAAACCGCCGGTTTAGTTAAGTTCGACTTCTTGGGTTTACGTACTTTAACCATTATTGACTGGGCATTGCAGATGATCAATCCGCGCCTAGCCAAACAAGGTAAAGAACCGGTTCGCATTGAAGCGATTCCGCTGGCCGATCCCGCTTGCTTTAAATTACTACAACGTTATGAAACCACCGCAGTATTCCAGTTAGAATCTCGCGGCATGAAAGATCTGATTAAACGTCTACAGCCCGATTGTTTTGAAGACATGATTGCACTGGTAGCACTTTTCCGCCCAGGGCCTTTGCAATCAGGCATGGTAGATAACTTTATCGAACGTAAACATGGTCGTGAAGCCGTATCTTATCCCGATGCTGAATATCAGCATGAATCGTTAAGAGAATTACTGTCACCGACCTACGGCATTATCTTGTATCAAGAGCAGGTAATGCAGATTGCCCAGGTGCTGTCGGGTTATACCCTAGGCGGCGCGGACATGCTTCGCCGAGCTATGGGTAAGAAAAAGCCCGAAGAAATGGCTAAGCAGCGTGGCACGTTCAAAGAAGGTGCGATTAATAACGGCGTTGACGGCGACTTGTCGATGAAAATTTTCGACTTGGTTGAAAAGTTCGCCGGTTATGGTTTTAACAAATCACATTCTGCTGCTTACGCATTAGTTTCTTACCAAACATTGTGGCTTAAAACCCATTATCCAGCGCAATTTATGGCCGCGGTAATGTCGGCTGATATGGATAACACAGATAAAATTGTTACCTTGGTCGATGAATGCGAGCGCATGGGATTACCGCTTATTCCGCCCGATGTGAACAAAGGTCAATTCAAGTTCACCGTTGATGATGACTTGAATATTGTGTATGGCATAGGTGCGATTAAAGGCGTGGGTGAAGGCCCAGTCGATTCTATTCTTGAAGCGCGCAAAGATGGACCTTTTATCGATTTATTTGATTTTTGTGCCCGTATCGATCTAAAAAAACTCAATAAACGGGTTATCGAAAAACTGATTTGTGCTGGTGCATTAGATGACCTTGGCCCGCATCGTGCCTCAATGATGGCCACATTACCTGAAGCCATTCGCGCAGCAGCGCAACACGCGAAAGCGCAAGAAATCGGTCAACATGATATGTTTGGTTTGCTTAATGACGAGCCAGACGATAATAAGCAAAATTTTGTTGAATGTACTCCCTGGCCAGACAAAATATGGTTAGAAGGGGAGCGCGATACCCTCGGGTTGTACTTGACCGGCCATCCGATTAATCAGTATTTAGCTGAGTTGAAACAATATACTTCAGCTCGCTTAAAAGACATTCACCCGACTGAGCGCGGTAAAACGGTCAAAGTGGCGGGTTTAGTGGTTGCCACCCGCGTGATGATCACCAAGCGCGGCTCAAAGATGGGCTTGGTGACATTAGATGATAAAAGTGCTCGCTTAGAGGTGATGTTATTCACTGAACCATTTGAAAAATTCGGTCATTTACTTGAAAAAGATCGTATTTTAATCTGTGAAGGTGATGTTAGCTATGATGATTTTGCCGGTGGCAATCGCATGAATGGCCGTAATATCATTGAAATTGGTGAAGCAAGAAGCCATTTTGCTAAAGCGGTTGAACTCAATATCCATGCAGATATATTATCGCCCGAATGGTTAACGAATTTTCAGCAAATACTAATGCCGTGGAAATCAGGCGCTGTGCCAGTAGTGATAAATTATACCAAAAATGCAGCTGCAGGAAGGTTAGTGCTAGGTGATGAATGGCGCGTTAATCCATCAGATGATTTGATGCTGGCCCTAGAAACACAACTGGGTTCCACTAATGTTAAAATTGTCTTTAACTAGGCGTGCACCATGACAGCGAATAACTTAGCTTCGAGTAACCCTGCTTCAAATAGTTTAGCTTCAGCGCACATGACCAAAGAGCAATTACTGAGCTTACTAGAACAAGCGGTAATGCCTCTTTATCAATTGACTATAGTTCAGGGTGACTCCGCGGCTAAGTTAGTACTGGCTTACAGTGGCGGGGTTGATTCAGAAGTCTTAGCCTATGGACTGAGTGCCTTGGCACACAAACATCCACACATTGCCTGTTTACTTATTCATATACATCATGGGCTCAGCGCCAATGCCAATACCTGGGTGCAACACTGCATAACCCGTGCAGGGCATTACCAATTGCCAGTACAAATTGAGCGCGTTAGCGTTGATAAAGGCCCAAGGCAAAGTTTAGAAGCGCAAGCGCGAGACGCCCGTTATCAAGCATTTGAGCGTTATCTTAATCCAGGTGATATTTTACTTACCGCCCATCATCAAGATGATCAACTCGAAACGCTATTGCTAGCATTAAAGCGCGGCCAAGGCCCTAAAGGACTTGGTGCAATGGGCGCCATACAAGCTTATAAGCAAGCTTGGTTAGTCAGACCATTATTAGACATCAGCCGAGATCAAATAGAGCAATTTGCCCTTCAACAGCAGTTGACCCATATTGAAGATGAAAGTAATCAAGACGACAGTTATGATCGTAATTTTCTGCGTCTAGACATTATCCCACGCTTAAAACAACGCTGGCCAAGTATCGCCACAACCGCAGCCAGAAGTGCAGCCTTGTGCGCCGAGCAACAGCAAGTTATTGATGATGAAGTCAGTCATCGCTTACCCCAATGGCTAGTGTTAGCAAGCGATGATGATGCATTACTTACTGAATCAAGTGGCTTTAAGCTCACAGGTTTTGAACAATTAACAAAAGCCTGGCAAGCATTACTGTTCCGCGGATATTTACTTCACTGTGGGGCTAGCTTACCGTCACAAGCACAATTACAGCAGATATTGTCACAACTGTTAGCTGCCAAAGACGATGCTAATGTGTCAATTCAATGGGGCAGTTATCAAGTTAAACGCTTTGCTGGAGTTGCTTATGTGCTTAACACCGGTGAGCTTGATACGCCAGAATTAGCCCAACTAAGCGATCGTTTTATCAGCATTATAAACGGCGATGCGACCGAGTTGCTAATGGATTTAGGCCAACATCAATCCCTTATAAAGCTAGAAACATTTATTAATAAGCCTTTACTCGCTTTACCATTAACCAGCAGTAAAGTGACCATTCGTTTTGGTGCTACAGGTTCAATTAAATGCCATCCCCAATTTGCCAGTTCACAACGCGTTAAACCACGTGAGCTAAAGAAGCTGTGGCAAGAGTGCAATATCCCCCCTGGCGTCGCCAGCATATTCCATTAGTGTTTTATGACGAAGTCTTAGTTGGCGCTATCGGATTATGGGTAGATAAACGCTATTTAGCCCAAGCAGGGCAGCAAGGGATCAGTTTGTTTTAATTGTGAGTTTGGCTAGCCCAACAGTTCATGGGGACTTATTTTCTGCCACAGGCTCTAGTGCAGATAATTCAGCGAGACGCAGCACGCACATCCATGTGAGCTTAACCAAAACATCCGTGTTTTGGATACTCGCTGGCTCATCTGCACCCGAGTTATTGTCTCTTCGATTTAGCTTCATTCGTAACAATACAGTAAGAAAAAGCTGCGGTTTACCGTTTGAATTGAGATTGTCGAGACTCTTTATTCCGAGAACCCGTGGGCCTGGCATGGATGCCACGCTAGCTTTCGTTGGAGTAGTGATACCCTCTGTGGGCGAAGCGTCGCGACGTTAGTGGCCGCAGGCCATAAGCACAAACAACAAAAGAAACAGCTGGATCCCGGCTCAACAGCATTACCGGAATGACGTGAAATGAAGCTGGATCCCAAGTCAACAACACTACCTGAACGGCAGTAAATTTAGTCTGATGAAGCTGGAACCTTGAGTTCACAATTCAAACGAAGTTTGAAAAAGCCTGCTGTGACGGTAGGCCATAAAAAACTTTACGATTAAGCCAACGCCAATTTAACTACTAGACAAGACACTAATTTCTGTTTGCCATATTGCATTACCTGCGCCAACTCAGATTGGCTTATCGGCACATAAGCGGCATTAATCGCATCTTTTTGAGCGACAACATACGGGTCGTGAATAAACATGAACTGCTCGTTATACCCACTTAGAATGACCCAATGTGGGCCTTTTTCGCCATTAAAGCGATAAGTGCTGATCATCAGTAAGACCGCATATCCGTTATCTATCCAGTCTCGAAGCTGAGCCAAACTTGGCGATGCATTGTGCATTTGAATGCCCTGGCTGGTCAGTTGCTGGCAAAATTCATTGTGCACTAGGGTTATCACTTCTTTTTTATTGCTGTCACGTACGCTGTCAATAAAAGGCACTGAAGTGGATTGGCTGTAAACCTCAAGCTGTAACCCGCGTTTTACCCCTGCTAAAGCCAAACCATGCACACTGCAACCCCCATGGCCGCTGGTCATAAAAATAGTGGTGGCTTCACGCCAAATGCATAACTCATCAATGCGGCTAGGTTGGTAACGATGATTTACGGCGCTCATGGCCATCATTAGGCAGGCGGCACCACAGGTAAAAGGAGTGGTTTGCACGTACAAAGGCATCTTGATGACTTTACTTGGCCCTGGTGGGTCTAAGCGTTTGTGCATGCGCACGCCGTCGGCCAAATCATCGTAATAATGGACTAAGGTTTTTAGTACCTTATAACCCATTTTTAAATAAAGATTTTTGGCGGCGATATTGTCGTTTCTTACTTCTAGGCGTAATGTAATGAAGCCACGTTCGACCACCGTTTGCTCGCAGCGGGTAACAAGTTCAAAGGCAATGTTACGGCCTCTAAATTCAGCCGCTACGGCAATTGAATACAGCCTTGCTAGGCGAGTACCACGATGAAAAAGCACCAATGCATAAGCGGCGATGATACCGTCGATTTCGGCGACTAATAAGCAGTCTAATGGTGAATTAATAAAGCGTTTCATTTGTCGAGAACTGATTTTGTCGCCACTAAACGCATTCGTTTCAAGGGTATTGAGTTGGGGGAGGTCGCTTAGAATAGCTTGACGCAGCAGCATGAATATGCTCGGATTGGTAAACACGATAGTGACTTAATTTACGCGCTAAACCACACAAGAGGCAATAGATATTTATGGCTCAGTTTTTAATTGTTACCGATGACGCAAGTGATTGGCGTCCTTATCTTCCAAGTGACAACATGGTCACTGTTCACGATTATTTAAATATGGGCGCCTACTGAGATAAAGGTGCTATGCAAGTGATTAACTTGTGCCGTAGTTATGATTATTTAAGCACCGGATATTATTGTTCGTTAATGGCTGAAGCGCGTGGGCACAGGGTGATACCTCGGGTTATGACCATTAATGATTTGTCCCAAGACCGATTTTTTAGCCTGCCTCAGTCCGGATTAGATAAATTAGCCGCTACCGTTAATGATATCTCGATGAAAATCTTTTTCGGTTATTGTGACAACCCAGCATTAGAAAAAATCGCCCGTAAAATTTTTGAACGATTCACTGTACCTATCCTAGAAGTGCGCTTATCTAAACAGTCAGATAAATGGCAAGTGGATACTATTGAACCAGCGGCCTTTCAAAACTTAACTGACGTTGAGCAGGATTTGTTTGCTAAGTACTTAGAAGTGTTTTCGCAAAAGGTATGGAAGTTACCTAAAGCGGCTAAGCGCTATCGCTATGAAATTGCCATGTTGGTGGATGAAGATGAAAAAATGCCTCCATCAGATAAGGCAGCGCTTAAATTATTTACTAAATCAGCCAACCGTATCGGTATGGATTTAGTGCAAATTGGCTCCCGCGATTTAGCTCGGCTGAGTGAGTTTGATGGCTTGTTTATTCGCTCAACCACTAATATTAGTAACTTCACTTATCGCTTCGCTAAAGCGGCAGAGCAGTTAGGGTTAGTGGTAATGGACGACCCTGAATCCATTATGAAATGTACTAATAAGGTGTTTTTAACTGAGCTATTGAATCGACATAAAGTGCCGGTTCCTAAAAGTTTGATCTTTAAAAAGTCTGATGAAAACTGGGTCGATAATGTTATTGAAACCATAGGTTTGCCCGCGGTGCTTAAAGTGCCTGATGGGGCTTTTTCGCTTGGAGTACTAAAAGTTAAAGACAGAGAAACCTTGATTGAACAAGCGAATAAAATTTTTGAACACAGTGCGCTTATTTTAGCCCAAGCCTTTATGCCAACAGATTATGACTGGCGTATTGGCATATTAAATCGTCAGCCTATTTATGCTTGTCGCTATTTTATGAGCCGAGGCCATTGGCAAATTTATCAACATCATCAAAGCGGCCGTGTGAGCAGTGGTGACTTTGATTGTGTGGACTTAAAGATGGTGCCTCAGCAAGTGATTGATGCGGCCAGTAAAGCGGCTAATTTAATTGGTGCAGGTTTATACGGTGTCGATTTAAAAGAAATTGACGGTAAAGCATTTGTGATTGAAGTTAACGATAACCCGAGTATTGACCATGGGGTAGAGGATTTGTTTTTGGGGGATTTAGTTTACGATAGAGTGATGACAGAATTTTTAAGGCGTATTCAGCTTAGAGGGTTGTAATACCGATAACAAAGTCAATATATGACGGATAATCTAGACAATGACCACAGAGGAGTAAGGCTGTGGTCATTGTGATTTTTATGCTAGCTATTGCGTATCAGCACAAATTCTAAAACAGTTTCTGCCAGCAGCTTTTGCACTGTACATGGCTTTATCGGCACGCTCATAAAGTGTTGTTAGATCTTCTTTGGTACGCGATTGAGCAATACCTAAGCTACACTTAACATTATATTCCATCAGTTCTGGGTGCTGAGGTAAGTTATCAATAATGCGTTGGCATACTAAGCTTGCAGCGGATGAGCCACCTTCGGTGATAACAACAAATTCGTCGCCACCAATACGAAATGCCTGGTCGGTATCTCGTATTGAATCATTTATTAGTGCGGCAAAGCCTGTGAGCACGTTATCGCCAACAGTATGACCAAATTGGTCATTAAGTTGTTTAAATTTATCTAAATCTAATACGATTAACGACACATGGCCTTGTTTACGCTGTGCTCTGGCAATACTTTTATGCATTGCCTTTCTAAAGTAATAACGGTTACCAAGGCCTGTTAATGCATCAAACATAGCCTGGTTAGATACCTGTTGATACTTAAGTGCATTACTAAATGGCTGCAGTGTTAATGCTTCAATATGGTTAAGTAGTTTCATCTGTATTGGGCTGAGCGGTACAGAAAGATAGTAATGTATCTTTAGCGTGTCGGATTCAGTTTTGATATGACGCACTAACTCAATACCATTATGACGCCCCCAGGTAAACTTTTGATCTGCTGTGAACAGTTGCAGGGCTTTTATCGGCAAATGTTGACCGACAATTTTGCCATAACAGGCAAATACTGTCCGAGGATCTAAACTTGCATGTAATTGCTGGATGACTTGGACTAAATCAAGTTCAGGCTCCATTCGTAGATAGGTGTTTGACCTATACCCATATTCTTCTGGGAAAAGTTCGGTTGCAATAGCAAAGTCCATAGGGTTACTCCAAAACGTTACACTGTGATACGGGTATTAAGCAAGTTGTATGCCTAAAGTAATTTCCCTATGTTTTTTAAGTATTTGTAATTTAGTTGTCATTCTGATAAACAAGATGTAACGCTTTTCGACAGTTTCTTGACAAGGAGTTTTTTTGCCTATGGAAAACAATATGTTTATTCATATTTTGTTCATGTTAGTCATCGCCATTGCGACGATTGCTATTTTAGGGCGTTTAGGACTGCCAGCTATTCTTGCTTATCTTTTGACTGGGGTGATAAGTGGTCCTAGTGGTTTTCACTGGTTCACTCAACATGAAGTGCACTATGTTGCCGAGCTTGGCGTGGTGCTGCTAATGTTTACCTTAGGTCTTGAGTTTTCTGTTCCGCGTTTATGGTCAATGCGCCGTACTGTATTTGGCTTAGGCAGTGCGCAAGTTATTGTCACCGCTTTTATAGCCGGTGGTGTGGCTTACCTATTAGGCCAGAATTTGGTTGCTGCTGTGGTTATTGGCTCGGCTATCGCATTATCTTCTACCGCCATTGTACTGAAACTGATGAACGAGCAAGGCTGGCTAAGACGACGCCACGGCGAGTTGTCGGTCAGTGTTTTGCTATTTCAAGATTTAGCCGTAGTACCCATGTTAATATTATTACCCTTACTGGCAAATGATGGCAGCCAGATGAGTTTAAATAGCATTGCGTATGCTCTGCTGACCGGTATTTTGGCCTTCTTGGGATTAATGTCATTTGGTAAGTGGGTCTTGCCGCGTATTTTTGATGAAGTCGCTCGCTCACGTTCAAATGAGTTATTTGTGTTGTCGACCTTAGTTGTTGCCTTATTGACGGGGGCATTTACCCAGTGGGTAGGGTTATCGATGGCATTAGGGGCGTTTATTGCCGGTATGCTACTTGGAGAAAGCCAGTATCGTCGCCAGTTAGAAGCCGATATTCGCCCATTTAGAGATTTGCTGATGGGGCTATTTTTTATCTCGATAGGGATGATGCTGGACTTTAATTTGGTGATGCAATATTGGTGGCAAATATTGACCATCTTGATTGCCGTTGTCGCACTTAAAATAATAATCGTGTATGGCTTGTTAAAGCTGGCGGGTGAACACGCCAAAGTGGCATTAAGCACAGCCATCAGTTTGGGGCAAGTCGGTGAGTTTAGTTTTGTGTTGTTGGCCTTGGCAGTTAACTATCAGTTATTAGACACTGAAGTTAGCACTGTATTAGTTGCAGTAGCCGTTATTTCAATGTCATTTGCCCCCTGGTTAATCCGTCACAGTGTCGATATTGCCAAGAAGTTTAAGGGCGGAAAACCATCTAAAAGCATGGAGTCGCAAACCATTACTTTACCTGGCGGCGATGATGAAGACTTTGTGGTGATTTTAGGCTACGGCCGTGTAGGGCAAACTATTGCACGCTTCTTAAAAACCGAAGCGATTAATTACATTGTGTTAGACCTTGATCCTATTCGTGTTACAGAGTCTCGAGCAGCAGGTGAGCCGGTGTATTTTGGCGATGCCTGTAAAATGGGCATTTTAAAGCGAATTGGGATCCGCCAGGCCAGCATGGTTGTGGTGACATTCACCGAAGAGCGTCAAGCAGAGGAGGCGTTAGCGGTAAGTCGAAAATTAGCCCCTGATGCTAAAATTCTTATCCGCACCCGAGATGACTCTAACCTTAAAGGGCTCAAAGAGGCAGGGGCAACACAGGTTATACCTGAGTCGCTTGAAGGTAGTCTGATGTTAGTGTCGCAAGTGCTCTATAAGTGCGGCGTCCCCTTACCGCGTATTATTAAGCGGCTTGAATCTGAAAGACGTAATCATTACCAGTACCTGCATGGATTCTTTTCTGGTACTGAAACCGATTTCACTTTGGACTTATTGCATGCAGTGTCGTTAAGTACAAGCGCCAGCAGTGTTGGTAAAAAAGTCGCTGACATTCCATGGCATCAATTGGAGGTTGAGCTTCGAGCCGTGCGAAGAAAAGGCTCTGAAATTGAGCCCGCACCAGATGACTGGGTATTTCGCCGTAATGATATTTTAATGCTTGTGGGTAAACCTCGCAGTATTGAAAAAGCCGAAGAATATTTATTACAAGGATGATTTTAACTCGGACATCAAGCTTATTTATTGACGCAGCGACATGTTTATTTACATAGGAATTAAAGGTGTGTGTAGCTAATTAACTGTGATCTAAATCAAGGAAATTTATCATTTAGCTATACCCCTAAATGTGTAGCTAGAATCATTGATCTAAATCAATGATGTTAATAAATAATTCTGGCAGAGTGACGGCAAATGTTAAGGATGTATTGTAAAGCATCTAGTTGTTACCCTAATGGAGTATGAAGATGAATAAAAAAATGGCCCTAGGTTTAGTTGCAGCAGGTTTATTATCTGCCGGTGTTTCTTCTGTAGCAGTTGCTCATCAAGCAGGGGATTTTATTTTCAGAGCGGGTGCGGTTGTGGTTGCTCCAAATGAGTCTAGCCCAGTTGTTGCTGATGTGGCTGAGTTTGGTGTTGATAACAACATGCAAATCGGTTTGAACTTTGGTTATATGCTAACTGACAACTGGGGCGTTGAATTACTAGCGGCAACACCATTTAGTCATGAAGTATCATTAGGGGCTTTAGGTAAGATTGCTGAAACTAAGCATTTACCACCAACCTTAGTAGCACAGTACTATTTTGGTGATGCTCAATCTAAATTACGTCCTTATGTTGGCGTAGGTGTTAACTTCACTAATTTCTTTGATAATGACTTTACTCAAGAGGCAAAAGATTTAGGCCTAGATAACCTGAGCTTAACCAATTCTTGGGGCTTAGCAGCACAAGTAGGTTTAGACTACAATATCAATAAAGCATGGTTAGTTAATGCTTCTATCTGGTATGCAGATATATCAACCGATGTAAACTTCACTGCTGGTGGCACAGCGCTTTCAGTTGATACCGACATCAACCCATGGGTTTATATGGTTAGCGTTGGTTACAAGTTCTAATAACACGTAATCAAGCTGTATAAAAATAGGAGCCAAATGGCTCCTATTTTCGTTTAGCGTAATGGTGTTATTTACGCTGGTTTTTTTTCGGCTTCCAATGACGAGTATTATAAATATACTCGGGTAATAAGCGATTTAACCAAGCAACAAAACGCCAACGTTTGGTCACATATACCCGGCGTTTTCCCTTTTGCAAAGCAATCAAAATTTGTTTAGCGACTTTATCTAAAGGGGCTAATAAAAACTGATTTTGTTGCAATGCTGCTTTATCTAACAAGCCTAATTGAATATCACTAATGGTAATAGGTAGCTTTAAACGCTGCGCATGCATGCTTAAGCCTTCAAAATAATTAGCGGCAAAGGCTTTAGACGCATGATAAGCCATGCTTGGCCCGCCTCGCTGCCCTGCTATTGAGTTAATCGCTGCCAACTGACCGTAACCTTGTTCGGTCATCAATTTGAATACACAGTGGCAAATAGCGGCAAAGCCTTTTACATTCACGTCAATAATATCTTGTTCTAATTGCCAGGGAAGGGTGGCATCGTAACCATTCATGCCGGTATTGACTATCACCAAATGGGCGCCATTTTCCTGTTGCCATGCTGTGGTTATTTGTTCTATTAACTTTGCCGGCTCGGCAATCGAAAGCGGTAAGACCTCTACTGACACTGGCAGTGTTTGAGCAAATTCGGTTAACAGCTCTGGTTGTTGTACAAATAACAACAATTTTACCTTTTGAGTAGCAAGCTGGCGGGCTAATTCTTTACTTAGCTGCGAGCTAGCACCAATAATCATAGCGGTTGCGATGGTGGTCATGGGGGTAATTGGCGCTCAATTTCCTAAAGATAGGTTTATGATAGAAATAACCTCCGTGGATAACAAGCACGAAAATTTTTCAATATCGGAAGTGTAGACTTCTAGACGTCTTAATGTATTATAATGCGACGTCACTTAATAAAAGCAGGTGAGTCATGATTAAACAGATAATGTGCGTTATAGCTATGATTGCGGCTATATCAGGGTGCCAAACCTCGCCTCAAAATAGCCAAATAGTAGGTGAAGTGTTATATAAACAACGCATTGCACTACCTGCTGATTCTGTGATCCAAATCCAATTACAGGACGTGTCATTGCAAGATGTTAAGGCTGAAATTTTAGCGGAATATGAAATTAGCCCGGTAACAGGTGTCACGCCTTTCGAGTTTTTAGTACCAGTGGATGCTTTTAAAACAGGCCATCGTTATGCCATCAGTGCACGGATCACTGTTGCCGATGAATTGTGGTTTATTAATACGCAATCTTATCCCGTAGATATCAATAATCCACAACCATTAACAGTGGTTGTTGATCTGGTAAAGCGATAATTTTAGCGGTATTTGTCGATTAATAATTAGGTAAGGGATGTAGTATGCCGGTTCGAATTCCAGATGATTTACCCGCAGCAGGTATTTTAGAGTCAGAGAATATCTTTGTGATGTCAGAAACTCGCGCAGCGAATCAGGACATTCGTCCTATGCGGGTGCTTATCTTGAATTTGATGCCTAATAAAATTGAGACAGAAACCCAACTGCTTCGTTTGCTGGGTAATACACCATTACAAGTTGGCGTCGATTTACTGCGTATTCATGATAAAGAGTCTAAACATACCTCGGTTGACCACATGAATACCTTTTATCGTGATTTTGAAGACGTTAGACACAATAATTATGATGGGCTTATCATTACTGGTGCACCTTTAGGGCAAATTGACTTTGAAGATGTTGTCTACTGGGACCACATTAAAGAAATTATCGATTGGTCCCAAAAGCATGTGACCTCGGTATTGTTTTTGTGTTGGGCGGCACATGCGGGATTATTTCATTTATATGGCATAAATCGTGGCTTATTAGACCAAAAACGCTCGGGTGTGTTTAATCATGTTAGGGCAACTGAACCACATCCTTTACTACGTGGTTTTGATGATGAATTTTATGCACCGCATTCGCGTTTTGCCGAAATTAACATTGAAGACATTCGCCGCAATAATGACGTTGACATTTTAGCTGAGTCAGCTGAAGCTGGTGCCTATATCGTTTTAAGCCGTGATAGCCGAAATCTATTCGTTATGGGACACCCTGAATACCAAAAAGGCACTTTGAACGATGAATATCAACGTGATTTAGCCCAAGGTTTGAATCCAAATGTTCCCTTAAACTATTATCGTAACGATGACCCCAGCCAGGATCAAATAGCACGTTGGCACAGCCATGGTAGTTTGCTGGTCAGTAATTGGCTTAACTATTATGTTTACCAGTTAACGCCGTATGACCTATCGGACATGAGCAAGATGACACCGTGGGAAAGTAAGCAAGCTAAAGGGTAATCGCTATTGAATAGGGCTAAAAAATAATTGCTGATAATGTCTAAATAGGTGTTTCCAATTGATTTAAATTAGCGCTATGTTAGAGATACGGTTGATCTTTTGAGATGAATTTAAGGCTATGTTCAATTTAGCGGCAATTATAACTCGCCAGTTTGTACGTTACTGTGCTGTCTTTAAAGGCATAGCGTTATTGGCTTACCTATATGGGTCAATAAGTATTGCGGCAAATTCACCTGATTTAAGCTTAATTGAACAAGATTTAACTCGCATTGATGTACCAGCCCAAAAAATTGACTATATTACTCAACAACTCTCGCTTATTAGCCATGGCTCAGCTGAAGACAAAGCCCAGTTATTATTTCACCTTGCCGCAGCGCAACAGCAAAATAAGCAACTTGATAAGGCTTTTGGCAGTTACTCACAAGCCATAGATTTACTGTTAGTCACCCCTAAACCCTCACTGTTGGTTAAAGCCTATCTGGCTCGTTCTCTTATAGTGTCCTTGCAGACCAACGATTATAAACAGTATTGTCCTGATCGAATTAACGCAGTCAAATTAGCCCGGAAACAATCAGATCAAGACCTATTAGTCCATGCATTAGCGCAAACAGCCTATTGCTTTAACCAAGCAGATAATTTTGATATTGGCCTTTTGCACTTATCCGAAGCCTTAGATATTGCCAAAAAATATCAATTAGCGCCCGATAAATTGGCAATGATTTTTAATGCGACTGCCGCGGTTTATCGTGATAATCACCTGCACAGGCAAGCGGAAGAATACTTTCAACAGGCATTCAATCATTGGCAGCAAGCGGATGATAAAAAGAGTATGTTTAACATGTTACACAATCTAGTTGGCGAAGCGATTATGCTGACTAAATGGAAACGTGCCGACGATTACCTCAAGCAAATGTCAGCGTTAATGGTGCAAATGAAAAATAATAAAGACCTGCCATTTTTCTATTACTTCAATCAAGGTCGTTACCACCTTGGGCGACAAGAATATTCATCTGCAATTCAATCATTTGAAATGGCCAATGATGCTTCAACAGAAACCGAGGAAGCTTTATTTGTTACTGAAAACTTAGGCTTATTGGCACTAAGCTTATTTCATTATCAAGATATTGCATCGGCAGGGCAAACAGCAGAGCGGTTTCTTAATTCAGATGGTCTTAATGGCCAATCAGCAACCTTAATTGAGCAAGTTAGAGCGATATACTACTCTTCTGAAGGCGATTATTTTACTGCGTTAGAGTATTTGTTTTCTGCAATAGCTGTTGAAAAAAATCATATCGAACAGGCCGTTTCCAATGATGTGGTGTTAGCTTCACTCAATCATAATGTTAAAATGACTCAATATGAGAATCAATTGCTTGAAAAAGAGTTGTCGATAAATCAATTAAACTTAAACAGTCAAATAGATAAGCAAAGAATAACCAAGTTATCTATGTTTATCTTTATCGTCATTGCCGCAAGTTTAGCTGTGTTGGTGATTTTCTTAATTTATTCGAGAAGACAATTTATTCGACGTGCACAAACAGATTTTTTAACCGGTATCGCGAATCGCAGGTTTACCTTCCAAGAAGGACAAAAACGTTTACAACAATGCCAAGAACACCATCAATCTTTAGCATTAATAATGTTTGATATTGACCACTTTAAAAAAATAAATGATCAATTTGGTCATGACATTGGTGATAAAGCGATAGCTGCCGCAGTAGGTCGTAGTCAAAGTTATATTAAGCAAACCGATATTATTGGCAGGATAGGCGGTGAAGAGTTTTTATGCATTCTGCCCAATGTTGATACCAATGAAGCCATGCAAATTGCTGAGCGTTTAAGGAACGCCATAGCTGAACAGCCTTTCAAGTTTAGTGGTGTTACCGTTGGGTTTACAATTAGTTTGGGTGTTGCTGTTGCCTCAAATAGCACCTATTCAAATTGGAACCATGATTCAAGTGAGCAGCATTTTGCCGATTTGGTTAAAAAAGCCGATCTGGCGATGTATCAAGCTAAAAATCAAGGTCGAAATCAAGTTCAACTTTACCTTAAAAGTGTTTAATTTTTCTCTCAACTCCCCGTGATAACGCTAGGTTCAATTATTCCTGATTAAGCGTCTATTTATTGGTGTAAATCTTCACTGACACATGGACCGAAATTCATCCACTTGTTAGACTAATTATTACTTGCTTTACGTTCGCGTAAACGTCAAAGTGATATGGTGTTTTTTTGTGATAATTAGTTTTTAATGGAGTAGTTATGAGTTCACAGCAAGCTGGAATGGCCAATCAGGCTCAAGATATCGTCATTGTTGCAGCAAAGCGCACCCCAATGGGGGGCTTTCAAGGTGCATTGTCATCAGTGAAATCCCCAGCCTTGGCGGCCGCCGCTATTCAAGGTTTAATTGCCGAATGTGGTATCGCTTCTGCCAGTGTTGATGAAGTGCTCATGGGTTGTGTATTACCTGCAGGTTTAGGTCAGGCGCCAGCTCGTCAAGCAACATTAGGCGCAGGTCTACCGCTTTCAGTTGGTGCGACTACGATTAACAAAGTCTGTGGCTCAGGAATGAAAACCGTCATGTTAGCCCATGATTTAATTAAAGCGGGTAGCAGTGAAGTGGTTATTGCTGGCGGCATGGAAAGCATGAGTCAGGCACCGTACCTTCTTGATAAAGCGCGCAGTGGCATGCGTATGGGCCATGGCAAAGTGATGGACCATATGTTTTTAGATGGCCTAGAAGATGCCTACACTGGTGGCGCTATGGGCACATTTGCTCAGAAAACCGCAGATGACTTTGGCTTAACCCGGGAGCAAATGGACGCCTTTGCTTTAGCGTCACTTGAAAAAGCCAACAATGCGATTAACTCAGGTGCCTTCAAAGCTGAAATCACTCCGGTAACAGTTAGCGATCGCCGTGGCGATATTGTTATTGATACCGATGAACAACCGGGTAATGCCCGTCCTGAAAAGATTCCGAGTTTACGTCCAGCATTCACTAAAGATGGCACTATTACCGCAGCCAACTCTAGCTCAATTTCTGATGGTGCCGCGGTGTTATTGCTGATGACCCGTGAAAAAGCCGCCAATTTAGGTTTAGCGGTTTTAGCTACTATCAAAGGCCATACCACACACTCACAAGAGCCAGCCATGTTCACTACCGCACCAGTAGGCGCGATGAACAAATTGCTTGGTAAAGTAGATTGGACTAAGGATGATGTTGATTTATTCGAAATCAACGAAGCATTTGCCATGGTGACTATGTTAGCGATTTCTGAACTTGGTTTAGACGCCAATAAAGTCAATGTTAATGGCGGAGCATGTGCATTAGGTCATCCAATTGGTTGTTCTGGCGCACGTTTGCTCGTGACCTTAATTCACGCATTAAAAGCACGCGGATTACATCGTGGTGTAGCGTCATTATGTATTGGCGGCGGTGAAGCCGTGGCCATGGCGATTGAAGTATAAAGTATAAAGTATAAGTATAAAGCGCTTGACGCTGAGTACGATTTAGAAAACATAACATTCAACAAGACAAGCATTAATGAGCAATAACCCGATACCAAGTGATTGGGATAAATACAACATCATCGCCATTAATGCTTACCCCGATTTAATCTGGTTCAAAGGGAAATATTATGACCATACAAGTAAAACATTATATTGATGGCGAGTTCACAGTGGGTACTGGCACGCAAAATATCGATGTCACTAACCCCATTAATAATGGTGTGATTGCTAAAATTAACGCGGCGACACCTGCTGAAGTTGAGCAAGCAATTCACAGTGCAAAAGAAGCGTTTAAAACCTGGAAAGAAGTGCCAGTATCAGAACGTGCTCGGGTGATGTTACGTTACCAGCACCTGTTGAAAGAACATCACGATGAAATCGCGACTATTTTAGCCCAAGAAACCGGTAAAACCTTTGAAGATGCTAAAGGCGATGTATGGCGCGGTATTGAAGTGGCAGAGCACGCCTGTAATGTTGCCTCATTAATGATGGGCGAAACCGTTGAAAACGTTGCCCGCAATATTGATACCTATAGCTACACCCAACCGCTTGGCGTCTGTGCTGGTATTACGCCATTTAACTTCCCTGCGATGATCCCTTTATGGATGTTCCCATTAGCCATTGCCTGCGGTAACACCTTTATTTTAAAGCCGTCTGAACAAGACCCGATGACACCACAACGTTTAGTAGAGTTATTTGTTGAAGCAGGTGCGCCAAAAGGCGTATTACAGCTTATTCATGGTGATAAAGCGGCGGTTGATATTTTACTGCGTGATCCAGCCATCAAGGCAATTTCGTTTGTCGGCTCTGTCGCGGTAGGTCAATACATCTACAAAACAGGTACAGATAACCTTAAACGTGTGCAAGCGTTTGCTGGGGCAAAGAATCACTGCGTGATCATGCCTGATGCAAGCAAACAACATGTGATTAATAATTTAGTTGGCGCTTCTGTTGGCGCGGCAGGTCAACGCTGTATGGCCATTTCAGTGGCGATATTTGTCGGTAAAGCCAAAGAGTGGATCCCAGAATTAAAAGAAGCTTTAGCCAAAGTACGTCCAGGTTTATGGAATGATGCTGATGCGGCCTATGGCCCAGTGATTAGCCCTGCGGCTAAAACACGGGTATTAAGCTTAATCGAGCAAGGCAAACAAGAAGGGGCTGAATGCTTGCTAGATGGCAGTGACTTTACCGTTGAAGGCTATGAGTCAGGTAACTGGGTTGGCCCAACCATGTTTTCTAAAGTCACTACAGACATGAGCATCTACAAAGAAGAAATCTTTGGCCCTGTTTTATGTTGTATGGAAGCTGACAATTTAGATGATGCGATTGAATTGGTGAATAACAGTCCATACGGCAATGGCACCTCAATCTTTACCGCATCGGGTGGCGCTGCACGCAAATATCAACACGAAATAGAAGTCGGCCAAGTGGGTATTAACGTGCCAATTCCTGTGCCTTTACCTTTCTTTTCATTCACAGGTTGGAAAGGCAGTTTTTACGGCGATCAACACGCATACGGTAAGCAAGCGGTACGTTTCTATACTGAAACTAAAACCATTACTTCACGTTGGTTTGAAACGGACGCAGTTAGCGGTCCAAATATGAGCATTAATCTTAAATAAGCTTATATTTCGATTAGATTTAAGATAATAACAAGACCTAATGGCAGGTTAAATTCCCTTTGGCCTGCCAACAAATGACCCAAGAGTCATCAAACATAACAAATTAGGAGTCCCTCAATGGATTTTAATTTAAATGAAGATCAACGCCAATTTGCTGATCTTGCCCGTCAATTTGCCGCCGATGAATTAACTCCGTTTGCGGCTAAGTGGGATGAAGAGCACCACTTCCCTAAAGACGTGATTCAAAAAGCTGGTGAACTGGGCTTTTGCTCATTATATTCACCAGAGTCTGAAGGCGGCATGGGCTTATCACGTTTAGATGCCTCAATTATCTTTGAAGAGTTATCTTACGGTTGCACCGCAACCACCGCCATGTTGACTATTCATAATATGGCCACCTGGATGGTGACAACCTGGGGTTCTGAGACAGTGCGCAGTCAATGGTCAGAAGGGCTCACTACAGGTCAGCTATTAGCCTCATATTGTTTAACTGAACCGGGTTCAGGCAGTGATGCCGCATCACTGCAAACTAAAGCGGTGCGCGATGGTGATGATTACATTATTAATGGTTCAAAAGTGTTTATTTCTGGCGCGGGTGAAACCGAGCTATTAGTGGTGATGTGCCGCACTGGCGAAGCAGGCCCTAAAGGCATTTCAGCGGTTGTTATTCCGGCCGATGCAGCGGGTGTATCTTACGGCAAAGCGGAAGATAAAATGGGCTGGAATGCACAGCCAACAAGACAAATCAGTTTTGAAAATGTCCGCATCCCGGTGACTAATCTTTTAGGTGAAGAAGGCCAAGGGTTTACCTTTGCGATGAAAGGTTTAGATGGCGGGCGTATCAATATTGCCACTTGTTCTATTGGTACGGCGCAGTCAGCACTTGATCGCGCCACTCAATATATGAATGAGCGTAAGCAATTTGGCAAACCGTTAGCGGCATTTCAAGCATTACAATTTAAGTTAGCTGATATGGCGACAGAATTAGTTGCTGCGCGCCAAATGGTGCGATTAGCGGCGTTTAAATTAGACATGCAAGATCCAGAATCAAGTGCTTATTGTGCAATGGCAAAACGCTTTGCAACTGATGTTGGTTTTCAGGTTTGTGACGCGGCGCTGCAAATTCATGGTGGTTATGGCTATATTCGTGAATATCCGTTAGAGCGTCATTTCCGTGATGTGCGCGTGCATCAAATTCTTGAGGGTACCAACGAAATTATGCGGTTGATTATTGCCCGTCGATTACTGGATGAAAACGCTCACCCAATTCGTTAATCGGGTCGCTAATCATTCAAACTAGACAATTTCAACGGACGATAAGGCTATAACAATGACCACAGAAGCTATTTGGGTGCGTATTGACGGAAATACCGCCATTATTAAAATGAATAACCCGCCAGCTAACACCTGGACGGCACAAAGTTTACAAGCGCTAACCGCTAAAGTGCTTGAGTTAAATGACAATAAAGAGATTTATGCTTTGGTTATTACTGGTCAAGGCGAGAAGTTTTTCTCTGCCGGTGCTGACTTAAATTTATTTGCCGATGGCGACAAAGGCAATGCAGCCACTATGGCCAAGCATTTTGGTGCCGCATTTGAGGCATTAAGTGCCTTTCGTGGTGTATCCATTGCCGCTATTAATGGTTATGCCATGGGCGGTGGTTTAGAAGTGGCTTTAGCCTGTGATATCCGTATTGCTGAAGCGCAAGCGCAAATGGCCTTACCTGAAGCCAGTGTGGGCTTATTGCCCTGTGCTGGCGGTACGCAAAACTTAACCGCATTGGTCGGCGAAGGCTGGGCAAAACGGATGATTTTATGCGGCGAACGCATTGATGCCGCTAAAGCTGAAAAAATTGGTTTGGTGGAAGAAGTGGTTGAGCAAGGACAAGCCTTAGATGCGGCTATTGCACTGGCGGCAAAAGTGGCACGTCAATCACCTAGCAGTGTGTCGGTATGTAAAACCTTAATTCAGGTTGGACGCACAATGCCACGCGCACAGGCTTTACCTTTAGAGCGTGAGCTTTTTATCGGCCTATTCGATACAGAAGATCAAGCCGAAGGCGTTAATGCTTTCCTTGAAAAGCGTAAACCAAACTGGAGAAACTGCTAATGACCCAAGATGTCATATTTCAAACTCTCGGCACATTATCGGGTAAGTCTATCGGAATCGTCACCCTTAATATCGAAAAAGCGCTTAATGCACTGAATATCGATATGGTGAAGGCGATGACCGCTCAATTACTGCAATGGCAAACCAATGATGATATCGCCTTAGTGGTATTAGAAGGTAGCGGCGAAAAAGCATTCTGTGCCGGCGGTGATGTGCGGGCTATTTATCATGCCTCAATCGCTAACCCAAATAAAATGACTGACGAAGCCTGTGAGTTTTTCACTCAAGAATACCAGTTAGATTATTTGCTACATCAGTTTGGCAAGCCAGTACTAGTGTGGGGCGATGGCATTGTGATGGGCGGCGGATTAGGCTTAATGGCCGGCGGCAGTCATCGCGTATTAACCGAGCGCAGCCGTATTGCTATGCCTGAAGTGACTATTGGTTTATACCCAGATGTGGGTGGCAGCTACCTTTTAAATCGGATGCCAGGCAAAACCGGGCTATTTTTAGGGCTGACGGCGTACAACATGAACGCGGCAGATGCCATGTATGTCAATGTCGGTACTCATTTTCTAGCCAGTGATGACAAAGAGCCGCTGTTTGATGCCCTAGCTGATATTCACTGGAATGATAATGCCGATGTGAATCATCAAGCGTTAACACAGCTATTAACCTCGATGCAAAATAAAGTCTCAGTGGCGCTTGGCGACAGTCCACTAGAACAATTCCAGCAACAGATTAATTTGCTCATGTCAGGTGATATTGAAGATGTTCACCATCAATTGTCTAGCTTACAAACCGAACTAGACTGGCTTAAACGGGCACAAAAAACCGCATTAGCAGGCAGCCCATTAAGCTGGCATTTAGTGTTTGCTCAAGCAGCACTGGGTACAGAATTAGACTTAGCAGATTGCTTTAAATGGGAGCTAGGTGTTAGCGTTAACTGTTGCTCTCACGGCGATTTTTGTGAAGGGGTAAGGGCGCTGCTTATTGATAAAGACCGTAATCCACAATGGCGTTTTACTGATGTGGCAGACGTCACTGATGACGCTTTATCAGCATTATTGACTTCACCTTGGCAAGCGAATAACCACCCATTAAAAGACTTTTAAAAGGAATTGAACATGGCAACAGTAGCATTTATTGGATTAGGCAACATGGGCGGCCCTATGGCGGCCAATTTAATTAAAGCGGGCATGACGGTAACGGTATTTGACCTTAATCCACAGGCCGTAGCAGCATTAACTGACCAAGGCGCATTAAGCGCCAAAACAGCTTGTGGCGCAGCGGCGTCAGCCGACTATGTCATTAGTATGTTACCAGCGGGCAAACACGTTCAAAGTATCTATATGGGTGATGACAACAATAAAGGTTTATTAGATGTTGTCGGTAAAGACACCTTATTAATTGACTGCTCAACCATTGATGCCGCCACAGCGCAATTAGTCGGCGCTAAAGCCGCTGAAAAAGGCCTCGCCTTTATGGATGCTCCTGTTTCTGGTGGCACAGCAGGCGCAGCAGCAGGGACATTGACCTTTATTTGCGGCGGTACCGAAGCGGCCTTTACCCAGGCACAAACGGTATTAACGGTAATGGGGGCAAATATTTTCCATGCTGGTCAGGTCGGTGCAGGTCAAATTGCTAAAATTTGTAATAACATGCTGTTATCAGTATTAATGGTTGGCACTAGCGAGTCTTTGCAATTAGGCATAGATAACGGTTTAGATCCTAAAGTATTGTCTGATATCATGAAAGTCAGCAGCGGTGGAAACTGGACGCTTGAAAAATATAACCCTTGTCCTGACGTGATGGAAAATGTGCCATCATCAAAAGGCTATCAAGGTGGTTTTATAGTTGATCTAATGGTGAAAGACTTAGGCTTGTCACAACAAACTGCCTTAGGTTCAAACTCAAGTACCCCAATGGGCGCATTAGCGCGTAGTTTATATGTTAACCATGCTCGTCAAGGTCATGGTCGTCTTGATTTTTCGAGCATTTTTGAACAATTTGCCAATCAAAATAAAAAGTAAAAGGACTCGGTAATGGAATTAAAAGATAAGGTTGTCGTTATCACAGGTGGCGCGGGTGGTTTAGGTCTTGCTATGGCGCATGATTTAGCCTCCCAAGGTGCAAAATTGGCGCTTATCGATGTAGACCAAGCAAAACTTGAGCAAGCGTGTGCAGACTTAGGTGCAATAACTGAAGTGCAAGGTTATGCGTTCGACATTACCGACGAAGAAGATGTAGTTGCGGGGTTCAATTTTATTCGCGAAGATTTTGGGCATATTAATGTGTTAATCAATAACGCGGGCATTTTGCGCGATGGTTTAATGGTTAAAGCAAAAGACGGTAAAGTAACTGACCGTATGTCCTATGAAAAATTTCAGTCAGTCATTAATGTCAATCTAACCGGCACATTTTTGTGCGGCCGTGAAGCTGCTGTAGCCATGATTGAAACTGGCCAGCAGGGCGTGATTATCAACATTTCAAGCCTAGCTAAAGCGGGTAACATGGGGCAATCTAACTATTCAGCATCAAAAGCAGGTGTTGCAGCAATGTCTGTCGGTTGGGCCAAAGAACTAGCCCGTTATAATATCCGTTCAGCCGCAGTGGCGCCGGGTGTTATAGCCACTGAAATGACCGCAGCGATGAAGCCTGAAGCGTTAGAGCGCATGACGAAAATGGTTCCTGTAGGACGTTTAGGTGAAGCCCATGAAATTGCTTCTACCGTACGTTTTATCATTGAAAACGATTATGTAAATGGTCGTGTATTTGAAATTGACGGCGGCATTCGCCTGTAATCTTAAGCTTGATATTATCGTTAAACAAAGCCGAGCCTAGCTCGGCTTTTTGCTGATGAGTATTTATCTTTATTTAGTCTGCTGCTTAATTCCAATGCGTCTAAGACACGCCGCAAGCAAGTCCCCACCCCTTATGTGAACAAAAAGCAGTCTAAAGGACGGTATTGATAAGAACCGGACTATTCTAATATATTGATCTTGTTTGATTTATTTTTTACATTGGCCGCAGGTACTTTTAACGCGCAATTTAAGTTTTATATTTGAGTGTAACAGTCATTAAATTGCTTTACTTCAAAGACCTAGCAAATGTAGGATGATATTAATCAATAACTTAAACGCTCGGCTTTATCGGTCGAGTCGTTCAGTAAGCTGTTAAGTTTTCATTATGAACAGAAGCACTTTTTCAATCATTGGTGAGCGTTACTTAGATACGCAACACGATGACGAGTACATTCAAGGTTTAGAATCCGAGCTAAAGCGAAGAGGCGTTACAGGGCTTTATCGATGGTTATTGGAGTACATCGCCGCAGCTAGTTTGTGGTGGAATATCCTTTGGTGGGATTGGTGTGAGTTAAACGAAAAAGATATAAAAATTGGTTGGATACAAAATCTTGTCGTGTTTGGCTTGGCTAGCATATTAGCTAGTTTTCTGTTTAGTCTTAATTTTGGTGTCGGGGTTTTTCTTGCCCTGCATATTTTAACAACATGGTTAGGTTTTGGGCTTCGTTCGGGCACAAAACTTAACAAGCAAAGGCAGGGCGATGCGTAAACGCACGCCTGCTTTGAGCGTTATATGTCAAAGAGGTCGACTCAATGAAATGCCCAGAATGCAGGGAAGAGTTTGGTTATTTACATCTAAATGACAGAGTTGAAACAAAGAATTGTACCGTATTTAAATGCCCTAGTTGTTCAGTAGAATTAAACAATCTGTCTCTTTTGAAGATCTCAAAGCGGCAAGATTTTTTCATCTATGGCGGAGTTATTGTTTTAATTATGGTGCTTGTAATTGAGTCCATTTTTTCAGAAGACGCGATGAGTACATTGTCAGTCGTGATAATCCTTACTATATGCCCATTAAGCATTTTATTTGGTTATTTGGAGATGAGAAAAATAGACTCTTCTTACTATAATCTGGCTGATAAGCATAATGACATATAACAAACCAAGTCATCGGAAAACCACTCACTGGCTGCGCCAAAGCGTTCGCGTTTTCCGCTGCTTGGGGCGTTATACGTAATTATGAATACTAAGCTCGCTGCAATATTTTTAATCCTAAGTTTTAATTGTTTTGGAAGTAATATGGAACAAGGAAAAGTTGAAACTCAAAAGTTATTTGATTCTGTATTTCCAATAGCTAAACAACTTTTGTTGGAAAATGAAGAGTTCTTTCCATTTGGTGAAATAATGAAACCAAATGGCGAACAAGTTAACCTATCTGCTTCAAATGGTGAAGAAAGACCTAAATCATCAGAATTAATCGACTTACTTAAAAATCACTACATCGATTCAGCTAAAGCCAAAGAAATTATTGCATCAGCTTTGGTTTATGACGTTATGGTTAATGGCTCTGATTCAATTGCTGTAGATTTAGATCACGTTAGTGGTTATTCAGTTATCGTTGTCGTACCTTACGAGTTAACTAAAACAGAGTTAATTATCGGTGAAATGTTCACGATCAAAGGTAAGAACAGTATATTTTAGTTTGGTGTATATTACGTATAACACATATGAGCCTTCCGCCAGTCAATAGGCGAGCCTAACTTATTTGACTGCTTTTGCAGTCAAATTAAAATCAATCAACAAATTCATCTACTTCGTCTGTCATTTAACTGTCAAATCATCGTTTACAGCAAACACAAACGAATAACATGGCCACCCACAAACGAATAACATGGCCACCCAAAATTATTGGCTAAACATTAACCACTCAACTACGCTTTATGTACCCTTCCTAAATGGTATTTGAAGATGGCCAGACCAAGACAGACAATCGTCAGGCTAGAAGATACGCCTTCTCCTGCAAATAGAGAGTAGTCACTGTTGTTCGCGTGTGGTGCGTAAGGCTTTTCTGTGCGGTTTTGATAACTCAACAGGTGAAAACTTTGAGCATCGACGAGAGTGGGTTGATGCTCGTATTCTTGAATTAGCGACAATTTTCGCCATTGATATTTGTGCCTATGCATTCTTTGTAATGAACAGGGAGTAACCATTTACATGTAGTGGTTAAAGTGGATGCAGACAAAGCAAAACAATGGTCAGATAAAGAAGTGCTAATTCAATGGCACAAAGGCTTTAAAGGGACCTTACTGACACACAAGTTTGTAAAAGGTGAAGAGCTGAATGAATTTGAATTAAAGACGGTTAATGACAGTATCACCCAATATCGCCAACGCTTAATCGATATCAGTTGGTTTATGCGCTCGCTTAGTGAGCCAATAGCCAGAATGGCCAATAAAGAAGATAAATGCACAGGTCGCTTCTGGGAAGGTAGGTTTAAATCACAAGCATTACTAGATGAAGCCGCAGTATTAGCTTGTATGGCTTATGTCGATTTGAATCCTATTCGGGCTAGGATGGCTGCTACCCCCGAAAGCTCAGACTACACCAGCATTCAGCGTCGAATAAATTCAGCGATAAAAGGTGAGCAACCAACAGAATTATTGCCTTTTGTGGGTAATGAGCGTTTGAACATGCCTAATGGGTTAATGTTCAGCGTAAAAGACTACATCGTACAGGTTGAAGATACCGGCAGGATAATTCGACAAGATAAGCGTGGTGCCATTAGCTCAAGTAGCCAGAATATTCTCAATCGATTAAATATACCTGCTGAAAACTGGTTAAAAATCACTACCGAATTTGGCGGATTATTCAAAGGTGCAGCAGGGGCTTTACCTGCATTAACTGACTATTGTGAGCATTTAGACCGAAAGCGACGACAAGGCGCAGCCAACTGTCAGCGCTGGTTGTGCGCATAAGCATTAACTTTCTAATCTTATCCTACCGATAACCATTTATCTCATACTTGATTGATATCACGCTTTTCTGCTGTGTTGAATTTAGCTTATTAGCAACTTTGCGGCAATTGAGACCACATTATTTTAATCGCTCGGCTAAACCTATTGATTCAGATAATGATAGTCAGTGTTAGTAACTCAAAACGAAAGGAGTTATGTTATGACTTCAAAATCATGGGTGGCATCTTTTATTTTTATTGAGGTGCTGCATACGATGAGTTTTTTATTTTTTCGATATGAAAAAGGTGCTTGTGTTCCTTTATTTTTTTAGGTTTTTTCTAATTAGGTGTCTGTTATAAATAAATTTTGTTAAATATAAGGCGGCTAATTTCGCTGTTGGGATAGCTTTCTATCTGCGCAGTTTATTTAAGTGCGATGCCTAATACAGATTTATACAAATTACATGGCTACATAGAGCCTAATTCTATCTGCTTATTTATTTAACGGCTCTGTTAGATGTTTAGATAAAGCACCTGAAATTGCTTCTACCATGGGTTTTATCTGTGAACACTATGATGTAAATGGCCATGGAGTTGAAATTGACGGCGGCATTCGCTTGTAAACTTAAGCATGTTATTATGCTGACCCAAAGCCGAGCCTAGCTCGGCTTTTGTGTGTGCCAAACTTATTTATTGGCATAGGTATAAGCATAATATTGCTATTGATAACATTTTTATGAAGGGACTAAAGTGAACATTACAATGATAGAAGTGTGGATTAAAAAGGTCATGCTGCTTGTGGGTATATTGGGTGTGATTGTTATCTACGCTGGTTTTTTGTATCTGTTTTTCAGTGGTCGCTCGACTGCGGGTTTACCCTGGTTTTTGCTTATATCGCCGTGGATCTGTATTTACTTTGGCTTATCACAAACTCGCCAATTAGCCACAATTGGTTGGTTTGTTAATAAATTCACCTTCACTAAAAATTAAAATCCTTAAAAGGTAAGTTAACTTGTCCGATAAAATCTCAACGCCATCATCGCTTATCACGGCAGCTTTAACCTTGATAGCATTGGTGGCGTTTGCTGCTAATTCTGTATTAAGCCGTATGGCACTAGGCGGGGGTGAAGCCCGCTTAATTGATGCCGATTCATTCACCTTAATTCGATTATTATCAGGTGCATTAACCCTGTGGTTTATTGTTGGTTGCATGCATTTATATCAACAAAAACCAGCCAAGTTATCAGACTCGTTGACCTCCCTTAAGCAGCATTCTTATCAACATCATCCATTTTACAACTGGCGTAAGTGGTTAGGGGCGTTAAGTTTACTGGCCTATGCTTGGTTATTTTCTATCGCTTATTTGTCGTTAGATACCGCAACGGGAGCGCTGGTTTTATTTGGTGCGGTACAATTATCAATGAATGTGGTTGCGGTTATTCAAGGGCAAAGGCCCACGGCATTTGAAGTTATCGGCAGTGTTATTGCGTTTATCGGGCTTGGATATTTGTTGTGGCCTAATATCGGCACGCCTCAATATTGGTCGATGATACTCATGGCATTAAGTGGTATGGCGTGGGGAATGTATTCTTTACTTGGGCGACAAAGTCACTCTCCGGTACTAGATTCTGCCGATTACTTTAGCCGAAGTATGATTTTAATGCTGGCCGTGTTGACCATATTAAGTTTGGCAATGAATGTTAATTCAGTGCAATTAACATTAAGCAATACACTGCAAAGTGCGCATTATGATGGAGTCATATTAGCCATAGTGTCCGGTGCGTTGACCTCAGGTATTGGTTACGCTATTTGGTATAAGGCGTTAACAGGGCTTAACCCATCAAAAGCCGCTGCACTGCAATTAAGTGTGCCTTTTATTGCCGCCGTTGGAGGTGTTGTGTTTAATCATGAAACATTAAGCCTGCATTTAATCGCTAGCGGGGCAATCATTTTAAGTGGTATCTCACTGGTGTTAATCGCGCGTAAGAAGTAACTTAAATGGTTAGGGTATTTACATTGATAATGTGCAAAACCCCGCAAGCGACACCTAATAATGAGCTGGATTATTTGCTATTGGTATAGCTTAGCTCATGTAAATTGTTGATAATTGATATCGCGCTAATTTTACCTATGCCTTATTTGCTAGTAGGGTAATATTGTTAACTTGGCTGATTTGTTATAAACAGTAGGGTTTAATGCAATGGGCAGCTTGGCTTCTTTTGGTTTATTAAAACGCCCTAAATAAAGTAGATAGAGATTAATACATATGTATCATCCTAAAAAACAACAAGGTTTTACTTTAATCGAGTTAGTTGTCGTTATTATTATTTTAGGTATTTTAGCCGTTGTAGCTGCACCTAAGTTTATCAATATCAGTGGCGATGCGCGTATTGCCTCGCTTGAATCTTTAGAAGGGGCTATGCGATCAGCATCTGAGTTAGTCAATGTGAAAGCGAGAATAGAAAATAAGACAGATTGCGCTATAGACCCTGTGGTTAAAGTAGGAAGTGAGTCTATTACTTTGCGTTGTGGGTATCCCTGTCCTCATCCGAATGGAATCGCTAAAGCCGTTGAAACTGACGCTAGTTTTACTTGGGTGGGTGGTAATTGTAGCGGGCAATTGGGTGCGATAGAAGTTAAAGTCAAACTGGCACCTGATCCTAATACCTGTAAGATTCGATATTCTTCAGCTCGTAATAATGTTCCACCAAGTTTTACCTCAACAATAACGGGTTGTTGATATAATTAAAGTCACTATTTTATGTTGAAATTTTGACGATCTTGTCATGATGTTTTGTCGGGACTTTGGTTTATTTATACATTTTCTGCTTCAATGGCTTTGTTCGCCTTCCTTTTTTTGTGTGGCCTTTATAGTAATCACTTTTATTTATATTGTTTATCTAGTTGATTTTAAAACGTTGGGCAAGTTTGAGATCAAGTGAATCCATTCCAATAATAGCTAGATTGGCTCTAGCAGTTGCTAGGCAATATATTAATTACAGTTTTACTCTTTTCGATGGTTTACAGCGATGGGGGAGACTTACTTAGGCGATTGATCGATTTGCCTAACTCAATCGGTTAATATGCTGACCTGAAAGATTATCTAAGTAACCTTTAGTTAAGTCTCCATTTAGTTTAGTCGCATGATAGAGGGTTTATGACACAAGAAGCAGTTTTTCCAATTGGCACGCCGGGGCAACCTTGGGATGAGTCAGAGAAAGCACAATGGTTAGCCCAAGTTACCATTAAGCGCAGTTATCAAGATGAAGTGATGAGCAAGTTTGCCGCTTTATCAGCAGAGTTTGAACAGGTTAATTATGGCGCACTAACATTTGATGCGGCTAAATATCCTTTGTTTGCCTTTAAAACTAAAAATTGGAGTGCCACTAAAAAGACCATACTGGTCACCGGTGGGGTACACGGTTATGAAACCAGTGGTGTTCATGGTGCCATTCAATTTTTAGACACTAAAGCCGCGCACTATAGCCAATATTTTAATATTGCCGTGGCGCCTTGTATTAGCCCATGGGGATATGAAACGGTCAATCGTTGGAACCCTAAAGCAATTGACCCGAATCGCTCATTTTATGCTGATAGCCCTGCCGAAGAGTCTGCAGCCTTAATGGCTTTTGTTGCCTCATTAGGTGAGGTGTACGCACATATTGATTTGCATGAAACTACCGACACAGACGAATGTGAATTTAGACCACTACTGTCAGCAAGAGATGGTAAAGAGTATGAGGCGGGTATTATTCCTGATGGCTTTTATTTAGTCGGCGACTCTGAAAATCCAACGCCTGAGTTTCAAAAAGCAATTATTGATGCTGTGGCAAAAATAACCCATATCGCGCCAGATGATGACGGCCAATTAATTGAAGTGCCTATTGAGCAATTTGGGGTGATTAATTATCCGGTTAAAAAACTCAGTTTATGCGCTGGTATTACCCATAATCATTTTAATACTACAACAGAAGTTTACCCGGATAGCCCTAATGTAACGGCTAAAGAATGTAATGATGCCCAAGTTGCGGCAATAACTGGTGGACTTGATTATATAATTGAATATTTAAAAATAGGCTAAAATAACGTTTAGATATTGATGACGTTCAGTAGACAGGACGTCATTTTATGATTCGCTAAGCTATCATTTCGCTTAGGTTGATAAATAGTCCAAAAATCTCTAAAATGTCGCGCTTGATTCTGCCTGTCTTTGTCCTATATTGCTTATTCTTATAGCGTCAGGCAAAACGGTTACTTTAATTATCCTGTTAGCCATTTAGCTTATAGTTACCAAGCTTAGGTTTATTGCGCTAACACTCATACTCGATTTGGAATTTCATTTTGATTACTACAGCTAACATTACGATGCAGTTTGGTGCTAAGCCACTGTTTGAAAATCTATCAGTTAAATTTGGTGGCGGTAACCGCTACGGTTTAATTGGTGCAAACGGTTGTGGTAAATCAACCTTTATGAAAATTCTTGGCGGCGATTTAGAACCATCAAGCGGTAATGTGTCGTTAGATCCACATGAGCGTATGGGTAAATTGAGTCAAGACCAATTCGCATTTGATGAATTTAGTGTCATTGATACTGTGATCATGGGCCACAAAGAATTATGGGAAGTTAAGCTTGAACGTGACCGTATATACTCTTTAGCTGAAATGAGTGAAGAAGACGGCATCAAGGTGTCTGAGCTTGAAATGGAATTTGCTGAAATGGACGGTTACACCGCTGAATCTCGCGCGGGTGACTTATTATTGGGTGTCGGTATTGGCACTGATCAGCATTTTGGCTTAATGAGTGAAATTGCGCCAGGCTTTAAACTTCGAGTCTTGTTGGCTCAGGCGTTGTTTTCAGATCCAGACTTATTGTTACTTGACGAACCCACCAACAACTTGGACATCGATACTATTCGTTGGTTACAAGATATGTTGAATCAACGTAACAGCACCATGGTTATTATTTCCCATGACCGTTATTTCTTAAACTCAGTGTGTACTCACATGGCTGACTTAGATTACGGTGCACTGCGAGTTTATCCTGGTAACTATGATGAATACATGACTGCAGCGCAGCAGTCTCGTGAGCGTTTACAATCTGATAATGCGAAGAAAAAAGCCCAAATTGCTGAACTACAAGGCTTCGTGGCACGTTTCTCTGCTAACGCATCTAAAGCTAAACAAGCAACATCTCGTGCTAAACAAATCGATAAAATTAAACTTGATGAAATTAAAGCCTCAAGTCGTGTTAACCCGTTTATTCGTTTCGAACAAGAAAAGAAATTGTTCCGTAATGCGCTAGTGGTTGAAAACCTAGCCAAAGGGTACGACACACCATTATTCAGTAAACTTGATTTGATGGTTGAAGTGGGCGAGCGCATCGCTATTTTGGGCGAAAACGGTATTGGTAAAACAACACTGTTGCGCACACTAGTCCATGATATCCCACAGGATGAAGGTACGATTCAGTGGTCTGAAAACCATAACATTGGTTATTATGCTCAAGATCACGAAGCTGATTTTGCCAATGACATGACCTTGTTTGAGTGGATGAGCCAGTGGCGCAAAGAGAATGACGACGACCAATCTGTACGTGGTATTTTAGGCCGTATGTTGTTCGGCTCTGACGATATCAAAAAGTCAGTGACTGTGTTATCTGGTGGGGAAAAAGGCCGTATGTATTTTGGTAAGCTAATTATGCAAAAACCAAATATATTATTACTTGATGAACCGACTAACCACATGGACATGGAATCGATTGAGTCATTAAACAATGCGTTAGAGTTATATGAAGGAACATTAATTTTTGTGTCCCATGACCGTGCATTTGTATCGTCTTTAGCAACACGTATTATTGAATTAACCAAAGATGGTATTAATGACTTCAAAGGTACTTATGATGAGTTCCTTGGTAGCCGAGGCATTGAAAGCTAAATAATTGCTTTCGCGCCAAAATATTCAAGCCCTGAACGAAAGTTCGGGGCTTTTTGTTTTCAGGGCGGTAGACTTGAGTTATTACTAATGATGCAGAGGATCTTATGAGCCTATCCCACGAACAAGCTATTCAAGCACTAACAAATGTAAATTGCCGCAGTAACTTTAATATCAAAAACGTTACCGAATATATGCTGCCAGAGTTAAAAGAGGCGGTGTATTTACACCTTGATGCCAAAACCCCTTTGTTGATTATTCGACCCGCCTTTGAGGTATTTTCCAGCGAATTAGCTACTATTGAAGGTGTACATGCTAAATATGATTACCATCATAATGCGCAAATGACTCGTTTTCCGACTCGACGCAATAAAGGTCTATCAGAAATTCACTACGGTTTAGCCTTTAAGTTTGATAATGAAAAAGCGGTTGAAGCCTTTATTAATCGATTAATTGAAATCGTAACTGGTTAAAAAATCTGAACACATTGTGAACCCTATATAAGGAGGCTTGCCATGACACACCCTTTTGATATTAATCAATTTAATTATCGCTCAACGGGTAAGAACTCCGCTTTAATATGGTCTCATGGTTTGCTTGGCTGCATGCAAAGTGAAGATGCGTTAGGGATTTATGCCTGGCATCGATTCCCTAAAAAACTCACCCTATTGCGATTTGATGCTATTGGTCATGGTTTATCTGCCACAACAAATAACAAATCAGACTATCTTTGGACAAGCCTTGCTGAAGATACCTATCAACTCGGCACTAAGGTGCTTGGTGACACGGCAGTCGTGTTAGGCGGTCAGTCAATGGGCTGTGCGAGCAGTTTATTTAGCGCTATTCTTCATCCTGAATGGGTTAAAGGGCTGATTTTGATGAACCCGCCTACCGCCTGGGAATTAAGGGTTAAGCAAAAAGAGTATTATCACAAAGTTGCTAAAGCTGCCAAAATGCTTGGTGGTAAAGGGTTGGCTAAAATTAATGCCAAACATATTAATAGAATGCTGCCTTCGTGGCTGATTGACGCTCATAAACACAGCGTTTTGGGCATGCTTGATGGCTTAAAAAGTATGAAGCGAGGTAGCCTTGAACAGCTGTTTTTAGCTGCAGCTGAGAATGATTTTCCAACACATGAGCAATTAGCTAAGCTTAATGTTCCTTGTTTAATCCTTGCGTGGGACGGTGATGAAACGCACCCTTTGTCCTGTGCGAACACCTTAGCTGAGGTGCTGCCTAATTCGACTTTGCATGTAGCGCAAAGTATGGCTGATGTTGACGAATGGCCTGAACTGATTATCACCTTTTGTCAGCAACTAGAGTAATTACACGATGCATATCACATTTTAAGCTATTATTTACTTATAACATGTTTTTTGCTTTAGTTTTTCAGGGTGTTAATCGATATAGTCTATTATAAATGTATGTGTTAATTACGATTAAATAAGGATCTTTATGAATTGGCAATGGATTGGTAATCTTAAAATTTCCCAAAAGCTAGCATTTTTGGCACTTCCCCCTTTACTTATTTCCATTATTTATGGCGGTATGTTTGTCTATAATCAATATCAAACAAAGCAACAACTCAATCTTATTTTAGTATTAACTGAGTTAGCGGTTACCAATAGTGCTTTTGTACATGAACTGCAAAAAGAACGCGGAATGAGCGCGGGTTTTATTGGCTCTAATGGTCAATCTTTCAAAGATGCCCTGCCAAAACAGCGGCAGCTGACTGACCAACAAATTCGTATATTTAATGATGTTGTAGAAAGCTCTGATTTACCACCAGTATTTAGCGATAAGTTATCTCAAGTGACTCAATCATTACAACAACTGCAGAAGATGCGGGTCTCTGTTGATTCATTAACCATTTCGGTTGCAGATGAAGTTAAATATTACACCCACATGAATACGATACTATTATCTATGGTCGACAATGCAGCTGATGAAACCAGTATTAGTGAGTTGGCGCTACGATTAAAATCTTTTGCTGCATTTTTACAAGCTAAAGAGCGCGCAGGTATTGAACGTGCTGTATTAAGCACGACCTTTGGCCAGCAAGGTTTTAAGTCAGAAATGTATCGCAAATTTGTCACGTTAGTTGCGGAGCAAAATATCTATGCTGAGCGTTTTATCGCGTCGGCATTAAGCGAAGATGGGCAATTATATAAAGACGCATTACAATCAGCGGCGTTTACAGATGTTGATAATATGCGCAATATCGGTTTTTCGCAAAATACCGATGCAATAGCGCAACAAAACCCAGAAGATTGGTTTAAAACATCAACTGTTAGAATAAATATTCTTGCCGATATCGAACAAAAATTGGCACAAAGGCTACAGTTATTGGCGCAATCTAAGCTAGATTATGCATCCCAACACATGTTTACTTCATTACTGGCGTTAATTATAGCGCTGTCATTTGTTGTGCTTGTTACTCTAAGTATTGCTAAATATTTACATGTTAGCTTACGAAAAGTGCAAAAAACCATCACCCATGTAGGGGCTAATTTTGATTTAACCACTCGAATTGACCATCAAACCTCTGACGAGTTTGGCCAGCTGGCATTATCCTTTAACAGCATGATGGTGGAATTTGAAAATATTATCATGCAAGTGAGGAAAAATGCGCTCAGTTTGGTCAATGCTGTAGAAAAGATGAATGGCTTTACCAGTGCAATGCAAACAGATGTATCAGAAGGTTCTGCTGAAGCTGAGCAAGTCGCGTCAGCGATGACCGAGATGAGTGCTACCGTTACCCAAATTGCGGCTAATGCCGTGCAAGCATCAGAAGCATCTGCTCAAGCTAATTCAGAGGCTAAACTGGGTAATAGTGATGTGAGTAAAACTAGCTATGCGATTAAAGCGTTAGCGAATGAGATTAGTGATGCCGCCACAGCAATTCAAAACTTAGATCAAGATGTGCATGATATTGTCACTATTTTGGATGTGATCAGCTCTATTGCTGAGCAGACAAATTTATTGGCACTTAATGCTGCTATTGAAGCCGCAAGGGCGGGAGATCAAGGACGAGGTTTTGCTGTTGTTGCAGATGAAGTACGTACATTGGCACAACGTTCTCAAAAATCGACTGAAGATATTAAAACGATGACTGATAAGCTTAAAGCGGGCGCTGCACTGGCGGTTAAAGCGATGGAGCGTGGTAAAGAACAAGCTGATAAAAGTGTGGATGAAGCAGTGCATGCAGGTAAAGAGCTTAGCCTTATCGTAGAGCATGTAGGTGTGATAGATAGAATGAATGAGCAAATAGCGACTTCTACACATGAGCAATCTGCTGTTGCGGAAGAAGTTAATCGTAACGCATTAAAAATTAGTGAAATTTATCAACATACCCAAGATATAGTCCATCAAATTGCTGAGTTGAATGACCTACTCCTAAATGATGCCAGTGGTATGTCGGGAACCGTCAGTAAATTTACCTTATCAAAATAGGTTTACTACCACTACCTCTACCACTATTACTATTAATATTAGTAAAATACAAGCCGAGCATATGCTCGGTTTTATTTTGGGAACGTTCAATGGATTTATGTAAAGATTACCTCTCCAGTAATAAAGCTACCTGGAATGCTCGAACTCAGGTACACGTAGCCTCGAAATTTTACGACGTAAGCGGTTTTTTAAATGGCGCATCATCATTAACTGAAATTGAGACGCATGAGTTACCCGACGTTAACGGCAAAACCTTGCTTCACTTACAATGTCACTTTGGTTTGGACAGCCTATCGTGGGCCAGAAAAGGTGCGATTGTTACCGGTGTCGATTTATCGGATAGTGCGATTGAAAAAGCTAATGAGCTTGCATCTGCAATTAATGTTGATGCTCGGTTTATTTGCCATGATGTTTATCAATTTGGTGAATTAGTTAAACCTGAGTTTGATATTGTATTTACTTCATTTGGGGTAATTTGCTGGTTACCTGATTTAACCCTTTGGGCCCAAACCATAGTCAATAGTTTAAAGCCGGGGGGATTATTTTATATGGCCGAATTTCATCCATTTAATGACGTAGTGGAAGGCTATGGTTATTTTAATCGCGCTCAACCGGATATAGAACAAGAAGGTACTTATACTGAAAATTGTGATGGTACTGAACATACTGTGGTTACTTGGGCACATCCGATAAGTGATGTGATTAATGCATTATTAGCTGCGGGTTTACAGCTTAAGCATTTTAATGAATTTGACTATAGCCCTTATAATTGTTTTGCAGGGCTAAGCTTGGATGAAAGTAGTGAAGTCCCACGTTATCAGATGATTAAAAATAACCAAGCGATGCCTTTGGTCTACTCGTTGAGTGCAATAAAATTATAAAACTTTGCCTATACTGCATTGTTTTTGGGGATAGTACCTATGAGGTAAAGCGAGTTCTATAATCTTTCAGATAGGGAAGATAATTCAATAAGTGCTTTTTCGAAATCAAGTACCTCTACAGCATCACATAACGCAGTGAAGTTGTGCTCAAGGGATAACTTCTGGGCTCGGTTACTTTGAAGTAGCTCAGCGATATCGACAGCTTTGAGATTAAAATCGTCCAGGTGTTGTTTAAGTTCAGCTAGGATTAACTTCAGTTCAGTGAGGGTATATTCAGCTTGCTGCGGTGCTGTCTCTGAGGGTTTTATTTGTGATTGATTGAGTAAAAGTTCATGAATACTCGATAGTTCCGTTTTTGCTACAAAACGTAATTGTTCAGCTAGGTCGACGCAAAGCATGTCAAAGGCTGAAGCATTAGAGTCATAAGCTTGCTTTAGCTTAGTTTCACACTCACACAAGTCGCGATACAATGATGATAAGCCCGTTGATCCTGCACTGCCTTTAAGAGTATGGACAATTCCCAGTATTTCTTTGGCATTTTTTTGCGCGATCATCAATGCCAAATTTTGCAGTTGTTGCTCCAAATTGTCTTCAAAAACGCTGATTAAGCGCCGATAGAATTTCTCATTCCCCCCAAAAGGTTGTAGTAAATTTTCGAGCGTCTTAGTTGTCGATTCTGAGCTACACTTATCTGTGATATTTTCATCAATGTCATTGACCGAATGCTGATTAACAGGCTCTTTATTCGTTTTCATAACTATGGTTCTCGGCTTATGATGACTTTTTAAGTTTACTATATGTAAAGATAATAGCAGCTTAATCGATATCTTGTTGCTGAATCCAGCACTTATATCTATCTATATAGATAATCCTGAGCTATTGTGAATCAATGATTTTATTCAATAACTTAGTTTGCTATAAAGAAATTATCATACAATAATTAGTAAATCTGTTTAACTCAATTTTTTGGGGATCCCCATCATACTGGAGCCTGCATGCCACTAGAGAAAATTTTACACGTAGAAGATGCTGAGACAATTCGAGTTATCGTCGAAATGGCTCTGGTTGATATATCTGGGTTTATTTTAGTATCTTGCGATGGTGGTTATGAGGCCATCAAACAGGTGGAGCACTTTACGCCAGACCTAATATTGTTAGATGCCATGATGCCGGGTATAGATGGTTTACAAACGCTGGCTGAAATTCGTAAAAAACCCCATTGCCAAACAATCCCAGTTGTTTTTATGACCGCGCGTATTCAGCAGTCGGAAAAGCAAGAATATTTGAATGCTGGCGCAGTTGCTGTTATTGAAAAACCCTTCGATGCTATGAGTCTTGGCGATAAATTAGAATCTATTTATCAGGCTTACTTTGCATCACAAGACACAAATAATCCGGAGTAACTGATGCAAACTCCTTTGTTGCCTACCTGCGAGAAAGAAAGACTTATCGTATTACAAAATACTGGGTTGTTAGATACGCTGCCAGAGCGACGTTTTGATCGCTTAACCCAGTTAGCGCAACTGTGCCTAGGTACAGAAATCGTGCTTGTATCATTGGTTGATACCGACCGACAGTGGTTTAAATCTAAACAAGGTCTTGATGCCTGCGAGACCGGCCGAGATATCTCATTCTGTGGCCATGCCATTTTATCAAAGGGCATTTTTGAAGTTCCAGATACCTTACTTGATAGCCGATTTGCAGATAATCCTTTAGTGCTAGACGCACCATTTATTCGCTTTTATGCCGGTGTGCCTTTGGTGGTTAAAGGGCAAAATATTGGCACACTTTGCTTTATTGATAGCCAGCCTCGCCATTTTACTGAAAAAGAGCGCCAGATGGTATTCGGGTTTGCTAAGAGTGTTGAACAGGAAATTCACGACAGATTACAAGAGCAGGCCCATGATCAATTAGCGGCAAGTGAGTTACTTTATCGCTCAGTTCTAGAAGGAACGCGAATAGGGACTTGGCAGTGGAATATTGAAACCGGTGAAACGGTTTATAACGATCGCTGGGCTGAGATTATTGGTTATCGGCTTGAGGAGCTTGAACCCATTTCGATAGAAACCTGGATAGCTATGACACATCCAGATGATTTAGCTAACTCTAATATCTCACTCCAAGAGCATTTTAATGGTTTAACCGAGTTTTATGATATTGAATGTCGAATGAAACATAAAGACGGCCACTTTGTATGGGTACATGACAGAGGTAAAGTGGTTTCATATACCGCTGATGGTAAGCCTCTTATGATGTACGGCACCCATGCCGATATCACCACACAAAAGCATAACCAGTTAGCATTAATGCACAACCGAGACCAGTTTAAGACTTTGGTCGCCAATATCCCTGGGGTGACTTACCGATGTAAAGCCGATGAGCACTGGACTATGCTATTTATGAGCGAGCATATCTACTCGCTTGTAGGCTATTCTGCTAGTGATTTTATCGATAATACTGTGCGCAGTTATGCCAGTGTTATTCATCCAGAAGACAGGGTACTTATAGTTAATCTTGTTGAAAAAGCGATACTGAATCTATCTAGCTGGGTAATCACTTACCGTGTGTTGCATCAAAATGGTTCAGTTATGTGGGTGGAAGAGCATGGCGCCGCCGAATATGATAGTAACGGAGTCGTGCAGTTTCTCGACGGTTTTATCATGGATGTCACTAAAGAAAATAAGCTGCAGGACCAATTGTTAAAATTGACCCAGCAGCTTCCTGGTGTAGTTTATCAGTTCCAGTTATGGCCTGACGGACGCAGTGCGTTTCCTTATGCTAGTGATGCAATTAAAGATATTTATGGTGTGACACCGGAAGAGGTTCTTAGCGATGCATCAAATGCATTTGCCAAAATTTATCATGAAGATTTAGCTGCTGTTGGCCACAGTATTGAGCAATCTAGTCAACAACAGACTATCTGGGAACAGGAATATCGTGTTTACCGGGATGACAATTCACTGATGTGGCTATCTGGCAAAGCTACACCTGAAATGATGCCCGACGGCAGTACTTTATGGCATGGTTATATTCATGATATTACCCAGACTAAAGAATATTACCTCAAACTTGAGGAACTCAATTTACAGCTTAATGTTGCCCAGCAAAGTCTTGACTTAGCCAGTGAGCAAGCTCAAATTGGTTATTGGCATGCATCGCTTAAACATGGAACCTTATGGTGGTCGCCGATTATTTATCAGATTTTTGGTTTTGACGCACAGGATATCGTGCCGAGTGTGACACTGTTTAAAAGCGCTGTTCATCCTGACGATATTGATAAAGTGGAAAAAAGTGAGCAGCAGGCACGCTTGACAGGTATTCACAACGTGGTTCACCGCATCATTAAGCCTAACGGTGAAGTGCGTTGGGTACATGAATTAGGGCAATTGGTTACTGAAGATAAAAATCCAGATCTTCTCATGATAGGATCTGTGCAAGACGTTACCGACAGAATGAAATTACAGCAAATGAAAGATGAATTCATCTCAACGGTAAGTCATGAGCTTCGTACCCCCTTAACGTCTATTTATGGCGCCTTAAACTTATTACAGTCTGGAAAAATTGTCACTTTACCCGCTAAAGCGGAGAAGCTGATAGACATAGCAAGCAGTAACTGTATGCAACTCAGTCGCTTGATCAATGACTTATTAGACATTGAAAAACTTGCGGCAGGTAAAATGTTATTTGAAATGCAGCGATTAAATATAGTGCCGCTTTTGCAAAGAGCGATTGATGATCATCAGCCATACGCAGACCTGCATAAAATCACTTTGGCATTACAACTGGATGAGTCAATGGATGAGATTTGGCTATTTGTTGATGAGCATCGTTTGTTACAAATTTTAACCAATTTACTCTCTAACGCAGTCAAATTTTCACCACCCACTGGAAGTGTTACTTTGTCCGCGACGATAATAGCTGGTGAGGTTGAGATTGCCGTACAAGACCAAGGAGCCGGTATATCAGAAGACTTTAAAAGTAAAATTTTCGAAAAGTTTTCCCAAGCCGACGCCAGTAGTTCTAAAGCTAAAGGCGGTACTGGTTTAGGCTTAGCACTGTGTAAGGAGCTTATTGAAGCAATGAATGGCAGCATTGGCTATAACTCTGAACCAGGCTGTGGTTCTCGGTTTTATATTCGATTACCCGTTGCAGGTGATATGTAAGGCTTTACTGTACCTTGATTTGTGCAGCATGATTAAGGCTGCTTTTTTGTGAAACTTTAGTATCAGTTCACAAGGTTAATTACTGCAGTGCACTTTTCATCAGTCTAGAGTGATACACGTGTTGTTTTAACTCAACCATGAATCAAAAAAGTAAGATTAAAAATGCCGCTTACTTCTAGTCAGAAATAAGCGGCAGTTTCATTTTTAGTTATTAATATTTATCAAATATTAATAACTTGCTACTAAACTTACACCCGAATAGCTAGTGTATCCTAACATCATTACATGGTAGGTGGTTTCCACTGTAGGGGTTAGTGAACAGGTTTCATTATTGCCATTTTTGTATGGACGGCAATCAAAACTGCTCGTGCTAGGCTGGCTACCGGCTTTAACATATAAATCCGCATCGCCGTTGCCACCACTCATCGCTACAGTCAATGTTTTGTTTGCGGGTACAACGACTTTATAGAAAGTCTGCGAACTGCTAGTGCCAGTTAGGCCTGTTCTTGCTACGCCATTGACTAGACAATCACTGCCTGAGCAACTGGTGCCGCCTCCTACGCTATAGTCAGCCATTAGGTTAGCATTTGAGTAGGCTGCATAACCCTGTACCATGACATACCACTTACCCGCAGCTGGATTGGTAAAATCACAACTTTCATTATTGCCCGTTTTATAGGGGCGACATTGATAACTATTCACTGTCGGTTTGATACCTTGACTGACATAAATGTCCGCATCACCAGATCCTCCAGCTAATGCAATGGCAAGACTTGAAGCATTTGCAGGCACATCGATGAAATAGTAGTTCGCTGAACCCTGAGCCCCAGAAGTACTAATAGCTTGTCCATCTAAAAGCTCAGTATCTGTTGGCGGTGGGCAATTAGTACCACAACCACCCACTTCGTCTAACGAGAATAGCAGTGTGTTGGGTGAGCCCGTTTTTGCATCAGATACTTTACCGCCACTGCCACGCGTGGTCAGTAAGCTTGTCACTTGAGCTGGCGTCATAGTTGGAGTTTGATTAAGATAAACCGCAGCAACACCAGCTACATGGGGAGCTGCCATTGAGGTCCCGCTGATGGTATTAGTCGCACTATTTGAAGTATACCAAGCTGAAGTAATGCTTGAACCTGGGGCATAAATATCAAGACAAGTACCATAGTTTGAAAAGCTTGAACGGGAGTCAGAGCTTGTTGTTGAGCCTACAGTGACAGCATTGGCTGCACGAGCAGGAGAGTAATTACAAGCATTGCTATTGTCATTACCCGCAGCGACAACAAAGCTGATACCTGCTGCAACAGCAGCATTCACCGCATCATCGGTTGCTTGTGATGCGCCGCCACCTAAACTCATATTCGCTACAGAAGGGCCTGAGGCATTATTTTTGACCCAGTTAATACCAGCAATGACGCCTGAGTTACTGCCAGACCCACTACAATTTAGTACGCGAACACCGACGATGTTAACGTTTTTGGCAACCCCGTAACTTGAACCACCAATCGTACCCGCTACATGTGTACCGTGACCATTACAGTCAGTGGCATCAAAGTCATTATCAATAAAATCATAACCACTACTGGCGCGGCCACCAAATTCATTATGGCTAGTCAGTACTCCAGTATCAACCACATAAGCTGTGACACCAGAACCATCGTAATCATAGTGATAGTTATTATCTAAGGGTAAATCTCGCTGATCTATTCTGTCTAACCCCCAGGTAGGGCTTCCCTGATTACCACTGGCCGTTATCACCGGTGAGATAGACATCATTTGATCTTGTTCTATGTATTTAATTTTGGGGTCATTTTGAAGTTCAGCAATTTGTTTGGCATTGGCATTAATTAATACACCATTTAATGCACTACCAAAGTTTTTTACTACGCTAATATCGTAGTTAGTGGCCAGTATATTCGCTTGCTGAGTTGAAAAGTCAGCTAAGGCTGATACGTCTTGAAGATTCAACACGCTAGGGGTATTAAATACCACGATATAATTATCTTTAATCGCTTTTGAACTGTCGACTAGAAGTAATTCTGCTGCCTGGGATTGAATTGGAAGTGTGCTCAGAGCTGCCAATACCGCAAGGGCTATTTTATGTTTTTGTATCATTTGATTCTCCATATTGTTGTTGCCTCCATGAATGTCGAGACTTATCCAAAATAGATTAAAAAGTGACATATTTGTCTCTTTGTTGTGGTGCGGTAGTTAGGGTTTAGGTTGATTTGGTAACAATTTGTTTACATATTGAACATAAAAGCCGACTTGCAGATCCTGGAATAAATTACAGTATTAGTAATAAAGTAGGGGGTGGAAAGTTGGTTGCTTTTAGCGAAATTCATTAATTTTAATATCTATCATGCCTTTAGGTATTTTTCATTCTAATTTTAATGCTTTTTTTGTAAGTCTTAAGGTGGTGGTTGTGGTTTGATTTTTAGGTTAAAAGTATTAATCTTTTCTGCGATTGGTTGTTATCTTATGGAGGAAATGAGATGGCCATTTATTAAAAGGTCATTTTCAATCACAGAGATAAACATGTTTAGTTTCTGATAAATATAAGTATTTTAGTTAACCGAAACAAATGTAATCCCCTTTACTATATTGTTCTGTATAAATAATTGGCTCAAAAAAACCAGTCATTTGACTGGTTTTGTGTTTTGCTGGTTATTATGGATTGCGAGTACAGACTGTTAATACAGCTTGCTAATCACGACAAAAATAGCGTGATTAGCGCTGCAACTACCTGAGCTGTAACTTTAGCCGTTATTTCAGCTGCTGTAGCAAATAGGCATACACTAAGCTTGAAAGCTCGGCAGCTTGTTTGTTGTCTGCTGCACCAGCATGACCACCTTCCATATTTTCGTAATACAGCACATCAATTCCCATAGACTCCATTTTAGCGACCATTTTACGGGCGTGCCCAGGGTGGACACGGTCATCACGGGTTGAGGTGGTGAAGAAGGCCTTAGGATACTTTTTGCTTTTATCTAAATTATGGTACGGCGAATAAGTTTTAATATAAGCCCATTCTTCAGCGATATCTGGATTACCATACTCGCCCATCCAGCTAGCTCCCGCTAACAATTGACTGAAGCGTTTCATATCCAATAACGGTACTTGGCATACCACAGCATTGTATAAGTCAGGGCGGCGAGTCAGCGCTGCGCCCATTAATAGGCCGCCGTTACTGCCGCCTTGAATGCCTAAATGCTGGCTTGAGGTGATGTTTCGGCTAATAAGATCTTCTGCTATGGCTTCAAAATCTTCATAGGCTTTATGACGATTTTGCTTTAACGCCGCCTGGTGCCAAGCTGGGCCATATTCGCCACCACCGCGTATGTTTGATAATACGTACACACCGCCTTGTTCTAGCCAGTTTTTACCTATGGTTGCTGAATATTTAGGGCGAAGTGAAATCTCAAATCCGCCGTAACCGTAAAGTAGGGTTGGATTCTTACCATTGAACTTCAGGTTTTTATCCATCACCACAAAGTAGGGTACTTTAGTGCCATCTTTTGAGGTGGCAAAGTATTGTTCAGTAACAAATCTTTCAGCATCAAACTGTTGTGGCAGCGACTTTAGTTTATTAATCGCTAATGTACTACCTTGCACTTCATACAAGCTAGAAGGCTCGAGAAAGCTGTTGTAATCGACATAGAAATCATCTCTGTCTTGCTCTATATCAAAAATAGTCAGGCTGCCGTTAGCATCGAATGCCACCGGAGTTTGTACCCAGGTGCTGTCTGCTTTTGGCTCAAAACGTACCAGTTTGCTTTTTACATCTTCCAGGTAGTTAACGTATACCGCGCTTTTGCTAAAAGCGACCTGCGCGATAGCTGAATGGGCATCAGGGGCGGTTAATAACTGGTATTCTGGTTTGGCGCTAATAAGAGAGGCGACAGACGCATAAACTACAGCCCCTTGAGCCAGTTTTTGACTGGTTAGCTCACTTTTAAGTTCAAGATAGATATTACCCTTGAAGTAGCCTTTAATTTCAGCGTCTTTGGGAATATTCAATTCAGTGAGTTTGCCTTGATCATAGACAAAGTAACTGGCAGTGTAGAAAGTATGATAATCGCCAATTAACACTATTTTCGATTCACCATCATCCAGTACCTGAGCGCCTGCGGCGACTGAGCTTTTATCTGACTGATAAATAAAGCTGGCTTTATCTAAGGCAGTGCCGCGTTGCCAAAGTTTGACTACGCTAGCATAGCCTGAATCTGTCATGCCTTCGGTGCCGCCAAAATCTGTCGCGACAAAGACTTGATCCTGGTTTAACCAGGTGAGGTCCGATTTTGCTTCGGGTAATAAGAAACCATTTTTAATAAAGCTTTTAGTTTTTAGATTAAATTCCCGCACTTCAACCGCATCTGCGCCGCCACGGGAAAGTGATACTAAACACAGCGTATTGTCAGGGGTGTGACAATTAATGCCTTTAAAGACCCAGCTGACATCATCGGCTTTGGCAATGGCATCTATGTCTAAAACCGTTTCCCATTTAGGGTCATCTTTTACGTATTCGGCTAAGCTAGTACGGCGATATATGCCACGAACATGGGTTTCGTCTTTCCAAAAATTATACAGGTACTCACCCTTGCGTTCGGCATAGGGGATCCTGTCTTTACTGTTTAAAATAGCCAGTGAATTATCTACTAGGGTTTCAAAACCTTTATAAGACTTTATGGCTGCTGCGCTGTGGGCATTTTTTTCAGTTACCCAAGCCAAAGGCTTTTTACCTTCGACCTCTTCAAGCCATTGAAAGCTGTCTGTTTGCTCTGCCATTAATGCTGCCTTTACTGTTGTTTGTTGTACTACTGCTTGTTCCGCAAAGGCCGCTGTGGCGGTTATGCTACTTAAGACGCACAATGAAACGAGTGCCTTATTCATGTCCTTATCCCTTCTGCTACGGTTATTAGATCGGTAATCGCTGACTAAGCTAACCGAATCACGATATAAATCAAACAAGCGTGATGCATTTTTATTGTTATAAAGCTGTAAAGATTTACTGCTTATTGGTTGTTATCCAGCTTATTTACTAACATGGATTTAGGCTATGCATTGTCTTAATACATTAAGACAATGCATTAGGTGTATTTTTTTAATAAAAAAGCCTCAAGGTAACTCCTTAAGGCTTGGGCTTGACGCTATCGTGACTATGTCGCGATAAGAGAACTTACTGCTGGCACTCTTTAAGCAACTTAATAAAAAACTCGCTCCCTTTACGCTGAGCAAATTCGATATTTCGCTCTGGTATTGACTCAGGATCATCATAATCCGCTAAGGCCTTTTCCATACTAGCCTCTCTGATAAGATGCAATGTTGGGTAAGGGGAGCGATTAGTATAATTGGCTGGGCTATCTTGAGGTTCACCATCAAAACAATAGTCAGGGTGAAAACTGGCTATTTGAAACACTCCTTCAAATCCTTGCTCAACTAAAAGGTCGTTGGCTAAATCAACTAGGTCAAGATAGGGATAAAAGCCTTCAAATCCTCGGGGCAAAATAAACAGCGTAGTTTCAATGTCTGGTTGCTGTTCAAGTAAAATACATTCCATCACAAAGGCTTCAAGCACCTTTTTTACTTTAGCTTCTTCACAGGCGTAGTATCTAATGGTGCCGCGCTCCACTTCACGTCGTGCAAATGGGCAAATATTATATTTTACAATTACCCGCTTAACCCAATTTTCTGATTCAGCAATGCATGGATGTAAATCTGACATAAATTAGCCTATCTTTTTAATGGTTTGGAATGACCATCGGAATGATGGATGCCACCAGTAATATTGCCATACTGATATTAAATATTCGTTGTTGGCGTTCATTTTTAAGAATGCGCTTTAAGGCGACACCAAAGCCAAGCCAAACGATGGCGCAGGGAAATGCGACACACAAAAACACACCGGCAATAGTGATAACTTGAGGTGTGAGATCCTGGTGTACAGTGGTGAATGTGGCTATTGCGCCCACAGCCATAATCCAGCCTTTGGGATTTACCCATTGAAAAGCCGCTGCCTGTAGAAAGCTAAAAGGCTTGCTGATTTTTTTACCTTCCATCTTGCTACTGCTATTGGCAATAAGCCATGAGAGGTATAACAAATAGCTTATCCCTAGCACTTTGATGATGGTATGTAAGATGGGGTAGGTTTGAAATACCGCTGCCATGCCTAAGCCTACAGCAAGGATCATTAGCGGAAATCCAAGGCTAATGCCAAGAAGGTGAGGTACACTTTGTTTAATACCAAAGTTAACACCTGATGTCATTAACATGATGTTATTAGGGCCAGGGGTGATACCTGAAGAGAATGCAAACAATGCAATGGCGAAGACCAGTTCCATTTTGAGTCAATTTATCCGGATCAATACATTAATGGCTGGCATTCTAACCAGTAACGTAATGACAATCTAATAAAAAGTTTACAAGAATAGATACTCGTTAATAAATTATTGTTATCTTAAGTTTATCGGGTTAATTGACTCGAATATTTTTCGCGATTTTGTATCAAACTCTGCACTAACACTGCACAATGTCATCTGAGTCAAAGGTGGCGAAAATAGGGCCATTATTTATGTTAAAACACTTTAGTCAGTTTATTCTCTCTGTTTGTATGGTTATGCTAACAGCGTGTTCTGCCTCCAATATCGAGTCGATTCCAACAAGCCGCGTTACTATGGTTACTAGCGGTGATTTATCTTCTGTTGCCAAAACCTATGCCTGGCATGCAAGCATGTTTTCAGTCCATACAACCAATAAAATAGATGAACAAACCTTAAAGACTCAGTTACGTGACTCAGTAGATAGGATAATGGCTGAAAAAGGTTATCTGGTGGTAAATACTACTGACTCTCCACAAATGACGATTGGTTTTGGTATGGCATTAGCATCAGAGATGAGCGATGCTGAAATATTAGCTAAGGCCGGGTTAGTGCCAGGGCTTGCTACTCAGGGAGTGGATAGCGAACATGAAAAAGGTTCTGTGCTGATAGCCTTATTTAATCCAATCGTCGAACAACCTTTCTGGCGTGTGTTAGCCCAAGGCTTTACCGAACCAGATAACAACATGGCACAAAGAGAAGCCCGTTTTGATAACTTAGCCCGAATGATGCTTAATTCGGTTCCCAAAGCAGATTGATTTAAGCTGTTAAATATCCATGCCAACAAGTAATACTTATTAAAAGGTTTTGATATAAAAATACAGCATTGTTGGTTAACGGTTTTGTTCCAGTGGTATCATCATAATATTAATGGTTTAAACGTAATTCATGCCGATGTTCCTGGTTGTAACGAGCGGCACAGATACTACAGCGTTGTTCAGTGGGATCGCTTTGTAAGCGTGATGCTTCTATTTCTGATTCACAATCTGAACATAGACCATATAAGCCTAAATCAAGTTGGCATAATGCGGCGTCTAAACGCATTAGGCGCTCAAATGAGCCGCAATCGGTAAGCTTTAATTCGCCAAGATAATCAATAAGGTTAGATAAATCCATTTGCTGAATAATATTGAGCTGCAGATCTGCAAGATGCTGCTGAATAAGCCCAAGACCAATTTCTGATCTAAGCGCTATCTCAATTTTTGATAATTGCGCTCGAATGTCCTGATTTTTCACCACATAACCTTTATTAGAGATAATCAATATAGCATGCCATTTTACGGGCTAGAAAAACCTGAGTTATGATGAAGATCAATTCTGAGTCAGATTTTAGCCATCAAACAGCATGTGTAGATTAAATTTTGTTAATCTACACATGCGAAAAAGACAATTAACCGAAAGGTTGGTAGGAGAAAAGTAACCAATATCTAATTGAGTTCGTGTTGTGCTTTGTTTAACACAGATACAATTTCATCGGCGGTTTTAAATACTCTTAATTCACGAAATAAATCATCTGCTTGTGGGTATTGTCTATTCAAATAACAAAACCATTGTTTAATCCGTGCAGGCAAGTAATCTGCTTTTTTACCACTCAATTGTTTATCGGTATAACCGAGCAGTAAATCTAAGGTTTCAGCCCAAGTATAAGGTTGGCTACCATTTTTGATACACGCCCCTAAATTAGGCAATGAAATTGCGCCACGGCCAATCATAATGTCACTACAGCCAGTCACTTCCATACAGCGTTTTGCATCGGCTTCATTCCATATCTCGCCATTGGCAATAACAGGTATAGGCAAGCGTTTTTTAACTTCAGTAATGTATTCCCAATAAGCTGGAGGCTTGTAACCATCAACTTTACTGCGGGCATGGATGGCTATTTCACTCGCACCTGCTTCATATATGGCTAGAGCATTTTCCATAAACAGTGACTTATCTTCGTAACCTAAACGAATTTTAGCGGTAACCGGCTGTTCAGCTGGTACGGCTTGGCGCATGGCTTTTACAATATTATGAAGACTATCAGGGTATTGAAGTAAGACAGCGCCACCTTTATTTTTGTTAACAATTTTTGCTGGGCAGCCAAAGTTAACATCTACACCACGGGAGCCAAGTTCAACCGCACGAACAGCATTCTCAGCCATCCACTCAGGATGTTGACCGAGTAATTGCACTCTTACCGGTGTACCGTTAGGTGTTAAACCATTATTGTGCAGTTCAGGGCATAGCTTATAGTAGACTTTTTCAGGTAATAGTTGATCCACCACGCGCACAAATTCGGTGACCACTAAATCAAAAGGGTTAATAGTGGATAAAATATCGCGCATCAAATCATCAACTACGCCTTCCATCGGCGCTAATACAAGTCGCACAGCATTCTCACAGGTTAAAAATAAAGGCGTCATTTTAACCTGAAACTCGGATGATGCCAGTGTTAGTTTTACAGGCTTAAGCTTAAAATTTAAAAACGTATTGAAACCATCAGGATATGCTCTATGATTAAGCAGCTTTGTTAATTCCTAACAGCTTTAGGAATGGCAAATGTTGATCAAGTTAAAATTATTTTAAATTTTTTGAAATTTATTATTTAGTCGCTAGGTCTTTATATGCAAGCCAGCAATGATGTTGGTCATCATTCAAAATTTATTTACAAGGAATCAAAACATGAACTCAATTAAGCAAACTACCTTAGCAGTGGCTTTAGGCGCAGTAGTAATGAGTGCTGGCATGGCAACAGAAGCACAAGCAAACCCATTTGGATTCGAGCAACTGACCCAAGGTTACCAATTAGATGGTGGCGAAGGTAAATGTGGTGAAGGTAAATGCGGCGCTGACATGAAAAAAACAGCTGAAAAAGCGGCTGAAGGTAAATGTGGTGAAGGCAAGTGCGGCGGCGACATGAAAAAAGCGCTGAAAAAGCAGCCGAAGGTAAATGTGGCGAAGGCAAGTGCGGCGGCGACATGAAAAAAAGTGCTGAAAAAGCAGTTGAAGGTAAATGTGGCGAAGGCAAGTGTGGCGGCGACATGAAAAAAACTGCTGAAAAAGCCAAAGAAGGTAAATGTGGTGAAGGTAAGTGTGGTGGTAACAAATAACCACAAATTTATCTAAACAATTATTCTCCAAATAAGGCCTGTTTTCAGGCCTTATGTTTATTGTAAATAAGTACTTTGTTGTAAGGATTTGTCTATGTCTGCTGCCCATCAAATAATGCCTAATGCGATGGTAGGTTTAGGTCTTAGGCGGGAAATGTTGGACGAGTTCTGTCAGCTTACTCCTAAAGCGATAGAGTTTTTTGAAGTGGCACCGGAAAACTGGATGACCTTAGGCGGCAAATATGCGCGCCAATTCAAACAGCTTACCGAGCGTCATCCCTTCTTTTGTCATGGTCTTTCTTTATCTATTGGCAGCCCAGCACCACTTGATACTGAGTTTGTCAAAAATATCAAAACCTTTTTGGACTCACATAAGATTGAAATTTACTCAGAACATTTAAGTTATTGTTCTGGGGCTGGGCAAATGTACGATTTAATGCCAATACCGTTTACCGAAGAGGCGGTTATCCACACTGCCAAACGTATAAAGCAAGTTGAAGATATTTTAGAGCGACCTTTTATTGTTGAAAACGTGTCTTTTTATGCCGCTCCGGGCGCGCAGATGACCGAGCTAGCGTTTGTTAATACTGTGCTGGCTGAGGCTGATTGTAAACTGTTGCTCGATGTGAATAACATTTATGTTAATTCCGTTAATCATCAATATGACGCTAATGCATTTTTAGCAGCTATGCCTACAGAACGTATCGCTTACTTGCATATTGCGGGACATTATCAAGAAGATATTGACTTAATGGTTGATACTCATGGGGCAGATATTATCGATCCTGTATGGGCATTATTGCAGGAGTGTTATCGCATTCATGGAGTCAAACCCACCTTGTTAGAACGTGATTTTAATATACCGCCGACAGAAATATTATTGCAAGAAATCAAACAAATACATACATTTCAACAGCAAGCAACAGCGGCACTAACAGTGAGGAAAGCCTAATGGGATTTACTGCCATTCAACAGGGCTTTATGAACTATATACGTGATCCTAGCCAGCCATTACCTGAAGGTATTGAGCCAAGACGTATGACGATTTACCGTGAGTTATTCTTTAATAATATTAATGGCTTTATTTCTAGCGCATTTCCGGTTGTAAAAACTCTGTACCATGAATCAAACTGGCTTGCGTTAGTACAACAGTTTTTTGTTGAGCATGATTGTCACACGCCGATATTTATTGAAATAGCAGGCGAGTTTTTAGCGTTTTTACAGCAGTATCAATTAAAACCGACTGACCCGATTTTTCTATTAGAGTTGGCGCATTATGAATGGTTAGAATTAGTGGTTGCCACCACTCAAGCTAGCCTAACACAGCAAGCATTAACCATTGAACAGTTAGCGACTTGCCCGTTGCAAATATCAGCCTGTGCAAAAGTGGCGCAATACCAATTTGATGTGCAACATATTAGTGTAGATTATCAGCCAGTTGAACCGCCTGAGCAACCGCAATATTTTTGTGTTTACCGTGACCTTGACGATGAGGTGGCATTCTTACAGTTGAACCCATTAACCGCACAGGTATTAGCATTAGTTGCACAGCGTACCGATTTAACAGGGAAAAATCAGCAACAGCAGAACTTCACATTAGCTGAAATAGTCACTTGGTTAACAGAGCAATACCCACAGATGCAAACCGAGGTATTGACCAATGGATGTGTGCAATTGTTGTCGCAAATGGTTGAAAAAGGCATTGTCGTTACCAGTCGATAATATTGACAATAAAGGCCATAAAATATTTAAGGTTTTTATTGTCAATGATTCCCAGTAAAATGCCGCCGTTGTGATCCTGTTCACGTTTTTTGCGTAATATATAACGCGATATGTTAACTGGAACACAGGTCAAACATAACCAAGTTCTTTTGCCGAAGGAAATATCATGAGCGAGCCGTTTAAAGATCCATTCAACATTTTTTATTTAATTGGTTTTATTGCTGTTTTACTTATTCCGACACTGCCAGCCACATTAACTTGGTTAAAAATATCTGGCTTAATTTAGACCAGGCATTAGGTTATAATAACCAGCAAGACCAGAGCCACTCATGTAGAGTGGTTTTTTATTTTAGGGTGACTAAGTATGATACTAAAGCGCGGCTTATATCTTTGCGTAGGACTACTTAGTTTAATACTTGGCATCATCGGTATTATCCTGCCTGTATTGCCAACAGTGCCTTTTATCCTATTGGCAGCATTTTGTTTTGCGCGTTCAAGTGACAAACTGCACCTATGGTTAATGACACACCCTTGGTTTTCTGAAGCATTACATAATTGGCAAACTAAGCGGGCAATGGATAAATCTTTAAAGCGCCGCGCGATGATAATGACCACATTAAGTTTTGCGTTAAGTATCACTATAGTGCCCATTATTTGGGTGAAAGCGATGCTGTTTTGTATGTTGTGTGGTTTGTTGCTTTATTTGTGGCAGATCCCAGAGTTAACAGAATAATTGCACAACAGTTGCAAGCCATAGACAACAGGCTTAAGATCGCTTCTATAATTAAAATAGTCCCCAGTGGGGCTTTTTTATTGCAATCACATTTAAAGAGTTCTCATTATGATGAATAAAGACAGTTTAGCGCTGATTAAGCAAAGCATTAAAACCATTCCTGATTACCCTAAAGCGGGCATCATGTTTCGCGATGTCACCAGCCTTTTAGAAAATGCTGAAGCTTACAAAGCCACTATTGCTTTATTAGTTGCACATTATCAATCTAAAGGTTTTACCAAGGTGGTAGGCACTGAAGCACGCGGTTTCTTATTTGGCGCACCTTTAGCGCTTGAGCTCGGTATCGGTTTTGTGCCGGTGCGTAAGCCTGGTAAATTACCGCGCGAGACCATCAGCCAAAGTTATCAACTAGAATACGGCAAAGACACTTTAGAAATTCATATTGATGCGATAAATGCCGATGACAAAGTGTTAGTGATTGATGATTTATTAGCCACAGGTGGCACAATTGAAGCAACGGTTAAGCTAATCCGCCAATTAGGTGGTGAAGTTAAACATGCAGCCTTTGTTATTTCATTACCTGAAATTGGTGGCGAAGCACGCTTAAAAGGCATGGGCATAGAAGTATTAAGCTTATGTGAGTTTGAAGGTGAGTAAGCAGCTTTATCAACAAGGATTGAATTGTTGATAAAGCCAGCTAATAGCCGCCAAACAATAGCCTGTGGCTGTTTTGCATGTTATTGTTTGGCATAATTAGCGGGATCAATTCCCGAACTGTTTAGCTTGGGGAATTGCATGTCTTATCAGGTGTTAGCCCGTAAATGGCGCCCTGCCAAATTTGAACAAATGGTCGGTCAAGCGCATGTTTTATTAGCGCTGACTAACGCATTAAGTCAGCAACGTTTACATCATGCCTATTTATTTACCGGCACCCGTGGGGTCGGTAAAACCAGTTTAGCGCGCCTGTTTGCCAAAGGCTTAAACTGTGAGCAAGGCGTGACGGCAAATCCTTGTGGCGTATGTTCAAGTTGTGAAGAAATCGCTCAAGGTCGATTTGTCGATTTAATTGAGGTGGATGCTGCTTCACGAACCAAAGTAGATGACACCCGAGAATTATTAGATAACGTCCAATATCGTCCTTCACGTGGCCGCTATAAAGTCTACTTAATCGATGAAGTTCATATGCTTTCTCGTAGCAGTTTTAATGCCTTGCTTAAAACCTTAGAAGAGCCTCCTGAACACGTAAAATTCCTATTAGCGACAACTGACCCGCAAAAGTTACCTGTTACCGTGCTATCACGTTGTTTGCAGTTCAATTTAAAAAGCTTATCCCAAGAAGAAATTGCCAAACAGTTAGATTTTGTTTTAACCCAAGAGCAATTACCCTTTGAAAACCAGGCGCTGACGTTATTAGCTAAAGCAGCCAATGGCAGTATGCGTGATGCATTAAGTTTGACCGATCAAGCCATTGCCTTTGGTTCTGGTCAAGTGATGCATCAACAGGTACAAACCATGTTGGGCAGTATTGACCAGCAGCAGGTTATTGCACTGTTAAAAGCCCTGTGTGATGCCGATATTGAACCTTTAATGCAAACGGTTTCCAAGGTGTTAGCATTTGGTGCTGATGCGCAAGAAGTACTGCGCAGCTTATTGGAATTACTGCATCAAATCACCTTGACTCAATTTGCTCCAGCAGCGGCGCAGTCATCTTTATATAGCGAACAAATTTTGGCTTTTGCCCAGCAAATATCCGCTGAGCAAATTCAGCTCTACTATCAAATGTTACTGGCTGGACGCAAAGACTTACCTTTTGCCCCGGATCCAAAATCAGGTTTAGAGATGGCTTTATTGCGCGCAGTTGCATTTGTGCCAGAAAAACAAGCTAAGCGCTGGGTGACTGGCACGCCAGCTAAAGTCGATTTGACTGAGGCCGCGTTAATATCGCAAGAGGTCATAGAGACTCGCCCAAAGTCCGCAACTGAAAATGTTATTCAACAGTCTTTAGCCGCTGATACTGAAGAAGCGACGGGTATTGAGATCACTAGTTTAGAACTCGCCAGTATTGAAAATATTAGTGCTCAAGGCAGTGATACTAAAACAGTGGTTGAGCAAAGTACGCCGTTAGCTGCCCACTCGCACTCTCAACTTCAACCTCAACCTCAACCTCAAGATGACCTTGACGATAAGGCTGTCGTTGATAATGAAGATGATGCGGCGGCAGAATTAATTGCCCAGCAGGCCATGGTGCTTAATCAGGCTGAAAGTATGGGCTTTGCTAGCAATAGCACTGCTACCAAGATAATTGACAGTGAAAGTGATAGTCAGACTGACATAAGCCTTCAATCTGAAACGGAACTCACTATTGCGGCTGCAGTTGAGCCTGAATTTATTGATAATAACCAGTCAAGTGGTCAACTAAGTGATCAATATTCTACCACCGACTATGGTGACTATAGTGATATTCAATACGGTGACGATGACGGCCAAGATAATAGCGACTATGAAGATTATCTTGCTTATAATCAGCACTCTGCTGGAGATGCATCACTTACTCCGCTTCAGCCAACAAAAGGGCTTAAAGCTGATAGTGAACAATTAGATCCATCCGTCAGTTCATCAGTTCAGCAACATGATGGCATAATAAACAATACCGATGGATTGGTTGAGTTGGATGATGACCCATTAGATGACATTCTCGATCTCGTATTAGCCAGTAGAGACACTTTATTGGCTGAAGTTATTGCCCATAAAGCGCAGGATGAAGTAGATGCTTCACATAAAAAAGCGGCAGATAAACAGCAAGCTAAGCAATCTAAGCTGGGCAGTGTTAGCACCCTTGAGCTTAAAAGTAATGATAAAATAGCACCGCAGCAATCATTGGCCCAAGATGAAGAGCCGCAAACTGTCATAGCAGAGTCTACTTCTCCAGCGACAACAACTATACCAACTCAAAACACTCACGCCCATCAAGCTGATACCGTTTATGACAGGCCACCTTGGGAAGCACCAACAGATGAAGAGCTGGCAGAAAAAGTCCAGTCAAGATTATCGCAAAGTGAGTCTTTAAGTTTACCTTCAGAGCCAGCTATATCGTCTGTGCCAACTGAACCATCACTTGAGCAGCATAAGACACCTGTTGGTATTGATTCCAATGATACGATAACTAATCATGTCGAAATGGCGGATGTAGATACTCAGCAGCATGTACAAGTTGAACCTGTGGCTGAAACGATACCTGCTATTGGTTACCCCACAGTTATCGGCCATAAAATTACTGGTCATACTGTCGACTTACATTGGTATCAAGTCATGGCACAAGTTAAAGTTGGTGGGCGCGTTAGACAGCTTGGGGTGAACTCTTTGTGTAAAGAGGTATCAAACCCGATACAACTCACCCTAAAACCGGATCAAAAACATCTGTGTGCAGATATTGCTATTGGCCAATTACAAGCTGGGTTATCGGCGTTTTTACAACAAGATATTCAAGTGAATATTGATATTGGCCAAGACTCGAAGCGGGAAACGCCATTGGAGCTACGTAAACGTTTTCACCACGAGTTAGTATTACAAGCTAAGCAATCGATACTGACCGATGACAGTGTAAAGTGGATGATAGATCAGCTTGCAGCTCAATTAGATGACAACTCAGTGGTTTATCCACCTGAGCAGCTTAATACCGTGGCGGAACAAATCCCCGCATTGCTCGGATAAGAGCCTTTCATGGGCAAAAATTCACTTGTTATACAATTCATAGCTTAGATATAGTGAAGTTTGACAATAGCCATTAAGCGTTAACCTTAACTTTGAATAGGTTAGCAAGTTCGCAAATTTATATTAACCCGTTTGCTAATCTGATTAATTTCAGTAAAATCAGGTTAATTTTGGCGACTTGCTATAACTCAGATTATTTAATAGAGAAAGAGAAAAGATTATGTTTGGAAAAGGCGGCATGGGCAACTTAATGAAGCAAGCCCAAATGATGCAAGACAAAATGGCTAAAGTGCAGGAAGAAATTGCCCGTATGGAAGTTGTTGGCGAGTCTGGCGCAGGTTTAGTTAAAATCACCATGACAGGTGCACACAATGTGCGTCGTGTTGAAATTGATCCAAGTTTGATGGAAGACGATAAAGAAATGCTGGAAGATTTAATTGCAGCAGCATGTAATGATGCCGTTCGTCGTGTTGAAGAAAATCAGAAAACTAAAATGGCTGAAGTGACTGGCGGTATGCAATTACCACCAGGCATGAAAATGCCGTTCTAATACGAGTCCATTACCACAATTTCAATCACGAAATGGTGGTAATAATAAAAAGCTCAAGCCGTGATGGCTTGAGCTTTTTTTGATCTCAATTTATAGATCAACCTACTTATTATAAGCACCACTGGCATAATGTAACTCATAGCTGTGGCTGTAAATTTCTAAGATATTACCAAATGGGTCTTCCATATAAATCATCCGGTATGGTTTTTCACCAGGGTAATAGTAACGGGGCGCTTTCATACGTTTTTTACCACCAGCGGCAACAATTTTCTCTGCTAAACCTTCAACATCAGGGTCTTGAACACAGAAGTGAAATATTCCTGTTTTCCAGTACTCAAAGTTATTTTCTGGGTTTTCCTGATTATTGAATTGAAACAGTTCTACGCCAATTCGGTCACCGGTAGACATATGGGCAATGTTAAATGACTTCCAGCCAGCACCAAACACATCGGTACACATTTCACCAATAGCACTGTCATCTTCAATAATTTCTGTGGGTTCCATAATTAAATACCAACCTAACACCTCAGTATAGAATTTTACCGCCGCCTTGATGTCGGGCACTGAGATACCAATGTGTGAAAAACTTCGTGGATAATTGTTTGTCATAAAAACCTCTACTGTTACGGATGTTTTGTTTCAATGAGGTTAGTGTATTTAAAAATAACTGAACTTAAAAATTATCATAAATACTTATTATAATAATTTTTTGTTATTATGTTTTGTTAGATGTTTATACGGCGATATATATGAGTTATCTGGTGTTATGAATAGGGAGGTGATGGAATGTTAAATCAACAGTGGTTAACCACGTTTATCTCTTTAGTTGAGCTTGGGCATTTTACCCAAACGGCGGAAAAGCTTTTTATGACTCAACCCGGAGTGAGCCAACACATTAAAAAGCTTGAACAGCAGGTGGGTAGTGCATTGATTAATCGCATAGGTAAACGATTTGAACTGACTGAAGCCGGTCTAGCCGTTTATCATTATGCGTGCTTAATGCAAAGCCAACAGCAGGCATTACTTGACAATTTAGCTGTCGATACGCCCTTTTCAGGGGAGTGTAAAATAGGCTGCTCTGGCTCAATGGCGTCTTTGCTATACCCTTACTTGCTCAAAGAGCAACAAAATCACCCTGATTTACGCATGTATTTGGAAGCGGGTCCTAACAAACGAATTATTGAAAGTGTTTTAGCCAATCAATTAGATTTAGGTATTGTTACTCAAAATGTGGTGCAACCTGAGCTGGTGAGTACAGAGATAGGTCTTCAGTCTTTGTGTTTGGTATTACCTAAAATGGTGGCAGGAAAACCGTATCAACCTAATATCAACTTTGAGTCATTAACCCTGCTTGGGATGATAGAGCATCCGGATGCCCATTATTATTGGCATCAATTAAAGGCCGCTTTTTTTCAAGCCGAATCGGCGATAACAATAAAAACAACAGGTTATGTTAATCAGCTTAATCAAATATTATTACCCGTCGCTAACGGACTTGGCTTTACTGTATTACCTGAGTTTGCGGTAAGAAGTTTTGTGCAACAGGGAGATATTCAAATAGCAAAAAATAAGGATGGACAAGCATTAATCGTTTTTGAGCCATTATATTTAGTGAATAAGCAACATCGTGTACTGGCAACACGTTATCAAAACATTATTCGTTTAATTAAATCGCTAATGTAAGCTTTAGGATAAATTGTTCGCTTACCTGCATTAAACAGATAAGCTTGGCAACAATGTTAGTTAGCGGGTGCCACAGGTATTAGGCTATGGCCGCTAATGCTGAATTTACATCGGTGAACTTGAATGTAAATCCTTCTGACAACGCACGGGTTGGCAGTACATATTGACCTTCTGTGAGTAATTCTGACATTTCTCCCATGGCTAATCTTAACGCTAGAGGTGGGGCGATAATTTTTGCTGGGCGATTTAATGCTTTGCCCAAGGCAGATGAAAATTCGGCGTTACTAACAGGATTTGGGGCTGTGGCGTTGTAAATTCCCCGTGTTGTTGGGGTCGTCAACATCCATATAATTAATGCCACTAAGTCATCCTGGTGTATCCAACTCATTCCTTGTTTGCCTTTCCCAATTGGGCCGCCTAGGCCTAATTTGAATGGGGGTAACATCTTGCTTAATGCACCGCCATTTTTACCCAGCACTATACCAATGCGAGGTATGCATACTCGAGTGGTTGATGAGTCTGCTTCAATGGCCAGTTGTTCCCATTTTTGACATATTTGATGACTAAACTCATCATGAAATTGGCTATGTTCGTCAACTGGTTCCTGGCCTTGTCTGCCGTAATAACCGATAGCTGAAGCACTAATGAATGCTGTTGGGGGGCGTTGGCTTGAAGCGATTAATTGACTTAGCTTTTGAGTAATATCCCAACGGCTATGGCAAATGCGGATCTTCTGGTTTTTAGTCCAGCGTTTAGCCACAATCGGTTCGCCAGCTAAATTGATTACCGCATCGAAATTGTCTAAATTGTTCAGTTGGGCGATATCTTCAATAAATGTGTGATGGTTGCCTAACACTTTTGCGGCTTGATTAATGTCGCGGGAGAGGACAGTTAATTTATGTTCAGCCAGTTTGGCAACCAAATGTTTGCCAACAAAGCCGGTTGCACCAGTGATTAGTATATTCATATGCCACTCTAGCCAATAATTTTAAATGCAGTATACAGTAACATACGCATTATAATCTTGAGTTGATCAATACCAAACGTGCTCAATACTGTTAAGTAGGCTTTTGATAACAAAGCTCCATTGATACTGAGTCGGCAAATCTAAGTGCATGTGGCTTGTCAATTTCAACACTAGCAAACTCAACCCAATGATGCTCACTGGCTATTTCTAGGGTCTGGTTGGTCAAGTTTTCCAGTAATAAGAAACGATTGTTTTCAATTAAGGCAATGATTTTTTTTGTTATAGTGCGATAATTGAGAGCGTCTGCTAGGTTATCACTATTGCGAGCTTTGTCTGCACAGTAATGAATGATGACATTAATGATGACATCTTGTTGGTTTTGAATTTCATCTTCTTTAATGCCGATATAGGTACGTAAACGAAGATTTTTAATGCGTATAATAGCGGTTTCTGGTTTCATAATATTTTTCTAGTAATAAAGATTTTTCAATGAGTAAGCTTAACATAACTAATTTAGCACTTCGGTAGCAACAAGGATTTTTCTTCTATGAAGGGTATACATCAATCGTCTATGGCGGTTCGCAGTTTCATTGTAATGGCATGCGTAGTGATTATTCTTGCGGGCATTAAAACGGCCAGTCCTATTGTAGTGCCTTTTGTGTTATCGGCATTTTTAGCAATGATTTGTAATCCTGCTATTACGTTAATGTGTCGGTTCAAAATTCCTAAAGCGCTAGCTGTGATGCTGCTGATGTTATTCATTGTGCTAATTGGTTTATGGCTAGCAAGTCTAGTCGGCAGTTCAGTGAATGAATTTTCAAAGCAAATGCCAGTTTATCGTGCCCAATTAATAGAGCAGTTTGCATGGGTGCTCGATAAACTCCAGTCGTTTAATATTAATATCTCCCGAGATAAAGTATTAGAGTATTTTGATCCCGGTATGGCTTTAAGCATGACCACTAATATGCTCTCTGGTGTGGGTAATGTGATGGCTAATTTATTCTTAATCATTTTGACCATTGTATTTATGTTGTTCGAAGCACAAGACATGCCTAAAAAATTCCATCTGGCGCTAGATGATCCTGATATGCGTTTAAAGCAAATCGATAAATTTTTAAATTCAGTTAATCAATACATGATGATTAAGACGTTAGTCAGTTTAGCAACCGGTGTGATTGTCGGCATTGGCTTATCGATTATAGGTGTTGATTACGCCTTGTTATGGGCCGTTATCGCTTTTTTGTTTAATTACATTCCTAACATAGGGTCTATTATTGCAGCTATCCCTGCTGTGCTATTGGCTTTTATTCAGTTTGGTCCCGGCGCGGCAGGGGCAACAGGATTACTTTACTTTGGCACCAATATGGTGATGGGTAATGTGATTGAGCCTAAGTTTATGGGGAAAGGTTTAGGCTTATCAACCTTAGTGGTTTTCCTGTCATTAATCTTTTGGGGATGGCTATTAGGCTCTGTTGGGATGTTATTATCAGTCCCACTGACCATGGTGGTTAAAATTGGCATGGAATCGAGTCAGTCGGGTATGTGGTTAGCGATTTTATTAGCAGACAATGTCGACGATGCAGAAGATAAAATGACCGAATTAGACTCTGAGGCGCAAGCCAGTAGCGAAGAAGTAGAAGTTGACAATGTGGAGGGAGAATCAATCGCTGCGGTGAATAAGCTGGATGATACAGATGATGAACCAAGTCAAAAGAGCTAATGTTTCTAACTGAGTCACTCATATTTACCACTATATAAGTACGGCCAAATAGCCCTACTAAAACGATATCAATAAGCTAATATACTTTTAATATTAAAATGTTAATAGCTAAAATGAATCCAATTTAAAATAGAATGATAAGAGAATACAGTATATTTATGTCTGGATTAATAACAGCCTTGAGTCAATTTACTTTTGATAATGAAGTTCAGCGGGTGTTTCATGGTCGTGGTGGTTTATTCCAAGGTGAAGAACACCTGTGTCTCGATTGGTATCCTCCCGTGCTACTGCTGACCAGCTTTAAATCATTGGATGAGCCAGAACAGCAAGCCTTGTTTACGGCCATCACCGAACAGTATCATCAGCAAGCTGACAGTAAAGAGTTGAATTTGGCATTTCAACATCGAAGTGGCGGGCAAACAGTGACTGAACTGGTCAGTGGTAGTGTGCCAGATAATCATGTAGTAACAGAGCAGGGCGCTTTGTTTAATGTGCATATCATGCGTGGACAAAATCATGGCTTATTCTTGGATATGGCAAATGGTCGACGCTGGGTACGGCAGCATGCTCAAGGTAAAAAAGTATTAAACTTATTTGCTTACACCTGTGGTTTTTCGGTCACGGCATTACTTGGTGGCGCGGATGAAGTGGTTAATATGGATATGAGCAAAGGTGCCCTCAGTATAGGCAAGCAAAATCATGTATTAAATGATTTACCTCAAGGTGCAAGATATCTTGGTCATGATATTTTTAAATCCTGGGGTAAGCTGACTAAATTGGGTCCCTATGACTTGATTGTTGCCGACCCTCCAAGTAATCAAAAGGGCAGTTTCGTGGCGACCAAAGATTATGAGCGTTTATTGAAGCGTTTACCTAGTCTACTTGCTGATAATGGCGAAGTGTTGTTGTGTTTAAATGCACCGGAATTAGGCTGTGATTTTTTAATGCAGCAAGTGTCCGACAATGCACCGCAACTACATTATGTTGAACGTATCGCCAATCCCGATATTTTTGCTGATATTGATGAGCAAAAGTCGTTAAAAGTACTGCGCTACTCGCTCAGCTAGCATAGCCCTATGTGCTCTCAGCGAACCATTTAACTGAGAGCCGTTATCTTTATTTTACCCATGCATACCTATTTTTCTGCTCAGCGGTCAGCTAGAACTAGGTCATCGTTATACCTTTAAATTACGATAATGCCCTGTATTTTGCCCCTTCAATTTGCCCCTTAAATTTACCCCTTCATTTTGCCCGTGAAATATTCACCGCTATTATTTTTAAGCAGCTATTTTTGTTAAATAACCTCAACTCGAGGGAAGAGATGAATTAATTGGATTGATATAGTCAACACTCCAGAGTTTCCCTTCAAGCTGAACTTTACGCTGTTAGCCAAGGCGGATTTACACGTCAATAGCTAGCCTATTGTAAGTAAATTCAACACAGTTAGCGGTGCAAAAAACGGTTTTACCTGCATTTATTATTCCGAGTTGAGATTAAATAATATATTTAATCGATATTTATGCTTCAGACACTGCATGTTGAGTAATTGTTTACTTATTTTTAATGATCTAGATCAACTAATCACTTGTTTACCAATTTGTGAGTATATAGATCGCAAATTGTTTAACGGTAAAATTCATTTAAAGCAAAATAATGACAATGACTTATTCATTAAGTCCCCCATCCTAACCACTCCTGGAGGCTCCATGAGTAAAGACACTAAAAGTGAAAAAAGTCTCGAATTGAAAATTTTTATCTTCTTGACGGTCTTCCTTGCACCTATTTTATCGGTACTTCTGGTCAGTGCTTTAGGCTTTAGCATCTGGTTTAGTCAAATTTTAACTGGCCCGCCAGGTGTTGGGTAATATAAAAACAAAAAATGAAAAATAAACATGTGAGTGTGATTAATGAGCAATGAACTTCACGTAACCAGTTTAATTGTCCAAGTACATCCAGACAAAATGGCTGATGTTAGACAAAAAATAATGGCAATCAAAAACGCGGAGCTTTCAGCAAACAATGACGTCAAGCTTGTTGTGGTGATTGAAGGTACAAGCCAAAAATCATTAATGGATGATATTTCGACAATTAATGCATTACCCGGCGTGTTAACAGCGACCATGGTTTACCACCAAAGTGAAGAGCTTGAAGAGGGTGAGATATGAAAATGAATAGACGTGATTTTATGAAAGCTAATGCCGCAATGGCAGCAGCGAGTGTCGCTGGATTAGCATTACCTGCAGCTGCAAGTAACCTAATTACCAGTTCAGAACAAACCAAACTTGAGTGGAATAAAGCCCCTTGCCGTTTCTGTGGTACAGGTTGCTCTGTGATGGTTGCAACCCGTGATGGTAAAGTCGTTGCGACACATGGTGATGCGAATAGTGAAGTTAACCGTGGTTTAAGCTGTGTTAAAGGGTATTTTTTATCCAAAATTATGTACGGCCGTGACCGCTTAACCTCGCCTATGTTACGTATGACCAATGGCAAGTATGACAAGCACGGTGAATTTACTCCCGTTAGCTGGAGTACGGCTTTTGAAACCATGGCACAAAAGTGGAAGGCAACCATTAAGGCAAAAGGACCTACTGCTGTTGGCATGTTTGGTTCTGGTCAATGGACTGTTTGGGAAGGTTATGCCGCCGTTAAGCTAATGAAAGCTGGCTTTGGTACCAACAACATCGACCCTAACGCGCGCCACTGTATGGCTTCTGCTGTTGCTGGTTTTATGCGTACCTTTGGTATTGATGAACCAATGGGTTGTTACGATGATATGGAAGCGGCTGACGCGTTCGTATTATGGGGCTCTAACATGGCAGAAATGCACCCGATCCTTTGGACTCGAGTGACAGACCGTCGTTTAAGCGCGCCCCATGTAAAAGTCGCGGTATTATCGACCTTTGAGCACAGATCATTTGATTTAGCTGATTTGCCAATGGTGTTTAACCCGCAAACAGATTTGGCTATTCTTAACTTCATTGCTAATTACATTATCCAAAATGACAAGGTCAACTGGGATTTCGTCAATAAGCATGTCAATTTCCGTAAAGGCACCACTGACATAGGTTATGGCCTACGTGCGACTCATCCTACCCAGATGAAGTCTAAAAATGCCGATACCGCAAACGATTCAACCCCAATCGATTTTGAACAGTTTAAAAAGTTTGTTGCTGATTATGATGTGACATCGGTCAGTAAATTATCAGGTGTACCTGAGCACAAACTGCTTGAGCTTGCCGAGCTGTATGCTGATCCTAAAATTAAAGTGACCTCATTTTGGACCATGGGCTTTAACCAACACACTCGTGGTGTTTGGTGTAATAACTTGATGTACAACATTCACTTACTTGTGGGTAAAATTTCTACTCCTGGTAACAGTCCATTCTCTCTTACTGGCCAGCCTTCAGCTTGTGGTACTGCACGTGAAGTGGGCACTTTCTCGCACCGCTTACCTGCTGATATGGTTGTGACTAACCCAGAGCACAGAAAAATTGCTGAAAACATTTGGAAAATCCCAAGTGGTATTATTCCAGAAAAACCTGGGTTTCATGCCGTTGAGCAAAGCCGCCGCCTTAAAGATGGCGATCTAAATTGTTACTGGGTCCAAGTTAACAATAACATGCAGGCTGGCCCTAATATTAACGAAGAAGGCTTACCGGGTTACCGTAACCCAGATAACTTTATCGTGGTGTCAGATGCCTATCCAACAGTGACCACCCAAGCTGCAGACATGATTTTACCTACAGCTATGTGGGTTGAGAAAGAAGGCGCTTACGGTAATGCTGAACGTCGTACCCAGTTCTGGCATCAAATGGTCAAAGCACCGGGTGAATCTAAGTCCGATTTATGGCAGTTAATGGAGTTTTCTAAATACTTCACCACTGACGAAGTGTGGCCTGAAGCGGTATTGGCAGCAAATCCGCAGTTTAAAGGTAAGACTTTATATGAAGTCTTGTATCAAAATGGCAATGTCGAAAAATTCCCACTTGCTGATGCGGATCCTAAATTCCTCAATGATGAAAATGAGGCATTTGGTTTCTATGTTCAAAAAGGGCTGTTTGAAGAATATGCTACCTTTGGTCGTGGCCATGGTCATGATTTAGCTGATTTTGACACATATCATAAAGAGCACGGTCTTCGTTGGCCTGTGGTTGATGGTAAAGAAACCAAATGGCGTTTCCGTGAAGGTTCAGATCCGTATGTCAAAGCGGGCAAAGGCTTTGAATTCTATGGTAAACCAGACGGTAAAGCGGTTATTTTCGCATTACCTTACGAACCAGCAGCGGAAGCCCCAGATCAAGAGTTCGACCTTTGGCTATCAACGGGTCGAGTGCTTGAACATTGGCATTCAGGTTCAATGACTCAGCGTGTACCAGAACTTTATAAAGCTTTCCCTGATGCAGTGTGTTTTATGCATCCTGAAGATGCTAAAAAACGTGGTTTGCGCCGTGGTGATGAAATTAAAGTCATCTCGCGTCGAGGGGAAATTAAGACACGTGTAGAAACTCGTGGTCGTAATAAGCCACCTGTTGGCTTAGTGTTTGTACCTTGGTTTGATGCAAGTCAACTGATTAATAAAGTGACCTTAGATGCTACCGATCCAATATCTAAGCAAACAGACTTTAAAAAGTGTGCCATTAAGATTATGAAGGCATAAGGGGAAGACACATGAACATTATCAAAGTTGCGTCAATGGTTGCGATTTTAGGTTTATCATTCAGCGTACTGGCGACCAGTGTGCCTGAAGACCAGATTGATACCTTACGTTTGGCGCCAATTAATATCGAACCAACACCGCCAGCAATGCAGCAAGTGCTTAATACTGATTTAAAGCAAATGCGTAATTATCCAATGCAGCCACCTTTGATCCCTCACAAGATTGATGGTTACCAATTAGATTTAAAGGTCAATAAGTGTATGCAGTGCCATGCTCGCAATAGCACTGGCCACTCTCAAGCACCTATGGTTAGCGTGACTCACTACATGGACAGAGATAACAACTTCTTGGCTGAACTTTCTCCAAGACGTTATAACTGTACCCAGTGTCATGTGATTCAATTAGATGCCAAACTACTGGTCGAAAATGACTTTGTCGACCTCGATCATCTAATGGATGCTACAGCACCTGCTAAGCATTAGGAGTGACTATGTTGGCTAATTTGTTTGAAAAGCTAAAAGTTGTTTGGAAGGTACTAAACCGTCCGAGCGTTCATTACAGCCTTGGGTTTCTGACATTAGGTGGATTTGTTGCAGGGGTAATTTTCTGGGGTGGTTTTAACACTGCACTTGAGGTAACCAACACAGAGAAATTCTGTATCGGTTGTCATGAGATGGAGAATAACGTCTATCAGGAATTACAAAGCACGATTCACTTCACTAACCGAAGTGGTGTGCGTGCAACCTGTCCTGATTGTCATGTTCCGCATAACTGGACCGATAAAATTGCCCGTAAAATGCAAGCTTCAAAAGAAGTGTGGGGCAAGGTGTTTGGTACAATTAACACCCGTGAAAAGTTTGAGGCGAAACGTCGTCACCTAGCTGAAAATGAGTGGGCCCGTCTGAAGGCAAATGACTCACTTGAATGTCGTAACTGTCATAACTTTGATTATATGGACTTTACTCGTCAATCAAAGCGTGCGTCACAAATGCATTCAACGTCATTGGCAAGCGGTGAGAAAACCTGTATCGATTGTCATAAGGGGATTGCACACCAATTACCTGATATGGCGGGTGTAGAAGGTTTCTAACCGTTAAGGCTAATACATGATCATAAAAGACCAGCTTGCTGGTCTTTTTTTTACTTTAATCAGTAAAAAGTAGTTAGATAGCAACCCATTATATTTTTAATAAGCTATGATAAATTAATACCAATTTACCAAGAAAAATTGTCAATCATCATATTGATAGGGATATTTTTTGTATTCTCGAAGGAGATATTATCGGCGTGAAAATATCAGTGTTGAATGTGGTTATTTTAATTGGCTTGTTGTGGACTACGTTCACAGCTGAGTCATTTGCTCAAACTGAATTAGACTCAAATTCAGTTGTAACCGCGACACATTTACCTATCGAATCTATTCCCATCGTAATCCCGGATTGGATTATCGATGAATTACAACCTACAACCCTAAGCCCGAAGCAACAGCGGCAAGAGTTAGCCTGGTTTGCCACTCAATCCATACCCTTTAAAGGTATGACTATTCGAGTCGTATCTGAGCGTATAAATACCCATATATATGAATCTGAAGTACTGGCCAAAGCATTCTATCAATTAACCGGTATCCATGTTATCCATGAGTTAACGGGCGAAGATGATGTGATTAAAAAACTGTCGGCTCAACTGATGACAGGGTTAAATTTATATGATGCCTATATTAATGATAGTGACCTTATTGGTAGCCACTTTCGCAGTGGTCAAGTTACGCCCATTAATGAACTGTTATTATCAGATTCTGGGAAATATGCCTTACCTACTTTGGACCTTAACGATTTTATTGGTTTACAGTTCACTACAGGCCCTGATGGTGTGATTTATCAGTTGCCGGATCAACAATTTGCTAATTTGTATTGGTATCGTAGTGATTGGTTCGAAAATCCAACCTACAAAGCTTTATTCAAAAAAAATTATGGTTATCAATTAGGAGTGCCTCAAAATTGGCAAGCTTATGAAGATATCGCCCGTTTTTTTAGTGAAGACATTCGCTCAATCAATGGCACAAAAGTCTATGGTCACATGGATTATGCCGCGACAGATCCGTCATTAGGTTGGCGAATATCCGACGCCTGGCTGTCAATGGCGGGCGTTGGGGATATTGGCTTGCCAAATGGTCTGCCAGTGGATGAATGGGGGATTAGAGTTGAAGGATGCCAGCCTGTCGGGGCAAGTGTTGAACGTGGTGGCGCGCTTAATAGCCCAGCTGCTATATATGCTATTGATAAATTTGTATCATGGCTGGAATATGCCCCTGAAGAAGCTAAGCGCTTAACCTTTTCAGAGGCGGGTAGATGGCTTGCAACGGGGCAGGTTGCTCAACAAATATTTTGGTATACCGCTTTTGTCGGAGACTTAACAGATCCTGGTTTAGATATAGTTGATCAAGATGGTATACCTAAATGGAAAGTGGCTCCCTCTCCTGTGGGTAAATATTGGCAAAAAGGCATGAAGTCAGGCTATCAAGATACAGGCTCCTGGACATTTTTGAAAAATACCCCCAAGCAACAGCAATTAGCCGCTTGGCTGTATGCCCAGTTTGTGGTGTCAAAATCAGTATCACTGAAAAAGACGCTTAAAGGCTTAACGCCAATTAGATTGTCGGATATTGAATCAAAAGTCATGACCCAAAAAGCACCTTATCTTGGTGGGTTGGTTGAATTTTATCGCAGTAAAGCCCGAAATGTTTGGACTCCTACAGGAACAAATGTTCCCGATTACGCTAATATGGCAGGGTTCTGGTGGCAATATATTAGTCAAATTGTCAATGGCACATACACTTCAAAACAAGGTCTAGATGCATTAGCTGAACGTATGGATAAGCATTTGTCCCAGCTTGAGTTATCGATGGTTAATATCCAATGTGCTCCCAAAATGAATGCAAGCCAACCCGCAGAATATTGGCTATCTCAGCCGGGTTCACCCAAAAGTGAAATACTAACGGAAGAACAAGGGCGTACCTTACCCTATGAGGAGGCTATTCTTGTTTGGCATTAAAGGCTTAATATTACAAGTAGTCTTATTGGTTGTGCTGTTTTCAAATTATTTGAAAGCGGAAAAGCTGACCATTATTACCTATTCAGAAGTTCCCTTTGCATCGCAAAATGAGGACAAAAAACAAGGTTTGGTAATCGAGCTTATTGAGGCTTTATTTAACCAAGCAGGTATGGAATATGAAGTATTATTTTATCCACTCAAACGGGGTATGGCGATGGCTGCATCGGATAAAAATACCTGTGTACTCCCGATTGAAAGAAATCAGCAACGTGAAACGCATTTTAGTTGGATAGGTCCAGTGATGCTGTCTCGATATGGTTTGTTTAGCCGTAAACCTCTGCTCGATCCACTTATTACCCTCAGTGATGCTAAATCCTCAAGTATTGGCAGCTTTCTGGGCAGCGGCATAGGCGAGTATCTGATCAATTCAGGCTATGAAGTTGAATTAACTAATAATGATAGATTGAATATTAAGAAGCTTGAACGTGGGCGTATTAATTTTTGGGCTGCGGATATCGTCAGTGCTAAAGCATTAATGAATAATGAAGGCCTAGCATTCATTGAACCTGAATTGATTTTTTATACTTCAATTAGAGCCATGGCTTGCCATTACGATTTACCAGAATCGACCCAAAAATTGTTAAATGATGCACTACTATTTTTGTATAGAAGTGGGTATATGGCGCAATTGAATAGAAAGTACGGTTTGGAGTTATAAAAGGCAACCTAAGCAGATTGCCTTTTAAGAATGCGTACAATTAACTTTTCAGCTGTGAATCAATGATGTCAGTTAAATAGGTACTAAAATCATGGCCATGATGCTCAAGCATCTTAGGGAACATTGAAATAGGCGTTAAACCCGGAAAGGTATTAATTTCATTCAATAGAATTTGATTGTCAGCGGTTAAGAAGAAGTCAATACGTGATAAATGACGTAGTTTCATCCCTTTAAAGGCTTTTATGGCATAAGCGCGAATTTGTTCGCTAATCTCATCGGGGACATTAATAGCTTCGATAAAGGTTTTAGCCTTGCTGTTAGTGGCATACTTTTCATCGAAAGTATAAAAGTTATTACTGTCGCAGACGATCTCACCAGGTTTTGTCGCTATCACTTCCCCTTGATATTCATAAACAGCCACTTCAAGTTCTCTTGCCACAATTGTTTGCTCGACAATGACATAGGGTGAATAGCTAAACGCCTCTTTTAATATGTTGGCAATGTCAGTTTTATCATCGACTTTATAACAGCCGACAGATGACCCCTGAGATGCCGCTTTAATAAATAGTGAGCCCCATTTATCAAACGCTGCAGTAGCTTGGGCTATTGCGTCATCATCATATTGGTGCAGAAAAATATACGGCGTATTAGGCACGCCTAACGCGCTAAACCACATTTTGGCGGTGATTTTGTTAAAGCAATTGCTTGATGCTTCTGATTCACAGCCAAAGTAGGGTAATTGGATTAAATTAAAATAGGACTGTATATCGCCAGTTTCAGCGGGATATCCATGAATACAAGGGATAACATAATCTACCGGCCATGTTGATATTGTTTCATCTTCGAAACGAACTTCACGGCGGTTAGTCAGTTCACAGACTTTTCCGTCTTGCGTTTTATAATGACCGTGTTTATCTAGCTCTAAACGCAGTACCGAGAATTTATCTGACTTAGCCAGCGATGACTCGAAAAACTTAACCGACATTAATGAAATATCGTGTTCTGCGCCGCCACCACCACATAACAGTAGCAGATTAATTTTTGGCATGGTTGCTCCTAAAAATGAATAAAATTGGGCTAGATGAATGGGCCCTGAAATGACCTGCTTATAATAAAGATCCCCACTAGGTAATGGCAAGTGGAGGTTAACAATATTTCAGTTATAAACAGCAGCAAAGCTTAATTATCTAGGCTCTGCTGTTTTTTCGCAGACAAACCGGATCAAAGTTTGCTCAAATGCGGCTATTGTGTACTTTTTATAAGTGAACTCAATGCCGTTTTCGATACAAACATCTGCTTGAAGTACACTTATTTATTTCAAACTAAGGCTAGCTAGCCTTAGTTTTAATCTCAGCATTCAACTCAGTATTCGCTTCAGGAGCCCATAAACGCAGTGCTAATCCTGATGCTCGGGTGGTGACTTGTTTCGCCGCTCGCTCAAACACAGTGGTGCTGCCCAAACAATAGAAGTGATTCTTTGCTCGGGTAATCGCGGTATAAACTAGTTCTTTCGTTAGCAATTGCCACTGGGCAACACTTGGCCTTGGCGGCAGCACAAAGCTGACTTGATCAAACTCACTGCCCTGGGATTTATGTACCGTCATGGCAAAGCAGGTATCATGTTTAGGGAGTCTTGCGGGTAACACTTTTAATAAATTGCCATCAGCTTGGATAAAGTGTGCCATTAACCGAGCCGGATTTTGCTGGTCCTGTAAAATCAGGCCAATATCACCGTTAAACAGGCCTAAATTATAATCATTGTTTTGAACTATGATTGGCCGCCCAAGGTAAAACTCTTGCTTTGGTTGAATAAGCTGAGCTTGGCGCAAACTGTCAGTAATCGCAATGTTCATTCCGTCGACACCGTACTCTGATGCGCGCATGGCGCACAGCATACGATACTGATTATATTGCTCAATAATTTGTTCAGCGCCATAAACAGGCGTATTGGCGACATTATTATTAAACACATTTTGATTGAAATGAATCATGTCTAAGTACGGCTGATAAGCGCTGACGGACAAGGCTAATAACTGCTGTTTACCAGCGTTGTCTTGATTAGCACTGATTTGATTGGCGCTAATTTTATTGGAATGGGTTTGATGCTCAAACCAGTTCAGTTCAGCATAACCGTGCTGCCACACTTGACGGATATGGCTGATATTCGCGTCATTAACCGCGTTTGCCAGCTGACCAATACCCGCATCACCCTTAAATCTGTGGCTATGCATCAACATACATAAGCTGTCGCCAAACTGACTGTTAGTATTATGCGTATCAGAATTATTTTGAGTATTGTTATCGTCAAGGGTATCAATAAACTGACTCACATCTTGCCCAGTAAGGCGTTTAATGTTGTCAGCTTGCTGCTGACTATAATGCATACGCCAGGGCGCCAGATTGGTTTGATCTGCGTTGATGCCAACGTTAATGTCAGTTTGTGCAGTTTGTGCAGTTTGTTTTAGTCCCTGGCAAATATCAGCTAACACAGCACCGGCCTCAACCGAGGCTAATTGATCTTGATCGCCTAATAAAATTAACCTGGCGTTGTCCGGCAGTGCGCTTAATATTTTGTTCATCATAGGTAAGTCGACCATTGATGCTTCATCAATGACCAGCAAATCAAGTCGCAATGGATTGTCTTTGTTATGCCTAAATTGATGGGAATGCGGTATGACACCGAGTAAACGGTGCAACGTAGCGGCTTCTTCAGGTATCGCGTCTAATGCGGTCAATAGTGCTTGAGGTTGCTGATTTGCGGTTAAGCTTTGTCTTAAACGATTTTTCGAGGCTTTGATTGATTCACTCAGTCTAGCTGCCGCTTTACCTGTTGGGGCCACTAATCGAATGGTCATATTCTGCTGAGTCAGTAATAGCAAAAGTAACTTGGTGACTGTGGTGGTTTTACCGGTACCCGGACCGCCTGTTATCACCGCAAGCGCCTTAGTCAGCGCGGTTGCTGTGGCTATTTTTTGCCAATCGAATTGATGATTAACTTGTGGTGGGAATAAATCATCTAAATAGCCAGGCAGTAATGGGTTGTCGGCAAGTATATTAATACTGGCAAGTTGGCGTAATTTAAGGGCTACCTGAGTTTCGAACACATAGTATTTATTCAGATACAGTCGGTTAAATTCGATGATCATTGGCGTGTTATCACCTGGCTGACCGATAGCATTAAGCTGGCTAAGTTGCTCAATTAATTGATTGTGGTCAACTGTGATTTGACATGACGCTTCAGCACTCACCGCAAAAGGGTGGCTACCAATGTCTTCTGCCATTGGATTAGTCAGCACAATATTATGCAACACTAAACAACTGTGCTGATTCGACAATTGCTGACTCAATAGGGTGCAGATTAATAGCAATAAATCACTGTCTACTTGGTCAACTGGATCGGTATTATCAACACTCTTGATATCGCTTGTGGGCATAACGCTAGAGGCAGCCATGTTTTCAATATTGGCCAGCTCAAGGGCAAAGTGTCTGTCTAACGCGGTGATCAATTTTGCTTGTTGCCATTGTTTAAGTAATTGAGCCATGGGGAGCGTGGTGGTTAACATATTATCGCTTCTCCGCGTTATTATGACTGATGTGTTCGCTTGCTGGAGTGTCCAGTTCAGGATGAGAAAATAACTTATCCAACTGGTCGATAAGGGCGGCGTCAGGTTTATCAAAAAAGACCCCTGAGCCAACAGCATCAGGACTCATACCCCTGAGAAATAAGTAAAAACAGCCACCAATATGCTGATGATAGTCATAGTTTGGCATCCGCAGACGTAAATATCGATGCAGGGCTAAAGTATAAAGTATGTACTGTAAGTTATATCTGTGACTATTGATGGCTTTAGCCATCGATGTTTGGCTGTAATCGTGCAGCTGGTGGCCTAAGTGGTTGGACTTATAATCTGCAATATAGAACTGACCTTGATGTTCGAAAGTTAAATCGATAAAGCCTTTTAACATGCCCTTTAAGGTGTCAAAGCTGAAGTTATTCTCATAACCAAATTGCCCTAATAAGCGATTAAGCTTTTCAGCATGCAGTTCAGTGATCGGTATATAAAACTCCATTTCCACTAGGGTTTGTTGTGGGGTTAATTCCTGTAAAAAAATAGGATGTTGGCCCGCTTGGTTTGATGTATTTAGCAAGGTTTTCACTAAGGGAGTGGCCAGGATTTGTTGATACCACAAGGTTAAAGGCACCAACCAAACTTGTTGATCAAAACCGTATTGCTGCATCGCTTTGATTAAGGCGGGCTGAAGCTCAGTGTCTGCTTGGGTGAAATCAAATAGCTCTAATACTAAATGCATAAAGCTACCGGCATTGGCACCGCGCTCAAAGCTAAATCGGTCTAAAACATGTGCAGCAGGTAGCTCAACCTCAATAAGGTTTTCTTCACTAAAGTCTTCATCATCGGCGCCGGGAACGGTTTTTTCATGGGCAAGATGTTTTACTAACCCAGAATAACTTCCTACTCGCCAAGGTAAGCCAAGTTTTCGAGTGGTTTGCTTGGCAGCATAGGTTTGTTTTGTATCAACATTGTCGACTAATACCGTATTGTCGATAATGTCAGTCACTTGGCTAACACTGATGGCATCAATTGTGGCTAATTGGGCCACTTTTGCTGCCATTTGTTCGCCATCACAATCCTTATTTGTAATGCCTAATAAATAACCTATGCCCGTTTCATGCAGCTGTGAGCTTATGCCGGCTTTTAATTGCCGTGATTGATTGGCGATATACAGATAACAGGCATAAATTGGACGGGTTAACGCCACATATAATAGGCGTAAGTCTTCGGCTAGGGTTTCACGTTTATATTGCTCCCAACCTTCATCACTGCCATAAATATCCCAAATTAATTTACCCTGGTGATGATATAGCATCGGCTCAGGACGACGATTACCGCCTCTGGCGAGACTGATAAAAGGCACAAAACAGATGGGATACTCAAGCCCCTTTGATTTATGAATGGTGACAATTTGCACCAGATTTTGCTCGCTTTCTAAACGCAGCTGTTGCTCATCTTGACCTTGGGTACCGAGCAGCTGTTGTTCAAACCAATTGATTAATGCACTGCTACCGTCTAACTCAGTGGCCTTTTGTTGCAGTAACTCACCTAGGTGACGAAAGTCGGTTAAGCGGCGCTCGCCACTTGCACTAATACTGATAAATTCATCGTCATCTGCTGTTGAGTTTACGCTAGCATCTTTGTCAATATCAGGTTCGGACGATATAGCGTTGGCAGGCTTAGCTAATAGTCGATGCACTAGTCTAGTGTCATTGGCCAGACTAAGTAGCGCAGGCATAATGCCGCTTGATAGCCACAACTGATGCCAGTGAGCAAATAAGTCCAACACCTTTTGACGCAGTGACTCGTCCTGATTAAATTGATGAATTTTATTGGCGTTATAGCCTATTAATTCCGTGGCCAGCGCGGCACGAATGGCGCGCTCATCTTTGGGGTTAGCTAATGCTCGCAGAATAAGGGCGGTTTCTTTGGCTTCATTGGTATCAAACACACTATCGCGACTTAAAAATACCGCGCCAATGTTGCGGGCACTTAAGGCCGCTTTTATCACAGCGGCTTCGTTTCTGTCCCTGACCAATACGGCAATATTTTTGGCAATTAATGCTTCGCCATTAATAACACATTCGCCCGCCTGTGCTTCTGTCAGTAAGCGGGTTATTTCTGCGGCCGCATCATTGGCAAGCAATTGACGAGCGGTGGTTTTGTTTAGCCCAGTTTGCTCGTTTTCTTGAAGCAGTTTTATCCGCAGTGCCGCTGTTTGTTCAGCTGCTTCAATCAATATCTTTTTTTGTGCTGATACAGGGGTTTTGACGGGGTCATAGGGAATAGCATCGCTGATAAATGGATCGTCATGCTGATTGAAAAAATGATTAACACCGTTAACTAATTGCGCTGAAGAGCGGTAATTGGTATCTAAACTATAGTGCGCTTCGGTCTGATTACGGGCATTAATATAAGTAAAAATGTCCGCACCGCGAAAGGCATAAATGGCTTGTTTGGGATCGCCAATCATCAAGATGCCTATGGCGTTATTAGGCGTGGCTGATTGTGGTTTGGTAATGCCTGAGGCGCCCGTTTGTGAACCGTCTGCTTGTGCGCTATGCGGATCAAATTGTGGCGCTTGATAGACGGTATTAAATATTTGAAATTGTAATGGGTCGGTATCTTGAAACTCATCGATTAGCGCAATTGGAAAGCGCTTTGCTATCGCGCTAGGCAAGGTGTCAGGATTATGCTCAAGAGCTTGCGCCAGGCTAGTTAACAAGTCATCGGGCGTCATCAAATTACGCTGATGCTTCTGTTGCACAAATCGTTGTTTAATGCCGGCTTGGGCGCGGACTAAAAATGCAGGAATAATGGCAGTAATTAACGCCATTAAGCGCTCGATATGATCCAGTAGCGGCGCATCTTGCGCTGAGGGGATTTCACCGCCTTTATTTAATCTCAGTTCTGATAAAGCTAATTGCTCCATTGGCTTTAACGGCGGTAAACCCTGGCCATAAGCCACCCAGTGGGTTAAATCGTCAAACAGTTGCAGTAACTTGGGATAACCATCGGCTTTTTTACCAAAGCGTTGACCGTTTAAAGGCAAGTCCATTAACAGTGCTAGCATAGCCGGGTGTTCAGCAGGCCAGCGCAGTTTAAAGCGCTGCAGACTTTGCACTAACGACTCAGATAATTTAATGAAATCTGGCGGGGTGTCAGAGGCTATCGCCTGGCTTGCACCTAATAACGCACGTACTTTTTGAGCGAGTTTTTCTGGTTCGCCAAAAGTATTACTGATCTGTTGTGCTAAAAATAATGGCAGCGGATAACAGGCTTCACGCCAAAAATCGCGCACGGCATGGTGTAAGTATTCGCTGTCGTCTAAGGTGAATTCTGATTCAAATAGCAATGACGATTCAAATGCCATGTCGGCCAAAATGCGCTGACAAAAACCATGAATAGTGAAAATAGCGCCTTCGTCGAGTGACTTAAGCGCCAAATCGAACCGTTTTAGGGCAATGGCTCGCTCATCCTCAGGGATCTGCTGATAAAGCTGTTCAACAAAGTGATCATCAGTCGCGACGCCTAAAAAACGTTTGTAAGCAATTTGGATCCGTTTACGTATTCGGTCTCGCAGCTCTTCAGTGGCGGCATTGGTAAAGGTTACCACTAAAATTTGTTCACACAACAAGGGGGCTTGTCCGCCATGGCCGAGCAGCAAACGCAAATATAAACCCGAAATAGTATAGGTTTTTCCTGTGCCCGCGCTGGCTTCAATCAGGCTAGAACCCGCAAAAGGCAAGTTGAGCGCATCCAGCGCTGACACGGTAATATTAGCTGATTTTGCGTTATTCATAAGCGGTATATTTTGCTCCAATGCAGTGTGCTTGCCGTTGTGTAATATGTCTGTTCAACAGGTGAAACCCGAGTGTTAGTCGTTAACCGCTAATGACTTATATTAGTGGCTTTGGCTATTTCAGCGACCTGTTGTGTCACCGCCTCACCACTGACAAAGTCATCTAATTCACCGAGTTTGCCCTTATGATATAAGCTCACCATCGGTTGTAATAAGGTATTGACTAACTGGCCAAATATAGCTTGACTAAAATCATCTGGAAAAGTGAACAAGCGTTGATGGTGAGGCTCAAAACCTTCACCTAATTGTGTTTGATCATCTCGCCATTGTTTTTGTGCGGCAAATAATTTTTCACTGTGTGTGCCGTCGGTTTGTGCATAAAGCCAGGCTGTACGAGGCGGGAAACATAATGGCTGGCGCTGGCCATCAAGATAAGTTTGCACAAATTGCGCAAGTTGTAACCTGGCATGTTCGGCATCGATAGGGGCAAAACAATGAAAATGGCCCATGTCTAACAAGTAACTGTACTTGATAATACCTTGTGCATTAAGGCATAAATGACGAATAAAGCACTGGACTAAATCTCTACCGTGGGCTGTGCCTGGGCGATAATTGATTAAGCCTTTAGGGCTAACATCATCGATGCGTCCAACCAAATTTATGTGACTTAAGTGCTGATTGTTCGCCGAGTTAACTGACATACTTAAGTCGATATTAATCGATTCGCTGGTTTGCTCATTTTGTAAAAAATGTATTCGATTAATCAAAGGGGCTATATCGCGTTGATATTGCGATAATAAAATATCATCAAATGGCGCCATAGGTAGACTACCACTGGCTTTGAGCTGGTTAAGCAGTTCAATATCGACATCGCTGTTAACTTGACATAAGGCTGAATCGATAAGATTAGATTGCAATTTATAGCGGCCTAAACCGTCTAAACTGAACGGTTCGTCATTATCATCGGCTTGTAAATTCAAGTTTAAATCAACTTTTAGGCTACGGTTGAAGAAAAACTGCGCCGGATTGCGAAAGAAACGAATTAATGCCGACAGCTCCAGTTCATCACTTTGGTCGTGGTGCTGATGATTATTGGCATTATTGGAGCTTTGCGGGTCATTTTTTTCTGCAATAATCGGTTTTTGTGGATTGAAAAACCTTTGATCATATTGTTGGTCCAATGACGGAGGACACCAACGCTGATGATAGCTTTGTAAGGGGCTATCTGGGGTGAATAATTTATGATCAAAGGGTTGTAATGGTTGAGTTTGAATAAGTTGTAGGCTGACGGCCTGTTCAATGAGTTCAATATCATCCTCGGTTAATGTGTTACTTGATAAGTGCTCTGGCAGATAACTCATTTGGCAGAACTCAATTAACTCTGAAATCAACATCGAGGGGATACGTTCAGCATTGTCACGCTCGCTGTGACCAATGTAACTGACGTAAAGTTGCTCACGCGCAGAAAGTAGCGCTTCTAAAAACAGGTATCTGTCATCTAATCTGCGCGAACGGTCGCCTTTTTGGGCGCCAAAATGCGCCATTAAATCAAATCCGACCGGATGTTGTACTCGCGGGTAAACTCCGTCGTTCATGCCCAGTAAACAGACAATTTTAAACGGAATTGAACGCATAGGCATTAAGGTACAAAAGTTCACACTGCCGGCAAGGTAGCGCTGGCCCACGCGCGAGTCATTTAAGGTTTGATTAAACCATTGCTTGAGTACTTCAATATTAATCTGCGCTTGATGACCTGCTTCGATAAGTTCATCTGATAAGCTGGCAAGCGCATTTCTGATGGTGAGTATTTGGCTCTGTTCATCGTCGATAGTTTGATAGAAGTCTTCAATTAATTGGTTTATTTGGCTTAATCTGTCAGCGGTTGAACTGGGCTTAAAGAATGCCTGGGTATGATCGTCAATCGCTTCCAAAAAGTTCAGCAATTTTCCCAAGGCTTGTGCCGATTGGCCTTCAACACCACTGACTGGCAGTATGCCTTGATACATAGGTGATTGGTCATTAAGGGCATAACCTAAAATTAAGCGTTTGATGCCAAATGACCAAGAGTTTTGGCCAAAGGCAGGTAAGCCTAATTGGGTGCGACTGTTGGCATCTCGTCCCCAACGCACATTGGCATGGTCAAGCCAACGCTTAATAATATCAAAGTCATCTTCATCTAATTCAAAGCGCCTTAAAATGGCCGGCACTTCTAAAATAGACAGCACCTCTGTTAACCCAAAACGGCTTTGATTGATGTTCAGTAAGGTTAAAAAGCTATTAATTAACGGCGATTCCTGGGCGGCACCACGGTCGGCAATGGCATAGGGAACAGCTAATTGCTGTGGCCCTTTACTGGCGCGTTGAAAGCTTGAGTAAAATTGACTGTTAACTGTGCCAAATACCGCATCAATATAAGGCGCGTAGGCGGCAACATCTGGCATCATGACCACAATGTCTTTTGGCTCTAAAGTCGGGTTAGCGTCTAATAAATTTGCGATATGATCGTGTAATGTTTCTACTTCCCGCAGTGGACTATGACAGCTGCGCAGGGTAATTGAGGTGTCACTGTTTTTAAGTAAACGGCGTTTATCAATTTGCTGATATAACCTGGCGTCTGGCCCTAAAGCTTGCCCTAGGGTTTCCATTTGTAAAATATCGTATTGAACACCGTGCAATAGGTTATTCGGTGTTGGTTCGACATAGCAGTCATAACTGAAATTAGTGTTTTCAGGGGGTAAACTCAACAGCAAATCTAATAACTCGCGTCCCATTTTGCCATTATTAGCCAATAATGGATTACCCACCTCAAGTTTGTCTTCCCAATCTTCGGCGAGTTGTTTTTTGTGGGTGTATTTTAACGCCATTCTGGCCCTGACTTTAGGGTCGATAATATCGCCCCAATAGTGCTGGCAAGGGCTGAGTGCCAGCATAACCACTTCAATACGCTGCGCTAATGCATGAATAACTTCTAATGTTTGTGGTGGCATGGACGAAATGCCAAATACAAATAACCGACTAGGCAGCATACTGATGTTGGTTGTTGTGTCTGCTAAAGCATTCAGTAAGGACTGGTGTAAATTAGCGCGGTGATATTGGCTCGCCTGTAGTTCAGTATGATTGTAATGCACTAATGCGCGCCAAAGCTTAGGTTGCCATAACTGGTTTTCATCTAAGTTAAAACGTGAATTAATTTCAGTCAGTGGTTGGTTGTTTTCCCATGCCTGGATCCAATCTGGCCGATAAACCAAATATTGGTCAAAAATATCGGCAATACGATTTGAAAGTTGATACAACTTAATCGCATCTTGTGAGTTGGATGAGGTGTTATTCCCGCCCTCAAGGTTGCCATTGTTTAAATAGTGCTGCAAAGGGCTGTAATCTGCGTCATCAAGCAAGCTTGGGATTAAATCCATCAACTTCCAGGTCATTGCCGCTTTGGTAAAGGCGTTTTCCTTTGGTACATTGGGCAGTAATTGATGACAAAGTTGCCAAATAAAGCTCGACGGTAAAGGGAAGGTGAGTGCTGCGGCTATGTGGTTATGTTTAGCCACTTCTAAACGCAGCCATGTCGACATGCCAGGGCTTTGTACTAACACTTGTTCGGTCGTCAGCAGGCTAGTGTTAGGCAAAGGGGTTGCCAGCATTTTAGCTAGTTGCTCAGACAGAACTTCCATTTGATTGGATTGAATTAATGACAGCATAGGGCACTCGCAATAGAACATCTTATGCCATTCTATGGGGTTAGCTCGCTCGCATCAACGACTAATATTACAATGTTATTTCAATTGCTTAATCATTAGCAGTTTAAGCCTTAATGACCAATATAGGCGCGTATATTGGCGTAGGTTTTGTTTATATTGCGGCGCTGAAAGTGGCTGGTATTTTAATGCGACAAAACAATCGGTAAATAGATTAAATTGCTGCAGTAGTTGCGGCTGTATTTCAGTTAGCTCAAGTGCTAATTGTTGCGCATAAGCTAAAGGTGGCTGTTGTTGTGGGCTAGAAGCGCCTTTTACACTCAACACTCGGGTAATGGTTTTATAGCGGCGAATGATTAAATCTTGTTTGGGTTTAAATTCAAATAACCCGGCAAAGTAGGCAATAAATAACAAGATGATAAGGATGGATACCAACATAGCGATGGCTATTTTACTGGCACTGATATCACCGAGTAACTTTTTCAATACCTGCTGTTTACGTTGCTCGTCAAAGCCTAACACCCACACGCTCCAGTAATAGTCCATGCTGGCAATTTGATTACGTATATCGTTTAACCATGGGTATTGCTTCATCCTTAGGCTACTAAAAGGGCTGTCTAATAAATAGCTAGATTGACTGTCAAATGTGGCGTCAAAGCCATCTAAAATACGTTGTGGGGCAATCATGGCGGTGGGGTCAAAACGCTGCCAGCCTTCACCTTCAAACCACACTTCGGTCCAGGCGTGGGCCATATATTGATAAATACTGTAATAGCCTGCTTTGGGGTTGTATTCGCCGCCTTGATATCCGGTAACCATACGGGCGGGAATTCCACTGGCACGGGCTAAATAAACCAAGGCAGATGCATAATGGGCACAGAACCCCGCGCGATTTTCAAATAAAAAGTCATCAATTTGCTGATCACCAAGTACGGGTGGGCTAAGCGTGTAGTAATACGCTTGCTCAGCAAAGTAATTCATCATGGCGTTAATACGGCCTTTAGGCTGCGGGTATTGCTGACTAAATTGTTGTGCTAAACGCCAGGTTTGCGGGTTGGCATTTTCGGGTAAGGCTAAATTAATACTGCGGATGTTCGGCGTTAAATTTTCATCCATCACACTATTAGGGTAAGACACCACACGATAACTTTGGCGTTGCGCTACCGGCCGCATAGCGTAAAGACTGTAGTCGGATAATTCTACAATATTACTGTCTTGACTAAAGGCTTGGTCAAGCCCGTATAACCAGCGCTGGTGGCTTGGCTCACTAATTACCACATACTCCAATTTATTAATCTTTTGACTGTCGTCTTGTGGCAAAGCGCGATTGAATTTTTGGTAACGTGATTGACCCTGTAGATCTTTTATATTCGAGTCCTGTCGCCAGGTTTTACCATCATAGCTTTCCATCACTAATGTGCGCCAATAGAGATCCGCATTTTGGGGGCCTAATGTGCTGCCGTCAGAATTATCAAAGCCGACTCTAAAAGCAAGTTCATCAGAGCGAGTCAATTTACTGATATCACCAAATGACATTTCATCCGATAAGCCAGTTTTGGCCGCTTTCATATTGGGCATCAACCACAGCGGGCCTAAACGAGGAAATACCACGAACAGTAATATCGCGAGTGGGATACTTTGAAGGATAATTTTTAAGCTAAACAGTAAGTTAGTTAAAGGTTTTCTGTTATCTTGATAAACGCTTACCAGTACGCTGGTATTGATAATGGCGACCAGGGTTAAGTGTAAGGTGTTAATAATGGCTTGTTGATCTAGCAAGGTCAGCGCAATGATGAAGTAGCCCACTAATACCACCACTTTAACATCTCTTTGTTGGCGCATTTCGATGTATTTCAAAGCGTAACCCAAAATTAACAGGTTAATTAGCGCATTTAACAATCCAATTTGCGATGACACCAAACCTAAGGTTACCGCAGCAGCTATTGCGAGGGTATTGACCAATAATTTAGGTGGAGCTGCCACTTTGCCGTAATAAATTCCCATGCGCCAAACAAAGCAAATGGCGCAAATGGCCATAGTCCAAGGCGTTGCGTGTGAAAACTGCGGCGTTAAAACCGCTACGTTGGTTATTAATAACCAAAACAACGTATTGCGGCTAATGATGCTGTCAAAGTTATCGTGCATCATCGCCTCCTGGTTTTTTATCAATATTAATATTGAAACTTGGGCGGTACATGGCAATGGCTTTTTGGCACGCTATTCGATGGCTTTCACCACTACTTTGACCTAAGGTGTTGTGGTTGAGTATTAAGCCAAATACTTGATTTTTTTGAGTAAGATAATTCACTTGCCAGCACAGCTTACCTAGCTTTTGTTCTAAATCATGCCCTTGGGTATCATCAAGTGACAACCATACCGGTGAGCCTTCAGGTTCATTAAATTCTTTAGTTAGCATGCCTTTGCCCTGGGCCCATTGTTTCCATGCTACTTGTTTTAGAGACTCGCCCATTACATAGCCGCGTAATCCTGTGTAGTCATCAACCCCAGGGCGAATTCTGCCATGACTGATGTCATTATTATCATCACGGCTTTGACTGGTTAAATGAATGTCGCATTCGAGTGGTTTTGCAAAAATAACTTGGTGCAAATCGAGATCAACATACGACCATGCTTTAAATAGCCCTAACGGAAAATGTGACCATACCTTAATACGTCCAGGGGTTAATAAGCCACGCTTTGGGTGTGCATATTGCACTGTTGCAATCGATTGTTCTTCAGTTTGTGCCAAGCGCACATGGCGCTGGCCGCTAAATTGCAGGCAAATTTGTTGATGAGTCGTATCAGGGTGTTTTTGTTTGGTATGTCCGGTCAACATTATCGGGAAGGCATGCGTTTGTTCGGCGTAAGCATCTGCTGGAGTGATAGCGTTAAAAGTTAATCCGGCTAAATTTTTGTAGCTGTAAAGAATACAGGTATGAAAAATGCTTGCCAGTAATAAGCTAAGTCCGATCACTAAGTTGTTTTGGTAGTTGGTGCCAAATAAGTACAGTAGGACGATAAGTGCTAACCAGGCTAAACCAAATGCGCTGGGCAGGATGAAAATACCTTTGTGGCTCAATGTGACTCTTTGTTGTGGCGGTAATCTACGGCTTATCCACCTGGACCACTTTTTTTTAGCAGAATTGGGCACAAGCCGCATTACCCAGCTTTGCCGCTCAGGGAGGTGAGTGTTAGCTTGACGACTTTTGCGGCTAAACATGTTCAAAACCATTAAAGAATGGGATTAACGCTGGCAAGCAGCGTATCAGACAAGGCTTTAGCTTGAAATTGGCCATGTGCGCTTATTCGGTGCTCTGCCACTGCATGAAACACCGCTTGAATATCTTCAGGCACCAGATAGTTTCGCTGTTCAATGACTGCCCAAGCTTTTGCTGCTTGCAGTAGGGCTAAGCTTGCGCGAGGTGATAATCCACTTGCTTGGTTTTGCTGACGGGACATATCAATAAGCGCTAATAAATATTTAAGTACCGCATCGGACGCTGAAACCTGATTAACTTCTGCTTGTAGATCCATTAACTCAGCAGAGGTTAAACATTGCTTTAATGGTGGACGTTTATGACCGTGATGTTGATTTTTTAGCATGGCCATTTCAGCTTCTGCGCTTGGGTAACCAATCGATATCCGCATCATAAAGCGGTCTAGCTGGGACTCGGGCAGAGGAAACGTACCTGACTGATCCTGTGGGTTTTGGGTGGCGATAACAAAAAAGGGATTAGGCAGCGGGTAGGTATGGCCATCTTGAGTAATCTGTTGTTCTGCCATGGCTTCTAGCAGCGCACTTTGGGTTTTCGGACTGGCGCGATTTATTTCATCGGCAAGCAACATTTGATTAAATATTGGTCCTTTATGAAACTCAAACTTTTGCAGGTTTTGATCAAAAATAGATACCCCTAAAATATCAGCGGGCAACATGTCACTGGTAAATTGTATTCGTTGGTAACTCATGCCTAAACTGGTGGCAATACCGTGTGACAAACTGGTTTTGCCCATACCAGGTAAATCTTCAATAAGCAGATGTCCCTTGGCTAAAATACACGCAACCGCTAATTTTATCTGCATCGGCTTGCCAAGCAAAACTTGTTCAAGTTGGCTTATTAGCTGTTTGATTGTGGTATGGGACACAGTTAATCCTCTTTATTTTAATATTGATTTAATCGCCCTTTTTAGCGTTTGAGTTGACGGCAGGTTGGTCGTTAACTCAAACGGAGACTCAATAAGCGTAATTCAGTTCTTGTTTGGTAAACATATCGGCTTTAGGGTTATCTTGTTGTAAATAAATCATTCGATAACTTAATACCGCTTGAACATATTCACGGGTTTCAGTGTATGGGATGGTTTCAATAAAGCTCATCGCATCTAATGATCCATTAGACGCTTTTAACCAACGTTTTACACTACCAGGCCCTGCGTTATATGCAGCTGTTGCCAATACTCGATTATTATTGAATTGCTTTAATAACTCGGCATAGTAGGCACTGCCTAACATGACGTTAACGCTTGGCTTATATAAGTCTTTTACGTCGTTAAAGGGAATTTTGTTCTTTTGTGCTGTTTGTTTTGCTGTGGCAGGCATTAATTGCATTAACCCCCTGGCACCCACACCTGAGGTTGCATAGTAATTAAACGCACTTTCACGGCGTGAAATAGCCCTAATTTCATTAATATCGACTTTATACTTTTTGCTGGCGTTAACAAATTCTTCATTGGCGGCATTAGGAAAACGCAGATTTAATGCGTTCCATTGTTGCCCTTGAATACTTGACTCAACACTTAAGTCATACCAGCCTTGCTCAAGCGCATAAAGTCCATATTCAGCTGTCATGGCTTTATCATGGCGACGCATTAGATATATCCACTCAGTACGCGAATCTAAATATTTATCAATGGCCCTTAGCTCTATGACTCTAGACATTCCGGGGTCATCTAATAACTTTGCGCGTAATACTTTGTTGGAGGTTAAGTTGTCATCATTAAATGACAAAGGTTTATTGATAACTTTGGCGGCATTAAAACCGTAAAAATCCCGTTGCTGAGACAGCACTAAATAGTTGTCCTGTGCTTTTTTAGTATCCTGTTGGTCATTCATGCGGGCTTGCCAATATTGCCAGCGAGAATGCTCTTTACCTTGCTGACTTAATTGCGCTAGGTAAATGTTTACGGTATTAAAATCCTGCTGGCGGATAGCCCAGCGAAGGCGCATTTCATATAAGTCATCAGATGCCAATAGCGGTAACATAGTATCAATATGATCGATTAATGCTTCTTCTTGATATATCAATCCACGCCTGACCAGATAATGATTTAATTGACGATCTTTGGCCTCACTGAATCGACCCGCCTTTTGATATTTAACGTAAAGTTTGGTGGCTTGTTTAAGATCTTTTCTGGCAAGTTTTCTTAAGCCTGCATCGACAATATCACTCACAATAGGTTTGGAGCTGCTAAAAAGTTTGGTATTTCTTAATATATTAGGGTCTTTGTATACCTTTAATAGCAGTTCAGCATCGTTACGATGTTTGCTGACTTTTTGGCTTAAATAGCTTAATAAACCTGTTTGTCCTGCATCAAAACTGAGCAGCATTCGCCCCCATATTAATTCCTGGGTACGGTAACCATCTTTGGCCCACTGAGTAAATAAAGGATCACATTCTTTAGGTCTAGACTGACCATGCAGCCATAGTCGATCCGCGCCTTTGTATGCCGCTGCTTTATCACCCGTTGCTAATTGCGCACGTAAAAAATAGCACTGTAAACGCATGTCATTAGGCGTTGTCGGTGAGATAGCTAAAAAGTCTTGCCAGCGCTGGGTATTACCAGCGTTCATCAAATAACGATATCGAGCTGAATTATACAAAGGCATGGTATTGAACTGCTCGATGGCACTAAAGGCTTTATTGCCCGGCATACGCAAAATGTCATCAATACTGGTGTGATAATCAAGATAAATGGCTAATGGATAATCACCTAGCTGTTTTCTGAGTTGTTGATAACGGCTGGTTTGTCCGCTGTCTAAGGCTTTTTTCGCATCAAGATATTGCTGCTGTTTAGCCGTGTAGGCGTTAGCAGGGGGGCTAGATAAAATAGTCAGCGCCGTTACAACGAGTAAGGTTGTTAGTCGTTTAGGTGAACATGTATTAATCCATGTAGTACGCATTTAAATGAGAATCTCCGCCTCAGTACAACGTTTGCGATAAAGTTTTTAAAATGAGTTTTTCGATAAATTGCTAAAACATTAACAGTATTAAAGTAAATAATTAACTGATGATTAATTTTGCCATTTTATCCTTCAGTTTTGTCTAATGACTCGTCTAGTGCGCGGTTAAGTATTTGCTTACCAATCTGCTTGCTAGAGTCGACCCCCAGGCATTGTAAGGTATGCGCCTGGCGTATTAAGTTGCCTTTACCCGAAGATAATTTAGCCATTGCTTGCTGATAACTTTTATCGGCAGTCTCAAGCGCGCGTCCTAGTTTGTCCATGTCATCAATATAACTGCACAATTTGTCATATATTTTAGCCGCTTGCTTAGCAATGGTTTGTGCATGTTGATTCTGATGCTCGTAGCGCCATATGTTATTAATGGTCCGCAAAGCGACTAATAAATTGGTTGGACTAACCAGCATAATATTTTGCTCTAGGGCAAAATTAATTAGGCTAGGGTCGTACTCTATTGCCAGTAAAAATGCCGGTTCAACAGGGATAAACATTAGCACATAATCTAAGCTTTTTAGTCCATGTAGTTTATGGTAATCCTTTTGGCTGAGTCCCTTGATATGCATTCGAATAGATAGGGCATGATCTTTTAATGCTTGCTGGCGAATATCTTCATCATCATTGTTAAAGTAGCGCTCATACGCAACCAACGACATTTTGGCATCAATCACCACATCTTTGTTATCGGGTAGATGAACAATCACGTCGGGTTTAAATCGTTTACCATCATCATTCTTTAAATCTTGCTGGGTGTCGTATTCATGTCCTTCACGTAGGCCACTTTCTTGCAATACTCTTTCAAGAATGACTTCGCCCCAATTACCTTGCTGTTTATTGTCACCTTTAAGTGCTTTGGTCAGGTTGATGGCATCTTGGCTCATTTTTAAATTGAGCTCACGTAAATGGTTTAATTGATGTTTTAATGCACTGCGCTCAGATTGTTCATGATTATACGACTGTTGAATTTGTTGCCTAAATCCATCTAACTGCTGTTTAAGCGGGCCTAGAACGCCGTCAATTTGAGTGACATTTTGTTGTTTGAAACTTTCACTTTTTTGCTCAAAAATACGATTAGCAAGGTTTTCAAACTGTACTTTTAATCTTTCCTCAGCCACTTCTAGTAAATTGATTTTATCTTCTAATGCTTTGTTTTCGGCTTCGCTTTTAGCCATGATGGTTTGCTGCATGGCATTAGATTTTGATAGATTAAGTTGTGACTCTAATATTTTTCGATGGCTGTCTTCTAATTGTTGCTCTAAGTGAGGAATACGCTCAACTTGCGCCTGCGCTCTAGCAAGTTGGCTAATATAAGATTCAAGCTTAGACTGGAGATGATTTAAGTTATCAATTTTATCATCTAGGATATCTTGGATTTGAACAACTTGACGTTGCTGCTCTATCAAAGCCAAAGTCGCTTCAGCTTCGTATTTTTGTTTTAATTGTTCCCAACGTTGACGGGTCAACCTTTGGTTAAGTAATGCGCCTATTAAAAAACTTAATAACCCTATAGCAACCATGGCGGCTATTTGTGGCGGTGTGAAATCAACAACGAATGGCATAACCTAACCCTTTGAAATAGAAACGCGATAAGATTCGCATGCAAAAGTTTGGCCTGCAAGTATTATGGTGAACAATTTAATGTTTTTTCAGTGATTCGTTTATTTTTGAATCGAAATGAAATTTTATCGCGTATTAACCTGTCTAATGGGTAGTTGTAATACAGTATTGAGGGAATAACATGGTGAATAAAACACGCTTTACCAGGGGAATTAAACGCCAATCGGCATGGGATTTACCGGATAATCAAGTTACCCCTGAGTCGGTTTTTAAAGACAGACGCAATATTGTTAAAGCCTTAGGACTGGGTGCTTTAGGTGCCAGTATTCCAGGATATGTACAAGCCGGTTTATTTGATTTTGGCAGCAGTAAATCAACGCCTCCATTTACCACCTCACCATTGCAATTTGCCCAACCTAAAGCATTTGTTATACCAGACACATTAACTCCAGAAGATAAAATCACCCGCCATAATAATTTTTATGAGTTTGGCACCAGTAAACAAGACCCTTTTGAAAACGCACAACAATTTAAGGTAAACCCCTGGTCACTGCAAATTGAAGGGTTAGTAGACAAGCCAATAACCTTAGATTTAGACGATTTAACTAAACGCTTTGCATTAGAAGAGCGAACCTATCGATTACGCTGTGTTGAAGCATGGTCTATGGTGGTGCCCTGGGTCGGTTTTTCACTAGCCAGTTTATTAAAAGAAGCTGGTGTGAAATCATCCGCAACCCATGTTGCATTTGAAACCTTGTTTGACCCAGATCAAATGCCCGGGCAGAAAAGTCGCTTAATGGGCGGGGGTATTCATTACCCTTATGTTGAAGGGCTAACTATGGCTGAAGCAATGAACCCATTGGCATTTCTAGCGGTCGGTTTATATGGCAAAACGCTGCCACCGCAAAATGGTGCGCCTGTTCGTTTAGTTGTACCGTGGAAATACGGCTTTAAAAGCATTAAATCGATTGTGAAAATTCGGGTTATGGACAAGCAACCACCCACCAGTTGGAATCAGCTCGCGTCTAATGAGTATGGTTTTTATGCCAATGTTAACCCACAAGTTGATCACCCAAGATGGTCACAGGCATCGGAGCGAAGCATAGGTGAGGGTGGCTTATTTTCAGCTAAACGCATTCCTACGCAAATGTTTAATGGTTATGCTGACACTGTTGCCGATTTATATAAAAACCTCGATTTAAGGAAATATTATTAATGCGGATCACTCCACGGGGTTTGTGGTGGTTAAAAGGCGGTTTACATATCGCCTTCATATTGCCGATGTTGTACTTGGTAAATTTGGTATTAAGTGACAATGCTGGCGGCGACCCTGTGCAATACATTATTCATTATACCGGCATGGGGGCTTTAAATAGTCTGCTGGCAGCCTTGGTGGTTTCACCTTTGGCAAAATACCTCAAACAAGGGCTGTTATTACAAACTCGGCGCTTAATTGGCTTATATGTATTTGCCTATGCAACATTACATATCAGCGCATTTATCAGCTTAGATTTATTGTTCGCCTGGGGCTTTTTACTCGAAGAAGTGATCAAACGACCTTACATTTTGGTTGGCGCGTTAGCCTATAGTATTTTGCTACTACTGAGCGTGACCTCGTTTATGGCGGTTAGGAAGAAAATGGGCAAGCGCTGGCAACAACTGCATAACTGGGTTTATCTAGTCGCTTTACTAGCACCAGTGCATTTTTACTGGTCGGTTAAATCTGAAATTATTGAACCCAGTATTTATATTGTGATTTGTTTGGCGTTAGTTTACTTACGCAAGCAAAAGCTAGCGAAATACTTGCCGTCGCAGCAGTAACTTTTGTGAAATACATCGCCTCGCATTTTATGTGGGGTGATTAATAATATAAGTGTAATCCTTTGTTTTTTCTGGTTAAGCCATTACAGCAATAGGCGGCGAATAACGTAAAAGCCATCACACCAGCCATAATGCTAGCCAGTCTAAGCCAGGGAGCATCCATCGTTATACGCATTTGCACAAAATCAACCGTTGATACTCCCCAAACAAAAATACAGCCCAGCACTAAACCTAACTGTAACAGTCGTGAGACAACGGCATGTTTTACAAGCATTAAACAGGGTAAAGTTGCAGCAATAATGGCCAGTTCAATATGGTTAAACCGAAGAAAATGCGCGCCAATTAACCAATAAGCGATTGAAATAATCAACACTCTCCACCACATAAATAACCTCCAACATCAATTTTGCCTCATTCTACGCCCGATTAAAGCAGTATTATGTTTGCTTGTTCACATTTAATGGATTCACGCCACCATAGCGACGACAAAATATCGCGCGAAGATTAACTGGCAAACAGATCCAGATGACAAACCATAGCCGTTGTATCAGACAAGATTATTTAACCCTTATTAAAGGCATGTATTGCGTTATAGCATTAAATAAACTGGTGTTGAGCGCGATGTAAATCGGTTTGCAGTGGCTTAAATTAAAGAGTCCTTCTGGCTCGATGCACTGCGGGGGAAAGTGCAGTGCTTCACTGCATATGAAAAATTTAGCGGCTTGTGTTTTAAAGACTTAGCAACAAATGGGGCAATATTAGGCGGTTATTTAGATTTCCGCTTTCGGCTAGACTAAAGAGTAATTGATTAGAAATGTGAAATCTGATAAGTTGCTGAAATTATTGGTAATCAAAGTTATATGGACGCTGTATTTTGATTGGCGCTCTGTGAATGTTTATCGGATTCACGCTAATACGCCGTTGAACTAAGCCGCTGCGCGGAGCCAAATGTTGACTCAATCGAGTGTATTAACCTCATTGAATCAGCTAGATTTAAAAAAATGTGATGGAACACCATAATGACAAGGGAATTGCAATTGAACACATACAAATCAAACCTCATAATCAATTCAAAACAGCTCTGCAGCCCAGAGCTTGCATCAAAAAAAGCAAATTCCTGTAGCATAAAGCGTACCCATTAATCTGGACTCGGCATAGGCCAAATCCAACAAGCGGTTTGTACCATGCAAACAGCGCAACGCACAAATACTAAAACGTTAGGCTTCACACAGCAATCGAGGTAGTAATGAAGTATCCAGGTCAACCAAAGTCCCCGCCTAGTTGGTACAAAGATAGAGGGCAATCTTATATTGAGAAGGAGTTTAGTAAAGAGCTTGGTGACTTAGCAGATGCTATAGAAAGTGAACATTGGTTTGGAGATCAGGAAAAACATGACAGGTTTCGTGTAGATTTCATCTTAAAAGATGCCCGCTTAATTATAGAACTAGATGGACATGATTACCATTCGTCAAAGGAACAACTAGAAAAAGATGCGATAAGACAACGCTACCTTTCTCGAGCTGGATACACAGTAATAAGATTTACGGGGCGTGAAATAAACAGAAACCCTAAATCATGTGTTGCAGAAGTTCGGGAGATATATCAAGAACGAATGCAAAGAGCTCCCGCTAAATATCGCGTCATCTATATTGATTATCCATTTATTTATCGTGAAACAAGCAAAGCATTGTCTTTTTTCAAAGGATTGCATCCCGATAGAGAATTAAGTCCTGTAGGCATTGATGATCTTATTCCTCATGCTATCGAATGGCTGCATGAGAAATCATTTATTACTGCATTTGTCTTTCATCCCAGAAGATGAACATGAAATAAGTCATTTGGATGGCTCTATTAAAGAGTATGAAAAAGGCGAAATTCGAATAAATACAATCTCAAAAGAGTGGTATACGCTTGAGTTGGGTGAGCATATGGAAAGTTTTGCACATTTGTTTGATGAGTTTATTTTGGTAGCTGATGATCCTGTTTACGTTTCACCGCTTCGTTCGATCCTACCGGCGGAGCTGAGTGATAGACAGCTTGGTTCTCATAAATCTAAATATTTAGCGAATGGTAAACTACTGCGCCATGGCAATGAATCTACGTCATATGTTGGAAGTGATCTCGTCCATGTTCTATGGCAAAGAGTTTGGTATATTATTGGTGCCTCTATGGGATTGAGCTTATATGAAATGTAAAGCCTAACAAGGGTTTTCAAGTCGGACCCGTAACAGCTAGCTCGGTTCCACTTCGTTTCACATATTTCTCGCCGCTTAAAACGGCGTTCAACTAAGCTGCTGCGCGGAGCCAAATGCTGATTCAATCGAGTATATTAACCTCATTGAATGCGCTAGATTTAAAAAATGTGATGGAACACCACTATGATAAAGGAATTGCAATTGAACACATACAAATCAAGCCTCATAATCAATTCAACATTGCTTTGCAGCCTAGAGCCAGCATCAAAAAAAGCAAATTCCTATAGCATGATGTGTAGCCATTAACCTGGACTCGGCATCGGCCAAGTCCAACAAGCGGTTTGTGCCTTGCAAACAGCGCAACGAACAAATACTAAAACGTTATATTTACTCCAAACTTCAATTCACTTTACAAGGTGAGTACTAGTTTTACTAAAAGGATATTTAGGGTGTTAAACAAAAAATCTATTCTACTAATCGCAAGTCTTTTAACTCTAGGTGGTTGTGCTTCTCCTGGACCAATGCAAACTATGATGGGTCCAATGAATACACCTGCTTTTGAACCTGTGGTTTTAGATATGGTAAAGGATGGCTCAGAAAAAGTTCACTTTAAGGAGTGGACAACTATGTATGAAAATAAAGAGCTACAGCAATGGGGTGTGTTTTTTATTACGGACAATGGTGCCTATATGGCTGAATGGGACGTCAGAGGTTATGAATATAATCTCAGATATAAACTACCAGCTAAAGAACTTAATACGGTTTCAGATGATATGGTGGTTCGGGATGTGTGGCCAGATTCCAACCTGTTAATTCTTAAAGATAAAAGTGGCCATGAAGTTGGTTTTGCCTTAAACGGAAAAAATGCTGCACGTGCTATTCTCAAAGAGATCAGTGCGAAGTAAATATAATCGGCGCTCAAACGGAAAAATTACAGTTGGCTCGCGCCTCGCACATTGTAGCCAACTGTATTTTTCCGCTTAGCTTAGCGTTGAGGCTGTAGAATTACTAATTTTAAAGAAAAACAGCCTGTTTTATGGTTCCAAATGAATTACCTATTGTCTTAAAAACGCTTAGGATTGATTTCAGGGGCTCGTTTTTTAATTGAATTTGACTGTTAGAGTTATTCTACAGTCTCGTTACATTTTCATCGGAAGCTGTGAAAGCTTTTACGGAAACAAAGTTACCTGCAGATATTTTACTCATAAATTAAATCAAGTATTTCCTTTTATGACTAAATGGGTGCAGCATCATGAATGGAGATCAAATGATTAGTCGTGGTTCACAATGGAAGCGCTGGGAGCCTCATATACACGCACCAGGCACGGTTCTTAATAATCAATTTAAAGGTACTGACGCGTGGGAGGAATACTTAACAGCCCTTGAAGCACTGACACCTAAGTTAGAAGCTTTAGCTGTAACTGATTATTATGTAACTGACACATATGAAGAAGTATTGAGAAGAAAAAAATCTGGAAGATTAAAAGATGTGCATCTGATTTTTCCTAATGTTGAACTTAGGCTAGATGTGGCCGCCAAGTCTGGCTTTGTCAATATACATCTCCTCGTTAGCCCTGAAGACACAGACCATATTGATCAGCTCCGAAGAATACTTACACGATTACAGTTTCAAGCTTATGGTGATCGCTTTGATTGTACGGCAAGTGAGCTTATTAGGCTTGGGAAAAAAGCAGATATTAATATCACAGATGATCTTGTTGCACTCAGGTGTGGAGCTACTCAATTTAAGGTTAATTTCAACCAACTAAAAGAAGTTTACCATCAAAGTGAATGGGCAAAAAAGAATATCCTCATAGCTGTAGCAGGGGCCAGTGGAGATGGAACTTCAGGGCTTCGTGAGGCTGCCGATACGACAATACGGCAAGAGATTGAAGCATTTTCACATATTATTTTTACCAGTAATGCAGCACAGCGTGAGTTTTGGCTTGGACAGCGAAGTGTTAATGTTGAGATGTTACGTGAACGTTATAACGGCTGTAAGCCGTGCCTCCATGGTAGCGATTCTCATCACATTGATACCGTTGGGCAGCCCGTAGCAGAGCGTTATTCTTGGATTAAAGGGGCTTTAGAGTTTGATGCGTTGCGGCAAGCCTGTATAGACCCGGAAGGTAGAGCATTTGTTGGCGCTGAGCCTCCACCATCTGCAATGCCGTCACAGGTTATATCTAGTGCAACTATAAACAATGCAAGTTGGGCGAAAACTCCAGAAATATCACTGAATAAAGGCTTAGTTGCAATTATAGGTGCGCGTGGTTCAGGCAAAACTGCCCTTGCAGATATGATTGCTGCTGGCTGCGACTCTATTCCTCAATACGCATGGAATGGGAGTGAAAATACTAGCCCGTCTTTTTTAGCAAGAGCAAGATCGCATATTGGTGATGCATCTATTACTTTGAATTGGGAAGGCGGAAATGAATCGTCACGTTTACTTAACGGGAAGGATGCTAATGGTCATCTTTCATTCCCTCGTGCTAGATATTTATCACAGCAATTCGTTGAAGAGCTCTGTTCCTCAAACGGAGTCTCTGATGGGCTTGTTGAAGAAATCGAGAGAGTAATACTGGAGGCACACCCTCTGGATGAACGTAACGGTGCTGTAAACTTTAGTGAATTTAGAGAGCACCGTACTAGCAGGTTTCAACAGTCTAGAAGCCGAGAGACTGAAGCGATATCTGGTCTATCTGAGCGAATAGCTATTGAGATTGAGAAGGATCGCTTAACTACTACATTTTCAGCTCAAATAACTCAAAAGAAAACTCTTATACAAGGTTATAACGCTGATCTTGCGAAGTTGGTTGTTAAAGGATCCGAAACACAAGTTAAGCGTCACGCCGCTCTAAGCGAAGCAGCTCAAACTGTTAGAGGAAAAATACAAGCCTACACAAACCAGCGACGCACTTTCATTTCATTGCAAGATGAGGTGGCTAGTACGCGTGCAACTAAGGCACCTGAACTTCTACGGCAAGCACAAGAACGACATGGTCTCAGTGGGCTTAGTCGTCAGCAGTGGGATGAATTTCTTCTTATATATAAAGGTAATGTAGATAATAGTTTAGCGGATTATGTGAAATGGACAGATAATCAAATAGCAGAGCTAAATGGGCTGCCTGTGCCTCTTGGAGACACGAATGCTACAACCATTGCTGATGACGTTGAGTTTAGCACTTTGAATTTATCAACAATCATAACAGAGATGACAAGGCTTGAAGCACTTTTTAGTGCCGATAAGATAGTTAGAGATCAATATTCAGCACTTACGAATCGGCTTGGTCAAGAAAATGCCGCCCTTAAAGCATTAGAGGAAAAACTTCTAGATGCACAAGGCGCGTCAACTCGTAAAGGTCAAATGCAAACTGAGCGCGATGAGGCTTACCAAAGAGTATTTGAGGCAATAATCAACGAACAATCAGTACTCTCTGAGCTTTATGCTCCACTTATGGAAAGGCTATCCGCCTCCTCTGGAACATTAAGCAAGTTAGGTTTTTACGTTCGGCGTGTTGTTGATGTCAACCAGTGGGGAGCGTATGCCGAAGAGCATCTTCTAGACCGTCGAAAAACAGGGCCTTTCAATGGAAAAGGTTCTTTAATTGCTCGTGCAGAAGAAATGCTTAGGTCTGCTTGGGAACATGGAAATTCAGAAGAAATTAAGGCAGCGATAAAAAATTTCGTCACAACCTATCTTTCAGATATTCTTGCTCATGCGCCATATGAAAAACAGCAAAGTGAGTATAGAGGTTGGTTAAAAAGTTTTGCACTTTGGCTTTACGGCACTGATCACATCACAATTAGATATGAAATTTTATATGATGACACTGACATACGTAAGTTATCACCAGGAACGCGGGGAATAGTTCTACTGTTGCTTTATCTTGCTTTGGATGAAGCTGACGATCGACCACTAATTATTGATCAGCCTGAAGAGAACTTAGATCCTAAATCAGTAAATGATGAGCTTGTACCCTTGTTTATTGCAGCAAAAGCAAAAAGACAAGTAATTATGGTTACACACAATGCCAACCTTGTAATTAACACTGATGCGGATCAAATTATTATTGCTGAAGTTGGGCCACATCAAGCAGGCGGTCTACCACCAATCACTTATCGTGCTGGAGGGTTAGAAAATGCTACCATTCGAACAGCTGTACGCGATATTTTGGAAGGTGGCGAGACTGCATTTCAAGAACGGGCAAGACGACTTCGTGTACGACTTGATCGATAGTTTTTGAATTTAGGATATGTAAATCAATCTAGCCGACCGCGTTTGTTGGCGGCTGATTGAGGCGTTAACATAATGTGATTCAGTGTGTTAAGAAATAAAAGCATAGCCACCCACGATTATTTTTACCTTTGACGTAAGCTTCATAACAGTAACTCGCCTTAGCTTGTTATGTCAGAAAAGCAAAAAGCCAGCGATTAAGCTGGCTTTTTTAATTTGGTCGGTATGAGAGGATTCGAACCTCCGACCCCTTCACCCCCAGCGAAGTGCGCTACCGAGCTGCGCTACATACCGAATTTTGTTGCATTACTAAGCTTCAAATTAGTGGGGTAAACTTAGTGAGTAAGCACTTTATCAATTGAACGGGCTTGGCGCAAGCACTTAGTTAATCAGCATTTATTGACTGATTATATTCTATTCAAGTTAACTCATTTGACGCTATTAGAAGGCCGGCTTCACGTTACATGCCATTAGTTAGTTTTGATATAATCGGCGACCTTCACGCATCACTTGAATCAACTCTGGCGCACTCATTTTCTTGTTAAGACGTCGTTCAAATTTAGCATCGTATATACGGTACTTTCCATATCGGCCTAGAACGGTTATCTCATTCTTTTGATAAATCGCAAATTCACGGCTATTACCAATATATACCCAAGATTCTTGGTTAGGCTCTAATAAACTTCTGCCAGAACTGTATTTCTCACTGGCTGTTGTACAGCCCAATACTTTGCTTAAAATCGTTGGCGCAATACCGTAGTGGCTGGTGCGATAATGAATTTCACTGGGGTTAATGTTAGGCCAGTGGATGATTAATGGCACTTTAACATTGTCAGGAGACAAATCGCGCCTTGCATCTTCAATACTGCTGGTGAAAACCTGGCCGTGGGTGCCAGTAATAAACACTATGGTATTGTCATCTATTTGAGGCAACAACTGACTAAGCTGATTATCAATAAACTTCAAAGATTGGCGATATTGGTTAAACAGCACCTTTTGTGCCGATTTTAATGACGTTGGCGCTTTTATGGTTTCAATGCCCAAAAAGCCTACTGGTGTATCGTAATCTTGTGGTGCAGAAAGGTTAAGTACTGCAAACCAGGGTTGGGTTTGATTGTGTTGCCATTGTTTAAGGGCTGTAATATTTTGAATATCGGTTGTGGCACTGCCATCTTCACTGACACTGATATGGGGTTGAAACCCTTTAAACATAGCGCCGGTTGATGCTAATTCAGCCTGTGAGCGGGCGGTAAATAGTCCTAGCTGATAACCCTGGCGAATTAATTCCTGGTTCATGACGGGTGACATAACGCCAAAATCTTGCTTGTCGCTATAATTGCCTTGTAAACCATACATTAAGGTAAACATACTGCTTTTAAACTGAGTGCCACCAGTATAATGCTGGGTAAAGTTAAGTGACTCGCGGGTGTATTGGCTTAAAAAAGGCATAGTGACGTCATCAACCATTGCAGCTTGTAAGCTATCAATAGCAATGACTAGCACATTGGTTGGCGTGTCAGCCTGACACTGCAGTGGTTCAATGGGGTAATGCAAGTTTGACGTTTGCGGAACAATATCACTGGTCACTTTGTTGCCATCAACCCCGTGTGATTCCATAAAGGTTCTGGCTGTTGCTGGATATGAAACCGGATAGGCGTCATCAAAACGGGTGATGTCGGTAATATTGGCGGCATCAGCCCAAATATGAATTAAGTGGCTACTAATAAAACAGGCGCCAACAAATAGCACTACTTTATTGCCCCATTGTTTCTTTTGAATTTTATCGATTCGCTTCCAGATAAAGTTGGCCGCAGTGAGTTCAATAACGATAATCACAATGGGGGTGACGATATAAGAGGTGCTATGCAGTAAGGCATTTAAATCTTGCCAGGCTAAATCAAATGCAAACGGGCTGAGATGAATACCGTAGTCATCATAAATAATCGTGTCGTAGAGTAGAATATACAAAGCCATTGAGGCGACAAAGGCGGCATATCCTCGTAGAATTTTGGAGTAGGGTAAGATGATACTGACTGGAAAGATAAAAATTACGTACACAATAAAGGCTAAAAATGTGTAATGCCCTATGGTACTTAACGCAAGATAGCCCCAACTTATAATGGAGTCTGGTTGGCCGACACTGCCAATATAACGGGAACCAATAATCATGGCGAGCAAGCCATTGAAAAAGGCAAACCAATGCCCCCAATTTACCAGGCGCGAGACTTTATCTCGTGTCATCTGCTTTCTGCGCTCGATCATGCCTTAATGGATCCCTTCTTAGATAGATTATCGATAGCTAACAAGGTCTGTTAACTCACTTTCAATGCATTATTTAATGGACTGAGTTAGTGCCTTAGCAAACTGCTCCGCAACCATTTGACGTGATTCTGTTGGGACTTTCTTTTCTAATAAATGAGAGACGCAATTGCCTAATACCATTAAGCTTAAATCGGTAGGGGCTTGATGTTTGTTTAATAGCGCTAACATCTCACTGATTAAGGCTTCTACTTGGGTGTTGCTGTATTTTGATTTAATGGCCATGTTTTTCTTGTCTAAATAAGTTCTCAATTGTTGTATATGATAACGGATTTCAATCAAGCTCGCCTCATGTTTTCTATACCTTCATGATTAAAATCGTTATATCATGCTCAGTCTTCTTAGCAATATTTGTCTCACCAAAGGTTATCGCATTTATGACGATTAATATCGAACAAGCCATTATTCATGAAATATCACTCGACAGTCAGGGGCAAATGGCCTGCCGATTACGTCCGCAACCTTTATTAAATAGTAAAGCTGTTGAGGCTATGCTGGAAGAATTACATCAAACCTATTCAAGTAAAGCAGGTAAAGGTTTTGGCTATTTTGGTGTGCCAAATGAAGATGGCGATGCTAATGATGCGTTTGCTAATGCACTTCAATCATACCGTGAAGGTCAGTCAGGCTTTGTTGATTTTACCGTGAGTGCCAGTAAGTTACTTCAGCAAGAATTAACCAAGTATGACTTCTCCCAGGGCGGTTTTTTATTGATGTCATGTTATTCCGCCATGACCAGTGATTATCTGTTTGTTGCGCTGCTTAGTGCTAAGTCATCAATGACTGTGTTAGATGATATGGAGCTGTCACAGAATAATCATTTAGATTTAAATAATATTCAATTAGCTGCGCGCATTGATTTAACCGAATTGCAGGCCGATAAAGCCTCAAAGAAATATATCTCATTTATTCGCGGCAGAGCAGGCCGTAAAGTGGCTGACTTCTTTTTAGATTTTATGGGTTGTGTTGAAGGCGTAAATACAAAAGCACAGAACAAAACCTTGATTCATGCGGTTGAAGACTTTGTCGCTGGCAGTGAATTAACCAAAGATGAACGTCAACAATGTCGCGACAAGGTGTTTGAATACTGCGCTGAACGTGCCGATGTTGGTGCCGACATTGAAGTGAAAGATTTGGGTGATGAACTGGCTGATCAAGGCATGGAATCATTTTATGATTTTGCCTGTGGTGGCAATTATGAACTAGATGATGAATTTCCCGCAGATAAAGCCAGTTTGCGCAGTTTGAAAAAGTTTTCTGGTACTGGTGGTGGCGTGACTTTAAGTTTTGATGGTGGCCATTTAGGTGAGAGAGTTATTTATGACCCAATATCAGACACCCTTTTAATAAAAGGTGTTCCGGCTAATTTAAAAGATCAGTTAGATCGTCGATTAAAGGGTGAATAGTCTGATATTGTATTTAAGCCTGATGTGTTAAGCATATTGGCAAATTTGAGTATAAAAGCAGCATTTTTAAATTAAGCGCCTACCACAGGCGCTTTTTTTAGGGTATTAAAGGCTAAAAACACCACTTTGAGACCATATAGCAATATAAATGGGTATTAATTGTTCTTTTTACTTTTCATTAGCTTTTAAATTAGTAAACTAGCGCCAGTTTTTACCAACATCCTGCAGGGTAACACAATCGTGTTAACCGTGTGTAAATGGGGGACTTCTATGATTACCGCTTACGCCTACAAAAATCATCAGCTCACAATTACTGAACTTTCTATTGAAGACTCTTTGCCGGATAATATTCTCTGGCTGGATTTATATAAACCAGATAGTGAACAACGTGATTGGTTGAGTCGATTTTCTGCTGAGGAAGTGTCCGACCAGGAAGATATCAAAGAAATTGAGGCATCCGCTCGATTTTTCCAAAACCAAGATGGTTTGCATATTAACTCGTTATTTCCACAACGGGTTGGCTCTGATGTCAGAGCGGTCAACGTTTCATTTAATTTACGTCAGCATTTTCTATTAACCATACGTGAAGAAGATATCGGCTTAATCCGTTTACTGCGTAATTATATGCGTTTAGGCCGCCTAGATACCGAAACCCCTGAAGGGCTATTATTAGAGTTATTCACCCTTAAAGTTGATTATCTATCTGATTTGATTGAAGACGTGTATAGCGTACTGGACAATTTGAGTGAGCAGGTTTTTAATGACGAAGAACTGGATGCCGTATTTAAACAAATCACTTTGCAAGAAGACTCCAATGGCAAAATTCGCTTAAGTTTACTTGATACCCAGCGTTCATTGCGCTATTTGCAACGTTATTACCGACAGAATTTGTCCGATGAGAACCTGAAAGACATTCGTGAAATGTTATCGGATATTGAATCTTTAATGCCACACAGCCAGTTTATTTTCGATAAATTAAAATTTTTGCTTGATGCTGCTATGGGTTTCAGTGGTCTGCAACAGAATAAAATTATTAAAATTTTCTCGGTATCGGCGGTGGTGTTTTTACCCCCAACTTTGATTGCCAGTAGCTATGGAATGAACTTTGCTTTGATGCCAGAGTTAGATTGGCGTTTAGGTTATCCGATGGCGGTGGGGTTAATGTTTGCCAGTGCAGCAGGTACGTACTTCTTTTTTAAACAAAAAGGCTGGCTATAGCATTTGCGCAAGTTTGACAAAATGGGCAGTTTAACACTGCCCATTTTTGTATTTAGTGGTTTTTATACTGCGTTTATTAGCCTTGGCCAAATGCGTAGCTAATGGTTTCTCTTGGATTTAAATACTTATGGATTTTTTCGGGTAAAGCTGCGGCTGGAAGACTTCTTACAATACTCATGCCTTCTTTTTCTAACTCAATGATTGGCGATTGCGCTATAGGAACTATGGGGTCATATGCAACGATTGACGGAAATAAAATGTTATTTAAATTTACCGACATCACTAAGCCAAAATGACCATTTGACAGTTCTACAATGCTACCTGGTGGATAGATGCCAAGTATTTTAATCAACTTTTGGACGTATTCTGCATTCAACTTATTTTTATAGTTTTTATACAATAAGCCTAAGGCGACACTGGGGGTTTTAGCTTTGACTAAATGACTGCCGTTGCATAAATTATCGTATGTATTGACCACCGCAATCAGTTGAGCAAACTTATCCAGCTGATCCGCTTTTAGCCCTTGCGGGCTGCCACTGCCATCTAAATACTCATGATGATGGGTTATCATCGGTTTAGCTTCTTCCGGAAAAGTGTCAGCTAATTTTAAAAAGTTAATACTCATTAATGGGTGCTGTTTGACTAGGTTTTCTTCTGGTGTTGATAATGGCACCACTTTATTCAAAATATTTGAGGGGATTTTTAATTTACCTATGTCATGAAATAAGCAGCCAATACCCAATAACTCAATTTCTTCTCGGCTCCAGCCAAGTTCTTTCGCCATTAACATACACACCATAGACACATTTAACGAATGGTGGTGGATAATATCCTTAGGGTTAGCGTTTTCCATTAAGTGTAACGCAAGGTTATCTTCATCCAGTAACAGATTAGTAAGGTTACTGATGAGATCTTTAGCCTCACTGACAGCATTAAGTGGACGACTAGCAATTTTACCGACCATTGAGTGCATCATTGACACTGAACGCTCAAATTGCTTTTCAGTTTTTTTGATATTACGCTTTAGTTTTTGCTGCTTATCGATACGTTCTGATTTGTAATCGAGCATATCTTGTTTAATGGTATCAAGTGAGGCCTCATCGACCGCTTCTAAATCTGAAGGGTTATCCGTTGTAACAGGTTGAATATCGCTTCTTTCAGGATCGTAAAAGACATCTTTTACGCCTAATGATTTTATCAACTCAATTTGAGTTTGTGAGGTAACTTTGAACTTACTGAATAAAAAAGGATGATCTTTCCACGAGACAGGCAAGCTAACGTAAACACCAACTTTAAGTTCTGATACCGCTATTTTGACATTTTTTTTCATAAAAGTGGGTGATTAGACTCAGGTCAGGTTCATAGATAAATATGGTTAAACGTTAGATAGAATAAAACTTACTCAGACTTTACAAATAGGTAAGTTACATGCAGCATATTAACATTAACTTTAAAAATTAAGCAGTGAATTATGGACTTTATTGAAGTATACCCCAATGCGATTAGTGATGAATTATGTGATAAGTTGATCGATGCGGTAAAACATCATCCTAGTGTGATCCAAGGCGTTACTGGTAATGGCGTTGATCTCAGTAAAAAGTTTAGTCGTGATCTTATGTTAGATCAACACGCTGATTTAGCCGAGTTACGCAATGAATTACTGCAGTTAACACTGGCCAATAGTGTTGATTACTTCAAAAAGTACGCATTAGCATTGATGGGAGCTGTGTCAGTCTCCGTAAATGATGAAAATGGCCAGCCGGTGGCACTGCAACCGGAAAATTTTGAAAAATTAGGTGCTGATAAAGTTAACGCAATTGTGCGGTATTTATTCCGTAGTGGCACGATTAATATCCAGCACTACCAGCAAGGGAAAGGTGGTTATCCCCATTGGCATTCAGAACAATTCCCCCAGGAAGGTCACAACGAAGCCTTACATCGAGTTGTGCTTTATATGTTCTATTTAAATGATGTAGAAGAGGGCGGGGAAACTGAGTTTTATTACCAACAACAAAAAATAAAACCCAAAAAAGGAACCATGGTTATAGCACCTGCAAGCTTTACCCATAGTCATCGCGGTAATATTCCCTTGAGTAGTGATAAATTTATCGCAACGTCATGGATTATGTTTAATCGTGCAGAAAACTTGTATGGCGCAGTTGCGCCAAGTTCCGCTAAAACATAACGGTCATCAACAGGTACTTAGTTTATTGGTTAGTAACCGGTAATTCGATAATAAATGAAGCGCCCTCTAAATAACTGGTTTGTATTTCAAAGGTACCAGCGTAACTGCTAACAAGCTCAAAACAAACGGCTAAGCCGATGCCTTGGCCGTTATGTTGTGTATCGGCGCGAACTCCCCGTTGAAAGATTTTTTGTTTGTAGCCCTCTTCAACACCTGGGCCATCGTCATCGACTTGTAACCTCAGCAAGCCGTCGTGCTGCTGGGCTGTAATTTCGATAGTACTAATGCAGAATTTAGCGGCGTTCTCAATCAAATTGCCGCACAGCTCCATTAAATCCCCTTTACTGACTGGAAAGGCTAAGTCATTAGGGCAGTGGACAATGAAGTTAATGTTTTTCCTTTGATATAATTTTGACAACATTAATACAAGCTGATCAAGTATCGGCTTGATATCAGAGTGTTCTTTTAACAAACCTTGTCTGCCCATCATGGCGCGTTTTAACTGGTACTTAACCAAATGATCCATGTCTTCTATTTGGGTTAAGATTTGCCGCTCTTTTTCCTGCGAATTTAAAGAGGTATCGTCAATTAGCGCGATACTGGCTGCTAGCCGAGTTTTCAAACTGTGGGCTAAGTCATTCATGGCATTTTGATAGCGAGTTTGGCGTTGCTGATTTTGATCCAGCAGTTGGTTTAATGATTGGGTAATTTCTTGTAACTCGACAGGATAGTCATTCGACAGATTTTGCTGTTTGCCCTGCTTAAGTTTGAGTAACTCTTGTTTTAGTTGCTTTAGTGGCAACATACCCCAATAAGCGGCGCTAATCAGTAAGAAAAATGCTGCACCGAGAACAATAGCAAGCCTGAAATACGTGAGACGATTAAACTTTTGCAGTTCTTTTTTCATGGCTTCAGCATCTTGAAGTATTAACAGATGGAACTGCTTGCCCTCGATTAAGGTGCTGAGTTTAAAGACTAGGTATGTGTGCAAGCCTTCAAATTCAAGAAAGTAGGCTTGCGAGTCGTCTTTGATGAGGTTGTATTTTTCACAAATGTTAGTCAAGGATAAATCTTTAGCCAGTTCAGAACGCCATAAGCCGGTATATTGCTCGTTACAGGTGGCCATTATGTAGCTGGTTTCAATGTTGTCGTTATCTTGTGCCTCGGTAATAGGGACTAAATTATTTTCGCGAAATTCTGCGGCAATGACTGGCAGTTCTGCAATATAGTCAGCGGTGATCTGAGTATAACGATTTTGGGCATTCAATAACGTCACTAGCCAGGCAAACCCAAACCCTACTAAGGCAATAATGCTTAAGGAGGTAATAAGCATCCTGGTGAGTAAACGTTTCTGCGGTTTTAACATTAGTTGCATGGTAAATTGAATTTATATCCTTGGCCACGTATTGTCATGATGGCATCTTCGATACCGCCGTGGGCTAACTTTTTTCTTAAACGGCTTACCATCACTTCAATCGTGTTAGGGTCGCCTTCTTTATCGGCATAAACCACATCTAATAAGCGCTGTTTGCCAACTACTTCATGGTTGTGGCGCATCAGGTATTCTAATATGTGGTATTCAAACGCAGTAATGTCTAAATGACAATCATTAAGAGACACTTGTTTACTGGCTAAATCCACCGACAGTGTGCCACAGCTAATTACCGACTTTACAAATCCTGCACTGCGACGTACCAATGCATCAAGCCGGGCAATTAACTCTTCTTTTTGAAAGGGTTTTACTAAATAATCATCAGCACCAGCATTGAGGCCTTCGACTTTATCTTGCCAATTTACTCTGGCTGTAAGGATCAGAATAGGAGCGGTAACATTGGCGTCTCTCATCGACTTTATCAAGCTAATGCCGTTCTGATCGGGTAATCCTAAATCAACAATAGCGATGTCAATCGGGTAATTAGTCGCTTGATAAAAGCCATCTTGAGCCGTCGCGGCTATTTGAATCTGATTACCCAGTTCGCTCAATTGCACATTTAAGTGATGAGATAAAATAGGGTCGTCTTCAATCACTAAAATTCGCATAGTTAGCTCCTGATGCTAAATGCTAATGTGTAAGTACTTCACTTTCTGACTATTTATTGCTTAGTGCAGACTTTAAAAATCGTTAATTAAGCTCACAGCAATAGTCGCCGAAACACCGATAAAAATAATACCAACTAGCAAATCAATAATGTGACTCACACTTAATAATTTAGCTTGAATGAGTGGCTTAGATAACACCAGCGCTAATAAGCTAAACCAGATAAGTGACAAGGAGAATAATAGTGTGGTTGCTGCAATTTTGGTTATTAAATTTACCTCTGGTGTGATTAAAACAGTGAATAAGGTAATAAAGAAAATCAATGCTTTGGGATTGAGTAAATTAGTTAGCAATCCTATTTTAAAGCCTTTAAATATTCCGAAAATGGCAGTGTTGTGTTTGTCTGCAGCAAATGCTTGCGTTGGTTGTTCGGTTGACGCTGCTATTGATTTAAAGCGGCTTAACGCTGACTTTAGCGCTTGAAATCCCATCCAGGCTAAATAACTTACCCCAATACACTGCACTAAGGTATAGGCCAGAGGTGACTGGCGGATCATCAAACTAATGCCCAATAATGATAATAATGTATGAATTAAAATGGCGATGGCGATGCCGAGCGCACAAGCGACTGTAGCTTGTCTACTTTGCTGACTGGCCATTTTAACGATAATGGCAAAGTCAGGACCTGGGCTGATTAAGGCGATAATATGAATAGCCGCCAAGCTAGCAAGTAAGGTAAAATCCATTTAAACTCCTGATAAATAAAATTTTGTTTATTATCCCGAACTGAGGTTATTTATAAAGGAAAAATAAAAAAGGCGCAATCAATGCGCCTTTAAATAATTGAAAAATAAATTGAGCTAATAATGCAATTATACTGAGGTTTTTGATGCTGCCTTGGTATTCAATACTTGTTCTTCAAAACTGGTAGCTGCTTTACCTGCTTGAGAGTCATTAAAGATATCTTCATTGAATGCATCCTCAGACTTTGCAATTATCACAGTGGCAACCGTATCACCGGTGACATTAACAGCAGTTCTTATCATATCAAGCAAGCGGTCTACACCAATAATTAATGCAATACCTTCTACTGGCAAGCCTACTTGATTTAGCACCATTGCAAGCATGATAAGTCCAACACCGGGTACACCAGCTGTACCAATTGACGCTAATGTTGCGGTTACAACGACCATAGCATAATCAGTTAGGCTTAATTCAATGCCAAAGACCTGGGCGATAAATACTGTCGCGACACCTTGCATTATCGCAGTACCATCCATATTAATGGTGGCACCTAACGGCAATGTAAATGAAGCAATTTTATTATCAACCCCCATGCGATGTTCAGAGGCTTCAATGGTTACTGGTAAAGTAGCGTTTGAACTTGCGGTGCTAAAAGCAAACAACTGCACATCTCTCATTTTACGTAAAAACATCAGTGGACTTAAGCCAGAGAATACTTTTAGTAGAATGGGATATACAACTAATCCTTGAATGAGTAGAACCACAACAACAAGTAGGAAATATTTGACCACACTGCCAAATGTCTCCATTCCGAGTGTTAAGCTTAATTTTGCCATTAAAGCGAAAACACCATAGGGTGCTAACTGCATCACCAAGGTAACAACGCGCATGATCACTTCGTTGATGTCGTTAAAGAAGCGAGCAACACGTTCACCACGTTCACCAATATGCGATATCGCAAAACCAAAGATGACCGCAAACAAGATGATTTGCAGCATATTACCTTGAGTCATCGCCTGAATAGGGTTATCTGGCACAATATTGATAATGACTTCTGACAAGCTTGGGGCTTCTTTTACGGTATATTCCATAGTAGAACTGACTAAGCTGGCATTACCGGGATGAACTAAAATGGCAGCCACGATAGAAATAGTCAGCGCAATAGCGGTAGTGAATAGGTAGAACGAAATGGTTTTTCCGCCTAATCGGCCAAGTTTGGAGGGATCACTTAATGAGCAAGTACCGCACACCAATGACACAAACACCAATGGAACAACAAGCATTTTTAAGCTGGAGATAAAAATAGCACCTAAAACGTGCAATAAACCTTCAGTAATGTAGTCTTTAATAAATAAGCTGTCGGGGAAGAGATTTCTTAAAAGTAGGCCTAATATAATACCTGTACCCATGCCGATTAAAATTTTACTTGTTAGTCCGAGCTGTTTTTTATTGCTCACAATCTTTCCTTCCAATTATTTTTTTAAGTATTGTTTGGCTGATGGACTAAAGCGTAGCAGGAAAGCTTTAGTTATGAAATGGTATGAAAGTTAAAGTTTATACCAAAATGTACCGATTAAAACGACCATGTTGTGGCATAGTTATCAGATATTTGTGTATTATTACCCAATAGGTAACTATTATAAATCATAAGTATTATTTTAATGTAACAGGGAGCCTGACAATGCGGTCAGCAATTAAAGTCTATATAACGTTAATTTGTTCGTTTTTACTCTTCGCCTGTGGTGGCGGTGGCGGCATTACTGATGACGGTAGTGGTGGTGGCGACGGTGGCACATCCCCTGTCACTATTTCAGTAGCATTATCTATTGATAATACTCAAGTGTCTGTCGCTGAACCAGCAAACATTACCGCTACGGTTACTGACTCTAAAGGTCAGCCCATTAGTACTTTAGTCAGTTTTGAATTAAACGATGACAGCTACGGTACTTTTTCTCCGGCAACGGGACAAGTGTCTACCAATGCCGATGGTGTTGCAAAAATCAAACTTGATACCGCTTCTGTAAATACAGGTGCAACTGTTACCGCAACTATTACTTCTGGTGAAACTGCTTCTGTAAATATCACTATGGTCGGTGACGGCGGTGAAGCTGGTGGTGGTTCGCAAGTTTCACTTGTATTGACCAACTCAGCAGGTGCAACAGTTCAAACCATTAGTACACTTTCTCCAGGAAAATTAACGGCTACGGTTACTGGTATTTCTAAGCCGACTATTGTGACTTTTGATACAGATATTGGAGATCTTCCGATAAAAACAGCGGTCACAAATGCTGAAGGTAAAGCGACTGTTGATATATATGCTGGCAGCTCATTAGGTGCTGGTGAAGTGCGTGCTACCTTGCCCACTAACGAAGTAGGCAAAACTATTGTGGTTGTTGGTGCAACTAATGTTGTTATGGGCAGCGGCTCTGGTACAACATTTGTTGCTGGCCAAGCGGAAGTGAGTACTACTAATTTGTCTGCTGGCGGTACAGCAACCATTACGGTAAGAATTCAAGACGACTTAGGTCAACCTTTTAATCAACCTGTTGATGTGAATTTTTCATCGACTTGTGCGACCAAAAATCCTGCTCAAGCAGAATTAAGCTCACCTGTTTCTTCAAGTAATGGTGTTGCTACTTCAACTTATTTGGCACAAGGTTGTGTTGGTGAAGATCAAATAAACGTCACAGCTAATGCGGGTGGCATAAGCTTATCTGCGGTAGGTACTATTAATGTATTACAAGCAGATGTCGGCAGTATTTCATTTGTATCAGCAGTGCCTGAAAATATTAGCATTTTAGGTACCGGTGGTATTGAGTCTTCAACCGTTAAATTTAGAGTGTTAGATAAAAATAGTAATCCTGTTAGCAACCAATCAGTATCATTTTCATTGAATACTGCGGTTGGTGGTGTTGCTATTACACCTGTTATAGCAACAACAAACAATTTAGGCATTGTTCAAACGGTTGTGAATACTGGTACTGTGGCGACATCATTACGTGTGACTGCCAAAGTTGAAAATGGTGCTGTGCCAGCTATATCAAGTCAATCAAAGCAGTTAATTGTGTCTACAGGTATTCCAGATCAAGACAGTTTTTCACTTTCTGCTGAGTTTGTTAATGCTGAAGGTTGGGATATTGACGGCACGGAAGTAACTGTAACTGCACGCATGGCCGATGCATTTAATAACCCGGTTCCTGATGGAACAACAGTGTCATTCACCACTGAAGGCGGCTCTATTGAAGATGCATGCCAAACGGTAAAAGGGGCATGTTCTGTAAAATGGACCAGTCAATTACCGCGACCAGAAGGTGAAGTGTTAATTAATGGTACTGGCGCTATGTTCCGTAACCCTAATTCAGCTTTAGCTTATGATGCTGCATTAAATGTATACGGTAATATTTACGGCCAAAAATACGGTGGGCGTGCAACCATTACCGCCACGGCTATTGGTGAAGAGTCTTTCCCTGATTTAAATGGTAATGGTCGATTCGATGCCAGCGAACTTACTGAGTTTAGAAATGGTGTTGATGTAACTGGGCAACCGTTTGATCTGAATGATGCGTTTAATGACTACAACGAAGATACCTTGTTTAACCCTCAACAAGCTGGCGGACAAAGTGGTGGAGCATTAGAAGAGTTAGTTGATTTTAATGCTAATGGTACGTTTGATGTTAAAGATGGATTGTATAACGGCGTATTATGTTCATCTTCTGCGCATGCAGGCTGTGTTGATGGTGTGAACAACTCAAAATCACTTTATGTGCGTCGTAGCCTAGTGATGGTAATGTCAGGCAGTACTGCATACGCTACTGAACGTAGTCAAATTTTAATCGATGATCGTGATGGTCAACACCTTGGTGGCAATATTACTATCGTTGGTAAGGGGTCAGCTTCGGTATTCTTTACTATCTCTGACTTACATAACCAACAAATGCCAGCAGGCTCTATTGTAAGATTTAAAACGTCTGCGGGTTCAGTGGTTAGTGCAAGTGAGTATGTGTGGCCAAGCAGCAATTATAATGGTGGTCGTGACTTTGGTGCAACGATTAAAGGTGAAGATGAGCCTAACTCTGGTGTATTCCTGGTTGAGGTTGAAACACCTAATGGCTTAGTGACTGAAGTCGTTTCAATCGGAGTGAGCATTCTGTAATATGGATTAACCATAAATATAAATAAAAAGGGCGCTTACAGCGCCTTTTTTATTTATTCGAGAAAAAGATATTTTGCATAAATCGATCAGCATTTGTGTACGTTCAAAATTACCTTGCAATAAAAAATGGCCATCGCTAATTACGATGGCCATTTTGATAAAGCGAGTAGAAAAATTACTTCTGGAACTGATACACACTACCCAGTTTCAATATTTGGGTTAATTCATCTAATGAAGTACGAGATTCAATGATCAATTGTGGGTCTGCTAAATCTGCAACGGTTAGGCTATCGCGGTAATGTTTATCAACCCAAGTGTTTAAACGTGTAAACAAGCTGTCATTCATGATTGTGTGTTGATTAACCGCTTCAATCTCTAGCTCATTCATCGCCACGCGAAGACGAAGACATGCCGGTCCTCCGCCGTTTTGCATACTTTGTTTTACATCAAAGTATTTGACCTGTGTAATTGGAGTACCCAAGGTAACAAGTTGATTTAAATACGCGAATACAGCAGGGTTTTCTTGGCAGTTAGTCGGCGCAATAATCGCCATTTCACCATTAGGTAAGGTGATAATTTGAGTGTTAAATAAGTAGCTTTTAACCGCATCATCAATAGAGACTTGATCGGTAGACACTTTGATAAAGTGTACTTCTGAATTCATTTTTTGACGAATTTCTGCAAATTTTGCCTCAGTATTTAAAAATGCCTGTTCATGGTAAAACAGCACATTCTGGTTGCCGACTGAAATCACATCGTTGTGAAATACACCTTGATCAATCACATCTGGATTTTGTTGGATGAAAACACAACTTTCATCTTCAAGTTGGTGCAAACGCGCAACAGCTTGTGATGCTTCTAATGTTTGACGTGCAGGATACTTATTTGGTTTCGGTGCATTGGGATTGGTTGCACTTTGGCCATAGACGAATAGCTCCACACCCGCTTTACCGTAATCACTGCATAAACGAGTGTGATTAGCCGCACCTTCATCACCAAAGTTAGCATGTTCTGGCAAGTGCAGATGATGTTTGAAGTGACGATCGTTATTAAATGTCGCCTTTAATATGCTTCCGGTGGTTAGTGGTTCAATACTTCGGTGTAATTTATCCACCAGGTTAGCCGGGGTAAAATGCACTTTACCATCACGGGTATCGGCGGAAGGTGAGACCGTTGCCGCATTGGCCGTCCACATACTTGAGGCGCTGCAACAAGCGTTCAGCAAAGCAGGAGCTTGCTCAGCAGCTTTTTGTATTACTTCTGAGTCAGTTCCGCTAAAACCAATTCTACGCAGTGTATAAAGGTCTGGGCGCTCTTGAGGAGCTAACACTCCTTGCACCATGCCTAAATCTGCAAGAGCTTTAGCTTTTAATAGCCCTTGTTTGGCTGCAGCTTTAGGATTAGAGGCTTGTGCGGCATTAGAATATGATGCCACATTACCAAATGATAAACCGGCGTAGTTATGAGTTGGTCCCACTAATCCATCAAAATTTGCTTCAAATTGCTTCATGGCTAATCCTTCATTGATTATTGTTATTAAGATTTCGACATGGAAATAACATTAAATTTGCATGTAAGAAATAACTAAATTACCGCAAGTATACGCAAGCTAAGCGGGTTAACAAGCTGTTTGGTTTTTGTTCAATTAGGCTTTTTTGACTAAAAATGCACTCAAGTTGCTCTCAAAAGTGTTTTATTGAGAAATTAGTTTTAAAAAACGCATATTATTTTTCATTTTTTTTATTTTTGGCTGGAAAATTGCTCATAAACGCACATAAAAAGCAGATTTACTTGAAAGTCTTGTCGCAACACTCTATATATGGAATCAATTTTGTTATTTTCTGAGACTATTTGGCGCAAATCAAACTATGGGTAAATCGTTAGTTATTGTCGAATCGCCGGCTAAAGCCAAGACAATTAATAAGTATCTTGGTAAAGATTTCATCGTGAAGTCGAGTGTAGGTCACATACGTGATTTACCTACTTCATCCACATCTGATGGTACTCCTCCAGCTAAAACTGCTGCAGAAGTTCGTAAGATGTCACCTGAAGCCAAAGCTATATATAAGCAGGCTAGAGATAAACAAGCGCTTGTTGGCCGGATGGGAATTAATCCCGAAAAAGGCTGGGCAGCTAAATATGCCGTATTACCCGGTAAAGAAAAGGTAGTAAAAGAATTAAAAGAACTTGCAGAGTCCGCTGACCAAATCTATCTCGCAACCGATTTGGACCGTGAAGGGGAAGCTATCGCCTGGCATTTACAGGAAATTATCGGTGGTGATGCTTCACGGTATCAACGAGTGGTATTTAATGAAATCACTCAATCAGCAATTCAAGATGCTTTTAGTAAGCCATCTACATTAGATACCAATATGGTCAATGCCCAACAAGCACGTCGTTTCCTCGACCGTGTTGTGGGCTTTATGGTATCGCCGCTGTTGTGGAAAAAAGTCGCACGTGGTTTATCTGCTGGTCGAGTGCAATCTGTTGCAGTCAGATTAGTGGTTGAGCGAGAAAGTGAGATTAAAGCATTTGTACCTGAAGAGTTTTGGGACATCCATGCTGACTTAAACACCAGTAATGCTGAACAATTGAAAATGCAGGTGTTGAAATTTCAATCCGCAGCATTTGAACCCATTAATGAAGCTCAAGCCAAAGTTGCTGTTGATGCGTTAAAAGGAGCTTCTTACAAAGTTTCTAACCGCGAAGATAAAGCGACATCAAGCAAACCTTCAGCACCTTATATCACGTCTACATTGCAACAAGCGGCAAGCACGCGTTTGGGTTATGGCGTGAAAAAAACCATGATGATGGCGCAGCGTTTGTATGAAGCGGGGCATATTACTTATATGCGTACCGATTCAACCAACCTAAGCCAAGAAGCGGTAGAAAATGTACGCGAGATGATTGGCAAAGAGTTTGGTACCAAGTATTTACCTGCAGATCCTATACGTTATGGTAGCAAAGAAGGTGCTCAAGAGGCGCATGAAGCTATTCGTCCTTCAAATGTGGATGTGCAATCTGCGTCGATGACGGATATGGAGCGTGATGCTCAACGTCTTTATGAATTAATTTGGCGTCAATTTGTGGCGTGTCAAATGACTCCTGCTCAATATGATGCAACACGTTTGACTGTGGTTGCCGGTGATTACGAATTAAAAGCCAGTGGTCGTACATTACGCTTTGACGGCTGGACTCGTGTGCAACCACCAATGAGTAAGAAAAACGAAGACACTAGCACATTGCCCATAGTGGAAGTGGGTGATGTACTGACGCTTGATCAACTTTTACCCAAACAACACTTTACTAAACCACCTGCTCGTTACGGTGAAGCATCATTAGTCAAAGAGTTAGAGAAGCGTGGTATTGGTCGACCTTCAACTTACGCGACTATTATTTCAACTATTCAAGACCGTGGTTATGTGCGAGTAGATAATCGCCGTTTCTTCGCAGAAAAAATGGGCGAAATTGTCAGTGAACGTTTAGTTGAAAGCTTTAAAGATTTAATGAGCTATGACTTTACCGCCAGTATGGAACAAACCCTTGATGATGTTGCTCAGGGCAAGCTAGATTGGAAAAAAGTGCTTGATGGTTTCTATGGTGATTTTACTAAGCAATTATTGATGGCAGAAATGGACCCGGATGAAGGCGGTATGCGCCTAAATGATCCGGTTTTGACTGATATTGAGTGTCCAACCTGCCAACGTAAAATGGGTATTCGCACTGGGTCTACAGGCGTATTCTTAGGTTGTAGTGGCTATGCTTTACCGCCCAAAGAGCGCTGTAAGACAACGGTCAACTTAACACCTGGCGATGAAGCCATTAGTGATAATGAAGATGCTGAAACCGATGCGCTTCGTGCCAAGCACCGTTGTGGTAAGTGTGGCACCGCAATGGACAGCTATTTAATTGACGAATCACGTAAACTGCATGTTTGTGGTAATAACCCAAGCTGTGATGGTTACGAGATTGAAAAAGGTCAGTTTAAAATAAAAGGCTATGAAGGTCCTTTGATTGAATGTGATCGTTGCAGTCATGATATGGAACTTAAAAATGGCCGTTTTGGTAAATATTTTGGTTGTACCAATACCGAATGTAAAAATACCCGTAAACTGTTAAGAAGTGGTGAAGCTGCGCCTCCAAAAGAAGATCCTATCTTCTTACCGGAACTTAAATGTACTAAGTCTGATGCGCACTTTGTGTTACGTGATGGCGCTGCTGGAATATTTTTAGCGGCAAGTACCTTCCCTAAATCCCGTGAAACCCGTGCGCCGCTTGTTGAAGAGCTGGTGCAATATCGTGAGTTATTATGGGACAAGTACGCCTTTTTAGCCGATGCCCCAGTTGAAGATGATGACGGCAACAAAGCCTCTGTCAGATTTAGTCGTAAAACGAAAGAGCAATATGTTGCTACCGACGTTGACGGTAAAGCAACTGGTTGGTCTGCTAAGTTTATTGGCGGCAAGTGGGTGAGTGAGTCGGCAAAGTCACCTAAGAAAAAAGCTAAAAAGTAGTTGTTTAATATTGTTTAGTTTACAAACGCCATCATTATGATGGCGTTTTTGTTTGTTAAGTATTTATGAATTGATGCGCTAGCTATGTAAAAATGGCTATATTCAACTAAGCTAAGCTGGTTGTTCGGCGTTTATCAGTAAGGTTTAAGTGATGTTACAAAGTATACTAGGTTCTTTGGTGTTGTCTGTCAGCCTACAAGTAATGGCGCAAAACACGGTTGTTAATGATGAAGTTAACATTGCTCAAAGTATCGGTGAACATGAGGTCATTGCGGTTGATTATCCACCTTTCACCACCATGGATGTCGACGACCATGGCATTAACTTTTCATTATTAAGCCAACTTATTTCCGACCATTATGATTTTAAGGTCAAACCATTATTTTTACCTCCGGCCAGAGCGCAGCTGCAAGTTCAATCTGGCCGTTGGTGTTTGAGCTTTTTTCCGCCTCCTGAGTCTCAACAAGCTTATTTTGTGCCGTTGAGCCAACAGAAAGTTGTGTTAGGTTTATTTCGTCGGAAGGAGAATGCGCCATTTTCTTGGGATGACTTGTCTGAACTGAAAGGAAAAAATTTAGCCATTATGCGCTATAAACGAGAAGGGGATTTTCATCGGCAATTTATTAATGCCGGCCTTAATATGGTGCCTATTGAATCGGTTGAACAAGGGTTTAAAATGCTTAAACATAAGCGAGTGGACTTAGTTTTTTCTAACCAATTCCCTGATTACTTATTTAAGCACCCTGAAATAAATAGCCAAGACTTTCAATTCTCCAACACGCCCATTTTAGAGGCTCAAGTTGGCGTGTATATTAATCAAGCATGTAAAGAGCAATATCAATTACTGCTTCCTCAACCAAACTAATTAACATCAATTGATTGTTCAGCGGTAAAGTCATGTTATCCCGCGACTTAACTTTTTAGTAAACAGTATTATTATTGTTTGCAGTGGAATATTTTGTTTATGGCTATTTAGTTGGTGCTTAACTCACCTTGGTTATCAGCACAAATGCCAAGAGCGATATTTGCCTACCTAGATAGATACAATGTTATCGACTTACGCCAGTCTTCCTTCCTCGTTATATTTAGATCCTGTTAATGTTTTAAAATCCACCACTCAATCTTTCTTCAAACTAAAAAATATCCATTTTCGGTGTGAATGTGGTAGTTTGTTCGTTTGATTTTTTTAAGCGAGTTTATTCATGATAGTGGGTTTCGATTATGGCAGTGCTAATTGTTCAATTGGTGCTTGGATCAATGAGAAAATAGAGTTAATACCCCTTAGTGAAAATTCTAATTATTTACCCTCTACGCTCTATGCCATGGATCGTGAGCTGATAGCTGAGGCTGTTTATAATGGTTTGCCTGAAGCCTTGAAAGCTGAATTTTCTCATTTACGCAGTTCACAATTAATGCGGGCGAAAATAATTCGACATGAACTCGATTTATTGATTGATGAAACTACAGTGTTTGTCGGTCAGGCCGCTATTGATGCTTATCTTGAAATGCCTGAGGAAGGTTTTTATGTCCGTTCACCCAAGTCTTTTCTGGGGGCTACAGGACTGAGAGCTGAACAAGTGGCTTTGTTTGAAGATATTGTTACCTTGATGATGCAACACGTTAAACAACGTATAGATCAACAGTTAACTGCTAAAGGCTTAAATACGGCTACCCATGCCATGATTGGCCGCCCAGTTAACTTTCAAGGTATTGGCGGCGAACAAAGTAATCAACAAGCTGAGGCCATTTTAACCTTAGCGGCTAAAAGAGCCGGTTTTACCTCGGTGGGTTTTCTATTTGAGCCGCTTGCCGCTGGAATGGATTTTGAATCAACCCTTAACAAACCTGCCAATGTATTAGTTGTCGACGTTGGTGGTGGTACTACAGATTGCTCGTTAGTAAAAATGGGCCCTGAATTAATGAGTAACATACAGCGAGATCAAGACTGTTTGGGGCACAGCGGACAGCGTATCGGCGGTAATGACCTTGATATTGCGCTTGCTATGCAAGGCTTTATGCCAAGTTTTGGCAGTGGCAGTGCTATGTTAGATGGTAAGCCTATACCTTCAAATTTATTTTGGAATGCCGTTGCCGTGAATGATATTAGCGCCCAGCGTGATTTCTATCATTTATCCAGCAAGAGATTAATCGAAACCTTGATCAATGGTGCCGAGCAACCTGAATTACTGCAGCGTTTATTGACCATTCAAAAAAATCAGATGAGTTTTCAGGTTGTGCGCCAAGCGGAGATCGCTAAAGTGGCGTTAACCGATTCACCCGTTCATAAAGCTGAATTGTCATTTGTGGAAAAACAGTTAACTATCGACGTCAGTGTCGAGCTATTTGAGCAAGCCATTGCGCCGTCACTGGATAAAGTCAGTCAATTAATGCGCCAGGCTATGAATAGTCTTGATGATCAGGGTAAGGCGTTAGAAAGCCCTGATATTGTTTATATTACTGGCGGTACGGCAAGAAGCCCTGCAATATACAAACAAATTGCTAAAGTGTATCCTCAAGCACAAGTGGTGGTGGGGGATCACTTTGGCTCTGTTACCGCAGGGTTAACTCGCATGGCGCAACAATATTTTAAGGAAGCTTAATGAATATTAACGTGAAATTAGCCGCTTTAGTCGCACTCAGTGGATTAATGATGAGCTGCAGTGACGATGTCGGTAAGGTCAGTTTAGGATTATTTACCACTAAAGATGTGATTATTGATGCAAAACATGACCCTAAAATACCAGGAGTGACTTGTCATATTAGTCGCATTAAAGCAGATTTAGATTTTGCCGACCCTTCAGATATGAGCATTAGTTGTCGTCAAACTGGACCTATTTCAGCAAATGATTTAGCAGACATCGATACCAGTAAAGGCGGTGAAGTGGTCTTTAAAGAGTCGTTAAGTATTTTATTTAAAAGCTTAAAAGTGAGACGTATTTTGGATAAAGAAAATCAAACTTTATTGTATTTATCTTATTCCACTAAAGAAACTAACGGCAGCCATAAGCATGCTTTATCAACTGTGCCGCTTTATGGAACGCAGGCATGGAATGCATTGAAAGTTGATAGTCAAAATTAGTGTCCACACTTAGGTAGAATGACAAAATAGGCGGCACCAATATCAATATTTGTGCGGCCTATTTTATAAGCATTTATTATCTCGAGCAGTGGTTACTTAGCGATAGCTTGATTGTAACGCTCAAAAGCGCGTTCAAGATCGGCAATTAAATCCTCTGTGTCCTCCAAGCCGATATGTAAACGAATAAGTGGCTTACTGCTATCCCATTGGGTTGCTGATCTTATTTTATCAATACCGAAAACACCCAAAATTAAGCTTTCAAAGCCGCCCCACGAAAAACCCATTTTAAAATGCTGCATGTTCTCGACAAAGGCTGTAATGCTTCTAAGATCGCCATCTTTTAAAACAAATGAAAATAAGCCATTCGCGCTGGTAAAGTCACGCTTAAAGAATTCATGACCAGGGCATGTTTCAAAAGCAGGATGTCTGACATGGTCAACCTCGGGACGCTTTGCTAACCAATTGGCGACTTCAAGTCCATTTTTATGGTGCTGGGCCATACGGACTCCTAGGGTACGTAACCCTCTGGCCGCTAAAAATACATCATCTGGCGAAGTTGTTTGTCCCATTAAATAGCTGTTTTCACGTAATTGTGGCCAGTGAACCTCGTTTGCCGTTGCGGTACCCATCATCACATCTGAATGACCGACAATGTATTTAGTCGCCGCTTGAATAGAGATATCCACACCCATTTCGAATGGTCTAGAATTAATCGGTGAAGCCCAAGTATTATCCAGCATCACAACGATATTATGTTCATGGGCGATGCGACTCAGCGTCGGCACATCTTGTACTTCCATGGTGATCGACCCTGGCGACTCAAGGAAGAGTACCTTAGTATTTGGGCGAATGAGATCACGTATGCCTGCACCAATCATAGGATCATAATAGCTCGTTTCTATGCCAAATCCGGCGAGCATTTTGTCGCATAAATCACGTGTGGGTTCATAGGCGGTGTCGACCATTAATAAGTGATCGCCACTTTTTAAAAATGATAATAGTGCCGCACTAATCGCTCCTGCACCGGATGGATATAACGCCGTGCCAAAGCCGCCTTCAAGTTCTGCAATCGCTTCTTGAAAGGCAAAATGGGTTGGTGTACCACGACGACCATAGAATAACTCGCCGTTGGTCTTATTTTTAATGGCAAAACGCATGTCGTCCATGGTGTCAAACACCACTGTAGATGCTCTAAATACCGGCGGATTAATAATGCCTTTAGTGTATTTTTTATCTCGACCTAAACTGACTAGTTGGGTTGCTTGTTTACCGTGTTTATTCATTATTAATTCATCCACTAAAAACCTATTTAGCCATCCTAACATCTATACGGCTAAATGAAAGAGGCGAGAGATAGATAATGTCGGCTATATAGGCAAAATAGCTTATGTCGTTTCCACTATGGGTAATGTTAAACAAAACTCAACGCCACTTTGATGTATCTCATCCGCTTGAAGTGTCGTTTTGTTAATGTCATCTTCTATTACACAGCTGACATTGCTCGCTTTAATGGTGCCATGGTGAAAATCAGTTACTAATCTTGCAATATACAAGCCTAAACCAAGATGGGGTTTGTTGGTGGGGATTTGTGGCCTTATTGACACCATAGATTCAAAAATCTGCTCGCTCATGTCTTTAGGTAATTTTGGTCCGATATTAGTTATTTTTAGAATCGCCTGTTTATGATATTGATTTAAGCTGACACTAATAGCACTATCTGGCTGGCTAAATTCAATGGCATTACTAATGAGTTTATCCATTAATTGGGCAATATATTCTGGAACGCCATTACACATCATAACTTTATCTTCAATAAATACGTTAAAACGCTGCTCTGGGTAGGTCATTTGATAACCTTGCATACAGCCACCGATAACCTTTTTTAAGGGAAATGTGCTGCGTTCAGCATGTGATAAGCTGGCTTCGAGATTAGTTGCCTCAGTTAAGTTATTTAAAATCAGATGTAATCGATTGACACCATCCTGCGCCCTATTGACATATTTTTGACTTGCTTGATCTAGGTTTTGATTGCTGAGGTGCTCTAAAGAGCTTCGAACAACTGCAACAGGGGTACGAAGTTCATGTGATAGCCGCGATGACATGTTTTCTAAATAGTGAGTATATTGACCGAGTCTGCCGACAATATTGGCAAAGCTTCGTGATAAATCACCTATTTCATCTCGATTTCTTGACGGAGTGATTTGATTTCTGACACGTCCCTGGCTGTCTATAGCTAATTCCGCCTGATCTCGTAAGCGGCGAATACGACTAGAGATGCTCGATGCAAAAATGAATAATGCTAATGTGCCCATGCTCATAATCGTAAGAATAACGTTAAATAGCTTTTCCAGTGCCCGATTACGCAAGCTACGGATACCGTGCGTAGTTTCTTCGGCTATAACAGCCCCCATCACCTTGTCATCAATCCAAATAGGGCTCGCAGCCGCTAATACGACCGCTTTACTGTCTGGGGTTAATCGCCAGGTTGAAGCCTGTTTACCTACTAGGGCATTTTCAATATGGCTACCACTTAATTCAGTTGAGTCCTGTAATGAATCGATAAAGTCCTGTGGCGGTCTAGTGAGAATTTTATAATATAAGGGTAATAAGTATTGTTTATGGAAGTGTGCCCAAGAGCTTTGAGTTTGGGCGCCATCTAAATCAGCATCCCAGGTATTACTTGATGTGCGAATATCACCTGAACGCGCTAACACTCTGCCATGATTATCGACCACCCAAATGCGTGAGCTGTTGTGGCCCATACCTTTAACAATACTTTCTATTTCAGGCGAAGGCACCAGAACTGTGCCTAATTCTGCTACCGAGTTGGTGGCTGAAGTGCCGACAATATTAATTAAATTGCGCGTCTCATTGTCATCCACATTATGAATAGCGAATCCGAGTTTACTGCCAATCATGTCTAACGGAATACGGAACTCAATATTGTATCCATTAGGGGTTTTCTGCCATTGGCCTTGAATACGATTCTCAGGGATGACGGGCATTGATTGTGTTGGATCTTGAGGTAACTGATAAGCGCTTAACCAGCCATCCTTGGTATTGGCAATGACATAGCGCCTAAATAAATTATCGGGCGCAAGCGTAGCAATCACTAAGTGATCGTTCCTGTCGACCCTTAAGCTATTTTTACTGCGATAAATAACTTGGGAGTCATTAACCTCAAAAAAGCCATAAAGATAACCAGCATATTTACCCACCATATGGGTAAAGTTAAGGTATATGTCTTGTTGTGCATTTTGTTGATAAACAATGTGTTCTTTTCCATAATACAACTTACGGTGACTGTACAATTGCCAGTCTTCTAACTTTCCGTCAAGTTGAATAGGGCCCGATAATGGATAAGCATACAAGTCGCGGCCCTTTTGGACTTGGGTTAAAAAGCTGGCTTGATTATCAAACAGTTTAGGGCGTTCATGCAGTGCGGTTGCCAACGCTTGAGTGGTACCTTCTAAGGTTTTTTCTTGCCCATGGCGCAAGTACTTTTCCATTTCCCATACATATTCATACCCAAGCCAAGGAAGGCAGAGTAAAAATAGTGAAAGTATAATCACTTTAGCCCTTAGGCCTAATGGCAAATACATATTGAACATCTTCCTTACAAGCTGTCCCAGCGATAACCCATACCATATACAGTATCGATACAGTCAAATTCACTGTCTATGGCTAAAAACTTCTTTCTGATCCGCTTTACATGGGACGTAATGGTGCTGTCATCGACATAAATTTTCGCTTCTTGCATTAAATCCTGACGGCTGCGGACATGTCCTGGGTGTTTAGCCATGGCGTGTACCATCCAAAACTCGGTAACGGTTAATTCAATCGGCTGTAACTTCCAAGTGACCTGAATGCGATTGCCGTCAATTTGCAAGTGATTGCGTGTCATTAGATTATCTTCAATCGGGCTTGAACCGATTAATTCTGAACGGCGAAATAATGCCGCAATACGCGCCAATAAATGCGGGAAACTGACATCCTTGGTTAGATAGTCATCAGCGCCTAACCTTAGACCACAAACAGTATCAAAATCGCCACTTCGTGCGGTAAGAAAGATAATCGGCAAGCTACTCGACATGGCTCGTAAGGATTGGCACAGAGTAAAACCGCCATCAATTTCACCTTCAAGGCCAATATCAATGATGGCTAAATCGGGCAGGCGAGCATTGAAGGCTAACATAGCCGTTGGGCGGTTAGGGTAGGCTTGTACACTGTAGCCTTGTTGCTGGAGCACTTCTTTGTAGTTGTCGCGGATAGCGGCTTCATCTTCAACAATCGCGATGCGTTTCATTAATCAGCTAATTCCATAATCTGTTTATTGTTGTGACTATACAGCAATTTATAACGGGTTAAAGGCTTCCAAATCAATTGCCATTTTGTTGCCACAATTGAACATAAGATTGCCATTTTTAAACCCATAAATAGCCATTTCTGTGTTGTTTAATAGTTTCATCGAGTCGAGGACTCATGTCGAACAACTCATTTATCAATATTAAAAACAGGAATGTCATTATGAAAAAGCAACTAGTCGCTATCGCCGTTATCTCATCAGTACTGTTTAGTAACATAAGCTATGGCGCTCAAAGCAACACAATACCAGAACGTGAAAATACTGAAGAACTTGTTGGCTTAAGTTCAGGCATTATATTGGGTGCCGTGGTTGGTGGACCCATTGGTGCTTTTATTGGCGCATTAACAGGCTCATTAATTGGTAAGTCTGTCGGTGATGATTCTGAGATTGAAGCACAACAATCTTTATTATCGCAGCAGCAATATGAAATTAATGAGACTAGCCAAAAAATTGCACAAATGAACCAACAACAACAGTCCTTAGAAGAGGTGAAATCAGAGCTCGCTCGACTTCAAGCGCATCAAAAGCAAACCTTAGCTGAATTAGGTGTGGGAATGAATGTGCAATTTAAAACCGGTTCAAGCCTCATTGAACCTTTGTTTAAGCAACAGTTAGATAATGTGGCTTACATGATGGCATCAATGCCTGAGCTGAATGTTGATTTAATGGGCTTTGCCGATCGTCGGGGGAATGATGATTTTAATCAGGCGTTATCAGAGCAGCGCTTAATTGAAGTGACCAACTACATTGTGGCGCAAGGAATTGATAAGTCACGTTTACAAGGTCAGGCCTATGGTGCCAGCGCGCCAATGCATCCAGATCAGAATTTTGAAAATGATTTTTTCGATCGCCGAGTAACATTAACGCTTATTCCAGAAAGTGCGCAATTAGCCGCCAATTAATTTAACCGTTTGTTCCACTTTATGGATTTAGTTAGCGGCATGAATACCATGCCGCGAAGGAGATGTTATGTTTGTAAAATTGCCCTTTTGGTTGTATTTAGTCAGTGTATGTTATTTCAGCTTTCCCTATTTGAGCCTAGCATCACAAGATGCATACTCGAATCGAACTATCACAAATGAGGCTGATGAAATCACTCAAGGTCTGATTAGCTACCAGATTAATAGTCAGCATAAACAGATGTTTGCCCTAGGTACTCAAGTTGAAATGACAGTATCAGGATTAGTGAATAGGGTGACGGTGAAGCAGATATTTAATAATGTTGAAGACAGCTGGATTCATGCTAAGTATGTATTTCCTTTACCTGAAAATTCCGCGGTTGATGGGATGAGTTTACTGATTGGCGACCGGATAATTGAAGGTGTTATCAAACCAAAGCAACAGGCTAAACAACAATTTGAGCAGGCTAAAAAACAAGGCAAGCAGGCGAGTTTAGTCAGTCAGCAACGCACCAATGTGTTTACCACTCAATTGGCTAATATTGGTCCGTTACAGCAAGTAACCGTTGAAATTACTTATCTGCAAACAATCAGTTATCAGGATGGTTTGTTTAGTCTGCGCTTTCCGTTAGTGGTTGCGCCGCGTTATCGACCGAATTTTCAACGCAGTACATTTTCTGAAACTAAAGAGCTAATATCGCCCATGCTTGAACCTCTAAATGTGCAGCGTAATACTGAGGGACAAAACGCATCAGCAAGCCATAAGGTATCGATAGATATCGATATAGATGGTGGTTTTGATATTACCGAATTAAATAGTCCTTATCACGATATACAACAAAATCAAAATGGACGAAAAACCAATGTAAGCTTGCAGGGCAAAGTGCCGTTAGACCGTGACTTTGTCCTACAATGGCAAACAAGTGTTGGTGATGAAGTGGCTGCCACGGTTTTTTTTCAAACGGGTAAAACCTATCAAGATAAAGCTAATGCTGACGTCAATCTTGACCAGCCAAAAGATATTTATGCGATGGCTATGTTATTTCCGCCCACATTGACTTTAAAAGCTCAGCAGCAAATTAGCCGAGAATTAATCCTTGTTATCGATACCTCTGGTTCAATGGCGGGGGAGTCAATCATTCAAGCTAAGCAGGCGTTGAATATTGCCTTAACAGGACTTAAACCAACCGACAGTTTCAATATTATCGAATTTAATTCTGATGTCAGTGCATTATTCAGTGATGCAAAACCAGCGAATAGTTTGTATTTAGAACAAGCAAAGCGATTTATTGGTTCCTTAAATGCTGATGGAGGGACCGAAATGGCACCAGCATTAGATAGGGCATTGACCTCCAGCATTAACGCTAAAGCAGGAAGCCTGAGACAGGTCATATTTATGACGGATGGTGCGGTATCAAATGAGGCACAGTTATTTGAACAAATTAGCTATCAGTTACAAGATTCAAGACTGTTTACGGTCGGGATTGGCTCGGCGCCTAATTCTCACTTTATGACAAGGGCTGCCAGAGTCGGACGAGGGACTTTTACTTATATAGGTAAGTTAGAGGAGGTAGAGCAGAAAATATCCCAGCTTTTGACCAAAATAAATCAGCCGGTATTAACCGATGTTGAATTATATAACCTTGATGGTAGCGTACCGGATTATTGGCCCGCACAGATTGATGATGTTTATCAGAGCGATCCCGTTACAGTCAGTTTTAAAATGCCTGCTGAACAATTACAGCCAGTGATTATTTCAGGCCATATTAATGGCCAATATTGGCAACAACAACTGGATTTCAATCAGGGCCGTGCAGCCGTGGGAATTGATTTACTGTGGGCTAATACACAAATAACCGCATTAGAGCTAAGCCAAAGTCATGCGAATCGTCAAAAAGTGGCCAAGCAAGTTGAAGGGTTGGCTATGCAATATCATTTAGTCAGTAGCCAAACCAGTTTATTGGCGGTTGATGTTACTCCGGTTAATCCATATCACTCTGACAAGTCTGAGCATCAATTATCGACGTTATTACCTGCTGGGTGGCAAGCAAGTGCGAGTCAGCAAGGTGTGTTACCACAAACTGCGACAGCGAGTCGTTTATGGTTGCTTATCGGAATGAGCTTACTAGCATTAACCTTACTTTATGGTCTATGGCTAAAAGGCTTACTGCCTGCGCAAAGGCTCATTCTAAATAGTGCGGAATAACATTATGTTAGTTAGATTAACAAGATCAATTAACTTGCGATGGATAATTTTTTTTACTCTGCTAATCATAGCGTCAGCAATGATTATAAAGGGAGGCTACATGCAAGCTAAAGCTCATTTTGCTCAGTATTTGATTGAGCGTGCATTCGTACAAACCTTGATTGATAACAAGCCGCATAAACCTTGGTCTTGGGCTGACACTCATCCGGTAGCAAAAATACGTTTCATTGACCGGCAGCACAAACTAGATAAACAAGATATCTATGTTTTGGCGGGAATATCAGGCAGAACATTGGCATTTGGCCCTGGTTTATATTTAGGTGGGGCTAATGTAGGTGAGCAGGGAAATACCATTATTGCAGGGCATCGAGACAGCCATTTTCTGAAGCTAAAGCATTTAGTATTGGGAGATACTATCGAGTTACAAGATGCCCAGGGTCAGTACACTCGTTATCAGGTGACCGATTTACGAGTGGTACACGAAACCCAAGTTGATGAAATGGCCATGACAGATGACCGCCGGTTAACCTTAATAACCTGCTACCCATTTGATAAATTGGGCGGTGATGCAGACCTTCGTTACATTGTAGAGGCAAAGGCTGTATCAATAAGTCCGTCAAGCTTGATTTAATTTAGCTAACTATTAGTTAGATATTGGCATAACACGGTTGCGACCTAGTCGCTTGGCTTCATAAAGCAATTTGTCAGTCGCTTCGATTAGTTGACCGACATCTTGCTTGGGTTTCCATTCTGATACACCAAAAGATGCGGTGATAGAATCAATTACTTTCTCACTGCGTCTATCTTTTACACTGAGTTTTTCTATCGCACGGCGAATAGCCTCAGCAAGATGACGAGCAACTCTTAGCTGGCTTTTAGGCACGATAATAGCAAACTCTTCACCGCCAAATCGATACAGCTTAATACCGTCACGACAAGCTTCTTGTAAACGCTTTGCCACTGTTTTCAAAACAAGATCACCTAGTTGGTGGCCAAAAGAGTCGTTAAATTTTTTGAAGTGATCAATATCAATTAAAATAAGACAACAGCCTTCTGGTGCCAACTCAATTTGGGCATTGATATCTTCATTAAAAGCACGACGATTGAGTACATTAGTTAACGCATCATACAGCACATCTTTCTCTGACTCAGCCAAACGTGTTTTAAGTGTATCAATTTCCGATTGGGCTTTTTGTAATTGCTGGGTAAAACTGACCGTACTGGAGCGAATGTTTTCAGATTCTTTGACTATATTACGCACAACACCGATAACTTGCTCTAATGAAAAACCTTGGTTTTCAAGATCGGCTAAACGCGTAAAGTCTTTATTAATCTGTGCTTGAAATGATTCAGTATCTGAATTGGTGTCTTTTAAAGATTGCGATAAGTCACATACCATGGCATCGAGGTTTTTACGCATATCACGTACATCAAGCTCTACGGGGTCTGCTACGTGCTTACGAAATAGTAATTCACTGGTAACAGGGGAGCAGGTTTGATTTTGCTTAATTGCATTATCAAGTTCGGCATTCAACTGTGGATTTTTCTCTCCAACATAGGCATACCATAACGCATAATTAATTGGCGTGGTGGGAATTTGATACTTAAGCATTAAAGGCACGGCTTTTTTTAAGTTAGCTGCTGCAAGCTGTAAAAGCGTGGTCGACATCTTAACCCTCTAATTATCTATAATAATGATAATAAAAATATAGCAGTAATATTGCGGTGTGTAACGCAAAAAAAAAGCATCTAATGATGCTTTTGATTTTTTAATTCTTGATTTAGAAGGTGTACTGTACTGAAATCATTGGTCCAGTAAAGCTGTAGTTAATTTTGTAGTCGGCAATATAAAAGTCTTGGTCCAAGGCGGTTAATGTTTGCTTATAATCTACATCAATTTCATAATAATTAAAGCCTGCAATTAATGACCAATCTTCATTTAATTCAGCTTCTACTACCGCTCGAACATCTACCAATGAACCTGCTATATCGTTATATTTTAGCGAGAAGTACTGTGCATAAGCTTTAAATACCCAACCAGGCGAGAATTCATAGTCACCATAAACACCAAAGTTTGGTAATGGTGCTGTTAAGCTTTTATCTACAACTCTAGGGGTGGTTATTGTTTCACCGCAATATTGCTCAAGCTGAGTGTTGGGAACACATATTCCTATTTCACCTTCAAAAGCCGTTTTAATAAACATGGTGTGTAAACCGACAGAAGCACCTATTGTATAGTTCTCACCCTGCCAAATATCATAACCATAACCTAGACGTAAAATATCAATGTCTAAAGTTGATTTTAAGCTGATACCAGCTTCAACATCATAGGTAATATCTGAATCGGGCAATGTGAACTGAAAGTCTTTTGCAATTTCAGGAGATTGGGCTGTGCGATGTAAAGATTTATAGTCTAAATAAATATTATGTCTTTGATTGAATGTGTAGGCTAATTCAATAAAAGGTAAAAACTGTTTTTCTTTAAGGTTTAAGTCATTTTCAAAATCTAATGGAAATGTGCCCCCTGTACGAGGGTTAGTTACTACCATGTACGAGTCAGAATTTGCATATAATCCACCAATATTTATAGTGAATGAATCTGGCAAAACATTAACTTGTTCTGGAGTGATGACGTTATTATCATCGGCAAATACTGGGGTTGCTATAAACAGCACCGCACACGACATCAAAGTTTTGAACATAAATAAAAACTCCGCATTTATTCTTTTTATAGTTATTGCTCATTGGTGGCAATATGCATTGATTACTCGTTAGATGTTTCTTCTAAATACGCGTCGACAGAAGAAAATGTAGTAACTAAAGATTCACGAGTAGCATGACTAAGTGTGTGTGGCAGAAATGCTGTCACTAGAACACACTCATGATATTAGCATCATGTAAGCAAATGTAAAAACTTTGTTTCATTAAAGTTGCGTTAAATCAAAGTTTTCTTGTGTAGAGGATTAGAAATGTAAACTATGGCCTGCTTTATGCTGTTTTTATCGACTGCAAGTCGAGAGTTAAATATCAAAATCAGGATGATTTGTAGGTATTTAAAAAAACTGATTATTTAAAAATTGACTGGCTTGACAAAAAATAAAGGAGCTTAAAGCTCCTTTATTTTTAATAGGTTTAAATATTCAGCCTTTAGGCGCTATTTAGTCTTCGGCAGTTGATGTTTCTTCTTCATCATCGCTTACCTCATCGAAGTCGATTTCAATTTCAACTTTTGCAGATTGGCCTGGGTTATGAATGGTGCCAACAACGGCATAAAATGGCTTACCTTTGGCTAATCTAGTGTATTTAGACCAGAGTAATTCGATTGGTGTCGTCGGTGGCATTAACCCTTGGGTCGCTTTAACAAATTGGTCTTCATCTGGTGAACAAGGCAGTTGTGTACCTTCAGATAAATTTTTCAGTGCTTGACCATGTTGCTCAAGTAATTCAGCTTCCTTGTTGGTAAAGTCTCCACAACGTTTAAACCCTTTTGGGAAATTAACATCATCGTAGAAACGTTTGTTGCTTACAAAGCTAGCTGTGCCATTGGCTATAGTGTCAATACTGGCAGCTACATGTGTATATGATTGCTGTGACATGGCATTTACCTATAAGATTAAGTGAATAAAGATTTCAATTGGAGTATTGGCCAGCTTGAAATTTTTTTAAATCAAAATATTTTATCCATTTCGGTGAAGAATTTTTATGGACACGGATTTATTAAAGACCTTTCTTGAAGTTTCAAAGACACGGCATTTCGGTAAAGCGGCTGAAAATCTTTTTTTAACTCGAAGTGCGGTCAGTTTTAGGGTTAAGCAATTAGAAACCTTGCTTGGGGTGGAGTTATTCGACCGTGTTCGCAATAATATTCACCCAACCCCAGCAGGAGAAAGAATGCTGGGCCATGCTGAAGCCGTGCTAATGGCGTGGGAAAGGGCGAAACAAGATGTTAGTTTGCACCAAGATAACTTGTTACAACTAACCTTGGGTACAGGGCATAATATTTGGGATACTTATTTACAATACTTCTTCCAGCCTTTACATCAAGGATTACCCGGAGTATCACTTCGCACGGAGGTGATTACTCCTCAAGCTATGACTCGACAACTGATTGAGCGAAGTATCGACATCGCGATTAGTTTTGATACCCCAAAATTAGAAGAGGTAGACATAGTTAAGTTAATGGATGTGAGTTTGTGTTTAGTTTGCCATCAAGCGGGGATGACATTAAGTAATATAGACACGATAAATTATATTAAAGTAGATTGGGGGACAGCGTTTAATATTGCCCATGCACAGACTTTTACAATGCTACCGGTTCCGGCTCTTCATACCAGCTCGGCAAGAATGGCGCTCGACTTTTTGCTTAACAATGGCGGCAGTGCATTTTTACCGTACTCATTTATTGAGCCGTATTTAGCATCAAAGCAAGTTTTTTTAGTTGAGCAAGCCACTACGATTGAACGCAGCGTATATGGTGCTTTTTGGACTGGAAATGAACGAAGAGAGCAAATTGAAAAGGCGCTAAAGCTGTTACAAGCTAAAGGGCCTGTAGCGCCAACTTAACCAAGGCAGAAATAAGCAAGTTAAATTCAATGTAACTTGTGCTTCCTGCCTTTTTTAAGGCTGGAATGATTACCAAATTAATGGGCCAATAATAACGGCCCAGCATATCCCACAAAATAGTAAACTGAGAAAAACAGCTGCTGAAGCGATATCTTTGGCTTGACCGCTTAAAGGATGCATTTCACCGCCAAAACGGTCAACTACCGCTTCAATAGCTGAGTTGAGTAACTCTACAATTAGCACTAAAAAAACGCCTAATATTAGCATTAAGCGTTCTAATGTGCTGACATCTATGAGCAATGCTACAGGGAGCAGAATTGCTGCTAATGCGAGCTCTTGCCTAAATGCTGCCTCATCCCTAAATGCTGCTTTAAATCCCTGTATGGAAAAGCCTGTTGCTCTAATAACGCGTTTAAATCCATGATTATTTTTAGGTTTCATTCAAGCCTACGTTTTATGTACTACACTAAATTCTTTACTGATTATGCCATTCTTCTTTATATTTGTTAATCAAGTATTCAATGTTGGTTAACTTTTGTAACCAGTTTGGTCATGCAAAGGACTGCTCATGAATAAATTTTTGATTTGTATAACCGCTATCAATAACCAGCAAGTAAATCTAAAACACACTGCCACAAACTACAATTTACTCGGTTATTATCTGATTATGATTAGTGTGTTAATCATGCATTTTGTTTCTAGTGATGCTCAAGCTGAGGAAGTAATACCTAAACCGCAAATACAATTAGCTAAGTCATTAACGGGGAATATCCACATTGAGGATTACCTTGTTAGTGAAAAATTAGATGGTGTAAGAGGGTATTGGGATGGGAAACAGCTACTGACTAAAAGTGGCAGGTTAATTAATCCTCCTGCTTGGTTTATTAAGGATTTTCCTAATACCGTATTGGAGGGCGAGTTATGGATCGGTCGTGGACAATTTGAAGCTATATCTGGTCTGGTGAGGCAGGCTGAATCAGATGCTGCCTGGCATAAAGTAAAGTTGATGTTATTTGATTTGCCTTTGTCAGAATTAACTTTTGAGCATCGATATCAGCAATTACAAGTCATTGCTGCTAAATCTGAATATTTAGAAGCAATAGAACAGGAAACTATATCTTCCGAACATGAATTATATCAGCGTTTAAAGCGTGTTGTTGCTCAAGGGGCTGAAGGTTTAATGTTACATCGAAAACAAGCTACTTACGTTACAGGTCGTACAGATAACATATTAAAATTAAAACTTAAAAGTGATGCTGACGCTATAGTCATTGGGCATACTGATGGCAAAGGCAAGTATACCGGCGTGATGGGCGCATTAACGGTGAAAATGCCAAATGGAATTGTGTTTGATATTGGTACTGGTTTTAGCGACCTTCAACGTCAAAAACCACCTTCCATAGGCACATTGATAAGTTATCATCATATTGGCTTTACTAAAAATGGGGTGCCAAGATTTGCAAGCTTTTGGCGGGTAAGAGATGATGAACCTAAAGAACCGTAAGTTTCTGTGGTTTTAATTATTATTAGTATCAGTATTGGAAAGGTAACCTAATGGTGATCACAGAAGTAAAGTCAGTGTTATTTGTCTGCATGGGCAATATATGTCGCTCGCCAACCGCAGAGGCTGTTTTTAGACAGAAAGCTAAGCAATGTCAACTAGATGTAAAAATAGATTCAGCAGGTACGATAGCCTATCACCAAGGTAACTCACCTGATCCCCGCAGTGTGAAAGCCGGTAAGGCTCGTGGGATAGATTTTAGTGGTATTCGCGCACGGCAGGTTACTGAGCAAGACTTTGCTGATTTTGACCTTATTCTTGCTGCTGATGCCACTAATATGAAAGATCTTGTGACACGCTGTCCAAAGCAATATCAACATAAATTATCGATGATACTTGCGTTTGGCGACACAGGTGTCAAAGACCTTAAAAATATCAAAGATGTACCTGATCCCTATTATGGCGGTGACAATGGATTTGAGCTGGTGATAGATTTACTTGAAAATAGCTTGAGTGCTTTGGCTAAGCTTATTGCAAAAAAATAAACAACACAGTCGGCCATACGTTTTTATTAGCTAATACAATCGATAATTATTGGATTAGCTAATAAAAAAAGCATGAAATTCATGCTTTTTGATTTAACTAATTTTAATAGGGTGGTGAATAATAATTACCCTTGGTGACGTTTACCAGATTGTTTAAGTTTACTCAGTTCTAGTTTTTTCAATCGGTCAGCTTCTTTTTGAGCAATAATACGTTCAACTTCCACTTTTTCTATTTCGATCATTGCTGGCGTTTCTAAACTCAGTAGGCCAATTTTCCCTGAACGGAATTCGTGTAATAACAGTTCTGATGCTTTATGTAAGTCGATACGTCCACCAGGACGTAATGCACCGCGTTTACGGCCAATCTCTTCCAATAACTCAAAATCAGAGTTTGGTAGATTATCAATTTTATAACGCTCGCAAATTAGTTCTGGGTAGGCTTTTAATAAATACTCTGCTGCAAACATTGCCACATCTTCGTATTCCATAGCGGTATCTTTAATCGCACCTGTTACCGCTAATCGATAACTACTTGCTTCATTGTCCACTTTCGGCCATAAAATCCCTGGAGTATCAGATAATACAATACCGTTGCGTAAGTTAATGCGTTGTTGTTTTTTAGTCACCGCGGGTTCATTACCTGTTTTTGCAATAACCCGTCCAGCTAACGTATTAATAATAGTAGACTTACCCACGTTAGGAATACCCATAATCATGGTACGAATATCTTTTTCAATAATATCCCGATGTGGGACTAATTTACGGCATAAATCGGGGATCATTCTGACCATAGCGGGCTGCAGCGTGGTAATAGCTGATGCTTTTACACCTTGCTCGCGTTCCAAGTATTCAATCCATTGCTCGGTCACTTTGGGGTCGGCTAAATCTGATTTGTTCAGCAGTTTAATACAGGGCTTCCCACCACGTAACTGAGTCACCATGGGGTTTTCACTACTATAAGGAATGCGGGCATCTAGCACTTCAATCACCAAATCGACTTGAGGCATAACCTCTTCAATCTCTTTGCGTGCTTTGTGCATGTGTCCTGGATACCACTGAATTGCCATGATGTTGCCTTTTACTACTGAGTAACAATGCCAATATTGTACCTTGAACCCAAATGAAAAGCATAAAAAAAGCGCCTTAAGGCGCTTTGTGGAAGCTTAATGGTTTAAATTACGCCTAATTCACGCAACCTTTCCATTAAATAACTGTCAGCGGTGTGCCGCTCAGACAGCACCACTTCCGGATTAGGATGAAGAAACAAAGGCAGTGAAATACGTGACTTAGTTTTGTCAGCTCCTTGTGGGTTTATTACTCGGTGTGATGTGGATGGAAAATATCCCCCTGAGGCCTCTTGTAACATATCGCCAATATTGATGATGATATTACCAAAGTCGCTGGGTACATCCACCCATTCGCCTTGCTTATTCTTAACCTGTAAACCGGGTTCATTTGCAGCCGGTAAAACGGTAATAAGGTTGATATCCTCATGTGCTGCAGCGCGAATGGCACCTAATTCTTCATCACCTTGCATTGGCGGGTAATGTAGAATACGTAGTAGTGTTTTTTGGCTATTGCTGATCATTTCTGATAGCTGTATCGAATATTTTTCAGCAACATCTGCTGGTGAATATTGTTCTATCCATCCAAGTAACTCGGCTGCAAAATGATTAGCTTGTTGGTAATATTCTAAAATATTATCGCGCAATGAATCGGGTATACGGCCCCAAGGATAGACGTGAAAATATTCTTTGATATCTTTTACGCTATTTCCTTTTGCAGTTTCAGATACTGAAGCAGGAAAAAAGCCATCTTGGGTTTCAGGTTTAAATAAATACGCTTGTTTCTCTTCGCTATTGAAAAATGCGTACCACTCTTGATAAATTGTTTCGACTAAAGATTGTTTGATTGGGTGGTTTGATAACACCCCAAATCCAGTTTCATGCAATGATTTTACAAAGCGCTCGGCACTGTCAGGTGCACGATAATCAATCGTTTCTAGTTTCATATTAGTTTCTTATTTGTTTTTGACCCGTGGTAATGGTAACGCTTGTCATAGAATGCTGCAATTTTTTGCGGTTGTTCACGGTCTTTTATGTTGAACGATTAGCGGTTAACTAACGTAGAATGATTCAGTTGGTTGGACCAATGATTAAAGTGGAGATAATGAATGCAAGTATTAACTGAATTTGAAAAGTTTGTCATTGAGCAAAAAGGCACTGAAAGGCCTTTTTCAGGTGAATATGTTAATCACGATGCCGAAGGTCTATATTGTTGTAAAAAATGTTTAGCGCCATTATATAGAAGTGAACATAAGTTTAATGCACATTGTGGTTGGCCAGCTTTTGACGATGAAATTGCTGGTGCAGTCGATCGCACAATGGATGCAGATGGGCAAAGAGTAGAGATAACCTGTCATCAATGTGGCGGGCACTTAGGCCATGTTTTTGAGGGGGAGCGATTAACCGATAAAAATACTCGTCATTGTGTTAACTCTGTTTCCATGGTGTTTAAATTAACCTCAACTTTAGATGATGAGTCGAGCAATGCTTCAGTGCCTGTGTTAGAGCAAGCTACTTTTGGTGCGGGTTGTTTTTGGTGTATCGAAGCGATATTTTTGGCGCTTAAGGGGGTTGAGAGTGTGCAATCTGGTTATGCTGGTGGAGAGGAGAGACACGCAAATTATGATGCGGTTTGTTCTGGTAAAACCGGTCATGCTGAAGTGGTGCATATCAGCTTTAATCCTACAATTATCAGTTTTGAAGAGTTATTAGAGATATTGTTTAAAAGCCATAATCCGACAACATTAAATCAGCAGGGCAATGATAAAGGTCCGCAATATCGTTCGGTTATTTTTGCGCACACAGCCGCTCAAGTAGACAGTGCTAATAAGATGATTGATGCTTTACAGCAAGCGCAAATTTGGCCTGGTCCTATTGTGACGGAAGTAGCTGCTTTTGATGTATTTTATCCAGCAGAAAACTATCACAATGATTATTTTGCTAAACATGGTGAACAACCTTATTGTCAAATGGTGGTAAAGCCTAAATTTGATAAGTTTAAGTCGCTGTTTGCGGATAAATTGAAATCAGCAATCTAAGTCACTGTTAGCGAGCGCCATGTATATTTAGTTCGTATTTTGTATATAAAAAGGGCGACAATATTAATTATTGTCGCCCTTTTTAGTGATCTTTTATGGATATGCCACAAAAGATTTCAGTTTGAATTTATGAATCTAACTTGTCATCAGCGACTTTATAATGCGGATCTTCAATTAAATTAACTTCAACTAAATCACCAGCTTTATGCAATAAAGCCACACAGTCTTGGCTTAAATGACGAAGATGTAAACGTTTGCCTGCATTAACATAACGTTCCGCCAAGGTATCTATTGCATCCAACGCGGAGTGGTCTGCAACCCGTGAGTTTTGGAAATCAACAATTACATCCTGCGTATCATTTTGCGCATCAAACAGTTCAAGAAAATGCGCCACTGAACCAAAAAATAATGGGCCGTTTAAACGATAAACTTTCCAACCATTTTCATCTTCACTGACATCAACATTGATGTGTTTGGCATGTTCCCAAGCAAACACTAACGCCGATACAATAACACCGACAAATACCGCAAACGCTAAATCAGTAAATACGGTAACCGTTGTAACGAGTACGATAACGAAAGCATCATGTTTAGGTACTTTACGCATTACCTTAAAGCTTGCCCATTCAAATGTGCCCAGTACAACAATGAACATCACCCCGACTAAAGCTGCTAATGGGATAATTTCAATGAATGCCGAACCAAATAGAATAAATGCCAACAGAGCAAGCGCGGCAGTAATACCAGATAAACGCCCACGACCGCCTGAATTAATGTTGATCATTGACTGACCAATCATGGCACAGCCACCCATAGCACCGAAGAAACCACTGGTAATGTTACCCACACCTTGACCAACACATTCTTTATTACCACGACCACGGGTATTGGTCATTTCATCGATAACGGTTAATGTCAGTAATGATTCAATTAATCCCACCGCAGCCAAAATACAGGCATAGGGTAAAATAATGTAAAAGGTATCAAAATTGAATGGCACGCTAGGAATTGCGAAACTAGGTAAAGAGCCTGCAATAGTGGCAGCATCGTTGCCACTCATGGTTTTCAAGAAGTCTAACACATTACGAGTATCCATCTCTAAACCAACAACAATTGCTGTTACGGTTAAGATGGCCACTAATGAAGACGGTATTGCTGTGGTTAATTTGGGTAAAAAGTGGATAATGGCCATGGTGAGTAAAATTAAGCCAACCATAATCATCATAGGTTCTTGTGCCATCCAAACCATGTTACCTGCCGCATCTTTAACTTTAAATTGTCCAAGTTGCGCGAGGAAGATAACAATAGCTAGCCCATTTACAAACCCTATCATGACAGGATAGGGTACTATGCGGATGAACTTTCCCAGTTTAAAGACACCCGCTGAAATTTGGATAATACCCGCAAGTACTACAGCTGCAAATAAATACTGTACCCCGTGTTCCACAACTAATGACACCATCACAACAGCCATAGCTCCCGTTGCACCAGAGATCATTCCTGGACGGCCACCGATAACAGCTGTTATTAAGCCCATGATGAATGCCGCATATAACCCGACCATTGGCTCAACATGTGCAACAAATGCAAACGCTACAGCTTCAGGGATCAGCGCAAGCGCAACGGTTAAGCCTGATAGAATATCTGCCTTACTGCTGGCAGTTTTATGACGAATGATATCGAACATTTAGCCTCTATTAAGTTTATTTTAATGATGATTAAGGTCGTAATCTTAACAAAAATCGTACCACTTCTAAACCAATAATCTGACATGAAGAACAATTAATGAAGTTGATATGATTTGAACAGCGAGGAATTAAGCTTATATCAAAATTAATTTAAAAAAAAGCCATGCTTTAGCATGGCTTTAACTTATTAAACGACTTTGTTATGACTGTGGTTTGGTCATCTCAGCAGTTGCGCTATTTGCAAAATTTGATTTTGCTGCAGCTGGCTTGTCTGTTTCAGCGTAGCTTTTACCTTGAGGTACAGCTTGCTGCTCACGAACTTCAACCGTAGGCTTAGTTGTAGTTGAACTTACCATTGAACCAAAACGACTATTGCTGGCAGGTTTTGGTGCCACAACAACTTCAGCTTTGGTTTGCTCAGCTTTCGGCTCTACAGCTTTCTCAACCACTTTACGCACTATTGGGGCCGGCTTTGCCATAGGCGCGTTAACTGCGGCTTTGGTTGGCTTTGCTTCCGTTGATTTTGACTGCACGTCTTTTACGGGTGTAATAACTTCAGCTTCTTTAGTGACTTCAGCTTTTACCGCAGGTTCAGAAACTGGTAACGCCTCAGTTGTTACAGATACTGATTTTTCAGCAGCAACAGGAACAACTTTAGTTTCAGCTTCGACTTTAGCTTCAACGTCAACTTTACTTTCAACGATAGGAGCTGTTTGTACTGCTTCAACCCTTGTTGATTCAGCAAATGCTTCTACTTTCACCTCAGTAACCTCAGCAACTGATGTGTTAGCAGCTTTACTCTCTAACACTGGTTCAGCCTTTGCAGTAGGTTGATTAACGTCGGCTGCGGTAGCAGCTTGAGTTTGTGCGAGCTCTTCGGTTAACTGTCTATCAAGTTCATCAACAGGGGTGAACACTGGCGTGGTATCAGAAGAAGCACCTTCGTCATCATCACGGCGGCGGCGTTGACCTGCTGCACGAAGATGACGTGGACTGCGGCGGCTGCGACGCTGACCTTCACGTTTATCATCATCAGACTCATCAGTTTCAGACACTGTTTCGGTTACGTTAACCGTTTCATCTGCTGGTATAGTTGCAGTTGTTGCTGCAGTTGTAGTTGGTACCGTTGGAGCAACAGCTTCTACAGTTGCTGCAACACTAGTGTCTACTTTTAACTCAGCTGTTTCTTCCGTCGCTGCGGTTGTAGTTTGTTCAACTGTCGCTGATTTATCGGCTGATTGGTTATCAGCAGGTTTTTCTTTACGAGGCTGACGCTTACGCACAGGCTTACTATCTTTAGCTGAATTGTTAACTTCAGAATTAGCTTCAGCATTAACGTTAGCTACCAACTCATTTGTCTCAACATTATTAACATCACTTCGCACATCTTTAGCTAAATCCGTTGGTGCGGATTCATTAGGCGTAGTGGTTAACAGTGTTTGGTCATTAGTTTGCTCATTCTCAATGCGTACTTTTCTGCGCATATTACGGCGCTGACGACGTTCACGTGCAGCTTCCTGTTTAGGTGTTTTTTCAGCCGCAACAGTTTTGGTCGGTTTATCGTCACTGACTACCGGTTTGCTAACAGGTTCGGGTTTGTTAGCTGTTTTAGTGTCATCTTTGTCACGACTAGGCTTATTACGGCCACGAGTATTCTTGTTATCAGTTGTTGTCGAATCTTTATCGTTACGTTTGCGACGAGTATCGTTACGGCTGTCGTTGCGACTTTCATTACGATTATCACCGCTATCATTACGGCGGCTGCGACGAGGGTTAGTTTTATCTTGTGTTACCGCAGGCTTAACTACAGGCTTTTCTTTTGTTTCAGTTTCATCACTGCTAAAGAAAGCACTAATTGCAGATGTAATGCGGCTGAATAAACCAGGTGTAGCAGCAACTACAGGCTTAACTGGAGCAGCTTTAGGTTCTTCAACGGTTTTTTGCGGTGCAGCAAAACCTTTTAAAGCTGGCTCTGGTGCTAAGGTACGTTCTAATTTACGTGGCTCGTACAATTCTGATTTAGGTGCTTCAACGCGCTTAAAGCTTGATTCGGTGATTTCATCATCATTTTTACGGCGGATCACTCGATATTCAGGTGTTTGCATGTGCGCATCAGGAATAACATACACTTCTACACCATGACGTTCTTCGGTAATGCGAATGGCTTTACGTTTTTCGTTAAGTAAAAACGCTGCAACATCAACCGGAACAATGGCTTCGATTTGAGTGGTATGCTCTTTAATGGCTTCTTCTTCCATTAAGCGTAAAATCGATAATGCTAAAGATTCTGTACTACGGATAGTACCTTGGCCATGACAGCGAGGACATAAATGTGCAGCAGACTCTTCTAAAGAAGGGCGCAAGCGCTGACGCGACATTTCCATCAGACCAAAACGTGAAATACGACCTAATTGCACTCGTGCGCGGTCATGATGCACTGCATCACGCATGCGATTTTCCACTTCACGTTGATGACGAACAGGCGTCATATCAATAAAGTCGATAACCACTAATCCACCCAAATCACGTAAACGTAATTGACGGGCAATTTCGTCTGCCGCTTCAAGGTTAGTATTTAATGCCGTTTCTTCGATATCACCGCCTTTAGTGGCGCGGGCAGAGTTAATATCGATAGAGGTTAATGCTTCTGTTGGGTCAATAACAATTGAACCGCCAGAGGGTAAACGAACTTCACGCTGGAAAGCTGACTCAATTTGAGATTCGATTTGGAAATGGGTAAATAAAGGTACTTCAGAATCGTACATTTTGACGCGTTCAAGGAAGTCTGGACGAACTAAGCCAATATGTAATTTAGCTTCTTCATAAATACGTGGATGATCGATGAGAATTTCACCAACATCACGACGTAAATAGTCACGAATTGCGCGAACAATAACATTACTTTCTTGATGAATTAAGAAAGGAGCACCTTTTGTTTTAGACGCTTCTTGAATAGCATCCCAGTGATGCTGTAAGACTTTTAAGTCCCATTTTAATTCAGTTGATTCTTTGCCTACACCCGCAGTACGAACAATTAAACCCATGCCATGTGGCACTTCAAGTTCAGACATCGCTTCTTTTAATTCAGTACGCTCATCACCTTCAATGCGACGAGATATGCCACCCGCGCGCGGATTGTTTGGCATTAATACTAAATAAGACCCCGCAAGACTGATAAAGGTGGTTAAGGCAGCGCCTTTGTTGCCACGTTCTTCTTTATCGATTTGAACGATAACTTCTTGACCTTCCTGCACCACTTCTTTGATGTTAGGACGACCTTGAAAAGAGTAACCTTTAGGGAAGTATTCGCGGGCAATTTCTTTTAACGGAAGAAAACCATGACGATCAGCGCCATAGTCAACAAATGCAGCTTCTAAAGAGGGTTCTACGCGGGTGATTTTACCTTTGTAAATATTTGATTTTTTTTGTTCATGGCCTGGGCTTTCAATGTCCAGATCATACAATTGTTGCCCATCTACTAGGGCGACACGCAACTCTTCAGATTGAGTTGCATTAATTAACATACGTTTCATGATGACGTGATTCTTCTATAAAGGTCATCAAACAACAATTATTTGCATTACGGGCCTGCGAATAGTTTAGCAGCCTCACGGCTTGTTACAGGCTATATAGGCGCGCAGTACGACTGTTAAACGCATTCTCTGCGTGTCGCGGCCTAATTTATGGCTTATTTTCTAGTGTTTACAAAAACAAGGAATCCGTTGCATTAACAACCAACCCCATAAATATCAGTTTCTTCCAGTAATGCCTAATCGAATCGGTTGTTTGATAACAAGCTAAAATATTGTTCGAATTTGGCGGTTGAAATCAGGCAGTTTTTACATTTTTTTAAACTAAACTTACGGTTTAATTATAAACACATAATAATGACGTGTTTTAAAAACTTATAATTTGCAAATCAATGATTTGCTACCGATAAAGCTCATGTGTAAATTGCACTGAATTTCATTAATTGAATAGGTTGTGAACAGTTTATCCACGGTTTGTCCTCATTCAATGCGCAAATATAGCAATATTAGCTAAGTTCGGCAATCAAAAGCCTATAATCTTTTAAGTGATAATTGTTTCAGTTACCTATTATGGGGTGTTGTGCAATGGACTGCTGTGTTACTGATGCAATTTTCTTATTTCCTTTTTCTTTGAAGGCAGCCACTTGTTATTCATTTAAACGTCATTCATGCGTACGTTAGTGGTTTGTAAAACAGCATTTATATAAGAGAGTATGATTGTCCTGTGCTTGTGATAGCCAAGTTTTATTGAAATAAGCTACAATAGCGACGTTCTCACAAATTGGCGCATCATGAATACTGAAACTACCCCCCAAGTTCACTTCGTCACCATAGACGAAGATAATGTTGAACAACGAATTGATAATTTTCTATTAACTAAGCTTAAAGGCGTTCCTAAAAGCATGATTTATCGAATCGTGCGAAAAGGCGAGGTGAGAGTTAATAAAAAGCGAATTAAACCTGAATATAAACTTCAAATAGATGATGTTGTACGTATTCCGCCGGTCAGAGTGGCAGAAAAAGATAATCGTACAGCACCGTCACCTAATCTATCTAGAGTCTCTCAATTAGAAGAGCGAATTATTCATGAAGATAAGTTTCTTATCGTATTGAATAAACCCGCTGGGATTGCTGTACATGGAGGCAGTGGGGTAGATTATGGCGTGATTGAAGGTTTGCGCTCGCTACGACCTCAACAAAAGTTTTTAGAACTGGTGCATCGTTTAGATAAAGATACCTCAGGCGTCTTATTGGTGGCTAAAAAACGCAGCGCGTTAAAACACCTACATGAGCAGCTACGCAGCAAAACAATGCAAAAAGATTATTTGGCATTAGTACGTGGCGATTGGCAGGCTAAAGACAAGGTCATAAAAGCTCCTTTACTAAAAATTACCTTAAAATCGGGTGAACGCATAGTTAGGGTGAATCCGGAAGGAAAAGAATGCGAAACGCGTTACCGGATTATGCAACGCTTTGACGGCGCAACGTTAGTAAAAGCAAGCCCAGTGACAGGGCGAACTCATCAGATCCGAGTTCACTGTCAATTTGCTGGTCATGCTATTGCTTGCGATGATAAGTATAGCGAGCAAAAGTTTGACGACAGTATGCGTGCAATTGGCTTAAATCGTTTGTTCTTACATGCTGCAGAATTGAAGTTCACCCATCCTGAAACCGATACCACAATGCAAGTCAGTGCGCCGTTGGATGATGTGTTGTTACAAACACTAGAAAAACTCAAAAAGATTTAATATTAGTTGTGATGACTGAAAAAGTGAATGATATGACATTGCAGAATAAATTTGACTTAGTGATTTTTGATTGGGATGGCACCTTAATGGATTCCATCGGGGCCATTGTGAGCAGCATGCAAGCTGCGGCTCATGATCTTAGTATAGAGGTACCAAGTGAACGTGCTATTCGTGACTTGATAGGCCTTTCATTACCCAAAATACTCAATATTTTATTCACTGATTTAGTTCATCTGCATGAAGATATTGTTAGTCGTTATAGACACCATTTCTTATCAGCTAATACAGTTAGCCCATTATTCGAGGGTAGTGAACTTTTATTAAACCAGCTTTTTACCCATGGTTACACATTAGCTATTGCTACAGGTAAAGGCCGCCCGGGCTTGGACAGGGTATTAGCGCTCAGTGGTATGGGGCATTATTTTGCTGCTAGTCGTTGTGCTGACGAAATGAAAAGTAAACCTGATCCTATGATGATTGATTCTCTGCTTGCACATTTTAATGTGCCCGCCCATCGAGCTGTGATGATTGGGGATTCGGTTCATGATTTGCATATGGCCAATAATGCTGGCGTTGCAGCTATTGGGGTGAGTTACGGTGCTAATTTGGTTGAACAACTGCAAGCTGCTAACCCGTTAGCCATTGTCGATAATGTCGCTGAATTAGTCTATTACCTTTGATCTAATGTGTTACTCATTAGATTAAAGGTAAATAAATCTGCTCTAGTGGGTGAAGTTGCTATGCCAATACATCAATACCTTGCAATGCTAATAAATCAATAAGCTTTATGAGTGGTAAGCCAATAAGTGTATTGGGATCGTCGCCTTCAAGCTTGTCAAACAGCGCAATGCCTAATCCCTCACTTTTAAAGCTACCCGCGCAATACAGCGGCTGTTCAGTCTTAACGTAAAAGCCAATTTGTGCCTCTGTTAGCTGTCTGAAGTGAACTGTAAATTTTTCTATACAACTGTGCATTACTTTGGTCTCAGTGCTATAAACTGCTAGACCAGTATAAAAGGTAATGGCTTGGCCTGAAGCTTTTGTGAGCTGTTTAATCGCATTTTCAACCGTGTAGGGTTTACCCACTATGTCACCATTTATAAGTGCCACTTGATCAGAGCCAATAACGATATTGTTATGGTTATTGTGTTGTGATGATGTGTCCGCAGCGATTAATGCACTACCCGCCAATGCTTTTTGCTGTGCTAGACGCTCAACCAACTGTATTGCTGTTTCATCTATTAGTGGTGATTCATCAATATTGGGGTTAATAGTAGTAAATGGATAATTTAATTTACATAATAGTTGCTGACGGTAAACGGATGTCGAGGCTAAAATTAACTTTATAGGCATGATTTCTTATCTAATCAGTCTTTGATAGCACAAAGTTTACCATTAATCGTTAATATGCGGTAAATATCGCTGCAAATGCTTGTGTATGCAGGGACTGTTCGGTAAAATTTGCCATCATTCAAATTTAATGTTGGTAGTGATAGAGAGCTTGAATATATCTTAGGGTAGATTTTAGTGCATTTTGCAGAAATTTTCTTTGACTCTAACGTTTTCAAACTATAATATGCGCGCCTTATGCAAACAGTAAAGATACCGGTTTCAATTGATCCTTTTCGCGCCGCTAGTAGCAGTCTTCGTTATGATGGCATAGTTCCTAGTAAGCAGAATAAGCGATTAAATGAGTTATGTGCCGGCGACTGTTCCGACGTAGTTGTGTCGTTGGAATGTGGTGTCGACTTACAGGGGATAGTCTACCTTCGCGGGAAGGCTGTGACGGAGCTCACTCTGCTATGTCAACGTTGCATGACACAATATACTACTGAGGTTACGGTCGAGTTTTGTTTCAGTCCTTGTAAGAATGAAACAGAAATCGATGAGCTCCCGGATGCGTATGACCCAATTGAGTGTAATGATATTGGTGAAGTACGTCTGCATCAATTGATTGAAGATGAATTGATAGTCGCTATGCCGATTATCCCAGTGCATGAAGATACTGATTGCAGTTTGGGATCGAAAGATATAGTTGTAGGCGAGATCGACCCCGCTCATGAGGAGCGTCCAAATCCGTTTGCAGTGTTACAAAAACTGAAGAGCAAGTAATCGTAGGAGACAAGTCAAATGGCTGTACAACAGAATAAAAAATCTCGTTCAAAGCGCGGAATGCGCCGTTCACATGATTCATTGAGCACTGCTCAATTATCTGTAGACGCAACTAGCGGTGAATTACATCTACGTCACAATGTGACTGCCGATGGTTTTTACCGCGGTGTAAAGGTTATCAACAAGTAATTTGTTGACGACTTAATGACGAATCTGACGCTCGCGTTAGATGCGATGGGCGGCGATCATGGTCCCCACGTCACAGTGCCTGCAGCCTTGCAGGCACTGAAATCTAATTCCTCTATTCATATTATCCTTATCGGCAACCAAGCTGAAATCGAACCATTTCTTTCATCAGTTGACCCCACTATTTTATCTCGAATTGAACGAATTCATACTACAGAAGTAGTGGCTATGGATGATCGGCCTGTACATGCTTTACGTACTCGTAAAAATAGCTCAATGCGCGTTGCCCTAGAACAAGTCAGGGATGGAAAAGCTGAAGCTTGTATTAGTGCCGGCAATACTGGCGCGTTAATGGCAATGGCAAAAGTGCTATTGAAAACGCTACCAGGTATCGACCGACCAGCTTTAGTTTCATGTTTACCGACAGTGACGGGCAAGCCTGTTTATTTGTTAGACTTAGGTGCTAATGTCGCATGTGATTCAGAAACCTTATTTCAGTTTGCTGTTATGGGGTCAGTCTTGTGCGAAGCGGTACATAAAAAATCTCGGCCTAAAGTCGCTTTATTAAATGTCGGCATTGAAGAGATTAAAGGTAACGATCAAGTACAACAAGCTGGACGTCTTCTGCAACACACAGATCAACTCAATTATGTTGGTTTCGTCGAAGGTGATGAAATCTACACTGGTAATTTAGATGTAATAGTGTGCGACGGTTTTGTCGGCAATATTACTTTAAAAACCTCAGAAGGTATTGCCAAGCTTTTAGTTCACCAGTTAAAACGTGGTTTAAATAGCGGCATATTTGTTCGTTTATTGTCCAAACTCATCGCGCCACGCATACAAGCTGTACTCAGTAAGATGAACCCCGACCACTATAACGGTGCAAGTCTGATAGGATTGCGCGGAATAGTAGTAAAGAGTCATGGAAACGCTGATGAAGCTGCCTATCTACAAGCCATTAATTTAGCAGCAACTGAAGCGAAACGTCGTCTTCCTGAAATGATCAATGATCGTTTGGAGTCGATTCTTTTAGACATCAATAGCTGATCACATCATATGCATACAAAAATTCTCGGAACAGGCAGTTATCTGCCTGTGCAAGTGCGCAGTAATCAAGATTTAGAAAAAATGGTCGACACCAGTGATCAATGGATTATGGATCGAACAGGTATTTCAGAACGGCGCATAGCAGCCACTGATGAATCAGTGTCGACTATGGGGTATCAAGCTGCACTTAAAGCGCTTGAGATGGCGGGTATAGAAGCAACTGATCTTGACATGATTGTGTGTGGTACCACGAGTGCCCCTAATGCTTTTCCTGCGGCAGCTTGTGAAATACAAGCCATGTTAGGTGTTAAACAAATCCCTGCTTTTGATATTGCTGCCGCGTGTTCAGGCTTTGTTTACGCATTATCTGTAGCAGACCAATTTGTCAAAACCGGCGCGGCTAAAAAGGTGTTAGTTATTGGCGCAGATGTATTATCGCGCATGTGTGGACCTGATGATCGTTCAACGGTCATTTTATTCGGTGATGGTGCCGGTGCTGTCGTGATTGGTGCCAGTGATACTCCAGGTATTATTAATACCCATATATATGCAGATGGCAGCCAGGGGGATTTATTAAAATGCTCATTCCCTCCAAGGGCGAATGAATCCTCAGAAGCGGTCGGTTATATGACCATGAAGGGCAACGATGTATTTAAAGTAGCCGTCACTCAACTGTCAAATGTTGTCACAGAAACCTTGCGGATTAATAATATCGACAAATCCGAAATTGATTGGTTAGTCCCACATCAAGCTAATTTTAGAATTATTAATGCGACCGCTAAAAAATTGAATATGAGTTTAGATAAAGTGGTCTTAACTTTAGCAAGGCATGGTAACACTTCAGCTGCATCTGTACCGATTGCACTAGATGAAGCGGTACGAGATGGTCGAATCCAACGTGGTCAATTATTACTTTTAGAAGCCTTCGGGGCAGGATTTGCTTGGGGCAGTGCGTTAGTTCGCTTCTAATTTCTTTAATTTAATACAGGTAATTAACAATGGAAAATGTGGCTTTTGTATTTCCCGGTCAAGGCTCACAAGCTGTCGGTATGTTAGCTGACTTAGCCCAAGAGCATGATGTGGTTGCACAAACATTTGCCGAGGCTTCACAGGTACTTGGCTATGATTTATGGGCACTTGTAAAAGACGGACCAGTAGAATCATTAAATGAAACCGATAAAACCCAGCCAGCATTACTTACAGCAAGCGTGGCTATTTGGCGTGCTTATCAAGCTAGCGGTAAAGCCATGCCAGCTTATCTTGCCGGTCACAGTTTAGGTGAATATTCAGCTCTTGTGTGTGCAGGTGTAATGCAATTTACAGACGCGGTTAAGTTAGTTGAACTTCGTGGTCAATTAATGCAACAAGCCGTTCCCGCAGGAACCGGTGCTATGTTCGCCATTATTGGTTTAGACGATGCTGCAATTGCAACCGCATGTGAAGCCTCTGCACAAGGCGATGTTGTTAGTCCTGTTAACTACAACAGCCCAGGACAGGTCGTTATAGCCGGAGAGAAAAACGCTGTTGAACGTGCCGCTGCTGCGTGTAAAGCGGCTGGCGCTAAAATGGCTGTAGCATTGCCAGTAAGCGTGCCATCTCATTGTGCCCTGATGAAGCCTGCTGCTGATAAACTAGCTCAGGCCTTAGCTGATATTTCATTTTCAACCCCGATAATTAATGTCATTAATAACGTTGATGTGGCTATGCCTACACTCAGCGAAGAAATAAAAGATGCTTTAGTACGCCAGTTGTATTGCCCGGTTCGTTGGAGCGATACCGTGAATTATATGGCTGAAAAAGGTGTCACTGAATTAGTTGAAATGGGACCGGGTAAAGTATTAACTGGTTTGACAAAAAGAATTAATAAATCTGTTTCAGCCCAAGCAGTCAATGATGTTGCATCATTTGCTGCATTAACTGAGTAAGGAATAATAATGAGTATTAGCTTTAATTTAGAAGGTAAAGTGGCACTTGTCACTGGTGCTAGTCGTGGTATTGGACGTGCAATTGCAGAAACATTGGTACAAGCTGGCGCGGTTGTCATTGGTACAGCAACCAGTGAGAAAGGCGCTGCAGCGATTCAAGAGTATCTTGGCGACAAAGGTTTAGGTCTTGTGCTTAATGTCACAGATAGCGAATCTGTTGCACAATTATATAGCCAAATTAAAGAAAAAGCTGGCGATGTTGATATTCTCGTGAATAATGCAGGTATTACACGTGATAATTTATTAATGAGAATGAAAGACGACGAGTGGCAAGATATCATTGACACTAATTTAACTTCATTATTTAAATTGTCTAAGCCTGTGATGCGATCTATGATGAAAAAGCGTTTTGGGCGTATCATCAGTATCGGATCTGTTGTTGGTACTATGGGTAATGCTGGCCAAGTCAATTACTCTGCCGCTAAAGCCGGTTTAATAGGATTTACTAAATCTCTTGCAAGGGAGGTTGCATCTCGTCAAATAACAGTTAATGCTGTTTCACCTGGATTTATTCAGACTGATATGACAGATGAGCTGACACCAGAGCAGCAACAGGCTATTATGTCGCAAGTTCCGATGGAACGTTTAGGGCAAGCGCAAGAAATTGCCAATGCAGTATTGTTTTTGGCCTCAGATTCAGCCGCTTACATCACAGGTGAAACACTGCATGTGAATGGCGGAATGTACATGGTTTAAGGACGATTGGTAGGAAACTACCTTCATTTGAGTCAGAGTTAGAAGCAGGGTATATTTATTTTTTGTGGTTAGACCACAAAATCTAAGCTTGCAATGTTATCTAAATCGAATAAACTACTCGCAATCTTACGCAAGTGCGTAATTTGAATAGGAAAGAGAACTAATGAGCAACATCGAAGAACGTGTAAAGAAAATCATTATTGAGCAACTAGGTGTTAAAGAAGAAGACGTTAAATCTGCTGCTTCTTTCGTGGACGATTTAGGTGCCGATTCTCTGGACACAGTTGAATTGGTTATGGCTCTAGAAGAAGAGTTTGATACCGAGATCCCTGATGAAGAAGCTGAAAAGATCACTACTGTTCAAGCAGCGATCGATTACGTTTCTAAGAATCAGTAATCCAAAATTCACAGAGAAAGGCGGCATTTATTGTCGTCTTTTTTTGTTTCTGGCACTCTAAGAAAAAGTAAGCAGTCTTAGCTATTCATTTAAAACGCCTGTTCTAGTAGGTTAACCTCTCTTTATATTTCTCCTTCCGGTTAATCGCCGTTGCTAGATTCATTGGCATTGTACATTCAGAATAAAAGGTGAAAATCATGTCTAAACGTCGTGTTGTTATTACAGGTCTAGGATTAGTGACTCCAGTGGGTAATGATGTCGAATCATCCTGGAAAGCGTTACTTGCTGGTCAAAGTGGTATCGAGCCTATTACTAAATTTGATGCTACAGAATTCAGTACTCGCTTTAGTGGTTCTGTTAAAAACTTTGATGTTGAACAATATTTAACTAAGAAAGATGCCCGTAAAATGGATTTATTTATCCAATACGGCATGGCTGCAGGTATTCAAGCCATGAAAGACTCTGGCTTAGACATGAGCCTAGAGCGACCAGATCGTGTTGGCACCGCAATAGGTTCTGGTATGGGCGGAATGCATTTAATAGAGCAAAATCATAGCGCTTTACTCAAAGGTGGCCCCCGTAAAGTTTCACCCTTTTATGTGCCTAGTACTATTATTAATATGATTTCAGGCCATTTATCAATTATGTATGGCATGACAGGTCCTAATTTTGCCGTCACCACTGCTTGTACAACAGGTGTTCATAATATTGGTTTTGCAGCGCGCACTATTGCTTATGGTGATGCTGATGTGATGGTTGCAGGCGGAGCTGAAGATGTTACTAGCCCGTTAGCTGTTGCCGGTTTTGGTTCTGCTAAAGCGCTATCCACTCGTAATGATGACTATCAAGCCGCCAGTCGCCCATGGGATAAGGACCGTGATGGTTTTGTTATAGGTGATGGTGCCGGTGTGTTAGTAATGGAAGAGTATGAACACGCCAAGGCTCGTGGTGCAAAAATTTACGGCGAACTTGTCGGCTTTGGCATGAGCGGAGATGCATTTCACATGACATCTCCTCCAGCAGATGGTGCGGGTGCCGCTGCGGCAATGGTTAATGCGATTGCTGATGCTGGCATTACTAAAGAGTCGATTGGCTATATTAATGCTCACGGGACTTCGACACCTGCAGGCGATAAAGCCGAAGCTGCGGCGGTTAAGTCGGTATTTGGTGCACATGCCTATAACTTGTTAGTCAGTTCCACTAAATCAATGACGGGTCATTTATTAGGGGCTGCTGGCTCTGTTGAAGCCATTATTACCTTGCTGGCTTTACAAGATCAACATATCCCACCAACAATCAATCTTGATAATCCTGATGAAGGTTGTGATTTAGATTTTGTTGCTCATACCTCACGTAAACATCAATTTGACTACGCTTTATGTAACTCATTTGGATTTGGTGGCACCAACGCGTCATTGTTATTTAAGAAAATCTAATTCACTTGCGAATGGTATTTATATAAAGGGAAGATGATGTCTTCCCTTTTTTGTATGATAAATCTTAATATGGCTAATTAACCATTCCTTTGCCTAGTTTATTTAGCGTAAACTGACAAAATACATTTTAGAGGATTAAATATATGGCCGGTATAGACAGACAGCTGACATTACGTTTTTTAGCTGAGCCTGCAGATGTGAATTTTGGCGGCAAAGTTCATGGCGGTGCGGTAATGAAGTGGATCGATTTAGCCGCTTACGCATCAGCTGCAGGTTGGAGCGGAAAGTATTGTATTACTGTATACGCCGGTGGTATTCGTTTTGTTAAACCTATTCATGTGGGTAACATAGTCGAAGTGACTGGTAAAATTATCTACACTGGAACAACATCTATGCATGTGGCGATTGATGTTAAAGCGGGTGACCCAAAATATTCAGAACGTCATTTAACAACCCATTGCATTGTGATTATGGTTGCGGTTGATGATGCTGGTAAACCGACAGATGTACCTGAGTGGATCCCCAAGACCGAGGATGACATTCGTTTACGCGATTCAGCATTACGGTTAATGGACATGCGTAAACGCATTGGTGCTGAGATGGAAGCCCACGTAAAACCAATCGTTGAGTAAATATTAATTACATATCGGAGAAGTTATGGCTAAGGTTGCATTTTTAGGTTTAGGTGTGATGGGGTTTCCCATGGCAGGTCATTTAGTGAGCCAGGGGCATGAGGTGACTGTGTACAATCGTACACAGGCTAAATCAGATTTATGGACCCAAACTTACCAAGGTAAATCGGCTCCGACACCTAAAGCTGCTTCAATGGGTCAGGACATTGTCTTTACCTGTGTCGGTAATGACGATGATTTACGTCAGGTTGTTTTAGGTGAGCAGGGTGCTATTCATGGTATGCATGCTGGCACTATTTTAGTTGACCACACGACAGCATCCGCTGACGTTGCCCGTGAAATTTTTGCAGTGTTAGCTGCCAAAGACATTGCCTTCTTAGATGCACCTATTTCAGGCGGTCAAGCAGGGGCCGAAAAAGGCATGCTTACTGTCATGATGGGTGGCGAACAGGCTACTTTTGATGCCGTTAAACCTGTTATTGCTGCTTATAGTCGCTGTGCTGAGTTATTAGGGCCGGTTGGTTCAGGACAACTAACTAAAATGGTCAATCAAATTTGTATCGCAGGTGTGGTTCAAGGTTTGGCAGAAGGATTACACTTTGCCAAAAGTGCTGGTCTTGATGGTTTGAAGGTGATTGAAGTTATTAGCCAGGGAGCCGCACAAAGCTGGCAAATGGAGAATCGCTATAAAACCATGTGGCAAGGCGAGTATAACTTTGGGTTTGCTATTGACTGGATGCGTAAAGATTTAGGTATAGCACTTGATGAAGCTCGACGTAATGGATCGACTTTGCCTGTAACTGCACTGGTTGATCAATTCTACGCTGACGTTCAAGCAATGAAAGGTAATCGCTGGGACACTTCAAGTTTGTTAGCACGTCTAGAGAAGAATCGTTAAGCATCTATTTCATATACAAATAAAAAGGACTGCTATGATGCAGTCCTTTTTTAAAATATAGGTGTCTACTAGATATCAGTTGGCTCTACTACAATATGTTCTAATTCCACTGCCGCGACAGTATTTAAGGCATCCATAGCCGCGCCAACAAGGCTTATCATGCCTTTAGATGACTCAATTAATATCGCACGTTTAATCTCGCTATAGTCTCGATTGTGTCTTATCAAGTTTGATAGTGCCATCTGCATTGGCTGCATAGAGGGATTAAACGCCGCATTTTCAGCATATCGTCCACAAAAAGTAGCGCCGTCATGGGTTTCTAACACAACTGCAGCATGACAATGAGTATAAGGGGCATAACTTAACCCTACTTGATCTAACGCTTCGATAATGACAGGGTCATTTGACTCTAAAGCAAACTCAATATGGCTTTTTGACAGTAATGGGCGGGTCACATTTAAGTCTTTAGGCCCAAATGCATACGGTAAGTAATGGCTCAATGGCGCAGTTGCTTGACCCGGTAAGTGAATATTGATTTTACTGCCATCAACAAGTTCGTTGATGAATTGACGGCAATGACCACAAGGGCTGAAATTAACAACTATGTCCATTATATGTGTTTCGCCACACAGCCATGCATGGCTTATAGCACTTTGCTCAGCATGAACAGTGTGAAACAGTGCTTCTCCAGGTAACTCAAGGTTGGCTCCCATATAAATATCACCACTGCTGCCTTTTACAATTGCGCCAACATAAAACTGGCTAAGGCTTGGACTTGCTAGTGCTGCTGCTATGGGTAACAAAGCCATTAAAAGATCTTGTTCATTTAATTGGCTTGTGGTCATTAAATTTGATAATTGAATGGCATTAATATGACCACCGAAATCATCACTTAATAATGGCACTAAAGCTGTTGCAAGTGGCTTTGGCAGTTGATTGATACCATCTATAAATCGATTTTGCATTTTCCCTTATCCTTAAAATAAAAAACGTCATATTTGGGCTTAAGCTTATGACTAAAATGAATAAACTAAAGTGATTGTAAGTATTGATACAGGGCTTTTAATAGCTTTTGTTTGTGTTCATTGTCGCTGGTTTCTTCAACTAAGTTTTCGAGACGCATCACATAATCGGCATTCATTAACTGCTCTTGGCAGTATTCACGCCACTTAAGGCTTTCTAGGTGGCTTAATGTATGTGGGTAATTACGAGCTCGATAACGAAATAGCATGGTATTAATACGAGGGTCATCAAACTGTAATTCCAATGCGGCTAAATTCTGCGGTTGAGTATGGCTTACTATGTCTATTTTGGTTTTATCAGCATGACTGAAAAAACCGCCACTGTAGAGCATTAGGTCAGGGTTAGTTATCGCTGGCCTATCTGATTCTATTTCAAATACAGCATTTAATTTCTCACGAATATCGCTTGATTGTTTTAGGCGTTTATATTGCTCTCGGGCGAAGGCTTTATCCACATTTAACCGCAGTGCTACATCATCATCTAATAACTTAGCAGAGCCAATAAACGGACATTTATTAATGTGAATTTGCTTAATAGGGATAGGCAGTTCACCTGGTGCTAAATCTGCACGTGAAGTATACATTCTAGCTTGAATTTCTTCAGCCGTTAATGTCAATAAAGGTGAGATATCCATGGATAAATTGATACAAATAACGGCATTTTTATTGGTTGGATGAAAAGTCACTGGGGCAATTAATGTGGTACAGCCATTGAGTGCGCTAATTTTAGAACTCACATGCACCAAAGGCTGCATTTTTAAAACATCAATTTGATCACTTACAGCCTGTTTACGGCGTAACTTAAAATAATAGTCATATAATTTAGGCTGCTGTTGTTTTATTAGCTTAGCCATAGCAATAGTTGCGTATACATCAGACATGGCATCATGGGCTTTTTCATGGCTTAAGCCATTGGCAACAGTTAATTGCTCTAATTTGAAGCTAGGAGAGCCATCTTCCTTTGTTGGCCAACTAATGCCATCAGGACGAAACGCATAACAGGCTCGAACGAGATCAATTAAGTCCCAGCGCGAATTCCCCTGCTGCCATTCCCGTGCGTATGGGTCGATAAAGTTACGATAAAAACCATAACGGCTGACTTCGTCATCAAAGCGTAAGGAATTGTAGCCGACAACACAGGTATTAGGTTGGCTGAATAATTCATTAATACGCTTCATGAACTCAGCTTCAGGCATACCCTTACCATTAGCCAGTTGTGGCGTTATTCCGGTGATTAATATCGCTTCTGGCGAAGGTAAATAATCGGGCGCAAGCTGGCAATAAAAGGTTTCTGGCTCGCCGATAATATTTAATTCAAGATCCGTGCGGATCCCGGCAAACTGGCAAGGGCGGTCTTTGGCTGGATTTGCCCCGAATGTTTCATAATCGTGCCAAAATAAAGTGGGTTGTATTGCATCAGCCATAATGAAGTTTCTTGCTAAATGATTTTATTATCTTAGCATTAATTCTGGTTAGGTTAAGTGCTTGTTGATTTATCAATTGAATGATTGCTAGTTTAATATGCAGATAATACGATGTCAGCCGATAACATTCGCAAATCATAATGTAAAAAGGATTTTTTTGAATGCACCAGCATATTTTTAGTCATCCCAATGTGATTCAAATAGACCATCCAACTCTGATTACGGTTCGTTTATTGGACAATATTGATGATTTACTGGTTTTGGCTTCTTTAACTAACCCATTATTCGAAATGATAGTGAGCCAAGTAGCAGGTGTTGAGGCTACGTTAATTGTTCGCCAGCAAGCATTTGTGAATATTGACTATCAACCAACGCATTGTATTGCTGAACAATATGATGTCAATCGCCTGATTGGCCAAGGTGTTAGGCTCTACTCTAGAATGGCCGTAGCCCCTAGGGTATGTATTGAACAGTTGAAAGCAGGTATTGAGATCATCATTCAAGCTGACGGTAAGATGTTTTTTAGTACTGTTGAGCAGGGTAAGTTTGAATTAATCTCACTAGAGCATGACTTACGATTATTATGCGAGCCACAAGTGTTGGTTGTTGCTAAAACTATTTTAGGGCAAAAACCTAAGCACAGTGAATCTACGGCAGCACTTGCTCTACACATTAGTGAATTGGAGCAGGTTAGGCGTGATATTGCAGGTTATATGCGTGGTGAATCCGGAAAAATTCACCCAGGTGTGTCGACTGAACTGTTAAAACTAGATCATTTATTGCAAAATAAACGTCAATGGCTTTTACGTACTTATCATCAGTCTTTAGAGCGTCCTAGTTTATCTAGGGCTGCAAATGAAGCTTCATTAGATATCGAAAAGCTACAGCAAAAACTAGAATGCTATAACATACTGGCTCCTTTTGATGTCACTGAATTAGTTAATCAACTATCAGATGATGAAAACTAACAACTTATTAAGAATTATTGATGTCGTATATCTGTCCTATTTGTCAGCTTCCTTTAGCTCAAAATCAAACGAAAACCTGGTATTGTACAAACAATCATCAATTTGACACGGCTAAAGAAGGCTATGTGAATTTGTTACCAGTACAAAAAAAGAAATCGAAAGATCCTGGCGACAATAAAGAAATGATGTTGGCTAGACGTGAGTTTTTGAATAAAGGACATTATCAAGCGCTCAGTGATAAAGTGAATCAGTTAGCGAGTGAGTACCAGCCACTGGCAAAAACCATTTTAGATATTGGCTGCGGGGAGGGGTATTACAGCCATCGTTTAATTAATCAACTTTATCAGACACAAAGTGATTGCCAATTATGGGGATTAGATATTTCTAAAATTGCAATTAAATATGCCGCCAAAAAATATCCAGACATGCACTTTTGTGTGGCGAGTGTATTTGAAATGCCATTTATTGAAAATAGTTTTGATTTAGCTATTCGCATTTATGCGCCATCTAAAGTAGAAGAGCTACAACGAGTCATCAAACCTGAAGGGATACTAATTACTGTCTCTCCTGGGCCAAAACATCACTTTGCTATTAAACAAAAAATTTATGAAAAACCCAGACTCCACCCACAAGAGTCATTAGTATTGCAAGGTTTTGACTATCTTGGTCAGCATAGTCTTGAGTACATGCTGTCATTAACAGATGAAAGTGATATTGAACATTTACTCAATATGACACCTTATGCCTGGAAGTTATCCTTAAGTCAAAAGCAACAGATGGCAGAGGAAGGGCTTAACTGTGAATTAGATTTTAAAATCGAAGTACATAAGCGTCATAGTGTTGCAGTGTAAACAGAGTAAATACACCAATAACTTATTGATGAATTTAGATAAACAGAATTAAGTTAAGTAGTAATTAATTAAGCCATGGTTATCATGCCTGTTGACTTATTCTTAAAATGGTTTATAGTTTACATAGCTTGAAGGTTGGACTTATTTTTTGTGTTTCAATACGACCAGTTTCGTCCTGTTAACATAAGTAATACCGGCATTTTCCAGCGTTACCGCCGTTTAGGCTTTATTTTATATTTACAGGATTTATATCATGTCTCAAGTTACTGGTGTTGTTAAGTGGTTCAACTCTGACAAAGGTTTCGGATTTATCGAGCAAGAGTCTGGTCCAGACGTATTCGTTCACTTCCGTGCAATCAACTCAGACGGTTTCAAAACTTTAGACGAAGGTCAAAAAGTTTCTTTCACTGTGACCCAAGGTCAGAAAGGTCCTCAAGCTGAAAACGTTTCTTTAGTTTAAGCTATAATATTTCACTTCGGTGAAATGGACTTAAAGCTGTGGCATTTGCCGCAGTTTTTTTTGCTTTTTTTTAGGAAAAAATAAATATCATCGTAAGTATAATTTATCCCAATATGATAAATTTTTTGCATCAATTGAAATGATAACTTATAAATTCAGATATATAAAAAGCCGGTTAACTGAACAGTTATCCGGCTTTTTTGTTCGTACTAGACAGAATCAAACTATGTCCACAAAAACAGCTTCTAGGTTGCGTGTTGAAACTCAGAAGAGAACAAGGTGTCTTCTAATGTACGTCCCTTCATAATCGACTTATATTGCCATTGATGTTGAGCTAATAAACTGAACAGTTGTTGTTCTAAGGTGAAATTAGATTGAGTGGGGTATTCAATAATAAATTGATTATTAGCACTTTGACTGACTTTAGTGATAGCAGTTAACCCAAGTAGAGCATGATGCACCGCCGCCATATCAGCCTTTTTCATAATTAATGTTAGGTAATCAACATCTTGCGCCGTATGTATCGATAATGACTGTTTAAGCTGGCCTCTTTCTAAATAAATTACCTGATCACACAATTTCTCTAATTCATCCAAATTGTGTGAGCTAATCACAAACGTGGTACGTTCAGATTGGTCTCTAACAATTTCACGAATTTTCTTAGCATTAGCTGGATCAAGGCCGGCAGTTGGTTCATCTAGTAACACCAATTTAGGCGAGCCGATTAAAGCCTGGGCAATCGAAACCCGTTTACTCATACCATGACTTAAGCTTTTCGGTTTTGCTTTAGCCACATTAACTAAATCTACCAACTCTAAGACGCGCATAGCTTCTTGCTTTGCTGCTTTACCTTTCATCCCCTGAAGTTCAGCAAATAATTTTAGTTGACTAAAAATAGAACTGTCCGGGTCTAGTTGCGCATCTTGTGGTAATGCAGAAAGCAGGCCTTGTAATTTAGGGCTACCAACGGGCTCGCCCAAAATAGTGACTTCCCCTGCACTGGGTTTAATATAACCACACAAAATGCTAAAAAGAGTCGTTTTCCCCGCCCCATTAGGGCCAACGAGTGCAATGGGGGCACCAGCAACCAATGATATATCAACTTTATCTAAGACAGGCTTACCGTTATAGCTTTTACTGAGCTGCTTGCAGTGTATTAGATTCATAATGCGCTCCTTTGCATAACAATGCGGCCTATGATTAATATGGCCACAGTTTGTAACAATGGAATGGGAGTGTAGGCAAATGCAGCTAAACCTTGGGTATTGACCATGTCAGATAATTGCGAACCCGGCAGTAAATAACTGACAACGTCAAAACCTGGCAATTGAACATTAATTAAGGTAATTACCAGTGAGACAATAATCCATAAAATAACAGCGAAGATACTTGCCTGACGTGCACTATTGGCAATAATAGACAATAGCGCCATCATGGCAATGTAAGGTAATACAACAATCAATACACTGGCAAAAATAATCAAAGCTGTGTTGATTGCAGGAAAAAGTAAGCTACTGTCTCTGCTCATAATTAACGCAATAGCGACGATTAACGTCAGTACAATAAGTAATGATTGAATCAATACTTGACCTATAAATCGCCCTAGAAATAAGCTGTTACGGCTAACTCTTAAACTGATAAAGCGTAAAGTCCCCCGCTGCTTATCTGAGCTAAATTGGTCTGCCGAGATAAAAATACTAAATAATGGGAACAAATATAGCGCAGCAACCCAAAAGACAGCAAATTCTGCAACCTTCCAATTAAACAATTGGTCAAGTGTAGTAGGGCCAAATACCGCCGCCATAAATTCCTTAAAGCTGGGTTGCATAATAATGCTAGCGGCTTCTTTAACAGGGTAAATTAAAATAATACTCCACACCATGATAAAGGCGATTAATGCAATTATGCCACTGCGGCTACTGAAACGCTTTGTCAGTTCGAAACAAGCAAGCAGCCAGATATGGGAAAGGGCTGATGGAGATGATATTGCTGGGTTATTCATAAAGATCCTTTAGTGATTAACGCACGAAATTAAAATACGATTAAGTAAGTGAGCTTGCTAAGACTGTGATAATAATTTTGCGAATGCTGTCTCTAATACCTCAATTCGTTGTTCTAATTCAGCTATTTTATTATCTTGTAGAGAGTTTTGCTGCGCTTGTGCTGAGACCTCTAAATTCGCAATACTATTGGCTTGGTAATCATCTACCGAGGTACTGAATAATTCAATGTAACGGCAATCTCGTTTACCCGCTTCCCTAGCCAGTTGTGCAATAAAAGGTTTATCTTGTTTTGCTCGCTCGAGCAAAATAGATTCTACTTGGGTAACATCTGAGAATTCATGTAAACGATTAGTGCGTGTTTTTAATTCACCAGGTGTCTGAGCCCCTCTTAACAGTAAAACACACACTAAGGCGTATTCGGCTGAGTTGAGCTTTAAATCGCTAAATTCTGTATTACAAAAACGGTGTTTATATTTAATGACTCTACTGCCAACCCCCGATTGTTCACTGAGCAATCGCTTTTTAGTCAAACCATCAATGATAATCTGTACTTCAGATTCAGTTAAAGACATCACAGGTTCACGGCTACTTTTTTGGTTACACGCTAAAGTGATTGAGTTAAGAGATAAGGGATACTGATCGGGAGTGGTTATTTCTTTTTCCATCAAACAGCCAATCACTCTGGCTTCTAGTGTATTTAATTCCATTGATGGTGTTCCTTAAATAAAAAAGCATGAAGATGTTATAGCATCCCCATGCTTGTTTTAACAACGATATCAATGTAATCGTTTATCTAGTGTACAATAAAATCAATTTATCTATTAAACCAGACGGATACCGTCTTTCTCGATAGTAATTTGTCCACCTTTGAATAATCCACCAATGGATCTTTTAAAGGCTTTCTTACTCATAGCCAATTGTGCATAAATAACGTCGGCATCTGTTTTGTCATGTAAAGGTAAAAAACCATCTGCTTTAGCAAGTTTATTCATAATTTGAATCGCTTGTTTATCCAGTTCCTGTTGAGAACCTTTCTGAAGCACTAGGTCAATTTTGCCATCACTGCGTAATGTTTTAATAAAGCCAGTGAGTGTTTGGCCAAAACGTAATTTTTGAAAAACTTCATTTTCATAAATAACGCCCCAATGCTTATTATTGATAATCGCTTTAAAGCCTAAGTCGGTTGAACCACCGATAATCAAGTTTACTTGCTCGCCAACTTCATAATCTGCTGGAGTTTTATCTAAAAACTTATCAACTTTAGATGATGCAACTATGCGTTCGTCGGCCTTATTGGCATGGACGTACACTAAATATGAACGGCCTTCTTCGATGGTTTTGTGCTGTTCGCCAAAGGGTAAGAAAAGATCTTTATCCAGACCCCAATCTAAAAATGCGCCATACTCGCTAAGAGCAGCAACCTTTAAATAGGCAAACTCACCTATCTGTGCGAAAGGTTTTTGTGTGGTTGCAATCACTTTATCTTCAGAGTCTAGGTATAAAAAAACATCAATGTTTTGACCTATTTCATATGTTTTAGGAACAAACTTTTTCGGAACTAACACTTGGCCAAGTTCGAGGGCATTAACATATATACCAAAACTGACTTCTTTAACGACTTCGAGTGAATAGCTTTTTCCGATTTGTATCATGTGAATCTCTATCTGTTGGGGCAAAATAATAGGTGAATATTGCAAATATTCAAAGGCCATTAGTATACACGTTTTTTAAAATTATGAGTGATTTTAGATTAAGAGTGAGCCGATAATAGTATTACACCGTATTGGGTCGAAATTCATCTGTAAAGACAAAAGGAATCTAGGCTTTTTATTAATACCAAAGCTTATTCTACTTGCATTGAAGCACAATGCGCGGTTTAATTGCGCCGCTTTTAAAGGCTCAAGTTTTAAGGTTTAACACACTGACTGATAAGTCTTTATGGCCTTGTAAAAATAGACTTAAGTATTTATGCGGTTATGGATCATAAGTATTCATTTATGCGTTTAGTAAACTTAGACAAGCGTTTGTATTGTCGCCCTAGAATTGATACGCGCTAGGCAGTAAAGCGGCAAATAAAGTACGTATAGATGCTAACAGTGTCACTAAATAACTATAATTTAGCCGACAAAGAGAAAGCTTATCATCTACTATACATCTCATAATGTGCTAACGTTATGATGATTTTATTCACAAGCCATATTACGTCAGAATGTGATTTTGATGTGGTAGGGGAAATACGGAAAATAATTATGTCTGATTGGTCAATTGAAGATGCTCGTGCGGGCTATAATGTCACTCATTGGAGTCACGGCTTCTATGGTATTCGTGAAGATGGGGAAGTGACTGTATCACCTAACCCAAGTCAACCCGATCATAAAGTTGCATTAAGTACTTTAGCCAAAGATTTGGTTAAAGAGGGTGTGTCATTGCCTGTGCTGGTTCGTTTCCCTCAAATTCTGCACCATCGTGTAGAGAGCTTATGTGAGGCATTCAATGATGCTATTCAAAAATACGAATATCAAAATGATTATTTATTAGTTTACCCGATTAAAGTTAATCAACAGCAAACCGTTGTTGAAGAAATTTTAGCGAGCCAAAAGTCAAAAGAAGTTCCGCAGCTAGGTTTAGAAGCCGGTAGTAAGCCTGAGTTAATGGCTGTATTGGCAATGGCTCAAAAAGCCAGTTCTGTGATCGTCTGTAATGGCTATAAAGATAAAGAATATGTGCGTTTAGCACTTATTGGTGAAAAGTTGGGCCATAAAGTTTACATCGTGCTAGAAAAGATGTCTGAACTGCTTATGGTACTAGAGCAAGCCAAGTTATTAGGTGTGACACCTCGTTTAGGTCTACGAGTGCGCTTAGCATTCCAGGGCAAAGGCAAATGGCAAGCTAGCGGCGGCGAAAAGTCAAAGTTTGGTTTGTCTGCTGCGCAAGTTCTTAAAGTACTCGAGCAATTAAAAACCGCTGATATGCTTGATTCATTACAGCTGTTGCATTTCCATTTAGGATCGCAAATTGCCAATATTCGTGATATTCGCCAAGGTGTGGGTGAAGCGGGTCGTTTTTATTGTGAACTGCGCGAATTAGGCGCCAAAATTGATTGTTTTGACGTCGGCGGTGGCTTAGCTGTCGATTATGATGGCACAAGAAGCCAAAGCAACAACTCAATGAATTATGGTTTAAATGAATATGCGAACAACATTGTTAACGTATTAACTGATTTGTGTAATGAATACGAGCAGCCAATGCCGCGTATTATTTCAGAGTCTGGCCGCCATTTAACCGCGCATCATGCAGTATTGATCACAGATGTTATTGGCACAGAAGCTTACATGCCAGAAGTGATTGTTGCGCCTAACGAAGATGACCCTCAGTTGTTACACAATATGTGGCAATCATGGGAAGAAATCAGTGGTGGTCAAGATCAACGCGCCATCATTGAGATTTATCATGATACCCAAAGCGACATTGCTGAAGCACATTCGTTATTCGCTGCTGGTCAGTTTACTTTGGCGCATCGTGCTTGGGCTGAACAAGCTCATTTACGCGTCTGTCACGAAGTAAAGGGCTTATTAAGTAATAATAACCGCTATCATCGCCCAGTGATTGATGAATTGAATGAAAAATTAGCTGACAAGTTCTTTGTTAATTTCTCTTTATTCCAGTCATTACCGGATGCTTGGGGTATCGATCAAGTATTCCCTGTGCTGCCTTTATCTGGCCTTGATAAAGCACCAGAGCGCCGTGCGGTTATGCTGGATATTACCTGTGACTCAGATGGCATTGTTGATCAATACGTTGATGGTCAAGGGATTGAAACTACATTGCCTGTGCCAGCATGGAGTGCGGAAAGCCCGTACTTAATCGGCTTCTTTATGGTGGGTGCATACCAAGAAATTCTTGGTGATATGCACAACTTATTTGGTGATACTAACTCTGCAGTTATTCGTTTAGATGAAAACGGACTGACTAACATCGAATCAGTACTACAAGGTGACACAGTTGCTGATGTATTACGTTATGTAAACCTAGATGCCAATGCATTTATGCGTACATTTGAAGAGTTAGTAGAACAGCATATTGCACCTGATGAGCGTGTAAGTACTCTTGAAGAGCTTCAAGCTGGTCTAGACGGTTACACTTATCTTGAAGATTTTTAAGATTAATTTATGTAAATCTTAATCAGTAAATCATTGAAGAAAAGGCTTAGTTATGAATAATGACTAAGCCTTTATTTATTTTCAATCAATTGAGTTATGTGTGATTAATATGTTTTTTGAAGGTTCAGAAAAAAAAGTAGCGTTATGCGTTGATCCGAGTTTCGGTTCACTTCGTGCCTTGCCGTTATCTTTCTGGGAACATATTGTCAGTTTAGCCAAGGCAGATATCCTGTCACATATTAACAATGATCAATGTGATGCGTACTTGCTCAGTGAGTCCAGTTTGTTCGTGTGGGACCATCGGGTGGTAATGCTAACGTGTGGTTTATCGACATTAATCGATTCAGTGAGTGCGTTAATTGATAAAGTGACTGAAGATAAGCTGACATTCATTAGCTATCAACGTAAAAATGAATATTTAGCTCATTTACAGGCCAGCACGTTTATAGATGACATTGATACCTTAAGGCTTCGGGTTCCTGGCACCGCTTTTCGAGTCGGTCATTTAGATAATCATCATCACTTTTTATTTAGCAGTGATAAAAGTTGCCAAATTATGTCACAGGATAAAACCTGCGAATTATTGATGTACCACATTAGTGGACCAGTGGCAGACTATTTATGTACTGAGCAGCAAACAGTAGCTGAGATATATAAACTGTTATTGCTAGATGAGCTTTTTGCAGACTTTGAGTACGATGCACATGTGTTTACTCCGCTTGGTTTTTCAATCAACGGCATTAAAGATAATTTTTATTACACAGTACATATTACGCCACAAGAGCAAAGCTCGTATGTCAGTTTAGAAACTAATGTAGACCTTGAACAACATCAATCTTATATAGCGTCAACCCTGTTAGCAATATTGAAGCCAAGAAGTTGGGATACTATAGGATTCAATACCGAGATAGCCGCGGCAATAGAACCTAAAAATATATGTGTAGGGCATTGCTCATATCCAATTAAGCAAGGTTATAATGTGATTTTCAGCCACTATCAGCAGACTTGTGCTGAATTATTGAGCCCTGAGTTTTTGTAAGTTAGCAATTTGGAGAGTGTATTGCCATTTTCGTAGCAAGCCTTATTATTCCATATGTCTAAATGCTGATTTAAGTGCGCCAGTGTACCGCTGTATACCTCGTTTGATATTGAATGTTTTGACAGTGCCAGTACCTTCAGTGTCCAGTTGAATAACCAGCGATAAAGCGATGAAAGTCATTTACGGTCTACATCGAATGAATATAGTTAGTCTAGATTCGGCTGCAGTTGAACCATGTTAAGAATCATTGGATATCTATTACTTGGCAATTGCTACGCTTAGTCTTTAAATACCACATGTTTGGGCTTAAGCCATAAGTTTAGTTAACCAATTTTTTTGATACAAGCCTGCATGAAGTAGGTTTTATCCTATAAGGGGAAGGTATGAGCGATTTAAGTGATATTCGTCGGGAGTATACTCAAGGTGGATTACGCCGCGCTGATTTACCGATAAATCCGATGGATTTATTTGAAAAGTGGCTCTCACAGGCCAAAGATGCCAATTTAACCGATCCTACCGCTATGTGTGTTGCTACCGTTGATGAAAATGGCCAGCCTTTTCAGCGCATCGTATTGCTTAAAAAATTTGATGATAATGGATTTATATTTTTTACTAATCTGGCTAGTCGCAAAGCAGAGCAATTATCAACCAATAATAAGATAAGCTTATTATTTCCTTGGCATCCTTTAGAGCGACAAGTTGCGGTTATTGGTCAAGCTGAGCCATTATCCATGATTGAAGTCGCTAAATACTTTATGAGCCGACCTAAGGACAGCCAAATCGCTGCTTGGGTATCTAAACAGTCGAGTAAAATTTCTGCTCGCCAAGTTTTAGAAGGTAAGTTTACTGAAATGAAGGCTAAATTCGCTCAAGGCGAAGTCCCGTTACCTAAGTTTTGGGGAGGATACTTAGTGCGTCCACAAAGTATCGAGTTTTGGCAAGGTGGAGAGCATAGATTGCATGATAGGTTTATTTACAGTCAATTGCCTGAGTCAATATGGCAAATTGATCGTTTAGCACCTTAATGAGGACGAGCTATGCAAGCTAAGATTTGGGTGGATGCCGATGCATGTCCTAATCCAGTAAAAGAGATGCTGTTTAGAGCCGCCGAGCGTAAATCGATTAACATTGTCTTGGTAGCGAATCAGATGATTAAAATACCAATATCTCCTTTCATTAAGATGATCCGAGTCAGCTCTGGCTTTGATGAAGCAGATAATTATATTGTCGAGCAACTTAATCAAGGTGATTTAGTGATCACAGCCGACATCCCGCTTGCTTCAGATGCAATTGAAAAAGGTGCTTTAGCTATTAACCCTAGAGGCAATGTCTATACAACTGAAAATATCAAGCAAACAGTCACTATGCGTGATTTTATGGAGGAGATGCGCAGCAGTGGTGTGCATACCCAAGGCCCTAATACTTTTTCACAAACAGATAAGCATGCATTTGCTCAATCGTTGGATAAATGGTTAGTTAAACAACGCTGATCTATACTTATTGTGTTATAAACTCGCAAAAGGATTTTAAGATGAAACTATGGTTATCGTTAATGGTGCTAGGATTACTGTCTAATCAGGCTTTAGCAAGTGATTGGAAGGTGAATAATAGTCAGTCTACAGTCAGTTTTATATCAATTAAAAAAGCCGACGTGGGAGAGGTTCATCGATTTAAACAAATAGAAGGTGTTCTGGGTGATTCTGGTGGATTTAGTTTAACAATAGATTTAAGCAGCGTAGATACCGGAATTAGTGTTCGCGATGACAGAATGCAAGGTTTGTTATTTGAAGTTGCTCAGTTTCCAAAATTACAACTGACAGCCAATATTAACCCAAAGCTCATAAGTGATTTAAAAGTAGGCGAAACGTTAACCACCCAAGTAGATGCTAAAGTTGCGCTCCATGGTGAGCAGCAAGTTTTACCTTTCAATGTGGTGGTCGCTAAATTGTCAGCTACTAAAATGTTAGTGACAAGTTTAATGCCAGTAGTTGTTCACGCTGGAGATTTTAATTTAGTATCAGGGGTTGAAAAGTTACGTGATATCGCCGGGCTAACCAGTATCAGTTTAGCGGTTCCAGTGTCTTTTGTGCTAACCTTATCACAGTAGATCAGGCCTAATGATATCGTTAATGCTGAAGTAATATCATTAAATAGGTTATCAATTTTTTGGATAACCTAGCTTTACAAACACATAGTCATCCAGTTTATCGGAGTTCAGATGGTTACAGATAAAGACGGTTATACGCATTTAATTCAGTATTTAACTGAACATTTAGGGTTATTTGAAACCTTTGAAAATAATGTCTTGGCGTCTGAAACCGTTTTAGAGTTATTTGAGGAACAGTTATCAGCTCAAATCATTATGGTTTGTGGTCAAAATCCGCAATTATCATTTGCTCAACGCAATATGGTTATTCGAGAAATTGATGCGATTGTTTATGATTTAGAAGAGATATTAGCTAAAGTTGCTGATCAGAATGCCACTCCTGAACAAAGCATTTTTATAACCGAATTTTCCGGTTTAATTAAGAATTTGTTCGACCAAGAAATTGATAAAATACTGCATTAATTTTTTATAGTTTAATATTTATTTTTGGGAATAAACATGTTTAAAAGCATAACCTTGCTTGTTGTATTTTGTTTGAGTTTGTCTTTTGCCAATGCGACAGAAAAACAAATTTTAAAACAAAAGGAAGTGATGACTGTTGCGCAGTCGGGTTTAATGTATAAAGCGCGAATGGATACTGGTGCAGTCAATTCGTCTTTACATGCTGTCGATTTAGAGATTATCGGTGGTGCGGCGAAAAAAATGAAACATAACATTGGTAAAATGATCGAATTTACCACTGAAAATGAACAAGGTGAGCAAAAGCGTTTACAAGCTGAAATTCTTAAAACCTCAACGGTGAGAAACTCTCAAGGTATTGAAACACGTTACATGGTCAAACTTGAAATTGGTTTTCCTGATGCGTTAAAAACGGTCCATGTCAATTTGCGTGACCGTAGCCACATGAATTACAAATTGTTAATAGGACGTAACTTTCTCAAAGATGACTATATAGTCGATATATCAGGAAAGAAGATTGATAATATTATTGGCCCAATTGCCAAGTTAAACATAAAACAAGCTAGTCTAATGTTCAAAACACGTATTGATACTGGAGCAGGTCAAAACTCACTCCACGCAATCAATATTCGTATTGAAGAAGAAGATAAGAGTGATATGAAAAACAACATCGGTAAGATGGTGACATTTACTACCGAGAATGAGAAAGGTAATGCCGTTGATATTCGCACTAAAATTTATGGTAAAACGCTTATCCGTAATGCACAAGGGTCTGAAATTCGTTATAGGGTTCGTTTAAGTGTTGGTGAACTAGGGCAGGAATATTTAGTTGACGTCAATTTAACTGATCGTAGTGAAATGGGTCATAAATTATTAATTGGCCGTAATTGGTTACAGGACACCTATATGGTAGATGTTTCTAAAGAGAGTCTTTCTCAGATTTAATATAAAAGCCTTAGCGTAAGCGCTAAGGCTTTTTTGTACGGGTACATAAACCTTGGACCAACTCCTTCAAACAGCTTATCAGATGTTTAATCAGCACTTCATCGTAATAACCTCTGCCGATTAAATACTTATCAAACAGTTCGTTGTCTTGCTAACGACGTTACATTAACGTGCTTTGTATTCCAAGCAAACGCTCAGTTTACTAAAAAATAGGTTTAACCTATTGAATCAGCATTATTTGATGCAATTTTTAACAGACCTGTTGAGGTTAAATTGCTAACATAATGTCGTAGGTCTTACTGATTGCACCGCCTAACGGTCACAGAGCGTATTTGAACTTAAATAAGTGTTTAACTCGTTTATTTTATTAGTTTTTTATGAACTGACAAATAAAAAAGGCGCCGCAGCGCCTAGATTAAACTTCTACTTTACTATGCTATAGCTGTGTTTTTAGGTTCAGCTAGCACAAGCTCAAATACTATAATTTCAAACCTACCAATAATTGATCTAGTTGTTCAGCAGTAGCGTGTAATTCATCACAACCAGATACTGACTGATTAGCTGACTGCTCTACATTATGTGACTGATTACGGATTTCCATTAAATTGGTTGCTATTTCGTTGGCAACAGCAGATTGTTCATCTGCTGAGGTTGCAATTAACACACTCATTTCAAGTACACGATGACTATGGTGAGCAATATTATTCAAATCTTCGCCGGTTTGAAGAACATGCTTCTTACCTTCACTGGCCTGCTCAACGGTACGAGACATTACTTGAGTTAAATTACGAGTACCTGATTGAAGCGCTTCAATCATAGTTTTAATTTCCACTGTGGCAGCTTGTGTTCTACCTGCTAGAGTACGTACTTCATCTGCAACCACAGCAAATCCTCGTCCTTGCTCACCAGCACGCGCAGCTTCAATGGCGGCGTTAAGTGCGAGTAAGTTAGTTTGTTCGGAAATAGCGTTAATAGTGGTAACCACAGCGTCAATTTTACTGGCATTGTCATTCAATATTCCGACAGCATTGGACGCTTGACCAATTTCTTCCGATAAAATATCAATTGCATGCACTGTGGTTGCAATATCTTTTGAGCCTGCGGCCACTTGATTATTGGTCTCTTCAGTTTCACTTGAAGATTGCTCTGCATTGCGAGCAACTTCTTTTACTGCAGCCGTCATTTGTTCCATGGCTGTTGCCAATGAGTCTAAATGTTCTCGCTGATCCACAGCCATCGCTTGGCCATCTTGGGCTGTGGTTCTAAAACCTGACACAACGGTGCGAATTTGTTCAGTGGCTTGGGTTATTTGCTTAACCAAAGTGTGCTGACGATCGACTAAGGCATCAATACTGATAGCAAGTAGACTGAATTCATCTTTTACTTCAAAGAAATTAAGTCTGCCGGTTAAATCACCGCTAGCTGCACGTCTTAAAGCCATTACCGTGGTATATAATGCGCCACCAACAAAGGTTGAAATGTAGTAAGCAAAGGCAGCAAGAACAGCCAATAATACCACCATCATTATATAAGCTAAGTTAGCATTGGTATTGTTATGACCCAGCTGCTGTGATGATATCTCACTCACTATAACCATGTTATGGTTATTAATACCACTCACGATGCGGGTGATAGTATCTTGTTCACTAATTCCACCACCTTGCTGTGCAAGCACCTTCAATCGGTTGTCTAGAGCATCAATACTGACTATTTGACTAGTATTCGATAACTGAGTGTTTAACTCATTACGCTTGCTTTCGTCAATTAAGTCATAGGCGCTTTCCATGTAATCATTGGCTTGCTGAATGAACTGCAATTGATTGTTATTATTTGTTTTTTGTAAGTTATCGGCATGAAGGTTATTTAAGAAAAGCGTTAAACCAATAATCATCAACATGGGTACAACCGCTAAAATAGTAAACTTTGTTTTTAAGGTCATATGGATAAGATATTGATCTATCCATCTAAATTTAACTTCTTTCATCAGTGCCTCTTTTTATTTTTTGGCTATGAACTCAGGTAAAAACCATCTCAGGTAAATAAGTACCTAAGTTAAATAAGTACTTAGGTAAGTACATAGTTTATCGGGGGGAAAAAGGTAAACTTTAATACATAAAGCTTTTTTCAGTGTTACCTGATTAATTTATCTACTTTTCAATCAGACTGGTTGAGTTGCATCAATGATATAATGCTAATTGCACCTTTTATTATAGTAAAGCTCTATTGATAATATTCACGATAAATTGACGATTAATCCTTAACGTCGTCAGGCTGAGTTGCTTTAAGCTAATAAACCTGAGTAAAAGCTTATAATTACCCTTAAAAAGTCTAGTAATATGCTGGCTGCTAACGTAAAATTTATCTCTTTTATTTTAATTGATGGGTAGTGCCTTTAGAATAATCTAAAAGGTGTTATCAACATCTTGCCGTTATGTTTAATGGTAAAAATCGCATTAGTAATGCCCAGATGCAGTGGATGAATAAATGCAGCAGTTAACAGAGATCGTAGAACAAGCCTTGGCGGTGATAGAGCAGGCCAGTGATCTAAAGGCATTGGATGATATCCGTGTCGACTACCTTGGTAAAAAAGGTCAAATCACTGACATGATGAAAATGATGGGGAAATTAAGTGCAGAAGAGAAACCTGCATTTGGTCAAGCCGTCAATCTAGCAAAACAAGCAGTCCAGCAGAAATTATCTGAACGCATTGATGGCTTAAAAGCATCAGAGTTAGCCACTAAATTGGCCGCTGAACAAATTGATGTCACTTTACCAGGTCGTACCATTGATAACGGCGGATTACATCCCGTGACCCGCACTATTGATCGTATCGAAACCTTTTTTGGTGAGCTTGGGTTTACGGTTAAAGATGGCCCTGAAATCGAAGATGATTTTCATAACTTCGATGCATTAAATATCTCAGAACATCATCCAGCTCGTGCGGACCACGATACGTTTTATTTTAACCCCAAAGTGATGTTGCGTACGCAAACATCTGGGGTTCAAATCCGTACTATGGAGCATGAAAAGCCACCATTACGTATTATTTCACCGGGTCGTGTATACCGTAACGACTATGATCAAACCCACACGCCGATGTTTCATCAGGTCGAAGGGTTGATGGTTGCCGAAAACGTTAACTTTGCCGAATTAAAAGGCATATTGCACGATTTTCTACGCAACTTTTTTGAAGAAGACTTGCAAGTGCGTTTTCGTCCTTCATATTTCCCCTTTACAGAGCCTTCGGCTGAAGTGGATGTAATGGGTAAAAACGGTAAGTGGTTAGAGGTGTTAGGCTGTGGCATGGTGCACCCAAATGTACTTCGCAGTGTCGGCATAGATCCTGAGAAATACTCTGGTTTTGCTTTTGGTATGGGCGTTGAGCGTTTGACTATGTTGCGTTACGGCGTAAACGATTTACGTGCCTTCTTTGAAAACGATTTACGTTTCCTTAAGCAATTCAAATAACGGAGCAACAAAGCGATGAAATTCAGTGAATCTTGGCTTCGTGAGTGGGTTAATCCATCAGTAAGTCGTGACGAATTATCACACCAAATTACCATGGCCGGCCTTGAAGTGGATGGCATAGACCCAGTAGCTGCTGCATTTAGCGGTGTTATTGTGGGTGAAGTTGTTGAGTGTGGCCAGCATCCCGATGCTGATAAATTACGCGTGACCAAAATTAATGTCGGTAGCGATGAGTTAATTGATATTGTTTGTGGCGCACCAAATTGTCGTTTAGGATTAAAAGTTGCTGTTGCCATGGTTGGCGCAGTATTGCCTGGTGATTTTAAAATTAAGAAAGCTAAGCTGCGTGGCCAGCCGTCAATGGGTATGTTGTGCTCTTACAGCGAGTTAGGTATCAATATTGAAAGTGATGGCATTATTGAATTACCGCAAGATGCACCAATTGGTCAAGACGTTCGTCAGTACTTAGATTTAGATGATGCAATTATTGATGTTGACTTAACCGCTAACCGTGCCGATTGTTTAGGCATGGCAGGTCTTGCACGTGAAGTGGGTGTATTAAATCGTCAAGTAGTGACAGAGCCTACCTGGAAAGCGGCTGAAGCAACTATTGACGCGCCGATAGCTATTAACGTGCAGGCAAAAGAAGCCTGTCCACGTTATTTAGGTCGTATAGTAAAAAATATCAACGTAAAAGCGGCAACGCCTCTATGGATGCAAGAAAAGTTACGTCGTAGTGGTATTCGCTCAATTGATCCCATTGTTGATATTACCAACTATGTATTAATTGAGTTTGGTCAGCCAATGCATGCATTTGACTTGAATACCTTAAATGGTGCAATCAACGTGCGTTTAGGCGATGGTGTGGAAAAGCTGACGTTATTAGATGGTAATGAAATTACTGTGCCTAATGACACCTTAGTGATTGCTGATGATAAGCAAGCCGTAGCATTAGCCGGAGTATTTGGTGGTGAAGCATCGGGTGTGACTGATAGTACTCAAGATATCTTATTAGAGTGTGCTTTTTTTGCACCTCTAGCGATTATGGGTAAATCACGTCGTTTAGGCTTACACACAGATGCCTCACATCGTTTCGAGCGTGGTGTTGACCCACAGCTGCAACATAAGGTTATGGATCGTGCTACACGCCTTGTATTGGATATTTGTGGTGGTGAAGCTGGGCAAGTAATTGAAGCGGTGGTCGTTGAACATTTACCAGCAGCAGCTAAAATTACATTACGTCGCGGTAAACTAGATAAAACCTTAGGCCATTCAATTCCTGATGCTGATGTAGTTGATATTTTACAGCGTTTAGGATTCAGTGTTGAAGCTGTTAATGATACTTGGGTTGTCACTACAGCGACTTACCGTTTTGATATGGCAATTGAAGAAGATTTAATTGAAGAAGTTGCCCGCATTTATGGTTATAACAATATCCCTAATACAGCGCCGCAAGCTGCATTAAGTATGTCTGATCATACTGAAGCTAACATTCCACTCAAACGTGTTCGTAACATGCTGGTGGCTCGCGGGTTCCAAGAAGCAATTACTTACAGTTTTGTTGACCCCAAAATGCAAGCCCTTGTTCACCCAGAACAAGACACCATGATTTTGCCAAATCCTATTTCGACAGAAATGTCGTCAATGCGTTTGTCTATGTTTACCGGATTATTGTCAGCGGTGGGCTATAATCAAAATCGCCAGCAAAGCCGTGTACGTTTATTTGAGACCGGTTTACGCTTTGTGCCTGACACAAACTCAGATGCTGGCGTCCGTCAACAAGCTATGATTGGTGCGGTAATTTCCGGTGCTCAAAATGATGAACATTGGTCAATGGAATCTAAGTCTGTAGACTTCTTTGATTTAAAAGGTGATTTAGAAGCAATAATCGGCTTGACAGTTGCCGCTTCTGAATTTAGTTTTAAAGCAGCTACTCATCCTGCGCTGCATCCAGGACAATGTGCTGAAATATTAAGAAATAATCGAGTCATTGGTCATATTGGTGCTATCCATCCTAGCCTGGAAAAGCCTTTTGGACTTAATGGTAAAACAATTGTTTTTGAGTTAGAACTGGACGCATTATTACATGCCAGTTTGCCGCTAGCCCAAGCTGTATCTAAGTTCCCTGCTAATCGACGTGATATCGCAGTAGTCGTAGATGATCATATATCTGCAACCGATGTTATGAATTTGATAAGAAAAGTTGGCGAAAATCAGTTGGTTGGCTTAAACTTGTTCGATGTATACCTAGGTAAAGGTGTTGAACCTGGCAAAAAGAGCCTGGCAATCGCACTTACGTTACAAGACATTACTCGTACGCTTGAAGATAAAGATATCACTGAGACTATGGAATTAGTGGTATCGGCGCTAAAGACCGAGTTCAACGCATCGTTGAGGGATTAAAGTATGGCACTTACCAAAGCCGAAATGGCAGAACATCTATTTGAAACACTTGGCATCAATAAGCGTGTGGCTAAAGAGATGGTGGAGTCTTTCTTTGAAGAAATTCGTGAAGCACTCGAACATGGTGAGCAGGTCAAGTTATCTGGCTTCGGCAACTTTGACCTTAGGGACAAGAATCAAAGACCGGGACGGAACCCGAAAACTGGTGAAGACATTCCAATTTCTGCACGCCGTGTGGTAACTTTCCGTCCTGGACAAAAGTTAAAAGCACGTGTGGAAGCGGCTAACGCCGGTAAGAAATAAATTCACTAGTTAAATTAGCTTATCTGCTTTACACAGTAAAAATTAAAAGAGCCACTCTGGTAGAGTGGCTTTTTTTTTGAATTTGCCGAATAAAATAGTCATGCTATTATTCTGCCGCAGATTTTTTCGATGAGGTTAATCCATTGGCTCGACAACAAAAGCATTTTGATACTCGCTTTAATGCAGGGTTATTACATCCACGATACTGGGTTACCTGGCTGGCTATCCTAATATTATCTTTATTTGGTATTTTACCGGCCTTTATTCGCGATCCCATTAGCCGTGTTTTAGCTAAATTAGTGATGCGTATTGCCACTAAGCCAATTGGCATAGCCCGGATCAATATTAGTCAATGTTTACCTGAATTGACCCCTGATGAAGTCGATAGCCTGATCCGTGACAATGTCGAAGCCTTTATCCTTATTTTATTATCGCAAGCAGAAATGCTGTTTCGTTCCAACGAACACATTAAACGTCGCGTTCAATTACAGGGTTTTGAAAATGTGACTCAAGCAAGAGCTGCAGGGCACCCGATTATTTTTATTATGCCGCATGTTTGGCCTATGGAATATGCAGGGTTACGAGTTAATATCGAAATACCTATGGTGACAATGGCAAAAGCCCACCGTAATGGGTTATTTAACTGGTTTAGTAACCGTTTACGCAGTAGCCAGGGTGGCCGAGTGTATATGCGTGAAGCAGGTATTCGAGCACTATTGTCAGAACTGAAAAAAGATAATAGCTTCTTTTATTTGCCCGATGAAGACTTGGGACCAGAACAAAGCGTGTTTGCGCCATTTTTTGGTACCACTAAAGCCACATTGCCCGTAGTAGGACGTTTAGCCAAAGCGGGTAATGCAAAAGTGTTTCCCGTTAAAATCGGCTATGATAAAAAAGCCATGGTATTTCATACCACGATATTGCCGGCATTAGATCCCGATAGTATGGTCACTAAAGAAGATGAATCTTTAGTGCTTAATCAAATTGTTGAGCAAGTGATAAAAGCTTACCCTGAGCAATACATGTGGTTTTTAAAAATATTGAAAACTCGTCCGCCGGGTGAAGCAGAGCTTTACTAAACTTAAACAATAAATATAACCAAGAGAGCAATCTAATGGACTTTAATGAGTTACTTTCGGTGCTATCGTTTGTGGTCTACACCTACGATAACCGCCCGATCACTCTACTGCAAATTATTCAGGTACCCCTGTATATCTTTTTAGCTTGGTTTATTGTGAGCAGAGTGGGTAAGTTAATTACTAGCGCCTTAAGAAAACGTAACGTGAGTGCTGATGCTGTTCATTTGTTTTCTCGTATGTATTTAGTATTGTCTATCGCTATTTTAGCTATTACCAGTATGGATATTCTCAATATCCCCCTAACTGCATTTGCGTTTGTTTCAGGCGCAATTGCGATTGGTGTGGGTTTTGGTGCACAAAACATTATTAACAACTTTATTTCAGGTTGGATTTTAATGTGGGAACGTCCCATTCGTATTGGTGACTTTTTAGAAGTGGGTGACGCTAGAGGTGTGGTTGAGTCGATAAACACCCGCTCGACGTTAATTCGTCGAAATGATGGTGTTCATATGTTAGTTCCGAACAGCCAACTGCTTGAAAATACGGTAACCAATTGGACATTGATTGATAAAAATGCCCGCACTTTTGTGCGAGTTGGCGTCGCTTACGGTTCTGATGTTATGTTAGTGCAAAAGTTATTGTTTGATGTTATCGAAGAGCGAGATGATATTTTACCGCACCCTAAACCAACGGTACTATTTGAAGATTTTGGTGATAGTGCACTCATATTTGATATGGTCTTTTGGGTTAACGCAGTATCTGAAACCGACATTCGCCGCCGTCGAAGTGAAATTCGTTTTAGAATTTATGACATATTTGGTAAAAACGATATTGCTATTGCCTTCCCGCAACGTGATATTCATGTCGATGGCAATCTAATGATTACTAATAGTGATAGACCCCAATAAACATAAGTCACTTTTGTGGGTTATGCGTATAACATATTGATTACTAAAATAAAAAAGACGCTTAGGCGTCTTTTTTATTGTAGCGTTAATCGCTTGCTGTTACTTTGCCGCTTTAGTATGACGAGCAAGCAAGTTTTGATTAATATCTGCCATCGATAAGCCTTGATCTTCGAGTAACACAATTAAGTGATACATCAAGTCAGACGCTTCATTGATTAGCTCTTCTTTATCATTGGTGACCGCAGCTAGCGCCGTTTCTAATCCTTCTTCACCAACCTTTTGTGCAATTCGTTTAGTGCCCCGTTCAAACAATGAGGCGGTATAGCTTGAGTCTGCACTTTGACCCTTACGTGAAATAATGACGTTTGTTAGATTATCAATAAAAGGATGAGCATTGCCATCTGGCCAGCAGCTTTCTGTCCCAGTATGGCAAGTTGGGCCATTAGGAATAACTTGCACTAACAGGCTGTCGTTATCGCAATCTTTATCAATAGCGATAAGTTGTAGGGTATTACCTGAGCTTTCGCCCTTGGTCCATAAACGCTGTTTTGAACGACTAAAAAAAGTAACTTGATTGGTCGATAGGGTTTTCTCAAGGGCAGCTTCATTCATGTAGCCTAGCATTAAGACTTTACCCGTTAAGTGGTTTTGAACCACGGCAGGAATTAATCCATCCTGTTTATCCCAAGCTAGGCTTGCACTATCCAATGTTACTTGTGTCATAATTTATCTCTTTATTTGATGCGTTTTATAGTCGAATCGCGATTTTTTGGCCGTGTAGGTATTGTTTTAATTCACCAATATCGATTATGCCTTTATGGAATACACTGGCAGCTAATGCTGCATCAACTTTGGCCAGCTCAAACACTTCTTTAAAATGTTCCATGGTGCCGGCGCCGCCTGATGCGATTAACGGCACATCACAAATAGCGCGAACCATACTGAGCTGCTTAATATCATAGCCGCCACGTACACCATCTTGGTTCATCACATTGAGTACAATTTCACCACAGCCACGCTTTTGAACTTCTTCAACCCAGTCCTGGGTGTACCACTGAGTGTCTTTAGTCGCGGCTTCATCGCCGGTAAATTGTTTTACTTTATAGCTGTCTGAGGCTGCGTCATAGAACGAGTCGATACCAATCACAATACACTGGCGGCCAAATTCATCCTGTAGACGAGAAATTAAACTTGGATCGGTTAATGCAGGAGAGTTAATTGATATTTTATCAGCTCCAAAGGCTAACTTCTCACGGGCTTGTTCAATGGTTTTAATTCCACCGGCCACGCAGAAGGGGATATCAATTTGTTCAGCCACGCGACTGACCCATGACTTATCAATCACTCTATCGTGGGCGCTAGCGGTAATATCATAAAACACCAGCTCATCAGCTCCTTCAAGAGCATATCGAGCTGCGAGCGGTACTATGTCGCCAACAATTTCATGGTCGCGAAATTGTACCCCTTTAACGACTTTACCTTCTCGAACATCAAGGCAAGGTACTATGCGTTTGGCCAGCATGTGATTGCCTCCTCAACGGTGAAGTTTTTAATCAGTAGCGCTTTGCCGATGATAATGCCATTTGCTTTGCTATCACGCACTGCAGCAACATCATCTAATGTGGCGATACCGCCAGAAGCTTGCCAATTAATGTCAGGATACTTTGCTGCCAGTTCACGGTATAAATCAGTATTAGCCCCTTGTAGGGTGCCATCACGGCTGATATCAGTTACTAAGGCATGTTGTAAGCCAACGCTTTGATATTCGGCTACCAGTGACTCTAAAGACTTGCCGCCACCCGTTTGCCAGCCCGATACGGCAACTATTTTTTCACCCGCATCGTTAATATTGACATCAAGCGCTAAACAAATAGCTTCGCTGCCATATTTAACAAACCAGCTTTTAACTAATTCTGGCTCTTTAACTGCCAGTGAGCCTATTACCACACGCTTAACACCTAGTGCTAATAACTCTTCAACTTGCTGTTCGCTGCGAATACCGCCACCAACTTGAATATCGGTTGTTAACCCAGCCACTAATTCGCCAATTAAGGCTATTTGGCGTTTTGACGGGTCTTTAGCGCCAGTCAAATCGACAATATGGAGTAATTTCGCACCCTGTGCTTCATAGGATTGCAGTTGGGCGAGGGGGCTTAGGTCAAAAGTGGTTTTTTGCTGGTAATCGCCTTGATATAAACGCACCACTTGACCATCAATTAAATCAATTGCTGGAATGATCATTGTGCTTTCCCCATGTTTAAAAAGTTTTGTAAAATCTTAGCGCCAACGGTAGCACTTTTTTCTGGGTGAAATTGCACTCCAAAAAAGTTATCTTTGCCAATAGCGGCGCTGAAATCTTCACCGTAATTACTGCTTGCTAAGGTATATTCACTGATTGGCGCACGATAGCCATGCACAAAGTACACATAACTGCCGTTTTCTATGCCGGCAAAAAGTGGATGATCAGATACTGTGATTTGATTCCAGCCCATGTGTGGCAAAGGTAAGCCTTTGCTGTCTAAATCACCTATCTCTGTTGGGATAAGGCCTAAACATTCAATGGCCTGTGTGCTGCGTCCGCCATACTCATTTGACAGGGAAGCAAGCATTTGCATCCCTAAGCAAACGCCCATAACCGGTTGCGTCAGGCTTTTAATTAACTCGATTAAGTCTTTTGATTTTAATGCAGCCATAGCCGCACCAGCGGTACCCACGCCCGGTAAAACGACTCTAGAAGCACTGCGAATAACATCAAAGTCAGCACTGACGACGATATTGGCATTAAGGCGTTCAAACGCAAAGCGTACCGAGCTTAAATTGGCACAACCAGTATCAATAATCACAGTAAGATCATCTAAGTCATTGCCTTTACCGCGATTAGGAACAGCTGACTGCTCTTTTATGGATAAGTCTGTCACGTTAACTCCTTACAGCACACCTTTGCTTGATGGCAGTATGTCACCTTCCACTTTCACCGCTTGGCGAAGCGTACGGCCTAACACTTTAAACAGCGCTTCTACTTTGTGATGATCGTTATCGCCTTTCGAGCCAATGTGCAAGGTACAACGTAGGCCATCAGCGAATGAACGGAAGAAGTGTGGCACCATTTCGATGGCCATTTCACCTACCATTTCACGGTCAAAGTCAGCATTGAACTTGATGAACGGACGACCAGATATGTCCATTAAGCATTCGCCACTGGCTTCATCCATCGGTAAGCTGAAACCAAAACGAGCAATACCACGCTTGTCGCCTAAGGCCTGGCGAATAGCATCACCAATCGCCAGTGCAGTGTCTTCAACGCTGTGATGATCATCAATTTCTAAATCGCCATCGACGTGAACATCCATTTTGAAATTGCCGTGGGTTTGAATTTGGTCAAGCATGTGATCAAAAAAGCCAATGCCGGTTTCAATTTTACCTTTTGATTGATTATCTAAATCAATGGTCACTTTAATGTCAGTTTCTTTGGTGGTGCGCACAACCGTTGCTTGACGGCCTTTACTTAATAGCGCTTGGCAAATAGCGTCCCAATCTAAGGTTTGACGATTGTATAGGAAGCTTTTAATCCCCATAGCATTGGCGAGTTCCACGTCTGTAGTGCGATCACCAATAACAGCTGATTCAGTAAAGTCGACTCTGCCTTCAGTTAAGTAGCTTTTTACAAGCCCAAGTTTTGGTTTGCGACAACTGCAGTTTTCATCATTAAAGTGCGGGCAAATAACCACATCGTCAAACATCACCCCTTGGCTTTGAAAGATTTGCATCATCATGTTGTGCGGCGCATCAAAATCTTCTTTAGGGAAAGAAGGTGTCCCTAAACCGTCCTGATTACTGACCATCACTAATCTAAAACCGGCTTTTTGTAATTTTAGTAGCGCAGGGATCACCTGTGGCTCGAACACTAATTTAGCTAGGCTGTCTAATTGCTTATCAATTGCAGGCTCTTCGACTAATGTGCCGTCACGATCAATAAAAAGTATTTTCTGTTTCATGTTGCCGACCTTAACTTTGTAGGAATATTGTTATAATTTATGTATTTTTGCTGCTTAGTAGCACGTCAATTAATTTGTCTGTTTGCGCGCTAGAGGCAAAACTGAAGCGAATAGCGTCGGCTAAACGAGGGTCTTTATAGGCCCTAGCGACAATGCCATTGTCTGTCAGTAATTGTGCTATTTCCGTCACATTTTTAAAGCGAGCTAGGGCAAAGTTACCTTTTGCTGTCAGCACCTGGGCACCAAGTTGTTGTAGTACCTGAGTAAGTCGCTCACCTTGTTGGTTTAAGCTAGCCACTTGCTCACGCATCAGCTTAATACCATCAGAACTTAACGCCTTGGTGGCTAATTCAGACACTGGCAGTGGTACAGGGTAAGGCGCAATCACTAACATGACCAAATCAATAATGGTTTCATTCGCTAGCATAAATCCGCAACGGGCACCGGCTAAAGCAAACGCTTTAGATAAAGTCCGTAACACCACAAGATTTGGGTATGTCGACAGTAAATCTGCAACCGAATACTCAGGGCTAAATTCAATATAAGCTTCATCAACCACTACTATCGCTTGAGGCGCACTTGCAATCGCCTTTTCAATATCTTGTTTGCTGATGATAGTGCCAGTCGGGTTGTTGGGATTACAAATAAATACCAGTTTGGCATCGCCAATTTCAGCTGGCCAGTTTTCGGGTAACTGATAATCACTGGTTAAACTCAGTGCTGTTACACCGACATTAAAGGTAGCTGCACTGATGGCATACATACCATAAGTAGGACCAAATGAGGCAATAGTGTCTTTACCCGGCGTACAAAAAGTGCGGATAAGTAATTCAATCGCTTCATCTGCGCCGCGACTTGCAATAATCTGACTTGGCTTAACCCCTGAATAATCAGCATACGCATTGATTAGTGCAGGTGGTTGGCATTCTGGGTAGCGATTTAATTTATCTAAATCACTATTGTTAAAAGGTGATTCATTAGCATTAATCCAAATGTCGCCTCGGCCACCAATGCGTCTAGCACTTTGATAAGGGGTCAGTTCAAGTAACTCGGGTCGTGCTAATTTTTTTGCATCAAATGTGTTCATCAACGTGTGCTCATAAATCAATTCTATTATTGCTGCCAATGATGGGTTTATCATCACAGCGCCAAGATTACTGTTATTTTTCTAAGCTTGCTAATCTGATTGCAACTGCATTTTTGTGCGCATCTAACAGTTCATTTTCGGCTAAGGTCATCACGGTTTGGCCAATGTTTTTCAGGCCTTCAGCGCTGAGTTCTTGGACGGTAAAGCGTCGACTAAAATCCGCTAGTGATAAGCTAGATACCGCGCGACTATAACCGTAAGTAGGTAACACATGGTTAGTACCACTGGCATAATCGCCAACGGATTCTGGTGTGTATGCACCTAGAAAAACCGAACCTGCAGCACGGATAGTGCTGAGCAAAGCCCGTGGGTTTTCAGTTTGAACGATTAAGTGCTCCGGGCCATATTGGTTGGATACTTGTACCGCTTGAGCGAGATCATCAACCACTAAGCTTCGGCTACATTCAAGTGCTTTGGCGGCAATATCTTGTCGTGGTAACAGTGCCAGTTGAATAGTGAGCTGAGCATTCACAGCATCAGCTTGCCCTACGCTGTTGGTCACCAACATCACTTGCGAGTCCACGCCGTGCTCAGCTTGTGACAGCAAATCCGCTGCAATAAAAGCAGGATTGGCTTGGTCATCGGCAATCACCAACACTTCAGACGGTCCAGCAGGCATATCAATGGTGACACTGACGCGGTTATCTTGCGACACTAAGCGTTTAGCTTCGGTAACATAACGATTACCTGGGCCAAATATTTTATCGACTTTAGGTATAGTCTCTGTACCAAATGCCAAAGCGGCGATGGCTTGAGCACCACCCACTTGATATATCTCAGTAATACCACACACCTTGGCCGCATAAATAATCGCATCATTTATTGGCGGTGGGCTAACTAATACACGTTGCTCACAACCGGCAATTCTAGCGGGCAGGGCCAGCATCATTACTGTTGATATAAGTGGTGCAGTGCCACCTGGAATATACAAGCCGACTTTTTCAATCGCTTCAGATCTAAGCTCACATCGCACGCCTACTTGAGTTTCAATATCAATCGGCTTAAATATTTGTGCCTGATGAAACGCTTCAATATTAGCAACTGCCTGGGCAATGCTTTGTTTTACCTTGTCTGACACTCTAGCACTGGCAGAATCTATCTCTGCAGTTGTTAGGGCAAGATCATCAATGATAGCGCCATCAAACTGCTGATTAAATTTAGAAATAGCCGCATCACCATCTAATACCACTTGTTCGATAATGCTGCGAACTAGCTGCTCAACACTGTTATCACCCACCAAAGGTGAGCGTTTTAATGCCGCAACTTGCTGGTTAGCAGATAAACTATTCCAATTAAGGATTTGCATTGGTGATGAAGACTGTAATGGTGCTTGTGTCATGGTCATCAGTATTACCCCATCATTTTTTCAATTGGCATTACTAAAATAGAGGTGGCACCTAAGGCCGTTAACTGCTCCATTGTGTCCCAGAATAAATCCTCAGAGCTGACTGCATGCACAGCAACACGATTTGAATCATCATTAAGTGGTAACACAGTTGGGTTTTCAGCACCTGGTAATAAAGCCACAATTTGATCTAAAGTGGCTGTTGGCGCGTGTAACAGGATGTACTTGCTTTCACGTGCGCGGATAACGCCATTAACTCGTGACAGTATTTTGTCGATTAACGCTTGCTTAGCCGGTGTTTGAGTTTGATTAGATTGAATGATGCAGGCCATTGAGCGGTAAATGACTTCAGTTTCATATAATCCATTGGCTTCAAGGGTCGCACCCGTTGACACTAAGTCACAAATACCATCGGATAAACCCGCACGTGGTGCGACTTCTACCGAGCCTTTAAGCATACAGTCGCTGTAACTAATACCTTTTTCTTGCATATAACGGCGCAGAATATTGGGATATGAAGTGGCAATACGCAGACCCTCTAGTGAGCTGGCATCCTTATAGCTGAACTCATTAGGCACAGCGAGTGATAACCGACAGGCACCAAAGTCAAGCTCACGTAATTTTGTGAAGTCAGCAGGCTTTTTGACTAATTGACGTTCTAATTGTTCTTCTTCTAGAACATTCTCGCCTATGATCCCTAAGTCAACGACACCGTCCATTACTAAACCTGGAATGTCATCATCACGTACACGAAGTAGGTCGATAGGCATATTGTCGGCGTGGGCGATAAGGCGCTGCTCATTCACATTAAACTTTACACCACAGCTTTTCAGCAATTGTTGTGACTCTTTAGATAAGCGCCCTGATTTTTGAATAGCGATGCGTAAACGGTTTGATTCAGTCATTGATATATACCTGTATAATAAAGTTGAAAATAAATAGTAAGATTTTAAATATAAAAACAATTAGTTAAAAATAAAAAGCAAACTTAAGAAAACAAAAAACCCCTGAAATTGCTTCCAGGGGTTTGTGATAGTTTCACCGCCGGAAGGGAAATAAACCCTCGGCAGTAAGCATCCGAAGGCTACCGCATATGGTGGTGATGATGGATTGTAGTAGCTAGGATTAATATCATTGTTCGTCTCTTAATAATGTTAATGCAGATACCCAAATGGTTATCTTGATAAATTCTGATGAAGTTACCGTTTATACGGCCGTAAACTTCTATACCATAAAACTTAACCGCTATTGATGTTGTTTGCAATAGCGAATAAAGGCAAATGGTAATTTATTTACACATTTTATGGTAATAACTTAGAACAATTTAAATTAACGGCTATTTTTGTAGAAAAAACAAACAAAAAAGCCAGAAGTAAATATTTCTGGCTTTTAAATGGCATAGCCATTAATTGTATTTCACCAACATCATAGAAACTGTTTGCAGTGATTACTTGACTCGCATTCCTGGTTGAGCACCTTCGTGGGGCTCAAGAATCCATAACTCATCACCACCAGGACCTGCCGCTAATACCATGCCTTCTGACATGCCAAAACGCATTTTTCGTGGTGCTAGGTTGGCGACCATGACGGTCAACTTACCCACTAGGTCTTCTGGTGCATAGGCTGATTTTATACCGGCAAACACTTGTTTGGTCTCGCCACCTAAATCCAGTTCAAGCTTAAGCAATTTGTCAGCGTCAGGCACATGTTCCGCTTTGGCTATGCGGGCAATGCGCAAATCTAGTTTCGCAAAATCATCAAATTCAATAGTGTCACTGATTGGGTCATCCTGTAGCGGATTACCTGTACTGACTTTTGCAGGTGCTTTATCAGCTTTAGCAGCCTTTTTAGGTTTTGCTTCTTCAGGTGCTTGGGTAACTTGTAAGTTGTCTTTAGAGGCATCAACCATAGCAGCAACTTTGTCTAGGTCCACACGTTGCATCATCGCTTTAAAAGGCACTATTTCATGGTTAGCCATATCTTTATCCAAGCTTTCCCATGTTAATTCAACTTGTAAAAACGCTTCAACATCTTGGCTTAAACGCGGTAATACCGGCTTTAAGTAAGTCACTAAGATACGGAACAAGTTTAATGAAATAGAGCACACTTGATGCGCTTGTTGCTGCTGGTCTTCATGCTTAATTAACTGCCAAGGGGCTTGCTCAGCCACAAAAGCATTGGCTATGTCGGCTAATGCCATGATTTCACGCATTGCTTTACCGTATTCACGGGTTTCGTAAAATTCAGCAATTTGATCTTGTTTGGCTAAAAATAATTCAGCTAGGCTGTTATCTTCAATGGTCGCTAACTTGCCATCAAAACGTTTGCTGATAAAGCCAGCTGTCCGTGATGCTAGGTTGACTAATTTGCCGACAAGATCAGAGTTAACACGCTGAGCAAAGTCTTCAAGGTTTAAATCTAAGTCATCAATACGGCTGCTCAGTTTTGCCGCGTAGTAGTAACGCAAAAACTCAGGGTCTAAATTGTCTAAATAAGTACGCGCCTTAATAAAGGTGCCCTTTGATTTAGACATTTTCGCGCCATTCACAGTCACATACCCATGGGCAAAAACGCTGGTCGGTTGGCGATAGTTAGCGCCATGAAGCATTGCTGGCCAGAATAAACCATGGAAATTGACAATATCTTTACCGATGAAGTGATAAACCTCTGCGGTTGAATCTTTGGCCCAAAACTCATCAAAGTTAACGCTAGGGTTTTTATCACAGAAGTGTTTGAAAGAGCCCATGTAACCGATTGGTGCATCTAACCATACATAGAAGTATTTACCCGGGGCATCAGGTATTTCAAAACCAAAATAGGGCGCATCACGAGAAATATCCCATTGTTGCAAGCCTTGCTCAAACCACTCTTTTAGCTTGTTAGACACTTCAGGTTGCAATGAACCTGAATTAAGCCAGGTATGTAACATGCCTTCAAATGCCGGTAGGTCAAAGAAGAAATGCTCGCTGTCTTTCATTATTGGTGTTGCACCAGAAACCGCAGACTTAGGATTAATAAGATCTGTAGGGCTGTAGGTTGCGCCACAATTGTCACAGTTATCACCGTACTGATCTTCAGACTTACATTTAGGGCAGGTTCCCTTTACAAATCTGTCTGGTAAAAACATCGACTTTTCAGGATCAAATAGCTGTGAAATAGTCTTGGTTTTGATGTAGCCGCCGTCGCGAAGTTTCAAATAAATGCTGCTGGCCAGCTCACGATTTTCAGGACTGTGGGTGCTGTGGAAATTATCGAACTGAATATTGAAATCAGCAAAATCCTGTTGATGTTCTTCTTGAACTTGCGCAATCATTTCTTCTGGTGCAATACCAAGTTGCTGAGCTTTAAGCATGATAGGCGTGCCGTGGGCATCGTCTGCACAAATAAAGTGACATTCATGTCCGCGCAACTTTTGATAGCGAGACCAGATATCAGTTTGAATGTATTCAAGCATGTGGCCTAAGTGAATTGGGCCATTAGCATAAGGAAGGGCGCTGGTAACCAGAATTTTACGTTGTGATTGGGTCATTTTTTCTCAACATCGAATTTCGCTAAAAATATTGCCAAGATACTAACTGAAAAATGCAATATTTTCACCAAAACATGCACTAAAAAGGTGTATTTATAACTAAAAAATAATGAAGTTCTGATACACTTGCACAAATTTGTCAACGGGAGTCATGCTTTTGTCTATTTCCTATCCTGATTATCAACTTGATGCACAATTATTAGCCTCAGTGCTTGCCATTTTAGATGCACATCAAGATCCCTATTTAAAACAAGACTTAGTCTCTGCCGGTTGTGTTGTAAAATTAGCCATTGAAGGTAAAAGGTTACAATTAGGTTTGGTATATCCTTATCCTTGTATGACTCAATATCGCGACACCGTGATGGCTATAACCAATAAACTTGCAGTGCTAGATGCCATTGACGAAGTTGAATGTGAAATAGATTTTCAGCCGCGGGTTTATTCAGCCATTACCTCTGTAGAACCGATTAAAAATGTCAAACAAGTCATTGCTATTGCCTCAGGCAAGGGTGGCGTTGGTAAATCAACTACAGCAGTTAATTTAGCCTTAGCATTAAAAGCTGAAGGGGCAGAAGTGGGCATTTTAGATGCCGACATATATGGTCCATCGATTCCGCTTATGCTAGGTATTCCCAATTTCCGCCCACAAAGCCCCGACGGTAAAATGATGACAGCCGCTTCGGCTCACGGCATTGCAGCACAATCAATTGGTTTTATGCTAGGTGATGGTGAGGCTGCTGTATGGCGTGGGCCAATGGCAGCAGGCGCATTAGTACAATTAATGAATGAAACCCAGTGGCCAGAATTAGATTATCTGATTATAGATATGCCGCCAGGTACAGGTGACATTCAATTAACCCTATCGCAAAAATTTCCCGTAAGTGGCGCGGTAATTGTCACTACGCCACAGGATATTGCCTTAGCTGATGCGCAAAAAGGCATTAGCATGTTCAATAAAGTACAAATTCCAGTACTCGGTATTGTTGAGAACATGAGCTTTCATTTATGCCCAGAGTGCGGTCACAAAGAACACCCATTTGGAACCCATGGCGGCAGTAAAATTGCTGAACGCTATAATGTGCCATTATTAGGGGCGTTGCCGTTAAATATTAATATTCGTGAATCGATGGACAATGGTGCGCCTAGCGTGGTCACTGAGCCTGATTCTGAAGTGTCTGGTATTTATCGTGAAATTGCGCGCAAGTTAGGCGCGCAATTAGCATTACAACAAGTTAAATCAACTGTTTCTATTAGTATATCGGACGACGAGTAAGGTCAAAGCATGAATTCTCCACAGTGTGTCATTATTGGTATCGCCGGTGCATCGGCATCAGGTAAAAGCTTAATTGCGAATACTATTTTTCAAGAGCTTTGCCGTGATCTGGGCACCAACCAAATAGGGGTTATCAATGAAGATGCGTATTATCGTGATCAATCTCATTTGACCATGGATGAGCGGATTCAAACCAACTATGACCACCCTAAAGCACTTGACCATCAACTGCTTGCTAGCCATTTAGAAACATTAAAACGTGGTGAGGCTGTTAACATTCCACGTTATAGTTACACCGAACATACTCGTATATCTGAAACGCTCGAAATGCAGCCTAAAAAAGTCATTATTCTAGAAGGGATTTTGTTACTAACCGATCCTAAGTTACGTGAACTCATGGATGCCAGTGTGTTCATGGACACACCACTAGACATCTGTTTTTTACGGCGATTAACACGAGATGTTGCAGAACGTGGTAGAACAATGGAATCGGTTATCTCACAATACAAGAAAACAGTACGTCCGATGTTTTTACAGTTTATTGAACCGTCAAAGCAATATGCCGATATCATTGTGCCCCGTGGTGGCAAAAATCGTATCGCAACCGATATATTAAAGGCACGTATTCAACACTTGCTGGCTAAGTAACATCACTCACTATTAAAGGCTCGATTACTTAATTAAGGTTGTGCTAATGCGTTTAACCGATATCGAAATAGAACAAAGCTTAGATGATGGGTTGATTATTATTGACCCAAGACCTCCAGTTGAAGCTATTTCAGGTGTCAGTGTTGACGTCCGCCTTGGCAGCCAGTTTAGGGTATTTCAAGATCATACTGCACCCTATATTGACTTAAGTGGTCCTGCCGCTGAAATGCAAGTTGCCTTGGATAAGGTGATGGGCGATAAAATTAATATTGCTGACGGTGAAGCGTTTTTTCTTCATCCTGGCGAATTAGCTTTAGCTGTTACCCTTGAAACTGTTACCTTACCGGCCGATATTGTCGGTTGGTTAGATGGCAGGTCATCATTAGCCCGATTAGGCTTAATGGTTCATGTTACCGCCCATCGAATCGATCCCGGTTGGCAAGGCAAGATTGTATTAGAGTTTTTCAATAGTGGTAAATTGCCATTGGCGCTTCGTCCTGGCATGACCATTGGTGCATTAAATTTTGAGCGTTTAAGCTGTCCAGTGGCGCGGCCATACAATAAACGTAAAAGTGCAAAATATAACAACCAGCATGATGCCGTAGCCAGCCGGATAAGTCAGGACGATAAATGACGCAAGTTTGGGTAAATCAACAACATATGGCAAGCGTCAACCCGTTTGATCGTGGTTTAGCTTATGGCGATGGTCTGTTTGCGACTATGCGAACCTATCCTTCTACGTCCATCAAAGCTGGCATTATGTTGTTAGATTTACACTTAACTAGACTGGAGCAAGGCAGTAAACGACTTAACCTTAATTGGTCTGCATCTAGTCAATTACGCAAGCATTTAATTTATCTCGCCAGTAGTTATCCCAATGCATGTGTCAAATTACTGCTGACTCGTGGTGTTGGTGGCCGTGGTTATCAAGCGCCTGAAATAGCCAATATTACCGAAATCACCTCAGTACATGAAATACCTGAGCATTATAAAACTTGGCAAAAAAGTGGCGTTGCGTTAACTACCTCACCAGTCACTTTAGCTCGACAACCACTGTTAGCGGGTATTAAACACCTTAATCGGTTAGAGCAAGTGCTGATAAAATCACATACTTTACCCACTGGATTTGATGATTGGTTAGTCTACGATACTCAGGGATATTTGATTGAAGCCTCAATGGCGAATATCTTTATAGTTAAAGATAATCAAGTGTTTACTCCTGCGATTAATCAAGCTGGTGTGAGTGGTGCAATGCGTGAAGCTGTGATTGACATCATGTTAGCACGGGGTGTTGCAGTTCATGCGACTCAGCTAAACAGTAATAGTGTATTAATGGCTGATGCTATTATGATGAGTAATAGTTTGCTCGGCCTTATTGATGTTGTACGAGTCGATAAAAACAGCTATCAGCCATGGTCTCACACGCAAGCTATTGCACAGCAGTTGCAAACGCTATTAAGCTAAGGCACTTTACTTGTGCCAACAAGAATCATTCACCTAATTAGATGTCTATGAAAACAACAATAATAACCCGATTGTTAGCCAGTTTAATTCCACTTTTAGCCATTATGTGTTTAGTGGGTTATTGGTATGCAAAAGATATTTTGCAATACAAAAATCAGCCATTAACGCTGACGGAACCCACAATCATTACCGTGACATCTGGTACATCTTTACTGAAATTAACCCAGGAATTAGAACAACAAGGCATTATTACTGAAAGCTGGAAAGTGCGCTTGTTAGTCAAACTAGAACCTTATTTAGGCGATATTAAAGCTGGGCTTTATCAGATGGTGCCAGGCGATAAGCTGGTGGATTTTATCAACCGACTGAGATTAGGCCAAGAAATGGTATTTTCAGTGACATTTGTTGAAGGTAAAACCATTAAGGAATGGATACCAGTATTACAAGGTCTAGAACACATGAAATATGATGAGAATGTGTTTATTAAAGTACTTGAAGCAAATGGCGATACCACAGGATTACCTGAGGGTAAGTTTTTCCCAGAAACTTATCACTATCGTGTCGATGAAACGTTATTTTCAATGATGCAACGCAGTTACTTAATGATGCAAACTCATTTGGCGCAAGCCTGGGAACAGCGCGATCCTGATTTAAAATTAAACTCGCCCTATGAACTGCTGATTATTGCTTCAATTATCGAAAAAGAAACCGCTAAAGATGAAGAACGTAATTGGGTCAGTGCAGTATTTAATAATCGTTTGAAAAAGGGCATGCGTTTACAAACGGATCCCACCATTATTTATGGTATGGGCGACAGATATAAAGGCAATATTACTAAGAAAGACATACTAGAAAAAACCGCTTTTAACACTTATCGAATTGATGGCTTACCCCCTACACCGATAGCGGCTCCAAGCAAGGCGTCTTTATATGCGGCAGCAAACCCGGCCAAAGTGAATTATTTGTTTTTTGTATCAAGAAATGATGGCAGTCATATTTTTTCATCGACGTATAAAGAACATAACCGTGCTGTAAATGAATATCAGAGAAAGAAAAAATGAGTCAACAATTAGGACAATTTATTGTTATCGAAGGCCTAGAGGGTGCTGGTAAATCTAGTGCGGTGTCTTTAGTTCAAAGCATTATTACTGAACATACAGGCCAAACACCAGTATGTACCCGAGAACCTGGCGGCACACCTCTGGCTGAAAAAATTCGCGACTTAGTTAAAATTGCCGATGAAAACGATCCCTTGTGCGATGAAGCAGAATGCTTACTATTTTATGCAGCACGTACCCAGTTAATTACTAATGTGATTAAGCCTGCATTAGCCAAAGGTCAGTGGGCGTTAGGTGACCGTCACAATTTATCATCGCTAGCATATCAAGGCGGTGGCAGAGGTTTAATGCCATTAGTTAAAGCCATTAGTGATGCTAGTTTACATGGCTTTAAACCTGACTTAACCCTGTATTTAGATATTGACCCTAGCCTAGGTTTACAACGCGCATCTGCCCGTGGTGCACTTGACCGAATTGAGTTGCAACATATTGCATTTTTTGAACGTGCCCGTGCTACCTTCTTAGCCTTTGCAGCAGAAGACGAGTCCATTATTGTTATTGATGCAAGTCAGTCAATCGACAAAGTACATCAAGATATTCGTGATAAATTAACCAAAAGATTATTAGCAGTAAAACGGCCTTAAGCAATGCTGATACAAGGGGTAACAAGATGACAGACTATACTTTGACACAACTACCTTGGTTGGCTACTCCATTTGAGCGGTTTGCTAAGCTGTGTTACCAAAATCAACATAGTCATGCCCAACTTATCCCTGTCGATATCGCTTTAGGAGGTATCGAACTGGCTACTGAAATGGCTCAAATGGCATTGTGTGTCGACAAAACCCCAGTGGGTGCTTGTGGTATATGTAAAGCATGCTTGTTATGCAAATCAGGTAATCATCCCGATTTACATTGGGTACGCAGTGATGGCAATCAAATCAAAGTCGATCAAATACGCGAGTTATGTCAATCATTACTGCATACCGCACAGCAGTCAGGTGCTCGTGTTGCTGTAATAGAGCAAAGTGAACGGATGAACATTGCCGCGGCCAATGCCCTGCTTAAAACATTAGAGGAACCTGGCGCGAATACGTTATTATTATTACAAACCGATACCCCAGCGAGTTTATTGCCGACCATAACAAGCCGTTGCCAAAAAATAGCCTTTACTCACCCAACTAAAACACATATAACTGATTGGCTTGACGCACTGGATTTATTACCAATTGCCAATGCCCAGGGGCAACGACATGATGTTACTTGGTGTTTAGGCGTGGTAGGTGGTCCGTTAAAGTTAGCCGCTAGCCTGCAGTCAAAACATTACCCACAATTACTTGAATATCGACAAGATTGGTCCGCAAGCTTACAATCGGGTCACTTGCAAAATAGTTTGTTAAAGTTAACTGATATACAAATAATAGATGCTTTGAAGGTTTTATATTTGTACTTAAGGCAATATGTGTTAAAAAGTAATAAGTTAAATCCATTAATTCAATCAAAAGTGATTGAATTAGCTGGTGATGTTATGCACATGACCCATAAATTAGCTACAATGGCTAATGTAAACACACAGGCTTTATGTCAAAATTATGTTTTACAATTCAGGCACGTGCTAGCATTAAGCTAAGTGCTATGCTTAAACCGCTTAATATAAGTACTCACATCATTTTATAAGAGAATTAAGAGATAATATGGTCGACTTGGTGGTTAATTACGATACTCTGCACCAGCTATATCGTGCCTATATGCCGTTTATTAAACCGGCGGGATTATTTGTGGCAACTACAGAAAGTCATTTTTTAGGTCAAGAGCTCACCATTGCATACCGTTTACCTAACACTAGCCAAATTAATGAATTTAAAGGCTCTGTGGTATGGATTAATCCTATTGGCGCATCGGGTGGAAGACCTGCAGGGATTGGTATTAAAATTAGAACCGACCCTGAAAGCCATAAACACCATATTGAAAAGTTATTAGCACAAGAATTATCGTCAGGTGATTTGACCTGTACCATGTAGCTCGGTATCCTCTGCATCCCATTTATCTAATTCTCGTCTGTTATTATGCTAATTGATTCACATTGTCACCTGGACCGTTTAAAAGCGGCGCCAGATCAAGCCTCGTTACAAATTATTATGGATAACGCCAAAGCCCAAGGGGTGGATTATCTATTGTGTGTGAATGTGCGCCAGCAAGGTTTTGAACAAATGCGCGATAAAGTAGCGCAGTTTGATAATATTTTTTTATCATCAGGGGTGCATCCCTTAGATGTTAAAGAAGGCTTAGATGTTGATCAAATTAGACGTTTTGCAACCGATCCTAAAGTGATTGCAATTGGTGAAACAGGTTTAGATTATTTTTATGCCGATGAAACTAAAATTCTGCAACAACAATGTTTTGAGCAACAAATTGCCTTAGCTGTTGAAGTCAATAAACCCCTTATTGTCCATACTCGTGATGCCAGAGAAGACACTATAGCCATGCTTAGAAATGGTCAAGCTGACAAAGTGGCAGGGGTGCTCCATTGTTTTACAGAAACATGGGAAATGGCCAAAGCCGCAATGGATTTGGGTTTTTATATTTCAGTCTCGGGTATTGTCACGTTTAAAAATGCCGGTGAGCTACGTAGCGTGATCCGTAAAGTCCCAAAAGATAGATTATTGGTTGAAACAGATTCCCCTTATCTTGCGCCTGTGCCACATCGCGGCCAAGAAAACCAACCAGCTTATGTTCGTGATGTTGCAGAGTTTGTTGCAGAGCTTCGCGGTGAAAAGTATCAAGATCTGGCGGACTACACTTCAGAGAACTTCTTTAATTTGTTTAAGGATGCCGGGAAGTTGATCGGTCGTTAAACAAGATTATGCGTTGTTTAAATAGTTATTTTTTTGCAAAAAAAAGACCCAAAACGATCCGATTGTCTTGGGCCTAGGGAAATGGCTCTTTACAGAGCCGTGCGCTAGAGTTGAGGAATTAATCTCTGCACAAATTATAGTCAGCACTTTGGGTTTGCGCTTAAAAAAACATCATTTATTTATTGTTTTCGGTGATTTTTTTAGCAAAGTTAAGTAAACGCATTATTTATCATATGATTAGTCGACTATAAAAAAGCAAAAAAGCCTGAATCATTTCAGGCTTTTTGCTTTCTTGGCATCTGTGTTTTAAGCGTTTCTGTTTAAAGAGCTTGTTTTGAGCGCCAGTGCTTTAAGGCCTGTAGTAGAATGCTACAAGCGCTATTATGTGTAAGCCACTTTGTCTCTAACCAATTCACGTGGCAGATTGTTCTTCAGTCTATGGCCTAAGTGCTTAACAACGCCTAATGCACATTGATGATGACTAACTAACATTTCGCCGTGTGCATGTTGATTGAGCCACTGTTGTCGCTCAGGGCTAAAACTGGCCGTTTCAATATCTCTACCCATCAAAAACTGTTGTGCTTGTAGTGATGTTAACTCAATGCAATTTTGATTGTTTAGGGTGGAACCTACTAAAGCTATGATAGCTTCATGTCTGACCTTAAAGCCTTTTTTTAACGCATCAGCAAGCTTAAGACCAATCCGTTGGAAACGCATTTTTCCTACCATAGGCATAAATTGATTGGGGAATAGCCAAAACTCATCGTCTCTTTGCATGACTATCGCATCATTGGGCAAGCTAATATCAAAGTGAGATAATAAATAGTCCTTTAGCGCTTCAATTTGTTTATCTGCTATTGGGCTAAAGGGAAAGTTTTTTTGCAACTTAGGTTGTTTTTTAATCCGCTCTATTGGAGCTTTTTTACGAATTTTTGCAACGAAGAAGCCTTCACTATCAAAAATTTGTGGCCATACATGTAAGAAGCCTTCTGGAGTACAGGCGGCTTGCGCATTGGGGAATAAATCATTCAATGGCACAAACTCTACCGCATCAGGATACGTTTGCTGTAAATGATAACAAATATGCTGATTCTCTAATTGGCTCAATGTGCACGTTGAATATACTAAGGTGCCGCCAGTCTTTAATGCGAGAAAAGCCGCTTCGATAAGATCTTTTTGGGTATCTGCTATTGCGGTAACATCGCTGATATCCCAATTTTTTAATGCATTAGCATCTTTGCGAACTGTACCTTCACCACCACAGGGAGCATCTAATAATATGGCGTCAAAAGTATCATACATATATTCGCCAAATACTCGGCCGTCAAAATGGGTTAACGCCACATTACTTGCGCCCATACGAAGCACATTGGCATGCAGTACTTTTACCCGACTAGCAGAATACTCATTGGCCACGAGTAAGCCTTTATTTTGCATTAGTGCGGCCATCTGAGTGGTTTTTGAACCAGGTGCAGAAGCGACATCTAAAATGAGTTCAGGTGATATATCATCAAATAACGCTGTTGGCGGAAGCATTGAACTGGCTTCTTGAATATAAAATAGCCCTTGAATATGCTCAACCAAATTACCGAGTTGTTGCTCGTCATCGACATTAATCCAAAAACCATCTTCACACCAAGGTATGGGATCAAATTGCCAGCCTTTGTTTTGCATCAATAGCACAAACTCAGCGCTAGTGATTTTTAATGTATTGACTCTAATGGATTTTCGTAGCGGTTTGTCACAGATAGCGATAAATTCATCCAGAGAAAGGTGCTTGGGTAATTCATCGCTGATGTGTTTGATAAAATTTGGATTTAATTGAACCATAATGCAGACATTGTTTACTCACGTGGCATAATTGCCAAGATAATATCATGGAATGTATCAGCTTGGTTATTCAGCGATATAAACTAGCCGCGACAAATGCGTTAAACGGTTCAAAGTAAATTTGCCAAGCAAAGGGAGATTATGTGCTAAATCGAGTGTGGTTAGGTTTTTTCATTGTTGCAGCAATGGCTATCGTATTGCAGTTATTATCTGGCAATGTGGCAGTATTAAGCGATTCTGTGAGTGCGCTTTTTGCCAGCGCCAAACTTGCTGCTGAAATATCTCTGGGGTTAATTGGTGTATTAGCCCTTTGGATGGGATTAATGCAGGTAGGTGAAAAAGCCGGTGTAGTGGGCTTATTTGCTAAATTGTTTGAGCCATTACTGTGCAAACTAATGCCTGATGTTCCGCGTGGACATCCTGCTTATGGCAGCATTAGCATGAATTTAACCGCCAATATGCTTGGATTAGACAATGCAGCTACGCCGCTTGGCTTAAAAGCAATGCAAGATTTACAAAGCCTAAATCCGAATAAAACCGTGGCGACTAATGCTCAAATTCTTTTCTTGGTACTGAATACTTCTTCAGTAACATTAGTGCCTGTCACGGTATTTTTATATCGAGCACAACAGGGCGCAGCATCGCCCGCTGAGATTTTCTTGCCTATTTTATTAGCCACTTGTGCCTCAACAATCGTCGGTTTATTAGTGGTGGCAATCGTGCAACGCATTTCATTATTTAACAGCGTTATTTTAGCTTATGGTGCTTTGCTATTGTCGCTGATTATGGCGTCGATGTTTTACTTATTAAGCTTAAGCGCAGAAGCTATCGGTCAAGTCTCAAGTGTATTAGGTAATGGCATTTTATTATTACTGGTGATGAGTTTTGTGATAGTGGCTGGAATTAAAAAGGTCGAAATATATGATGAGTTTATTGAAGGTGCAAAAGGCGGCTTTAATCAGGCGGTACAATTAATTCCTTACCTATTAGCTATGTTGTTGGCCATTGGATTATTACGGGCTTCAGGCGCGTTAGATTATGTATTACAAGGGCTGGCAAGTTTAGTGTCTATGCTGGGTTATGACACACGATTTATTGATGCTATGCCAACCGCTATTATGAAGCCATTTAGCGGCTCAGGTGCTAGGGCTATGATGCTAGAAACCATGGAATATCATGGGGTTGACTCCTTTGCTGGGCGTTTAGCGGCTATTTTTCAAGGCAGTACTGAAACCACCTTTTATGTGTTGGCGGTTTATTTTGGCTCGGTAGGTATTCGAAACGGTCGTCATGCATTAGGCTGTGGTTTAGCGGCTGACTTGGGCGGCATTATTGCCGCCATCAGTGTGTGTTACTGGTTTTATGGTTAATATAAGCAGAGTGGATCCATTACTGGTAAAAGTTAATCAATAATTGATTTATCTCATCCGCTTTTTCTTGTATGGCTAAATGGCCTGCAAGCTGTACATGGTGTAGTTTTGCGCCGCTAATTTCATCACTCATCAAGTAACTTTCTAATACGGTACGTAAATGATTTTCTACGCCAACTATCACCAGTGTTGGTAGGGTAAATTGTTCCACTAACTCCATGGTATCGCGCTTAAATATTGCCATATGGGCAAAACGACTTAATACCGGCACTTGTTGGCTATCAATGTTTTGCAGTTTTTGGCTAAATAGCTCAACAGCAGTCTTATCTTGGTTTGTTTTAGCAAACATTAATGGGCTAATAGTGTCAGCTAATTCGCGAGTGATGGTTTTAGTATCATTCATAATATCTAACCATTGCTGATATTTAACACAATTCACTTCTGGCTCGAAGCCTATAAATGCGTTGATCATTACCAGCGATTGTACTTTTTCAGGAGCGTTTAACACCATTTCTGCTGCAATCGCACCGCCGCAACCGTGGCCAATAATATGGTACTTCTCGATATTTAATTCTGCTAAAGCAGACGCAATGTGCTGTGCAACATCAAGTAAGTTTTTGGTGGTGGCAGGTATACTTTTACTGTCACCGTGGCCCCATAAGTCAATGGCAATACAACGATAGTGCTGACTTAGACTTTGTAGTTGAGCTTGCCAGATTTGTCTATTAGCAAATAAGCCATGTAATAATACAATGACATCACCTTGGCCAATGTCAGTGAAATGCAGCGGCTGTTGGTCAATTAAACAATGCTTTGAACTGGATAACATAATAAGACTCAGTAAATGGGAAAAGGATAGCTATGGTTGTTATTCATTGTATTTTTGAAGATTAATTCGACATAACAATTGGTGTGCACTCAATGGTTTCGCCAAATGTTTACAATGGGTTATATTGGCACGTTGGCCACAAACTTAACGTAATGGTTAACAAGTTCATCTAGCCTAGCCATTACGGGAGATTTTAATTCGAATTCCGCGTATTCAAAAACCTTATATAAATCCTGGCACAGATATGACTCTGTGTAATGACTGGCAACAGGGTAATAACTTAAATGCCATTCTTCGGTGCTCACTCCACTTTTTCCTTGTTGAAAAGGGAAGTAAAAACCAAATTGGTTAGCATGTTGTTGTAGCCATTGATATAAAGCATGGCAAGGGCCATTAGCTTGATATTCAGCGGCAACTAACTGTAATGCATCACGGTCAATCTTACTGGGGTCATATACATCAATATCTGTTCCCCAGTGGTGCCTAGATGCACCAGGCAGTGCAGACCAAATTAAAATTGAATCGATAATTTGCTGCGATGATAAGGATTCAAAATGAAGCGGTTGATGTTGTTTATCAAGCAGTGGCCGCTTACCGGTAGCTTTGGCATTCCAAATTGATAATTGCTTATCAAAGCTGCGATAAGCTGAGCATATCGCCATATCAATACCTTGGCGCTTTGCCGCATCACGCATAGTCGAAAATGCTTTTGCGGCTTCTGGTTGTAATAAAACAGATTCAAACTTAACTAAATTAGCCTCATCCAAGCCATAAAGGTGAGGATGTGAGATCGCTAATGCATTTTTGTTAATGCTTGAATCTGTAATAGGCTCTAGTCGCACAATAGTTTTTCCAGTATTCGCTCATAACATAACGTCAGTAGCTCAAGGTCGGCTATATTCACAGACTCATTTACTTTATGAATGGTTGCATTAACCGGACCAAGCTCGATAACTTGAGCGCCAGTTGGCGCGATAAAGCGGCCATCGGATGTGCCACCGGTTGTTTGTGGATCTGTATCATAACCGGTAATTTCGCGAATGCTTTGTTTGGTGGCTTCTAATAATGGGCCGTCACCGGTTAAAAAGGGCAGACCATTGAATACCCAGTTAATATCGTAATCTAAACCATGGGCATCAAGAATACTTAACACCCGTTGTATTAATATTTCGGCGGTCACTTCGGTTGAGTACCGGAAGTTAAACATCACTTGAAGATCACCAGGGATCACATTTGATGCCCCTGTGCCGCCATTAATATTGGCTATTTGAAAACTGGTTGGCGGGAAAAACTCATTGCCGCTATCCCAGTGCATTTGTGCCAGCTCAGTTAATGCAGGAGTGGCTTTATGAATAGGGTTATCTGCAAGGTGAGGATAGGCAACATGGCCTTGAATGCCCTTAACGGTTAAATTGCCCGTTAAGCTTCCACGACGGCCATTTTTAACGACGTCACCGAGTTTATGTGTAGATGAAGGCTCGCCCACTAATGCCCAGGTAATTTTTTCGTTACGCGCTTCTAAGGTTTCGATGACTTTTGGGGTGCCATTAATAAATGGGCCTTCTTCATCACTGGTAATTAGGTAGGCAATAGAGCCTTTATGATCGGGATGTTTAGCAACAAAGCGTTCAGTAGCGACGACCATAGCAGCTAATGATCCTTTCATGTCAGCGGCGCCACGTCCATGTAAGTAACCGTCTATTACGGTTGGCTCAAAGGGCGGGGTATGCCAGCGATTTAAATCGCCTGTTGGTACTACATCGGTGTGGCCCGCAAAACAAAAAACCGGAGATTCAGTGCCACGACGTGCCCATAAATTGGTGGTGTCGTGAAATACCATCGACTCAATATTAAATCCGACCTTGCTAAGACGTTCAGCCATAAGCGGTTGGCAGCCTTCATCAAGTGGGGTAACAGATTTACGTGATAGTAAATCTTTGGCTAAATCGATAACTTGACTCATTTGGTAAACCACGCTTGATAGTCAGCTTCTTTAAAGCCAACCATAATAGTTGAATGATTATCTAACACCGGACGCTTGATCAGGGTAGGGTGTTGTAGCATTAATGCAATTGCTTTTTGCTCGGTCAAATCTGTTTTTTCCGCGTCATCTAAGCTTCTAAAACTGGTGCTACGTTTATTGAATACGGTTTCCCATCCCAAGGTTTTACACCATTTAGCGACAGTATCTTGATCTAAGCCCTGCTCACGAAAGTCATGGAATTGATGTTCTATTTTGTTGGCGTCTAACCATTTACGCGCTTTACGAACCGTGTCGCAATTCTTGATACCATATAACTTCAACCTGAATTCTCCCTTAGCTAAATTATTCGTTACGCTGTTAAATGTTGTAAATGAAAGCGATTAATGAATGCATTTAAGCTCTTTTGTAAGCTAAATTAATGAAACAACAATTTAGTTAGTATTGTGGCATTGTGATTTGGCTTGAACAAGATAAAGACGTGCATTTGAATAAAATTCAATCATGTAAAAATTTAATATTAATATACCCAATTATAAAAGCAAAAATGCAGATACTCGATCTGCATTTAACATTCATAGGTTACGCCTTATAGCGTTTTTATTAAGACAACTGCACAGTGAAAATCACATCTTTACCGGCGGTGACATAACCTTGAGGAGATTTATCTAAGCCTTTAATGTCTTCCATATTGGCCAGTACCACAGGGGTTAATAAGCTTTCTACTTGACCTTGTAAAAAAGCCAAGTCGAACGATAATATAGGATCGCCGGCTTTAACTTGTTGGCCTTCTTCAGCAAGGCGCTTAAAGCCATTACCGCGCAGCTCAACCGTCCCTACACCAAAATGGACAAACAATTCTAATCCTTGGGCAGATTCAATGCTAAATGCATGGTTGGTTTCAAAAATTTTACCAATCGTGCCGTCAATTGGCGCAACAATAAACTCACCCTCAGGATTAATGGCAATGCCATCACCCACAATTTTTTCAGCAAATACAACGTCGGGTACTTTCTCAATTGGCACAATTTGACCTGATACTGGCGCTAAAATAGCAATGCCGCCAGTGAGTTCAGTTTGACCTGATATTAGTCGTCGAATACGGCTTAAAAATCCCATTAGAACAAGCCTCTTATTATGTCGTTATCTTTATGGTTATAGTACACAGCGAACTGTATATCACTTTATACCTATTAGGTGCCAATGGTTAAGCTTTGCCCTATGCATAAGCTTTGGCTAATGTATTTTATTTTGTTGTTTCAGTATTAGGCTTTATATTATCTCAATAAAGCATCTATTTTAGAGCTATAGCGTATTAAACTAGGGCAATTGTTAAACTGATTTAATGTTAATTGTCTAAGTTAAACTTTTTTATCGCTTCGTCAATGGCTGCATTGGTTTTTAGTTGTTTAACCAGTTGTGCATGTTGTAAAAATGTGTGGTAATTACCATTAATGATTCGGGATTTTACCGCTAATAGATTACTGGGGTTAATACTTAACTCATTTAATCCCATGCCCATCAATAAAGGTAAGACGTGCTCATTTCCTGCCAGTTCCCCACATAAACAGACCTTAACATTAGCCTCTTGACAGTCACTGATTGTCATGGCGATAAGCCTTATTACCGCAGGAGACAAAGTGGGATAACTGCTGACAAGCTTAGGGTTAGTTCGGTCAGCGGCAAGGGTATATTGGGTTAAGTCGTTACTACCAATACTGACAAAATCTAAATACGGTAACATACTTGCTAATGCTAATACGGCAGCGGGTGTTTCAACCACTATGCCATATTCTACTGAGCCAAAGCGGGCGCCTTGTTCACGCAGTTGTTGCTTAGCTTGCTCAATTAATTCAAGCGCTTGTTGCAGCTCTTCAAGTTGACTCACCATTGGAAACATTAATCGAATTTGACCGTGACTAGCAGCCCGTAAAATAGCCTTAATTTGCACCATAAACATTTCTGGGTGCTGCAAACTATAACGAATACCTCTCACCCCCAAAGCGGGATTGTCTTCGGTATGCTGATGTAAACAGGGGATCTCTTTATCTGCGCCGACATCAAATGTTCTAATCGATAGCATTTGCCCACTGAGTGCGTGCATAGCCTCAGAATATAATTTGTATTGCTGATTTTCATCCGGTAACGCTTTAGCGTTCATCAATAAAAATTCAGTTCTAAACAGGCCAATACCCTCAGCACCTACCTGCATTAATGAGCTGATATCGTTTAGGCTACCGACGTTAGCGCGTAATATAAGTGGATGGCCATCACGGGTTTGACTCAGTATATCTTTGTAAGTCATTAGCGCTTGTTGTTGCTCAAGGTGATGAGCTTGTTTTAGCTGTAAAGAGGCTAATTCAGTCGGTGTTGGATTGATATATAAAACACCACTCATGCCATCTAAAATCAGCGGTGATCCATCTGTAATATGGCCATCTTGACTAGACCAAGGACAATTAAGTAATGCAGGAATACCGGCGGACCGAGCAAGAATGGCTGTATGGCTTGTTAAACCGCCAGACTCTAGCACTATCCCTTTAATAAACTCGAGTGGCAGCATAGCAAAATCAGCAGGGGTAAGATCGTCTGCTAATAAGATGGTATCTTGGCTCAGTTTGGATAAGTCGTGTTGGTTAGCACCCTGTAATATGGTTATTAGGCGCTGACCGAGTAACAAAATATCTTGACTACGGTTAGCAAGATAAGGGTCTGCCATTTCTGCGATGACTTGCGCTTGATCATTAAAGGTTCTATCGATGGCAACAGCGGCACTGACGCGATATTGTACAATATGTTGTTGCATGTCAGTTAATAACTCATCATCTTCAAGTAGCAATATATCGGCATCGATAAGTTGAAAATTGTCACAACTTGGGCAAACACGTTGTTGGCAGTCTTGTAAGTATTTTATCAGTTTACTAATTGCGGTGTTTAACGACTTTTTTTCAGTTTCTATACTAGAAAGGGGTAACAAACGAAGATCAAGCGGTTGAGGCTGGGTGGTAATATTGAGCGCATGCCCAAAGGCGATACCTGTTGAAACCACAATGCCATTAACTTGCATGATAACCTCTTAGCTTAAGGTGATAAGTAGTTCTGAAACCCTTTCAACGGCCTGTTGAGCTTGTTCGCCCTGGGCGATTACCGTGACTTCAACGCCTTGGTATAAACCGAGTGTCTGTAATTTAAATAAGCTTTTAGCGCTAGCTTGCTTACCGTTGCATTCTACGATGACATCGCAATCGAAACTTTTTGCCTCTTTTACCAGTAATGCCGCCGGACGAGTGTGGATCCCGTGTGGCGCTATGATGGTCACCGTTTTTTGATACATGCTGCTTGAACTCTTATTAATAGCTAAAACGAAAGACAAATCACTATACCTTAATGCAACAGGGCATCAAAGTAAGCAATGTGATTTTCGTTGTATATGAATTAAATCTTAAATTGTTTGAGGGTGTTATCCATTTTTTTACTGATCTTTTCTAACTCATTGGCTTCATGTTCATTAGATTCATTTGCCGCTACCACTTGATGGGTTAAGCCTGAAATGGCGTTAATATTAATATTTACCTCTTCAGTCACCATAGCTTGTTGCTCGGTTGCACTGGCAAGTTGGCTGGTCATGTCGTTGATGTTATCAACTAACGCGAGAATGCTTACCATAGAATCACTTGATTGACGTGCTTTTAATTGTAAGTCATCGGATTGTTTAAGGGTTTGACTATTACTCTCGCGTAAAGATTCAATTCCCTTATGAATTTTAGACACAATGTGATTGATTTCATTGGTCGAGTCTTGAGTTCGGTTTGCCAATGCTCTCACTTCATCTGCTACAACCGCAAAGCCACGACCATGGCCGCCCGCCCGTGCGGCTTCAATGGCGGCATTTAAAGCCAGTAAGTTAGTTTGGTCTGCTATCGCTTTAATCACATCTAAAATAGAGCTTATTTCATTAGATGCAAGGGATAAGCTTTCGCTGACTTGCACATTATGTTGTAGCTCATTGCCTAGCGCCTCACTTTGAACCACTGTTGATAACATCAATTGTTGACCATGTTTGGCCTCTTCAGTCACTTTGTTGGCATTTTCAGCGGTTTGTTGTGTGTTACGCGCCATATCTTGGGTAGTAGTTAACATTTCATGAATTGCTGCTGCAACACTTTGGGTTTCTTGATTCACATTTTGACTGCTCTGCTGTGAGGTGCTGACCGCCTTTAATAACTCGTTGGCATTGATATTGAGTTGATTGCCTATTGGATTTAATTCTGCAACAACATTAGCAATTTTGACGACAAACAAGTTAAATGCTTTGGCTAATTCAGAGACTTCATCTTTACCATTTTCATCCAGTCGTTGACGTAAATCGCCTTCACCTGCGGCAATGTCCCGCATAGTTTTGATGGCGATATTGATAGGTTGGGTGATTGAATGATTAAGCAATAAGAAGAAGATAAAAATAGGCACAGAAATCATCATCATAATGATTAAGTAGTCAATTATGATACTTTTGAGTGCGGTATTAATGCTGTCGTTATCGGCATAAGAAAGTACATAATGTTGCTGTCGGTTATCATATTTTATTGATAATAAACGTGTTTGAGAGTCGCCATTTATAGTGAATGTAATTGACCCATTCGATAACCCCTGTCTTTTAGCTAAATCAAGCATTGCATTAAGACTGAGATGGCCATTGATATCGGTTATCTTGGTTATGTCGGCATTAGCAAAAAAAACATCAGTAGACGGTGATAATAGCTTTTTGTAGTTATCTAGCAGATAAATAGGATTTTGAGCTTGCTGATTAATAGCATCAAGAATGGCTACAATGGTTAAACTAGGGGTGTTTTGAGAGGCTAATTCCTCCACTGTTGCATTGAATTGGCCAATATTACCCGCTAATTGATGATATTTTTCATTAACCAGATTGTCATATTGTTCTTTAACGGAAAAACTACCAAAACATACAGTACCGATTGCCGCAAGAATTAGCATGATAAATAGGCGTTTTAATATGGTTAACTGACGTAATGAAGCTATCATTTTTATCCTTAAAATTATCAACCCTAGAAGCCGTTGATTATAAAGATTAATTGACTTTACAGGAGTTTATTGTCGCAAAAATGTGAGGCAAGATACATTTAATAGAAAAAATTTAAATAACAGCTATAATTTATTAATTTATTGTAAATCAATAGTTTAATTTGTTAAATGCAATGTTGACTCATATTTTATGCTAAAGAGTTGTTTTAATTTTGATTTTTTATCAATTTACCCGCAAGATTAGCTTAATTATAAAAATAAGGTGTATGCCATGAACGCTTCTCAAACCGTTAAAAACGACGATATTTTACTAAAACTGTGTCATTCAGTTTCCCATGTATTATCCAATACCACTGCAAGTAGTGTTATCCATGCTGGAATGGTGCAATCTATTTCTCGTACTCGTTTAAAGCCCGACTTAGGTTGCTTTTCTATTTTTGACGGCGGCTTTTCTGGTTTAGTGGTGATCAACTTCTCCGCCGACGCAGCAATTGAAATTTATCGTCGCTATATGATCAATATGGGTATGCCTGAAAATGAATTGGCTTTTTCTCATACATCTGATGACGTTGCCAATGTGATGGGTGAGTTGATGAACCAAATGCTGGGGGATTTTATCAGCAAAGTATCGAAAGAGTTACAAACCTCTATTAGCCAAAGCCAGCCTAAAATGCTGACACTTAATAAAGAGCTTACTATTTCTGTTGATACCAATTTAGATAATGCAGTTGCCCGCCGTGTTTCATTTAGAACACAGAACAATCATATATTTTATCTTGAGTTTGCCATGGATAAAACTGAGTTTATTCGTTCAAGAGATTTCGAAATGGATGAAGAGTTTGATCCTGATGCATTAATTGAAACCCATAGAAAGCAACATGATAAAACTGCAAGTGAGTCAGCCAACTCAATCGCAGTTAAAGACTCAGTGACAGATGAGGCAGATAGCTTGCTTGATGAGTTAGGAATATAAATAACCATTATTTCACTCATTAAATTAACAAGGTAGAACAGTAAAAATGGCATCTAAAGCAACCTCAATTGACATTGCCTATCGCGCAGGGGTATCCCAGTCAACGGTTTCTCGCGCGTTAAGAAATAGTCCTTTAGTTAATTTAGAAACCCGGCAACGCATACAAGCGATAGCTAAAGAATTAAATTATAAAGTGGATAAAAACGCCAGTAATCTTCGTACTCAAAATAGTCATACATTGGCGCTACTGATTTGTGAAGATCCCACTAATGATGATTCATTGATTAATCCGTTCTTTCTTTCTATGTTGGGTTCCATTACCCGGGCTACCGCCCGTCAGGGGTATGACTTACTGGTGTCATTTCAACAGCTTTCTAGTGACTGGCATGCGGACTATGAAGACAGTAATAAGGCCGATGGTATTATCTTGCTTGGTTATGGCGATTATATGGATTACGCCCACAAGCTAGAAAAACTGCTAGAGCAAAATACTCACTTTGTAATATGGGGCGCTGAACATAATAATAAATCTGTACTATCAATCGGGTGTGATAATCACCAAGGTGGGGTTATAGCCACAGCGCATATGCTGCAACAAGGTCGAAAACAAATTGCATTCTTAGGGGATTCCTCAAGCCGTAGCCCAGAATTTAGAGACCGTTACTTAGGCCACTGTGAAGCCCTAAAAAACCAAAATATTCCCCTTGATAAGCAATTACAATTTGATGCTATTAGCACTGAAAGCTCAGGCTTTGATGCTGCCAATGCCTTGCTGGACAAAGGGACTCAATTTGATGCTATTTTTGCAGCCAGTGATTTAATTGCAATTGGTGCTCTTAGGGCGTTAAAAAAACGCGGTGTTAACGTACCCGAAGATGTCGCTATTATTGGTTATGATGATATACCTGTGGCTAGTTTTGCCAATCCGCCACTAACCACCATTAAGCAAAACACCCAATTGGCGGGGGAGATTTTAGTGGACAGTGTACTCAAACTGATCCGCGGGCAAGAAGTGTCACCTATGTTAATTCCTACCAATCTAGTGGTGCGTCAATCTTGTGGTTCAACAATAGATTAATGGGTAAATATCATTAAGGTTTTAATTGTTCTTAACCTTAATGATATTCCTAAATGAGCTTTTAATGCTTCTGCATCAGTTATCATTTAAGGATAAATAGATTCAATGCAAACGCCATCATATCGCCAGTTATTTAGACTACAAGCTTTCGGTTTTGCTGTACTCACAAGTGTCAGCAGTTTTCAAAGCATGGCTCAAGATTTAGAACCCCGTAGTTACACCAACATACCTATTGATATGCACTTTTTAGTAGCTGGCTATGGTCGCTCACAGGGCGGCTTATCACCTGCGCCAGAAGTGCCTATCGAACAATCACAAATTGAAATTAATGCTGGCATTATCGGTTATGCCACTACATTTGATTTAGGTGGCAGTTCATCTAAGTTTGATGTGGTTGCCAGTCGTGTCTGTATGGCCGGTTCTGCGGTATTTCAAGGTGAGTATGTTGAAGCTGAACGCTGTGGTTATGCTGACCCCGTCCTTAAATTAACCTGGAATTTTTATGGCGCGCCAGCGTTAACTCGACAAGAGTTTGGTCAATACCAAGAAGGGCTAGTTATGGGAGTGAGTCTGCAAGTGACTGCACCTATTGGTGAATATGATCCCAGTAAATTAGTCAATATTGGGGCAAATCAATGGGTGTTTAGACCTGGTTTTGGTGTGTCTTTTCGACAGGGAAACTGGTATTACGGTGCTAATACCACGGTGCGCTTATACAGTGACAACGATGAGTTTTATAACGGTGTACATTTAGACAAAGCACCGCAATATTCTTTGCAAGGACATTTGATTTATAGTTTGGCCAGAGGCCAGTGGTTATCATTAAGTGGCAATTATTTTATCGGTGGTGAAACCAGTAAAAATGGGATTGAAGCCCATGATGATCAAGATAATTCACGTTTTGGATTAACGTATTCATTAGCTTTAAATCAACATCATAGCGTAAAATTTTATGCCAATACTGGTGTAATCACTCGTATTGGAAATGACTTTGACTCATTCGGTGTGCTTTGGCAGTACGTTTTATAATTTTATTTTACTTTACTTCAAGGATATTAACTCACTATGGCTGGTGCAAGCTTACTGACATTACTAGATGATATTGCAACCATTTTAGATGACGTTGCTGCGATGAGTAAAGTCGCAGCACGTAAAACCGCAGGCGTGCTGGGCGACGATTTAGCATTAAACGCTCAGCAAATGTCTGGGGTCGCGTCAGAACGTGAGCTACCTGTAGTTTGGGCGGTAGCGTTAGGCTCTTTTCGCAACAAGTTAATATTAGTGCCGGCGGCGCTAGTAATTAGTGCATTTATTCCCTGGGCTATTATGCCATTGTTAATGTTTGGTGGATTATTCTTATGCTACGAAGGCTTTGAAAAATTACATCATTCTTATCAGCATAAGCCTTCACGGGATAAACCTTCTCAAAAATCGGATGCTGTCGAAGTTGAACAGAAATTGTCCATGGATGTTGCTGACTTACAAACCTATGAAAAAGAAAAGATAAAAGGGGCAATTCGCACCGACTTTGTACTTTCTGCAGAGATTATTGCTATTAGTTTAGGTGTGGTCGCTGAGTCTGATTTAATGAGTCAGTTTTTAACCTTATCGGTTATCGCGGTAGTGATGACCGTCGGCGTGTATGGTTTAGTCGCGGGTATTGTTAAAATTGACGACCTTGGATTCTATCTCAATAAACGCCAAGGTGAAGGGCTTTTTAATCGAGTAGGGCGATACATTGGGCTTAAATTAATTATCGCCGCGCCATATTTAATGAAAATGTTAACCGTGGTGGGCACAATTGCAATGTTTATGGTGGGCGGTGGTATTTTAACCCACGGTATTCATGTGGTTGGAGCCTATATTGAACATGCTGCTGTTTTGGTTGAGCAATTAGAATATGTTGGTGGCCTATTGAAAATGCTCACGCCAAGTATTCTAAATGCCTTGTTTGGTATTGTTGCAGGCGCGATAGCGTTAGCGATAATGAGTTTAATACAGAAGGTAAGGGCATAATTAGTGTTAGTGTTAGTGTTAGTGTTAGTTTCAGTGCCCCCGTTTTGTATCGGACATTATTAGCTAGTCGTAATAAAATTATTAATTTGGCATTAACAAAAAAGCATAGCGTAAGGCTGACAAAGTCTCACGCTATGCTTTGTTACTCATTTTAAAACCAATTTATGTCAATTGATTTTACCGAGTCAATTTACTTTCTAGGCTTCGACGGTGGCACTATTGCCGCTGTCATTATCATTTAACGTTTTTGGGTTTGGACCATATTCATTATCTTCTTTACTATCGAAACAGAAAACAACGAGTAAGAATAATGCACCCAATAGCGGAATTAATGCGATTAATAGCCACCAGCCAGAATGATTGGTGTCATGTAAACGTCTAATGGCGACCGCAATACTTGGAATAAGCACCAATAGGGTATAAATACCACTTAGCGTACCTAATCCCATTATTTCATTGTAGCTACCAATTCCCATGTCGACTAGCGATAATACAAAGCTAACGATGAAGTTGAATAAAGCAAACATCCAATATTCTTTACGGCGGGCACGGCCACTAAATACAAAATATTTTTTTAAAACTGTTAAATACCATTCCATTGTTTTTTCCTAATCCCAATTTTTTATAATGCAAAATTTGCATATGCTTTTGTAACAATTTTACCGTGAGTTAACAAGTAAAAAACCTATAAAAATACCGTGACATCTTTCAATGTCACGGTATTAAGCTGTTAAATTATCTGGATATTAATAATAGCTTAAGTTGATATAGTTATTGGCTTAACTGTTCAGTGACAATAGGGTAGTGATCCCATACATTTTCATCTGTTATTGAACGAACCAATTTAACGTATTCAGCATGTGTCCACGCAAGTGGGGTGGCTGAGTTTGTGCCTTGGCCCATTTTGTAGTTATAGCGAGTGGCATTGCCCACACCATCCCAAGCTTGTTCTGGCAACATTAACCCTTCATTGGCAAACGTTTCCATGCCCTGCACATAGGTTAAGATAAGCTGTAATTTAGTTTTTGAATTTAGTGTGCCAGATGCTTTAGCCAGTGCTAATTCATAGTGGCCGCGCTCACCGGTAAAGAATGGCCAGACACGTCCGCGTTGCTGTTCAGTATTGCCCTTTTCGGCATAACTTAATCCGGTGACAATATCTTCACCATAGCCATCGTTACCATAGCGGCGATAACCTGGCACAGTGCTGCCATCTTTGGCGGTAAATTCATATTTTACCCTCAGGTTATCGTCTAATTTGGTATTATCAATCAGCAACACGCTGTTTTTAATAATAGGGTCTTGGGCATTCTTAACCCCATAGCGGACTAACTCTAAAAAACCGCCATCTAAAATGGTACGTTGATCAACGCCTGTTTTACCATTGTTATCAAGCAGTTTATCTGCCGAGTTAGGGGTGCCATTAGGGCTAATGCGGACATAGTAAGGGGCAACTTCAGCGTGCTGGTTTATAGCAAAATCACCTGTATTAGCCACCATAGTGGTTTCTAATTCAGCTGCTAGTTTACGGGCTGCACTTAAATATAGAGTGCTTTGCGCATCTTTCGCTAACACTGCTAACTCGCTTGCCGCAACTAAGCCTGCAATAACGGCAGCAGTGGTCGACGGAGAGTATCCTGCTTGTTCTTCCCAGCGCTCTTGTTGAGTGCTTGGCGGGGTAATTTTAGTCTCATTCCAATCTAATTTAACTTTGCCGCCTGTGATTAAGAAATCAGCTGCAGGTTTAAGCATGTCATGATACCAGTTCACCGTTTCGGCATCGGTTAATACACCCGCTTGCCACAGTTTCCAACCTAACATAATAGGCATGGCGGTTTGATCTAGCTGTACACCCACCCATTCAATTTCGCCATCAACATGGGTTTTTTGTAAAAACCAGCCGGGCGTGCCCTCATAGCCAGGTGTTTGAGCGGTTACTTGGACTTTTTTCAAATACTCAAATGCGACTTTAGGCGTTTGCGTATCGCCCATGGCTAAGAATGCCATTGCACATTGATAGAAATCACGCGGCCATACCGCTTTATAACCCGTACTGCCGACTTTAGCTGAAACGATATCACCCCAGGGGTTAGACAGTGAGGCAATTAAGGCACCCGCATGGGTTTTATCTTCCTGCGCTTTTAGCACTAATGCACTGGTGTAAAGTAACTTGCCACTATCGGCAGTGTTAGTCGACATATTATTAAGGGGTGTTAGCGAGGCTAAATAGTCTTTCCAGCCAATATGTTTATCATCACCAAGATAGGCGCTTAATACAGCGTCATAACCGGTTTCAAGGGTGATGTTAGCATTGTTTAGGCTTGCCTCTTTATTGTGACCAAAACCGATAGCAAAGTTGACCGTATAGCTGTTGCTTTTAAGGGTAGGATATTGCGCCGTTAATGCGACATTTCCTACGGTTGACTTGTCTTTACTGGTACTTTGATACAGCTTATCAAGCTGTCCATTATCGGCTAAGTCGACTAAACCGTCTGAGGTGCCAACAAAACCCACACTGGCTTTGACGTAATCAATATCGGATTTAATGGTTAATACCGATGAATCATCAGCACTGGTATAAGCCACCAAGGCATCATTTTCAATACTGGCAATATCATTTGCGCCGCTATTGTTTATGTGTGGGTTAGCATAAAGATAAGGAGTAATACCATCTTCAAATGCGGTAAAAACCACCTTCATCATTAAGCTGTCGCGGTTTGGATCGGTGAAAATATGTTTTTCAATCTTGTATTTACCGTCTTTATCCGTGTTAACAATTTTATAGGCCAAAGATAATGGTCGACCTTGGTCGTCGGTATGCAGATATTCAATAGCACTGTTGGTATTCTCTTTTTCAGTATCAACAAAACCATTACCCACAATCACAAATTGCAATTCTTTTAGCTGTGCATTGTGGATCATGCCGAACATGGTTTCTGTTAAAATACCTTGGGCGACTGAGAACCACACTTTACTGACAGGGTTAGCTTCGCTGTCAACATACTGGCCATTGGAATAAGGCTCATAGGAAGTGCCAATACCGGTTTTTCCTGAAAATGCCCACACAGGATCCGCTCCCGGAGCGCCAGGTGCAATATGAGTCACTGTGCTAGCGATAGGCTCATCTATTGGTGCCGTTGTGCTATCTGAACAGGCGCTTAAGCTGAGTAGCGCAAGGCTAATTGCACTGGCAACTGTTGTCTGCTTGATAAGTGATTCAATTTTTGACATTGAGTTCCCCAATTTCTTATTGTTAATTATGTGTATCAACTATTTTTATAGTCGCTATGAAGGCACTTGTTTGAAATTTTTAGCCTTTATAAAACGGTAACTTATTGTTTATTAATTACTTATTATTGAGTGTGTTTGTTTTGATCAACAAATAGCACGGCTATGCCTGAAATCATCATAAATACCCCACCTAATACCACGGCATATATTGGCTGACCATCAAAGAATATTTTCAGTAATAATCCTAAAATACTGGCGGCCAACAGTTGGGGTATCACGATGAAAAAGTTAAAAATGCCCATATATACACCCATTTTTTTCGGTGGAATAACCCCCGATAACATGGCGTACGGCACAGATAAAATAGAAGCCCAAGCGAAACCGACACCTATCATCGGGATCCACAATTGAGTCGGGTCTTTAATAAAGTAAAAACTGATTAAGCCAAAGCCGCCTAAAAACATATTGATAGTGTGAGTAAACTTAATGCCGACAGCTTTGGCTAAAAAAGGAATAATGATTGCCGCAATGGCAGCAAAGCCATTGTATGAAGCGAATAACATGCCGACCCAATCAGCGCCGTCATTATAGGCTTGGGTAACCACGTCAGTAGAACCATAATGATATGAGGTGACCGCGGCTGTGGTGTAAATCCACATGGCGAATAGGGCAAACCAGGCAAAAAACTGCACTACAGCCAGTTGTCGCATTGCTCTTGGCATGTGGAATAAGTCGTCAACCACGTTAAACACTAATCCCAAAGAACTGCGTGCTTGTTGGTTTTTGTTTGCCAGTTTTATTGAACAAATGAGTTGCAAAGGACCAAAAGCAAAAATGCCTAAACTTAAGATATAAAGCTGTTTATCGAGATCTTGAGTCACAATGATGGCAGTAAATATTGCCCCAATCGCCATCCAAATCATTGCGCCATTTCGATACTGGCTTACGCTGCGCTGGTTTTCCACTAGCGGTTGCAGTTGATCAGTTTCTTGCTGATGAAAATCCGCCAATTCTTCAGGAGAGTATTCTTTACTGGACACAACTGTCCAACCAACAGCTAGAAACAGTACCGCGCCACCAAAGTAGAAAGCGTAGCGTACTGAGTCGGCAATTTCACCCGCAGGTGCGGTATTGGCGACATCAAAATAATTAGTCAAAATATAGGGTAATGCTGATGCAATTACCGCGCCGACACCAATAAAAAAGCTTTGCATTGCATAGCCCTGGGTGCGTTGGTTTTGCGGTAAATTATCGCCCACAAAAGCGCGAAATGGTTCCATGGCGATATTAATTGAAGCATCCATAATCCATAACATCCCTGCGGCGATCCATAAGGTTGGCGAGTGGGGCATGATGAATAACGACAGAGTGGTAAAAATGGCACCGATTAAGAAATAAGGACGACGGCGACCTAAAAAGTTCCAGGTATTATCGCTTAAGTAACCAATAATGGGTTGGACAATTAATCCGGTGAGCGGTGCTGCAATCCATAAAATAGGAATGTCGTCTATCTCAGCGCCTAAGGTTTGAAATATTCGGCTGACATTGGCATTTTGCAGGGCAAAGCCAAATTGAATGCCTAGAAAGCCAAAACACATATTAAATATTTGCCAAAAATTGAGCTGAGGCTGAACTTGTTTATTAGGAGCATGGTTATTTGCCGACATTTTTTATCCTTATTATGGGTAGGCGGTTGTTCAGTCGTTAGATAAAAAAAAGCGAATACACATCTCCCTAAGACGGGTATTCGCCAATGACCTAATATCCTTATTCAGCAAACAAAACGCTAAACAAAGTTAATCGAGGTACTCCAAAGCCGATACTTGCCATAGTCTGGTCAGTATCAGAAACGACCTAGCCTTCTTCATCTCCACAAGCGAGAGCGAATTTAGCAGGTTTTATAGTAGCCTCGCTGTCTGGATTTGCACAACTGAATACATACGTATTCATCAATTATAGGTAACTTAAGTAGCACATTCTCGCTACATTTTTTAGCTTAATACTCAAGCCAATATTCTTTAGCAAGTCTATGTTATTTAATTAATTTAAATCTAATCGCTGTACCGCCACTGGCGGCCATCGTTAACGTCAGCGTGTCTTTAGCTGAAACCACTTTTTGTTCAATAACATAGTCGTATGGGTTAGTTAACCAATCAGCCTTGTCACCATCACGATAAATTTGTGCCTGGTATTGCGAATTTGCAGTAAAAAAGTCTAAAGCAATATCGACACTGCGTGGGGTTTCATCGGTTAATCCACCGATAAACCAATCATCATTTTTACGTGATTTACGTGCAAAAACCACAAAGTCACCCACTTCACCGGCAAGGGCTTTTGATTCGCTCCAATCGGTTGGCACATCTAAAATAAATTGAAATGCATCTAAACGCTCAACATAGTTGCGTGGTAAGTCGGCAGCCATTTGAATAGGGCTATAAAGCACCACATAAAGCGCCAACTGCTTCATTAAGGTTGTTTGCACTCGATTAACCGCATCTAAGCCAGCAGGCGCAAGATTGAATATGCCTGGGGTAAAGTCCATTGGGCCAGACAACATGCGAGTGTAAGGTAAAATTGCAGTGTGTTCAGGGTTATTAGGCGGTGAACCCCATGCATTAAATTCTTGACCACGTGCGCCTTCACGGGCTATCCAGTTTGGATATGTGCGGCGAAGTCCGGTATCTTTAATCGGTTCATGGGTATTAATACTAATACCGCGCTTAGCCGCTTCGGTGACACTGTGCAGGTATTCATTAACCATAAATTGGCCATCGTGCCATTCATGGCGGGTAATACCGTGTTCATCAACCCGTTTAATATCACCGCCATCGGCAACATAACCGGTTTTAATTTGGGTTACGCCATGCTTTTTATATAAGTCGTAGGCATCGCTCATTTGCTTGCGATAATTGGTGACTGAACCTGAGGTTTCATGGTGGCCAATCAAGCGTACATTTTTACTTTTGCCATATTGGCTAATCACATCTAAGTCAAAATCAGGGTAGGCTTTAGTAAAACTGAATACATCGCCGTTATCGAACCAACTGCCGTCCCAGCCTTCATTCCAACCTTCAACCAATACGCCATCAAAACCATACTTGGCGGCAAAGTCCATGTATCGCTTAGTTTCACTAGTGGTTGCGCCATGTTTAGGCCCGCTGCCCCAAGTGTTCTCATTTAAGTGCATTCCCCACCAAATACCCACGTATTTACCCGGTTGCACCCATGACACATCACCGAGTTTATTCGGCTCGTTAAGATTAAGGATAATATCTGAGTTAAGCAGTCCTGGGGCATCTTTAGCAATTTGAATAGTACGCCAGGGTGTTGAAAAACCTGGCTGGGTTTTAACCCTAATACCGTCGGACCATGGGGTTAAATCTGCGCGTAAAATACCATCGCGACCTTGATTAAGGACCATAGCCGCATAGTCGGTGAGGGCAGCTTCATGAATGCTTAAATGCAAGCCATCAGCCGTTCTAAACGTCATTGGGGTGTGGGCTCTATCGATTTTATCCAGCGAGGTTGTTCGGTATAAATACTCGTAACGGTTCCAGCCACGACCGGGGATCCACCATGCGGTAGTGAGTTGCGGATCGGGTATGGCAAATTCAGTTAATTCGTCAGTAATATCCAGCTTGGGTGTTTTAGCCAGTCCAGCTTGTTTTGGCACTAAGTAGCGAAAACCAATACCGTCGTTAAAGGCTTTAAATTCAATATCAAAGTCGACTTTGCCATTACTGAGCGTCGCGACAATACGATTGTAATGGTCACGCACATTTTCACGCTCGCCCCAAGGTAGCTGCCAGGTTTGATCAACACTGTTACTTTTAACCTCTTTAATGCTGAAATCCACGCCAAACTCACCCAACTGCTGGAATACCAAGCCCAGTTTGCTTGGGTTAACCACGGTGTTACCGTTAAATTTAACCTGATATTCAGGACGACCATTGTCGTCGGTCAAACTGACTGAAATGTGTTTATCAGGGGAGACGACTTTTACGGTTTCAGCTTGCGCCATGTTTGGAATGGCCAAGCTAAGTAGTGAGACAGCATAGGACATAGCAACTAAGTTAGGTGTTAAGCCTAACTTAGTTGCTATGCCAGCGGGGCGAATTGTCGTGGTTGATGCCGTAAAATGAGCTGAGCGGGTTGATCTAGTTGAGTCAGCGCGCGCCATACAAAGTCCTTGTTGTTTATTTTAATATTCAACAAGCAATATATGACGCTTTACGATTTTACCGCAAAGATCTGCATACGTATTCAGCACTTATTACTGATCTCACCGGTTCCCTCAGCGTTACGATGAGCAGCTTAAGTGCGACAGTCCACCGATCGCAAAAAACTCAGATGCCTTAAGTCGATAAAATTTATCTTCTACTTCCTGAGGCTGCTCGGCATAAGGTTGAGTCATCACAGCCTGCAATTCTCTAACAAGCGAATAATTGCCCTCGCTTGCTTGGTTGTAGGCTGGCACCAGTAACCATTCACGCAAAGTGTATTTAGGGTTAACCAGTGTCATCTGCTTAATGATTTCTTCACGGGTGCGAGGCTGGGCTGAATTGACATTGTTTTTTGCATCTGCACTTTCACCAGAACTCACATCAACATCCGAATCAGCTGTGCAATCCAGTAATGACTGCCATTGGTTTAACCAGGCTGACCAGCGCTGCTCAAATCCTTCGGGAGCGTGTTGTAGGTCCTGGTAAAAACTTTTTTTCAGAGGAGCAATATTGACCGGTAGTGCTGAGAGTTCGCGGAAGAACAAGGTGTAATCAACAGGTGTTTGCATCATAAGCGTTTCAAGCTCTGTCAATAGCGAAGCATTGAATGTGTTAAGCCCAAGTTTTGCGGCCCACATCTGCTGCATTTTTGTTTGTATTTCGCTCGAAAAGCCATTTACTAACTGTTGGAGTTGCTCTAAGTCAACGGGTGTACTGACTAATAATGGACTTAATGCCGTGCAAAACATCAGAAAATTACGTTCTGCAGCCACGCCTTGATTCAAAAACGCAAAGTGCTGACCGCCGCCTGTCCAGGGTTGATATTGTGGGTTAAACACATCGCAAAATCCGAAAGGACCGTAGTCGAGGGTGAAACCACCGGCGGCGCAATTATCACTATTAAAGTTACCTTGGCAATAACCGACACGGATCCAGTTTGCCACCAATGAAGTCAGGCGGTGACGGAACTCGGTTGCTAGCAGCAACACCTTGTCGTTGATACTAAGCTGTGAGTCGATAACATCAGCGTATTCACGATCGATTAAGTGTAATACCAGTTGTTCAAGCTCAGCCATCGCTTGCGGATGTTCCTGCTTGCGCGCACGGCGACCGAAAAGCTCGAGTTGCCCCACTCGAATAAATGATGATGCCACACGCGTTGAAATCGCAACTGCCTCCGTAATCATTCTGTCAGGATCTTGCGAACGCGAACCTTCAGAGTACCACGGCCGTTTTACCGTCTCGGTTTTCGACACATACAAACTTAGCGAACGCGATGTTGGTACACCCAGCGCGTGCATGTGCTCCTGTGCTAAAAACTCACGGACACTTGAACGTAACACTGCACGACCGTCTGCACCGCGACAATATGGCGTGCGACCACCACCTTTAAGCTGCATTTCCCAGCGTTTTCCCTTGATGACAGCTTCAAATACAGACATAGCGCGGCCGTCACCATAGCCGTTACCGGTTTTGAACGGGCATTGTTGAATGTATTCAGTGCCAAAGATAGACAAAGCATAGCCACTTGCCCAACCAAGTTTACTCATGGGTGCTGGCACATTTGAGAGGTCGCCGGAAAACATATTCATAAAGTCGGCTGACTGCGCCATGCTGTCTGCAAAACCCAAATCTCTAAATAAGCTGTTGCTATGCACTACATATTCGGGGTTTTCGATAGGCGTCGGTTTAACGGTGACGTAGTGTCCGCTAAATACTTGGCGCGGCGCATAGTCGATGCCATTTTCTTTTGCGTCAGGATCGCAGTTGAGCGTATCCATGAATGAATAGTTAGCCAATTTAGTGAGGTCGTCGATGGTATTGACGGTCTCGGCAGTTGCAGAAGTGTCCTGGGAGAGTTTATGTGTCATAGGGGTACCTGGATGATTGAGTGCAAGGGCTATTTCCCCCTAGGGTATTGCGCATCGACGATTTTTCGATTTATTAAATTGTGGTTAGTATACTAGATATCATTGTTTCACAGCCAGTATTGGTGGTCTTGCGTTGATACCGAGTCTGGCTGTGGCATGTATTTGATCACAATCAATTATATGTATTTAATAAACTTTTAAAAACTTGAATTGCTTTGGGATTAGGCCGAAATTATCGCCATTTAATCAATGATTAGTAAGCTTCGTCTTCACCATAAACATTAACCGTCAGTTCGCCATTAACGCTTTCAGAAACCAGGAAATTAATGGGTTTACAACACACCTGGCAATCTTCAATGTACTCTTGCCCCATGTCGGATGAATCAATCAGAATTTCAATAGCTTTGCCACAGTAGGGACAATCTATAAGTTGCTCAGTTAATTGGTTCAATGTTATGCGCTCCTGCATTGCCTAAATCTTGACTGTAAAGTAATTATCTGACGTCTAGTGAAATGACTCTTATGTTGATGTCAGCCACTTAAGTTACTTCTCATTTGTTACTTATCGTTAGTTACTTATCATTTTATATTGGTAGTGGTAACTCAATTTATCATCTTTTTATTCGAAGAGGGGGCAATTTTAATACTTATTCTGGCATTAAATGTTTAAAGATATATAAATCGCTAAGTACCATAAATGGCGAGCAGTAATCAGGTGCTAAAAGCGTTAATCAAGCTTACGCAGTCATGCGAATCATGCGAGTAGGGGCACTCGGACAGAGACGGCAATTATTTTTGATCCCAATTATTTTTCGATCTAACTATTTTTAACTCTAAGTGTTTTTGAATTGATGTGTTTTAGAATCTAAGTATTGTCGAATTCAAGCGTTTATGACAGGAAATTGTTGATGATTTTAGCGCTGTTTTGCCCAAATCCACACACCGCTGCTGGCAACTAACAACAAGGCAAGGGCGAATAAATCCCACAACCAGATTGTTAACGCACCAAATAATCGACCACTATGTAAGTCTAGCATGACTCGCTCCCAGGTTAAGTGAACACTACGGGCATTGAGCTCGATAGTTTGCCATTGTGATGGCACTAATTCATTTTTAGCCATTGGGGCTAACCAAGCAAAATCAGCATTGGCTGGTTGTGGCGACCATTCCAGTAAATCGACATCACTTAAAAACAGCCCTTTAGCAGTATTTATCCACACTCCAGCATCAGTATTAGCCAGAGCCAATATGCCCTGTGGAAGTCCGGTACTTGGGCCTTGGGTTTCGTAAAGCTCACCTGCTGCTGAAAACAAATACACATGCTTAGCATCAACGGCCACCAGGGAGTTTCCAACCTGTGTAGCACCAATTATTGGTAACTGACTTTCCAGAATAAGTTTGTCTTTCAGCCAGAGTTGGCGGTCTGTAGCCGCCACTAATCCTTTACATTGGGAAGGCGATGCCGCATTAGCGGTCACATTGGCGTCAGAAGCAGATCCTGTAATCGAATCAAGGCAAAATACCGTTATTTGTTGCGGTGCATTGATGCCGTAATAGTCCAGCAACCAAGCCTGTTTCACCTTGGCTGTATCTAAGTTGAAGTCTTGGCTATGATTAATGGCCACACCTGTGAGGGCTAATAATAGAATAAACAAGCCACTGAATAGACCCAGTCGACGATGCCAAGGACGCAGTGCTCTGAGGATTTGATATTTAATCCCTTGGCGTCTCAGTTGTTGGTTTGGGCGTCTACTTTTTGTCATTATCTTTGCTCGTAATATCTGTCATTGCTATGGACTAATTCTCAGCTTTATTAACATGGGCATCGAGCCACAGTGCAATACGGGATAATTTGGTTAAGGCGCGTACAGACAAGGTTGCCCCAGTAATGCCATCAATATGCCTGTCGAGCTTATTATCAGCATTAAGCTTGGCAGCCTTAAATTGGTCGGTAAAAAAATCATGGCGCACCTCATCGCCGCGGCTTTCACGGTAAACTAGCACTTTTGTCTGAGCTATCTCAGCAGCCTTGACGTGAATGCCTACCGTTATCAGGGCTTCTTTACCAATTTCATCCAAAATCCACACACTGGCGTCATCTTTTTGCCAATAACGCACCCGCATTTTATTAAAACTGTGGGATAAAATATCTTCAATAGCCGCTTTGGCTTCATCATCAAGCCAAAACACCTTAGCTTTAGGTAATTCGCCTGCAAAAGCCTGTCTGATAAAATCCTGAGAAGATAAATATTGAGTGGTTTCGGCCTGAGCCTGAGGCATTAATAAACTGATACCAAGTACGATGCAGTAAAGTAATCTCATAAATCAATGGAGCTCTTAGTTAGGGTCGACTAATTAGAATCGGTTTAATTAGGCACTATTTAAAAAGGCACATAAAACAAAGGTGCCTATCATACTGAAAAATTGATAGCCACCCCAAGTGTTTTATGTGATTAAGCCCAAAGGCTTATATCCACAGACTCAATTACTTAGAATTGATAGCCAACGCCTAAGTTAAAGCCGTCTGAATCAGCGGCGCCACCGATGTTTTCATAGTCTGCTTTAAAGACTACGTTTTCATGTAACCAGTAGTTAATACCTACGTTAGTTTGCTTTTTCTTAGTGTCTGCATCGTCGCCCGCATTGTTGTCCCACTCGTTGTAACGAGCGAATACGCCAAACTGGTCATTGATGCGATAAGAAGGCTCGATGTAGAAGCCGTTTTGCTTATCACGGCCTAAGGTTTCAGCTTCTTTACCATCGATATTCCACTGAGCGTAAAGCGCTTTAACAGAGAAGTTTTCGATGTTGTAGATAGCATGAGCTGTCATTAATGTCGCTGATGCAGTATCAACGCCAGCTTCACCCTGGGTTAAATCTGATTGATATTGTACCGTCGCTGCAAGCTCAAGACCTGGCACCGCAGTGTACTTAACACGGCCGGTATAAGCTAAATCTTCGCCTTTGGCTTCAGAGACTTTTTGGCGACCGTTACGGATTTTATAACCTGAATCTTGGCTTAGATAAAGACCTGAAGTCACAGCGGTATCAAACGCAATGCCAGGAGCCGCTTTAATATTTAAGTTAAGACCACCTTCCCACCACGTTGCTGGGATGATGTCTTTTTCAACAGGGTTACGCTCAACACCGTAGAAAGTTGTCGGTTCGTGAGTTTCGTTGATGATACCCACTGGCATCAGGAATAGACCCGCTTTACCGGTGAACATGTTATTAAAGTCATGTTCGATATAAGCTTGCTCTAATTCCACTTCGCCTTTTTTGCCTTCACCAGCAATTGAATGCTCAACTTCTAATTCAGAGAAGAAACGTGTTGTGCTGTTAAATTCATGACCCACAAATAATACGAAACGGTGGAAATCGAATTCTTTCTTATCTGTGTTATTCAGATTGTTAGAGATGTTGTTGTAGTGCAATTCACCATAACCACCAATAGTGGTGGCAGATTTGCTTGATGCAGTAGATTCAACAACATCAGCGGTTTTTTCCACACGTTGTTCTGTCTGTTCAAGGCGTTTTTCTAAATCTTTTAATACTTTTTGCTGCTGTTCAATAATTTTACGTAGCTCTTGAGTCTCCTGTGACGCAACGGCAGAGTGGCTTGCAAACATGCCCAATAATGCTGTAGCAAGTAATGTTTTCTTCATCATTTTCATCTCAATTAATAGTAAAAGTGGAAATTACACGGATTCTACCAATTGATATGAATAATGCAAACTATTCGTATTTGGAATTATATTTAAGATCACATTAATATAAATAATGTAATATTAACAATAAGATAAAATTCTGCTTTTGATGACAATTACAAGTCAATTTGGTTCACAGAAAAATAGATGACCTTAACTGGATTAAATTTCAGTGGCTAATCTGTATTAGCCACCTTTTTCCGTAATCGAGGGAGCTTGCAATGAGCGCTATTTTACAATGCTTAACAATGTAAAAATCAAAGGGGTGGCATCGATTGCGATCATTTTTAGCTAGCAGGAATCATCATGATTTAGCTTTTAATAAATCACGTATTTCCGTTAGTAATATTTCCTGTGCAGTCGGTGCTGGTGGTGCTTTAGGCGCTGCCTGTTCTTTTTTCTTTAATTTGTTAATGCCTTTTACAATCACAAATATTGCCAATGCAATGAGAGTAAAATCAATAACGGTTTGGATAAAAGCCCCATAACTTATCACCACAGCTGGCGCATCACCAACCGCATCTTTTACCACAATGGCTAAATCAGTAAAATTTACTCCACCTAATAAAACGCCTATCGGAGGCATAATAACCCCCGCAACTAATGCAGTGACAATCTTGGCAAAAGACGCGCCTATGACAATACCAACAGCCATATCAACTACATTGCCTTTTACCGCAAAATCTTTAAATTCTTTCATCATGCTCATCGTACTATTCCTTTATAGCTGAAAATCGATTATGTGAATATGTGATTATGTGATTTGCAAGGTACAGATGACTTATAGGGCAGTGTCTATACCACGTCAATTTTAGTCGGTAACTTTCACATCACATAAAAGACTAGAGGAATTTATTTTTTATGGTAGTTTTTTATAGGCAACGTCGGCTAAGCCTCTGTTCTGATAGCGCCTTTTAAAAGGCGGCGAATGTCTTTTGTATTGCTGTGATGATAAATAGGGCACTCGCCAGCGACTCTTACAAGGCCGGTAAAGCGTGCTCTAGCATGGCGCAGCGTATTACCTCACGGCTCAATGAGAGTAAGTTGATGTGAAACCTGTATGTTAATTTTTATCTGAGGATATGATTTGTTTTTATAAAAATGCAGCTGGTACATTTGGCGGTGGAAGGAATGTTTTAGAAAGCCCTTGTAGATGTTTATTAAGAAATAAAAAACCACCATTTGATGATGGTTGTGGACTAATCATAGCGGTGTCACCGTTATGCTAACAGGACATTGTTGTCATGCAAAATATCCCTACGTCAAGTCATTGAATATGGAATAATAAGATTTCTGCCTTAGCCAATATCCATTACAATCTCATGTCTAACTCATTGTGAATTAATAACACACACTGAGATGCAAACAGCATTTTAGGGCCTAAATTGATATGTTGAGTACCAAGACGCTTCAAGCTATTAAAGCTCTTTTTAGGCATAGGAATATGATCGGTGAGTAGAAAACACACATTATGAGCAAACTCGACTTCCCGTACTGGGGTGCCTTTTTTCTCCAACATATACAGCTGATAATGTTCAGCTAACTCTTGGATTAACTTTTCAAAACTGACAGTGCGCACAGTAATACCAGATTCAACGACACGGGACTGCTCTTTACTCATGCCTTTAGAGGCATCTAACGCTTTGGCGATTTTAGCGGTGAGATTTTGTTCATGAAAGCCGCCAATATTGCGCAGTTCGCTTGAGGTAAAACTGATGGTGCGGGAAAAGTCATTAGTGCTTTCAAGCACCAAATGCACCACTACATCGTCGCGGTATGATTGCGCCACAAAAATCGTGTTCATTAGTACGTGGGCTAAAATCTCGGTGTGGGCTTCTTGGCCAATGCCTGCTAGAAAAAGTTTGCTGTCGACGGGAGCCGCTCTGGCTCGTAAAACAAAGGCGCGCATGAAAATATCCTATTGAAATAAAAAGACGCAAAAAACACCGATAAATTATGAAGGCTATGCGCAATATTAGGATTCGCATAAAGATAATAAATCCTCATGGCATTATCTCAGTTTTACTACAGGCTGTAACGCTAAAATTGATTTAAGGGTGTGTTTGATTGATATAGACAGAAGACGATTTAAGCCGTTTGTGAATGGTATTAATCAAAAGGAAAGGGACTCTGTTACTCGTATAACACAACGCAATTACGCCCATTTGACTTAGCTTGATATAAGGCTTGATCCGCACTGTCAATTTCTTTTTCAAGGCCACTTGAGCTAAAAGCATGATAAATGCCGATACTTGTGGTGCATTGAATGGCTTCGTTATTACATTCAAATGTCAGTTGTGCGATGTGTTGCCTTAATGAATTTGCGATAGCAATGGCTTCATCCTTGGTCACATTCGCGAGGAAAAACAGAAATTCTTCTCCCCCCCAACGGGCTAAAATATCGTCTTTTCGTACTTGAGATTTTAATGACTTTGCCGCAGCGGCTAATACTTGATCGCCACACGTATGGCCGTAATTGTCATTTATTGCTTTAAAATGATCGATATCGAGTAACAAAAAAGCACGACCTTCTGACTCTTTAGGCTTAAATGTGCCTGTTATTCTTTGGATAAAAGCGCGCCGATTTAGCAATCCGGTTAATTGATCCGTTTCTGCTTTACGTTTTAACTCGCTGATTAGTTGCAGGTGTAAATTCATCCATCTATGGATCCCAAGGCTCAAAAGAATAAAGCCTGAGGTTTTTAAAAAATCATCAAGGTTACTGTTACGAACAGTACTTTCTACAAAAAATTCTTCTGTTAAATTGTACTGGTCAAGCCAAACTGGACACTTTTAGTTGAGAATTTTCAAACTCTACCGGTGACAGATCACCATTAGCAGAATGAAGTCGCTCCAAGTTGTAATATTTCATGTAAGCAGTCACATCTTGCTTCATAAACTCCCTTGTTGGTTGAGCAACGTTAAAAATCCAATCGTGTTTCAAGCTGCCAAAGAAACGCTCAACGACTGCGTTATCCCAACACGCACCCACATCACCCATACTGGCTCGGATACCATAGCTCGATAGCAGCCTACCGAATTGCTTACTGGTATACTGTGAGCCTCGGTCACTGTGAAATACCAGCCCTCTGGCCGGTTGGCGCAGGTTGTAGGCTTTCATTAATGCCTTGGATACCAAATCTGTAGTCATGCGTTTGTCTATGTGCCACCCAACAATCCGGCGTGAATATAAATCCATTACCACTGCTAAATACATCCAGCCTTCACCTGTCTTTAAATAGGTCACGTCACCCGCCCAAACCTCATTAGCCGATACTGGGTTAAAGTTCATGTTTAACAGGTTATCAGCCACTGCATCTGAATGTTTGCGCTGTGTAGTCACCTTGTAAGCTCGTCGCTGGGTAGCTTTGAGTCGAAGGCGGTGCATAATTTTACGAACGAGATAGCGACCAACCTGGTAGCCTTCCTTGCGCAATTTCTTCACCATTTCACGATTTCCTAAGCTGCCTCGACTTTGCTTAAATAGCTGTCTAACAAGGCGATAAAGCTTCAGTGTTTCAAGGCTTATCACGTTTGCTGGGCGTTTATGCCAATCGTAATAGCCTGACTTACTGACACTCATTACTCGGCATAAGAGTGCGATAGGGAACCGGTTAGATTGCTGTTTGATGAAGCGAAATTTTACTTCATTTCTCTCGCAAAGAAGGCGCTTGCCTTTTTTAGTATTTCTTTCTCCATGCGTAATTCTTTGTTTTCTCTACGCAATCGTTTCAACTCATCACGCTCAGATTCTTCTAAGGTGATACCTTGTTGCAGGGCTTGGTGTTTTTCCTTCCAGTTGTAAAGCAGGCTAGTGCTAACCCCAAGAGACTTTGCTGCATCAGCAACGCTATAACCTTGCTCTAGCACCATCAAGACGGCTTCATCTTTAAATACCTGCGGATAACTCTTATGTGATTTTTTTAGACTCATATTGACCTCTTAATTTATTGACCATACTGTCTCAAAATTAAGTGTCCGATGGAATTAGACCAGAACAAATCCATAAATGCAGACATGCTGTAAAAGGCTGAACCAAACAGCATTAGCCAATATATTTTCGGAAACACTTTGAGAGGGTTGATGTAGTACATTACCGCAAAACAAGCGATCAGCATCGCAATTTCAGCGACGAATTCAATTAAATCTGCTGGCCAAGAAAAAGTATAAATAGTGATTTTGTAAATAAAAGCCAAAACATAAAGCAATATAATGGTGTGTTGAGTTTTATATTCCATAAGCGCCCTATGGGTCGAAACCGATAAAAATAGATATCTTGCTATGATTTTTATTGTGTTTCGTTAAGCATAGCAATAAGTGACAATATTGCTCTATAAATGGACTAATTAGGGCATAGAATAATAATCTGCTAGTGGACTTAGTCTTAGAGATATTAAGCTGTACGGTAGGGTTCGAGAGGCTGAAAGAAATTGTTGTGGCTTATTCTGCAAGTTAAATGTTGCGATAATGCTTATGACCAATAATTCACAATCTGCGGCAGCAAGATACGCCTTTGATTTATCAATACTTGATCCCCTAGCCAGTTTTGCCAAGCGAGGGGGTACAGTAAAGATGCTTATGGTGAAACGCTCAATATAACCGACTCTAGTGGTTGCAAGCTGATATTAATTGTTGCATTACCCTGCTTTTGTGGTGTTAATTTTAGCTGATATGTCGATCCGCTCAGTAAGTCAGTTAACTTAACGTGAGTATGAATGTTCCACTTTTGCATAAGGTTTTTGGGGAGTTCAAGGCTAAATTGCTTGGCTTCATGCTGGCTAAAGTTACTGGCTATAATCAATTGCTGCTGCTGGTTATAGCGGCTAAATGCAAACACTTTATCGTCATATCCGACCACGTTAAGTTTGCGCTGATATGTATCTAACTCTTGATACTCACCTTTTAATGCTGTTGCTGTGTGGCTTAAATTTAATAGCCGTTGATAATAGTGGCGCAGGGCTTTTTCTTGCGCTGTTGATTGTCCTCCATCAAATTTGCCGTTATTCATCCAACGTTGATGCGCCGGTACGCCAATATAATCAAAAATACTGGTACGAGTCGGCTGACCAAAGCCTGCGTGTTCAGCGCCTTGTTCGCCAACATCTTGTCCGAAATAAAGCAAAGTGGGGGAGCGGCTAATTAAGGTTGAAACCACCATAGCCGGTAAGGCTGCTTCTGCTGAACCCGCAAAGTCAGTAGTGTTAATCCGCTGTTCATCGTGGTTTTCTAAAAAGTGCAGCATATGGGCTTCAATGTCGGCGACTTTTGCCTGGTCGATAGCAATTTGTGCGGTACTAGCCTTATCTTGAATGATGTTTTTGAGGGTATCGTATAAATCGACTTTATCGTACAGATAGTCCATTTTGCCTTGTTGAATATAGGCGCGATAAAGACTTGGGTTATACACCTCGGCGAGTAAAAACGCATCGGGTTTGGTGTGTTTAATGTGACTGTTGAGATAGCTCCAAAATTCTACGGGCACCATTTCGGCCATATCGTAACGAAAACCATCAACCCCTTTATCTAACCAATATTGAGTGATGTGCTCAAACTGACGCCATGAATCTGGAATGTCCTTATTGGGTTGCGACTGCCAGAATAGATAATGTTCAGCAGCTGATTTTGTGTCAAAGTCATTAGGCAAGGCAGGGAAGTCATGGCTGCCATCGGGCTTAATACCATAATTAATTTTGACTGTTTCATACCAGTCATTAGCGTCCGGTTTGGCTAATCTCGAGCCATTACCCGTCCATTTGGCGGGAGACTCTTTGAATAAGCGGTCACTCAGTGGATTGACTTCGCCATTTAATGGTTGATATCCATTGGCTGGGTCAGGGACTTGAAAATTTTCGCCAACGACATAATAGAAGTTGTTATTTTTACTGTAGGTTTGAGTTTTATCATCTTGAGCGCCAAAATCTTCTACACCTGCGGGCGAGGATAAGGATTGATAATTACGCGCCACATGGTTGGGTACAATATCGATAATGACCTTCATTCCTTGCTGATGGGTGCGGGCAATGAGCGATTCAAACTCGGCTAAACGGTTGGCTGGGTCATCTGCTAGATCAGGATTAACATTGTAATAATCTTTTACTGCGTAAGGTGATCCCGCACGGCCTTTGACTACGTCAGGGTCATCGTTTGCTATCCCTATTGCAGTGTAGTCATTAATGACGCCGTGGTGGGGAACGCCTGTATACCAAACATGGGTTGTGCCTAACGACTTAATGTCTTGTAATGCCACATCGGTGAAGTCGCTAAATTTACCCACGCCGTTTTCGTCAAGAGTACCCCAAGGCTTGTTGGTTGTGTTGGTATTGCCATATAGGCGGGTGAACACTTGATAAACCACCGCTTTATGGGGCAGTTGAGCGGCAATGTCAGCACTTTGATTTTGTGCTGATGTGGTATCAATAATAGATCCTGTTGCAGAAGGCTTGTCACCAGAGCAAGCCGTTAAGCAACCACTGAGGATGAGTAAAGTGGATACACGAGACAGAGTTAAGGGTAATGGCGTTAAATTCATATTAGGATTCTTATTGGTTAACGTATTTATTAATTTTAAATGCTGGCATGTGTCAGTCACGATTAATGTTGTCTACTGGAAAGTAGCAGAATGGTGACGCCTTTTTGCGTTAATTTAAGGCTTTGTTCTAATGAATACGATTGTGATGTCAGAATATCTTTGGCGATGATAGGTTCTGCACTCGGTTCATTACCGGTAATACTTGACTGAAATCGAGCTAACTCTAATTCAACCACTTGCTCATTTTTGTTATAAATGATCATTAACGTTTCATCTTCGGCTTGCCTAAATTGCACATAAACGCCCTCTTGGGGCGCATAATGAGTGAGTTTACCTGCCGTAATCGCTTCAGACTGCTTACGGTAATTGAGCAATGTTCGCGTAAAGTTAAGTGCATCAACTTGAGTGGCGGTGAGATTGGTATTTTCTAACACGCTGCGGTTATCACCATTCCAACCACCTGGAAAATCAGCCCGAACCGCGCCGTCATTTCGGTCTTTTGTGGGGCTGGTCATCGCCACTTCAGTACCATAAAAAATTTGTGGAATACGGTTACTGGTTAGCACGTAGGCCATGGCCATTTTGTATAACGCCATGTCTTCATTTAACAAGCTGTATAAACGATTAGTGTCATGATTACCCTCAAATAACACCAACTTTGTTGGGTTGGCATAAACCACATCATTGGCGAGCATTTCATATAAGTTTATTAACCCAGTCCCCCAATCTTCTTTTTCGTTTAAACTTGAAATGATTTTTTTCATACAAAGGGAAATCCATCATGCTTGGTGAATATGATTGATAACCGTCTTTATTGTTTTTGCCTGCTTGCCAATAACTGACCGTGATGGGGTTGGCGGTCCATTCTTCACCGACGATATTAAAGTTGGGATATTCATCCATTACCGCTTTAGACCACTTTGCCAAAAAAGCTTTGTCGGCATAGGAGTAGGTGTCTTCACGAATACCGCTAAGGCCTGCATATTCCACCCACCAAATACTGTTTTGAGTTAAATAGGTAGCTAAATAGGGATCGCGCTGATCCAGATCTGGCATAGTGTCGGTAAACCAGCCGTGTTCAAACTCTGAGGTGTCTAATGCTACTGCATAAGGGTCTTGTACTGTGGTGCGTCTGTGGCTGGTATAAGTGATATTTTTAGCATCTTGCTGCCATTTAGCTTGGCCGTTAATCCAGCTTGAGGTGGGAAAACCTAGGCCATTAGGCTTCATCCATTGATGGCCAGAACCCATATGATTAACCACCACATCTTTAATGATGCCAATGCCAAAAATGTTGGCTTCTTCTACTAAGGATTTATATTCTTCATTACTGCCAAAGCGTGGATCAATATTGTAAAAGTTGGTGGCCGAATAGCCATGATAAGAATACTGCGGTTGATTATTTTCAAGTAGTGGGTTGATCCAAAGCTGGGTGACGCCTAAGTCTTTCAAGTAGGGCAGTGCTTTACGAATACCCATAATGTCACCACCATGGCGACCATCTTTATCGGCTCGATTAGTCTGTTCAAGCATGTCAGGGTGGTTATCATTTTCCGAATTGCCGTTAACAAAACGGTCGGGTGTAATGAGGTAAATTACATCTTTATTGCTAAAACCTTGACGGTTTTTAGACTCTTTCTCTCGCACTAAAATAGGGTATTCAATGCTTTGTATGAGCGTATTATTATCATAAAGTCCAATCGTTAAGGTTTGTGGCGGTGCATTGGCCAAATCTAAGTTGATAAATAAGTGATGTTGGCTTTGTGAGGCATTAACATCGACTAAATTTATATCGATGGCGTGAATAAGCTTTACGTTAAATTGGCTTATGTTTTTGCCATACACTAATAGTTGTAATTGGCTATTGTGCATGCCAGCCCACCAGGACTCGGGCTCCACTTTGAACGATTCAATTTTTATTGGACTGATGTCTGAAAAAGTATGAGCGCTGAACAACACAGTGGCACTGAATAATAAGCCAGTGATAAGAGAGTAAGCCTGCTGGTGTCGAGTTAATTCCATGGGGTACCTTATTAAATTTAGTCTTTAGTTAACCTCAGCTCGGGATAATAAATGCTTACCAAACAGCCCTTTGTCTTGCTAACTGCGTTTCATTAACGTGCAATAGGCCAGCTATTGACGTGTTAATGCGCCTTGTTTTCAAAACAAATAGCAAGTTTGCTAAAAAATAAGCTAAATCTGTTGAATTCAGCCTATTGAGCCCATCTCTTAACTCGAGTTGAGGTTAGTTATTTTTGTAATCAACAATTTTTTGCTCATTATTTACAGCTTGTTAATAAAATGCTCATGTTCAGGCATTGCATCAACAGTTCGACCTATGATGGTTTTGACATTAGTCAGAAACTCTTGCAAGTCATAGTCTTGAATACTATTGGCCAGTGGGTTGAAGTCTTTAGGCATAATACCTTGACCTAGCATCACTTGAGCCCAAGCAACTTCGGTAAATAGCTCATCTTGATGGCGGGTCACGGTACCGGTTGCGGTAAATAAATCTATTTTGCGTTGCAGTGATTCAGGGATGGCCATTTCGCGGCATTGTTGCCATAAATCAGCCTCTTCACCGCGATTATTTGCACGTTGATTTAGATGGTAATGCAGAATGATGAAATCACGAATTTGCTCAAATTCCGTCTGTGACTGGCGGTTAAACTCATCAATGTTGGTTTGTTGAACGCCATTGTGGGGAAATAGCTTTGTTAACCTAATAATGGCTGATTGAACCAAATGCAGGCTGGTGGATTCCAGCGGCTCTAAAAATCCACTTGATAACCCAATCGCGACACAGTTTTTGTGCCACTGTTTTTCACGTCGGCCGGTTTTAAAGTTAATCTTTCTGGGTTCGGTTAATGGTTTACCATCAAGATTGTTCAATAATAGTGCTTTGGCATCGTCATCGGAGATAAATTTACTGCAATAAACCAAACCATTACCGGTACGGGTTTGTAATGGTATACGCCATTGCCAGCCTGCATCATGGGCAATTGATCGTGTATAGGGCGTGAGTGTTGTTGTGCGTTCACATTGCACCGCATAAGCACTGTCGCAGGGTAACCAGTGTTGCCAATTTTCAAAGCCAACGTGCAATTGTTTTTCAATAAGTAGTGCGGCAAAACCAGAACAATCGATAAAAAAGTCGCCACTAATACATTGATTATCCTTTAATGTGACCGATTCAATATTACCGTCTTGGGTCAATTGAGTTGAGGTAATTAATCCTTCAATCCGTTTAACGTTGAGGTTTTCGCTGTATTGGCGCAATAATGTGGCATAAAGACCGGCATCGAAATGATAGGCATGGGTAATACCAGCAAGTGGTGAGCCTGCAACCTTGTCCATGACGGTAAATTTATTGGCCTTAGCTGCCTGATAATTGAGTGAGTATTGCCAAAAGTCGCTATTGTCTAACGGGTTTGATTTTAGCCAGTAATGATGAAATTGAGTAAAGCCAATGTCTTTACCTATGTCGCCAAAGGCATGCATATAACTTTGTTGTTGCTTGCCCCAGTTTTCAAATTCAATACCCAATTTAAAGGTGGCTTGGGTGTGTTTAATAAAATCAGTTTCTTTAATGCCCAGCACACTATTAAAAATTTGCAGCGGAGGAATGGTCGCTTCGCCAACGCCTATGGTGCCAATGTCCTCTGATTCAATTAAGGTGATGTTGAGCTGTGACTTAAAAAGCCGAGTGAGCATGGCCGCTGTCATCCAACCCGATGTACCGCCGCCTACAATTACAATGTTATTGATTTTGTTGTTATTCATAGTAATCGCCTTATGTAATATTACCTATAAAGTAAAAAAGCCCCTGTAACAGGTTACAGAGGCTTTTTTGTCGCCGCTAGATTAGAACTTGTAGTTCGCACCTAACATGAAATTGCGACCGTAGTTTTGATAGTCACGTACATGACGCGCATCATCACCAGTATATGAAGTGAATGGCTCATTAGTTAAGTTGTTCACTTGAAGTACGACAGATAGACCGTATAAGGCATCAATTCCACTTTCAGTAAAGTCATAACCCACTTGCGCATCAACCACGGTTTCAGCTTTAACGTTAACATTTTGACGAGTCAAACTGATTGCAGTGACTTCACCTAGGAAGTCGCTGCGGTAACGTGAGCTAACACGGGCTTCAAAGCCTGAGTTTTCATAGTAAACCGTTGCGCTGAATGTTTTTTCAGATAAACCAGGCAGTGCAGTTGGATCACTTTCAGCGGTTTCTTTTACTTCAGAGTCGTTGTAAGCACCGCTAAGCACTGTACCAAAACCCGTTAGTGAATCAGCAAATAAGCCAAAATCTAAAGAGAATGTAGCTTCGATACCTTGTACATAACCGCCGTCACCATTTTGTGGTTGCGATACAACGCCTAGTGGGTTGTCGCCTGGGTTTTGCGGTAAAATTGTACTGAAATCAAATACAGCTTGCTGATTGTATACGAAGTTTTCTAAGTCTTTGTAGAATGCTGCTACTGCAAAGTAACCTTGATCACTAAAGTAGTTCTCGTAACTTATATCAAACTGGCGGGCTAACCATGGACGTAGTTCAGGGTTACCTGCACCACCAGACCAGTTAATACCGTCATTTGGATTTTCATTGTAGCTAAAGTTAACGTTAGCATTCATTTGATCCATGCGAGAGCGAGTTAGTGTACGCGCAGCAGCAAAACGGATCATCTGACTATCAGCAACTTCAAAACCTAAGTTGATACTCGGTAGCCATTCAACATAATCATCGCCCGCAGTTCGAGGCGTCATGGTGACTTCGCCATCAGCAACAGTTGCCACAGTACCGTCAGAACTTTGCTTAGACTGTACCGCTTGTAAACCTAGGTTACCGGTCACTGGGATATCAAATAATTCAGTTTCTAAATTACCCATCACGTATGCAGTGGTAATTTCTTCACTGACTGCCCAAGAGTTGGTAGCACGTGATAAATCAACATTTGCTACGTCAGTTTCAGTATAGTTACCGTCATTATAGAAGGCTAATGAGTCATAGCTGAGTACATCACCCATACCAAAGAAGCCAAGTGATGTTGGTGACAATAAGTATTGATCTGGCACTGTCATCATATAATTAGGATCAGTACCGTCATAACCTTTAAGGGTTAAGTAGTAACCTTTGTCTAATTTTGTTTTGTCACGCTCAGTGTAGTTCACACCAAATTCGATGCTGCGCAAAGCGCCGCCATCAAGAACATACTCAGCACTTAGACGTAAAGACTGTAACTCATCTTCAATTTCTGGTTTGTTAATAAAGCCATCTTGAGTGTTAGCGCCTAATGGGCTGCCCCAACCAAGTGAATCGCCCAGTCTAATTACGCTAGGATCAGCATAATTTAGGCTGTGGTTGAATTCATAACCACCATTGCCATTATTCACAAAACCTAAGTCGTCTACTGCGCCAACGCCAGTGCCACGGCCTGTACCACTGTAACTTTCCATACCAATGTCGGTACGGTCAGCTTTAGACAAACCAATGTCAGCCGCTACAGACCAATTGTTATTAACTTGGAATTTGTTATTCCAACCAATAGATAATGATTCAGCATCACGCTTGTTTACATCGTTACGCACCACAACTTCTGCGCCACGAATAACGCCTTCAGTGACTAAACCGTCTTCAGTTTTAGTCGCTTCAACACCGCCGTTAGCGCCCCAAGCAGCAGGAATTTCAATACCGCGTAAACGTTGGTCATCGGTAAATTTAGAGTAGTAAACATCTACCACAGAATGGAAAAAGTCATTTGGTGCATATTCAAAAACGGCTAGCACACCATCACGCTCAAGTTCACTTGAACGTACAAATGGCTTAGCGCCGCCTAATACGCTATCACCAGCAGCATTTTCTGGGTAACCCCATGCTTGCCAGCGCTCTTCCTGGTTAGGCGATTGCATGCGCGCATAGCCTAAAGCAATACCAATAGTATCATCAGCAAATTGGTCGATATAAGAGATACTGCCGCGATAACCTTTGTCTTCAGAGCCGCTGTTCAGTGCGCCCAGGTCGTTCATTTCGCCACGTAAGCCGATAGCAAAAGTTTGCTCGCCGTGTGCTAATGGGCTAATAGTTTGCATGTCAACCGTGCCACCAATGGCTTGAGCCATCACAGATGCATCAGGTGTTTTGTAAACAACAACTCGGTTTAATAATTCTGATGGATATTGGTCAAACTCGACACCACGGTTATCATTCACAGAGGCTTGTTCGCGTCCGTTTAAGGTTGCCGTGGTGAAATCTGGGCCCATGCCGCGAATAGAGATAACGTTTGCACGACCATCAAGACGCTGTGCAGATACACCTGGTAAACGCGCTAGTGACTCAGCGATTGAAACATCCGGTAATTTACCAATGTCTTCAGCAGAAATAGCTTCTACGATGGAAGATGAAGACATCTTAAGTGATTGTGATTCTTGTAAACTGCGGCGAATACCTGTGACTTTTACCACTTCGATATTTTCATCTGCAGTGGTTGCGGCATTCACGTCGTCAGCCGCATAAGCACTGATGCTTGCTCCTGCAGCGACTAACGCTAATGTGAGTAGGCTTGGTTTAAATAGCAACATTCATCGTTCCCCTTTTACGACGGCTTAACCTTGATATATCGAGTTCAAGTATTAGCAATCTTTTTGATTTTGGTTACAGTCTTTATTGTGTTTTTGTATCAGCATACTTAATTGACTGCAGTAAGTGCTGAAGTTATGACCAAATTGTTGCACAACAGTGACGATACTACTCCTAGGATTGTTTGACCGACAATATTATGCATACGTATTCAAAAGCTTTGCCGTGATAAAGTTGTACAGAATTTACATTTTACTAACCTGAATTTGATGTAACTAATATGAGTTAAGTGTATGTATACATTTATGATATCGCAATTTTAGAATGGATTGTTTTTAAAGTATTTTTATGCATACGTATGCAGGTCTATTGAACCTCATTTCCCTATTCACGTATCCTCAATGCCACAACAATATAACGATGGCGTGTTATAACGTCGCAACATGTGTTTAACATCATTAAAAAAGTGGGTCGATGATAAACATCATTTAGAGGGAATGTTATGGGTCAAGTAACCTGGTGGCGTGGCGGAATAATTTACCAAGTTTATCCACGTAGTTTGATGGATTCGAACGATGATGGCGTGGGTGACTTACAGGGGATCATAGCCAAGCTTGACTACATTGCTAGTCTAAATGTAGATGCAATTTGGATTTCGCCATTTTTTAAATCACCAATGAAAGACTTTGGTTACGACATTAGCGATTATCGTGATATCGACCCCATGTTCGGCACTATGGCTGATTTTGACGAACTGATTAATAAAGCCCATCGTTTAAACATCAAGATTATTATTGATCAGGTACTCAGCCATACTTCTGATCAACATGCATGGTTTGAGGAAAGTCGCCAAAGCAGAACTAACCCTAAAGCTGACTGGTATGCATGGGCTGATCCTAAAGATGATGGCAGCGCACCCAATAACTGGTTAGCTATTTTTGGTGGTTGTGCTTGGGAATGGGAGCCTCGACGTCAGCAATATTATTTACATAACTTCTTAAAAAGTCAGCCTGACTTGAACTTTCATTGTGACGACTTACGTCAAGCTGTGTTAGACAATGTTGAGTTTTGGCTTAAAAAAGGAGTTGATGGTTTTCGCTTAGATGCGATTACCTTTTGTTATCACGATGAACAGTTGCGAGATAACCCAGCTAAACCAAAAGATCAGCGCCAGGGGCGTGGTTTTAGTGAAGACAATCCATACGCTTATCAATATCACTACTATAATAATACTCGCCCGCAAACCGTTGGCTTTATCGAAGAGTTACGGGGATTAATTAATCGCTACCCAGGTGCGGTGACTTTAGGGGAGGTTTCTTCAGAAGATTCGTTAGCGACTATGGCTGAATACACTCAAGGTGATGATCGCCTACACATGTCTTATAGCTTTGAACTGTTAACCGATGATTTTAGTGCAGCCTATATTCGTCAAACTGTTGAAGAGTTAGAAGCTAGCATTGGTGATGGCTGGCCGTGTTGGGCCATTGGTAATCATGATGTTCAGCGTGTGGCATCTCGCTGGGGTAAAGGCGAGAGCAATACTGATTTAGTTAAAATGCTCAATGGTATGCTGTTTTCCTTGCGCGGCAGTATTTGCAGTTATCAAGGTGAAGAATTAGGTTTAACCGAAGCGCCAATTGAGTTTGAACAGCTTCAAGACCCATTTGGCATTGCATTTTGGCCGATGTTTAAAGGCCGCGATGGGTGCAGAACGCCGATGCCTTGGAGTAAAACTGCAACTCAGGCTGGATTTTCTCAAGGGCAACCTTGGTTACCTATTCCTGCGGAGCATGCCAACCAAGCTGTTGATGTGCAGGAAATGGATCCATATTCAGTATTGAACAGTTACCGTCATTTTTTAGCGTGGCGAAAAAAGCAAACTGTATTAATAGAAGGGGATATTGAGTTTATTGATACCTTGCCGGCAGTCTTAGGTTTTAAACGACAAATTGATGATAAAACAATGCTGGTGTTATTTAATTTAACCGCTGAAATTGCCTATTTCGATCTAGGGACATTGGCGCTAAGTTCCTTGACAATAAGTTATATCCACAGTGAGCATGGACTGTTAGCTGGAGAAGTAGATGATTCTGATCAGATAAAACTCCCGCCGTTTGCCAGTTTCTTTGCTGATTTATCATAAAGACAAGATTACGTCGTTAACCTTTTTGTTAATGGCGTTTTATTTTACAACAGCACTTAACACGCTTTAAGTGTCACAATAACAACAATAGATAAGAGACCTTAATTATGGCTTCAACAATATCAGGTTCAACGAATACTTCTGCATCGGGTGGTGAGGGTAACTTCCGCTTTGCACTTGTTTCATTAACTTCATTGTTTTTTATGTGGGGGTTTATCACTTGCTTAAACGATATTCTTATTCCCCATCTTAAATCGGTATTTTCGCTGACTTATGCTGAAGCGATGTTAATTCAATTCTGCTTCTTTGGTGCCTATTTTTTAGTGTCACTGCCTGCAGGTATGCTGGTTAAGAAACTGGGTTATCAAAAAGGGATTGTTACTGGGTTAGTGATTGCCAGTATCGGTTGTTTATTGTTTTATCCTGCTGCGGCACTTGCTGTATATGGACTTTTTTTAGGTGCTTTATTTGTACTTGCTTCTGGCATTACTATTTTACAAGTTGCCGCTAACCCTTATGTAAATGCATTAGGCAGTGCTGAAACCGCATCAAGTCGATTAAATTTAACTCAAGCATTTAATGCACTCGGTACCACGGTGGCTCCCTTTTTTGGTGCGGTATTAATTTTATCTGTTGCTTCAGGTGCAACCGGTGACTTAAGCCATGCTCAGGCAGAAGCTGAAGTGGTGAAATTACCTTATCTTATTTTAGCCGGTATGTTGGCATTACTCGCGGCTATTTTTGCAAAAATTACCTTACCAAAAATTGTGGAGCATAATGAACCAGCAGATGCCGCAGGCAAAATTAGTCACAATGGCAAAACCAGTGCAGTTCAGTCGTTACACCTTGTTTTAGGTGCTGTGGGTATTTTTGTTTATGTGGGTGCAGAAGTTGCAATTGGCAGCTTTCTAGTCAGTTTTTTGGGCGAGGAAAACATCGCTGGATTAAAAGAAGCGGATGCCGCTAACTATATTGCTTATTATTGGGGCGGAGCAATGGTAGGACGCTTTATTGGCTCGGCTGTAATGCAAAAAATTCCTGCTGGAACCGTGCTAGCGTTTAATTCATTAATGGCCGCGGCTTTAGTATTGGTGGCAATGAATACGCAAGGCATGCTTGCCATGTGGGCCATTTTAGCGGTTGGCTTATTTAACTCTATTATGTTTCCGACTATTTTCAGTTTAGCGTTACGTGATTTAGGCCCACATACTTCACAGGGCTCAGGCATTTTATGTTTGGCTATTGTTGGCGGTGCAATCATTCCATTATTACAAGGCGTGATGGCAGACAGCATGGGCTTACAACCTGCGTTTATTTTACCCGTGATATGTTATGGGTTTATCTTGTTCTATGGTGCAAAAGGCTCAAAAATGTAATTTAGGTTATATTCATTGGGCAACAGGCCATATGACTATCCAAAGCGACCATTTAGGTCGCTTTTTTATTGCTATCAGTGGCGTAAATACCTATGATCGGCGCAATTGTGTTTCTGTTTTTTCATTGTGTCTAAATTGAGAGTGTTATGCTGACTTATTCCTTATCTGGCAGTTCTTCTGAGCTGGTGTTAAATGTGTTAACCATGGTACTAAACCAGGGCAAGCCATTAGATCGTGCCTATTCACATAACTTCTCTGGTTTACAGCTTGAACCTGCTGAACAAGCGCGTATTACTGTGGTTGCCGGAGATATCTTACGTCGATTAAATCTGTACTGCTTTATTGTTGATATTGAACAGGATGAATTTGAACGTTTAGGGTCTAAATTGCTTAATGGTTGGCATCTTTTCCATGATTTAGCCTTACCCAAAATGCAATATTCATTGCAAGTTGATGAAGCGGCATTGAGAGCAAACATTGAAGCGGCTAAAGCGATACCGACATTATGGGATGGTTGCCCAGAATGGTTAGATATTTTAGGAGATGCGCAGTTAGGCGAAAAATGGCCTGCTGAACGTGCAGCATTAATGCAAGCCCCTAAGCGTTATATTCGCGTTAATGGCTTAAAGTGCGATCGTGAAACATTGATGGAAAAGCTAGCCAAAGAAGGTGTTGATACTCAAATAGTTGAGTCTGTCGATAGCGCCCTTGAAGTCACATCTAATTCTGCCTTATTTAGAACAGATTGCTTTCAAAAAGGGTTATTTGAGCAACAGGACGCTGGCTCGCAATTAGTTGCCGCCGCTGTGGATGCTAAACCTGGGATGCGCGTTGTAGATGCCTGCGCAGGTGCTGGCGGCAAAACATTACATATAGCGGCACAAATGCAAGGAAAAGGGCGCTTATTAGCGATGGATATTGAGCAGTGGAAACTTGATAACCTTAAAACCCGTGCTAAAAGAGCGGGTGCCCATAATGTTGAAACCCGCATTATTGCCAGCTCTAAAACCATTAAACGACTAAAGCTGACCGCAGACCGAGTATTACTTGACGTGCCTTGTTCAGGTTTAGGGGTCCTAAAGCGTAATCCTGATTCAAAATGGCGTGATACCGCGGAACGTCTTCCGATATTAATTGAGCTGCAAAAACAAATCATTGATAGCTACAGTCGTATGGTCAAAGTCGGCGGTATGTTGGTTTATGCGACATGCTCAATTATGCCGGATGAAAACCGCAATCAAGTTAATCGTTTTCTAGCAGACAATCCTCATTTTAGTTTAATTGATGATGAATCTATTTTGGTTTCAGAGCATGGTTTTGATGGTTTTTATATCGCCAGAATGAGCCGAGATTCAGAATAGTGTTAGGTTAAAATGTAAAATTCTTTTACTAAAAAACAATAAATTCGAAACAAATGTTGATCATATTTAATATAATGCATACCCTTGATAGGGTACTCTTGTTGAGTGTTTTATCTTGTAATTATTGTCTGTTTGGAGTTGCATGGATTTAGGTCAACCAGATACCAACCTTGTGTCCGAGTTATTATTAACCGCACAATACAAGTCCAGTATTGAACGCTATAGCACTATTCTTAACATGGTGCTTGAAGGCGTTTCATTGGGTGAGATTTTACACTCCTTAGTGTTGTTAATCGAAGCTCAAAAAGTGGGTACCCGGGCATCAGTCTTATTACTCAGTGATGATGGGAAAAGATTATTATCCGGTGCAGCGCCTAACCTTCCAAGCGAATATAATGATGCCATCAATGGTGTAGCAATTGGCCCTAACGTGGGTTCATGTGGTACCGCGGCACATTTGCAGCAAAGAGTAATAGTCGAAGATATTGAAACTGATCCTAATTGGATTGATTATAAATCTCTACCTCTTAAAGCGGGGTTAAGGGCATGCTGGTCCGAACCTATTTTTGATACTGACAATCGAATACTCGGTACATTTGCCATGTATTACGACACGATAAAATCACCCACTGAGCAAGATTTACATTTAATTCAAGAAGCAGCAAGATTAGCCAGCTTAGCTATTGAGCGTAGTCGAGGATTACATTTACAACGTTTAAGCAGTAAAATTTTTGAAAATTTACCAATAGCATTAGTCATTACTAACGAGCAAAATGCCGTATTATCCGCTAATCCTAGCTTTATTAAATCAACCACACTTTATGACTATAATAATAAAACCTTTGATATTAAGGCTTATTTGCAGTCTTCAGATCAAGACCTTATTGATGAGTTATTCACATTTATTCATCGTGGACATTCGTGGGTAGGGGAATTAAAAGGCTTAAAAACAGTTGACGATATTATCGATATTGAGCTGGTTGTTACAGTTATTCGCGATTCGTTAACCCAGCAAAATTGTTATGCCTGGATGATTACCGATATTTCCGCTAGAAAAACAGCTGAAAAATTAATCGACTTCCAAAATAATTATGATCAACTTACTGGCTTAGCGAATCGAAAATATTTATTCAAAAAATTACAAACATTAATTAATCAAAGCACAGCCGTACAAGGCCAATCACAGTTCAGTTTAATGATTCTAGATTTAGATCATTTTAAGCAAATTAATGATTCCTTGGGTGCTGATAATGGTGATGAAGTTTTGTGCCGAGTAGGCAAGCGTTTACTCGAGATTATTCCTGAAAATAGCTTGCCTTGCCGAATTGCTGCAGATGAATTTGCGATAGTGCTACCTGGAAATCAAACCAGTGAAAAATTATCTGTGTTTGCTGAGCAAGTTAAAGCTGTAATCGGTAAAGAAATAGCTATTAGTCATGAGCTTCTAAGCTTGAGTATTAGCAGTGGATTCGCCACATACCCTAATGATGCTTCGAGTGCAGAACTCATGTTAAATTGTGCTAGCCAAGCGATGTACAATGCTAAGGCCAGCGGACGTAATTGTTATCAATTTTTTAATCAGGACATACAATTAGAAGCTGAGCGCACAGCGCAACTGCATTTTTATTTGAAAAAAGCAATAAGCCAAAATGAATTTGAATTATATTATCAGCCGATTGTAGACCCTATTAGTGGCAAAATAATTAAGGCCGAAGCCTTACTGCGCTGGAGCCATGACGGTAAGTTCATTTCCCCAGATCTGTTTATCCCTATTGCAGAACAATCAGGCTTAATTGTTGAAATAGGCGAGTGGGTTAAAACTCAAGCTGTAATGACCGCGATAGAGCTAAAAAAACGTAATCTAATCATACCAATATCGATTAATGTCTCGACATTAGAGTTCTGGTCCGGGGATCTTCAAAAGCGATTTTTACAGTATTTTGATACAGTCCTTGAAACACTAAGTATTGATGTATTTCCTTATGAGATGATTACCCTAGAAATTACTGAATCACTTATGATGAAACAGCAATCTGAAGTGTGCGAGGTTTTGTCGCTATTACGTAAAAGAGGCATACAAATTTCCATAGATGACTTCGGTACAGGCTATTCATCATTGTCATATTTAGTTAATTTCCCCGTTGACCAAATAAAAATAGATAAGTCTTTTATCCAAAAGCTTGAGACAGACTCTCGGCATAATGCTTTGGTCGAGGCTATTGTGAGCATGAGTAATGCACTTGATCTGACTGTTGTTGCCGAAGGGGTTGAAACTCAGAGCCAGTTAGACTTTGTCAATCAATTGAATATTCCCGCAGTACAGGGCTATTTTTTCTATAAGCCTATGCCTAAAGCCGATTTTCTTAATTTGATGTTCTTAAACTAACGTAAAAAGTGGGTTAACTTTGGAATACCCTTCTTAAGTTGTATTCAGTAAGTTGTTATTTGGTGATGCTGATATTCAATAGTGCAACTTTAAACATCACTTTTTTATGGGCAAAAAAATACCGCTGAACAGCGGTATTTAAATTTGATGTTTAAGCTTATTAAGCAAGTAAACTCTTTGGATCGGTAAAGGTGAGTGAAAGTGCTTCAGCTACTTCTTTACAGACGATCTTTCCATGCATGACATTTAAGCCATTGAGGAAGTTTTTGTCATTCAATAAAGCTTGCTTATATCCTTGGTTCGCTAACTTAATGATATAAGGCAAGGTGGCATTATTTAATGCAAAAGTTGACGTGCGTGCAACAGCACCAGGCATGTTAGCGACACAGTAATGAACTACATCATCAACGATATAAGTTGGGTCTTGGTGAGTAGTAGCGTGAGAAGTTTCTACACAGCCACCTTGGTCAATAGCAACGTCAACAATGGCACTGCCAGGCTTCATACGTTTAACCATGTCTTTGGTGATAAGTTTAGGTGCTGCAGCGCCTGGCACCAATACACCGCCAATCACTAAGTCAGCTTCAAGTACATGGCGCTCAATAGCATCAGCTGTAGAGTAAATCGCTTTGACTGCTGAGCCAAATTGCACATTTAAGCGACGAAGAGCATCAATGCTGCGGTCAAGAACAACCACATCAGCACCCATACCAACAGCCATTTGTGCAGCATTAGTGCCGACCATACCACCGCCAATAATCACAACTTTAGCTGGCTCAACACCTGGTACACCACCTAGTAACATGCCACGACCACCAAGTGACTTCTCTAGTGCACGTGCACCTGCTTGTATAGACATACGACCAGCAACTTCAGACATAGGAGCAAGTAGTGGCAAGCCGCCACGGTCATCTGTAACGGTTTCGTAAGCAACACATACAGCACCACTTTTAACCAGATCTTCAGTTTGTGCTAGATCTGGTGCAAGGTGTAAATAAGTAAATAGAATTTGGTCGTGGCGTAACATGGCACGCTCAATCGCTTGTGGCTCTTTTACTTTTACGATCATGTCAGCTTTAGCAAAAATTTCGGCAGCCGTTGCTGAAATAACAGCACCTGCGTCGATGTAATCTTGATCGGTAAAGCCAATACCAACACCAGCATCAGATTGAACAAAAACATCATGACCTTTAATAGTCAACTCGCGAACACTTGAAGGAACCATGCCAACACGGTATTCGTGGTTTTTGATTTCTGTTGGAACACCAATAATCATTTTTGAGCCTCGATTAGAATTGTACTCGTAGGATAGACGAGTAATTTTATTATTAATTATTTACCCTGAACGTGCTTGTTTCAGAGAACTCTAGTATAGTACTGCTTAAGTAGTTTATCCTGCTGAAGTTTGATAATAAAAAGATACAAATGTCGTTTAAGTGTTAAATTAGAGTTTAAAATATGGCTAACAATAAAAACTATTCAATAAAAGATTTGGACCGGATTGATAGAAACATTTTGAATGAACTCCAAGTGGATGGTCGTATTTCAAATGTCGAATTGTCTAAACGTGTTGGCCTTAGCCCAACACCTTGTTTAGAAAGGGTTAAGCGTCTTGAAAAGCAAGGGTATATAAATGGGTATACGGCATTAGTTAATCCACACTATTTAGGCGCATCTTTATTGGTATTTGTCGAAATCACCTTAAATCGCGATACCCCTGATATTTTTGACCGTTTTAATCGTGCTGTTCAACTACTCGATGATATTCAAGAGTGTCATTTGGTCTCCGGCGATTTTGACTATTTGCTTAAAACGCGGGTACCCGACATGTCTGCTTATCGTCGTTTACTTGGCGAAACTCTGCTAAAATTACCTTCAGTTTCTGATACACGTACATACGTGGTGATGGAAGAAGTGAAGCAAACCAATAAAGTTGCCCTAAATTTACTGGTGGATTAATCGCAATTATTGATTTCACATTAACATGGCGTACTACATTAGTGAGTCAAAAAAAGAAACTGCGACAGAATTAGTCGTTGAATCGGCTAATTCTGTTTATTATTCATCCACTCTTAATCATTCCTTAATTCAAGCGATTAAATCCTATTCACATTCAATTGAGCTTATGGTGTACTCAGTGCATAATCACTGATAACACAGACTAATTCTGTTATATTCTGTACTATTAATCTCTCTCATTTTTTATGGATGATTCCTTTGACTCAGGGAAACAATTTAAAAACACTCAGTGGACTGCAGCGACTGCTTGAAGGCGGTTTAATTCTTTGCTGTATGGTCGCCACCTACATTTTGTTGGCGTTATCTAGCTTTAGCCCTAATGATCCGGGTTGGAGCCAATCGCATTTTCAAGGTGAAATACACAATTGGACCGGCGCTGTTGGCGCATGGACTGCTGATGTTTTATTTTATTTTTTTGGTTTTATCGCCTATACCATTCCGGTCATAATTGCTGCCACCGGTTGGTTCTTTTTTAACCGCTCACATCGATTGCTAGAAGTCGATTATTTTTCTGTAGGTCTTCGTATTATCGGTTTCATGTTAATGGTACTTGCGCTGGCTGCTATGGTGAGCATGAATGTCGATGATATCTATGTATTTTCTGCTGGTGGTGTAGCGGGTGATGTCATCAGTCAAGCCATGTTGCCTTATTTTAGTATATTGGGTACCACGTTATTATTACTGTGTTTTATTGGTGCGGGATTTACCCTCGCCACAGGAATTAGCTGGCTAACGATTATTGAATTGCTTGGCCGTGGCGTTATTTGGTTAGCAAAGAAGATATGGCAATTACCGCAAGTGTTCAAACGTGAACGTGAAACCGAAGATACACGTGGTTTTATGTCTGTTGTAGATAAGTTTAAACAACGCCGTGACAGTGGGTTTGACGATGAGTTGTCACATTCTTTTACCGCTAATATTGATGAAAAGAAAACTGCTTCATCACGAAATATCCAAAGCTTACTTAAAGCAGATAAATCACATTCTGAATTAAAGCAAACAACTTCTAATGTATTTGATGCTGATGAGTCATCAACTGATGAAGATAGTCCAACACCAACAATAGAGAAAAAGCGCAGTATTTTTAGTCGTAAAATAAAACCTGAGCCGCTTGAGCCTAAAGTTGAGTCTGAAATAAATGAAGATGACGATGATGAACGCTTGGAACCTAAAATGTTCCAACAGGACATTAATGATTTAGACCCGTCTTTTACCTCTTGGTCTGAAGACGATGAAGTCAGAACCCCGAGTTTTTCGGCTATTGATGATTTGGATGATGATCTTGACGATGATTTAGATGAATCTAATGATGACATCGAATTTGCACCAGTACATTCTACTGGCGCGTTAGTTGCTCAACAGCAACCTAAAAAAGAAGCCAAAATTGTAGATGGTATTGTGCTTATTGATGGTCAAACACTTCAACAAGCCAAAAAACCGATGACTTTATTGCCCAGTATCAGTTTATTAGATGTGCCAGATAGAAAGAAAAACCCGATTAGTGAAGAAGAATTAGAGCAAGTTGCGCGATTAGTGGAAATGAAGTTAGCCGATTTTAATATTATCGCTAACGTTGTAGGTGTGTATCCTGGCCCTGTTGTGACACGTTTTGAACTCGAACTTGCACCGGGAGTGAAGGCCTCAAAAATCACTAATTTGTCAAAAGATTTAGCGCGCTCATTATTGTCAGAAAATGTCCGTGTTGTGGAAGTTATTCCAGGTAAAGCCTATGTCGGTATAGAGTTACCTAACAAGTTCCGTGAAACTGTTTACATGCGCGATGTATTAGACAGCGATGCTTTTAGAGACAGTAAATCAACCTTATCTATGGTGCTCGGCCAGGATATTTCCGGCGAGCCTGTCATTGTCGATTTAGGTAAGATGCCACACCTATTGGTAGCGGGTACCACAGGCTCGGGTAAATCAGTAGGCGTAAACGTGATGATCACCAGCTTATTGTATAAGTCTGGTCCTGATGACGTGCGCTTTATTATGATCGACCCTAAGATGCTTGAATTGTCAGTTTATGAAGGCATCCCACACTTACTGTGTGAAGTGGTAACCGATATGAAAGAAGCCGCCAATGCACTGCGTTGGTGTGTGGGCGAAATGGAACGTCGTTATAAATTGATGTCGGCTTTAGGGGTGCGTAATTTAAAAGGTTACAACATCAAAATTAAAGAAGCCGCAGCCAGAGGGGAATATATTCCGGATCCACTTTGGAAGCAGTCTGAAAGCATGTTAGATGAAGCACCGCCATTAGACAAATTACCTGCAATTGTCGTTGTGGTAGATGAGTTTGCTGACATGATTATGATAGTGGGTAAAAAAGTGGAAGAGCTTATTGCTCGTATCGCCCAAAAAGCTCGAGCTGCAGGTATTCATCTTATTTTGGCTACCCAGCGCCCATCTGTAGATGTTATTACTGGTTTGATTAAAGCTAATATACCGACTCGAATCGCATTCCAGGTATCGTCTCGAATAGACTCAAGAACCATTTTAGATCAACAGGGGGCCGAAACGTTATTAGGTATGGGCGATATGTTGTATTTACCACCAGGTACTAGCGTGCCAAACCGTGTTCATGGTGCTTTTATTGATGACCATGAAGTTCATAAAGTGGTTGCAGATTGGTGTGAACGCGGTAAGCCTCAATATGTTCAAGAAATTTTGAATGGTATCTCAGATGGAGAACAAGTGCTGTTACCTGGTGAGACCGGTGACTCAGATGATGAGTTAGATGCACTTTATGATGATGCGGTTGCGTTTGTCACAGAAACTCGACGAGGCTCTATTTCAAGTGTGCAACGTAAATTCAAAATTGGTTATAACCGAGCAGCACGAATTATTGAATCAATGGAAGCGCAAGGGATTGTTAGCTCACAAGGGCATAACGGAAATCGTGAAGTTTTGGCGCCACCGCCACCAAGAAATTAGTAGGAATTTTTATGCTATTTATGCGTACGACCATGATTTCAATGACAGTAATGGCTTTATTAAGCAGCCACAGTGTAATGGCTGACGATGCCAATTCATTGCGAGCCAAGCTCACTAATATTGACAACTTACATGCTAAGTTTGAGCAAAAAGTAACGGATGTAAATCAAAAACTTATTCAGTCAGGTAGCGGAATATTTGCTTTGTCGTACCCGAATAAATTTTACTGGCACTTAACTGAGCCTGATGAATCATTGATTGTAGCCGATGGTCTTAGTGTATGGGTATATAACCCATTTGCAGAGGAAGTCACTGTGATGGATGTATCACAAGCTGTCGATGCTTCTCCTATAGCGCTGTTAGTTCATCGTGATGAAGCAACATGGTCGCAATATAATGTCACCAAAACGGCTGGCAAAGCTGAGTGTTTTGATATTTCCTCTAAAGAAGCCCGTGGTAATGTTGTGGCGGTAGCTGTGTGTTTTAAAGGTAAGCAACTGTTGGCGTTTGATTTAACCGATGAGCAAGGCAATTTAAGTCAGTTTATGCTGACAGAGCAACGTCCTGTTTCGCCATCTGAAAAAACGTTATTTAAGTTTGCCATTCCTGAAAATGTTGATATTGACGATCAACGTTTAAAGCAGATCCAATAACTGAAGGTGGCAAATCTCGGTTTTGATTTCGCGCCTGATTTTCGCCCACTTGCGGCAAGAATGCGGCCGCGTGAAATTAGCGAATACATAGGCCAAAAACATCTATTAGGTGAAGGGCAACCCTTACGTAAAGCCTTAGAGGCAAATCGTGCCCATTCTATGTTGTTGTGGGGGCCACCTGGGACCGGTAAAACCACCTTAGCCGAAATTATTGCCCATTATGCCAATGCTCACGTTGAGCGTATTTCTGCGGTAACATCAGGTGTAAAAGACATCCGTGCTGCAATTGAACAAGCTAAAGCGATAGCCCAAAGCCGTGGACAACGCACCTTATTGTTTGTTGATGAAGTACATCGATTTAATAAAAGTCAGCAGGATGCATTTTTGCCTTTTATTGAAGATGGTACGGTGATTTTTATTGGCGCAACCACTGAAAACCCCTCTTTTGAAATCAATAATGCCTTATTATCTCGTGCGCGTGTTTATCTCATTAATCGGTTAACTGATGATGAAATTATTCAAATAGCGCAACAAGCATTAATGGATAATGAGCGCGGTTTGGGTAAAAGACAACTTGAATTGCCTAGTTTAGTCGCTAAGTCATTGGCGCAAATATGTGATGGCGATGCCCGAAAAGCGCTAAATTTAATCGAGTTAATGAGCGATCTGGTAATCGATAAAGGTCAATTCAGCCTTGATATGCTTACTCAAGTAGCCGGTCATCAAGTGGCAGGTTATGACAAAAATGGCGATCAGTTTTACGATTTAATCTCAGCGGTTCATAAATCGGTTCGTGGCTCCGCCCCTGATGCCGCTTTATACTGGTTCTGCCGTATTCTAGAGGGGGGCGGTGATCCTTTGTATGTTGCTAGGCGATTATTAGCCATTGCATCTGAAGATATTGGTAATGCCGACCCGATGGCAATGACAGTTGCATTAAATGCCTGGGATTGCTTTCATCGCTTAGGTCCTGCTGAAGGTGAGCGTGCTATAGCCCAAGCGGTACTTTATTTAGCCAGCGCGCCAAAAAGTAATGCTGTTTACACCGCATTTAAACAGGCCAGAGAGCTTGCAAAACAAACTGGGCATGAACCTGTGCCCAATCATTTACGTAATGCTCCTACCAAATTAATGAAAGATATTGGCTATGGTCAAGAATACCGCTACGCCCATGATGAACCTGACGCATTTGCTGCGGGAGAGAATTATTTCCCAGAATCTTTACTCGACAGTCATTTTTATCAACCAACAGACCGTGGTTTTGAAAAGCGTATACAAGATAAATTAGCCAACCTTGAGCAACGTAATCGCCAAAGTGAGCACAAACGCTATGACTAATATTCTATTTGTTGCGTTAGGTGGGTCAATAGGTGCTGTTTTACGTTATCTTATTTCAATTTTTATGATCCAAGTATTTGGAAGCAGTTTTCCTTTTGGTACACTGTTGGTCAATGTATTAGGATCGTTTCTAATGGGAATAGTTTATGCCTTAGGGCAACTGAGCCATTTAAGCCCTGAAGTAAAGTCACTTGTTGGTGTTGGCTTACTTGGGGCATTAACTACCTTTTCTACTTTCTCCAATGAAACCTTATTGCTAATGCAGCAGGGTTTATGGTTTAAAAGTATGCTTAATGTGTTGCTGAATGTATCACTGTGTTTATTCATGGTGTATGTAGGTCAGCAGCTGATTTTTTCACGCGTTTAACTAAAAAGAACTAACAACATGCTAGATCCAAAATTTTTGCGTAACGAACTAGAAGTCACAGCTGAGCGTTTAGCTGCCCGAGGTTTTACTTTGGATGTAAAACACTTATCCACATTAGAAGACAAGCGCAAAACGCTACAAGTCGAAACAGAAGAGTTACAAGCTTCTCGTAACGCGATTTCTAAGTCGATAGGCCAAGCAAAAGCTCGTGGTGAAGATACCAGTTCGATCATGGCGCAAGTAGGTGATTTAGGTGCCCAGTTAGATGCTAAAAAGACCGAATTAACCGCGTTATTGCAAGAGTTAAACTTAATTGCAATGAGTTTACCTAACTTACCTGACGATGCTGTCCCACAAGGTGCAGATGAAAATGACAACGTAGAAGTGAGACGTTGGGGTACACCTAAATCGTTTGATTTTGAAGTTAAAGATCACCTTGATTTAGGCGAAGCACTCCAAGGTCTAGATTTTAAAAATGCGGTCAAAATTACTGGTTCGCGCTTTATTGTGATGAAAGGTCAAATCGCGCGTTTAAATCGTGCTCTTGGTCAATTCATGCTTGATACCCATACTAGTAAACATGGTTATACCGAAGCCTATGTGCCGTTATTAGTCAATGAAGATAGCTTACTGGGCACAGGTCAGTTGCCTAAGTTTGGTGAAGACTTATTCCACACCAAGCCAGCAACTGAAGAAGCACAAAGCTTATCTTTGATCCCAACAGCCGAAGTCCCGCTAACTAACTTGGTGCGTGACACGATTGTTGATGAAGCCGAATTACCGATAAAAATGACGGCCTTAACAGCGTGTTTCAGAAGTGAAGCAGGCTCATACGGTCGTGATACCCGAGGTTTAATTCGTCAGCACCAATTTGATAAAGTTGAATTAGTGCAAATTGTTCACCCAGACCATTCAATGACCGCATTAGATGAGTTAACTAAACATGCTGAAAGCATTTTAGAAGCGCTCGAACTACCTTACCGTACAGTTGTATTGTGTACTGGTGACATGGGCTTTGGCGCAAGTAAAACATTCGACATTGAAGTGTGGTTACCTGCCCAAAATACTTACCGTGAAATCTCTTCTTGTTCAAACATGAAGGACTTCCAAGCGCGTCGCATGCAGGCTAGATATCGTAATAAAGTGGATAACAAGCCTGCCTTATTACATACATTAAATGGGTCTGGTTTAGCGGTTGGACGTACTTTAGTGGCAGTATTAGAAAACTATCAAAATGCAGATGGTACTATTACAGTGCCTGCAGTATTGCGTCCATATATGGGTGGTTTAGCCGTTATTGGTTAACAGATACAATTAATCCTCAGTAATCATTAATGAGATGGTTATTGGGGGTAAGTGCTTGGGAAAGTACGACTATGGCGCCTAGGCGTAATGATAATAATAAAAGTAGAATCTACTCGTTAGTGATGTTGTTTTTCGGTGCGTTAGTAATGTTTCAATTTGCTCAAGCACTTTTCATTGTTATTGAAAATAGCTTCAAACTTTAAAGTCAAAATATAAAAGCCTCTTTGATAAATCAATGAGGCTTTTTTTGTTATTTTTTAACATATTCAACTGAAGTAAAAAGGTAAGAAACTATAAAGCGGCATATAATTACAAGATTTTGTATCCTATGCATCGAGTTTTTTAGAAAGTTACTCTGTTAAAGTTGCATTCAGTTAAGAGTAACTTATTAAGAATATAAAGTGTGCTTATATCAAATGCGCATTGCAAATAGGATAACGTAAACTAGGTTCTTAATGCAGTATCATGATCGGCCGTCACACCTAAATCGGTTAATAATCCATTATTAATACTATAAATCCAGCCATGAACAGAGACATTTTGACCTCTATCCCAAGCTTCCTGGACTATTGTGGATGTGGTGACGTTAGCCACTTGCTCGATGACGTTTAGCTCACAAAGACGGTCAAAACGCGCGGTTTCATTTAAACCGGTTAATTCATCTTGATGAATGCGATGGATGTCGCGTAAATGGCCTAACCAGTTATCAATTAAACCAAGACGTTGATTTTGCATAGCCGCCTTTACGCCACCACAACCATAATGCCCAACGACCATAATATGCTTAACTTTTAAAACATCTACCGCATATTGTAAGACGGATAAACAGTTAAGATCGGTATGGATTACCATATTGGCAATATTACGATGGACGAAGACTTCACCCGGCATTAAATCAATAATTTGATTGGATGGAACACGGCTGTCGGAACACCCAATCCAAAGGTATTCAGGATTCTGTTGATTGGCCAGTTTTTGGAAAAAGGTTGGATCTTCTTGATTAATACGCTCAGCCCAGCGGCGGTTATTATCAAATAAAGGTTTTAACAGTTTCATAAAGTGTCACATATCATTGTTAAGTATAGATATGCTGATTGCCTAGGTGTAATTTTATAACGAGTATATCAGTAAAACACGCTGATCTGGTCTATCCAATTAACCAATAATCTGTTTGATTGATAGAATTGTTAATTTTTAAAAAAAAGGCGAAGTAAAATAATTACTTCGCCTTTAAAAAATGTAACAAGCCTGATTTACTTATCTTGAGCTGGGCTCCACTCTTGCCATTCTTTATCCATGCTGTTTTGTAGCAAAAACTCAGTTGAAGGTGAAATCTTATTTACAGCTGTTGTGATGTCTTTAGTCACCACTGAAATTCCTCCTGAGAGTAGCGTTTCAAGTGAACCCGTTTCAATTTGTGCCCCAGAAAAAATACCAACCTCAAGTTTAATTCCTGATGCATCCCAAAACTGACTGCTGGTATTAACAAGGTGAGCATACTCTTGACGGATATGAGCAAACATAGTGACTTGTTGGCCTGTACTTGATAGCTCGTAAGCATCGATTTGGCCGATGGCTATGCCTCTGAAAAATAGAGGCGTGCCGACTTTGATTGACCCCAATTGATTATCGATTAAGGTAAAGCTAACGGCATCTTTTGGGCGGTTTGCATCATAGCGAACAGCCATTTTTGCTTCAAACTGGTCGCTAGTAATATTAGATGTCCCCGGCAATACACCAATGTACGCACCCGTGATTAGCGTATCAACATTTTTTATACCAGCAAGCGAGATTTGTGCTTCAACAACAAAATATTCAGAGTCTTGTTTACTAAAGTGCTTAGCATATTCTCCATATAAATAAGCAGTAGCATGCTGTTGAGATAAATCCTTAGTTAATTTAACTTGTTTCACTTCACCTATTTGATGGCCACGGAAACGGATAGGGGAGTTAGGTTCAATTTTAGCATTGGCGGGTAAAACAATAGCAATTGGTTTTGCCTGGGTTAAGGCTAAATGTTGATTGTCAAAAAGTTGATTATTAAATACTATCTTGGTTTGTGTCGATAACGTTTTAGTATCAACTGATTCAAACAGCTCATCATCAATAAAACCGAGTGAAATACTGCCTTTAATTGCCCCTGCAAGCGGTGCTACATCAATTTGCACTCCCGCCAAACTTGCATTCACTGTCACAGCATCATTACGCCAAAATACCGTTTTAGGTTGCAGTAACTGCTTAAACTGCTGTTCAATAGATAAATGCAGTGCAAATAAATCTTCTTTAGCTTGCCACTCAATTTTTATAATGTGACCAATAGGCATTTTTTTATAATAAATGGGTGCGCCTTCACTTAAGCCTGCACCATCTTGGCTAATAACAGTCAATTTAAGTTTTTGTTGTTCAGCAAATAACTGCTGTGCAGAATCGATACTATTATAAATGGTAAATGCGCTACCTGACTTGACGGTCTCCTTAGCTCGACTGGGAACTAATGTTATCGCTCCTTCAAGTAATGTTGTTAAATCACGTGTTTCAAATTTAACTCCATCTAAGGATGCGTCTAATTTGATTGCCTGTTCACTTACAAAAAAACTGCCCTGAGTGATAAGTGATTTAAATTCGGGGTAAATCTCAGCCTGATACTTAACCGCACTAAAATCTTCAGTCAATTGGGTCGAAATAATTTTTCCTATTGGTAGTTGTTTATACCTGACCTGTGCTCCAATACTCATACCAGTGTGTGAGTCTGATGTTAAGTTTATTAATAACTTCTGCTGTTTAAGTAGATCTGGAGCCTGGGTTTCAAGCGGGTAACTTGACGGTATTGCTGCAGTGGAAGTGCCTGGTAAAATATTAATCACATTGCCTGTCACTAAGCGTGATAGATTCTTCACACCAGCAAAAGAAATATCCGCACCGGCAATCCAAAATCGAGAATCCGCTGCTAATAATGAGCGATATTGCAATTCAATTGCAGCTTGTAACGTTACTCCTGTGTCAGTTAAAGCAAGTTTTTCAACTTTACCGACAGTAACGCCTCTATAAACCAAGCTCGCGTTTTCGCTAATATCCTCGGCATTCTGTAAGTGCAGATTAAATACTAAGCCGCCGTTAGCATGCTCTTCGTCTTCAAATAAACTAAAAATATCCCCATTCTCAGCTTGAGTGGTTTCACTGCCGGTATTAAAACTAATGCCACCTGCTAAAATTGAAGCAAGACTTTCGGTATTGATTTTGACCCCAGATAGTGAGGCATCAATACTGAGGCCTGATGCATTCCAAAAACGAGAGTCAGAGTGCACTAAATGCGAATATTGCTCCTGAATAAAGGCGCTAATAATAACATTTGAGCTACCTGATAATCGATAACCTACAATACTACCAACAGGTATTTGTCGATAAAAGATAGATGAACCTACGTCAATAGAGCCAAGCTTATCGGTATGAAGTTCAATAACCATGCCTTCACTACCAGGAGTAATAGCTGGTGCCTCTCGTTGTGCTTCAAAATTAGTGCGTGATTTACCATCTCCCGGTTGAATGGCAATATAATTACCCGAAAATAGCGTTTCAAGTCCTTCAACACCAGTAATACTGGCTTTTGGTTTAACTAACCAAAACTGAGTGTTTTTGTTCAAAAAAGGATCTGCACGATAGTCCATAACGACTTTTACATTTACGCCATTAAGATCTTCATCAATGCTGACATCCGTGACTTTACCCACAGCTAACCCTTGATATTTTACTAAGGTTTTACCGATATCAATGCCTGCTGCACTCGGGAAGTGAATGTTTATTTCAACGCCGGATTCTTTAATGCTTTTTATGCCTAGCCAAGCGCCAAGTACCAAAGCAACAATAGGGAGTAACCAGATAGGAGAAAATAGTTTTTTCTTTACAACTTTTGGCGATTCAATTTGCGTCATTATGAGTTTCCAAGCGGTCCCAAAGTAAGCGAGTGTCCAGCACTTTTGCTGCGAGTTGTGTTAATAATATTACTAATGCGAAGGCGGTTGCCGCAGGAGCGGGTTTTGCATCTAATAGTTGCCCCATATTCACTAATGCCACAGTGAGTGAAATAACAAATAGATCTAACATTGACCAGCGCCCAATCCATTCAATAATGTGAAAGCCGATCATCATTTTTCGTTTAGAAATAGGGATATTAAAGCTGATGGCACATAAATACAGCCCCAGTCCGAAAATTTTAAGCCAAGGTACAAGAATACTGGCAGTAAACACAATGATGGCAATCGGGTAAAGGCCTAAATGGACAAGATGTGCAATGCCGCTAAATATTGTATCGTTAGTCACTACACCACGATTGGTTAGTAAGGTAATGGGATAAATGTTCGCTAGGACCAGCAAAACGGTTGCTGTGACTAATAAAGCCCAACTTTGTTGAATACTAGCATAATTTCGGGTGCTCAGGCGTGAATGACAGCGACTACAATTTTGCTCGGTTGTCGGATTAACTTTTTTGCACACCAAACATAAACACACCCCCATCTTCTGACCCTGAGGCGCTAATGAGGTTAATTGATTACCTTTTTCAACTTGACCTTTTTCAACTTCTGCTTGTGACAAAGTCGAATGAGTGACTTCGTTATTATCAGTCATTCACAAAACTCCACATATGCTCAAGATTATATTCACGCTGTAAAAATAGAATTGATAAGAATAATAAACAAAAGCTTAATGTTCCCATGCCGAAATAAACGTCAGAAAAGTCAGATAGCTGAAATGCCGAGACTAAAAAACTAATCACATAAATTTCGAGCATTGTTAATTGAGAAAGTAAACCATGATTTTTGAGTAGGCCGCGGAACGTTTGCTGCCAAAAAGAAGAGGTTAAATTAAACTTTATAATTAATACTTGAAATAGAATAGATAAGACTAACAACGCAGGAGCGGCAACTGCAGAGGCTATCACGGCCAAACCTACAATCCAGTATCCCTGTCCCCATACCGCTAGAGCAGATTCAAAAACGGTGGTAGTACGAATACTGCCTAAAAAGTTAATTTCAAGTACAGGTAACAAATTAGCAGGTAAAAATAAAATAAGTGAGGTGATACATAAAGCTAAAAGGCCATTTATAGAGCAATAGGGGGTGTCATACAGAGCTGTATCGCATCGCGGACACAGCGCCCTGACATTAGAAGGCAATGCGCGCTTTCGAATAACTAAATCGCATGAGCGACAAAGAATGACTGCTTTAAATAGCTTAGGCTCTGGCATTATGTTTATTATTTAAATTTTCCTTATCATTAAGCTGCTTATATTATACGACATTTAAAAATTTAATGAGCAATATCGAACAAAATCATAAAACAAGTCAATTATTATGTTGATGACTATTGCGTATTACCCTTTAACTATGTCAACCTTGGCACTGTATATAAAAACAGTGGAGATATGTTCATGGCAGTGATAACTCAATTTGTCGTGGTAAGAGAAGGGGTTGAGAAAATGACTTTCACATCGAAGAAAGAAGCCGATGCCTACGACAAAATGCTCGATATAGTCGATAATTTAGTACCATTTCTAGCTGCTTCTGATGCTAATTTAGATGACGGTACCTGCGAACAACTTGCTTTCTATTTAGCAAATAATAAAGACGAGTTAGCCAATGTACTTCGTGGTGTTGTTAAAACGGCTACACCAGCAGAAACAAAGCCAAAGAAGAAGACCGTTAAACAAGATTAATTTCAAATAATAAAAACTACTGTTAACCTATGGGTTAAATTAGTTAAAGTAATATTTTGGGATCAAGGAATTACAATGAAAGTTGAGTTTTATCGCACGTTAACTCGTCAAGTGGAAGCCTTAATGGCAGGTGAGGACGATATTGTTGCTGCAATGGCAAATTTTTCAGCATTAATAAACGACAATCTTGATGATTTAAACTGGGCCGGTTTTTATATCACTAAAGATGAGCAACTTGTACTTGGTCCGTTTCAAGGTAAAGTTGCTTGTACCCGAATACCCTGGGGTAAAGGTGTTTGCGGTACTGCCGCGGCACTAAATCAGACCCAAAGAGTAGCCGATGTACATCAGTTTGAAGGACATATTGCCTGTGACTCGGCCAGTAATTCAGAAATCGTTGTACCTGTTCGCCAAAATGGTAAGGTCATTGCGGTACTTGATATAGACAGCCCATCACTCAATCGTTTTGACCAAGATGATCAAGATGGGATTGAATTACTGGTAAAACAGTTTGAAACTTGCCTATTTGATTAAATTGCAGGCAAAAAATAGTAAATGATTGTCGCAATCGCTGCTGTGAGCTTTATAATAGCCTGCTTGAGCATTCACATATCTGTGAAAAGCCAAATAGATGCTAGTGTAAATAGCTGAAAATTTGTTAGAGTTTGTTTCAGAGGCTTTAGCAGAACGGCTGTTAATGCTAATTTGTAGGCTAAGTGTCAGTAAACTGAAAATCTTAGCAAAAGATGAACGACTACAGGCTTATTTATATCTGCCGATTTAGTCCCCTTATTTAACGTGGAAGTAAAAATGGAATCAACAGACAAGTTGACCGACACCAACGCAATTTTAGCGTTTTTATATGAAACCTTTCCTGCATGCTTTATTGCAGAGGGCGACACAAAGCCATTAAAAATTGGTTTATTTCAAGATTTGGCTGAACGGTTAGCTGATGATTCTAGGGTTAGTAAAACACAACTTCGTGTTGCTTTGCGTCGTTACACTAGCAGCTGGAGATACCTTAAAGGTGTTCAAGTTGGCGTGCAGCGTGTTGATTTAGACGGCAATGATTGTGGCGCTTTAGAGCAAGAGCATATTGATCATGCTCAAGCCACGTTGAAAGAGAGCCAAGACAAAGCCAAAGCTAAACGTCAAGCTCAAGCGCCTAAGCCTGCTGCTAAAAAGCCTGCTAAGAAAGTGGCTCCTAAAGCTCGACCAGAAGCTAAAAAAGAGCGTCCTGTTAAAGTAGCTGCGCCGGTTGTTAATCTAGTACCTGCAAAAATGGAAGACCTATCTACCAACCAACGTGTAAACGTGAAGTTAGGTGCATCGCCAGTTGCTGGAACGATTACCGACATTAAGAAAGAAGATGTCCATGTTCAGTTAGATTCTGGCTTGAGCATCAAAGTACGTGTAGCCCACATACTATTATAAAAATCAAAGGAGTAACTTGTTGATGCGAAAACTTACATTGGCCGCGTCAATTGCTTGTGCATTCGTCGGATTTTCTGCATGGGCAATTTCACCAACGATTCAAATCAGCGAGTTACCCAAACTAGCCCAAGAGCCTCAACATCAGGCTGCGAGTAAACGAGTAACAAATTTGTTTACTCGTGCGCATTATCATCGTTTCGACCTTGATGATGCTTTTTCAGAGCAGATATACGCACGATTTTTAGAGCAACTCGATTATCGCCGCAATGTATTGACTCAAGCAGATATTAATAACTTTGACCAATTTAAAAGTCAGTTTGATGACATGGTAAAAGCAGGTGATATATCACCTGCATATAAAATGTTTGATTTACTACAGACTCGTCGTTATGAACGTTTTGCCTATGCATTGACACTTCTACAAACAGAATTCGATTTTGCAAAAGAAGATGACGCTTATGAATTCGATCGTAAAGATTCTGCATGGCCAAAAGATGACGCTGAGCTTAATGAGTTATGGCGTCAACGTGTTAAATATGATGCGTTAAATCTTAAGTTAACGGGCAAAAAATGGGATGAGATTGTTGAGATCTTAACTAAGCGATATGACAATGCGATTAAACGCCTAAGTCAAACTAATAGCGAAGATGTATTCCAAACTGTGATGAACGCCTTTGCTAGAACTGTTGAGCCGCACACCAGTTACTTATCACCACGCAATGCTGAACGCTTCCAAATGGAAATGAACCTAAGCCTTGAGGGGATTGGAGCTGTTTTACAAATGGACGATGACTACACTGTCATTAAAAGTTTGGTTGCAGGTGGCCCTGCTGCATTAAGTGAAAAGCTATCACCGGAAGATAAAATCGTTGGTGTTGGCCAAAAAGGTAAAGACATTGTTGATGTTATCGGTTGGCGTTTAGATGATGTTGTTGAACTTATTAAAGGCCCTAAAGGCAGTGAAGTTGTGCTGCAGATTTTGCCTAAAAAAGGTGGCGCCAATGCTAAACCTTTTGATGTTACTATTATTCGAGACAAAATTCGTCTAGAAGATCGTGCAGCCAATTCTAAGGTGATTGAGCCTACCACAGGTGAATTTGCTCATCGTAAAGTCGGCGTTATTCAAATTCCTGGCTTTTATATGAACCTATCTGAAGATGTAGCTAAAGAATTGGCGAAGTTGAAAGAAGCTGAAGTCGAAGGCGTGGTTATTGACTTGCGTGGCAATGGCGGTGGAGCCCTCACTGAAGCGACATTACTCACTGGTTTGTTTATCGATGCAGGACCGGTTGTGCAAATTCGTGATGCTAATGGTCGCGTAAACCAAAATAGCGATAATGATGGTAGAAGTACTTATGACGGTCCACTATCAGTGATGGTTGACCGCTACAGTGCATCAGCATCAGAGATTTTCGCTGCAGCTTTACAAGATTACGAACGAGCACTGATTGTAGGTGAATCAACATTTGGTAAGGGAACGGTTCAGCAACATAAAAGCCTAGGTCGTATTTATGATATGTATGACAAGCCAATTGGCCATGTTCAGTACACCATTGCTAAGTTTTATCGTATTAATGGCGGCAGTACCCAACTTAAGGGTGTGACTCCTGATATTTTGTTCCCAAGTGCATTAGATGCCGGTGAATATGGTGAGTCAGAAGAGAAAAATGCGCTGCCTTGGGACAAGGTTCCTGTAGCTCAATACGGGACACTTGGTAGTATATTTCCAGAATTAGTCACTCAACTTGATACCAAGCATAAGCAGCGTATAAGTGCTGACGTAGAGTTTGGTTACATCTATGAAGATATTGCAGAATTCAAAAAGCATCATAATGATAAAACAATATCTTTAGTGGAAAGTACACGGATAAAATCTCGTGAAGACGATGAAAAACGTGCATTAGACAGAACTAACAAACGTCGTGTCAGCGATGGGCTAGAGGTGGTTAAGTCTTTAGATGATATTGAAGATGACAAAGATGCTAAAGTACCTGATCCATTCTTAGATGAAACAGCCTTAATTATGCTGGATATGGTAGACGCAAAAAAGTTAGCTAAAGCACCAAGTCTCTAGCTAAAAAAATATATTAAAAACGCGCATTTGCGCGTTTTTTGTTATAAAAATATAAATTATGCAAGGAAATATAATGTCTGAAGCTCAGGTTAAGCATTTAAAAGATTATACCGCACCAACTTTTACTATTAGTCATATTGATCTGAATGTGATTTTAGACGGTGAGAATACTAAGGTGATAGCACTGAGTAAGATAACTCGTTCTCACTCACACCAATTAGATTTGATATTAGACGGTGAACAGCTCAACTTGGTTTCGGTGAAATTAAATGGTAAGGCGTGCGAATATCGTCAAACTGAAAGTCAATTAGTGGTTGTTACAGATGAGACCGAGTTTGAATTAGAAATTACGACCGCGTTAGATCCTGAAGCAAACAGCAGCCTTGAAGGCTTATATATGTCTGATGGCGCATATTGCACACAATGTGAGGCAGAAGGCTTTAGACGTATCACTTATTTCTTAGATCGCCCTGATGTGTTAGCTACCTACACAGTTCGAGTCGAAGCCGATAAAGCCCAATTCCCTTATTTATTAAGCAACGGCAACCTAATTGAAACTGGCGAAATGCCGCGTTCTGGCCGTCACTTTGTGCGTTGGCAAGACCCGTTCCCAAAACCAAGCTATTTGTTTGCATTGGTTGCAGGTGATTTTGATATGCTTGAAGATCACTTTATTACTCAGTCTGGCCGCGATGTAAAGTTACAGGTATTTGTTGATAAAGGTAATTTACATAAATCTGCTCACGCTATGGCATCACTTAAAAAATCGATGAAGTGGGATGAAGACAGATTTGGATTAGAGTACGACCTTGATATTTATATGATTGTTGCTGTTGATTTCTTCAACATGGGCGCAATGGAAAATAAAGGTCTCAATGTATTCAACACAAAGTATGTGCTTGCTGACAAAGCGAGTGCTACTGATGAGGATTATCACGGCATAGAATCTGTTGTGGGCCATGAGTATTTTCATAATTGGACTGGTAACCGTGTGACATGCCGTGATTGGTTTCAGTTGAGCCTTAAAGAAGGCTTGACTGTTTTTCGTGATCAAGAATTTAGCTCTGATATTGGTTCACGTGCCGTTAATCGTATTCAGGCCATTAAGGTTATGAAGAATCAGCAATTTGCTGAAGACTCAGGTCCTATGTCTCATCCTATTCGACCAGAATCTGTGATAGAAATGAATAATTTCTACACAGTGACTGTTTATAATAAAGGTGCTGAAGTGATTAGAATGATGCATACCATTCTTGGCGAGCAAGGTTTTCAAGCTGGAATGAAATGTTATTTTGACCGTCATGACGGGCAAGCTGTGACCTGTGATGACTTTGTCAACGCAATGGAAGATGCCAGCGGTAATGATTTACAACAGTTCCGACGTTGGTATACCCAAGCAGGCACCCCGGTAGTTGCGGTTGAAGATACATTTGATAACACAACAGGTTTATACACTTTAACGATTAAACAATCTGTTGAAAGCCAGGGAATAAAAGGTCAAAATCTACATATTCCTTTTAGCATCGAGTTAATTAATCTTGACGGTAGCTCAATTGTCAATCAAGTACTGGACGTTAAAAAATCTTCTCAACAATTTGTCTTTGAAGGATTTAGTGAGAAGCCAGTTGCTTCTCTCTTGCAAGACTTTTCAGCACCTGTGAAATTACAGTATGCATTTAACGTTGAACAATTGGTTCATATCATGCGCTTTGCTTCAAGTGAGGTGGCACGCTGGGAAGCCTCAGTTCAATTATTTAGTCAATCGGTTTGGGACAATGTTTCACAGTTAGCAGATAAGCAAGTCATGTCTGTTGACGCTGGCGTTATTGAAGCATTTCGAGGTGTAATTTTAGACCCCGCACTCGATCATGCTTTGGTTGCAGAAATATTGAATTTACCATCTGCATCCTCTCTGATCGAGCAGGTTGATAAGCTTGACTTAGATGCGTTGCAAGTGGCAAGAGAGTTCGTTGTTGAAGAAATTGCATCAGCTTGTCAAGATGAGTTACTAGCAAGATATAGACAACTCTCAGTTATTGATAACGCTGCAGAACGTGCATTTAAGAATGTGAGTTTGTTATTGCTTGCGAGTGTTTCACAAGAGTATGAGCCATTAGTAATTGAGCAATTTAACCATTCAATTAATATGACAGACAGTCTTGCTGCACTAAAGGCGGCAACTGTTGGGCAGTTTGATTGTTTAGCTGATTTATTGGGAAAATTCGAATCTACATGGCATACAACACCATTAGTGATGGATAAATGGTTTATGTTACAGGCATTATCCAATACCGATAACGTGATTGATGCTATTAAACAGTTAACGCATCACAATAGCTTCAGCTTTAGTAATCCTAATCGTATTAGATCATTAATCGGTGCTTTTGCTTCTGGTAATACTTATCAATTCCACCGCAAAGATGGCGCAGGTTATGCTTTTTTAACTGATATTTTGATTAAGCTAAATAAGACTAATCCGCAGGTAGCATCAAGAATGATTACGCCTTTGATCCAATTTGCGAAGTATGATGACGGCAGGCAGCAAATGATGAAGCAGTCATTAATGACGCTGCAGAATCTGCCTAACTTATCTAAAGACCTTTACGAGAAGGTGAATAAAGCGCTCAGTTAAACGCTAAATAAACCGAAGGGGGTTAACTCTCCCTTCTTTTTAATTTTATTTCTGAATATTATATGGAGGCCCTGTGGAGTTTTATTTTTCTATTTATATTAGCTACATAAAGTTTTCTTCATACTATCAGGGTTATAGTGATTCCGTTGCTTTAACAGATGTTAAAGGTCGACACTTGCAAATTAACGCTAAATATTTCAGACCTTTTTTGACGCTAAATGGTATTAAGGGCCAATTTAAGTTGGAGTTAGACAGTCAAGGTAGATATAAGTCACTAACCAAGTTAGAGTAATTACTTCAAACGTTTGATTTATTGATTTTGATGTTAAGCTATCAAACTAATTTTGAATAAACTACTGAAATAAAATGTATTTAATTATTTGTCATCAACTCATTTTCTGTTCCCTAAACTCAATTCAAATATAGCACTCATTCTAGTTGTAGCATTCTCGTTAACCACGTTAATTTTATTATATATTTTCTTTATTTTGGCCTTGCTCAACAAGGTTAAATACTGTAACAATGGTGTTGCCTGTGGGCTAACAAGATGTTGGTTTAAATTCCTATAACAACGATTCCAGCAGGTTACGGAGATAAGCTAAAATGAATATTGTTAAGAAAAAATTTAACAAGTCGGCAATTACTTTGGGGGTAATGTCGGCTTTGTGTTTTGGAATGAGTCAAAATGCTTCTGCTGCCTCATTTGACTGGGGCGATGTAGAAGGTACCTTCGATTCTACCTGGACTGTCGGCGCTAGCTGGCGTGTCGGTGAACGTGACTGGGAAGGTCAAATTGGTAAGGTTAATCAACCACAATTTGATTGGTCTGGTTATTCTGCATTTAGTAACACTAAATACACATCCGCTGAAATTTGGGCTGAACCAGGCTCTTATTCAAGTAATAATGATTTAAGTAATTTACTTTACTCTCAGGGTGATACTACCTCTGAAATAGTAAAGGGATTACACGAGTTATCCCTCAAATACGAAAATTATGGTCTGTTTGTCCGCGGTATGTATTTCTATGACCGTAAACTAAACGATGGTAATTATGATTTTAATGATCCATTAACGGGTAATAGTTTTGATCCATGTGCCGATGATCGTGCCTCAGAAGTGCAATGTAAAGATGTGCGCTTATTAGATGCTTTTGTTTACGCGAACTGGGATTTAAATGATGGCCAAAACCCGTTAACAGTTCGAGTTGGTAACCAGGTTGTATCTTGGGGTGAGAGTACTCTTATTGCCCATGGTATTGGTGAAATTAACCCTGTTGATTTGAATATCTTAAATGCTCCAGGTGCTGAACTTAAAGAAGCTTTCCGTCCACAAGGTATGGTTTGGGCTTCTTTAGGGCTAACTGAAAACCTAAACGTTGAAGCGTTTTATCAATACCAGTGGGAGCCAGTGTGGGTCCCTACACCAGGTTCTATTTTTGCTACCAACGATTTTGCAGGTTTTGGTGGCTACAATCAAAATGCCCAATTAGGCTTTAACTCTAATCCAGACATTAACTTAGACTTTTTAATATCTGAATATAAGAAGTTGTATACCAATGCAGCTGCTACTGGTTTTAATCCTGCAATGGCTTCAGCAATGACAGCATATTCAACTAAAGTAGCATTAATTCAAGATGAAGCGACACCAAGTGATGATGGCCAGTACGGCCTTAAACTAGGTTTTTATTCTCCTGAATTAAATGAAACAGAATTTGGTTTGTACTACATGAATTACCATAGTCGCCGTCCACTTATTAGTGGTACAGCGTCTAACTTTACCTCAGCTGGTATTGGCGGTGATTATGCTAAATTAGCCGCGAGTCAAGGTAATATTGACCGTGAATTGCTACTTAGCATGGAAACCTTTACTAAAGCACAGATTGTTTATCCAGAAGATATTCAACTATATGGATTCAGCTTTAATACTTTAGTGGGTGATACCTCTGTTGCTGGTGAAATTGCGCATCGTGTCGATGAACCTCTTCAGATTGATGACGTTGAATTGCTCTTTGCTGCTATGCCTCAACAATTGGCTAATGCAGGTATTCGTCCAGATTTAGACGGTATTTCACAAATGGATGTTGCCGCACCAGGAGCAACCGTTGATGGCTTTATTCAGCTAGATACTACTCAAGCACAAATGACACTGACACACTTATTTGGTCCTACATTAGGAACAGATAACTTAACTATGTTGGCCGAAATTGGTGGTGTGTGGATCCATGATATGCCAGGTTTTGATGAATTACGCTTAAATGGTCCTGGCACTTCGCGTTCAGGTGGCAATCCTGATATGCCAGGTATTATTCAAGCGGTTCACAATGGTCCTGAAACTAACCCATTTCCAACAGATTTTGCTTGGGGTTATCGTTTAGTGGCTAAAGCGGATTTTAATAACGTTTTTGCCGGTGTTAACATGGCGCCACGTATTATTTTCTCACATGATGTTGATGGGATTACACCAGATCCAATGTTTTTATTCACTGAAGGTAAAAAGTCAGTCGCTTTAGGGCTTAACTTTGATTATCAAAATCGTTGGGGCGTAGATTTCTCTTACAACAGCTTCTTCGGTGGTGTAGGGACAACTAACGCGATGGAAGATAGAGATTATATCTCGTTTAACGTCAAGTATTCGATTTAAAAGGATAATAACAATGAAAAAACTGACGATATTATCGGCAGCAGTTATTTTTGCACTAGGTGCTCCAGTTGCCATAGCTAAAGTATCAGAAGCTGATGCTGCTAAGTTAGGTGCAAGCTTAACGCCGATGGGTGCTGAAAAAGCGGGTAACGCAGATGGTTCTATTCCAGCATGGGATGGCGGAATTACTAAGCCAGTTGCTGGATATGAAAAAGGAATGCATCATTTAAACCCTTTTCCAAATGATAAAATCTTATTTACTGTTACCAATGCAAATAAAGCACAGTACAAAGATTTTTTAACGCCGGGTCAAAATAAACTATTTGATTTGTATCCAGATACCTATCAAATGAATGTGTATGAAACTCGTCGTACGGCATCTGTTCCACAGTATGTTTATGATGCCATTAAAGTGAATGCCACTTCAGCTGAATTAGTTGCTCAAGGAAATGGTATTTCTGGTGCGACGATAGGTGTTCCATTCCCGTTACCAAAAGATGGTTTAGAGGTCATTTGGAACCATATACTGCGTTATCGTGGTGTAGACGTAGAAACTTATCGTAGCCAAGCAGCACCAACCTCAAGTGGTTCATACACTCTGGTTGAAAATGCTGAAGAAATACGTTTTGAATATACTCGTCCAGAAATTACTTTAGACAAGTTAAAAGAAACCAATACTTTGTTCTATTTCAAGCAAGTGGTAACACAGCCAGCACGTTTAGCTGGAACGGCATTACTTGTAAAAGAAACCATGGATCAAGAAGCATTACCGCGTCAAGCTTGGACTTATAACACAGGACAACGTCGCGTGCGTAAGGCACCTAACGTTGCTTTTGATACGCCTGGTACAGTGTCTGATGGTCTAAGAACCACGGACGATTTCGACATGTTCAACGGCTCACCAGTTCGCTATAACTGGGAACTAGTCGGTAAAAAGGAAATATTTATTCCTTATAACGATTATAAGCTTCATTCAAATGAGCTTAAATATGACCAAATTTTAAAGCCTGGTCATATTAATCCTGAATATGCGCGTTGGGAAAAACACCGTGTTTGGGAAGTAAAAGCGACCTTGAAAGAAGGTATGCGTCATATTTATAAAACCCGTGTTTTCTATATTGATGAAGATTCTTGGCAGGTTTCATTAACAGATATGTATGATAACCGTGACGAGTTATACCGTGTTGGTACGGCCCATACTATTAACTATTATGAAGTGCCTACAATGTGGAGTACTTTAGAAATATTCCATGACCTTCAATCTCGTCGTTATCTTGCAATGGGTTTAGACAACGAAGGTCGTATGTATAATTTTGATGCAAACTTATCAGAGTCTAACTTTACCCCTGATGCACTTCGTCGTGCAGGTATTCGTTAATTTGCTAAGATTTTTCAATATTAGTTAGTTAAATTCTAGATGTTAAATATTAGTTTTTATATAAAAGGGGCGCTTTGCGCCCCTAAACTTAAGGAAGTTTGTATGAAGGTTAGCATGCTTCGCAGTGCTGTCGCGATAGGATTAAGTGCATGTTTATATACTGCTTCGGTCAATGCTCAACTTGATCCTTTAACAGTCCAAATTCAACCACTTGCTCAAACATCTTTAATAACGGATGTTGTCAATGCAGGCGATAAGTTAGTCGCTGTTGGCCAACGTGGTCATGTCTTAGTATTTGATAAGCAATGGCAGCAAGTTTCCACGCCTGTTGTCACCCAATTGACGAAAGCTTTTTTTCTGACCGATACATTAGGCTGGGCAGTAGGTCACGATGCGACTATTATTCACACTAATGATGGCGGCATGACCTGGTCTTTACAGATGCAATCGACCGAGTTAGAAAAGCCTTTTCTAGACGTTCGTTTTTTCTCTGAGCAACATGGCATAGCTATTGGGGCATATGGTTTATTTTATCGTACAGAAGATGGCGGTAAAACTTGGCAAGATGAGTTCCATCAAGAATTATTGTTTGAAGAAGACGTGTCTTATTTGAATGATTTAAAACAACAAGATCAACAGCTTTACTTGTCTGAAAGAGCGGCTTTGTTGCCTCATTTTAATCGAATCATTAACTTAGATGATCAACGCTTGTTGTTGGTTGGCGAATTAGGCTTAGTTGCAGTGTCTACTGACATGGGACGTTCTTTTGAGCGTGTAGACTTTGATTATGATGGGTCAATGTTTAATGCCATCACTGTCGATAATAATGTTTATGTAATGGGCTTGCGTGGCCATGTGTTCCAAGCTTCATCTGATTTAGACGTTTGGCAACAAATTGAATTGCCTGTTGAATCATCGATTAACGGTGCTTTAGTTAATGACGGGGATTTATATCTTGTTGGAAATGCAGGTATTGTTTTAAAAGTTGATGATGGAAAAGCTGAAATAGTTACGCGTCGTCAAGGTGAAAACATTGTATCAGTAGCGAAAAGCAAGCAAGGCGATATTTGGTTTGCGGGTTCAAAAGGGCTGTTTCAACTGCCTAAATAACATTTACTAAGACAAAAACAACAATAATAGGGCCGACAAGATGTTAGAAAAACTGGTCAATAGTTTTGAAACTCACTTATTCCGTAATCGGATGTGGGTTATTATTTCATTTATTTTTATCACGATATTTTTAGGGTACCAAGCAAGCCAGCTTAAAATGGATGCGGCTTTTAGTAAGAATATTCCGCTTCAGCATACCTACATGCAAACCTATACCAAACACCAAAAAGATTTTGGTGGTGCGAATGGGATTATGGTTGCGGTAGAAGATACCAGCGGTAATATATTTAACCCCGAATTTTTTGATGCACTTAAAAAGGTGCACGATGAGCTGTTTTTTATCAACGGTGTTGAGCGCTCACAAGTTAAATCACTTTATTCTCCTTCAACACGCTTTACTGAAGTGGTTGAAGATGGTTTTGCGGGCGGTCCAGTTATTCCGGCTGACTTTCAAACCGATGATTACGGCCTTAATACTGTTCGCGACAATATTGAAAAAGCAGGTATTGTGGGTCGTTTAATTGCAAATGATTATTCAGCAGCAATTGTTTCAGCTCAATTAATGGATTTTGACCCTGATACCGGTAAACCGCTTGATACTATCGCCTTTGCACAGCAGTTAGAAACGCAGCTGCGCGGTCAGTTTGAAAACGAAAAGATTAAAATTCACATTATCGGCTTTGCCAAAATGGCTGGTGATGTGGCCGATGGTGCCAAAGGGGTTTTGCTGTTTTTCTTAATTGCTATCGCAATTACTGCTGTTATGGTTTATCTGTTTTCTAAATCAATCACGTTAACTGTCTTGCCATTGCTATGTAGTTTAATGGCCGTTATTTGGCAGTTAGGGTTGCTTACTGTTGTGGGGTTTGGTTTAGACCCTATGTCGATCCTGGTGCCTTTTTTAGTGTTTGCTATTGGTGTTAGTCATGGTGTTCAAATGATTAACGCCGTGCGTCGCAGAGTACTGGATGGACAAGCAACAAAAGCCGCCGCCGCATCAGCATTTAGAAGCCTATTAGTGCCAGGTGGTATCGCATTATTGTCTGATACGGTAGGTTTTTTAACATTATTAGCCATCGATATTGGTATCATTCGTGAGTTAGCTATTTCTGCCTCTTTAGGTGTGGCAGTGATTATCTTAACAAACTTAATTTTGTTGCCTTTGGTTATTTCCTATACCAACTTGTCTAATGCCCAGGAAAACCCAGAGCACAAGGCTAAAGTCGAAAACCTTTGGCGTAGTTTGTCTAAGTTTGCAACACCAAAATATGCGGTTGTCGTGTTAAGTTTTACTGCTGTGCTTTATGGTGTTGGCTATATGCAAGCGACTCAAATGAAAATTGGTGACTTAAAAGGTGGCGCTCCAGCGCTGCATCAAGATTCGCGCTATAACCTTGATACCTTTTTCATTACAGATCACTTTTCTATTACTACCGATGTAATGACCATTATTGTTGAAGCTGCACCAGAAGCCTGTACTTATCATTCATTGCTTAATCAAATTGATCAATTTGAATGGATGGTTGCTAACACTCCTGGCGTTGAGTCTACAGCGAGTTTGGCATCGATTGCTAAAGCGGTTAACTCAGGTTTCAACGAAGGTAACCCTAAATGGCAGATATTGCCTCGCACCACTGCGAGCTTAGTGCAAGCGGTTGGGCAAGTGCCTACAACATCGGGCCTACTAAATGGTGATTGCTCTGTGATGCCGGTTTATCTTTTCTTAAAAGATCACAAAGCAGAAACGATTGAAGTCGTTGTTGATAAAGTTAAACAGGTTGCAGCTGAGCTTAATAGCGATAAATTGCAGTTTAAATTAGCTTCTGGCCCAGTTGGCGTTATGGCCGCGACTAATGAAGCCGTTAGCGAAGCACAGCTCCCTATGATGATTTATGTTTATGGTGCGGTGTTCTTCCTGTGTTTAATTAGCTTTAAGTCACTTAAAGCGACGATTGCTGTGATTATTCCACTTTATGTGGTGTCAACCCTTGCACAAGCCTTGATGACATTACTGGATATTGGCCTTGCCGTAAGTACTCTACCGGTAATCGCGTTAGGTGTCGGTATTGGGGTGGACTACGGAATTTATATTCTTTCCACTATGTCAAATAAACTTAGCAATGGCATGCCAGTACAACAGGCTTATTTTGAAGCATTGGTTGAGCGTGGCAGTGCGGTTATCTTTACTGGCTTAACTTTAGCCATAGGTGTAAGCACTTGGTTCTTTTCTGCACTTAAATTCCAGATGGACATGGGTATTTTGTTAACCTTTATGTTTTTAGTAAATATGTTAGGTGCAATTATTATTCTGCCAGCACTTTCAGCACTATTTTGGCCTAAAAAGAAATAAAAACAATAACTTGAATTAAATGGAGGGCTTAGCCCTCCATTTTTTTTTGCATAGTTAATCTAAAACATCGAGTTTAATTGCATATTAAACAACAAAAGACTTACGAAACTGTATATCGAGAGGATGTACCACTAAAATTTTCCTCGATATAGCAGCAATTTAGTACTAAGCTCTGCATCAGATCTCAGAAATTTTGTTTCTGAGTTAAATAAGCTGAAGCATCCATAAAATGATAAAAGCGCTGCCATAGACGCTTAAGGAATCTGCAACATGGCCTTTAAAGATGTAATGCCTTCTGTACTATTAGAGAATGTAGTTAATTTGATTCATTCAAAAATTCCTAATTCACAAGCAAAACAAGTTGAGCAATTTGCCCAATGCCTCTACGCCCATATGTCAAGAGACGACCTCAATGTCCGAAATGACAGTGATTTATATGGTGCTGTAGTGAGTCTTTGGAATGCGCTTAATAAAACTGCGACAGGGGATACCCATATTCGCGTGTTCAATCCGACTCAATCAAAACATGGCTGGCAGTCAACCCATAGTGTGATTGAAGTCATTCAACCCGATATGCCATTCTTAGTTGATTCATTATCTATGGCGCTTAACCGCATGGGAATTACCGCTCATGTAATGTTACATACCCCATTAGCTGTGGTGCGTGACAGTAAAGCCGTTACCCAAGTAACTTTTGTTAATAATGCGCCTAAAGCCAGTGATAATATCGCGGTATTCTTAATCGAGATTGATAAGCAAAATAGCGATGCAGACATCAAAGCAATAGAAAAAGAAATTCAATCCGTACTTGCTGATGTTGTCGCCTCTGTTGTTGATTGGGAAGAAATGTCTGCAAAGCTTTCTGACACAATTAAACAATTACCACAGCGCCCTTTTCCTGGAGATAAATCTGAGTTAGAAGAGGCCGTTAATTACCTTACTTATTTAAATAACCATCATTTTACACTTTTAGGCTATCGTTATTACGATCTAAAGCGTGTTGAAGGTGATGTTGAATTAGTCCCTGACTTAGAAAGTAGTTTGGGTTTAATGAGCCGCTCAAAAACAGCGACCAGTGATCGAGGTTTATTGTTGTCGACCTTGTCTGAAAGTGCGCGCCGTGAAGCGTTAGATTCAAGTTTACTTGTGTTGACTAAAAGCTCTGCTAAAAGTCGTGTTCACCGTCCAGCTTATGTCGATTATGTCGGTGTAAAAAGATTCGATAAGAAAGGCAATGTGATTGGTGAAGATCGTTACATCGGCCTATATGCCTCTAATCTCTATAACCGTAGTCCGCGTGAAATTCCATTATTGGCTGAAAAAGTCCAACGTATATTAGATCAATCAGGTCTAGCACCACGTTCACATGACTATAAAGCGTTAATGAATATTCTTGAGAACTTGCCTCGCGATGAGCTTATTCAAGCGAAAGTGGAAGAGCTTTCACATATGGCACACGGTGTATTGCAAATGCAAGACCGTGACAAGTTGAAGCTATTTGTGCGCAAAGATGGTTTTGGTCGATTTTTATCGTGTTTAGTGTATGTGTCTAAAGACCGTTATAACACTAAATTCCGCCAAGATACCCAACGCATTCTTGCTCAACACTTTAATAGTAATGAAGATGTTGAATTTACGACTTACTTCTCTGAGTCAACGTTAGCGCGTACTCATTACATTATTAAAGTCGATAACAATAATATGGATGTGGATGTGGCAGCGATTGAACACAATCTTATTGAAGCTGCGCGCTCATGGGATGATAAATTACACTCAGCACTTAATAATGCTTTAGGTGAACAAGCGGGTACTGGATTAACTAAACGTTACATCAATGCTTTCCCACAAAGTTATAAAGATGATGTATTACCGAGTTCTGCGGTTGTTGATCTTCAACACCTTGAAGCCTTGGATGATGAACATAAGTTAGGCATGTTATTCTATCAGCCACAAGAAACAGCATTGAATGACAACAAAGTGCGTTTAAAGCTGTTCCATAAAGATGAACCTATCCATTTATCAGATGTGCTACCAATGCTTGAAAACTTTGGTTTACGTGTGATTAATGAGCGCCCTTACGAAGTTAAAACCAATGATGGTAATACATTCTGGATCCTTGACTTCTTAATGACAGTTCAAGGTGCTGCAATTGATAACCTTGCCGATAGCCAGGAACGTTTCCAAAATGCTTTGTCATTTGTATGGCAGAAAAAACTAGAAGATGACGGTTTTAACCGTATGGTACTGTCGACTGGTTTGAACGGTCGTGAAGTGTCTATTTTACGTGCATATGCGAAATATATGCGCCAGATTGATGCCACTTTCAGCCAGTCTTACATTGAAGAAACCTTCAGCCGTTATCCAAAACTTGCTGACTTGCTTGTTAAAATGTTTATTCGTAAGTTTAACCCTAAGCTTAAAACGCGCACATTAAGTAAATTCCTAGAGCAAATAGATAAGCAATTAGATGATGTATCAAGCTTAGATGATGACCGTATCATTCGCCGTTACTTAGATTTAATTAACGCGACTTTACGGACTAACTTCTATCAAACGGATGCTAATGGCGATAATAAAGCCTATACCTCGTTTAAATTTGCACCTAACTTAATTCCGGAAATGCCAAAGCCACTACCTAAATTCGAAATCTTTGTTTATTCACCAAGAATCGAAGGCGTACATTTACGTGGCGGTAAAGTAGCCCGTGGTGGTTTGCGTTGGTCTGATAGACGTGAAGATTTCCGTACAGAAGTATTGGGCCTTGTAAAAGCACAGCAAGTCAAAAACACCGTCATTGTACCCGTTGGTGCAAAAGGTGGTTTTGTGTGTAAACAACTTCCTACTGAAGGTGGACGTGAAGCATTCTTTACCGAAGGGCAAGAGTGTTACCGTTTATTTATTCGCGGTTTGTTGGACATTACCGACAATATCAAAAATGGTGAGGTTATTCCGCCAGTTGATGTAGTACGTCACGATGAAGATGATTCATATTTGGTTGTTGCTGCTGATAAAGGTACAGCGACATTCTCAGATATTGCCAACTCAATCGCAATTGAATACGATTTTTGGTTAGGCGATGCATTTGCCTCTGGTGGCAGCAATGGTTATGATCATAAAAAAATGGGTATTACTGCAAAAGGTGGCTGGGAATCTGTTAAACGTCACTTCCGTGAAATAGGCATTGATTGCCAAACCACAGATTTTACCTGTTTAGGTATAGGTGATATGGCTGGTGACGTGTTTGGCAACGGTATGTTGTTATCTGAGCACACCAAGTTAGTTGCAGCATTTAACCATATGCATATCTTTATTGATCCAAATCCAAATGTGGCTGAAAGTTATATTGAACGTCAGCGTTTATTCGCACTACCGCGTTCAAGTTGGGAAGACTACAACGCTAAGTTAATTTCTAAGGGCGGCGGTATTTTCTTACGTTCTGCCAAGTCATTAAAATTGACCCCAGAAATGAAAACCATGTTGTCCACCGATAAAGACAGCATGAATCCAGTCGAATTATTAAAAGAACTGCTTAAAATGCCAGTTGATTTGATGTGGAACGGTGGTATTGGGACTTACGTTAAATCAAGCAAAGAAACCCATGTTGAAGTCGGTGACCGCGCAAACGATGCATTGCGTGTTAATGGTAATGAAATGCGGGTTAAAATCGTCGGTGAGGGTGGCAACTTAGGTTGTACTCAACTTGGGCGAATCGAATACGCGGCGAATGGCGGTCGTATTAATACCGATTTCGTCGATAACGTAGGCGGTGTTGATTGTTCTGATAACGAAGTCAACATTAAAATTTTCTTGAATACTTTAGTTGCCGAAGGTGAGTTAACCGTTAAACAACGTAACCGTATCCTTGAAGAAATGACCGATGAGGTCGGTGAAATTGTACTTCAGGATTGTAAAGATCAAACACGTACCATTTCTGTGACTCAAGTTCATGGTGTTTCTCAGCTTAAAGAACAAATTCGTTTCATTCAGTATTTAGAAAAAGAAGGCAAGTTAGATCGTGCCCTTGAATTCTTACCAACTGATGATGATTTGGCCGAGCGTTTAGCTAATGGCCGTGCTTTAACCCGTCCAGAACTATCTGTTTTAGTCGCTTACGCAAAAATGGTGCTTAAAGAGCAGTTAGTGACTCCTGAAATTACTGAAGACAGTTTCTTAAGTAAATTGCTAGTGGCTTACTTTCCGAAAAAACTTCAAGCTAAATACGCCCATAAGATGGTACAGCATCCTCTACGCGGTGAAATTATTGCCACATCATTAGCAAATGAGCTAGTTAATGATATGGGCTTCAATTTTGTACAACGTATGCAAGATGAGACTGGCGCCACAGTCGCTGAAGCGGCCATTTGTTACACTATGGCCCGTGAAGTGTTCGGTTTAGATGAATTAACTAAATCAATTACTGATTTAAACGGTGTAATTCCAGCGGTTGTACAGGGTGAGATGTTGCACCAGTTACGTCGTAATATGCGTCGTGCTTGTCGCTGGTTTATCCGTCATCGTAATCGTAGTCATAATATTGAACAAACAGTTGAGTTCTTTAAGCCAGTATTTGAAAAGCTTAAAGACAATGTAGATCAATATATGATAGCTGCCGAAGTTAAAGCGATATCTGCAGAGATTAATTCGCTTACCAAAGAAAATGTGCCAATGTCAGTTGCAACAGTTGTTGCTAAAATGAGCACATTATTCTCGGCGCTTGATATCGCACAAATTGCTGAAATTGAAAATAAATCACTCGACTTAGTGTCTGCAACCTACTTTAAACTAGGTGCAAAAGTTGAGCTGCATTGGTTCTTAGAGCAAATTAGTGCGCAACCAGTGGCAAACCATTGGCAAGCATTAGCTCGTGCAGCTTTCCGTGAAGAATTGGACTGGCAGCAACGTGCATTAAGCTCAGCGGTACTCCGTACTTGTAGTGATACTTGTGATGCAGATATTGTGATTAATCAATGGATCAAGAGTAATAAAACCTTGCTTCAACGTTGGTATCACATGTTAGCTGACTTTAAAGTATCGCAAACACATGAGTTTGCTAAGTTCTCAGTCGCCCTACGTGAACTTAACTTGCTTATTTTGCATTGTGAAGGTCAGAAGTAATTCTTTATAATGTGAACTAGCCCTGGCTATTGCCGGGGCTTTTTTTAGGCCTAGGAGAAAACATGTTTTATAAACTCGCACAAAAAGTAATGTTTCAGATAGACCCTGAGTTGGCTCATAATGTTGCCATAGGCAGTTTGAAAATAACCGGTAACACACCGCTTAATTGCTTTTATCGTCAAAATATCGCAAAAACACCCGTTGAATGTATGGGGATTACTTTTCCAAATCCTGTGGGATTAGCGGCTGGATTAGATAAAGACGGCGAGTCGATTGATGCATTTTATGCAATGGGTTTTGGCCATGTAGAAGTCGGTACAGTAACACCTCGCCCACAATCGGGTAATGATAAACCACGTTTGTTTCGCCTTAAACCGGCAAAGGGGATTATTAACCGTATGGGCTTCAACAATAAAGGTGTTGATAACCTTGTCCGCAACCTCATGGCCAAAAAATCTGATGTTTTAGTCGGTGTAAATATTGGTAAAAATAAAGACACTCCGGTAGAGCAGGGTAAAGATGATTACCTGATTTGTATGGATAAGGTTTATCAGTATAGTGCTTATATCACTGTCAACATTTCATCCCCCAATACCCCTGGTTTACGCACATTACAATATGGTGAGCTGCTGGATGATTTATTAAGTTCGATTAAAGCCAAACAAACTGAATTAACCCAAAAACACGGTAAATATGTCCCGGTTGCATTAAAAATAGCACCAGATTTAACCGATGATGAAATTAAATCTATTGCTGATTCCTTGATTAAAAATAAATTTGATGGCGTTATTGCCACTAATACCACTTTAGGGCGAGATACTGTAGCCGGTCTAGAGCACGCAGAGGAAATGGGTGGCTTAAGTGGAAAGCCGTTAACCGATCTTTCTACTCAAGTAATTAAGACTCTTGCTGGTTATTTAAACGGCCAGATCCCGATCATTGGTGTCGGCGGGATAAATTCTGCAAAGGATGCAAATGACAAATTCGCAGCAGGTGCTACGTTAGTTCAGATATACAGTGGTTTTATCTATCAAGGCCCTCAGCTAGTATCAGAAATCTGTTCTGCTTATCGCACAAAATAACCACAAACGATCAATTAATAAGATCAAAAATCATGCCGCGATCGCATCTATGCGATCGCACTTTGTTCTAAGATAATGAAATATCAGTAATATTTTTTAAATAAATTTTGATATTGTTTGAAAAATAATCTATTATCGACCAGTATTCAATTTTTAGGTGAAATTGCATCATGTTATTAATGCCAAATAAGGACTGGCATTGGGAATTTAACACAAGATATCAGCAACTAAGCGTATCTTTAGGTTCCGAGATGGAGTTCTTAACCCCATATAAGTCAAAACTACTTATTCCTGATGCGCTAGGAATGACAGAATTTAGTGTTGAACACGCTAAGTATTACATTCGCTTGCTTGAAATTTTACCTAAGGTTTTACATATTTCCGATGCTGGGATAGTTCAAACAGCACTCAACGCAACTGCAGCACATTTCTTACTTAAACCTCAAATGCCAAAATCCTGGTTTTTCATGGCAAGTGATGAATGTGTTTTTTGCGGCGCAGGTAAGTTGTTTCAACTTAATTGTAATGGTGTCATGGTGTTAGTTTTAGTAGTTGAAGACAGTCTTCAGGCTGCTACAGTGATGCTTTTGTCTAACTCTTGTGCTTTATCTGACACTAAGTCACTTAATCAATTTGATACCATTAAAGTAATGCACAATCGCTTGCATCCATTGCGCAAAGCTAAGCAAGTGGTTGCAGCTTAGGATAAATCATTCAATAAGAAATGGATATTGCCTTAAAATCCGCTCAGTTACTACAAAAAAGCCAAACAATGATGTTTGGCTTTTTGCTATTGTAGACTCTAAGAATAATGTTAACTCATTTTTCTAATAAGGCTTAAAGGCGCAACACGAAGTAGCCAGTGTAAAAAAGCCCAAGGGTAGCTTGGTACATAAACGTTATCCTTTTCTTTCTCTATAGCCTTAACCATCGCTTTACAACCAGTTTCTAAATCTACTCTGAAGGGCACTGTTTTTACTTTTTCGTTTATTTCAGTACGAATAAAACCAGGATGAACACAGGTCACTTTAATTGGTGTGTGCATCACATCAATTCGGATCCCTTCCGATAAAGAGGTTAATCCAGCTTTGGTTGCTGCATAAACAGTCATTGCTCGTCTGAATCCCCTAACGGCACTGATTGAAGAGATTGTCACTAAATGACCATTATTTTGTTGTCTAAATATTTCCATCGCTGCTTCGCATTGGGCAATGGCTGCAATAAAATTAGTTTGTGCGGTTTCTAGGTTGGCTTTGAAAAAACCTGTTCCAATCGAAGCCCCTTTACCCATTCCAGCGTTGACGATGATCCTGTCAATTGCCCCCATATCTTTTTGGCATTGTTTGAATACAGTAAAAACTGCTTCATGATCGTTCACATCTAGCGCGTAAATAAACACTGTGATATTTGGATTAATTGTTAATAGCTCTTCTTTTAGTCGGGTTAACAGCTCAATTCGACGTGCACATAAAGCCAGGTTATGGTTTTTCTTGGCAAATTGTTTCGCCATTCCAAGGCCAAGACCTGAGCTTGCGCCTGTAATGAGGATGTTGCTTCTATGCATGAATATTCCTTTGTTATTTTTATTTTTAATGTAAGAGCAAATACATCTTGTAGACGGTTTTACTTGAACACTAACCATACCACTTTAGATATAACTAACTTACTGATTTATTGTGTCTTAAATTTGACAAACTGCAGTTATTGATCCAAGTTTAGATTGACAATAATGATTATAAAAACATCACATCATACTAAAGGAGAGTATTGTTTTGACGATATAGTCTCTAGAGTGTCACAACTTTTTAAGATTTTAAAATACTTTATTTTTAATATTCTCAGGTGGTTATATGAACGCTATCAACCTTCTATTAAGAAAAATGAGCATTTCGAAACGATTACTCGGAATGTTAGTGTTAAGCATTGTCGCCACCATTTTAATGTTTTTATTTGCGCTTAACCGTATTGATAATGTACTCATTGCCGAAAAAGAAGCCAAATTACATGCTTTAGTTGATGCTGCTGTTGCTGTTGTCGATCAATACTATCAACGCAGTGAGCAAGGAGAGTTAACTGCGGAGCAGGCACAAACGTCGGCTATCGCTGCACTTGATCATTTGCGCTACGCAGGGCAAGAATACTATTTCAGTATCAATACCCAAGGCGTGATGATTCAGCATGCTTTTGCCAAAAAACTTGTTGATACCAGTGTGATAGGAATGAAAGATCCTGACGGGATTAAATTGTTCCAATTGATGATTGATAGAACGCAAACTCAAGAGTCTGCTAGAGTCGATTACATGTGGAATAAGCCCAATCAAGAAGACCCAAGCCCAAAAATGTCGGTGGTGAAAAAATTTACTCCGTGGAACTGGATTATTGGAACAGGTATTTATGTTGACGACATTGATGCCCAAAATCATGAATTTATTTACAATTACATCTTTTTGCTTACTTTAGTTTGGCTACCGGTACTTATTTTTCTTTATATTATTATTCAGAGTGTATCAGTACCAATGCGCTCTACCATTACTGCTTTTGAAAATGTGGCTAAAGGAGAGGGCGATTTAACCTTGCGACTATCAGAAGAAGGGGCTGATGAGTTAAAAGAGATTGCGACTCACTTTAATATGTTTACCTCTAAAATTCAGAATGTTATTACTTCTGTGGGAGAGTCGATTCAACACAGCAGTGAATTAGCAGGCGGCATGTCAGCGATTGCAGCAAAAGCGAATCAAGTTTCAACTAACGTGCAGATGGAAACCGAAAACGTAGCAACTGCTATCAACCAGATGTCGATGACTGCTTCAGAAGTGGCTTCTAATGCACAACTGGCCGCACAAAGCGCGCATTCTGCAGATGAAGAAGCGGATAAAACCGCTAAAGTAGTTGATAACGCCATGGGCAAAATTAATGAGCTTTCAACTGAGCTTATTCATACCGAGGAAGTGGCTAAAGGACTACAAATTAGTTCGAGTAAAATCGGTCAAATATTAGATGTGATTGTTGGTATTGCAGAGCAAACCAATTTGTTAGCATTAAATGCAGCTATTGAGGCAGCCCGTGCCGGTGAGGCTGGACGGGGATTTGCGGTTGTGGCAGATGAAGTGCGCACTCTAGCAAGCAGAACGCAAGATTCAACCCGAGAAATTAACGGCATCATTGATGCCATTCGTGACGCTATCGACAGTGTTAATGCTTCAGTTGAAAGAGCGAAAATTAAATCAAATGAAACGGTTTCAGAAACTGGTCAAGTGGTTGGCGCGCTTGATGTGATAAAAAACTCAATTGAACAGATTTCACAAATGAATATTCAAATTGCTGCGGCAACAGAAGAGCAAAGTGCGGTTATTGCAGAGTTAAATATGAATATTACTCGCATAAACGACATGTCCCTCGAGAATAGAGAATATAATCAGGACATTAATCAAAATAGTAGCCAAATTGAGCAAGGATCTGAAAAACTCGCTGAATTAGTCGCTCATTTTAAAGTGTAATACTTCGGCCTGTTTATTTTTAAGGTTGTTTTTACTGCTTTATGTTGACCATTTATATCTGACAAAGATTTGTGGTGAAATGAATCAACAGCCCCTAGTTAACATGTTCGGTTAACTGTGTTTTGTCAATTTGGGCAGTGCTGTCTGCTTTTCGCAGGTTATAGTCAGTTACAAAATATTCCAGTGTCAACGGTTAGCCGTAAAATTGCCAAACTAGAAACCCGTCTGAATACCCGATTGATCATGCCATCAAGATGCAGTAAACAAAAAGGGGCGAACCCAATAACATATTGTGCACGGATGGCAGCATGGGCTTTATCTTTCCATTTTGGCTGACACAGCGCCTTCATCAACCGCAAAGGTACCGCCGAAACCGCAACATTCATCGCGTGGTGCGGGATAAACAATATTGATACCTGGGATGTTTTGCAGTACAGCTTCGACTTTATTCAATAGTGGTCCCATTGATTCACTTGGCGTCGCTAAGTTAAGCATACGCAGTCCATGACAACTCATCTGTAAGCTAATTGTATGATCAAATTTATGTTTAAATGACGCTATTGGTTTATATCGTGTAAGAATTCCGTAAGTTCATACAGTTTATCGATCATATCTTGTGCCGCTTGGCTTTTATCTAACTCATGCAAGTTTTCTTTAGCGGCGACTAAACAAGATGCCGCTAGGCAGACAATGGCATCGCATTCCTCGCCTTTAAACGCATTTAGTCATTTGGGTGAGGTGTTGCGTGCTTCGTTAAAACAGCCTGAGTTTGTTATAGGTTGGCCACAACAGGTCTGGCCTTCAGGGAATATCACTTGATGCCCAATTTTTCAAATAATGACAAAGTGGCAATCGCTACATCTGGCATCATTTGATTAACCAAACAGGGAATAAACAGTGCAATTTTCATATTCATTGACTTCAATAATCACGGATACTATTAATCTACTTTGCCAATACTATTGAGTGATTCAGACAAAATAGTAATGAACCGTCAGGATATTTTCATTTTTGAAACTTAACCTTAGGATTGTCGACTAAATATTAAAAGATGGGTTTATAACCTCATCAATTAGTCGTAATTAACAATAAAAATACCATTATGTCGACAATGTATGGTTTTTGGGGTTGTTTATCACTCATTTGCTGCTATATTGTCGACATACGAATTGTTAATTGAGTTAAAAGCATGCTCCTCGCTAATGAAAAGCCAGTAACAGCAGCAGATAAAACCTTTATTTTGCTTAGAGACGATATTGTTGAAGGCAGAATTGCGGCGGGTTCAAAGCTCAGTGAGACAGAATTGTCGACAAAATATGCGGTTAGTCGTGCGATTATCCGTGAAGCAATCAATCGCCTTGAGGCTTGTCACATAGTGGAGCGCAAGGCAAATATCGGGGCTAGAGTGGTCGCACTGAGTCCTCAAGGGTTGATAGAGCTTTATCAAGTGCGCGAGTCATTAGAAGGCATGGCCGCAAGGTTAGCGGCTGTGAATATGACCCATGAAGAAATTGATGATTTGATGGGACTACTGCAATGCCATTTTGATGAAGTCAAAGACGGGCAGTCTTATTATCAGGAAGCGGGCGATGTCGATTTTCATTATCGAATCATACTGGGTAGCAAAAATAAGCATTTAATCAGTATGTTATTTGATGGTATTTATCATTTAGTGCGCATGTATCGTGTGCAGCTTGGTATGGCGGGACCTAGAGTAACCACCGCCTATGATGAGCATAAACATATTGTAAAAGCCATTGCTAATCGTGATGCAGAACTCGCTGAGATGTTAATGCGTCGCCATATCATGTATTCAAAAAATAGTATTGAAGCCAAGTTAAGTTAGTCATCGATAATTATGATGACCGATAATCGAATCAAGATTGTTAATACACACAAGGAAAGAATATGAGCGCAGGTAAAAAATTTCGCCAGGCACTAATGGCCAATAAACCATTGCAAATAGTCGGTACGATCAATGCCTATTCAGCCATGATGGCAAAACAAATTGGCCATCAAGCCATTTATTTGTCAGGTGGTGGCGTGGCAAACGCCTCATATGGTTTGCCTGATCTTGGCATGACTTCTTTGAATGATGTGTTAGTGGATGTGCAACGTATTACATCAGCGTGTGATTTACCTTTATTGGTGGATATCGACACGGGTTGGGGCGGTGCATTTAATATTGCCAAAACCATTCGCGATATGGAAAAAGCGGGTGCAGCCGCTGTGCACATGGAAGATCAAGTAGCGCAAAAACGTTGTGGTCATCGCCCAAATAAAGAAATTGTGCCTGTAGAAGAAATGGTCGACCGCATTAAAGCGGCGGTTGATGCCCGCACAGATCCTGATTTTTTCATTATGGCGCGCACAGACTCGTTTGCTCAAGAAGGGTTAGAAGCCGCTATCGAACGTGCTAAAGCCTATGTAGCAGCAGGTGCAGACGGTATTTTTGCTGAAGCGATTAAAACCGAAGCACATTATCGCGCCTTTGCTGACGCATTAGATGTGCCAATTTTGGCTAACATTACTGAGTTTGGCCAAACTGAATTATGGAATAAACAGCAATTAGGCGAGTGGGGTGCATCTATGGTGCTATACCCATTAAGTGCATTCCGTGCGATGAACAAAGCGGCTGAAAATGTCTACAGTGCTATTTTAACCGATGGTGACCAAAAAGCGGTGGTGGACACCATGCAAACGCGGATGGATTTATATGATTACTTGGGCTATCACGATTATGAGCAAAAGCTAGATAGTCTATTTGCCGAAGGCAAAAATAAATAATCACCCGGTAATAAAAGTGTGAACCATTTTTACGACTAGAATAAAAAATACCCTACAATCGCGATTAAGCTTGGCTTAATCGCGACAAGCATAAGAAGGAAGATATCATGGTAGACAAGAAATTATCGGGCGCAGGATTACGTGGTCAAAGTGCTGGCGAAACAAAATTATGTACAGTCGGTAAATCAGGTTCTGGACTGACTTATTGTGGTTATGATGTCGCGGATTTAGCCGACAACGCCACCTTTGAAGAAGTGGCTTATTTACTGTTTAACGGTGAGTTACCAACTCAAGCACAATTAAGTGCTTACAAAACAGAGTTAACCGCGCAACGTGATTTACCTGACGCCCTTAAAGCGGTATTGAAGCTTATTCCTGCTGATGCTCATCCAATGGATGTTATGCGTACGGGCTGCTCGTTTTTAGGAAACCTTGAGCCAGAAGTTGATTTTACTCAGCAACATAAAGCATCTAATCGCTTACTTGCCGCGTTCCCTGCGATTATGTGTTACTGGTATCGCTACAGCCATGAAGGTGTAGAAATTGACTGTACTAGTGATGAAGAATCACTTGGCGGTCATTTCCTTAAATTATTACGTGGTGAAACGCCATCAGCACAATATCGTAAGGTAATGGATGTGTCTTTGATCCTTTATGCTGAGCATGAGTTTAACGCATCGACCTTTACCGCGCGCGTATGTGCTTCAACCTTATCTGATATGTATTCGTGTGTGACTGGTGCGATTGGTTCATTACGTGGTCCACTTCACGGTGGCGCTAACGAAGCTGCAATGGATATGATCCAAAAGTTTAGCTCACCTGCCGATGCCAAAGTGCAAATGGCGGGTATGCTAGATCGTAAAGAAAAAATCATGGGCTTTGGCCATGCTATTTATAGTGTGTCTGATCCACGTAATGTGATCATTAAAGCCTGGTCTGAAAAGTTGGCTCAAGAAAATGGTGACACCTCATTATATGACATTTCTGTCGCCTGTGAAGAGTTTATGTGGGACAGCAAAAAGCTATTTTGTAATGCAGACTTCTTCCATGCCTCTGCTTATCATTTTATGGGCATTCCAACTAAGTTATTCACACCGATCTTTGTGTGTTCACGTTTAACAGGCTGGGCTGCACATGTGATGGAGCAACGCTCTAACAACCGCATTATTCGTCCAAGTGCAGATTATGTAGGCAGTGAGCCACGTAAAGTGGTACCAATTAGTCAACGCTAATTAACTTGCCGAGTCTGATAATGATAATGACTCGGCTTTTTTCGTTGTAGATTAGCGCTTATTAGTTTGATGTTTATTGTGGATGAAGTTATGAATACTCAATACCGTAAAGCCTTACCGGGCACCCAATTAGATTATTTTGACACCCAAGAGGCTGTCGACGCAATTGAACCTGGTGCCTATGCCAAACTGCCTTATTGTTCTCGCGTATTTGCCGAGAACTTAGTACGTCGTTGTGCGCCAGATATGCTCACTGATTCGTTAAAGCAGTTGATTGAACGTAAAAGTGATCTCGACTTTCCGTGGTATCCCGCTCGTGTGGTATGTCATGATATTTTAGGTCAAACCGCTTTAGTTGATTTAGCGGGTCTGCGTGATGCGATTGCTGAAAAAGGGGGCGATCCATCTAAAGTAAACCCAGTAGTACCGACTCAATTGATTGTCGATCACTCACTGGCTGTTGAGCATGCCGGTTTTGATAAGGACGCGTTTGATAAAAACCGCGCTATTGAAGACCGTCGTAATGAAGACCGTTTTCACTTTATCAATTGGACTAAAACGGCGTTTAAAAATGTTGATGTTATCCAGCCTGGTAACGGCATCATGCATCAAATTAACTTAGAACGTATGTCGCCAGTGGTACATGCTCAAAATGGTGTGGCGTTTCCTGATACCTTAGTGGGCACCGATAGCCATACACCACATGTAGATGCGTTAGGTGTTATTGCCATTGGGGTAGGTGGTTTAGAAGCAGAAAGCGTGATGCTGGGCCGCGCATCTTACATGCGTTTACCGGAAATTGTGGGTGTTGAAGTAACGGGTAAGCCACAACCTGGCATTACCGCTACCGATATTGTATTAGCATTAACCGAATACTTACGTGCGCAAAAAGTAGTGTCATCGTATCTTGAGTTTTATGGTGAAGGTACCACCCATTTAACCCTTGGCGATCGCGCCACCATTACCAACATGACGCCTGAATACGGCGCCACAGCAGCGATGTTTTATATCGATAAGCAAACTATTGATTATTTAACATTAACTGGTCGTGAAGACGCCCAAGTTAAATTAGTTGAAACCTATGCCAAACAAGCCGGTTTATGGGCTGATACGTTAACGAATGCTGTATATGAGCGTGTTCTGCATTTTGACCTATCGTCGGTTGGCCGTAATATTGCCGGTCCTTCAAATCCGCATTCTCGGGTTCCAACCTCTGAGCTTGCTGCTCGCGGTATTAGTGGTGTAGTTGAAAACGAGCCTGGTAAAATGCCCGATGGTGCCGTGATTATTGCCGCCATTACTAGCTGTACTAACACCAGCAACCCTCGCAACATGATTGCAGCGGGACTATTAGCACGAAATGCCAATGCACGTGGTTTATTACGTAAACCTTGGGTTAAATCATCACTTGCGCCAGGCTCTAAAGCAGTGCAATTGTATTTAGAAGAAGCAGGCTTGTTACCTGAGCTTGAAAATTTAGGTTTTGGTATTGTTGGGTTTGCCTGTACCACCTGTAACGGCATGAGCGGCGCGCTTGATCCGGTTATTCAACAAGAAGTGATTGATCGCGATTTGTACGCAACGGCTGTGCTATCGGGTAATCGCAACTTCGATGGACGTATTCACCCTTACGCTAAACAAGCGTTTTTAGCCTCGCCGCCATTAGTGATAGCTTACGCCATTGCCGGTACCATTCGGTTTGATATTGAAAAAGATATCTTAGGCATCGATAACCAAGGTCAAGCGGTGACGTTGAAAGACATTTGGCCAACCGATGAAGAAATCGATGCAGTTGTTAAAGCTAGCGTTAAGCCCGAGCAGTTCCGCAAAGTTTACGAGCCGATGTTTGACATTAAAGTTGAATATGGCACACATGTAAACCCACAGTATGATTGGCGCCCGCAGAGCACTTATATTCGTCGTCCACCTTATTGGGACGGAGCCTTAGCGGGTGAGCGCACCATGAAAGGTATGCGTGCATTAGCGGTACTCGGTGACAATATCACTACGGATCATTTATCGCCATCCAATGCGATTATGCTAGACAGTGCAGCAGGCGCCTATTTACACAAAATGGGATTGCCAGAAGAAGACTTTAACTCTTATGCCACTCACAGAGGCGATCACTTAACTGCCCAGCGAGCCACATTTGCTAACCCTAAACTGTTTAACGAAATGGTGCAGGAAAACGGCAAGGTGAAGCAAGGTTCACTTGCGCGCCTTGAGCCAGAAGGCCAAGTCACTCGCATGTGGGAAGCGATAGAAACCTACATGGAACGCAAGCAGCCACTGATTATTATCGCTGGTGCGGATTATGGTCAAGGCTCGTCACGTGACTGGGCGGCAAAAGGCGTGCGACTTGCTGGCGTTGAAGTGATTGTTGCCGAAGGCTTTGAGCGTATTCACCGTACCAACTTAGTCGGTATGGGCGTGTTACCGCTTGAATTCACAGCAGGTCATAATCGTCATACTTATCAGATTGATGGCACAGAAACCTATGATGTGGTTGGCGAGCGTAAGCCGGGAGCGATGTTAGATGTGATCATGACGCGTAAAAACGGTGAGCAAGTGACGATTGCGGTGAAGTGTCGTGTCGACACGGCTGAAGAGCTGTCTATTTATGAAGCTGGCGGTGTATTACAACGTTTTGCGCAAGACTTTCTAGAGTCAAGCGCTGCGCAGTAATTTTTGCATGAAGAAATAATCAATCATCAGAAAGAGGCGGTGTATGGGCTTACCATCACCGCTTTTTTTAAGGATAAAATATGACGTTTAAACCACAGATAAAAATACCCGCTACCTATATGCGTGGCGGAACCAGTAAAGGAGTCTTTTTTAATATTTCTGATTTACCGGTAGCAGCTCAAGTGGCTGGCGCTGAACGTGATGAGATATTACTCAGAGTCATTGGCAGTCCTGATCCCTATGGTAAGCATACTGACGGTATGGGCGGTGCGACCTCAAGTACCAGTAAAGTGGTTCTTTTATCAAAAAGCACCCAGCCTGATCATGATGTGGATTACTTATTTGGCCAAGTAGCGATAGATAAACCCTTTATAGACTGGAGTGGTAATTGCGGCAACTTAACCGCTGCTGTAGGCTCATTTGCGATTAGTAATGGATTAATTGATCCAAGCCGAGTACCTCAAAATGGCACCGTAATCGTGCGTATATGGCAGGCAAATATTAACAAAACCATTATTGCTCATGTACCGATAACAAACGGCGAAGTACAAGAAACGGGTGATTTTGAACTTGATGGCGTGACGTTTAAAGCCTCTGAAGTACAAGTTGAGTTTTTAGACCCTGCCGATGGTGAAGGGGCGATGTTTCCTACAGGTAATATCGTAGATGAGTTAGTTGTGCCAAATATAGGTACATTTAACGTAACTATGATTAATGCTGGTATTCCAACTATTTTTTTGAATGCGGCTGATATTGGTTATACTGGAACAGAATTGCAAGACGCGATTAATAACGATAATGCCGCACTAACAAAATTTGAAACTATTCGAGCCTATGGTGCACTAAAAATGGGACTAATCACTCATTTAGAAGAAGCCAAAGTTCGCCAACATACACCTAAAGTAGCCTTTGTTGCACCTGCAGCCGATTACATTAGTTCAAGTGGTAAAGCGATTAGTGCTACAGAAATTGATTTATCGGTGAGAGCACTATCAATGGGTAAATTGCACCATGCCATGATGGGCACTGCAGCGGTTGCTATTGGCACTGCAGCAGCTATACCGGGGACATTAGTTAATCTTGCGGCTGGCGGCATCGAGCGCCAATCTGTTACCTTTGGTCATCCCTCAGGCACTTTACGTGTAGGTGCAGAAGCTAAGTTGATTGATGGTCACTGGCAGGTAACTAAAGCTATAATGAGTCGCAGTGCTAGAGTATTAATGGAAGGTAGTGTGCGTATACCTCAAGACTAACGTATCCAGTTTTGATCATTGTATAATAACAAAGCCTAAGCACTGTCTTAGGCTTTGTTATTTTAAAACAATTAATAATCAAAATGTTATTTTGTTTTTATTACGTAAAAAGAAAATATAGTTTAGATCTAAAAATGACTTGAACACAGATAGAAATTAGTATTTTATATGCATAATTTCACATGGCGACATTTTTTCAGAATAGTAATTTTTATTAGTTTAATATCATTGACTTAGTGATTTAATTTGATAGTAACCTCACTTGTAAGTGATGGTTTTTTATGCCTCTTAATTACTGTCATGTTACTTTAGCAACAGATTGATTGGGTTAAACCAGACTTTTATTGCCACTATAAGTGAATCCTTAGCGGATTAGCTGTTATGCAAATAAAAATTAGTCAGTACTTGAAAACTTGTATTGAGAATAAGAAAAGGAAAATATTATGGTTGAACACATCACGGGTATGCTGGCATTAATCGGTGTATTGTCGCTTTTGTGTCAATGGGCAGGCTGGAAATTAAGATTACCTGCCATTTTACCACTACTGTTATGTGGATTGTTACTGGGACCTGGATTGAATATTCTTAATCCAGATGAAATTTTTGGTGATTTATTGTTCCCTATCATTTCATTGGGTGTAGCTGTGATTCTTTTTGAGGGAGCATTAACGCTCAATTTCAAAGAGATTAAAGATCACAGCCGCATGGTGACTAATCTTGTGACCATAGGCGCAGTAATTACTTGGGCATGTATTACCCCTGCCGCGCACTATTTTATGGGATTTGATTGGCCTGTCGCATTTCTATTTGGCGCGTTAGTTGTTGTCACAGGGCCAACGGTAATTGTACCCATGTTGCGTACGGTTCAACCTAAAGCTAAATTAGCCAGTATATTACGTTGGGAAGGTATTGTTATTGATCCCATCGGTGCATTATTCGCGGTGTTAGTTTACGAATATGTTGCCGTTACCGCAGATCCTACAACACACGTATTGTATGCATTGGGCCTCACTTTAGTGATTGGTTTTGGCATAGGGGCAGCCGCGGGTTACTTCATTGGTGTAGCACTAAGAAATAACGTCTTCCCACATTATCTGCGTAATACAGCGGTGTTAACGATAATGTTGGGTGTATTCGTCGGCTCTAACTTATTACAACATGAATCAGGACTCTTAACTGTTACTGTAATGGGTATCTGGCTTGCCAACATGCGTGGTGTAGACATAGCCGATATTCTAGAATTTAAAGAAACCTTAACAGTACTGCTTATTTCAGCATTGTTTATTTTGCTTGCCGCACGTTTAGATTCTAACGCTATGTTAGGGCTTGGTATTGGTGCTTTCGGAGTGCTGTTTGTGGTTATGCTTATTGCTCGTCCATTAAGTATTTGGACCTCAGCATTGGGTACTAATTTAACCTCAAAAGATAAGTGGTTTTTGAGTTGGGTTGCACCACGGGGTATTGTTGCTGCGGCAATTTCATCACTGTTTGCGATTAAATTAGAAGAGCTTGGTGTTCACGGTGCAAGCTCTATCGTGCCATTAGTATTTTTTATCATTATTGGTACCGTAGTTATTCAAAGTTTAACCGCAGGCCCCTGGGCAAAATTTTTAGGGGTTAAAGAAGGTTCAAACCAAGGTTTACTTATTTTCGGAGCCTCAAAGTTTGCTCGAGAATTAGCCACCCAGCTATTAGCTAAAAACATTAAAGTTGTGCTAGCAGACAGTAACTGGGACAGTATTCGTCAAGCCCGTATGGAAAATATTCCTGTTTACTTCGGTAACCCAGCATCTGAACATGCAACTAACTACATGGACTTAAGCGGTATAGGCAGAGTGTTAGTTATGTCTCCTTATCGTCAATTGAATCCTTTGGTCAGTTTCCATTTCCAAGATTTATTTGGCTCGGAAAAAGTGTATGGTCTAAATAATAGTGAAACAAATGTTGGCAGTGGCCGTCATCAACTGTCTGAGTCTTATTTACAGCGGTTATGCTTATTTGGTGAAGGGATAAGCTATGCCAAAATAGCCAGTTTAATGGCTAAAGGTGCTGTTCTTAAAGTCACTAATATTACCGAAAACTTCAGTTATGAAAAGTTCCGTGAGCGTTATGGTGATACAGCTATGCCTTTGGTTTATATAACCAAAGAGGCTAAGTTAAAAGTCATTACCGCGGAAACTCAAAAGTTACCCGTAGGGATTGAGTTAATTAGTTTGTTACCTCAAGAAGCACAGGAACAAGCAATTATTCAACGCGCGTTAGATGAAGAAGCTGCTCGTTTAGCTAAGATTAAAGCAGAAGAAGAAGCAAAAGCGGCTGCTGAAGCTCGTGCTATCCGTGAAGCAGAGGAAGCTGAGCAACGTGCAATTGAGAAAGCTCGCCGTAAAGAGGAAGAGCTAGCTCTGTTCGAGGCACAAGAAAAAGCTAAGTTACTCGAGGAAGAGCAGGCAGCTTTGATTGAAGAGGCTAGACTTGAGAAAGAGTCTGAGACTTTAGATATTCAATTATCGAATGATGAAGTGCTTAATGATTCGCTTGTTAAAGATGAGACTGAGTCTTTAGATAAAAAAGAACCACCGTTAAAATCCTAATATTAACGATACAATAGTTGTTAAAAAAGGCTTAGTTAATACTAAGCCTTTTTTATTCGTATCATTTTTGGAATTTAAAGTAGTTAAATAGATCTAGTAGCCATGCTATTTAAAGAGTTCAAGTATCACTTCATGATGATCTTTAGTTTTGAATTTATTGATGAACTGAGTGACTTTACCTTCAGTTCCCACAATAAAACTTAATCGATGTATCCCGTCAAAAGTTTTACCCATAAATTTCTTTTCACCCCAAACGCCAAATGCATCAGCAACAGCATGATCTTCATCACTGAGTAAGTGAAAATTTAATGCTTGTTTATCTGAGAATTTTTGTAGCTTAGCAACTGGATCTGGGCTTATGCCTAGAACAGTAATGTTTAGGTTATCCAGTTGTTGCTTAATATCACGTAAGCCTTGCGCTTGCACAGTACAACCAGGGGTCGATGCCTTTGGGTAAAAGTAAACTAACACAGGGCCTTTATCCAGGCAGCCTTGTAATGAAATAGTTTCATTAAATTGGTTTTGTAATGTAAATAGTGGGGCGGTATCACCCGTTTTTAAGGTGTTCATATTTATTCCTTTGTCAGATATCAGAAGGGGTATGTCTAGGCCCTGATTTACACCAAAATACGATAGGTAATGGAATAAAGTTCAGCTAATAGTTACTGCGGTGACGTAGTGCCTTGCATTAATTTAATACTGCACTCTAAATTCATTTCTTCAGCCAATTGATGAATTGATGTTTCTAGCTTGGCTAAATCGACTTTATCAGGAATATTAATCGCTAAGAATATCGACTGCGTTTGTAGACCTTCATTATCATCGGCATGGGAACGTACTGCGGCCAAATCAAGTGAGCGCTCAGCTAGGAATTGGGTAATTGTTTTCATCGTGCCACGTTGGTCTTCACCACTAATGGTCACTTCAACGCGTGATACATAATTTTTCGGCACATGTTTTGATGTCCGTTTCATCACGGTCATCAGCTCTAATTCAACACTGAGACTGGGTAGCATGGTTTCAATTTTTGTAATTGCTGGCCATGAGCCCGAAATCATCATTATTAGAGTAAATTCATTACCAAATAGCGCCATACGGCTATCAACGATATCACAATCACAATCACTGGCTAAGCGTGCTAAGCGACTGACTAAACCAGGGCGATCGGCACCCATTGCGGTAACGACCAGGTAGTTGGTCATGGATTTTCCTCATTTGTTCGAATGAAATATCGATTGACGTCTGTAAACATACTATACGCCTATGCAACCAGTAATATTATCATATCATCGTAACAAACCTCCTTAAAACGATAGAATAAAAATAATACTTGGCGTAATTGGTGTAATTTTAATCAGCTGAAAGAGGGATGTCTAAAAAAACAATTAAGAATGTGTAATCTCTTCGCTATAAAGCATAAAATACTACTACTTTATGCCGAATCAAGGTGAAATGGCTTTTTCGGGTAATTTTGATTTGAGCACTGCTAATGCTTGTCATTAGTGGGTAGCATCAGTAACATAGCAAATCCTGAAAACTTGGGGAATATAGATGAAAAACGGAAGCATCGTAGCCTTAATCACACCAATGAATAGTGATGGCACAATAGATTATGCAAGTCTTGAAAGACTGGTAGATTTTCATATCAATCAAGGCACCGATGCCATTGTTGCAGTGGGTACAACTGGCGAATCTGCCACGTTACCGATGAAAGAACATATCGCGGTAGTTAATCAAACCGTAAAATTTGCCGCCGGACGAGTCCCCATTATTGGTGGCAATGGCGCAAATGCTACAGCTGAAGCAATAGAGCTGACTAAAGGCATGCAACATTCAGGCATCAGTGCCATGTTAGGTGTCACACCTTATTATAACAAGCCAACACCTAAAGGCCTTATCGCACATTATAAAGCTATTGCAGCGAGTACAGATATTCCACAAATTTTGTATAACGTACCAGGCCGCACAGCAGTAGATATGAAGCCGGAAACCGTTGCTGAGTTATGCTCTGTTAGCAATATTATTGGCGTGAAAGAAGCCACTGGTGATGTCAGCCGTGTTGCTTTACTACGTCAGTTATGTGGTGATGACTTTATTTTATACAGCGGTGATGATGCTACTGCTCGCGAGTTTTTACTTGCTGGTGGTAATGGCGTTATTTCAGTTGCGAATAACATCGTTCCTCATGCGTTCAAAGCTATGTGTGATGCCGCGCTTGCGGGAAATGCACAACTGGCTGCTGAAATTGATGAACCACTGCGTGGTTTATACAGTTCATTATTTTGTGAAGCAAACCCTATTCCAGTTAAATGGGCTGTTCATCGTATGGGACTAATTACCCATGGGCATATTCGTTTGCCATTAACTGAACTTTCTGAGCAGTTTCATGGTCTGTTACTAGAGTCTATGAAAAAAGCGCAAATTAAGGTGCAATAATACATGTTTAAAAAAGTCACCCCTCTATTACTGATAACCACGCTTGCAGCCTGTAGTACGCCTATAGATCGTCGCCAGGCTAATGGTAATGAAGAGTATGTTCAAACTCAGTCGGTCGCTTTATTGAAGATTCCATCTGGATTAAAACAACCTAACTACAGCAAAGAGTTCGATATTCCAAATGTCAGTAACAAAGTTGATACGACTATTGTTGGCAAGCGATTAGATATTCGTCCACCATTGCAAATTATTGCAATGGCAGAGGGTACTCATGTTGAAGAAAGTAGCAATAATATAAAAATTATTATTGAATCCGTTGATAATTCAACCGACTTAAAGCAAGAAATATTTAATGTTATCAATAGCTATTTAGCTAAGAATAACATTGCTAAACGTACGGATAATTTTGAAACTGGTGTTGTTGAGACAGACTGGATAGAAAGCCAGGACGTGTTAGAAACAAGTTGGTTTGGTAATGATAAAGTGTATTTACTGCGCCAACGTTATCAGTTTGATATCAATGTTAAACCACATGGTAGAACGGGTGATGTTGCTATTAGCCTAGTCGAGCATGAAGAGTATTACGATGAAGACCTGCAAGATATATTCTTGACCGGTGATGATAAACGTCGTTATACCATTGATATGCTTAATAACACAGTATCGTATATGGCTGTTGAGCGTGAGCGTGCGCTTAAAGCTGCACGTATTGAGCAAAGCTTAGGGATAGATATTGATCTTGTTGAACCAGGAGCAGATGCTGAATCATATTGGCTTGCAAAAGCTAGCTTTAGCAAAACATGGGATCGCCTACGTATCGTATTACCTGAATTAGGCTTAGATGTTATCGATATGGATACCAGTAAAGGTCTATTTTATCTTAACTTAGAAGAAAGTGGTGGTTTTTGGAGCTCATTATGGGGCGAGGAGAAATTAACACTTGAGAAAGGTAGTTATCGACTGTTGCTGCGTACTACTGATAACAAAGATGAAACTAAAATTCTATTCCATGATATAACTGATGAACCGCTTAAAAACGAAGCTATTGCAGAAGTTTATAAACGTCTTTATCAAGCGATGAAAGAACAGCGTAAAGTGCTCTAATAACTATTATTTAATTACTTTCATTTGAAAAAGAGATGCCTACGGGCATCTCTTTTTTTGGATTCAAACTTTTAACGTTAGCCAGAAAACTAATTTACTAAATGTTTCTAATGTGTCTAATTTGTAAGGAAAGGTAAAACGCCTTGCAGCTAATAACTGACTGAGTAGAATCAACATCAAGTAATTTACCTCATTGAGTTTTTGTAAAAACTTATATCTGAAAAATTAATTAAATAATTGCAATGATGAGTGATCTATTTTTACTAGTTTGCACTATTACTTCACTAAACACTTATCTGACACAGTATAAAATATTATCCAGTGTTAGTTCGTTGCATGATTACAATATCCCGATAAAGAATGGTTAACTGATGAAAAAAATAATATTAATAATCGCAGTTGTTGGCATTGCAGCATATGGCTACCAAGACATGCAGCCTAAACAAAATAAAGTTCAGCACGAAAAACCTATTCCCAATGTGGTATTTGCTACTACTAAAATGATGGCGATTCGCGATGAAGTGGAGGCAATAGGAACTGGTAAAGCATTTGAATCGATAATTGTGACCTCAAAAATTACTGAAGTGGTCACAAGTGTAAATTTTGAAGATGGAGATTTAGTCAAGAAAAACGACTTATTGATCCAGCTTCAAGATGCTGAGCAACAAGCTAAAGTTAACGTCGCTAAGGTCAAGCTAACTGAGCACCTTAGAGAGTTTGACCGGATAAGTACTTTGGTTACCAGTAAAACTATTGCAGAGCTCGAGCGTGATAGATTACAAAGTTTAATTGATTTATCTCGTGCAGACATTGAGCTGGCGACATCCGCATTAATTGATAGAAAAATTACCGCTCCATTTTCAGGCCGCTTAGGATTACGTCAGGTTAGCCTTGGTAGTTTAGTGTCAACCGGCGAGCAAATTACAACGCTGGATGATGTCAGTAAAATTAAACTCGATTTTTCTATTCCAGAGCGATTTATTCAAGAATTAAAGCCTGGAAAGCAAGTAGAAGCACAAGCGGTTGCTTTCCCAGACCGTATCTTTTTAGGGACAGTGACATCTATTGATAGCCGAGTTAACCCAGATACCCGTGCTGTTGTGGTGAGGGCTGTATTATCCAATGATGATTATGCTCTACTGCCGGGGATGTTAATGAAGGTGAAATTGATTAAACAAAGCCGTCAAGGACTGTTACTGCCTGAATCAGCAATTATCCCTATCCAAGACAAGCATTATGTCTATAGCACCAATGAGCAAGATGAAGTGATTCAAATTCAGGTGAAATTAGGCGTCAGGATGCGGGGTTGGGTTGAAATTACTGAAGGATTAGCTGAAAACCAACATGTTATTATACGGGGTATTTTAAAAGTACGTCCAGGTGACAAAGTTACATTACAGGAAGCTGAAAACTTTAATTTCGTCAATGTTAATTCGACGGAGACAGCAGCATGATCTTAACGGATTTATCGGTCAAACGTCCTGTTTTCGCCTCTGTAATCAGTATTCTATTGATTGTTTTGGGCTTAGTGTCATTTGATAAATTACCTTTGCGCGAATATCCTAACATCGACCCCCCGATTGTATCTGTTGAAACCAGCTATCGCGGGGCAAGCAGTTCAGTTGTTGAAAGCCGTATAACTCAGTTGATAGAGGACAGAATAAGTGGTGTAGAAGGCATTCGCAACATCAATTCATCCAGCTCTGATGGTCGCTCGAGTGTCACAATCGAGTTTGATATTGACCGAGATATCGAAGCAGCAACTAATGATGTACGAGATAGAATATCTGGTCTACTAGATCAATTACCTGAAGAAGCTGACGCACCATCCATTTATAAGGCCAACGGCAGCGATGAAGTGATAATGTGGCTTAATTTGGTCTCAGATCAAATGGACATATTGCAGCTGACAGATTATGCCAATCGGTACCTAGTTGATCGGTTTTCAGTGATTGATGGTGTGTCAACCCTGCGTTTAGGCGGCGGAAAAGTGTATGCAATGCGCATATGGATAGACCGCCAAGCTTTAGCGGCACGTAACTTGACCGTTACTGATATAGAAAACGCATTGAGAACGGAAAACGTGGAGTTTCCTGCAGGATCTATAGAATCGGAAGATCGTCATTTTACTGTTCGATTAGAGCGTGCTTATCGTACCCCAGAAGACTTTTCTAATTTAGTGCTTACCCAAGGCGAAGATGGCTATTTAGTTAAGTTAGGTGATGTTGCTAGAGTTGAGATTGGCAGTGAAGAAGAGCGGATTGTGTTCCGTGGTAACACAGAGGCAATGATTGGTCTTGGAGTCAGTAAACAATCAACGGCAAATACCCTAGAAGTAGCTCGAGCTGCAAATGCACTGGTTGATCAACTCAATCCTACTCTACCCGCGGGTATGGAAATTAAGCGGTCCTATGACAGCTCAGTATTTATTGAACGCTCAATTGATGAGGTCTACCAAACTTTATTTATCGCGATGATATTAGTCATCATTGTGATTTATTTGTTTTTGGGTAGTGTCAGAGCGATGTTGATCCCTGCTATTACCGTTCCGGTATCATTACTCGCCACATTCACAGTGTTATATGCACTTGATTACACAATTAACTTATTGACTTTGTTAGCGATGATTCTAGCTATTGGTATGGTGGTTGATGACGCCATTGTGATGTTAGAAAATATTCACCGAAGAATTGAGGAGGGTGATTCACCGCTAAAAGCGGCATATTTAGGCAGCCGAGAAGTGGCTTTTGCTGTTGTAGCGACCACCCTTGTATTGGTTGCGGTATTTATGCCAATCACTTTCCTTGAAGGGGACTTAGGTAAGTTATTTAAAGAGTTTGCCGTGACAATGAGCGCCGCGGTTATTTTCTCAAGTATCGTTGCATTAACCCTTAGCCCCATGATGTGTTCTAAGCTGCTAAAACCTTCCAGCGAAGGTTCATGGCTAGTGCGTCAGATTGATAAATTGATGGATCGCTTATCATCAATGTATAAATCTAGCCTTGCTAAGGCATTTAAAAAGCCATTAATAGTCAGTGCCTTAGTAATTATCTCCTTTGTTATCAGTGGTTATTTATTGCAAAAAGTGCCTCAGGAATTTGCCCCACAAGAAGATCGTGGTTCTATGTTCTTAATGGTTAATGGGCCTCAAGGTGCTAGCTTCGAATATATTGAAGAATATATGGATGAAGTTGAAGGGCGTTTAATGCCATTAGTCGAAAGTGGTGATATTAAGCGTTTGCTTATCCGTGCACCGCGGGGATTTGGCACCGCAACAGATTTTTCTAATGGTATGGCGATTATCGTACTTGAGGATTGGGGACAACGTAGAAGTGCTAATGCTATTATTGGCGATATTCGTAGCCGATTATCAGATTTAGCGGGCATTCGTGCGTTCCCAATTATGCGACAGGCATTTGGTCGCGGAGTCGGTAAACCAGTTCAATTTGTACTGGGCGGCCCTAGCTATGAAGAGTTAGCAGAATGGCGTGATATTATTCTTGAAAAAGCCAAAGATAATCCAAAATTAATTGGTTTAGATCATGACTACCAAGAGACAAAACCTCAGTTACGGGTGATCATTGATCGGGTTAGAGCAGCCGATTTAGGAGTGTCTGTTTCGCATATTGGCCGCACACTTGAAGCCATGTTAGGTTCAAAACTTGTGACCACCTTTATGCGTGATGGTGAAGAGTATGATGTCATCATTGAAGGTAATCGAGAAAGTCAAAGCACAGCCAGTGATATGGAAAACCTTTATGTGCGTTCTGCGCGCACCAATGAATTAATTCCACTATCTAACCTGGTCACTATTGAAGAGTTTGCTGATGCTAGCTCACTTAATCGTTATAATCGTATGAGGTCAATTACTCTTGAGGCTAACCTAGCCGAAGATTACAGTCTGGGAGAAGCACTTGCTTATCTAAACGATTTAACCTCAACTTATTTACCTGCTGAGGCGGTGGTAAGTTACAAAGGGCCTTCATTAGATTATCAAGAGTCAGGCAGTTCGATGAATTTTGTCTTCTTGCTAGCTTTAGGAATTGTATTCTTAGTGTTAGCGGCTCAGTTTGAAAGCTTTATTCATCCAATGATTATCATGTTAACTGTGCCATTAGCCACCTTAGGTGCTTTACTGGGATTATGGTTTACCGGACAGAGTATCAATATTTATAGTCAAATTGGTATTATCATGCTGGTAGGTTTAGCTGCTAAAAACGGCATACTTATTGTTGAGTTCGCTAATCAGTTGCGAGATAGAGGAGTGGAATTTAACGAAGCAATATTACAAGCTTCTACCCAACGTTTAAGGCCTATTTTGATGACAGGTATTACAACCGCTGCTGGAGCATTACCTTTAGTGATGGCGGTTGGTGCTGGTTCAGAAACCCGCTATGTAATTGGTGTTGTGGTCTTATCTGGTATTACTTTGGCAACATTTTTTACCTTGGTTGTTGTGCCTGTGGCTTATAATTTGTTTGCTAAAAATAGTCACTCTCCAGATACGGTTGCCAAACAATTAGAACAAGAGTTACGAGAGTAAACTGATAATTGGATAATACAGGGTTGTTAATCCACTATTATCCTGTTTAAGATAAAAAAAGAGCCCGTCATTTGACGGGCTCTTTTTTTATATGCAGATCCTAGCGGCTTACCATACAACTTGCGGTTGCAGTTGCAAGTAATCGACCCTGTTTGTCGGTTAGCCTTGCTTCGGATATTGCTAAACTGGTGCTTAAGTTAACTAGCTTGCCTATCGCAAATACCGGTTGATTTTTCGGTACAGGCCGAACCATTTTTACATTCAAGTCGATAGTGGCGTAGCTAGCGCCAGCTGGTAATGCGGAATGAACTGCACAGGCAGTGGCTGAATCAAGTACTGTAGCTGCAAAGCCGCCATGCACTCCACCCATAGGGTTTAGGTGTCTTTCATCTGCGGCTGCTTCAAAGGTAATTTCTCCTTCGCTAACTGAGACAGCCTTCATTGGCATCGTTTGTGTGATTGAAGGGGCAGGGAGTTCACCTGCTAACATAGCCTGCATAATTTGCAGACCTGTCATTTGACGTATATTCATTGACATTTCCTCAATAAAAAAGGGTAAAGCATGGCTTTACCCTTAATATTACTTTTACTAATTTATCTGTTAAGCAGCTTTTTCTTGCTTAGCGGGTAACTTGATATTGGCACGTAGCTCTTCAGTATCAAAATCATCAACGTTGATAGATTTCAAGCGACCAATCTCTGCACGTTCTAATAATGCAATTTCAGCTTCACTTAGAACACCCAGTGCTTTACCTTCAGCAGCAATCTTATCAAGCCACATGAAAGGGAGTCGTTTGCCAGCGGCTTTACACACTTTATCGTATAAAGGCTCACAAGCTAGAATATCGATAAAGGTTTGTTCTTGAATACCTACGGGATTGTTCTCGCAGTTAGTAAAGAACTGACCTTTACCTAAACGGTCACGGCTTGCACATGGTGTTTGCATTATCTTAGCGACTTTATGATCCATTACATCTGTAGGACGCTTAACTGGACGACCGAATGGGAAAATAACCCAACGTAATACATGACCTAATCCCATAGGGAAGTTGTTAAGTAAGTCATCTAAAGAATCTTGTAATTTATACAATGAATCTTCAACAGCCCACTGAACTAAAGGTAAATCGTCAGTTAAACGGCCTTCATCTTGATAACGTTTCAATGTTGCTGACACAAGATATAGCTGGCTTAATAAGTCACCTAGACGAGCTGAAATACGCTCTTTACGCTTAAGATTACCACCTAAGGTCGCCATTGCTAAATCAGACAATAACGCTAAGTTAGCACTGAAACGGTTCATCTGTTGGTAGTAACGTTTAGTCTTATCTGAGTAAGGTGCGTTAGAGAAACGAGCACCCGTTAATCCCATCCAGAAACTGCGAATAAAGTTAGAGGTAGCAAAACCAATATGACCAAATATCGCATCATCAAAGGTGGCTAACCCACGGGCTGCATCAGTATCAAACGCCGATTCCATTTCTGTTAATACATAAGGATGGCAGCGAATTGCACCTTGACCATAAATGATCATAGTACGAGTTAAAATATTTGCGCCTTCAACAGTAATAGCGATAGGAGCGGCTTGGTAGCCACGGCCTAAGTAGTTGTTTGGACCTAAACATACACCTTTACCGCCGTGAATATCCATGGCATCGATAATACATTTCTGCATTCTGTCGGTTAGGTGAAATTTAACAATCGCTGATATAACAGATGGTTTTTCACCTAGATCAATTGCAGTGGTTGTTAAGCTAGTGACTGCATCCATTAAGTATGCATTACCGCCTATACGTGCCATTGGTTCTTCAATCCCTTCTAACTTACCAATCGGTAGTTTGAACTGACGACGAATGCGTGCGTAGGCACCAGTAGCTATTGCAGCCGTTTTTACACCACCAGCAGAGTTAGATGGCAGGGTAATACCACGGCCAACCGATAAACACTCAACCAGCATACGCCAGCCTTGGCCAGCCATTTCTGGTCCACCAATAATAAAGCTTAATGGTACAAATACTTCTTCACCACGGGTAGGACCGTTTTGGAACATACAGTTAAGTGGGAAGTGGCGGCGACCAGTTTCTACACCTGGGATATTAGTTGGGATTAAAGCACAGGTAATACCTAGCTCTTCTTTGTCGCCTAGTAATCCATCAGGGTCGCGTAGCTTAAAAGCTAAACCAAGTACGGTCGCGACAGGTGCAAGCGTAATATAACGCTTGTTCCATGTTAGCTTCATACCTAATACTTCTTCACCTTCAAATTCGCCTTTACAGACAATACCAAAATCTGGAATTGAGCCTGCATCACTGCCAGCTTCTGGGCTGGTTAATGCGAAACAAGGGACTTCTAATCCTTTGGCTAAGCGAGGTAGGTAATGATCTTGCTGCGCAGCAGTGCCATAGTGCTGTAACAATTCACCAGGGCCTAAAGAGTTTGGTACACCGACAGTTGATGCAAGTTCACTGCTAACACCAGCAAGCTTTTGTAAAACCTGTGATTGAGCATAAGCAGAATATTCTAAACCGCCATATTTCTTTTTGATGATCATCGCAAAGAAACCATGGTCTTTTAGGTATTGCCACACATCTTGAGGTAAATCACCCAGTTCATGCGACACCATGTGGTGATTAACCATTTTACACACTTCTTCAACAGGGCCGTCTAGGAAGGCTTGTTCGTCAGCGGTAAGGCGAGATTGTGGGTAGTTGTGTAGTTTACTCCAGTTAGGATTACCAGCGAACAAATCCGCTTCCCACCAGGTCGTACCTGCTTCAATTGCTTCTTTTTCAGTAGAAGACATTTCAGGCATGATACCACGGTACACTTTAAGCAGCGGACGGCTGATAAAATTTTGTCTAAATGATTTAATGTTAAAAGGTAATGCTATTACAAGGAATACAGCCCATGTAATAGTACCTACGATGTCCATTGCGCTACCAACACCTAAAACAACAGCTGCTGCTATCGTGGTGGTGACAAGCGATACCCTTAGGTAAGACATTGTGCCGAGCACACAGATCATCGCGATGATCAAAAATAGGGTGGTCACTTTACTCTCTCCTTAAAGCCAGTTTCATAGGGTGAATGGCTAATTCTTTATTGATCTTAATCACAAGTATAGACCGTGGTCAGACCTGTGCCACATAAAATTTAACCTTATGTAGCAATGAATACAAGCATTATTCAAACAATTGTTTAAATTTTTATGTGTCAATCTTGTTTCACTGATTTACCACAAAAGATACAATATGCTCAACTGCTGAAAATTGATCAATAAGTAACGAAAAAGGCTTAATAAATGTGCGAATTACTTGCTATGAGTGCCAATGTCCCCACTGATATTGTATTCAGTTTCACTGGGTTAGCAGAACGTGGTGGGGTAACTGGACCGCATGTAGATGGTTGGGGTATTACCTTTTATGAAGGTAAAGGCAGTCGAACATTTAAAGATGCATCTCCAAGCAGTCAATCTCATATTGCTCAACTTATAAAGTCATACCCAATAAAAAGTGAAATTGTTGTGAGTCATATTCGACAAGCTAATAGAGGGTGCGTGTCACTGGAAAACACACATCCTTTTACTCGAGAATTATGGGGCCGTTATTGGACCTATGCCCATAATGGTCAGCTAAGTGACTATGAGCAAAAATTTATTTCAAGTCGTTTTCAACCCGTTGGCGATACGGATAGTGAAATGGCATTTTGTTGGATACTTGAGCAAGTGGTACAGCAGTTTGGCGACACTGCACCAGAAAATATGAATGTGGTGTTTGAGTACATAGCTAAACTTGCAGATGAGATCCGCACTCTAGGTATATTTAATATGATCTTAAGCGATAGCATTGATTTAATGGCATATTGTACCAATAATTTGTGTCACATCACTCGTAGAGCACCCTTTGGTAAAGCTACCCTTATTGATACCGATGTGGTGATTGATTTTCAAAAAGAAACCAGCCCTAATGATGTGGTTACCGTGATTGCGACTAGACCGTTAACTAACAATGAACAATGGCAGGTGCTTTCAGCCGGTGACTGGAGAGTATTTAGACTGGGTGATATTCGGATCGAGCATAGTGCTGTTTAACGTACTGTCGTAAAAATATTAAATTAAGTTAGTAGAGGATAAAAAAATGCCAGCAGTGCTGGCATTATTAAAATCAATAGTGCTAATCAACCACCATTTTTTTAATATCTAACATTTCTTTTTCGCTGATTTCATCATGGCTGACTTCAGGTAAATCTTCATCATCTGATATATCTTTTTCTACTGTACTAGCTTGTTTTATTAATGACTTTTCTGCCATGTAAGCATCGAATATTCGCTTTTCATGATCGATATCAAGACTCGGAATATCAGTTAATGGCTTATCGAAATGATATTGAGCAAGTTGAATATCAAGTTGTTTACTGCCTTTAGAAAAATGACTTAGCCTAATCGGTAAATAAGCAAGTTTAGGTGCCATCCAAAAAAATGTTCGTCTTTTTGTGCTCTCGCGAACAACTTCAAACTTTACGGTTTCAAAAGTACCGCCTGCCACTGTAATGGTTTCATTACCAATAATTTTAAAGTCGTACTCATCCACTTCTTTTTCTTTGACCATCTTATAATTAAGGGGTCTTTTATTACTTATCACGTCCATCCTAAATTGTAATTGCACCATCAGTGGGTCAAATATTAACTCTTGATAATCTAATTTTAGGGCTTCTTGTTTGTAGATGGTATGGATAAAATTTTGTGATTTAGCAAAAGCGGTTTGCTCGGTGTAATCACTACCTGTTCCTGTTCTGTAATGCACATACCTAAAAGGCACTAATTTACCGTTTTCAAGGGTGAAATCACTTTGTAGTTTACGTTCATCAGACAACATTAATAGTCCGACTTCACTTTCGAATAGATAATTATAATAGCCACTATCAGTAGCTGGCAGAGTATATTTAGCATCACCTAACTCAATACTGCCATAATAAGCCTTATACTGCGCTGTATGTGGAGTTAGTGGTAATAAAATGGTACTTTTTATAACAGCCTGTTTAACAGAAGTGTCATCTTGTATTGAATTTTGTGGTGTTGAAACTAAATCAGCGCTAAGCGTACTACTGGTCGCACTAAAAGATACCATCATAAAATAGGCTATTAATGGTGACAGAAGTAGATGAGTTGACTGTGATTTTAAAAGAGTAGTTTGCAAGTTTTTAATCCTAAAAGAGATGCCGACTAAAACGGAAGTGTCATGACTAATGTTACTAGATCAGGTTGCCATAAATGTTTGGACAATGGAATCTTGCCATTGTTCACTTCAATATTCTCTAATCGCAATAATTCCGTTTGCTGTTGAAATAAAAGGGTGCTTTTCGGAAACGAAATTCGTCCCGCAGCGTTAATTACCCTATGCCAAGGTAGGTTAGCTGTTGACGGAGCAAGCTTTAGTGCGCGTGATACATATCTAGCTCGCCCTGGTAAGCCTGCAAGATCAGCCACTTTGCCATAAGGAAGGACTTTACCTTCAGGTATTAGCTTAACGACAAAAGCAATTTTATCCTTTGCTTGCCATTTTTGCTCATCAGAATGTTCATAATCAGGATGCATATAACTAACTATGGATTAGTTTACCGATAATTCTGCATGAAAAAATGACTATTGAACAGCATGCAAAGTGCCTCTATTGATCTTTAGGTGATGAATATATTAAATAGTGACCATAAAATAAACACATAAGAAATGCGAACAAGCGCCACCAAGGACGAACATATGCCAAATGGCATGATTATAGGGTATTTTCTTATTGGCATAGAATATCACTCCCAGGCTGTAAAATAATCCACCCATTATCAATAAATTAAATGTTAACTCTGTCATATTAGCAATAAGGTCTGCCATGACAGTAACACAGAGCCAACCCATTAATAGATATAGAAATAGACTGAGTGCTTTGAAACGACCAATAAACAAGGTTTTAAAAATAATGCCACCGAATGCAATACTCCAGATAATCGTTAAGATGATTAATGCGTTATCATCCTGCAAAGCGATCAACATAAGCGGTGTGTAGGTGCCTGCAATGAGTGTATATATAGTGCAGTGATCTGCCATTTTAAATCGTTTTCGCCATACAGGTGTACGGCTAGTGTGATATAAGGTAGAAGATAAAAATAAGGCTATGATACTAACACCATAAATAATAACACCCGCTAGCTGAGTTGAAGACAAGCCTTCTTTGGCATTACTTAACATTAATACCAAACCCACTAAACCCGCAATAACACCGAATCCGTGAGATAACCCGTTAGCTAACTCCTCTTTAGTGCTATAATCGGCGGTACTATTAAGTATTTGTTCTGCGGTAAGAATGTCTGATTTTTCGGGCATGGTGTTTGTTACTCAATATAAGAGTCAAATGATGATGCTCAGTCTAACAGGGCTAGTCAGTAAAAACTATAAATAGTGTACACGTGTACTCTCAGTTTTTAATCTGAGTTTACCTCAGTATCCAGGGAAAAATTTTTTAGATGACTAGTGAACTTTATCAAGGATTTACATTCAAATCAGCAGAGTTAATGATATATGGATATGTTTTTAAAGACAGTAACTAAAATGGATAGAAAAAATAAGTCATCAAATAGAGATAGTTTTAACATTAATATTGGCCATGACCAAGAACCAGATCCTGAACTTGAAAGCGAGCCAGTGGTCATCAAAGATAGGCGAGGGCTAGTTAAGTCGGTTTCTCTTGCACTTGGTATACATTTTGTTTTTTTCTTTGTTATCACCTGGTTTTGGCAGCAAGCGAGCGATCAACATCAGTCGAGCTTAACCATAACTCCTGAAGCGGTCAAAATTAACAGCTATATTATTACCACAGAACAATATGAAGCTATGGTTAAAGCAAGTGAATTAGAAAAACCATTAGAAAGTGAATCAAAACTAGATACTGATAAAAAAGAAGTTAATGAAGAAAAAATTAATCAACAAGAGGTTGATAAACAGGATACAAATATGGAGGTTAAATCATCGGCACAACCCATTACACTCGTGGTAGAACCCCAATCAGCATCTAATTTTCAACAACAGATTCCAGCAGATCCCCCTGATATAATTACACCAAGGGAACCAGATCGCAGCAGTAATAATAGTACCTCAGCGATTAACGATGAAACTGTAAATGAAGCAGGTAATGAAGCTGTTAGTGATAGCGTGGGAGTACTTTCAACCCATGCCATTACTCAGGCATCAAACCAGTATTTACAACACATGAATATGAACGAACTTGAAACATTAATAGGTAATCAGTCTGCGTTAACAAACAAGCCTGGGGGGACGATGAGTGAAATGGACCCTGACTTAGTCTTTATTGAATTAATCCCCCAAATTGATACCAGTCAACCCCATACATACAATCATCGTCTTGGCCCTAATAGAATTGTGAAGCAAGGTGACTATTGTTATCGTGTGGTCAATCTAGCCACTCAGGTTAACCCCTATGGTGAAGGTTTAGGGTATGCAGAGTTTTGTGGTGTTGATGATCAAAAGACCGCTTTAACAAACGCTATTAGTAATCGACTGAGCAAAATTAAATAACCTTTTTTAGTCACTGTTTTTAACAACGACTTTTAATCGCTACTTTTTATGACGAAATTTGTTCGCAACAGTCAGCCAGAATATCGCGCATATTAACCCTGCAACTAAGCCGACTAAATGAGACTCTGTCGCTACCCTGGCATTGATTAATTCAGAGATACCCGCACTTGCACCAAAATACTGCTCATAACCTACCTTTACAATGACACCTATTAGTAGTAAATACCCCGACCGTAAACCTTTGCGAATATCCATTACCGCGCCAAAAGTAAATAAACCATGTAGCAACCCACTTAATCCTACATAGGCTCTGAGTTCAGGATAGAAAAAATATAAACCCACACCTTCCAAGACACAAAGGCACAAAAAAAGCAGCGTCAATTTACCTGTATGTCTTTGGTAATGTAATTCATGTAAAAAAACAATGACCCAAAATCCAGCCAAATTCATCACTAAATGCCAGATGTTGGTGTGTAACAAATTACCGGTAAGTAGGCGCCAAATTTGTCCATTAGCAATAGCATCATGTTGAAATTTGAATAAGCTGTTGGTATCGACAATGATGGGGTTAGTGATACTTAGGGCAAATAAAACAATACAAATGACACTGATAACCAAGGTAAATTGATATGGCTTGATTAATGATGAAGTTGTTTTACCCATATTCACCTCTATGTCGATGGCTGTATTTTAGCGTGCAATGACGACATGACTTGTTGTTGATTTTGCAGATAATCATCTAAGCCGCGTTGACGTAATAAACACGACGGGCAATCACCACAACCGTCGCCAATTATACCGTTATAGCAGGTCAGCGTTTGTTGTTTAACCAGTTCTAATTGCTGATATTTGTCTGCTAAAGCCCATGTTTCTGCTTTGTTAAGCCACATCAGAGGAGTAATGATTTTTAATGGCTTATCCATGCCGAGGGCTAAAGTGTGCTCCATTGATTTAACAAACTCATTTCTACAATCTGGATAGCCTGAAAAGTCAGTTTCACACACACCGGTGATAATGGCATCACAACCGAGTTGGTAAGCGTATACGCCCGCAAGAGTCAGAAATAAGATATTTCGTCCAGGGACAAAAGTATTGGGTAAACCATTATTCATTAATTCGTGGGAAACAGGAATAGAATCACGGGTCAATGCTGAAATGGCCAATTCGTTTAGCAGTGTAGTGTCTAATACTTTATGACTGATTAAATTCAGTTGCTTAGCCAGAGCTTTTGCAACATCAATTTCCTGTCTGTGGCGCTGGCCATAATCGAAAGTAATACCGTGTACTTCATCATATTCAGTTAACGCTTGAATAAGACAGGTGGTTGAGTCTTGACCACCACTGAATACGACTAATGCTTTGCTTGGCAATGAAGTTTGAGACATGAATAATGACCTAATGCTAAATAGTATAAGAGGGTGATAATGTGTTAATTGATAGCATTTTATCTTACAGTTTCCTGCAATAGCAAAGTTAATGGCTCATTTATGCCAATTGTCATGCTGCTAACCTTGATACTGAGGTAGAAATAAACTATAAATGCCGCCCAAACGAATAAAGCAGGTGACAAATGAGCTATCCAGTTAACGAAGTGTTTGAAACTATCCAAGGTGAAGGGACTTTTACCGGTGTGCCAGCACTCTTTGTCCGTTTACAAGGTTGCCCTGTGGGCTGCTCTTGGTGTGACACCAAACAAACTTGGGATGTACTGGTTGAAAACAAAGTGTCGCCTGAACAAGTGATTGCGGTTGATGGCACCATTGGTCGCTGGGCTAACCATGATGGTACCAGTCTTATCGCCGCATTTAATCGTAAAGGCTTTAGTGCAAAACATGTAGTGATTACAGGCGGTGAACCTTGCTTGTATGATTTAACTCAGTTGACCAACCAATTAATCGACTCTGGCTATAGTGTCCAAATTGAGACTTCGGGCACTTTTGAGGTGCTATGTCATCAAGATGCCTGGGTAACAGTATCACCTAAAATCAATATGAAGGGTGGATATAAGGTGTTAAGCCAAGCTTTAACGCGTGCAAATGAAATTAAACACCCAATAGCCACAGATAAACATATTGAAGAGCTGGATGATTTACTCAAGGATATTGATATTGAAGGTAAAACTATCTGCTTACAACCTATTAGCCAGAAGCCTCGCGCTACAGCATTGGCGATGAAAGTCTGTATTGAGCGTAACTGGCGTCTCTCGATTCAAATGCATAAGTATTTGGATATTGATTAAGCGATAAAGGCTGCCCCAAAATGTGTGTTGGGGCAACTCGATTTAGTAGTCCAATGGACTGAGTAATCCACTTTGGTTAAAATCACTTAGTTGCTGTTCAAATTGTTTAAAGCAACCAATATTGTCCTCAATCCATTGGGGATTATAATAAGTATCTAAGTATCTTTCCCCCGCATCACAAATCAATGTCACAATCGAACCTGCTTGTCCTTGTTGTTGCATTCGCGTGGCTAACAGTAATGCACCATACAAGTTGGTTCCTGTCGATGCGCCCGTTTTTCGGCCTATCAAGGTTTCTAACCATTGCATGGTAGCAATGGATGCTCCATCAGGAATTTTATGCATTTCATCAACAACACCAGCAATAAAGGAGGGTTCGACTCTAGGCCGTCCAATGCCCTCAATTTTACTGCCTTTTTGACCTGTTAATGTTTTATCACCACTGTGGAAATAATCATAAAAAACCGAGTTTTCAGGGTCTACCACACACAGTTGGGTCGATAACTGCTGATAGCGAATATAACGCCCAATGGTAGCAGAGGTGCCACCTGTGCCGGGGCTCATTACAATCCAGTGGGGAATAGGGTGTGGCTCACGTTGCATTTGAATGAATATTGAGTCAGCAATATTGTTATTGCCCCGCCAATCTGTGGCGCGCTCTGCAAAAGTGAACTGATCCATGTAATGGCCATTTAACTCTATAGCAAGGCGTTCAGACTCAGCATACATCTGATTACTATTATCAACGAAGTGACATTGCCCGCCGTAGAACTCGATTTGTTGAATTTTCTTTTTAGCCGTAGTCGAAGGCATTACTGCGATAAAAGGCAAACCAATTAAACGTGCAAAATACGCTTCAGACACCGCAGTGCTACCAGACGATGATTCAATAATGGTGGTAGTTTGTGTAATCCAACCATTGCATAAAGAATATAAAAATAACGAGCGGGCTAAACGATGCTTTAGGCTGCCCGTAGGATGAGTACTTTCATCTTTAAGATAAATATCAACACCATTAAGTTGTGGTAAATCGAGTTTTATAAGGTGAGTATCAGCAGAACGTTGATAGTCTGCATCAATCTTAGCAATGGCCTGGTTTACCCAATTCGATGGCATAGTATTTTCTCATCGTGATTATTAATGACTTAATCTTAAAGAAAAAAAGGTCTTAAACCTAGCAAAAATAAGCTGGTTGAGATAATAGAGAGAATTAATACGAATGTGGTTAACTAATGAAGGATATATTACAGATTTTGAGGGATATTGTATGAAGATTAAGATGTAAAATGGTGGAGGGAGAAGGATTCGAACCTTCGAAGGCTGAGCCGTCAGATTTACAGTCTGATCCCTTTGGCCACTCGGGAACCCCTCCACTGAATAGAGATAAATGAGCAAGAAAGATGGTGGAGGGAGAAGGATTCGAACCTTCGAAGGCTGAGCCGTCAGATTTACAGTCTGATCCCTTTGGCCACTCGGGAACCCCTCCACATATTTCTTTTTCGTCTATCTAAATTACATCGCAAATGGTGGAGGGAGAAGGATTCGAACCTTCGAAGGCTGAGCCGTCAGATTTACAGTCTGATCCCTTTGGCCACTCGGGAACCCCTCCTCAATTGCGGCCGCCATAGTAGTCATAAACCCAAAATATGTAAAGGCTAAAAATGAATATTTTTCTAAAGTTTAGGTGTGTTTGGTCGATAAAATAGCATCGAGTCATAATAGTGTTGTTTTTATATGCAAATTGAATCACAACTGGTCAATGAATTACAATTAGGCGGTCGTTTAAATGCGGCTGTCGAAAACCAGCGTCGTGGTGAATTTGGTTTACTGTTAGCCATGTTATCAGCAGACAGTAATGATATGGCTCAATTTCAATTTGATAAACACCTAACGATTGACCAGAAACTGTATAAACAGTTTCAACTGCAACAACCACAAAAATTAATTGATGATTTATCTGCTACTGCTGAGCATACAAATAATGGTGCTGTTTTTCACTCCCAAGGGTTATGTCAATTTCATTTACAACAAAGCTTATGTCCTGAAGCCATTGTAATACGGGGTAAACATGATGATGCAATGACCCAAGCATTAAGCAATAGCAGCCATTTAGTGCGATCAAAATATGAAGGGTTAGAAACCCATTATGAGCCTACTGAAGACATGCATTTTGTTGAGCAGTTAGAGCGTCAACGACAGATTAGTCAAACGATGATCCAACTCACCGCATAAAGTCCTCCGCTTGAGGCTATATCATTTGCATAAAAACATGGTGCCAACTCGATATGTGAGCCATGTAAGGGAAATTGTTATTCAGTTATTTTATGATAATCACATATAAACAGATCTTCATTCTTCAGCTTTGGGTGGTTCACGATGGTTAACACAATTAAACAACAACAGCAGAACGTAAACGACTCATGCAGTGATTGCGGTAGTTTTGTTGATATCGGCGCCGTAATTGATGAGCACGATACCGAGTTAGTGTTAGTTTTTAAGGGGGAGGCAGCTGAAATCGAAGCACATAAGCTTGCCAGTACAGCGCAGACTCGTTTCGACAAGGTCGATGTTAAAATTGTTCATGTAGGCGATGATGTTAAGCTTATATTGTATTTTTCAGTGACGGTGGAGAAAATGCTATTTCAATTAGAAAATGGCGTGTAAATAGGGTTGCTGTTTGTTAATTGCGGGTGTATCGTCAGCGATTAAATTTTATAACAGCCTTTGATTATCAAGAGTTAACTAACAGCTTATTATTAAGCTCCCAATGGTATGTATTGAGTTTCTGCACATTGCTCACAGAGCGAACTAATTATAATTCAGCAGAATGAGAATACATGATGTCTTTTCGGGAAACTAATGACACAAGAACAAAATCAGCACCTTTTAGAGTTAATTGTAAACTCTAGTGCGAAACAGCAGGGGAACTTTACAAAAACCTCTGAGTTAGTTATTAAGCTGTTGCAGCAACATTTTGTTGATTCTACGGTATCTGTTTGGCTATTTGACGAAAAGTTGGATAGTGCAGAACCATCATATGATGGGCAACAAAACCCTTCTTTATCCTGCTCGAAAAGACTGATTTCTCATTATTCAGGCTGCGATAACAATAGGCCGATATCCACCTTAGCCACTGTGCAGTCGGGCATAAACATTTGTTATTTTGATGAATTAAAAAACCACCGTTATATAGCCACTAATAACATCTCCCATGATAACCAACTAATCCATTCTTTTGATTATTATAGTGTTAACCATATTGTCAGCACACTTAATGTTGCTATAAGGATTAATGGTCATATTGAGGGGGTGTTAGCGATTGACTTTAAATCATCATTTGAATGGCAACTTGAACAAATTCAAATTGCGATTCAGTGTGCGGATCAGCTTGCATTAACCTTGGCAACTCGATACTCCTACGATAAATCAGAACAAATCCATTTGTTACGCAATGCCGCAGAACATTCAGAACATGTGGTTATGATTGTCAATACTGATACTTTAGTTGTCGATTATGTCAATTTTGCCCATCAAAGAATGACAGGCTTATTACGCAGTGATATTGAACATCAAAGTGTGATGAATTTAGATATTTTTCGAAATAAACCCGATGTACTTCAACATATATTGGCAAAGCTTGCGAATAATGAAAGTGTAATAGGAGACATTAAACTTAAACGAGTCGATGGTAAACAATATTGGCTACACTATCACATTACCGGTTTTATGACCGAGCAAGGTCATCACTATGCCTTGGTTTCAAGTTATGACATCTCTTCTGAATTTGAACACCAAGCAGATTTGGAACATTTAGCATGGCACTGTAGTTTAACTGGCCTACATAATCGATCTTTTTTTACTCCACTGCTGGATAAAGCCCAAGATGGCATATTATTATTGGTTGATCTATTAGGCTTTAAACGATTTAACGATACCCACGGCCATGAACAGGGTGACTCGTTATTAATTGAGGTTGCTAGACGTTTAAAGCACTTTGCCGCGAACTACAAAGCAATAGATGTGGCTCGAATTGGCAGTGATGAGTTTTGTATTTTGTTGCCCCACATGATGTCAGCACAAGACTTAGACGAGTTGGTCAGTAAACTCATAACCAATTTATCCGCTTCTATGATTATTAATAGAGAAAAAGTTGAACCCAAACCGGCTATTGCTATCGTTGACATTGGTTCAGTAATTGATTTATTCGCACCTTTATCCTGTGCAGATATTGCGTTGCAATACGCAAAAAAACAGTCAAATGGTTATTACCAATTCTTTAATGAAGAATTACTTCAACAATTTAAAAATAATGCCGAAATCGAAAAAGACTTACAGTCTGCTATTAAAGGTCGTCAATTTGAGTTGTACTATCAACCGTTAATGGATTATCAGAGTCATCAGTACGTCGGAGCTGAAGCGTTAATTAGATGGAATCACCCTCGAAAAGGGGTGCTATATCCTGGTGCATTTATTGAAATAGCTGAACAGTCGGGCATGATTAATGCCGTAGGATCTTGGGTATTAGAAACAGCATGTAAACAATTAAATTTGTGGCAGCATAAAAATGTGGACATTACCATGCATGTCAATGTCGCTGCTAGACAGTTTTTTAGTGGTGATTTATTTGAACAGGTGTGGGATCTGTTAACGCGTTATCGCATTAAACCAAGAAGCCTTATTCTTGAAATTACTGAAACCGAACTAATGGGCGATATTCGTTATGCCATTAACCTTTGCCATGAACTTGCCGATTTAGGTGTGGGAATTGCTATTGATGATTTTGGCACAGGCTACAGTTCAATGAAGTACCTTAAGCAGTTTCCTATCACTAAGCTTAAAATAGATCGTTCATTTATTATGGATATATCATCTAGTAAACAGAGCCGTGAAATTGTGAGTGCAATCATAGCGATGGCTAAAGCGCTGAATATGTCGATTACCGCCGAAGGGGTTGAGACCATTGAGCAAGCTGCTTTTTTAGAAAAGATGATGTGTGATCAAGCGCAAGGTTACTTATATAGCCCAGCTATTCGAGTGAATGATTTTAATGATTTAGTCCTAAACTCACTATATTAGCCCGTATGAACGCTTTTATTAATATTGTGTCATAATAATTTGTTTAGCTGATACAGCATTGTTTGAACTTCTTACCACTTTGGCATACGCACTGATCATTCCTGCGCGGTAAATCTGCTTCCATTTGCACACCTCGGGTATAAAACCATTGACCATCCAGTCGAACAAAATGTGATTCTTCAAAAATAGCATCAACGCCTTTATCAAGCTTATACCAAGCTTTAAATGTCACAATCGCTTGTTCTGTATCGATAAATGTCAGTTCGAAAGCCGGATGACTTTTATCTATCAATTGATGTGCTAATAACTGCAAGCCTAACCATTGTGTATTACCTTGAGATAATTGTTCAGCTGTTAAGCCATCCAAATATTGCTGGTGATGGGTATCGATTAAATAATTAAACTCACCAACGACAAATGCACAATAACGAGAGCGCATTAATATGTCGGCACTGTCAGCAACTATTTTATGTGTGTGATAAACAGAGCAACAGGCTTGGTAGGCTATACCGCTATGACATGGGCAAGGTTGATTTTGGTCAAAGGTAGCAAATTGCATTATTTAGGTTGTTCTGTAGATTGTTTAATAAATTGCTTACCGTAATACCAATTTGGCATAGGTTTGGCGCGGTAATAAAACTCAGGTTTTGAGCGAGTATTAGAATCGACACTTATTTTCCATTTACCTTCCGCTGTACGTCTGGAGACAGTAACAAATTTTCCGGCAAATTCACTTACAGGTTCGCCTGATTCTTTACCAGGGTGAAATCTTACCAGGTAATAACCAATGTCGGTCGATTGGTCAGCTGATGACTGACGAATTGCTACGCGAAAATCGATTTCAATTTTAGCGTTTTTCCGTTTAATTTTAGCAAAAAACTTATGATATAAATCAATGATATTTTTTTTGCCGTAAACAATATCTTTATCTTGTGTTTCAGAAATATACACAGCATCGTCAATGTATATATCATTTATAACCTCCATGTTAAGGTTATAAAATCCCTTTGTTAGATGACTATAATTTTCATTTAGCATGTCATTATCTGATTTTGTATTACTGTAACAAGGCATTGAAGCCATAGTGGCAAGCAGACTGACTAGCATCATTATTATTACGGGTTTCAAAAGCTTCATTAAACCGAGTTTCTCATCAAATTGATCTATTTTACAATATGGTAGGTACTATAAATTATTCTTTACCGTCGCCATAGAACATAATCATTACAAAGTGTGTAGGGAGGTAATGTGCTTAAAGATGATAAAGTACTGTTTTTTGAAGAGATGGCTGATGTCATACCGCTCAAGGATATTAATAAAACACAATCTGTAAACTTGGCTAGCTCGTCTTCACCTACTGCGGGGCAATTAGCTAAACAAAGCGCTTTAAATGAGCATGAGCTACTTACTGTTTTACCGCTCATGCCCCATCAATTTTCGAGGATCAGCCCAGACGAAATAGTCAGTCATCAGCATGATGGTATGCAGGATGCTGTCTTCAAACAATTACGTTTGGGTAAATATGATATTAAAACGATTTTAGATGTGCACGAATACAGCTTGGTCCAAGCTAGACTAAGTTTAATAAATTGTATTTTTAGTGCGTTTGAACGCGGAGAACGCAATATTCTGGTTATTCATGGTAAAGGCTATAACAGTAAGCCTTACCCAGGTTTAATGAAAAGTGCTATATGTGATTGGCTTTTCAGAATTGACCATGTTGCAGCGTTTCATAGTGCAACCCGAGACCAAGGTAGTACCGGTGCTATGTTTGTGATGCTTAAAAAGTCGCAACAAAAAAAGATTGAAAACAGTGAATTAAATCGCAAAGGCAGTGGTTTTAGATAAAGTCTGACTAAAAAATATGCCCAGATTACCATGGCGAATCGTTCATTGTGGTAGGCGAGCATATCAATGAGTGCTTTTTGCTAAGATTAACAAAGACCCATTTCAGCCATATGCATCCTTTGTTACCTGCAGTTTAAGCCCTGAGTTAACCCACTTAACATGAAGTTGTTTAAAAATAACAGCGATTACTTCCACATAAATATACACTCGTTTAAAAATCATGCTCATCAACTATTTTTATACAAAAGTTTATCTGTAGAGAACCTAGACTATTTTAAAAAATTTGTGCTTGTTACATTTGTGACTGTTTATGCTTAGTGTGAGCTATTTTGCTGCGAAAATAAGCCAAATTTAAATTGACATCTGTGCGCTCAATGATTAATTTAAACGGGTGTTTAAATTGAGAGTGGGTTAGAGGATGGCAAGTCGTACTGATACGAAAACAAGAATTCTAGATTCAGCAGAAAAACTGTTTGCTGAGAGAGGATTTTCAGAAACGTCATTGCGTTTAATCACCAGCAAAGCTGAGGTTAACTTAGCCTCAGTTAATTATCATTTTGGTTCAAAAAAAGAGTTAATTAGAGCGGTATTGGCGCGTTACCTTGATGTGTTTATGCCTGCAGCGGCAAATGAAATAAAGCGTTTACATTTAGCTCCGGAACATGCGCCACTTAATGACATTTTTTCATGTTTGATCAAACCATTATTAGAACTTAACAAGGTTAGAAATGGTGGCACAATAATATTCCTGCAATTACTCGGTCGGGGGTATATTGAAAGTCAAGGACATTTACGCTGGTTTATCACTACGCATTATGGCCAATATTTGACTACTTTTGTACAAGCTGTCACAGCAAGCGTACCGCACATTCCTCCGGTTGAAATGTTTTGGCGTTTGCACTTTACGCTTGGCACTATGGTATTCACTATGGCATCTGCCGATGCACTAAATGAAATTGCCGCATCAGATTACGGCGAACATAACAATATTGAAGCAATTATAAGAAAAGTTATTCCCTACATGGCTGCGGGTGTTGCCGTACCAGTAATGTCCAACTAGTTAAAACTTAAGAAGGTTAAAAAATGAGTATCATCATATTGCTTGTTATCGCAATCATAGTGCTCTTCGGAGTACGAAATATCAGGATGCAATTTATTACGCGTCCAGCATTTGCGTTTTTCAAAAAAGTACTTCCTCCGTTATCTAGCACTGAGAAAGAAGCTATGGAAGCGGGTGATGTATGGTGGGAAGGTGAGCTATTTCGCGGTAAACCTGATTGGAATAAATTACATGGGTACGCTAAACCGACCTTAACTGCTGATGAACAGAGCTTTTTAGATAACCAAGTTCAAACAGCACTAACTATGATTGACGACTATGACATTGTTCATAATCGTAAAGATTTGCCTCCTGAATTATGGCAGTACTTTAAAGAAGAAGGCTTTTTCGCGCTAATTATTCCTAAAAAATATGGCGGTCGTGAATTTTCTGCTTTTGCTAACTCCACCATAGTAGCGAAAATTGCCACACGCAGTGTTAGCGCCGCGGTGACTGTTATGGTGCCTAACTCATTAGGTCCTGGTGAGCTATTAACCCATTATGGTACTCAAGAACAGAAAGACCGTTGGTTACCGTCTTTAGCTGTAGGTAAAGATATTCCGTGTTTTGCTTTAACGGGTCCAGAGGCAGGCAGTGATGCAGGTGCTATTCCCGATATCGGTGTGGTGTGTCGTCAAGAGTTTGAAGGCGAAGAAACTTTAGGTCTTAGTTTAACCTGGAACAAGCGTTATATTACCTTAGCTCCTGTTGCGACTGTGTTAGGTTTAGCATTCCAAATGCACGATCCTGATAAATTATTGGGCGACAAGAAAAACCTTGGTATTACCTGTGCCCTTATTCCAACTAACCATCCAGGTGTTGAAATTGGACGTCGTCATAATCCATTAATGATGGCCTTTATGAACGGTACCACAAGTGGTAAAGATGTATTTATCCCATTAGATTGGATTATTGGTGGTCCACAATATGCGGGTAAAGGTTGGAGAATGTTAGTTGAATGCCTGTCTGCGGGGCGTGGTATTTCTTTACCTGCACTGGCAACAGCCTCTGGTCACATCGCCACAAAAACTACCACTGCTTATAGTTATGTTCGTCAGCAATTTGGTATGCCAATTGGTAACTTTGAAGGTGTTCAAGAAGCTTTAGCGCGAATTATTGCCAATACTTATCAATTAGAGGCAGCTCGTCAATTAACTACCACAGGTATTGATGCTAACGTTAAGCCGTCCGTCGTTACCGCAATTGCTAAATATCACATGACTGAGTTAGGTCGTGATGTATTAGAAGATGCAATGGACATTCAATCTGGTAAAGGTATCCAGCTAGGGCCTAAAAACTATTTAGGTCATGCGTTTATGGCAAATCCTATCTCAATTACCGTTGAGGGTGCTAATATTTTAACTCGCTCATTGATGATTTTTGGACAAGGGGCGACCCGATGTCATCCTTATGTGCTTGCAGAAATGGAAGCGGCAGGAATGGAAGATGAAACCGCAGCAGTAGATCGTTTCGATCAACTACTTTTAGGCCACATTGGTTATGCCACTCGTAATGCACTGAGTTCATTTGCTAATGCACTCACGGGCAGCAGATTCTCATCTTCACCTGTGAGTGGACCAACCCAGAAGTATTATCGTGATATGAATCGTATATCGTCTTCTTTAGCAATTATGACTGATTTATCTATGTTAATAATGGGCGGTGATCTTAAGCGTAAAGAAATGATATCTGCCCGTATGGGGGATGTGTTAAGTCAGCTTTATTTAGCTTCTGCAACATTAAAGTTCTATGAGGACAATGGCCGTCAACAAGACGATTTACCAAGTGTTCATTATGTAATGACAGAGCGTTTACAACTTGCAGCAAAAGCATTAGAAGATGCTATCCGTAACTTCCCTAGCAAAATTGCTGGTGTGCTATTACGGGTTCTTATCTTCCCATTAGGCAACCACTTCAATGCTCCAAGTGATAAAGCCGCTGTTGAACTGGTAAAAGCTATGCTTAAACCTAGTCCTGCGCGTGACAGGATTACATTCCTATGTGGCGAGTTTGAAGGTGATACCAGCGGAGTGGCTGAAGTTGAAGATGCGTTTCTTGCCAAATATGCAGCAAGAGATCTTTACAAGAAACTTAAAAAAGCCCAACGCAGTGGTCATATTAAATCTAAGCTACCTATGCTTGAGTTATTCGATGTAGCGTTAGAGAAAGATATTATTACTGAAGCTGAGTTCGAGCAGTTACGTGAAGCGGATAAAAAACGTCTAGCTGCCATCAATGTAAATGACTTTGAAAAGCTATAATGACTTAACCTAGCTTAAAATGAAAACGCTGACATTGCTCAGCGTTTTTTTTTGGAATCTTTTGATGGTAGATGAGGGCGGCTATAAGTGTGACTTTAGCCAAGAAGGCTCAAAGTAAGATATGACTAAAACTGGATAGAGTCTAGCAATGACCAGGTTCATTATATTGATTAAACGCGTTTTGAGTATGCAAATGCTGTTCAATAAACCACAGATGCAAAAACGCCAATCATAAGATTGGCGTTTTCAATAACCTTGCTAACTTTTACTTAAGTTTAGCTATTAAGCTACGACTAACACTTTACACGTGTTAGTGCCGCCTATTGTTTCCATAGCATCGCCTTTAGTCATTAATACCATGTCGCCGCTATTTAAATAACCCGCTGCAACCATAGTGTTTAATGCTTCACGGGCTAATTCATCAGCGCTGTAAGCCGTTGAATCAAAATACATAGGTTGTACACCACGGTATAATGCCATTGTTGCTAAGGTTTTCTGATGACGAGAAAGGGCAAATATTGGCAATGCAGAGCTAATGCGAGACATTAATTTTGCAGTTGCACCAGACTCTGTTAATGAAATAATTGCTTTTACACCTTCAAGGTGGTTCGCTGCATACATAGTAGACAGTGCAATTGTTTCTTCAATAGAGGTAAAGTTTTGCTCTAAGCGATGCTTAGACACCATCACACTTGGGTGTGATTCTGCACCAATACATACATTGGCCATGGCTCTAACGGTTTCTTCTGGGAAGTCACCTGCAGCAGTTTCAGCTGACAACATCACAGCATCAGTACCATCAAGCACAGCGTTTGCTACGTCCATCACTTCTGCACGGGTAGGCATTGGGCTAGAAATCATTGATTCCATCATTTGAGTTGCAGTAATAACCGCTTTATTCAATTGACGTGAACGCTGAATTAAGCGTTTTTGAACCGCAACTAGTGCAGCATCACCAATTTCCACACCTAAGTCACCACGGGCAACCATGACAACATCTGATGCTCTAATTACATCATCCATTGCTTCGTCAGTTGCAACAGCTTCTGCACGCTCAACTTTAGCAACAATAAGCGCATGACTACCGGCTTCAACAGCCAGTTTACGGGCTAGATCTAAATCTGCACCAGTACGTGGGAAGGACACAGCCAAATAGTCAACATTGATTAAAGCAGCTGTTTTAATGTCAGCCATATCCTTTTCTGTCAATGCTGGCGCAGTTAACCCACCGCCTTTTTTGTTGATACCTTTATTGTTTGATAAAGGACCCGCTACGGTAACAGTGGTGAAAACTTTATTGCCTTCAACGCTGTCTACACGTAACTGAACACGACCATCGTCCAGCATTAAGATATCGCCAATCACCACATCTCTTGGTAACTCTTTATAGTCGATACCTACTTGGTTATGATCGCCTTCACCTTTGCCTAAATCAGCATCAAGAATAAACTTGTCGCCTAAGTTCAGCTTAATCTTCATGTTGTCTTTAAAGGTAGAAACACGAATTTTTGGGCCTTGTAAGTCGCCTAAAATTGCCACGTGTAAACCTAACTCTTTGGCAATTGCGCGAACATCATTGGCGCGTTTTAGGTGGTCTTCAGCTGAACCGTGTGAAAAGTTCATCCGAACCACATTGGCACCCGCTATAATAATTTTACGTAAATTATCATCGCGATCAGTTGCTGGGCCTAAAGTTGTAACGATTTTTGTTCTGCGGAACATGACATACTCCGTTATATAAAAGGAAAGTTTTAAAATTTTAAAGTTGTTGTAAAAAATTTGGTTATTAAAAGTACGCTAAAACTGGGTACTAAAAATGATGTATATATAGTAACAGACATTCTTTTAAAATGTAGTAAAGTTACCAACAAATAGTTAGTGTTTAATGCGTGTTTTTTGTGACAGATAAATCATTTTTAGCAAAAAAAAGGCTAAAAGACACCAGTCTTTAGCCTTTTAATCAATATCATCACAGCTAAAGTTAGATATTGTTAATCAATGATTTTGTCGTAAGTCACATTCACAATAAGCGTAAACACGGCTTAAATGGTCATATCTCGGTTCACACGAGACTCTTTTAGAACTTCTTTTACACGTTTTAAGTTATCGCGAAAACGAGGGCCACGGCGCAATGTAAAGCCTGTGGCAAGTACGTCTATAGTGACCAACTGAGCTAAACGAGAAGCCATCGGTAAGTATAAATCAGTGTCTTCTGGTACTTCCATGGTTACAGGAAGCGTGCATTCCAGAGAAAGAGGCGAGTTACGGGCAGTAATACCAATAACTGCAGCGCCATTTTCTCGGGCAATACGGGCTATTTCTATTAGTGATTTGGTGCGTCCAGTATGTGAAATAAGTACCACAACATCGCCTTCATTGCAGTTGATGCAGCTCATGCGTTGCATAAGCACATCATCAAAGCAGATAACAGGCACATTAAAACGGAAGAACTTATTTTGGGCGTCATGCGCTACTGATGCTGATGCGCCTAAGCCAAAAAATGAGATTGTTTTTGCTTGAGTTAAGATATCAACGGCTTTATTTATTGCTGCTATGTCTAAGCTTTGACGGGCGGTATCAAGCGATGCCATTGAAGATTCGAATATTTTTGTTGTATAAGATTCAGGCGTATCATCTTCTTCAACATGGCGGCTAACATAAGGTGTGCCATTAGCAAGACTTTGAGCCAAATGTAACTTAAAATCAGGGAAGCCTTTAGTGTCTAAACGGCGGCAGAAGCGATTAACCGTAGGTTCGCTGACATCGGCCATCTTTGCTAAAGTAGCAATGCTGGAATGGATAGCGGTTTGCGGCGAAGCCAAAATGACTTCGGCGACCTTGCGCTCTGACTTACTAAATTTCGCAAGGTTGTTTTGAACCTTTTCAAGTGTATTCATAATCATGCATCCGCCGATATTGGGTAATGTAATTTTAAATCAGAAGTTCTTTTTATAGAGGAAATTAAGTTATTTTTTTACCTCTGAAAGTCAATTGTAGTAAATTTTCAATTGTTCAGGAATTGACAAAACTTCTGTTACTGTCTGTGAGTGAAGAAAATCATAGCAGATAACGTATCAAAATGACTATATAGCTATCAAGAGATTAATTGCAAAATATAGATGCATAAATCAAATTCTGTTGTTATATTACAACAAAAGTGTGTTTTTATTCATCGTTTAGAACGATTCAAACACAAAATAATAAAGGAGAGCTGTCAGCAATGGGCAAATCATCAAGTGCGAAGGCGTGTGATTTTGTATTGTTTGGAACCAAAGGGGACCTAGCAAGACGTAAACTATTACCTTCTCTGTACCAATTAGATAAAGCTGAGTTATTAGACAAGGACACCAAAGTTATCGGTGTTGCTAAAGATGCCTTTACTCAGGAACAATTCGTCGAGCTTGTCACCAAGGCGTTAAATACTTTTGTAAAGGATGAGATTTGTCCTGAGACACTTGAGCGTTTCTTAGCCCGTTGTCATTACATTGGCACTAACTTTACCGAGCCTGAAGGTTATGCGGCATTTCATGACTTATTAGAGCCGACAAAACGAGTGATGGTAAATTACTTTGCCACACCGCCTTCCATATTCGGTGCTATTTGTCGTTGCCTTAATGAGCAAAAATTGATCCATTCAGACACCCGAGTGGTGTTAGAGAAACCGATTGGCACTGACTTAGAATCATCTCATGTTATTAATGATCAAGTTGCCGAGTTTTTTAATGAAAACCAGGTTTACCGTATAGACCATTATTTAGGCAAAGAGACGGTGCAAAATTTGATTGCGCTGCGTTTTGCGAATTCATTATTTTCGTCTAAGTGGGACAACCGTACCATTGATCATGTACAGATCACCGTGGCTGAAGAAGTGGGTATTGAGGGGCGTTGGGGATATTTTGATGGCGCAGGGCAAATGCGCGATATGATCCAAAACCATTTATTGCAGGTGTTAACGCTTGTGGCAATGGACCCTCCAGTAAACTTAGATGCTGACAGCATTCGCGATGAAAAAGTGAAAGTGCTTAAATCTCTGCGACCAATTAATCAAGACAACGTTTATGAAAATACCGTACGTGGTCAATACAGTGCAGGCTTTTTGAAAGGATCTCCAGTTCCGGGTTATTTGGAAGAAGAAGATGCTAATCAGAAATCTAACACAGAAACATTTGTGGCATTACGTGTTGATATTGATAACTGGCGTTGGGCTGGCGTGCCGTTCTATTTACGTAGTGGTAAGCGTATGCCGTTCAAAAGCAGTGAAATTGTAGTTTATTTCAAAAACCCGCCGCATAACCTGTACCGTGCAAGCTACCGCAACTTACCACCTAACAAACTGACTATTCGTTTACAACCCCATGAAGGGGTTGAGATTCAAATGATGAATAAAGTCCCAGGTCTAGAACAAAAGCAACGTTTGCAAACGACTAAGTTAGATTTGAGTTTCTCAGACACCTTTAAAAATGACCGTATTGCCGATGCTTATGAGCGTTTATTACTTGAAGCAATGTTAGGCAATCAAGCGCTATTTGTGCGCCGTGATGAGGTTGAGCAAGCTTGGAAGTGGGTAGACGGTATTATTCAATCTTGGGAACAAAGCGGCGAGCGTCCTAAATCCTATCCAGCTGGCACATGGGGGCCGGTTGCATCGGTTGCCTTGATCACTAAAGACGGTCGTTCTTGGGATGAATAAGGAAACTAACATGATTAAAGAAAGCGTATTTAAATCATTCGATACACCTGCCAGCCTTGAATCGGCCTTAGCAGATAAAATTGCCAATCAATTGCAAGATGCGATTGATAATCGCGGTAAAGCTAGCTTGGTTGTATCCGGTGGCTCTACGCCATTAAAATTATTTCAACTGCTTAGCCATAAAACCTTAGAGTGGAGTGAAGTTTATATCACTCTTGCTGATGAGCGTTGGGTAGAAGCTGATGAAAAAGATTCAAATGAGCGTTTAGTGCGTGAGCATTTACTGCAAAATCGCGCCGCTAGCGCTAAATTTCGTGGCTTAAAGAATATGTTTGCTAGTCCTGAAGCTGGTGCGGCAATGGCGGGGGAGTCATTAGCGAATTTCCCGCGTCCATTTGACGTCGTCATTTTAGGTATGGGCACTGATGGACATACCTGTTCATGGTTCCCGTGTAGTAAAGAATTAGATAACGCATTAACTACCAAAGAGGTGTGCGCCGCGGTTAATCCGACTACGGCGCCTCATGCCAGAATTACCTTATCTAAAGATGCCATTTTAAACAGCCGTCAGATTTATTTACATCTGGTTGGTGAAGCAAAATTAACCGTTTATCATCAGGCTCTTGAGAATGATGATGTAACAAAAATGCCCATTAGAGCCGTTTTAGCGCAGCATAAAACGCCCGTTGACGTGTTCTACAGCGCATAAAGGAGTTGTCACATGCACTCAGTTGTCCAGTCGGTTACTGACAGAATTATTGAACGTAGTAAAAATTCACGCAAAGGCTATTTAGCAGCCCTTGAAGATGCTAAAGCCAAAGGGGTTCACCGGAGCGCGCTAAGCTGTGGCAACTTAGCCCATGGTTTTGCGGCTTGTAAGCCTGCAGATAAAGATGCATTACGTCAATTAACGAAGGCTAACATTGGTATTGTTACCTCGTTTAACGACATGCTTTCCGCACATCAGCCCTATGAAGATTACCCAAAGCTGTTAAAGCAAGCGTGTGAAGAGGTTGGCAGTGTTGCGCAGGTTGCTGCGGGCGTTCCAGCAATGTGTGATGGCGTGACCCAAGGTCAGCCTGGCATGGAATTAAGTTTGTTGAGTCGTGAAGTGATAGCTATGGCAACAGCGGTAGGCTTGTCACACAACATGTTTGATGGTGCTTTATTACTGGGTATTTGTGACAAAATTGTCCCAGGCTTACTTATTGGTGCACTAAGTTTTGGTCACTTGCCGATGATGTTTGTGCCAGCAGGCCCAATGAAGTCTGGTATTCCGAACAAAGAGAAAGCTCGAATTCGCCAAAAGTTCGCCCAAGGTCTGATTGGCCGTGAAGAGTTATTAGCCGCTGAATCAGCATCGTACCATAGTGCGGGCACCTGTACTTTTTATGGTACGGCTAACTCTAACCAGTTAATGCTTGAAATTATGGGCTTACAGTTACCTGGTTCGTCGTTTGTTAACCCAGATGATCCGCTTCGCGAAGCACTAAACAAAATGGCGGCTAAGCAAGTATGTCGTTTAACAGAAATGGGTACCCAGTACACCCCAATTGGTGAAGTGGTTTGTGAAAAATCTGTAGTGAACGGTATCGTTGGCATTCTTGCAACTGGTGGTTCAACTAACTTGACCATGCACATTGTTGCCGCGGCTCGCGCTGCCGGCATTATTGTTAACTGGGATGACTTCTCAGATTTATCTGATGCAGTTCCTCTATTGGCACGTGTTTATCCAAATGGTCATGCTGATATCAACCACTTCCATGCTGCAGGCGGAATGGCCCTACTAGTTAAAGAATTACTGGATGGTGGATTATTGCATGAAGATGTCAATACTGTTGCCGGTTTCGGCTTGCGTAAATATACCCAAGAGCCAAAACTTATTGACGGTCAATTGCTTTGGGTTGATGGTATTTCTGAATCATTAGATAAAGAAGTATTAACTCACTTAGCAACACCTTTCCAGCCAAATGGTGGTCTTAAATTACTAAAAGGTAATTTGGGCCGTGCAGTGATCAAAGTCTCTGCTGTACCAGACAAAAATCGTATTATTGAAGGTCCTGCGATTGTGATTAACGATCAAAATGACATAGATGCCTTATTCAAAGCCGGTGCGTTAGACCGAGATTGTGTAGTGGTAGTCAAAGGTCAAGGCCCTAAAGCAAATGGTATGCCAGAACTACATAAGCTAACTCCATTTTTAGGTAGCTTGCAAGATAAAGGCTTTAAAGTGGCATTAGTCACTGACGGTCGTATGTCTGGAGCATCAGGCAAAGTGCCTGCCGCGATTCATTTAACACCAGAAGCCCTTGATGGCGGCATGATTGCCAAAGTTCAAGATGGTGATTTGATCCGTGTTAATGCCAATACTGGTGAGCTGACATTATTGGTTGATGAAGCAGTGCTTAATGCACGTGAATCAAGCGTGGTTGATTTACACCATTCAAGTTATGGCATGGGTCGCGAATTGTTTGGCGCGTTACGCCGCACATTAAGCAGCCCTGAAACCGGTGCAAGAAGCACCAGTGCGATTGACGAAATTTACTAATTAAGGAAAAGTAACGAATGTCTGATAATAACTGGTCACTTCAACCACAAGATGTTTTTAAGCGTAGCCCTATTGTACCTGTGATGGTTATCAATAAAATTGAACATGCTGTGCCTTTAGCAAGAGCGCTTGTAGCAGGTGGTATTAGTGTTTTAGAAGTGACTTTACGCACCCCTTGTGCACTTGAAGCGATAGCTAAAATTGCTAAAGAAGTCCCTGAAGCCTTAATCGGTGCTGGCACTATTTTAAATGAAGCCCAATTAAAGCAAGCGGTTGATGCTGGGTCTCAGTTTATTATTACCCCTGGTGCAACAGTTGATTTACTTAAAGCGGCTAAAAAAGGCAACGTGCCATTAATTCCTGGTGTGGCGAGTATTTCTGAGGTGATGGTGGGGATGGAATTGGGATACACTCATTTTAAATTCTTTCCAGCTGAAGCTTCAGGCGGGGTGAATGCACTTAAGTCATTCTCTGGCCCTTTAGCCAATATTCGTTTTTGTCCTACGGGCGGAATTAGTCTTGCCACTTATAAAGATTACTTAGCATTAAGTAATGTTGACTGTATTGGTGGCAGTTGGATAGCACCAACAGATGCGGTTGACTCTGAAGATTGGGCGCGTATTACCCAGCTTTGTAAAGAAGCACTAAACGGTCTATAAACGGTTTAGTAAATTAAAAGCCAGCAATCATTTGCTGGCTTTTTTGTGTTCAACGTTAAGCGTAGAACCCTGTTTTAGTTATTTTCAAACTTTAAGCAAGGGCAATATTTTGCTGACTTTGTCAAAACACTCTTGATATTCTGCTTCGGCATTTGAGTCTGCCACCACGCCGCCGCCAGCCCAACAGTAAATACGATTATTTTCAGTGACTAATGTTCTAATGGTAATGCTGGTGTCCATAGTGCCGTCTTGACTAATATAACCAATACTGCCGCAATACATACTGCGTCTTGAGGGCTCTAATTCCTCAATAATTTCCATTGCACGTATTTTGGGTGCACCGGTAATCGACCCACCAGGGAAACATGCCTTTAATAAATCTGTTGCGCTGTAAGCTGATGATAACGTTGCTGTAACCGTGCTGACTAAATGATGCACTGCTGGAAAGCTTTCAATAGCAAATAGCTGCGGTACAGCAACACTGCCAGGTGCTGCCACTTTGCCAATATCATTACGCAGTAAATCGACTATCATGACATTTTCGGCGCGATCTTTTTCAGATAACTGTAATTTAATCGCTTGCTGTTTATCTAAAGCAGCATCATTGATTCTGGGTAATGTGCCTTTAATGGGCTTGGTTTGAATGCTATTACCGTGCAATTGTATGAATCGCTCTGGTGAAATAGACAATATGGTATGGTTAGGTAAACGTATAAATGCCGAGAAGGGCGCTTTATTCGCCTGAGTTAACAGGCAATATGCTTGCCATTCATTACCTTTATAGTCAGCTTCAAATCTTTGGGTCAAATTAATTTGATAGCAATCACCACTTAATAAATACTCCTGTACTCGATTAAAGTGGCTCAAATAGGTTTGTTTACTCGTTTGATTATGCCAATCAGAGGTTAGTGAAAATGTTGGTGCTGATGAGGTTGATGATTTAGCCAGCATCAGATTTTCAATGATATTAACAATTGAGTTTAATTGGGTTGTGCCATCATAGCTTATATGCAGCCAAGATTTTTTGGCGTAATCATAAATTAAACACTGATCATAAAAGCCAATACTGAGCTCATTAAAATCGATATCTTTAGCGGCTTTTTTAATGATGTGTTCCACTGAGCGGCCAAGATCATAGCTCAATGCTCCCATAGCGCCACCACTGAATGGATAAATACTAGGGTGTTTTATCGGATATAAATGCGCTAAGCAATATTTTAAGGCGTCAAATGGGCTGAGGGTAGGTGACAACAAATACTCTTGTATATCGTCAAATAGAGTCGATGAAGAGTGTTCATTATCAACTGTTAATTTGGGCTCAAAACAAAGTACGTTATTATGACTGGTAAGCGTTGCAATCGGGTTGAATACGATAATATCGAAACGGGCGTCCTGATGCGTAGCATTTGCAGAATCGAGAAACATTGACCAAGGAAGATGACTGACTAATTCAAATAAAGACTGGCTAGAATAAGTCCAAGTTAATGGCATAATCGTTAATGCATTGTCACCACGCGGTTTCATCAATTACCCTTAAATAAAATGTGCTGTAGCTCAAAAAGGATGGAAAGAGTATCATATTGGCCATCAAAGAATTATACCAAACCCTAAAATAACGTTGATTTAATCAACTTTACATAAAAACGATAAATAAGTTAGGCCGCATGGCTGCTGGAGCGCCCCATTATGTCTATGAACACCCACACTTCCTCTTCACCTGTTACTATTAAACAGGCTGATTTTATTGAAAGTATTGAAGATTCTCTACAGTATATTTCTTACTACCATCCTAAAGATTTTGTTGATGCTATGTATGCTGCCTATCAGCGCGAACAAAGTGTTGCGGCAAAAGATGCTATCGCACAAATCTTAATTAACTCACGTATGTCAGCAGAGGGTAAACGTCCACTTTGTCAAGATACCGGCATTGTGACTACATTTGTTAAAATTGGTATGAATGTTAGTTGGGATAAAACTGACATGACAGTACAGGAAATGGTCGATGAAGGTGTACGCCGTGCCTACACCAATCCTGACAATCCATTACGTGCCTCAATTGTGGCAGACCCAGCAGGTGCGCGTAAAAATACCAAAGACAACACGCCATCCGTTGTGCATATTGATATGGTTGCGGGCAATCATGTAGAAGTAATGATTGCGGCTAAAGGCGGCGGATCAGAAAATAAATCTAAAATGGCGATGTTAAACCCATCTGATGATATAGCAGCTTGGGTAGAGAAAACCTTGCCTACAATGGGCGCGGGTTGGTGTCCGCCGGGTATGTTAGGAATAGGTATTGGCGGCACCGCTGAAAAAGCTGCGGTAATGGCAAAAGAGTCATTAATGGATCCGGTTGATATTCATGAGTTGATCGCTAAAGGCGCTGAAACAACTGAAGAAAAACTGCGTTTAGATATTTTTGAACGTGCTAACAACCTAGGTATAGGCGCGCAAGGTTTAGGCGGACTCACTACCGTTTTAGACATCAAAATTAAATCAGCACCAACCCATGCAGCGTCTAAGCCTGTTGTGATGATCCCCAATTGTGCGGCAACGCGCCATGTGCATTTTCATTTAGATGGTACTGGTCCTGCTGATTTAGTGCCTCCATCACTTGCAGATTGGCCAGAAATTACCCGTGAAGCGGGTGAGAATACCCATAGAGTTAATCTAGACAATATCACTCAAGCTGAAATTGAAACCTGGAAGAGCGGTGACACTTTATTACTTAACGGTAAAATGCTCACAGGTCGTGATGCGGCGCACAAGCGCATTCAAACCCTATTAGATTCAGGCGAAGGCTTACCGGCTGGAGTCGACTTTAAAGGTAAATTTATATACTACGTTGGCCCAGTTGACCCTGTTGGTAATGAAGTGGTTGGCCCAGCAGGACCAACAACCGCAACGCGTATGGATAAATTCACCGACATGATGCTTGAAAAAACCGGATTAATGGGCATGATTGGTAAATCTGAACGTGGACCAGAAACCGTTGCCTCGATTAAGAAGCATAAAGCCGTTTATTTGATGGCTGTGGGCGGTGCAGCTTACTTAGTGTCAAAAGCGATTAAAAAATCTCGAGTGGTTGCCTTTGAAGAACTGGGCATGGAAGCAATATACGAGTTTGAAGTGCAAGATATGCCTGTAACGGTAGCAGTTGATTCTAATGGGGTTAATGCCCATGAAACCGGCCCTGCTATTTGGAAAATTAATATTGCCAATAGTAAAGCTTAATTTAAGCTTGTCACTGTAAAGTAATGTGACTTAAACGCTCAAGAGTCTTTATTGTTTAAGGCTTGCTTGAGCGTTTTGCTTTCGGTAATCTGCCAATAAATAACCATAACAAGAGATAATCAATAACATGAAAACTTCTTCAGTGCTTTTGGCATTGGTTGCCGCAGGAATGGCAACATCAGTGTATTCAGCGGAACCTTTTACAGTTCAGCACTTAGTTAATATGAATAAACTTCATTCATATGCGGTATCAAATGACGGTAACACCTTAGTTTATGGCGTTAAAGTGATTGATGATCAAGGTGAAGCAAGTTCAGATCTTTATTCATTGGATTTAAGCAATAAAACCGCCACACCAAAGCAACTCACGTCTGCGTCAGGTACTGAACATGACGTGAGTTTTTCTGCTGACAGTAAAAGTATTTATTTTTTAGCCGACCGAAATGGCACTAGTCAGCTATATCATTTACCGCTTAATGGCGGCGAAGCTTTGCAGGTGAGTGATCTACCCCTTGATGTAAACGGCTATAAATTGTCTCAAGACGGCCAGCAAGTCGTCATGACCCTGCGTGTTTTTCCAGACTGTAAAGACCTAGTGTGCTCGAAAGAAAAATTTGCCGCTGAGAAAGAACGAAAAACTACCGGTCGTGAATACAAGCAGCTTATGGTGCGTCATTGGGATACATGGGAAGATCATGCGCGCAATCACTTATTTGTAGCCAACCTTAACGGCACTAAAATTACTGATGCCATTAACGTGACCCAAGGACGTGACACTGAAACACCACCAAAGCCATTTTCAGGTATGGAAGAAGTGACATTTACACCTGATGGCAAATTTATCGTATACAGTGCCAAGGCGCCGAGTAAGGATCAATCTTGGACAACTAACTACGATTTATGGCAAGTCCCTGTAGCTGGCGGTGAAACAGTTAATTTAACTGAAGCCAATAAGGCTTGGGATGCTCAACCGACTTATTCCGCTGATGGTCGTTATATGGCGTATCTAGCGATGACCAAACCTGGCTTTGAAGCTGACCGCTATCGCTTAATGTTACTGGATACGGTAACAGGGCAAGAAAAAGAAGTCGCCCCGTTATGGGATAGAAGTCCAAGTTCAATCAACTTCAGTCAAGATGGTCGTACGCTTTATGTCACTGCCCAAGATGTTGGTCAGGTCTCAATATTTGAGGTTAATCCGCAGTTTGGCGATGTACGTCCAATATATAACGATGGCAGCAACAGTATTGTTGCGGTAACAAATAACAAGATTATTTTTAAAAATGCATCATTAGTTGAACCAGGCGATTTGTACACCATCAGTTTAGAAGGTGAGAATTTAAAGCGTTTAACTCAAATTAACAAAGATAAGCTGGCTAATATTAAGTTTGGTGAGTTTGAACAGTTTAAGTTTAAAGGCTGGAATGATGAAACCGTTCATGGTTACTGGATAAAACCTTCAAATTATAAAGAAGGTGAAAAATATCCAATAGCATATTTAGTCCACGGCGGCCCACAGGGATCATTTGGCAATTCATTCAGTGGTCGTTGGAATGCTCAGTTATGGGCTGGCGCTGGTTATGGTGTTGTTATGGTTGATTTCCATGGTTCTACTGGTTATGGCCAAGCTTTTACCGACTCAATTAGTCAAGATTGGGGCGGAAAGCCGTTAGAAGATTTGAAAAAAGGTATGGCTGCAGTAACTGAGCAACAACCCTGGTTAGATGCCAACAATGCCTGTGCGTTAGGTGGTTCATATGGTGGTTATATGATGAACTGGTTCCAAGGACATTGGAATGACGGCTTTAAGTGTTTGATAAACCACGCTGGTTTATTTGATATGCGCTCTATGTATTATGTGACAGAAGAGCTTTGGTTCCCAGAATATGAATTTGGTGGAACCTATCACGATAACAAAGATCTGTATGAGAAGTTTAACCCAGTTAACTACGTTGAAAACTGGAAAACACCTATGTTAGTTATTCACGGTGAAAAAGACTTCCGTGTGCCTTATGGCCAAGGTTTAGCTGCATTTAGCTTTATGCAACGTAAAGGCATTCCATCTGAATTGTTAATGTTCCCAGATGAAAATCATTGGATCTTAAATCAAGATAATTTACAGCAATGGTATAAGAATGTTTTCAGCTGGATGGATCGCTGGACAGCAAAATAAATTGAGATGATTTGAAATAAGATGTGGTGTCAGCAGTGGCACCACATTTTTTTATGCTTTAAAAAATGATGCAGATTTTTTCTGAGCATTCGCCAACTCAGCGGCGTCAGACTCTCTGTCTTGGTGTGGCTTTATTATCCATAAAAAATAGGTCATTCTTCTTCGCGAACTACTGAATTTACGACTATTATTCTTTTGGCAAACTTTATTGCGCAGCGCCATAAAAATCCTTATGAATATTGCAATTAAGCAGAAATCTTTTTAATGTAAAACATTGTACATTAATGTCGATTTCAAAGCACATTACTAGTGAGGTATTTAGGGTAAATTACATTAAAGTGTTATTTTATGACTAAATAAGCCTAAGAAATAACATGGCTAGTGTTTAATTGGTGATGATTGTCCATATGTGGTTGCTTAGTTACAATAACGTGCCTAATTAAGGATTATTAAGTGATATCAATAAAACTAATGAAAAACTTGTTATTTTATAGAAATATCACTTCTATAAACTGACAACTTACATTAGAGTAGCGCTCCTTTTTTATGTGCTTTAAAAACAATCTATTTAGAGGGTATCTCATTGGATTACATGCTTTACATAAAGTTCTTTTTAGGGCTTTTAGCGATTATTAACCCTGTTGGTTTACTGCCAGTTTTTGTCAGTTTAACCAGCCATCAGACAGACCTAGAGCGAAGACACACTAACAGAGTGGCTAACTTTGCCGTAGTGGTTATCTTATTTGTCACTATTATCGCAGGTCAGCATATTTTGAACATGTTCAGTATTTCACTGTCAGCGTTTAGGATTGCTGGCGGTAGTTTGATCTGTATTATCGCGATGTCGATGCTGCAAGGTAAAATCAGTGAAGTTAAACGAAACCAGGAGGAAGATCGTGAGTCTTCGGGTATGGAGTCGGTTGCGGTTGTGCCATTAGCACTGCCTTTAATGGCCGGTCCAGGTGCGATTAGTTCGGTTATCGTATTTGCTGCAGAACATAACACCTTAATCGATTTTGTCGGTATGTTTAGTACCGTGTTGTTATTTGGCCTACTCAGTTGGTCTTTGTTTAACATGGCTCCGGCCATTTTTAAACTATTGGGCAAAACCGGTATTAACGTGATCACGCGTTTGATGGGTTTATTAATGTTATCTTTAGGTATCGAAGTCATCGCTGCGGGTGTTAAAGGTTTGTTCCCTCAACTTATGGGCTAAATGCTTAATGTTGCACAGCAATTGTGCAAACGCTAACCGGGTCGGCTTTTTAGCTTGACCCACCATCCCCATTTGCGTAAAGTAGCGGCCGCAGAGTGATTGACTCTTTAAACAATCTTAAGGTGACGTGTCCGAGTGGCTGAAGGAGCACGCCTGGAAAGTGTGTAAAGGGCAACCTTTCGAGAGTTCGAATCTCTCCGTCACCGCCATATTCTAAAAGAAAGACGTCTTCGGACGTCTTTTTTGTTTATAATGACTTCTAATCCTTGCCAATCACCTTGTTTGAGCACCTTTCTATGACATTTTTATCCCTTGGGTTACATCCCACTATTATCGATAACCTAGCTACATTAGGTTATGAGACACCGACCGCGATTCAACAAAAAGCGATCCCTGAAATCCTAAATGGAAAAAATGTTATTGCGGCGGCACAAACCGGTACGGGTAAAACCGCCAGTTTCGTATTGCCAATTTTAGATAAATTGGCCAAAGGCGAAACAGGGCGCAAAAAAAGAATGCGTGCGCTGATATTAGCGCCAACCCGTGAGCTAGTATCCCAAGTGCATCAAAATATTGAACGTTATGCGCAAGGTTTGTCGCTACGTTCTATGGCAATGTATGGTGGCATTGACAGTAAAGAGCAGAAAGCAGCATTGTTAGACGGTGTTGACATTGTGGTGGCTACACCTGGCCGATTATTAGACTTGTATACTCAACGCGCATTACACTTTGATGAAATCGAAGTGTTAGTGCTTGATGAAGCTGATCGTATGCTCGATATGGGCTTTATTGAAGACATTAATAAGATTCTGGCGAAGCTGCCAGAGGACAGACAAAACTTATTATTTTCAGCCACACTGTCAAATCAAGTCAGAGTACTAGCAAAAACTGCGGTACGTAATGCCGTTGAAATAACCTTGAATAAACAAGTGGCAACTAAGCCTAAAATTGAGCAATGGTTGACCACGGTTGATAAAGATAAAAAGTCGGCATTATTAAGTTACTTGATACAACAACAGCAATGGCCACAAGCGCTGATCTTTATTGAAACTAAACAAGGTGCAGCAAAGCTTGTAAGTCAACTTGCTAAGCGTGACATAATTGCTGAATGTATTCACGGCGGACGCAGTCAAGTTGTGCGCGAACAACTGCTTGCTGACTTTAAACAAGGCAATATTCAATATCTTGTCGCTACGGGAGTCGCTGCGCGCGGTATTGATATTGATGATTTACCGGTTGTAGTGAACTATGATTTACCTTTTCCTGCTGACGATTATATTCATCGTATTGGGCGAACAGGCCGAGCCGGCGCAAGTGGCTTAGCGATTTCGTTAGTATCGAACGATGACTTTAAAAATCTGTGTATGATTGAAAGCCGAATGGGTGAGCTAATTGAACGTAGAGTAATAGAAGGTTTTGAGCCGAAAAGGCCTATACCTATTTCAGTCTTAAACTTTGTTCCCCAAGCTCGACATCAAGCAAACAAAGATAAAGCACCTCAAGTGAGCTTATCTTTAAATAAAGGTAAGGAGACTGCAAGAGGCCGCTCTGCACCTAATTTTAGTGGCGAGACTCGAAGCGGTGAGCAAACGGCTAAACATCAACATTCATCGTCATCAAGAACTGACACTTCAAGTCGCGCTGATAAGCCGTTACCGTTAAATCCATGGGGTTTACCAAAAGGTTAAGCTTAACAACGAAAACGTTTAAATATTCAAGACCGCGCAATAACAGATATGGGTTGTTATTGCGTGAGCCTTAGTTAAGCGTTATTGATCTTTTGTTTTAAGTCATATGAATCGTCTGTGACAAGCCGCTCTAGAATTTCAACACGATCCCGCAGTGCACTCACTTCCTTCTGTAACGACTTATTATGGCTGTCATTTTCACTGGCAGCACGTATTTGTTGCTCTCTGAGTTTCATTATACTGACAATAAAGCTGCCTAGAATTGCGAGGATCGGAATAAGTAACGCTAAAGTAGCTGGGTTCATAATGCTTCCTAACTGATGTTGTTTGTATTCTTATATTGATTCTATTCAACCGTTTAAACCAGTGACATTTGTCACCAAAATGCGACTCATAAGCCTATCACAGTGATAAAATGGCTAAATCTCAGCTTACGGCTTTTGTTTAGGCACTATAGCCTCAAATCGGTCCGCGGTTAATGTTAAATGAATAAGTCACATGTAAGTCTATTGGCTTTGTAATTCAATCAATAATTGTGTGACAAGAAGTGTCAAAAGTACAAATTGTACTGCAAATAACATTGAAAAATGGTTAACTATTTGCAAAATATTCTAACCTTAAACGAGCACAAAAATGCACCTGAGTACTAATGAGTACAAACTAGTGGCATTAATCGTATTTAGGTTAATTAAACAATAATTACACAATAAAGGCATTATATGAAAAAGGCGTTAATTTCACTTTCAGTAGCGGCAGTGCTTACCGGACTTGTTGGCTGCCAAGACCCAGTCACTTCCAGTAATGCGTCAGCTGAGGCAGCGCAGAATTCAGTATCATCTCAACAAGCTACTCAATTATCGTTTGCTGATTTTTCACAGAGCTTTATTGACGATTTATGGCTTTTAGCACCAACCTGGGCAATGTACAACGGTAAGCATATTAACGATGGCTATCTTGATGTGCCTAACCAAGCAAGTCGTGACAAAACCCTCGCATTTGTAGCAAAACAAAAAGGTTTATTAAATACCTTTAATCAAGACACTTTATCTGCCAATGAACTGATTGATTATAAATTACTTGAAAATCTAGTGAATAAGTTTGAGTGGGAAGTAAACACATTCAAATCATGGCAATGGGATCCATCCAGTTATAATGTTGCTGGTGGCTTTGCACAAATCATTAATGAAGATTTTGCCCCATTAGATGAGCGCCTGATATCTGTTATTGCGCGTTTAGAAAGTGTGCCGGCTTATTATCAAGCTGCTAAAGATAATATCAACAACCCCACATTGGCACACACTCAATTAGCGATTCAACAAAACCGTGGCGCTTTTTCAGTACTTAATGACGATTTAGCTAACAAGGTTGCCCAGTCAGGCTTAAATGCTGAACAAAAAGCCATGTTTACCAGTCGCTTCAATAGCGCAAAACAAGCTATAAATACTTACATCGATTGGTTAACCGTTCTAGAAACAGACTTACAAGCCAATGGCAGCCGTGACTTTAGAATTGGTGAAGACTTGTATGAACAAAAGTTTGCCTTAGATATTCAAGCCGGTATGACAGCGAAACAACTGTATGATAAAGCCGTTGAAGATAAGAATCGTGTTCAAGCAGAAATGGCCAAAATCACTACTGATATTTGGGCAAAACATATTGATACAGCAAAGCCTGCGGATGACAAATTGGCCATCAGACAACTTATTGATGTGTTGTCATCAAAGCATGTGAAACGTGAAGACTTTGTCGATGATGTACGCAAACAAATTCCAGAGTTAGTTAAGTTTGTTAATGATAAGCAACTCATTACCCTTGATCCTAAAAAGCCATTAGTCGTGCGTGAAACGCCTGAATATATGCGTGGCTTTGCTGGCGCGTCAATTAGTGCGCCTGGGCCATATGAAAAGGGCAGTAATACTTATTATAACGTGACCCCCCTTGATGATATGACTGATGAGTCTGCCGAAAGCTATTTACGTGAATATAATCACTGGATTTTACAGGTGCTTAATATCCACGAAGCGATCCCTGGTCATTACACCCAGCTTGTATATTCAAATCAATCACCTAGTTTAGTTAAAAGCTTATTTGGTAATGGTGCAATGGTTGAAGGCTGGGCGGTTTATACAGAACGTATGATGCTTGAAGAGGGTTATGGTAATTTTGAGCCTGAAATGTGGTTAATGTACTACAAGTGGAATTTACGCGTTATTGCTAACACTATTTTAGATTACAGCATTCAAGTTAAAGGCATGGGCGAGCAAGATGCTATTGCTCTAATGGAGAATGAAGCTTTCCAGCAGCGCGCTGAAGCGGAAGGGAAGTGGCGTCGTGCGACATTAAGCCAGGTGCAGTTAACCAGTTATTATTCAGGTTACCGTGAAATTTATGACTTCAGAGAAGAGTTAAAAGCTGAAAAAGGGGCTGATTTTGATTTAAAACAGTTTCATGAACAGTTTTTAAGCTACGGTAGCGCACCGGTGAAGTACATACGCCAGTTGATGAAATAACTGATAACCAAACCAGCAACCAACGACAAAAGCCTGAGTGTTCAGGCTTTTTTGTTTTTCAAAAAAGTAATAAAGATCTCATTATCAATCCATTTTAACGTAAAAAGTAGATTAACGATACTCGGCATGTTAATCTTAATGCAAATAATTATCATTTGTGGTGTGTTTGTGAAAAGAATATTATTGATCGATCAACAACTCGAAATAGGTTTTGATCTAGGCGCGCAATTAACTGAAATTGGTTATCAGGTCATTGTGGTTAATAATGCATTCCAAGCGCTAGTTAATATAGAAACTCAGCTATTTGATGTTGTATTAGTTGATTTGTCAGTGCCTAAAATGGAATCATTTTGGCTACTTATGGCCAGAAAATGTTCTACACCTATCATTACACTTGCAAGTGATAATGATGATTTTGAAAGAATTAACGCACTAGAGCTGGGTGCAGATGATTACTTATCAAAACCTTTTAATCTGCGTGAGTTACAATTAAGACTCAACGTTATAAAACGGCGAAGTAATCTAGTCAGTAATGCTGAAAAGCAAACAATGATCCATTTTGATGATCCAAGTTACTCATTAAACTGTAATGGTAATAAAATCACCTTAACCAATACCGAATATCGGCTATTTAAATATCTTTATGAGCGCCAAGGTGAGGTGGTAACCAAACAAGAGTTGCAGTTACGTGTGTTGCATAAACCATTAGGTAAATTTGATCGTAATTTAGATATGCATATTAGTAATACCCGCAGAAAACTAGCGAGTCGCAATTTACCCCGTGATTTGATCAATACAGTCAGAGGTCAAGGCTATAGCTTTAGCTTTTAACGGTTCCCACTAATAGCGGTATTTGGTAAACTGTGACAATAAAAATGAGTCTACTTACATCAATAATATCTTTTACTTGTAGACAAAATGAGACAGCAACTTACTAAAGGATACCCTAATGCGGATCAGTGCAAATTTTGATGGCGGTAATATTGAAGTGATTAACATCGATAATCACAATGATATTCAGCTTGCTATAAGACCAGATTTCGGTGGTGAGTTTTACCAGTGGTTTAACTTTCGTTTAGAAGGTTCTGTGGGTCAAACTTACACCATGCACATCAATAATGCCGGCACAGCATCTTACCCTAAAGGCTGGGAAGATTACCAAGCAGTGGCAAGTTATGATCGTCAACATTGGTTCCGCCTACCCACATCGTACCAAGATGGTAAATTAACTATTACAGTCGATTTAGATTGTGAGGCTATTCAAATTGCTTACTTTGCACCCTATAGCTATGAACGTCATTTAGACTTCATTAGTGAAGTACAGTTACACCCATCAGTGAGTCTAGAACACTTAGGGCTGACCCTTGATGGTCGTGATATGACCTTGTTAAAAATTGGTGATGATGACGAAGATAAGAAAAGCATTTGGATTACCGCAAGACAACATCCCGGCGAAACTATGGCAGAATGGCTCGTTGAAGGTTTGGTGAGTCAGTTATTAGATGGCGACAATCCTAATTCCAAGTCTCTGCTAGATAAAGCTAATTTCTATATTGTACCCAATATGAATCCAGATGGCAGCGTACGTGGTCATTTACGCACCAACGCCGTTGGCGCTAACCTTAACCGTGAATGGCAAACACCAAGTTTAGAAAAAAGCCCTGAAGTGTTTTATGTCGTCAATAAGATGAAAGAAACCGGTGTTGATCTATTTTATGATGTCCATGGTGACGAAGGTCTACCTTATGTGTTTGTCGCGGGCTGTGAAGGTGTGCCTCACTACACAGATAAAATGGCGCAACTTCAAAGTAAGTTTGTGTCTTCGCTGCAACTTGCTAGCGCTGATTTCCAAACACAATATGGTTATGCAAAAGATGAACCCGGTAAAGCGAATTTAACCGTAGGTTCAAATTGGGTTGCGAATACGTTTAAGTGTTTATCCAACACCTTAGAAATGCCATTTAAAGACAATGCTAACTTATCTGATCCATTTGTGGGTTGGTCGCCAGAGCGTAGTATTTATCTAGGTGAAGCGTCACTATTAGCAATGTTAGCAGTAGTAGATGAACTGTAAATAGTAACATAAGGGTTTTTATTTATGGCCTTAATTGAATGTCCTAAATGTCAAAAACGCATTTCTAGCAAGGCTAAGGAATGTCAGCACTGTAAAGTGAGCTTGGCAGGAAGTACTGAGTCATTAACTAAAATCAGTCATATTCAGCAATCGAATAAATTGATGAATCACAGTTTGATTTTTTTATCACTGTTCATTGCTGGGGCAGTAGCTTGGTTTTGGGGAGGGGAGCAAGCACAAGGTTTACAAGCTATTGTGGCTGTTTCTTGTTTTGTTGTTGGTTTTGTAGGTTATTTTATTACCCGAGTAAGACTCGTGTTACACAAACGGAAATCAGTATGAATGATATCAATAAAGTCATTGATGAAATGCCAGAAGAAGTTTACCACAGATTAGTGTCAGCCACTGAACTAGGTAAGTGGGAAGATGGTACGGTTTTGTCTGAAGCTCAACGTGAGTCAACACTACAAGTCGTTATGCTTTATCAAGCGCGCAAGCTGAAGCAGACTGACCACTTCACTATTGGTGCTGGTGGGGCGATTAATGAATTGTCTAAAACTGAATTGAAAAAGCAGTTTAAAGGCGAAGCCATCGCTGAGTTTAAAGAACCAGAAATGTAGTCGTGTTTGCGATTTATCTGTGATAAAAAATGCGAGCAATAAGCTCGCATTTTTTATCGATTGAGATAACTACCGACTTAAAGTATTGGTGCTTTGTAAGGCATGGCGCCCAAATAGTCTTTCTTACCCACTTCTACACCATTATGACGTAATATGGCGTAAGCCGTGGTGATGTGAAAGTACAGGTTAGGAATAGCGTGTTCAATGGCAAATTCATAACCGGTAAGATATTTACCTTCCCAGCGCGGTTGAGAGATATGAATGGTAGCAGCGTGTGCAAAATCAGCCTCACTAAAACCATCCAGATATTCAAGTACTGAAGTAATGCGTAAACGGAGTTCTGCTAGCGTCGTTTCGCTGTCGTCATGTTTTGGCGCAGAGTCTAATTTACCTGTTAATCTAGCGACGCCAATTTTAGCTGTGTCGCAGGCGATTTGTACTTGGCGGATCAAGTTAAACTGATCAGCAGCTAAGCGAGAGTTCAATAACACTGCGATATCAACACGTTTAAGTGCGGCGAATGCTTCACCTTTATCAAGAACATGGTTTAAGTTGTTAAGCATTTTACTAAATTGTACTACGGTTAAATCGTATAGCATGGAGGCATCCTCAATGAAAGCTGCAAACTGGCAGCATATAGGTTGTTAGTGATAACACAAAAGCAGGTAAAGCCGTTAAAGTTTTTCATTTAAAATCAATATTTCAAATCATTAGTCGACTAATTCAATTCCCAAACTGTCTAATAAATTTAAGGCCTCATATCGTGAGAACTTGGCCTGTTTAAGGGTATTTTCAAGTACATTAATATTGAAGTTAGTAGACTCAGCAAAGTCAGCTTTTTGTAGATTGGTACGCATAAATAAACTGTGGCTAAAATCACAATAGGTCATGCATGAGTGGGTAAAGTCGCCCCCCCTAAAGTCAACGTCATGGACTTTACATTCTTCTAAGATAAGGCCATGCAAGGTTAATCCAAAAAAGGAGCTGTCATTGATAATACAGCGAATAAAAGATAATTCAGGGTTAACAGTAAATTTGGGCCAATTGGCTTTTGTCCAATTAATGCCGATCATTTTACATTCTATAAAACTCACTTCTAGAAACTGCGAGTAATCGACTTTTGCCAAACTGAAGTTACAGTGATTAAAATGACAGTTAATAAATTTACAATGGGCAAAGGTGGTAGAAGCAAAATCGCAAGCGCTAAACTCACATTGTTCAAACTCTGCCCCAGAGATAAGTCGGGATCCGATAACTAACTCATTAAAAGCTTGATTATAGTATTGTTGATTATCCTGTATTTTAATCACTTTTATCTCTACTTTTTGGCTCGAAAGGCATATGCATTTTTATTAAATGTTCCTCCATATCAAACGAGACTTGAAAGCCGAGAGATTTGGCTAAATTGGCCATGTTACGGTTTTCAAACATGGTAAACCCGGTCAATACCGGAGTGTTATTATTGCGATAATAGTGGATTAATTTTTCCAATAACCGCTTACCTAAACCAATACCTTGGTAGTCACTGCGAACGGCCATAGCAAATTCTGCTTCTGTGTTGTCGGGGTCGGTAGAGGCTCTTACCGCGCCTAAGGTTAACTCTTGGCCATCGGCCAATATTGTGGTGGCAATAAAGGCCATTTCACGGGAGTAGTCTATTTGAGTGAGTACTGCCATTTCTTCATGGGTCATTTTAGAGCGCACACCAAAGTAGCGTTTATAGCGATCTTCTTCAGATAATGAATTATCAAAGTCCATATGTTTAGGTTCATCCTCAGGCAGAATAGGTCTTAACATGACTTTCAAACCATTTTTTAGGATCAGGGTTTCTTCTAATTCTTTAGGGTAGGGCAAAATAGCCAGTCGATTACTTGTATCATACCCCAGCGGATGTAATCGCATATCAACATCGAGTAACGTAATATTGTCACCCGCGGCTAGCACAGGGTTGAGATCCAATTCGGCAATTTCAGGGCAGTCGATAATTAAGTGTGATATTTGGGTTAGCATCACACATAGCGCATTCATATTCAGCCCAAGCGGTAGGTGTCTATCGCGTAGTTTGTTGGCTTTTAACGCTTGGATCACCATATAGCGGGCTAACGCCATATTTAACGGTGGTAATGCTACCGCAGCATCTTGGGTTGGGTCCCACAGTGTGCCACTCTCTCCTAAGCAAATTGCTGGCCCAAATACAGGGTCGTTGATCACTGATACGCGAATTTCCTGTGCCCCTGAGGTTAAGGCCATTTTCTGGATGACTAATCCTTCAATATGTGCACTAGGATTAATTTGATGAACCCGATCTATTATTGAATGAGCAGCCTGACTCACTTCCTCTGCGCTGGTTAAATTAAGCATGACCCCGTGAACATCTGACTTATATTGTAAATCAGGTGATTGCACTTTTAAGGCAACCGGGTAACCAGCAGCATCTGCCGTAGCAACTGCATCTTCAATATCACTGACAAACCAGGTATCAATAGTATTCAGGCCATAGGCTTTTAATATATTACTGACTTGATAGGTACCGAGCACTAACTGGTTACGTTGCTGTGCTGCTTGTAACAGCTTTCTGGCTGTTACGCTGTCTGTCGGAATATTGTCTGGAATAGATTGTGGCACTTCTTGCAGTAATTTTTGATTACGACGATATTCCACCATATGCATAAAGGCGCGCACAGCCCCTTCAGGTGTGCGATAAGTTGGAATGCTGGCTTTGTTGAATTTTTTCCTCGCAAGATATGCTGAGTCTTCACCGCTCCAGTTGGTTAAAATGTTGACTCTATTTTTACGTGGATGCTGCTGATAAGTATCAATAACATTTTGTGCAATTAATTCACTTTGTTGTAACACTGACGGTGAGTGTAGGATTAAAATAGCATCAATATTATCTTCACCCATTAGCCGTTTAAGGGTATCACCATAACGATTTGCATTAGCGTCACCGACCATATCAATAGGGTTTTGTTTCGACCAGGTGCTAGGCAGTTGCTGATGCAAATCGTTAATCAACTCTGGTGACAGTTGTGCTAATTTACCGCCTTTAATAATCAGTTCATCAGCGGCAAGTACCGCAGGGCCGCCGCCATTACTCATAATTGCAAGGCGTTCGCCTTTTAACACACTGGCATGTGCTAAACTTTCCACTGCGGCAAACAGTTCTATAAGGTCATTAACACGCAACATACCTGCACGCTTAAACGCGGCTTCAAATACCGCATCATTGCCCTGTACACCACCTGTGTGGATCATGGCGGCTTTTGAACCTTCATGGGTCCTGCCTGATTTAATCACGAATATAGGTTTATTACGTGATGCTGCCCGAGCGGCAGATAAGAATCGGCGTTTATCATTAATTGAATCGATATAAAGCATGATAGCTGAGGTTTTACTGTCTCGGCCGAGGTAATCCAGTAATTCATCAAAATCAATATCTGAGCCATCACCGAGTGAAATAAACGATGAAAATCCAATGTCTTTGTTGTTTGCCCAGTCTAAAACTGTGGTACAAATTGCCGATGATTGCGATACAAAAGCCACTTTACCTTGTTTGGCACTGGCGTGGGCTAAACTGGCATTTAGGCCAATAGTGGGTAGGATCATGCCTAGACTATTGGGGCCAAGAATACGCATGCCGTAACGTTTTGCATGTTGCAGGGTAAGATGTAATAAATTTTGGCCTTGTTCATCAAAGGTATCTGCCATGCCACTGGCCATAATGATGGCCGCTTGACAGCCAAATTGGGCTAAACGTTCAACTATTGCTGGTACTCGGTGAGCGGCGGTGCAGATAATTGCCAAGTCTGGTTTTACCGGCAAGGCTTCAATACTTGGATAGGCCAATACGCCCATTACCGCAGTATATTTTGGGGTGACAGGCATTATTGGGCCAGAAAAGCCCCCGGATAATAAATTGCGCATCACGGCGCGGCCAGCCCGGGTAGGAGAGTCAGAAGCGCCAATTACAGCCACTGATGTCGGCTTGAACAATGCAAGAATACTTCGTTGACTCATTTAATGCTCCCTTTAAAATCCAACGCGTTAGCTTTGTAAGCATATATCGTGATGAGATAAGCTGTTAACTAGTGATGTATGTCCACCTATCTACCATATTAAGACAGGCTGGGACATTAATTACTCTTTGTTGTTTTGTCGTATAAAACCCACAACCTAGAATAACACTTCAATCGCAGTCATTATGTTTGTTAATCTTATAACAGGCACAAATCATATTCTATTTGTAGTTATTTTTATGCTAATCATTATAGGCGTAACATTGAACGATAAAAAAGCCAGCATCTGCTTAACACCGATCAGTTAAGAAACTGATCGGTTGACAGCAAAAATGATCCTACGAAAATGGCTCCTTCTTTTGAACGGAGTCATTTTTTATGTTGTCTAACTGGCTTATTGATACTGAATTACTTGTCGCCCCCGAAGAACTATCTATCTTTCAAAAAGAATTGCCGTTGGAATGGATTGAACAAGCTTTGGAGCTAACCAACAAAGCAAGTATTAGGCGCAGAAAACTTCCAGCAGAATTAGTCGTTTGGCTCATCGTTGGAATTGGCCTCTACCGAAATCGTTCCATCGCTGAAGTCGTCTCCAAGCTCGACTTAACGTTAGTTGATAAGTTGGGAGAAACCGTTGCACCAAGTGCTATCCCGCAAGCCAGACAGCGACTGACAGCCGCTCCCCTTAAAGCCCTTTTTGATATCACTTCTAAACACTGGTGTCATAGGGAAGACAGCCAAGATACATGGCATGGTCTTCAGTTATTTTCTGTTGATGGAACGACATTTCGATGTGCAGAAAATACCGAGAATTCAGAGCATTTTGGCTATATCAGTAATCAGCATAGGAAGCAGTCCGTATACCCAGTAGCCCGCTTATGCGCACTCATGTCATTACGAAGTCGTATGATAAGAAATGTAAAATTTGGTCCGTGTAGTAAAGGGGAAATTAGTTATGCTCGAGAGCTAATTGAATCAGTTCCAGCTAATTCTCTCACTATTTTTGATAGTTGTTACTTTAGTGCAGATCTTATGACAAGTTGGTGGGGAGCCAACTAGAATAGCCATTGGCTTACACCACTCAAAAGTAATACACGCTTTGAAGTCATCGAGCAATACGCTGACAACGATTATCTAGTTGAGATGCCAGTATCACCACAAGCGAGAAAAAAGAACCCAGAGCTACCTGAAAAGTGGCATGCGAGACTAGTGACCTATCAAGAAAAATCCCAGGGCAATCATATTACAGGTGTGCTGAGTTCATTAACCAATAGAAGCAAATACTCCTCTCAAGATATATTAGAAGTCTATTTCGAACGCTGGGAGATAGAAAATGGCTATGGAGAAATCAAGCAATATCAACTTGATGAGAGTATTTTATTAAGAAGTCAGACAGTTGAAGGCATTTATCAGGAGATTTGGGGATTACTGATAGCGTACAACTTGATCCGAGTTGAAATAAGCCAAATCGCTAAAGAGGCAGAAGTGTCACCATTACGGATTAGCTTTGTAATGGCGATGCGCTATATACAGGATGAGTTGATGTGGTGTGCAATTGCTTCGCCAGGAACAATCCCTAAAAAGCTCAAAGCAATGAGGGAAAACGTTAAGCAATTTATCTTGCCCAAAAAACGAAAACGGCCCAAAAGTAGGACCGTTCGAATTAACAAAACCCGCTATCCAGTTAAGAGAAGAAACTCTTAACTGAATGGTGTTAAGCATCTGCTGGCATTTTTATTTTAATAAACCACTCAAACCTACACGTTATGTGGATGCCTGATGAGTATTTTTCTCCGGTACATAAATACCAATTAGTTTGCGCATCATGCTTTTACTGTCTTCAATCGCAATATACAAACAAGGTATTAAACATAAAGTGACCACGGTCGCAAACAAGACACCAAATGCCAGTGACACCGCCATTGGTATTACCATTTGAGCCTGCATACTGGTTTCAGCCATAATAGGCACCAAGCCAATAAAAGTGGTTAATGATGTCAACATAATGGCTCTAAAGCGTCTACAGCCCGCATTTAATACTGCCAACTTCATTGGCACCCCTTGTATTCGCGATTTATTGACATAATCCACCATCACCAGACTGTCGTTAACTACAACCCCTGCTGCGGCAATAATACCAAATACTGACAGGGCACTTAAGTCTATATCTAAGATGATATGTCCTAAAACCGAGCCAATCACACCAAATGGGATCACCGACATGATCATGATAGGTTGTAAATACGAGCGCAGTGGAATAGCAAGTAAGCTGTAAATCACCAGCAAAGAGATAATAAAGTCACGGGTTTGCGTGTCTGCACTGTCTAATTGTTCTTGAATACTGCCAGAGACTTCACTTTTTACTCGTGGATATTTAGCCAATAGTTCAGGGATAAAATTATCCCGTATATCTTTGGCTAACTTGAATGGCTCAGCTTGCTCTGCGTCCACAGAAGCCCAAACGTTAATAGTCCGGTTACCGTTTTCACGTCGAATACTGTTCACACCTTGTACCACTGAAATTTCAGCGACTTCCGATAGTGGAAGCTCTGCACCTTGGCTGGTTTTAATTAATACATCCTGCACTAACGCAATAGAGTTACGTTGCTCTTCAGGGTAACGAAGCATGACTTTAATTTCTTCGCCGTTGCGAATAATACGTTGTGCTTCTAATCCATAAAAACTGTTACCGACCTGACCCGCAATATTGGCTAAGCTCAGTCCTAAACTGTGGGCCAATGGCTTTAGTTCAAATTGCACTTCTTTAGCACTTGATTGTCGGCTGTCATTGATGTCGCTCACACCTTTTAGTGAGGCAAGCTTGTCTCTTAGTGCAAGGGAGGCTGCCACTAGTTGTGATTCATCTTTACCTTCTAGGCGGAAACTAATATCGCCATCTTCTCGGCCACCACCAAATAAACTGTCTTGTATAGTGAAGGATTTGACCCCAGGAATAAGCGGCATGGCTTGACGCCATAGCTCAGCCACTTCAAAGGTATTGATAGGACGTATACTTGGGTCGACTAATTTAGTCATAATTTCTGCGCTAGTACGACCGCGAAGATCTATCTGCATTTCTGCAATCATGCCTTGACCATAGGTTTTAACCAGTTCTTTATCGACATTATACAAGGTAGATTCAATGGCTAATGCGGCTTCAAGAGTGGCTTTTTCGGATGCATCGACATTCATTTCCACTTTAACACGTGGAAAATCGTGAGGAATTTTAGGTTGACCGATAAAGCGGACTAAGCCACCAGCATATAAGCCAACACAGATCAGGATTAAGCTAATAAACACCATTATCACGGTATAGCGGTACTTAACCGCCACTTCTAAGCTCGGGCGGTAAACGGTTTCAATAAACCAGCTTAGGCCAGTATCAACGTGCGATTGCACATAGTTAACCCCATTGCGTAACCAATCCAATGGATTTTTAGACCCTGGCTGAACCACTTTAGGCTTTTTCATATGGGCTAAATGCGAAGGTAAAATCAGTTTTGATTCAACTAGAGAGAAAAACAAACATAAAATAACAACATAACCAATAGCTTGACCAAAGGCACTTGAAGGACCATTGTCTAAGGTTATCGGTAAAAATGCGGCAATTGTGGTTAATACACCAAATGTGGCAGGCATAGCTACGCGCTGTACACCGCGAATAACGTTCTCTACATTTTGACCATTTTCTTGACACTCTGTGTGGGCACTTTCACCCATTACAATGGCATCGTCGACTACTATCCCTAGCACTAAAATAAAGGCAAATAAGCTGATCACGTTAATGGTGACGTCGATAAACGACAGCGGCATAAAGAGCAGCGTACCTAAGAAACAAACAGGTAAACCCATCATGACCCAAAAGGCGAGACGCACACGTAAAAATAACGCTAACATTAAAAACACCAGCACTGCACCGGTTTTCATGCTGTCTAGCATCAAGTCTAAACGACCTTCTAAGTAATAGGTCATATCTACCCAAGGCTCAAAATTGACACCGGCGGGAAGAGATTTCTGTTTCTTTTCTACATAGGTACGGATAGTTTCAGCGACATCGGTAATACTTTGATTACGCGCAGCACCAATAAAGAAAGTGACTGAGTTTTTACCATTAAACTTAGAGTACTGAATACCATCTTCAAAACCATCGGTGACGGTTGCGACATCACCGACTAATACGGTAGTGCCATCCTCTAGTGTGAGCAGTGGTAAATCTTCAAACTCATAACCGACATACGCCTGGTTTTCTACTCGTAGATTAATATAGCCGTTTTCCGCTTTGATTTGTCCCGCTGACATATTGCGAGAATAGCCGCGTACCGCTTCTGCTACATCATTAAAGCTTAGGCCGAATTCACGCAAACGATCTTTACTGACTTCGATACTAATTTCATACGCCAAACCACCATAGTATTCGGTGATATTAACCCCTGGCAGTTGCATCATCTCTTGATGAATACGCTCACCTAAATCTTTTAACTGACGTTGCTCTAAATCGCCATATAAACTGAGGTACATGACTTCTTGACGTATTTTAATTTGTTCTACTTTTGGCGGTTCCATGCCAGCAGGGAAGGTAGAGATTGAGTCAATTTCAGACTTAACTTCTTCCAACACTACCTGTGGATCATACTCATCTTCAATTTGAAAATAGCCATTTGCCATGTTTCTATTTGAATAAGTGATAATTCTTTTAAGGCCTTGAACCCGCTCAAGTGCTTGTTCAATTTTAACCGTAATGCCTTCCTCAACTTCCTGTGGTGCCGTGCCTGAATAAACTGCGCTGAATTCAATCCAGTTAATTTCTACCGCAGGGAAAAACTGTTTACGGATAGAGTTGGCGGTGAGTAAACCACCGATGATGATAATGATCATTAACAGGTTAGCTGCAACAGAGTTACGCGCAAACCAGGCAATTAGCCCCTTATTGGTGTCCTCCATCATTAATCCTCACTATCCATTGCTAATTCAGTGCTTTGTGCTGCTTCATCTTGGGTCTCTTTTTGCAGTATCCTGTCTTCTGGCAGTGCTAGCTTCATGCCTTCAATAGGATAATCTAATGCTGAGGTAATCAGTTTCATGCCATTTTCAAGACCATCAGAAATAACTACTTTAGAGCCTTCTTGACGCAGCATAGTGACATCTATGTAACGTAATAATTTTTCATCGTCCATAATAGCAACTTGACCGTTAACAATCAGGTGACGAGGAACAATGGTAACTTCTCCAGCGCTTGCACCGCTAATATTGGCGGTAACATAAGTGCCATATCGTAATTCGCGCTTGTCGGCTTTTAATCCATAGGGATCAACAATTTCAGCGACTAAGTAGGTCATACGGCTTTTACTGTCTACAACGCCTTCGCTGCGAACGATTTTACCGATCCATTCTTGTTTACTGCCGGCAAAGTTACCAACTAGTTCAACAGTGGCATTAACGCCTTTGGCTTCAAGGTATTGAATTTCTTTATCTGCTAGCGGTAAGCGGACTTCTGCAATGTCAGTACTTAATAGTGCCCCGACAGGTGTGCCCTTGCTAACATAAGAGCCTAAACCCACTTCTCGGCTAGAGACTAATGAATCATATGGAGCGCGGATAACCGTTCGTTCAAGATTTCGTTGTGCGCGATGTAAGCCCGCTTCTGCACTTTTTAATTTTGCTATTTCTTGTGCTAATTGCGGTTTACGTAGACTTAAATCAGTAGGCGTTCCGTTACTAATTTGAGCCCATTCTGTTTCAGCCACTTTTACGTTAGCGCGTTCTTGTACCAAGGCTGCTTTTGCCGAAGCAATACTGGCCTGAGCATCTAATAAATCGGCTTCATAGTCACTGGCATCAATTTTAGCTAAAATATCGCCAGCTTTAACAAATCCACCTTTGACAAATGAATCAGATAAATAGGTTATTTCACCCATTACCTGTGACACTAAATTGGTATTATATTTCGGATTAACTACACCATATGACGATACGTTAAACATCATTGGCTGAAATTGGATCTCTTCGACTGAAACCAAAGGAGTGGTATCCAGTGCAGGTTTTTCTTCAGGCGGCTTTTTTAAAGCTGAAATCCCTGCTAATGCGCCAATACCCAGTCCTAAGACAACTATGGGTAATATAATCTGTTTTTTTGTCGCCACGACTCTTCCTCAATTTATCTGATTATTTTTATGTAATGATTGTTGTCAGTTTTATCTTTTTAGCCTGGTTGCAGTTTCGTTTCCAAGCATATTTAAGGTTATATTAATCTATATGTTGTTTGTGTGTTATTTCAATGTGTAAACTTGTGTGTCAATAAGCGAATAAATACGAGATATTAATGGAAAATGATCACGCTTGTCAGCCTATCACCGCCGAATCGGTACCTACTGTTATTGAAACTGCGCGTCTGAGCTTGATACAAATGTCTTTAAATGAACAAGACTTACTGTTTGAGCTTGATCAAGATGAAGCCGTGATGCGTTACATTAATGGTGGGCGTAAAACAACCATGGAAGACATTGAACAACGCTTTATGCCCAGACTACGCCGCTATCATAATCCCCTAAAAGGATATGGTTTATGGAAGGTTATTGCTAAAGCCGCATTTGTTACTACTGAGAGCAACAGAGTTACAGAAGAGCGGGCTGGGCAGTTTTTAGGTTGGATTTTAGTGAGGCCGATGTTCTTTTTTACTGATAATCCTCATTTACATGACATTGAGCTCGGCTGGCGTTTTAAGCAATCTACCTGGGGAAAGGGCATCGCCACTGAGGCGGCCAAGGCCGTTTCCGATCTTGTTTCGAATCATACCGAAGTCACTTCATTGAGTGCGATAGCCGATGAAGATAATACTGGCTCAATTAATATTATGAAAAAGTTGGGCATGACCTTTGTTAAAAAACAAGCTCATCCTGATGTTCCTGACAATCAGCAAGTGGTTTTTTATCGTCTTTCGCTTAACAAATAGCCGTGATGTAGTACCTCAGCGAACGTAAGATTATTATCCTCACTGACAAAGATCTACATACAAAAATGCCAATCTTGCGATTGGCATTTTTAATTGTGCCCTTCAATCCAAGGATCAAAGCGAACAGAAATGATTACTTAAGTGCGTCTAGGTAGCGTTCTGCATCTAATGCAGCCATACAGCCTGTACCAGCAGAAGTAATAGCTTGACGATAATGTTGGTCCATCACATCACCACAGGCATAAATACCTTCAATACTGGTTTGGGTCGCATTACCCTGTAAACCACTGTTCACTTGTAAGTAACCGTGATTCATTTCTAATTGACCGGCAAAAATACCAGTATTAGGACTATGGCCAATGGCAATAAATACGCCAGCGACTTCTAAGTCAGTGATTGAACCGTCTTTGGTACTTTTCTTCTTCAGGCCGGTTACACCCATGTTGTCACCAACCACTTCTTCTAGAGTTTCATCTAAGTGGAGAATGATATTGCCGTTAGCCACTTTATCCATTAAACGATTAATTAAGATTTTTTCAGAGCGGAAGCTGTCACGACGGTGAATAAGATGAACTTCTGAGGCGATATTACTTAAATACAGCGCTTCTTCAACCGCAGTATTACCACCACCTACTACAGCAACTTTCTGGTTGCGATAGAAAAAACCGTCACAGGTAGCACAAGCTGATACGCCACGGCCCATAAAGGCTTCTTCTGATGGTAAGCCTAGATATTTAGCTGATGCACCGGTGGCAATAATTAATGCGTCACAGGTGTATTCGCCATTGTCGCCTTTCAAGCGAAATGGACGTTCAGTTAAAGTCACTTCGTTGATGTGATCGAAAAGAATTTCAGTATCAAACTTTTCAGCATGCTTTTGCATACGTTCCATTAGTGCAGGACCGGTTAAGTCTTCAGCATCGCCAGGCCAGTTTTCAACTTCAGTTGTCGTGGTTAATTGACCACCTTGTTGCATACCTGTGATCATGACAGGTTTTAGGTTGGCACGCGCTGCATATACTGCAGCGGTATAACCCGCTGGGCCTGAACCTAAAATCAATAGGTTACTATGACGAGCTTCACTCATGTTAATTCTCCGATTAGATACGATACATTGCGTAATAAAAAAAGTGCAATCAATAAAAATGCAATTAGGCAGGATTGTAGGGAATTTAGCAAAGCGGGTAAAGGGTGCGGTTATGATTGATAATCGATTGAGGCAATCTAATCTGTCAATAAATGGTGTCAGTGATGTATTAATCAACAGACACCTTGATATTGTCAGGTCATTAATATGCGATATGACACGAAGGCAGATTATTTTTTTCTAAATAATTTTGATGATAATCTTCAGCGATATGAAATGTTTGTAAAGGCACTATTTCAGTTACTATATGGCGTTGTCCCCAACGGCCACTACGTGCAAAGGCCAACTTAGACGCTTCAGCCTCAGCTTTTTGCTGCTTATCATGGAAGAAAATAGTACTGCGATATTGGTTACCGATATCGCCACCTTGCATATTCAGTTGTGTCGGGTTGTGATTTTGCCAAAAAACAGTTAACAAATCATCATAGCTCACCACAGCAGGATCGAATTCAACTTGAACGACTTCAGCATGACCGGTTGAGCCAGTTTTAACTTCTTTATAGGTTGTTGCAGTATCTTTTCCGCCCATATACCCACAGGTAGCATTACTTACGCCGTTAATTTCACGAAAAAAGTATTCAACACCCCAAAAACAACCCGCACCAAAAGTTGCTAACGCCATGACACACCCTTACAAAAGTTTTAATAGAAGTCTAGATGGCTATAATTGTGTTCAAGTTTAACCATTATTGCAAGCATTGATTCGTCTTTAACTGCAGTTTAGTGGCGATCAATTTCATTTTGTTTGGCTTGTGGTAGAATTAGACGTAGGAAATACAAGCAAACTGTCCAGATTTGCATAATAAAAACAACAAGGAGCTTAAATTGACTTTACCGCTTATGGACACCAGAGATTTTCTAGCTTTTACTTTAGCAAGCCCGCTATCTCTGCCACAGCAATACCATTTTCATTTAGGGGACCAAACCCAAGTTGATATTCTTGATACTGGTGTGATTGTATTTACCCCGTTAAATTCATCAGCCACGGTTAAAAAAGATATTGTACTGTCGTGTGCTGTGCATGGTAATGAAACCGCCCCGATTGAGATTTGTAATCAACTGATAAAGTCGTTATTGAGTGAAACTATTATTACTCAACATCGACTATTGTTTTTAATTGGCAATCCTTCGGCAATACTCAATAAAACCCGTTTTCTTGAAGAGAATATGAACCGTTTATTTAGCGGTGCCCATTCAAAAGGACAGGGTTTAGTTAATGCTGAGCGTATTCGTGCCAAAGCTTTAGAAGAGTATGTGGCCGACTTTTTCAATAATGGCGCATCAGGCAGTCAACGTATTCATTACGATTTGCATACTGCGATACGCCCATCAAAACATGAAAAATTTGCTATTTATCCTTACCGCCCAGGTCGAGCGTTTAGTGGTGAGCAAATGATGTTTTTAGCTGCATGTGGCGTTGACACCATATTGTTTCACCATGAACCCACAACCACATTCAGCTATTACTCTTCTGAGCACTTCAAGGCCGATGCATTTACAGTCGAGCTGGGTAAAGTGATGCCTTTTGGTGAAAACGATATGAGTCGTTTTGAAGATACCCACAAAATGTTAACGGCGTTAATTACCCAAGATGTAGTCAAATTGCCAGACTATAATTCAGCATCATTGAATTTATACAAAGTATCGCGTTCAATTAATAAAAGTGCTGACGATTTTGCTTTCAGCTTTGCTAATGATGCACCCAATTTTAGCCAATTTAACCAAGGTGAAATCCTTGCAACAGAGGCAGGCACTGAGATAAAAGTGCAACAAGAAGTCGAGGCGATAGTGTTTCCTAATGCTAAAGTACCTATAGGTCAACGAACCGTATTGTGCCTAGTACCTGCACCAAATGAAGATGTACAGTAGGCTACTGAGTTAGCGTAAAGCAAATTATACAATTTAACAGACTAAGAATTCATTAATGGCCTGGCTAAACTATTGTATGGAAGTTTACGTTAACGTAATGTTTGTCGGCAAACTATAATTAGACTGCTACTCTTGAGGTAGCATCTCACAAGAACAAGAGCACATTATGAGCAACGCACCACTGAGCAACGAAACAGTGCATCGTGTCAGCTTTCTCGACAAGGCGTCATTGCACATTCCCATTTTGCGTGTTTTACAGGCAGATGGCACCACTTACGAAAACGCAGTGTTACCCGTTATCGATCAAGATTTAGCGGCGAAAATCTATGACACTTGCATATTTACCCGAGTTTTAGATGAACGTATGTTAGGTGCACAGCGCCAGGGGCGTATTAGCTTTTATATGACCTGTACCGGTGAAGAGGCGGCCATTATTGGTAGTGTTGCTGCGTTAGACCAAGGTGATGTGATTTTAGCTCAGTACCGTGAGCATGCTGCACTGCGTTATCGTGGTTTTACCACTGAACAATTTATGAATCAGATGTTCAGTAATGAAAAAGATTTGGGTAAAGGCCGTCAAATGCCAATCCACTATGGTAGTAAAGCGCTTAATTACCATACTATTTCATCTCCTTTAGCCACTCAAATACCGCAAGCTACTGGCGTTGCATATGCGCAAAAGCTAAAAGGCGAGCGTAATGTCACTATTTGTTATTTTGGCGAAGGTGCAGCATCAGAAGGTGACTTCCATGCAGGCTTAAATATGGCGGCGGTGTTAAAAGCCCCAGTCATCTTTTTCTGCCGTAACAATGGCTATGCTATTTCAACCCCAACAGAAGAGCAATTCGCGGGTAACGGTATTGCCAGTCGCGGTGTAGGTTATGGCATGCATACTATTCGTGTTGATGGTAACGATATGTTGGCTGTACTGGCTGCAACACAGCAAGCGCGTGCTTATGCATTAGAGCACAATGCACCAGTATTAATTGAAGCCATGACGTATCGTCTTGGTGCGCATTCATCATCAGATGATCCATCGGGATATCGCTCTAAAGATGAAGAAGCAAAATGGCAACAACATGACCCGGTAAAACGCTTCAAGCTATGGTTAATCAATAAAGGTTGGATTAACGAAGCTGATGACAGTAAAGCCCACGAGAAATATCGTGAAGAAGTGCTTGCTGCGGTGAAAGTCGCCGAGAAGATACCTGTACCTCGATTAGATGAAATTATTGAAGATGTGTTAGATCAACCAACAGCAGTGCTGAAAAAGCAGCTTAAAGAGTTGAAAGAACACATCAACAAATATCCTAAAGCCTATCCAAAAAGTGCAGGGAGACTATAAGCCGTGGCTCAAATGAATATGTTACACGCCATCAATGAGGCGTTATCAATTGCCATGAAAGCCGATGAGCGCATGGTAGTTTTTGGAGAAGATGTTGGCCACTTCGGTGGTGTTTTTCGAGCAACTTCTGGATTACAAGAGCAGTTTGGTCGTGATCGCTGCTTTAATACACCACTAACCGAACAAGGTATTGCGGGTTTTGCTAACGGTTTAGCTGCACACGGCATGACCGCGGTAGCTGAGATCCAGTTTGCAGATTATATTTTTCCAGCGTTCGATCAAATCGTCAATGAAACGGCTAAATTCCGTTATCGCAGTGGTAATGAGTTTAATGTGGGTGGATTAACCTTCCGTACACCTTATGGTGGTGGTATTGCTGGTGGTCATTATCACTCCCAGTCTCCAGAAGCGTACTTTACCCAAACTCCGGGATTAAAAGTGGTTATACCGCGTAATCCTGAGCAAGCTAAAGGATTATTGTTAGCCTCAATCCGCGATCCCAATCCAGTGATTTTCTTCGAGCCAAAGCGTTTATATCGCGCATCGGTCGGCGAAGTGCCTGAAGGCGATTACATTATCGAACTTGGTAAAGCTGACGTGGTTAAACAGGGCACAGATGTGACTGTTTTAGCCTGGGGCGCTCAGGTTGAAATCGTTGAGAAAGCCTGCGCTATGGCTGCTAAAGAAGGTATTTCATGCGAAATTATCGATTTACGTACCTTAGCACCTTGGGATATCGATACTGTGGCTAAGTCGGTTAAGAAAACAGGCCGCTTAGTTATAAACCATGAAGCACCATTGACAGGTGGTTTTGCGGGTGAAATCGCGGCGACGATTCAACAGGAATGTTTCTTACATTTAGAGTCTCCGATCAATCGAGTCTGTGGTTTAGATACACCTTATCCACTTATTCATGAAAAAGAATATATGCCAGATGAGCTGAAAACATTTGAAGCCATCAAAACCACAATGGCATTTTAGGAGTGGGCATGATTAAAGATTTTATTTTACCCGACATTGGTGAAGGCGTTGTTGAATGTGAGTTGGTGGATTGGTTAGTTGCCGAAGGTGACACAGTAGTAGAAGACCAACCGATAGCTGATGTGATGACCGACAAAGCGTTAGTGCAAATACCGGCTCCTAACGCTGGGGTGATCACTAAGCTGTACTATGCCAAAGGCGAGATAGCGATAGTACATGCGCCTTTATATTCAGTCAGATTAGCTGATGATACAGATATAGACACAGTTGAAGCGGCACCTTTACAGCAAGAAGCAACAACCAGTATTGTTTCAGGTGCCAGTGCATCGGGCACAACAATTGAAGACTTTTTATTGCCTGATATTGGTGAAGGCATTGTTGAATGTGAATTAGTTGATTGGTTAGTTGCAGAAGGTGAAATGGTTGTTGAAGATCAACCCATTGCTGATGTGATGACAGATAAAGCGCTAGTACAAATACCAGCAATGAAAGCCGGTAAAATTGTGAAGCATTATTACCGTAAAGGTCAGTTAGCTAAAGTGCATTCACCTTTGTTTGCCATTGAAGTGGAAAGTGAGTTTGTTAGCGCGGTTTCTAGTAGTGAACCTGCTCAACAAAATACTCATCAAGCGTTGAATGCAAACCAAAGCGTTTCTATTGAACCCGTTAGTCAAGGTAAAGCATTAGCCAGTCCCGCTGTACGTCGTTTAGCGCGTAGCTTAGACATTAACATTACCGATGTGTCAGGCTCAGGTAAGCATGGCCGTGTATACAAAGAAGATGTAGAACGTCATCAACAAGGCGGAGTTGTTAAGTCTGCGCCAGTGCCAGCGGTTAACGCTTTGACATCAGCACCTTCAGCGACAGTTTCTAGCTCTGTTAATACAGCAACTATTAATACAGCAGATCGTGTCGAGCCAATTAAAGGCGTTAAAGCCATTATGGCGCGAATGATGGTTGAATCTGTATCGACTATTCCTCATTTTACCTATTGTGAAGAGTTTGATTTAACTGAGCTGGTTGCATTACGTGAAACGATGAAGCAGCGCTATTCAACTGATGAAGTTAAGCTAACCATGATGCCTTTCTTTATGAAAGCCATGTCTTTAGCCTTAACTCAGTTCCCGATTTTGAATAGCCAAGTCAATGCCGATTGTACTGAGTTAACCTATAAATCTCGCCATAACATTGGGATGGCGGTTGATTCAAAAGTGGGTTTGTTGGTACCAAACGTCAAGGACGTACAGTTAAAATCTATTTTAGATATTGCTGCTGAAATTACCCGTTTGACCACAGATGCAAGAAGTGGCCGAGTATCACCTGCTGATTTGAAAGAAGGTACAATTTCTATTTCAAATATCGGTGCATTAGGTGGCACAGTCGCAACGCCTATTATTAACAAACCTGAAGTCGCTATAGTGGCATTAGGTAAGTTACAAGTATTGCCACGTTTTAATGCCAAAGGTGAAGTTGAGGCGCGTAAGATCATGCAAGTCAGTTGGTCTGGCGACCACCGTGTGATTGATGGCGGCACCATTGCGAGATTCTGTAACTTGTGGAAGCACTATTTAGAGCAGCCACAAGAGATGTTAATGGCTATGCGCTAGTCAGCATATACAGAATAAATGCTAAATTGATAAAGGACGCGTAATGCGTCCTTTTGTTTTAGGGTGAGTTTTCGTATAATTCGCCCAAGATTCACACTATTGGAACCGTTATGAGCTTGTCGGCACCCCAAATCGAAACGATTAATTATCCATTTCCGCCTAAACCCGCAGTCTTATCTGCTTCAGAGAAGCTTGCTTATAAGGCACGCATTAAGCAATTACTGATTGATCACAATGCGGTTCTCGTTGCCCATTATTATACCGACCCTGAAATTCAAGCCTTGGCTGAAGAAACCGGTGGTTGTGTATCTGACTCATTAGAAATGGCTCGTTTTGGTCGTGATCATCCTGCGAAAACATTAATTGTCGCAGGGGTCAAATTTATGGGTGAAACCGCTAAAATTTTAAGCCCAGAAAAAACCATTTTAATGCCAACGTTAGAAGCAACCTGTTCATTAGATTTAGGTTGTCCTATTGAGCAGTTCAATACTTTTTGTGATGCGCATCCTGATCATACAGTGGTGGTTTATGCTAATACCTCAGCGGCAGTGAAAGCCCGTGCAGATTGGGTTGTCACCTCAAGTATTGCATTAGAAATTGTTGAGCACTTAGATAGCCAAGATAAAAAAATTATTTGGGCACCGGATCGTCACCTAGGAGCTTACATTAATAAACAAACTGGTGCTGATATGCTGTTATGGCAAGGCGACTGTATTGTGCATGATGAGTTTCAAGCTAAGGCATTACGCGAACTTAAAAAGCTGCACCCAACGGCTGCAATTCTGGTTCATCCAGAGTCACCAGCAAGTGTAGTTGAACTTGCTGATGCAGTAGGCTCCACTAGTCAGTTGATTAAAGCCGCGCAAACCATGCCAAATGATAAGTTTATTGTCGCAACCGATCGCGGTATTTTCTATAAAATGCAGCAAGCGGCTCCCGGTAAAATATTACTTGAAGCCCCAACCGGCGGCAACGGCGCAACCTGTAAAAGCTGTGCCCATTGCCCATGGATGGCGATGAATGGTCTGCAAGCCATTGAAGCCTCGTTATCTGATATGGATAAAACAGACCACGAGATTTTTGTCGATGATGAACTACGCATAAAAGCATTAATTCCACTGACACGCATGCTAGATTTTGCCAAAGAATTGAACATGAAAGTGAAGGGTAACGCGTAAGCGTTAAGCTTGTTGTGAAGATAAAATAAAAAGCCGACATCATGTCTAACACCGATCAGTTAAGAAACTGATCGGTTGACAGCAAAAATGATCCTACGAAAATGGCTCCTTCTTTTGAACGGAGTCATTTTTTATGTTGTCTAACTGGCTTATTGATACTGAATTACTTGTCGCCCCCGAAGAACTATCTATCTTTCAAAAAGAATTGCCGTTGGAATGGATTGAACAAGCTTTGGAGCTAACCAACAAAGCAAGTATTAGGCGCAGAAAACTTCCAGCAGAATTAGTCGTTTGGCTCATCGTTGGAATTGGCCTCTACCGAAATCGTTCCATCGCTGAAGTCGTCTCCAAGCTCGACTTAACGTTAGTTGATAAGTTGGGAGAAACCGTTGCACCAAGTGCTATCCCGCAAGCCAGACAGCGACTGACAGCCGCTCCCCTTAAAGCCCTTTTTGATATCACTTCTAAACACTGGTGTCATAGGGAAGACAGCCAAGATACATGGCATGGTCTTCAGTTATTTTCTGTTGATGGAACGACATTTCGATGTGCAGAAAATACCGAGAATTCAGAGCATTTTGGCTATATCAGTAATCAGCATAGGAAGCAGTCCGTATACCCAGTAGCCCGCTTATGCGCACTCATGTCATTACGAAGTCGTATGATAAGAAATGTAAAATTTGGTCCGTGTAGTAAAGGGGAAATTAGTTATGCTCGAGAGCTAATTGGATCAGTTCCAGCTAATTCTCTCACTATTTTTGATAGTTGTTACTTTAGTGCAGATCTTATGACAAGTTGGTGGGGAGCCAACCAGAATAGTCATTGGCTTACACCACTCAAAAGTAATACACGCTTTGAAGTCATCGAGCAATACGCTGACAACGATTATCTAGTTGAGATGCCAGTATCACCACAAGCGAGAAAAAAGAACCCAGAGCTACCTGAAAAGTGGCATGCGAGACTAGTGACCTATCAAGAAAAATCCCAGGGCAATCATATTACAGGTGTGCTGAGTTCATTAACCAATAGAAGCAAATACTCCTCTCAAGATATATTAGATGTCTATTTCGAACGCTGGGAGATAGAAAATGGCTATGGAGAAATCAAGCAATATCAACTTGATGAGAGTATTTTATTAAGAAGTCAGACAGTTGAAGGCATTTATCAGGAGATTTGGGGATTACTGATAGCGTACAACTTGATCCGAGTTGAAATAAGCCAAATCGCTAAAGAGGCAGAAGTGTCACCATTACGGATTAGCTTTGTAATGGCGATGCGCTATATACAGGATGAGTTGATGTGGTGTGCAATTGCTTCGCCAGGAACAATCCCTAAAAAGCTCAAAGCAATGAGGGAAAACGTTAAGCAATTTATCTTGCCCAAAAAACGAAAACGGCCCAAAAGTAGGACCGTTCGAATTAACAAAACCCGCTATCCAGTTAAGAGAAGAAACTCTTAACTGAATGGTGTTAGACATCATGTCGGCTTTTTTGTTTAGTCAGTAAAGCTGACAGCTCTGCTCATTATAATGACAGTGAACTCACCCAGGAAAAGGTTAGATAATTCAGAGAGTATTTACACGGTAAATTAACCACATTGGTACCAGATCTACTCGAGTTACCATCCATTATCACCTTACTATAATAAGGTTATCATCAGGTGATAATTTAATTCGATTGTACTGTAAGGTGATCGGTCTATAATGAGGGGTATCTTGACGCCGTACCAGGTTATGGGATCGCCGCAATGAAATACCGCACACATTTATTTTCTCTTCGTATCGGGCATGCACTGCGAGAGTCTTTAAAAGACGCTCCCTATAATGCCAATACATTCACTAAAGATTTATTAGCCGGCTTAACCGTAGGCATTATTGCTATTCCATTAGCAATGGCGCTTGCTATTGCCATTGGTGTCGCACCGCAATACGGGTTGTATACTGCCATTATTGCTGGGTTTGTTATTCCGCTCACCGGTGGCTCACGTTATAGCGTGTCTGGCCCTACCGCCGCGTTTGTGGTGATCCTCTATCCCATAGTGCATCAATATGGTCTGTCTGGTTTATTGCTGGCCAGCCTGTTATCCGGACTAATGCTGATTATCATGGCATTGTTTCGCTTAGGGCGTTATATCCAATATATTCCCGAATCAGTCACCTTAGGGTTTACGGGTGGTATTGCTGTGGTGATTGCAGTGCTACAAGTTAAGGACTTTTTTGGTCTAACTATTACCGAGATGCCAGAAAGTTTTGTCGGTAAAGTAGCTACCTTAGTTCAAGAAATTCCTGGGTTTTCTGGGCCAACATTGCTGGTGGGATTAAGCACCTTAGTGGTGTTTATTTTGTGGCCAAAACTCAAGTTGGCTGTGCCAGCACATCTGCCTGCTGTGATTGTGGCGAGTATAGTAGCGCTGGTACTAAATCAACTTGGTTTTCATGTGGCGACCATTGGTTCTACGTTCAGTTTCACCCTAGCCGATGGCTCTATCGGTGCAGGTATTCCCTCTATGTTGCCCGATTTTGAATGGCCTTGGCTTCGCGCGCAAACGGGTGAAGTGCCATTGGTACTCACTTGGCTATTAGCCAGTGACCTATTGTCTGCCGCCTTTGCTATCGCCATGTTAGGCGCCATTGAATCGCTACTGTGTGCAGTGGTGTTAGACGGCATGTCAGGTAAAAAACACAGCGCCAATAGCGAATTACTTGGTCAAGGTATCGGTAATATTATCGCGCCATTTTTTGGCGGTATTACCGCAACCGCTGCCATTGCTCGTTCGGCGGCTAACTATAAGTCGGGGGCGGTAAGCCCAATCGCGGCCATGATCCATGCGCTGGTGGTGTTAGTGTCTTTATTATCGCTCAGCACTGTTTTAGCTTATATCCCCATGGCGGGCATGTCGGCGCTGCTTACTATGGTGGCATGGAACATGAGTGAAGCGCCTAAGATTGTCCATCTTGTTAAAAAAGCCCCTGCCAGTGAAATACTGGTGTTGATGGTGTGCTTGTTACTGACCATATTTTTTGACATGGTGATTGCGATCAGTGCTGGGATCATTTTGGCGTCGTTATTATTCATGAAACAAGTGGCCGACATGACCAAGGTGCAAGACATTAGCGAGCAGAAAAAGCACGTGCATGTTGAGTTACCGCCACGCTGGAAAGTGTTTAAAATTAATGGGCCATTATTTTTTGCTGCCGCCGACAGTGTGTTTGGTGAGTTGGCGCATTTGAGTGGCGACCAGGATGGGGTGATATTGTATTTTGACGGGGTATCGCTTTTAGATTCTGGTGGTGTCTCGGCGCTGTATAAGTTTATTGATAAATGTCAGCGTGATAATACTCGAGTATTGTTGGCAGATTTTCAATTTCAGCCACTTAAAACCTTAGCTAAAGCAGGCTTTAAGCCTGACGGCGTGCAGTGCGTGACGTATTCAACCTTGGCTAGTGCGCTGGATGATGTGGTGGCGGGAGCGTAAAAACACCATAAAGGCTGACAAACCAGTATGGTGTTTTCGATAAACTAGTTGCGATGATACTTTGTGAGTTATTGGGCTGGTTTAGCGACTTCAATATACTGCCAAGAGTCTGCAATGTGCAGCCTTGCTGAAGTCACTTGCTTATTTCGCTCAACATTAATGTGGTTAGTTTGCTCTGACCACAATTCTTGCAGGGCGGTCATCTTAAGATAAAAACCGTCCATATTAGTGGTGATCGGCGTTTCCTGATAAACCCACAAATACTTGCCCTGTAACTCGGTGCCAACGTAAGTTAGCGTGATCGGATGCTGCTGCTGATCCTGCATCGAAAAAGTCGAAATAGCATAATAAGCAAATGCTTCACGGCCAACCGGATCGCCGATCAGATCGGTACTTTTATCGATTACTTGTTGGGCTGCGTGTTCAGCATCGTGTAAATAAAACCGATGCTGGACTTCTAACATGCCGCTACGCTGATTAAATATGATACTGGTGTAAGCTTCTTTTTGCTGGTGGGCTGTGGCATTGCCCGCCAGAAAACTCAAACCGACAGCGATTATTCCGACAAAGAATGATAGGCGCATTATTTCTTCTTCACTTTGATTTCAGGCTCTTTCAGGGCCTCTTTGTTGTCATGCATAATGTCGCGATACTTATTGCCCTTACGTTCCTCTTCTTTAAAGGCTTCAATGCGTGACGGAATAATTTGTCTTGGGTAATAGTTGTTTTCAATATCGACATCGGCAGTTTCGCCGCGACGATCAACCACGGCAGACACTAAGATTTTGTCTTTGTCGGTGACAATGAGCTTACTGACTTCAAACGGTGAGCGGCGCCAAATTTCTGCTGGCAACACCAATGACTCTGTTTCACCATTTTCAAATGTGAGTTCGAGTAGAATTGGCATCACTAAGCCACCTAAATTGGCAAAGTTAAACACGTAATAATTTTTATCTTCTTTGAGTGCACGTGCGAGTGCTTGCTGCTCCCATGGGTCTAGCTCGGCGTGTTTTTTGTTGTACTTGTTGCGCTCTTTATTGGTCACGCTAAATTGATCATATTGGTCATGATAATCAACATTATCTGGATTAAGTTCAACCCAGGTTTTTAGACCACTTTGTTGGTTACGCTCAACCGAATAAGGCATGGGTTTGTCTTTATAATCTTGGCGACGACGATCAAAATCAATATCAGGATTATTGCTGTCTAAGCGAAGTTTATAAATGCGTTCTAGCGAGATATCAACATGGTCCGTGGTGTAAAACCAACCACGGAAAAACCAATCTAAGTCGACGCCAGAGGCTTCTTCCATGGTGCGGAAAAAGTCGCTTGGAGTAGGTCGCTTGTTCATCCAGCGACGGCTGTATTCTTGAAAGGCAAAATCGAATAGCTCACGGCCCAATACCACTTCACGTAAAATATTCAGTGCTACAGCGGGTTTAATATAGGCGTTTGGGCCCAGTTGCAACACACTGTCTGATTGCGTCATCACCGGTACTTGCACATTAGACTTCATGTACTCAATCACGTCACTTGGCTCACGCCCCCACGGTAGCGATGGGTCCCATTCTCGGGTGGCTATGCCGTCTAAAAAGCTATTTAAACCTTCGTCCATCCACGTCCATTGGCGCTCATCTGAGTTCACAATCATTGGGAAATAGTTATGGCCGACTTCGTGGATCACCACGCCGATTAAGAATTGTTTTTCCGACAAGGTATAAGTACGGCTTTCATCGTCGTGCCAAATGGTGCGTGGACCATTAAAGCTGATCATCGGGTATTCCATGCCGCCAACAGGGCCGTTTACACTAATGGCTGCAGGGTAGGGATAATCGAAGGTAAAACGTGAATAGACTTCAAGGGTGTGAATAACCGATGCAGTTGAATAACGCTGCCACAACTCGCCACCTTCTTTAGGATAAAACGACATCGCCATTACTTGTGGATTCTGGCTGCCTTTTTGTTGATAACCTTGTGCATCCCAAATAAATTTACGTGAAGATGCCCAAGCAAAGTCGCGTACGTTTTCAGCTTTAAAATGCCAGGTCTTATTACCTTTAGCTGTGCTTGATTCGTTAATAATGGCCTCGTCTTCCGAGACAATAAATACAGGCTTTTTGGCGGTTTTAGCTTTATCTAAACGTTTAAGTTGTTCAGGTGATAACACCTTTTTGCTGTTTTGTAATACGCCAGTGGCCGTAACAATATGGTCGCTGGGAACGGTCATACTGACATCGTAATTTCCAAACTCTAGGGTAAACTCGCCGCTGCCTAAAAACTCTTTATTGTGCCACGCTTCGTAGTCGGAATAGCTGGCAACTCGCGGAAACCACTGCGCCAATAAGAAGATGTCATTACCGCCTTCACGTTTGTCGTCTGGGAAGTGCTCATATCCAGAACGTGCACCCACGGCGTCTTCTTCTAAAATGTTATAGCCATAATTGATGCGTAATTGTGTCGATTTATTGTGGCTTAACGGGGTGGGTAAATCGACACGCATTTGGGCGCCGACAATAGTGTATTTTACAGGCTTATTATTAGTGTCAGTAACCGCCGTTATTTGATAACCCAAGTTATTATCAGCTAAAAATTGTTGGCGACGAAGATCACCTAAACTGATTTTGGCAAAGGCATTATCACCATAAGTGTTGTTGGCACTAACGCTTCCATCCACGCCATTAAATGCGGCGCTGCGTTCAGATATCGAATCTGATTTAAAACGATTTTGTTCTAGCTGTAACCATAGATATTTGAGCGTATACGGTGAGTTGTTGTGATAAGTAATCACTTGCTTGCCTTGAATGCGACGCTTTTTTTCATCCAGAGTGACATCGATTTTATAATCAACTTGTTGTTGCCAGTAGTCTTTACCTGGTTCGCCAGCAGCATTGCGGTAATCGTTTGGTGTTGGGAGGCTCTCTTCAAGTTGACGAAACTTGTCTACAAAATGACCTTTGCTTTGGACAATTTCAGAAGCCGAACTGGTAATAATAACTGAACTGGTTAATGCCAGTAACAGCAGCTGACGATACACGCGCATAAATACTCCTTTGACGTCAGCAAGCTGATGTCAATAATCCCAAAATGATGATTTGTTGTGTTTTTGTTGGCGAAGTGTAACTAAATTGAAATGAATATGCAGTTGAATAATGTTACCAAACTTTGCATTCTTTGATGGTAATGCTGTTTGACCAGATATCGGTAAAAATGTTTGTAGCCGCTTATGGTTTACATCTGTAGTTTGTTTCTAGATATAGTTGTCTTCAGATTGAAAAAAATTGCTGAATGCTTTCAGGGTATCAACTCAGAATATATTATTAGCAGGTAATAAATAGCACCGTTTGTTTAGTTGCTAATTGATTTAGTTTACCACTTTGGTTGTAATAAGCTTTTTGCCACAAACAACAAAAAGCCCCGCATAAATGCGAGGCTTCTGAGCTGAACTAAATTCAATAAGCTAATCTAAAAGTAGATTACTTCGCGTTCATTAGTGCAACAGCGTTGTCTAACATGCGGTTACTGAAACCCCATTCATTGTCATACCATGACATCACTTTCACTAAACGGCCGTTAACACGTGTTTGTGTTGCGTCGAAATTAGAAGAGAAAGGGTTGTGGTTAAAGTCGATAGACACTAATGGCTCAACATTAATCGCTAACACTTCAGACATTGGCGCCTTTAGTGAAGCGCGGGTAATGATGGCATTAACTTCTTCTACCGTGGTGTCACGAGATGCTAAGAATGTTAAATCAACTAAAGACACGTTGATGGTAGGTACACGAACCGCTAAACCATCAAATTTGCCTTGAAGCTCAGGAACCACTAAACCAACAGCAGCAGCTGCACCTGTTTGAGTTGGGATCATTGACATTGCAGCAGCACGAGCACGACGTAAATCTGTGTGATACACATCAGATAAACGTTGATCGTTAGTGTAGGAATGGATAGTGGTCATTAAACCTGACTCAATACCTAATTCATCATTTAACGGCTTAGCAATAGGTGCTAAACAGTTAGTAGTACAAGATGCGTTTGAAACCACAGTCATGTCAGCAGTTAATACTTCGTTGTTTACGCCGTAAACCACGGTAGCATCAACATTCTTACCCGGCGCAGAAATAAGCACTTTCTTTGCACCAGCAGTAAGGTGTGATTGAACTGATTCTTTTGACGTGAAAATACCAGTACATTCAAACACAACATCAATTTTTAACTCAGCCCAAGGTAACTTTGACGGGTCACGTTCTTGGAAAGTTAAAATTTTGTCACCATTAACGTAGATAGCTTCTTCGTCATGATCAACTTTGGCGTTAAAACGACCATGTACGGTATCGTACTTAGTTAAGTGAGCATTAATTGACGCATCACCTAAATCGTTTAACGCAACGATTTCGATTGGGTAGTCTTTTTCGCTTTCATAAAGTGCACGTAAAACATTTCTACCGATACGGCCGTAGCCGTTAATTGCAACACGGATAGTCATCTCATATCCCTCAATTGAAAATAAATTAGGTGGCATATAAATCGCCTGGTTGTAAAATTACCAAATTGACGGCTTTCGTCAAGCTAAATCGGTCTAAAAAGCGCTTTTAGACCTAAAAATTTCGTAATTTTTATCCATTTTGTGCATTTGGTGGCTTTTTTAGACAGGAAATTGAAAGTGTTCATGCATATCTTATTTATCTTCTAATAACTGAGCACTGATTGAATTGGCAAAATTAGCGCTTTTTATGTCGATGATTAAGGCTTGCGCTTGTGTATCTAAAACTGTCGCTAATTCAGTATTACCATTGACTAATCCGTTGAGTTGCTTTTGATCAATTTGATTATCAGTCATTAACGAATTGGCCTTGGTAAACAAATATACGTATTCAAAATTTTGTTGTTGCTGAAAAACACTGGCCAAACCTAACAACCAGTCTGGATTAAATTGTTCAGCGGCAACGGTGGTAAATAAAAAGCGGTATATCCGTTTAGCATCCATTGGAGATACACGAACAAAATAAGCTGCTAATTGACTGAGTATTTCTGGATCGTCAATTGCGCCATTTTGATAATGTTTGATAACGATATCCTGTGATGGTTTATCGTTAAATCGTATCCAACGGTAATAAGCTAAGTAAATATCTGGATTGTCCTTGGTATAGTCACGTAATTCACTCAGTGTTTGAGTGCTAACAGCAAAGGCTCTTGCACGTTCTTGGGTTCGCTGCGGATTTAATATGTGCTGAACTCCAGCGGCTAATTCGACACAATTACTGTAGTTTTCCAGATGAATGAGTTGTTGATAAAGTTGCAGACCAGTCGGATTTTCGGTTTGCTTTAATTGTAGTCTATGGCGGATTAGGTCGGCTTTTTCAAATCGACACCAACTATCTTGGTGTAAATCGGCACAAATTTCAGGATTATTTTTACAAATGATGTCGCTGTTTCGGTCATTTTCACAGCCCAAAAGGCCTAAAAAACCTATAAAAAAACTAAATGATGTAATTATTACTAGATTTTGCTTCAAAAGAGGCTCCTGGCGAGTAATTGTCTAATAAAATTACAGGTTTAGCGAAAATTAGTTACTGGCGAAATGCAGCCGATTTCATTACAATGACGCCGACCTAGTGGGGATGACTCCCCATCAATACACTAATTATTGGTCTTTTCTTTTTGTTACTCAAACCTTTCTAAAACTATTTAAAGAAAAGTGAGATAAAGGAACCCTACATGAGCGCAGATAAACATCTACAAAGCTGGCAAGAACGTTTTGAAATGGCAGAGGCCATGCAACCTTTACTTGGTAAGTTATATCGTAACCAAGGTGTCGAAGTTGTGGTATACGGCAAGCCATTATTAAACGCATCAACCATTGAAATCATCAAGTCTCACCGTTTGGTTCGTCGTCATGTAGGTGATAAATTACGACTACGTGAAAGCTTCCCATTTATTCAAGCTCTTAGCAAGCTTGCTGTCAAGCAGTGTAAAGTCGATATTGGTAAATTAGCCGTCAATTATTGGCGTGACCATAGCGATGCTAGCCAAATAGAAGCTTATATGGCGACTGAACTCGCAGCGGGAATGAACTATGGCGATGATACACCAGCACGTGATGTGGTGTTATACGGTTTTGGACGTATTGGTCGTTTACTCGCGCGTTTATTAATAGAACGTACAGGTAAAAGTAATAAACTATGCTTACGTGCCATTGTGTTACGTGGTGGTAAGAAGGGTGATCTAGAGAAGCGTGCAAGTTTACTGCGTCGCGATTCAGTACACGGTCCTTTTAATGGTTCGGTAGAAGTTGATGAAGAAAATAATGCCATTATTGCTAATGGTACCTATATTCAAATTATCTATGCTAATTCACCAGATCAAGTTGATTACACTCAATACGGTATTAAAGATGCTTTAATTGTTGATAATACCGGTATTTGGAAAGACGAAGCAGGTCTTGGCTTACATCTTAAGAGTCCTGGCGCGGCAAAAGTCTTATTAACCGCACCAGCGAGTGGCGCAATCAAGAACATCGTTCATGGTGTTAATGATAATGATATTCTGCCAGAAGACACCATTGTCTCTGCGGCCAGTTGTACTACCAATGCGATAACGCCTGTGCTTAAAGCATTAAACGATAAATACGGAATTGAAAATGGTCACGTGGAAACAATTCACTCTTACACCAATGATCAAAATCTAATTGATAACTATCATAGCGCCGATCGTCGTGGTCGTAGTGCACCACTTAATATGGTGATCACAGAAACCGGTGCCGCTAAAGCTGTTTCTAAGGCGCTACCTGCATTAGAAGGTAAATTAACCGGTAATGCGATCCGCGTCCCAACGCCTAACGTGTCTATGGCGATAATTAGTGTCAATTTAAATGCTGAAACTAACCGTCATGACTTAAATGAATACTTAAAAGATATGGCTTTACTGTCTGAATTGCAGAATCAAATTGATTTTACAGAATCGACAGAAATTGTATCAAGTGACTTAGTTGGTTCACGTTATGCCGGTGTGATTGATTCTCAAGCGACTATTGCTGAAGGAAAACGTGCGATTTTATACGTTTGGTATGACAACGAGTTTGGTTATAGCTGTCAAGTTGTTGGTGTTATGCAAAAAATGCTTGGATTAACCACCTTATCTTTACCAAATAGCCAATAGATAACTCAGTTCCTGCTGTCGTTTAACGAGCAGGGAATGGATATTTAGAAAAAGTACCTTAGGGTACTTTTTCTATTTTTAGGTCTATCTGTTAACTTTTAAACAGTGATGAACGTTTATTCAGCAGTTAACTCAAAATAACCAATAATTGTTATTTTATTGGTTGACTCTGAAAGTGAAAACGGTAGAATGCGAACCCGCACTCAGGGGAACTTATACAGTTTATGTAAAGTATTTCCAGATGCGATAAAGATTCAGCGACATTAGCTCAGTTGGTAGAGCGATACCTTGCCAAGGTATAGGTCATCGGTTCGAACCCGATATGTCGCTCCAAATTGAGTTTGTACTGTACAATACAGTTTAAACAACAGTTTGCCCGAGTGGTGGAATCGGTAGACACAAGGGATTTAAAATCCCTCGCTGAATAAGCGTGCCAGTTCAAGTCTGGCCTCGGGTACCATTATTAGACTCTTTTTAATTGCAAAGTTAAAAAAGAGTGATGGATAAAAAAGCCTCGACATTATGTCGGGGCTTTTTTTATGTCTATATCTTTTTATGTCTATGCCTTTGTAATGTAAATTCCATTCACCAAAAATTTATACTTTAGCCGCCTGAGGAATATCATAGGCAGTGATGATTAGACACTCTCTGCCTGAAGATGTCTCAAGCGTATAAAATATTTAGTTTGGTTGTTTTTACCCTAAAAAGAATCGTTAATGTGTGAAAAAGACGAGTTGCTATGGCTGCACAGCTTTTAAAAGGTGGTTTAGGTTAGATAAAATAATGCCTTCACTTAATAGTAAAGGCATTATTGTTAACATGACAACCAGGGTAGAATTGTTTTAGAGAATATTAATTACAGCCAGTCCAGATTTCTCCATCTGTGCTGCATTCATTAATCATCGTACCGTCGTCCTGACGCGTGGCTTTAGTCCATTCACCTAAACTATTCTTATCAATTTGCACCATGCTGTTATTCATCCGTTTACGCCAATGGTAAGTGCCAATCGACACGTGCTCATCCCAGCCCTTTGGCAGAATAGATAAATGCTCGATAAGTTCGGTAGCATTAAGCTGTTGAGCCTTATCCTTCATATTTATCCAGTCAGGCAATGACGCAAATTCAGGATCCGCCTCACGGAAAATAAATTCAGCAAAGTAGTCCATGCCATTTTCGGAAAACGACACCGTATGCATGCGATCTAGAGGAACCTCAAGATTTTGCGTGCACTCAGACATTGCATTAACAGAATTAAATTTAGGGATGTTAGTTAATTGATACTCAATATTATCTTTTTTAAAGGTGATCTGTTCAGAAGCCGAGCAATTATATCCACGCTCTATATCGTAGTAAGCATCTTTACGGAACTGTAATTTCCCCGCGAATGTTTGATCTCCCCAACTACTATTGTGGGCAACTACGTCAGACAAGATAATATCGACTTCAAATAAGTCTTGTTCCATTTTAACAATGTTCAGTATCCAACCGTCTGATAGGCTGACAAAAGTCTCTCGGTACCAAGCATTGTCGAATTGATATTTTTCATCCTTATTTTTATCTTGATAAATAATGACTCGAATTTCTACAGCGTCAGGATATTGTGCTTGTATATTCGCTTTATGACCAAAAGAGGCCTTTAACCCTATAACGATAGCTTGGGCTATTTCATAGGCTTGAGTATTATTATCGGCGATAAAATCAGCAAAAATTTGTGCTTCAGAAAGATTATAATGAGTCACTAAGTATATCATTACTAATCGAATTTCATTTTGCAGGTCATTTGTGAGCTGAACATTATTTTTTAAATTCTCACAGCTTAAAATAGGCTGTTGAGCTGCCTTTAGCTTGGCAGAAATTTGCTCCCATAATAGTGATGTTAGTGGTGATATATGACGGATTTCATCATCTGTTAGCGGGGTAATAGAAGGTGGCAATGCCATCTGATAAGCCTCTGTGACAGGGCCTGTATCTTCATCAATCGCACCTACAGGCACATCCACATACATAGTTGAATATGGGACACATTCAGCATGTTCTGGAGTGAACTCAAACGCATATTCACCCGCTGCACCAGATATTGCAGATGGCTCGCTATCTACATCAAAAATACTGTTGCCATTGATATCTAACCACACAGTTGCACCAGATACATAACCGTCAATGACCTTACCAGACAAGCCTACAGTCACCGGCGGCGGTGGAGGCGGCGGTGGAGGTGGCGGTGGAGGTGGAGGTGGTGGTGGTGGTGGTGGTGAAATTACTTCAGTATCGGCTGAATTTGAGCTACCACCTCAAGCCGTTAACGATAACGTTATACCTATCGCGACGGGTACTAGCCACTTATTTGGAACTAAGGTCATGTAATATCCTTACTACATTATTATGTTGATCTAATGGCTAAACCAAGAGAGTCAGGTTATATTTTTTAATATTTTTAATCAAAGGGTTAAGCTTTTTTGAGTTGGGACCGGGCGGGAAGCGGATTAAACAAGCGTGAAGTATCTTTAACTGCCCTGTAAATACTTTACCGACCATCCCTGGCTCTTTAAGCCTAATGCAGGAATATTCTACTCGCTAAGTAACTGAAAATAAATACTACATCATCTTTTTTGCAACAAAATAGACACAATTGGTTGGGTAAATAATATTAATTTGGTTGCAGCACCACACGTCCGTTTATTAACGTCTGATAATTACTAGCGCTCTTTTGTTCAAAATAAAGAAATGTTGTAATACGTTTTTGCCCCAAGCTTTGTTTGGAAATATGGCCTGCGGCCACTAACGTCGTGGCGCTTCACCCACACCAGACCAAAAGGGTATCAACAGCAATACCCTCTATACTCTTTATTAAAGAATTAGGCCCTGCTGCCCCTGACGAAAAATGCTGAAAAGCGCATAATTTTCGATGGGGATCGATCCAGCTTTCAACTTCATCTGTATCCGGCTTCGGCCATTGTCACCTAATATAAAAAATATCCTAACGCTTCCGATGAGCCGTCCCTGGCCCAACGAAAGCTAGCGTGGCATCCATGCCAAGCTCACGGGTTCTCGGAATAAAGAGTCTCGATGACCTCAATTCAAAACGGACATCCCAGCTTTTCTTATAGAATTGTTACAAATGAAGTTAAATCGAAGAGGCGAAAATATCATCTGCATAAGAACTTGCGGCATGCAATTGATTAGATTGAAGTCACGAATTGACTTAATCGGACCAATATGACTTGTATTAAAACATTGAATTAATGCTATAAAGTAGATTAGAGTATGAAAACTTAAGGACAAAGTAGGGTCACCTCGAACACTATCATCGAGTGCGCCATTTACGGAAGACAAACCATTCAATAACATTTGCCTATTAACTCCCCTAAAATGTTTACCCTGACCCAACTAATTTACTAATTTACTGTTGCGTACTGCTAGACACTCGCCGTTCGTTTGCTAGAAAACATAAAAACTGTTCAATGTGCGTAGGTAAAATATGCTTTGCAGCAGTAAACTGAAAATATCTTATAAAATAACGGTTCCAATAAAGGTATGACTTTTCAGTTTGGTAGCTGTAATGCCTTACTCTAATTTGTTGTCTAATCGCTTCTAAATATCCAGTTCCTGCCATCATTTCCCCCTTTATGTTACCTGTACTGTATTTATATACAGTTATAATGGGTTTTGACGGAATAACAATAATAAGTGAACAAAAAGCAGTCTAAAGGACTATGTCGAGAAAAATAGGGCTGCTCTAATATATTGATCTTGCTTGGTTTATTTTTTTACATTTGGCGCAGACACTTTTAACGCGCAATTTTAGTTTTATATTTGAGTGTAAGAGTCATTAAATTGCTTTACTTCAAAGACATAGGAAATGTAGGATGATCTTAATCAATAACTTAAACGGGCGGCTTTATCGGTCGAGCCGTTCAATAAGCTGTTAGCAGTACAAGGTGGGCACTTGAAGATTTCCGTATTCCCTAAATGCCATTGGTCAGATTTTAAAGATGCCAAGGAAATAGAAAGGCTGATCTGGAACACTCTAAAAGTTACTGATGTCGGCGGTTCTTGGGATTATCACAATTTCACTTCTGACAGCTCACTTTGGTGTAACGGCCACTACAGTTTAACTCTGCGATATATGGACGAAGGCAAGCTACAAAGCATTGAGCTAGTGAATCCTGAACCCAGAAATGCAGAGCTAAATTTTCTAGTTGAAATATTTCTTAAGCAGTACGGCCTTGTTAGTGAGTACTGCTAACAAGTTTGTGAAGTTCGCCCAACAAGTTGGGCTGGGACGCGCAAACAACGCGCGCCCCTTACAAAAGCGTTAGCCCTCATGGAGTAGTATCGTGTTTAGCGAAATAAAATGGAGATTCAATCTTGCTGTTATTAGCTCACTTTTACTGATTTTACTATCTGCATTTCAATGGTCACTCGTGGAAATCATAACTGTTTTTCTTATGATGCCTTTGTCTGGGGCTGTTTGGTTACTTTTTATAGGTTGTATAATATCGAGTTTAACTTGTTTATTAAAATTCAAAGCTATTGGTAAAAAGACTTTTGCGCCAATAGGTATTCAGGTCGCAGTGTTTCTATTGGTAATTTATGTTCCATTTACCATGTTATGGCTAAAAGTGGATTACGCTATAAATAAAGAAAAACGAGACGTAGTAGTTACTGAGGTATTAAATGGTCAACTAAAACCAAATGTTGATCATAACTCTTCTTTGATTCACTTAGGCGAAAATTATCGAGGGTTGTCTCGCGGTGGTAATGATATTGTCATAGAAAATCATGAAAGTTTAACTTATGTTTTCTTCTTCACTTTTAGAGGAATAATGGATAATTATTCAGGCTATCTATATGTTCCTGAGGGGGGGTCACCCGAAAAGTATAGTGATTTAAATGAAACTGATTCAACCGAAATAAAACATATTGAAAATAATTGGTATCTTGTTTCTCATCACTAAGGGCTAACAAGAGACTATGGCGTCAATAGTTAATTTTATGCTTTTGGCGCTTCCCATAAAACACCATCTCTTAACATCGAATTTAAGATCACAACCATCTTTCTAATACAGGCAATAATAGCCACTTTCTTTGGTTTTCCTGCCGCAACTAACCGCTGATAAGTCTCTTTAAAAACAGGGTTAGATTGTATCGCTGACATCATGGCCATATAAAATTATGTGGGGTCAGTGTAAACTTTACTTAATTCCCCCACATTTACTAATCCCACGACCTACCTTTAGACCCTTTGCACTAAGTCATTTCTGTCCAGTAACAAGTTAACTCTAGTGTTGCCGCAGCCATCACTGACGCTAAATCGAAGAGATAATAATGCGGGTGCAGATGAGCCAGCGAGTATCCAAAACAAGGATGTTTTGGTTGAGCCCACATGGACGTGCTTGCGGCGTCTCGTTGGATCATCTGTACCTGTAGTCAATCTCAAACCTATGAGGATTTAATTGGATCTGATTAAATTTTTATTAAAATGAAACCTTCCAACCCGCTTTTGTTCAAAAGTTTGATAGCCGTAGAATGAAGGCTGTTTAATGTTTTTGAGCAGGAGATATGTAACAGTGACCAGATAGCCACTGTTACTGATTAATAAATTAATAAGTTAAAAATTATTGACCAGCTGACAATAACTCAAGATTCGTCACTAGATTTCTTACGCCATGGGCATGATCTTCATTGAACACATTACTTTCACACCATTTACCCACAGTGGCGATATTCACCTGAGCCACTTTTGGACGAACACTCCACGATACTTGAAGCGGTGAGCCTTGTTCATTATATCCAGGGCCTGTTGTCGAGCCGGCATATTGAATCGCATTACCTGTATTTGATGGAATATTTAGTGCCTGGTGATAGCCATTGCTTTGGCCTAACTGGGTAAGTTGACCAAAATCTAATGCCTTTGCATTATTCACTAATACAAAAACTTGCGTTTCAACTCTCAACTGTGGATTGTTAACCGACTCACTTAAACAAGCACCTAAAGTTGGGCCTGGGCTCACTTGAGCTGTGGAATGCACATAGTGCAATTCAATGGTATCGCCAGGTATTAGATTACCGTGTTCACTTGGGCAAATAGCTTGCTTAACCGGTAATAAGTCTTTTTTACTGATGCTACCTGAGTATTTAAAGCCTGTTGAGTAACCTTTACCGTCACCGTTACCCGCATAGGTAGTAAATTCACCGCCAGAGTGTTCGGCATTTTTATGAAAATGAATATTACATAAATTCATTTGGGTGTAGGCCGGAGCTTGGCTGAAAATAATCTTATTGTTGCCGACCAAAGAATTAATATCACGAGGTGATTGAGGGCCGAAACCTTTTCCAGCGGTATTTTCTGCCAGTTCTGCACGCTGCGCAGCAATGGTCTTATCTGATACGGCGACATTGTGCTCTGTATTGTTGTCTTTTGCTGACACGCTGGTGGTTAAGGTTGCCGAGGCAATAGCCAGCATCAATATATGTTTCATTTGATTTCCTTTTAGGGAATAGCATTTTTGATAAAGAATAGGACAGCTTTTAGCGTAGTCAAATTTATAGGGGGGCAAAAAAGCCGTACAAGTATGATTAAGATAAATTTACGACACGGTAGGATTTGCGTTAGCGGTAATGTACTTAAGCAAGCTTAAATGTGTATTAAATGTGAGTGTTTTTGATGCATCGCTAGGCGAATACCTTAGGGTTTTCAGGCTATATTTTTTATTTACAGTAGGGTATGTTTTTGTGTGAGATGTAAACCTATTAAAACCGACTATAAATATTACCTGAATAAAAATGGCTAACAGTTGTGTTAGCCATTTTTATCTATTGGGTTAGTTACCCATTTTTATCACAGTCACTTTTTAAGTGACTGTTGTATATTACTTTACAAGTCATTGTAAAGTGTCTCTATCCACTTATCGCCATTGATAAATGCCCAACTCCAATCTTGGTATGCTTTAGGTACGCCCATCTTTTTTATCTGGGCTAAGGTTTTACCTTGGGTTTTTTCCGATTTCATCCAGTTAATGCTGTCATCAAGCATATGTTTAAACTTGAGTAATTCGGTTTTATTGGCTAAATCACCGTGGCCTGGAATGATTTGAGTTTTGTCATCAATTCTATCTAATATGATAGCGACATTATCGCGATAGCCTACAACAGAGCCACCACCGTCTAGGTCAATATAGGGGAATCTATCTTTAAAGTATAAATCGCCCATATGGATAACATTGGCTTTTTGCCAATGAACAACGCTATCTCCATCTGTGTGTCCTGGGCCTAAATGGATCACATCGAGGGTATCTTGATTGAAATGTATCGAGATACTGTCAGTGTATGTGATGACAGGAAGGGCACCTTTGGGAGTATTGCTATCTGAAGCTAAACGCTTTAAGACATTATGGTGAGCTAATATAGTGCCTTTTTCACCAAAGTGAGCATTACCGCCAGTATGGTCGCCGTGGTAGTGGGTGTTGACGATATATTTAGGTACACCGGGCTGAATATTATTAAGCGATGCGGTTATTTTTTCTGCCAGCGGGGCAAATTGGTCATCAATAATCAATATGCCGTCAGTGCCAGCCGATACGCCAATATTGCCACCGGAACCTGTGAACATAAAGGTGGTATCGGTGAGCTGCTTTGAGGTAATAGTGACATCTTTAAATTTGTCATCAGCAAAGCTCTGACCGCTAAGCGTCATACTTGCCAGCACTGTTAGCGCAAGTAAGTTGGCGATCGGTTTACGCTTTGTTTGTTGGTTTAAAGCACTTAACGGCATAATTTTTCCTTAACATAGTCTATTAAAATATCATTTACACATTATAGCTACCGAGTCCAAGGTAGCAGCTTTTTGGCAAATTTGTCAGCTAGACCTAATCTAATGGCCGCGTTATGGCGAACTCTATATAGCGCTTGATAACACAATGGCACAAGGTACAAACTGGTGACAGTGGAAAAGGTTAACCCGCCTATAATAGCTATTGCCATAGGTGAATAAGGGGGGCCGCCACCGCCAATTTGGGTATCCCCCATGGCCAATGGCACTAAACCTAATACCGTTGTGGCCACTGTCATCAGTACTGGGCGTAAACGGGTGCTACAGACACTTAATATAGTATCCGACAGCTTATCCAGCGCGGGTGTCATTTGATTAATTTGGTCTACTAACACAATGCCATTATTCACTACGATCCCCATTAAAATAAGGATCCCTATCATGGACATAACAGACATAGGCGTTGCGGTAAACCATAAGGCCCAAAACACTCCGGTAATTGAAAATAAAATAGAGGTGATAATTGCTGTCGGCAATAACAATGATTCAAATAATGCCGCCATAACGATATAAATCATTATGATAGCTAATATCATATTAACCGCCATGATGTTTTGATCTTCATCTTGGCGCTCAAATCCGCCCCGCAATGAATAACTGTATCCGTAGGGGAAATTAACCGAATCCATAATGTGAGTGATTTTTTCCTGGGCTTCTTCAGTGGTTAACTTATCTAGATTGGCTCCAATAGATAAAGCCGTTTGGCGATTATAATGTTTGATACTGTCAAAACGAGGCACAATTTTTATTTGTGCAAGGCTGTCTAAGGTGTAAACCCTGTCCTGTTGTCGTAACACAGGTAACTGCTTTAACTGCTCAAGGGAATACTGCCATAGCTTATCGTAGGCCAGTTCAATTCGTAGCTCACCAGATGGGTCGTGCCTAAATGACCTCAGTGGTGTTCCTCTTAATGCTAGTGCAATACTTGACGCCACTTCACTTAGTTTTACATCAAGTCTTGCGGCCATTTCTCTATCGATTATCACCACCACTTCTTGCTGGGCACTATTCACTTCAGAGCGGACGTCGACTAATCCTTCTATTCCGTTGAGTAAAGGCACCACTTGATTACTTAAGTTAATCAGTTCTGAAGTTGAGCGACCCGTTAGAGTGACACGAATACCATTTTGCTCATTGCCCCAACCAAATTGTGGGGTAGCGATTGAGAATTTGGGAAACCCTTCTCTGATCATTTTTTTCAGTTCAGAGGTGTCAATAGGGATGTCTTTTTGCAAAATAATGGTGGATTGTGCGTCATGTGGGGCATAGTAACTGTATACGGCATCAATAAAAAATTTCTCTTTATTGGCATATAAGTAAGCCTCCATTTCACTGACAAGCGCTTCGGTTACCCTAAGTGCGTGACGTCCCTCTAGCTGATAGTTAATATAAAGACGGTCATTGCCTTCGCCGTCATTTTGGTCTTGCTGAACCATACTAAGTGGCAAGGCTGTTGAAGCTAAAATAAGTACGGCAATAACCCCAGAACGCTTAGGTCTAGTTAATACCCAAGATAAACTGCGCTGATAAAATGCCGCCATTTTACCTTGCTTATCATCTGTCTTAATATCGAAGTGGAAGCTGTTCAGCATTAACGGGATAAGTGTTTTCGCCACTAATAGCGATGCCGCTAATGATATACAAATTGCAATGGCTACATGTTCAAGGAAAATAGTTAGCTGCACTTTAACGCCAAAGATATTAGGTAAAAATACAATGGCTGTGGTCAATGTACCCGCTAACACCGCAAGGGAGACTTTATCTACCCCTGTTAACACAGCACGCTCATTGGCTTTAGTTTGCTGAGTATCATCTATATGTCCGGCTTGTTTTTCTTGTAACACACTCTCAGTCACTACTACCGCATTATCAATAAGCATACCCACGGCGAGCAATAATCCCATCATGGATAAAATATTGAGGCTATATCCAAAAAAGTACATTCCAGCTAAGGTCATACAAAGTGAAATAGGCACAGAAGAGACCACCACTAACGTCATCTTTAAATTGCGTAAGAATAAATACAGTACGCCAAAAGATAATAGGGCTCCCAATAAACCGGATAACAGTAAATCTTGTAATGAAGATTTAACGCCAAAGGCCTGATCTTCCATAATAAACAACTTAACGCCATTGAATTGCTTATCTTGTTTGGTTTTTTCAATGACCTTCATGACCCGATCAGATACTTCGACTAAATTAGCCCCTGATTCTTTAAACACGTCGATACCCACGGCGTATTTTTGGTCTAAATGACGACCTTCAATTTTTTCTGGTAAGGCAAATTTAACTGTAGCGATGTCGCCTAACGTGATACCAGGAATAAGCACTAAGCGGGTGATATCATCTAAACTGGTAAACTCACCCTTAGGCGATACTTGAAACACATTGCCATTGCTTCTTAATGTGCCAGCGTTGATGACAAAATTTTGTGCTGATAAGCTGGTCTGCAGTTGTTGATTACTGATACCACTGGCAACTAATTTGTCGGCATTAACTCGTATATCAATTTGCTTTTGTTCAACGCCGTATAAAGTGACCTTTGATACACCCTCAACTCTTTCAAGGGGTTTGCGAAGTTGTTTGTCGAGTAAATCAAAGGCGTTAGATAGTTCACGTTCGCTGGATATCCTGATGGTGAGCACCGGCATATCGGCGGTAGAGAATTGCTGGATCATCACCCGTTCAACATCTTTGGGTAAAAGGTGCCTAACCGAGTCAATTTTCTCACGTACTTCTAAGCTTTTAGTGGCAACAGCTTCTCCCCATTTCATATTCATTTGAATATAAGCACCATCCTGGGTGGAGTCAGAGTGCAACTCTTCAATGCCGCCCATGGTGGCTAAGGCTTCTTCAAGTACTTTGGTAATATCGCGTTCTACTTCAGCTGGGCTTGAACCTTTATAAGGCACTTGCACCATGATTTGAGGAATGTCGATGCCAGGGAACATTTCTAACGGCAACATTCTGCTTGCCGCCATACCAAATAGCATAATAGCGACAAAGAACATGCTGGTGGTGACAGGGCGTTTTAACGCTAGTTTGGTCAGGTTCATACCGTTGCCTCTGCTGATGCTGCCTGCTCTGACTCTGTGGCATAAGACTTCTGGTCAAACAGGGCATATAAACAAGGGATCACCAACAAAGTCAGTAATGTTGAAACCAGTAAACCAAAGATAACCGTAATCGCCATCGGTGCTCGTACTTCGCTGCCATCGCCCATACCAATCGCCATAGGTAATAACCCCAGCGCTGTGGTTAATGTTGTCATTAAAATAGGGCGCAAACGTGATTTAGCCGCTTGTTCAATGGCGCTGATTTTTTCTATTCCTTCCCGACGTAATTGGTTAATTCTATCCACTAATACAATCGCGTTATTGACTACGATACCGGCTAACATAATCAGTCCAATAAACACCACGATACTTAAATGGGTGTTGGTGATGAATAAGCCTAAAATACTGCCGGCAACCGCCATAGGAACGGCAATTAAAATCAATAATGGATGTAGCAATGATTCAAATTGACTGGCCATGACCAGATAGACTAAAAATATTGCTAACACTAGGGCTATTTTCAATGAGCTAAATGAATGTTCCATTTCTTCATTTTGGCCACCAAAAGAGGACTGAATGGAAGAGGGGAATTGTTGTTGGCTTAAAATCTGTTTAGCTTCTACCACTGCATCGCTTAAATCACCAAAACCTAAGTTTGCTGACACAATAGCAACACGTTGCTGACTAATACGGTTAATCGCAGATGGGCCAACCTGTAATTTAATGTCTGCAACTGCGCTAAGTGGAATAGGTTGGTCACTGTTAGGGTTGATGATGAGTGAGTCAATATCACTTATCTGATCGCGCTCTGACAGTTCGCTGCGGACTAAAATATCCACCTTACGATCGCGCACTGTGTACTGGCTGGCAACGGTTCCACCAACACGTTGCGCAATACGACTTGCTACCGTAGGCGCATCCATACCTAAGGCGGCGAGCCTTTGGTGATCAAACTGAATACTGATTTCAGGTTGACCATCACGTAGCGTGGTATTGACATCGGTAAAGCGGGCTGATTGGCTTAACGCGCTCACTAAAGTGTCGGCGCTTCGCTTTAACTGTGCTAAATCATAGCCAGACAATTCAATTTCTAAGGGTGTTTTGAAACTGAATAACTCAGGTTGTTCAATTTTAGCGTCTAATTCGGGTATTTTTTTAGCGACTTGTCTTAAAATATGAGCCACAGCGTCAAATGCACTAGGATTGGCCAGTACAACCTGTAAACGTCCCCAGTTTTCACCACCTCTGGCGGTATCTGATGTCATTAATCCGCCACTGCCAGCCTGGCTGAAAGTGTGTTTTACATCTGGGTTATCGTTAATGCTTAAGGCTAACTGCTGTAATACTTTGTCTGTTTCACTGACCTCGGTTCCTGGTGGTAATAATAGCTCTACATAGAACTCACCTTGATTCATTGGTGGAATAAGTTCCATGCCCAGTTTAGGTAATAAACCTCCTGCGCCTAAAGTAATACCAAGGGCAATCAGTAGTGTAAGCCCTTTTTGTTTGAGTACTTTATTCAGTAAACCGTCATACACTTTAGCTAAGGCGTCATAAACATAATTGAACGCACTGGCGAGTGGGCGCATGACTAAGCCAATTAACCAACTGAAAAAGCGGATAGCCAATAAGCCGAAGGTTAATAAACCTGCAGGTATATAGCTAAACAACAACTTGAATGGCCAAGATATAACTGCAAGAGTGTAATAGCCGGTTTTACCTAGTTTAGACTGTGGGATAGTTTTGATGGGTGTTTCAGTTGGTGCAGGTAAGCTTTTAAACCCTTGGCGAGAAGCCAGCATTGGAATGGCTGTTAACGCAATAAACAATGAAGCTAACAAAGCAAAGGTGACAGTGAGCGCTTGATCGGCGAATAATGCCCCTGCTATGCCATCGACAAACACTAACGGCACAAATACGGCTAATGTCGTTAATGTGGAAGCAAATATTGCGCCTGAAACTTCTTTACACCCAGTAACCGCCGCTTCAATTTTACTCATACCTTGCGATTGATAGCGGTCAATATTTTCTAACACCACAATGGCGTTATCAACTAACAGCCCGATAGCGAGAGCAATACCGCCTAACGACATGATATTGAGACTGATATCAGCAAAATACATCATATTAAAGGTGGCAATGACCGAGAACGGGATAGAGATAGAAATGATCAGGGTGGCGACGATATTGCGCAAGAATAGGTAAATGACCAACATGGCAAGCACACTGCCGATTAATGCCGATGAAGTAACCTCATTTACCGCGCTTTCAATAAATTCTGACTGGTCATAAATAATATTCAGTTGCTTGTTTTCATCAGCTTTGTTGATTAAAGCCAGCTCAGCTTGGAGCTTTTTAGCAACGGTAACTGTATTAGCATCACCTTCTTTGTAAATGGCGAGTTCGATAGATTCGACGTCACCAATACGAGTGACATCACTGCGCTCTTTATAGGCATCACTAATTTCAGCCACTTCATTGAGACGCACTAGGGTTTGATCATTACGGTAGATGATGACATTGCCCAGTTCTTCTAGTGAATTAAACTGGTTTAAGGTTCTAACTAGATACTCTTTGTCACTTTGAATCACTTTACCCGCAGACAAATTGATATTTTCTTGATTGATTCTTTGTTTAATATCATCGGCATTTAAGTTTAATTGGCTAAGTTTTTGTTGGTTAAGAAGAATATGTACTTCTTGTTCAAGCCCGCCAGACAATCTTACCGCTGCCACCCCTGATAGCGCTTCTAAGCGGCGTTTTAATTCCTCTTCGGCAAAGGTGCGCATTTGTTTTAAATTTTTATCTGACGCATCGGGTACAGAAAAAGCTAAACGCATGATGGGGTCTAGATTAGGATTAAACCTTAATAACAATGGTTTATTGATGTCCAATGGCAGTTCAATGGTGTCCAGTTTTTCACGCACCTCAAGACTGGCCATGTCCATATTGCTGCCCCATTCGAACTCTAGGACAACATCTGACATACCTGAGCGTGAAATAGAGCTGATTTTACGTAAGCCTTTAACAACGCCAACGGCTTCTTCAATGGGTTTAGACACGAGTTGTTCAATTTCAACTGGCGCAGCGCCATCATAGGCGGTACGAATAGTGACACTGGGATAACTAAGATCTGGCAGTAACATTACCGCAAGTCGACTAAAGCCGACCATACCAAATAACATTACCGCAAGCATGAACATCCACACCGTCACTGGACGGTTGACAGCAGTATTAATGATTGACATGGGCTCGCTCCGTTATTTGATAGCAGCTACGTTTAGAGGATTTATCACTTCGACCAGTGATTGATCTTTTAAGTTTTGCTGACCACGGATAACGATTTGCTCGCCTAATATCACCCCAGAGGTAATCTCAATAGTATTATCTTGGCGATAGCCTAAGCTAACTTCACGACGTTCAGCAACAGTGTCTTTAATGACATAGATTGCTTGAGTGTCATCTTGATTAATTAAGGCGTTATAAGGCACGGTAATGACGTTGTTATGGGTGTCGTATTTAATTTCAACCCGGGTAAACATGCCTGCTTTTAATTGGCCACTGTTGTTGGGTACATTTAAGGTGACTTTAAAGGTACCGCTTTGGGCATCAACTATGGGGCTAATACGCAGCACGGTAGCATCTATTATGTCGGTAGTGTGTTGATTTTGACGAACACTGGCATGTTGTCCTAATCGTAAACTAGGTAGTTGCTGCTCTGGTAGGTGGACAATGCCGTATAATTGGTCTTGGTTTACAACATAGAAAAGTTCATCAAACTCTTTAACGGTATTACCTTGCTTTACATGACGCTTAGCGACGACACCGTCAATGGGGGAGACAATACGGCTTTCTTGCACCTGTAGTTCAGCAAGGTCTCGCTGGGCGACAGCTGCTTGCAGGTTAAACTCTAATTTTGCCATGGTATCTTGGCTAATGAACTCTTTATTATCCATTTTGCGCAGACGATTTAATTCTTGCTCAATGATTTGAACTTCAGCCTGAGAGCGATTGAAGTCATACTGTTGGCGTTTTGCATCAATAACCGCTAAAACCTGGCCTTTAATTACCCGGTCGCCTTCTTCAACATTGATAGTATTTATCAAGCCAGAAATACGGGTCATCACATGGGCTTCTTGTGGGGCTTCTAAGGTTGCAGTGGTACTGTAAAACGAAGACACATCACCTTGTTCAACAAAGGTTGTTTCTACTGGAACAGCAAATTTTTCTTCTTCTTTTACTTGCTCTTCATCTCCTGTACAACCAGCTAACATTACTAAACAACAAAAAGGAATAACAACTTTTTTAACGGATTGAAACCTGTCCATGGGTACCTGCCTTTATAGTGAAGCCAAGTGCTACCTTGCGATTATTTAGCGGTAGCTTAAGAATAAGACTACGCCAATAAATGCTGCCGTCACGCTGACTTTTGTAACAATTAATAATAAGTTTATGAACGTTGAAAGCATTAATTGTGCCAAAATAATAAATAGTTTACTTACAAAGGCTTAGCGTAAATTTTGTTTGCGGGTGACTTCGTTGAATTTATAGAGCTAGTTATAATGTTAAATAATTGGTGAGAATAACTAACATTTGTTAAGTTTGACTTAATGTACTAATAATGATCGGTGTGAGGTTCAATATTATAAATCAGCTAGTGACTATAATAGCGACTTTATCAATAAATATATTAATAACAGTATTAGTTTATTGATTGCACGAAAGTAGCTGGCCAGCTACTTTTATTAACAAGTTACTGGCCATTGATGAGAAGAGGTTGCTGATGTTTATCGATGTAATTGAGACTGATACATTGGATCTGTTTACAAGGCTAGACTATTTGTTAAGAATTCTATTGGGAGAATATAGTGCTCTTTTGATCTCCAGTATCAGTTTTAGGATCCGGACAGCTTGATAAAACCGACACTTTATTAGCATGATCGACTTGTTCAATACTGACTTTAAACTTCCATAATCGGTGTAAATGCTTCAATACTTCGGCATGGTTATTGGCTAAAGGTATGTCATTGTGCGGTGTGTAACGTAAAGTTAGAGAACGGTCACCATTAATGTCGACATGTTGTACTTGAATGTTAGGCTCAATATTCGCTAAGTTATATTGTTGCGACAGCATTTGACGAATTTCTTGATAACCCTGTTCATTATGTATTGCTGACACATTTAACTCTGTACGTTTTTCATCATCTAATATGCCAAACAATTTAAAATCGCGGATAACTTTAGGCGACAAATACTGGCTGATAAAACTTTCATCTTTAAAGTTTTTCATTGCAAAGTGCAGGGTAGTTAACCAATCGCTGCCAGCAATATCTGGAAACCAGAGTTTATCCTCATCGGTAGGGTTTTCACAAATACGCCTAATATCAACAAACATACTAAAACCTAAAGCATAGGGGTTTATGCCGTTGTAGTAAGGGCTGTTGTAGGCAGGTTGAGCTACTACTGCTGTGTGGCTGCGCAAAAACTCCAGCATAAATCTGTCGGTGACTTTTCCGGTATCATATAAGCGATTTAAAATAGTGTAGTGCCAAAACGTAGCCCAACCTTCATTCATTACCTGGGTTTGTTTTTGCGGATAAAAATATTGTGCCATTTTTCTCACAATGCGCACTATCTCACGTTGCCATGGTTCAAGCAGTGGTGCATTTTTCTCAATAAAATACAAAAGGTTCTCTTGAGGTTCTGACGGAAATTGTTTACTTTTTTTAGTGGTTTGCTCTTGGTTGCTGGTGGGCACAGTGCGCCACAGGTCGTTGACTTGGCTTTGTAAATAAGCCTCACGTTCTTCCTGTCTAGCCTGCTCTTCACTAAAAGATATTTCAGAAGGACGTTTGTAACGATCTACACCGTAATTCATTAAGGCGTGGCATGAATCAATGGTTAACTCTACTTGCTCAACGCCATGCTTTAGCTCGCATTGATGAATATAGTTTTTAGCAAAAACTAAATAATCAATAATTGAACTCGCGTCTGTCCAGGTTTTAAATAAATAGTTATTTTTAAAAAAGCTATTGTGCCCAAAACTCGCGTGCGCCATCACTAATGCTTGCATAGTAATGGTATTTTCTTCCATAAGGTAGGCGATACATGGATCAGAATTAATCACTATTTCATAGGCCAGTCCCATCTGTCCGCGACGGTAGCCTTGTTCTGTTTCAATAAATCGTTTACCAAACGACCAATGGGTATATCCAATAGGCATACCAATTCCGGCATAGGCGTCCATCATTTGTTCTGCGGTAATAATTTCAATTTGATTGGGGTAAGCATCAATTTTAAAAAATTTAGCCGCCACTTCAATTTCATGCAGATATGCCTGCAACAAGTCAAATGTCCACTCTGGACCATCGCTTAAAGGCGAACGGGAAGATGTATCCATAGTGCCTCCTATACAGCTTGTTTTTTAAAGAGTTCTCTAAATACCGGATAAATATCATCAACTTGCTTAATATTTTGTACCGCTATATTATCGAAGCTTTGTTGTAATTGTTGATATTCCTGCCATAAACTCTGGTGAGGTCTATGGGTTATTTCAATGTAACTAAAGTACCTCACTAAAGGTAAAATATGCTGACTAAGCAAATTTTTACACACGGGTGAATCGTCTGACCAATTGTCACCATCAGATGCTTGCGCGGCATAAATATTCCATTCACTGGCGGGGTAACGTGCTTGTTGGATTTCATGCATTAATTTTAAAGCACTCGACACTATTGTGCCGCCGGTTTCCTGGGAGTAAAAAAACTCCTGCTCATCCACTTCTTTAGCTTGGGTATGGTGGCGTATGTAAACCACCTCGAGGTTTTTATACGTACGAGTTAAAAAAAGATACAGCAAGATATAAAAACGCTTGGCCATATCTTTGGTTGCCTGATCCATTGAACCAGAGACATCCATTAAGCAAAACATCACCGCTTGGCTTGAGGGTTTTTCTCGCTTTGCGTAATTGTTGAAGCGTAAATCAAAGGTGTCGATAAAAGGCACTTTAGCAATTTGTTTTTGTAATATGTCAATTTGAGCTTTTAAGTCCAAAATAAGCTCGGCTTTGGCTCCGGGGGTGTTTTCAAGTTCAGCAAGCTGTTGCACAAGTAGGTTAAGTCGCTTTTTCTTACTGCCGCTCATGGCTATTCTTCTGGCTAAAGATGAGCGTAATGAACGAATAATATTGATATTTGCAGGTACCCCATCATTGGTAAATCCTGCACGATACGTTTGATACTCAACCAATTTATTTAAGCGGTTTTTCTGTAAGTTGGGTAATTCTAAATCTTCAAATAACAGTTCAAGATACTCATCTTTTGATATTTGAAAGACAAAATCTTCCTGACCTTCACCAGAATCAGAAGCATCACCGTCACCAGAGCCGCCTGCTTGTCCACCTTGAGGGCGGGCTATTTTATCGCCGCGATTAAATTGGTCGTTGCCAGGGTGAACTCTTTCACGGCTACCACCTTGTCCTTGTCTAAACGATGGTTCACTTATATCCCGAGTTGGAATACTAATCTGTTCTCCTTTATCAATATCAGTCACACTGCGTCTAGTCACTGCCTCACTGACGGCTTTTTTTATTTGGGTTTTATATCGTTCAATAAATCGTTGACGATTAACCGTGCTTTTTCCTTTAGCATTTAATCGTCTATCTATAAAGTTAGCCATACGCACCTCCCAAGCCTAAATGTAGGCTTTACATCCCAGTACTGTTCAGTAAAGCCTATGTTGTTGGGTTATGATGATTTACGTACGCGTAAATACCATTCCGACAGCAATCTGACCTGTTTCTTGGTATAGCCTTTCTCCATCATGCGATTAACAAAATCATCATGTTTGCGTTGATCATCGTTCGATGTTTTGGCATTAAATGAAATCACTGGTAGTAAGTCTTCGGTATTGGAGAACATTTTCTTTTCAATCACGGTTCGTAGTTTTTCGTAACTGGTCCACAAAGGATTATTGCCTTCATTATTAGCTCGGGCGCGTAATACAAAGTTAACAATCTCATTCCTGAAGTCTTTAGGATTACTTATTCCGGCTGGCTTCTCTATTTTTTCCAATTCAGCATTAAGTGATGCTCGGTCAAATTGTTGTCCTGTTTCTGGATCTCGATACTCTTGATCCTGGATCCAAAAGTCAGCATAGGTTACATAACGATCAAATATGTTTTGACCGTATTCGGAATAGGACTCTAGATAAGCGGTTTGAATTTCCTTGCCAATAAACTCAACGTATTTAGGGATTAAATAGCCTTTTAAAAACTCAAGGTAACGTTCACTTACCTCACTGGGGAATTGCTCTTGTTCGATTTGCTTCTCAAGCACATAAAATAAATGCACCGGATTTGCGGCGATTTCTGTATGGTCGAAGTTAAACACTTTAGACAAAATTTTAAACGCAAAACGGGTAGATAGACCGTTCATCCCTTCATCGACACCCGCATAGTCACGATATTCTTGATACGACTTTGCCTTAGGGTCAGTGTCTTTTAAGCTTTCACCGTTATAAACGCGCATTTTTGAGTAAACAGAGGAGTTATCAGGCGTTTTAATGCGTGATAACACACTAAATTGGGCCAATGTTTCCAGTGTGCCAGGCGCGCAAGGAGACTGAGATAGCTCAGAATTGAACAACAGTTTTTGGTAAATTTCCATTTCTTCTGAAACACGTAAACAGTAGGGCACTTTGACGATATAAACTCGGTCTAAAAAGGCCTCGTTATTTTTATTATTCCTAAACGTTGTCCATTCTGATTCATTACTGTGGGCCAGAATAATGCCCGTGTAAGGTAATGCCGATAAGCCTTCTGTACCGTTATAGTTACCTTCCTGTGTAGCGGTCAGTAATGGGTGTAGCACTTTTATCGGCGCTTTAAACATTTCGACAAATTCCATCATGCCCTGATTTGCTCGACATAATGCGCCAGAATAGGCGTAAGCATCGGCATCATCCTGTGAGAAGTGCTCTAATTGGCGAATGTCGACTTTACCGACGAGTGCCGAAATATCTTGGTTGTTTTCATCGCCAGGTTCGGTTTTTGCTATTCCGATTTGATCTAGAATTGATGGGTAGACTTTAACGACTCTAAATTTGCTAATATCGCCGCCAAATTCATGTAACCGTTTAACCGCCCAAGGGGACATGATGGTTTTAAGATAGCGATGCGGTATTGCATATTCCTGTTGTAAAATGCTGCCATCCTCATCCAAATCGAACAAACAGAATGGATGATCGTTAACCGGACTACGCACGCCATTTGCGCTTAAAATATAGATAGGCATATGTTGAATAAGGGATTTAAGCTTTTCCGCCAGTGATGATTTACCCCCACCCACAGGGCCTAATAAATATAAAATCTGCTTTGATTCCTCTAAGCCCTGAGCAGAATGCTTAAGGTAAGACACAATTTGTTCAATCGCTTCTTCCATACCATAAAAATCTTTAAAAGCAGGGTAGCGGGAGATGAGACGATTGGAAAAAATACGACTTAAGACAGAGTTTTTCGATGTGTCTATGACTTCAGGTGCACCAATCGCCATTAACAACCGCTCTGCAGCTGAAACGTAGGCACCTTTATCCTGTTTACAGATATCAAGGAATTGCTCTAAGGTATATTCCTCATCGAGTTTTTTCTCGTAATGTTGTTGGTAATGTTCGAAAATGCCCATAATAAGCCCCTTAGACGTCTATGCCGGGATGGCAACAATGGCGAGGAATTAAGCAATATTGGCGTTGTTGCCAATCAATCTTTTTGGCCTCTACAATATAAGCTTAGAATAGAAAGTGTGATATTGCGCAACAGTTTTGTAAATTATGGTTTATAAAACAAGGAGGAACGTAGCAATTGCAATAGTTGCATTTATAGTCAGTAATAGGTGTTTGCTGTTCTGAAGAAGTAAATAAGCTAAATTACACCTATAAAAAAAGAGCCCTAGGGCTCTTTTTAAGATAACGAGGATTGTGATTAAGCGAAGTTGCTGTTCACAAAATCCCAGTTAACTAATTGCCAGAAGTGATTTAAATATTCTGGACGTGCATTACGGTAATCAACGTAATAAGCATGTTCCCAAACATCTACAGTCATTAAAATGGTCACTGATTCATCAGTCAGTGGCGTAGCGGCATTGCTGGTGTTAACTATTGCTAATGAACCATCAGCTTTCTTAACTAACCAAGTCCAAGCGCTACCGAAGTTATTTACTGCAGAATCAGTAAATTTAGTTTTGAATTCTTCGAAAGAACCGAATGAAGCATCGATAGCAGCTGCAACAGCACCAGTTGGTGCGCCGCCAGCATTTGGTGCAAGGCAGTTCCAGTAAAAGGTATGGTTCCAAACTTGAGCTGCATTGTTAAACATGCCACCAGTAGAAGTTTTAACGACTTCTTCTAAGCTTTTTCCAGCAAATTCAGTGCCTTCAACTAAACCATTTAATTTTACAACGTAAGTGTTGTGATGCTTACCATAGTGGTATTCAATCGTTTCTTGAGAAATATGCGGTTCAAGTGCGTTCTTTGCATAAGGTAATGCTGGTAATTCGAAAGCCATTAGTCTCTCTCCATGGAGTTAGGTTATCGTTTTTATACCTAAATTAAATACTAAATAGGTACACTGCTCTGCAGCTATTGTACTGATTATTTTTGTGATGTGAATCATTGTTTCTGGAAAAATCTCGATTATGGCCATTCATAAGATGAATTAATCTATACCCTTACAAACTGTGGCATTTTGTTATGGCTTAAGGTGTCGTACAATATGGCTATTAGTACTTTATCTACCATTAGGAATGAAAATGGAAACTGTAGAAAAAATTAAGCAGCAACTGAGTGAAAACCCAATCATAGTTTATATGAAAGGCTCTCCTAAATTACCTAGTTGTGGTTTTTCTTCTCAAGTTGCACAAGTGATGATTAACTGTGGTGAGCAGTTTGCGTTTGTTGATATTTTACAGCACCCAGATATCCGCGCTGAATTACCTAAGTTTGCAAATTGGCCAACCTTCCCACAGTTGTGGGTTGAGGGTGAGTTGATTGGCGGCTGTGACATTATTACCGAGATGTTCCAAAAAGGTGAGTTACAACCGATTATTAAAGCGACTGCAGATAAATTCCGCACTGAAGATGCCGCAGAATAAGCTGTTTATTGTTTAGCTTAAGAAAAACCCAATGCATGCATTGGGTTTTTTGTATTTAAGACTTGGCAATTATATTGATATTATTAATGTGATTACTGCTTGCTGTCGAGTGTATTTTGATCAGATTTTACATTAACTAAACGAGGAAGATTCTTCTTCGTACTCGGGATATTGTTCAGGTATGGGCCAGGGTGAAGCGTTTCTGGCCAATTTAATAGCATCATGGCAAGTACATTTCTGTGTTCGCCAGAGGATAAGTCTGATCTACCCTTGGGTGATGGTATCATTTGAGTTTCTGGATTATATGCCGCAATGATGTGCTTTTTAACTTTTTGAGTGACGTTGTGATTGCTATGCCCCGTTATTAGGAAACTAATTCCCACTTCTGTACTGATATCTTCTGTAGTGTCGGCGATAATTTTATCTAGGTTTTTTTCAAAATAATCTAAGATCCATTGAAACTCTTTCGGTTCAACTTCATTTTGATAATATCCGCTGGCAGCAAAAATAAAATGGGTCATGCCATAAATCTTATTTTTGTACTGTGCCTTTGAAAGTGTCGCATCTTTACTATCAGGATAAGTATTAATAAACGCCGTTTTGTAGGCCTGGTAATAATCGCCTACACCGATTTGCTTAGCCCAATATACATAGTTAATCAGTTGCGCAGCCCATGACTCAATCATCTTATTGTCGGTAAAGGAGGCTGTAAAATCATGCGCCTTTAAGGTGCTGAATAGCAAATCATGGCAAGGACCCGTAAAACCAAACTCATCTATACGGCTTGAAAAACGCAATAAGTCAGTAAATAACATGAATTTTGGATAAGGAGCAATAGCTTCTTTACGTGCTAAACCTCTCGCTTTATGACCTAACAGACTCGCTGCCAATGCTGACTCATCATCAATGAAGTGCGGTTTATTGAGATTACAGGCAAAATAAGCTTGTGATTCAGCTATGGTGAGTAAATCAATTAACGCACCATTAGCGTACTTGGGATCACCTGTCATGCGGAATTGACGAATAGCGTAATGGCCTTGAACTCTTGGAGGTAAAGTATAAAGATTAGTTTCGAGATTGGTTTTGATTTGCTGGTAAACTTGTTCATCGGTTAAGTTATGAGTCTGTTTTAGGTATGATTCTTTAGCAAATAAACTACTGCTTAATAGTACAGCGGATAATACAAAAAACGAGAGTGTTTTACTCTTGCTTAGTGCCAACATAATTGATTCTCCATAATAGATGTTCAAAATCCATTGGCTGTTTAAATACGGCAGACAATTGATCATAAAGACTTTGATGATGTTCATTCACAACGATGACATCAAATATAGCCTTGGCTTGGCTGCTGGAAAGTGATTCATTGTAGATTAACTGCGCCAGTGTTTGTTGCCACAGCAGAAGATAATAACTAATCCCTTGATTAGCAATAGCAAGATAACTAAATATTGCATCAGAAGCCGATAAATAGGGCACACCAAAGCTGTCTTCAAAGGATTGAGACAACATTCGGTTCAAAATTGGCTGGTATAACTCAAACTTAGATAGGTCTTGTTGTTGGTAAAAGAGTAGCGCAACTTTGGAGCGAAAGACCAGCTGTTGTTTCTTAAATGAATTAATGAGTTTGGCCCTAGGGTGTTGTTGATGATCTAGTTTTAAATTTGATGTTAACCATGTTGCTAACCAATAAGTACCTAACTGCTGATTTAGTGGCGAAATATTCTGTTGATTAACATAGTAAAATTGACTTCCCTTTGCTAACTGATTGACGATATCGCTTAGGGCAAATATTAGGTCATCATACTGTTTTACCTTGGTTAATTCAAAAGGCACATTTAAAGCATATTGGCCTAATTGTTGTCCTACTACAGACTGCTTTATAGTGAAATAGTCAACGTTTACTGCTTGGGCTGCTTCGCCTGTATTGATATCCAGAAAAATTTCACCTAATAATCTTTTTTTATGCCAAACGCGATAAATATCGGTGGTATTTGCGCTTGTTGGAAGTCGTTCAAAATCTAAACTAAATAGGGATAGCTGCTCAAATACCGTGTCAATGAAATGCGCAGTGGTTTGAATCTCGGTTGTAATTTTGGGTTGTTTTTTTAATGCTTGTGGTAAATCCCAAGGTGCAACTTGGATGTTTTCTGTTTGGCTGTTTAAAAATAGAGATAATTGTTCAACAGTTAACCCACTGTTTTTTAATTGGAAGTCAGCAGAGTCAGCAAATCCATTTTCTTTTGCCTGTTTAGTTTTAATTTTATGAATAACAAGTAAATTTGTTTGATTAACCTCTTTCGCTCGTCCTTGATAAGCTAACCAAGCTTGTTGTCTGCATGATGATTTCGGTTGTAATAACAGGTAACGAGCAACATTCTGTGCAGTAGTCGAGATATTATTAATAGATTTTTTTGTTGATTCAGAGGCTGTCTCAAGTGCACATTCTGCGTTTGCCTCGAATAGATATTGCTGTCTTAGGTTGTATTCTATGCTTGTTTGTAAACCATGTAGCATAGATTTAACGTCAACATTGAGCTTGGCATTTTTTAATTGTTGAATACTGGTTAGATACCAATAATAAGGCTGTTGATGTGGCGATAATTTGAAGCTGGCTTTGTCAGCTTGTAATAATTGTGGATCAATTTGATTAAGTAACCATGAGAGTTCATCGGCTAAATGAACTTGGCACATCAGCAGATTCTGCTGATATTCTGTTTGTTGAGTCAAGCGGCGATAGTAATTATTGCGATCATTTAAATTATTCAGTGACAGAAGCGACGATTCAAATGCAACTAATTCATTTAACGATACTGATTGCGTTAGGGGAGGATAAGGTGTTTTGCTTGATGATTGCCAGGCATTAGGAATTGCAACCTGACTTTCGGCATCAAATTGTAAACATTGATCTACAAACAGGCTTAAAGGATTGGCCACGGCGAGTGCCGTGGCCAATAAATTAAAACTTAGGCTGATCGCAAAAATGCTTTTTCGCATATTCTACACGTTGGTCAACTGACATTGTCGCGCCTTTTAAAGACTCTACGTGTTTAAGGCGGGGGAGAATGCCTTTACCATTTGCTATTTGAATGGTTAAACCTGGACGAGCATTAAGCTCTAACAGCAAGGGGCCACGATTTTTATCTAATACCATGTCGGTCCCAAGGTAGCCCATTTCACACATTTCATAGGCTCTAGAAGCTGTATGAAGTAGCGTTTCCCAATGCGGCACTTGAATGTCGGATAAAGGGAAGTGAGTATCAGGATGTTTATCTACCGGCACGTCAAATTGAACCGCGTGTAAACTTTTGCCAGTGGCAATATCTAATCCAATACCCACAGCACCTTGGTGCAAGTTAGCTTTACCGTCAGAGGCTGCAGTTGAACAACGCAGCATACCCATGACAGGGAACCCTTTAAACACGATTAATCGTATATCAGGCACACCTTCGTAACTCACACCGTTGAATACGGGATCAAATACAATTAAGCCTTCCACAATGGCAACATCGGGTCTGCCACCCAGTGAAAATAAACCGCTTAATGTATTTGAAACATGACGATATATTTCGTTAGGGGTTACTTCATCGCCATTTGCCTTGTAATAACGGCCATTGTCAACTCTAGTAATCACCAGGATCCCTTTACCGCCAGACCCTTTAGCGGGTTTGATAACAAAACCGCTTCTATCAATTACCATCGCAGGTATCAGTTCAATATCATGTTGTTCTTGAACAACACCAATTAAATCGGGTACAGCAATGCCATTTGCTAATGCAAGCTGCTTGGTAATTAACTTATCGTCCACACGTTTGTAGTGCTTACGTGGATTGTATCTACCTATATAACCGATGTTTCGCTTGTTCATGTTCAGCACGCCTGCGCGGCTTAATTCCCAAGGCCAGGCATACTTCATTACTTCTCTCCCACTAAGGGTTTAAAGCGCTTTAACTCGGTTAAACGGTAGCCAGTGTATTGTCCCATTACAAGCACTAAACCTAAGATAACCAAATGTATACCTAGGAAGTTAAACACCCAGTGTTGTACTAATTCACTGCTCATAGCGAGGTAAGCTATGGTTGCAACAAACAAACTGCCACCACCTGAAATGAACACTTTTTTAGGGCCTTCTTCTTCCCACAAAATTGACATACGCTCGATTGTCCACGCTAAAATGATCATTGGGAAAAAGGTCACAGTTAACCCTTCACTTAAACCTAATTTAAATGAGATTAAGGTGAACAGGCCGATGATGAAGATCACCACAATAATCACCGCGGATATTCGGGATATCAACAATAAATTTAAGGTTGAGAGGTAGGAGCGGATCATTAATCCGAATGCGACAATCAATAAGAAACCAATTAAACCCGTTAGTAGGGTGGTTTGAATAAAGGCCATCGCAATTAATACTGGCATAAAAGTACCAGATGTTTTAATACCGACAATCACGCGAAGGAAAACAACCACCATCACACCGATAGGGATCAATAATATACCTTTAAATAAGCTTTGCTCCTCAAGTGGAAGTTGGTACAAAGAAAAATCTAATGCGTCATCAGTCATCATCATATCAATCGATGTGGCTAATGCGGAGCGCGTATCTTGTAACATTGAGAAGCTAACTTGTGAGCTACGACCGCCCATAACTTCTAAAACAGAGCCACCAGCATATTCCCATAATACAAGATTACCGTCTCTGCCTTGCTTGTTGTTAACAACATCAAACAAGTGCCATAAACCATCTTGATAAACTTGCACATAAGTCGTTAATGTTTGACGACGACGTTGATCTTCTAATACTAAGCCACTGACATTTCGTGCTGGAACGCCTTTAGTGTGTAGCATTTGTAAGAATAATTTGGTCGAAGTGTTAGTCGATAGCAATAACGACATATTTTGACTTTGATTTTTATCGTGGATCAAATCCAACAATTGCTTTGCAAAAGATAAATTGGTCGCACTGCGAAGCCAAACTTCTTCTACAATTTGTTCTGCAGCGGCCTTTTCTGTTGCAGGCCAAAGATAAACTTCAGTGTCAGTGGGTTCTTGTTCAGATTTGATTTCTAATTTGCCTGTTGGCACTAGTGTGACACGGTAAAATAAAGACTGTGGTCCGGATGCTTCTCTAATCGACCAAATCGCTTTGCGATTTTGCTCTTCAGTAATAGTTAAACCGTAACCTGGTGAGGTTGTGTTTTCGACTAGAATGTCAAACGCGGGATCATTAGGTAATGAAAATTGCACTTCTGCAGGCTGGTTACGGCCACTAAAGCTGACTTTTGCATCAATTGCCCAACTTTGAACCTGTTCACCCGGCAAAAATGGCACATTATGCTCAATACCACGATAGATGCTGGCACCAATACCGACAAAAAACAGTAAAAATACAAATATATAAAACGGTTTACGAGAGTGCATTTTGTCGCCTATTTAATAAGTGTGGTCACTTGGTTTTTATCTTTACCGTGAATGTAGATTTGACCTACATCAACGATGGCAATATCTTTCATAAACTTACGGCCAAGAAGTAGTGGGTAATCTAAATGGCTTCTGTCAGTTAAATTTAAATCAGTTTCAGCTGAATATTGACCAATTTTTAGATGCGCATGAATAACAGGGCGGCGGTCATCTTCACTAGTAGCATCTTGTTTGATGCGGACAAAGCGTTCAACTTTTGACTCGAAAGTATTTCCTGCTTTGTCTGGGCCATTAGTCATTACATCATATCTCACCCATTCTTCGCCATTCCGTTCAAAAAGGACAATGTTTCGAGCATCTAATGAAGATGACTCAGCTCCGGTATCGATACGGGTAGCGAATGTTGTTTTAACTTCATCCATATAAACACTTTCAGCTTCACCTAGTAAGAATTTCTCACCAATGAGAGATTCAGGACATTGTGACGGCACTGCTACAGGTCTAGGTGCTGGAGCAACTACAGGCGCAACTGCGAGCTTTTGCGACTGTGCCATTGCTTCGCTGACTTGTGTCTTTAACTTACGTAACTCGATCGATAATCCAGTAATATCGTCAGATTGTTTGCTGCATTGGTCATTAAAAGCGGTAATAATTTGTGCTTGGGATGTTTGCAGCGTGCTGTTTAAATCAGCATTTGAGATTGATGGTGCATGGGAATGCTGGGTTGCTGTGCAACCTGAAACAATCAATACTGCAATAGTTAGTGCAAGTGCCTGCTTAAACATGTCAATTCCTGTTGAATATTATGAGTTAAATTAAATCTAAATTGGGTTGGTTTTTAGTCGCAATAATAATGGCTCTTTTCGGTGCAGGGTAGCCTTCAACCGTTAAGCTCACATCATTTGGGTCAAGATAATCAACAAGCGATTCATTTTTCATCCAAGTTGTGCTGCGTTGTTCTGCTAATGAAGTGATATCGACGTCAACGCATCTGACGTTGGTAAATTCACACTTTTCTAGCCACAGAATTAATGCAGCCACTGAAGGTAAAAACCACACATTATTCATTTTGCCATATCTGTCTTTAGGGACAAGTACCGCGTTTTCATCACCATCTATAACTAACGTTTCGATTACGAGCTCTCCTCCCATTCTCAATTGGTCACGTAACTGCATAATGTGATCAATCGGCGAGCGACGATGGTAAAGTACGCCCATGGAAAATACCGTATCAAAAGCATCTAAAGGTGGAAGTTCTTCAATACCTAATGGTAATAAATAAATTGGGTGTTGGTTACCCGCTAATCTTTTTACTGCCTCAAATTGACATAAGAATAACGGAGAAGGGTCTATTCCCACAACGCATTTTGCGCCTTCACCAAACATACGCCACATATGGTAGCCACTTCCACAGCCAACATCTAATACAGTTCGATTTTTTAAAGGTGATATATGTGGCTTAACTCTATCCCATTTCCAATCACTTCGCCATTCTGTATCAATTTCAATGCCATGGATAGAGAAGGGACCTTTGCGCCACGGTTGAAATACGCCGAGTAAATTAGTCAGTTTTTCTGTCTGACCATCAGTAAGCTGTTTGCCACTCCCAATGGTAACATTTGAGGTGAACTCAACTAGATCTGGTGTGGGATAATGCAGTTTATTGAGCACTTTTTCCCATTTGGGTAAGTTGCCATGTTTGTGTTCACGCTGCCAATTACCCAGAATAGACGGTAGCGTTTCTAACCAATGTTGCAAATTAGAATCTGCTATTTCTTTATAAAATGCGCTAAAGCTTATCATTTAATCGCCACCATCGATGCAAAATTGAAACATTGAAACCACACATTAAAGTGTTGAAAGCCACATTTTTCAAAGCGATGTTGATGATGGCTGAGTGTATCTGGGCGCATCACATTTTCAAGTGCACTTCTTTTTTGGCTTATTTCTAACTCACTGTAGCCATTTGCACGTTTAAAATCTAAATGATGTTTATCAAGTAATACTTGTATGGTTTCATCATCAAAACGTAACTTTTCAGAGATAACCAGAATACCACCAGGTAGCATACCCTGATATATTTTGTTAATTAACGTGTCACGATCGGCTATTGGCAGAAATTGTAGGGTAAAATTTAACACCACCATAGAAGCATTTTTAAATTCAATGTCCCTAATATCACCGCAAACAAGTTCTACATCCGTATCACTGACATAGGCTAAAAGGTTTTCACTACAACGTTCTATCATCGATTGACTGTTATCAACGGCAACAATTTTACATTGACGTTGTTCAATTTGGCGCCGAATACTTAATGTTGCAGCTCCAAGCGAACAGCCAAGGTCGTAAACAGTGGAGTTTTTGGTGACATAAGTACTAGCAAAGTCACCAATAGTATTAATGATTTGACCATATCCAGGAACAGATCGACGTATCATGTCGTTAAACACGCCAGCGACTTTTTGATCAAATACAAAATCAGCAACTTTATTAGTTGCTGAGGCATAAATATTATCTAATTCTGAGTGCATGTGATAACAGGTTTTAAAATTCTAAGCACATTTTAGCTAATCATAGTGATGACCAGCAAGTACTGGTTAAAAATATATTAAATTTTATTATCTTGTGTGTGATGTCTTATTTGACGTTTTATGTAAAAACCTTGCTAAACTGGCCGTTAACAAGGCAATATTTATTAGAATTATGACGCAACCTGAGGTAAATTACGATCTTAGGGATGTTCAATTTTTGTTAACTATTAGTGGAATATAATCAACAAGCATTGCTTTATATCCGTTAATAGTGATTAGTATATCTAGTAGATAGGGATGACACTTGAAATTAATCGTCGGATTACTCTTCTGTTTAGTAATCAGTACTGCCAATATAGTTTTTGCAAGCTCACAAGATACCGCCGTTGCAGAGGGAACATTGAAAATTGTAATGGGAGAGGATTCTTATCCATTTCAATATGTAGACGAAAATCAGCATGCTGCAGGTATCTTAGTTGATCTTTGGCGAGAGTGGGCACTTGTTACAGATACTAAAGTTGAATTCCTTATACAGAATTGGCAACAATCTTTGGACCAGCTCCAGTCGGGTGATGCCGATATACATATCGGCATGGCATCTAATGCTTCTAGACAAACTTTGTTTGATTTCTCCAATCCAATTACATCGTTGCAAACCTATTTATTTATTCATAAAACGATTGGTAAAAAGCATCAGTTATCTGATTTAGTGCCTTATAAAATAGGTATTGTAAATGGTTCATCCCATGAACAAACACTTCTAGCTGTTAATCCAAACTTTAATTTTCAAAAATATAGTAGCAGAGAAGCATTACTTGTTGGAGCGATGAACGGCGAGGTGCTGGTCTTTGCTGGAATTGAAGGCTATCAACGAGATATGGCATTAGAGCAAAATATTGCTAATGACTATTATAGTTCAGCAAGGATCCCGATAGCGAAGGTAGATCTCGTTGCAGCAGTTAGAAATGGTAAAGCTCAGTTACTGGCTAAAATTAATCAAGGTTTCGAAAAAGTTGATGTTGAACAAATTAAACGAATTGAGCGGCGTTGGTTAGGTTATAACCGACAGAATGCTGGACTACTTATTGCCATGCAAAGCAATGTTGAGCCTTTCGTTGATATCGGTAATGACGGATTACCCCACGGGTTATTTGTTGATTTATGGAATCTCTGGTCAAGCAAAAGTGGCATTAGTATTGATTTTGTTGTTGGCGATATGAACAGCTCTATTGCAGATATTAAGCGTGGTTTTGCTGATGTTCATATTGGGTATCCTGAAAGCAATGAAATGAACACTGGTCTCAAACAAGCTTGGCATATCACGTCAGTGAAGAGCCGTTTTTTCAGTTTAAAAAAGAACATAGCTGATTTAAATACACTTAAAAATATTCGAATCGGCGTGTTTCCTACCGCGCCTTATATTTCTGAAATCCACAATTTATACCCAAATGCACAATTACGTTTTTATGAATCGACAGAGTTGATGGTTGACGCTGCGCTTAAAGGTGACATTATTGGTTTTATAGCCTCTTCTGCCACCACGTCTCATTATTTACTCGGCAGCAAGCTTTGGGCTGATTTTACTCAATATATTAATATTGAGTTCTCAACTGATATTTATAGCTTGATCCGCCCGGAAGACAGTGGCTTAGAGGAGAGAATCCGCGCTGGATTTGAATTAATTTCTCCCGAAGAACGCCTGCAAATAGAACGAAAATGGCTTATTAATCCTGATGATCGATATTTTTCAGGGCAGCATCAAAACATTGTCTTATCCAGTCAAGATAAAACATACTTATCGAGTCTGGGCGCGATCAAAATGGGTTACGTCAAAGATTGGCGTCCGATGGAGTTTCAAGGTAAAAATGGCGAGTTTTTAGGGGTTAACTCTGATATTAAGTCTTTATTTGTTAATCACTTGGGTATGTCAGTTATCCCTGTTGCATTTGAAACCTTTGATAAAATGATGCAGCAACTGCGCAGTGGTGAGATTCAATTAGTGGCCAGTTTGGCCTCTAACAGTGAGCGTGATAATACCATTTTATTTAGTGATCCCTATTGGCCTTCACCTTGGGCTGTGGCCAGTGATTTAACTCAACCGCCAATTTTTAATATCAATCAATTAGACAATAAAACGATTGCTGTTGTCGAAGGCTATCAGTTAATTGATCAATTAAATCAACAACTCCCCAAGTTGAAATTAGTATTAGTCCCTGATACACGTGCAGGCCTAAATGCTGTGGTGAGTGGGACTGCGGACATGTTTGTTGAAAAAGTAACCTCATTGGCTGATTCACTTAAAAATGGCGATTACCCTAGTTTAAAACTGTCTTTACTTGCGGATTTAGCTGATCAACAGAGTAGGATTGGTATATTTTCGGGCCTTGAGGAGCTGGTGCCACTTATTAATCGGGTGATTGGTACAATTGATAAAGCAGCTCAACAACAACTTTATCAAAAGTGGAACGATGTTAAATTAAATACCGACGATCTGTTTTACCAGCGTTGGATGAATTCTCTTATTATCGGGCTTTTGGTAGTAAGTGCGATAACTGTAATGGTTTTAGTGGTCAATCGTCGATTAAAATTAGAGATTCACCGTCGCGAACATGCCGAAGAGAAATTAGTGTTTTTGGCAAATCATGACAGTGTGACGGGATTAGCTAATCGTACATTAATCGATAAACTGATAATTATCGCAATTGAGACCCATCAAAAAACTCACTCAAAGTTTGCAATATTGTTTATTGATTTGGATGGCTTCAAAATTGTTAACGATGTTCATGGCCATGCCATAGGTGATCTTCTCTTAGCACAAGTTGCTGAGGTATTTAAATCGCTTGTCAAAGATACTGACTCTGTTGCTCGTTTCGGTGGGGATGAATTTATTATTTTAATCAATCAATTAGAAAAAGTTGATGATGCAAAAAAACTGGCGAGTTCGTTACTTAATAGCTTGTCTCAAATTGATAACATTGAAGGTAAATCAATTCAAATATCCGCCAGTATTGGTATTGCAATGTACCCACATGATGGCGTAATAGCAGAGGAATTAATGAAGCATTCTGATTTTTTGATGTACCAAGCTAAAAGAGTGGGTGGTCATCAATATCGAACAAATCATTAAAGTAGAGCATCCCAGTATGTGGCTAATATCGCAGTCGTTTATATTGGAATCTGCAATATACCGAGACATTTTTTTTCAAGCCGACTTAGAGTGTTGTTTTTTTATTCAGTTGATGACAAATAATCACTTCTACTCTGGTCAATTAACTCATTCTCCTTGATACTGCCTTTTTTATTCTGATAACGGCATATCGCCTGATTATTCTTAATGATGCCCGCTATTTTAGCTATTTAATTTATAAAAACTAACGCCGCGTAATATAGGCTCAATTAGGATTAATAAATTGTGCTTGAGACGAGCATCTTAGGTTTGTTTGGGTATATAATGGCGTTTTTATCATTTTTGATATGCGAACGTTTGCTTTGCTAAAATCGCTTTTATTTAAAGGATAGAGTTCAATGCGTAGCCATTATTGTGGAGACATTAATAAGTCTCATTTAGGTCAAGAAGTTACCTTAGTAGGTTGGGTTAATCGTAGCCGTGATTTAGGCGGAGTGGTTTTCTTCGATTTACGTGATCGTGAAGGGTTAATTCAAGTTGTTTACGATCCTGACTTAAAAGACGTATTTGATATCGCCAGTACCTTGCGCGGTGAATTTTGTGTCCAAGTAACTGGCTTAGTCCGTGCTCGTCCAGACAGCCAAGTTAATGCGCAAATGAAAACAGGTGAAATTGAAATCTTAGGTAAAGGCTTAACGATTATCAATGCATCTGCGCCATTACCACTTAGCATGGATAATTATCAAAATAATAGTGAAGAACAACGTTTAAAATATCGCTATCTTGATTTACGTCGTCCTGAAATGGCTGAACGGATCGTATTCCGCGCCAAAGTCACCAGTTATGTGCGTAACTTTCTCGACACCAATGGCTTTTTAGACATTGAAACGCCAATATTGACCAAGGCAACGCCAGAAGGTGCACGAGATTATTTAGTCCCAAGTCGTACGTATAAAGGTCAATTTTTTGCATTACCACAGTCACCACAGCTATTTAAACAGTTATTGATGATGTCAGGTTTTGACCGTTATTATCAAATCGTGAAATGTTTCCGTGATGAAGATTTACGTGCTGATCGTCAACCTGAATTTACTCAAATTGATATCGAAACATCTTTCATGACATCAGAGCAAGTGATGGAAAAAACTGAGCAAATGATGCGCGGTTTATTTCAAGACTTATTAAATGTTGATTTAGGTGATTTTCCAAGAATGACGTATGCAGATGCAATGCGCCGTTTTGGGTCAGATAAGCCAGATTTACGAAATCCTCTTGAATTAGTCGATATTGCCGATTTAGTTAAAAACGTTGAGTTTGCAGTCTTTAACGGTCCAGCAAATGATATAGAAGGTCGTGTTACGGCGCTTCGCATTCCTACTGGTGCTTCGTTATCACGTAAACAAATCGATGATTACACCAAATTCGCCGGTATTTATGGTGCCAAAGGGTTAGCTTGGATGAAGCTAAATGATGTAGATGCTGGTATGGACGGTATTCAATCACCCGTGCTTAAATTCTTAAATGAAGACATCGTTAAGCAAATCATTGACCGTACAGGCGCTCAAACAGGTGACATCATTTTATTTGGTGCAGATAAAGCAAATGTTGTGGCAGAAGCCTTGGGTGCACTTCGCTTAAAAGCGGGTGAAGACTTTAACTTATTACAAGGGCAATGGCGTCCATTATGGGTTGTTGACTTCCCAATGTTTGAAAAGGTTGAAGGCGGCTTACACGCAGTGCATCATCCATTTACCGCGCCACGAGGTGTGAACGCAGAGCAATTAAAACTTGATCCTGCTAACACAGTATCTGATGCTTACGATATGGTATTAAACGGTTGTGAGTTAGGCGGCGGTTCAGTGCGTATTCATAATGCTGAAATGCAAAGTACCGTGTTTGATTTATTAGGTATCGAGAAAGATGAGGCTAAAGAAAAATTTGGTTTCTTATTAGAAGCTTTACGATATGGTACGCCTCCTCATGCAGGTTTAGCGTTTGGTTTAGATCGCATCATCATGCTAATGACTGGTGCAAGTTCTATTCGTGATGTGATGGCGTTCCCTAAAACGACCACTGCGGCGTGTCCTTTGACTAATGCCCCTGGTTTTGCTAACCCACAGCAATTAATCGAATTAGGTATTCAAGTGATTGAGAAGCCTAAAGCTGACGCAGAATAATCAATTGTTAAGCTAAGTTTTACCTACATTCCGAGGCTTATGCCTCGGTCTGTGTTTATGGCACCCTATTTTTGGTGGCCAACAGGCTTTCATCAAGCAGTAAATGATTATTTTAAAAGCGGTAGCGTTACAAAAAAATATAAAGGAGTTTTCATGGCAGGACATAGTAAATGGGCCAATATTAAACACCGTAAAGCGGCACAAGATGCTAAACGCGGCAAGTTATTTACTAAGTTTATTCGAGAGTTGACCGTTGCGTCGCGTGAAGGTGGGTCAGACCCTGACGCTAACCCACGACTCAGAGCAGCCATTGATAAAGCCTTATCAAATAATATGACCCGTGACACTGTTGAGCGCGCGGTAAAACGAGGCGCCGGTGAAATCGAAGGGCAGCAACTAGAAACTATCATCTATGAAGGTTATGGTCCTGGTGGCAGTGCCGTGATGGTTGAAACCATGACAGATAACAGAAATCGTACCGTATCAGGTGTTCGCAATGCTTTTAGTAAGAATGGTGGTAATTTAGGCACAGATGGTTCTGTGGCATATTTGTTTAGTAAGCTTGGAGTCATTTCATATTCAGAAGGCTTAGACGAAGATAGCGTGATGGATGTAGCGATAGAGTCTGGTGCTGATGATGTTATTGTCAATGATGATGGTACTATTGATGTTTATACGTCACCAAACGCGTTTGGCAAAGTAAAAGATGCATTAGATAAAGCTAAATTTATCAGTAACAATGCAGAGGTCACTATGGTGCCATCAACCAAAGCCGAACTTGACCTTGAAAATGCCGAACAATTTTTAAGATTAATCGATACATTAGAAGATCATGATGATGTACAAGAAGTGTATCATAACGCTGATATAAGTAATGATGTGATGGAACAATTAGGCTAACTCAATTAATGGCAATTATTTTAGGTGTTGACCCAGGCTCACGGATCACCGGTTATGGTGTAATAAAATGTGTGGGTAGACAACAGCAGTATTTAGGCAGTGGTTGTATTCGTACACAATCTGATGAACTTTCCCTTAGGTTACAGCAGATTTATGCTGGGTTATCTGAAATTATTAGACAATATCAACCCGATGAATTTGCCATTGAACGTGTATTTATGGCGAAAAATGCAGACTCAGCACTAAAGCTAGGCCAGGCACGCGGTGCCGCTATTGTGGCTGCAACATGTGCAGACCTACCCGTTGCAGAATACAGTGCAACACAAATAAAAAGTGCAGTGGTAGGCACAGGCAGAGCGCAAAAAACGCAAGTGCAGCATATGATTACTCAATTATTGAAATTACCCGCAGCGCCGCAAGCTGATGCGGCAGATGCTCTGGCTGTGGCGATATGTCATTATCACACTAGCCAAAGCCTAGTGGCATTAAGCGGCCGTGCAAATACAAGAACATATGGAAGATACAAATGATTGGTCGTTTGAATGGCATTTTAGTTGAAAAACATGCCCCAGAAATCGTCATCGATGTTAATGGCGTAGGTTATGAGCTTCAAGTACCGTTAACCAGTTTTTATGAGTTACCTGAACTTAATCAACCCGCGATGGTGTATACCCATTTTGTGGTGCGTGAAGATGCGCAATTATTATACGGTTTTATTACTAAACAAGAGCGCGCGTTATTTCGTTTGTTAATCAAAACCAATGGTGTTGGCCCTAAATTGGCACTCACCATTTTATCGGGCATGAATGCGGGTGAGTTTGTTGCTTGCGTTGAGCGGGATGATATTGCCACTTTAGTTAAATTACCCGGTGTCGGTAAGAAAACCGCAGAGCGCTTGATTGTTGAAATGCGGGATAAGCTAAGATCTTTACTTGAAGCATCGGTAGGATCAGAGCGCGAATTTGTGCTGCAATCAAATTACTCCCCAGTTCCTGCTGCTGAAAGTGCTGAAGAAGATGCCATTTCAGCTTTAATATCATTAGGTTATAAGCCAGCTCAAGCCAGCAAAGCTGTTTCAGCTAATTTCAAGCTTGGGATGACATCAGAAGTACTGATAAAAGCGGCACTCAAGTCGATGCTTTAAGGTAAAAGGACAGTAACACCATGATTGAAGCGGATCGATTAATACAGCCTGAAATTCAAATTCACGATGAAGTCGTCGACAGGGCTATGCGGCCTAAGATGCTTGATGAGTATACCGGGCAAGATGATACTCGAGCACAGCTAAAAGTATTTATTCAAGCAGCACTTAATCGAAAAGAAGCGCTTGATCATATGCTTATATTTGGTCCTCCAGGGTTAGGCAAAACCACTTTGGCAATGATTGTTGCTAATGAGATGGGCGTTAATATTAAATCAACCTCTGGGCCTGTTTTAGAAAAAGCGGGCGACTTAGCTGCTTTGTTGACTAATTTAGAAGAGGGCGATGTGCTTTTTATTGATGAAATACATCGTCTGAGCCCGGTAGTTGAAGAAATTTTATATCCAGCCTTAGAAGATTATCAACTCGATATAATGATTGGTGAAGGGCCTGCCGCGCGTTCGATTAAATTAGATTTACCACCCTTTACATTGGTTGGTGCAACAACTAGAGCTGGTGCATTAACATCTCCACTGCGAGCTCGTTTTGGTATTCCGTTACGTCTTGAATTTTATAATGTGGCAGATTTAACCACGATTGTGACTCGCTCAGCTAACGTGATGAACTTGTCTATTGCCCCTGAAGGCGCGGTTGAAATTGCACGGCGCTCCCGCGGAACACCTCGAATTGCAAACCGTCTATTACGCCGAGTAAGAGATTACGCTGAAGTGAAACATGATGGTGTTGTTACTAAGGAAGTGGCAGAGCAAGCGCTTGATTTGCTTGATGTCGACCTTGAAGGTTTTGATTATTTAGATAGAAAGCTGTTGTTAGCAATTATAGATAAATTTATGGGGGGACCTGTAGGGCTTGATAACCTTGCAGCCGCAATTGGAGAGGATAGAGATACCATTGAAGATGTCCTAGAGCCCTTTCTCATTCAACAAGGGTTTATCCAGCGCACACCTCGAGGTCGTATTGCGACTCAAAGGGCTTATCAGCACTTTAATATAATCAAACCAGAATAGTTGAATTAGCGACTAAATATATAAGGGCACTTAGGTGCCCTTAAATTTATTATAAGATTTCTGGATGTATTAGTTCTGATTTTTATCGTTAATTAATATTTGTTACTTTAATGTTCTTTGATAGTAATTCAAACCACAATTTTTTATTAAATAGCCATCTAAGCCATCTAAATTCTGTAACTAAATTTTTATACTATTCGGTGTGCAGAGAGAAAATAAGACATAATAGTACAGATCCCAATTGTTTATCTTATTGAAGTAAATGATAGGTTATGCCGGTAGAATATTTTTAAATTAAGCGGTATTGACTGTTGAAACCTTAATAAAAAATACTTATTAATTACTAGATACCATTAAATAAAGTAAACCTAAAGTATTACTCCTGTATTTCTAATGAGCTATGTCATTTATACAAGTACAATGTGCCTATTTTAGATTTTTAACCTCCTTTAAAATCAAGTATAGATAATGTAGTTAATCAAAGAGTGTAGTTGCATCTAGGTATTCGAAATCAACTTTCATAGCTAAAGCTAATACAATCAGTTGGATAGGTTTTTTATATTGTCCTGCTCTCTATTAATTTAGCGCTATTTAGCACAAAGTAATTACTCTAAAGATAGCTCAGTATGACTCATTTTATGGTGATTAAGTTTATTTTTGTGTTTGATTGCAAATAAGAAAATGTCTGATATATTTAATTCCAGACGTTATATAAATTTTATTGAATGATTGGTTTATTAGTGCTTTATAGTTAATGAAAGCAACCATTTTAATCAAATTAGATATCTTGGAAGGCATCAGGTTTTTCGTCAAAAATATAACCGACAGAGTAACAGGGAGTGTTATGCGTACAGAGGTTCATATCTACCCAATAGTACTTGGCGTTCTTGGTAGCATACTTTTGTTATCATTTTCCCCAGTGTCCCTCGTTACCATCATCAGTGCTTTATTTCTTACTGGGTTAGGTTTGTTGTTTGGCCACTGGACACGTCAAACGTTAAGTTCAATTAACACACAACTTGTTGAACTTAAATCTCAAGTTAATACTCAAATCGAAACGAATAAAATAATCAATAACACAGATAAACTCTGCTTAGCAGTGTTCCCTATCTGGAGTCGACAAATAGAAACAACACGCAAACAAACAGAAACAGCAACTACAGAGTTAGCCAACAATTTTAGCTTGTTAGTTGAAAGTTTAAGCCAAGCTTTTCCGTCCCATTCAAGTTCAAATAGTGAACAAGATAACACGATAGAGAAAACGTTTTCTTTCTCAGAAAAAGCGCTGAATAGTGTTATGGCCTCCTTGCAAGCAACACAACATGATAGAGCAGCAATCTTGGATGAAGTTAGAATGTTAACGACTTACACTGATGAGTTAAAAAAGATGGCTACTGAAGTTGATGCTATTGCAGGACAGACAAATTTACTGGCTTTGAATGCCGCTATTGAAGCGGCTAGAGCGGGTGAAGCGGGCAGAGGCTTTGCCGTAGTAGCCGATGAAGTGAGAAAATTATCGTCATTGTCCAGTGCAACCGGCAGAAATATGACCGAAAAAGTTAATGTCATTAATGGTGCAGTTAATGGCGCATTTGCGGTGGCAGAAAAAGCCACTAAGGATGATGATGGCATCATGGAACGTGCGGAAAAATCAATTAAAGAAGTGCTGGCTAGCTTTACAATTACTGTTGAAGAGTTAGCTGATTCTAAACAGGCCATGCAACAAGAAGGGCAAAAAATACAACAAGAAATATCTGAAATGTTAGTGTCTCTTCAGTTTCAAGACCGAACTAGCCAAATTTTGACACAAGTTAACAACAGTATTGATGAACTGACTGTGACCATGGCTCATGCACATGAAAATAAGCAAATTGGCAAAGAGTTTACTGACAAAGATCTCAGTCATTGGCTTACTAATATGGAAAAGGGTTATGCCATGCTTGATCAAAGAATGAATCATAACTCAGGTAGGCAAAAATTGGATGTCATGGAAGAGATAACCTTCTTTTAATCTTAAAATACTAACTAAACAACATCGGAAATTATAAAAAACACAGGGAAGAACTAATGGCTAAAACAATTATGATAGTAGATGATTCCGCAAGTTTAAGGCAGGTTGTCAGTATTACCCTTAAAGGGGCGGGCTATAATACAGTGGAAGCTTGCGATGGTGTCGATGCACTAAAAAAACTTGCTGGTGCGCAAATTAACCTAATCATCAGTGATGTTAATATGCCAAACATGGACGGTATTAGCATGGTAAAAGAAGTTAAAAAACTCCCCGCACATAAATTTACTCCCATCATAATGCTTACCACGGAGTCTCAGGCAGACAAAAAATCTGAGGGTCAAGCAGCCGGCGCAAGAGCCTGGGTTGTTAAACCTTTTCAGCCACAACAAATGCTCGCTGCTGTAGCTAAGTTAATATAACTATTCGCTTTTTATCCAAGTGATTAAAAGGATTTAATGACTATGCTGACTTTCACAAAAACAGATTTAGGGGCCCGAGCCTATATTGAGGGCCCAATGACTATTCACAACGCGCTAGACTTAAAAACTCAATTTATTGACGCCTTAAATACTGGCCAAGATCTTGAGTTAAATCTGGCGGCTGTGACCGAAATCGATGCGGCAGGATTACAACTTTTGATAATGGCAAAGCAACAACAAACTTTAACACAGCATGAGCTTACTTTGGTAAGCCATAGTGCGGCTGTATTAGAAGCTATTGAAATTATGGGATTAATCAGTTGGTTCAATGACCCTGTGGTGATTACTAGACAATAACGTTGTCAGTGTAATTATTAAGAAATTAATAAGGATATTGTCATGGATGAATTCGAACAAGTATTGGGTTTGTATATTTCAGAAAGTAGAGAGTTACTTGACGAAATGGAGTCTCTTTTACTTAATTTAGAACATGAAGAAAACCAGAGTGAAAGTCTTAATGGTATTTTTCGTGCTGCACATACAATTAAAGGCTCGGCCGGAATTTTCTCGCTCGATGCTGTAGTTCACTTCACACATGGCGTAGAAAGTTTGCTTGATAAAATGCGGGATGGAAAAATTCCCTCTAATTCTGAGTTAACTTCTTTATTGTTAGACTGTAAAGATCACATAAGCTTACTTATAGATAATGTCGAATACAAAACAGCCTTATCAGAGCATGATGAGCTTAATGGTAGAGCATTACTTCAAACGCTAGTTATTGTTGTTAAGCAGGGGGGACCGATGGCGCAGAAGAGTCGGCAACTATCAATACTCGGCTGACAACAACTCAAGCAGTTGAAAGGGAGGATAGCCCCCAAGTTAAAAGTGATAATTGGCATATTTCAGTACGTTATCATCCAGATTCATTCCGCTTCGGTATGGATCCTTTAGCTATTTTACGTTATCTGGCTACCCTAGGGGCAATAGAGTCAATTACCTCGTTATTTCCCAACTTACCTCCTGCCTCCGAGATGGATCCTGAAACCTGTTATTTAGGTTACGAAATTAACTTTAATAGCCAAGCTGACAAACTTGAAATTGAAGGTGCCTTTGAATTTATTCGCGAAGATAGTCAAGTGCATATATTACCTCCGAGTAGTCGTGTAAGTGATTATATTGCTCTTATAAAGGCACTGCCTGAGCAAGATTTTCAATTAGGCGATATTTTAGTCCAGTCAGGCTCATTAACGCCTAATGAACTTGAATATGCTTTAGGGCTTCAAAGAGATCTCAAAAATCAGTCAATTAATGTTCCGCTAGGATCGATTGTTGTAAATAACGGTTTGACGCCACAACCTGTACTTGAAACAGCAATTGCTAAACAAAATCAGATTCGTGACGGGAAAACAAAGGAAATTCAATCGGTAAGAGTCGATGCAGATAAACTTGACCAATTGATAAATTTGGTAGGAGAACTTGTAATAGCGGGTGCAGGCTCTAGTTTGCACGCACATAGTTCCGGTGATCGGATCTTAATTGAATCTTTTTCCATGTTAACTCGTTTGGTAGAAGAAGTACGTGATGCTGCTTTACAGCTTCGGATGGTACAGATTGGTGCCACATTTACGCGTTTTCAACGGGTGGTTCGTGATGTAGCAAAAGAATTAGGCAAAGATATTGAACTAGTGATAACCGGAGCTGAAACTGAATTAGATAAAACGGTTGTTGAGAAAATTAGCGACCCGTTAATGCACTTAATTAGAAACTCTATGGATCATGGCATTGAAGCACCAGATGTGCGTATTCAAAAACAAAAAGATCCCAAGGGCAGGCTCACTCTTAATGCTTATCATGATTCAGGCATGATAGTCATCGAAGTTTCTGACGATGGTGCTGGTCTTAATTATGAAAAAATTCTCAAGAAAGCTCAAGAAAAGGGTTTAATTACTGAGGGAGAAAGCCTAGATGTTCAGGAAGTGAATAATCTGATTTTCGAACCGGGTTTTTCCACTGCTGAAGCGGTAACTAATTTGTCAGGCCGTGGTGTAGGCATGGATGTGGTAAAACGCAATATTACCGCGCTAAGGGGAACGGTGGAAGTGCAAAGTATTCTTGGTCAAGGAGCAACATTTAGCATTCGTCTACCGCTGACGCTGGCCATTATTGATGGTTTCCTAGTCGAAATTGAAAAATCATCCTTTGTAATACCGCTCAACATGGTGCTTGAGTGTGTTGAGTTGAACGAAGCTAACTCGGACATTTCCCCTAATTCACAGCAAAGTTATATCAACCTAAGGGGAGAAGTATTGCCCTTTATTAGACTTAGGCGTTTGTTCAATTTAGGCGGGCGTCCACCTAAACGAGAAAATGTAATCGTAATTTCTTACCTTGGCAACAAAGTAGGGTTGGCGGTCGATAAACTAGTAGGGGAGTTTCAAACTGTTATTAAGCCCTTAGGTAACATATTTAGTCATATACAAGGAATAAGTGGTTCAACTGTGCTGGGCAGTGGCGAAGTTGCGCTAATCCTTGACGTGCCTAACTTAGTACAAAAGATACTAACAACTGAATCAGCCAAAGCCCTTTATAGCCAAGCTTGATTTCGAATTTCTTAACGAAAGGAATAAATGGATGTTTAATAATATGAAACTAAGTATGCGTCTTGGTCTTACCTTTGCGCTGCTAATCGTCTTAATGTTAGTCATTATCGGGATTGGCTTAAAAGAGCTTTCAACTGTTAATAGTATCACCTATCGGATCGTCACCGATGATTGGCGTAAAACAGTTTTGGCCAATGACTTAATAGATTTGGCGAATAGCAATGCAAAAAGCCGTTTAGAACTATTAATAAATGACGATCCAGGCGATCAAAAATCACTGCATGAAAGACTAGAAAGCAATAAGATTGATATAGACCAAAAAACCGCCGAACTTGATGCAATGATTAAATTGTCCGATGGAAAGGCTAAAATGGCAGCACTTAAAGAGATGAGGGTTAATTTTCAAACAGAGTTTAATCAAATCAATGATCTGATTAACAAGGGGTTAAAAGAAGAGGCTATCAAAGTGATGATCGATGATGCCATGCCTATTCTTAATGCTTATTTAGCAGCAGCTGCAGAATTGGTTAGTTTTCAAGGCTCTGTGCTAGAAGGTTCAGCCGAAGTCTCTCAGCAGAGCTATGAAGATGGTATTTGGGCAATGGGGATTGCGGGGTTACTCGCTTTCGTTGTCGCCATAGTAGGCGCGATTGCAGTGACTAAATCCATTACCCGTCAACTTGGTGGTGAGCCTAGTTACGTTACTCAGGTCGTCAGTTTAATCGCTAATGGAGACTTACAAGTTAAAGTTGACGTTAAAGCAAATGACACCTCAAGTATGCTGTTTGCTGTTAATACAATGGTAACCAAGCTTTCAGAAATCATTACTAGCATTCGCGCATCAGCCGATAATCTCTCTAGTGCCTCTGAACAGGTTTCTGCAACGGCTCAGAGCATGAGTCAAGGGGCAAGTGAGCAAGCGGCAAGTGTGGAAGAAACTTCTGCTTCAATAGAGCAAATGTCCGCATCAATCAGTCAAAATACCGAAAATGCCAAGGTTACTGATGGTATGTCATCTAAGGCGGCTAAAGAAGCTGACGAAGGTGGAATAGCGGTACAGCAAACAGTAACTGCCATGAAATCAATAGCCGATAAAATCAGTATTATCGATGATATCGCCTATCAGACTAATCTATTAGCGCTTAATGCCGCTATTGAGGCTGCCAGGGCCGGTGAGCATGGTAAAGGTTTTGCCGTTGTTGCCGCTGAAGTTCGCAAACTCGCTGAGCGCAGCCAAGTAGCTGCCCAAGAAATTGGCGGCGTGGCGGCAAATAGTGTCGGGTTGGCTGAAAAAGCGGGTAAGCTTCTGGATGAGATTGTACCTTCTATCAAGAAAACAGCGGATCTTGTCCAAGAGATCAGCGCCGCTTCTGAAGAACAATCTTCCGGAGCCGCGCAAATTAACACGGCAATGGAACAGCTCAGTCAAATTACTCAGCAAAGCGCTTCTGCATCTGAAGAGCTTGCCGCCACCGCTGAGGAAATGAGTAGTCAAGCTGAATTACTGCAGGACGTTATTAGCTTCTTTAAGGTTGAAATTTCCCGCTCAACTCAAATGAATAGCAAGAGAACAAATCATCAAGGTCAAGCAGATAAATCAAGAACCAGGACCAAAGATCGTTCTGCTGCCACTAGCGAACATGACTTTGTACGCTTTTAGGAGGTAATAATGAATTTTCCCAGTAAGCTGGCCAGTTCTATTGATAATAATATTGAAGATGATTGGCAATATTTGACCTTTAATTTAAAAGAAGCCATGTATGCAATTGGTATTTTACATATAAAGGAAATTCTAGAGTACAGTAATGTTACACCTGTTCCTATGATGCCAAATTTCATCAAAGGTGTGATAAACCTAAGAGGTTCTGTGGTTCCAGTAGTGGATTTAGCTGCTCGCTTTGGGGCAGAACAAAGCAATATTGTAAAACGGACTTGCATTGTCATAATCGAAGTACTGAATGAAGATGTAATGCAAGTTATTGGTGTAATGGTTGATGCTGTTTCTGAAGTGATTGAAATAAGTAACAAAGATATAGAACCTGCACCAGCCTTTGGCGCACAAATAAGGGCAGATTTTATTCAAGGAATGGGTAAGATAAATGGTAAGTTTGTGATTATCTTACAGGTAGATAAGGTCCTGTCCGTCCAAGAAATGACTATGGTAAGCACCTTAGTTCAAGATCAATTGCCTAATAACAAACAGTGAGCTGAACAAAAAACACTGTAAATCAAGGCTTTATTCCTACGCTTTCAAAACCTAACAGGTGTGGGAATATTTTTGAACTGCTGTTTTGAGGATAAGTATGGATATTTTAAACCTCAGTGATAAAGAGTTCTGCTTATTTCAACGAATGATTTATGAAATAGCTGGTATTAATTTATCTGAAAATAAAAAAGCTCTTGTCAGCAGCCGGCTTGCTAAAAGGGTTAAACATTTTGGATTAAATAGTTATACGCAATATTTTGAGTTACTGCAGAGTAAATCTCATAACGAATATCAAATAGCCATAGACTTACTGACGACCCATGAGACTTTTTCTTTCGCGAGCCCAAACACTTCGACTTTATTCGAGATATCATTATCCCAACTTGGAATAGTGTTCATTACAGAGTCTGGAGCGCAGCAAGTTCATCCGGTGAGGAAGCTTATACTCTGGCAATGATACTGGCAGAACATGCTGGTAGTAAAAATTGGGAAATCTTGGGTACAGATATCAGTACTCAAATATTAGATAGAGCCAGAAGCGGGCATTACGCTATTGAAAAAGCAGATAATATTCCAAAAAACTATCTGACTAAGTATTGCCTCAAGGGAACAGGGCAGCAGCAAGGCACGTTCATCGTGTGTCCTGAGCTGAGGCAAAAAGTGCAATTTATACATGCCAATTTAAAAGATAACCTTGGTCAACTTGGTAGTTTTGATGTGATCTTTCTTCGCAACGTACTCATTTACTTTGATATGAAAACAAAGCAACAAGTTGTTAATCAATTACTAAGACAACTAAAACCCAATGGATACTTTATAGTTGGCCATTCTGAGAGTCTCAATGGTGTTGTGGATAACCTGAAAGTCATTGTTCCTTCTGTGTATCAAAAACGATGAATACTGTATTGCCAAACACTGATTTTAAGAGCATAACCTTGCAACCAGGTGAGTTTCACTTTAACCAAGGAAAGGTAAAAATTAATACCTTGCTGGGTTCCTGTGTTGCCATCACTTTATGGCATCCTGAAAAACATTTAGGTGGAATGTGCCACTATATGTTGCCTTGCTGTGGCACCTCTAAAAGACTCGATGTTGGTTTCTTTGCCGATGGAGCTATTTCACTGTTTTTAAAGGAAATAAGAAAATATAAAACCTTACCTCAAGATTATCATGTCAAACTATTTGGTGGCAGTAACATGCTTCATCAGCTCAATATTAATCATCATTTTCTTAACGTTGCTGAAAAAAATATAGATGCGGGATTAACGTTATTGGCATCGCATGGCTTTAATATTCAAAACATGGATTTAGGAGGCTTGGTTCACAGACAAGTCTATCTAGAATTATGGAATGGTGATGTATGGGTAAAATACGGTGAACTCGACCTTACTAGAGAAGCGCTATGACAAAAATCAAAGTAATGATAGTCGATGATTCGGCCATCGTCAGACAGGTATTGCAAAGTGTATTGAATAAAGACCCTGGCATTGAGGTCATTAGTGCTGTTGCTGACCCTTTATTTGCCATGAATAGAATGGCAATTCAGTGGCCTGATGTCATTGTTTTAGATATAGAGATGCCGCGGATGGATGGCGTCACTTTCCTAAAAAAAATCATGGCAGAACGGCCAACTCCAGTTGTGATTTGCTCAACATTAACAGACAAAGGTGCTGAAACAACTATGCAGGCTTTGTCTGCTGGTGCCGTTAGCATAGTGACAAAGCCAAAAATAGGTTTAAAAGATTTTATCCAAGATGCCGCGAGTGATATTACAAACGCAGTTAAAGCCGCAGCAAAAGCAAATATGAGCAATATTCGCATGCCTAAGGCTACGGTCTCTGTAAGAGTAAAAAATAGTGTAGAAAGCTTAATACCTTGCGGGGCATCGGCTATGTCTAAAACGACCGAACATGTGGTCGCCATTGGTACATCCACAGGTGGCACTCAAGCTTTAGAGTACCTTCTAAAAGCTTTACCATCTAATTGTCCTGGCATAGTGATTGTTCAACATATGCCTGAAAAGTTTACCGCATCTTTTGCTGAGCGACTTAATAATATTTGCGATATACGTGTAAGTGAAGCCCGTAACAATGATCGTGTTTTACCTGGCCATGCACTTATTGCTCCGGGGGAAAACACATGTTGCTTAAACGTAATGGCGCACAGTACATAGTGGAAGTTATTGATGGCCCTTTAGTGAATCGTCATAAGCCTTCGGTAGACGTACTTTTTAGATCGACCGCTAAATGTGCTGGCAAGAATGCGGTAGGATTTATTCTAACCGGCATGGGCGATGATGGTGCAAGAGGACTAAAAGATATGCTGGATGCTGGCGCGCCTACGGTGGCTCAAGATGAAAAATCTTGTGTAGTATTTGGCATGCCAAAAGAAGCAATCGCCTTAGGGGCTGCAAGCAAAGTATTGTCGCTAAATCAAATTCCGCAAGAAATTATGCGCTATGCGCATTTAAAAGATGAATAGTAAAATGGTTAAAATCAGTTTTAGAATATAATAGTTACACCTAAAGTTAGATAATTATGCTGTAAACTTAAAGATAATTCGAAAGAGAGTTGATTTTTTTCATTATTCAATATCAATTTAATACTTCATTTCACATTACCGGTGAGTGCACTGTTTACCGATAAATTTACTGGTGAATTTGCGCTACGTTATGATAATTATTCAACTTTTGGTAAAGCGACAACTTGGAAAGTGGGTTTAACCTATGAAGCCACTGATTACCTAACTGATCCGTTAGGTCATGAGCAGGACCCGCAAATTCTGGTTCGTTATACTTCTGATGATGATTTGCAAGCAGAAGAATCTGAATCATTAACCGCTGGTGTTGTGTATTCACCGAGTGCAATTGACGGCTTATCGTTAACATTAGATTACTGTAGCTTCAAAGTGACTAATGCGATTACACGTCTAGATGTGCAATCAGGCATTAATGCATGTTTAGTCGGTAACGACAGTACTGCTTGTGAAACCTTTGGCATTGACCCAGCGGCAGGAGCGGCTAAGTTTGATAACTTAATAAGCTCACTGACTAACGTGGGTTCGCAAGATACTTCAGGTATCGACTTTAACTTAGCATATACCTTTGAAGGCTTAGGTTTAGACTGGAAGATCAGTAACGATACTACTTACTTGCTGAACTTTGAGCAAGATAACGAAGATACACGGGCACAATTGACGGCAATTTTGGCGCCTATGCAAAAGTGCGTAATAACTTCAGTATTCAAGCGTCTCAAGGTGATTGGAGTGTGATGTATTTTAATCGCTATATTGGGTCAATGGACGACCACTATACTGATTATGATGAAAATGGTAATCCAATCGCTGCGCTAGCTAAAGCTTATTCAGTGCTATACAACAATATCTCTAGTACATATCATATCAACAATGATATGACGGTCATTGCAGGTGTTAAAAACTTAACTGATGAAGAACCGTCAAGTGTAACAAATGGTTCAGATGGTGGCACTGTACCTGAAGTTTATGATGTTATTGGACGTCAGTATTATGCTGGTTTCTCAATGAAGTTCTAAGCCAAATAAGAACTTAAATTAAAATCTGAGTTAGCGCTAGCAAGGAATTGCGCTAAGACAGCAAAGTGATAAATAGAAGCCAGCGTAAGCTGGCTTTTTTTCACTAGTAAACTGTGTGGGACTACAGCATTATCCTAATGCGGCCGTTGCTGAACTCTTTTGAATTAATTCAATTTTGTATCCATCAGGATCTTCTACAAAAGCGATCTGCGTTTTACCGCCAGCAACGGGTCCAGGTGCGCGAGTAATTTTACCACCTGCTGCGGCAATGGCTGCACAACGGGCATAGATATCTTCTTCACCTATTGCTAAATGACCAAATCCAGTACCTAAATCATATTGTTCAACACCCCAGTTATAGGTCAGTTCAATAACAGCCTGTCCGGTAGACTCTTCGCCAAAGCCGACAAATGCTAGGGTATATTTATACTCAGCATTTTCAGATTTTCTGAGCAATTTCATTCCCATTACATCAGTATAAAAAGCGATACTGCGATCTAAGTTGCCCACACGGATCATGGTGTGTAAAAGTTGTGACATGTTAATCGTCCTTTCAAAACAGGTATAGAGAGTAAATCAGAATAATATCAAGAGTAACGGGTGTATAATAGGCCAGAGTGTCAGATCTGGTCGGTAAACCTAGATATTCGCTTGAGTATTATTTTACAGGCATGCGATAAAGCACAAAATATTTGCTTTACATCACAATTGTGTTGTTTCTCTCTATGAAATTATTTCTATCGCGTTATTATTTGATCATAATATATGGGAGGGTTAAACATGACAACTGAACTTAAAATGGCTTTAGGTACTACAGTGGTAATTGCAATTTGTTTCAGTGCTTTCTTCGTATCACTTTTTTAAGAGCACAATAGTTCATTAATGCTAAGTAATAAAAAAGCCGCATTAGCGGCTTTTTTGATCCCAACTTAATCATAAACGCTTATTCATTGGGGTAAACCTTTTCTTTAAACTCGCACAAGTCTTCGATAATACAAGAACCACAACGTGGTTTTCGCGCCAGACATGTATAACGACCATGTAAAATAAACCAGTGATGAACATCGACTTTAAATTCACTCGGCACCACTTTTAGCATGTTAAGCTCGACTTGATCGACATTTTTTCCAGGGGCAAATTTAGTTCTGTTTGCCATTCTAAAAATATGAGTATCCACAGCTATGGTAGGCCAGCCAAAAGGTAATTATGCTAGACAGGCGCAAAGGTTTGCATTCGTATTCATGTTAATGGACTGTTTAAAATAATGTCGCTACATCGTATATTCTTTGAACTTAATCGTTTAAGGTGTTCCACAAATGAAAAAACTTACGCTCATATTACTGCTTTTAGGGCTGTGTGCTTGTACTAATATAAGTAAAAAAACTAAGACAACGAATATTTCCTCAAATTATGTTCCGCAAGAATATGTGAAGTTAACGCATCCTCAGTGGAGTAAGAATGCAAGTTTTTATCAAATTAATACGCGACAGTTCACGCCTGAAGGAACATTTGCAGCCGCTGAGCATCAACTACCACGATTAAAAGAACTTGGCGTCGATATTCTTTGGTTAATGCCGATTCATCCGATTGGCGAAGAAAACAGAAAAGGGTCGCTGGGTAGCCCTTATTCAGTAAAAGATTACTACGGTGTTAACCCTGAGTTTGGTACTTTAGATGACTTAAAAAGCTTTGTTAATGCTGCTCACGAATTAGGTATGTACGTTATTTTAGATTGGGTCGCGAATCATAGTGCCTGGGATAATGAATTAAGGCATAAGCACCCAAATTGGTATACAAAAAATTCGCAAGGCAATTTTCAACCTACGCCTTGGTGGGATTGGTCAGACATAATAGACTTTGATTATAACGTACCAGAAATGCGTGAATACATGACTGATGCAATGAAGTATTGGGTCAAAGAAGCGAACATTGATGGTTATCGATGTGATGTAGCAGGTTTTGTTCCTCTAGATTTTTGGGAAAACGTTAGGTCAGAGCTAGACGCGATCAAGCCTGTTTTTATGTTAGCTGAATGGGAGATGCGGGATTTACATGCTAAAGCTTTTGATGCTACTTATGCATGGTCTTGGCAGGAAGCTATTCATGATATTTTAAGTGGTCACGCTGATCTAAATAGGTTGTTTGTATACTATTCATGGAATGAGGGAGCTTACCCAAAAAATAGCTACCGGATGACGTATGTTTCAAATCACGATGCTAATTCGTGGGAAGGTACCGTATTTGAACGTTATGGTAGTGAAGAAAAAGTAGCGACAGCTATTGTATTGTCTATTGTCGGTGAAGGTATGCCATTAATTTATAATGGACTTGAAGCTGGGAATAATAAGCGGCTTGAGTTTTTCGAAAAAGATCCTATTAAATGGAAAGAGCATGAGTTTAAGCCATTGATTCAGAAGCTCTTAGCTTTACAGAAACAAAATAGTGCGTTATGGCATGGCAAGTATGGCGCGAGAATGGAACGTATTTATAATACTAACCCGACTGAAGTGTTTAGTTTTATACGCGAAAATACCAAAGATAAAGTGTTTGTTGTGATTAATTTTTCTGATAAAGAGCAAGATATTCAATTTATGGGGCCACAAACAGCTGGAGTATATACAGAGCTATTTAGCAAACAAAAGGCAACGCTTACTGAAGACACAAGCCTTAAGTTGGCGCCTTGGGAGTATAGAGTTTATGTTCAGTAATAATTAAAGGTTAAGCGGCTATTTAAGGTTTTCAAATTAAGATAATCATGCGAGTAGCACATATTTAAGTTATTCGCATGATCATCAATATATTTCAATTAAAAATTAGCTTACTCAGTCTTATCTTTAAACTCGCACAAGTCTTCGATAATACAAGAACCACAACGTGGTTTTCGCGCCAGACATGTATAACGACCATGTAAAATAAACCAGTGATGAACATCGACTTTAAATTCACTCGGCACCACTTTTAGCATGTTAAGCTCGACTTGATCGACATTTTTTCCAGGGGCAAATTTAGTTCTGTTTGCCATTCTAAAAATATGAGTATCCACAGCTATGGTAGGCCAGCCAAATGCGGTATTGAGTACAACATTAGCGGTTTTGCGCCCAACACCAGGCAAGGCTTCTAATGCTTCTCTATTCTCGGGTACTTGACCACCATGAAGGTCAATTAGCATTTTACAGGCGTTCACCACATTAATGGCTTTATTGTTATACAGGCCAATCGTTTTAATATAGTTCTTTAGACCATCGACACCTAAGTCGTAAATAGCTTGTGGAGTATTGGCAACAGGAAATAGCTTGTCGGTGGCTTTATTTACGCTGACATCGGTAGCTTGTGCCGAGAGTGTAACAGCGACTAACAATTCAAAGGGCGAACTGAAATTAAGCTCTGTTTCTGGCTTAGGGTTGTTATCTCTTAATCGGGTTAGGATTTGTGCACGCTTATCTTTATTCATCAGTTGTGCTAGCTCACTTTAGTAATTCTTACGCGGGCTACAGCCTCTGTTTGCACCTTAGGCTGACGTTGTCTTATCGCATCATCAATCCAATTTTTAAGTGCAATTAATAAACCCATTGCAATGAAAGCACCGGGTGGTAGTAGTGCTAACAGGAAGGCATTATCAACTTGCCAAAGATGTATGGTTAATGATTTAGCCCAATCACCTAATAATAAATCCGCGCCGTAAAATAGGGTTCCTTGACCAATAATTTCACGTGTTGCGCCCAAAACTATTAACACAGTAGTAAATCCTAACCCCATCATTAAGCCATCAAATGCCGAGTGGGCGAGGGAGTTACGAGATGCAAATGCTTCAGCACGGCCAATAATGACGCAGTTGGTCACTATCAATGGTAAAAATATCCCAAGGGATAAATATAAGCCGTAGGCATAAGCGTTAACCAGTAATTGAACACAGGTGACGAGTGCGGCAATGATCATCACAAAAACCGGTATGCGGATTTCTTTAGGCACAAGATCACGAACTAAAGACACTAAAATGTTGGAACCTACCAATACTAATAAAGTTGCAAGGCCTAAACCCAACGCATTTGTGACTGTCGCGGTAACCGCTAATAACGGACATAAACCGAGTAGCTGGACTAATCCGGGGTTGTTTGACCATAAGCCTTGCTTGGCAATTTCTTGATACTTACTCATGTGTTTCTGTTTCTCCACAAGGTCGTCCACCTAGGTACAAATCTTTGCGATTAGCCTCAACAAAGGCGACCGCATTGCGAATGGCTTTAACATATGCTCTTGGGGTGATTGTGGCGCCAGTGAATTGATCAAATTGGCCGCCATCTTTTTTTACAAACCAGGATTTATCTTCTTGTTCCCAAATTTTATCAGTAAATTCAGTTACCCAATCGGATTTTCTTAACTCAATTTTATCCCCTAAACCGGGAGTTTCTTGATGGGTGAGGGTACGAACTCCAAGTACTCTATTATCGTTGTCGATACCAATAATAATCTTAATCGCGCCGTTGTAGCCGTCTGGGGCAATTGCTTCTATAGCTATTGCTGTCGGCTGCTGTTGTTTCATAGCGATATAAGCGGGTAAGTCATCAGATGTGCCGAGTAAATCAGGGGAGTTAACCCAAATGCACTGTGAAACTAGCTCATTATCATGATATTGAGCAGGGATCACTTGGGTTAATGTTTGACTTAACTGAGCGACTTGTTGTTGGTGAATGGTATCTTTGGTTAAGCCATTGACCACGGCAACTAAACCGGTACAACACAGTGCAAATACACCGAGGATTGTGCCGTTTTTAAGCATCGAATTATCTTTTAATGACACAGATTAACTCCCTGAGCGATGACCATAAGTTCTTGGTCGAACATAGTGGTCGATAAATGGAGCACACATGTTGGCTAGCAAAACAGCAAATGCAACCGCATCAGGATAGCCGCCATAAGTTCTGATAACATAAATCAGTATACCTATCATGGCGCCAAAAATGAGTCTTCCTCTTGCACTGGTTGCTGCAGTGACTGGGTCGGTGGCAATAAAGAAAACGGCCAACATGGTACCACCGGAAAATAAGTGCATTATTGGGCTGACATGGGTATCTGGATTAAGTAAAAAACCAAAACTGGAACACACAAACAAAGCGACTAAGATTCCAGTACTAATGTGCCAGCGGATCACGTTGAGCTTTAACATGATTAATCCGCCTATTAAAAAGGCAAGATTGACGGCAAACCAGCCAGCGCCCACCATTCCAGAAAATATCGGTTTAGTTAAGCTTTCGGTAGTGGTTAGCCCCATAGATAAATCTGTTTTAAGGGTGTCTAACGGCGTGGCCATAGTGGTGCCATCAATAGCAAGATTATGGTTTATAGCAACCCATTCTGACGATGAGCCTATAACCGCGTGCCATGCAGAGGATAAGTAAACCGAATGTTGTGCTACAGACACAGGAGATACCCAATCAGTCATTTGCACAGGAAAAGAAATTAACAACAAAACATAGCCAGCCATAGCAGGATTGAAAAGATTATTTCCCAGCCCACCGTATAAATTTTTAACAATAACAATAGCGAAAAGTGTACCAATAACGATAATCCACCAAGGGGCTAGCGGGGGAATTGCAATTGCCAGTAAAAGGGCTGTTACCAGTGCACTATTGTCTGCTAGTGTGGGGACTATAGGACGATTACGCAGGCGTAATATAACAGCCTCTGCCACATAAGCGGTTATGACAGCCAGCACGATTTGTAATAAAGTCCCAAAGCCGAAAAAATACAGCTGTGCAGCAATCCCAGGTATTAGGCATAAAGCAACGCGTTGCATAACTTTAGCCGTTTGCAGTGTGGTGGCTACATGGGGTGATGAGGCAATTTTAAATGCCATGTTTAATCCTCTTTCTCTGCTTGTTGAGCGAGCTTTTTAGCTTTTGCCTTAGCAATTGCTGCGGCAATTTTTGCTTGTTTATCTTGTACTGTATGTTCGGCTACACTGTCTTTTGTTAATGTAATATTAGTTGTACTTTTGCCTACTGGCGCTTCTTCCGTTAGGGCTACTGATGTCATTTTTTTCGCTTTTGCTTTTGCAATTGCGGCAGCAACTCGGGCTTTTTTAAGTTCATCCGGACTTTGGCTTATATCATTTGTTGGTTCTGTCAAGATTGGCTGATGTTCTGCTGACGCAGCTAATTCTGCACTTTTATCAAGTTGGTCAGCTATTGTGTTGTCAGCCACTACTGACTGTAATTTCTTAGCTTTTGCTTTAACAATTGCCGCAGCCACTCTAGCTTGTTTATCTGCATCTTGTGCTGACACATGAGGTTGCTCAGCGACGTCAGCTATCAGATCGTTAAGTTCGTCACTATTCGCTTGTTCAGTGCTAACGATTTCAGCTTGTTGTGTCTGCAATGCCTTTTTGGCTTTGGCACGTGCAACAGCGGCCGCAGCTCTTTCTTGTTGCGATAAGGCTGCTTTAACTGGTTCAGTATTATTAGCATGTGTCGAATCAAGTACGACTCTATCAGTCGCTGGAGTATCGCTATTTTGCACTTGGGCGGCTTTCTTTGCCTTCGCTCTTTGAATTGCTGCGCTGACAGCGGACTTTTTGTCAGAGGTGTTATTAACATCGTTACTGGGTTGTTGACTAACTTGTGTGTTAGGCGTTAATTCTGTCACCATGACATTATCATCTTGCGTGGCAGATGCTTTTTTAGCGGCAATACGTGCCATAGCAGCGGCAACAGCATCTTTGTCAGTAGTTTTCATACTTGCTTGTCGTTTTGCTGCCGCGTCTTTGGCTTTGGCTTCGCGTGCTAGCTTTTCATCTTCCAAACGTTGTAGTCGTGCTTCAAATCGCACTTTGGCTTTATCAGCTTGCACTTTTTCTTCAGCCACAATTTTAAGTGCTGATTTCGCAATACGATAATATTCAACTAACGGTATATTACTTGGGCACACATAACTACAGCAGCCACATTCAATACAATCTTGTAAGTTAAAACTAGCGGCTTTGTCATATTCTTCTGCCTTTGCGTGCCAAAATAATTGTTGTGGTAATAATAGTGCAGGACAAGCAATAGCGCATTCACCACAGCGAATACAGGCTTTCTCTACACTGTCAGGAGCTATTTCAGCAGCAGATGGCGCTAAAATACAGTTAGTCCCTTTAAGAATAGGTACATTGGTATTTTGAATAGCGTAGCCCATCATTGGGCCGCCAATAATGACTTTTTGATTTTGTTCGATGCTAAAATTAACTTGATCAAGTACGGTTGAAATCGGCGTGCCGATGGGCAGCCAATAATTCCCCGGGCGGTGAATATTGTTACCGGTTAATGTGACTACTCGTTCAACCAAAGGCTTGCCGTGAATGACAGCATCTTGAATGGCGAATGCGGTACCGACGTTTTGGACCACTATCCCTAATTGAGAAGGTAGACAACCACTAGGGACTTCTTTGCCAGTTATAATTTGAATAAGTTGTTTTTCGCCCCCAGAAGGGTATTTAGTTGGTATTACGGTTACTCTGGTACTGTTTGGAGGCAACTGACTGTGGCTGATAGCAACTTTCATTGCTTCAACCGCTTCTGGCTTATTATCTTCAATAGCGATAATAATCCGTTGCGGCTTAATCACGCGGTAAATAATCTCTATACCTGCCAATATCTCATTACTGTAATCACGCATTAAGCGATCATCTGATGTGATATAAGGCTCGCATTCAATACCATTGATAATCACAAGATCAATTTTACTGGCGGTATTGAGCTTAATATGAGTAGGAAAGGTCGCACCGCCCATACCCGCAATCCCAGCTTGTTTAATTCTAGCGATTATTTCATCATTACTAACGGATAAAATATCCGAGGGTGCTAACTCGCACCAGGTATCTAAACCATCTGCTTCAATGATACAGCTCATTACGGGCAAACCCGATGCATGATTACTTGCAACAGGTTCAATACCCATAATCATGCCTGAAGTGGGAGCGTGTACTGGCAAGTAGATAAACCCACTCCCTTCAGTTAACACTTGACCTTTTAACACAGATTGGCCTAACTCGACAATTAATCGAGCTTGATCACCCACCTGAGGTACAGGCACAATGAATTGTTTCGCTAATGGCAGTCGAGCTATCGGTTGTTGATTAGAAAGGTGTTTAAGCTCAGGTGGATGTATGCCACCAGGAGATTGCCACAGTGAGCCTTTATCTAATTGTTCTAATAAAGTTAACACTATATTTCCTCTCGAGTTTCAGACAACACAGTAATAGGAATGGTATTGAGCTTCCAGTCCCAATTTTTAAGGGTTGTTTCAACAGGGATCATATCAATACAATCTACCGGGCAAGGCTCAACACACAAGTCACAGCCAGTACAATCTTTGGCAATAACGGTATGCATTAGCTTACCAGCGCCTAAAATAGCATCTACTGGGCATGCCTGAATGCATTTGGTACAACCAATACATTCATCTTCCCGAATGTAAGCGACTTTTTTAACCGACTCTTGGGCTTCAGCATTCAGTGGTTCTGGATCAACTCCCATTAACTCAGCGAGCTTTTCCATTGTGGCTGTACCACCAGGAGGGCATTTATTGACTTTATCACCATTAGCAATGGCTTCTGCGTATGGCCTACAACCTGGATATCCACATTGACCACATTGAGTTTGCGGTAGTAATGCTTCAACTTGATCGATTATCGGATCGCCTTCAACTTTGAATCTATCTGCAGCAAAGCCTAATATAACGCCAAAAACAATGGCCACTATCGTTAAGACAGCTACTGCAATAAAAATGCTTGTCATCATTACTTAACCAGCCCTGCAAAGCCCATAAAGGCAAGTGACATAAGGCCTGCGGTAATCATTGCTATCGCGCCGCCTTTAAATGGCAAGGGGACATCTGCCGCCGCAAGGCGCTCACGCATCGCAGAAAACAAAATCAGCACCAAAGAAAAACCAACCGCGGCGCCAAATCCGTAAACAGCGGATTGGATAAAGTTATGGTCTTCATTAACGTTGAGCAAGGCTACGCCTAACACTGCACAGTTAGTCGTAATAAGAGGTAGATAAATTCCTAGCGCACGATGTAAAGTGGCACTGGTTTTTTGAACTAACATTTCAGTGAATTGAACAACCACAGCGATCACCAAAATAAAGCTCATGGTACGTAAGTAGGATAAGTCGAATGGTTGTAGTAGAAACTCGTTAGTTAAATAGCTAAGAATTGAGGCTAAAGTAAGTACAAAGGTGGTAGCCATAGACATACCCACAGCCGATGCCAGTTTACTGGATACACCCATAAACGGACATAAACCTAAAAATTTAACTAATACAAAGTTGTTGACCAGTACGGTACCAATCAATAAGAGGAGATACTCTGTCATTGCTGCACATTTTCTAATAAAACATCTGGGTATTATCTAAGGTTTAGCACTGATAAACAACGGATAAAAAACAAGGTTAACGAGATAATCATTAACCTTGGTAAAAAATGTTCATTTTGCTTGCCAGAAAATGAATTAATAGCCTATTAATCAGTGTTGATAACGCTATCTGGTTTGGCAATATAGTATCCTTGCAGGCCATCGACTAATAACTTCTCTAGGGTTAGCTTTTCATCTTGACGTTCAACCCCTGTCGCTAAAACCAAAATATTAAGACGCTTTGCTATATCGACAATCATTCGAACAAAAAATTTATTGTTATTGTCTGATTCAATCGAATTACTGTAGCTATTATCCAATTTAATGTAATCAGGGCGAACCTCTCTGAAAAACTTAAACGAGGTAAAACCTAAACCAAATCGCTCAACAGCAACTTTTGCACCTACTTTATGTATTTCTGATACAAAATTAAAACTTGCCGCTAAATTAGTTTGCATACCAGACTCATTGACCTCGAAAACTAATCTAGATGCTTCTGTACGATGGTGAGTTAATACCTCTTTTAACCAGTAAACAAAAACTGCTTGCAAGGCTGATGTTGCACTGATGTTAACACCCAACATACCTGTTAGTAATGGATTTTCTTTCATCAATTGTAAGGTACTGGTGATAATCATTTTATCTAGCTCAATACTCAGGCCATATCGCTCTGACATCGCAATAACTGATGCTGTAGGTAAATGTTTACCCTCAGCATTGTAAAATCTTGCGAGTAATTCACGGTACAAATCATTATCGGTATTACAGGGTAAAATGGGTTGTTGGAAAAACTTTATTCCCCTACGATTAATAATATCGTTGATGGTGATTTTCCAATGTTCATCTCCAAATGTTTCATTACCGTCAAACTTCTCTAAATAGTGATAACGATTGGGTCCTAAGGTTTGCGCAATACTGACCGCTGAATCTATCATGGCGAGTAAAGTGGTTGGATCATTGTCTGACAGATAGGGTACGACTCCTATGTGAGCAACTGAATCTTGTTGAGTACTTTGAGTATAGTCATCGAGTTGTTGTTTAAGTTTTTCGATGTAATTAATGCTTTCTTTAATAGAAACACCATCCAAAAAAACCGCAAAATCGCTACTTGAGATTCTAAAATGTTCTGGTTTTGCCTGTCTTGGGGCTGCATTACGTATACAGTCTGATAATTTTGCTAAATAATTATCGCCAGCAATCCGTCCATATAATTGATTCAAATTGGTTAATTCAGATGCTTTGACGACAACTAAAGTACCAAAAAGATTTTTTTGTGACTGTGTTATTTTTTCTAAATATGCGTTGAATCTATGACGGGTTGAGAAACCAGTAATTGGGTCTTGATAGGCCTCTTTTGTGAGTTTTTCATTATCAATTCTAATGATCTCTAAACTTTCTTTTAGTTTGGAACGGCACTTTTCTAATGCATTACCCAGAGGTTTTAATACGCCCCTAAGGCGTGACATTTCCACCGCCTGAAAAGAAAGTGTTGAAATGTTATCAATATATTGTGCCGCATACTTGATTCGACGTTTATGCACTAAAATGAGTATGGTGAATAACAGCATCAGAATCACGTAGGCCAAAATTAATAGCTGAGTGACTTGTTCAAGTTTGTACAGACTGGTTTCTATTGCTGCAATAGGGTTCAGTTTCACTTGCATACGGCCATCAGGAAAAGTAAAGCTATATCCAAGGTCGATATTAAATACGGTATCTGCAAACGATTGGTCTGTTTTTGCTAGCGAACCATAAGTAAAGTTATGGATGCTATCGGAGTTATGCACATATTGGAAAAACTGGAAGTCATAGTCTCTGCTGAATGTCTTAAATAAATCATCACCATTTCCAGTCCAATAACTGTATTTCTCAATATATTCGGCGAAATGTTGTCGTGCAGCATCGCCTTGTATTCTGACCTGGTTGTTTTCAATGGTATAAATTCGATAAAAGAGCAAGCCGAAGACGATTAACAGTACCAGATGAAAGGATTTTGATAAGCCCATAACATATCCATTTTATAAAAGTTATCCTTTATTAACTAACACTAAAGGCAGAGCAATATTTAAACAAGTTAAGCTTTTGAGTTTTCTTGTAAGCCCTATAAACGGGGTCATTAAAAGGATGTGAAGGATAACAGGATTATACAGCTGAAAACATTAGCCTGAATAGACTATATTTTAGCAGTTATATAAATATTTGCTTAATACTAATAGGGGGGTGAATAACAAGTTTTAATAAGAAATTGAAGTATGGCTCCCCAGACTGGACTCGAACCAGTGACATACGGATTAACAGTCCGCCGTTCTACCAACTGAACTACTGGGGAATTGAGGATACTTATTTTGATTGCTATTATTTTTGATGGCTCCCCAGACTGGACTCGAACCAGTGACATACGGATTAACAGTCCGCCGTTCTACCAACTGAACTACTGGGGAATTGATCAAATACTTTTAAGTGGCTCCCCAGACTGGACTCGAACCAGTGACATACGGATTAACAGTCCGCCGTTCTACCAACTGAACTACTGGGGAATACTTAAGTGCGATATTATATGGCTCCCCAGACTGGACTTGAACCAGTGACATACGGATTAACAGTCCGCCGTTCTACCGACTGAACTACTGGGGAATTATATAATATTATCCTAACAATTTTACTAATGGCTCCCCAGACTGGACTTGAACCAGTGACATACGGATTAACAGTCCGCCGTTCTACCGACTGAACTACTGGGGAATCGTTTTAGCAATGTATTGCTGAGAACGGAGCGCATAGTAAAACGCCTAGTAGCATGAGTCAACTCGAGTTATAAAAAAAAGTGCAATTAACTTGTTAACTGCTCATGTAATGTGCATCGTGCACGACTTTTCAGCACTTATTGTCAAATTTGGTAGTTTTTAGTGGGTAGCAATTATCAGCTGATAACAATATTTTATCTAATATGGTGATACTTCACTCAAGTAAATGAAGTAATTGCATTTTTAGTTGTGTTAGAGAAATCGCATCAATTTTTTATTAGTTCTGTAAAATCAACAATTAGGTTAATAGCACTACTTAGCCAACATTTTTTGTGAGTATATAAGTACACAGTAATTTTCTAATGCAAGACTTTAGATTATATTGAATTTGAAGTAGCAACTATTTTTGGGGAAAGCTCCTTTGTTAGTATGCTTGATTTGGTTTAGGCATGTTATTGGACAATGCAAAAAGAAAGGGACAATGCTGTTGTGTTCATGGCAAGGTGAGATTAGCTTTCAAATGTAATAAACTTTCATCAAGCCAAGATGACACTTTAATGAATTGACCATAACGTCAACCCCGCACCCTGACTGAGGTTGTATGAGTTATCCACTAAATCTGTGGATAAGCTTGTGGGTTACTCTGTTTTGTTGCCTGCAAACGCTGATTAAGCCTCAGTTCAACTTAAAATGGTAGATTTATTTAGCAAGTGATTAAGTAACTGTTTTCTATACAGTAAAAAAATGCAACATGTTTCTTTACCACGACATATTCACTGTTGCAAAAATGTAATCAGTTTCAAACAAGCATTGTGCATTAAATTGCAGTTTTCACTGCGGTTTAGCTTAGTAATTGAGCTGTTTACTGGCAAATTAGATCCTGTTTAATTATTTCATCATTTGATCGTTAAATCGTTATACATTAATTTTTTCGTTTACAACGCCATAAAATATTATCTAGGGTTAATGGCTATTTTTTATTATGATAATGGCGACATTTAATCATTAGAGAACCTGCGTGCCAGAAAAGATTTTTCGTTTAGCCTCTCAATATACCCCGGCAGGTGATCAGCCAACCGCAATCGCGCAATTGGTCGAAGGGATACGCAATGGTATTGCGAGTCAAACCTTGCTAGGTGTTACAGGATCGGGGAAAACCTATACCATTGCCAATGTTATTGAGACTATGGGACGTCCAACGATTATTATGGCGCCTAATAAAACCCTTGCAGCTCAGCTTTATGGTGAGATGAAAGAGTTTTTCCCCGATAACGCGGTTGAATATTTTGTATCTTACTATGATTATTACCAGCCTGAAGCTTATGTCCCCGCGTCAAACACCTTTATTGAAAAAGATGCATCGGTCAATGCTCATATCGAACAAATGCGACTATCAGCGACTAAAGCACTTTTAGAGCGTAAAGATGTGGTATTGATTGCCTCTGTTTCAGCCATTTATGGTTTAGGCGATCCAGATTCTTACTTGAAAATGCTATTACATCTGCGCCAAGGCGATTTTATGGGGCAGCGTGACATATTGATCAGGCTAAGTGAATTGCAGTACAAGCGTAATGATATTGAACTTCAGCGTGGTACATACCGGGTTCGTGGTGAAGTGATTGACATATTTCCTGCTGATTCTGAAAGAGATGCAATTCGAATTGAGCTGTTTGACGACGAAATAGAACGATTAAGTGAGTTTGACCCGTTAACCGGACACATTATTAAGCGTATTGTTAGAACGACTATTTATCCTAAAACCCATTATGTGACTCCGAAATCAAAGATTTTGGCCGCAACTGAATTCATCAAAGAAGAACTGCGCGAGAGACGAGAATATTTACTCGAGAACAACAAGTTAATTGAGGCTCAGCGGATCACTGAGCGAGTGCAGTACGATGTTGAAATGATGGTGGAGCTTGGATATTGCTCTGGCATTGAAAATTATTCACGCTACCTATCTGGTAGGGCTCCAGGAGAAGGGCCGCCAACACTATTGGATTATTTACCTGCAGACGGTTTGCTTATCATCGATGAGTCCCATGTCACCGTGCCACAAATTGGCGCTATGTATAAGGGTGACCGAAGCCGGAAAACTAATTTAGTCGACTATGGGTTTCGACTGCCTTCGGCATTAGATAACCGACCATTAAAATTTGAAGAATTTGAAAACTTGATGCCACAAACCATTTTTGTGTCAGCTACCCCAAGTCAATATGAGTTGGATAAAAGTGAAGGTGAAATTGCCGAACAGGTTGTTAGGCCAACGGGTTTACTTGATCCTGTTATTGAAGTCAGGCCTGTTGGAATACAAGTTGATGATTTATTGTCTGAAATTCATAAAAGAGTCGCGGTTAATGAACGTATTTTAGTGACCACGTTAACCAAAAAAATGAGTGAAGACTTAACTGATTATTTAGATGAACATGGGGTTAAAGTTCGCTATTTACACTCAGACATTGACACTGTCGAGCGGATGGAAATCATTCGTGATCTTCGCTTAGGACATTTTGATGTACTTGTTGGGATTAACTTATTACGCGAAGGCCTAGATTTACCTGAAGTCTCCTTAGTATGCATTTTAGATGCGGATAAAGAAGGTTTTTTACGTTCAGAGCGCTCATTGATCCAAACCATCGGTCGGGCCGCCCGCAATATTAACGGTAAAGTGATCTTATATGCAGACAGGATCACTAACTCAATGGCTAAAGCGATGGGAGAGACGGATAGACGCCGTGAGAAGCAGCGACTGCATAATGAAATAAATGGGATTACCCCAAGAGGTGTGGTTAAAAATATCACAGATGTGATGGATATGGGGGACAGTAAGCAAGGCAAGCGAGCAAATAAAAACACTCTATATGATAAAGTGGCTGAGCCTCATACTCAATATTCCAGCATTGCAGATTTGAGCCATCAAATTGATCGACTTGAAAAACAGATGCATGAACATGCAAAAAATCTCGAGTTTGAACAGGCCGCCGCCGTTCGTGATGAGGTTAAGCAATTAAGAGATCAATTAATTTTAACATCTTAGCATTATCAAACTGAGCTAATTAAATTCAAAACATAAAAAAACGCGCTATAACAGCGCGTTTTTTATGACTAATAAGTGTTAGAAACTTGCTGAACGTGGTGCGCGAGGAAATGGGATAACATCACGAATGTTGTTAACACCAGTCACATATGACACTAAACGCTCAAAGCCTAAACCAAAACCTGCATGGGGTACTGTGCCATAACGGCGTAAGTCACGATACCACCAGTAATCCTCTTGGCTTAACTCCATTTCAGCTAAGCGAGCATCAAGTACGTCTAAACGCTCTTCACGTTGTGCTCCACCAATGATCTCACCAATTCCTGGTGCTAATACGTCCATTGCGGCAACTGTCTTACCGTCATCGTTTAAGCGCATGTAAAAAGCTTTAATGTCTTTAGGGTAGTTTTTCACGACAACTGGCGCTTTAAAGTGTTCTTCAGCTAAATAACGCTCGTGTTCAGACTGTAAATCGATACCCCATTCCACATCGAACTCAAACTGTTTACCGCAGTTTTTAAGAATTTCAACCGCATCGGTGTAATCGACTTGGGCGAAATCACTGTTAACAAATGACTGTAAACGTTCAATAACGGTTTTATCAACTCGCTCATTAAAGAAATTCAAGTCGTCCATGCGCTCTTCAAGTACAGCTTTAAATGCAAATTTAAGCATCTTTTCAGCTAGTTCAGCAGCATCATCTAAGGTCGCAAATGCTACTTCAGGTTCAACCATCCAGAATTCGGCAAGGTGGCGAGTAGTGTTTGAGTTTTCTGCACGAAAAGTTGGGCCAAAGGTATACACTTTAGACAGTGCACAAGCATAAGTTTCAGCATTTAGTTGACCTGATACGGTTAAGAATGATTCTTTACCGAAAAAATCTTTATCGTAATCAACTTTACCCTCAGCTGTGCGAGGTAGATTTTCCATGTCTAATGTCGACACGCGGAACATCTCCCCGGCGCCTTCACAATCAGATGCGGTAATTAGCGGGGTAGAGACCCAGATAAAGCCTTCTTCATTGTAGAAACGATGGATAGCTTGGGATAAACAGTTACGTACTCGCGCCACTGCACCAATAATATTGGTACGTGGACGTAGATGTGCAAGCTCACGTAAATGCTCAATCGAGTGACGTTTAGCAGACATTGGGTAAGTATCAGGGTCATCAACAAAACCTGTGACTAATAGCTCAGATACTTGTAATTCAAATGCTTGGCCCGCACCCGGAGAGGCTACCACTTCACCGGTCATGACGACAGAACAGCCAGCAGTCAATTTCAATACATCGTCATTGTAATTGGCTAGGCTGTTTGGCACGACGCCTTGAATTGGGTCAAAACATGAGCCGTCATACACGGCCAAGAAAGAGATACCCGCTTTTGAATCGCGACGAGTTCTCACCCAGCCACGTACAGTGACTTGCGAACCAACGACGTGTTCACCTTTAAATACAGAAGCGACAGATGCAATGCTCATTGTTGCTTTATTCTCCAACATTAAAATAGTAAGTAATTTTGCCTTTATCTTACCTTTATGGTGGCTTTTCTCAAGCTGAAAACGCTATTCTAGGGATATTATTGTGATAGTGTTAATTCACAGGTTTAAATACTAGCTGAAATTAACGTATATTTCTGTTTGTCGCTGAATATGAGTTATTTAGCTTCTCAGATTTAGTTTGAATTAATGGTTTTTTAAAGTCGCTAAGGAAATAGCATGTCGCGGTTAGGTGTATTACAAGTCATATTAACCATATTATCTTTGTTAGGGTGGAGTTTGGCCATCTATGCATTACTTATTTACGGTGAGGCAAGACCTGATCGTGCGGTAGGTTATTTCTTATCACAAGGTGTTGAGGTTCGTTTTGATTGGGATGCCGCTTTAACGGTAAAATTAGAATATATTATTTGGTGGTGTGCGGGGGTAAGTTTACTCAACCTGCTAGTTAACTTTTACGCAAAAACGACTACTCGAATGGGAGTCTGGTTTAATATTCCCTTGTTATTATTAGTGTCCCTATCTGCTGGTTTATATATTCGCTTTGTTATTTGATTAAGCCATAGTTGTCAATATGTCGACACAATAGGTCAATCATCGCAGCCGTCACGCCCCAAATAAATTTATCCTCAAACGGCATATAGTGCACTTCATAGCACTTGCCTTTGCGCCAGTGTTGGCCTAAATGACGATTACTCGTTTGTTTAAAGTAATTAAGTGGCACCCTAAAGCAGCTGGCTACTTCACCAGGATCAATTGTTAGCTCAAAAGGTTGTTTGATAATGCCAACAATTGGCGTGATTTCAAATCCGGTGAATGTTTTGTGCGGTGGAAATGAGCCAATCACATCGACGTTGGTTTTTAGCAAACCAATCTCTTCTTGTGCTTCACGAAGTGCAGTATCAATTGCATTACGATCACTTTGCTCAAATTTTCCGCCTGGAAAACTTATTTGACCAGGATGGTGACGAAGATGCATCGCGCGTTTAGTTAAGATGAGATATAGCTCACCGCCAATCTGCTGAATAGGGATAAGCACAGCGGCTTCTCTGCCAGGATAATGTGCTGGTGCAGAGGTAATGTTATTGGCTGAAAGAGCTTGCAGTTGAAAGCGTATCAAAAATTCATTTAATTGCATGGTGAGTGATTAATTCCGATGAAGCTTATCAATAAAATGGCTTAGCAAACTTGTTAATAATTAGGCTAACCTAGCTCGCGTAGATTAAAAAGCTTTATCTGTTTTTTATGTTAGAAGGATAAATTAGCAGGCTATCTTGTAGTCAGTTAACAACTTGAGTAATCTTGTTTTCTTTTTTTCCGGTGAAATAACTGTGATTGCTAATTTATTATTATTGTTAACAGCAGCTGTTTGGGGCTTTGGATTTGTTGCGCAATCTTTGGGGATGGATCATTTAGCGCCCTTTATGTTCAATAGTTTACGATTTTTTATTGGTGCTCTGAGTTTATTGCCATTGATCTGGTATTTTGCCAATAAAAAAACCTTACTAGTTGGCCAAAAGAAATCACTTTTGATAGCGTCAATTAGTGCTGGCTCAGTATTGTTTATTGCCGCGTCATTGCAACAAGTGGGGTTACAGTATACATCCGCGGCTAATGCTGGATTTATCACAGGGTTATATATCGTAATAGTGCCAGTGCTTGGACTTATTCTTAAACATCAAACCGGTGTTAATACATGGATTGGCTGTGCAATTGCTGTGGTGGGATTATATTTTTTAAGCATCAAAGACGATATGAGTATCGGCTATGGTGACTTATTGCAATTAATTGGCGCTGTATTTTGGGCGATACATATCCTGATCATCGACCACTTTGCCAAAAAACACTCACCGATATTATTGTCGCATTTACAATTTATTTTCTGTGGCTTATTAAGTATTACGGTCTCTATGATGATTGAAACGACTGTGGTTGCTAATATTGGATTAGCCTGGGCCGCACTAGCGTATTCAGGGATTATTTCAGTGGGCGTGGGTTATACTTTACAAGTTGTCGCACAAAAAAATGCCCATCCAGCGCATGTTGCCATTATTCTCAGTTTAGAGACTGTGTTTGCAGCAATTGGTGGCATTGTTATTCTGGGTGAAACCTTAGATGCTAGGGCAATACTCGGGTGTGGATTAATGCTGATGGGCATTTTAGTCTCACAAATACCATTACGCTATTTTGTCAAATCTTGGGGTCAACAAAAACACCCTACAGTATAAGCAGATTGAGCTTTAGTTAACCTCAACTCGGGTTAAGAGATGGGCTCAATAAGCTGAATTCAACAGATTTAGCTTATTTTGTAGCAAACTTGCTATTTGTTTTGAAAACAAGGCGCATTAACACGTCAATAGCTGGCCTATTGCACGTTAATGAAACGCAGTTAGCAAGACAAAGGGCTGTTTGGTAAGCGTTTATTATCCCGAGCTGAGGTTAGCCATATTTATCCTATTTTCTAGGTCGCTGAGTGTTGTAATCAACATTGCGTTAGGGCCTAGCCATACCTATAAAAGTATTTATCGCCCTCTATGCTAAAGTCAAAAGGTTAGCGAATAGGGCGTGACGTTTAAGCTATACATTAATATGGTTAAGGTTCTCGGCTGAGATCTAGCATTCCTGACGCTTGGCCACCAAATAATTGTTGATGTAATCTTGCTGCGAAGCCATCAGTCATGCCAGATATATAATCCGCCATCACCCTCATCGGATTGTTATCTGCTTGGGCAGCTTTAGTCCAACGTTCACCGGTATTTAAAGGCAGTAATCGTTCGGGATCGGATGCAAATGCTTCAAACAACTCCATTACAATTTGTTGGCCTTTGTACTCGAGCATTTGAATTTCAGGTTTGCGTATAACAAATTTAAACACAAACTGTTTTAAGACATTTAAAGCTAGTGCAAAATCTGTTTCTAGTTCTGCATTGTATTTTAATAAATGTTCATCAAATTCAGGCTTAATTTGTATATTGATTGCGGTGACAAATGCATTGACGAGTGTGCCTATAGCGTCTTTACGTAAGTGATGTTGGTGAGAAAATAGTTTATTACCAATAGTGATAAATTCCTTTTTAAGCCAATTGTCTTCAATACCTTGCAGTTGACTCATGACATCTTGTTGCCATTGGCTGGCACTCACAATACCCATGACAATGGCATCTTCAAGATCATGTATCGCATAGGCTATATCGTCAGCTAACTCCATAATAGAGCAATCAAGTGATTTAAACTTTGTTTTTAAGTGTGGGTAATCAGGATGAATAAGACTTTGCTCACTGGACAGAAACAATTGTTGATCATGTTCGGTCAAGCTAGACAGTACCCAATCGAGTATCGGTTTATCGTCATCAAAAATGCCCTTAACTGGCGGCCATTGTGATGGTTTTAACTGGCGATGATGTTTAACCTCGGCTTGATGAGTATCAATTCTTAACTGAGAGTAGGGCGCAGGATACTTCAGTACACCTAATAGGGTTCTGCGGGTTAAATTCATACCAGTATCAGGCGTATAAGGTTCAAGGCGGGTTAATATTCTAAAGGTTTGACCATTGCCCTCAAAGCCACCGTGATCACGCATCATATAGTGTAATGCTACTTCGCCACCGTGACCAAATGGAGGATGACCAATATCATGTGCTAGACACAGTGACTCAATTAAGCTCATTGAATTAAGTAAATATTTAAGATTCGGATACTTACGTCTTAGTTGGGCAGCAATACCGGTTCCAATTTGAGATACCTCAAGTGAGTGTGTAAGGCGAGTACGATAAAAATCGTTCATGCCAATACCCAACACTTGGGTTTTTGCCTGTAGACGCCTAAAAGCAGCTGAGTGAAGTATACGGGCTCGGTCTCGCTGAAAAGGGCTGCGGTGATCGTTTCTACGTTGCTTGTCTTCACCGAGTATACGTTGATGCCATATATTTTCATGGGCTTTAATATCATTAGGCAGAGTAAGGCTAGCTAATGCTTTGGATGATGTGTTTGACAATGATGACATAGCCCTGTGTCCTTATGCATTAATATTAGTAATAGGTTTAAACATACTGTCGTTAAGGTACTAGAGTTGGTAGAAAGTCTCTATAAAATATTATCCTGATTTAACATTACTCTGCCCATTAGAATCTTGCTATGCTGTTCAGCAGTTTTATTGAACTAAGATATGTAGTTAGCTGCTACTCTGGATAAAGAGTGAGTGAGACTACAATCTGTTGAATCATCATTTACGTTAACCAACAATAATAGGAAAATGGAATGAGTAAAAATGTGGTCATCACTGGCGCAAATCGTGGCATAGGTTTAGCGTTTGCACAGGGTTTTAAAGATTTAGGTTTTAATGTGTATGCTTTATGCCGTCAATCATCCGATAAATTAGCTGCATTATCGGTTAATGTCATTACCGAGGTTGATGTCGCAACCGCTTCAGGTATCACTGCAATGGTAAACGGCTTGCGGGGTATTCATATTGATATATTAGTCTGTAACGCGGGCATATTACGTGATGAAAGTCTGTTTGATTTAAATATAAGTAGCATTAGAGAACAGTTTGAAGTAAATGCACTAGCACCACTATTAATTGTGAATACTTTACAAGATCAATTAAGTCATGGAAGTAAAGTGGCGATGATCACCTCAAGAATGGGATCTATTGCAGACAATGGTTCAGGTGGACGCTATGGATATAGGATGTCTAAAGCAGCGTTAAATGCTGCTGCAATGTCACTGAGTATTGATTTGGCCGAAAGACATATCGCTGTGGGTATTTACCATCCAGGATATGTGCAAACAGATATGGTTAATCATAATGGCGATATTTCAGCAACAGAATCCGCCGGCCGACTAATCAAATTAATTAATAAACTTGATCTAAGCCAAACAGGGGTGTTTAAACATGCAAATGGTCAAGTTTTACCTTGGTAAATGGTTACTTTTTTGATGTGAAGACAAAAGGGCGGCCGATGGAGTAGTTCATAGTGCTGATAGTACTATCTACTTCATACCTTGTCGTAAAGGGGATGTTCAAACAAAAATCTATCTAGGTATCTTGTGTCGATATAATTCATCTAAAACTTGATATAAATCATCATGACTTTATTTTTTAGCTAAATTTTTGATTATACGAGATTTTATACTGTTAATGCAGTGATTTTATTTGATGTCAATTCCCACCAAGTATTGCATCATCTAGGAGAAAAGCCATTTCAACTCCTTGTTGTGATTTATTTGTCATTGACTGGGTAGGATTTGCTTTACTTGCACTAACCTGTTCACTATCGTCCTTCGACAATGAAAGATTTAAATCAGTTTTTGGAATACAGCAACAGGGTAGGCATTCGTCTTGCTCAAGTTCAGCCAACGGCTGCTTGGTATAAGTGACTTCACCAGAAATGACTTTTGTTTTACAGGCGCCGCAAAATCCATTACGGCACTCCGAAAAAACTTTTACTTTCTGGTCCTCAAGCGCCTCAAGCAATGTTGCTTGTTTACCGTCGAACAAGATTGCCGGTTGTCCCTTTAAGCTAACAATCGGCGCTGTAATGAAAAAGTGTTTATAAGTCAAAATCTAAAAACTCATCGCCATCGACAGCCGAGTCAATTTGCCCCACAAGATAAGATGATACTTCAACTTCTTGGGGTGCAACCTGCACAGCATCACTTTCTAACCAGTTCTTCATCCAAGGAAGTGGATTGGACAATTCTTCGTAAGGTAAGGGTAAGTTTACCGCTTTCATACGTTGGTTGGTAATGTACTCAACATATTGACAAAGAATTTGTTCATTTAAGCCGATCATTGAGCCGTCTTTAAATAAGTATTTAGCCCACTCTTTTTCTTGTTCAGCTGCTTTGTGGAATAAGTCATAGGCTTCTGAATAACACTCAATGGCAATTTCAGCCATTTCTGGATCGTCTTTGCCACCTTGCATTAAACTTAAAATATGTTGGGTACCATTTAAGTGAAGTGCTTCATCACGTGCAATTAAGCGAATGATTTTGGCATTTCCTTCCATTAAGCGACGTTCAGCAAAGGCAAATGAACATGCAAAACTGACATAAAAACGAATTGCTTCCAATGCATTGACTGACATCATACAAAGATACAAGGTCTTCTTAAGAATACGGGAGTTAACCGTTACTTCTTGACCATTAATTAAATGAGTACCTTCACCGTGTAAATTATTAACTTGGGTCAGGTAGATCAAATCATCATAGTACTTAGCAATATCACCAGCACGTTTCAAAATCTGCTCATTTTCAACAATATCATCAAACACCACTGATGGGTTGTTCACGATATTACGAATAATATGAGTATATGAGCGAGAGTGGATCGTTTCTGAAAAAGACCAGGTTTCAATCCAGGTTTCGAGTTCTGGCAGTGACACTAACGGCAAAAGAGCTACGTTAGGTGAGCGGCCTTGAATCGAATCAAGTAAAGTTTGGTATTTAAGGTTTGACAGGAAAATATGCTTTTCATGATCAGGAAGGCTGGCAAAGTCAATTTTGTCACGGCTGACATCTACTTCTTCTGGTCGCCAAAAGAAAGATAACTGCTTTTCGATTAATTTTTCGAAAATCTCGTATTTTTGTTGGTCATATCGCGCCACATTAACGGGTTGACCAAAGAACATCGGTTCTTGAGTCGCATCATTAGGTGTTTGACAAAATGTTGAATAAGCCATGCTTCTTTTCCCAAAAAAGCGAGGAGTGCTCCCCGCATTTAATTTCTTAATTAAGTGATATCAATAAACCAGAGGTTTATATCTTACACGCACCACCGGCACAATCATCGTCTTCTTTTTCGATGGATATTATCTCATCTTGTTGATCCGACGCACCGTCACGGGTGTTGTGGTAATACAATGTCTTTACACCCAGCTTGTAAGCCGTTAGCAAATCTTTTAATAGCGTTTGCATAGGTACTTTACGACTTTGGAACTTCATTGGATCGTAATTAGTGTTGGCAGATATCGCCTGATCAACAAACTTCTGCATAATGCCGACAAGTTGTAAATACCCATCGTTATTTGGCATGTTCCATAATAACTCGTATTGATCTTTCAATGTGTCAAAATCGGGTACAACTTGTTTTAATTGACCGTCTTTACTGGCTTTGACACTAATAAGACCACGTGGCGGTTCAATACCATTAGTGGCGTTAGATATTTGCGACGAGGTTTCAGACGGCATCAATGCTGATAATGTTGAGTTACGTAAACCATATTGCAAAATATCGGTACGTAAACCTTCCCAGTCTAAATGTAGTGGCTCATCACAAATTTTATCTAAGTCACGCTTGTAAGTATCAATGGGTAGAATGCCTTTAGAATAGGTTGTCTCGTTAAATAACGGACAGGCACCTTTCTCTTGGGCAAGTTTCATTGAGGCTTTTAATAGATAAAATTGAATCGCTTCAAATGTTCTATGGGTTAAATTATTGGCTGAACCATCGGAATAACGCTTACCATTTTTAGCAAGGTAATTGGCGTAATTGATGACGCCTATACCCAAAGTACGTCGATTCATTGAGCCTAACTGCGCCGAAATGATCGGATAATCTTGATAATCCAGTAAATTATCTAACGCACGAACGGCAAGCTCAGCTAGCGGTTCTAATTCTTCTAGATTCTTGATGGTGCCTAAATTCAGTGCAGATAAAGTACAAAGTGCAATTTCACCATTAGGATCATCAATGTTCTTTAATGGCTTAGTCGGCAGGGCGATTTCTAAACACAAATTAGACTGTTTAATTGGCGCTACTTTTGAGTCAAACGGGCTGTGGGTGTTACAGTGATCCACGTTTTGAATATAGATACGGCCTGTAGAAGCGCGCTCTTGCATCATTAACGAAAATAACTCAACCGCTTTAATTTGCTTTTTACGCACAGCTGGATCTTGCTCATACTGAACATATAAACGTTCAAATTCAACTTGATCCTCAAAAAATGCATCATATAAACCCGGTACATCAGATGGACTGAATAAACTAATATCTTCGCCTTTAATTAAACGTTGGTACATCAACTTGTTTAACTGGACACCATAATCTAAATGGCGAACACGGTTATCATCAACACCACGGTTATTTTTCAGTACAAGTAAAGATTCTACTTCTAAATGCCATATTGGGTAAAACAGTGTTGCCGCTCCGCCTCGAACGCCGCCCTGTGAGCATGATTTTACCGCAGTTTGAAAATACTTATAAAAGGGTAAGCAACCAGTATGGAAAGCTTCACCGCCACGAATAGGACTGCCTAAGGCACGAATACGACCAGCATTAATACCAATACCAGCACGTTGACTGACATATTTCACAATTGATGAGGCGGTGGCATTAATAGAATCTAAGCTATCGTCACACTCAATCAATACACATGAGCTAAATTGACGTGTTGGCGTACGTACACCAGCCATAATCGGCGTCGGTAAAGATATCTTGAAGCTTGATGTCGCATCATAAAAATCTTTTACAAACTGTAATCGAGTGTCTTTTGGGTATTTTGAAAATAAACACGCAGCAACCAATATATAAAGGAACTGAGCACTTTCATATACTTCGTGAGTGACACGGTTTTGAACTAGATACTTACCCTCTAATTGCTTAACGGCGGCATAAGAGAAGTTCATGTCGCGCCAATGGTCAACATAAGTATCTAAGATGTCTAACTCTTCGCGGCTGTAATCAGCCAAGATATGCATATCATATTTGCCCATTTCAACCAGTCTGGTGACATGGTCATATAATTTAGGCGGTTCGAACTGACCAAATGCTTTTTTACGTAAATGGAATACCGCTAAGCGTGCTGCCACAAACTGATAATCGGGTGATTCAGGGGAAATAAGATCTGCCGCGGCTTTGATGATCGTTTCATGAATCGCTTCTGTTGGAATACCATCAAAAAATTGAAGATGCGATCTGAGTTCAACTTCAGATACAGAGACGTTTTTTAATCCCTTGGTTGCCCAAGTAATAACGCGATGGATTTTGTCTAAATCGATATTTTCACGTTCGCCACAGCGTTTAGTGACAGTCATATTGCTATTCATTGCAGAGAGGCCTTGATTATATCTGTTATTGTGATTGAGCGCTTAATACCAAAAGCGATCGTGTCTAACCACGTTTACGTTTTTATGTAAAAACAATCATGCTGAAGCATTAAATACGACGGATTGAGACATTTTAGCACGCTAAGTCACCCGTTCAGCTTAATTAAATGAGTTATTTTAAACAACTCATTAGTGTCTGTGATTGCATTTGACACACAAGATATGGTGTTTTTTAAAATCTAACATACAAGATAGTGAGGTTGGAGGGTTTTTGCAAGCCACAATTTCTAGAACATCTTGTGGATAAGTTGAGGATAATCGCAACAGTTAGTAAAAGCTAACCCTACACCCCAAATTTATATAGCTTTTCTATGGGCTGTAGAATAATTGTCCGTAATTTTAAAAGAATTTGATCGCTAAAAATATCAGCGATCGATTCTATTAGCTGATTTTTAGATTGATCTTTGATTAATTGTTTGAGTTAGCATAAAAGCCGTTTAACAACACCGTTTATATCGATAATACTAAGTAAGTTGACGGTTCAATACAAAATAGTCATGTAAACACTGTGTGGTTTTAAAATGAAGTTGTCCAGGCCAAGTGTCAGGTTTGTCTTGGGGCGATAAATAACCCCAATGCGCTATTCCACCAATCATATTGGCATTTTGAGCCGCGATAAGGTCGCGTTCAGCATCTCCTATATAAATAATCGATTCAGGACTGATGTTCATCTGCTGCGCGGCAAGTAGCATAGGTGCGCAATGAGGTTTAGGGTGCAACGTACTATCACCGCTGATAAGAGTTTTAATTCGCGACATTAAGCCGAGTTTGTCAACCAAAGGACGGGCAAAGCGAGCATGCTTGTTAGTCACAATTCCATAGGGAGTACCGTTATCATCAAAATGATTCAATAACTCTGCAAGGTTATCAAATAAAATGCTTTTGTCACCATTAATGAGCTGGTAATGATGCAATAATGCTAGTTGGATCTGTTTTTGCTCATCATCGCTAATATTAGGCAGTGCAGCCTTAACCAGCGCCAAACTACCATGAGTGGCAGCGTGCTTCACTTTTTCAAGACTGCATGGAGCATAACCAGCATCAGCCATGCCAAGGTTCAGTGCATAGACTAAATCTGGCGCAGTATCGGCAAGTGTGCCGTCTAAATCGAATAACACACCTTTAATCAAGGGCTTTAACACGCAGACTCCTAAGCGGTAGCAGACAATGCTAATCGACTTTTTGTGTAGCAATCATGTAATTAACATCAACACTGTTAGTGTATTTAAACACACCAGATAGTGGGTTATAGGCTATGCCCAATGCGTCTTTGCACAATAAGTCTGTTTTATCGACAAGATTAATTAATTCAGAAGGGCGAATAAACTTGCTGTGGTCATGGGTGCCTACTGGCAGCATCTTAAGTAGGTACTCTGCACCGACAATCGCGGTTAAATAAGACATCCAATTACGATTAATAGTAGAGAAAAAAACATAGCCATCTGGTTTCACCATGTCACAGCATGCTTGTATGACAGATAGCGGGTCAGGGACATGTTCTAACATTTCCATACAGGTCACCACATCGTAATAAGCTTGATGCGTATCTCTATATTCTTCAGCGGTACATTTGATGTAATTGACTGTTACACCAGTTTCTAATGCATGTAAGCGAGCCACTTCCAGTGGTTCATTACCCATATCTAAGCCATCTACATGGGCGCCGATTTTAGCCATACTTTCAGATAAAATTCCGCCGCCACAACCAATGTCGAGCACTTTTTTACCAAAAATGCCCTGTGCTGTTTGATCGATATAATTTAAACGTAATGGATTAAGCTGATGTAACGGTTTAAAGGAGCCATTTGGATCCCACCAGGTTTGTGCCATTGCTTCAAATTTAGCAATCTCATCGGGGTCGACATTTTTATTCGCAGCAGTTTCAGTAGACATGATTTACCTAGATATCGTTATGCATTATGGATGACATTATATCTATTGATGCAGTTTTTAATAGGGCTAAAATACGCCAATGCTGATGATCCCAGTCAACTTTTGCTATGTTCAGGTGGTTATTTAAACAACCTATCGGTTACATTGTTTATTTGTTATTCAAAATAAACATTCTTAAACCATTAAATCCGGACTTGCTAGAGTACTAAGTTACTGGTAAATGAGTAAGTTAGCCTTTTTATTAACACTAAAGTCAATTTGGTTTAGGTTTGCTCTGGCGACATTAAATATCTGTGTTAGAATGCCAAATCACGTTTTAAAGCTTGACGATATTATAGATTAAAAATCGTCAGCTCAATTTCAGGGGAACGCGCAGTTTATGACTGATCTGGCTTCATCTATTTCGCCAATTAATATTGAAGACGAACTCAAAAATTCGTATCTAGATTACGCTATGAGTGTAATTGTTGGTCGTGCATTGCCTGACGTGCGTGACGGCCTAAAGCCTGTACATCGCCGTGTCTTGTTTGCAATGAGCGAACTTAAAAACGACTGGAACAAACCTTATAAAAAATCCGCTCGTGTTGTCGGTGACGTAATCGGTAAATACCACCCACATGGTGACACCGCTGTTTATGACACTATTGTTCGTATGGCACAGCCATTCTCATTACGCTACACATTAGTAGACGGCCAAGGTAACTTTGGTTCGGTTGACGGTGATTCAGCGGCTGCGATGCGTTATACCGAAATTCGTATGCAGAAATTAGCCCATTCTTTATTGGCTGATTTAGAGAAAGAAACGGTCGATTTTGTACCTAACTATGACGGCACAGAATTTATTCCAGCAGTATTACCAACTAGAGTACCGAACCTACTCATTAACGGTTCATCAGGTATTGCTGTGGGTATGGCAACCAATATTCCTCCACATAACTTAAACGAAGTTGTTAAAGGGTGTTTAGCCTTAATTGAAGAGCCTAGCTTATCAATTGAGCAGCTAATGGAATATATTCCTGGTCCTGATTTTCCTACAGCAGCATCGATTAACGGCAGAAAAGGCATTATTGATGCTTATAACACTGGCCGTGGCCGCGCGATTATGCGATCAAAGGCTGATGTTGAGACCGATGAGAATGGTCGCGAACGTATTATTGTTCATGAAATTCCATATCAAGTTAACAAAGCACGTCTAATTGAAAAAATTGCTGAGCTTGTTAAAGATAAAAAAATTGAAGGCATCAGTGGTTTACGTGACGAGTCTGATAAAGACGGTATGCGTATTGTTATTGAGATAAAACGTGGTGAAGTGGGCGAGGTTGTTCTTAATAACCTTTATGCTCAAACTCAGATGCAATGTTCGTTTGGTATTAACATGGTCGCGCTAACAAATGGCCAACCTAAGTTATTCAACCTTAAGGAAATGCTTGAGTGCTTTATTCTTCACCGCCGTGAAGTGGTTACCCGCCGTACAGTATTTGAATTAAGAAAAGCCCGTGAACGTGCTCATATTCTTGAAGCTCTTGCTATCGCATTGGCTAACATCGACCCGATTATTGCCTTAATTAAAGCCTCACCAACACCAGCAGAAGCGAAAGCCAAGCTTGTTGCTCAAGGTTGGGAATTAGGTCACGTACAAGGTATGTTAGAAAAAGCGGGTGATGATGCTGCTCGTCCAGAATGGTTAGAACCTGAGTACGGTATTCGTGATGGGGCTTACTATTTAACTGAGCAACAAGCACAGGCTATACTTGAGTTACGTTTACACCGTTTAACCGGTCTTGAACATGACAAAATTCTTGCTGAATATGAAGAATTGTTAATTGTTATTGCTGCTTTGTTGCTGATTTTAAGCAGTCCTGAGCGTTTGATGGAAGTCATCAAAGAAGAGTTAGAAGAAATACTTGAGCAATACGGTGATGAACGTCGCACAATTATTAACGCTAATGAAATTGATATGAGTCTTGAAGACTTGATCAACGAAGAAGATGTTGTTGTGACCTTATCACATTTAGGTTATGCCAAGTATCAACCTCTTTCTGACTACCAAGCACAACGTCGTGGTGGTAAAGGTAAAGCGGCAACTAAAGTAAAAGATGAAGATTTTGTTGAGAAGCTACTAGTGGCTAATACCCACGATACTATTCTCTGCTTCTCTGACTTTGGTAAAATGTACTGGCTTAAAGTGTATCAATTACCATTGGCTAGCCGTACTGCGCGTGGTCGTCCAATTATTAACTTATTGCCTTTATCTGAAGGTGAACACATTACTGCCATATTACCGGTTCGCGAATATGCTGATGACAAATATATCATCATGGCTACCGCGCACGGTACCGTTAAGAAAACTGCACTTACTGCTTACAGTAATCCACGTGCAAACGGTATTATTGCTGTTAACCTGAAAGAGGGCGATCAGCTCATTGGTGTTGATATCACTGAAGGTAGTGATGACATCATGTTGTTCTCTAATACCGGTAAAGTGGTTCGCTTTAATGAAAAAGCACGCGATTCTGAAACGGGTGAAGTGAAAATTGACGCAGAAAGCGGCGAAGAAGTCATTGCACTACGTCCTATGGGCCGAACAGCAACAGGTGTTCGCGGTATTAAGTTAGAAGATGGCCAACGCGTGGTATCCCTGATTGTGCCAAAAGGTGATGGTGCTATCTTAACTGTAACGGAAAACGGTTACGGTAAGCGTACTGAACTAAGTGAATACCCAGCTAAGAGCCGTGGCACTAAAGGTGTGGTTTCTATTAAAGTCAGCGATCGAAATGGTGCTGTTGTTGGCGCTGTTCAAGTTGGTGCTTTTGACGAAATAATGTTGATAAGCGACAAAGGTACTTTAGTAAGAACTCCAGCTGAAGGCGTATCAGTCATTGGCCGTAACACGCAAGGTGTCACGATTATTCGTACAGCAGAAGACGAGAAAGTGGTCGGTTTGCAGCGTATCGAAGAAATCCAATCTGATGAAGAATTAGATGAAGACGGTAACCCAATCATTGTTGATTCTACTGCACAAGCAGATGAAGCAACGACGGATGTGGATACAGTTGAAGCAGTTAGTGATACTGAAGTTAAAGATGAGTCAGACGAGCAATCATAATATTGTCAGTGTTGATTAATTGAAAACGAGCGCCTTTTGGCGCTCGTTTTGTTTTACGGAAAATTTTTCATCAAAAACATTTAAAAAAGCGCTATTCAACGGTTGATAAAGTCCTTAGTATTACTGACATTGAACATCAAAAATCTATCATCATTAGTAGAGTGAAGGAGTTGTCTGTGAGCACAATTTATAATTTCTGTGCAGGTCCTGCGATGTTACCGCAACCGGTAATGCAAAAAGCACAACAGGAATTAATTGATTGGAATGGGCTAGGGGTCTCCGTGATGGAGATAAGTCATCGCAGTAAAGAGTTTATTGCCTTAACACAAGAAGCAGAAAAAGAATCTTCGCGAGCTCATGAACATTCCACAAAATTACCATGTGCTATTTATGCATGGTGGTGGTCGAGGTCAGTTTACCAATGTAGTGACAAACTTTTTAGGCGATAAAGGCCGAGCTTTGTATTTAACATCGGGCCAATGGTCAAGTTCAGCGGTAAAAGAAGCTAAACGTATTGCTGGCGAGTCACAAATTGATGAAATCAATATAGTCGAAACGATAAATGGTTTACATCAAGTATGCCTTCCCGATTTAATCAGCATGGATAAAGATTATCGCTTTGTACATTACTGTGCCAATGAAACCGTTGATGGTATTGAAATATTTGACACATTAAATAGCCCTTGGCCGGTGGCTGCTGACTTATCATCAACTATCATGTCCCATGAAATTGATGTAAGCCAATTTGGTCTTATTTATGCTGGCGCGCAAAAAAATATTGGTCCGTCGGGTTTGTCGATAGTGATAGTGCGTGATGATATGTTAGCAATGCCAACCTTAGTCCAATCATCAGTGATGGATTACACTATCACCAAAGATAATGATTCAATGTTTAATACCCCGCCTACGTTTGCCTGGTATTTAGCGGCAGAAGTGTTCAAATGGTTAAAAGGTGTGGGTGGTGTTGCGGTAATTGAAAGTATAAATAAGCAAAAAGCTGCACTACTTTATGCCTGTATTGATGAGTTAGCGTTTTATAAAAATGGCGTTGCTATTGATAATCGATCAAGAATGAATGTGACTTTTCAACTAGCTGATAGTGCACTTGATGCTGAGTTTTTAGCTGACGCAGAAAACGCAGGTTTAGTGGCATTAAAAGGCCATCGAATAGTTGGTGGTATGCGAGCGAGTTTATATAATGCCATGCCACTAGAAGGTGTACAAAAACTAGTAGACTTTATGCATGCGTTCGCAAAGAAGCACAGTTAATCAAATTTTTTCATAGCAAAAAGGGCTGAATTATCAGCCCTTTTTAATTTTATCTATTACAACATACTAAATAGCTAGTTACGTTTCATCAGTTGATTAACCGTTAAATGAACTATTAACAACACAATGATTAAACCAATAATGGCTAACCAATTATAATATTGTTGCAATTGATTTAGCCAGATAGTCTACATTTGACTCGCTGATCCCTGCAATACTTATCCGGCTAGAACCGACCATATAAATACTGTGCTGAGATTTAAGTGTTTCAACTTGGGTAGGGCTGATCCCTAAGAAAGAGAACATGCCTTTTTGTGCCGCAATGAAACTGAAATCCTGGCTAACACCCTGTTCAATTAACTTGTTAACTAACATTGCACGATTGCCATTAATGCGATTACGCATCACAGCCAATTCATCAAGCCACTGCTGTTTTAGTGTTTCATCACCCAATATGGTTTCAACAATGGCCGCGCCATGTGCTGGCGGCATAGAGTAAATGCAACGAACAACATACAGTAATACGGAAAAGGCCACATCAGACTGAGCGGCATCTTTACCAATAATTGAACAAGCACCGATGCGTTCTCGGTACAGACCAAAGTTTTTTGAACAGGAACTACATAAAATCATGTTCTCAACTGCTTTGGCCATTTCCCTTACGCCGTAGGCATCTTCGTCTACACCGTCACCAAAACCTTGGTAAGCCATATCAATTAGTGGTGTAAAACCTTGGTGCGCAGTCACCTTAATGACTTCATCCCATTGCGTTGTGGTTAAATCCATACCACTTGGGTTATGGCAGCAAGCATGTAACAGCACAACATCATCTTTTGAGATCTGTTTCAACGCGGCAATCATTTGTTCAAATTTTAATGATTTTGTGTCGTAATCATAATAGGGATAGGTTTTAACTGTGATCCCCGCGGCTTCAAATAAACCAGTATGGTTGGCCCATGTTGGATCGCTTACCCATAGCACTGCATTAGGGCGACAGCGTTTAATGAAATCGGCAGCAACACGCAGCGCGCCAGTGCCGCCAGGAGTTGAAACCGTTCTAATACGGTTAGCCAGAAGAGCTGGGTGGCTTTTACCAAAAGCGAGCTCAGTCATTAACTGATTAAATAAAGGTGAACCAGTTGGACCAATATACACCTTAGTATCTTCAGTGTCGGTACGACGCTGCTCAGCAACTTTGACACAATCTAGAATTGGCGTGTGACCTTTAGGGTCTTTATAAACACCTACACCTAAATCGACTTTATTGGCGTGATTATCTGCACGGTATTGGGTTAATAATCCTAAAATAGGATCGGCTGGTAAGGCTGTTAATAATTCAAACATGTGGATACCTTTTATTAGCGCTGTTTACTTATACTATTTTAAATTATCGCGCATACTTAGCGAATTACTCTTAGGATAACGTGCTTTAAACAGATAGTTAAAGTCATTAATCTAAACAATGGCTTTTAATTTCTAGTTGAGTATTTTTCAGTTGGAAACTTATGCTGACAAATAAATAATTCTGTTATTTTTGAAACTATTCTGCTGTAATGGTTACCCATTACTAACTATGTCTTATTTGACAAAGATAATGAGCATGGTTGAGGTTATACGTTAAATCAACACACAACAACTAGTCACAGTGCGTAAGTAAATAAGTGTCTTAATTATGGTTTGTGTCATATTTATGTTGTAATTAATTTGTTCCACTTAATCTATTTTTTAACGATAGAATAAGGGATGTTTGAAACTAGGTTAACAGAAGTTTAATCAATTTATATAAGAAGAAAGCAAATGAAGCAACTGCATTTAGAGCCAATCGCTAACATGAATGGCGAAATAAATATTCCTGGCTCCAAAAGCATTTCGAACAGAGCATTGTTGCTTGCCACATTAGCTAAAGGCACGACAACACTGACCAACTTACTCGACTCAGATGACATACGCTACATGTTAGCGTCTTTGAAACAGCTTGGAGTTGAATTTGATCTCAGTGAAAATAATACTGTTTGTAAAGTTAAAGGGCTGGCAGGAACATTAAACAGCGAAAAACCTCAAACGCTTTTTCTCGGTAATGCAGGCACCGCCATGCGGCCACTTTGTGCGGCTTTAACGTTAGGCCAAGGTGAGTTCACTTTAACGGGTGAGCCCAGAATGGAAGAGCGTCCTATCGGTGATTTAGTTGATGCCTTACAACAACTTGGTGCCCAAATCAGTTACCTTAAAAACCCAGGTTTTCCACCATTAACCGTTAATGCTACGGGATTAAATGGGGGTAACGTCGAAATTGCGGGTGATTTATCTAGTCAATTTTTAACTGCACTACTTATGGTTGCACCGTTGGCCAAAGATAGCGTTAATATTATTATTAAAGGTGAATTAGTTTCAAAACCTTATATTGATATCACTATCGCTCTAATGAAACAATTTGGTGTTGAAGTGATTAACCATAATTATCAGCGTTTTGAAATCCTAGCAGGGCAGCAATATATTTCACCGGGCAAAGTGTTAGTTGAAGGAGATGCTTCATCGGCTTCTTACTTTTTAGCTGCTGGTGCGATTCAAGGCGGTGAAGTTAAAGTCACAGGAGTAGGTAAGTTAAGTATTCAAGGTGATGTCCAATTTGCTGATGCATTAGCGGCGATGGGGGCTAATATTGAGTGGGGTGATGATTATATTATCGCCAGAAAATCAACATTAACCGCCATCGATATGGATATGAACCATATTCCAGATGCGGCAATGACCATTGCAACAGCGGCATTATTTGCCAAAGGAACCACTTCATTGCGCAATATTTACAACTGGCGAATAAAAGAAACCGATCGCTTAGCTGCAATGGCGACAGAACTGCGCAAAGTAGGTGCGATAGTTGATGAAGGCTATGATTACATCACAATTACCCCACCGGAAAATATTAATACTGCAGCAATTGATACCTATAATGATCACCGTATGGCGATGTGTTTTTCATTATTGGCATTTGCAGACTGCGGGATCACAATTAATGATCCCGATTGCACCTCAAAAACATTTCCTACCTTTTTTAGTGAGTTTAAACGTTTAACTGATTGTTAAAATAGATTAAACCCCTAAAATTCAATTCTTGGGTATGGTGTTAATAGAGCAGAAAAGCTCTATTAACACACACTTCTGAGTTAATTTTATCTTAGCAACGGCTTTTTATTGAAAATTGTTATACAATGCTGCCGCTTATTTTTGGCTAAACCCTTTTTTATATTCAGGGATGATGTTTTTCGGAGGAATTTATGACTGAACGGGCTCCAATAGTGACTGTGGACGGTCCAAGCGGTGCAGGAAAAGGGACTATTTGCCAATTATTATCCAAACATTTAGGTTGGCATCTATTAGATAGCGGCGCAATATATCGCGTACTAGCACTTGCGGCTATCCACCATCATATAGAATTAAGTAACGAAGAAGCATTAACGTTAATGGCTGCTCATTTAGATGTGCAGTTTCTGACTCACGCAGACAGTAATGCCATTAAAGTGGTACTTGAAGGCGAGGATGTGACGACAACAATCCGCAGTCAAGAATGTTCAGATGCGGCTTCTAAGGTCGCAGCATTACCGCGTGTGCGCGAAGCATTATTACGTCGCCAACGTGCTTTTTCTGCGATGCCAGGTTTAGTTGCTGACGGCCGAGATATGGGAACAGTTGTGTTCCCCCAAGCCCCAGCCAAGATATTCCTGACTGCTTCTGCCCAAGAGCGTGCTGAAAGACGCTTTAATCAGTTGCAGGACAAAGGCTTCGATGTTAAAATCGAACGCCTTTTAGCTGAAATTATCGAACGAGATGAACGTGATATCAATCGTTCAGCTTCTCCGTTAGTGCCAGCTGAAGATGCCTTAGTGATAGACACTAGCGGCATTTCAATTGAAGGCGTACTGGCTCTAGTGTTAGAGCACGTAAATAAAAAAATTACAGACTAGTTAAGATAAATAGTAACTTTATTAGTTATTTAAGCTAAACTAGCTGTAGGTATTCGCGTTATGGATGACGTGGATTATATTACTAGACTCCACATCTAGGATGGATGGTGGTTTATTACATAAAGTAACCCAAAAACATGACTGAATCTTTTGCTGATCTATTTGAACAATCCCTTCTAACTCTGGAGTTCCGTCCAGGTTCTATCGTTCGTGGTACTGTTGTTGCCATCGAAAACGGTATGGTACTTGTTGACGCAGGCCTTAAGTCTGAAAGCCCAATCAATGCTGACGAATTCAAAAACGCACAAGGCGTTTTAGAAATTCAAGTTGGCGATGAAGTTGATGTTGCGCTTGACTCTGTTGAAGATGGCTTCGGTGAGACTCAACTGTCTCGCGAAAAAGCTAAGCGTCATGAAGCTTGGATCGTTCTAGAAAAAGCGTACGAAGATGCTGAAACTGTAATCGGTATCATCAATGGTAAAGTTAAAGGTGGTTTCACTGTTGAATTAAACGGTATCCGTGCCTTCTTACCAGGTTCTCTAGTTGACGTGCGCCCAGTTCGCGACACCGCTCACTTAGAGTACAAAGAATTAGAATTCAAAGTTATCAAGCTTGATCAGAAGCGCAACAACGTTGTTGTTTCTCGTCGTGCTGTTATCGAATCAGAAAGCAGTGCTGAGCGTGATGCACTTCTTGAAAATCTACAAGAAGGCCAAGCAGTTAAAGGTATCGTTAAGAACCTTACTGACTACGGTGCATTCGTAGATTTAGGTGGTGTTGACGGTCTATTACATATCACTGATATGGCGTGGAAACGTGTTAAGCACCCATCTGAAATCGTTAATGTTGGTGACGAAATCAACGTTAAAGTACTTAAGTACGATCGTGAACGCACTCGTGTGTCACTAGGTCTTAAGCAACTTGGCGAAGATCCATGGTTAGAAATCAGCAAGCGTTACCCAGAAAGCACACGTCTTACTGGTCGCGTAACTAACTTAACTGACTACGGCTGTTTCGTGGAAATCGAAGAAGGCGTTGAAGGTTTAGTTCACGTTTCTGAAATGGATTGGACTAACAAAAACATTCACCCATCTAAAGTTGTTAACTTAGGTGATGAAGTTGAAGTGTTAGTATTAGACATCGATGAAGAACGTCGTCGTATTTCTCTTGGCCTTAAACAGTGTAAAGTTAACCCATGGGATGACTTCGCAACTAAGTTTAACAAAGGCGACAAAGTATCTGGTAAGATCAAGTCAATCACTGACTTCGGTATCTTTATCGGTCTTGACGGTGGAATCGATGGTCTTGTTCACTTATCTGATATTTCTTGGAACGGTACTGGCGAAGATGCAGTGTCTGAGTACAAGAAAGGCGACGAAATCCATGCAGTGGTTCTTTCAGTAGACCCAGAACGTGAACGTATCAGCCTAGGTGTTAAGCAAACTGAAGATGATCCATTCAATGCATATTTAGCTGACAAGAAGAAAGGCACCGTAGTACACGGTACCGTTGCTGCTGTTGATGCTAAAGGTGTTACAGTTGAACTAGCTGATACTGTTGAAGGTTACATCCGTGTTGCTGACATTTCTGCTGAGCGCATCGAAGATGCATCTACTGTATACTCAGTAGGTGATGCTATCGAAGCTAAGTTCATGGGCGTAGATCGTAAGAATCGTTCTATCAGCTTATCTATCAAAGCGAAAGATGAAGCTGAACAGAAAGAAGCTATCGCTACTTTGAACAAGCAAGATGACGCGGTTATCAGCAATGCAATGGCTGAAGCGTTTAAAGCTGCTCGTAAGTAATCGAAAATCGCCTGTTGTATGGGGAGAGAGCCTCCCCATTAGGCGACTGTGTTTGGCTTGGAAATAGGAAATAACTAAGATGACAAAATCTGAACTTATCGAAAAACTCGCCACTAGGCAGTCGCAACTGTCGGCGAAAGAGGTTGAAGCTGCCATAAAAGAAATGTTGGACCAAATGGCGACAACATTAGAAGGCGGAGATCGTATAGAAATCCGTGGATTTGGTAGTTTCTCGCTTCATTATCGTGCACCACGTGTTGGCCGTAATCCTAAAACTGGTACCTCAGTTGAATTGGATGGCAAATATGTACCGCACTTTAAGCCAGGCAAAGAACTGCGCGAACGTGTCGATGCGGTTAATCAATGATTAACGCTTGAATAAAAAGCCTCCAATTGGAGGCTTTTTTTGTACCTATTGAAAGTCAAAGCTGGTCAGCGCCGTAAATATCTTAGATAATCATTATATTGCTTTGTTCTGATGGAGAATCCCGTGAAGTCTTTTTTTGCAATCATTATTGTTGGGTTGTTGTTTATTTTGGCATTATTGTTTGGCGCTAAAAATGAGCAGGTAGTGACATTGAGTTATTTTATCGCAGAAGGACAGTACCGTTTACCGGTTGTTTTGGCTGTGGTATTTTTATCGGGTTTTATGTTGAGTTGGTTATTAGCCAGTTTTTACATCATGAAAATGAAGTTGGCACTGCGTAAAGCCAATAAAAGTCTGAGCAAACTTGGTCACATTACGGCTATACCGACTCACCGTACAACAGAGCAACTTAATGCGGATACCGTTAGCTAACTATGCTTGAAATTTTGTTCTTATTATTGCCTATCGCTGCCGGTTACGGCTGGTACATGGGGCGCAGAAGTATTCTGCAACGCGATAGTCAAAAAAGTAAAAAATTAAGCCGTGATTATTTTACCGGCTTGAATTTTTTGCTTTCTAATGAGTCAGATAAAGCCGTAGACCTATTTATTAGTATGCTAGATGTTGATGATGAAACAATAGATACTCATCTTTCATTAGGTTCATTATTTCGAAAACGCGGTGAGGTTGACCGCTCTATTCGTATTCATCAAAATCTTATCGCTAGACCAAACTTGACCGCTGAACAACGTGATATCGCTATGATGGAGTTAGGTAAAGATTATATGGCTGCCGGATTTTACGATAGGGCAGAAGAAATCTTTCTTAATCTTGTCAATCAAGATGATCACAGTGAAGAAGCCGAATCTCAGCTTATTTCAATCTATCAGGTCACTAAGGAATGGCAAAATGCCATTGATGTGACAAAAAAACTGCCCAAAAAGCGTCAGCAAGTGTTCAAAGTTACCACCGCACATTTCTACTGTCAGCTTGCTGATGAAGCTACAGACATGCTCGTCAAAATTAAAAAACTTCAATTAGCCATCAAGCAGGACGCCAGTTGTGGGCGTGCATGGCTTGCATTAGCGAATATTTATCTCGATAGTGATCAAATAAAAGAATGTAAGGATTCGTTACTTCAATTAATTGATGCTGATATAGCACTGTTCCCCGACAGTATTAACATTGCAAAACAAGTTTACCGCCAGTCATCGGACAGCGAAGGTTATGAGCAACTTTTGAGTCTGGCATTAAAACAAGGCGCGGGTGCGAGTGTTGCTATTGCATTGGCAGAGCATCAGATTTCAAAAAATAATAGTGATTCAGCTGAAGCTATGATGTTAGATAATTTATATCGACATCCCACCATGAAAGGTTTTCAGCACTTAATGAAGCTACATATTAAGCAAGCTGAAGATGGTAAAGCTAAACAAAGTTTATCTATGCTTGAAAAATTAGTAGAACAACAAATTAAATTTCGACCTGGCTACCGCTGCCGTGAGTGTGGCTTTCCTGCGCATGCCTTGTATTGGCATTGTCCCTCTTGTAAGCATTGGGGCAGCATTAAGCGAATAAAAGGGCTTGATGGTGAATAGATTTTTGTTCTCATTGAGTCTTAGCGCAAATAAAAATTCAAAAAATTGACTGCAAACGTTGGAGAAAGTATGACTGATAAACCTATTGTTGTGGCTTTAGATTATAACAACAAAGCTGAAGCCTTAACGCTTATTGATAAACTTGATCCTGCTTTATGCCGGTTAAAAATCGGCAAAGAAATGTTCACTTTGTTTGGGCCAACACTTGTCAACGATATTCATCAGCGTAAATTTGATTTGTTTTTAGACCTTAAATTTCATGATATTCCCAATACTGTGGCTAAAGCTGTTAGTGCTGCTGCGGATCTGGGCGTTTGGATGACCAATGTGCACGCCAGTGGCGGCTTAGCCATGATGCAAGCGGCAAAACAATCCCTAGACAAATATGGTAAAGATGCACCATTATTAATTGCGGTTACTGTACTAACTTCAATGTCTGATGAAGACTTAGTCTTGCTTGGTATTAACGTACCAGCATTTGAACATGTGTTACGTTTAGCTAAGCTAACACATCAAGCTGGTTTAGACGGTGTGGTGTGCTCGGCCCAGGAAGCAAAATTATTGAAATCGACTTTTGGTCAAGATTTTAATTTAATTACCCCTGGCATACGCCCTGTAGGAAGTGATGCAGGCGACCAACATCGGATTATGACGCCACCACAAGCTATTATCGCAGGTTCTGATTACTTAGTAATAGGTCGGCCTATTACCCAGGCTGCAGATCCTCTCGCAGCGCTTACGGCAATACATCAATCTTTACAAGTCTAATAGTATCGCTAATTTTGTAGCTCACTTGCTGAACGTATTAAGGATAAAATATGTTTGATTATACAGGTCAAAATGTCGTTGTTGTCGGTGGCACTTCTGGGATCAATTTACACGTTGCCATTAGTTTCGCTCAAGCTGGCGCCAATGTAGCCGTCGCCAGTCGAAATGCAGACAAAGTGAACTCAGCTGTTGAATTATTAAAGCAAGCAAACCCAAGTGGCACACACATTGGCGTCAGTTTTGATGTACGAGATGAAAACGCTTTAGCGATAGGGTTTGCAACTATTGCACAAACCTATGGCCATATCGATGTATTAGTGAGTGGCGCGGCAGGTAATTTTCCTGCCAGTGCAGCTAAACTGTCTAATAATGGCTTCAAGTCAGTTATCGATATTGATCTTATTGGCAGTTTTCAAGTGCTTAAACAAGCTTATCCTTTACTGAAACGCCCCAAAGCTTCTATTATCCAAATTTCAGCACCTCAAGCCTATATCGCTATGCCTTTGCAGGTTCACGTTTGCGCTGCTAAAGCAGGGGTCGATATGTTAACGCGCACTTTAGCTTTAGAGTGGGGGATAGAGGGAGTCAGGATAAATTCAATCGTGCCAGGGCCAATTGAGGGAACGGAAGGTTTTAATAGACTTGCCCCCAGTGAAGCATTACAACAAAAAGTCGCTTCAAGTGTGCCATTACAACGTAATGGCCAGAAACAAGATATTGCCAATGCCGCATTATTTTTGGCTTCCGATATGGCTTCTTATATCACAGGCGTCGTGTTGCCAGTGGACGGTGGCTGGTCACTTGGGGGGGCGAGTATCGCAATGACCGAATTAGGCAGTTTGGCAGCAAAACACGGATTATAATTAAGGGTTCTACCATGGCAAATGCATTACAAGATCAATTACTAAAAGCGGGTTTAACTAGCAAACAAAGCGTTAAAAATGTGAAAACACAGAAGCGTCGCGATAAGAAAGCCAACGTTGATGACGGTAGCGCGGTATTAAAGCAACAAATAGCAGAGCAAAAACAGCTTCAAGCTAAAAAAGATAAGCAGTTGAATGAACAACGCTTTAATGAAGCAACTGAAAAAGGCCAAGTGAAAGGTTTAATCTCTGAATTCATAAAATTTGCCATCTCTATTCCAAAAGATGCTGAGACTAAATTTAACTACACCTTAGAAAAAAAGATTTTTTCTGTCTATATTAATGACAAAATTCAAGGCCAATTATTAAATGGTTCATTGGGCATTATTCGTTATGAGGATAAAAGCTATTTAGTCCCCCACAAGTTGGCGGTGAGAGTTAATTTATTGGTTCCTCAGTGGTGCGGGTATTTATGGGATTCAAGCGCACAAGATGCAGTCGCACAAGTTGCTGATGCAGATGACCCATATGCTAATTATGCTATTCCTGATGATCTGATGTGGTAAATAATTACTGCAACATAAAAAAAGCCTCAATTGATTGAGGCTTTTTTTATACCCTTAATGCTTTAAATGCCAAAATTTGTTGGCAATATGCTAGATGATGGCGAATATCATCTAGATGCTGAGATGCATTAAAATCCATCAAAAACCAATTGGACAATCCATTTTCAGGTGTTTGATTATAAAATAGTTTTTCACATTTAAGTAGGTTATTTATGTCAGCTGCTTCAAGCCAGAAGTGTGCGTCTAAACTCGCTATTTGTTTCAGTATTTGCAGCTGCTCAACATAGTCATCAGGTAGCGTTACTTGGCATTTTAAAGCCGGGGTCTGCATATCATTATGCTCACCCAATAATGCTGAAATTGGATTAAATCCATTTTGGGTAGCTATTGATGAGTTAAATTTGGGTTTCACATAAAGTTCGGGCCAATGCAGATGAGGATGAGTGAGTGCTATCCCTAATGCAATACGCCTCTCACCAAGCCAATTATGAACCATACACGGTAAAGTTTCTGTTTCCCCCATAGTTACGCTTCTTGCCAATGAAGGCAATAATGACATGCGAGTTAAGTAAACAGTTTTAGATATCATTGCAGACATTATTGCAGTAACAAGACCAGATGACGGCCAACAATCAATTCTTTTTATTAAGCTGTTAGCAACTGTGGTTAATATTTGCACAAAAATAGCATCATTATGACTTCTTTCTACTGTAAATGCCTCGTCTACACCGGCATAAGGACCGTTACAAATAGTAATAGTGTCTTTATGTTGCGTAGCATTGAAGGTGATCGAAACGCCATTAGCTGATGGCAGCCAATCTCCATCAGCATTACCAATTATAGTTACTTGTTCAAGAGAGTCATAAAACTTTTGCAGGGGCATCATTACATCTACATCGTTAACAATTACAGTTATTCTAACTTAAAAATGGCCTAAAACGGTTAAGCATTCGTAAATATATTAAGTAGTATAATTTTAACGCAATATCGTAAATGAACCAGTTTACACTTGTATTCAGCGAGTAAATTATATAAATTTAAACACCTGTTTTAATTATTCGTTTGAGAGACTGATATGAACCCATACCAAGCGCCCCTAAAGGACATGAAATTTTTGTTAGAAGACGTATTTGATGCCACAAATACCTGGCAACAATTACCAGAATTAGCTGACATGGTTGATATGGACACTGCAGTTGCTATTCTTGATGAAGCCAACAAAATCAGTCGCGACTTACTTCACCCTATTAATAGAAGCGGTGATGAACAAGGCGTCGTCCATGATGGCAATAAAATTATTACTCCCGATGGATTTAAAGAAGTATACAATCAATTTTCTGCAGGCGGCTGGGTTGGTCTTTGTGGTGATGCCGAATTTGGCGGCATGGGTATGCCTAAAATGCTAGGTATTTTGGTCGACGAAATGGGCTACAGTGCTTGTAATTCATTCGTTCTCTATAGTTCGCTAACCGCTGGCGCCGCACTGTGTATTAATGCCCATGCTAGTGATGAGTTAAAACAAACCTACTTACCTAATTTATACTCTGGCCAATGGGCCGGTGCCATGGATATGACAGAGCCGCATGCCGGGTCTGATTTACGTGGTATTCGCACTAAGGCCATACCACAAGAGGATGGCAGTTACGCCATCACAGGTAATAAAATCTTTATCACTGGTGGCGATCAGGATTTAACTGAGAACGTTATCCATCTCGTGTTAGCAAAATTACCAGATTCTAAAGGTATTTCATTATTTTTAGTGCCAAAAATTAAGGTTAATCTTGATGGCAGCTTAGGCGAGGCTAATGGCGTAACGGTTGGTTCAATTGAACATAAGATGGGGCTGAAAGCCTCAGCGACTTGTGTAATGAATTATGATAACGCCATTGGTTATTTGATAGGCGAGCCAGAGCGTGGCCTAGTGTGTATGTTTACCATGATGAACTATGAACGCTTAGCGATTGGCATACAAGGGCTAGGAAACGCACAAGCAGCTTATCAAATGGCCAGTGAATATGCTAAAGAGCGTTTGCAAGGCGTAGCCGCAGGCACTAAGCCAACGGGCGTGTCAGATCCCCTTATTGTGCACGGTGACGTGCGTCGTATGTTACTCACAATTCGTGCAATGACTGAAGCTGGGCGCGCCTTATCGGTATTGACTGGTAAGCAACTTGATTTGGCTAAATATGGCGAAGGCGATGTAAAAGTCAAAGCCAGCCAATATGTCGGATTATTAACACCTGTTGCGAAAGCATTTTTAACCGATAGAGGCCTTGATGCGACTATTATGGCGCAGCAAGTTTTTGGTGGTCATGGTTATATTCGTGAAACGGGTATAGAACAATTTGTACGTGATACTCGAATTGCTCAAATTTACGAAGGTACAAATGGTATTCAAGCCATTGATTTCTTAGGCCGTAAAGTGACCGGAGATAATTTAGTTGCTTTGACATTATTTATTGAAGAATCAATTCAAACTCTGCAAACCCTTACCCATGTATCCGAAAAGCATATTGCAGCAGTCAGCGAACGATTGAATGCTTTATTAGTTACAGCGGCCTACATTAACGATAACAAAGTAGCTCATCCTGCATTGATTAATGCTAGTGCGGTCGATTATTTGGATGCATTTGGTTATGCATTATATGGATATTTCTGGTTAGTTATGGCGGATAAGTCTACTCATCACATTGATAAAGACTTTAGCCAACAAAAGCGCTATGTAGCTGACTTTTATATGGATAAATTACTGGTCAAAGTGGATTACCATTTGTCTCAGGTTAATCAGGGTGATGTGTCTATCATGCAGATGCCGGCTGAAATGTTTTAACAAAGGTAATAGCACCAGTTTAAAAAGCACCTGAAAGGTGCTTTTTTTGTTGGCAGTTATTTGACTTTACTCTACTGAATAGAGTGATCTTTTGTTAGACGAACTAATTTGTTAGACGAACTAATGGCATATCCATCAAGTTTTGCAATAAAATAGCCGAGAAAGGGGCTTTTTGTTTTCGCTTGATTTTCGGACTAAGTCCATTTTCGATCAACACAAACAGATACATTTTACCATTAGATGCTTGAAACTGGCCCGCTAAGTTTGACACGCCTAACATACTGCCGGTTTTCGCCATGACTTTGAACTTTAAAGGCGGTTTGGTGAAATAACGCTTGTACTTTAAGGTGCCTTTTATGCCCGCAACAGGCAGACTGCCGAGTAAATATTGATAATCCTGATCAGTGGCAATGACTTTTAAAACAGCCATAACATGTTCTGCGGATAATAAATTATAGCGAGAAAGGCCTGAGCCATCGGCAATGTTTGCCATTTCAAGCTCAATCCCCAATTCCCGTAACATGACGACTAAAGCTTGTGTTGTCTGCTTAAAGTTTAATGGCTGTTGTTTAAAATCCTCGGCGCTGGTGCGTAATAAGGCTTCAGCCATCAGGTTATCTGATTTAAGTAACATCTCATCAATCAGCTTAGGCAAAGGTGCTGATAAATGCGTGGCAATAGGCTGCAATTCTCCATTTGGTATGGCCAGTGTTGTATCAACAACAACTTTACCGGTTAACCTTATCTTTTGTTGCTTAAAAATCGCTTTAACAACATTGACGGCATAACCTTGAGGTTCGTTAATTGCAATGGCTAACGGTAAAGATTTGGCTCCAGCGTAACAACCTTTAAGAGTAAAATGATTACTGTCTTTTCTTATTAACTGTAAATCGCATGGAATAGCACTTGGCTGATATGGCGCGAAAACGGCTTCATTTTCAACATATATCGGTCTTTTCCCCATGACTTTTAAGGTCGCCTTTTTGTTGTAACCATTTGCGCTAAGCCTAGCGAAAACACAATTTTTATCAATAATAAAACTAGAGATAGGGGCGGCATAACAAATGCCTAAATCATCCCACACCCAACCAGGTGCTTGAAGCTGATCTTGGTGATGGCCAATAAGATGTATGTTGCCATTAACAGTGTGAACACCTGCTTGTTTTAATTGATTAATCAAGGTAATTAAATGGCGTTGCTTTAGAGTTGGATCACCAGAAAAAGTAACATAAAGTTCATTTTTCAATATACCATTTGTTATGTCGAGTTTCTGCTCGCTTAAAAGCTGGGTTCTATATTGAAATGATTGACCCAGTTGTTTTGCACTGACTAATGCCGTCAGTAATTTTTGTATACTGGCAGGGTTCATCAAGGCATTTGAATTTTGTTTAAATACGCTCCTATTATCAGCTAAATCCCACACACTTAATGCTATGAGTGATGATTCCGGCTTGATCAAATTCATTATTGCAGCAACATGTAGCTGATCCTCAGCACTATCTTGTTCAATTTGTGTATGAGTTAATACTTGCTGTGCTGAGCTATCTAGGCAAAATAACACTAAAGCGGTAATGAACAAGTTCAACGGTTTATGTAAACGCATATATCAGCAACTTAAGGTAATCAATCTAGGTAAACTACGGCAATTGTAAGCGTTTTAAAATGATTTGTATAAAATAAAAAATTACAATTATTACGGGCTTTACGCCACAAAAGTGAGCATTTAAACTGCTAAAAATGCTGGTATGAGGGGTTTTAACAGAAATTTCTTGCTCAATAGTTTTTAAATCGGTACTTTCTATGCCAACTTGTTCACAGTCAGAGTTAACGATATGCCCCACATAACAATACGTGGTGTTAACCAACGCGTTGCGGAGCAGATCAGCCAACCATTATTTGAGCAGCTTTCTAAACTCTGTGGTAATGCAAAGAGTAGTTATACATTAGAGTGGATTGAATCAAAGCAATTTAGTGGTGCAAGTCCGTTTTTAGGGCTGGTGTTGATCGAAATATCTTGGTTCCCCCGTGATAAACTTATTCAAGATGCTGTCGAGTACGCCGTTCGCGATATCATATTAACGGTACAGTCATCAATTAAAGATATTGTTGTCATTTTTCATGTTTTAGAGCGTGAAAGGTATTATCGCAATGGTACACAATTTTAAGGAGGATGCCTTGCTGGACAAGCTTGGTGGAATTTCATTATCACCTGATGCGTTAAATTGGTTATTAACACCCAAAAATTTCAAACAAACGTTAATGAGTCAAATCGCGTCAGCTAAAACATCAATTTATATTGCTGCTTTGTACCTTGAAGATGACGAAGCGGGTAGAGAAGTGCTACAAGCATTATTAACCGCCAAAGCCAATAATCCTTCACTCGATGTTAAAGTGCTGGTTGACTATCATCGGGCTAGAAGAGGTTTGATTGGCCAAAAAGGGGATAGCGGTAATTATATCTTATATAGAAAAGCCATTGCTGCAGCACAATATCCCATTGATATTTTAGGTGTTCCAGTAAAGTCACGTGAGTTTATGGGCGTGTTGCACTTAAAGGGTTTTATTATTGATGACACAGTTATTTATAGTGGCGCAAGTATCAATAATATTTACATGCAGCAAGCTGATAAATATCGCTTTGATCGATACCATCTGATTAAAAGTGCTGAACTTGCACAAAGTATGCGAGCCATGATCCAAGATTACATTATTAGCGATCCTGCGGTAACAGCATTAACACAGCCAGTTGAAACCGAAGTGGTTAGTGACAAAAATGATATTCGCAATTTTAAAAACCGTTTATCACAAGCTCACTACGAATATGTGTCTACTCGTATTGGCAATAGAGTCACTCCACTTGTTGGACTTGGAAAAAAAGACAATACGTTAAATCAAGTCATTATTGATTTGGTTGAAAGTGCATCAAAACGCCTTTTCATTTGTACGCCCTATTTTAATCCGCCAGCTGCGTTATCTAAAGTGATAAACAAGAAGCTAAAAGAGGGCGTTAAAGTGGATATCGTCGTCGGTGATAAAACCGCCAATGATTTTTATATTCCACCAGAAAAAGATTTCTCTACCATTGGCGCCTTACCTTATATGTATGAGCAGTCGTTACGCAAGTTTGCCAAACGTCAGCAATGGGCCATTGAATCAGGACTATTGAGTATCCACTTGTGGAAGCATGAACATAACTCATATCATCTTAAAGGCATCAGTTGTGATGATAGAAAGCATTTGATAACCGGTTCAAATCTAAACCCTAGGGCATGGGCATTAGATCTAGAAAACGGCCTGTTATTGCATGATGAATCCGGCAGCTGGAAGCAACAGTTTATTGATGAGCAAATCCATATTCTGCAATATACAGAGCGCTTATTTCACTACAGTCAATTAGACGCATTACGTACTTACCCGCAGCCGGTTCAAAAGATAATGAATCGAATACGGCGATTAAAAGCAGACTTTTTGCTAAAACGTATTTTATAATAGCCAGCTAATTATCTAAAAATCATCACTTATCTGAGTGGTGATTTTTTCATTGCATAAGTGAAAGTTATGACTGACAAGTCAAATGCGCCACAGCACGCTGTTCATCAACTCTATTTATATAGAAAGTCACTCTCAACTAAGCCATTTGGTGCCAGAGGAAAGAAGCTCGTTCGTTGTGACCTGTGCCTATTAGGTGAACAATTTTGTACCTGTGCGTTACGTCAGTTACTGACATCGACAGTGAGTTTTTTGTTGGTAATGTATAATGATGAAGTGTTAAAGCCGACTAACTCTGGTCGATTAATTGCCGATCTTATTCCAGACACTCATGCTTTTTTATGGGACAGAACCAGTCCGCCTCAAGCAATGTTGGCACTCTTAGATAACCCCATCTATCAGCCTTATTTAATTTTTCCTCAGCAGTACATTGAAAGTCATCAGCCTGTTATCAATCATGTTGACACGCAGCAATTAGCGGGCAAGCGTCCCTTATTAGTGCTGCTTGATGGCAGTTGGCGTGAAGCCATAAAAATGTATCGTAAAAGTACTTATCTTCACAGTATGCCGGTACTGTCTTTTTCTCCTGAGATCTTGGCAACCTATGCACTTCGAAAAGGGAGCCATGACTTTCAATTAGGCACGGCGGAAGTTGCAGCATTAGCGCTTGAAGCTGCTGGAGAGCCTTTAAATGGTGCCGTACTTCAGAAATGGTTCGATTTGTTTGTTGAGTCATCATTACTGGGTAGAAATCGACGCGCAAAAGACACATTAACGCCAATTAGTGATTATCAACAGCAGTATCTTGATGCTGTACATGCAGCGAAATAGTCACCAATGTTAATTTATTCGCGATCTAAATTAATAACAAGTAAGATTATAGTACTGAATTGATGCAGGTATATTAAGGATATTTCCTCATGGGTGATGGCGTTACTCAACATAGTCAAAGCATGGTTAATAGCAAAATGGTGATACTGTATCGCCTAGAACCTGGTTGCTTAGGGCCAGATGGAATTGATCATATTGAAATATTTTGCTCCATCGCAGAACGTGCATTGCAGTCACTCAATGCTGATATTTGCCAATGGCAACTTACTCCCAGATTTGATAAAAGTTTAGATGAGTTACAATACAGCCTTGCAGGTAAAATATTAACAAAAGATAAAGCGGCTAAATATGTTTTAGCCTGTGACGCTGATTTAGCCCAACTTGAAGAGTTTTTTGAAGACAAGTTAACTGAACTAATCAATAAATATATTGCGAGGAAACTTCCCGCTCATACATAGCATGATAACGTTAGGAATAGATTGATGACCGATCGCCACAGTGCAGCATATTTGTATCAACAATTAAAACAACAATTTAGTTTTGATACTTTCAGAGACGGTCAGTTAGAGGTTATACAGCAGGTTATACAAGGACAGTCTACGCTAGCAATATTTCCTACGGGATCAGGTAAGTCACTTTGTTATCAACTCAGTGCAATTAATCTCCCCCATCTTACTTTGGTCATTTCCCCTTTACTTGCGTTAATACAAGACCAATTGATTTTTCTTAAATCAACAGGCATAAACGCAGCAAGTATTGATTCAAGCCTTAATCAACAAGAAATTCAATCTGTCATGCACTCGGTAAAGCAGGGTGAATGTAAAATACTGATGGTGTCGGTTGAACGGTTTAAAAATGAAAGATTCAGGCAGTTCCTCTCCCAAGTGACTATTTCTCAGCTTGTGGTAGATGAAGCTCACTGTATTTCAGAATGGGGGCACAATTTTAGGCCAGACTATCTTAAAATACCGCAAATTTGCCAAACGTTTTCTATTCCACAAGTGCTGTTATTAACCGCGACAGCAACCAAGAAAGTTAAGCAGGACATGTGTGCCCGATTTGGTATTAAAGCTCAACATGTCATTCAAACTGGGTTTTATCGAGACAATCTTAACTTACAGGTCGTTCCTGTTGCTAAGTTGGATAAGACACAGCAATTAACTCGCCAAATCCAAGCCTTATTTGGCAGTGGTATTGTATATGTGACATTGCAACAAACCGCAGAACAAGTTGCTAGCACGCTAGTAAGCAATGGTATCAATGCGCAGGCGTATCATGCTGGTATGGATACCCAGGCTAGGCAATCAATCCAGCAACAGTTTATGAGCAATCAAATTCAAGTCATTGTAGCCACTATTGCATTTGGTATGGGCATAGATAAGTCTGATATTCGTTTTGTCATTCATTACGATTTACCTAAATCAATCGAAAATTACAGTCAAGAAATAGGACGAGCAGGTAGAGATGGCCAAGCATCAACATGTATCACCTTAGCCAATTTAGATGGCTTAAATACCATTGAGAATTTTGTTTACGCTGATACGCCAGATTTGCAAGATATCGAAAAGTTACTCAACATTATTCAAACAGAAACCGATGAAACCGGCAAATGGGAAATGCAAGAGCTGGTACTATCCAAAGCCTGTAATATCAAAACATTGCCTTTGAAAACGCTGTTGGTTCAACTTGAACTGCAGGGCGTTATCCAACCTACATTTGCTTATTTTGCAGATTTTAAATACCAATTGTTAATTGACAAGCTGGATTTGTTGGCTCGTTTTGACCCATCTAGAGCCGCATTTATACAAAAGATATTTGACCATACTCAGTTCAAAAAAATCTGGGGCCAACTTGATTTTGATGGATTACATCAAGCCACAAAGGAGCCTAGAGCAAGAGTCGTTGCCGCACTTGAGTACTTAGCCGAGCAAGAATTAATTATTTTAGAAACAAAGAAAATGACTCAAGTATTTTATGTTAATATGACCGCTATTGTTGAGGTTTCTATTGCTTCGCAAATGCATACATACTTTAAAGATAAAGAGACTAAAGAGATACTGCGTATTGCCCAGTTAGTCCGTTTTTTCGAGCTAGGTAAGTGTTTGTCGCGAAACTTAGCGTGTTACTTTGATGATATGAACGCGCCAATTGAATGCCATCATTGCAGTGTGTGTGACGGTAAAGTCGCAAAGTTGCCTGTTACCCATACAAGCCAAAAAATTGATAAAAACCAACTTAATCAGTTTATAACTGAATTAAAACAACAGGTTAAAGTTAAAAATATTACTATCACTCATTCTACGTTAACAAAGTTTCTTGCGGGTATGAGTGTGCCCATTCTGGCCAGATTAAAGGTTAAAAATCTGGCTGGATATGGTGCATTAAGCGAATGGCGCTATCAAGAGATCGTAAATGTTTTAAACACTTTGGAGGATAAATGACTACAGACAGTGATGAGTTACTCAAAAAACATTCAAACCTAATCCACAGTGACGGCGTGACAGTTGAGTCGCATACTCAGCGAGAGCAGGGTGAATGGGTATTACAAACCTTAATGATTAAAGGTTTTGATGTTCCTTTCAAATATCGTCGTAATAAAAAGTTTAAAAGCTTGGTGGGTCAAAAAGTGAATTTAACTTATTACCCACGAGAGCAGACTGTAGCGGGTTTCAAAGTTGAAACAATGCAAGTTGTTCGAGTAAGACGATATTAATCATTTTAAAGCATCAAAATAGAATATTGAATGCTCGGCTATTATATCCAATGTGAGCGAATACCTGTAAATGAGTACATAGCAATAAGTACACGTTAATACAAATTAGTATCGCCAAACATTACAACAACCGAGCTTGATTATTATTTAAAAACAATATATTACAGAGTTAGTTACCACTAAAGCTAAAAGGTGTTTCAGCGCGCCAAATGCGATATCTTAGCTGTGCATCATGTGGCAAGTAGTATATTTTTGGTAAACGGCTATCATAATTCTCATTTATACTTTCCCCTAGTATCACAAACTGAGTCGTCTTAGGCTCAGTGCACATCATCATGGTACTTGGGCCAGTCATTATTTTATCTACCTGAAAGTAATTATACCCCCAGCCTTCAACCGTTTTTTGTACAATTTCACCCATAAGTTTATGCCGATTACAATCGACTAACTTATTCTGACCAATTTCGATTTCAAGCATATACTGGTCTTCATTTGATAATGTAGGCAGTGTTATAACATGCTGTTTCATATTGTCATCAGGCTTAGGAAACATCTTAATTTGCTCTGAAGATACATAATCACTTGCGGTATACACATCTGTTTTAGCAGACAGAGTATTAAGTTGCTCTTGATAAACGGGACTTGTCGCCATCACATTAGCTGAAAATGATAGACCAGTTGATAAAAGTACAACTGATAATGGTAATACATAATTCATAAAAACCTCTTTGACGTCCAAATAATTACCTAATATATAATTGTAAACGCACAGAGATAACAAAAGGGTTAAAAATAAAATTAAATTTAATCTTTAACATTATAATAGAAATGGCTGATGCGGCCAGTAACAAATTAACACCTATTTACACGTAAACAATTGTTTTTCTGTAACAAGTGTGACATAACATTATTATAGTCATTAACACCAGTCACAATGTCATTAGGATAGTCGTAGATGATGCAGCATAACCAAAATATAGAGCAAACAGCAGATATTCTTAGACTCGCCGTACCTAAAATGACAGCGCTTAATATTCCCGTGACCCCAGAAAATTATGCAATTTGGTATGAGTATTTTGCCGAATCGAATCTTAATTTAAAAAGAGCTATTGATGGTTTAATTGCCAATGGAGTCGTGTTTACTCCCAGCGTCACTTCAGGTCTCTATAATCGCTTTATTGAAGAGCGTAGCCCAGAAATCATTGAAAATGTTCAGATTGAAACGCATATTCTAATAAAAAGCTTGTTTAATAAAATTGATCAAATGACCGAAGGTACAGCCTCATTTGGTGAGAATTTATCCGGGTTTAGTGAGCAACTACAACAAAACCCATCGTCAGAAATGTTGGCCGATTTAGTACTAAATATAGCGGCAGAAGTAGAGCAGGTTGTTGCTGATAATAATAGAATGAAATCTGATCTTGTCACACTTGGTGATGAACTGCTTAACTTAAAAGGTGAAATGGAAAATTTAAGTAAGGTGGCAATGACAGATGAATTAACCTCATTAAATAATCGTCGCGCATATGAAGTTTTTGCATTAGAGCAACTCACCTCTTTTCAAGAAACACAAACAGGCTGCTGCTTATTACTGATTGATATCGATAATTTTAAAGCCTTTAATGATACATATGGCCATCTGATAGGTGACAAGGTGCTAGCTTATGTCGCTTTAGCCTTGAAAAATGCCGTTAAAGGTGAAGATTTCGTTGCTCGTTATGGCGGTGAAGAATTCATTATCATGTTGCCAGACACCAAAATAAGTGATGCCGTGATTGTCGCCGAGAAATTAAGAACTCGCATATCCGCTAAACAGCTAACAATTGGTAAAGAGACTAAACAAAATCTTGGTCATGTTACGGTATCTATAGGGATTTCAAACTTTAAAACGGGTGATGATGTCGATACCTTACTTGCACGTGCCGATAAACAGCTTTACCTAGCGAAATCTGACGGTAGAAACTGCGTTAAATACTATATACAGGATTAAGCTTGTTTAATATTTTGGTACTGGAATTGAGCGATTACGGCCTAATCTTTTTGCTTCATAGAGATGCTTGTCGGCGTAATTAATTAACTGATCTATGGTTAACTGAGAGTGGTATTCTTCTATACCAATACTAATTGTTACGCTGATATCTTCCTCTTCCAGACTAAAAAGATGTTGTGATACTGCACAACGAACCCTTTCTGCAACATCAAAAGCTTTTACTTTATCCGTATCGGTTAATATAAAAAGAAACTCTTCTCCGCCCCATCGTGCGACATAATCTAAATCTCTTAAGTTATGATTAAATACCTTTCCAATATCAACTAACAGCTTATCCCCCGCATTGTGACCATACTTATCATTAACCTGCTTAAAATAATCGATGTCGCATAACAATACCGAAAAAGGCGCTGAAACGTCTGCAGTACTGACATATTGATTTAATATGCCTTGCGCATTTCTGCGATTATGTAACCCAGTCAGTTCATCAAAATGAGCAAGATGATGTAACTTAGCGTTAAGAACTAACGCATTGTTATACAATTCATTTCTAGAAAATTCATACAGGGCAGATAAAAAACTGATGGTTAAAAATGAATACAGTAGCCTAAGTTTAAACTCGGTAGGGTAAACAGCGTGGGGATAAATGTGTTGTGGCCAAAACATAATCAGACAACTTATTACGATAAAAATAACAATATTGATTAAGCCACGCTTGAAACCATGAATATACAAGGATACGGGAGGAACAATAAAAATCCACAGCGGTCCCGTTAAGGCAACTCCACCCGAGTAAATTAAGTAAAACATTAATACATAAAGTGAATAAATAACAATGTACGAACTTAACTTAACATGTTTTTTTTGTTTAACAAGATAGTAGGCAGCAGCATAAATGACACTAGATAGGCCTAAGGCTAGAAATAATATAAAATTACTATCGTAAATAGCAAAAAGCGCCATGGCGAAGGTGATTGACATGCCAACGAGGGAGAATAAAGCAATTACACGGGTTTGTTGCAACACGCCAAAGCTTTCGAGCTTAGTATCTGAATTATCTATGAATGTAATCCTTTTTATGATCAAAGGTAATAATTAATCAAATAATAACACCGCAATTGATATACGCAAGGTATCTAGTTACAACACTGTTAATAGATCCCTAGCTTTTTACAATAAAAATACAGTATCACTTTGTCTTTTGCTTGGTTAGCCCTCTAATAATTCAGATAACAATCTCGCCCTTTTACATATATCTCCTTGTATCAGGATATTTGTCGCCTCAATTAATTTACCAATAAACAGGGGGTGGTAAGTTAAAGTAAGTGAATTATTAAAGGCATCATGCTCTCAACCCTGCATTGTGGTAAAAGCAATTTAATACCTCAGGTTTAAACGTGTTCAAAGTAATTTCATCGGATAAAGAATCTGTAATTGATGCGTGTAACAGCGAAGCTTTTACCTCATTACCGTCAAGGCAAATTGTCCCCGGCTCGCCGAAAAAGGTGAGTATATTGCTTATGATTCAAGTTTCTACCGTGTATTGTATTCAGCATTACCAAAGTAAAGCGAAGCCGAGTAATTTTCATAAAAAGCCAACATGTTATACCGCTGAAAAAGCGAATTAAGTCATCCAAGCGGGACTAATGATAATCTATACTCAGCATCACTGTTTAGAACGGTAAGGGATTATCCACGGAGGTCTAGTTTGGTGATTATCTCACCCACAAGTCTAATCTGCTATTGATTATTTTCAATCATTGCTTGTTTATTGGCAGATATATAGCGGTTTACAACACACTCAGAGAGACGTTCGGTATTAGTGCATTTTTAATATAGTGACTATTAATGGCATCAGAGTTAAGTTAGCAATGTGATATAATATATTTTCTTTAAACGGATTACTGATGAAATAATTTCATGTCATTACCTGTTCTTTATTCTTTAAGAAATTGCCCCTATGCGATACGCGCTAGATTAGCTATATACGCCTCTGGTCAGCAGGTGTATTTACGCGATTTAGTATTGAGTAATAAACCCGCGGAAATGCTTGCTGTATCGCCTAAAGGGACTGTCCCTGTATTAGTCACACTTGATAATGCGGTGATTGATGAAAGTTTATCGATTATGCAGTGGGCATTTTCGCAAACCGATCCCAATGACTATCTCCACAAATCAGCACCCAATGCCTTAGCTGAAATGCGAGTTATGATTGAAAGGTTTGATAGTGAGTTTAAAGGACACTTAGAGCAATATCGCTGTTCTAAACGTTATCATGAGACTTCACTTCTTGATGACAGGCAAAAGTGTGAACCTTATCTAGCAGACCTTGAAAAGCGACTCTGCCAGCATCAATATTTAATGTCAGATAAACCAAGCCTGGCAGATTTAGCTTTAATGCCGTTTGTACGTCAGTTTGCCAGGGTAGAGCGGCAATGGTATTTGCAATCTCCTTATCCAAAGCTGCGTCAGTGGCTTAACGGTTATTTACAAAGCAGGATGTTTACCAAGGTAATGGCCCAGCAGCCAATGTGGTTAGACTTAAAAGCAGACGTTGTTTTTGGCAACCGTGTATAGGTTCATCTGCGATAGGAGAGTAATACTTAATTAACCCAATATTGTTTTCTATTATCAACACCTCTTTGTAAGAGGGATTGTTTCAGTATTCATCTGTTGTTGATATCGTTTCAACAGATGAGGCAGTTAAACATATGGCTAGAAAAATAAAACTAAATTACAATGTCTAACTTTTTGTTTAAAAAATTTGCGATCGAATCACATAAATATCGACGCCATTGCCAAGGAACATCTTTAATTGAGAACATCAATTTTTGTTATTGCTACAGGTTTTATCCTGTTAAGTGGTTGCCAAACCGTGACGGTTAAAGATGTCGAAACAGAAAAAATCTCTCGTAATCTTGATAATACAACATCATCAAAAGTGCCTAAGTCTTTAGTCCGCCGCCCGTATCAAGATAGTGGTGATGTGTGGGAACGTATCCGTTTTTCGATGGATATCCCTATTCCAGATGAACAGTTAGTTAATCAATATCGACAATGGTATATCAATAATCCACAGCATCTAGAACGTATTTCACAACGTGCGAAACCATTTTTATATTTAATTGTTGAAGAATTTAACGATAGAGACTTACCCATAGAGCTGGCTTTATTACCTATGGTTGAAAGCTCTTTTAATCCACTTGCTTATTCCAGCGCCGATGCATCAGGCTTATGGCAATTTACTTCTCCCATGGCCAGTCATTTCGGATTAGAAATGAATTGGTGGTATGACGGCAGAAGAGATGTCCCTGCAGCCACAACTGCAGCATTAGATATGTTGGAATACTTGTATAAAAAAACTGACAACTGGTTATACGCATTAGCAGCATACAATGCGGGTGAAGGGCGGTTGCGAGAGGCTATTCGATACAATGAAGCTAGGGGCTTAAGCACCGACTTTTGGGCTTTACCCTTACCCAAAGAAACCAGACAATATGTACCGCAATTACTGGCAATTGCAGATGTCATAAAACATGCCGAACGTTATGGCATTAACCTTCAATCAATTCCTAACAAACCGCTCGTTGAAGTGATTGATGTCGGTAGTCAAATTGATATCGCTGTAGCAGCCGACCTGGCGAATATACCCATTACTCGACTGCAAAAGTTAAACCCGGGGTTTAATCGCTGGGCAACATCGCCCGACGGACCACATCAATTGGTTGTGCCAGTCAGTAAAGTAAATCAGTTTAAAAAAGCGCTTGAAGACACCGATATTAGTGAAAGAGTTAAATGGTTCAAATATCAGATAAAAGCAGGTGACAATATAAGTGCTATTGCTCAACGTCATCAAATAAGCGTGTCTAAAATTCAAGAAATGAATGACATTAGTGGTGATCGAATTATCGCAGGCCAAATACTTTTTATGCCACATTTAACGTCACAAGTGATACTCGATGTAGAACTGGCGGCCGCCAAATCTTCTCAAGTGTCATCGAATAAACCCACAATGGCAAATACAGTTCGAACGCCTAAAGGTGAAACCGCCGTTAACGGTAACCACACAGTTCAGTATGGCGATACACTTTGGAGCATCGCCAGAGTATATAAAGTCAGTGTCGAGCAGATCACTCGCTGGAATAATATGACCGATAAAGACAGGTTAAGTGTGGGTAAGACATTAATGTTTTATCATCAGCCATATAGAAAACAACAAACTCAATGACCTTCGGGTAACACCTATCGTTAGGTAAAAAGCTCTCATGTCAAAATGGCTAGGTTGCTCTAAAGATCTGTTTTAGGATGACTAATATTGATGAGCTGCACCACTCGTTGTGCAGCTCCTTGTCATAGCACAGACCTAAGCAATAGTTGTTAGTATCGACTGGCTTAAATCAAAATAAACATTGGCATTTTCAACAATACCTTTTGATTTAAGATGATCAGCAAACCCTAATCGTGCACTCATCACTAGCCAAAATATGGCACTCAGCAAACCGACTACACGCCACAAGGTTGACTTTGCCCACTTAAGTGCCAACGTAATAGATAATACATAAAGTACAAATCCGCCTAACTTAGAAGAGGCCCAGCCGTTTACGAATGGATATAAGTTAAGTGGGTTAACCACGACAAGGTAGATAAAACTACAGATGAAAAGCGTGTACAAAACATGCGGACCGACCTTTAGCAGTTTGTTATTCACCTTGTCTGAACCTCTCATCGTTAACACAAAATTGATGATGAAAAATATAAACGTCAGTGCAATTATTGTCAGATGGGCGTGTTTAACTATCATGTACATGGTGTTATTCCCTAAAAAGTGATGTTGATTAAAACTGATGTTATCAATTTATTATTTAAAACAAAGATGATCCTAAGTGGCTGAAATCAAGCATTGGATTATAAGATCTTTATATTCTTATAAAGCTTTATGTTGTACTACGCGAAACAGCAACGTTAAGTTCAATCCTGCTTAAAATACCAAATCAAAGATACCTTAACGATTAAAAATATGACGTTCGATTTGCATGTTAACATTCAGTTCTTTATTCAATATTAATAGTACATTTATATTTCACATTAAAAGTGTTCTATCACGCAAAAATCTATGTATCTATATCTACCCTTGGTGATTAAGTGTATTGATGAAAAGTGCATCAAACTCGCGATAAAGCAAGCAAATTGAGATGACGTGCCACTCGGCTTACAATTCAATATTGATAACGATTCGTTACAGAATAGCTAACTGGGTGTTTATCTATTGGTGCTGAAATTCAGTTATAGTAATCGCCTAAAATAATAAGCCGAAATAAAGGCCAAATAAAAAGGATTTAGTCGATGTCAGGCAAAAAGCTCACCACAATAATCCCATTGCTGATGTTAGTTCCAATGACCGCTTCTGCGAGTACTTGGGTTGATGTGAGTAATCAATACACCAATAAACAGATCCAGATAACCAGCCAGTTTCAACCCGAAATGGCCAGCTCAATAGGTATTTCAGAAGCCGACAATCTGTGTAGCAGTATTACCAAAGCACAACAAGATAAGTACATTAAAACGCTTAATAACAGTAAGAAAACCTTACTAAAAGCACTGGAAATAGAAACTCTTTTACCTGTTCGCCAAGATCTTAATATTATTATCGACGATATTGACCAGACCATTTTGGCAGACCAGTTAGATGATAAGTACATGTTACCTTGGGTTGATGTCCCATTAATTATTTTTAGAGGGGTATCGGCATTATTGGATCAGCAAATGGCTGACAGCCGCAAACAAGCCGCTATAACGCGTTTGGCTTGTTATGTCGGGAAAACCGATCAACCCGCATTAACTGAGCAAGCAAAAACCTTGTTTGAAACCGCGTTAAACAATAAAGCATTACTCGGCCCAACTAAAGAAGAAGTAGAACAAGCATTAGCAAGGACCGACACTTTACTGCAAGGTTTACAGCAATTATTTGATAAAAATGACTTCAGTCAAGCGGACGATAATTTAGCGCTGTTAAAAAAACAAATTACAGATTACCGTCAATGGGCTGAAAAAACGGTTATTCCTCATGCGCGTACTGACTACAAATTGCCCTCTGAAATTTATGCGTTAAAACTTAAAAGTGCAGGAATTGATATAGACCCAAACTTGCTCATTGAACGTGCTAAAGCAAGTTACATGATCACCAAAGCGAACATGCAAGCTTTGGCTCCGTTAGTGGCAGCAAAGTTTGATATGCCATCGAGTGATTATCGCGATGTGATTAAAGCGCTTAAAAATGACTCATTAGGCAACGATAAAATTGAAAACCACTATCGCGAAATTAACACTAAACTTGAAGGCATTATTACTGCGCAAGCGGTTGTCGACTTACCAAAACGTAATATGATTATGCGTCTTGCCAGCGATGCAGAGGCCGCGGGCAGCCCAGCGCCGCATATGTTGCCACCCCCGTTTATTGGTAACACTGGCGAGCAAGGTCAATTTGTACTGACAACCGGCAACCCCGCATTAAGTGGTGATGCCGCTTATGATGACTTTAACTTTAACGCGGTTGCGTACACATTAAGTGCTCACGAAGGTCGACCTGGGCATGAACTGCAATTTGCCGTCATGCTAGAGCAAGGTGTGTCATTGGCTCGAGTGTATTATGCGTTTAATAGCGTCAACGTAGAAGGTTGGGCACTTTATGCTGAAGCTGAAATGCTGCCTTATTTACCCATTGAAGGCCAACTCATCGCCTTGCAACATCGTCTATTACGTAACGCCCGTGCCATGTTAGACCCGATGCTAAATTTAGGGTTAGCCACCAAAGAGCAAGCTTACAATTTATTAAGCAATGATGTGGTGTTCTCAAAAGCCGCAGTAAAACAAGAAGTAGACCGTTATACCATGCGTATGCCTGGACAGGCGGGCAGCTACTTTTATGGTTTATCAAGGTTACTTGAAATAAGAGCCGATGTTGAATTGGCCTTGGGTGACAAATTTGACCGTTTAGCCTTTAATAACTTTGTGCTAGAACAAGGCTTAATTCCACCACACTTAATGGCTGAAGCGGTTAAACAACGTTTTTTAACCCAAAACTAATCTATTAAGCGAGCTATACGGTCAGCGATAAGCTCAGCGATAAATTGATGATAAAAATCCCATTTAAAGAGCACTTTAATGGGGTTTTTTACTTAACATTCAATTCATTACTCGCGCCCAATAAACGCCATAACACTCACCACATACTCACATTAAAGCTGATGTAGTAAATCATTTTATGGCTAATCGATTAACACCGCGTATTCATCTAAATTGGTGTGGCCTCTTGCCGTTAAAAATGACAGTAATGCTTCAGGGCTGCGATTTAATAATCGCTCGATTGGAAAATCCACAGCATCAATAACTTCAATGCACTTTTCAAAGCCGCCCAAGCTAAATGCAACGTGAGAGTCCGATCCCATCACTAATAATCCGCCAGCGTGTTTCACTGCACTCGCAATGTCAGTGCAGTTAGCTAAACTGCCTTTACGAGAGGTTAAGAAAGACGAGTTATTAATTTCAAGCGCGACATTGTGCTCAGCGGCAGCTTTCGCAACCCGTTTGATATCAATCGGATATGACGGATTCCCGGGGTGGGTAATGATGTCAACGTGGCCACTTTCAATGCAATTGATAAGTGCTTGTGTATGCGCTTCTAGGCTAGATGGTGGGAATACTGGCTCATGAAAACCCGCCAAGACAATATCGAGATCGGTTAAATAGCTGCCGTAAAAATCAATTTCACCTAGATCATTTTTTATATTTGCTTCAATACCGCGCAGCATACCAACACCATCCACAATTCTTGGCAATACTCGCATATTCACAAAATGCCAAAAGTGGGGCGCATCTGCCATATCAGGCCCATGATCGGTAATAGCAAAAAGTTTAATACCTTTAGTTTTGGCTATCGAAAAATACTCATGAACAGTACTGTATGCGTGGGTTGAAGCTATGGTGTGTGCGTGGGTATCAACAGAGAATTTAATCACGGATCTGGCTCTCTTTATCAAAAACATAAACAAACAGTTTACGCTGTAAAGCATCTATTCTCTATTAAATATGCGCGGTTTAGACCAGTCATAAATCGCCCCCGACTTAAATTCCCTTGTTGATTGATCTTGCCCTAAAACTAAAAAATAGGGTGATGATTTTTTGATTTTAATTAAAAACTGGCAATAATCCTTCAATATAATACAATAACTGTATATTTATACAGTGGTGTTTATTATGCGCATTATTCCTATTCATGCCAGTGCGGGGATTACCGGTTTTGAAAGTCCTGCATCTGAGTATTTACAGTTATCGTTAAGCCTAGATGAACTATTGATTGAACATCCTAATGCCACTTTTATTGGCGTCGCGAGTGGTGACTCAATGCAGGGCGTCGGTATTTTTTATGGCGACCTATTGATTGTTGATCGCCATGAAACCGCCCGTCATGGTGATGTGATTGTTGCCAATTTTAATGGTGAGTTTGTGTGTAAAATTCTGGATAAAAACCGCAGGTTATTATTGTCATCTAATGAGTTATATCAGCCGCAAGCGATAAACTATTATGACTCATTCAATATTGAAGGCGTGGTGATTCGCTCTATTCGTTGTCATCGCCAAAGCCCTTTACTGGCTAGCTCGCCCCAGGTGAGTTAACCATGTTTGCTTTAGTTGATGCGAATTCATTTTATTGCAGTGCAGAGCAGGTCTTTCGTCCAGACTGGCGCGGTAAACCCATTATAGTGTTGAGTAATAACGACGGCTGCATAGTTGCGGCTAACCGTCAGGCTAAAGAGCTTGGCGTACCAAAGTTTTCGCCTTACTTCCAGGTTAAACACTTGTGCCAACAAAAAGGTGTTATAGCCTGCTCAAGTAACTACGAGCTTTATGCCGATTTATCGATGAAAATGATGAGTATCATTGGCCGTTTTGCCCCCGAACAGCATGTGTATTCCATCGATGAAAGCTTTCTTTCATTCAAGCAGTGTTATCCCGCCATTCAATGTTTACGCACCCAGGGTCAATTAATTCGTCGTGCAGTATGGAAAGAAGCGCGTCTGCCGGTTTGCGTGGGCATGGGACCCACCTTAACCTTAGCGAAAGTGGCCAATCATGCCGCGAAGAAAATACAAGTCTACAAAGGTGTTTGTGTAATTGATAACGAGCCTGAGCGAATAGCTATTTTACAATCAATGAGTACCGGTGATGTTTGGGGAGTGGGTCGGCGTATTAGTAAAAAATTAGCTTTAATGAATATCAATAGTGCACTTGAACTGGCCAATATGCCAGCAGGATTAGCACGTAAACAATTCAGCATTGAAATTGAACGTACAGTGCGCGAGTTAAACGGGCAGGTATGTAAAGTATGGGATGAGGCGAGGGCAGATAAGCAACAAATTTTTTCTACCCGCAGTGTCGGTGAGCGTATTGTTGATTATGACTCATTGCTGCAAGCATTAAGTAAACATGTTGGTATTGCGGCGGTAAAGGCACGCAAGCAGGGAACACATTGCAAAACAATGATGCTGTTTGCCAGTAACTCACCCTATGATGACCATCCCGTCAACTTCAAAGTACTCGTATCATTTGCATGCCCGACAAATTGTACCAAAGAGTTAACCCAGGCCATGAGCAACGCAGCAGTAAAACTATTTAGAACCGGTGTTCACTATTACAAAATTGGCGTAGGTCTGCTTGATTTAAGCTGTGAAAAACACACCCAATTCGATTTATTTAACCAACCTAAAGCTAATCCAGCATTGATGAAAACGCTTGATGCTATCAATCAACGCTATGGCACAGATACCTTATTTGTAGCCGCTCAAGGTATTGAGCATAAATGGGCCATGCGACGAGAATTACTGACGCCGCAATACACAACTAATTGGAAAAGCTTGCCAACAATTAAGTGCTAAAAAACAAGCCAATCTAAAAATCGTAAGGTAACTTGCACAGGCTGAACATTCCGAAACGAAGATAAAAGTGTTAGTCGATGATATTGTCGTCTCAAAAAATGTCGTTACGGTGCACAAAATCCAATCAGATTATCAACACAGATAAATTTTACTCAACCTTAACGTTACATTCTTGACGGCAATGCTCGAATAATTCGGAGTTTACGCTATTGCTTACACTATGCTTGCGGCATAATGACGTTAAGTATTTAAACAGAGTCGTTATAATGGATAATCAGCAAGATAGTTACATGACTGAAGAAACACTCATTGAAGTCGTCGAAAATCAAATCGCCGACAGTGAACCCAAAAAAGTAAAAGAAACCCTAATGCGTTTAGTCATGACAGGTACACCGCGTGAAGACGCTATTCAATTGATGGCTTGCGCGTTGGCTATCGAAGTTTTCGATGTCATGAAAAATGGTGCCTCTTTTAACGAAATACGTTATAGCCAGCATTTGGATGCACTACCGAATATAGATTGGATGGAAGATTAATAACAACTCATAAATTCCAGTTTTGTTAGTCCCGATAAATGTAGAGGTCAAAAAATGTTGCCACCGGTAGAGTTTGAAAGTTCTCAACTCAAAGTGTCTAGTTTGACTTGACCAGTAAAGATAATTTTTTGATGATAATATCTACAGTCGTTATGTTTGAGTATTATTTGACTTGTGATGATAATCGTTTAGTTTTTATGCAAAGCTTTCTTTTTGACTAACTCAAATCAAAAACATACTCATGGATTTTAAAAGATCAGCAGCTCAAATAGGTTAATAAAGCGCGCAGATTAAGATGCTGCATCGTTAAGGTGCAACAAAACCACCACCGTAAATATAATGGTCAAATTCAAAAAACAACATCCAAGAGTTACGAAGTGAAACAAAAGTCATTTGGGGTATTCGGTAAATCATAGACTTAGAAAAATTTGTCTCATTCAGAAACGCTAAATTCTCAAACTTTCTGACTTTAAGCGCTTTTTTCTCAAACATTTTGACTTTAAGCGCATAACAGATATCAATGTAATGTACTGAGATGAAAAGAAAAGTTGGCTTTTTTATTTATTAATAGTATATGTATTTATAGATATAAAGTAAATGAATTCGAACTCTTAATTTCTATTGTTAACATAGCTTTAGTGCGATGCAAATGTAACTAAAGAAGTGACTTGAGTTGTCTCTTTTCAGATATGCCTAATGAATAAGGCAAGTATTTGATATTTTACCTAATAATATTGTGAATGGATTCCTTGATGTTAGATCGTAAACAGAATTACTTTGAAAAACTTTTTTCACAATTCAAAGCCTCTCAGAATGAAGAATTTGCATACCAGCAAGTCCTTGAAGTTTATCTCTATAGAAAGCCTACTAAAAAAAGCTTGTCGATTGTTAATCGAGAAGAATACTTTTGGCATTCGACATTTATTGATGGTTTCCCACCTAATCTGTTTGAATCCGATGATTTTGTCTTAGCCTTAGCCCGTTATTTTGCACATGACCTCACTTCTAATCTCAAGTTTATCTCAATGGTATTAGCTCAATCGCCAACAACTGTCATAACGGCGATCAGAAGATCTGAAATAGTCCTTAAGAAAGAGCATGTCAAGTGGCATGAAATTAACCAGCTATCGAGCCAATACCCAAATATACTGGAAGGTTTGATTGAGACATGTCATCAATTCCAACAAGCTCACGAAGATAGGAAAGGGCTGATAGAAAAGTACAGCAGTCCATTTAAAGATATAACTTTATTCGAGTTTTTGTCATTTTCTGCTGTATATTTTTTCAAATATCAAATAGAACAAGCCATATCATTTGACGGTGGAGTGATAAGTGTAAACTCAAAATTGAGAGCGTTAACAGAGTTAATACATTGGAAATTAAGACATTCAGCAGATTCAGACTTCCATCTGAATGATAACAAAATCGGTAAATCACTAAAAAAGTATCATGTTCCATTAGTTTTCCCATCTAATGAAGACAGTGCTGTTGCAGAATCATTACTGAATACGTTTAGTCAGTTGATGCAAGTACAAGTTGAACTCGATGAGTTTTTGTCTCAAAGCGTACATCCATTTTGTTTTGACGATTCATTACATTTCTCTGTTAAAAGTGGCAGGTTGATATTTGAGCGTTTTGATAAAGGTATAATTAATAATTGGGATCGTAATGGGAACAGACAGCAACTTCTGAAAGGTTACTGGTTTAATATTGCGATGGAGGAATTTATTGCCTCAGGAATGGCCAGTGTACAAATGGGTTCTGCAGAAAACCATGACAGCAATCAATTCGCTTATGTAAAAGCCATAGCTACTAAGCTGGAACTACAGAAACTTTATGGTTTTGAAGAGTTTGTAAAACTCGACAACGGGTTTAACGTTAACTTATTCCAAGCGTTACTATCGTTAGAACTCATGATTGCTTTTTATTTAAAAGAGAACATTGAAGCGTTTTATTATGAACATGCTCAAGTAGGTGATTGGCAGCAAGCTGCCGGAATGGTTGCAATTAAAGGTTTATCAACTGGTCAAAATCGATTTCCCATTACCTGGTCTTTGTGGAAGGAGAAAGTAAACAACATCGTTGGATGGACTGTTTCCAGAGACTTTCCCAAAGGGAGCATTAAGGCTGCGGAAGCTATTTTAGAGTTTTGGTGCCTTGATATGAAAAAGCTCAGTAACGAATTACACCAATCGCAATTTGAAAAAATTCAACCACTTTATGAAAAACCCGTTTTCAAAATTGGCAGTCATTGTGTTCAACTTCCTTTGTTAATGTTTACGCAGTATAGTTCGGTGAGTGCAGTGAATAATCTTCGTCGTTTTGCCAATCTGCGTAGTTCATTAAAAGACGAAACGACAAGAATCGAAAATCAGTTGGGTGATGCATTCGAAGGCCGTGGCTTCAATGTCATAAGAAATTATACAGCAAATACACCAAACGGGATTGAAGCTGGTGAGATTGATTTAATTTGTGTCATAGACAATATTATCTTTATAATCGAAGTTAAATCAACATATTACCGTACGACTAAATCTGAGGTGTTTCAACACCGAGATCGTACATTACGTAAAGCGGGTATACAGGTAAGGAAAAAAGTCGAAGCAATTAAGGATGATCTACATTTAAATAAAGAACTTAGAAAAATATTAGGTTTAACGATTGAAATACCTAAAATTAAAGGGTTAATTGCTGATACGTCACTCGAGTTTGACCATGACTATTTCGCCGGATTTATGAAAGTGAGCATTGAAGAGCTTTTGATTGCACTGGCAGATAATGCTCATTTTTTGTGTAATCAAGAGAAAGAAATTACATCGTCAATGGCATCAGGTAAAGAGGTTGATTTTTCTTCAGAACATTTTTCTTTATATCCATCAGGATTTAATGGCAAAGAGTTTCTAAGGGTAATCGAGGAATCAGTTGTTTGGGAAAAGGCTGAGTTAATATTTCAACCATAAGCCCTTTCTAAGGGCATATAGGTTATATTATGCTGCTAAATTCAGTGTTACCTGTTTTCAAGCTCACTATTTATTGAATATGTTGCATTTTTGAATCTAGATGACTCATATTTAATAGGAAAATGGAAATACCATCATCCTAGTGTTGATCATTTCTGAGCATCTATCCATAATCGAAGTAACAAAGAAACGTTTGAGTTGCTACGAATACATTTCATAGCCTTTAACATACGAATTATGATCTCATTTGCCCTATTTCACTGACTTTTATGAAATGTTAGCCACGGGTAATCACATGGAGAGTGAGATATCTATGGATGAATTTTCAACATCTGCTTTAAATGATAATTTTGCATTCGATTCACTTCAATCTATTCGAAATCGCTTATTAGACCTAACTAACCGCAATCGTCTTCTTAATTTTAAACATACGACAAGCGGGTTAATTCGAATTATCGATGAGATGCCTGATCAGCTTGCATATGAACTTTTGGAAAATCATCAATTCAAATTCATTCCTGTTGATGAGCCGACAAGAGAACAATTGATAGAGCATGGATACATATCGATAGATGATAAAGGCCGTGAAGTAAGAATAAAATCAGATCCTAACGCAAAAGAATGGGCTCAAATACTAGGTTTAAATATCAGTTTTGATTTACCACTTAGCCATAAAACAACTGATAAAAAACATAGTGATTCAAATATCCAGTCAATGCTTTACCCTCGAGAATTAGAAGCTCAATTGAGAAATATCCGTTCTAAAGCGAATACCGCAATTGAAGAAACTGGTGCTAATATTTTGTACTTAGCATTCGGTTTTCTTGAATGGTTTGAAGATGATAGTTCTGATTTACCTAGACAGGCACCATTATATTTAATTCCTGTAAAAATTGACAAAGCTGCGCTAGATAAAGAGCTTGGTACATACACTTATACTATTGAATATAGTGGTGAAGATATTATTCCAAATTTATCTTTGAGTGAAAAACTCAAACACGATTTCTACCTTCACTTACCTGAAATAAATCAAGAAAGCTCACCTGAACAATACTGTTCTGGTCTAATTCCATCGGACACTTAATTTTGAGACAGTATGGTCAATAAATTAAGAGGTCAATATGAGTCTAAAAAAATCACATAAGAGTTATCCGCAGGTATTTAAAGATGAAGCCGTCTTGATGGTGCTAGAGCAAGGTTATAGCGTTGCTGATGCAGCAAAGTCTCTTGGGGTTAGCACTAGCCTGCTTTACAACTGGAAGGAAAAACACCAAGCCCTGCAACAAGGTATCACCTTAGAAGAATCTGAGCGTGATGAGTTGAAACGATTGCGTAGAGAAAACAAAGAATTACGCATGGAGAAAGAAATACTAAAAAAGGCAAGCGCCTTCTTTGCGAGAGAAATGAAGTAAAATTTCGCTTCATCAAACAGCAATCTAACCGGTTCCCTATCGCACTCTTATGCCGAGTAATGAGTGTCAGTAAGTCAGGCTATTACGATTGGCATAAACGCCCAGCAAACGTGATAAGCCTTGAAACACTGAAGCTTTATCGCCTTGTTAGACAGCTATTTAAGCAAAGTCGAGGCAGCTTAGGAAATCGTGAAATGGTGAAGAAATTGCGCAAGGAAGGCTACCAGGTTGGTCGCTATCTCGTTCGTAAAATTATGCACCGCCTTCGACTCAAAGCTACCCAGCGACGAGCTTACAAGGTGACTACACAGCGCAAACATTCAGATGCAGTGGCTGATAACCTGTTAAACATGAACTTTAACCCAGTATCGGCTAATGAGGTTTGGGCGGGTGACGTGACCTATTTAAAGACAGGTGAAGGCTGGATGTATTTAGCAGTGGTAATGGATTTATATTCACGCCGGATTGTTGGGTGGCACATAGACAAACGCATGACTACAGATTTGGTATCCAAGGCATTAATGAAAGCCTACAACCTGCGCCAACCGGCCAGAGGGCTGGTATTTCACAGTGACCGAGGCTCACAGTATACCAGTAAGCAATTCGGTAGGCTGCTATCGAGCTATGGTATCCGAGCCAGTATGGGTGATGTGGGTGCGTGTTGGGATAACGCAGTCGTTGAGCGTTTCTTTGGCAGCTTGAAACACGATTGGATTTTTAACGTTGCTCAACCAACAAGGGAGTTTATGAAGCAAGATGTGACTGCTTACATGAAATATTACAACTTGGAGCGACTTCATTCTGCTAATGGTGATCTGTCACCGGTAGAGTTTGAAAATTCTCAACTAAAAGTGTCCAGTTTGGCTTGACCAGTACACTGAACCACAACAGCACATACTAAAACACACTGACAATCAAACCAAAAACATACCACAGGATTTGAAAAAGTCAGGTGATAAAAACAACACCAAAAAGCGCTCTGAATAGAATATTGCACCAAAGTTGTGCGCTGAAATCGTTTGTTTAAATATAACCATCTGATTTTAAATACTAAAAGACCAGATCCACTAAGGTGAGACAAAACTCATTTGGTATGAGAAACCACAAGATGTAGGGACGTTATGGTAATTCACAAATATCCTATTTAACATAATATACATTGTGCGCAGTTATATGAGGTGTGGTGATAGTGGCTATTTGTGCCTAAATGGCGCTTCTTCTGTGATTAAACTCAAATGGCCGTTGCAGTGCTCACATGCAATGAATAACGACTCGTCCGTGACTACCTTTACTCGAGTGTTGAACCGCTACTGCACCAGAATGTGAAACGATTTTTTTGGCGCCCGTACAAAATATTCAATGCGTTATCAGTATCATAAGTACGCTCAGCCATATTACAGCGCTAGAGAAAAGATATGATGTGACTAAGACTACACCAAGACTTTGGCCTCGTTATTAGACTCCACTAGTGATGAATGACAACTGATGTTCTGACAATGAATTCTGTTCTGACAACACCACAGGCACAACTGCCAAATAATCTGTTTGCTTGCTTTATCTAAGCATTGAATGTCGGCGGCACATAGGTGACCTTCGTTAATCAACTGTGCAATTTTATGCTCACTTAAACCAATATTAACGTTTTTCATATTCATCCCCATCTGAGTCATTAATCTATTATATGTTTTTGAGAATGATTATCAAATGCATTTGTGTGACTTTGTAATAGTTTTGTTTTTAAATTCATTTTGTTTTATTAATTAATATCTGGTCTACACTTAATCTGAATTAAAAAATAGATTCATCTTCACAATTTTCAGTAAGAGAGGTGAGCAAATGCTTTTTGATATTGGGAAGAAAAAACCTTTGTTTTCAGAAAGAACCAATAAAGACCAACCGCCATCGCTTCCACCTTGGAAAATTCTAATTGTTGACGATGAACCAGATATTCATTCAGTGACTAAACTGGCACTATCTCGGTTTAAGTTAGATGGGCGATCGCTGGTATTTATAAATGCTTACAGTGGGTTGCAAGCTAAGGAGTTGTTACAACAAGAAAATGATATTGCGATAGCATTTATCGATGTTGTGATGGAAAGTGATCATGCAGGATTAGAGTTAATTAAATGGATCCGTGAAGATTTTAATAATCGAACCATGAGGATTATTTTACGTACCGGACAACCTGGCCAGGCTCCAGAAGAAGATGTGATTGTTAATTACGATATCAATGACTATAAAGCAAAAGCTGAACTTGATGCCCGCAAGTTAATGACCAGCGTGTACTCTGCCCTGCGCTCTTATCGCGATATTATGGAAATTGAGCAAGCCAGAATATCCCAGGCACAACATCGCCAAGGTTTAGAAAGGGTTTTACAAGCAACATCTGGTTTATTCGAACTACGTACCTTACACCGTTTTGCTGATGGATTATTGAATCAAGTGGCATCGCTACTTAATTTAAGTAATGAGACTCTTTTGTTAACATGTAACGCAATTGATGCAATTAGTGGCCATGTTGACAGTAAAAGTTTTGAAATTCTTGCCGGTACGGGCCGCTTTCAAGGCTGTGATGAAACTGCATTACCAGAAGATATTATCTCGTTACTCAATAAAGCATTAGATGAGAGAAAATGCCTTTATGAAAATAATTGCTTTATTGGCTATTTTCCAACCAAGTCAAGTCAATGGATTAATATTTTATACATGGATGGCATTGATAAAATAAGTGATCTTGATAAGAAACTTGTCGATATTTTTGCTATCAATGTGGGGGTGGCATTTGAGAACTTACTGTTGAGTCAGGAGGTAGAAGATACCCAATCTGAGTTAATCTTGCGTCTTGGTGATGTGGTTGAAAGCCGCTCTAAAGAGGCCGCAAATCATGTTAAACGTATGGCTGAATATTGCTACGAGTTAGCACTATTGGCTGGATTATCACAAAGAGACGCTGATTTAATTAAACGCGCTTCCCCTATGCATGATGTTGGCAAAATTGCCACCCCAGATTACGTGCTGCTTAAACCCGGTAAATTGGATGGTGATGAATGGGATATTATGAAGCAACACCCTACTATTGGTTATCAAATTTTAGCTAATTCAGAGCGACCTATTTTAAAAGCCGCGGCAATTATATCCTTACAACATCATGAAAAATATGACGGTTCAGGTTACCCCCAAGGTATTTCAGGCACGGATATTCATATTTTTGCTAGAATTGTGGCTATTGCTGACGTGTTTGATGCATTAGCGCATAAACGGTGCTACAAGGAAGCCTGGCCTTTAGATGAGGTATTAGCAGAAATGAGAAGGAATTCTGCCAGCCATTTTGATCCCGACTTATTAACCTTGTTTATTGATAACATAACAATATTTGAAAGTATAAAAACACATTGGTTAGATTGTTAATTAGCTGATTTGTGTTGCGCATCAGCAAGAAAATCGAACCAAACAGAACGAGAAACACCTTCATGTTCAAATGACACGTTTGCGCGCCAAATCATATAATTGCTGCTGCAAGAACCGTATATCAATTGAGCATCAAATGATTGAGAGTTGGTCTTTTGTAAAAAGACCGGAATAATACCCATAAACATATCACGTCCTTCCACTGTCATTTTGACATCTGTGACCGGGATTGAAAATTGTATTGAAAGATCTATTGGTGATTCACTTGGTGCATTTGGCTGCTTAAATGTTAGCTGAACTTCAACATTATCAACTTTCTGATTACAAGACCCCGTATAAAAGTCGCACAAACTGGTATCGGCTTTAAAAGATGATTCAACTTCAACTTTATTGGAGTCGCATGCTATTAAAAAACATAGTGAAAATAAAAAAATACCTAAAAGTGACTTCTCTAGCACAATATTTAACCTAATTATTCAAATTGATAACATTATCTTTCAGACATTGATCTAGATCAAGATTCTACACTCGAGTTAAGTTTCTTTTTTGATCTAGCTCAAGTATCATTGCACCACCACGCGTTTGATAGCTATTTCGCGTGTCAACACCTTGACAGTACTTGATAAACAAGACAGTAAGTCTTATTTAATCAGATATTGTCTACTCAACCGGTAAAGTCTAACTTTGCCAATAAGTAATAAGCCGTGGAAGCATTATGATGAACCATTCCCAGTCTACAGGCGCTGATTACAATTACACTATTGTCCGCCAATTTGCCTTAACCACAGTTTTGTGGGGTATTGTTGGTATGTCAGTAGGTGTATTGATTGCTGCTCAGTTAATCTGGCCGCAACTGAACTTCGACACGCCTTGGTTAACGTATAGTCGTTTACGACCACTACACACCAATGCCGTAATTTTCGCGTTCGGTACTTCAGCTCTTTTCGCTACATCCTACTATGTTGTACAACGTACCTGTCAAACCCGTTTATTTGCGCCTAAATTAGCCGCATTTACTTTCTGGGGTTGGCAATTAATTATTCTATCTGCTGCGATAACATTACCTATGGGTTTCACCCAGGGTAAAGAGTATGCTGAATTAGAGTGGCCTATTGATATCGCGATTACCATTGTTTGGGTATCTTATGCGATAGTCTTTTTTGGCACTATTGTTAAAAGAACGACCTCGCACATTTATGTGGCGAACTGGTTCTTTGGCGCATTCATCATAACGGTTGCGGTGTTACACATTGTTAACTCAATGGCGGTTCCTGTGAGTCTGACTAAGTCATACTCAATTTACTCAGGTGCAGTAGATGCAATGGTGCAATGGTGGTATGGCCATAATGCGGTTGGTTTCTTATTAACAGCGGGTTTCCTTGGTATGATGTATTACTTCGTACCTAAGCAAGCTGGGCGTCCTGTTTATTCATATCGCTTATCAATCGTTCATTTTTGGGCTTTGATAGCATTGTATATTTGGGCCGGTCCTCACCACTTACATTACACCGCTTTACCTGACTGGACTCAGTCTTTAGGTATGGTGATGTCGTTAATTTTGTTCGCACCTTCTTGGGGCGGAATGATTAACGGTATTATGACGTTATCAGGCGCATGGCATAAACTGCGTACTGATCCCGTGCTTCGTTTCCTTGTTGTGTCATTATCTTTCTATGGTATGTCTACCTTTGAAGGCCCAATGATGGCAATTAAAACCGTTAATGCGTTATCTCATTATACCGACTGGACTGTAGGTCACGTTCACTCTGGTGCATTGGGCTGGGTAGCAATGGTTTCTATCGGTTCTTTATATCATTTAATACCTGTGTTATTTAGCCACGGTCGTATGTACAGCACTAATTTAGTCAACGTGCATTTCTGGCTAGCAACAATTGGTACTGTGTTATATATCGTTTCTATGTGGATTTCTGGTGTGATGCAAGGTCTGATGTGGCGTGCAGTTAACTCTGACGGTACATTGACTTATAGCTTTGTTGAAAGCTTAGAAGCATCTTATCCTTTCTACTTCGTTCGCTTTATTGGTGGTGTATTCTTCTTAACAGGTATGTTCATTATGGCATACAACGTAATACGTACTGTTAAAGCACCTAAAGATTCATTGCCAGCACTTGCTGAAGCAAAAGCATAAGGAGCAGATACGATGAAATTTAGTCATGAGTTAATTGAAAAAAATGTCGGTTTGCTCGGTATATTTACTGTTATCGCCATTAGTTTTGGTGGTTTAGTGCAAATTACCCCGCTTATCTTTCAAAAAGATACCACTGAGCCAGTAGAAGGATTAATTCCTTATACTGCATTACAGATTGAAGGTCGCGATATATACGTTCGTGAAGGTTGTTATAACTGTCACAGCCAAATGATCCGTCCTTTACGTGCCGAAACTGAGCGTTACGGTCACTATTCTGTTGCTGGTGAGTCTGTTTGGGATCACCCTTTCCAATGGGGTTCTAAACGTACAGGTCCTGATCTTGCACGTGTTGGTGGTCGTTATAGCGACAAATGGCATGAAGTGCATTTAATCAATCCTCGCGATGTGGTACCTCAGTCAAATATGCCAGGTTTTCCTTGGCTTATGGACAATATCTTAGACGGTAAGTTGACCCAGAAGAAAATGGAAATTTTAAGTAATTTTCATCCTGAAGATAAACTTTACACCGAAGAAGAACTGGCCGGTGCTCAAAAAGCGGTTGAAGGCAAAACAGAAATGGATGCACTAATCGCATACTTACAGTCTTTGGGGCACGCACTCAAGTAGGAGGTAATGATGGATTACGGCACTTTTCAAGGCATTTTAACCATTATTGTAATGGTGACGTTTGTGGGTATTTTTTTCTGGGCATACAGTAAGCACAGCAAGTCGAAATTTGACGAAGCGGCTAACTTAGTATTCGCAGATGATGAAAAACCAACAAAGTCGCAAGACTCAGGAGAGCAGAAGTAATGATTATGAGTAACTTCTGGAGTATTTGGATTACCGTACTCACACTAATCGTGATTGCAGGCTGTTTTTTCATCCTTCGTAAAATGTCGCAAAATAATACCGGCATTGAAGAAGGCGAATCAATGGGCCATAGTTTCGATGGTATTGAAGAGCTCAATAACCCACTACCTAAGTGGTGGGCTTATATGTTCTATATTACTATCGTTTTTGGTCTGATTTATTTAGCCATGTACCCAGGACTTGGTAACTATAAAGGCCTATTTGGCTGGACCAGTTCAAACCAAAGCATTGGTACAGAACAAGGTATAAAAATTGATTCTGCCGCTGCGTTGGAAGCTGCAAAAGCTGAAAACCGTTTATCTCAGTATGACCGTGAAGTGGCACATGCTGACGAAAAATACGGCCCAATTTTTGATGCCTATTTAGCGACACCTTTAGAAGAGCTAGTAAAAAATGAAGAAGCACTGAAAGTAGGTGGTCGTCTATTTTTACAAAACTGTTCGCAATGTCATGGTTCAGATGCCCGTGGTTCAAAGGGCTTCCCTAACCTTACAGATAAAGACTGGCTGTATGGCGGTGAATTAACAGACATTAAGACTACATTGATGAATGGTCGTAATGGCATGATGCCCCCTAAAGGTGGTTTACCCATTGAAGAAAGCGAGTTTAAAGGCTTAGCTGAATATGTGGTTAAGCTGTCTGGTGGTGAACATGATGAAACACTTGCTGCGCAAGGCCAAGGTTCATTTATGAAAGGCTGTTTTGCTTGTCATGGTATGGACGGTGGCGGTAATAAGTTCATCGGTGCGCCTAACTTAACTGACAATATTTGGTTATATGGTAGTAGTCGTAGTGATATTATTCATACGATACAATACGGTCGTGCTGGTGTGATGCCAGCATGGAAAGACATATTAGGTGAAGAGAAAGTTCACGTAATTACTGCTTACGTATATAGTTTATCAAACAAATAGTTACATAACTGTAATAGTGAAGGCCTCGTCTCAAACGAGGCCTTTTTTTTAAGTGATAATTAAGCAGTTAACCTGTAAAATAGTCTTATAGAAATCAGACTAACTTAGGAATCCCCATGTCAGATATTCAACCCTGGTATAAGCAGTTTTGGCCTTGGTTTTTAATCATATTGCCACTTTGTGCCGTTGTTGCCAGCTTTAACTTATTGTATATCGCCTTAGATAACTCTGACTCATTAGTGGCAGAAGAATACTACAAAGAAGGTAAAGCCATTAACCAAGATTTACGTAAAATAAACCATGCAAAAAAAATTGGTATGCAGTATTTGGCGAAAATTAATGACAATATGATTGAGATAACCCAGCACGGAGGCCCCGCCTATACTGCTGCTTTGAGTATCAATTTTTATCACAGAACGCTTGAAACACAAGATATTGATTTAAAAGTGACTGCTGATGGTTTAGGTATTTATCGGATCCCGCTAGATGAGTCTATTATGGGCCCTTGGGAAATTCGTATTGAAGGTTTTGATGCTACATGGCGCATTCAGCAACGTATAGATATAACAGATAACGTTGAGTATTGGTTAAACTAACCCGAGCTGTGCCTAATGACATCATGTTTTCATTGTAATGAACCGGTTTTAACCGCAGATAAATTCACCACACTCATTGATGGGCAAGTACAACTAATGTGCTGCCCAGGTTGTCAGGCCGTTTCTCAAGCGATTATCGATGCAGGATTAACTAACTATTATCGATTTAGAAGTGAGCCAGGCAATAAGCAAAGTGCGCTCATTCCCGAGGGATTAAATCAATTCAGTGCTTATGATTTACCCGAAGTACAGCAGGATTTAGTACACCAACAGGGTACCCTTAAAAGCCTATCTTTATCTATTGATGGTATAACATGCGCTGCGTGTGCCTGGCTAATTGAGCATAAAGTTAAAACCTTATCAGGTGTTGCCAGCATTAATGTTAACTCAACTACTCAACGCGCCATAGTAACATGGCATGCTGACGATGTTGAGTTAAGTCACATACTAAAACAAATCAGCGACATTGGTTATCAGGCGGCACCTTATCAAGTTGATGACCAAGAAAACCTCAGTAAAGCAGAAAGCAGAAAATTTTTGCTGCGTTTAGGTTTAGCAGGTTTTGCAACCATGCAGGTCATGATGTTTGCCCTCGCCTTATATTCAGGCTATTTTTCAGCTTTAGATGTGGAACTTAGGGATTACTTTCGCTGGGTAAGCATGATATTTGCCGCTCCGGTAGTATTCTACTCTGCACAGCCTTTTTATTTTAGCGCTATTCGCAGCCTACTGTTAGGTAAATTGAACATGGACTTATCTGTGTCCATTGCCATTGCAGGTGCTTATATAGCAAGTTGCATTGCAACGGTTAATGGTAATGGCGAAGTGTATTTTGAATCTGTTTCTATGTTTACCTTCTTTTTGTTATTGGGGCGCTACTTCGAGCAGCAAGCAAAACAAAAAGCATCTGTTAGCTCAAGTAACTTACATAAGCTGGTACCTGTCACTGCACATGTTATGCAAGATGGACAAGCAATAGAGGTTGCAGCAAAAAGACTTAAAGTGGGCGATATTATATTAGTTCGCCCTGGCGATATTGTTGCGGCAGACGGTATCATTACTAAAGGTTTATCAAGTCTTAATGAATCTATGCTCACAGGTGAGCAAATGCCGGTGTTAAAGCAAACTAATCAGCAGGTTTATGCAGGAACAATAAATGTTGACCAGCCAATTGAAGTTGAAGTGACTGCATTAGGCCAAGATCAATTAGTTGCTGAAATTATTCGATTACAAGAGTTTGCCTCTAATAATAAGCCTAACATTGCCTTATTAGCAGATAGATTAGCCCGTTATTTTTCGGCCACTATTTTAACTATTGCTACCTTTACCTATTTTATTTGGCTACAAATTTCGCCTGAAGATGCATTTTGGGTGACCCTATCTGTTTTAGTGGCTACTTGCCCATGTGCACTTGCTCTAGCTACGCCAACTGCAGTAACTTGTGCCACAGCAATTTTTACTAAATTAGGCATTATTACTCGAAAGTCCGGTGTATTTGAAAAACTGCCTAACATCAATCATGTTGTATTTGATAAAACAGGCACATTGACATGCGGTAAACTGTCGTTGGGCTCTGTGCAATTATTTGCAGATATTGATCAAAGTAGCGCTTTATCTTTAGCGGCTACATTAGAGCAAGGTTCATTGCACCCTATTGCGCAGGTGTTTATCCCTTACCACGATATTAATCAGGTTATTGATGACATACGTCATGAAGTAGGCCAAGGTGTTCAAGGGTATTTAAAAGGCAGGCCCATTAAGTTAGGGTCATTAGCTTTTTGTTTGCAAGCAACTGAACATCTGCCTAATCAGAAAAGTGTTGAGCATCAACATGTGTATTTAAGTATTGCTAATGCGTTGGTGGCTTCATTTGAATTAAACGATGACATTAGGCCTGACAGTCAAAAAGTGATTCAAACCTTAAAAGATCAATCTATTGGGGTAAGTATGGCGACAGGAGACAGCTCTGGTCATGCTAACTTCTTAGCCAAGCGGCTTAGTATTACTGATGTGCATTCAGGACTGAGCCCACAATCAAAGTTAGATTTAATTAACCAGTTACAGCAAACCAAACAAGTTGCCATGTTTGGTGATGGAATAAATGATGCTCCGGTTTTAGCTGGAGCGAATATTTCGGTTGCAATGGGAAGTGGCAGCGCAATAGCCAAAAACAGTGCCGATCTAATCTTGCTTGGCGACCACCTCTCCCGTTTCAATGACGCTATTACAGTATCAAAATATACCAATCGAATTATTAAACAAAACTTAGCGTGGGCTTTTGGGTATAATGTGATTATTTTACCGCTTGCGGTCACTGGACATGTGGTGCCTTATATTGCCGCTATCGGTATGTCGGTAAGTTCTATCATTGTTGTTAGTAACAGTTTACGACTGCTAAGGCTTAAATTATGACTATTATTTATGTATTAATCCCGATTGCGATGGTATTTGTATTAATTGCAGTGGGTGTATTTTTTTGGGCCGTTAAAAGTGAACAATTTGACGATCTGGACAGACAAAGTGTGTCAATTTTATTTGATGATGACAATCAGCAACAAGCTAAACAGCTCTCACATTCCGATAACGCCAAACATAAAGACAGTGATGAAAAACCAGAGACTCCTTTGTGATTGAATTTAACTTTGTCGGAGCTTTTTTAGTTGGCTTAATGGGTGCGGCACATTGTTTTGGTATGTGTGGTGGCTTGATAGGCGCCTTTTCAGCTAACCTTCCTAATCGTGCAGGTAATCAGCTGGCGAATCAGTTAAGTTTTTTGCTGAGTTATAATCTTGGGCGCATCACAAGCTATACCATTGCAGGAAGTATTGTTGGCGGTAGCACTGCAGCACTTGGCGCAATGTTTGCCGTGGACGACTACCTTTTATATTTGCGCTTTTTTGCCGGTATTATGATGATTATTACCGGTTTATACATTGCTCAAATTTGGTTTGGTATTGTTTATATTGAAAAAATAGGTAAAGGTTTATGGGCAGTAATACAACCTTTAACAAAGAAGGTTCTACCTATTCAGCACCCTAGCCAAGCCATTCTTGCGGGTATGGTTTGGGGCTGGTTACCCTGTGGTTTAGTTTACAGTACGTTGACTTGGTCAGTGGCTTCAGGCAGTGCACTTCAAGGTGGGCTTATTATGCTAGCTTTTGGCTTAGGCACCCTACCTGCATTGTTAACTGCAGGACTTGCAGCAAAAAAATTAGCAAATTGGGTACAGAGAAAATCGGTAAGAATCATAAGTGGCTTATTACTGATTGGTTTTGGTTTACAGACTATCTACGTCGCTATTTATCAACTTTAGTGGCTGGCCAATTTGATTTAGTTTACCATGATAATGTTGATATGATTTAGGAACCATTATGCCAAGTGATCAAAACAAAGTTCGCCGTCCAAATTCTGGAGGTAATGCTATTCATTGTCATGACTGTAGCATGTCGACACTTTGCATTCCTTTCACATTGAATGATTCAGAACTCGATAAACTGGATAATATTATCGAACGTAAAAAACCGGTTCAAAAAGGCGACCAAATTTTTAAATCCGGCGACAACTTACGGGCGCTATACGCTATTCGCTCCGGTACAATTAAAAGCTATACGATTACCGAACAAGGTGATGAACAAATTACCGGTTTTCATCTAGCGGGTGACGTTATTGGGTTTGATGGCATTCACTCGCAAATTCATCAAAGTTTTGCTCAAGCATTAGAAACATCTATGGTATGTGAAATTCCTTACGATACCTTAGATGAACTGTCAGGTGTTATGCCCAAATTACGCCAACAAATTATGCGTTTAATGAGCAGTGAAATCATGAGCGATCAAGAAATGATTTTATTGTTATCCAAGAAAAATGCTGAAGAACGTCTTGCGGCCTTTATTAATAATTTAGCCAATCGTTTTGGTAGTCGTGGTTTTTCACCTAAAGAATTTAGACTCACCATGACTCGTGGTGATATTGGTAATTATCTTGGTTTAACGGTTGAAACCATAAGCCGTTTATTAGGCCGTTTTCAAAAATCCGGTCTCATTGAAGTTAATGGTAAATACATTTCAATAGTGGATCATCAAGCATTAGGATTGCTGGCAGGACATGCGCGGATCGCCACTTAATGATGATTATTTGATCTAGTTCAAGTTATGTTAATGAGTAAAAGGTGATACTAATATATATTACTAACTCACTAAATTTAAAGGCTTTGGAGGTTATATGAAGGAATATAAAAAAATACTGGTTATTATTAACCCTACAACAGACCATCAAGCAGCACTAGACAGAGCCATTGAGCTAGCCTCAAAAAGCCAAGCTAAGATTACCGCTTTCTTATCTATTTTTGATTTCTCCTACGAAATGACTTCAATACTGTCAGCCCAAGAGAGAGAAGCCATGCGACAAGGTGTTATTGACCAACGCACCGCATGGCTAAATGAGCTAATTTTACAAACAAACAATCCTGATATTATTGATTGCCAGGTTGTTTGGCATAACCGCCCTTTCGAATCTGTCATTAATCATGCTATCGCTGGGGATTACGACTTAATTGTTAAAAGCACACACGCACATGACAAACTGAAGGCGGTTATTTTTACCCCGACAGATTGGCATCTTATGCGTAAAGCCCCGCAACCGGTATTAATGGTAAAAGAACACGCTTGGCCAGTTGCAGGAAAAATCCTCTGTGCCGTTAATGTCGCATCAGAAGATGAAGATCAGCAAAATTTAAACGGCAAGATTATCCGTTATGCACAAGACTTAGCGGTTAAGTTTTCCGCCGAAGTTCATCTGGTCAATGGCTATCCCGGTACGCCGGTTAACCTTGCTATTGAACTACCAGACTTTGATGCCAATGCCTATAACGACAGTCTTAGAGTCCAGCATGAAGAACGTGTTCGTTATATTGCCCAAGAATACAATATTGATTATGAAAATTGTCATGTTGAAGAAGGATTACCAGAGGATGTTATTCCAGAACTTGCTGAAAAACTGGATGCTGAATTAGTTATTTTAGGCACAGTTGGCCGTACTGGTTTTTCAGCCGCATTAATAGGTAATACTGCTGAACATGTTATTGATAGCTTAAATTGTGATTTATTAGCGCTCAAACCCGACGGTTACAAATCACCTTTAGCTGAATAACTCAGGCTATCTTTGAGTTCTACTTTACCCAGTAAGATATTACTGGAATAATACGCGCCCTGAAACACACAGTTACTGGGCGCATTTTTATGTCTGAAGTAGAACAACTCGATCAAGTTAAACAAAATATCACCCGTATGACCAAGCTGGAAAAACGCTTACGTAGCGAAGTTGGTAGTGCAATTGCCGACTACAACATGATTGAAGATGGTGATTTAGTCATGTGCTGCTTATCTGGCGGTAAAGACAGTTATGCCATGCTTGATATCTTAATTAAGCTTCAGAAACGAGCGCCAATTTCATTCAATATTGTTGCCGTCAATCTTGACCAAAAACAGCCCGGTTACCCAGAGCATGTTTTACCTGCCTACTTAGATAAATTAGGCATTGCGTATCATATCCTAGAAAAAGACACCTACTCTATCGTTAAAGATAAAATACCTGAAGGTAAAACCACCTGCTCTTTATGTTCTCGACTACGTCGTGGTACTTTGTACGGTTTTGCCCAGCGTATTGGCGCGACTAAAATTGCCCTGGGACATCATAGGGACGACATCATAGAAACATTATTTTTAAATATGTTCTATGGTGGAAGAATGAAAGCAATGCCACCTAAGTTACTTTCTGATGACGGTGCTAACATGGTGATTAGGCCTTTGGCGTACAGTCGTGAAAAAGATATCGCGGAATATGCAACTTTAAAAGAGTTTCCAATTATTCCGTGTAATCTATGTGGCTCACAGGAAAACTTAAAGCGCGGTGCGATAAAAGATATGCTTAACCTTTGGGATAAACAGTATCCAGGTAGAATTGAAACTATCTTTACCGCTATGCAAAATACTGCGCCGTCCCAAGGTGTTGATCGCGACCAATTTGATTTTCTAAGTTTACAACGCGATGCTGACGCCCCATTAAAAGGGGATGTTGCTGAGTCTGACTTACCCGCGTTTGATTTTCTAGATATTAGCAACAATGGGCATATCGATCTTGATGCTGCACAGCGCATTGATATTGTGACGACATTTAAACCATAAAAAATATTCACTTAATAAAAAGCCCTGTGAGTTCAGGGCTTTTTGTTTTTCTGATCTATGTTGCGTGCAATGATAGTCAGCTATATCCCATTGACCTGGCAATTCAATTCGGCAGCTATAAAAATAGCTAAACCATCATTATATTAATTAACCCAGGGGCTCACTACGCTTGGCTTTTCTGAAAATGTTAAATGTATCAAGGATGCAATCTTTTCACTGCTTAAGGTAAAGTGTTCATTGATCTGCTGAGTTTCGCCGTTCAACGTCATAATGATGGGTTTATCATTTGCAAACTCAAATGTTAAACCAGACAGTGGTTTTCTAAAGTACTTCATTGGAAAACCTTGTAAAGAATCAAGCAGACCATTCATGTCATTTAACACTAATTGCAATTGATTATTGCGATATTCGCTAAGAGCTTCACGTGCTCTAACCTGCATTGCTATACCGCACTGACTAGAGTCACCCTGCACTTCAATATTAATTAGGCCGCGATTTGACTTTAAATCTTCATTGAATGGAATATATATACGCTGCTCTTGAGTATACGTTAGCGGAAATGATTGCGACTCAGTAGTAATATTTCCTGAAATAATTTTACAATTATCTGATTTTGGAACACTAAATGCTAATTCAACATTCGGATAACTGCCTTTATTAACCCGCTTAAGTGGATTATAAAAACTATTATATTCTAACGAAACGGTGTCTGACATCACATTAAAGGCACTAAATGAACATAATGTGATCCCCAAAACAACTAACTTGCGCAACAACATATCAATAATCCTGTTTGGACAATAAACACCTATCAAATATGGTATAAAACACATGTTTATAGCGTGTCTTGTCGTAATGTATAATACAATCAATGAAAGCTTATTCTATCACACTCAATTGGTTAATTTCTCATGGAAAGAGACAAGTAATTATATGTTAAATCAACGTTTATCAAGCTATAACAAAGTCGTTGCTATCGGTGGCGGTCATGGATTGGGTCGCGTCCTTGCCTCGTTATCTTTTTTAGGTAATCGATTAACCGGCATTGTTGCCACAACAGATAATGGTGGTTCTACAGGACGTTTAAGACAAGACCAACAGACTATTGCATGGGGCGACTTACGAAATTGTCTGTCTCATTTAACCCCTCGCCCTTCATTAAGTGCCTGTCTTTTTGATCACCGTTTTACCGGCACCAATGAATTAAGTGGTCATAACTTAGGTAATGTTATTTTGCATGCCCTTGACCAACTTTGTGTTCGACCATTAGATGCGGTCAATTTAGTGCGTACCATACTTAAGATAAATACCTCTATTATTCCTATGTCCGAAGCCTCGACTCATTTAACGGCAATAATGGGTTGTGGTAAAAAGGTCATTGGAGAGCTTAATGTAGATGAAATGATAGAGGCACCTGTAGCATTAAGTTTAGAGCCGCAAGTTGAGGCTACCATTGAAGCATGCTTAGCCATTAAAGATGCTGATTTGATTATTCTCGGGCCTGGGAGCTTTTTGACCAGTATTCTGCCCCCCTTATTACTGCCAAAAGTTACGGAATATATTAGAGCATCGCAGGCTAAAGTCATCTTTATTGATAATTTAACGGATGAATATTCGGTAGCAAATCAATTTAGTATTGAAGAGAAAATTGGTTGGGTTAATCAAATTGTAGGCAAGGATATCATCAGTGATGTGATCCAACATTGTGATATAAAATCACCTGTTGTTACCACTAAAGTCTGTTCAGGCACTAAGGTTAACTTTCATCAGTTTAGTTTAGTCAGTTCACATCACAAAGGTTTACACGATAAACTAGCTTTAGGTGATGCTATTTGTAGTGTTAGTAGATTTAAAGCATTAAAAAGGACTGCTTAGCAGTCCCTTTCGTTTCATAACCCTATCGCGAAATTATTGGGTGTTATAAAACTTGTGCAATGGCTCGACATACTGAAGGCATGTTATCTTTGGTCAGTCCCGCAACACTGATACGACCCGAACCCACAATATAAATAGCAAATTCTTCACGTAGTCGATTGACTTGTTCTTTGCTTAAACCTGAAAAGCTAAACATACCATTTTGACGTGAAATAAAGCTAAAGTCCTGGGTCACCCCTTCAGCCTTTAAGCTCTCAACAAATAGTAGACGCATTTCTCCAATACGCACTCTCATCGCAGTTAACTCACTTTCCCACTCTTGACGTAAGTCAGCATCGGTCAAAATAGTGCTAACGATCAAACCACCGTGTGCAGGAGGGTTTGAATAGTTTGCACGAATAGTTCTTTTAATTTGGCTAAAACTGCGAGCTGCAGTAGCTTGATCCTGCGCGACTAATGTCACAGCACCAATACGTTCATTATACAATCCAAAGTTCTTTGAAAATGAATTAGCCACTAGTAACTCTGGCACAACAGCAGCAACGGCACGTAAGCCTTGCGCATCTTCCTCAATACCAGTACCAAAACCTTGGTATGCAAAATCAAATAAAGGTAATAATTCTTGTTCAAGACAAAGCTGCGCTATGACTTTCCACTGTTCAATGTTTAAATCAATACCTGTTGGGTTGTGACAACAACCGTGTAATAAAACGATGTCACCTTGTGCTGCTTCAGATAAGTCAGCAACCATAGCATCAAAATCCATGTCATGGGTTTCAGCTACATAATATTGATATTGCTTAACCGTCAAGCCGGCTGTTTCGAAAATATTTTGATGATTTGCCCAGGTTGGATTACTGACCCAAATGGTTTTAGATGTGGTGTTAGTTGATAAAAACTCAGCAGCAACACGTAATGCGCCTGTTCCACCCGGTGCTTGAGCGGTAACAACACGGTTATTAGTAACAAGTGAGCTGTTTTCACCAAACAATAATGTTTGCACTACTTTGTTGTAAGCCTCTACACCTTCAATTCCAAGGTAGTTTTTACTTTTCTCTACTTCTAAAAGCTTAGCTTCTGCTTTTTTTACCGATGTGAGTACTGGGGTTTGACCAGCCTCATCTTTATAAATACCAACACCTAAATTAACCTTATGGGCACGAGGGTCAGCTTTAAATGCATCGGTTAAACCTAAGATGGGATCAGCAGGAGCTTGGGATACTTGAGAGAAAATCATTACAACATTCCTAAAATAGTGACTTACATGATTGAGTACTGGGTGGTTTCGATATTTATACCACTGCTGTTCAGATCTGAGTAGTGAGATTTTTGAATGTTGAGATAAAAAACACACTTAAATGTGAATGCAGCAAAATAATGGTTAATTATTGCTAAATATGAAATCAATATGGCATATCAATATTATAGTTGAATCAAAGCCGCTTTTAAAAAACACCCCTGCTATAACAATAAACTTTGCAATGGGCATAAAAAAAGCCTCATCATTTGATGAGGCTTTCTCTAATTTGGCGGAGCGGACGGGACTCGAACCCGCGACCCCCGGCGTGACAGGCCGGTATTCTAACCAACTGAACTACCGCTCCAAATTCATTTTAATCTAACGTTGAGAATAATAAAGTTGTCTGTTTATGCCGTCAATAGATATTTATAACATTTTAATTTGATTAGCTAAAAAATAACCAATTAGTTTTTATCATCTGGTATTGTCAAATCAATATCATCGAGATCTAAATCTAAACTATCATCTTTTTTCTTTTTGCCAGTTTCAAGCTCTTCTTGCTGTAATCTAATCTCTGCAGCAGCTAACGCTTTTGAAAGAGCTTGCTTTTTACGCCAGATAATAAAGCCTATGATCCCGAGAAAAAACAATACCCCGTTTATCACTGCAATTAAAAAAACAGCATCTTCTTTAGCCTTTTCTTCTTCTGCCCTTGCGATAACAGCCGCTTTCTCGGCTAACTCTTCCGCACTTGGCGGTGGTGGCGGTGGCTCAACCAGATTAAAAAACATTTCAGGGATATTGAGCAGTATTTCTCGCCCACGAATAGTAGTACTCGCCACAGTTCCTTTTACACGGTAACTACCAAACGCTGAAACTGAAGGCAGAGATAACATATATTCAGGTGTTGGCACTCCCATTAATACCACGGGCACATGCAAACCAGCAGGACCAACAAGCTCAAATTGAATATGGGTTTGAGACAATAAGACTTCGGCTTCATTGACCAAAACCTCTAAATACCAGGTTCCAGTTAGTGGATCTTCTGGAGCAACCATTTTTACGTTTACAGGCTGCTTAGACAGTAAAAAAGGCATACTATATTCACGTTCAAATATGTTGTTTCTCGCTGTAACACTTAATACATAATGGCCTGACGGTTGTTCTAGGTTAGTGCTGCCAGTAAAAATGCCATCATCAGGTCGTTCATCTAAGTCTTCACCATTGTCTTTATATGCTCCAACTATAATAGTACCAGTGGCAAAATTATCATCAGTGGGTAAATGTTGGCTAGTAAACTTTGATGTCCACTCAATCATAAACTCTAAACCTGGCATCCGCATGGTTAAATCATCAGCGGTTAATCGTGCAAGGACTTTTAATCGCTCACCTTGGTATAAAGGTTGCGGCAATGGTTCAACATCAATGTTAATTTTGGATACTTTTTCAATAGTTGAACCGGGTAACACATCACCAAGCAATTGCCATGGACCTGGCGTTGGATTAGCTATTGAAATGATATCGCCAGTAATGCCATCTACCCATTTTACGGATTCAGGGTGTCTAGATGAGTACCATTTACTGCCATCTGGCTGCACGATAACCACGGGGGATGATCCATAATTACGTTGAACAATTAACGTAACCTGGTCAACTTTATGATCGATTCTGAACCTATTTTTCAGTTCCATCGCATAGGGTGCGGGCACATAATTACTCATTGTGGTTGAATTAGCGACAGCCGCATAGCTGCCTGTTGAAATAGACCAACAAAAGCTAGCAAGTATCGTTAACGTGTAAACACCCATTGATTTCATTAAGTGAATTATCCTCTCCAGAGGCATTTTCCTGATTTAGCAACTAAATCAAGTCTTTGTTCATGTAATACTATCTCATCGGCCGATGCGCGGATCACTTTAAGATTAAACGCATTTTGATCAATTCTTTTAATACCACCGGCCTCTTGTCCTGCTTTTTCACTGGATAAATTAAACTTGATCTGACCACCAGTCATAATCAAATAAACATCCGCTAAAATTTCAGCATCAAGTAATGCTCCATGATAGGTACGACGAGTATTATCAATACCATAACGACGACAAAGTGCATCTAGATTGTTTTTCTGACCTGGGTGTAAACGCTTAGCTATCGCTAACGAGTCGAGGATTTGACAGATATCTTTGGTTTTAGGACCGACTGGATTAAGTTTAGAAAACTCATGATCCATAAAGCTGACATCAAAGTTTGCGTTATGCGCAACAATTTCAGCCCCATCAATAAAGTTAATAAAATCCTGCGCTATTTGATGAAATCTAGGCTCACCCGCAACACGTTCATCGGTTATGCCGTGAACTTGAATGGCTTCGGGATCGATAGCTTGCCCGGGGTTAATATACTGATGATATATACGTCCCGTTAAGCGACGGTTTATCACCTCAACACAGCCTATTTCTATGATCCTGTGACCAATGTAAATTGGGCCGCCAGCTTGATTCATGCCAGTTGTTTCTGTATCGAGAATAATTTGTCGTGGTGCTGAAGAAATGATATTCATTTATTTAGTCATCTTAAGGTTATGAGTATACTAGCGCCAAAATGTTACTTAAAAGCAAGTGTATCAATTCAATGACTGAACTAAAACAACTTCATATTTATACCGATGGCTCTTGCCTTGGCAATCCAGGTCCTGGCGGTTATGGTGTCGTGATGATCTATAAGCAAAAGCAAAAAGAATTGTCTGCCGGATTTGAACTTACCACCAATAATAGGATGGAATTATTAGCGCCAATTGTAGCCTTAGAGTCACTTTTTGATGCTTGTAACATTATTTTGATAAGTGATAGTCAATATATGCGTAAAGGGATCACTCAGTGGATCCATGGCTGGAAGAAAAAAATTGGAAAACCTCAGCTAACGAACCAGTTAAAAATGTCGATTTATGGAAGCGTCTTGATGCTGCCAGTCAAAAACACAAAATTGACTGGCGTTGGGTGAAAGGACATTCTGGCCAAATTGAAAACGAGCGATGTGATGACTTAGCCAGAAATGCTGCTATGGGTAAAAATCTACAAAAAGATATTCATTATCAAGCCAGTTAACATCAACCCGCTATTTAACTCTTAATCCAGAGCGCCCAGCAGAAGGCGCGGTGGACCAATTAGGGGCTTTAATCTTTTGTTTATCGCGTATAGGTGTATAGGGTGAGTCAAGTTTTCGCGCCACAATCAAATACATACCGCCAGTACTAGGCAACCAGTTTTGAAGTCGGTTATGCCAGCCGAATTTACTAGGGTATTGGGTCAACAAATGGTGATACACCAAACGATCATCGGTTAATACTTGATAACCCAATAAGCCTAACCAATCTTTCACTCTTGATGGCATATAGAAATGACCACTCCAGGGCAATTGAGATTGATACTTTGGCATTAATTTACCAAAAAAAGCAGGACTAATAGGATTAAAGCCTGCGATGATAACATATCCTCCCGAGACAATTACCCTGTCCACTTCCCTGAGAATTTGATATGGGTCTGACTCATATTCAAGTAAGGCCGTCATGAGTACCGCATCAATACAATTTTGTTGTATGGGTAAGTGTTTTGGGCTGGCATTAATCGAAGCTTTTGGGTCTTGGTACACACTAAAATGATAGTTTATTTGGCAATGCAGGCTGTTAATAGCAGAGCTTAAAGGACCTAACTTCAATAAATGATAGCCAAATAGCCTTGGCCACCAGGCTTTAAGGGCTAAATTGATTTCAGATTCAATGTAATCACCGCATGCAAAATCCTGCCAAATCATGGGTGTTGTTGCGTCATTAACATCTGATCCATCTAGCAAATTGAACTCCTAAAAAGCGCATATTATTGAACAAAGTCGCTGATATGTTTACTCTATCAAAACGAATGATGAAACTCGAGAATGATAATGTATCAAATCCACCGTATTGCCGCCTTTAATGATAATTATATTTGGTTAATTCAATATAACTCAAACCATGCATATGTTGTTGATCCTGGTTGTGGCCAAAGTGTGATTGATTATCTTACAGCAAACAACATTCAGTTGGCCGGCATACTCATTACTCATCACCACCATGATCATACTGGTGGTATCAGATTATTACAAAGCTATTATCAAGATAAATTAACCGTTTTCGGCCCCTATAATGAGTCAATTACAGGATTGACTCAGCCGATAGAATTGACAGAACATCAAACTGATATACTACACATTAAAGATTGGAATACAGATATAAAGGTCATTAGTGTTCCCGGACACACTCGAGGACATATCGCCTATATTATGGATGATAATTTATTTTGTGGTGACACATTATTTAGCGGCGGATGCGGCCGATTGTTTGAGGGAACTGCACAGCAGATGTCACTTTCGCTGTCTATCTTGTCTCAATTACCAGATGCGACAAAAGTGTTTTGTGCCCACGAATATACCTTATCAAATCTGACTTTTGCTTCTGTTGTCATGCCTGATAATCAGGTTTTAACAGATTACTTTGCTGAAGTTAACGAATTAAGAAATGATGATAAACCCACTATTCCAAGCAGTATTGGTTTAGAAAAAAAGATCAATCCATTTCTTCAATGCGACGACTTAGCTATTAAAACAGCTGTTTCATTACATTTTAATACACAGATTAATGATGAAATTCAGGCGTTTAAAAACCTGAGACTATGGAAAGATGACTTTTAATCCTATATAAACAGAGTTTAATAAGACATTAAATATATTTTCTTTTACAATGTTTAATTCGGCTTTTCTAGACTGAGAAAAACTATCTCAAACAATTAGAATATAATCATATCAAATCAAGGTGTTGCGCCTTTATTTCGGGATATTTATTTAATGAAAACAAAGTTAACATTGCTTGCAGCTAGTATTATATTAGTTATAGGCTGTCAATCAGTAAAGCATGATATAGATACCGATCCTGTTATCGACCCAACGTTAGTAAAAGTCCCGACAAAATTAAGCAAGCAACCCACTTCTATAGAAGACATTGAAGATGATTTAGCACAAGCCAATGACGTTTGGCAGCGTATTCGAGATGGCATGCAGTTACGTATTGCCGATAAAGAATTAGTTGAGCATTACCGCCAAAAGTTTATCGAAAATCCACACCATTTAGAAGTGGTAACTCAACGGGCCGAACCTTTTCTATTCTTCATTCTAGAAGAAATTGAAAAGCGAAACTTACCCACAGAACTCGCCCTTTTACCCATCATTGAAAGCGCATTTGACCCTTCTGCAACATCAAGTAGTGATGCATCAGGATTATGGCAATTAACATTGCCTACCGCGGCAGCGTTTAAGGTAAAAACAAATTGGTGGTATGACGGTCGACGTGATATCAGAGCATCGACAATCGCAGCTTTAGACTTATTAGAATATCTTTATGCCAAAATGGATAAAAATTGGATTTATGCCCTTGCAGCCTATAATTCAGGCGAAGGACGGGTGTTAAACGCTATAAAGCGAAATAAAAATAAAGGCACTGAAACTAACTTTTGGATGTTAAAACTACCAAAAGAAACAGCTCATTATGTACCACAGTTATTGGCACTCGCTGACATAGTGAAAAACTCATCTGAGTTAGGTATTCACCTTGCGGCAATTGAAAATAAGCCGCGTATTGAAATGGTGAATATTGAAAGCCAACTAGATTTAAACTTAGCGGCTGAAATGGCTAATATTTCAGTCGAAGAGCTTAAGCTTCTAAACCCTGGATTAACACGATGGGCCACTGCACCAGAAGGGCCACATTACCTAACGATCCCAATTGATAATGCCCAAAGCTTTAAGCGCTCACTTGCGTCTTTAGACCCAGACTCACGTATTAACTGGGTGCGTTATAAAATTAAACCTGGTGACAGTATCAGCGAAATTGCCGATCAATTTGAAACTTCGCCAACAATGATCCGTAGCAGTAATGGTATTAAAGACAATAACATTACCGCTGGAAGGTTTTTAATTATTCCTATAGCAACTAAAGATGCAGATATAGAGAGTTTACATGCTGATCAACAGCTAGCACGCAAACCTGTAGTCAAATCGAGTACTAAGGGCCAATCATATTTAGTCAAATCCGGTGATAACCTTTGGAACATCGCTAAAAATAATAATATTTCAGTGGATCAGATAACCAAGTGGAATAGACTTCGCAAGGATCAATCGCTTAAAATTGGTCAGAACTTAATTTTTTATCCTAATGAAATAGCGCAAACAAACGGTTTATCTGAGAAAGTGGTCAATTATAGAGTTAAATCAGGCGATTCACTTGCGCGTATAGCTGCAGCCTACAAGGTTACAGTTGCAGACTTGATCGAGTGGAATAGCTTGCAAAAGAATAAATATTTACAGCCGGGGCAAATGCTAAAGCTACTCATTGCCAATAGCTAAAATAGATATTTAATTCAGTATAAAAAAAGCGGGTTAACCTAAGTTATCCCGCTTTTTATTAACCATACAGTTTGATATCGGCTCACTAATGATCCAATCGTAATTCGACTGAAATGTCATTAACTATAGGGGAATTAGTTTCTAGCGATCGGCCTTTAAACTTTGGTTGTAACGTAAAACCTCGTTTATCGACTTTGGATAGAATATCGCTTGGCACATTAAATTGTGTTTTCAATGATTTTCCCGCGCCAATGCGAATTTGCTTTAAGGCTTGGGTGAACATCATCGTATCTGACCAGGCCCAAACTTTCAGGCCTTTAGGGTCAATCAGCAATAAATCAGCCAGCATCCCAGAGTTAAATTGTAGATCAACACCCACACTGCTTGAGTTTGTGACGATTAGCTCTACCGCCATTGATTTAGCATCTTGATAATATGGACTTATCTCTAACTTGGCATGCAGCAATGATTCATCCATCGTTTGCATTTCATTCCCCGCGGTTAAGATGACTTTCTTGTTAATTTGCTTAGCATGGTTAGCCTGTACATCTGAATTAACGCCGCCAGTACAACCTATTAAGGCTAATAAGCTTATTGCGCCTAATACCTTACGCATTAGAATCCTCCTAATTTTTTAAGTAAACTGTCTTTCAACTTATCTTTTTCCTGATCTAATCTACCTTTTAATAAGGCATCAGTATCTAAACCAAACTTTGGGTCTTGAAAACTACCATTTATACTTAACGGGATATCAATCCCTTTTAAGGTATCTTGCTCACTGCCTTGACCAGCAAGTGACCCTACTACTTTGGTGAGCAGTTTATAATCAATATTTTGGCTAATAATATTAGCCGTACCTTTACCCTCTAATCTTATTAAAGGTGACGACATTGATAAATCAGGATTGTTTAATACACCTTCAAGTAAATTAAAGCTTCCAGTTAAACTGGTAAAATCAGTTTTAAGCTCCTGGGCATCTTGGGCTGATAAGTCTCCAGCTATTTTTTTTTGAGCACTGCGGATCATTTGCGGAATATTAACACCATATAAGGACCCATCAGCTACCTCAAATTGACCATTGGCTAACAGTTGTTGTTTAAGCTTACTGGGTATCAAGCTTGACCCTTCACCTTTAATTGAAAAATTAGCTATACCTGATATCAAATCCACTTCAGCCAAATCAATTAATAAGGGACGTATTTGTACCCCAGTAACTTGCTTATCAAATTGATATGTTGGCACACTTTTACGAGCATCAACTTTGGCAGAGACTGTGATATTACCCTGATAAAGTTCTGCTGATAATTTTTTCAAATCAATAACGCCCTGCTTGATAATAGTATTCATTTGCCAGTTTTGAGTCAGTAAATTATTTACCTTGATCGACTTGGCTTTTAAATTCAGGGTTAAATCAACTTGTTTAAGTGCAGATAAGTCCGGCTCTTTGTCACTTCCCTTACTGACTGAAGCGACTTTTTCATCGCTCGCATCTGCTGCAGATTTTGGCAGTAAGCTGTATAGATCAATATCACCGAATTCAATATCGAACTTGATAACAGGAATAGTGTTGCCATAATTGAGTGCGACTTTGGCATTAGCTTCTATGTTATCAAGGGTTAACTGGCTAATTGTGAGTGTCACGTCTTTACTATTAAGCGCGATAACAACATCGGTAAGCAAATCTGCTTGTAACGATTTGTTCGGTAACGATTCACCTTTAAGATTATTTGTAATCGAAAACTGATTGATATGAATACTATCCAATTTATCTGAAACTTTAATTTGCCCTTTACCCGCTGAGCTTAATTTCATTTCAGCCAATTCAGCGTCAAACTCATATTCCATATCAGCAAATTGCCCAAGTGAAAATTGACCTAACGTAAATGAGCTTAATGTAAAATGTTGCTCAGTTTTGGTTTGTTGATTAATGATATTAACTTGCATATTGGTTATAGAGATCCCACCAATATTTAGACTTGATAAGGCCAAAGGTTGATTGTTAGCTGTCTCTGCAGGCATTGCAGTTGTTTGCTTGTGTTCAGCTAAGCCATCAAAGCTTGTTTTTCCATTTGTATCGGTCACTAAATTAACCGTCAAACCATCTAAACTTAACTGTTCAATTTCGATTTCCTGACTCAGTAGCGGTATTAAAGCAACATTGGCAATAGCTTGATTAATCTCAAGCATGTGTTGAGGTTGAAATGAGTCAGGATTACTGAACGATATAGCACCAACGTTGATCCCAATAGAGGGGAAAAAGCTCCAACTTAAGTCTTGGTTTATCGTTAACGTACGACCTGTCTGTTTTTTTACCGCATCAACAATTTGCGGTTTAAAATCATTAATATTGAAAAACAATGTTAAATACAGAGCGGCACATATGCCGATAACGAGGATGGATATAACCAACCATTTAATTAATTTCATCATTCTTCCTTAGTCTGTTATGAGTAAATTACTAATCTGATCGTGTATACACTATAAACTTAAAACTGATTGACTAATGGCGACGCCATTTAAATCAGCATAAAGCATCATACCATCAACAATTTCGATTGAATTAATTTCAAGGGTTACGCCTATCTCCCCCAAGTCACGCTTCTCTGTTTTAATGGGGTTAACGCCAATTGCTTTCACACCAATATTCATAGTATTTATTGTGGCCACATCTCTTATACAACCATAAATAACAATACCCTGCCATCCATTATTAACAGCGTCTTGTGCTATCATATCACCCAATAACGCCCGTCTAGTGGAGCCGCCACCATCAACGACCAACACCTTCCCATGGCCTGGTTTAGCTAGAGTTGACTTTACCTTTGAATTATCTTCAAAGCACTTTACGGTTACGATTTTGCCTGAAAAAATGCTTTTTTGTCCAAAGGATAGCCAGGGTAAATTAATCAGTTGTAACTCTTGAGGGTATTGGTCAAACAGATCAGGAAGTAAATCAAGCATAATGCCTCCACACGATATAATTGAATAAACACACAACAAGCCTACTTAAAAAGCCATTAATGAACAAGTTGTTAAGCTTATACATGATGTAAAGTTAATAGAGACAATATGATTGCCAGCCTATTGAAGAGCACTTTCTATATTGCTTTAATTCATAAAATTGCTTAGCCCATAATCACTCTCAGTGTCACTTCAAAGCGTGATCGTATCCTCACTATTTCGGTTGTAGGGTCAAAATGTCGCAGTAAAAATCAATTAATCGATCTAGATCAAACTATTAACAATTATCTGTTAACTTATTTACAATTTCTATTTAAGCCTTGATTTAAATCAAGTTGGCCATCATTAGCGCGCCATATAGTTACCGTGAGGATATGCAAAACTCTGACATTAAGAAGGTTACTTTATGGATACTCATGCAGCTCTATATGAACAAGGCAAACAGCGTCTTGATTATTTACGTGCACTAGCACCTAGACAGCCTGTTAGTTTAGAACAGAAGATGGCCGATAATGGCATCTCTCGCCGAGATTTTATAAAGTGGAGTGCGGCTATGGCGGCTATGCTGGCATTGCCACTCCCGTTCAGTACCTTAGTCGCAGAAGCCGCGGAATTAGCAGACAGAGTACCGTTAATTTGGTTACACATGGCGGAATGTACTGGTTGCTCCGAATCGCTTATTCGTGCAGATACCCCTAATTTAGATACCTTGATTTTTGACCATATTTCATTGGAATACCATGAAACCTTGATGGCAGCTTCTGGGTGGCAAGCGGAAGAGAATCTTGAAAATGCACTTAAAGAATACAAAGGACGCTACCTTTTAGCCGTTGAAGGCGCTATTCCTACCGCTAATAATGGCGCCTATTTGACTGTAGGTTGTAAAGGACACACCGGATTACACATAGTAAAAGAAGCTGCTGAAGGTGCTGCTGCTATCATCTCTGTGGGTACATGTGCAGCATTTGGTGGCGTGCAAGCCGCATACCCGAATCCAACTGGTGCAAAAGGCGTACATGAAGTTGTTGATAAAACAGTTATTAATCTTGGGGGCTGTCCGCCAAGTGAAAAAAATATCGTCGGCACATTAATGTACTTCATCATGTTTGGCAAACTCCCTGCTTTAGATATGTTTAATCGACCAAAGTGGGCTTATGGTGCCCGCGTACATGACAACTGTGAACGACGTGGGCGCTTTGATGCCGGTGAGTTTGTTGAAACATTTGGCGATCAAGCAGCTAAAGATGGCTATTGCTTATATAAAGTAGGCTGTAAAGGTCCATACACTTACAACAACTGTCCAACAGAAAGATTCAATCACCATACTAGTTGGCCAGTACTCGCAGGTCATGGTTGTATGGGCTGTTCTGAACCCAACTTCTGGGATGATATGGCAGATTTTGAAAAACCATTAGGGCGTCAACTTTTACACGGTATTGATGCTACGGCAGACACCATTGGCGCAGTCATACTAGGTGCAACGGTTGTCGGGATCGGTGCCCATGCTGTTGCTAGTGTATTTGCTAAGCCATTGGAGGATTAATCATGAACAAACGCGTAGTTATCGACCCTATCACCCGCATTGAAGGTCACTTGCGAGTAGAAGTTGAAGTCGATGAAAACAATGTCATCACAAAGGCTTGGTCATCATCAACTTTATGGCGTGGTATAGAAGTTATCTTAAAAGGCCGCACGCCGATGGACGTCGGCTTAATCGTGCAGCGTATTTGTGGTGTGTGTACATATTCACATTATCGCTGTGGTACCGAAGCGGTGGAAAATGCTTTAGGAATGACGATTCCTATTAATGCTAAATACCTTAGAAGTCTGATGCAATCTTCATTATATATGCACGATCATATCGTCCATTTTTATCACTTACATGGCTTAGACTGGGTTGATGTAGTATCGGCATTAGGTGCTGACCCCGCTAAAGCGGCGCAGGACTCACTAAAATATACAGACAAACCCATCGCGACAGGCGAAGGAGAATTAAGGGCTGTACAAGAAAGAGTAAAAGGCTTGGTTGATACTGGTAAGTTAGGCCCGTTTGCCAATGCCTATTGGGGCAATAGCACTTACCGTTTTAGCCCTGAACAAAACTTAATTGCCTTATCACACTATTTAAAAGCTCTAGAAGTACAACGAGTTGCTGCCGAAATGTTGGCTATTTTTGGTGGAAAATCCCCACACCCACAATCATTGGTGGTTGGCGGGGTAACCTCTGTTCGCGACATGTTGAGCCCGGCCCGTTTGCAAGAGTGGAAACAGAAGCATGCCATTGTGCAAGATTTTATTGAACGCGCTTATCAAGCAGACATAGTGATGGCAGCTGAGGCATTTGGTGCTGAACCTAGTGTGTTAGGTGGCGTAAATGTGAAAAGCTTTCTGTGTACAAATGACTTTTTAATGGGAGATGGTCAGTTTTTATTTGAGCAAGGCGTAATAATGCATGGCGACTTGGCAAACGTGACTGATATTAACCCCGATTTAATCAAAGAAGACGTGACTCACGCTTGGTATAAAGCTGATGGCGCGCAGCATCCCTATGACGGTACAACGGTGCCAGATTACACAGGTTTTGTCGAAAGAGACACAGTGTATGGCAAGTTACCAACTTTAGATGGTGACGGTAAATATTCCTGGGTTAAATCACCACGCTACCAAGATGAACCAATTGAAGTAGGCCCACTTGCTTGCTTATTAGTGAACTATGCCAAAGGTAACCAAATTGTTGTTGATGCCGTTAATGGTTTATTAACTGCAACAGGTTTGCCAATTGATGCGCTGTTTACCACCTTAGGTCGCACCGCAGCTCGAATGCTGCAAACAGTATTAGTAGGTCAAGCCAGTTTAAAAACCTTTGACGCGTTAGTGACTAATCTTAAAAGCGATGAAGCTACCTACATAACGCCACAAATTGACGTTGATAAAGAATACGTGGGTCATGCCATGAATGAGGCTCCTAGGGGAATGCTCAGTCATTGGATAAGAATTAAGAATGGCAAGGTAGAAAACTATCAAGCGGTAGTGCCAACCACCTGGAATGCGGGACCAGTTGATGCTAACGGAAAAATGGGACCTTATGAGGCCTCATTAATCGGCTTAACACTTGAAGATCCTACTAAGCCATTAGAAGTTATTCGTATTATTCACTCATTTGACCCCTGTATGGCGTGTTCAGTGCATGTGATGGATTACAAAAAACAAACCTTAGGCCAATTTAAAATTGATCCTAATGGGTTTTAATCTTGAGTGAATTCAATATGGAGGGATGACTTATGCAACATCAAGCAACCCATACAAGGCACTACATTTTTACTCCAGCCATTCGAATATTTCATTGGCTAAGGGCATTATCGATACTGATATTGGTGATCAGCGGGTTTTATTTGGCATGGCCATTTCTAGTCGCGCCAGGCACATCTGATGTATTGGTTCAAGGTTGGATCCGTTTTGCACATATCATTTTTGGTTTTGCATTAACGGCAATTACCCTAGCACGCTTTTATTTGTTCTTTTTCAGTCGGCTTAATATTGAAAGACGCTCATTTAAAGACGTGTTAAGTGTATCGAGTTGGATGAGCCAATTAAAATCTTACTTATGGATGGGCAAACTGAATAAAGCAGGCGTTTATGGCCCATTACAGTTTATGACCTATGTAGCCATATCTTTTGTTGCTTTGCTTATCTGTATTACGGGTTTAGTCCTGTACGCCAATGTCTATCACCAAGGTTTGGGAGGTGCACTTTGGGAAATCTCGGCATGGATCACAGCGCAAATGGGAGGATTAGCGTACGTTCGAGTCATACACCATTATTTAATGTGGGCATTTATTATATTCGTTGTTATCCATGTTTATATGGCGGTGTGGTCTGGCATACGCTTTAGACATAACTCTGTAGACTCCATTGTATCGGGCTATGATTATCACAAGGATCATTAAAACCCATGAAAAAAATACTCATATTGGGTATTGGCAATGTGTTGTACGCCGATGAAGGTATCGGCGTACATTTTGTCAATTACATCAAAGATAAATATCAATTTAATCACCTTTCCCATCAAATAGATTTAATTGATGGCGGTACCCTAGCACAAAGTTTAATCCCATTGATTTGTCAGTATCATCAACTCATTGTGGTCGACACTGTCAATAGTTCAGAAGCCAAAGCAGGCGATGTATTCTTTTTTGATTTCGACCATGCCCCTGCTGAAATTGACTGGCAAGGCAGCGCACATGAAGTAGAAATGTTACAAACATTAACCATGATGGATATGGTCGGCGATCGCCCTGCAACTCAAGTATTAGGTGTTATTCCAACGGTAATAGAACCGATGACATTAGGGTTAACACCTTCTTTGATCGCCGCTATTCCTGTGATGGAAAAAACCCTACTGGGTTTTTTAGATGAGTTTGGAATTACCGCTGTTCAGCAACAATCCATTAAAATTGATGATGTCATCCCCGATGCATATAAACGTGGAGTCAGCTATGAAGCACCTCATTCAGTTTGAGTTTGTTTGCCTTAAACCTGTGCCGCTTTACGCATATCTTTGCCAATATTTTACGTTACGCACTGAATTCGACATTAGCTTCGGTATCGTAAAGGATGATAAACAGCTAACACATTACATAATTGAAGCTTGTGCACTACAAACAGAATTAGAAAGCCTTGCCGATGAAATTGCAGCAAATTTTCTCCTATCGGTATGGTTAGTTGATACTCAGATTAAACGAATACACAACAAACAATTCCCCCCCGTGGAAGCACTTAAATCATTATCAACAGCCCCACTATCATCAGCGCCACTGTTATATTGCCAACATTGCCAGCCTATTTTTGGCGATAATCAAAGCCAACAGTTTGGAGAGCTTAACCTGTTATGTGCTCACTGCCATGGTGAAACTAAACTCACAGCAGTTCAACAAGGCCTGACAGCAAATGATATCCGCACTATGGTCGATACACTGCTAATTCAAGGTGAATTACCGCTCTTAAGCGAGAAATTAATTCTCTCAATAGATGAACCGTTAAAAAATTCAACTAGTGAGTCGCTGTCAGAGCACCTTACCTTAAGACCGCATATTTTGATTTGTAACCCAAATACCTTAAATGCTCAGTTTTTAGTAAATGATTATCAGGTATTGGCTTTATCCAGTATTGAAAAACCTATCTTGACACTGGTCAGTTGTGATAAACAAACCGAGTCAGAAAACTGCAGTCATGCGATTCGATATGATGTGCAATTTGCTTATAACCGACTACTGCAAGTCATTTGTGAACGATTAAGACAAAAAGGCATTAATTGGGTTTATATCTCCCCCACTGCCGATAAAAAACGCTTACAAGCTAAACATGCAGAAGTAAACAAGCCATTACGCTTAGCACGAGTTAATCATCAATGGATAACAATACAACAGACAACAGAGGCTATCAGCATTGATATTTTACAGCCTTGCTTGCATGATCATGCTGTTTTTAATGACGGTAATAAACAATTCACCGCAACAGACCAGTCAAATAGCCAAGATCACCTTAAAACAATCTTTTTAAGCCACTGTATTTATAGCGAAGAAGACTTAGCCGCCAATGCTGAACAGATAACAACAAATTTATCAGAAAATGATCAACATTTAGGCTATCGATCTCTACTCGCTGGGCTGGCAAATAGGCCTGATAAACCTAAAAATGCCGCGGTATTGTATTTTAGCCAGCAGCATAAAAGTCAAATTTTCACTTTAGATGGCCAAAGTAAAGCTGAATGTTTTTTCGAATTTGCCGCGATACCTGAAAACGGTTATGAAATATGTCATCAAATTCTCTCCAGTAAACAAGCCCATTTACTCAATAAATTTAAACAACAATTTCCTCAAAGTTATTTGCGTTTACTTGACCTTAAGCTACCGCAGCAAAACGCTAACTTAAGTGGTTTATTGCCTATGGCGGCAATTATTATCGGATGTCCTATCAATGAAAACTCGCCGCACTCAGTTACACAACAATTACTCGATGGCATCATCAGCCTTGCCCAATGCTATCAAGGCAGTAACGCCCCAAGAATTGACTTCCAATTAGTTAAAGGAGAAGCCGTAAGAAGTCTTAATTGGTGTAAAACACTCGGTACTTTGATGAGTTTTAGAATTGCCGGTGAACAAGATAAAGCCAAACTTGCTTATGGATTTTTTGATTCTTTCGCTGATTATTTGAGTAATTGGTTAGCGCATTTGGATCAAAATATAGGTATCAATCAATTAGTGTTAGCGGGCAGCGAATTTAGCTATCCCCCTTTAGTGCGTCAAATACAGTTAAGGCTCGCTAATAATTTTACATTAGTGGTTGATTCTCAGATGGATTTAGACGGTGTCAATATTGCTGTCGGTGGCTTATTACTGCCCATACGCCGACGTGGTGGTGCTGTCTAATGGCCCCAAAAACTACCACTTTGATGTGCCAAAAACGCTTAATGGCCAAAGGCATTGTCCAAGGTGTGGGTTTCAGGCCATTCGTGTATCGCCTTGCAGATGAGCTCAAACTTGCGGGAACGGTACTCAATGACAACCAAGGGGTTGAGATTGTCCTACAAGGTGAGTCGGCTAAAATAGACTTGTTTATTGCTAGGTTGCAATCCTCGCCACCGCCACTGGCAAGAATAGATGAGCTAGTCTTTGTTGAGGAACCTATCAGCACGACATTTGATCATTTTAATATTTTACAAAGTGAGACTAGCGATTCCCAGGCCATAGTGGCGGTGTCCGCAGATAAAAGCACTTGCGCGGATTGCTTAACTGAGATGCAAGATAAACACAATCGCCACTATCTTTATCCGTTTACCAACTGCACCAATTGCGGGCCGCGCTATACGATTATTAAACATCTACCCTATGACCGTCATTTCACGTCCATGGCTGACTTCGATATGTGTGAACAATGTGCTAAAGCCTACCATGACCCTTTTGATAGACGTTACCATGCACAACCCGTTAGCTGTAATCATTGTGGACCACAACTAAGTTTATATGTCGATAATGTCCAAGTGAATTGCCAATCAACCGAGGTGATTACCCAAACGGTTGCCTTACTCAATCAAGGTAAAATAGTGGCGTTAAAAGGATTGGGGGGATTTCATTTAATTTGCGATGCTACCAATGACGCCGCGGTAATCACCCTTAGAAAACGTAAACATCGCCCCGCTAAACCCTTAGCGGTTATGGCTGCTAATCTTGAGCAAGCTAAACATTTGGCGGTAGGTACTGATGTTGAATGGCAAGTTGTAGACAGCGCTGAAAAACCCATTACTTTACTTGCAAAAATGACTCGTTCGTTAGAAGCATTAGTCAATCCCGACTTGTTAGACCGACAACCGTCTAAAGATGCCAGACCCGTTTTAGCAAAAAGTGTTGCACCCGGGATAGATCGCATCGGGATATTTTTACCCTACACGCCTTTGCATCACCTATTACTCCAACAATTTAACAAGCCTATCGTGGCAACTAGTGCTAATCGCAGTGGCGAACCTATTATTTGCAGTCTGGAAGGTATTATTAGCCAATTAGGTCATGTAGTCGATGCCATTGTTGACCATAACCGCCCTATCGCCAATGCTTGTGACGACAGCGTGGTACAGGTGATTAATGACCAATTACAAGTGATACGACTTGCCAGAGGTTATGCTCCACTCACCCTTGCCCATGGATTAGAACCCTCAAATTTTGAGCCTACACTCGCCGTTGGAGCGCAGCAAAAAAACACTATTGCATTGGCGTTTAATCGTAATATGATTTTATCGCCACATATTGGTGATTTATTCAGTCTTGAAGCAGAGCAGTATTTTGAAGATAACTTAACAACATTCAAACGACTTTATCACTTTAGTCCCAAGTGCATTATTAACGACAACCACCCCGAATATGCTCCCAGCCAATGGGCAAATCGCTTTATTGCCCAACATTGTGGTGTGACGCCATTATCGATCCAACATCATTATGCTCATATTCTTGCGGTAATGGCCGCTAACCAATATCGGCATAAAGTGATTGGTTTTAGTTTTGATGGTACAGGCTTAGGTGACAAAGGTATTCTTTGGGGCAGCGAGGTGATGCTGGCTGATGTGAACACATTTACGACACTCGCCCATTTTAGTGAGTTTAAGTTGATTGGCGGTGAACAAGCCATCAAGCAGCCAGTTCGCATATTGTTGGCATTGTTATTTGATTCATACACAGTAACCCAGATTAGCCAAATGCCAATTCCAGCGATTAAACGCTTGTCACTTATTGAACTTAATAATCTACATCGATTATGGCTTAACAACAGCCACTGTATACCCTGTAGAGCGGTGGGCAGATTATTTGATGCACTTGCTGTCGCACTTGGGCTTATTGAGTTAAATCAATTTGAAGGTCAAGCCGGTATGTTAATCGAGGCGCAGGCGGCTAAAACCGTGCCATTAACGGCTGCAACTGTTATTGAAACTCGAGATTCATCAGTGATAGGCAGTGCTAATGTAGATGCCGAACAAGTCAGTTTGTTATCCATAAAAGCTTTACCACAAGCGGATATTATTATTTGGCAAAGCCAAGAATGGTTTAAAGATATCATTGAGATAATTTGTCATACCAAAGACCCTGCGAAAGTATATATCCCCAAAATCTGCAATCAATTTATGAGGGCGATCGCCGATTCAATTAAACATATTGCGCAAGAGTATCCTCAATACCCCATGGTATTGAGTGGCGGTGTTTTTCAAAATAAACACTTATTGAGCCATTGTTTAACCGATGCAGAAACTGACAATCATCTTGTGTTGTCTCCTAAACTGGTGCCAATAAATGATGGCGGTATCGCATTAGGCCAACTTTGGTATGCATTACACTGTAATCAAAATAAAAGTGGGACAAAACAGGGTGAATAAAATGAGACCCGTGTCGCAAAACTGAATTAACGTTTTGTTAACAGTTAAACATTTTCCCAAAACTGATATTCATCAAAGTTTTCATATCCATTTTGGCGCAAAATTATTTTATCAACATCTCGTCAGGAAAACATATGTGCCAGGATTGCGGTTGTTCTATTACCCATACTCATCACGATCATTCATTGAAAACTAATCCTCAATTGAATGATAAGAAAACCTTGTCTGTGATCCACAAAATTCTCGATAAAAACGATATTGAGGCGCAGCACAATCGAGATCACTTCAATCAACATCAAGTAACTGCATTTAATATCATGAGTAGCCCAGGCAGTGGCAAAACAGCATTGCTGGAGCATTTACATCATTACTCCCCATTACAATATGCCGTTATTGAAGGTGATTTAGAAACCTCTCGAGATGCAGACAGATTAATCGCTCAGGGTATTGCGGCGTATCAAATTCAAACCGGATCGGCTTGTCATTTAGATGCGTTTATGGTGCATGGGGCCTTACATCATGTTGATCTTGAATCATTGAATATTTGTTTTGTTGAAAACGTCGGCAACCTTGTTTGTCCGGCTAGCTATGATGTGGGTACCCACAAAAATATTGTGTTGCTATCAGTGCCTGAAGGTGATGATAAAATTGAAAAATATCCAGTTATGTTCAGAAAAGCTGATTTAGTGGTGATCACCAAAACTGATTTGCTGCCCTACTTCGATTTTGATATTGAACAGGCAAAAACAGAACTTTATAAGCTTAATCCCCATGTTGAATTAATGCAGCTATCGATTAAAGAGCCTAACTCATTTACTCCTTTAGTTAACTGGTTAGCTGCCGAACACATGAAAAATTTAAGTCTACACTCGGTCACAAAACAAGGTTTAGACCAAAACCAGAACCTAGCAACTAAGCTCACAACTAATATTGAGGAGGTCTAGCCATGTGCCTATCTGTGCCTTCACAAGTTGTTGAAATTCATGATGATGCAAGTGTCACGGTCGATACTATGGGGGTTAAACGGCGAGTCAGCAGCCATCTAATGTCTGAGCCTCTCTCAATAGGCGATTATGTGCTTATTCATATTGGTTTTGTGATGAATAAAATTGATCATCACGATGCGCAACAAAGCTTGGTGTTATACCAAGAAATTGTCGCATCAATGAATGAGCACGGTGAATAATATGAAGCTTAAAGACTTGTATCAAGGCTTTCGAGACCCTGCGACGATTCATTCTTTAGCCGCAGAGATTAAACGACTCGCTGAACTCGTCGATGAACCCATTAATATCATGGAAGTGTGTGGCGGTCATACCCACACCATTATGAAATACGGTTTATTGCAACTGTTGCCCGATAACATCAAATTTATTCATGGCCCTGGCTGCCCTGTTTGCGTGATGCCTAAAGAGCGGATTGATCATGCCATTGCCTTAGCGAATGAGCCTAATGTGATATTAGTCAGTTTAGGCGATATGATTAGGGTACCAGGCTCTACAGGTAGTCTGGCTAATCATCGCGCTAAGGGTTGCGATATTAGAGCCATCTATGATCCACTGGATACACTAAAAATTGCAGAAGATAACCCAGATAAAACTGTGGTCTTTTTTGCCATTGGATTTGAAACCTCGACCCCAATGACTGCAGCGTTAATTGAACAGGCTGAAAAACAATCCGTCAACAATCTGCTATTTCACATCAACCATGTACTTGTCCCACCGGCTATTGATGCCGTAATGGCTGAAAAAAAATCTAAGGTTAATGCCTTCATTGGTCCAGCCCATGTCAGTGTTATTTCGGGTGCGAAAATCTATCAAGCTGCAGTGGATCAATATCATACCCCTGTTGTGGTATCGGGGTTTGAACCGGTTGATGTGATGCAATCTATATTATCAATCGTCAAACAGAAAGTCGCTAAACAGCCAAAACTTGAGGTGCAATACACTCGCTCGGTCAGTTTTGACGGCAATCTTCATGCGCAACAACTGGTTAACCGCTATTTTGAACCCAGAGATGAGTTTAGATGGCGAGGACTGGGGCCGATTGCTAAATCAGCGTTGCAATTAAAGCCTGAGTATCAACGACGAGACGCAGAGCATCATTTTAAATCTATTTTGTCCACTGAACCGATTGACGATCATAAAGCCTGTCAGTGCGCAGATATATTACGGGGACTTGCCGGCCCTAAAGAGTGCAAAGTATTCGGCCGCGGTTGTACCCCTGAAACACCTCTTGGCAGTTGTATGGTGAGCTCCGAAGGTGCGTGTAATGCTTACTATCGTTATGGAGACATTCTGAATGGGTAATATTGCTAACCAAACGATACAACTCAGCCATGGTGGAGGCGGAAAAAGAAATGGATCAGTTGATCAAATCCATTTTCTTTAGTGCATTTGCTAACCCTATCCTCTGTGCCGAAGAGGATGCCGCTAAACTTAACCTTTGTGGACCAGTGGCGTTCACCACAGATTCTTTTACCGTATCGCCGCTTTTTTTTGCTGGTGGCAATATTGGTAAACTTGCCATAGCAGGTACGGTAAATGACTTAGCCATGATGGCGGCGCAACCTGAATATCTCAGTTGCAGTTTTATCATCGAAGAAGGTTTTTTAATTACTGATTTGAAAAAAATTGTCCAAAGCATGGCCGATGAACTGCATCAGTCCGGTGCAAGAATTGTTTGCGGTGACACTAAAGTGGTGCCTAAAGGATGTGCTGATGGCCTATTTATCAATACCACCGGCATTGGCAGAATGTTAATAACTGATATTTCGGCTAAAAATGTACAACCAGGAGATGCCATTATTGTCTCACGAGATATTGGCAGGCACGGCGCAGCTATTTTAATGGCCCGTGAAGGGCTTGAACTTGAGTCTGACTTAACCAGTGATTGCGCCACTCTGTGGCCAGTGGTTGAACAATTAATTGCAGCAAATGTCACTCTTCATGCCATGCGGGATGCTACCCGTGGCGGTATTGCCGCGGTATTAAATGAATGGGCTAAAGCTTCTAATGTCGGAATTGATTTAATAGAAAAGGACATCCCTGTTGCAGATGAAGTGAAAGGACTGTGTGAGTTATTTGGTTTTGAACCCTATGACTTAGCTAATGAAGGCACCTTTGTGATTGCCCTACCACAAGATGTTGCTTTAGGTGCGGTAGAAATACTGCAGCGTTACGGACACTGTGAGCAGGCTTGTATTATTGGCCATGTGGTAGAAGCGCACCCAACCAGAGTTGTATTAACAACACCTTGGGGTAGCCATCGTTATTTAGATTTGCCCCATGGGGAACTTCTGCCAAGGATTTGCTGATGCACGAATATTCGATTGTGATGGCATTGATTGAACAATGTGAAGCATTGGCAAAACAGCACAAAGCCAACTCAATTGTGCGAGTTGACATTAAAGTTGGCATATTAAGTGGCGTGGAACCTTGCTTATTAGAACAAGCTTTTATGACCTTTAAACTGGATAGCCTGTGCGCAAATGCGCTATTGAACATGCAGATCCAACCACTGATCATACAGTGCCATCAGTGCGAAAAACAGTCAGAACAATCGCAGCGAACGGTTTTATGTCCACATTGTGGCTCAGCAGATACGCAAATTATTGATGGAGAAGACATGATGTTGATGCAATTAGAGATGGACACTTAAACACTGACTTTCTGACTAAAATTGATAAAAATAAAAAACACTCACACAAGTAGTATAAGGAATTGGCAATGATAAAATTTAACTCTGTAGTATTGAGCGCAGCAATGTCTCTGATGGTGTTTTCTGGGTCAGCCTTTGCTCATGAAGGCCATGGTGCACCGGGTTTATTCCATCACTTTGAACAAATGGCGCCAGCAATTTTGTTAGTGGCTATCGTGGCAGGTATTTTATGGAAAATGAAAAAATAAATTCATTGCAAAAAATGCAAATAAAAACGCACTCTTCAGAGTGCGTTTAGTGATGTCATTTTATTTAACTATTATGATGCTGAAGGGGTTAGCCTTTTAGGGCGTTATCAATCATTTGTTGCGCTTGAATAATGATATTGTCCAAATGCTGCTGACTGATAAAACTTTCAGCATATATTTTGAATAACGCCTCAGTGCCTGATGGACGCGCCGCAAACCAACCATTTTCTGTGGTCACTTTAATACCGCCGATTGCCGCATTATTACCTGGTGCATGGGACAGTATTGCCGTTATCGGCTCACCCGCTAATACAGTATCGGTAAAGCTGTCACGGTTTAACAATTCAAACTTTGCTTTTTTCTTGAGGCTAATTGGGCTATCTATTCGAGTGTAAAAACTCTCACCAAATTGAGCCGTTAATTCCTGATAACGTTGTGCGGGTGTTTTGCCCGTCACAGCAGTAATTTCAAGGGCCAGTAGCGCTAGGATAAAGCCATCTTTGTCTGTACACCAAGTACTGCCATCACGCTTTAGGAATGCTGCGCCGGCACTTTCTTCACCACCAAAGGCGATGGTGTTATTGGCTAAGCCATCGACAAACCATTTAAATCCAACCGGCACTTCTAAGCAAGTTCGGTTCAAACTTGCACATACGCGGTCTATCATGGCACTGGACACTAGTGTTTTACCAATAGACAGTTTTTCAGACCACTGCGGACGGTGGCTAATTAAATAATCAATGGCAACGGCTAAATAGTGGTTTGGGTTCATCAAGCCAAAGCCTGGGCAAACAATGCCATGACGATCATAATCTGGATCGTTTCCTACACATAAATCATAGTTTTCACTGTGTGCAAGTAAGCCAGCCATGGCATAAGGCGATGAGCAGTCCATACGAATTTTGCCGTCTTTATCTAATGTCATAAAGCTGAATGTAGGATCGACCTTTTCATTGACCAAGGTGATATCTAAATCATACTTTCTAGCAATATGTTGCCAGTAATAAATGCCAGAGCCGCCTAAAGGATCTACGCCTAAACGCAAATTTGCTTTTCTAATGGCTTCAAAATCAATTACATCAGCTAAAGAGTCAACATAGGGTGCAATAAAATCAACCTCTTGTACCCAACCCGATGCTAACGCTGCCCCAAAATTTACTTTTTTAACGCCACTGAGTTGTTGGGTTAAATAAGCATTGGCTTTATCTTCAATAATTTTAGTAATTGCGCCTTCGGCTGGCCCACCATGGGGCGGATTATATTTAATCCCACCATCCTCTGGCGGATTATGCGAAGGGGTAATGATTAATCCGTCAGTTAAGTGAGCAGAGCCTTTAGCTGAAGCATTAGCACAAATTATTGCCTGTGAAACAACAGGTGTAGGCGTAAAACCATCATTAGCTTGGATAAGTACTTTAACCTGGTTGGCGGTTAGCACTTCTACAACCGACATAAACGCCGCATAAGATAACGCATGAGTGTCATAACCCACAATCATAGGGCCGGTAATATTAGCCGACTGACGATAATCAACCACAGCTTGTGTAATCGCCCAAATATGATTTTGATTAAAACTGGATTTGAACGCACTGCCTCTATGGCCAGACGTGCCAAAAGTCACCTTTTGTTGCACATCGGCAACATTGGGGATCATCCGATAGTAATAACTCATTAATTTAGGAATATTCACTAAATCCGATTGCAATGCCAACGTCCCTGCACGCTCATGTATGGCCACGTCATTCTCCTTTGATTGAGGTTAAATATATTGCGCTATGGTCGATGCTTTAATGGCGTCACACCCTAAATGAACTAACACTTCAGATAAAATAGTTTGTTTCTTTGCAGTATTATTATTGGTTGTAACCCAATAGCCGCTTTGGCCTATCTCTTTAGGATTAGCGGATTGGCTGGCATCTAATAACGCCTGTTTAGATTGAGCAAAATATAAACGCCCTTTTCCTTGGATTTGTAATACTTGCTCAAAGTCTTTACCCGCTTGAACCGCTAATGCGTCGAGCAAAAACATGAACCGTCCCACAGCGCCCTTTTGTTGTGCAATTAAGTGCTCATTAACGACTGTATTAAAATCAATTTTTTTTGCGGTTCTACTTGAATGAGTCTGGGTTTCAGCAATTGAAAGAGGAATGTCTGCGTTGGCAGGATTTTCAGCTTTTACCTGATTAGATTCAATAGCTGTAGGTGCAACTGCTGAAGCAGGTTCAGTGCGAGTTTGAGCACGATGATTAACTAATTGCTCAACGATTGTCTTAGCTTTATTAAATAACGCATCTCTTGTATTGGCATCAAGCGCATCTAAGCCTGGCTGACTAATTGATTCTGGGCGTTGATCTGTCACAGATTCAACAGGAAGATCCAATAAACGACGCAAAATTTCTGAAGCGCTTTCGCCAATTCTTTCTGTTTTACTGGCGATAAAACGATAAAGTTCTTCATCAATTTCAATGTATTTCATTTCAATCATCCTTTTGCATGTTGAAGGTATAACCAAAGCATCTGGACTGCGATATCCACGTTTGGCAATACTGAGCTTATTTAATTATTATTTTTGATCAAATGCGATCGCTTATCGTCCCAGTTTAAGCTAAGGCTCTGCTAAGAATAAAGCCCCAAATCAAATAATTGATATAAATTCACCTTATAACCCCCCTTTAACTAAAAATGTTGTCCAACTTGCCGTTTTGCTGAGCAACAATACTTGATTTGAACACGGGTATCGCGCAAAATTTGCCGCAATTAAAGTCACACCTTAGGTAACAACATGCATTACGTCATCTCAGGCGCTGGTGAGCCGGTCATTTTAATTCACGGCTTGTTTGGAAATTTAGATAACTTAAAGTCTTTAGGCACGTCACTTGAAAATGATTTTCAAGTCGTTCGGGTTGACTTACCTAATCATGGCCTAAGTGAACATTGGTCAACAATGGATTACCCCAGCCTAGCTAAGGCAATCATTGCATTGATAGATGAGTTAGGGTTTAACTCAGTTAAAATAGTGGGTCATTCCATGGGTGGAAAAATCGCTATGGCGACTGCCCTATTGTATCCAGAGCGCGTTAACAGTCTTGTGGTCGCTGATATTGCCCCAGTGACATATCAACCTCGCCATCAAACGGTGTTTGCTGGCCTAAGTTCATTAGTGTTAGATAAAGATACCAATCGCAAAACCGCATTGGTACATTTAATCGATTCCGGCATTGATGAAGGTACAGCCCAGTTTTTACTGAAAAACTTACAAAGAACAGATGACGGCTTTGAATGGAAAATGAACTTAACTGGGCTAATTAACTGTTACGACCGTATTATTGGCTGGCAGTTAACCGATGATCATCGTCCACTGCATTACGATAAACCTTGTTTGTTTATTCGTGGCGATGAGTCTAACTATGTCATGGCGGAACATCGCGATGCTGTCGTTACGCAATTTCCACAGGTGAGTGCAAAAACAATCAATGGCGCAGGTCATTGGTTGCATGCGCAAAAGCCTGAAATATTTAATCGGATAGTGGCAAATTTTTTACGTTAAAATCATGGCTATTTTTACACCATTTACACAGTGACAGATAGCCGTTGTGACTCTGATGTGATATATTCGCGCCTCTTTTTTGCAATCTAAAGAAGTTAGTAAAGGTAAAGTATGCTCAATCAATATATGGAACAAATTGAAACCTTTGGCTTAAATTTCTTTTTTGCAGCAATTTTCTTTTTTATCGGCATGGCTATAAGCGATGTGCTAAAGCAAGGTAACGTACCAAAATTTGGACGTTACGTTGTTTGGAGCGTATTATTTTTAGGCTGTGCAGGTTTTGTGGCAAAAGGCATTATTCAAATGACCTGGGAAGGCTCAGGTATTGGTTAATAAGAGACATGGCAAAAGAAACAGCAGATAGAACAACCATTGATCTTTTTGACAGCGAAAGACGGCGTGGAAGACCTAGAAGTAATCCATTAAATCGTGAACAGCAACTGAAGATCAACAAGCGTAACCAAATTCAGCGTGATCGCGCTAACGGTTTAAAGCGGATAGAGTTAAAGGTGTCACAAGATTTATATGACGCCTTGAACCAACAAGCTTTGGCCAGTAACATTAGTCGTAGCCAGTTAATCGAACATATTCTGCAACAGCAAATCGACAACTGATTCGTTATTTGAACATCGCACTAAGCGAAATTGATATTGAAAGGATACCCCATGGCAACTGTAGGTCTATTTTTCGGTAGCGACACAGGTAATACCGAAGCTGTCGCCAAGATGATCCAGAAAAAACTGGGCAAGCAAATGATCGATGTTAAAGACATCGCCAAAAGCACCAAAGAGCAAATTGCAGAATATGATTTATTACTATTCGGCATTCCAACCTGGTACTACGGTGAAGCACAATGTGACTGGGATGATTTTTTCCCTGAACTTGAGCAAATTGACTTTAACGATAAATTAATCGCTATTTTTGGTTGTGGCGACCAGGAAGATTATGCTGAGTATTTCTTAGATGCTATGGGCATGGTTCGAGACATAGTAGAAGCCCGTGGCGGCATTATTATTGGCAACTGGCCTACTGCAAGTTATAACTTTGAAGCATCTAAAGGTTTAGCAGATGATGATCACTTTGTCGGTTTAGGCATTGATGAAGACCGTCAGCCAGAATTAACGGAAGAACGTGTTGATGCATGGGTTAAACAAATCTATGAAGAAATGTGTTTAGCTGAATTAGAAGACTAAATCCTTAAAGACCATTAAATAGCAGCTTATTGTTAAACAGCCTCTATTATAAAAGTCTAGAATAAATCTTCACTAAAAAGCGGCCTTAGCCGCTTTTTTACTATGTACACTAAAGCGGTACTTTATGCTAAAGCTGAATATTGAGACGCGGGAAATTATTGATAACGTGGTGGTGAAATACCATATATTCGATGTTAATCAACCTATAATGATTACGTTTCCTCCTGTCTGTCAAAGCATATCCAATATCGATGCCGCCGCTGATGCGCCTGTGTGGAGCTTTGATTACTTCGCTAATCGTAAACTGAATATTATTGCCTTTAATCATATCGGTGAAGGCAATTATTTTGACAGTGAAATGTTTATCTCATACTTAGATAAGCTTAAACACGCCATTGCCATGTTTCCAAGTAAAGTAGGTTATGGCACAAGTTTAGGCGGGTTTGCCCTTAGCTTACATGCAGACAGATTAGACTTGGACAAAGCCTTATTGATGATGCCGCAAAGTACTTATTGCAAATCAATTGCCCCTTGGGACCCTATTGTAACCAATGCCCAAGATAGTCGCATAAGTGATATGAAAACACTGGACGGTAAAGGCTGTAAAACCCCGCTAACGGTAATATATGATCCACTGTCTATTGCCGATAAATTGCATGTACAAAGGTTTGAACAAGCATTAACTGTTTTGAAAATATACGCAGTAGGTCACCGTGTTCCTCGCGCATTACAGCATTTAAATATGCTGTCAGAGGTTATTCTGCAATTTAGACTGGGCACAATTGATCAAGATTACTTCTATGCAGGCATCAGGGGCAGACGAGCCTTAAGTTATTACTTTAGGGATGCCTTTAAAAAACCAAATAAAAGCTACACTAACAGACGTGTTGCGATTATTTATTGGCATAAAGCTAAGCAAAAAATCACCCACTTTAAATTTGAACCTAGTCAAATTATTGAGCGAGTAGCGGCTAGTTGTCACAAACGCATAGGTAAAATTAAAGTTAAACTAGATCAATTCATCTCTCGTTAGCAATTTGGATGAAAACTACATTGAACACTCAAGTCACCCCTGCTCACTTAACAAACAAAACCTACGCTAAACACTGGGATATTTTCTGTGTAGTGGTAGATAACTATGGGGATATAGGCGTCACTTGGCGATTAGCCAAACAGCTTGCTGCTGAATACAGTATTCAGGTCAATTTATGGGTGGATGATTTAAACAGTTTCTCACATATTTTACCGGCATTAAATCCTCAACTTAACCAACAACAGTTTGCTGGCGTTAATATTATTCACTGGAATAAAGTCACGGAAATAAGCTTTATTGCAGGCTCAGTGTTAATCGAAGCTTTTGCCTGTGAATTACCTTCATCAGCTACAAATACGCTTACCCAACTAAAACACACACATTTAGACCAAATCCCTGTTTGGCTGAATTTAGAATATTTATCCGCTGAAGATTGGGTTGAAGGTTGCCATGGTTTACCCTCGACTCAACTATCCGGTTTAATCAAGCATTTTTATTTCCCCGGTTTTAGTGTCAAAACCGGCGGATTAATATGCGAACAAGATTTATTTGTTCAGCGCGATAACTGGCAAAATGATAATAGCAATAAACTGGCATTATTCGACAAACTCGGCCTCAGTGGCATTGAAGCGCACCATATTGTCATTTCAGTATTTAGTTATGAAACAAACGCCCTCCCCGCACTTATTAAGCATTGGCAGGTATCGACGACGCCAATTCACTTACTTATTCCAAAAGGCAGAAGCTTAAATAGTCTCAGTGCTTTATTACCTTGTCATGTAAATGAGTTAGTCACTGGTCAGCAAATTCTGCTTGATTCGGTGACGCTGCACATTTTACCGATGACAGATCAACAAGGTTATGATCAACTGTTATGGAGCTGTGATTTCAACATAGTACGCGGCGAAGATTCCTTTTTAAGGGCACAATGGGCGGCAAAACCGTTTATTTGGCATATATATCCGCAAGAAGATGATTATCATCTAATAAAATTACAAGCTTTTATGCAAGTTTACTGCGATAATCTAGCGCCTGATTTAGCCAAGCCTTGGTGTGAATTGAACTTGTCGTTTAACCAAGGCGATCAAATTGACATCGTCAATCATTGGCAAAAACTCGAATTTAATCATTTGCCTTTATTACAGCATGCTAAAAAATGGCCAATGACCGCATTAAATGATGCAGATCTTGCTTCGCGACTAGTTCAATTCGTGAAAAGTCGCTAAGATACTGCTCGAAATAAGAAATCGATAAATTATAGGAAATAATGTAATGAAAACTGCTCATGAAATCCGTCCTGGCAACGTGATCATGTTAGATGGCAGCCCATGGGTTGTTCAAAAAACTGAGACAACTCGTTCTGGCCGTAATGCTGCAATTGTTAAGCTAAAATTGAAAAACTTGTTGCTTGACTCTGGTACTGAACAAACCTTTAAAGGTGAAGACAAGTTAGACGATATTATTTTAGAACGTCTAGATTGTACTTACTCTTACTTTGCTGATCCTATGTATGTATTTATGGATGAAGAATTCAACCAATACGACGTTGAAGCTGACAATTTAGGCGATGCAGCTGCTTACATCGTTGACGGTATGGAAGATCAGTGTCAGGTAACTTTCTACAACAGCAAAGCAATTTCTGTAGAATTACCGGTCCACATTGTACGTGAAGTCACTTACACCGAGCCATCAGCTCGCGGTGATACTTCAGGTAAAGTAATGAAGCCAGCTACCATTACTGGTGGCGGTACGGTTACTGTTGCTGACTTCGTAAAAGTTGGCGATAAAATTGAGATTGATACCCGTACAGGCGAATTCAAGAAACGTGTTTAATCACATCTTGTAAATTGTCTAAAAGCCAGCTTAATTGCTGGCTTTTTTGTTTTGAAGTAGCATAAAAAACTAAAATCCTTATTGCCTGCCCCACAAAATAAGATAGAAACGCTAATTTCAGTCTGCCAATTAGAATTATTCACTAAAAATCTTTAATAAAATCTCATTTTGACACTTCCACTCTCTTTATAAATTCGTTATGGTTCGCTTACTTAGTAGTATTTTATAGAGAGTAGTATGCGTCCAATCATCAAATCGAATAAATTAGATACTGTGTGTTACGACATTCGTGGACCTGTACACAAAGAAGCACGCCGTTTAGAAGATGAAGGACACCGGATATTAAAACTGAATATTGGCAACCCTGCACCATTCGGATTTGAAGCGCCTGAAGAAATTGTTCGTGATGTGATTTTAAACCTGCCCAGTGCTCAAGGTTACTGTGAATCAAAAGGATTATTCTCTGCCCGTAAAGCTATCGTTCAACATTATCAATCTCAGGGTATTTTTGGCGTTGATATTGAAGATATCTATATCGGTAATGGCGCATCGGAACTGATTGTGATGGCGATGCAAGGTTTACTCAACCCAGGTGATGAAATGTTGATCCCGTCACCGGATTATCCATTATGGACGGCGGCAACTCACTTGTCTGGCGGTAAAGCGGTTCATTATCGATGTGATGAAGAAGCTGATTGGTTTCCTGATATCGAGGATATGAAAAGTAAGATCAGTGCTCGCACCCGCGGTATTGTGTTAATTAATCCTAATAATCCAACTGGTGCTGTGTATTCGCGCGAACTGATACAACAAGTTATTGAGCTTTGTCGTCAACACGATTTGATTTTGTTTTCCGATGAGATTTACGACAAAATTCTCTATGATGAAGCGCAACATGTTCACGCGGCTTCATTATCAGATGATATTTTAACTGTGACCTTTAATGGCCTATCAAAAGCGTATCGAGCCGCTGGGTTTCGAGTGGGCTGGATGATGCTAACTGGTAATTTAAAAGCGGCTAAAAGCTATATTGAAGGCTTAGAAATGCTGGCTTCAATGCGGTTATGCTCCAACGTGCCGAATCAACATGCAATTCAAACGGCTTTAGGGGGTTATCAATCTATCAATGAACTTATTTTACCTAAGGGTCGGCTAACAGTGCAGCGTGATGCTTGTTATGAATTATTAAATTCAATACCGGGTGTCAGTTGTAAAAAACCTAAAGGTGCACTGTACGCTTTTCCCAAATTAGATATGAAAAAGTTTAATTTACGCGATGATGAGCGCTTAGTGCTTGAATTACTTAAGCGAAAGAAGATTTTACTTGTGCAAGGTACCGCATTTAATTGGCCAGAACCTGATCATTTACGGGTGGTTTTTTTACCTCATAAAGAAGATCTCACCAAAGCATTACAGGAGTTTGGTCACTTTTTAGAAGATTATCGCCAATAAATCATTAGCAATACATATTAAAGTACAAACAACTGGGGCTGATTAATTCGGCCCTGTTTTTTTGCCAAGCCTAGATTCAACTATAGCCTGCTGTCATATCATTATTGAATTCACTTTAATTGTATGAACACGTATTCAAAGCATTTAAAAAATGTGTGATTTACACTATGATTAGTCAGCAAATTTATTATTCAGTTCGGAAGTAATATGGACAAGAAAGTCAGTTCTCGCAGTACCAAAGAAAAAGCCCTTAGACTTAATTTGGATGATAAGAAATACGGCACCATAGTTGAAATTGGCGCTGGCCAAGAGGTGGCGCGTAATTTTTTCGTTGCAGGAGCCGCGGCAGGCACTATTGCTAAAACTATGTCTGCCTATGACATGAAGTTTTCCGATGCCATTTATGGCGTACAGCAAAATGGCCGCTATGTCAGTAAAGGCCGTGTACTTGCCATGATGGAGCAAGAATACGACTTAGTAGTTGAACGTGTTGCCGATGTACGCTCACGTTCATCACGTTACTTCAGTTATGCCGCCACTGTGGCAGCAAAAAGCTTCAATAAAGACAATGAATGCCATGCATGGTGTGGTGTTAGAGTGCAAATGTACCCAGGTGCAGAGCCATCAAATATTGTGGTCCATGTGCGCATGTTTGATGACAATGCAGAAGACCAGCAGCATGCACTGGGCATTATTGGTGTGAATTTAATTTATGGCAGCTACTATTACTTCGAAGATCCAAAGAAGTTAATTGATTCGTTAACCGATAATATGAAAGCCAATCGTGTTGAAATAGACTCGATTGAATTTCAAGGCCCTTACTTTGAGGACATCGACAATAAAGCTAAAAATATCCATTTAATTCGCAGCTGGAAAACCCGTGCAGTGATGTTTAAGCCTGATGGCACCATTGGCGTACCCGCTGAGATGCTTTACAAGAAAAACGTGCTGACGATTCGCGGATCATTTAAGCCGGTCACTAAGCTTAATGTGGATATGATTGAACAAGGTCAAAAGGCTTTTGCTGAATTAGAGGGCGTTGACAAAGACAACACCATTTTGATCGCTGAAATATCATTAAATGATTTGCAAGGTAACGATGCGAATATGTCTGAGAAAGACATTCTTGAACGGGTACGCCTTTTAAATTTATTGGGTTATAACGTGCTGGTATCAGATTATACCCGTTACTTCTCATTAAGAGCCTACTTCCGCCAATTTACCAACCTACAAATTGGCATTGTTGTTGGCATGATTAACATTAAACAAATTTTTGATGTTGAATTCTATCGCGGCCTTGAGGGCGGTATTTTAGAAGGTTTTGGTAAATTATTTCCAGACAATACCCGTTTATTCGTTTATCCAGAATTGGATGATAAAGGGGCATTAAACGATTTATCCAATGTGACTGTGCCGGCCAATCTTCGTTACCTGTATCGCCATTTAGTCGATAATGGTTTTATCAAAGGCATCGAGACCAGTAATATAGAGCTATTTAGTATTTATTCCCGTGAGATCCTTAAACAGCTGGCACGTGGATCTGATGAATGGAAACTAGCTCTGCCAGAGGTTGTTGCTGAAGAAGTGATTAAGCATAAGTTATTCGGTTATAGAGGCGCGAGAAAGTAAACAATATTGCTTGATGACAATCTTAGATTTACTTAACAACGTTTCTCAAAATAAAATACAAAAAAAGCCATTAACATTACGTTAATGGCTTTTTTATGCCGTTTTTGTCACTTTAGTAGCAACGACAATCAATAGTTGCAAACATCAATCAATTATATAAATGGTCTTTATATGCTTGCGCCACCGTTTGCCAATCAAATCTTGCGTTACTGGCTTGCTGTTTAATCTGTTGCCATGGAAGTGTGCCGTAACTTTGTAAGCATTGATTAAATTGCGAGATAAAATTATTAGCCTGCATTTCAATTCCATCACCATTAAACACCCACCCATTTTCATCATGTTTAACCGTATCTTTTAACCCGCCGACGCCATGGACTAAACAAGGTTGACCGTGTTTCATGGCTAACATTTGGCTAATACCACAGGGCTCGAATGAGCTAGGCATTAAGAATAACTCCCCCTGTTGATACAGTAGCTGTGATAATTGCTCGTCGTAACCATTTAAAAAGATACTATTAGCATACTGGGCACATATCGTTTTAAGCTGATTTGATAATTGCTCATCACCACTGCCAAGTAGCATAAACAAAGCATCTGGTTGCTGCTGTTTTAGATTAATCAGTAATTGATCTAATACCGTTTTACCATTGGCTATTTTGGTTAAAAAAAGCATCACCTTTTGTGTCGTTAATCGCCCTACAGAGGTCACCAGTAGTCCCGGATAACTGCTGTCAATATTTGTATACCGACGAATATGCTGATCGACTCGTATATTGGCTATAAAATCAGTTGATGAAACCACTGATTTATATTTTTGCCACTGAATCAAAGCCTCCTGAGCAGTGCTCAACAAATCCAGTCTTTCAAATGTGAGATTTTCGGATTGAGACTTTGATACTTGCTGCGTTTCAGAACGAGCGCTATCGGCTGTATTTTGGGTATGATTATCATCAATTGTATAATCACAGCCATTAATAATGCCAACAAGCTGCTGATTTGTAGCTTTCAACTGTAAATCTTGCTCTAGCCCCTCGCCACCATAAAAGCCTTTTTCAGGATGAGATGCTAATAATATTTCTTTAGCATAAGTCGGTGATACCACATGCACCTTGTTACTAAACACAATCCCCATGCGCATCGGGTTTGCACAATTAGGATACCTAGGGTCAACAATGCCGTTGGGCAAGTTATCAAGTTGATTGGCAAAAAACCATTGCGGATACCAATGACATAATGACGATTTATCGCCAGTTAAAGGTCTTATGCCCTGCAGCGCTAGGTTGTGAATAGTATAAATGCACTTGATCTGTTTCAATGATGCAAAATCATCCACACATTCCCTGAGCATCGCAATCATTGCGGTATGCCAGTCATGTAGATGCATCACATCATAATGTCCGAGTTTACCTTGCACTAATGCACTGGCAACCGCTAAACAAAACAAGGCAAACTTATCTGCATCATCAGCAAAAGGTCTGTCAGCGGAACCTTGAGTATAAATACTGCCGTCGGCTTGATTAAACATAGGATGGGCAAATAAATATACCCAACTATGTTGCTCACTAGACCCTTTGGCTGTGCAAACCTGTGCTTTACTCTCTGGCCGTGGGATCCTATAGATGCTTATCTTTTCCATTGCCCCACCAAAAGACACTTCAATGTCAGTGACTTTATCGGCGCAATAATAATCCTTTAAGAAGCCATACTCAGGCATGGCGACATCGGCAGATATTCCACAATCACTTAATGCCTTGGGGAGATCGCGAATAACATCCCCCATGCCGCCGACTTTGGCTTTAATCAAGGCATCGTTTTCAGCGGCGACTAATAGCACTTTATTCATTAACATTCCTTATTCAAAACCAACCGCGAGCCCGAGCATTTTACGCGTGACTAAGGTGATGCCTTTTTCTGATACTCTAAAGCCGCGAGCTCTATCGTGATCATGGTTATAACCAATTTCCATGCCCTCAGGAATAATACAACCGCGATCCAAAATAGAGTTTTTAATTTTACAGTTTTTAAGTACCACAACATCGGGTAACAGCACAGAGTCTTTAACTAATGAATAGGAACACACTCTGACTTCGTCAAACAACACGCTGCGTTTTACTTTCGCACCGGAAATAATACAACCGCCAGAAATAATTGAATCTACCGCCATTCCACGTCGATTATCATCGTCAAAGACAAACTTAGCCGGAGGGAGTTGCTCTTGATAAGTCCAAATAGGCCATTTCGCATCGTAAAGATTAAGCGCCGGTGTCGGTGACAACAACTCCATGTTGGCCTGAAAAAACGATTCTAATGTGCCCACATCGCGCCAATAAGCAGGCTCATCTTCAATAGCACTGATAAACGGAAAGGCATACACGTTATGCTCTTTAATAATATTGGGAATGATGTCTTTACCAAAATCGCGTTCAGAGTGTTCATTGACCGAATCTTTTTTCAATTGATCAAATAAAAACTTGGTATTAAAAACATAGTTGCCCATAGATGCTAAGCATTTATCAGGTTTACCTGGAATAGGCTTTGGGTGTGCTGGCTTTTCTTCAAAGCCAATAATACGATTATTTTCATCAACTTCAACAACCCCGAATGCACCAGCGGCCTCTTCTAAAGGTACTTCTAAACAACAAACCGTCATATCGGCATTAGAACTCAGCGTGATCCGCCAACAGACCGGCATAATCCATGCGATAAATATGATCGCCAGATAAAATCATCACATACTTGGTCGTTTCATGGCGGATAATATCAATATTTTGAAACACAGCATCTGCGGTGCCTTCATACCAATTACCTGAGGTCTGTTGAGATGCCGGTAATATTTCAACTGATTCACCCAGTTCCTTCTTAAAATGACCCCAGCCCCTTGTAACATGCCGGATCAACGAATGGGATTTATACTGTGTCACCACCCCAACCCGTCTAATGCCAGAGTTGATGCAATTTGATAAAGGAAAATCGATAATTCTATATTTACCCCCAAAGTACAACGCAGGCTTTGCACGCCAGTCGGTCAGCTCATGCAAGCGAGAACCACGACCACCAGCGAGAATAATTGCATAAGTATCACGCGTTAAATTACTAATATACCGTACACTTTTATTCATACATTCACTCCATAGACAAAACAATTAGGTTTAAATGGGCGTTAACATCCCTGTTATTACTTTTTAACTGACATTACTTTGATTACTTTCAAAACCTAGACATCACACATGTTTGAGCCAAATATCATCACGATAGCCGGCGATGGTTTTGTCACTTGAAAACCGGCCACTGGCAGCAGTGTTACGAATACTGGTTTGCTGCCACAAGGTTTGATCGCTATAAAGTTTGGCCACGGCTGATTGCGCACCGCAGTACTCATCAAAGTCTGCGGCTAGCATCCATTGATCGTGGGGATCTTTAATGGCATTGATGATGCTGTCGAATATGCCGGGTTCAACTAAATTGAAATGGCCACCAGCTAACATATCAAGTACTCCTTGTAGCGCTGGGGAGGCGTTAATATACTTTTGTGGCTGATAATGGGGTTTGAGTGATTGGACTTGCTCTGCGGTTAAGCCGAACAAGAAAAAGTTTTCCTGGCCGACCTCCGCTAACATTTCAACATTCGCGCCATCTAAGGTGCCAATTGTTAGCGCGCCATTCATCATAAACTTCATATTGCCGGTGCCAGAGGCTTCTTTACCTGCGGTTGATATTTGTTCTGATAAATCGGTACCTGGGCAGATTTTCTCCATTGCACTGACATTATAATTAGGCAAAAAAGCAAGCCGTAAATACGGCGTAACAGCTGGGTCATTGTTAACCATATGCGCCACATTATTGATTAACTTGATAATTTGTTTAGCCATCGCATAACCAGGCGCAGCTTTACCACCAATCAACACACAGCGCGGAACCATGTCTTGAGTATCGCCAGCTAGTATTCTCTGGTACAGGTGAATAACGTGCATGATATTAAGCAACTGGCGTTTGTACTCATGGATACGCTTTACCTGCACATCAAACATCATACTTGTATCAAACTGCACACCACTTTCTGCCAACACAAACCTTGCCAACACTTGCTTATTGGCATGTTTCACTTCGGCCCACTGTTTGACGAACTTTTTATCAGAGGTAAACGCATTTAGCGCAGTTAAATGCGACAGATCGTTAATCCAGGCATCTCCAAGTTTGCTATTGATCAAATCGGTTAATAAAGGATTACAATTCACTAACCAACGTCTTGGTGTGACACCGTTAGTACGGTTATTGAATTTAGTTGGCCATAATTGATAAAAATCATTAAATAAGCCTGCTTTTAATAACTGCGTATGTAAACCTGCTACACCGTTGACCGAAAAACTGGCCACAATGGCTAAGTAAGCCATACGAACATGTTGCACTGGCCCTTCTTCAATAATCGACATCGCAGCTAACTTGGTCACATCCCCCGGCCATTGATGGGCAACCTGTTCAAGGAATCGAGCGTTGATTTCAAATATAATTTGCATAATGCGTGGCAACATATGCTGCATTAATGGTACCGGCCAGCGCTCAAGCGCTTCCGGTAATAAAGTATGATTAGTGTATGCTAAGGTTTGTGAGGTGATTGACCAGGCGCTATCCCAACCTAAGCCGTATTCATCCATCAATAGGCGCATTAATTCTGGTGCGGCAATACTTGGGTGAGTATCGTTAAGCTGAATCGCATTTTTAGCACTGAACTGGCTAAAGTCTTCACCGTATATCGCCACATATCGGGCCAATAAGTCCTGTAAACTTGCTGAACTTAAAAAGTACTGTTGCCTTAAGCGTAATTCTTTACCATTCTCGCTGGCATCATTGGGGTACAACACCATAGTAATTTGTTCTGCTAAGTTTTTATCGGCCACCGCTTCGGCATAATCGCCATCATTAAATTCTGCTAAATCGAAATCATCATTGGCTTCTGCTTTCCAAAGCCTTAGGGTATTTATACGGCCATTACGGTAACCTGGTACTGGCATGTCGTAGGGCACAGCCAGCACTGAGCGACAATCTTGCCAAACATGCTGAGTATTACCGGCCTTATCTTGATAGGTTGTGCAGTGGCCAAAAAAGGGTACTGACACAATCCTGTGGGGCATTCTCACTTCCCAGGGGTTACCTTGACGTAACCAGCGATCGGGCTTTTCTACTTGATATCCATTGACTATTTTTTGGGCAAACATGCCATATTGATAACGAATACCATAACCCGTCACGGCTAAGTCAAGGCTGGCACAGCTATCTAAAAAACATGCAGCGAGTCGCCCCAATCCACCATTGCCAAGGCCTGCGTCATGCTCATATTCTTCAATGACTTCTAGCTGAATGGCATAGTCAGTGAGCAGTTTACGGGTCTCGTCAGTTAACTCTAAACTCAGTAAAGCATTACCTAAAGCACGTCCCATTAAAAACTCAAGTGACAAATAGGCAATTTGTTTTTGATCAAATTGATTATCTTTAATACGAGTAGATCGCCACTTATCCAGCATTTGCTCTTTGACACCTAATGCTAAAGCATCAAACAGCGATGAGTCTTGGTGCTCACTGTTGCATAACCCATAACGAATTTGCCTTGCAACACTTGCTGCCAATGAATCACAGGGTTCGCAAGGTTCAGATTTGGCTAACACTTGATCAGTTAACGCATTACTGGCTAAGGATGTACTCTTTGCGCTAGATTCTGACTCCGACTCTGATTTAGTGTGACTCTTGGGCTTAGCTGGCTTTTTGTTTGTCGATTTATTCGCACTAACAGTTTTAGCTGCGGTCATGTTCCACTCCTTGAAAATGGCTATGAAATATCATCAAACTACGGGGTTGAAGGTAAAATTTCCCATCAAGATTAGCTTGAGTTTGTGCAACATCTATCTGGGTATCGCTTTGGGTATGCAACACACAGGACCAATGTTCAAAATGGATTAAGTTAGGTTGATGGAAGGTTTGCTCTAATTCGTCAGCATTAATAAACAGCATTAACGCTTGAGTATTTTCAGGAATGGCGTCGACTTCAGCTTCAAGTAAATTACCGGTCACAATGACCGTTAAAGTACGGCAGTGATGTTCACTCCACAACACTTTGGTCATCGGCTCACCCAGCTTATTAAACCAGGCAATACCATTATCAAATAAGGCTTCAGGTTGATGGATAAACGCTTTATGGCATAACAAGGGGAAATGTTTGCGCAGCTTGATCAGCTCTTGGGTAAAGTGAACTAAATCCCAATCAATGGTTCGCCAATTGAACCAATTATCAGGCGTATCCTGGCAATAGGCATTATTGTTTCCTTGTTGGGTGTGGCCAGCTTCATCGCCACTTAACAACATAGGTACGCCTTGAGATAGCAATAAGGTCGCTAAAAAATTACGTTTTTGACGGCTGCGCACAGTATTAATCTTGCTGCTATCTGTTTCGCCTTCTACCCCATAATGGCAACTGAAGTTTTCTTGATGACCGTCTCTATTATCTTCGTTATTAGCCAAGTTGTGCTTAGCTTGATAAGACACCAAATCATGCAGAGTGTAACCATCATGACTGGTAATAAAGTTAATACTTGCCGCAGGGCCACGGCCATTGTGTTCAAAGAAATCACTTGAGCCATGGAAGCGTTTAGCAAACTCAGACAATATGCCATTATCTCCACGCCAAAATCGACGCATGGTGTCACGGTATCTGTCATTCCATTCACTGAATACCACAGGATAATTACCTAGTTGATATCCACCGGGGCCAATATCCCATGGCTCAACAATTAATTTAACCCGGCACAATGTTGGGTCTTGCATTAACGCATCAAAAAAACCACTGCCAGGGTCAAAGCCATAATTTTCACGGCCTAAACAGCTAGCAAGGTCAAAGCGGAATCCATCTACTCCCATCACTTCAACCCAGTACCGTAATGAGTCCATGATTAACATTAAAACCTGAGGATGGTTAACGTTAAGGGTATTACCACAGCCAGTATCATTAATATAAAAGCGAGGTTCATTGGGCATTAAACGGTAATAGCTTGCGTTATCTATGCCTTTTAAATGATAACTTGGGCCTAAATGATTACCTTCTGCAGTATGGTTATAAACCACATCTAAAATAACCTCGACACCGGCCTGGTGCATCTTTGACACCATGTGCCTAAACTCAGCAATATCATCTGATGCCAGATATTGTGGATGCGGTGCAAAAAATCCTGCTGTGTTATAACCCCAATAATTATTGAGTTTTTTCTCTACCAAAAAAGGTTCGTCAAAAAATGCATGTACAGGGAGTAACTCAATAGCCGTGATCCCAAGTTGAGTTAAATACTCTACAACTGCGGGATGAGACAGGCCTGCGAATGTACCGCACATCTCACGTGGTAAATCTGGATGCAGTTTGGTAAATCCCTTAACATGGGTTTCGTAAATGATACTGTGGTTAAGCTCGCGCCTTATCGGCGCTATAGGTATCGCCTTAATGCGCTCAATATCAACCACTGCACATTTGGGCATAAAGGCGGCATTATCTTGCTGACTAAACGACAAATCTGCACTGGCGTCATCAACATCGTATCCATAAAGGGCATGACTATGCTGCAATTCACCAACCAGCTTTCGTGCATAGGGGTCAAGATGAAGCTTGTGGTGATTAAATCGATGACCCAGCTCAGGTTGATATGGTCCAAACACTCGATAACCATAAAGTAACCCGTCTTTAGCACCGGTTAACTCACCATGCCAAATATGATGAGTTTTATGGGTTAATATGTATTGGGCAATTTCAAGCTGTGAAATGGGATCAAATATACACAATATGACTTTGGTGGCATTGGCTGAAAACAGTGAAAAATTCACCCCATTCTCGGTTAGATTTGCCCCTAAAGGATAAGGCATACCTTCATCGAGTATTAGGTGATTAACGCCTGCAACAATTGACGGTTTATACTCAACCTTATCATTACTTTCAGTTCGATTAACCATACTCGCCACTCCTTTACAACACGCACAAAAACAATAAACGGACTTAACCAGTTTTTATCGATTACCCTTAGGTTTTAGATGACGTCTTCGGCTTTGATTTAGCTTTAGGCTCAGACTGTGCTTTTGTTTTAGGTTGCGAGAGTGATTTTACAGACGGTTTAATGACTGGCGTAAAAATCACACAGGACAATGGCGGCACTGTTATCAGCGCACTGTAATCTTGCCCTTGCCATGCTTGAACTTCAGCATCGATAGCATGTTCGTTAATCAGGTGCGATCCGCCATAGCGGGCATCATCACTGTTTAACGCTTGCTGATAAGCTGTATGTTGAGGTAAACCGATGCGAAAATCATGGTGCACTGTTGGTGTCATATTGATCACAATCACTACATGCTCATTAGACTGTTTGCCAAATCGAGCAAACACTAAAATACTATTGGCCTCGTTATGGCAATCAAGCCAACTGAAACCCGCCGGATGAGTATCAAGTGCATATAATGCCGGGGTGTGCAGGTAAAGTGCATTAAGATCTTGGATCCAGTGCTGTATTTGCTGATGAGCTTGATACTCTAGTAAATGCCAATCTAAACTTAGGTTATGATTCCATTCGTTTCGCTGTGCAAATTCGCACCCCATAAATAACAGCTTCTTGCCTGGATGAGCCCACATAAAACCAAAGTAGGCCCGTAAAGTAGCAAATTTTTGCCAGTCATCTCCGGGGATCTTATTAATGAGCGAACCCTTACCGTGCACCACTTCATCGTGACTAACCGACAGTATGAATTGCTCTGTATAGGCATACACTAAACCAAATGTCAGTTCATTGTGGTGGTGAGAGCGATAAAGCGGATCGCGCTTTAAATAACTAAGCGAGTCATTCATCCAGCCCATATTCCACTTATAACCAAAACCTAAACCTTGATGCTCGGTACTTTGAGTCACTCCGCCCCAAGCGGTAGATTCTTCAGCGACCATATCTATGCCCGGAAAAGCTTGATACATTTCGATATTCAGTCGTTTTAGAAAACTTATCGCAGCTAAATTCTCACGGCCCCCGTGTTCATTGGGTAACCATTGGTCTTGTTCTCTTGAATAATCTAAATACAACATTGACGACACGGCATCTAATCTAAGGCCGTCAAAATGAAACTCACTTAACCAGTAATAAGCATTACTTAACAAGAAACTGTTAACTTCCGCTCGGCCATAGTTATAAATAAGGGTATCCCAATCTGGGTGCTCTCCCTGGCGTGGATCGGCATGTTCATAAAGACATGAACCATCAAAACGAGCCAGGCCGTGTGGGTCTTTAGGAAAATGTGCCGGTACCCAATCAAGCAACACTGCTAGGTCATGTTGGTGACAACTGTCGATAAAGGCTTTTAAGCCTTCTGGTTTGCCAAAACGATAGGTCGGTGCATACAAGCCTACGGGTTGATAACCCCACGAACCATCAAATGGATATTCACTGATCGGCATTAATTGCAGATGTGTAAAACCCATTTTTTTGACATAGGGAATAAGTTCATCGATTAATTGCTGATAGTCATAAAAGCATTCACCTGTGTCCCCTTTGCGGCGCCATGAGGCTAGTTGCACCTCATATATTGCCATCGGTTGATTGCAACTTTGACGACTAGATTGTTGTGCGTTAGCTATCCTTTGTGTCATCCAGTTAGTATCTTGCCATTGATAAGCATCAACATCAGTCACAATAGATGCATTCCCCGGTGCAGCCTGCATCATTTTGGCGTAGGGATCTGACTTTTCATGCCTATTGCCCTGCGCATCTTCAATACTAAACTTATAATGCATGCCGGCATCAACATCAGCGATAAAGATGTCCCACAAGCCACTTGCTGGATGTCGTCTTAATATATGACGGCGCGGATCCCAATGGTTCATATCGCCAACAAGCGCAACATTTTGTGCATTAGGCGCCCACACGCAAAAGTGAACCCCTTTAATACCTTGGTGGGTTTGCCAATTAGCGCCTTGAAATAAATAAGCTTGTAACTGTGAGCCCTCGTTGAATAAATAAACATCTTTATCATCAAGTAGGCTATCAAATTGGTAAGGGTCAATAATCTCAACCACACTAAGCGGATAACTGACTCGCAATAGATATTGAAACTTATTTTTACGACGGGGAATTTTGCCACTAAAAAAACCAGCATCAACCGCAGTCAGTGTTGCCACTTTACGACCACTTTTTAAATCAATCACCTCAACCTGACTTGCCTCTGGTAAAAAGCAATTTATAACAAGTGATTTAAACTCTTCAACATAATGCATTCCAAGTTGCGAGAACACATCGTTAAATTGACCCACACTTATCTGACTAAGCACTGAAGCATGAATATTGGTGTCACTTGTTATCATCATAATGGCTTCCATAAGGTAATTTTTGTCGTTTGCTGGCGTAACGGTATTAAGTTGTTCTGGCTATTCATTTTGGTTGTGGTGATTTCTGCTCGCCAAGACTAATTGGCATCGTTGCTGAATGGCCTTATCTTGAAACAGTTGCGTCAAGGTCATCGGTAATCGGCGTTGCCAATTAGGAAACTCTTTCCAGGTTCCCGGAATATTGACGCAGTGGTTATCAGCCATCAAATCAGCAAGCTGGACACAAAATAATGTTGATTGACTTGTTGACGCCACAATCAACCAAGCATTAAGTAACCGATTGAAAACTAATTCAGATAAAACTTTTTTTAAGCCCATGTGAGATGCACGTTTGTCGACAGGTATCTGATGATATTGGCTTAACAAGGTTTGTAATTCTGCAAGTAACAAACTGACGTCATCAGGCAAATGCAGGCCACCAGATTTAACTTGGCCAAGCCCGATAACTAGCCAATCAATAAGGTGCCATTTATCAACGTCACGTTGCTCAGCTTCGGTGATAAAATCCTGTTCTGACTCATATTGCGCTAAGCGCTGACGGATCAATAAATCTTCACCTTGCCACCAGGCTTTTAATGGTGCGACATCATGATTTGCCAGCATCATTAAACTATTGGTTTTGTGTGAATCAGGCGGACAGAACTGATGTTGTTGTGTAGTAAAATAAAATAATTGATTCGATAAAATATTACGCTGAGCCATAGCATCGATAATTTCAGGCGGAACCGTGCCTAAGTCTTCACCAATAACAACACAATTAGCGCGATGGCTCTCAATACAAACAATGGCGAGTAGAGTCTCTAATGGGTAATAAACATAGGCGCCGTTGCCCCAGTGTTTATTAACAGGCCACCACCAGAGTCTGAGTAATCCCATAACATGATCAATTCTAATTGCACCATAAAAGCGCATATTGGTGCGAAGCAAATCAATAAAATGTTGATAGTCAGCCTGTTTCAGCTTAACGGGGTCTAATGGCGTTAACCCCCAATTTTGGCCACTTGCCGAAAAAGGATCTGGCGGCGCACCAATACTGGCTTGTGTACAAAACTGACTAATATTGCTTTGTACTTCATTGCCAATAAGTAAGGCGCCTATGGCTAAATCACCAATCAGGCCGATTTTCATATCAAGGGATGTGCAATATGCTTGGCATGCCTTAAGTTGCTCTACCGCGATAAACTGCAAATAGGCATAAAACTCTTCTGGCATAGTTAGCCATTGGGGAGATTGACATACCTGATCTGCACAAAACTGCTGCAGTGACTGACCTTCTTGCTCAACAAATTGGCGAAACTGTTGATAATAACTTGAATTTACAGCCTTACTATTAGCAGAAAATAATTCATACATAATTACAAACGAGCGATATTTATAGTCAAAAACCTTTTTGTAACTGATATTTTTTAAATGATTTATTTTCATATCAAAATCATTATGTTTCATATCAACATAACTATTACCGTCTTTAGTTAACAGATTGTGCATCTCATCAAGATCGATATAGAGCGGATTCAGTCGTCTTCTGTCTGTTGGACTATAGGGACTACAATTGTCAGGATTAGCAATATCAAGTGCATGTAAAGGATTAAGCATGACAAAATCAGCCCCCATAGAGGCACTATATTCAATCATTTTTTTTAAGCTGCTAAAGTCCCCTATTGCATCAAAACCCTCGCCGCCCTTTTTTAAACTATAAAGTTGGACACTTATTCCCCACAATTTTTGCTGGTTTTGCTTAACCTGCCCAGCATCAAAACAATGATTAGGGGCAATAAGTAAAGTTGCTGAGGCAGAAGAAACCGTGTTTATATTCGCTGCAGACTCAATTTCTACCGATATATGATGATAACCATCAGGAATAGCAAATTCAGTAAATTGATTGAGGGTAAATTGATAGCGGCAATAACGAACACCTTGGTAGTAATACTCACCAATAATGGCCATGTCACACGTACGACAAGTAAATACAGTGCTGCTAGGTGAATCTATAGGACGACGACTCATTTGATCAAAAATGATTTCAACCCTAACCACAGCATCTTGTTCAGGTAAATGAATGTGTGCAGCGGCCATTGATACATAACTGTATTGAAAAGAAGGTAATATCGATAACCATGGCTTTGCATCTAACGTATAAACAGTCTCTTCAACGATAGAAACACTTAAAGGTTCATCGTGACTGATACTGTTGTTAATGCTTTTATTAATGCTTTTATTAATACTGCTATTAATTGGCAAATGCTTATTTAAGGATGTTGATAATGGCTCATGGCCATTTGGTGCCAACATCGCCTTTACTATCCCTAGCCTATCGTGTTGATCAATTTTTACATGCCTGCCAAAGCAGTCAATAAACTCTGCCCCAACGCCCTGCAAATACAGTAACTTCTCTAGCCCCATATTTGTCTCCATGCTCTGCACCATAACAAGTAATAGCAGCTACCATGCCAGTGTTAAGTAACAGTAAGAAGACAGATTGATGACAATAATAAGACATACAATATTATTTAATTACAGTGCGTTATGAATAAATAAGAATATTTGGCTTATTTAGTACGCATTAAAACAGTTGTTTAAATGCACAAAAGTGGGGCGATAAATGTTCGACAACAGCGCAAATAATAGATTAGGTAGCAAAGGAGGTAGTAGCGAAAGTAACAAAACAAGCCGCACAAATTACCTATGAGGTTAATTAGCATCGATAACATACATGCGACGTTCATTGCCGAGCGATAATGATAAAGCTTGGTGAGCTTCAAGCTCACTTCTGGACAAAGGCGGGTTGAAAGGTTTCATTTTAATAAAAGTGTAACCAGATAGAATTAAATTCTCATAGGCTTGAGATTGACTACAAGTGCAGATGGTCCAGCGAGACGCCGCAAGCACGTCCATGTGGGCTTAACCAAAACATCCATGTTTTGGATACTCGCTGACTCATCTGCACCTGCATTTTTATCTCTTCGATTTAGCTTCATTTGTGATTGTATTAAAAGCTAAATCAGAACAAGAGTTAACTCGTTTTTGGACAGAAGTTTGTTAGATTTTTAGCTCTAATTCGTGAGTTTCGGATTAGTATTTGTAAGTGCATATTCCGCCCACAATGGACAATTGCTCCGCAACTCAAGGACCAGCACTCCGAATTGCTCGGACCAGGCTTCCGCTAATAATGGACCACAAAATGCCATCTAGATGGACATGACGAACTAGAACGAGCTGGAAGCCTAGGCCAGAGACAACAAAGCCCGCAATGCGGACTTTGTTATCAACTGCCTCAGGTCAATTACGGCTGCCTAGCCCTTTCTCCTCACGCAAAAAATACATTTCGGTATTGTCGTCATCCAGCGATGTGATTGAAAATGCTAATAGCCCATGTTCGATTGAGTAAAAAAACTGAAACTTTATATATTTGTTAATTTTTGAGTTGATTAAATAAGTCTGCTCAGATTTACCGAGTAGTTTTAGTTCCACCTCTTTCTTAACAGCAAACTCTCTGCCATCTATCGTCCAATTACCCCCAACTTTCAAAGGGCCAATAGGAACCGCAAAGTTAAACAGACCATCTTTAACACAGAAGTATTTTCCTTCTGATTTACATAAAACTAAGCTTCTATATTCATTTGTAGGATCCAGTGTGTATGAATCTTTTAAGTTGAAATAAAAATAACTTGGTTTACCTTCACTTTCTGCATCAAATGCATAGTTATCATAGTGGTAGTTACTAGCAAGTGCGTTAGAGGCCATAAGCAAACTCATCAACCATAAGACTGCAATTGATTTTTTCATTTTTAATCTATCCCTTTTGCAAACTTAATATCTTTCCTATTAACATCTGTTCCTGATAGCCTTCTGGGATAGTGTTTCTTTGCAAATGAATTAGCAAATCGCTCTTTTTTATCCGCATCCCATATGTTGCTATATTGCCTACCAACGACATGACCAAACTCGTGCAATCCAACAAACAAAAGCCCTGTATCTCCCCCTCTTATAACAGACTTATGATAAGGAAAAGTCATATTAGGATCATCAACATCTATCAGCTTTCTACCGACATAAATAGTTGTGCTCGTTTCATTTGCAACCCTAAAGGCGGCTACATTACTATTGGACTCTTCTTGAAATACCTTGTGGTTTGGATCGTAAATAAAATTCGTATTACTCATCTCATTAATAAGGGTTTCATCGTCTGCTTTTTCCCGATCGATGGTTGTTGACAATTTAAATGGCTCGACCTTATTTTCAGAATGTCCTGATGCTTCTGACCCCTTAGCCGCATTATCCCCCAAGCTCCCGACATTGCTGACCTGAAAACCTTGACCAGACAGCTTTCCAGCAACCGCATTCATAGCCGCAGATCTGGCCGCACCATTACCACCTGAGAAGGTGATGGTTACACCACCACTGCCGTTACTCTTGGCGGTGGCTGTTACAGTCTGCTTAATGTTGCTCCCTGTCACGCTGACTTTTATCTTTTTCTCTATTTCTTCCGCCGCATACCCGGTCGGATCTGTTCCTGCTAGCGGGTTGTTCATGATATACGAGTACGGATTCACGCTCTGGGTCGAGGTCGGACTCTGAATAAGCGGGTCTACACTCATAAACCTACCAAGGTTGTAATCGTACACCCGGCCGTTCATGTGAATGAGCGAACCTGACGTGCGTCAAAACGTTGGAGGCGTTTTCGCTTAGAGAGCTGCGGTGTTAAAGAGCATGAAATTAAGCTCAGTATACCTTGTTGGAAAAATTTTCCTAGAGACGCTTTTTTTCGTTAATTGGCTGATTTAGATAGGCTATCAGACAGCCTGTGATTGGCTGTCTGTCGAGGGAATTAGCGCAGGATAGGTGGCTATAATTGTGCTGTACACCACCGCCATGGACAGAGCAGCGTCATACGTGGCAGGCAATCGCACAAGGACACGTGCCATTGGTTCGTCAAAGGCCAAGATCTGGATGCCCAAAGTGGTCAGGCCGACAAGGGCCAGACGTCTGATATGGCCACACGGCTGAAAACCTTGGCCCGCGGCATGAGCATCAATAAACACAAGGCCATAGCCAGTGAGTATCTTGCCGAGCAACAGGCCGAACAAGCAGCCGAGAAACAGACCCTGCAATCCAACGATAACGAGCTGGCAGCCTAGGCCAGAGACAACAAAGCCCGCAATGCGGGCTTTGTAATCACTCTATTCACTGACTAATATTTTAACTATGGGCGTTTCGCTAAAGAAAAACAATGCCACCCATAATTGAACAGTGCATATAACGCCCGGCTCAGCGAGCAAAAAATTGTCCGGTGCAGCCGTTGGTTATGAGGTCTTATATTGAACTCAATGACGTCATGAAATCTTCATCGTAAGCCAACGGCATATATTTTTTTGGAAAGCCTTTCGGAAAATTTAGTTCTGGTTTATATGCAATGTGAAATAGTTTCTCAAGTTTTGTAATAAAGCTTTTACCTTTCGTATTCGCATTGATTATGAGTAAAACATAGCCACCCATTTTTAAGAAAATAACATAACCCGTTTTGATCCCTTTTACGACAGTTCTTTTCTAGATACTCAATCCAATTATTTGAATCGATATTGCTGAAAATTAGCGCTACATTAGTCGTTGATTAGTCATCTAGTGAATTTAACACTGCAGAAATACTTGATATCATTCAAGTATGAATTGGAAAGTTATTTGGAGGAAAGTTAACGGTTAAGCGCACAACCAGCGCTGACAGTTCGCTGCGCCTTGTCGTCGTTTTCGGTCTAAATGGTCACAATAGTCAGTTAATGCAGGTAAAGCTCCTACCGCACCTTTGAATAATGCGCCAAACTCGGTAGTGATTTTTAACCAGTTTTCAGCAGGAATGTTCAATCGATTCAGAATATCCTGGCTACTTGCGCTAATGGCACCGCGCTTATCTTGTCGAATAATCCTGCCGGTATCTTCAACCAGAACAATGTAGTCTTTTACACTGAACATTAACCCATTAGGCATGTTTAAAACATAGCCACCCATTTTTAAGATAACACCTAAAACATAGCCACCCATTTTTAAGAAAATAACATAACCCGTTTTGATCCCTTTTACGACAGTTCTTTTCTAGATACTCAATCCAATTATTTGAATCGATATTGCTGAAAATTAGCGCTACATTAGTCGTTGATTAGTCATCTAGTGAATTTAACACTGCAGAAATACTGATATCATTCAAGTATGAATTGGAAAGTTATTTGGAGGAAAGTTAACGGTTAAGCGCACAACCAGCGCTGACAGTTCGCTGCGCCTTGTCGTCGTTTTCGGTCTAAATGGTCACAATAGTCAGTTAATGCAGGTAAAGCTCCTACCGCACCTTTGAATAATGCGCCAAACTCGGTAGTGATTTTTAACCAGTTTTCAGCAGGAATGTTCAATCGATTCAGAATATCCTGGCTACTTGCGCTAATGGCACCGCGCTTATCTTGTCGAATAATCCTGCCGGTATCTTCAACCAGAACAATGTAGTCTTTTACACTGAACATTAACCCATTAGGCATGTTCAAACGCTCATTACCCACAAAAGGCAACAATTCTGTTGGTTGCTCACCTTTTATCGCTGAATTTATTCGACGCTGAATACTGGTATAGTCTGAGCTTTCAGGGGTAGCAGCCATTTTGGCGCGAATAGGATTCAAATCGACATAGGCCATACAGGCTAATACTGCGGCTTCATCTAGTAATGCTTGAGACTTGAACCTACCTTCCCAGAAGCGACCTGTGCATTTATCTTCTTTATTGGCCATTCTGGCTATTGGCTCACTAAGTGAGCGCATAAACCAGCTGATATCAATCAAACGTTGGCGATATTGAATGATACTGTCGTTTACCGTCTTTAATTCAAATTCATTCAGCTCTTCACCTTTTACGAACTTATGTGTCAGTAAAGTACCTTTAAAGCCTTTGTGCCATTGAATTAGCACTTCTTTATCTAACCATTGTTTTGCTTTGTCAGCATCCACTTTAACCACTACATGTAAATGATTACTCATCACAGCATAGGCACAAATATCAATGGCGAAAATTGTCGCTAATTCAAGAATACGGGCATCAACCCATTCTCGTCGATGCTCAAAGTTTTCGCCTGTTGAGTTATCAAAACCACACAAAAAAGCCTTACGCACGACCCGCGAACAACAGTGATAGTAAGGTGTATCTTCTAAGCTAACGATAGTTTGTCTTGGTCTGGCCATCTTCAAATACCATTTAGGAAGGGTACATAAAGCGTAGTTGAGCGGTTAATATTTAGCCAGCAGGAATGGGTGGCCATGATGCTAGTTGGTATATTGCTAGTTGAATTAAGCTATACCCGTGGCCACTGCCTTTAGTACCGGAAACTGTGTTTAAGGATAAATAAAAAGCCTAACACAGAATGTTAGGCTTTTAAAATAGCGACTTGCCTCATCCAAGATCTAAATTGACATAGCCAATTCAGCACCTTGTCTTATCGCACGTTTAGCATCTAACTCAGCGGCAACATCAACACCACCAATAAGATGAACCGGTAGCCCTGTCGCTTTCATTTCATCCACTAAGGTGCGATTTGATTCTTGTCCCGCACATAGCACGACATTATCAACCGCAAGAATTTGAGATACATCGCCGACTTTAATATGCAGCCCTTGTGAGTCAAATTTTTCATAACTGACTCCGGTCATCATATTAACTTCATGCTGTTTAAGCACTGAGCGATGGATCCAACCAGTCGTTTTGCCTAGGCCTTTGCCCATTTTAGTGGTTTTGCGTTGTAGCAAATAGATTTCACGGCTTGGGTGATGCTCCGCTTCTTCTGTCAGTCCACCACGATTCTGATACTCTTTATCAATGCCCCACTGCTTTAACCATTTATCGGGTTGCAATGTAGAAGACTCTTTTTCACATAAGAAATGCGCCATATCAAAGCCAATACCACCGGCACCGATTAATGCGACTTTTTGACCAATTTCAACTTCGCCATTAAGCACCTTTTGATAATCAACTACACGGGGATCGTCAAAGCCTTCTAGCTTAAGATTACGCGGCACTACACCTGAAGAAATAACCACTTCATCAAAGTGTTCTTGCTTCAATACTTGGGCATCTAACTTAGTATTTAAACGTAAATCGACCTTCAGCAGTTTAATCTGATTGGTAAAGTAGCGAATGGTTTCATTAAACTCTTCCTTACCAGGGATTTTACGCGCCAAGTTGAACTGGCCGCCCACTTCACTCTTCGCTTCAAACAACACCACATCATGGCCGCGAGTTGCTGCATAGACCGAAAACGCCATGCCAGCAGGACCTGCGCCCATAACTGCTATGCGTTTCTTCGCCTGGGTTGGTGTAAAGTTAATTTCTGTTTCATAACACGCACGCGGATTCACTAAACAAGTGGCGCGCTTCATCGAGAAGGTATGATCAAGACAAGCCTGATTACAGCCAATACAGGTATTAATTAACTCACTTTGATTAGCGGCAGCTTTGTTAACAAATTCAGCATCCGCTAAAAATGGCCGTGCCATAGACACCATATCAGCTTGACCGGAGGCAATAATATGCTCAGCAATTTCTGGGGTATTAATACGGTTTGTGGCCACTAAAGGTATGTTAACTTCTGATTTTAATCTTTCAGTCACCCATGCAAAGCCGCCCCTTGGTACACTGGTGGCAATAGTCGGTACACGCGCTTCATGCCAACCAATACCGGTATTAATAATACTCACGCCGACGGCTTCTAATGATTTTGCCAGTTCAACAACCTCATCCCAAGTTGATCCATTATCGACTAAGTCCAACATAGATAAACGGAAAATGATAATGAAATCTTTACCGACTTTCTCACGGATAGCTTTGACTATTTCTAAAGGAAACTTAACCCGGTTTTGATAACTGCCGCCCCATTCATCGGTTCTTTTATTGGTACGAGAACTGATAAATTGATTAATCAAGTACCCTTCTGATCCCATCACTTCAACACCATCGTAACCTGCTTTACGGGCTAGTTTAGCGCTGCTGGCATAATCTTTAATGGTATTATTAACTTGTCTTGATGACATAGCCGAAGGGGTAAAAGGCGTGATCGGCGATTTCACTTTACTCGGCGCCAAGCTAAAAGGATGATAGCTGTAACGACCCGCATGCAAAATTTGCATACAGATTTTACCGCCAGCGTCATGCACTGCATCGGTAACAATTTTGTGTTTACTGACTTGCCAAGGAAAGCTTAATTGGCATGCATGAGGCGCAAGACGTCCACGCATATTAGGCGCGATACCGCCAGTAACAATTAAACCTACTCCGCCAGCGGCTCGTTCTTTATAAAACGCTGCCAGTTTCTCAAATCCGCCTTTTTCTTCTTCTAAGCCTGTGTGCATAGAGCCCATTAACACGCGGTTTTTCAACTGCGTGAAGCCTAAATCTAAAGGTTCTAGTATGTGTGGAAACGACATTCAAACATCCTTTTTAAACAAGTGATTGAAACCAGCATAACCTTAACTTTGATAAAGCTCAATCATTGACACAGCGGATTGTCAAAAACGTTTACAATTGAATTTACCATTTAAATCCATTTTCAGTTAGGATGACATTATTAGAATGTTATAGGAGTGGTAAATGTCCACTAAACCCCCGTTTTTAAAAAGGTTGTTCACCTTATTATGGAATACAGTGAACACTATAAGAAAATTAATTATCAATTTTATTTTTTTCAGCATATTAGCAATCATCATTATTGCGGTCATGACTTCAGAAGATGAAATTGTGCTCGACAATCAAACAGCCTTAGTGCTCAATTTATCTGGTCACATAGTCGATCAAAAACGCTTTGTTGATCCCTTTGAAGCCGTGTTAGCACAGGGCAATGATAATCCCGATGCTGAAATTCTGTTAGCGGATGTGCTTTATGTGATTAACAACGCCACCCTAGATACACGAATTAGCACCATAGTACTTAATTTAAGTAACTTACGCTCGGCAGGTGTAAGCAAAATGACTAATATTGGCGATGCGTTAACTGAGTTTAAAGCTGCCGGTAAAAAGGTGATTGCAATGGAGGATGGTTACAGTCAAAACCAGTACTTCCTTGCGAGTTATGCAGACACCTTATTTTTAAATTCTAAAGGCATGGTTAGCCTTGATGGATTAAGCCGTTATCGCCTTTACTATAAGTCTGCACTAGAAAAGCTTAAAATTAACACCCATGTTTTTCGTGTTGGTACTTTCAAGTCAGCGGTAGAACCTTTTATTCGTGATGACATGTCTGACGCTGACAAAGCTGCGAGTGATGAATTGCTGGGCGATATTTGGCAAAGCTATTCAACTATTGTTGCTAAAAACCGCGGCATTAGCCCTGAGCAATTAGTGCTTGATACCGATGCTTATTTAGCTCAGTTAGATAAAGCAAACGGTGACAGTGCATTGATGGCAATGAATATGGGTTGGGTTGATGAGCTTGTTTCTGCTGAGCAATTTCGCCTCGCCATGATAGAACTTGTCGGTAGCAATAAAGAAGGTAATTCATACCGTCAAATAGGTTTCAATGATTACCTATCACTCACCGCACCGCTACCTCAGTTTATTGAAAATGATTCAGTAGGCATTATTGTCGCAAAAGGTAACATTCTTAATGGCGCCCAGCCTGCTGGACAAATTGGCGGTGAAACCACGTCTGAATACCTGCGTAAAGCTCGTTTAAACGATAAAGTAAAAGCTGTGGTGTTACGGGTAGATAGCCCTGGTGGCAGTGCATTTGCTTCAGAGCAAATACGCCAAGAAGTGCTGGCACTTAAAAATGCAGGTAAACCCGTTGTTGTGAGTATGGGAAGTTTAGCCGCGTCTGGCGGTTACTGGATTTCAGCAAGCGCTGATTATATTTATGCAACTCCGACGACGCTTACCGGTTCAATTGGTATTTTTGGCATGTTTGCCACCTTTGAAGATACCCTAAGCCATTTGGGTGTTAATTCAGACGGCGTAGCAACATCAGATTGGGCTGGTCTCTCACCTACTCGCAGTTTAAGTCCCAATGTAAAAGCCGTTATTCAACGTCATATAGAACGTGGTTACCATGAGTTTATTTCTCTTGTTGCCTCCGAGCGTAATATGACACTTGAACAAGTCGATAATATTGCCCAGGGCCGAGTTTGGACCGGTAACCGTGCACTTGAATTAGGTCTTGTTGATGAAATTGGCGACATGAAACAAGCTATCGCAAAAGCTGCAGAACTGGCTGAAATGGATAAGTTTGATACCAAATTAATTGAACAGGAATTGACTACTGAACAACAGTTTATTCAACAGTTAATAGGCGCCTCAGCGGCTTATATACCAGTATCTGCGCATAAATCATCCATACTCGAAACCATGTTAACCCAGTGGAGTGGCGTGATTGAAGACTTTGCTAAGTTTGATGACCCGCAGGGAGTGTACCTTTACTGTGAGCAATGTGACTTCTAGTTTTTAGCATAGAATTATTAAATATGTAAAAAAAGCCTGCTTAGCAGGCTTTTTTATATCGATTCGACAATATAACTCGTATAATTTACACATTATGTAAAATTAATCTAATTTGAGCTAATCCATGACTAAACGCGCTATTTACGTTGCCTATACGGGCGGAACAATAGGTATGCAAAAAACCGCTAATGGTTTTGCACCTGTTTCTGGCTTTTTAACCGATTGCGTTCAGTCTATGCCTGAGTTTTATCATGAAGAAATGCCAAGCTTTGTGATCCAGGAATACAGCCCATTAATTGACTCTTCAAATATGGCGCCTACGGATTGGCAACTCATCGCTAATGACATAAAAGCTAATTATGAAAAATACGATGGCTTTGTCATATTACATGGCACCGACACTATGGCTTATACCGCTTCAGCATTGTCATTTATGCTACAAGGGCTATCAAAACCTGTCATTGTGACCGGCTCTCAAATTCCTTTAGCGCAGCTTCGTTCTGACGGTCAAACAAACTTATTAAACTCATTGTATATCGCTGCCAATTACCCAATAGCAGAAGTCTGTTTATTTTTTAACAATAAATTGTTTAGAGGTAATCGTTCAACTAAGGCCCATGCCGATGGCTTTGATGCATTTGCCTCACCTAACTTCCCGCTACTACTTGAGGCGGGTATTAAGATTAATATCAAAGAAGGCAAAATCACTCAGCCGACAAACTCGCCTTTAAATGTAATTAATATCAAACCGCAGCCTATTGGGGTAGTGACTTTATATCCCGGAATTTCAACCCAGATATTTAACAATATTTTACAGCAACCGGTTAAAGCATTAATCATGCTTACCTTTGGTGTGGGTAATGCACCACAGGACCCACTGCTTTTACAGGCATTAAAACAGGCCGATGAGCGTGGCATAGTCCTAGTGAACCTGACTCAATGTTTTCAGGGCAAAGTCAATATGCGCGGTTACGCCACAGGCAATTCATTAGCTAAGGCTGGCGTAATAAGTGGTATGGATATGACTATTGAAGCAGCATTAGCAAAATTACACTATTTGCTTTCAATAAATTTGACACCAGAAGAAATTAAGAAATCGATGCAAATGAACTTGATTGGTGAGCTGTCAGCAGACTAACCAATACTCATAGCCAACGATAAACAGATAAAAACTCGCTTACAAGATTAATAATCATATTTGCGAAATAGGTGTACCAAAGTCATTATCTTAATTTAGCAGCGAGTTTTTATATTTCACATCAATTAAATTGATAGCTGACAATCCTCCTCTGCGGCCTAAGTTAATTATCAACCACATCAACTTAGGTATACAAAGTAGAAAATTCTGCTCAATTTACTGTATAAATTGATCTTCTTCCTTGGCGTTACAGTATTTATAGAAATAATTAACTGATCCAAGGTAGTGCCATGTCATTTTCATTAAGCGAAGAATCAAGAATTATAGAAATGGCTTGGGAAGACAGAACGCCTTTTGAAGCAATAGAGCTGCAGTTCGGAATGAATGAACCTTTAGTGATTAAATTTATGCGCAGTCGCCTTAAACCTAAAAGTTTCAAACTGTGGCGTGAAAGGGTCAGTGGCCGCAACACAAAGCATTTAAAACTCAGAAACCCTGAAATAAGCAGAGGTTATTGCCCAACCCAATATAAACAGCGTTAATGCGAGCAATTATAATTAGATTCATCTTCTATTCCGACCTGCTGTTTACATAATATAAGGTCGGTCTAATCCAGAATCAATAATTGCCCACTAAACCTCACCAAAACATAACCATGCAAAGTCTCCCACCCTAGCAGTAAACTTATCCTTTCTCTGAATAAAGCTTTGCAAAACGTGTATTTTAAAGGCAAAGTGTTGAATTATTAATACTATTCGTCAATCTGAGTTAAATACTCAAAACAACTTCCCTTCCTTGTTGAGTGATAGCTTAGGATCATTTAAAGATAAATATATGACTAAAAATTTGCTTAAAATAGCGCTTTCCTTGCCACTATTAACATCCTGTGTATCTAAAATAGATCAAACAATTCCTCTTTCTGATGAGTTTCAGACTAGTTCTACAGTCATCATTCTGGACAATCCTAGCTTTAGGATCCCTGATTCAGTTTATAACAATGATTTGGGTATCTATTCCGTTGTAAACGCAGAAACATCCTGGAAAAGCTCACAAAAAAACTTAGTTGATAGAAAGAAAGACATAAGTTTTATCAATTATATACTTTTTGATGATGCTCTTTCATTCATTAGCGCAGAATATGAAGTTGATGATACACAAAGGTTTTCTTTCACCCTTCAACAAAATAATGAAAATGTTTCTACATCAAAATGTGAAATTTTTTCGCAGTCTTTGACTAAAGAGACAGAAGCAAATGATATTGAATTTTCTAGTCCAAGTTCTCATTCTAGTCATAATACCCGGTTAAAAACATACCTAGTATGTGCTATCAAACACAATCAAAAACTTTGGCAGCTGACATTAAAATCTTATCAAAATCAAACAACAATAGTTCAAGTGAAAAGCGATGATCGGTCTTATCAAGTCGAAGATATTTCACAGAATGTAAGCTTAGTAAAAAAGGGGGATATTATTGAGCAGAGACATTCAGCCCCATGGCGATCATTAAGCTCAGGACTTGAGTTTTTTGATAATAAAGAACAAGTTGGTGCTTTATCTTTTGTTGGTAAGCCTAAAATTTGGCTAAAAAATGATTTGCCAGATCAAACAAAACAATTATTAGTTTCAATTAACTATAGCCTGACGATGTTTAATTGGTTGGACAGCGATTGGCGTTAAATACTATTTTCACTCTGTTTGATTAGCGTCGATATATGCCTGTAAAACAAGCCTGTAAAAGATTCTGTGTAACAGCAAAAAGAAATACTAATCTGGGTGTTATCTATCATCAACGCCCAGATTAGGAATATTTATAACGGATTAACTTCGAATGTGTTACTTAGGCAGTAATACTGTATCAATTACATGTATTACACCGTTACTTGCAGCAACATCAGCCATAATAACTTTAGCATTGTTTATCATGACGCTACCGTCAGTAACTTTTACCATCACCATTTCACCTTGAACGGTTGCAGCACTATCAATTTTAGCCACATCTGCCGCCAATAACTTTCCTGATACTACATGGTATGTTAATACAGCGACTAGCTTATCTTTGTTTTCTGGTTTTAGTAACATTTCAACAGTACCGGCCGGAAGATTTGCAAAAGCTTCATCCGTTGGTGCGAACACTGTAAACGGACCTTCTCCCTTAAGCGTCTCAACTAACCCTGCCGCTTTTACCGCAGCGACTAAAGTGTTAAAAGATCCATTTTCAGCAGCGACATCAACAATGTCTTTTTTCATACCATGATGTTCTGCATAAGAAGTGGTCACAAACGCAAAGCTGGCAAGGATAATCGATAGTGTTGTAATTGCTTTCTTTAACATTGTATTTTCCTTTTTAGAGAGTTTTTGTAGAGAGTTAAGTTTTGTTGTCGCCTTATTTTACGAAGCATTACAGGATAAAGATCACTCAATTTACATATCAATTACTTTTGACTGGTTCATCACCAATAAAAATCAGATCTAACAACAGATTGCCACCTTATTAATAATATATTAATCAATTTCTTACAGCTTAAAATAGGTTATTAACAACTACGTAAATCCCTATCGGTAACAGTCTGATAACTTTCATGATAACAAGCACACTAAAATTTTTACTGCTTAAACAACGCTAAACCTAAGCCACTACAATATTACTTCCTTGTTATTGATAGATATTACGCTCCAACGGCAAGTCGCTTAGGTACTGAACAAACTCAACTTCAAAACCATTAGGGTCAATAAAATACACACTTTTAGCATGGGGCTCATTTCCACCCCAAATACGCACCTCAAACCCTGCATTGTTTAAACGTGCTATTAAACTGTTTAAATCAGCAACTACATAAGCAAAGTGGGCTACACCCATTTCATTAGAGGCTAGCTCTCGCACTTTGCCGGTTCCGGAATCATTAAAAGATAAGTACTGTTTGTCATCACCAAAATGTACCCATTTACGTGGAACGCCATACCACGTTGACTCGCCGCCTCCCCTTATCCGCCAATGAGGCATGGCAGCACGATAAAAAGCTAATGTTTGATCTAAATCTTTTACAACGATATTTACATGTTCTAAATGCATGATATGTCCTTATTTTTAATCCCAATTAAATTAACTAGACACAGCATAAAACCTCAAGTTAACTTGAGGTAAAGCATTTTTTTCGTTATTTTAGTTATCTTAATTTTTGTGTGTGGCTTATATATGTTGAACGAGTACGATCTATCTGTGGGACAAGTGGCTAAACGTTGTGGTGTTAAGGTATCGACATTGCATTTTTATGAGCAAAAAGGGCTAATTAAATCATTGCGTAATCAAGGTAATCAGCGTCGTTATCAACGTGATGTGTTACGACGGGTATCTGTGATTAAAGCGGCTCAACAGTTCGGGATTAGCCTGCAGGATATTCAAACCGCGTTTAGTCATTTACCTGATCAAAGAACCCCAAACAAAGATGATTGGACTCAACTGTCGCAAACGTGGAAAACGCAATTAAATAAACAAATTGCAGCATTAGAAGATTTGAGGGATTCACTTGAAGGATGTATTGGTTGTGGTTGCCTGTCGATGACTAGCTGCCCTATTTATAACCCGAACGATACCTTGGCCACCAAAGGTAATGGGGCTGTATTATTGGATATAACCAATTAAAAAAAGCTTACTGATAGCAATTTAAGCCATATTGCTCACCACATAAAAACTAAAAAGGGCCTAGTCACTTCTACTAAGCCCTGATGAAACTATTCATCTAATTTGGGAGGAAATTGAGAACAATGAAACGTGTTATGAATTAAGGGTTACTCTTCGATTATACGAGAGCGAGTAATTTCAATTTTACGGGCTTTCATTGCCTCTGGGATCTCACGTTCCAAATCAATATTCAGCAATCCATTTTCTAACTCAGCGCCGACGACTCTGACATGATCTGCAAGCTGGAATACCCGTTCAAAACCTCGTTCAGCAATGCCCTGATGAAGATATTTACGTTCATCTTTTGTGTTAGCTTTATTACCTTTAACTAATAACTTTTCACCTTCACTAGTGATATCAAGTTCAGTCATGTTGAAACCAGCAACAGCCATGGTAATGCGATAAAGGTTTTCACCGAGCAATTCGATGTTGTATGGAGGATAGCCATTGTTGCCATTGTTCGCTGCGGCATGTTCCGCAAGCTGGGCTAAACGGTCAAAGCCAATAGCGCTACGGTATAGTGGGGTTAAATCTGGAGAAATAGAAAAATTACGCATAATCATATCCTTGTCTAAAGCAATATGTAAAAAATTAAGCCATTATTGGCGAGTTTTCATTGCCCTTTCGGCACAATCGATAACAAAATATCAAAACCTCTGTTGAGCGTTTTTAACTTTCATCTTGTTACAAATAAGATATAGGGATGGGATTCGTTAATTCAAGGGGAAAATAAAAAATACTAAAAAAAAGACAGCTAACTTAGCTGTCTTTTATGCATTAACAATTTCATCTTGCAAATGTTAATGTCTGTTGAGAATTAGTTTAACTGACAACCTAAAACACTATTAGAGTTAGTGTAAACAATATCACCTACTGGTGCGAAATCAGCAGCAACAATCATGCTTTTATCTTTAAAGTAAGTATAAAGCACCTCAGCATCAACATAGCCTGTTTGTACTGACTCAAGTTTTGGATAACCATCACCACCTGCAGCATTATAGCTTGGTACAGTGAAGGTGTAGCTACCATCGGCAGCATACGTTTCACCATTGATTTCACTGATATCAACACTGCTTGCTGCACAGTCGACAGTCATTTTAACGCCAGTAATTTGTGCATAAGCACCTGAACCACGTTGGAATGTCGCCACTGTAGCTAAGTATTCAGACACTTGTGCACCTGTGAGTGTGTTTAAGGTAACCATATTGCCAAACGGCTGTACGGTTAATACGTCACGATACGAGATTTCACCCGCTGCAATTGATGCACGTACACCGCCTGAGTTCATTACAGAAAAATCGGCATTAACTTTAGTACGCTGTGCTTCTGCAATTAAACGACCTAGGTTAGTTTGCTCACCACGTACAATAGCGCGATCGCCTTCAAGTTTAGCGTCAGTTTCAGCAATCACTTCGCCTAATTGACCTTGACCTTTTGCTTGATAATAAGACAGTAATTGCTTTAAATCTGCATCAGGTACAATTTCTTCACCAATAAATACTGTGGTTTTTTTACCTTCAGCATCTTCAACTGTTTTCTTCAAGTTAACTGGGATCAACTTATAGCTAGCAAGGTTCAATTTACCATTGAAGTATTCAAAATCTGCACGTCCCACATACTTGCCCCACTCATGGGCTTGCATGATGTAAGTGCCATTTTGCATATCAGGCGCACAGTCATCGCCAGGTTTGAAATCAGCGTATTCATTCGTGCCAGGTTCCATACACACTGGGTTTTGTGAATGCCCACCAATTACTGCCTGTAAATCACCTGCAGCAAGTGCTCTTGCCATTTCAACATCACCTGGGGCGTTGCTGCCATGTTTGCCATCGGCATAATGTCCCATATGGGTAGTGGCAAAAATTAAATCTGCACTATCGTTCGCTTTAATTTCAGCAATGACTTTTGCCACTTCTGTGGTTGGATCGGTAAACTTGATATCCTGAATGTATTCTGGGTTACCTAACTTCTCAGTATCTTTAGTTGTTAAACCAATAACGGCAATGCGTACGCCATTAACGTCGAATATTTTGTAGGGTTCAAAATAACGTGTAGTGCCATCAGCATGATAGATATTGGCCGCTAGCATTGGAAAGTTAGCGATAGAGCGTTGTGAATCTAATACTGCTAATGGGTTATCAAATTCATGATTACCCACTGCCATGGCGTCATAACGAATTTCGTTCATGCCAATAAAATCAGGAACGGCATCTTGTAAGTCTGATTCAGGTACGCCGGTGTTAATATCGCCGCCAGATAACAGTATACTTTCACCGCCATTAGCACTCACTTCAGCACGAATTTGATCGATTAAGGCTTTGCGCGCTGCCATACCGTATTCACCACTAGTATTTTCCCAGAAGCGACCATGGTTATCATTGGTATGAAGAACGGTAAATATTTTACAATCTGCTCCAGCTTCTGCGCAGGTGGTAGGCACTTTTGCATCGTCGTCACTATTACAGCCCATTAATGCAACTAACACAGCTGATGCCAGCATTCCTTTTATTAACACTTTAGACATATGTAACCCCATTTATTATTTATCTTGTATTTATTTGTATAAATAAGCGAACTTTAAATTCACCTTAAAATGATACCAAACAATGAGGGATACACGTGACAACTTTATGACAAAACAATGACATTTAGTGCAATCTTAACAATGAGTTACATGAAAAACTGTCGTAAATAAAGAACAGGGCAACCCTATCAAATTTATACCTATGCAGTAAACAATAAAGGCTTAACCCAATAATGAAGTTAAGCCTTTATAAACAAAGATTATTTTATATACAACCCAACAATGCACCATTGTCTCGCATAGAGAACAGTTCTGACAGTTGTGTGGTAAAGATTAATTCAATACTTTTTTCAACCATTGACCTATTTCAGATAACTGTGTAGGCAAAACACTGTGCGCCATTGAATAGGTTTTCCAAACGCTATTATAACCCGCATTATTCAAGGCATCGTATGCCATTTTGCCAGCAAATAATGGCACTACTTCATCTTGTTCACCATGATTTTGCAAGATTGGTGTGTGTTTATTTGCCTGGGCAAGTTGTTCCGGTAAATGCTCGCCACCGGGTAAATAACAGGATAAAGCCATAATTCCGGCTAAAGATTGCTCAAAGCGTAACCCAGTGAACAAACTCATCACACCACCTTGGCTAAAACCAGCCAACACTATTTTGTTTGCTGGAATACCCGCTGCAATCTGTTGCTCAATGAGACGTTTTATTTGTAGCTCTGATGCCTGCACACCTGCGATATCTGCACGATCATGTAAGTCCATGCTTTTGATGTCATACCATGAACGCATGATATAACCCCCATTAATGGTTACCGCTTGTTCTGGTGCATGTGGGAAAACAAACCGAATAGCATGATCGCCAGGTAACCCTAAAACAGGTACTACAGGAGCAAAACCGGCACCTGAATCACCTAAACCATGTAACCAGATAACACAAGATGAAGCCTTATTGCTAGGTTCAACGACAATGGCTTCTAGAGATGATTGAGTCATGTGATTCCTTATCTATTTGTATGTGGTGAACTTTGAATATTATTGAGCGTGAATACCGGTTTCTTGTAACAATTGTTCAAACTGTTGTGGATTATCCAGTTTAATTGTCCATTTCACTGTACCAGCATCAGCCGCTATGACTAATCCATGATGAAAACAACTTATATCATCGACAACTGCGCTGAGAATAATATGATTTTCAAAAAGACGACATTGTATTTCATTAGGGGTAATGATGAGCTTACCTTGGGAAAATTCGAGGATCATATAGGTACTTAATAAAGGTTTATCCCAAGTCTATTGTAGACCTGGGATCGAAACGGCTAATTAATGCTGATGACCACCGGCACCATGGGCATGACCATGGGCGATTTCTTCATCAGTTGCATCGCGTGCACCAACGACTTCAATATCAAAGGTTAATTCACGGCCCGCTAATGGATGATTAACATCCACTGTAGCCATAAACTTACCTACTTTAACTATGGTCACTTGACGTTGACCTTGATCAGAATTAACGATAGCAGCCATACCTGGCTTCCATACTTTAGCACCTGATAAATGCTTAACAGAGACGCGTTGCTCAGCTCCTTCTTGACGTTCACCATAGGTGTCAGCTGCCGGAGGCGTGACAGTAAACTTGTCACCAATTGCTTTACCGGTAATAGCATCTTCAATACCAGGCATCATGTTGTCGTTGCCATGAAGGTAAGCTATCGGATCGCGGCCTTCATTTGATTCAAGCACTTCGCCTTTTTCATCGCGCAGGGTGTAATTAAACTGCACAACCATATTGTCTTTAATGCTCATTACGTATCCTTAAAATTAATCTGTATTTGCGTCAACTGTCGATTATACAGTTAACGGCTATTAAAAAAGTCGCAAGAGCTTAACAAATGCTTATGGGGTCGGCAATTTGTTTAAGCTTATGCCTAACTTCTCAAATGTAGCATTATCTGGATAACCATCCGCTATTAAACCATGTTTACGCTGATAAGCTTGTAATCCTGTTACAGAGTTTCGACCTAAAATACCATCTGGTTTACCCACATCAAAACCCTCATCAGTCAGTTTTTGTTGCAACTGTTGAACCATTTCTCGGTTTAAACGGGGATGATTTGGTAAAGGATGAGAAATACCAGCGCCACCATTAATTTGATCGGCTAGTTTACCCACCGCAATAGCGTAAAATTCAGAACGATTCCAGCGCATTATCACATTAAAGTTTTCATAACCTAAAAAGGCTGGTCCTGTATGGCCTGCAGGCACATACAATGCAGCTTGCATGTCAGGTGTTGATAACGGCTTGCCACTTGTTTGCTTTATGTTTAGCCCAGCCCAATCAATCAATAATTTTGTATCCTTACTGCCCATATAGGCAAAATCATAATTTTTCGGTAACTGTACTTCCCGTCCCCAACGCTCATTGGCTTTCCAACCTAATTGTTGCAGAAAGTTGGCCGCAGAGGTTAATGCATCTGCGGTACTATTCCATAAATCTGCTCTGCCATCGCCATCGCCATCAACTGCATACTTAAGATAATTAGTTGGCATAAACTGGGTATGCCCCATTGCCCCCGCCCATGAGCCAACCATATCTTTATCAGCAAATTGATAGCGCTCTTTTAAGGTTAAAGCTTGCATCAACTCCTGGGTAAAATATTCGCTGCGTCGAGGGTCGCATGCCAAAGTAGCTAATGAGTTAAGCACTGACATATTCCCTTTATAGCTTCCATAGTTAGTTTCAAGCCCCCAGAAGGCAACAATATACTGACCCGGAACACCATATTTAGTGGTTAACTGCCTCAATAACTGGCCGTGCTGTGCATAGAGTTTACGTCCCTCTTTGATGCGCCAATCGGTTACACGCTTGTCATAATAATCTTTAAATGTGGTGGTAAACTCAGGCTGCTGATTATCGAGCTCAATCACCCTAGGAATGAAGCTTAAGTTAGCCACCGTAGTATCAATTGTTTGCTGTGAAATACCCTGTTGCTTTGCTTTTAACTGTAATTGACTCACACATTGTGAAAAATCAGCACTGGCTATAGCTGAATGAGAGAAACTGACGCTTAATAATAATGCTGTAATGGATAAATTAACGCGCATAAGATTCAAGTAGTACCCAAATAATAACAAATAAGATTGTGTGAATATCGTGACTGATTGCTATCAACTTCACAAGCGCTTAATAACCTTAAAAAGACCGATTTACGATATAAAAAGTGTGTTAGCTGAAATAGCCATCAGCATTAGGCATAACCAACTTGAGCTAAAGTAGGTATTCAGTATAATGAAACCGTTTTTAACTTCACTTAATGAGAATGATCATGACCGAACAAAACCCGACGTTAACTAGCTTCATCGAAAGTGTAAAAAAACACCAAATCGTTTGGGGTCTTCAGGACGAAACAGGCGAAGGATGGGTTGTGTGTGATTCATCTGAGTTTGAAGAAACTGATGTTATGCCACTGTGGTCGTCAGAAACTACTGCCAAAAGTCATTGCACCGAAGAATGGGCTGAATACACAGCGGTTAGTATCACTTTGGTCGACTTTCTTGAGTATTGGGTTGGCGACTTAAATGATGATGGCGTTTTAGTGGGTGTTAACTGGGAAAGCGATCAAGAGTGTTTTGAAATAGACCCAATTGTATTAGCAAAAAGCTTAGTTGATATCGAAAAAGATTAATTATTGTTACTTGCACTGGGATATTCATCTCAGTGCATTTGCCCATTACCTTTTGCTTAAGTATCCAATATGACAAACCCTACTATGGTCGACATTCCTTTCGATAAACGCCACATGTGTTGGTTTTGTGATGAACCCTGCCATGCAGAGTTGCCTTATTGGCGTATGGCGCATACTCCTCACCCATCATTAACCGTCCCAGCATGTCAAGAATGTAAGTTGCTGGCACAAAAGCACTTATTAACCTCTATCTGGGATTGTCGTGAAGCGGTTAAAGATCAGTTAATGAAGCGTTACCATAAGGATTTGGCAATTGGCATTAATTGGACCGAACAAGAATTAGCAGAATCTGAATTTGATTGTAGAATTTTTGGGGGCTTTAAAAAGAGCGCTTGGATGATGTTCAAGATTGCTCAAAAAAGAATCAATGCTTTAGGCTGGGCGCTAAGTATTGATGATAATCACTTTGAAGATGACCCCTTGTTTGCAGGAACTAATACCTTAGGCTTCGAATTTGATGGCTTACAATTCAACAACCTAAATCAAGGCATTAAGCATTACTGTCAAGTATTGGCGTTAGATGAAGAGTTTTTAAAGCAGTTGGTGACTTATTTAGGTAAAGATCAATTTGGTCATGCAATCAAGCTCGCCAGACTTAATATTGGCGTGACTAAAAGTATGCAACAAAAAATTCTACAAGAACTACTTGAAGATTTAGACCGCTAAATTACAGACTAACAGTTTCGCAGAATTTGACTTACTATAAACATCGTTTCAAGAGAAAAACCAATAGTTAGCACTAATAATTTGCCGTAAAATAGCCGAAGCTTCTCGTTATGGGAAATAATCTTAAATCCAACGAAACCAAAAACAATGTTCTATCGTATAAATTAGTATTATCCACATACAAGTGATTAAAATGTTCTCATTATTCAGACAAGACCCGATAAAAAAACTCACTAAACTTTATGAGTCAAAACTTGAAAAAGCGATGCACGCGCAGCGCAATGGTGATATTAAATCTTATTCTATGATTACAGCAGAAGCTGCACTGATAGAGGCTGAGATTAGTGCATTAGAAAATCAGAAAAAGCCTATTTAAACTATATTAGTCATAGGCTCGTAATGAGCCATTTGAAAGTTTACCCCAGAATATCTCTTAACCTATTTTGAACACCTGTTACTAATAAGTCAGGCTGAAATTTCGAAATAAAAGCATCGCAGCCAACCTTTTCAACCATTGCATTATTAAAGCTGCCGCTCAAAGACGTATTTAATGTGATAAATAACGAAGCCATTCGAGGATCTGCACGCACTTCAGAAGTGAGCTTATAGCCATCCATCTCTGGCATTTCAGCATCCGTTATCATCATTAATAATTCAGTAGCGACATTTTGGCCATTATCCGCCCAGGACTTAAGTAAGTTCAACGCCTGCAACCCGTCTGACGCTTCAATAATTTCAATACCCAGCTGACTGAGTGTTTCTCTGACCTGTCTTCTGGCAGTACTTGAATCATCAACAATTAATATTTTACGACCAGGCATTTGCGGGGCTAAAGCCTCATCCAAAACACCATCCGATAACCGAATATCATAGTTAATAATTTCAGCGAGGACTTTCTCTACATCAATAATCGATACTAAGCGGGATTGACCTTGGTCCTCTAACCGAGTTATTGCAGTTAGATAATTGTTTTTACCTGCCATTTTAGGCGGTGGCATAATGTCTCCCCAGGTCAAGTTAACAATATGTTCCACTTTACCAACCAAGAAACCTTGTATACTGCGATTATACTCAGTAATAATTAAATTACAGTCATCGGTAATTGGTAAAGGAGAAAAACCAATAGCGCCACGTAAATTAATCACAGGTATAGAAGTGCCTCTAATGTTAGCAACTCCAGCGATACTGTTATTACTGCCAGGAAGAGCGCTTAACGATGGCACTTTGACGACTTCTTTGACTTTAAATACGTTAATTGCAAATAGCTGAGTTGAGTTAATTCGAAACAGCAATAACTCCAAGCGGTTCTCACCCACTAGATTAGTACGTTGATCAACACTATCGAGCACTTTCTTCATTAAACCTACCACCAATCTATAAATACAAGTCGTGACTAATTATGCTAGGCACTGCACATCATATTTATCATTATAAACATAAATCAGCAAAAAGATGACTCTCTGATGACTAGATTTAGTATCTAAGCTATTTTTTTCCTAATAATGAGATTATAGCTCACTTCTGTTTAATTAAAATTTAACAAAAATATTATCAACAAATGGCAAAAGCTTCTGTTTTTAAAGGTGTAACATCAAGCGTGCAAAACATTAAAGTTAAAAGATGCCAACATGATAATTAGAAAACGACTAATGCTCATCAAGAAAAACTGCTGCAGACACACAACGAGCCTATTCACACTGTTAACGTCTATCAAATTTGAATAAAACGACAAAACGAATGTGATCAATTACCTATTAAGTTCGTATAAATTGTCAGTTTACATTGTTCATATAAAGGCTGGTTATGATAATTCCAATTTTTCCTTTGCCGATCTGTATATTACCTCAAGGGTATAGTCAGTTGCGCATTTTTGAAGCTCGATACAAACGTTTAGTCACCGAGTCGCTCAAAACAGGAGTGGGATTTGGACTATGCATGCTCAGTGATGATAAAAAGGAGATACTTCCTATAGGCACGTTATGCAAAATCATTGACTTTGAAACACTCAATGATGGTCTTTTGGGTATAAGTATCCGCGGTGAGCAAAAATTTATTATTAAAGATGTTAGCGTCGAACAAGATGGATTGAAACGCGCTAAGGTTTCACTCATTGAAGATTGGCCTGAGTCACAAATTAATGCATTAAATTCGAAAAATAAGCCAGATAAGCTTCAGCAGCGTGACAAGATACTCAGTGACACTCTTAAAGATATACTTAGAGAATACCCTGCTCACTTAGCCCACTATCAGCAAGAAAATTTTCAAGATATATCATGGGTCTGTCAGCGATGGTTAGAAATAATTCCCATAAGTGCTGCCGAAAAGTACCGCTGTATCAATAGTCACGACCATCATATGGCACAAACATTTCTCGCAGATATAATCAGTTAACCTTATTACTATGCGGATTGATCAATAGACTATTTAATCTGTTAAAAATTAATTCGAGTTATTGTAAATGTGTTGTAATTGCATGCTACACATGGAAAACTATTTTTTTATTTATTTGGTTTAAAAGTGATCCAATTCATTTATCGAGCGTATAAAAGTACATAACCGGCCCACAAAAAAGACGCGAGTGAAGATAATGGAAAATTTTCAATCACAAAGTGCACAAAATCGTTATGATAAGGCAAGTATTGCAAAACGAAACGGTGTAATAAATTTGTCTAATAGTAAAGAGCACGATGCGGAACAGTTAGCAGCGTTGATGTTAAAAGTGGCTAACGTGCGGTGTAAAGCATCATTTGCTAAGTTATTCAGCCACTTTGGCTCAAAAATTAATGCTTTTGGTAATCAACGATTACATCAGCAGGGATTAGCAATGGATTTGGTTCAAGAAACCATGACCAGAGTGTGGACTAAAGCGCATTTATACAATCCCGATAAAGCCGCTGTTAGCACCTGGATTTTTACAATCATGCGTAACCAATGCTTCGATATGCTCAGAAAAGTGCAGCACAACCGTGAAGATTCATTTGGTGATGACATTTGGCCACTTTTCGAGTCAGATGATGCTGAAAATAACGAAGATGATTTTAAGCTTACAGGCACTCTGTTACTTCACGTTAACGAATTACCTCCTTTACAACGTGAAGTTGTACAGGGCATATACATGCAAGAAATGACACAGCAAGAATTGGCAGACAAACTCGAGATACCTATAGGTACAGTTAAATCAAGATTACGCTTAGGTTTAGAGAAGTTAAAAGGCTTTATGGAGAAACATTATGATTAATTATCATCCTAACGAACAATTATTACTACTTCATATTAAGGGAGAACTACCGCTATCAATGTCATTGGCGGTTTCAGCCCATGCCGAACTTTGTGATATTTGCCACAAATCTTTATCACTATTAACCAATGAGCAAACCGTTGAAGCGTTTAACATTGATAGTTTCAGCAACGATTCGACAACAGATATAGACATGGATTTGTTGTTAGAAAAAATGTTGGATAGCACACTGGATGAACTTGATTCAACACCACATCGCCCAGTAGACAAGGGTACGTTTGAAGTATCAGTTAAAGGTGAGTCTTATACTTTACCAAGAGCATTTAGACATCAGATTAACGCTCAGTGGCAGGGTATTGGTAAAGTCAGCCGCCTGCGCTTAAATACAGGTGAAGATAAAGCAAGGGCCAGCTTATTACACATAGCTGCAGACGGTGAAATTCCTGAACATACCCATAAAGGTTCTGAGCTAACGTTACTATTAGCAGGTGAATTTAGTGATAAGTTCAACAGTTATAAGCCAGGAGACTTCATGCTACTTGATGAGAACCATGAACATTCTCCTAAAACAATGTCAGGTTGTTTATGCTACACCATAGTTGACGCACCATTGTATTTTACTAAAGGTTTTAGCAAACTGTTAAACCCTATTGGTGAGTTGATTTATTAAGGTGGGGTGTTGAGCTTAACTGTGATGCTTATTACAGATAATTTTTGTGATTGTGCTGTTTGGTAATAAATAAGTAATATCTATTGCCAAACAGGTATTTTACATATATTATCATTAAAGTTTAATTACTTTGTTTATCTGTTTACCTATCGTAAGTCTGCTCAACTTCCTTTGTAAACCACCACAAGCGCCTTTGATTTTATCTATGTTGATACACAATTAGTATCCATTAATATATTTATTCTCATTGTAATGGGCTTGTCATAAACCTATGGTCAACTATCACTGTCAAGCATTTGATGTATTATCTACACATTAAATAATTGAGTTAATTGTAAAACAACCTTTAATTAATAATTAAGATTTTTTACATATTTTTTACATATTTCTCACATAAAGACTTGATTAGTGTAAGATTGATAAGGTAACTTAATCTAGTAACTTAAATCTTTCGCAACACGAAAAATATTAAGGGAATTATATTGTTAAAACTTACATCACCTAAGGGTGAGCATAAATTATAAGGAGTATGATAATGTCATACCAATTTAACGGACACGAAATTACAGTTAACTTTCCTGTTAATTCTATTTCATCAAACAAAAACTCAATTGCTTTTACCGATTCACAAGGTAAAAACAAAACAACTTTTTCAAAACGCATTGAAGCCGTAAACTTTATGAAATGGCTGATTAGTTCGAATAAGTAATAAGTACATCCCCTACGCTTAGGCGTAAATCATTTGCTCTGTTATTTAATAAACCTGGCTAACGGTATTCTCCTCTCATTTACCGGGCGTTTATTAACAACAGGGCAAACTGATAAAATCTCTTTATCACACATTCAAAAAACTCTTATCCACAACTTCAATTAATGAAGTTAACTTTTATATATCTGTATAACGACATTATTATGTTGCAATGCAGTTGTAGATAGAGTGTTATTCTATAAAATATATATTCAATATTAATCCCTCTACATACTGCATATAGCAATCAGTTATCTATTAGCAAGCTTACGTGTATATCTGGGTAGCATAGTTGCATTCCCTAACAAACCGCCTTGATGAATATATAAAACTTGCCTATCTTGGCATTGATTCGCTTCTATGTAGCGCTTCAACACGCTCAAGCCAATAGGGTCGTATAATAAATCGAACTCTATTCCACTTGTTTTTAGCACATCGTTCCACAACTCAAATAAGGGCAAATACAACTTACCAAAGTGATACTTATTACCATCATTAATAATAGTGGGATGCTGGGTTTTATCTGGGTTTAATTCACAAAATTGATTTGCTAAATATGTATCACCGCCAACAGTGCTGCAAGTTAACACCTTAATATCAATTATTTCCTTTTGGCATTTTTTTATAAAATACTGTTGCAGAAAAACTGCTGTCGTACCTGTGCCAGATGGAAGATATACTGAAAGAGCGGATATATTTTGTCCTTTAGCCCAATCTATAATTTCACAACCAAGCTGGTAGATACCAGTTTTAGCATATTCACATCTCCCCCCTCAGGAATAAACAGTATTTGTTGCTCAGAATATCGATTTAGGTATTCAGGCCTAAATATGTTTATTACCTCATCCAAATGCTTGCAGCCACTGAGTTCAGCTTGGTCCCAATCAACTTGGATAATATTGGCACCGTTATGATGGGCTTGAGTAAAATTTGACACAATAGCAGGCGTAGCTTGTAATTGTGACTTTATATAAGCACTAATATGACTTACATAATAATCTAGCTGCCAGCCTTTCATTTTTGCCAATACCGATAGCGAATATAATGAATTTGCTTGAGCCGAACCCGATCCCACTATTCGTGTCACTTTAGGAAAGTCATTGATAAGGAAATGATAAAATTTTCGGGCTTTATTACCACTAAAATCAGGGTGTAATTTATCATCGCGCTTGACGAATATTTGTCTTCCTGCAAAATTAATTGTATCTGTTGGACTATGACTTAGCATTTATAACACCATTAAAATTGATTAGGGTCATTGTAACTAAAATTAGTTAAAATCACTCATTTTTAGTCTAAATCTTAATTCTTAGTTTACTTCATCCAAATAAAAATCAATTTAACCATTTAGATCAATATCTTAAGCCTTGGCACATTCCCTGCTTAGATATCAATATTAATCTCATATTTCAGTTGTAAAAGGAAAAAGATATGGCTATTTTTAGACTAGTTTTTAATATTGCATGGTTTATTTTAGGTGGATTTATAATGGGTCTAGCCTGGTGGCTTGCGGGGCTACTATGTTTTATTAGTATTATTGGTATTCCCTTTGGACGGGCTTGTTTCGTCATTGGTGAGATGGCGTTTTGGCCATTCGGCCAGCAAAGTGTCAACCGAAAACACTTAACGGGTGTTGAAGATCTAGGAACTGGTACCATAGGATTAATCGGTAATATTGTTTGGTTTGTGTTTTTTGGAATTTGGTTAGCGATAGGTCATTTAGCTCATGCGCTAGCGTGTTTTGTGACGATTATTGGTATTCCATTTGGCATTCAGCACCTTAAACTGGCATTATTAAGTCTAACCCCTATCGGCCAAACTGTGGTACCAAACGAACAGTATTAACATTAGGGATGCTTATTTATTTCTTGTAAATAAGCATCCAGCATTATTTGAGGTTCAAATTTTGATAAGCCATCGTTAATTATTTTAAGCCACCTTTCACCCTCTTTATTATTTGCTAATGCAACATGCAAGCTCTTAGAGTCAAGGATTTTATTATTGATTTGCAGTAGATGTGATATTTTTTCAATTTTTGGATCACTTTTTAAGTATTGATAAACATTTAAATCGATTACAATTGTATCAATACGTCCGGCTGCTAATTTTAATATATTCTGCTTTTCATTCATGGCCTCTTCGTATTTTTGCTCACCATTAGCAATCATAGTGTCTATCTCGTCTGTGTTTACATACCCCTTTACCACGCCTAATACATATTTATTTAAATCAGTAAATGTATCCCAAACAATCGGGTTATTTTTAAGCTCCAATAAACCTATCGGACTTGCGCCTAAAGACTGAGAAAAAATAAACTCATTTGTAACATTAATGTATTCAGGGAAATAGCCTATTTTAGCCCCCGTTTTTACCATTCTAATAGCACGAACCCAAGGAACAACTGTGACTTTTAATTGATGGTTGTCATAAGCAATAGCATGTTTAACTATACGAGTAGCAATACCTTTTTCAGTCAACTCAGCTCCACTAAACGGTGGCCAGTCTAGCGTTGATAATTCAAGAGTGTCTGATACACCAGCACTAGATATAAATAGCGACAAAAATATGTATAAATGCTGGTTTCTTATGCCATTAGATAACATTAACATCACTCCATCTCCATAACGTTACTCTTGAGATAAAAATCATATAGAAAACCTTGTCGATAGTGGTATCAAAAAGCTACCATCAGAGTCTTATTTATATATATTCTTGTTCTGATAATAGTACAAAATGACTACTTGGTGTGATATATGAAATATTGGTTAATGAAGTCTGAACCTGATGACTTCAGTATAGATGATTTACAAAGGTGCAGTGGACAAAAATCAGCTTGGCAAGGGATTAGAAATTATCAAGCCAGGAATTTCCTACGAGATCAAGTACGCGTCAATGATTTAGTGCTCTTTTATCATTCAAGCTGCAAAGAGCCTGCAATTGTAGGACTCGTTAAAGTAAGCCAATCTTCACAGCCTGATCTAAGTGCTTTTGATAGCTCATCACCGTATTTTGATCCTAAATCTGATCCTTTGAAACCTCGCTGGGTTGAGGTTGAAATATCATTTATTGAGAAGTTTGTTAATCAGATAAGCCTGAAACAACTTAAAGCTGACATGGAATTAGCTAATATGGTGTTAGTGGCAAAAGGTGCAAGATTAAGTGTTCAACCAGTCAAAGAATCTGAATTCAAATACATACTATCACTTTGTAGTAGGGCTTGAAGAGTAAATATATTCAGATTATTACTCATAAAGTTTTACCTTTATAAAAATCAAAATGCTTACCTTATATTGAGTAAGCACTCTTACTTGAATTTACGAATAATCTTGGATAATTGATATTTTTAAACACTATAAAATTGATTAATTAATAGATTATTAATCTTCACCTTTTGATGTACCGCCAGTAGTAGGTGCATGGGCGATAATACGATCAGCCATACGAGAGAATGGTAACGATTGTAGCCAAACGGTTCCGTGCCCTTGTAGAGTAGCTAAAAACAACCCTTCACCGCCAAATACCATAGACTTAAGCGAACCGGCTCGTTGAATGTCGTAATCAATTCCAGGAGAAAACGCGACTATACATCCAGTATCAACCCTCAATGACTCTCCATGAAGCTCTTTTCTAATTAAGGTGCCACCTGCATGAATGAATACCATACCGTCACCTTTCAAACTTTGTAATATGAAACCTTCCCCGCCGAAAAAACCTGCTCCTAAACGACGATTAAATTTCATGGTAACGTTTGTGCCCAGTGCTGCAGCTAAAAAACTGTCTTTTTGACAGATAAGCTCACCATTATGCTGAGATAAATCGACCGCTAAAACACTACCTGGATAAGGAGCTGCAAAAGCCACTTTACGCTTACTGTGCCCATCATTAGTAAAGTGAGTCATGAAAATACTTTCACCGGAAAACGCCCGCTTACCAGCGCCAAGTAACTTACCGAAAAATCCAGACTCAGGTTCAGAGCCGTCGCCCATTTTAGCCTCAAAAGTGATATCTTGTTCCATGTAATTCATCGCGCCCGCTTCTGCTATCACAGTTTCATGTGGATCGAGCTCCACCTCAACTAATTGCATACTTGAGCCGATAATTTCATAATCTACTTCGTGGCATCGCTTGCTCATTTGTCACTCCTTGGACTGTTAGTTAATCTCATTCTCAATGAATTTAGCATAAAAGTAATGACCGACTCTATCAAATCTCTGTTGGCACATTAATCGTTTATAGAAAATATTATCCAAGCCCTGTGGTATTAATCTCTTTGGAAGTGTGCAATTCAAAACGAGTAAACTCATCTAAAATCAACTCGGTAAATAGTTGCCCTGCTCGCCCTAATGGTCTTTCTAAGGTTGACACTAATTGAGGCGTAAAGCTGAATGTATTACCGCCAACAAAATCGACCGATTTTAATTCGCCTGAATTTAACTCTTCATGGATCAAAAAAGCTGGCATCCAACCAAAGCCAAGGCCTTTCAGTAAAGCATTTTTTTTCATGATAAACCCTGATAGATAAAACACCTTGTCGCCACCAAATTGCATTTCATCACGCACTAAACGCTGTGGGGACGAATCTTCAATGGTCAATTCCACATGCTGTTGTAGCTCAGTTAAACTTATCTGACTTTGCTTAACTAAGGGGTGATGGCAACTAGCAACAAGTAGACTGGTAATAGTGGGTAAGGCTTTAGGATGATAGTTTGGCCCTGTCAAATAGTCTTTTACTAACATTAAATCGGCGCCCTCTCGCTCAAACCTATGTTGCACACCGCCTAAAAATTCCATATTTAGTTGAATTTTAGTCGGTACTTTATGTTCAGCCATACGTTTGAGCGCCGTCATGATAGGTTCCATCGGCAACGCCCCGTCGATCACCAGTTCAAGTTTGGGCTCCCAGCCTTCACTAAAACGGCTAGCAAGATGCTCAATATTGGCCAAATGTTGCAATAAACGTTGCCCCTCAGCCAAAATAACTCGGCCTTCAGGGGTTAGCTCTGCACGATATTGATCGCGATTAAATAAACTTACCCCCAAATGTTGCTCTAACTTTTTGACTTGGTAACTCACCGCAGATTGCGCTTTATGTAAACGCTCAGATGCTTTAGCGAAACTTCCCTCTTCGACTAATACTTGTAAAACCTTAAATGCATCAACATCTATGCGCATTTATCACTCCTTTGTGAGGTAAATTTGTGCTTTTGTATCGATTAGCTGCCAGAAATGTACCGATAACAATACAATCTAAAAAACAGATAGAGTCTAGCTGTTTATTATTCTTTTTTTGTTCATCTAAGCAACTAAATTGAATCTATCTATGCGGCACAGGTCAAACTACTCATTGATAAAATGAGCTAGATGAACAAACTAAGTGCTGTAAATACCCGGTTAAGGAAGCTGATATGCCATTTTATGTAAAACAAGGTGAAATCCCCACAAAGCGTCATATCGCATTTGAAAAAGAAAATGGCGAACTTTACCGTGAAGAGCTTTTTTCAACCCATGGTTTTTCAAATATTTATTCTAATAAATACCATCATAATATGCCGACTAAGGCGATTAATGTGGTGCCATATGCCGTAGAACATGGCCAAGAATGGCAAGACTCATTAATTCAAAACTACAAACTTGACTCACGAAAAGCAGATTGTGACGGTAATTTTTTCAGCAGCCGCAATAAAATTTTCTATAACAGCGATGTTGCCCTTTATACCGCTAAGGTAACCCAGAGCACAATCGAGTTCTATCGTAATGCTTATGCGGATGAAATTGTGTTTGTTCATGAAGGTGAAGGACAGCTGTTAAGTGAATATGGTGTTATTGACGTTAAAAAGTGGGATTACCTGGTTATCCCCCGCGGCACCACTTATCAATTAACTTTTAATGATTACAGCAATGTTCGTTTGTTTGTCATTGAATCGTTTTCAATGGTTGAAGTACCTAAACATTTTCGCAATGAGTACGGCCAATTATTAGAGTCTGCTCCCTATTGTGAGCGGGACTTACGTACACCAGAACTTGCAGATGCGATCGTTGAAAAAGGTGAATTTCAATTAATATGTAAATTTGGTGACAAGTATCAACAAATGACACTCGAATGGCATCCATTTGATTTAGTCGGCTGGGATGGCTGTGTTTACCCTTGGGCGTTCAATATTGCTGAATATGCACCTAAGGTAGGTAAAATTCATTTACCTCCATCTGACCATTTAGTGTTTACTGCGAACAATTTTGTCGTATGTAACTTTGTGCCGCGCCCATATGATTTCCATCCTAAGTCAATCCCTGCACCTTATTACCATAACAACATTGATAGCGATGAAGTTTTATATTACGTCGACGGTGATTTTATGAGCCGCACCGGTATTGAAGCGGGTTACATGACCTTACATCAAAAAGGTGTGCCACACGGGCCACAACCAGGACGAACAGAAGCGTCAATTGGTAAAAAAGAAACCTATGAATATGCGGTGATGGTAGATACTTTCGCCCCACTGAATCTTACTTCACATGTAAAAAATTGCATGAGTGAAGACTACAACCGCTCTTGGTTAGAAGACTAAACCATAAGTCGATAGAAAATACCTTCTAACTGCATCACTTTTAACGTGATGCTGAGTTGAATATAACGAGGAATAACAACATGGCAAGCGAACAAAATCCACTGGGACTTTTAGGCATAGAATTTACTGAATTTGCCAGCCCAGACACTGAGTTTATGCATCAAGTATTTATTGATTTTGGTTTTTCTATGCTGAAAAAGGCAAAAAATCATGACATTACCTACTACAAGCAAAATGATATTAATTTTTTATTAAATAAAAGCCGTGCAGGATTCTCAGCAGAGTTTGCTAAATCACACGGACCGGCAATTTGTTCAATGGGTTGGCGTGTTGAGGATGCAGAATTAGCGTTCAAACTTGCGGTAGAACGTGGCGCAAAAGCTGCGGCAGAAGCTGAAAAAGATATGCCATATCCAGCTATTTACGGTATTGGTGACAGCTTAATTTATTTTATCGATACCTTCGGCGCTGATAATAATATTTATGCGACTGATTTCGTTGATTTAGATGAGCCAATCAATACACCTGAAAAAGGCTTTATGGAGGTTGACCATTTAACTAATAATGTCTACAAAGGCACTATGGAGAAGTGGGCAAACTTTTACAAAGACATTTTTGGTTTTACCGAAGTGCGCTACTTTGACATTAAAGGGTCACAAACCGCGTTAGTATCCTATGCATTACGCTCACCCGATGGTAGCTTCTGTATTCCAATCAATGAAGGGAAAGGCAACGATAAAAACCAAATTGATGAATATTTAGGTGAATACAATGGTCCGGGCGTACAGCATTTAGCCTTTAGAAGCCGTGATATTGTGGCCTCATTAGATGCAATGGAAGGAACTGCAATCAAAACCTTAGATATCATTCCTGAGTACTATGAAACCATTTTTGATAAATTGCCACAGGTTACTGAAGACAGAGAAAAAATCAAGCATCATCAGATCTTGATCGACGGTGATGAAGACGGTTATTTATTACAAATTTTCACTAAGAATTTATTCGGTCCTATTTTTATCGAAATCATTCAACGTAAAAATAACTTAGGTTTTGGTGAAGGTAATTTCAAAGCATTATTTGAATCTATAGAGCGTGACCAAATTAAACGTGGCGTACTGTAACGTTTAATTAGCTGATTCAAACTAAACAAAACCAGCCTAGTGCTGGTTTTTGTTTATCTAAGCATTATAATCGAATTAATTTTATCACTAAGAATATTTTATATGCCTGATTACGCAGTACTTGCGGTTTTTATCCCGACATTCTTCTTTGTATCTATCACTCCAGGCATGTGCATGACCTTGGCAATGACCCTAGGTATGAGCATCGGCGTAAGGCGTACCTTGTGGATGATGATAGGTGAACTCGTTGGTGTAGCGATTGTAGCCATAGCCGCTGTGCTAGGTGTCGCCAGTATCATGCTGAACTATCCACAGATATTTGAAATATTAAAATGGCTGGGTGGGGCTTATCTTGTCTACATCGGTGTCAATATGTGGCGCTCGAAAGGGAAAATGGCTGTTATTGATGGCCAACCAACGAACACTCGTCGGTTAAGTTTGATCAGTCAGGGCTTTATTACCGCCATTGCAAATCCAAAAGGTTGGGCATTTATGATTTCGCTGTTACCGCCATTTATTAATGTAGATAAGCCAGTGGCAACTCAATTAGTTGTCTTATTGGGTATCATAATGGTAACAGAATCTGCATCTATGTTGGCTTATGCCAGTGGTGGTAAAAGTTTACGATTATTTTTATCCCGCGGTGATAACATTCGTTGGATGAATCGTATCGCCGGCAGTTTAATGATACTTGTAGGTATCTGGTTGGCTTTAGGATAATTGTATTAGTTTTTAAACGGTAATTGTTGTGCAACTTGTACCATGTATAAATTCATTTGTTCAAGTTCTTGCTGGCAATAATGACTAATAGCATCATTAAATGCTGGGTGAATAATAATGTGTTTTGAATACGTTAATCTAGGCTCAAACCCTCTCGATACTTTATGCTCACCTTGGGCTCCAGCATCAAATATTGAGAGATTATTAGCTATTGCATAGTCAATCCCTTGGTAATAGCAGCTTTCAAAATGTAAACCATCAAGTTCAGTTAATGTGCCCCAGTATCGGCCATATAAATGCGTATCAGATACAAAAAATAACGCAGATGCGATCATTTTGCCATTCACATCAGTGACAATCAATAATCGAATCACCTCCCCCATAGTTTGTTGCAGCCCTAGAAAGAAAGCTGATGTTAAATATCCTTGATGACCTGAACGCTTTTGATAGGTCATTTGATAACATTTAATAAAATGCTGCCACTGTTCAAGCGATGCTTCAGCACCAACAACAAAGCGAAAACTTAATTGATAATTGGCAACTAACTGTCTTTCTTTGCTGATATTTTTACGTTTTCTTGATGTCATAGACGCTAAAAAATCATTAAAATCAGTGTAATTTTTATTACGCCAATGAAATTGAGTCCCTACCCGTGTTATGGCCGCGTTTTTAGGCCATAGGGCTTGTTCTTGTTCGCTAATAAACAAACCGTGCCATGATGAGTAGTCTTGTTGAGCCATTATATCGCGCAAATACTCACACAAACTCAGTAACAGGCTTTGTTTAACTTCTTCGGTTATAGCTAAGTTAAACCCTATTCTTTGTCCAGAAGCTGGAATAAAAGGCACACTGGTCACTAGCTTAGGATAATATTCTAATTGATTACGCCCATAAGCCTCAGCCCAGGCCCAATCAAAAACATACTCTCCCCATGAATGTGTTTTCAGATACAAAGGCACGATTGCAGCTATTTCTGCGGTTAACTTGTCAGAAATAACAAGGTGATTAGTTTGCCAGCCTGTTCCATCCCCAATACAAGCCGAACCTTCTAGCTGTTGTAAAAATGCATACCGTATAAAGGGGTTAGACTCACCAAAACATTGGGTCCATCTATCTTGACCAATCTCTTCAATACTCGAAACATGTGAAAATGCATACGCAGATGGCAATGTGTAGCCCTTATTATTTAATCAATTTACTTATATAGCATACCAATTTAATGACAGCTATGGCACAGTCAAATCATTCTGGTAATTATCTAAGGATTATTCGTGTCCCTAACAATAAAATTCACTCCACTGTTATTATCTACTTTGATTGGTATTAGCATGTCATCAGCTGCGTTGCATTCAACCTATACATGGGCGAATGATGACGCAATATTCAGTGAAATGGCTACCGCACAACCTATTTTTGCTAAACACGGTATGGTTGCTAGCCAGGAAGCCATAGCAAGTCAAATTGGTGTAGAAATTCTCAAACAAGGCGGTAATGCAGTAGATGCCGCTGTTGCCGTTGGCTTTGCATTAGCAGTAACACTACCTCGAGCAGGAAATATTGGTGGTGGAGGCTTTATGCTAGTTCATCTTGCCGAAGATAATAAATCCATTGCGATTGATTACCGTGAAACGGCACCCAGTAAAGCCCACAAAGATATCTTTCTAGATGAAAAAGGTAACGCGGTTGATAAATTAAGTCGTGAACACGGTTTAGCTGTCGGAGTGCCTGGTACCGTTATGGGAATGGAGTTAGCTTTAAAGCAATACGGGACAATGTCACTTGAACAGGTGTTAAAACCAGCAATTAAACTGGCAAAAGATGGCATTATTATCACATCGGATTTAGCTAATTCTTTGGCAGGAACACGCAGCCGTATTAGCCAATGGCCAAGCTCAAAAGCTATCTTTTATCGAGCTGATGGCAGTAATTTTGATGTCGGTCATATATTATATCAACCAGAGTTAGCCCATTCACTCAACTTAGTGTCTAAATTGGGTAGTAAAGGTTTTTATCAAGGTGAAACTGCAGAAAAAATAGTCAACGCTGTTCAGCAAGCTGGTGGTGTAATGACATTAGCCGACTTAGCCCATTATAAAGCAGTCGAACGTGAACCAGTTCGAGGTACATATCGAGGTTATGAAGTAATTTCAATGCCAGCACCCTCTTCTGGCGGAATTCATATTATTGAAATACTCAACGTATTAGAGCAATTCCCCATAGACAAATTTGGTCACAACACCGCACAAACAATCCATGTTATGACTGAAACAATGAAATATGCCTATGCCGATCGCAGTGAGTTTTTAGGCGATCCTGATTTCGTTAAAGTACCGACAAGTCATTTAATCAGTAAAGATTATGCTCATACGATTGCCAGTAAAATAGCCCTAAACAAAACGACCCCTAGCAGTGAAATTCTGCCCGGGAAAGTTGGTGGATATGAAAGCCCGCAAACGACACATTATTCTGTAGTCGATAAATGGGGTAATGCTGTATCTAATACCTATACTTTGAATTTTAGTTATGGATCTGGGCTGGTGGCATCAGGAACTGGAATATTACTCAATAATGAAATGGATGATTTCTCCGTCAAAGCTGGCGTGCCAAACGGTTACGGACTGATAGGAGGTGAAGCAAATTCTGTAAAAGGTAATAAGCGTCCACTGAGCTCAATGAGTCCAACAATTGTAATGAAAGACGGTAAACCTTTTATTGTTACCGGTAGCCCAGGTGGTTCTAGAATTATAAATATCACCCTGCAGATCATCATGAATGTGATTGATCATCAATTAAACATTGCTGAAGCCAGCGCAGCTGCACGAGTGCATCATCAATGGTTACCTGACTTTTTATGGGTGGAACGAAGCTTGAATCAAGACACAATTTCATTGTTAGAAGCAAAAGGTCATCAGGTAAAAATTCAACAATCTATTGGTAGTACCCAGTCAATAATGGTCACGGAACAAGGTAAATATGGAGCGTCAGATCCCCGCAGAGCAGGTTCTGCTGCCGTAGGCTACTAAAAATCAATACTCGCCATTCAGAAGATGCTCAAACTTACATCTTCTGAATGTTTTTAATACACTTAACATAAAACGTAACGCCATAGCTTGGGCTTATTATTTTTTATACACTATAGTTAACCTACTAATGTTACTTTTACTTATCTCTCAAAGATTATCTCACACACTTTCTAACAAAACTTTAATGAAACAATAACTAAAGCTTATCAATTTTACTGCCGATAGACAGATCTATATAATCAATATATGCCTTTACGTATGGCATGTGTTAAAATAAGTAACTGAATTGAAACAATTACTACAAAAGGGTTGCCATGAAGCTATCTAGCCTGAAAATTAAACACCGTATAGCAATACTCACTTTTGTTGCTTTAGCTTCATTTATTATTTCAATCGCTATCAACAGTGTCACAACCACAAGCAACACTGATCGTTTAAGTAATTTACAGAACAGGCTCTACCCAGTGCTAAGCTTAGCGACGGTCAATGACGGACTGTTGATCCAATTGGAACAAATTATCCAATCTGCGGTGACGACTGGCGAAGAAGAAAACCTACAAACGGTTGACACCATGGTGAAAACCATCATAAGAAACTTAGATGAAATTGGTCAATTATTACCAAGTGAATCAAATGATATGCAGCGATTAAAAAGTGATATCACTACTTATCATCAAAATGCTAAAACACTGGTGATGGCTTTTTTAGCCGACGATATCGATTTTAACGCAATAAAAACTCAAGCGGCTGACAATGCTGCAAGATACCAAAATCTAGTTAAGAATTTCAAAACTAATCAAGGCGATTTTGAATCGCAATTTACCAACAGTATCGAGTCTACCATCACAGATGCGAACAGTGCACAAACCTCAGTCTTAATGATAGGTATTGTCGCTACCATATTAATGGTGATTCTTGGCTTATTAGTTAATAGTTCAATTATTACTACCCTTTCTAATGTCACTAATTCATTACGTAATATTTCTGAAGGTGAAGGTGATTTACGCTCGCGTATTCAATATGATGGCAAAGATGAAATAGCCGATTTAGTCTATTGGTTTAATCAATTCGTCTCTAAACTTCAATCTTCAATAGCAGACACTAAACAAACAACAGAAAGCTTAAGTGCTGTATCAAAAACATTATTAAACGGCAGTAAAGTCAGTGAGCTTACAGTCAAAGAACAAACCGCTGCTATTGAACTAATTTCCCAAGCAATGGGTGAGATGTTTATCAGTGTGACTCATATTGCTGAATATGCTGCAAACGCTGCTAGCGAGGCAGACAACGCAAATAAAGAAGCCACTAAAGGTACTCAAGTGGTTAATACAGCCGTCTCTACCATTAAAAGGCTAGCGGAAGAAGTTAGAACCACAGCCACTTTAGTCAACCAATTAGATGCTTTCACCAATAATGTTAATTCTATTTTAGATACGATCAGGGGTATTGCTGATCAAACAAATCTTCTTGCGCTAAACGCTGCTATTGAGGCGGCTAGAGCAGGAGAACAAGGACGGGGCTTTGCCGTTGTGGCAGATGAAGTAAGAACCCTTGCTTCTAGAACACAGGCGTCAACGCAAGAAATTCAACAAGTACTGCAAGAATTAAGAACCTCTTCTAAAAAAGCGGTTCAGGCTATGCAGCATGGTGTTGAAACAGCCGACGAAGGAGTTGAGTCAACTATGCTTGCCGGCAAAACCTTGACAAGTATTACTGAAAAAGTCAGTGCAATTAGTGTTGTAAATGAACAGATTGCCGCCGCAACAGAGGAGCAACACAATACCTCAGTGTTGATCCAGCAATATGTTGCTGATATTCAGCAAAACGCTCAGAAAGTCAAAACCACTACCGAAGACATGGGCGGGATCAGTTTTGATATCCAAAATGTCAGTAAACAGCTCCAAATCATAACTAACCAATTTAAAGTGTAAATAATTCGCTTAAAAATTGGTTAGTTACGTGAATGTTAGCTATATAAATAGAGCAATATAAAAATAAACCCGATGGGTACGATGAGTGATGAGAAAGGAGTAACACTATGAAATTTTACTTGAAAGCGCTTCCGTTAGCGATTTCTGTAGCATTAGTTCCTGCCGCAGCTTTTGCTGACGAAGCAACCGATGCAAAAGTAGCTCAGCTAGAACAACAAGTTCAGGCGCTACAAGCTCAACAAACCAAAAATCTGACTGATAAATTCAATTTTAACGGATTTATTAGCGGTGCATATATCAGTTCGGATAACGATGCGGGCTATAACAATGCTACTAGCAGCGCAGATTTTACGCAAGACAGTAAAATGGGGCTACAAGCAACGTTTAACATCAGTAACCAAACTCAGGCAGTTCTTCAGCTCATGATGAAAGGTGAAAATGATTGGGATGTTGAGGCTGAATGGGCTTATTTATCTCACCGTTTTGATAATGGCGTAAAAGTGCGTGGTGGTAAGTTACGCGTGCCCTTATTTATGTATTCTGACTATTTAGATGTGGGTTATGCACAGCCATTTGCTCGCCCACCTGGCGAAGTTTATGACCAAGTGCCCTTCTCATCATATACCGGTGGCGACATTGCTTATGATTTTGAATTTGAAGACTCAACCTTAACCTTGCAAGGTTTTGGCGGTGAATCTGATGTAAGTGGTGAAGCAACAAGCCTAGATTTATCAAACATCATGGGGGTTAACGCTTCTTGGACTGATCTAACTTGGACATTGCGTGCTGTATATGGTCAAACAGACCTTGACGGTTCAGCTTCTGGTGGCGCATTGGTTATCGACGGTGAGCAAGCACAGTTTACAGGCTTAGGTGGTAGTTACGACAATGGCTCATTCATTGCTATCACAGAATGGACCACAGTTGAGATTGAAGGATTACTTGCAGATCATGAATCAGCGTATGTCACTTTAGGCTATAGAATTAAGGCATTTACGCCTTATGTAACCATGGCATATGCTAAAACGACTGACGATGATGTGAGATCAGCTTTACCGCCTCAATTAGCAATACCATTAGGGTTAGGATTGAACGAAGAACGAACTGCTTATAGCGCAGGTGTTCGCTGGGATGCCATTGATAACGTAGCGATCAAATTTGACTTAACCTATGCAACAGACTTTGGTGATACTTCTGGTGGTTTAGGTGGTAATGCGGTTGTTAACCCATTGACTAAGCAATTCTTATTTGATGACACATTAGTCTACACCGTTAAATTCGATGCAGTATTTTAAAGGAGCGATGATATGAAAAAGTTACTATGCGTATTAACGCTCAGTTTGGGTGTTGCATTTACCGCTTCTGCTGGTGTTGTTGTTATTGGTAATAATGCAGCTGGTGATATGTCAGCTGCCGATGCTAAAAAAGCATTTTTAGGCAAGGGTGATAGCTCACTGGTTGTTTATGAATTAGATGAAGGTAATAGCACTCGCTCTGAATTTCACAGTACTGTTACGGGTAAATCAGATGCACAGTTAAAGGCATTTTGGTCTAAACAAGTGTTTACTGGAAAAGGTAATCCACCTGCCACAGTATCTTCAGCAACGGCTATGAAAGCAGCTGTAGCATCAAATCCAAGTGCAATTGGGTACATTGATGAAGCTGATGTTGATGGCACAGTTAAAGTTATCTTAAAACCATAGTTCCTAACTTAAAAGGTTAAGCAAATCTTCTAAGTATAAGCTTTAAAAAGGAGATGTAGCACATATGTGTCACATCTCCTTTTGTTATAAATAAGATTCAAAAACTCAACAAGACTATTAGATCAATAGCCATTCATAACGCCACAACATAATTGATATATCCAAAACCGCAAAATCATAAGTTTTGATCAATTAATCGGCAAACTATCTTAATGCCACAAATTGATACAGCAAAATCCAGCAGAAGTCACAATACCTTCATTGGTTTTCATTATAATCCAAACGTTTTCAACATAAAAAACCAAATACTAATCATAGGTTTGTTGTTTTAAACAGGGGCAAGTTCGCTCCGGGGTCATAAAGGAAATATGAATATGTACAATAAAAAGTTACTTGCGGTATTGATCGCGAGTTCATTAGGCTTGTCCGCATGTGGTAGCTCAGATGATGATAAACAACCTGAGGTTAAACCAATTGAAGTTAATCTTCGCGTTCTGGAAACATCAGACCTTCATGCCAATATTATGGATTACGATTACTATAAATCTAAGTACGATGCCACTATCGGCCTAGCCCGCACCGCAAGTTTAATTAAACGTCATGGTGCAGACGCTGATAACTTTGTCTTAGTAGATAATGGTGATTTATTACAAGGTAGCCCTATGGGTGACTATATCGCCAACAACTTCAAGCAAGATAGCACTATTGGTGGTACCCACCCAGCTTATAAAGCTATGAATACGCTCGGTTATTCTGTCGGCAATATAGGTAATCATGAATTCAATTATGGTTTAGATTTTCTTTATGAGTCTATTTCTGGAGCGAACTTTCCGTATATCAACGCCAATGTATTATGTGAAGCCGATTGTTGGGAAGATAAACAAAAAGGCGATAATTTATTTAAACCTTACCTCATTGAAGAAAAAACAGTGCTAGATAGTAATGGCGATCAGCAAGTCATTAAAATTGGCTATATCGGATTTGTACCGCCACAAATTCTATTATGGGACAAACAAAATTTAACAGGCAAAGTGACTGTTATGGGGATTGTGGAGTCTGCTGAAAAATTTGTTCCAATGATGAAAGCAGAAGGTGCTGACATTATTATTGCGATTCCGCATTCTGGTGTTGGATCTTCGACTAATCCTGTCGATATTGATGACGAGAATGCCACTTGGGCATTATCAAAAGTTGCTGGTATTGACGCTATTACCTTTGGCCATAGTCATTCTGTATTTCCATCAAGTACTTTTGCAGGGTTAGAAAATGCGGATCTTGAAAAAGGCACTATTAACGGTGTCGCTGCCGTTATGCCTGGCCGTTGGGGTGACAACTTAGGCATAGTCGATTTCAAACTTGCAATGAAAGATGGTAAATGGTTGATTGTCGATAGAACGGCTAAATCGATGCCCATTTATGATAAAAACGCTAACACCCCGGAGTTAGTCCAGCCAGATTTTGGTATTCGAGATGCTGTTGCTAAAGAGCATGACGATACTAAAACTTACGTTGACCAGCCAATTGGTAAAGCATCATCAGATATGTATAGCTTTCTCAGTTTATTGCAAGATGATCCTACCGTTCAAATTGTTTCAGATGCTCAGATAGCAAAAGTGCAACAAAATTTACCTCCAGCGTTAAAAGACATCCCCGTACTTTCTGCATCAGCGCCTTTCAAAGCAGGTGGTCGTCACAGCACTACTGCAGATACAGAGAGCTATGTCCAAGTTGCCGCTGGTGAGTTAACTTACAAAAATGCGGCCGATTTATACCTTTACCCTAACACCATGGTTGCAGTAAAAGTCACCGGAGCCCAAGTACAAGATTGGTTGGAATGCAGTGCAAATCAATTTAATCAAATTAATCCTACAGCAACAACGCCGCAATACTTGATTAATTGGAGTACACATCGAACTTACAATTATGATGTTATTGATGGTGTTAACTATCAAATCGATGTGACTCAGCCAACCCGCTTTGATGGCGACTGTAAATTAGTCGATGCAAATGCACATCGAATTGTCGGTTTATCCTATACAGACAAAGAAGGTACTGTGTTTATTGGTGCTGAATTTGCTGAAAAAGAGTTCATTATTGCATCAAATAACTATCGTGCTTTTGGTGGTAAATTCGCTGGTACGGGTTCTGATTACGTTGTAATGGAATTGCCAGATTCAAACCGTGAAGCACTAGCACAGTATATTACTGCTGAAACTGAAACCTACGGCGAAGTGAATCCATCTGCCGACAACAACTGGGACTTTGCTACGATTAGCACAACTGTTGCTCTTGATGTCCGCTTTGAAACTCAAGATAGTGCCTTGGCTGATGCTTTTGTTTCTAAGTACCAACAACGTAAGATGATCAAACTCAATAATGTAGTAGATGAGTTTGGTTTTGCTGTTTACAGCATTGATTTACAGAACTGATCTACTACATGATGCGAATAATTAATCAGGGCGTAAATCCCTAATTCAAAGCCCTGTTTACTCAGGGCTTTTTTCAATGTAATTTTTTAACTCCCCCCAAAATAGATCATAAAAAATTCTATAAGAGGTTTATCAAATTTACTGCCTCGGAGCAGTATAACTGCAAATGCTATTCAAAATAAACGCTTACTATATCTGGTTTTATTTTCGCCAGCTTTAGCAACTAATGTTAGTATTAACGCTATTTAATATCTGCGGAACTCCCCAATGCGAGCAGCATCTAGTGCTTTATACCAAACAACAATTTGCATTACTCTATTGTGTTTAACGCTTTTCTGTTCACTTGGGTTTACTCAGCAGGTAATAGACCAGAGGGAAACTGCCATCAATGGAAATGCTCCATTACAGACGACTCAAAAATGGACTTTTATATTAGTTCGCCATGGTGAAAAGCAACTAGGTGATGATCCTCAATTAACTGAACAGGGAGATCAACGTGCTGAACGGCTTGCTCACATGCTACAACATATTCCATTAGATAAAGTATACTCAACCGATTACCAACGCACTCAACTTACCGCAAAGCCTACAGCGAATAATCATAATCTTTCGGTGATATCATATGATCCCAGTAATCTTGATGCTTTCAGTGAACAATTACTGATGCATCCAGGCAATTATTTGATAGTAGGCCACAGTAATACTACCGCGCTTTTGGCTGACAAATTAAATCAAACCTCAGAAGATAGCCATACAGAACATACTGAAGACTTTGACCGTTTATATTTGATTGAAGTGAACATCGTTAATGGAAGACGGTTAAATTCAATGTATCGTTTCAGTTATTAATTTATCTTAACAATGGAAACTGAACGATATGACTAAAATACTTGCTTGCAATCTGCATGATTATATTGAGGTAATGTGCCTATATCAGTATGAAGTGCAGATTACGCTCAACAACGGTAAACTCATTACGGGGAAATTTGACTCAACCGGCTTTATTGGTCAATCGACCGCTAAGCAAGAGGTCATTCGTGGTAAGGATGATAATGGTGTTGATTTAACCTTAGTGTTAACTGACATTAAAACAGTGACAGTATTAACTAAAAATGCACAATTTACTATTGTGCATTTTTAAAGAGTTAATAAAGTATGTCGAAGATTATTCGGGATCGAATACTGACTTATTATCATTATTTGGCCAGGCATTAATCACTGCCTTCACCAAGGATGCTAAAGGAATAGCAAAGAAAACACCCCACACGCCCCATAAGCCACCAAAGACCAAAACCGCGGCAATAATCATCACAGGATGTAAATCTACCGCATCACTGAACAAAATTGGGACCAATACATTGCCATCTAGCGCCTGGATGATACCGTAACCCAACATTAAATATCCAAACTCAGGACCTATACCCCATTGCACAAAGGCCACAAGTGCTATGGGTAATGTCACCAATGTTGCGCCAACATAAGGGATCAACACAGACAAGCCCGTTAACACACCTAACAAAGCAGAATATCTCAGTCCCATTAGCGCAAAAAACACATAGCTGGCTACACCAACGATGATAATTTCAATCACTTTGCCACGGATATAATTAAATATCTGCTGATCCATTTCGTACCATACTTTACTTGCTAAACCACGATTAGCAGGGAAAAATCGTTTACTACTGGCAATCAGTTCCTCTTTATCCTTTAAAAAGAAAAACACAAGCAAAGGGACTAAGATAACGTAAACCATTAATACTAGTACAGATGCTGAAATACCCAGTATTTGTTTAGCAAAATCCAATAAGTGTTCAGTATCGAGCAGTTTTTTGAATTCGTTAAGTGAAGCATCTATTTGTTCAGCACTAATAAACTGCGGATACTTATCGCTTAAATCTTTTACGACAATCATGCCCTTGTCCAGCATGCTGGGTAAATCTGTGACTAAACTGACCCCTTGGCGCCAAATACTCGGCATCAGTACTAACAATGTCAGCATCATTAGCCCTAAAAACGCCACCAACACAATTGAAGCCCCAGCGGTACGATTAATGCCCAGCTTTGACATTTGAGCCACAGGCCACTCTAGTAAAAATGCTAATACCAATGCAACAAGTAAAGGCGCCAATAGTTCCGCGCCAAAATATATTGTCAGCGCAATACCCATCAAAATAAACACTAATGTTATTGCTTGTGGGTCACTAAAACGAGTTTGGTACCAATCTTTTAAAAACGATAACATTGCAAAACCTTGTATAAATGAAAGAAAATTAACCTAATACCGCGCTATTTAGTGATATTAATTGCCATAATGCTTTTATCTTGTTGCAATAGACTGACCTGATATCCACTTTTTTTAGCCCATGTGGGAACATCTTTGCAGGAACCGGGGTCAGACAGTAAAACCTTTAACGTTTCACCTTGCGGTAATTGCTTCAATAACAGTTTTATCTGCACTAATGGATATGGGCATCGATAAGCGGTTAAATCTATCAGTTTCATAGGGAATTTACGTTAAATAAACTAAAGCTATTATCCTTAGTTGCATAGTAAACCACAAGCTAACAGAGTAAACTCTTACGCGTTTTTCTCTACTAATTAATCAGATTAAAGGGTGTCGTTTGGCTAAAATTACTTTCACCACCAAATCATTCAGCAAAATGAGCAAAACTTTCATCGCCAGCAGTGTTGCTGCTACACTATTTACAGCGAATATTACCAGCAGTTTTGCCAACAACGACTTACCCGATCTTGGTACTGCCGCGGTCAATACCTTCAGTCTTGAGAAAGAAATGGTTTATGGCGATGCTTATATGCGAGTCATACGCTCATCTGCCCCCCTTTTGACGGACCCCGTTTTAAGCCAGTATTTATCTGAATTAGGTAATAAATTAGTTGCTCACGCCACAGGCGTTAAAACGCCATTCTATTTTTTCTTGCTGCGTAATGATGAAATTAACGCATTTGCTTTTTTTGGCGGTCATGTTGGTGTTCATACTGGCTTATTTTTAAATGCAGATACCGAAAGTGAGCTCGCTTCAGTACTGGCCCATGAAATCACCCACGTTACCCAACGCCATTTAGCCCGTTCATTGGAAGCACAAGAAAAAAGTTCCACCGCTACGATTGCCGGTTTACTAGGGGCTATATTACTGACTATTGCTGCGCCTCAAGCTGGTATGGCGGCATTAGCAACAACTCAGGCTTTAGCAACTCAAGCTAAAATTAATTACACACGTTTGCATGAAAAGGAAGCTGATCGGATAGGCATGCAAATATTGGTTGAAGCTGGATTTGACCAGAATGGCGCTGCAAATTTCTTTGCGGAACTGGCCACTCGCTACCGCTTTACCACAACGCCACCTCAAATGCTGCTCACTCATCCATTACCTGAATCACGCATTACCGATGCACGTAACCGGGCTGCACAATATCCAAATCGTTATATTGCAGATAACTTAAATTACCAGCTTGCTAAAGCTCGCATCCAGGTCAGATTTTCCAGCTATAACGATGAAGCGGCTTTATCTTTATTTAATGTCCAGTTAAAGAAACGCTCTTACGCATTCAAAGAAGCTGCTTTATATGGCAAAGCTTTAGCACTGTTTCGCTTGAAGAAATTTGCTGAAGCAGAGGCCATAATTGATGAGTTGCGCCAAACAGATGTCAATAATTTATTTTATATCGATACAAAAACCGATTTACTAGCCGAACGTAAAGCCTTTGATGAAGCTATTACACTATTGCAAGACCAGCGTAAATTAAAGCCGACCTCTCAGGTTATTAATACTAATTTGGCCCACATTTATGTTGAGTCAGGAGCGCCCAAGCTAGCTATCCCGTTGTTGGAAGATCTCATTTTTTTCGATAAGCAAAATATACTTTCCTATCAATTGTTAAATGATGCCTATAAAAAAATGGGAAACAAAGCACTAGAATATTATGCTAATGCAGAGGTAATGGCATTAGTGGCGGATTACCCTGGCGCGATTGATCAATTAAACTACGCATATAGATACTCTGAAGGTCAGCCGCTGCAAATTGCCAGAATTGAAGCTAGAATACGTCAATTTAGAGATGCTGAACGAAATCTAGAGCAATTTAAATAACTTTTATACTGAAATAAAAAGAAAGCTAATACTATGACTAAAATTACTATTTTACATAATCCACGTTGTTCCAAAAGCCGTGAAACCCTAGCATTACTTCAAGCTAGGTCTAATGAAATAAATGTGATTGAGTATTTAAAAAATACCCCCTCAGCAGATGAAATCAGTAACATACTATCGCAACTTAGTTTAAGCGCTCGTCAATTGATGCGTACTAAAGAAAGTGAGTATAAAGAATTAGGCTTAAATAATGTCAATCTCACGGAAGTGCAACTTATTGCAGCCATGGTAAAAACGCCAAAATTAATTGAGCGACCTATTGTGTTATGCAATGGCAAAGCGGCTATTGGTCGACCTCCTGAAAATGTTTTGGCAATCATAGAGTAAATTATTAATGAAAACTAACAGCTTATTTCAGCTTTGCCGTATAGGTTATATTGCACTGGTATTATTGCTTACTGGATGGTTTGTACAACAAGGTGTGCAAGGATCTTATTCATTAATATTTAATCTAATGTGGATCATCCCGCTATTGATGCCATTAAAAGGTGTTATTCAAGGTAATCCATACACTTACGCCTGGGCGAGTTTTATTCTGTGTCTGTATCTGCTTCACGGATTAACCTTAGTCTATGTGACTGAAGACGCGCTTGTGTTTGCAATTATAGAGTCTGCGCTTATTAGTGCCTTGCTAATTGGCTTTCCATTTTATGCCAGAATAAGAGGCAGAGAACTGGGCCTGGGTTTAAAGAAAAAATCACAACAAGAAGATTAACAATCTGATTTAAATTAATTTTATTGCTTATTATTATCAATAAATGTTTCATTTTTAAAAGCGCCAATTGGCGCTTTTTTATTCTTTCGCATGCAAAAAGCACATGATATAGTCAGTAAATAATTGTAGAAGGGATTAAATAATGGCTTTCAGTCGCAGTATTCTTACGCTTCTTATTTCAACCAGCATAATAACCGGATGTGGAGGTAGCGGCGACTCAGCACCGACGCCTGTGGTCCCCGACAATACACTGCCTGTTACAGCCTGTAGTCAGCCTTTAGAGTTGAGCACTGTAACAGGTACAGATAACCTGGAGTTTTTGCTTGAGACAAGTTATCAAGTAAACCAACCAGGGGCAATTATTGCTAAACTAACGAATAAAGACTCAAGTGGCTTAGTTTTTAAATGGCAGCAAATGGCAGGTACAGATTTATCTCTAGCCAATAACTCCTCCCCCATACTTAATTTTACACCGTCCAATACCGGTGAATACCAATTTAAAGTGACAATTTCAGGTTCTGGTATTGATATTAATCAATTGATTACCATTAATGTCACGAATGCTCAACAAATATCATTATCAGTAAATGCTGATCATCAAGTCGTTGAAGGTAATGGTGTTAGCGTGAGATTAGCGTCCATTAATGGTCAAATGCCGACTAATGTAAAATGGTGTGCTTACTCAGATAATCCGATTAGTTTAGACCTAACAAAAACTGAACGACCATTATTCATTGCTCCTATTGTCAACAAAGACAGCATTGTATCTCTTAGGGCTACAGCCGAACTGAATGGGCAAACATTAACCGATGATGTCCACATCTTAATTACCAATGAAGCTGGGATCACTTCTCCCTATTTTGATCAGCCCGTTTCTCGCACCTATGCCTATAACCCTAATTCATCATATGCTGCTGTTTTACCTAAATGTGTTTACTCAAATAAACTTGATAGTAGTTGCCGTATTAATCAACTACCTTTAATTGGACAGCAAATAAGTGCCCCCTCTATTGCTAATATCATGGACAGAGTTGTGGTATCTCACGATTGGATGGGGAAGAATTTTGAGCAGTTTTTGCAGCAGCAAGACCCTAATAGTGACTTCATTACATTATTACAATCTGTTACCGCTATTATCATTAGTTATGATGTGCGCCCCTCTTTTTATTGGGTAGTTACCGGCGCGATATACCTAGATCCCGACAATCTTTGGTTAACAGCTGCTGAGCGAGATACCATTAATGAGGCACCAGATTACCGAAGTAATTTTGGTAATGATTTACAGTTTTTAATGCCATGGCGATATGTGAAAAATAATCAGTATGCTTATGCATCTTACCCATATGAAACCCGAACAAACCGCTCAGTTGCTGACTTTACCCCTAGACTTTCCTCGTTGCTGTATCACGAGTTAGCCCACGCTAATGACTTTTTCCCGCGCAGTACACACAGCACACTTCAAGGGCCAACTTTATTAGAGGATTTCAACAGACGTTCGAGTAGTAATGCTTTGGTGTCTGATCAACTCGCAATACGCTTTCCATTACAAAGCAGCGAAATGTATTCACTAGGTACTGTAAGCTTTAAGGGGCAAACAGCTAATAACACTCAAAAGTCGTATATTCCAAGTGATATTTCCACCTTCTTTAGTCAAGACCATGCATCCGACTATTACAACTATTCCTCAAGTCGAGAAGATGCTGCCATGTTGTTTGAAGAAGCCTTTATGAGCTATCGCTATAATATGTTGAGAGATGTGGCCGTAACAGACAATCCGGATAATGCTACAGGATCAAGTATTACTGTCGATTGGGGACAACGCGGTCGTATTGGCGAAGCCAATATTAAAATACGTGCACAATATGTTATTGATGAAATAATGCCAGAAGTGGCAAGTCAAAACCTTATTAACAGTCTATCGAAACCGTTGCAATTAACCCCCGGTAAATCGTGGGCAGAAAACTTAGTAGTTAATCCAACGAGTGCGAGTTCACCGCAAAAGGTGAGCCAATCCACCGAGATAAAAGCATTAGAGGATAGGCCCTTAGAATTAAGTGGCGAGCAACATAGATAATAGGATTCAGCGGACGGATCAAATAGACTTAGACAAACGCAGATTTTGAATTTTTGCCCTGGCCTTAAAGCTAGGGCAATGTATAAGCAGCTATAACTTAAGCATTTCTTTGATAAAAGGTATGGTTAATTTACGTTGATGTACCATAGATGCTTTATCTAACTTGTCTAATACATCAAACAGTGTGCGTAAATCTCGTGCCATTCTCGTCAGTAAGAAACGCCCTACTTCATCAGACAATTGCAGACCACGCATAGCGGCTCTGCGTTGTAACGCTAACAGTTTTTCATCATCAGCCATAGCTTGCAATTGGTATATTAACCCCCACTGCATACGGGAAACCAAATCAGGTAAAGCAAAACGGGCTTCAGATGGTGATGCACTGGCGCTGACAATTAAACGACAGTCTTGTTGTTCAGCAATACGATTATACAAATGAAATAAAGCTTCTTCCCAGACAGGATGACCTGCTATGGCATCGATATCATCAATGCAAATTAAATTTAAAGACTCAACACCTTCAAATAAAGCGGGCGAAATACTGGCATGAATACCTAGAGGTATATATAAAGTACGACGGTCTAAATCACTTGCATGTGCACATGCAGCATGCATTAGGTGGGTACGGCCTGATTTTTGCGGACCATACAAATAAATAGACGAAGTCATGCTCCCTTCAGCACAAGACTGAAGTTTTTGAATAAGTTCATCATTACCCGATGCAGGATAATAACTATTAAACGTTTCATCATCCGGTAAATAAACGGGCAAAGATAATTGGCGCGGAGAAGATAGGGTCACTCAAACATTCTCAAAAATAAACATAAAGCGGACGCTACTATAACACAAGCGCCCTTCGGGTAAAATATCACTGGGATTATTGCCCCTGCCATTGATAGGTTAACGTTGGCTTATCGTTCGATTTCGGCTCAAGGTAGGAATTTACATTGCCCATTGTATCTATTTTGCTTAAACGATTATCAATACTTAATAATCGTTGTAGATCTTCAACACTACTGAATAATGACAACAGGTAAGTCACTGTTTCATTTTGGAATTGGCTGATTGAAATCTCTTTTACTGCACTGAGTTGCTGCAAATACTTTTCAATTTCTACCAGTTGTGACATTTGTGTCACACCGGTAAAACTCACATGCGTTTCAAGGTTATTACCTGAAGATGCAATAGCATATTGGCTAATATAATAATCAGCTAATAAAGCCATTATGCGTTTAGATGCCGCAGCTGTATCGACTGCCTCACCTTGTTGTTTAATTAAGGGTTGAAGTGTTGAACCCGTTTGTGTTTTATCGAATAAAGACAAAGTAAATGTTACTGCACTCGTGGTCTCTGAAATATCTGCAATAGCAAAATAATCCGTTTGGTAACGAGCCGATGCGATATTGACAGGACTTAGAAACATGCCTTTTACATCTGTTGGCGATACCGCCATAAGATCATCAAGATCCATCAAAGGTAACAATACTGGAATACCTTTATTATTTGACTCAGCGATTAAATCAGATCGTAAAGCGCTCTCGCTTGAGTCAGATAAAATAACTGTATCATTAGCATCTGCAATTGTTACCCATAATAAGGTTAAAGGACGTTGAGCCCCCCAAACAGGTAAATCAGCCTGGCGCAAAGTGCTGATTACGCGTTGATGATCAAAACTTGCTGTCAGTAATAAATCACTATCAGCCTGGCTATAACCATACTGAATGAGTAATGCTTCAGGATTGTCAATTTGTGCTTTAACCGTAGGGTGCATCACGACGCTAGGGCTGCCGGAGTTTTTCAAAAAAACACTGGCTAACGCTTGTTTAAGTGCAGCAGATCGAGCACTGTTAGCGCGAGAATCAACTATGATATCTGCTTGATCTAGCTTCGTCACCTCGACAGCAGATAACTGAACATGAAAAATAGCCAGTGAAAGCACGGTAATATTGAGTAAATTTTTTAGCATTGGGAGTTATAAACGCAATCAAAATAAGTGATCAAAGTGTAACATAATAAAGATCTATCGAGTATGGTCTAATCACACTCTTTTTTATGTGAACGCACTATTTAAACATAAGCAGAAAACATGCTAACTGTACCTATTCAAAGACATAATAAAAATAATGGAGTTAATCTAATGCAACGCTTTTCAATTCCGCTCCAAGGAGCACAAATGTTATTTGTGGCCTTTGGTGCACTCGTATTAATGCCTTTAATTACTGGGCTAGATACCAGTGTAGCGCTCTTTACTGCAGGTATTGGCACACTACTTTTTCAACTCGTCACAAAGCGTCAAGTGCCTATTTTCTTAGCGTCATCTTTCGCATTCATAGCCCCGATACTTTATGGTGTGCAAACATGGGGAATACCAGCAACTATGGGCGGGCTGATGGTTTCAGGATTAATTTATGTACTATTGGGAGCAACAGTCAAAATACGTGGCGTAGGGTTTATTCATCAACTCCTCCCGCCTGTGGTGGTTGGTCCGGTCATTATGATTATCGGCTTAGGGTTAGCACCAATGGCTGTTAATATGGCTTTAGGCAAAACGGGCGATGGTTCTGTCCAATTAATTAATACCAACACCGCGTTAATTATTTCACTTGCCTCACTATCAACCACCATTCTAGTCGCGACTTTTGCAAAAGGTGTTGCCCGATTGATGCCTATTTTGGCAGGTATTATAGTGGGCTATAGTATAAGTCTATTTTTTGATGTGGTGGACTTCACGCCTGTACAACAAGCAGCATGGTTATCTATGCCCAACTTTGTCGCCCCCGAGTTTCATTGGCAAGCCATACTTTTTATGATCCCCGTTGCCATAGCACCCGCTGTTGAGCATATTGGAGATATCTTAGCGATATCTAACGTAACCGGTAAAGACTATATAAAAAAGCCCGGCTTGCATCGCACCTTAGCCGGTGACGGCATCGCAACAATGGCAGCATCGGCATTTGGTGGGCCTCCAAACACCACCTACTCAGAAGTCACTGGCGCGATTACCTTAACCAAAAGTTTTGATCCTCGCATAATGACTTGGACCGCGATTACCGCCATCATTTTAGCTTTTGTGGGTAAATTAGGCGCCTTATTACAAACAATTCCTGTTCCAGTAATGGGTGGCATTATGTGCTTGCTATTTGGATCAATTGCCGCAGTGGGCTTGAATACCTTAATTAGAAATCAAGTCGACTTATCAGAGCCGCGAAACTTAAGTATTGTCGCTGTCACCTTGGTATTTGGTATTGGCGGAATGGCATTTGGTATAGGTTCTTTCAGTCTCACTGGTATTAGTTTATGCGGTATAATCGCCATATTAATGAATATGATTTTGCCTAAAACTGATAAAAATCATCAAGCAGAACATTAATCTTATTTCAGAATGGGAAACAAATACTAAAAAGCCATCATATTTTTGATGGCTTTTTTATTCATCTTAGAACAACAATAATTTAAAAATCATAACTGCGTTTTCTGGCGACGGCTCGAAAATTTAACTTATTAATTAAATTAAGCTTTTGTGCATTATTCATAGAGTGCCACTCTAAAATCTCATCTAAAGTACGATGACAACCCAAACAAATATCTTGCTCGTCTAAACTACACTGCCTAATGCATGGGCATTCAACACTAGGGATATAGTCCATAGTTCTTACTCAGACCATACGGCAAATTCATTGCCATTGACATCGAGGAAGTGGAATCGTCTACCGCCAGGGAAAGCAAATACGGATTTATTAACGACTCCACCATATTGAGTGACCTTGCTTTGGGTCTCCTCTAACGACTGACTGTACAAAACAATTAAGGGCGCACCTATTGTGGTAGTGAAATGACTGTCAGATTCAAAGAAGCCACCATCAATGCCCACATTTATAAAGCAGCTATATTGCGGACCGTAGTCTTTAAAATGCCATCCAAATACATGCTTAAAAAAATCCTTAGTAGAAGCAATATTTTTAACCGGTATTTCTAAATAACTAATCTGATGATGTGACATGCTTTGCTTTTACTAGTGATTGAAGGATATTTTGAGTATAACGAAATAATTGCAAATAACCATTTTGACCCAATGTTTATCAGAGAAAAACTTGGGTCAAAATACTAACTTATCTAATTTGAGCTTAGTTAATTAACGCGGCGATAGCACCAATCACTCCACCTAAAACACCACCCCAAACCACTAACCAACCAAGATGTTTTTTAATCATATCTTGAATAATTTGCTTAACTAAGTCAGGTGTTAGTTCATCCAAACGCTGGTCAACAATATTAGCGACCTTAGCTTGAATATCAGCAATCACATTCGGTTGTTCTAATTCGTTAACTAAAATTTGATTAAATTGATCACTTTGAGACAGTTCAATTAATGACTGTTTCATTTTATCAATAAAAGGCTCTTTTAGGGGCATTAAAGCCTCTACTCCGCCAAACATGGCGAGCATTCCACCAAGAGATGACTTTTCAACAGTTGACACAAGCGCATCAAACGATGGCGTTAAATCAACTTTTTCTATTACAGGGGTTAAATCGATACTTTTACTGTCACTAACGGTCAGAAAACGGTCAATATTTTCTTGAGTGAAAAACTGCTCCATCATCAGATGCTTAATGCCTGCTTTAAACTCTTCAAAACGATTTGGCACAACACCTGAACCGTATAAACCAGGCACTTTCTCAAATAGCATATACACTGCTAGCCAGTTGGTGATCGCACCAGACAAGGCAAACATTCCGATTGTTAATATAATGGGCTGAACCATTAAGTAGCCAACTAACACAAACAAGGTTGCAATTAAGTTTGTAAAAAGACTTTTATTCAATCTTACTTCTCCAAATACAATAAACCCGCAATATTTTAACAGTAAAATACTGCGAGTCATAAGGATTAGAACCTATACCTTTAAATCTTGTTCAATGTGTCTATTGACTAGTGCAACTTGTGCACTTTTTGCTAACACTCTGGCTCTGGCTATCATCTGGCTGGCAATACCTCTATTACGGTATTGTGGTAATACAAAAGCATCATCAAAAAACCACACTGGCTGTAACATTAATGAAGAAAAAGAGGGATACAATTGAATAAAACCGAGCAAATGCTCCTCTTCTAATGCGACAAAAATAATCGAATCATTTTCTGATAGGCGCTGACTTAAAAATGAATAACAACCATTTATATCACTGAGCTGTTCACAAGACTGACGGTATAGATCGAAAAGATGGCTAAGTGTCTGTAAATCTATATTTGAGGCAAGACGTATTTGCATATTTCATCCTTGAATTACCAGCATAAAACTCATGATTAAAAACAAGATTAATCATAGTTCTTGTAAAAAAGTAACACAATTAACTATAAAACCTTACACACTAATATTCTAAAAGTCTATTTACTAACCATATATAAAATAGCCAATAAAAACCTCTCAATTAAGCTACTTTTTAGTTAAAATAATCTTATTCGTTTTTATGCCTAAGAGTATCGTATGGCAAGCTCATTAAAAAAATTCTCATCTAGCCCTCTTCTTAAAAGAATTCTTATTAGCCTATTTATCGTTTATGGACTGTTTTGTTTTATTTTCGGCATTATTATGCCTTTTATCGCAAAACAACACCTGGCACCTTTAGTCTCTGACAAGTTGGGCCGTGAAACTCAAATTGAAAGTATTCACTTTAATCCATTTACCTTTGAACTATCAGTAGAACATTTGATTGTCTCTGAAAGTAAACCGACACAAACTTTTATCGGGTTTGAACAACTATATATCAATATCTCACCACTGGAATCGTTAGCCAATCTCGCCATTATTTTTGAAGAAGTGTCTATTACAAAGCCCACAATTAATATAGAGCGGCTGACTACAGATAGTTATAATTACTCTAATATTATTGCCTTATTTCAATCAGTTTCTGATCCTGAGGCCCAAAATGAGGAGTCTATCGACAAACCTATTGAAATACGTATTACTAAAATAGCTATCGAGCAGGGTGCTATCTCAATTAAAGATGCTGTCAGTAATAGCCAGGTGGTGTATCCGCAAATCAATTTAGCTTTCGATCATTTTGATTCTATTGCTAAAATCAAACATCAAGCAACTAGTATTCATAATCAGTATGATTTAACTCTCACAGATGAATACAGCAGTAAGCTGCAACTTTTTGGACAACTGCAGCTATTTCCCTTCGTATTAGAAGTGAATGTTGCCTTGTCTGAATTTAATATTGCTAAATATTGGCAGTTTGTTGATGAGCACTTTGATATTCAGCTAACCCAAGGGAAATTGAATATCAACAGTAAAATCATCCTTAATATTGACCCTAAACAGGATACCCCTGTCAAATTTACACTTACCGATACTGACATCAATATTAATAGCATTATTGCTTCACATGCCAATGAAGAAAAGATCGTTATTGACGCGATAAACCTCAATGACATTCAAGTCGATAGTGCAACTCAGCTAGTTAACATAGACAGTTTTCAAACAAAATCAGGTAAAGTGGCTCTGAATATCTCTCCAACAGGAGCAGATTTAATGAAACTATTAATGCCCAAAAACCTCACTGATATCGACAATACCAATCTTGAACCCTCAATTGAGAAAGCTAGCCCTTCTTGGATAATCAACCTCAACGCCGTCGACATTGCTAATTATGATATAAACTTAGGCGAATCTGTCGCTAGCGATCAGGTTGTTTTATGGCAAATAGGCCAAATTAATATCAAAACAAGTCAAATTAAATCTGACTTGTCCATTCCATTAGACTACCAATTTTCGGCTAAAATTAACCAAAAAAGCGAACTTGGATCTGTCGGTGTATTTAACTTAGTTGACCAAACATTAAATGCAGACTTTAGTTATCAAAATGTCTCGTTAACCTCTCTGCAACCTTATGTCGAAAAATTTATCAACATTACCATCGAAGACGGCACTTTCAATACCACTGGGCGGTTGAGTTTAGACACTGAAAAACAATTAAACTACAGTGGTCAGGCTTGGATTGATAACCTTGATATTAAAGACAATTTACATCAAAAGACCTTGGTTAGCTGGCATAAAATGTCAATTAATCAATTAGAGTTTGATAGACAACAAAGTAAAATTGATATTGATGAAATTCTATTTGAGCAATTGTATTCTCGTATCATTATTGCAAAAGACAGAAGCACCAATATTTCAAATCTACTAAAAAAACCCACTGTTACGCTTCAAGCTGATAGTAATGATAAAGAGATTGAACAAAACCAACAGCAAGTAGAACTTGCACAAGAAAACAGTATTAGTCCACAAATTGCCATTAAACATATGACACTAAAAGACAGCTCAGCATTTTTTGCCGATAATTCGTTAACTCCAAATTTTGCATCTGGAATTGAATTGTTAAATGGTCGAATTAACCAACTATCTAATAATCCACAAACGATTGCATCGGTAAATTTAGCGGGAAAAATAGATAAATATGCTCCAGTAATATTAAAAGGTGAAATTAACCCATTACTAGAAAATCCTTACCTTGACCTTAATCTCATTTTTAAAAATGTAGAGCTAACCTCTGTTAACCCTTATTCAGGCACTTATGCGGGTTACTATATAGATAAAGGTCAAATCTCATTAGATTTAAACTATCAATTAAAAAATAATGTCTTAGTGGGTTCTAATCACGTCGTTATCAACCAACTCCAACTGGGTAAACCGAGTAACAGCGATCTTGCTACTAGTTTACCAATAACATTAGCTGTTGCTTTACTTCAAGACCGCCACGGCGTCATTGATTTAGGCGTTGATGTAAAAGGTGATTTAAGCTCACCCAGTTTTAGTTTTGGTAGCGTTATTTGGGGTGCTTTGGGTAATATCATTACTAAAGCCGTTACGGCTCCTTTTAGTTTACTTGCGAATTTGATTGGCTCAGACGAACCGTTGAATAAAGTCAGTTTTGATTATGGTAATGCTGAACTAAGCAATACACAGACTAAACACTTAATGACATTGGCTGATGCATTATTAGACAGGCCGTTACTGATTGTTAATGTTAAAGGTGAGGTTGATGCTATTAATGATAGCCAAGCACTGGCCAAACAAGCCCTGCATCTAAAACTGGCAAATACAGCGCAGATCCCCATTGACCAATTACCAGCTGATTTATCAGCCAGCCAGTTTCCACTATCAGGGCCAATTACAGAAGCACTTTATACACTTTTTGAACAAGAGTTAGCACAAGATTCTATGGCAATTAAGCAGTCCATTATTGATGAGTATGAAGCCCAATACCCAGATACTCCCTTGTTAGAAAATGACCTCAATACCCGTTTGCATATTGTTTTATACAACACAATCAAAAGTGCCCATGTTGTAGCACCTAGTGAATTAGGCAAACTTGCCCAACTTAGGGCTAAAACGGTTAAATCATTCTTGGTTGAGCAGGCAAACATTGAAGCTACTAGGGTGTATGTGATGGAAAGTAGAATTAATTCAAAACAAAAACTAGCAGAAGTACAACTTGAGTTACAAGCAAACTAAATAGCGCATGATAGCTGACACAATTGTTTATAAGCAGCATGAGATAAAGTAGAATTGGCGTTTACTGAAAATCAGTAAGCTCATATTTAAATTATAAAGAGGTAATTATGTTTGTAGTACGCTGGATTTTAGGTCGGATAATTCTATTACTAAATTTCATTTTTAGCCCTAAAAAACGTCAACGCCCTGAATCTGAACAAGTTAAAATTGATATGCAAACACAAAATTTATCTCTATATCAGTATAATGCCTGCCCTTTTTGTGTAAAAGTACGTCGAGAAATGCGTCGTCAAAACTTAAATATCGCCTTAATTGATGCTAAACAGGACAGCAACAAACAAGCGTTATTGATTCAAGGTGGTAAATTACAAGTACCTTGTTTGAAAATTAATAACGATGGCAAAACCGAATGGTTGTATGAGTCTAAGGCAATAATGAATTACCTCAATGACAATTATGCAAAAGCATAACCGGATAATACGCCTATTGAGCATTAATTAAATTCAAATAAATTAATGCTACATTCCATTTGTACAAAGGGTTTCAAGTGATTAAATCTATCGCATTCAATATACTATTCATTTTACTGGCGGGTTGCAGTGCTAAAGCGATTGACCCTATGGAGTTTGCTGGTCAATTCAAAGATAAATTTAACACTCAAATCAAAGGCGATGGGATTAAATTGTTTGTTTATCAAGCTAAGCTTGCAACCGTCTCCGATAGAAATATAAGTGATAAACCTGCTCATCAACAACGTATCGATCGACGTATGCAAGATGCGCGAAGCTATGCTGAAGAGATGCGTGAAAAAGAAGAGTTTCTTGAGCTGTGGACCCAACAAGTGCAAGTCGGTTTAGATAAAACTATTGTAATGACCGGTTACTGTAAACAAGGTTATATTGAATTAAGCCGTTACATTGAGAATGAACGCGGGGAAATTCGCGGGGAATGTAATGATGGGGCAACAGCTGAAGATATCAGTAAATTTGGTCGCTAGGGTTTTCGCTCAATATAGGATAAAATAGGGCTATTATTTTTTAAGATTGTTATCCAATAATCGAATACCTGCATACTGAAGATTTATTATGAACAAAAAACAAGTGATGATTAAGAAACTGGCTAAACGTGCTAAAGCACGTCAAAATAAAGTTGTGCCAGATAATCCAAGTACTAAAGTGAAAGAACGTTATATATCAAAAGCTGAACGTGCAAAACTGGCTTTAGAGCAGGAACAATCAGTCACTGAACCAACAATAGAATCAGCCACTTCGGCAGAGTAATTAAACATAAAAAAACGCCAATCAAATGATTGGCGTTTTTTTATGTTTAATTTTCTAGTATAGATTAGCTATTGTCATGAGCGATTTCAGCTGGCATATCATCTCGTAACTTCTGCCAAATCTTGCCACTTTCAATTGCATTTGTTCGCATTAAACCTGGAATTGCTTGATAACTTTTATCTTTAGCCAATTTCTCAAGCTCAATATAAAAATTAAATGCCAACTTTCGAGCCTCTTTACTTGAAAAATAGTAGCGACCCACTCGACTATAAAGCCCTTTGAAACCATTTAATATCAGCACATATAACGGATTACCAGAAGCAAACGCTAAAGTATGATGAAGTCGATAGTCAAATTCAGCATAGGTATCTGCATCATCTTCTAATTGATGAATTTTAGCTAAAATATCCGCAGCTTTATCTGGGTTTTGTCTAAATGAAGCTCTGAAGTAAATGGTACTCACACTAGCACGAGCAGACATAAGTTGATCGACCAATAGCGGAAAACCATCAGGATTTAAGTCGGCTATTGTTTCAAGAATATTAAGGCCAGAGGTTTCCCAATAGTTATTCACTTGAGTTGGCTTACCATGCTGAATTTTCAACCAGCCATCTCTTGCTAATCGTTGCAGCACTTCTCTTAATGTCGTGCGTGTGACACCGATAAGTTCCGAAAGCTCACGTTCAGCAGGTAAGATAGACCCTGGTGGAAATTTGTTGTCCCAAATTGAACGAACAATGTATTTCTCTGCAAAACTTGCAGGACCTTTGGCATTGATAATCATCAGCCTAGATTTCCTATACTTAGCGGTAATAGCAATTATTGCTACTTAAATTAATACTGATCATACCAGAGAAGCAGTAAATAAAAACTATTGTTTATTCACAATAACTTTAGTGGTCAATTTATCACCACAGAAAATTTATTTTTTCTCTTAAAATCATTCGTTTTTATGATGTAGCACATGCTTAATAATTACATTTAAGGATCAATTAAGCTAAACTAACGAAAAATACAACGTCAAAACGAGTGGGAATATAATTAATTTAATAATAATATTCTTAAAATCAAATAATTAGTAAGCAAACATCGTCTTTACAAGCTGAGCAGGTATTAGTCAAATTAATCTCTGTTAATTTATGTTTTAAACATGATTCTTGTGTTCGAAAACAAACAGCCATTTTAGACATTGCAACTAACTTATATGATATTGGCACTTAATTTGGCTATTTGATTGGTAACGTAACATTATCGGAGTGGCTATTATGCCTGCAACCCAAGCTGAGGCAATGTTTAGTAACTTTTTAGGTAACTCACCTAAATGGTACAAACTTGCAATTGTGGCATTTCTTGTAATTAACCCATTATTATTCTTTTTTGTTAGCCCATTCATTGCTGGTTGGGTTTTAGTTATTGAATTCATTTTCACCCTCGCTATGGCGCTTAAGTGTTATCCACTTCAACCAGGGGGCTTGTTGGCCATTCAGGCTGTGATGATAGGGATGACATCCCCAAGCCAGGTGCTACATGAAATTGAAGCCAATTTAGAAGTATTGTTACTGCTAATCTTTATGGTAGCGGGCATTTATTTTATGAAGCAATTATTACTTTTTGCTTTTACTAAAATGATCACTAAGGTTCGCTCAAAAATTATTGTGTCATTGATGTTTTGTGCAGCATCAGCATTTTTGTCTGCTTTCTTAGACGCGTTAACCGTAATTGCTGTAATTATCTCTGTTGCAGTAGGCTTTTACTCGATTTACCACAAAGTCGCTTCAGGTAAAAACTTTAACTCAAGCCATGACCACACCAACGAAGATGCAAGCCCACAACTCAATCATGATGAATTAGAAGATTTCCGTGCCTTTTTACGTAATCTACTGATGCATTCAGGTGTAGGTACCGCGCTTGGTGGCGTTTGTACCATGGTCGGCGAGCCTCAAAACCTAATTATTGCAGCACAAGCTCACTGGAATTTCGGTGAATTTTTCATTCGCATGTCTCCGGTTACTATGCCTGTTTTGATTGCAGGGCTTTTTACCTGTTACCTGGTTGAAAAATTAAAGTGGTTCGGTTATGGTGCGCAACTTCCTGATGCTGTTCATCAAATTTTAACCGACTATTCTAATTATGAGGATGAACATCGCACTAAACAGGATAAAGCAAAACTGATTATTCAAGCTTTAGTCGGCGTGTGGTTGATTGCCGGTTTAGCATTGCATTTGGCATCCGTAGGCTTGATTGGCCTATCCGTTATTATTATTACGACTGCTTTTAATGGTATTACTGATGAACATCAAATTGGTAAAGCGTTTGAAGAAGCACTGCCCTTTACTGCACTACTGGCAGTTTTCTTCGCCATTGTTGCGGTAATAATAGATCAACATTTATTCGCTCCAGTGATCCACTGGGCGTTAAGCTATGAAGGTAATACGCAGTTAGTGATTTTCTATATTGCTAATGGTTTATTGTCTATGGTCAGTGATAACGTCTTTGTCGGCACTGTGTATATTAACGAAGTGAAAGCAGCCTTAATTTCAGGTCAAATTACCCGCGACCAATTCGACTTATTAGCCGTAGCGATTAACACTGGTACTAACTTACCCTCTGTTGCGACGCCTAATGGTCAAGCCGCATTCTTATTCTTATTAACATCAGCCCTCGCACCACTCATTCGTCTATCATATGGTCGTATGGTTTGGATGGCGTTACCTTATACCATCGTATTATCGATCGTTGGCATAATGATGATTGAATCAGGCTTTTTAGTCGAAATGACCAGTTATTTTTATGATAGTCAGTGGTTAATTCACCATTCGGCAAAAGATATTGGTGGCGCGATTTCAGGTCATTAATATCTGTTAATGAGCAAATCTTAACATAGACAATAATCTGTAAATATTTTATGGTCTATCAATAATATCAACACCCTCATAGAGGGTGTTTTTCTTTAAAATTTACAGGATAATATTTTGACCGCATTACAACTTTTTTGCCACCATCGCATATCATGGGCGATTCTATTTCTATCTGGTTTAGGTCTTGAAGGTGCTGCGTTGTATTTTCAGTACGTCATGGAATATGACCCGTGTGTAATGTGTGTATACATTCGTGTTGCCATTTTAGGGATAATGCTATCTGCTCTGGTTGGTTTAGTTAATCCCAAGTTCTGGGTGCTGAGGCTGATTGGCATGGCTGGCTGGATAGTTTCTGCGGTTTGGGGAGCCAAACTGGCATTTGAGCTTAATGATATGCAAGTAAACCCCTCTCCTTTTGCCACATGTTCTTTTTTTCCTGAATTTCCAGCATTTATGCCACTAGACAAGTGGTTACCGCAAGTGTTCTCTCCAACAGGGATGTGCGGTGAATCAGTCTGGTCATTTATGTCGGTTAGCATGGTACAGTGGACGATAATAGGCTTTGTCGTTTATGGTGTTATATGGTTCATAATGCTATTACCTGCATTAACACCTAAGCGCAGTAGCAAATAGCACTATTAACTGTCGGTATTCAATAATCATAAAAAAACAGACCATCTGGTCTGTTTTTTTATGACTGAGTATTCTCTAATCAAAATCTTGTAAGGGCCATAAAACGATATTGTCTTCAAGGTACCTTACTTTCATTTCATTCACAGTTTTGCCTTTAACTGATATCCCTAATTTATGCATCTCATCTTTATTACCTGTAATCAATGGATGCCAATTGGGTAAATCACGACCCAAATATAACCGTCTATAGGCACAGCTTTCTGGTAACCAAGTGAGTTCAGGTAAATTAGCTAAATTAATTGCTGTACACTCTGGTACATATTTAAAGCGATCACTATAGCGTTTACACTGACAACTCTCATCATCTAATAAATGACAAGCGGCATTAGTGTAATAAAGCGCCTCTGTTTCATCGTCTATGATTTTATTTAAACAGCATTTACCACAACCATCACAAAGGGATTCCCATTGTGCGTTTGTCATATCTACTAATGCAGTGGTTTGCCAAAAATTCATGTTCCGTTTATCTCTTACTCAATCACAATAAGTGATACTTTACAAAATGTAATCTCAGTCGACTGATGAAACTATTTACTATCGAAATTTAGACTGGCTTTATGTTGTTCAAGTAAATTCTCTTTGGGAGGCGGAACTTGCAAATAATAGCCTTTAGCGAGTAATTCACTTTTAACTTTTTCGATATCCGCTAACGCTAATGATTCCCTTTTAGACAAAGGCACTAGCATTACTAATTTTGGGGCGCCAAACATTTTCATCAATGCATCAGGAACTGCATCAAAAACATCACGTTTCTCGACAAAAAGGTATGTTTCGACCTTTAGACTGCTTTTATATACTGCACAAATCATTTTAGTGTAATTTTCCGCTGTTTCAAACTTGATAGTCCACAACGCACACTATAACATGGTGTCCAATAAAATAATTGTAAATTGATTTACAAGCATAGAAATTTGGAGACTAGCGACGAGATGGCTAAACAAAATCTCGAGTTAAAAGCCACATCTTTTACTCTATCGGTACTTTATATTAATAATAGTAATTTAGATGTTGTTGCTTTAGAGCTTGATAAAAAATTAGCTGAGGCGCCACAATTTTTTCTAGGTGCACCATTAATTTTAAATCTAAGTGCCTTAGATGATACCCCAATTGATTTAGCAGCATTAAAAGCACTGTTGAATCAGCGTCAGTTGGTTATTGTAGGGATAACTGAAGCTTCTATTCCCTTTTCTGTTCAAGCTAAGGACTTAGGATTAGCTGTCGTTCGATCGGGTAAACAAGCTACAGCCGCTACAATTCCACCTCGTGGAACTAAAATAGTTAAACAAAATATTCGCTCTGGCCAACAGATATATGCAAAAGATGCGGATTTAGTCATTTTTGGTGCTGTTGGCAATGGCGCTGAGGTCATAGCAGATGGTAGCATCCATGTCTATGGCGCTTTACGCGGTAAGGCAATGGCTGGCGCTGGCGGTGATACACAAAGTGTTATCATAGCGAGCTCGCTTGAAGCCGAACTTGTTTCCGTTGCTGGGCAATATTGGATCGCAGAAAACCTGCAACAACATTGCCATGCACAAAGAGGTTGTGTTCGCCTAGATGGCGAGTCTCTCACTGTTGAAATATTGCCACAATAAGGCAAATTTAAGGAAAAAATACACATGGCACAAATTATTGTTGTCACTTCAGGAAAAGGCGGTGTGGGTAAAACAACCTCAAGTGCAGCTATTGCAACTGGCCTAGCACTAAAAGGTAAAAAAACCGTCGTTATCGATTTTGATATCGGTTTACGTAATCTAGACTTAATTATGGGCTGTGAACGCCGTGTAGTTTATGATTTTGTAAATGTAATCAATGGTGAGGCTAACTTAAATCAGGCTATGATTAAAGATAAGCGTTGTGATAAGTTGTTCATTTTGCCAGCTTCACAAACTCGTGATAAAGATGCCCTGACTAAAGAAGGTGTGGGCAAGGTGCTAGATGATTTATCTAAAGATTTTGATTATATTGTTTGTGACTCCCCTGCAGGGATTGAGCAAGGTGCCATGATGGCGCTTTACTTTGCCGATATTGCCATTGTAACGACCAACCCAGAAGTCAGTTCAGTACGTGACTCTGACCGTATTTTAGGTATGTTACAAAGTCGCTCACGCCGTGCAGAAGAGAATCTTGAACCAATAAAAGAATACTTATTATTAACACGTTACTCTCCTGCGCGTGTTAAAACTGGTGAAATGCTGAGTGTTGAAGATGTTAAAGAGATCCTAGCAATTGAACTTTTAGGGGTAATTCCTGAGTCACAAGCTGTGTTGAAAGCATCTAACTCTGGTGTACCTGTTATCATTGATCAAGAAAGTGATGCAGGCCTAGCATATAGCGATACGGTTGCCCGCCTTTTAGGTGAAGATGTAGCCATTCGTTTTATAACAGAAGAAAAGAAAGGTTTCCTAAAAAGGATATTCGGTAGCTAATTATGTCCATACTTGATTATTTCAGAAGTACTAAAAAACCTAATACGGCCTCTTTAGCCAAAGAGCGTTTGCAAATCATTGTAGCCCATCAGCGTGGTGAACGCGGTGCGCCTGACTACTTGCCAAGAATGAAGCAAGAAATCATCGAAGTGATCCGTAAATACGTGCAAATATCTGATGATCAGGTCACGGTTCAATTAGAACAAAATGATGATAATTTATCTGTTCTAGAGTTGAACGTGACTTTACCAGAGACTAAGTAGTGTGATAAATCTTTTATTTTAATGATTTATCTACCTAATCAAAAAGTAAAAAGGATATGATGAATTCATATCCTTTTTAACTTTAATTGCTACATTTGTTATAGGAACCAACAATTAACGCTAAAACTATTCACCATCAAAGGCAATACTATCTAGCTTATTGCCCACTAACGCACCACGCCAACCTTGTAAAATTAATGGCTTATCGCCCTGCTTACCTTCGAATAACCAAACTAAGAATTGATGAATTAAACGTTTCGAACCAATAAACTCAAGCGGTACAGACTGTTGCTCACTAATGTCAGTTAAACACGTTTTAATCAATTTAAAAGATGACTTATAACCTGACTTTAAAGCAATAACATCGACTTCCTCTGGCGGGTTATCCATGTCTGCATTTGCGATGACTTTTAATAAGTCCTTTCCATGAAAACGCTTTTCTTGATCAGTTAAGTCATTTAGCTGATTTAACTCTGCCAAACTTGTAGGCGCTTTTTTAGCGAGTGCAATGAGTGCATGATCTTTAACAACAAACCCAAGAGCTAAATTTCGATTGACCGCTTTTTCAAGGCGCCATGCTGCCATGACTTTTAAGATAGCAAGTTGCGGGCGAGTCAATTGGAAAGCATTCTTAACTTTCAAATAAGCTTCATCAGGATCAACACCACTTAAGCGTCCTTGGGTTATCCTTTCGCCTTCTTCATATAACCAATCTAGACGATTTTGCTCAGTCAGCTTTTGTAGAATTTGCGGGTATATCTGATATAAGTAAGATACATCATTAGCTGCGTATTGAAGCTGAGCATCACTTAAAGGCCGTTTCATCCAATCGGTGCGTGACTCACCTTTGTCTAGTTCAATACCTAAGCATTGCTCAACTAATTTAGCATAGCCTAAACCATGCCCCATACCCGCTAAACTAGCCGCAATTTGACTATCAAATAATGGCTTAGGTTGACAGTCTCCATAATGGGCGAAGACTTCAAGATCTTCACTACAAGAGTGAAGTACCTTAATAATATTTTCATTGGTTAATAATGACCAAAATGACGATAAATCTTTGATAGCGACAGGATCAATCAATGCTAGTGTTTTGCCATCATAAGCTTGAATTAAGCCCAGATGTGCATAGTAAGTACGGGTGCGAACAAATTCTGTGTCTAACACTAGCAAGCTAGCTTGCTCATATTGCTTTACTAACGAGGCTAACGCATCATCATTACTTATATACTCGAACGCAAACACAGCTTACTCCATTTATTTTATGGGCTTAAAAACAAAAAACCGGCTAGATGCCGGTTTTTCAAATTTACGCTTTATTGGCTTCGTCTCGAAGCTGTCTGCGTAAAATCTTACCCACATTGGTCTTTGGTAATTCGTCTCGGAATTCTACCAGTTTTGGTACTTTATATCCCGTTAAATGATGGCGGCAATGTTCAATCAGCTCTTTTTCAGACAATGACTTATCTTTTGCAACCACGTATATTTTGACTAATTCACCGCTAGCATCATTGGCAACACCGACAGCAGCGACTTCAAGCACTTTTGGATGAAGTGCTACAACTTCTTCAATCTCATTTGGAAATACGTTAAAGCCAGAGACTAAAATCATGTCTTTTTTACGATCGACTATGAAGAAAAAGCCTTTTTCATCCATATAACCAATATCGCCAGTAGCTAACCAACCGTCTTTATCAATTACTTTGGCGGTCTCTTCAGGACGCTGCCAGTAACCTTGCATCACTTGCGGACCTCTAGCAAAAAGCTCACCGGTTTGACCTTGAGCTAATACTTTACCATCATCGTCACGCACTTGAATAAATGTCGATGGCGCAGGAAAACCAATGGAGCCGTTATAACCTTCTAAGTTATACGGACAACAAGTCACTAAAGGTGAAGCTTCCGTTAATCCATATCCTTCCAGTAAGCGAGTTTTGGTAATCGCTTGCCATTTATCAGCAACGGCTCTTTGTACTGCCATGCCACCGCCAATTGACAGTTTTAGGCCGCTAAAATCTAAGCTTTTGAAGTCGTCATTATTAACTAAGGCATTAAATAAGGTGTTAACGCCAGTTAATGCCGTAAAGGGATATTTTTTAAGCTCACCAACAAATGCTGGAATATCTCTTGGGTTGGTGATTAATAAATTTTGACTGCCTTTATGTAAAAATAATAAGCAATTTACCGTTAATGCAAAAATATGATAAAGCGGTAAAGCAGTAACAACAAACTCTTTACCATCATCTAATGCCGGCGAGTATGCGCCATTTGCCTGTAAAACGTTAGCAACAACATTTCGGTGGCTTAACATTGCACCTTTAGATACCCCAGTTGTGCCACCGGTATATTGTAAAAAGGCTAAATCATCACCGCTAACACCTGGTTTGACGTATTGTAATCGTCGCCCTTTAGATAAGCTGTCTCGAAATGAAAGTGCGTGTGGTAAATGATACTTAGGCACCATTTTTTTAATATACTTGACTACAAAATTAACTAAAGTCCGTTTTGGCGCACTAAGTTGGTCGCCTAAGCCAGTAATTATCACAGACTCCACTGCAGTTTGATCAACAACTTCTTCTAGCGTTTTGGCAAAGTTAGATACAACAACGATGGCTTTAGCACCAGAATCTATTAATTGGTGCTTAAGTTCTCTTGGAGTGTAAAGAGGATTAACATTAACTACTACCATACCAGCACGCAATACACCAAATAGTGCTATCGGGTATTGGAGTAGATTTGGCATCATTAATGCCACTCGATCGCCTTTTTCAAGCTTCAGTTCATTTTGTAAATAAGCGGCAAAAGCGCGACTTCTTTCTTCAAGCTTTCGATAAGTCATGGTTGCACCCATGTTAATAAAAGCAGGCTGATCAGCGTATTTCGCTACAGCGCTTTCAAACATGGCGACCAATGAAGGAAATTGATCCGGGTCTATCTCAGCCGGTACATTGGCTGGGAGGTGATTAATCCAAGGCTGGTCCACGTGTGTCTCCTATAATGGCCACTGTGCTAAGACGTGCATTCCCCGTCAGTGGCTAAAAACGTTTTCCTGTTATTGGCTATTGTTATGATATGGCAATAATCAGTCAACGCGTTGTTATTGTTATCGCCTATACCTAAAATCATACAAGCGTTTTAATTTTGAACATAATCACATAATTGGCACAAAAATAATAGCGCTTTAAGCTTCATTAACATTTATTTTAGAATAAATGCTCGAATTAATAAGCATAATCCAACAGCATTACCCATATGCAGATGATGATCGCCGTCTATTTCTGCGATTTCAAGATGCTTAAACCATTTTTTAGCCTGCACTTGAGCTGATTTTAACTGCTTAAAACCAGTTTTCCCTAGCACTAACAAGGTATCAGTAGTGCTTTGGCTCATTAATGCATCGACTTGTTCAAAACTCATTCTATACACAGAATCTAATTTTAACCGCGGATCACTTCGCCAATAGTAAAGTTCATCAATAAACTCGAGATTTCTTTTTGCAATAAGTTGACACCAAACTGGGTCCATCCCGGTCAGTTGTTGTCTCGCTTTCACCACGATGTCAATTGACGAATATCCTTTTATGTTAGCTTGAAATGGCTTAGTCAGTAAATGAGTATGTTGACTGAAACTACGACTTATTCTTGATGCATTATTATTAGCATCTTCAAATAAAGGGGAAAGTGCTTCGATAAGAATTAATTGGGATATACGCTGGGGAAAACTGGCGTTGTAGGCACTTGCAACAATACCGCCAAGGGAATGACCTAAAAGAATTATTGATTGATTTGGATCAGGCTGAATAAAATTAATAAGCGCATGCAAATCATACAAATAGTCAACCCAATGTAACGGATATAGCCCTGGACGGTGGTCTGAAAAGCCGTGTCCAGGCCAATCAAAAGTAATAAGTTGGTAATGATTGGCTAAATCTGATTGTAAAAAACACTCTGCCAAGGGGATAAAACTGTTTAAATTATCTAACCAACCGTGGCATGCCAAAATAATTGGCTTGTCAGCATGGCCATATCGCATAGCCGATAAGGTTAAATGGGCCAAAGCGATTGTCATTGGCTGACCTTGCTCCACTGCTGTGAAACAGCACTTTGGCTCATTTAATGACATAATTTACTTCGCTTTTTTAATAAACTTTAATGTCATACGGTCACTTTCACCGATATCGATATATTTTTGCTTATCTTCATCACCCATTGCAAGACGTGGGGGTAATGTCCACACCCCTTTAGGATAATCTTTTGTGTCTTTGGCATTAGCATTTACTTCTGAACTTGCTAGCAATTCAAAACCCGATTTTTTAGCTAATTCAACCATTTGATTTTGTTCCATATAGCCACTTTCCGCTGCCATACCAACATTAGCTCTATGCTCAACCACTCCTAAAGTGCCGCCGTCTTTTAACACAGCATAAGCTGCATTAAACACACCTTCTAATTGCCCTTTCATTGCCCAGTTATGTAGGTTTCTAAATGTCAGTACATGATCAGCTGAATTATCTTTACCTAAGTTAAATTTTTCAGGCGGGCTTAACGTCACAAACTGCACATTACCGACAGATGCTTTATTATCTGCTACCCACTTTTCAAACTTTAAACCCGCTGATTTATAATATTCAGTTTGACGATTTTCTTCTGCAGGTTTTGTTTCAAAGTTGGCTGCAACGTACTGACCATTTTTGGCTAAGTAAGGCGCAAGGATCTCAGCATACCAACCACCACCGGGCCAAAGTTCAATAACTGTTTGATCGGCTTTAACATCAAAAAAAGCAAGTGTTTCTGCTGGGTTACGAGCGCTATCTCTTAACTTATTGGACGCTGTTCTAAAATCACTTGATACCGCAGCGGCCAAGGCATCATTCACTTTAACTTCTTCTGCCTGTGCTGGAGTAACCAATACGGTTGAATACATTCCAACAGTTGCGAAGCTAATCGCTATCGCGAGTGCTATTTTACGTTTCATTTCACATTCCTTTTTATTGAATCAACTTTTTGCCAACTGAGCCATAACATACCACAGCTCACCACTAACCAAATAACAACCCAAATCCAAGCGGGGATCCAAGTCATTTGCGCTAATGCTGCTGCATCGCCCTGACCTGCCAAACCAAATAACACCATGGGACTTGCCATGGCATTGAGGATTATCATCAATCCTAATATACGCAGTAAACTATTTAAAGGACGACTATTTTTTAATTTAAGTGGTAACAAAATAAGTCCAGTTAAACATAATAAAATAGCAATGCTCAACAAGTCTCTAGCCCACAATATAATTGACGCTAAAATAGTAAAGGCCAATAAAGACAAAGTAAATCTGATGCCATCACGCCATGTTGCTAATAAAAAAATCAAATACCCCCATAGCGCCGCACCCAAATAGCCTGCAAATGCAATAAATATCGCATTACCTCCTTGGCTATAACAAAGACCTGCCCCATTAGGAAAAAGCTGAATTGAGCTGACCACCCCACCCGACATTATGGTCGCTATCCCGTGTGACAATTCATGGAAATAACTTTCAAACCATTTAAATGGCACGCTAATAAAGGGCAGCCTTGTTAATAAAAAGGCCACTATCAGTTCCAGCACAAAACGGCCTCGACTAGGAATGCCAGATGATGAAGCTGATAAGGTATTATGATTAAAATGGGTCATTAATATTGAGATTATTTATAGAATAATTGACGTTAGTAAATCAGAATTGTCAGCAGGAGGGAATGCTTGTTAAACATTCAGATACAATGTTGTCGTAATAAGACACAAGAAGAAGTAGGAAAGAGTTAAAATAATAATCAAATAGATCAACACCAATAGATAAATTAAGCGTAAAGATCAATACCTACCATCTGTTGAATTTCATCTCGTTTTGCTGAATGCTGGGTCATTAGATAGACATTTATTGCACTACGATTAGTCTGTTTATCAGCATCATATTCGACTTTACTTTGTTGGCTATCGGACACAGAAATGGTTTTATGGTCAAAAAGCTGCGTATTGCCTTTAAACTCAAACAAGCCTGAATTCTCAACTGTTTGTTCTCTTTCTTGCTGACTTAATGAAGATGCTTCGACATCAATTTGGATGTCATTGGCTGAGGGTTGGCCTAAAAGGATATTATTTTTAACGGTTTGACTGGAATTGATTGAGTTAATATCAGACACTGATTCTAGCGGACGATTACCGGCAACAGCCTGACTCAAAGACGTTTTAAAGCCTTGTTGAGTTGCTGTTTGATGAACCGATGACTGATTTATCTGCATTTATGCTTATCTCGACAGTACTTATATCTGCAATGCTTAGCTACAGTGTAGTTTAATACTTAACATTAAAATAAAATATAATCGACTATAACTTAGCCAACCAGTTATTGCCAATGACAAAATTTTCTTAAAACGTAACCTGCGTTAAGCATTAAACAGTTTAGCAAAGTTATCACTTTATGCCATTAACATCATTTTTTCTATTTAAATACTACCGAAGATTAGGCTTTTTCTTGGTATCAGCTAACAAATAAAATACTGAAGATACATTTTTAATATCACTCTCTACCCGGTAGCTTCTTCCAGGTCACTTTATCTCGGATATACACTGGGGCAAGTTCATCCACACTAGTATGTTGATGTTGGCTAACGCCATATTCAGCTAAAGTGAGCATTGCTTTGGCATCTGGGTATTTAAGTTTATCTTGCAATTGAATATTATCTGCTAACTCAAGCAACGCTGGATACACTTCAAAACCGGTTCCACAGGCAATAATGGCTTTACTGCCGTCCAAATGCAGCTCAACCTCTTGCGGTGAACAAACATGCTCGATACCAACCAAGGTCGCTATGCCCTCTTTTGCAACAAATTGCCCCACGTACACTTCGTTCATGCGCGCATCAATAGTACAAAATACTTGCTCAGCATGGTGAGTCGTAATTGCCATTTGTGCCATCGCAGCTAATGTCGAAATACCGATAACCGGTAAATCAGTTCCCAGGGCTAAACCTTGGGTCATACTGGTACAAATACGAATGCCGGTAAAACTGCCTGGGCCGCGACCATAAGCAATGACATCAATATCGGCCAGCTTCACTTGAGCTTCTTTTAATAGTTCATCTACCATTGGCAATATACGTTGACTGTGCTCACGCGGTGCATCAACTGTGCGAGCGTAAACCTTACCATCAATAGTCAATGCAGCAGAGCAAGACTCGGTGCAGGTATCAAGCGCAAGAACACGCAGTGGAATGTGAAATGTCATGTTTACAACCAATGTGGAACAGAAATTAGGTCGCTATGATAACTTATGGGATTTGTTTTAAAAAGTGCAACGCCGTATCTAAATCACGGGTACGATGCATTGGCGGCAATGAATTAATAAAAGCTTGCCCATAAGAGCGATTAACAATGCGATTATCACATAAAATCAACACACCACGGTCTTTCTCATCACGAATAAGCCGGCCGACACCTTGTTTTAATGCAATAACAGCTTGGGGTAATGAAATAGTCGTAAAAGGATCAAGTCCTTGTCGTTCTGCGCTAGCGGCTCTTGCTCGATATAAAGCATCATCAGGCGACACAAAAGGCAACTTATCGATGATTACGCAGCTCAGCAATTTACCTCGAACATCGACACCTTCCCAAAAGCTGCCGGTACCGAGTAGTACAGCATTACCCAATTGACGGAATTTATTCAATAAGCTTTGCTTACTGCCCTGGCCTTGTACCAGTAATGGGTAACTCACTTGGCTACGTAATAAACCCGCAACTTGTTCTAACATACTATGGCTAGTGAATAAAATGAAGGTACGACCCTGCGCTGCATTTATTGCCTTTACACATACCTCAACCAATTGCTTAGCGCTATGCTGGGTTTGCCCTACTTTGCCCAAATGCCGTGGCACACAGAACATCGCTTGGTTAGGATAATCAAATGGACTGTCTAAAATAACCTGAGTCGCTTTATGTAGCCCGAGTTCTTTTGCAAAATGAGATAACTGACGGTTAACTTGTAGTGTTGCCGAAGTGAAAACCCAACTGATTTTAGGGTCAAACAGCTGCTCACATTGCTTAGAGACATTAATAGGCGAAGCACGAAGTGTGATAAACCGTGGCCCATATTCAACACTGTAAGCTGCTTGAGGGTCTTGGCATTCGAAAAATATTTTTAATCTATCATTCAATTCGTGGATTTGTTCAAAAGCATTATCTAAATCATCATCGCGGCCTAAGTGGTGTGTCAGCAATTCACTTAATTCGGTTAATGATTGATGTAATGCCCAAGCACTAAAAATAAGTGCTTTAGTCGATAACACCTGACGCCAATCAGTTTTACCACTGTCAAACATCTCATTATGCCACTGAGCTAGTTGCATGATTGAGCGGTTAGCAAAGTGTTCAATCTGAATGCTGTCGCGAATTTTTTGTTTGTGTATAGTGACTAAACTGTTTAACAGCTTATCGATTTCACGGCTACTGATGTGACTACCAAAATAACTGATACAAATATCGGGCACTAAATGAGCTTCGTCAAAGATGACAACATCAGGATCTGGAAGCAGTTCAGCAAAACCAGTGTCTTTGAGTAATCTGTCGGCAAAAAATAAATGATGATTTACCACGACCAGCTTTGCTTCCATGGCTTTAACACGTGCTTTGCGGGTAAAACACACGTCATAAAAATTACACTTCTTGCCGGTACAGCTTTCTTTGGTACTGACAATGCTTGAGATCATGGTTGAATTTTCAGACACTGACGTTAGATTACCTATGTCACCATCTTTACTGAGTACCGCCCACTGATTTATTTTAAGTAAGTCATCTAAAGCCTGCTCCCGATACTGACTGGCATGCTTCATTTGGTTATCTAAGCGCAATTGACATAAGTAGTTATTGCGGCCCTTAAGCAAAGCAATTTTTGGTTGTATATCTAACATGGTTAGCAATGCAGGGAGATCTTTTAAAAATAATTGTTCTTGCAGGTTTTTACTGCCGGTACTCACAACGACTTGTTTGCCACTTAATAACGCAGGAATAAGATAAGCAAAGGTTTTACCGACCCCTGTACCTGCTTCCAAAATTAAGTTGATTTTTTTTGCGATAGCTTCACTTACTGCTATCGCCATATCAGTCTGGGTTTGACGACTACGGTACTGATGCACATGACGGGATAATGAACCGCCTACACTAAATTCAGCGGCAACCAATGTGGTTAAACTCGCTAGCTTATGCGGAATTTGAGACGTGTTTGATTTCACAGTTTTAGTAGATACTCATAGTGTAATTCTAGTTTAAATGCATCAAATCTAGCGAAGAGATGAACAACCCAGCCATGATAGGTATTCAATCTATAGGTTCCGAGGTTTGGCTAACTCGGCGTATAGGGTCGAATAAGCTTCAGTTAATAAAAATAATTCAACTGGATAAGCGGCAAACAAGACGGTCTGAAAGCTTTTAAATATCACTGGCTCAGTTTAAAGACCAGATCAATTACATCGTCCGATATCACTGTTTACTGACTTGACTATTATGCTGATAAATAATGATTAATCCAACCAATTAACTCTGCTGGAGTATAAACAATGCAACTAGCGGTCCCTTTTTTCACAATCGATAACTTAATTATTGGCTAATTTATATCAATGATTCTATATCTTATCAAAAAAAATCATAAAAAAAGGAACCCTAAGGTTCCTTTTTCAAAGCCGATTAACTAATTACTTAGTTAAAGCTTCTTTTGCTTTTTCAACTAAAATTGTAAAAACAACTTTGTCGAATACAGCGATGTCAGCCAAAATCTTACGATCGATTTCGATAGACGCCTTTTTCAAACCGTTAATGAAACGGCTATAAGACAGACCATTTTGACGAGAAGCCGCATTGATACGTGCAATCCATAATTGACGGAATTGACGTTTCTTTTGACGACGATCACGGTAAGCATATTGACCAGCTTTAGTTACTGCTTGAACAGCAACACGGAAAGTACGGCTACGAGCGCCATAATAACCTTTAGCTAGTTTAAGTACTTTCTTGTGACGAGCACGAGCGGTTACACCACGCTTAACTCTAGGCATTGTTCATTGCTCCTTTAATTAAGCGTATGGTAGTTGACGTGCAATTGCTGGCACATCAGACTTGGCGACTAAACATTTTGCACGTAAGTGACGTTTACGCTTAGTGCTCTTCTTGGTCAAAATATGACGTAAGTGTGCTTGTTTGCGCTTGAAACCATTAGCGGTTTTTCTGAAGCGCTTTTGCACACCCTTGTCTGTTTTCATTTTAGGCATTTCTAAAACTCCGCATTGGGATATTTAATAAACGTAAGGCGAGCAAAAGCCTCAAGAGACTTTTGCTACTTTTAGGTTGCCCTACTATTTCTTTTTAGGTGCTAGCACCATAATTGCTTGTCTACCTTCCATTTTCGGGAAAGATTCAACAACCGCATACTCTTCCAAATCAGCCTTGATACGGTTCAAAAGATCCATACCTAGGTTTTGGTGTGCCATTTCGCGACCACGGAAACGCAGCGTAATTTTCGCTTTGTCCCCATCTTCTAGAAAACGAATCAGGTTGCGTAGTTTTACCTGATAGTCGTTTATATCAGTTCCAGGACGGAATTTTATTTCCTTAACCTGAACCTGCTTCTGCTTCTTCTTTTGTTCCTTTTGCGCTTTCGCTTTATCAAAAAGGAACTTACCGTAGTCCATTATGCGACAAACTGGAGGCTCAGCGTTTGGACTGATTTCAACAAGGTCTACCCCTGCTTCATCCGCGACGCTTTGAGCTTCTTTAATGCTAACGATACCAATGGGCTCACCATCTATGTCCGATAAACGGACTTCAGGAACACCGGTGATTTCATCATTGATTCTATTAGGCGCTGGTTGTCGCCCTGCTGTTCTTTTGATCTTTATGACCTATTCCTCCAACAATTTTAGACTACGGAGCGAAATCTGTTGATGTATCATGGTAGCAAAATCTTCGATTTTAAGCTTACCTAAATCAATACCATCACGTGTACGCACCGCAACTTCCTTATTCTCAACTTCTTGATCACCTACGACCAACAAATAAGGCACACGTCTTAAGGTGTGTTCGCGTATTTTAAAGCCTATCTTCTCATTCCTCAAGTCAAAAGATGCACGAATGCCCTGTTTTTTGAAGTTTTTTACAATTTCTTCTGCATATTCAGACTGTTTGTCAGTAATATTCATCACAACTACTTGCATAGGTGCAAGCCATGTTGGGAATTTACCAGCATACTCTTCAATCAAGATACCGATGAAACGTTCTAATGAGCCAAGAATGGCACGATGTATCATTACCGGTGTTTGTCGACTATTGTCTTCTGCAACATATGTTGCTCCCAAACGAGTCGGTAACGCATAATCTAATTGTACAGTACCACACTGCCAAGCGCGATCTAAACAATCATGTAAAGTAAATTCAATCTTAGGACCGTAGAAAGCACCTTCGCCTGGTAATATCTCATATTTGATATTATTAGCTTTAAGCGCTTGCTTTAACGCTTCTTCAGCACGATCCCACATATCGTCATCACCAATACGCTTTTCAGGGCGAGTGGATAATTTGACGACAATATTTTCAAAACCAAATGTGCCATATGTGTCATATACCATTTGAATACATGCACTCACTTCTGTTTGCACTTGATCGTCAGTACAGAACACATGGGCATCATCTTGGGTAAAGCCTCGCACGCGCATTAAGCCATGCAGTGAACCTGATGGTTCATTACGATGACAACAACCAAACTCAGCCATACGCAATGGCAAGTCACGGTATGACTTTAGGCCTTGATTAAAAATTTGCACGTGACCAGGACAATTCATCGGCTTAATGGCATATTCACGACTTTCGCTATTAGTAGTAAACATAGCTTCTGAGTATTTATCCCAGTGGCCTGAACGCTCCCATAACACGCGATCCATCATTAGTGGGCCTTTCACTTCTTGATAAGTGTATTGACCTAGCTTTTGACGAATGAACTTTTCAAGTTCTAAAAATATGCTCCAACCATCATTGTGCCAAAACACCATGCCTGGCGCTTCTTCTTGCATATGGTAAAGATCTAATTGCTTGCCGATTTTACGGTGGTCGCGTTTAGCCGCTTCTTCTAATCGTGTTAGGTGCGTTTTAAGGGCTTTTTTATCTGCCCAGGCCGTACCGTAAACGCGTTGTAACATCTTGTTATCAGAATTACCGCGCCAATAAGCACCAGCAACACTCATTAACTTAAAGTGTTGACAAAAACGCATGTTCGGCACGTGCGGACCACGACACATGTCGATGTATTCTTCATGATCATAAAGTGCAGGCGTAGCATCTTTGCTGATGTTTTCATCTAAGATGGCAATTTTGTATTCTTCACCGCGGGCACTGAATGCATCACGGGCTTCTTGCCAAGACACAACGCGCTTGACCACGTCATAGTTTGTTTTGGCCAACTCTAGCATGCGTTTTTCTAACGCATCTATATCATCTTGGGTAAGTTTGTGCTCTAAATCGATATCATAGTAAAAACCGTTATCGATAACAGGACCAATGGCCATTTTGGTTTGAGGCCACAGTTGCTTGATAGCATGACCTAATAAATGCGCACAAGAATGGCGAAGAATTTCAACACCTTCTTCATCTTTAGCCGTGATGATAGATAAATCCGCATCGGTAAAAATTAAATCGCAAGCATCTTTTAGTTCACCGTTAACGCGACCTGCAATACAGGCTTTTGCTAAACCGGGACCAATGTCAGCGGCGACATCAAGGGTAGATACGGGATTCGCAAACTCACGTTTGCTGCCATCAGGCAATGTAATAATAGGCATGAAAATTCCTTGTCCAGTGGTGACCCACACGTAGGGCCACTTGGTAAATAGTGAATAAAAGTTATGAACACATTTTTGAAATAAAGACAGTACAAGAGTCTTAGTTACCCAAAAATGTAGTGCCTGATTGTATGTGACAACATAGTAATGGATCAACCTTTAACGGCTTTCTATACTGCCAAAACTCAATAAACTCATGCATTACACTCAATGCGGTATAACTAAAATAGGGCTATATTTAATCAAGCACAGTAAATACGTTAAATTCCATCACTGGAGTACAAGATATGAGATTGTTGTCACGTTTAATAAGCTGTCCACATTGTGGTCAGCATCAACATGTAACCATTGATACGAGTTGTGGCGATCAAGAATATTATGATGATTGTCGAATCTGCTGTAACCCTATCCATATTAAAATGCATTTAGATGACAGCAGGCGGACCATTCAATTATTTATTGATTCAGATGATGAGCAAATTTATTAGTACTTGGCTTGGTTGTCGCACGAAACTAACCCTGTTGCTTTTTAGCTAAAATGCGCTCAACCGTATCAACAATAACTTGAGTTTGACTGTCAATTTCAATATTCATTTTATCGCCAACTTGGTGGGCTTTGATATTAGTTAATCTTAGCGTTTCAGGAATAAGGTGCAATTTAAAACCACGCTCAGTCAATTGCCCTACCGTTAAGCTACAACCATTCACCGCGACAAAGCCTTTATAAAACACGTAGTCTTTCCACTTTGCATCTAACGCTAACTCAATATCATAATGCTCAGCAGTATCACTTACCGATACCACTTCAGCTTGCGTATGAATATGGCCCGATAAAATGTGTCCGCCAATTTCACTGCCAAAGGTTAACGAGCGCTCAATGTTAACTAGGTCGCCCCGCTGTACTTTATCTAGATTAGTTAGCCCTAATGATTCTTCCATTACATCGAAAAAAACCTTATCATTCGATATCTTAGTAACCGTTAAACAAACACCATTGGTTGCAACACTGGCTCCTGTTTGTAATCCGGTAAGCAATTCAGGCTTTAGCGCAATTTCAAAACGTTTCAATCCAGCTTGCTGTTGAACCGATACCACTTCACATGTGGCTTGTACAATTCCTGTAAACATAAAGTAACTCTCGTTTATTAATAGGCTTAATATGAACAACACCGGCTTTCAAGCCAAGCGCTTAATACAACTCGCATTACCAATATTAATCGCCCAAGTGACTCAAACTATGATGGGCTTTATTGATACTGTTATGGCAGGACGAGTCAGCGCTGTCGATATGGCCGCTGTCGCTGTTGGCACCAGTTTATGGCTACCGGCCATCTTATTTGTTCAAGGCCTACTGATGGCCTTCACGCCAGTATTTTCACAGCATCATGGAGCCGATAACCAGAAGGTGATCCCAAACTTACTGTTTCAAGCTGGATATATTGCCATAATAGGCGCCTTGGGTGTGATGTTATTTTTAGCCTCTTCAAGCTATATCTTAGATTTAATGGATTTAGAGCCACAACTGCATCGCTTAACGGTAGGATATATAGATGGCATTCTCTGGGGCGCACCTGCATTCGCTTTATATCAAGTGCTCCGCGGTTGCAGTGAAGGCATATCTTACACTTTACCGACTATGGTGATTGGCTTTGTTGGCTTGGCGGTCAATATCCCTGCAAACTATATCTTTATTTATGGAGGATTTGGCATTCCAGCAATGGGTGGTGCTGGCTGTGGAATAGCAACCGCTATGGTCTTTTGGGCAATGTTAATTGCTATGACCATCTATATGCTTGTTGATAAAAAATTTATTGATATTGCCCCCTTTAAACAGTTTTATGCCCCTAAATGGTCCACCATGAAGTCAATGACTAAATTGGGATTCCCGATTGCAATGGCGTTGTTCTTTGAAGTAAGCCTATTCGCGGTTATTGCATTATTTTTAGCGCCAATGGGCGCTAATGTAGTAGCAAGTCATCAAATAGCGTTAAATTTTTCATCTATAGTATTCATGTTGCCTTTGTCGATTGGTATCGCTGCATCTATTCGCATTGGGTATTATCTTGGTCGAGAAAGAACCGATATAGCGCAACTAGTCACTTATGTCGCCTTAGGACTGTCGTTATCTCTCGCGCTGTTAACCGCTATTTCAACCGTCGTATTTAGACACGAAATAGCTCTACTATATAATGATAATCCTGAGGTTGTCGCGTTAGCCGGAAGCTTGATGTTAATGGCAGCCTTATACCAAATATCGGACTCTATTCAGGTTGTGGCGGCGGGAGCACTACGGGGTTACAAAGACACTCGCAGTGCCTTCTACATTACCCTCTTTTCATATTGGTTTATCGGCATGACATTAGGATATGTATTAGCCTATACCGACTATATTGTTCCCGCGATAGGTGCGCATGGATTCTGGATTGGGCTGATAGCTGGGCTTACCTCTGCCGCTATTCTCTTTGGCTGGCGATTGAGTTACATTCAACGAAAAGGCATTATTTTTGTTGAAATAGATTAGGTTAAAAACGAATAAATCTACGCCGCTCATTCAGCTTGTCCGAGTGAACGGCGTAAAGAAATAATAAATTTTATCTGCATTAGCCTATGAATATATAAAATTAGCGGCGCACAAAAAACGGTATTGCCACTAACATCATACCAACTATAACTAAGCTCGTCACACTGGCAACAAAGAACGGATACACCATTAAAGCCATACCTATACATAACGGAACAATTGCTTGTTGGCGTTTACCATAGACAAAATACCCCATTCCAATCGCACCAAATAATACGCTCCACATTATCATTGCAGTACTACCCATCTTATTAGCCTGGTTATCTTATTTTGGTGAATGTGTTTATCCGAGTTCGGGTCTACAGATTTTGTTTGTTCAATAATCAACACAATATTTCAATTGTCGCGATAGCTGATATTTAAAAGACGCAATTCACTTTAATATGATCACATAATTTATCCCAAGCAATCAAAATTTCACCTTTCAAGTTGCTCTATATATTTTGTCGAAGCAATGCTGTCAAAAACATACCTCTGAAATCTATGGTTAGCTGTCTTTGTCGCGCTTTTACGATTATTGCAATGCTATTAGTTCAGGTTATCAATTTAACTAGAATTCAATTCGAATAGCAGTTACCACTTAAATTTATCAGCAACAATGCTTTCAGCACAAATCTTTATCATTGACGTAAATTAGTAAATCACATGTCAGATGTGAAAATTTACCTTATCAATAACAACAACCTATATAAACAAATAACTAAAAACCTAACGACAGATCAAATAGTTTAATGTGATCTAAATCAAATAAAAACTTGATAGTTAGTACTCTAATCATTAGGATCGGTGTTAATTGAACGTTCAATCAATGATTAGCTGGATTAAAAAAGGAAATCATTAATGCCAAGACCTGTTATGAAAAGTGCGCGACAACAACAGCTAATTGAAGCGACATTAATGTCGGTTGAACGTTTTGGATTGCAAAAAACCACCATTAATACCATTAGTGGCATAGCTGGAATGTCATCAGGCATTATTAGCCATTACTTTGGTGGTAAACAAGGGTTGATTGAAGCCACGCAGAAATTTTTACTTGAACAGTTAAAGCAATCATTACTGGCAAGGACATCAGGTAAAACCTTAACCCCAACGGCAAGATTATTAATGATAGTTGAAGCCAATTTCACCGATTTACAACGTTCAAACGCCGCGGCAAAAACATGGTTAAGCTTTTGGTCTCAAGCAATGCACGATCCGGGACTGGCAAGACTTCAACACATTAATAGCCAACGCTTATATAGCAACCTGCTTTTTTCGTTCAAACAATTATTGCCAAATATGGCAGCCATTAATGCAGCAAAGCAAACCGCAGCAATTATTGACGGTTTTTGGTTACGCAGCGCGCTAAGCCACACCCCTACAGAAGATTTTAAACAAGCCCAAATTTTATCTAAAGCCTTTATCGAGGCTGTGATCGTGCAACACGGAGAAATTGAATGTCAGCGTTAATCACCTATCAAAATTATGTTCACGGTAAGTACATTGCAAATGGCAGTGGCGAAACCTTCCAGGTTATCAACCCTGCTACTGGCGAAGTCAGTTATTTAGTTGAAGTGGCAACCGAGTCTGTGCAAAAAGCTGCTATAGAAAGTGCCAAAGCAGGTTTTGCTGTTTGGTCGGCGATGACGCCTATAGAACGTAGCCGTATTTTATTAAAAGCCGTTGCCCTACTACGTGAGCACAATGATGAACTTGCTGCAGGCGAAGTATTGGATACAGGTAAACCATGGCAAGAAGCTTCGGTTGTCGATATCGTCACTGGCGCCGACTCAATTGAGTTCTTTGCCGGTCTCGCCCCAAGTATTGAAGGCAATCAACAGCCTGTTGGAGCAGATTTTTATTATACTCGCCGTGAGCCATTAGGTATTTGTGCCGGTATTGGCGCATGGAACTACCCGTTACAAATTGCTTGTTGGAAAGCAGCCCCAGCACTTGCATGCGGCAACGTAATGATTTTCAAACCTTCAGAAGAAACACCTCGCGGCGCAATGCGTTTAGCTGAAATATTCACTCAAGCGGGTGTGCCAGATGGCGTGTTTAACGTTGTTCAAGGTGACGGTAGAGTTGGCGCATGGCTCACCACCAATGAAGATATCGCTAAAGTGTCATTTACGGGTGAAGTCGGTACCGGTAAAAAAGTCATGGCTGCGGCGGCGGGTTCACTAAAAGAAGTGACCATGGAGCTTGGCGGAAAATCGCCATTGATTATCTTTAACGATGCCGATGTTGAAAATGCAGTATCAGCCGCGATGTTAGCTAATTTCTATACTCAAGGTGAAGTGTGTACCAACGGTACTCGCGTGTTTGTGCAGCAAGATATTTATCCGCGCTTTATCCAACGCTTAAAAGAGCGTACTGAGCAAAACATCGTTTGTGGCGACCCAATGCACCCTGACACCAATTTTGGTGCATTGATTTCACGCGACCATCAACAAAAAGTACTCGACTACATTGAAATCGGTAAAAAAGAAGGTGCCACCTTATTAACAGGCGGAACAGCATTAACACCTGACAATGCACCGAATGGTTTCTTTGTGGCGCCGACTGTATTTACAGAATGCACTGATGAGATGACGATTTCAAAAGAAGAAATATTTGGCCCTGTGATGTCAGTCTTTACCTTTGCTGATGAAGATGAAGTCGTTAAACGTGCCAATAGCACTCACCTAGGCTTAGCGGCAGGTGTATTTACGCAAGACATTACCCGTGCACATCGCGTTATTCATCAAATGCAAGCCGGTATTTGTTGGATAAATGCGTATGGTGCTTCTCCTGCAGAAATGCCGGTTGGTGGTTACAAGATGTCTGGCATTGGTCGTGAGAATGGCTCTGAAACATTAAAAGCATACACCCAAATAAAAGCTGTTTACGTTGGTATGCAGTCACTTGAAAGCCCATTTTAGGAGTGACCCAATTAATGTCTACGCAAATGTCTCATGAATACGATTATATTATTGTTGGTGCCGGTAGCGCAGGTTGTGTATTAGCCAACCGCTTAACGGAAAACCCAGACAATAAAGTCCTGATACTTGAAACCGGTGGTAGCGACAAGAGCATTTTTATCCAAATGCCAACTGCCCTTTCAATTCCCATGAATACTAAAAAGTATGCATGGCAGTTTGAAACGCAGGCCGAACCACATTTGGACAATCGCCGTATGCATTGCCCGCGTGGCAAAGTGTTAGGCGGTTCATCATCAATCAATGGCATGGTCTACGTACGTGGTCATGCACGTGATTTTGACGAGTGGCAGCAAGAAGGTGCAAAAGACTGGGATTACGCTCACTGTCTGCCTTACTTTAAAAAAGCTGAAACATGGTCTTTTGGCGGTAATGTTTATCGCGGTGATAAAGGCCCATTAGCGGTTAATAACGGTAATGAAATGAAAAACCCGTTATATCAAGCTTTTGTTGATGCTGGTGTCGATGCTGGCTACCTAGCGACGAGTGATTACAATGCCAGTCAGCAAGAAGGCTTTGGCCCAATGCACATGACAGTTAAAAACGGCGTACGTTGGTCTACGGCAAATGCGTACCTTCGCCCAGCAATGAAACGCCCGAATTTAACCGTGGTCACTCATGCGCTTGTGCATAAAGTGATTATGCAAGGTAAAACCGCTGTCGGCGTGCGTTACGAACGTAAAGGCGAGTTAATTGATGTTAACTGCAATAAAGAAGTGGTGTTATCGGCAGGTTCAATTGGTTCACCGCATATTTTGCAATTGTCCGGTATTGGCGATGCAAGTACTTTAGCCAGTGCAGGTATTGAGCAAGTTCATCAATTACCCGGTGTAGGTCAAAACCTGCAGGATCACTTAGAGTTTTACTTCCAATTTAAGTGTTTAAAACCGATTACGCTTAATGGCAAAATTGATCCTTTAAACAAACTGTTTATTGGTGCTCGCTGGATTTTAAATAAGACTGGTTTGGGGGCCACTAATCATTTTGAGTCCTGTGGCTTTATCCGCTCAAAAGCCGGTTTAGAGTGGCCGGATCTACAATATCATTTCTTACCCGCAGCTATGCGCTACGACGGTAAAGAAGCATTTGCAGGTCATGGTTTCCAAGTACATATCGGTCACAACAAGCCTAAAAGCCGTGGCGCGGTAACCGTGGTATCAAATGATGCAAAGGTTGCACCACAAATTCAGTTCAATTACTTATCACATCAAGATGATATTGAAGGCTTTAGAGCATGCGTTCGCTTAACCCGTGAGATTATTAACCAACCGGGCTTAGATGAATACCGTGGTGAAGAAATCCAACCAGGCCTTGCAATACAGACCGATGAAGAAATTGACCGTTTTGTCAGACGTTCAGTTGAAAGTGCCTATCACCCTTCTTGCTCATGCAAAATGGGCGAAGATGAGATGGCCGTGGTTGATTCAGAAACAAAAGTTCACGGTATTAACGGTTTAAGAGTCGTTGACTCATCTATTTTCCCAACTATTCCTAATGGGAATTTGAACTCACCGACCATCATGGTTGCCGAGCGTGCTGCCGATTTGATTTTAGGTAACACGCCACTGGCACCAAGTATGGCAAAAGTGACGCTAGCCGAAAAGTGGCAAACATCACAACGCTTACAAGCACCTAAGCGGCCAATTAAAACTTATTAAGTTAATGGGTATGAATTAATGCCCATCTATAACAGGTTCATGGCCAACCTACGTTTTTTGTAAATGGCCAATTTAGCCAAGATCAATCTATCAGGGTTTAACTATCGTCAGTACGATACTTAAGGCTTGAGGGCATTTAGCCTTTAAAAATTGTTCTATGGCATTAAAAACATACAACAAGGAGCCAACACTATGTTTGCACACACCCTTTATTCAGGAGTCAAATAATGACGACCTGGTTATCAATAGGCATTTTATTTACTTTTGCCGCTATCGCGTTTGTGATTTATCGTTGGGGTAACATGCAGTGCATTGGTGTCACGCCGGTGCGAAAATTTACCTTTATTGCGATTTTATTCACCTCAGGGCTAGATGTTGGCTTAATCATGTTCCCGTTAACTGAGTTTGCAGGATATGCCGATTTAGCCACTAGTCCGGAATATAGTTTTAGTAATCCGCTGGCAATTGAGTTTGGTTTTTGGGCCTGCTTGATTTGGGCTTTTTACTTTTTAACCTGTTTTTACTTTTGCGTAATTGAGCCAAGAGTAAAATATTTTGAAATTCCGCTGATTAAATTTATCAATAACCTTGTCATTATCGGGACTTGTGCCTTTACTGCTTACTTATTATTGACCAATTTACCTTGGTATTTACCACAATTAGGTGACGGTGAATCCATTGTAAGCAGCTTCTATCTCATCGTATTTTTGGTTATCGCTGCAGCAGTTTATTCTAGCACCAGCATCCGATATGTTCGTTACCTTAGCCTAGCTAGCACTTGGTTATTCTTTGGTTTGATTGCCGTGATGTGGTCTGGCGCCTTTTTATCAGATGACTCAAGTGTGGGTGAATTCTTTACCACCTTTGCATTAATTGGTGACTACTTCGGTAACATACATCACTTTGTGCTGCCGTTTAATGACTACCATGAGTTCTACCTGTTTTGGTGGTTTGCATGGAGCATCATGATTGGCCAATTTACTTCACGTTTTGTTGGTGGAATGAAAACCTATCAAGTATTAATTGCTATGATGGTATTCCCTTCAATACCCATCGCAATTTGGTTCACAGTGCTTTACTACTATAGCTCTAACGGAATCGATACATCAGGCTTCTACAACCTTGCTATGGTAATTGTGGGCATCACATTTGTGATCAACTCACTCGATTCGCTAGTCCGATTATATACAGACAACTTAAACCTAACGGTTGAGCGTTTTGGTAAACTGACTTACATCATCGGAAATATTGTGCTGCTAAGTTGCTTAACCTTACTATTCAAACTAGACTTTTTAGAGATCCAATGGGTAGGCGCGCTTGCCATAGGCTTAATACTAAGCTGTTTCCTTTACATCTTAAAATCTAACTACCGTAAAGTAGGAGCAATAGAACTCTCTCCAAAAGATAATAAAATCGATTTCAATAAGATCGAGTTGTTAGACTAAATCAATAATGAAAAAGGAATGATGATGAACACCACAATTAAAAAATTAGCACTATTAAGTTTATTCGCTTTACCAACCTCAGTAATGGCTGGAGAGTTAAGCACTACAGTTAATGCAACGTCTGATTATACTTTTAACGGTGTTAGCCAAACGGATAGCGGCCCGGCATTACAAGCTAGCCTAGACTATGCAGCGGATGATGGTTGGTATGTGGGTTCTTGGGCATCAAATGTAGACTTTGGTGACGCGGATGATACTTGGTTAGAACTTGATTTTTACGCAGGTAAATATTACGAGCTAACAGATAAATTATCTATCGATGCTGGTCTTGCTTATTACACCTATCATGGTGATGACGCCTCTGATGAATATTACTACCCAGAGCTATATACCAAGTTTGGTTATGCATCATCACTGGGGCAAAGTGAATTAAACTTTTGGTACACATGGGATTATTTTGGTGTTGATGCAGGTCATTACATCATAATGGCGGCGCATACTTTTACAGTTGCTGAAGGTCATGATATTCGTGTCAGCTTTGACCGTTCAACATCGCAAGATGAAGACAAATGGGCATGGGGAGACGATGCTTCTTACAACCATTATCGTGCAGAATACATGACAAGCTGGGAAGGTTTCGACTTTAACCTAGCAGTAGAAGATACCAGCCTAGATAGCGATGCAAGTGATACCCGCGCAGTGATCTCTGTATCACGTACTTTCGCGCTATAAGTCTTTAATACGACTTAACTAACATCATAGTTAGCATCACTCAGCAGAATAATGTTTATGACATTATTCTGCTTTTTTATATTTATCAGATATCTAAATATCAATTAAGTATCAGTAAGTCATAATTCTACCTTAATTATCTTATATGCCCATTCAACTTATCTGCCTTCAAGCACATGTTCAAGTTTGTTTATGCTGGCTTTAGTACCATCTACGACTCTTTACAAAAAAGTCCTTCCCTAAGGCCATTTTTACCAGTGTTCACCTCATTTAGACTCTACAAACTCAATCGCATTAGGATACTTACCAATAACAACCTCGGTCTTAAATTGGACTAAAAATCTATTTAGGTCTAAAATAAGACCCATGCAATACTAATATAGCTAACATTAAAACCTGTTATCACTCTAGCTTAAATGTAAAACGGAGAGTAATTGTTATGACTGCACACAATACCAATACATCAAACATTGATTTTGCAGAGGCAAAGACCTCAAAAGTGGGTTTTAGTGCCGCTGTATCTATTCTAGAAAAATGGGGCTGTGCGCCAAAAGATATGCTTAATATTTTACGTTTACCTCGCTCTTCTTACTTTGCATTTAAAAAACCAGAGGCGAAATTCGTGCTCGACAAAGATCAGCTAACACGCATTAGTTACATACTGAACATTCACGCAGCACTTAGAATGTATTTCTCCAATCCTGAAAACGTATATGGCTTTATGCAGATGGAAAACGCCAATCCCTATTTTGAGGGGCGTAAACCGCTGGATATAATAAAAGGTGGAGGCTTTCCTGAACTGCATGAAGTCTTTAGCCGTGTCGATAGCATGCGAAGTGGTGGTTGGTAATGACGACAATATCAACCGTTGAGCATCAGGTTGCATATAGACTTATCAATTCAAAATTTCCACCCATTTCGATGTTTGATGATGTCGCTTCTGTGGAAGATTTTGATACTATTTTTGCATTACAAAGTCTAACCAACCCAAGGTTACTGGATCAGCTTGGCCATATTGATTTGGTTAACAAAGCAGATATACCTTTTGGTATTAATGGCTGCTCATACGCCACAGCCCCTTTTACCCACATCAATAAAGATGGCAGTCGTTTCTCTAATGGTTCGTTCGGGGTACTTTATCTTGCCGATGATATCGACACAGCAATTGCAGAAACCAAATATCATCAACAAAAGATGCTAATGGCTATCAAAGGGGTTCATTATGACACGATTATCATGCGAGGCTTACGTTGTGTATTTAGCGCCGAATTAACTGACAGCACAGTGATAAGTTTAGAAGCCATATCAAAGTCGTCGATTTACCACCAAACAAATTATAGCGAAGCACAGCAGTTTGGAGCACAGCAGCGAAAATCTGCAATTGAAGGCATTCATTATACGTCGGTAAGAAACCCATTAACGGCTTGCTACGCGCTATTCACTCCAAGATGCGTCGAAGAGATTGTACAATCATCACATTACGAATACGTTTGGGGCGGTTCATCGATCGACGCAGTGAGACTAATATCCGCGCCTTAATCACTTTGAATGACTAGAGTTAAGTGGCAAATAAATAATCACATCGAAAGTTGCAGCATAAAAAACATAACGCTTAAAAGTGGTAACAAACTATTGGTATAGTTTAAAACAAGGGACTTTATTACAGATAGAGAGGAAAGGATAAACAAGATATGGTACACCCGAGTGGACTCGAACCACCGACCCCTACCATGTCAAGGTAGTGCTCTAACCAACTGAGCTACGGGTGTATATTGGAAATTGGATAAGATTAAATTGGTACACCCGAGTGGACTCGAACCACCGACCCCTACCATGTCAAGGTAGTGCTCTAACCAACTGAGCTACGGGTGTACTGACTTTGATTTCCTAACAAAGCGGTCGCCATAGTAAGGGCGTTGGCTAACGCTTGCAAGTAAAAATTACCATAACATGGCTAAATGGTGATTTGCTGTGCAACTTGCCGATTTAATGACAAAAAGTCCTAGCCATGTGAACCTAGCTCCCCTGGACTTTTTATCTAAATGTTAAAACTCAGCGATCATATTGGGGAGTAAATGATTAAATCTAATATCAAGTTTAATCTATTGCCACCAATGGCGTAGCACGATTCTCCAGTAAAACTGGAATACCATCATTAATCGGATAGGCAATTTTATCAAACTTACAAATTAGCTGTTGGGCTTCTTTGTCAAATTCCAGTTTACCTTTGCACACAGGGCAAGCGACAATATCAAGTAACTTTTTATCAAAAGCCATTTAGATTTCCTTTTTAAGTTGAATAAGTTGAGTCACTCGACTCATAAACTGAATATCAAATTGTTCACTTAGCTTCGCATTTACCGGTAAATACCACCAGTTTTGTAATGCAAAATCGCGACATTTAACCGCATCTTTTTCGGTCATTAGCAAGGGGGTTTGTGTTGATAGCTCAATCAGCTGTTGTTGATCGTAAGCTTGATGGTCGGCAAAAGCCACTGTCTGCCTAAGTTGATAACCTTGTTGAATCAAACTATCAAAAAAACGTTGTGGATTACCAATACCTGCTATCGCCACAATAGGTTGTTCAATGATTGATGCCTCTGTATCAAACAAGTCTGGGACTAAGGCTTTATCAAACGAATGTGGTTTAATCCTACATAATGGCGCTGGCACTAATTGCATCAGCTGTTCTTCCGGCCCTTGAGTCTTTGCTAATAGCGGACCACCATTATTGATAATCCAGTCGATATTATCTAAACGCCACAAGCCTTCTCTTAATGGTCCTGCTGGCAGTAAACATTGATTACCATAACGACGTGCACCATCTACTAGGGCGATTTCAATATCACGCCCTAATGCGTAATGCTGCAAGCCATCATCACAAATGATCACATCAACATCAAAGTCAGCTAATAACGTTTGCGCAGCTAACACGCGTTGACTGCCAACCACCATAGGTACATGGGTACGATTGACAATCATTAATGGCTCATCACCCACATCAACCGCTTTGCTTGACTGAGTGACACTGATTACACCATCAATACTCGCCCCGTAACCACGGCTTACAACGCCAGGTTTTAAACCATTGGCTCGTAGTAAGTTAATTAGATAAATCACCGTTGGGGTTTTACCACTACCACCAGCAGTAATATTACCAACAACAATGACAGGCACAGGCAGTTGGGTGACTTTTTTGATGCCAAATGTGAACAGCGAGCGTCTGATATGGCTAATAACAACAAACAACGCCGACAACGGCAGTAAAAGCCACCTTGCCCAGTGGCCTTGATACCAAATTTGATTTATCCATTTTTGCATTGAGGTAAAAACCTAGCTGCTAAATTGCATTTGATACAAGTTGGCATACACCCCGTTTTGGGTAATCAAATCTTTATGTACGCCACGCTCGATAACTTTACCTTGATCGATAACCAATATTTCATCGGCCGATTCAATAGTTGATAAACGATGCGCGATAACCACTGAGGTTCGGTTATGGCGTAAGTTATCTAAACCTTTTTGAATCGCTTTTTCTGATTCAGTGTCCAACGCCGAGGTTGCTTCATCTAAAATCAATACCGGTGCATCACGTAACATGGCACGGGCAATAGCGATACGCTGACGCTGACCGCCAGATAACAACACCCCATTCTCCCCTACCTGAGTGTCTAATCCATCGGGCAAGGTGTTGATAAACTCCATGGCGTAAGCAAGCTCTGCAGCTTGTTCTATTTGCTCACGGGTAGCTTCACCAGGGTAGGCATAGGCTATATTGTTAGCTATTGTGTCATTGAATAACGTGACTTGCTGAGACACCAATGCCACTTGATTACGAAGACTTTTTAATTGGTAATCATAAATGCTGGTGTCATCGAGTAAAATATCACCATTTGATAAACCGCCATAAAAACGGGTGATCAAATTAGCGATAGTCGATTTACCAGAACCAGATCGGCCAACTAGAGCGACGGTTTTGCCCGGTTTAACATCAAACTCAATTTGATCTAGGGCTTTTCTGTCTTGTTCTGGGTAGCTAAAGCTGACGCTATTAAATTGTAAATGTCCTTTAACACGATCAACGCTATGGGTGCCGGTATCGGGTTCTACTGGGGTATCTAATAATTCAAAAATGGTGGTACAGGCTGCAATACCACGCTGAAATTCAGCATTGACGCGGGTTAAGTTTTTAATTGGCTGTAACATGGCCATCATTGCACCTAAAATGGCGGTGAAGGTACCGGCCGTTAGCTCTGCCTTCATGCTGTCCCAACTGGCAGCATACAACACAAAGGCTAATGCGAATGAGCCAATGACCATAATTAACGGTTGGCTAACTGACTGCGCCACTGCTAGCTTCATATTTTGATGACGATTACTGTCATTCACTTTAAAGAAACGCGCCATTTCAGTTTTTTGACCACCAAATGACAGCACGTTTTTATGGCCTTTGATCATTTGTTCGGTTGTGGCTGTTACTCCGCCCATTGCGGATTGAATTTGCTTAGACACTTTACGAAAACGTTTACTGACCACACTGATAACAATGCCCATAACGGGGCCAATTACCAAGATACACAGAGACAATTTCCACGAGAAATAAAACATGATGGCTAACATGCCGATAACTGTCATTGAGTCTCGAACAATCGAAATAAGCGCACTGCCTGATGCTCTGGCAATTTGCTCGGTATCAAAGGTGACACGAGAAATAAGGTTGCCACTGTTTTCGCGGTCAATGTAACTGACAGGTAAATGTAGATAGTGCTCAAAAACCTGTTGACGCATGTCCATGATAAGTTGAGCGCTCATGTAAGACACACAATAGGTCGACACAAAGTTAGCCAAACCGCGCAAAGTAAACATGCCGATCACCACAAAAGGTGCCATTCGCATAATGTCATTGTCGGTATTAAAACCACCGTGGGAGGGTATTTCAACTCCGGCGACGGTAGTCGCTGATGAGGCAAAACCTTGGTCAATAAAAGGTTTAATAAACGCAATAAAACCAGCATCAACCGCGCCATAGGTAAGTAAGGCCAATACCGCCATAATAAACATGGCTTTCATCGGTAAAACATAAATCATTAAGCGTTTAAAAACGCTCCACATTTCATTATCAGAGTATGACGACATTTATATAATTCTTAACTGACAAACATAAGCGACATTCTACTCTGCTTTAACTATCTGGCCAAATCTAAACAAACGGTTATACCAAAATGGCGCTAAATCGTTGCGATAAGTGCTTATTTGATAACCAGTGTGTTTAAACTTGATACTAATTTGTCCCTGTTCTCCGCTGATAAGAGTCTTTATCCCCCGTTGTTGATAACGCGCCATCACATCAGATTTAGGAAATCCGTATTGATTATTAAAACCCGCATTCACTATGGCTAATTGTGGTGACACGGCATCAATAAAAGTGTCGGTAGATGAAGTACGGCTGCCATGGTGCGGCACAAACACAATATCAGCATCTATCTGTTGCTTGTTTGATATTAAACTTTGCTCTCTTTTCGCCTCAATATCACCCGTCAGCAATACAGCAAAAGCCTTCGCGGTTAATTCGGGTAGAAGTATATTCATTAGTTCACCTTTACCAAGATGGTCTGCACCTTGTTCAACAGTTTGAAGGTGATCATTCTCAAATTCGATATTCAGCATGATTACGCAGGATTGATTGTTATCTTTATCTGAGCCTAAATGATCTGACAAAGTGGATATTTGTACCCTTCCCCATTGCCATGATGCTGAATGGCAATCACTGATATTAATGTTAACCAGGTCAGCCGCTCGATTGATTAATGCCTTGCCATTATCAGCAATCAAGTGGGTGTTGGGAAATGCCGTTAACATCGGTATTAACCCGCCACTGTGGTCATTATCATGGTGGCTTATGACAATATAATCTAACTGGGTGATGCCCCTTGCCTGTAGAAAAGGCAATATTGCCCGTTCAGCATAACTAAAGTCACCAAAGGCTGCGCCGGTATCATAAATCATGGCTCGGTGTTGTTGTTGAAGTACGATGGCAGAACCTTGTGCTACATCTAGTACATGAAGATAAATTGGGCCATTTAAGGTAAAAACCTGACTTTGATCGCCTTTATTATCCATCTGCGACATTTTGCTAATAGCCAATTGTATTAATGGCAAGTTCATTACTAAAGCGGTGAGTAATATGATCCCATGATGATTAATTTTAGCTATCTTATTTGATTGACCGGGTTGATTGAATATTGATTTACTGCCATTAAATGAATGAGTAAGTAAACGGCTAAATGACCAGCGAAATGTCAGCAGTAATGTCCATCCCAGCAAACTAAACATACCCGCCACAACCCATGACTCACTGACGTAAACAACATTATGACTAAAGTCACTAGACCAAGTTAATAGCTGACTAAAAGGGGCGAGTAGTTTGTCTGCTACAATAAATAAAACACTATCGAAGCTAAGTTCATTTGCACTTGAAAACTGGAATAGACTCGCTAGACCGCCGGAATGTATTAAGGGGCTCAACACCAGCCAGACTATAAAACTACCCAATACAATGGGGATCACCAATATACTAAACCAGGGCACAACAATGAGGTTTATCCAAATACTGTGAATCGATAACGTGCCAAATAACAGTGCTTGCAATAACCCTAGACCTAAGGCTAATCGCCACTGAATTGACCAGAGGGACCCAATATAGCCTGTCACTTTTTGTCGCCAATGATGATCTGTGTATACTTTTTTAGCATGACTTACTGAGGTATCAACAAAGCGCAAGATAATGGCCAGTGCAATAAAAGATAGCCAAAAACCTGCGCTAAGCATTGATAAAGGGTCAATAAACAACACTCCTGCCAAGGCATACATTAGTCGTTGCCAGACACTGTGATGCTGTTTTAACAGGCTAAACAGTACCAAGAATATCAGCATAAACAAGGCCCGCTGAGTGGCAACAGCGAAGCCGGCAAGATAGGCGTAACCCAATGCTGACAATACTGCCAAAGTTAATGCTAAATAAACAGCGAACATACCGAACTGCAAGTTAACTTTGGCCATAGCTATTTGCGCCAGCTTAACCCGGGTTAGTATTACAAAGCACAAGCCGAATATTAAACCAAACACCACTGACAGGTGTAATCCAGAAATGGCAATTAAATGGCCGGTACCCGTTTGACGTAATTGCTGCCAGCGCTGATCAGATATTTGGCTTTTATCACCAAACAGTAGTGCCAGTAGCAGATCACCATTGGCTATCTTGGGGGTAATGGCTGCAAACTCAGTTAACCAACGCTGGCGCAAAGACGGCTGATACGATAACAAATCAGCCTGTTTAACTCGCCCTTTTGCGACAATATGGCGATTAATATAATACCTTTGCTGATTAAAACCGCCTTGATTAGCTATACTGGTAATAGGCTTTAATTTTGAATCAAACTGCCATATTTGACCTAGCTCTACTTTTGGCGCTTGTTGCCAGGTTAAACGGTAAATTTGATCGCCTGTTATGGTTTTAAATAAACCAGATATATTAATATTGGTTAATTTTGGTTCAATTACACGCACATCAATGCTTATCCAGTCGCGGTTATGATTTACTAGTGATACTATCTCCGCTGTAAAGGTTTTGTTAGTTTTTGGTGTAACTTCTGGCTGAAAGTCTAACGAATAGAAATAGATACTTATCCAAAAAATAGCAAAAAAAGCACCACTTAATCTAGGTGCTTTGAAAAGGCAGACCAAAGCCAAGAGTAACCAAATAGGTAAACACCATAGCGATGGGATTACAGGCCAAAGTAATCCAATGAGGCTACTGATACAGAAGCCGAAAATAAATCGATTCATAGGGTACTAGTAAAGACAGTAATCACTTAAGATGCCAAAAAAATTCATACAAAAATTTATGCCTGATCCAAAAACACTGAAAAAGCATAAATATTTGCGGGTGTTTGGTAAATTATTGGATAAACCCAATTTGTGGGTATTAAATCGTAAATCAGCCCCAGGGGCTTTTGCGGTAGGGTTATTTATTGGCTGGATGCCTATGCCATTTCAAATGGTTGCTGCTGCTGGGTTAGCCATTTTATTTAACGTTAATATTCCGTTAGCAGTGGCATTAGTATGGATAACTAACCCTATCACCATGCCATTTATGTTCTATATGGCTTATTTATTAGGCGTGAAATTACTCGGGGTTGAAAAGTTGCCCTTTGAATTTGAAGCAAGTTGGCAATGGGTAGAAACATCGATATCGACAATTGGCCCACCCTTTTTACTCGGCTGCTTTGTATTAGGCGTGGTTTTTGCTGCAATTGGTTATTTGATTATTAATAGTTTATGGAAATATTCGATACTATTTAAATGGCAAAAACGCAAATAAGCTTTAGATTGCCATTTTATTTTTGAGTTTACTTTTAGTACTGAGTTATTGACATTTTCTATTGCAATAAGCTGAGTTAAAAACAGATATCAAGCTGATATGATGACACAAGCAAACATTCAATATTACCAGCCTTTAAGCCTATTTATAAGCAATTCACGTGATGCGCTTCTTAATTTCATAGTAAGCTAGAAAAAGAAGATGCAGTAGCAATAACGCACTAAAAGCTGAACAGAAAAAAAGTAACGCTATCGATTCTACCTTAGTTGGCTGTTCTGCATAAAACCACCACCATAACGGCCAGCCGATCACAGATAGTGACGTTAACTGTGCCATGCACCTGAAGCATCTCCCCAGTTTTTGTATAAAAATTGATTCATCACATTGATTGCAAGCCATGTTATTTCTTAATTAAGTGATTCTGTTAATGAGCCCAAAATAAGATAATAACCCAATTGGCTTAACACTGACTAAATTCACTTGCTAGCATGGCATATAGGTATTCATCGCCCCACTTCCCTTTAAACATCACATTTTGCTTAAAATGGCCTTCTTGTCGAAAATTGGCTTTTTCTAACACTGCTATACTGGCTTTATTTAAACAATCAGTAATTGCAATAACACGATGTAGCCTCAACTCAGTAAATAAATACTCTAGTAACCCCTGTAATGCTTGTGTTGCCAAACCTTGGTTCTGGTGTTGTGGCGCAACGGTAAAGCCCACTTCAACTTGTCGTTCATCAATGAAATGTACCGCTAAGTCACCCAGTATTTGATCGGTTAATGGATCAGCAATCGCCAATTGATACCAATTACCTGGCACAGCGAAATCAGTGTAATCCGTTTGTGCTAGTAGCTGCTTAGCATCATCTAAACTGTATGCAGTCCAACTTTGATATTTGGCGATGTCGACAACATTTCGATATTCAGAAAAAACCACTAAATCAGACGTTATGAAGCGACGGATAACAAAGCGTTCAGATAAAAGACTTGGGGCACTAATCTTAGCAATGACTGATTTAGGCAAGGTATTTTTAGACATGACGTGCTACTTAGGCTTATTTGAGGTTAAATTGTACAAGATTAAACGCTAACAGAAATGGATTAATCTCACTATAAATATTGAATCACACGGCATTATTAATCAGTAACATCCGGCTTTGTTTAACTAGGTTACCTCTAAGTATTCAGCTGAAAGTTCAACCATTGTTAATTTATCGCAAATATATTATTCAATAAAACAAATAAACCGCAAAACACATCCTCATAATGCAAACTAGATCGCATTATAAATCGACAATTGACTACTTCCCTGTATAATTCGGCGCCTACTAATACACCCAAGTCAGTCTTATTCTCACTAAAGCCGTTTATCGCTTTTTTGTCGATCAATATTCTGTAATTACTCAATTGGATACATGTTTTGATTTCTACCGCAAATATTACTATGCAGTTTGGCCCAGAGCCGTTGTTTGAAAACATTTCGGCGCAATTTGGCCACGGCAATCGTTATGGCTTGATTGGTGCTAATGGTTGTGGCAAATCCACATTCATGAAAATTCTCAGTGGTGAACTGGCTCCAACATCAGGCAATGTTTCAATTTCGCCAGGCTTAAAAGTAGGCACCTTGAACCAGAACCAATTCGCTTTCGAAAACTTTAGCGTGGTTGACGCGGTTATCATGGGCGATGTGGCACTTTGGAAAGTGAAACAAGAACGTGACAGCATTTATTCCCAGGCAGAAATGAGTGATGAAGACGGCATGCGCGTCGGTGACTTAGAAAGCCAATTTGCAGAAATGGACGGTTATAGCGCTGAAAGTCGCGCTGGCGAAATCCTGTTAGAAGCAGGCATTGAAGAGTCGTTTCACTATGGCTTGATGGCACAGGTTGCCCCAGGTTGGAAATTGCGAGTGTTATTAGCACAAGCATTATTTGCCAACCCCGACATACTGCTACTTGACGAACCCACCAACAACTTGGACATTCATACCATTAGTTGGCTTGCTAACGAATTAAACAAACGCAAATGCACCATGATTATTATTTCCCATGACAGACACTTTTTAAACTCTGTGTGTACCCACATGGCAGACATCGATTATGGCGAACTGCGGATTTACCCTGGTAATTATGAGTACTTCCTCGCACAATCAAGTTTATTGCGTGAACAGCTTCTGGCTGGTAATGCGAAAAAGAGCGCTGAGATTGAAGAGTTACAGGACTTCGTTAACCGCTTTGGCGCTAATGCTTCCAAAGCCAAACAAGCCAGTTCTCGCGCTAAGAAAATGGACAAAATTAAACTTGATGATGTTAAATCATCAAGCCGTATTACCCCGTCTATACGCTTTACTGAATGTAAAAAACTACATCGCCAAGCATTAGTGTTAGAAGAGCTTGGGCACGGTTTTGATGAAGTATTATTTGAACATGGCGATCTTATTTTAGACGCAGGTTCAAAACTGGCTATTATTGGTGAAAACGGCGTGGGTAAAACAACACTACTGCGTTGTTTAGTTGAAGAAATTAAACATAACCATGGCCGGATTAAATGGTCAGAAAATGCTGCCATTGGTTATTGTCCGCAGGACAGTAGCGCAGATTTTGACAATGACATGACTTTATTTGACTGGATGTCATTATGGCGTACACCTAAGCACAACGACCTTATGGTACGTGGCATGTTGGGTCGTTTATTATTCACTGAAGATGACGCGAACAAGAAAGTGCGCAACTGTTCTGGTGGTGAAAAAAATCGTCTGTTATTCGGTAAGTTAATGATGATGGACGTTAACGTATTGATCATGGACGAGCCAACTAACCACATGGATATGGAAGCAATTGAAGCGCTGAACCAAGCGTTGAAATTATTTGAAGGCACATTGATATTTGTCAGCCATGACCGTGAGTTTGTGTCATCACTTGCAACACGCATTATTGACGTAAAAGATAAAAAATTGGTTAACTTCCACGGTACATTTGATGAGTACCTTGCAAGTCAACCGCCGTTGTAAGCAGGAATTGACACCGTAAATTAAGGCCTTCATTGTGATATCCAGCTATGGGATAAGAATCACAATATTAATGAAGGCCTTTTTATTTACCCTAACGTTTAGTCTTCCCGTTTTGATAAGTAAACACTGAATATCTACTGTATTGATGATTCATATTGATTAACCGTTTTGCTGTAGGCAGAACAAGACCAACAAAATCAATAAAGAATCAAAATAGTTGGCACCTGATTTGGCTTTAACGCCTGTTTCTTTTAAGCAACATTAACCCAAATAGCGAAAGTATCATGAATAGAAAAATCGAATTACTCGCACCAGGCGGCGATGTTGACGCAATTAAAGCAGCAATCATTGCTGGCGCGAACGCGGTATATTGTGGTTTAGAAACCTTTAACGCACGAAATCGCGCCGCTAACCTTACGTTTGATGATCTTCTTGGTGTTATTTCCCTAGCCCATCGATATCAATGCGAAGTTTTTTTGACCATGAATGTCGTGATCCTTGAAAATGAAATACCGACTTTGGTTAAATTGCTGAATCAACTGGTTAATACCGGCATAGATGGCATTATTGTTCAAGATTTGGCTTTGTTTCACCTAGTCAACAAACACTTCCCTAGCTTACTTATCCATGCGTCAACACAATTAACCACCCACAATGAAGGCCAAATTGGCTTTTTAGCCAAAGTGGGCGCAACCCGGGTTAATTTGTCGCGCGAAATGAATCTGGCTGAAATAAAAAGCCTCACCCGATACGCACACGATTTAGATGTACTAACCGAAGTCTTCGTGCACGGTGCATTATGTATTGCATTTTCAGGCCAATGCTATTCAAGTTCAGTCAGTGTGGGCAACTCAGGCAACCGTGGCCGCTGTAGCCAAGCGTGTCGTGATGAATATGACATTACTGCTGCGGGCAATAAGTTTCCACTAAACCTCAAAGATAACTCAGCTTATTTTGACTTGCCTGAATTAGTGGACGCTGGGGTTGACTCATTAAAAATTGAGGGCCGTATTAAAGGCGCGCAATATGTCCATACAGTAGTGGATAGCTGGCGTAAGCAAATTGATAGATTTGTGGAATCAGGCAAATTGCTGTCAGATGACTCAAATCTTTATAAAGTGTTTAACCGCGACTTTACTAACTCTTTTTTGAAGGGCAACCTGACTAAAGACATGTTTATCGACAATCCGCGCGATAACAGCTTTAAACATGCCAATGATAAAAGTAATGCCATTTCAGTGGTGCAAATTCAAGAGGCGCAGCAAACACTGTCATCAGAGAAAGATGCCATCGTTTCACTGGTAGCCGATAAGGTCAGCCAACTCAGCATTGAAAAAGTCAGCTTGTCACTGCATTTCTCAGGTAAGCTAAACGAGCCCTTAACCATTACTGCTGTCACAAAAGACACCACAGTTGAAATTCAATCGGCAGTAACACTGACATTAGCAACAGATTCTCGTATTGACGAAGCGGCAATAGTAAAACGCTTTAAAAGTCTTAAGCAAAGTGAATTTGAGTTATTACCGTTTAATTTTGATGGGTTAGAGAGTGACTTAAGCATTCCTTTTAGCCAACTAACGCAGATGAAAAATCAACTGTTGTTCAAGCTGACAAAAAGACAATACATAGGCGCGGTAACCTTACCGGCATTAACTCATTACCCCAAATTAAATAGCCAGCCAACATTGTCATTGCTTATTTGCGATGAAAAAGATGTTGATTTGTGTGATGTCACAGACGCTGACATTTACTTTAAGTTGCCTGAAAGCTTTAAAGTTAATGACAATAAGTACATTGATATATTTTTACGTAATCCAAGGTTAATTCCGTGGTTTCCAGCAGTATTAATTGGTAAGGATTACCTTGAATCCGTTAGATTATTAGAAACCGTAAAACCTAAACGCATAGTCAGTAACAATACCGGCGTGGCATTTATTGCAACCAATATGGGGATTGAATGGATTGCTGGGCCGTTTCTCAATACCACCAACTCTTATGCTTTGTTAACATTGCAAGAGAGACTGAATTGCGCTGGCGCGTTTATTTCAAATGAAATAAACCGCAACCAAATTAAGAATATCGCTAGACCAAAAAACTTTAAAATGCTTTACAGCATTTACCACCCTATTTTGATGATGACCAGCAGACAGTGCTTTTTCCAGCAAACGGTTGGCTGTAACAAGCCCAGTATTGAAGATGGCTGTATGCTGAAATGTGAAAAAGCCACTACGATCACCAATGTAAAAGGCATTTCATTTGCGGTTGATAAACAAAAAGGCGGTTATCCAAGTATCTATAACCACGAACAATTTTTAAATATTGACGCGGTTGAAGACTTATCGCATTTGTTTGATGAGTTCTTTATCGACTTAACCGATATAGGCTCAGGCTCTAAAGCTAAAATAGATAAAGTGGAATTAGTCAGCCATTTTGAAAACGTGCTGAAAGGTATTACTGAATCGAAAACGAGCCTTAAGCAGTTAGTCACCATTTCAACCAATGCCCAATACCAACAAGGGTTATAGTAACCGGTTAATATTATTCGTATTAACCTCAATTTGATAATGACTACACCGCTCAGCAAAAAGGCTTTACCTTCTACAGGTAAAGCCTTTTTAACATTTTATTTAGCAGCATTTCAGTTTGATTTTCTTATTGAAACGAACTCACTTCGTCTGCTGTTAAGTCTCGCCACTGGCCAACTGGCATATCAAGCATCACTTCACCTACTTGTTGACGATGTAAGCCGTTCACGCGATTGCCTATGGCAAAGAACATCCTTTTAACTTGATGATATCGCCCTTCTGTAATCGATAGCAGCACCTCAGTATCACTCATAATAACCAGTTCGGCAGGTAATGTAGGTTTACTTTCACCTTGCAACAATAAGCCTATTTTAAACAATTCTATTGCATCATGGTTAATAGGTTTAGCTAACTGCACTCGATACACTTTACGGCAAACACACTCTTGTCGAGTAATATTATATGACCAACGTCCATCATCGGTTATCAACACAAGCCCTGTGGTGTCGGCATCTAGGCGTCCTGCGATATGCAGCTCGTCTTTATGGGCAACATCGATGCTATTAAGTAACGAAGGATAATGGCCATCAGCATTAGAACAAATGGTGTCAGCCTGTTTATGCATCAACATATAACGAAATGGCCTTGTGGTAAGCGTCTGCCCATTTAATTGAATCAGGTTATTTTCATGCACCTGGCTAATCATGTCAGTATTCACCACACCATTAACCCTGATATTACCAAGACTAATTTGATCTATAACTTGAGCTTTAGTAAATAATGTACTTTTAAGTACAAATTTATCTAGCCGCATAAAACATCTACCCTGTTAACATTAATGCATTATTAAATTCATAGTCATGACAAACAACAAATGAAAAAACGACTTATATTCAACGATTCACTTTTGGTTGTTGCGCTAAAAAGGCTTTGAAAGCATTAACGGTTTTAAGCGGGTCTTCTTCCTGAGGAACATGACCAAGTTCGTTAAAGCGCACTAGTTGGCTACCAACAATATCCTGGTGAAATTGGTCTGCAATTTGAGGCGGAATAAGCCTATCTTGCTCACCCCAAATAATCAGAGTGGGCAGTTTAAGCTCAGATAGTCGCGATGCTAGCTGCCCGGAACGGAGTTTTGGCATCAGCTCGGCTAAGGCCTGCCTATTGCCTTCTCGGGTAGTAAGATCAAAATATCGCTCCACTAGTTCTGGGGTGACCAGCTCAGGATTACCATAAACATTTTTAACACTGCTTTCGACAAGCCCCCTTGGTAGCACTTGTTGCATGAGTTTATTTAAAATCGGCGTGCTGGCAATTCTAAAGCCTATTGGGATAGACTCGGGTTGAAATGGATATCCACTGGAATCTATCAACACCAACTGAGCAACGCGATCAGGATAAAAAACAGCCGTAGCCCACGACACATACCCTCCTAAAGAATTACCAACCAAAATAGCACGGTCGACCTCGAGCTTATCAAGCACCTCAATAACAATACGGGAATAACTTTCAATACTGTAATTGCTGTCTAAAGCTGGGCCTGTTAACCCAAAGGCGGGTAAGTCAAAACGAATAACTCTATGATGATCTTTTAACGCATTAGACCAGCCATCCCAGGTGTGAAGCGATGAGCTTGTACCATGAAGTAACACTATGGGGATCGCATCATCACGTGGCCCTTCATCCCGTAAGTGTACCTGCATACCCGCGATATCAATAAACTGTGACGGAGTTTGTGCCCATTGTGGCTTAAGTTGCTCGACAGAACGGTCAGGCACACGATTAACTAAAAAATAAATAGTCGAAAAAATGATAAACAGCAGTAAAAGGCTGCTGACTAATTTTAATATTAACCTCAATGAAAACTCCGACTTAATAATGAACCCGTTGTAGATTTTACATTCTACTGATGGAACCATTAAAGACGCAAGTATAAGATAAATAAAACATTAAGCCTGATACGGAGACGAACTCACCCATTCGTCAGATATAATCCTGCATATAGCTTTGTAAATCCATTTATGGCTGCCATTACCGTGAGTCTATTTTAGCAACCATTTCTGAACCGCGTCTTTATCCGGTATAGACCCTGTGTGCACTAATTGATTATCTATTACAACCGCGGGCGTACTCATTACATTATGTTTAAGTAATACCTCAAGACTTGGCTCTTTAACCACGCTAACTGTCACGCCACAATCATCTGCAACTGCCTGAATTAATGCTGCCGTTTTGACACATTTTGCACATCCGCTGCCAAGCACTTCTATTTTTTTCATAAGGCCCCCATTAAATATAAATAACATTAATTATCCACCCAACAAGGGTGAATGAAACGAGTAAAAGCATAAAAATGATAGTCAGTAACTTCCAGGTCATGACTTGCTTTAACAAGATAAATTCAGGAAAGCTTGCTGCAACGGTACTCATACAGAATGCTAATGTTGTACCAAGCGGAAGCCCTTTAATGATTAAACTTTCCATAACTGGAATAATCCCAGTTGCATTTGAATACAGAGGAATGCCAGCTAACACCGCCATGGGCACAGACCACCATTGGCCGCTACCTAAATTGGCAGCAAACCACAAGTCAGGGACAAAACCATGTAAAGCTGCGCCTAATCCTACCCCAATAAAAACCCATTTCCATACCCGAGTTAAAATATCTAACAACTCCGCTTTGGCAAAATCGTGCCGTGCTTTAAACGTCAACTTAGTATGAGTTTTCTGAGGGCTATCTGGCTGATTTGCGGTTTGATATGCCTTAAGTGCAAATGGCTGTAACATTTTTTCAGCCCGAATGAGATCAAGAAACATCCCCGCTGCAATCCCTATTGCCATACCTACTAGAATATAAATAACAGTTATTTGCCATCCAACTAAACTTAACAACAATAGAACTGCCACTTCGTTTATGAGCGGTGACGTGATGAGAAACGACATGGTAATACCTACAGGTATTCCTGCGGATGTGAATCCCAGAAAAATCGGTATGCTGGAGCAGGAACAAAAAGGGGTGATAGCGCCGAATGTTGACCCCATTAAATAACCCATAAATTTATTTTTTGAGGCTAAATAATCACGTACCCGGTTAATATTGAGTGAAGCACGGATCAACGCTATGACGTAAATCATCAATACTAGCAGGAAGAATATCTTAGTGGTGTCTTCAATAAAAAACTGAATCGCATCGCCGAGTTTAGTTCCGGGAACCAAACCCAATACTGAAAATACTAGCCAATCAGCTAATGTGGTAAATAGGGATAACATAAAACCTCTCAATACACATTTAAAGGTCAATTCAGTCGTAACACGTTTTACCCAAACATTGGTATGTTGAGCATTTATTATGCAAAGAAACTAATATTGATAATGTTAAGGACCTAATGAGCCTATTAGTCAGCCACTTATGCTTATCTTGTTACTTAGATATAGCAACAATACTAAATAGATTATGTATTAGGGATCGCAGTTTAGTGATTAACAGTACTGTTTATGAAAATATCTTGGTTTAATTACAACATTAGAATGTGCTAACTTGGTTACCATAGGCTAGTATAAAACAAGGCATAGGATTGCTTGGCTTTTGAGCTTAATTTATGTGATGTGATGAAATGATAAATTGATGTAAATAACTCAACCTGGAAAGGAGTACAGATTGAAACTTATTTTACTAGTAACACTATTAAGCTGTTTTAGTGCGTGGGGAGAAACATCCACAAGCAAACACACACGCCAGGATATATCACTGTATACCTATCACTATATGCCGCCTTACGTAATTGATAGTAAAAATGAAATAGGCCTGCTTTATGATGTGGCACATTTTTTTAACCAAAAGCAACAAGATTACCATTTCAGCGTGTCTTACATTCCTCGAAAACGTCTTAATCATTTGCTCGAGACACAGAAATTTGACGGTATGGTTATCGGCGTAAACCCTTTTTGGTTTAAAGACAAAGATAAAACAACTTATTTATGGTCAGAGCCACTAATGCGCGATCAAGATGATATAATTTCTCATCTAATTAATCCTGTCGAATTTGTTAATAAGCAAGCTTTGTACGGTAAAGTCGTCGGGGGCATATTGGGTTTTCGTTATCACACTATAGACAAACTCGTCGCTGACGGCTTAATGACTCGCATTGACACTTCTAACGAATCACAACTGATTAATATGCTTATCAAAAAACGTTTTGACTTTGCTATTGTGTCTAGAGCAACATCCATTTACTACCAAGGCTTACTCGAACAAAATCAACAACTTTACTTATCTTCTAAGCCTCACGACAAATATACTCGTCATATTCTGGCTCCCAAAGCACTCAGTACTCAATTTAAGGCAATTAATCCCCTTATTGTGTTACTTAGCAACAACCCAGATTGGCAAGACAGCATGCAAAAGTATAAAACATTTCTATTACCTGTTGATCTAACAAAGGTTGACTGACAACAACTAAATCAATCAAAGTTGTCATTGAATGTCCCGGCAAACAGCCTGAAAATCAACTTTTATTAATCAGTGCCTTTACTCTTGCCATTTGTGATTGCAACAGCAAACTGTGTCGATGTGAGACTACCTTACTTTCAAATATGCCATTCTCAATTAGTCTGTAAGCCTCTTCTGCTTCAAAATGATAACCTAGCGATTGCCTGTTGTCAGAAAAGGTATCGACTTGCTCATCAAGATGATACAAGTGACATTTACTCGCCCTAAAGGCATCTGGAATAATGATGTAACCTTTATCACCAATTATATAAGCATTGTTCGACAAACGGCACTGAAACGATGCGGCTAAACTCACCATCACCTGCTCGCTTTTTGCTATGATAATGACATCATCTTCCACGCCCGTTTCACAGCAATGTGCTTGAACATAAAGATTGCCTATATCAGCATCAAGAAAGTAATTAGCAATTGCCAAAGGGTAAATCCCCATATCTAACAAGCAACCACCAGCCAACTGCGGATTATAGGCTCGATCATCAGGATTAAATGGAATAGGATAGCCAAAATCAACTTTGATATGCTTTAGCTGACCAATTAGGCCATCATCTAACCACTGTTTAGCATGTTTAAGGGCGGGTAAAAAGTAAGTCCACAACGCCTCCATCAACAGCAAGTTTTTCGCTTTAGCTAAATCGACCAATATTTGACATTCTTCAACCGAAACTGTCATCGGCTTTTCACACAGCACATGTTTCCCGGCCATTAACGCATCATAGGTTTGCTGGAAGTGAAAATTATGTGGCGTTGCAATATACACGATATCAACATCAGGATCGTCAAACAGGGTTTGATAGCCCTGATAAGCTTTCTCTACATGATATTGCTGCGCAAATACATCAGCATCATCTTGAGTTCTAGCAGCTACTGCATATAAATGATTGTTTTCAGCAAACGCTATATCTTGACAAAACAAAGCAGCAATTCTGCCCGTACTGACAATTCCCCAATTTAACTTACTCATTTACGTCCTTAATAGTATTGAGATGGTTATCTCAATTATGATACAGAAGGATTCTGTGGGACATAATATATCGATACTTTTGATTAAGTGCTGCTACCAGAACTTATAAAGAGTGGGTGATGTTGTCATATAAAAAAATACACATGAAATAGCATTAAATGTTGAATTAACATTCGATATTTTGATGTTGTTTCTTACATTTATACATAGCTTTATCCGCACAGGCAAGCAAGGCATCTGACGTGGTGCCATCATCCGGATAAATTGCGACACCAATACTGCAATTCACCTCAAACGGCTTACCATTAATGGTATAAATTTGGCTTAGCTTGTTAGATAAAGTATCAATCATTGACGAAATAACGTCCTCACTTGCTATGTTTTCTAATAACAGAACAAACTCATCTCCACCAATTCTTGCAACCGTATCGGCGTGACGAATAGACCGTTTAAGCCGTTGTGCGGTTTCGAGTAATACTTTATCTCCAAACGCATGACCTTTTGTGTCATTAATGATTTTGAATTTATCTAAATCAATATAAAACAGCGCAAAGCGGAGGCTATTTCGCTCACTTTGCGCGATTAAATGCTCTAAGCGATCAAGTACTAAATAACGATTAGGAATTTTTGTCAGGGAGTCGTAATGCGCTAAATGCTCAAGCCGCTTAGTTTCGATGATACGCTCAGTAATATTTCTATTGATCCCTAATGCGCCAATCATCTGGTTAGTTGAATCATAAATAGGCACACATATAGACTCAACCCAGCCAATATTGCCATTTTTATGCAGCATTCTTACTTCACCAGTCCATTTACCTTGCTTCTCTACCGCAGATATCACTTCAGAAGAGATATGAACGCTGTCTTCGGGCACATGTAAAATATTAACGGGCTGGCCGATAGCCTCAGCTTTAGAGTAGCCATATAGGGCTTCAGAGCCTTTATTCCAATCCGCTATAATACCCTGCATATCAGTGACAACCACTGCATCAAATAAATAGTCGAATGCCTGAGCTCGTTGTTTAAGCGTATCAGAAATCATTATTTGTCCATCATTGCAAAAACTAATTGGTTGGTTAAGGCTGTATGTCGATTCACGAATAAAAATGACTTAATCTTGAATATTGTTACTGTCTACGCAACACTGACCAAAACAGATATTTCCACTTTACTATCCATATTCATACAACTTAGCATAATCAAACAGTTTAATTTAAATGTCACTGGTGCCTTGTTGAATTAACGCAAAAAATATGACTCTCATATAACTAAAGACTAGGCTAATGAGAGATTTTTACCAAAAATTTTATCTCCAATGTGCAACAATTAACATCCACTAATTAGAATTCGTTAAGTTGCTTTGTATCAGCCAGTAACAGCGTCATCGCTGAATCTGAGTCTACTGGTTTACTGTGGTAATAACCCTGAGTTTTGGTTGCACCAATTTTTTGTAATGCCTGATATTGCGCTTTTGTTTCTACCCCTTCTGCTGTTATTGCAATTCCGAGGCGATTAGCTAACAACACTATACTTTCAACAATGGCATGATCTTTGTCACTATCCATTAACCGACTAACAAAACTGCGATCAATTTTTATGTTATGAATGGGAAAACGATGTAAATAACTCAGCGAAGAAAAACCAGTGCCAAAGTCGTCTAAATGAATATTAATTCCGATAGCCTGCAGTTGATATAATATTTTCATCGTTGTTTCTGGATCATTAATTAATACACTTTCAGTGACTTCAATATTAAGGCAGTGTGCGGGCAATCCATGCTTGTCTAAAAGTGCTTTGAGTTTATCAACAACATGATAAGTTGAGATTAAGTCACTCGACGCATTACAACTCACGGTTAAATCATCGCGTTTTAACTGTTCACGCCATTGGGTTATTTGGCCTAATGCTTGATCAATAACCAGATAATCAATTTCAGCTATCCTTCGCATCTCTTCAGCTATACCTAAAAACTTTATCGGCTCAATCAATCCTTTGGTTGGGTGCAACCAACGAACTAATGCCTCAAAACCGGCTATATGGCCTGTACTAGATTTGATAATTGGTTGAAAATAAGCAATAAATTGCTTTTCATCTACAGCCTGACTTAACTCATTACGCAACCTTAACTGATTTTTTCGCCATCATATGCATATCTTCATTAAAGATTGCATAACCCCCTCGGCCTTCACGCTTTGCATGGTACATAGCACTGTCTGCATCACGTAAATATTCTTGCGCATCAAGTAGCTCTTTGCTCGCCAAAACAATACCGATACTAGCATTGGTCACAACAGACTCATTATTTAACATAAAGGGTTTATTAAGTGAGCTATTAATACGCTCGGCAAGTTTAACCACCTGATCTTCATTTGTAATACACTCCATTAATATACAAAATTCATCTCCACCAAATCTTGCCAGAGTATCTGAATTACGTATTTCATGACTCAACCTTTCAGCGATCGCAACCAGTAATTTATCGCCTTCTAAGTGACCTAAACTATCATTGACTAATTTAAATCCATCTAAATCAAGAAACAACAGAGCAAAATTGTGTTCAGCATCACGTTTATACTGCCTTACTGCCTTGGTCAGAAACTCAATAAATAATGTTCTGTTAGCTAAATGAGTCAAAGGGTCATGAAAAGCTAACTGATTTAATTTAAGTTCAGCCTGTTTTCTTAAGCTAATATCAATGCACTGAATAAAAATATAGTCGGCTAGGCCATCGATATTTTTTTGAACAAAAACATTAATATAACAGCAAAGTTCTGTACCATTTTTACAGACCAAGGTTATTTCTGTATCAAATGACTTCGCTTGTGCATGACGAATAAGCTCTAATTGTTTGTAACCTAATTCACGTTCACTTGGCTGAAGTAAATCGACATAATTTAACAGGTTGATTTCATCATAGGTATAGCCGAACGTTTTGCAGAGTGTGTTATTAGCTTGTAAGATTTTGCCATCAAGCCCTACCACAGCCATGCTAATAGTCGAATTGTGAAACACATTACGGAACAATTGCTCACTTTGTTTTTTAGCTTGTTCCGCTTTATGTTGCTCACTTAGATCTTGTACTGTACCAGTCAAACGCAGTCCATCTTGCTCAACCTGTCCTGTTGAATGAACATAACTGCGATCATGCTTATCATTAATGCTAACTAACTCATGACTCAAACTAAAAGCAACACCATGTTCGATAAACTGCTTAAACACATCTGATATGGGTTCATTATCACTTTTACCTAACCGATTAAATAATCCTTCGATATTGAGATTTGCAACTTGAGATGAATTTAACTCCAATAGTTTAACCAGCTCTTTTGACAGGATTAATTGGTTAGTTACAATGTCATACTGCCAACTCCCTAAACGTGCAGCAGCTTGCGCATTAGCAAGGTTACTTTGACTTAACTGTATTTGATGTAATTGTGTTTCCAGTACTTTGTTTGCATTCGCCAGCTGATTGTCACGTTTAATTAAATTATGATTCATTGCATTGAAAGCACTGGCAAGACGCCCTAATTCATCTGGGCGAAGATCATCTAACTTTCCTGCTTGTTCACCTCTAGATAATGCGAGGGTGGCATTATTTAGTTTTGATAAAGGCTGGGTAATTTTCTTTCTCATTACAAAAAATAGCACCATCAACTCAATTCCAAGTGCAATAAATCCTGAAATGAATACAATTATTGCCGTACTAGAAGCCACATTACTCACCAGGGCCTTAGGTATAACACTGACATAATACCAACCAGGGCCTGATAGCTTACTGACCATTAAATAAGAATCTATCTGTGCCAATTCAATCATTTTTTGGCTCGGTTCTGCACTAATTACCGCTTGATAAATTGATTTTAATGAATCGCTACCATCCCGATTAATAATAAACTGACCATCAGCCGCTTTAAGTTGTTCAATGTAATTGTGATGTGCAATCAAGCGACCATCGTGACGAAAAATAAGGTTATACGCCCCTTGGGGAGCCTGATAAATCGTTCTTTGGAACAGTTCATCCAAAGACATGTCATTGCCAATGGTGGCTATGTGTTGCTGCTGATAATAAATAGGCGTTTCTATTGAAACCATCCAAATATCAGATTGTTTATCAAGGTAAACGCCTGTCCAAACCGTCTTTTTCTCTGGATTATTTTTTTCAATCGAAATGGTAAAATACTCTTCCAAACGGATATCAAAATCAGCGGCTAATCGATAGGTAAAATCAGGAATTTCTGGCCAATAAATGGCGGCAAAGTTTTCAGTACCATAAGCATAAGTATTAATGAAACGATTGCGCCAGCTTTTGCCATAATCGCTGACGAGTGTATAAAGTAAACTTGCACGGTATTTAAGCTCGTCAGTTAATTGGACATCTTTTGCAATCCAAACCCCCGCACGTTCATTTGCATCGAATAATTTTGGATTAAAACGCACAGCATGATCATCTTGACGAATGAAGTCTTGATCGAAAAGGGACAACATCGCTGCTTTATTTGATGGCTGATAAGAATTCAGAATATCTTGCTTTAGTAATTTGTGGTTGTCTTCTGCCAAAGTGAAAATTTGGCTTTCTCTAGCCACCCTTTCTTGGGTAAAAGATTGGAATTCAGCTAACTTGGTCGACTCTATCTCGGAGAATATATGAAAATAACTTAAGGTGGTTAATATGCTTATCACTAATAAAATTCGAACACCTACCGCCATCAAGGTATGACTAACAATAGATTGCTTCAAACTTGCTAAGAGCTTTATCATTCAAGTTCCCTGTAAAAAGTGCACTAGAAACGCCACAAAAGTGCGGTAACTGAGCTTAAATTATGCTTTAGACATATTATATAAAGCATTATGGATTAACTTTAGCAGAGTTGATTGAATGTTAACAAACAGTTAGAGAAAAACATCTATGCTTACCGCAAAAGGCAGGAGTTCTATTTACGGCGCATTTTTTATCACTTAATAACTCCGAGTTTAAACAAGACCTATCATACAAGCTAAAGAAACCCTACCGCAAAGCGAAACACAAAATATAATCAATAAAAATCACTAATAAAAAACCTACCCATAAAATCAGCACCTTACACAAAGACACCAATCAAATTATGCACTAATCCAGCTAATGAATATAACCTAAACCGGCTGACACCTACATTAATATTCAAACAGAAAGAACATGAATATGACTCATGTTTGAAGTGAAATAATACCGTTTTTGTTCATGTACCGAACCACGTATAACTTACTCAGCGCAAAACACTAGACAAACTTATAACTGATCCTTAATTAAGTCATCAGGCGAAAAACCTAAAAGACTGTAAGACAACTGACTGAGAAAATGAGATCAGTAGATAAAAAATGTCTAGAAGCACAATGCATAAACTCAGGTTTGAAATCATAGAATGGATACTAAATCGCCATGAATAATAATTTTACATTTTCAATTAACAGCATTTGTCTAGATGAGAATTACCACCCTTCAGACAAAACCCGTATCACTACCAACTTTGCTAACTTAGCCAGAGGCAGCTATCGTCAGGCCAATTTACGCAACGCGTTGAAGATGATTGATAATAGTTTTAATGCCTTAGCCCATTGGGATAATCCAAAAGGCGATCGCTATACAGTAGAACTTGAAATTATTTCCGTTAATATGGACATTTCAGGCAGTGGCCAAGCCTTCCCTTCGATTGAAATTTTGAAAACCAATATTGTTGATAGCAAAACCAATAGACGTATTGAAGGCATAGTCGGCAATAACTTTTCTTCTTATGTTCGCGACTATGATTTTAGCGTATTACTGCCAGATCATAACAAAGATCAGCCCCAATTTAGCATCCCAGAAAACTTTGGTGAGCTACATGGTAAACTGTTTAAATATTTTGTTAACTCAGATACCTATAAACAGCACTTCACTAAGCCACCGGTTATCTGCCTCAGTGTTTCGGATAACAAGACCTATCATCGCACTGAAAACCAACACCCGGTATTAGGGGTTGAATACCAGCCGAATGAATCGTCATTGACCGAACAATACTTCCAAAAAATGGGCTTACAGGTTCGCTACTTTATGCCGCCAAATAGTGTCGCGCCGTTAGCTTTTTACTTCTTTGGTGATTTACTCAATGATTACACTCATCTTGAGCTGATAAGCACCATAAGCACAATGGGCACCTTTCAAAAAATCTACCGACCTGAGATTTATAATGCCAATGCCGTGGCGGGTAAATGCTATCAACCAAATTTGAAAAATCTAGATCATTCACTGACGCAAATTGTTTATGATCGCGCAGAACGTAGCCAACTTGCTACGGAACAAGGGAAATTTGCTGCGGAGTATTTTATCAAACCGTATCAAACTGTACTTGAGCAATGGTCAGCTAATTATGCGTAATTTATATATTTATTCGCACGGTTTAACCGCTTAGCTCAGTGGTTACGTTAGTCAAAATTTACGGTATCAATATAATGAAAACATTAAAAAAACAAATACTACTACCCACTTCAACTGCGGGCAGTTTACCTAAACCTCTATGGCTAGCAGAGCCTGAAACACTATGGTCTCCTTGGAAATTACAAGGTGATGAGTTAGCTGCTGGCAAACAAGACGCACTGCGTTTGTCGTTACACGATCAACAGCGAGCAGGTATTGATATTGTCAGTGATGGCGAGCAAACACGCCAACATTTTGTGACCACCTTTATTGAGCACCTCAATGGCGTTGATTTTCAAAAACGTAAAACCGTTAAAATTCGTGACCGTTATGATGCCAGCGTTCCCACAGTTGTTGGTCCAGTGAGCCGTCAAAAGTCGGTTTTTGTTGAAGACGCCAAATTTTTGCGTCAGCAAACCACGCAACCAATAAAATGGGCGCTTCCTGGCCCTATGACAATGATAGATACACTTTATGATGATCATTATAAAAGTCGTGAAAAACTTGCCTGGGAATTTGCCATTATACTGAATCAAGAAGCCAAAGAATTAGAAGCTGCGGGTGTTGATATTATTCAATTTGACGAACCTGCATTTAACGTGTTTTTTGATGAGGTGAATGACTGGGGCATAGCGTGCTTAGAAAGAGCCATTGAAGGGCTAAAATGCGAAACCGCGGTCCATATTTGTTATGGTTATGGCATAAAAGCTAATACCGATTGGAAAAAAACCTTGGGCTCTGAGTGGCGTCAATATGAAGAAGCCTTTCCCAAACTGCAAAAATCAAATATCGATATTATCTCACTAGAATGTCACAACTCCCATGTGCCGATGGAGCTCCTTGAACTCATTCGCGGTAAGAAAGTCATGGTTGGTGCGATTGATGTAGCAAGCAATACCATAGAAACGCCAGAGGAAGTGGCAGATACTCTGCGAAAAGCACTTCAATTTGTCGATGCTGATAAGCTTTACCCTTGTACCAACTGCGGCATGACACCTTTAACGCATCAAGTAGCAAGAGCCAAACTCAATGCCTTAAGTGCAGGTGCTGAAATCGTTAGACAAGAGCTATTGGTAAAGACGATTTAAGAGAGGTATTCTAATACAATCAATACAATGTAAAACTACAACTTAGTCATCTATAGCTAAGTTGTAAATTTATATTGTGCCAACCAGACACCAAACTTGCAAATATCTTCTAAATTAGTGATAACAAAATTCGGCACAACATTGACTAAAGGAGGATCAACAATAATTGTGTCGATGATGGCCCCATTGGCATAACACAAGCCATCGGTGCTAAAAATAAACGTGTAAGATACTAGTTTACTTTTTTCACTTTTAGTTTTAGCTCACTAGTTATATCGAATATTAATTAACTATAACTTTTCAATTTATATTATTCACTTCGGGATTTTTCGAATTAATTGGTAGTAAAACGGTAAACTGAGTGGAAAACTTATTATCACTATTTTGTTCAGAGTTAAGCATTATTTGGCCCGCCAAAAGTTTTGTTACCCATTGATTAACCATATATAAACCTAGTCCAATATTACCTTTCCCCCTTCCGCTTGTAACAAAGGGATCGAATAGATTATTTTGCATAGTTGAAGAGATACCAGATCCGTTGTCCGACAATAGAATAGATATTTGATTTTCACCAAACCGACGCGCTTTTATTTCGATGATACCTGTCTGTCCTGGAGCAAACCCATGTTGCAAGCTATTCATAATCAAATTCTCTAGTACTTGGGAAATAATACCTGGTCGACTTAATAATGTTAAGTTGGCCTCAATATCTTCAACAAGTACAACTTTAGTTTTAATAAATAAAGGTTGTAAGCTAACAATCAGGTCACTGACCACTTCATTCAACAGGCATTCAATATAGTCTTCATTAACGCGGTCAATTGCTAAGCGTTTAAAGTGTTTTAAATGATTAACGGCTTTATCTAAATTAACTATTGCTAGGTGCAGACTGCTGTGTATTAACTCCACTGCAGCGCTAAACTGGCTTTTAGATAAACCCTCTAACATAGATTTTTTCAACTTTTCATTGGCATTATCAGCACTAGATACGCAGATAATCGCACCGCCAAGTGGAGTGTTAAGTTCATGAGCTAAACCAGCAACCATTAACCCTAAAGATGATAACTTGTTGGCCTCAACCAACTCGTCCTGTAAAAGTTGTTGTCTAACGATATTTTTTGTTAATGAATCATTAACGCGTTTTAATTCTTGTTGCTCGTTTTGTAATCTCAACGAAAGTGCGATTAGCTTTGATTGATAACTAAACTCACGCCAAATGATGAAGAAACCACATATAGCTAAACTCAAAAAAATTACTAGTACAAAAAATAAGTACTGAGTCCTCGCACCCGACAAAAAATTTGGATTACTGGTCGCATAAAATAATAACTCGTTAGTATTAACACCTGGTTCCGCACTTAAAAATATTGCTAAAGGAATAAAACTACTGAGTACATTGTTAAGAATGTAATCGCCGCCAGTGGGATGTTCATTTTGGTAGTGCCAAAGATCTGGTGACTCAGTTTTTAAATTTAACCTTGGCTTATCTAGCATAAAGCCCCACTCTTTATCGGGTTGTGGGTGTAGCAACCAATATCCTTGACGATTGATAATAGATATTTTAGCTTCCGGGATATTATGATCCCGGATGGTTGTAAGCAAATTATCTAATCGATAATTGATTATTAGCAATCCAGATAATAGATGTGTATCTGATGATGTTTTAATTGTTCCTCTTATTACAGGTTCAAATGGTTTAGTTACTTCACCGCGTTCAACATTCAGATCAATCGGTGAAAAATACATATTTGGCGCAGCGACTTGCATTCCTTGCTTAAAATAATAACGTGCCTGTTTGTTTTGTAGACTTGTTACTTGCGGCACAACAACTTCACCGGCATCAAACTCGACCCTTACAACTTCCTGTCCATTGTGATCAAGCCAGCGAATTTGTGAGATTCTAGACGAGTTTTTACCAAATTCAATAAAATAGTTATTAACTTGTTGTTTTAATTGTAGTGTTAAACCTTGAGTCTGGCTACTTTGATCGTTTTTTTGAGAAAGAGCTTGGCTACTTGCCAGAAAAGTCAGCAAGTCACCTAAGCCGCTCAGCTCACGACTAAATAGGTTTGTTGCTATAAACAGTTTATGACTTTGAATATTTTTTAGCTCCTCCACTTTATTCTTATAAAGAAGTTGATAGGTCAACCATGCAAGTATTATTGAAAAAACCAATACCAGTAAAGACTTCAACAATAAACGGCGCTCTGGAATAGCAAGATTAGTTGTAAATAATGACATAAATACAGTACCTATTACTTGCGATATGCTGCTAGCCATTCGATTAAGTCTTGGATAGCTAAGGGCTTAGAGAATAAATAACCCTGAGCAATGTCACAACCTGCGTTCTTAAGCCACATCTTTTGATATTCAGTTTCAATACCCTCAGCCACAATGCTGAAATTGAATTTTTTTCCTAATTTCAAAATCATATTGATAACATGCTCACTGTTTTCATCTACTTCAAGCTGACTAACAAAGCTTCGATCAATTTTGATCGAATGGGCGGTAATGTTTGAAATATGTGCAAGTGATGAATAACCCGTTCCAAAGTCATCAATACTTATTTTTATGCCTAAAATCACAAAGCGTTGCAGAGATTCTTGAATGCGATCGTAATCTGCAATTGACTGAGACTCTGTCACCTCTAGCTCTAGTAACTCCGAAGGCAAGCCATAGCGAGTAATACAATTAGTGATAAAGTTAAAATAATCTGGGTGTAATAAGTCAACAGAAGAAGCATTAAAAGCGATAGGAATTCGGTACCCCATATCAACCAAGGTTTTTAATACTTCCATGGTTTTTTCAAATATCAAGCAGTCAAGTTTAATAATCAACCCAGCAGCTTCCGCGATAGGTATAAATTCATCTGGTGGCACAAAGCTACCGTCATCACGTTGCCATCTAGCTAAAGATTCAAAACCAACAATTTCTCCCGAACATAAGCATACTTTGGGCTGTAACATAACACTCAATTTACGTTCACGAATGCTATTACGTAATTCCCCCATTAAACTGTAACGACGATTTATTAAGTCTGTTTCGTGTTGTGAATGTTGTATGTAGGCAATGTTGTTCAAGGAAGCTTGTTTAAGTTCTGATTCAGCCATACTGATTATTTTGATAGCTGAGTTTTGATCTAGAGTATCAAGGGGCATATCGAGTAATGTGAAGGAAGTGATATGTGCTACACCATCAACTTCTATTTCATTAGAAGTTAGTTTATCGATTAGCTCAGGAGTCAACTCAAAATTAATGTCTAATAAAATAGAAAACTGTTTGTGCCCTGATAAAGTAACTTGTGAACTAGTCGGTAATATTTCATGCAAGAGTTTATATACATAAATCAATACATTCTGTGTAAACTCATAGCCAAAAGTAAATTTCATTTCATCATAATACTTCACATCTAGCATTATTAAGCGAGTTTGTTTCCACTCTAAAGAACTCATTTTCTGAATTTCTTTTTTTAACCAGTTACGGTTAGGAATATTCAGATCACTGTGGGTATAGGCAAGTTCAGTCACACGGTTAATTAAAGCTATATTGGTAAAACCACTACTGATATTTTCACTAAAAACTTTAAGTAAATTGATATGTGCCTCTGTTAAAGCTTTAGAGGAACTCACTACAATTAAATAGCATTTCTCGTTTACATCTTTGGTTTCAAAATAAAGCACGGAGCGTAGTCCTGTTATAACGTGACATTTTTGATTAAGTGCTTTCTGTAAATCTTCATGAATTTCAGTTAGATGACTATCAGAAATAGTGATCCCCGCGAGGTTTTCAAAACAACCAGTAGCAGTTACAACATGAGCACCCTTAATTGTGTTAAGGTTATTACCCATACAGATCAAACCACCTTCATTAGCACCAATGATATTGGCGATTTCGGCTAATACGGTTCGGGTAAAGTTGGGGAGTTCGTAACGACAACTTATACTTCTAGCAGCATCGAGCACTATTTGTAGGCTTTGATTTGCTTCAGCAAGCTCTGATATATAATTCCAGGTTCGAAAATTACTGGAAACTATAGAATGTAATTTATCGTGTTTTAAGTCAGTTTTATTCCAATATTCGTCTACATCTAAGGCATGCATAACTTCTTTTTCGGGAGCAAATCCAGGTTGCCCTGTTACAAGGACAATTCTAACTAGCGCGTTTCCTAGCTCTTCTCGGATAGTACTGACTAAACGTAGGCCAGAATCGTCTTCCTCCATCACTACATCCACTAAAATCAGACCTATATCGGGATGAGTACTGAGGATAATTGACGCTTCAAAAGCAGAGTTAGCCGTAAGTATTCTCAATCTGATGCGATCAGGTAAAATTAACGATTCTAAGCTGGAAACAAGGGCTCGTTGGTAATCTAAGTCATCTTCGATACTTAATATCTTCCATGTTTTACTAAGCTTTTCGATTTTTTGTTGATTTTTATCTGCTTCTTCTAAAAAGATATATGATTCCGTTAATTGTTCCAAGTTAACCTCCAGTTATTTGGGGACATAGTCATATTACAATTAGTTGACGCTTATATTTCTAGTCCCAAATTAGTCATTTGTCAATTTTTATAGCTTACCTATCAATCACTTTATAAATGGTCACAAGTCGACTTACTTCTTATCGAAAAATAGGTAATTATTGTTAAAATAATTACCTGTAACCCACTTTCCAAGAAAACTGTTAACCTCTGAATACAAAAACTAATGCCATTTGTTATAAGCGATATATTGACATTATGCTTATATTAAAGATGCATATGTATTGAAATAAAAAATGGGATTGATATTTAGAATACCAATCCCATTGTTGATTTGTGATATTTAGGCTTAATGCTGCAGTTCAGGGCTTATTGACCTAGCGCTGGTGTGCGTGAAGGAATAACGCGCTTATTGCCCGTCGCTTCAAATGCACTGGCAAACTTAAGCAGGTTATTGTCGTCATAGGCACGGCCTGCAAAAGTTAAACCCACTGGCATACCAATATCGGCCATTACGCCCATAGGCACAGTTACCGTTGGTACACCTAAGTGACGAATAGCCAGATTACCGTTGGCAACCCAAATACCGTTGCTCCAAGCTATGTCGGCAGACGCAGGATTAAGGTGTGCATCAGCAGGACCCACATCAGCCACAGTTGGAAACAGCACAGCATCAAGTTTTAGCTCGTCCATCCAGTCTTCTAGATCCAGCTTGCGCGTTTTCTCTAAGCCACGCAGTCCATCGGGAACACTGTCGATTTGGTTATACGACTTAAGCCCTCTTTTAGCCATGTTGACGTATTCATCCATGCCTGCGGCTAAATCGCCCTCACGATTTGGCAAGGTGCCTAAGTCATGTGGGAAAATTAAATGGCCGTTAACGTCAGAAAGCTTATTTAATTTAGGATCATTATTAGCACGCAAGAATTCATCTAATGCCCAACCTGATAATTCCCATAGCTCATCTTCCAAAAACTCAGCTGTGACTATGCCGCGATTGAACACGGTCGGCGCACCAGGTCGGTCACCTTCGCAGTTGGAAACCAGCGGAAAATCAACTTCAATGACTTCTGCTCCAGCAGACTCAAGTGCTTTGCGCGCCGCTTCCCATAAGTCGATAACTGTCGCGCGGGTATTGATACGCTGACCGGTTGGTCCACCAATACCTGGATTTTCGCTGGTGCCAGCCAATTCATCTTTATTGATGTACATGCGCGGCACCCCAAAACGCTTGCCTTTAAGCGTGTCGGCTTGTGCAGCAAGATCCAAATAAGATTGTGGTCGCACGCTTGATGCTTTGGGGATTTGAACCCAAGGTTGCAAACGCCACAAGTCACCACGGGTGATTGGGTCATCAGCCACGATAACATCAAGTACTTCGAGCATGTCTGCCATAGTGCGGGTGTAAGGTACGACCACATCCATAGTCGGTGTCAATGGCCAATTACCGCGCACAGAGATGACACCGCGTGATGGAGTATAAGCACACAAACCATTATTTGATGCAGGTCCTCGACCGCTTGACCATGTTTCTTCAGCTAAGCCAAAAGCTGAATAGCTTGCCGCGGTGCCAGTTCCGGCGCCATTAGACGAACCAGAAGCAAAAGGAGCAGTAAGGTAGTTCGCGTTATATGGACTTTCAGCGCGACCATAGTGACCGCGCTGCATACCACCATTAGCCATAGGCGGCATGTTGGTTTTGCCTATGCATATAGCACCGGCTTCGCGTAGACGCTCCACGGCAAAGGCATCATATTGAGCCACTAAATCTTTAAACGCTGGGCTGCCCGAAGCCGCTGTTAACCCCTTAACAAGGTAGCTGTCCTTGGTGGTATAAGGAATACCATCGAGTGGGCTCAGTGTTTGACCACGAGCCCGGCGTGCATCAGAAGCCTGCGCTTCTTTTATCGCATCTTGATTGCGCACCACTAATGCATTTAGCTTGGTCTGTGTCGCTGGACCGTCATAAGCATCAACTCGCGCTAAATATGACTTAACCAGTTCAACCGATGTAGTACGACCTGATTCAAGCGCTGCACGCAGCTCAGCAATAGAAATCTCAGTGACTTCGAACATGTTACAACCTCTTCTTGAAAGGCAATTGTGTTAAAGATCAATTGCTCTAAAAGATAAATATCATCAAAGACAGTGACTGAAAATTCACTGTCTTTTATTGGTCTTGGTTTTTATTTATTGACCAGAGGGGATCTGTTGGGTAATACAATGGATATTACCCCCACCTAATAAGATCTCCCGTGCAGGCACACCAACAATTTCATATTCAGGGAAAATGTCCTGTAATTTTTGAGCTGCAATATCGTCAGTTGCAGGATCAAGCAGTGGGAAAACAATACGCTGATTAGTAATAAGAAAGTTCACGTAAGAACCCGCTAAACGCTCACCCGCCGTGCGTGGTACACCAGTGCCCACTTCTACACCTTGCGCTTCTTCTTCAGTACAATACAAAGGGCCCGGTTGTGGCATTAAATGGATTTTTAACTTACGACCCTGTGCATCAACAGCATTTTGTAACACATCTAAGGCCGCTTTTGAGCGAGGATACTGCGGATCATTTTGATCATCAGTCCAATGCAAAATCACTTCACCTGGACGCGCAAAACAGCACATATTATCAATATGTCCATCGGTCTCATCCATGTAAACGCCATCTTCCAACCAGATAAACTGCTGCACATTTAAGTACTCAGACAGTAATGCTTCTATCTGTTCACGGGTCAAATCTGGGTTGCGGTTGCTGTTAAGTAAACATTCAGCACTGGTCATGCAGGTGCCTTCACCATCGACATGAATTGAACCGCCTTCAAGAATAAGTGGCGCGCGATACCCCTCAAAACCATGTTGTGCGTTCATTTGCAGTGCAACTTGCTCGTCTTTATCCCATGGAGAGTACAAACCGCCGTTATGACCGCCCCAGGCATTAAAGCCCCAATCGATACCACGACATTCGCCCTTGGCATTTACCACGACAGTAGGGCCGGTATCGCGTGCCCAGCAATCATCGCTATCGATTTCAACCAAGGTAACGTGAGCAGGCATAATCGTCTTAGCTTGCGTTAAAAATGCCTTGGGCACGCCCATATAAACGGGTGTAGCGGCACCGATGGCATCAGCCACCTTGGCAAACGTGGCTTGAGCATATGCACCAGCAGAGCGCCAGTTGTCAGGACGGTATGGCCAAAGCATCCACACAGCTTGCTGCCTCGCCCATTCGGCGGGCATATGAAAACCATCTTCAGATGGCTTAGTTGTTAACTGCGTGGTATTCACGTTTGTCATGAGTCTTGTCTCCAGTAATGCTGAAAAACGATAAAGGTAAGCGCCCTAACTATAGGACGACAGGAAAGAAATACACCTAGCATCATTCTAATAAAAATCGATTTACGGCACTCATCAGGCGGATAGTTAGGCCGAAATAGCCGCATCTTCACTCGGTGAGTTTTAGCTTTGTTAAAACATATTGCCATATCATATCATTTAAGGCTGCTTGCGCTAAAGGGTTGTATGTCTTCTAGTAAAGTAAATTTATGAGTTTTTAACATGTCTGCATGCATCAATATTAACACTGATTAATGATTATACATTCAAGTCGGTTGCTGCAATTAACAGGCCTATACCTTGATTAATAGTCGCAAGATACCCGCATAGCTCAAGTCGAGAATAATACAATTGACGCCAAATCAATCAAAGCTATAAAACCAAAAATATTTTCTATTATTTTCAAGCTGTTTCAATAATTGCATAGCATCATTCATCGCTGGTCTCCCCATAAACATTTACGGGCACTTCCTGCTAAGCTTAGTGAATACACTACCTTAACCCAATCAAAAATCGAGTCGAAAACCTTATGAGTAAGATGCGTATAGAGCATGACAGTATGGGGAACGTTCAGGTGCCAGATGATGTTTATTATCAGGCACAAACTCAACGCGCACGAGATAACTTTCAGTTTTCGAAGCGGCGCTTTCCGACGCCAGCAATACTCGCCCTACTCGACATAAAATCAGCTGCAGCACAGGCTAATAGCCAACTCGGCTTGTTAGATAACGCTATGGCCAAAGCAATTCAACAAGCGATTATCGCCAGTAAGAAGCTTGATTTTTCGCAGCACTTTCCAATTGATTTGTTCCAAACAGGCTCTGGCACCAGTTCTAATATGAATGTTAATGAAGTCATTGCCAGCCTCGCTAGCAACATTTTGCAGGCAAAAATTCACCCTAATGATCATGTCAATATGGGGCAAAGCAGTAACGATGTGGTGCCCGCCTGCATTCATATCAGTACGGTTAGGCAATTAAAGGGCTTGTTGTATCCATCGATTAAGGGCTTGAGTGACAAATTAGCAACTTTGGCCGATGAGTATTCCAATACAGTAAAAACCGGTCGCACCCATTTAATGGACGCCATGCCGATTACACTTGGCCAAGAACTGCAATGCTGGCAACAACAGCTAAACAGTGCTCAAGCTAGGTTACAGCAAGTAGAGCTGAGCCTGCATCATTTGCCATTGGGCGGCACTGCGGTGGGCACTGGCGTTAATTGTGACCCTAATTTTGCCAAACTTGCATGTGATGACTTACAACAGCAAGATCAAATCCCCTGGCAAGCGGCGGTAATGCCTGCATTGTATATGAGTAGCCAAGATCATACCTTAGCCATGGCTTCGGCGCTCAAAGGGTTAGCGGTTACCTTATTGAAAATCGCCAATGACTTACGCTGGATGAACTCTGGCCCTGTGGCAGGATTACAAGAAATTAGTTTAACGGCGCTGCAACCGGGCTCATCGATAATGCCTGGTAAGGTTAATCCCGTGATCCCAGAAGCCGTAGCCATGATTGCTGCTGAGGTTATCGGCAATGAAACAACCATCACCATCGCGGCGCAATCGGGTAATTTTCAGTTAAATGTGATGCTGCCACTGATTGCCGATAAGCTACTGTCCAGTATTGATTTATTAACCCATGCCTGCCAGGCCATGACCGATAAAGTGTTTGCCGAATTTAAGCCCAATGCAGAGCATTTGACCCAGGCATTAGAAAAAAACCCTATTCTGGCAACCGCACTTAATTCAGTGGTGGGTTACGATATGGCCGCAAAAATTGCTAAACGAGCAGATAAAGAACATAAATCAGTATTAGCCATTGCGCTTGAAGAAACCGATTTAGACGAAGATAAACTTAAAGCAATACTCGACCCGTTGCATCTGGCAAAGCCTTTTGAATAGCATTGTGCCTGACGATAAGCGCCTGTATTAACCTATATTAGATCGATTGATTGACTAATGTTTGCGTCATAATCCTTTCCATCTTAAACAAGATTGCATCAGACTCTTAGGTTAAGATAGCTTGCTGTAATAAAAATAAACCCTTGAGTTCAAAGTGCTATTCTCAGCTCAAAAAAAAGCCTTGTCATTCGACAAGGCTTTTTCGTTGAATCATGCAAAGGGATAATTTGCTTGTAATAAAGAGGAAACCAAACTCTCGAATTAAAAAGTTAACACAATATTTAAACTTATTTGGTTACAGTGATTTTAAGAATAAAAACTGCAGTGACTCACTGGGATTGACCATATTTGCATCTTGAAATAAAGCCCATTATTTCAATATAAAAATATAAAAATAGATAACTTTACGCCAAGCACCTTTTAAATGATTAGCGTAAACATGGCAGTCAAAGATCACAAAAAGAGGTAATAATGTTTATTCATCATCACGGTCATAATGAGCTTGGAGACTTTGCTCATGTTCAAGGTTGAAAGGCTCTGAGGGATCAAAAGTAGGTGCATTTTTCACTTGCTTCTGCGTCATATCAACATAAATTTTAGAGGTTGGCCAACTCACCTCTTTAATCCATTTGGGTGCAATCAAAACCAGATGGCCCAGCCACCAATTACTGGTGTTAATAATCAAATAACGAATTTCCCAAGTCTCGATATCTATTAACATACCTTGCAAATGGCCCAACTCACCGTCTATGGCATCAAGGTGATACCCCGTCACAGCATCACTACTGCGCAGATGATGATCATTATCCCGCGATAGTGCAGCGTCGATGTCTGCGAAATTGTCTGGAGAATCTAAGTCATCTGGCTTTGGCGCTACACTGTAAGAACCAGGGGCTATCATGTTAGGACTGGGATAACTTCCCCAAATACCCGTGCTATCCCAGTAATGTGAGTAACCATAATATCGCATGTATTCTACTTCATATTGTCTAGAAACCGGTTTTTCGCTATCAATGTCGGGGCAATTTTTAACCTGCTTCCTTGAAATTGTGGCAGTGAGCGTCTGTTCCTCCTGATTTAACTCTTTAATTGATATAGGTGAAAGCAAAATCTTTTTACTAAATAACCAAGATCCAGTTTCGACCACCAGATATCGGATAACCCATTGTTTATCATCGAAATAAAAATCTTTGGTCAGTCCAATATCCCCATCCGATGCATGAATGGCTAAATTTTTTAAATCATTTAGTGTATGTAACATGATGTATTTTCTCCAGATTAAAAATAGCAAACAATAAATCATTGTTTTGCTGATAGGGTGATATCTATCAGCTTGCACCAAATTTCTAATTCAATCTGTTCGGTGTCGCACCGAAGGGGCATCAATACTAGCCTAATCTAGTTCTATCTTTGAATATTGAGGTGAACGAGTATGGCTGAAATAGAAAAATTAGAGTTAGCGGCCCATCGCAGCGATATTATCGAAGACGTCCACACTTTGATTGAGAAATATCGCGCTATTTTTGGCTGGGATGTCCCCGATATCGATGAAAACCTAGCAAACAGGTTAATTTTAAATGAAGTTCGGCAGGCGATTGATGATATTCAAAATGAATAAATGGCAAATACCTGTCAAAAAATCAATGCATTCGCTTATAAAGACTATAAAATCATTCACCTAAAGCGCCTTGCATCAGACTGCACATTAACTGAATGCATACAACCTTAGCTAACGCCGTCGGCAAAGGCTAAATCTCTAGCAGCCGTTAGAAATAAGGCCCTTAAAATCACTTTGCAGCTCAATCTATTTCAAATCAGTGAAACTCAGCTCTGCAGGAGCCTTGCTTTACTGTCTATCCTTGCCACTTAAATCACTGTCGATGTGCAATAGAGACAACACAACATACGATATTTTTGAACTTAAATCATGGTTTCAATCGGTCAATATCACCGCCAATGACGTTGAGTAAGGCACTAATTTTTCGTAAAAAATCATAATTAAAAACCCACAAAATCACATAAAATATCGCACAGAACACTTTAACCCACTCAATTTAAAAAACTCTGTTATATTAACAACAGCATCATTATTACTTGTGCATTATGTCATCATGAATAAAAGCAAGAATATGGAACGATCATAGATAGTGGTAAATGATTTACTTTATATCGAAAAAGGTTATCAATGATTGCACCAAATGAGAACGGATTACTTAAAGCATTACCCGAAGAGACGCAAAAGCGTTTATTTCCTCAGTTGAAGATAATAAAACTGCCTTTAGGTAAGGTTATCTATGAAGCAGGACAAAACCTTGAAAATGTCTATTTTCCCATTGACTGTATTGTCTCTTTACTAAACGTCCTCGAAGATGGGGCATCGGCAGAAATATCTGTTGTCGGCAATGAAGGTTTAGTGGGCATTGCCGTGTTTATGGGGGGAGAAAGCACCATAAATCGCGCCATAGTGCAAAGCGCAGGCCGAGCCTATAAATTGTCCGCATCTATTTTATTCAATGAATTTAACCACAATCAAATCCTTCGCGAACTTTTTTTGCGATACATTCAAGCACTGATGGCCCAAATGGCGCAGACGGCAATATGTAACAGACACCATTCTATCGATCAGCAACTTTGTCGTTGGCTACTACTATCACTTGATAGACTGGCTAGCAACAATCTTACTATGACCCAGGAGTTGATCGCCAACATGCTAGGGGTCAGACGAGAAGGCGTAACTGAAGCCGCCGGTAAACTACAAAAACTTGGGGTAATCAACTATAAGCGCGGCCAAATTACCGTGACCAACAGACAAAAACTCGAAACACTCTGCTGCGAATGTTATGCCGTGGTAAAGATTGAAACCGATAGACTTGACACCTATTAGCTAAAATATCTACTCACTAAAATATCTATGTCAAGTTACCCTCATTGGTAGCTTGCCATGCTATTTATGGCTATCTTGTCGTTAAAAAAAATCATATAGCCATTATAAAACAATAACATCATCACCTTTCTATATGTCCTCAAACAAGATTAACTGGCTTCACTGCTAGGCGCTTAAGATAAAATGAATTGATGTCATTCAAACTCAGTGTTGTGAAGCCATATATTATGGCAATAACATTGTGAAACCATAGCCCTAGCAGTGCAACCGTTACATAGGTGCATCCATCGAAATGGAACGTACCAGCTTCTTATTAACAAACTGCTGGATGCCCATTTCGCCGAGCTCGCGGCCATAACCGGACTCTTTGACGCCGCCAAATGGAAGCGCGGCATCGGTCCAATCAATATTGTTGATGAACATCATACCTGTATCTATTTGACTAGCTACGCGTTTGCCGCGAGCTTCATCTTGGGTAAATACGGAGCCACCCAGTCCGAAGTCAGAGTCGTTGGCAAGCGCTATGGCCGTTGCTTCATCCTTGACCCGAAAGATCAACGCGACGGGTCCGAAGAACTCAGTGCGATAAGCTGGGTTGTCTGAACCAATGTTGGTCAGTATCGTGCTCTGCATGAAAGAGCCAGGGCAGTCAATACGCTTGCCGCCCATTAACACCTTGGCACCATGGGCTACGGCCTCATCGACCTGCTTCAAAAGATTAACCAGAGCGACTTCTTGCGACATCGGCCCCTTGGTGGTTTTTTCGTCCATCGGATCGCCAGGTTGCTGAAGTTCAAGTGCGGTTTGGAACTTTTCGATGAATTTGTCAGCTATCGAATCGATCACAATAAAGCGTTTAGCAGCACAGCAGGTTTGTCCCTGGTTGTACATACGCCCCCAAACAGCCCAGGGAATAGTTTTGTCGAGGTCAGCATCATCAAGCACGATAAAGGCATCATTGCCACCGAGCTCCATCGAGGAGGGTTTGAGGTTTTGCCCTGCTCGGGCGGCAACGCTTCTGCCAGCCTCAAAACCACCCGTCAATGCCACGCCCTTGACCCGGAGATCATCAATAACCCGGTTAGACTGTTCATGCGATACCAGCAGATTTGTGTACAACCCCTTAGGTGCACCCGCATCAATCAGCAGTTGTTCAAAGGCGATAGCACATTGGGGCACATTGCTGGCATGTTTCACCACTAAAACATTGCCCGCCATCAGCTGTGGGCCTGCCACTCGAGCAAGTTGATAAAAGGGAAAGTTCCACGGCTCGACACAGAAAATCACACCTATCGGGCTGCTTTCCATATGGGCTTCGCCGTGTTCTGGATTAAGTGTCTCTGGTGCTAAAAACGCTTGTGCATGCTCTGCATAATAGCTGAGGATATTGCCGCTAAAATTCACTTCACCACGGGCTTCATCAATTCGCTTGCCCATCTCAAGTGTTGCCAGCTTGGCAAAGTCATCAGTGTGCGCATGCAGAAGTTCAGCAGCTTTATTCATAATAGCAGCGCGTTGCTTATAGCTGGTATTTTTCCATGTTTGGTAACAGGTGTGCGCTGTGGCGAGCTTAATTTCAAGCTGTATATCGCTAATTTCATCAAAGGTCTTCAAGATTGTTCCGTTGTTGGGGTTAATGCTTTTGTAGGTCATAGTAAAATCCTGTTTTAATTTGGTCTTATGATTGCCACGGGCGTCTGCTCAGTTGTGTTAGGCCTCGGCGATAACTTTTAGCACTAACGCTCTTGTGAAGTCGCGAGAGTCGGATAGTCGGTGTAGCCCTTGGCGCCAGGCACGTAAAAAGTCGCTTCATCTGGAGTATTGAGCGCCGCATCCTGCCGCATCCGTGCAACAAGATCGGGATTAGCCAAAAACGGTCGACCGAAAGCGACCAGATCACCACTTTTATCAAGTAGTGCCTGTTCAGCACTTTGATGATCAAACCCTCCTGACAAGATAAACAAACCATCGAAACTAGCGCGCAGCTTGAGCTTGAAGTTGACGGGCACAGTTGGTGCCCCCATAGATGAATGATCGACCAGGTGGATGTAGAGAAGCTCATCCGACGAAAGCGCCCTGGCCAATGCCAGGTACTGTGTCTCTACGTCAGGGAATGCGCCGGTGCCGTTGAATACACCATAAGGAGAGAGCCGGATACCGACCCGTTCGCTGCCGATGGCAGCCACTGTCGCACGTACGATTTCTAGCGCAAGTCGATTACGACCATCAATGCTGCCGCCGTAATCGTCAGTTCGCAGGTTAATCAGCGGGTTCAAAAACTGCTCGATGAGGTAGCCGTTGGCGCCATGTATTTCGACACCGTCGAAACCGGCCTCCAGCGCGAGCTTAGCTGACGTCACATATTCTTTTACCACTTGAGCAATATCAACCTCGGTCATTTTGCGTGGCGTACTGTGGGGCTGCATACCTAAGGCATCGGTATACATCTCTCCGTGGCACACTGCGGCGTCAGGCCCAAGTACTTCGGCACCTGTCGGTAAGTTTTCGACATGCGCGACTCGACCGCAGTGCATCAACTGTAAGAAAATTTTACCGCCTTTGGCGTGTACTGCAGCAGTACTTGCCTTCCATGCATTCATTTGTGCGTTATCGAAGAGACCGGGGATCCGTGGGTAGCCCAGTCCGTTTGGGCTGGGCGAAGTGCCCTCGGTAATAATCAGTCCCGCCGTCGCACGTTGGCCATAGTAAGTGGCCATCAGTTCATTGGGCGTGTGCTCAGGCGTAGCCCGACTGCGTGTCAACGGCGCCATTACCATGCGATTGGCTAGCTGCAGCGAGCGGTGAGAAAACGTTTCGAAAAGCATAAGCTAGATATCCTGTTATGTATGATGAGGATGAACCCTGGCGAGCCGGAGAAAAAGATCATTGGGGCCAAGGTCTGAGACCTACAGCTTGCGCGCTCTCATTAGGCTAGTCTGTTCGATAGAACACATACCGACAAAGGGCGTCTGCGGATCCAATAGGATCATTAGCTGGCAGAAAGTTCGCTAGCGAACAGAAGAAATGTCGTTAATCACATATTGTATGTGAGATGTTTGCTCGTCAGACATGAGAGCCAGGATGATTTACAAAAGAGTTTCACTGACACTGCTACTTCTGTGTTTGGATCTTGCTGGACCGATTTGTTCGCGCCACGACTAATGAACGGAGGAATACTATGATATCCAGACCAATAAAACCGATATCACTTTGGAGCTCGTCATCACTACGCGTTACTGAGCTGACCCTTCTTGCGATATTGACCCTATTTGGGCCGCCTGCTATCGCAGGCGAAGGACCATGGCCATCATTTACAGCGACGACGCTTAACGGCGAAAAAGTTGACAGCAACAAACTGATAGGTCAACCAACACTGCTGATACTTACGCCGTCTCGAAATGCCGCAACCTCCACTCGGGAGTGGGCTAACACATTGCGCTCAAACATAGATCATACTCAATATCGGGTTCGCGACGTACTGGCTGTCAATTTACCCTTCTTTATGTCGGAAGAAGATCTCATTGGTACGGCCAAAGAGAGCGTGCCGCAGCGTTACCACGACCAAACCTGGATTCTAAACTCGCAGATTATGGAAAGCGCGTTGGGTGTACCCTCCGATAGCGACGAAGCTGTCATTGTTGTTCTAGATAAGAACGGTAATCTGGTATCGCAGGTTCATGGTAAAGTCACGTCGGCGCGGATGAGTGAAGTTACCGATGCCCTACAGAGCCTAACTAACCACTAACCGCCTCCATAACTGTCGCTGTGCATTATCACTGTCATATCGCGTTGCCAATATCATATTGGTCGGGCTGTTATGTATGGTTATCGAATGCTGAAATAATCCTCTGCATTTGCGCAGAGCAAAATTATCTGAGTGATAGTGAGCGATAAGGTTGTTAATTTGGTGCGTTGAATGTAAAGCCAGGAAAAGCTAACGAATGGGTCAACAAAATAAACTAATCTTTCTCTACTCATGCGCGCAGTGCAGACTGAGCTTGCAGCGATTCACGCACCTTGGACTGCCGCATTTCGAGCTGGGCGCGATCATGACTGGATTCAAAACAACGAGCGGTCAACTCTTCAATCCACTGTAGCTGTTGGTCAAGTGCTCTCAAGCGGTTCGGGCAGGTAGTTAAACTTCCGATGGTCTCGATGGCACCAAGCATGCGTACTAGTATAGCAAGATTCTCCTCTGCGCAACTTCGGATCTGGTCGAAAGCATCGGCCAATAGACTCTCAAAGCTCGGAACAATCGCTACCATCCGCAGAGTGTCTTCTTCATAACGATATAATGGCGGAAATTGCCGACTGGCCAATCGAGCCATAATCGAGGTTAAATAGTCCACGCACATCACTGCTGTTGAAGTGTCGTTTACCCCTGGGGACAATGCTTTTATGGCCATATCCACAATCTGTCGAATACCAAAAGCAGGATCCTGATCCACTGTGCGATGGCGGCCAATACTGTAAGCAGCATTCAAAGCATCAATCAGTTTCTGCTCTGGCGGATAAGTCAGAGCGAGCGACACTAAAGCCGTATCTTGGACAATAAACGAGCCAATGCCCTGCTCCATCCGCACTATCGTCCTGTGGTCACACGCCAGACATATTAGTCTTTTGTTATTTACGCCTAAAACGTAACCACTGCGAGCTGCTGGCACAGGATACCAGACCCGCTCATCCAGAGACTTAAGTATCGGGTGTCGTATTTCATCTTCATCAAGTTCTCCATCCGGTTTTATCGGCAGCAACCTATCTATGGCAGCATTGGTTTCCTGAGCGACCGAAGCGATGATACTTGATGCCTGGATTGACAAGGCAATATGATGAATAAAATAGATAAGCACCCCCACCCCACCAAGCGACATCACAAAGGCAAAAAACACCGCCAGACTGGGCACAAATTCATCACCACCACTGCTACCACGAATGGTGCGTAATACGATAAGACAGTAAGCGAAAATGCTCGCAAAAACCCCCAGTGTTGCTTGCGTGACACTGTTGCGCATGAAGTTCCTCAAAATGCGAGAGGTGTACTGGCCCGATGCCAGCACCAGGGCCAACAGTGTCATGGAGAAAGTGATCCCCATGACAGTCATCATCGAACCTGCCAAGGTGGACAGCATTTGGCGAGCGCCTTCTGCACCGACCCCAAACAGCTGTGGCCACTGACTTAACCATTGGTTTAAACCGGCAGACTCCGCTTCGATCAACATAACCGCTAAGGTCATGCTGACAGTGACCATCAGTGAAGGCATAAACCAAAAGCTCGACCGCAAATCTCCCCAAAACTGTCTTAACTTAATCATGTGGCCACTCCCGATTTGAATTTTTCCCGATCTCGCAGTATTTAAGGGGTTAGGCGTTTTTCTTAACTAAACTAATTACAAATAACAAAATAACAGCGCCAATTGTGGCCATAATCACAGAACCTAAAAAACCGCCTGTGGTTATGCCGAGTAAGCTGAATACAACGCCACCCAATACAGCACCAACTATACCTACAATAATATTGCCTATAACACCAAATCCTCTCCCCTTCATTATGTTGCCTGCAAGCCAGCCGGCTAGGGCACCAATTACCAAAAATATGACTAAACTAATAATATCCATGTTGTACTCCAGTGTTAATTTATAGGGCGCCTACTTGGCGCGACGACTATGCAGATTATTTAAATCTTGAAGTAGCCGACTTTAGTGAATTGCCAAGTGAGTTCCACGCACTATCTATACCTGCCTTAAGATCATCCCAAGCATCGTCACTTGCTACCTTAAGTTCAGTAAGTTTGCTGTCAGCCGTTTTCTGCATCGTTCGCAGTGCCTCTATTTGTTTGTAGTACTCAATTTGTGCATCGGCCTCTGCGTTATCCGCTTTAGCCTTGAGCTTGTCGATCTCAGCGCTCCACTCGTCCAACTGTGCCTGTAGTTTTTTTTGGTAAGCTTCTTTCCTGTTCATGGTTAAACTCCTTTATGTTGCTATTTATCAGGGCTTGGAAATCAAGCCAAATCAAAGCAGTCAGCGTGCATTACCTTTGTCCATGCTGTAACAAAGTCCTGGACAAACTTTTCCTTGTTATCGTCCTGGGCGTAAACCTCGGCATAGGCACGCAGAATCGAGTTAGATCCAAAAACCAGATCGATTCGAGTCGCCGTCCACTTAAGCTTATTCGTTTCACGGTCGCAGATTTCGTAAAGGTTATTCCCAGTAAGCTTCCACGTATTGCTCATATCAGTCAGATTGACGAAGAAATCATTGGTCAGTTTGCCTTCATGTTCGGTGAACACACCATGCTTGCTGCCGCCGTGGTTGGTGCCAAGCATACGCATGCCGCCAACCAACACCGTCATCTCAGGGGCTGTAAGGCCCATTAACTGAGTACGATCGAGCATGAGTTCTTCTGCACTGACGACATAGTCCTGCTTGAGCCAATTGCGATACCCGTCGTGAATGGGCTCCAACACGTCGAAAGCTTCTGCATCCGTCATTTCGTCAGTTGCATCGCCACGGCCAATCGAGAATGGCACAACAATATCAAAACCTGCGGCTTTAGCGGCTTGCTCAATACCGACGTTACCCGCGAGCACAATCACATCGGCGATGCTAGCGCCACTCTGGGCTGCAATGGGTTCCAGCACGGCCAGTACTTTGCTCAGACGCTCAGGCTCGTTGCCTTGCCAATCCTTTTGGGGAGCCAAACGAATGCGCGCGCCGTTGGCGCCGCCGCGCATATCCGAACCGCGAAAGGTTCTTGCGCTATCCCATGCAGTTTTGACCATTTCGCTAACACTCAAACCGCTGCTAACAATGTTCTCTTTCACGGCTTGGACATCGTAATCGTGACTCCCGGTGGGAACCGGATCCTGCCAAATCAGATGTTCTTTGGGCACATCAGGACCGATATAGCGCACTCTAGGCCCCAGATCCCTGTGTGTGAGTTTGAACCATGCCCGTGCGAAGGTTTCAGAAAAGTGCTGTGGATTCTGGTAGTAATGCTCAGAAATTTTGCGATATGCCGGATCCATCTTCAGGGCCATGTCGGCATCGGTCATGATCGGGTTTTGACGGATTGACGGATCTTCGACATCAACCGGCATATCGGCTTCTTTAATATTGATAGGTTCCCATTGCCATGCGCCAGCAGGGCTTTTTTTAAGCTCCCATTCATAGTTAAGCAGTAAATGGAAATAGCCGTTGTCCCATTGAGTTGGATGAGTCGTCCACGCCCCCTCAATACCACTGGATACCGTATCGCGGCCTATGCTGCGCTCAGCTTTATTGATCCAACCAAAACCCTGGTCTTCGATGTCACCTGCTTCGGGCTTGGGGCCAAGTAAATCGGCATCACCGTTACCGTGACATTTACCCACAGTATGGCCTCCGGCAGTGAGCGCCACGGTTTCCTCATCATTCATGGCCATTCGCAAGAAAGTTTCACGTACATCTTTGGCTGTTTTGAGAGGGTCAGGTTTGCCATCGACACCTTCAGGGTTAACATAGATCAGGCCCATCATCACAGCAGCCAGCGGGTTATCCAGATCCCGATCGCCTGAATAGCGGCTGTTAGGGGCATCGCTAGGTGCGAGCCATTCCTTCTCGGCGCCCCAATAAGTGTCTTTTTCAGGATGCCAGATATCTTCACGGCCAAAGGCGAAGCCAAAGGTTTTTAACCCCATAGATTCATATGCGATGGTTCCTGCATAGGCAATCAAGTCCGCCCAGCTAAGTCTATTACCGTACTTTTTCTTGATAGGCCAAAGTAACCGACGAGCCTTGTCCAGATTAACGTTGTCAGGCCAGGAGTTAATCGGCGCAAAACGCTGATTACCTGTAGCGGCACCACCCCGACCGTCAGCAATACGATAGGTGCCGGCCGCATGCCACGAAAGGCGGATCATCAAGCCGCCATAATGCCCCCAGTCCGCTGGCCACCAGGCCTGGCTGTGCGTCATCAGCGCATGAAGATCTTGCTTGAGGGCAGTTACGTCAAGTTTTTGGACCTCCTCCCGATAGTTAAAATCCGCCCCCATAGGATTGGTCTTAGTATCATGTTGGTGCAGAATATCTAGGTTCAGGGCCTTGGGCCACCATTGCTGGTTTGACAAGCTACTCTGTGTGACGCCGCCGTGCATCACTGGGCATTTATTTTCAGACATTGGCTAATCTCCTATTTTGTAAGCAAAAAGAAATTGTTGTTCGTACCACTTGATATAGGTCGGACAGCCGAAGAAGATGAACAAAAATAATTCATCAAAATCGCTGAGCTTTGACCACTTCAATATAGGAAAACCATTGCTTACACACCTTTTTATAAATTACAGACTTCAGCAAAAATAAGCAGGACGATTGAGCTGAATGTTATGGCTTCCTTCATCATGTTTTATAATAATTCCCGTAGGTATTTTATGTCGTTCTTTGTCGTATCGACTATTTCTGCAAATTTTCCATTAACCATTAATTTTGCCATGGAGGCTGCCATGCCTTTCACTTGATCAATGTTTACGGAAGGTGGCATTGCCAAGGCATTGGGATCGGTAAAAATATTGATTATCGCCGGCCCCTTATGCTTGAATCCGTTTGCCAGTGCTAATTCCACATCTTTGGGCTCCTTTGCCTCCCATGCTGAGATATTCATCGCTTCAGCCAATTTTACAAAATCAGGATTAACCATATCCGTCTGCCACTCCATATAACCTTCTACTCGCATTTCAAGTTTCACCATGGCTAACGAACGATTGTTAAAGATGATGATTTTGACAGGAATTTGATATTGGCTAATGGTCATTAAGTCGCCCAGCAGCATTGAAATACCACCATCACCACAAAAAGCAATCACTTGCCGGTCTGGTTGTGATAAGCCTGCCCCCATCGCCATAGGCATGGCATTCGCCATCGAGCCATGATTAAAGGAACCGGTCAGGTAGCGATTGGCTCCCGCCTTTAAATAACGGGCGGCCCACACAGCGCTCATCCCCGTATCAACGGTAAATATTGCATCGTCATCTGCGAGTTTATCCACCAAATAGGCAACATATTCTGGGTGAATATTTTTTTCAGCTCCCTTTCCTTCTACATAGCTGTCATAGATGGCTTCAATTTCTTGATGTAGGGAACGGGTTTTGTCGATGAAATCAGTGGACGTTTTTACATCAATTAAAGGCATAAGATCTTCAAGAGTTGATTTAATATCACCACAATATCCAAAGTCCACTTTAGCTCTACGGCCTAATTTTTCCGGTTTAGTATCTATCTGAATAATTTTGCATTTTTCTGGGAGAAACTCACTATAAGGAAAATCCGTGCTCAGCATCAAAAGGACATCGGCTTGATGCATGGCTTCGAAACCGGACTTATTGCCTAACAGCCCATTTAATCCAACGGCATAAGGATTTTCTTTACGTTCAAAAAATATTTTGCCTCGAAAACTATATCCCAAAGGAGCCTTAAGTATTTCTGCCAATTGCATCACTTCTTCGATGGCATAGCGACAGCCATGGCCGCAAAAAAGCATCACTTTTTCATGCCCATTTATGACGCTTGCCAGTTCTTGAAGCTGTTCATAGCTTGGGGTTATTCTAGGTTGGGTATAAAAGTTTTTATTTGCCGTATGCACAGGCTCAATACTTGCCGCAGCCACATCACCAGGAAGCCCCAGAACAGCGACTCCTTTCTTACTAATTGCATGCTGAATAGCGGTTTGCAAACCATTAATGGCTTGTTTGGGGGTATTTGCTAGAAATACATATTTTGAACAATCTTGAAATAACGATTCGGGTCTTGTCTCTTGAAAGTTGTCCAGGCCCATTTTTTCAGTATGAATAGTTGAAGCAATTGCAATAACCGGATTTTCAGCTCTATTGGCATCATAGAGTCCATTGACTAAGTGAACATGCCCTGGCCCACTGCTGCCCATGCAACAACCAATACCATTTAGCTCAGCTTCCATCGAAGCAGCATAGGCGCCAGCCTCTTCGTGCCTGACATGTATCCATTGCAGTCTGCCATCTCTTCGCACAGCATCATTGACCGGATTAAGACTGTCGCCTGTGACCGCGTAAATTCTTTTAACACCCGCTTCTACTAGCATTTCGACTAAATGATCTGATACGTTTTTTGACATAATTAGCTCCAACGTTTTAATAAAAAATATTCTATCTAATTACCAAGCTAACCTGTGCCAATAAAGAACAGCGGAATTAACATCCGCTGCGGCGTCGTACTATTTACTTTCATCTTTGTCTAAGCCTCGAACGAATTGGCGATCAAATTTTTAGTCCAATGATGATTCATCATTCCCGCAAGAAAATAGACTAACTTAACTCCTAGTACTGTGAGGCAAGTATCATCAGAATAATAGGTGGAGAGCATGACTATTGAGGTTAAGTTATATCAAAAGGTTTAAACCAAACTAACAGCACTGAAAGGTAAACAAAGCGATTATCATGAACCAGAAGCTCGACCGCAGATTGCTCCAAAATCGCCATAACTTATTCATGCTTTTACTTCATAATTCCTGAATCCATTGCCATGTTGTAAACCTATAGATCAAAGAGATGAAATATTTTTAGTATTACAGCTAACGACCAATATCACAGAAGGTAACTGTCGCAATGACCGTCCCGCGCAGCGCCATTTTGTGTGCTCTCATGTTCGAACAATCCTGCAACAAGTAACATCTCGGGCCGTTAGCGGCAGAACATAGAATCTGCTTATCTTGACCAGTGATTGTGATAGGGCTCTGCGAACACGCGGGACCATTGCAGAACGCCAGTAATGATTTGGGTTTCATTCTTCTGCCGCAGGATTTAGACAGGACCGTCTGGCATATCGATGATGCGCTTGGTCAAATCATCGGTAATCTCGAGCAAGTCATCCATACGGTTCACTCCTTCATCACTGTCTAATATCGTGCAAACGCTTTTCGTAGACATCTTTATCGATTTCGCCGTTTGCATATCGTTGCTTAAGCAACTCTTCAGCGGACACGCCACCATTGCCAGATTTTTGAGACGATATCCTCAACATTGCCCAAATAAGAGCAGCGATAATCACTATACCGGCAATCCACCAGAACCACATTCCGCCCATGTGTCCTCCTCCGTTCCAGTCATACATATCAAACCACTCCCGTAATTATTTGAAATTTAAGCGCCCGTATACGCTCCTGATGTCTACTGCTGATCCGCCTGCGCAGACTGATGTTCCATCATCTGTTGCATCATCATTTGCATCATTTTCATGCGCTCCTGAATGTCTTCCTGACGATGACCCATGGTTTGCATGTGTTGGCATTGCACATTGTCTTGCTCACAAGTCATTTGCGGTTGTTTTTCCTGCATCATATGCATTGCCATATTGGTCCGAGCTGCCTCCATATTGCCCATCATCATCATGCCCTCACGCATGCTTTGCATGTGCTGTTGCATAACGACTTTTCGCTTTTCGGGGTCGTTGGTTGCTTTGATTTCTTTCATTTTCTGCTGGGTCGTCTGCATCTGGCTGTTCATCATTTCCATCTGCTGAGCCATGGGCTTTTCCGTCGTAGGCTCGTTCTGGGCAGCCAGCATGGGTGATCCGAACATCATGAGAATTGTAAGGGTTAAAAAATATATAATCGTTTTCATTTTTTCCTCTCTTTCTTACTGTAGGACGGACAAATATGTCAAAGCCTTATCTTGAATTGACTAGCTGCCATATACCGTCGTCGATGTACAAGTTTTAAAGGGATGCTACGAGCATTGCTGCTTCCCAGAGACACATCTTTTTTTCTAACAACAATTATCCTTATCTATGCCGCGTGCGTCTGTACGCCAACGCACTTAGTTTCCTGTACGAATACCCTTGTAGTTTGCTTTCGACATATTCTATGCACCAGCGTGACAGCATAAATGGATGAGTATCCAAGTCTTCAGCCACTTGACTGACTTGCACTCCATTTTTGAAACTGAGTTTGACCGCCTTGATTTTAAAATCTGATGTGTAATGCTAGGTTTTTTGTCGATTGTGTATATTTGGTATCTCGCCACTTCCTAAGCTATTAGAAGGTGTCCTAAACGGTCAGATGAAACGGCTTGATACCACACATCATGTAGCAATAGTTAAACTAGTCTTTCTAGTTTTTAGCTACGACGGGGTTTCGAATTTAGTGACAGAGCAACAGCAGGGCAAGGAAAACGAGTGCACTGTGTTAGTTGAGATCAAGCGAAATATCAGAGCAACGTAAGCCGTGGAGAACGCGGCGGCAATAGTGACGATAATGAGGCCAACAATCACTACTGCGATCGCCCAGAGTGCCGCACGAGGTAATGTTTTTGTGGGTTGTCGATATTTTTGTAATCGTAAGTCTGTCGTTAAAAATCCCTGGTAGGCCATGAACACAGACGCAGCACCGAACAGTGCAATACTAATCCCAGCGTCAGGCAGACTCTGCGAGAGCATCTGAGGAGCCCACTGTGTAAGCCCCCAGCCAGCCCCACAATTACGACAAGCTTGAACCACACCAGAAACATCTCAACGCAGCCAGCATCACCGATACCCCGCGAGTTTAATCCAATAAAAAATAGCTGAGTTGTCCTCCCGCTATAGGCAATAGAAAACTCCCCTCTCAATGTGGATTGACAAGCAATATTTTTTTATATTCGTATTTTTTCTCCTTTTTGAATATGTCGTTTCGCGTTAGCTGACTGTTAGCGAAGGAACATAGAATTTATTTATTTTCATTTATGACTGTGGCTTTTTGGCTCGATAGGGTTATGTCGTAAAAACAGCACCTCAACAAGCAGAATAACCAACATAACAACACCAGCGACACCAACCACCAAAGGATCGCTGTTTATCTTGACCCAGACAAAACCACCCAGAACGATACAATCAAGGATAATCGCGACGATAGGGAATGCGCTTCTGGCACCCACTTCATCTCGCAGGTGACGTAAAACCCCCCAGTGGATCGCCATGTCCATAATCAAATAAAAGATGATACCCATGGCCGCAATCCGCGTCAGGTCAAAAAATATCGTCAATAGTAAACCTAAAATGACGGTATAAACCAGGGTGTGTTTTTGGATGCTACCGGGCATGCCAAAATGGCTATGGGGAACGAGTTTCATCTCTGTCAGCATTGCCAACATCCGCGAAACCGCAAATATACTGGCAATAACACCGCCTGCTGTTGCTATCATGGCCAAAACAACCGTAAACCAGACAGCGTACTCACCCAGTGCAGGCTTTGCGGCTGCAGCTAACGAGTAATTTCTTGTTTCGATGATTTGTGCAAGTGATAGGTTACTGGCGACGGCAAAGCCTACTAGCGTATAAATGACAACACAGAGACCGATGGAGATCATGATAGCTCTGCCCACATTTCGGTGAGGGGCGGTAAGCTCTGATCCACTATTGGTAATCGTGGTAAAGCCCTTAAAAGCCAAAATACCCAGCGCGGTTGCACCAATAAAACCAGCGATTGTTGCACCAGAAGTTGAAGCATCTGGACTGACTGTTAAGAAATCGACTTCTACCGAGCCTGCCACCATTACGCCAACGATACCGAACAAAACGATACCGCCAATCTTAATAAAGCCCAGCACTGACGCGACACCTTCGATCATCTTGTTGGCGGACAAGTTGATCAGAAATGCCACCAGCAATAATCCGGCACCCAGTGTCGGCACTAACACGCTGCTATCATCGATACCAAACAGCTGTAATGTATAAGTCCCAAAGGTACGCGCCAGAAAACTCTGGGCAATCACCATCGAAAAATACATCAACAGGGAATGAAAAGCGGTTGTTACCGTACTACCGTAGGCCTTTTTCAGGTACATGGCAATCCCGCCAGCAGAAGGATAAGCATTGGACAATTTGACGTAAGAGTATGCGCTGAATAACACAACCACCGCAGCCGAAAGAAAAGCCAGCGGGAAAAGACTTCCGGTCATCTGAGCCATCTGCCCCGTCAAGGCAAATATGCCAGCACCAATCATAACGCCAGTGCCAAGCGCCACCGCACCCACTAATGTCAGGCTATCTTTCTGATAATGTGACTTTTTATCTTGCTGGTCATGCATACGCCCTCCGTGATTTATCTTTTGTTTAAGCCACTCTTTATCCGGCAATCCCCAAGGCGATTGCGCTTACCAATAACATAGCCATGAATATCAAACCAACATCTAACACGTTAGGCAGTTTGAAGTAATAAAGCACATCATCAATTTTCCCAAGGAGTTTAAACACCAGAAAGTTCGACTGTGGAATGACCTTGAGTTGCGGTTCAAAAACCTTTACCGCAAGCTTGCCACTCTCGACCGCAGCCTCAATGCTCCAAACATCCGCCGTCGTTTTGGTGTGAGCCCCTGCAAGAACAAGGTTGGATATTGTCGTCTTTTGCTGTGGTATATATTGCTGGGTGTTGGTCGAATTAACCCATTTAGGTTGCGCCGATGTTATTCCTTCAGGGGAAAACGCCCATTCATGCCAAACTTTGATTTTTACCATAGAAAAATCTTGCCAGCTTTTGCCATCGTTAGCCTTTTTAACCAGTTCATCTAAGGCATGGCACTGTTTTAATTGAAATAACACTTCATCAAGGAATTGTTCCTCTGTGCATTGCTCCAAACAAAGGCCATGAACCGGGCCTGGTACTTTTGAAACGCAAGCGGTAACTGTCCACAATGATTGAATATTTTCCCCTAGAGAACTAGGCTTCCCCCAAGCTTGTTCCTGAGAGAAAAGCGTCAGGTTAAAGGCGGAATCTGAAATAACCAGCGCACATCTTTTTCGCGGCCAAGACATTTTTTCTTTAAAGCCAATTCTAAAGGACACCTGAGTATGCGGTCCCTGCTTTACTAAAGGTTTAAAAAGATTAAGTTGCGGTTTGTCTTCAAGTACAGGGGTTCTGGCCAAGATATCTGCCGCACAAAAGGGATTCAGTGCCATCACATAGATATCGGCCTGAACGGTTTCGCCATTATCCAGCTCTGCCGCTGTTATGCTGTTTTCTTCAAAACTCAAACGATGAAGTGAGGTCTGCCAATAAAACTCAACCTGCTTTTGCTTCAGGTCATCAACCCACTTATCAAACCAAACTTCACTGCTGGGCCCGTTCAGAAGCAGCCATCCAGTGCGCGCCGTGTGATCCCAAGGCCCACCGTCACTGTCTCCTGTATGATGATACGAATACTTGGTGACTAATTGCTTACGGAAAAAATGCGCCACATGATGGAAAGAAACATGCCACCAGTCGGAACCCACCCAAGAGCCAAAAGTAGCACTCCAGGTGTTCAGTGTCGAAGCGTCCAAATAGGGACGCCAAGCTTCTTTAGCATTAATGTTACTGTACTTTTCACTACTTCTGGTATTTGAACACCAGACCTTCACCATCAGCCAGCTCCAAAGCCATTTCTCTTTGGTTGTCATACTAAACAGGTTTTCCAAATCGACATTTTTGGAATTAGAATCACCAAAATGAGCCGTGCCTGAATTAGGCGCCAAGCCAAATACTACCGGCCTTGTGAGGATGTTTTCATAAAGACTGGAGTGCTCATCAAAGGGGATTTCCTTGATGAGTTCGAAAAAATTGTTATACCAAGGGCCCATTCCATGCCAAGAGTATTCAGAAGGCATATCTTGATCTTCTTTTCTTCTGGCACTTCTAAAAAAACCACCGGCATCAGAATTGGCCTCGAACACTTTGACTTTATAGCCAAGTTTTACAAATTCATGCGCTACCGTTAGTCCGGCAATACCGCCACCAAAAACAGCGACAGTTTTCGCTTTTTTGGCTGATTTTTTGGCTGATTCTGTAGATGTAGATATAGATTTGACTACCATTTATACCTCTTAATATTATCGTCGATCGCTTCTAAGACACTACTAATGCTGTGATTTTTCGGTTGCATGCTTATCCTTATCCATCCAGTAACCCAGACGACCATAATGATTGTAGATATGCATTTCCATCTTACGATCCACTTGCATATTTGAGTTATACGATGGAGCATCTTTCACTTCCTGTTGTGTCAGATTGACAGACGCGCTGGCATCGGACCAACTCAGATCTTCGATCCAGTGTCTAGGGATCAGCACTTGATGACCTAACCACCAGTTACTGGTATTCACTATTATGTATCGAATGACCCAAGTATCTTCATCGATAAGCAAGCCCTCTATATGGCCAATGTCTCCATCGATTGCTTGAATGCGATAGTCGATTACCGCCTCACAACTTCGCAGATGAATATCATCTTCTTTATGCTGTTCGGCTTTAGCCGCCTTGGTCTCTTTTGTATGGTCATCATGGTGTTGTGAAGTCAAGTCGACGTATCCCGTTAACATCATATTCGGCAACACATTGTCGCCCCACATCCCATATCCTCCCCAATAGTATGGATAGCCGTAGTACTCGAGTAAGCGGATCTCTTGCTGCCTAGAGACGGGTTTTTGGGTGTCGATGTCGGGACTGTGCTCAACTTGATATTTGGTGATCGAGACGGATAATTGCTTATCCGCCCAGTTTGCATGCCCTATTGAGATAGGTGAAATCAGTACCTGCTTTCTCGAAAGCCAAGTACCCGTTTCAACAACGAAAAAGCGGACACACCAGGTTTCATCATCGAAATAAACGTCTTTGATATGACCAATGTTGCCATCTGTAGCACTGATGACATAGTCCTCTAAATTTTTAACGGTGCGTAACATAGCTACAGTCTCCTTCGAATGCTAAATGTCCCAAGATAAGGGCGATACAAGACCATTAAAAGGCAAAGCGGTAACTGTGTCTGTACGCTATCAAACGTTAGCGTCCTTTTGATGCGATTAACAAACGGCCTGCTGCCTATATCGCCGAGTTGACAATTAAATCAAGAATATTGATGAGTGCGTTAACGCACAGACACCAGTCACCCGCTCATCCACCTTAGAAAGACAGTCGACAATCTTGCAGGCTGTAGGTAAATTTTGGAGAACAATATGAACACACCCATTAAAAAATTAATTTTAGCGTCCAGTCTGACGGTGGCGTTGATACCATTTACTGGTATGGCTTTGGCGGATGTTGAGTCTCAGGAGATGACTGAATTAAGTCAATCGGTGCAGATATCGACAGCTTATGCATTGAGCCCCTTTTTACGTGCACACGACCTGCATGTGTCAGTTAAAGGCAATAAAGCAACCTTGAACGGTAAGGTTGAAGATGAGGTCAATAAGGAACTAGCCAGGCAGATTGCGTTGGGTGTAAGCGGAGTAAATGAAGTAGATAACCAGATCACCCTCGATTATGACTATGATGCCAAAGCCGTTTCTACAGGTCGGAGTTTTGGCGAGATGGTTGACGATGCAACCATCACAGCTGCTGTGAAGTCGAAACTACTTTGGAGTAAGTTCTTCGAAGGTCTGATAATTGATGTGGACACTGAATCCGGTAAAGTCACCCTTAAGGGGACGGTAGACAGTGAGGTGAACAAGGCACTTTCAGGCAGTTTGGCGATGAACACTAAAGGCGTGGTTGCACTAGATAATCAACTTAAGATCAATAATGATAAACCGACTGTCATAGACAAAACGGTAAAAACGATTAATACGGCAGGTCAAGATATTACGGATAGTTGGATCACCACCAAGGTAAAATCAACGCTCATGTACTCTGGTAACGTGAATGCTAGCCAGATCTCAGTCATTACAAATAAAGGCGAGGTCAGCTTAACAGGTTCGGTTAGTTCCGATGCCGAACGGGCTTTGGCTATCAAAATTGCCGAGAATGTACGTGGTGTTAAGCGTGTTACTGCGAAAGATCTTATGAGTGGATATCTACTCATTGCCAAGCCTTTTTAAGCACCATATGTACTGGATAATGCTAGCTTGGTCTGCGACCAAATAGAACCCAAACACAAGCATGGGACCGAGTAGTACAGTACCCATGTTCCCCCCGACAATGGCGGGATTGTCATCTAGTGGTATAGAGTTGGCTGATATCCTATCTCAGGATATGCGCTATTTCAGTGTCGCTTGTAGGGTAATCTCACCAACACCGGCAAGGGCCTTAGAGACCGGACAGTCACACTTTGCCGCAGCGGCAATTTCCTGAAATTTTTCCTCGTCGATGCCCGCAACCTCAGCGGTCATCGTCAACGCGATGCGGTCAATAACGAAACCTTCGCCTTGTTTAGCGAGACGTACACTGGCTTTGGTGTCTATATTGGCGGTGGCAAACCCTGCCTTATCGCAGGCGAATGAAAACGCCATGGTAAAACACGCGGCATGTGCTGCGGCCAGTATCTCTTCAGGGTTAGTGCCATTCCTGTCATCCTCGAAGCGACTACCGAAGCCGTAGGGATATTGCTTCAGTGCACCGGTCTCGGTACTTATTCTACCTTGGCCTTTCTTACCTTGACCTTGCCATTGGATTGTTGCAACTTTTTCAATCATGGTGTGTCTCCTAAATATCAAAATTTCTCAAGAAGGGTTTAATTTTCGACTGTAATGGTAATTATTCCCTTATTATTAAAGTATTAAAGCATTGGTAGCTTGTCTGATTATCATAAGCCGCTTGCTACAAACCGTTGTAATTAGGTCAGTTCTGGCGCTAATAATTGGATAAATTGAGACGAATTATACTTCCAATGTAGCCAGTCTGGACTTGACCATAGGTATCCGTCTGTGCGGTATCTAACAGACGTGATTGGGTAAAATAGCGCTGCACGTTGCAGAGCTTCATGCTCCAATCAAAAATATACTTATCAGCTTCGCCTCTAGACTGTTTCATTTCAGCACCAGCTTGCCTCAGCGGTTGGATTCTCTAAAAGCGCTTCAATATTAGCAAGGATAACGCGGTAACCTACGTTGCCATACAATGTTTGACGACCATCACCAATGACATAGGAAGGACTCCCTTTAATGTTTTGCTCCTTTGATTTTTGATAATCACCCATTAAAGATGCCATAGCAGAACCATCACCAATACTGGTATTGACGGTGTTTCGGTCTAGTCCATTGGCTGTAACTAAATTATAGAGGACGTTAAGGTTGCCAATGTCCAACCCATCTACAAAAAATGCTGTTCGAAACTTTAAGGCCATCTCGATACTTTTCTTTTTATCATAAGTTATCTCTACCGCTTTGAGCATTAAATGCGCATTGGCTGAAGTGGAGGGTCTAACTTCCGTCCATACTTTCGGGTTTATATGGGCATATTCAAAGGCAGACGCAGATTGCTGTATATGCTCAGCAAAGCCAATAAAACCCCCTTTCGATTGCCATTGTGTGTTTATTTTTGTTGGTACATCACCAAAAATGTCAACGTAGTAACATTTAAGTTCGATCTTGTTTCCCAATGTTTTATTGAGTTCATCGATACGCTTCTGAGCAATCCAAGCCCAGACACAAAGAATGTCAGTGTAATAATCTATGATTAAAGTTTTATCCATTTGGAATGTATCTCCTGTCTTTGAGGTGATTTGATGACGTAATCAGATAATTACGTTCTGGCCCTTTTGGGGATGGGAACTTTGTTCCCAGCACTCCGAAAATTGAATTGTATTACTAGGACTATTTTTTTGAAGCAATAAATCGAAGATACAAGACTCCTAGTATTGCAGAAATTAACGAAGCAACCAGAATCGATGATTTAGTACTTTGCAGATGTATTGGTAGTGAGTCGAACCCTAAGGTGGCTATAAATGTCGACATCGTAAAACCGATCCCAGCAATAAGTGATACGCCGATGATATGTTGAAAACTAACGCCATTGGGTAAACAGCCGATTTTGTAGCGTAGACCCAGCCAGCAGGCACCGGAAATACCGATAAACTTTCCCAGAACAAGTCCAGTCATAATTCCTAAGCCAATTGGATGTTGTAAGCTTTCGACAAATGAGTTCACGCTGAAGGGAACGCCCGCATTGGTAAGCACAAATAAGGGTAAGATAAATAATGCCACGGGTAACTCCAGCGCATCTTCCCAGCGACGTAGTGGTGTACTAGCACGTTCTGCCAAGTCACGCATATCTAACACTTGTTCATGGGCTTCGCGACTGCCGAGAACATCGACTGAAACTGATTTTTTCTGCATTGACTTGATTGTAGACCTAGCTTTAACCAATTGTTTCTCCGATGTTAACTTTGGACGAGCTGGTACAGTCAAAGCGATAGCGACACCGGCAAACGTAGGGTGAACACCCGATTTAAGCATCATCCACCAGGCTGCTACGCCAAAAATAATATAAAAGTAGGGTTGACGTACCCCTGCGTAATTGCCCAGAGCTAAAAATGCAATCAGTGCAAATGCGCTTAATAGATGCAAGATAGATAAATCCTGAGTGTAAAATATTGCAATCACTAATATCGCACCGACATCGTCCACAATCGCGAGGCCGACAAGAAAAGCCAATAGACTGGTGGGGATGTATTTTCTTACGGTTGTGAGCACTCCTAAGGCGAACGCGGTATCGGTTGCCATGGGTATACCCCAGCCAACCAGTGAATCATGTGACCAATTGAACAACGCATAGATTACCGCTGGACAAACCATTCCACCGATGGCGCAAAGAATGAGCATACGTCGATTCTCTGGACGAGCTAGATCGCCGGCAAGGACTTCTCGTTTAATCTCAAGTCCGAGAAAGAAGAAAAATATCACCATAAATCCATCATTAATGATGTGGTTTAAGGACGTCTCCAGTTTATAACCACCCAGAAAAAAACCAATCGATGTATGTGTCAGGTTCTGGTAACTAGAATAATACTCTGAGTTGGCCCACCATAGGGCGATGATAGTCGCAAGCAGAAGAAACCAGCTAGTGGTAGCCTGCGCGCGAATAAAACTAGAAAAAGGATCCTGTATATTTTCAAGTCCACGTTGCAACGCATTTTTGGAGTCATCAGTCATGTTGTTAATCCTCTGTACACCGTATACCTAGAAACCCTTGGCGACCTGATGATGTATTTTATTTGTGTGTAATTGGCTTATCAGTAAAGAGGTAATCTTTTAACTTCTTATCAAAAGTTGAGTCTTGTCTTCTGATCCATTCCAGCAACATGGCGGCATGCTCTTTCTCTTCATCGCGATTGTGCGCAAGAATTTCCTTTAATTCTGTATCTTTACAGGCATCAACTCTTTGGTTGTACCAGTCAACGGCTTCAAGCTCTTCCATAAGTGATGTAATCGCCCTGTGCATATTTCTGGTGTCATCTTTTAGCTCACCTATTGGTTCGTGATAGCCTTCATTCGACATGCTTATCTCCTCGAGGAATGTTCAAATACGGTATAACTACTTAGCTGCGTCGACGATCATGATCATCTTTTGTTCAACATCTTTAGCAATGGCGGCTAACGCAGTATCTTGCGACAATGCCGACAGCATTTGCTCAGGCTTTATCAAACCAATTAATGTTTTTCCTTGCTCAGTAAATACCGAGATCCGGCAGGGTAAGGCCATATTTAAACGCATATCAATAGCCAACACCTTTGCTGCCTGCATAGGATTACACACTTCAAAAACCTTACAATCTTCAGTGAAATCAATCCCCTTACTCCGTAAAGTCATTCCGAGATTGTGAATATGTAAAACACCAAAATCATGACTTTTTACAGCCTCGTCGAGATCATTCGATACTTGTTCAAATGATTTATTTGTTTCTACTATGTAGTACATTCATTCATCCTTTAACCGAATTAATTTATCGTTTCGTCTACCCTAAGGTACCGTTCCCATCATCAACCGAAGTATAGTTTTTGTCTGTACGCTGCCGAACATTCCTTAAAGGTTCGGTAAGCTGTTGAGATGGTTTCCTGTAAAAAATGAGCAATTAATAGCCACAAAATGACCCGTAAGCTAAATTCAACGCAGCAAAAAAGCTCGATATCAATCAAGTGGGAATAACTTGGTGTGATTAAGAAATGATTATTTAATCACGCAGCTGGAGTTAGCAGCTGGCAATTGCATATCGTATATAGTCAGCTAAACTCTTATTAGAGTCTTAACATTTATCCTACATGAGATTATATATGGTCAAATTAGCCTTATTCCTCGTTTTTTCACTGATGCTATCCAACCCTGTATTTAGTCAATCTAAAGAAATTATTGCCTCTTTTGGGGAGTCCTTGCCTCCGTGGGTAATTGAAGAGGGTCCCACCGGAATACTGCTCAACTTGTTGCAAGATTGCCTAGAACCTGCAGGTTATAAACTGACGCCAAAAACACTGCCTTACGCAAGACGAATTGCTGAGTATCTGACAAATCAGGTTAGTGTGGTGACAGATATCAATGAAAAAACCATTGCTGAAAGAGGACTTAAAGGCTATTACACTGGCGATATCTACGCCTATGAAAACTTTCTTTTTTCTCTTTCTGAAAAGGCTCTTAAGGTCAATAAAATAGCTGATCTTGCTGAATACTCATTACTTTCATGGCAGGGAGCAATTGCGCATATTGGCGGTGAGTACGCTGCAATGGCAACGCAGAATAAAAAATATAGTGAAACTCATAATCAAAAAACTCAGCTAAGAATGTTATTCAGTAAAAGGGTCGACTTTATTCAAATGGATGGACAAATCTATCAATTTTATCGACAACAATTGTTAAATGACAACGAATTTGACGAGACAGTTGCGGTGGATAAATCCCCCCTATTTGGAAAGAGTCCCAATGGTTTTCTATTTAAATCAGAAGCGGCAAGAGATGCTTGCGTGACTAACTTAAAGCTGATTAAAGAGAACAATAAATATAAGGATATTTTATATTTTGGCAGCTAGGTTAAAAAATCCACATTCGTTGTTTATTTTTCTTAAGCTATATGATCTTTTAGGGCATAGATACTGATGAGCATCATAGATTATTTAAGAAAATCGTTAGCGCTAACACAAGCCATAATCGCTTTAGTGCTAAGTATTCTCATTGCTCTGTTAGTCAGTGGATACTCGCTTAGCTTGCATCTGTCAGACCAACGAGATGAAGCCTTTAGTTTGGCTCAAGAGATCCTTACCGCTGCTGAAGGTGGCGCTACCAATGCGGCTTGGACTTTAGATCCTGCTCTTGCCGAACAAATTGTCGCGAGTATGACGGCACTGGGCTTGGTTCAAGATGCGGTACTTATTGGTGAAACTGGAAATATTATTGCCGCTGACAGAAAACCCGTTCAGGAAAGCAAACCTTCGATTGCATGGATCACTGCTAACTTTATCGGCGACGAAATTCTCGGTGAAAGAAAACTCTATATTGAACTGAATAACGAAAAGCGCCAAGTGGGCGTACTCTCAATAAAATTAAATCCCACCCCTCTTGCCCAACAGTTTTTAACCTTTGCCGGCAGCGTAATTATTACAGGTCTGCTGCAGGCAGTTATCATTGCTTTGGTCTTATTATGGTTATCTTCATGGCTACTGAGTTCACCTTTGCGGCGAGTAACCCAGTCCATATCAAAAATTGACCCTGAAAATCCAGATCCAAGAACACTGGAGAGCTTAACTATCCATGCTAAAAATGAAATGGGACAGCTCGTAAATCATATCGAGCAAATGTTAAAAGGTCTGATTAATGCTCAAGTACAGCTTAGAAATCTAGCAACGAGAGATCCACTGACAAAAATACTCAACCGAACACTCATAGCCGACCGATTATCGCAAGCAATTGTCACCGCCAAACGAACCAAGACTAAAGTGGCGGTTTTATTTATTGATATGGACAGGTTTAAAACGATCAACGACTCTTTAGGTCATGATGTCGGCGACACTCTTCTTATTGAAGTGGCTAACAGATTATTAAAAGTACTTAGAAGTAACGATTCCGTCGGACGTTTAGGCGGAGATGAGTTTCTGGTTGTGATTGAAGGAAATAATGAACTAAGCGAATTAATGTATGTGGTTCAGCGAATTGATGAGGCATTAACACGGCCCTATTTTTTGGCTGACCGGGAAATTCGTACTTCAGGTAGCATTGGGATTTCTATTTATCCCGATAACGGAGAAGATACAAATCAACTAATGCGCTGCGCTGACTTGGCCATGTATAAAGCAAAAGGGAGTGGTAAACATTGGCACTTCTTCGCGAAAGAAATGAGCGATAAAGTCGAAGCAAGATTAAATATCGAAGCCGCGCTAAATTACGCGGTTGAGCGTGAAGAATTTCATTTGAATTATCAGCCAAAAATAAACGCTGAAACGGGTAAGTTAGTAGGCTGCGAAGCGTTAATACGTTGGAATAATAATCCTGAAGATGTTTCAGTAGAAGGCTTTATTAAAATTGCTGAGGAAAATGGATCAATTATCGCAATTGGAGACTGGGTATTAGAAACCGCTTGTCTGCAAATAAAACGCTGGGAGAAAGAGTATGGTGGAATATCCGTTGCGATCAACGTTTCTGCTCGACAGATGCAAGAAGACAATTACGTTGAACATGTGTTATCCATGCTTAAAAAACATGATGTTAATCCTAAACTGATTGAACTGGAAATTACCGAAACTGTATTGATGAAAGCTCTCGATAAAAGTTTTATTGCCTTAAAAAAATTACGCCAGTATGGGATAAATATTTCAATAGATGACTTTGGCACCGGTTACTGTTCGCTTTCCTACCTATCTCGTTTACCTGTCGATATACTCAAAATCGATCGTTCTTTTGTTTCAGGAGACCAACCATCTACTGCCGTTTTAGAAATGATTGTTGCAATGGCTAAAGCTCTAGATTTAAAAACGATTGCTGAAGGGGTCGAAACCCAAGAACAGAAAGATTGGCTCGTTAGACAGGGTTGCGATTATTTACAAGGCTATTTAATCAGTAAACCTATTTCAAGCAAAGAGCTCGAAGAAAAATTCTTAGTTAACCTCAATTAAATATCTGCCAGTCTCATAATAAATATCAAAGATGGTCGCCAGCTCAATAATACGAGCATCTACTACACACTCGCGTCGATGTTCAAAATATTACCTGTTGATGTATCAAGACAACAAAGAAAAGCCTTACGTACCAACCGCGAATAGCAGTGATAGTAAGGCATATCTTCTAAGCTAACGGTATTTTTTCTGGTCTGGCTATGTTCAATATGCTGAAAAAAATTGTGACATTGAGGGTGTTTTGTGCAAAGGTAATGAAACAAATGCCGGAAGCACTAACGAGGACAAGAGCATAAACATTCTTGAACAAAGGCTTGTTAAATTATCTGAGCTTGACCTCATTATTACCTTTTACTGACATAAAAAAATAACAAAAATAAGTAATGAAGATAATCAAATCCTATATTCTTTTCCTAGTCGGTTAATTATTTGCACAATTTGAGAAGGGATATCCTGCAAGCTTAAAATCATCTGTGCGGCTCCTAAGTCAATTGCAGCTTTAGGCATTCCAAATATAACTGAGCTTGCTTCATCCTGTGCGATAGTAATACCATCAGAGTTCAGCAGTTCCAACATTCCGGCAGCACCATCTTTACCCATACCAGTTAAAATAACACCTAAGACATTGCTACCTGCTGTTTGCGCTAAAGATTGAAACATCACATCAACTGAAGGCCGGTGACCGCTGACTCGCTCACCATCAGACAGTTTAATCCGATAATCAGCACCACTGCGAACAACAAGTAAGTGCTTATCGCCTGGCGCTAAATATGCACAGCCAGGGATCAATCTTTCACCATCCTGAGCTTCTTTCACATGTATCGCACTAATATTGTCGAGGTGTTCGGCAAAGGTTTTAGTAAACCCTGGAGGCATATGTTGGGTAATAACAATGGCTGGACTGTCGATAGGCATTTCAGCAAGTAATGATTTTAGTGCAACTGTTCCTCCTGTTGAGGCGCCAATAGCAATAATTTTCTCACTTGTTTTAAATTTAAATGCAGTATTTACTGTATTTTTTTTGATAACTTTAGGCTGAACCTTTGCCTTAGCAACAGAGCGTATCTTAGCAACAATTTCGCTACGATAGGCCTCCATGCTATTAGCAATATCCAATTTAGGTTTGGGAAAAAAATCAACGGCGCCAATTTCTAAAGCTTTGAGGGTCACCTCAGCACCTTGCTCTGTTAAACTAGAAACCATTAACACAGGAGTTGGTCTGGCTTTCATTAAACGGTCTAGAAAAGTTAACCCATCAACCTTAGGCATTTCGACATCTAATGTAATCACATCAGGACTAAAGGTGATGACCATATCTTTTGCTACAAAAGCATCTGGAGCGGCACCAACTAATGTAAAATCTGGCTCAGCTCGAATAATCTCACTCAATAAGCTCCGAATAAGGGCCGAATCATCAACTACTAATACTTTTATTTGTCTAGTCATCAAATAGCTCCACATCACCACTCATAGCTTGTGAACGTAACTTAAACTTGTACTCACTTTCACGGTCTAAAATTGTAGTGTTATGCATAGTTTTAATTTTTCTAACCAATACCCGTCCCGTATCTGGGAAAAAATAAACTTTACGGGGGTAAACATCAAGTAGGTCAGAAGCTATTATTGGAATATGTTCCATTCTTAAATAATCTTGCACAAATTCAGCGTTACGTTCACCAATATTAACAGTCATAAACCCTTGCAGCACATTACCGCCGCCAAACACCTTAGCCTCAAGCCGATTTTTACTTGCACCGAGCTTGAGTAAATGGTTAATCAGTATTTCCATCGCATAAACTCCATAGCGAGCAGACTCAGAAGTCCCACCACCTTGTGGGTAGTTATCCTGTGGTAGTAAGAAGTGATTCATACCGGCAATTCCTAGGACAGGATCTCGTAAACACACTGATACACAGGATCCTAAAACTGTCACAATAAGGGTATTTTGTGTTGTAGCAAAATACTCTCCGGGAGAAATTTTTACTGCTTCAGAATTAAAATACCGGTCATAATATCGATTAGGAGCAAGGTTCGAATTATTAACATCAAAGTTTAACAAGCTTACCTCACAGAGTGATTTGGGTAATAAGTTGTGTTGCCAGCAGATCTAACCAGATGAGTAGCATTATTAAAGGTTTCAGAATGTCCTGCTACATAAAGGCCATCAGCAGGTAATAATTTAACCATCCTTTCTAATACCTTTAACTGAGTCGAACGGTCAAAATAAATCATTACATTGCGACAAAAAATAATGTCAATTGGCTCTCTTAATGACCATTCAGATTTAAGTAAGTTAATCTGTCTAAATTCAACCATTTTCTGTAACTCTGGTACGACTTTAACCATACCAGCAAATGCTCCTTTTCCTTTAAAAAAAAATTGTTTTTTACGCTCCTCTGCTAAAGAATTTATTCTGTCGATTGAATAGATCCCTGCTTTAGCTTTTTGCAGTACCTGACTATCTACATCGGAAGCAATAATTTTAATTGGTACATCAAACATAGCAAACGTTTCAGCAACCACCATTGCTATAGAATAGGGTTCCTCCCCTGTACTACTGGCGGCACACCAAATCGTTCGTGTTTTAGGATGTGCTATCAAGTACTTTTTAAGAATGTCAAAATGATGTGGTTCACGAAAAAACGAAGTCAAGTTTGTCGTTAGCGCATTAATGAAATGTTCTTCTTCGCTAGGATGAGTATTAAGATGATGCAGATATTCCGAAAAACCTTGCAGTTTTAACGACCTAACCCTGCGGGCTAAACGGCTATAAACCATCGAGTCTTTACTATCTGCTAAGCGAATTCCTGTTAATTGATATAACAAAGTTCTCACTGAATCAAAATCAGCTTTTGCAAAACTGAACTCTCTATTATCCCAGCCTTCAGAGCTTGTCATTATAATATCCTAGTATAAATATATTATGACCCTCACCTGATGGGTGAGGGCTTCAATCATTTTATTATTTAATACTTATAAGACTAAAAACTCTCCCATTCGTCATCTTTGGGCTGCGATGGTTTGATGGCATTTCTTTTCGGTAATGTGCTCTTAGCGTGAGAAATCATTTGTGTTTTGGGTGCCGAATGTTGCAAAGCGGCTTGCACATGTTGATAATCATCGTCGAGTTTAAATTGGCTAACATTAGTCGCCAATTGTGCCGCTTGAGATAGCAAACTCTCAGCTGCAGCGGCAGCTTCTTCAACTAAAGCAGCATTTTGCTGTGTCATTTCATCCATTTGACTCACGGCTTTACCTACTTCATCAAGACCGGTCGCTTGCTCACTAGAAGCCGCGGCAATTTCTGCCATGATGTCGTTAACACGTTTAATCGATGTCACGATTTCTTTCATCGTATCACCAGACTTTCCAACTAACTCATTGCCGTTATTAATCTTACCGACAGAGTCAGAAATCAATGCCTTAATGTCTTTAGCTGCGTTTGCTGATCGCTGCGCTAATGTTCTTACTTCAGATGCAACGACAGCAAACCCTCGACCTTGCTCCCCAGCTCGCGCAGCTTCTACTGCAGCATTCAATGCTAGAATATTAGTTTGGAAAGCGATCCCATCAATTACACCGATAATGTCAGCGATTTTTTGTGATGACTCGTTAATAGATGCCATTGTAACGACAACTTGATCAATTAAATTCCCTCCGTTAATAGCAACTTCAGAAGCTTTAGCTGAAAGCGTATTGGCTTGTCTTGCATTATCAGCATTTTGACGCACGGTTCCAGTAAGCTCCTCCATGCTCGATGCAGTTTCTTCGAGGCTGGATGCTTGCTGCTCAGTACGACTAGATAAATCAGTATTACCTTGTGATATCTCACTTGAAGCGGTTTTAATAGTATCTGCGGCGGTACGAATTTTACCTAACATCTGCGCTAGGTTCTGGGAAGTTTGATTACAGCCATTTTTAAGTAATTCAAACGAACCTTGGTAATCAGCGGTTACACGCTCAGTTAAGTCTCCTTCAGAAATGGATTTAAGCACTCGGTTAATGTCATTTAAGCCACTTTCAGTGACCCTAAGTAGCGAATTTAATCCCTCAGATAATTTCAAGAAAAATCCATTTTTTCCTTCGGTCGAAATTAAACTGGTAAAATCACCCTCTGCTGCTGCTTGTACAGCAGTATTCACTTCAGACTCAACAAACACCTCTTGAGTACGATCTAACCACTCTACAACTGAGCCTAATCTTGTTCCATCATTGGCAAAAATAGGGTTAGCAACCAAGCGAAAATGACGGCTTCCAACAACAATATTTGCGGTATATGTTTTAGTTAAATTGGCAAGGAGGTGCATTTGATGAGCAGGGTTCTTATGGAAAATATCTATATTACTGCCAACAACCTTTTCAACAGAAAAGTGAGGAAGCTCTTTTCTTAAATCAGCCTCAGCAATGCGAAGCATGTTTTCAACTGATTTATTCATATAGGTGATATTACGATCAATATCGGCAATCATTACATTCGTTGTAGTGGTTTCTAATGCACCTAAAATTCGGCTTAATTCATGCTCGGAAGCGACCTCTTTCGTGCGGTCAATCCACTCCACTACTGTGCCTAATCGATTACGCTTTGTATCAAAAATTGGATTGGCAATTAACCGAAAGCTTCGACCAGCAACAACAATATTTCCTACATAAGTTTTGTCTAACGCTGCAAGCAATCTGCGTTGATGCGATGGTTCTTTGTGAAAAATATCAATATTACTGCCAATAACGGAACTAACAGAAAAATGCGGGAGGGCTTTTCTAAGATCGCTTTCAGCTTCCCTAAGCATCCGTTCAACAGCTTGATTCATATATATGACGTTGAGGTCATTATCAGCAACCATTACATTTGAAGATGTAGCTTCTAATGCTGAGGTTACTCTTAATGAAAGTAATTCATGCTTTTTCTGCTCTGTAATATCGTGCCACTCTACTGATGTACCAAGAGATACCCCCTTCTCATCACGAAGTGGATTAAGCACCAGTTTGAAACAACGCACACCGACATTGATTGAAGCCGTATGAGTTTGGGACAGCTGAGAAACAATATTTTTTTGATGTTGAGGTTGTTTGTGAAAAATATCAATATTACTCCCAATCAGAGAAGATACTGAAAATTGGGGTAACTCTTTACGAATGTCATCCTGTGCTGCGGTCAATAAATTAACTACTGCTCTATTCGCATAAACGATAACTCGTTCGGGGTCTGCAATCATAAAACAGGTGCTGCTATTGTCTAAAGCCAAACTAGCGCGGGTTAACGATTGTTGTTGCTGTCCATTATTTTCAAACCAAGATCTGATACCCATATTTATCACTCCGATGGCAATGCTGTAGAATCGAATAACCCCAGCTCTTGGCTGGAAATCAATTTTTCAATGTTAAGTAAAATAATCATTTGTTCATTAACTGGTGCTAATCCAAATAAATACTGGCTGTCAAAGGCTACACCAAACTCTGGAGGCGGTTTAATATCTGAAGCCTGCATATTAATGACATCAGACACTGCATCTACCACTATGCCAACAATGCGATTATTAATATGAAGCATGATGACAATAGTAAATTCGTTATAGGAAGCCTCACCAACATCGAATTTAAGTCTTAAATCAACAATCGGAACAATATCACCACGCAAATTCAAAACCCCTTTAATAAAGGCTGGGGCATTGGCAATTTTCGTAACTGGTTCATACCCCCTAATTTCACGTACCTTCATGATATCTAAACCGTAATGTTCATCACCTAAAATAAAGGTTAAATACTCATGTGCGGTGCTATCTTGACTATCTGCATCTTTTTTTTGTTCAGTTATCATACTTAACCCTTTGCTTTAAAGATTCATTGATTTTCAAAGCCAATGATTCTGCATCCAATATCAATGCAACACTGCCATCTCCCATAATAGTCGCTCCAGCAACGCCTTGTACTCGGCGATAATGTTGCTCCAAACTCTTAATAACAGCTTGTTGCTGCCCGATTAGCTCGTCAACAAGCAAGGCAAAGCGCGTGTTATTAGTTTCAACTAACACTAAAATACCTTCAGTTGCTAACCTAGACTTGGGCTCTAAATCCATAACCTGATATAAATTTACAATTGGCCAATAAGCGTCACGTAAATCCAAAACTTGTTCATTACCAATAAACTTTAATTGAGAACTTTGTGGTTGTACGGATTCAATAATATTTACCAGTGGAATAATAAATATTTGCCCACCAACGGAGATAGACATTCCATCGAGGATAGCTAAAGTGAGAGGCAAGCGGATTTGAAAAGAAGAACCGCGACCCTTTTCAGAGAGTATTTCTAGCCGGCCGCCCATAGACTCTATATTACGTTTCACAACGTCCATACCAACGCCACGGCCCGAAACATCAGTGACTTGTTCCGCGGTTGAAAATCCCGCAGACATGATTAATTGCCAAACCTGTTGATCGGTTGGATTTTCAGGCACATCTACATTATTTTCAAAAGCTTTAGCGAGAATACGATCACGATTGAGCCCTGCACCGTCGTCTAATACTGAGATCAAGATGTTACCCCCCTTCTGTTCAGCTTTGAGGGTGAGTACGCCGGTTTCGGGTTTACCATTAGCAATCCTGATTTCAGGCAATTCAATGCCATGATCTAGACTGTTGCGCACCAGATGCGTCAATGGATCCACCAACAGTTCAATTAAGCCTTTATCTATTTCGGTTTGGCCACCTACAATAGTTAAATCGATTTTCTTATTAAGCTTTTTAGATAAATCTCTGACAACCCTAGGAAACCGATTAAAAACAAAAGACATAGGCAACATCCTAATCGACATGATGCCCTCCTGAAGTTCTCGTGTATTCCGTTCAAGTTCGGCTAATGCTGAGCGTAGTTTTTCACTTGCAAGGCCGGTTATCTCGTCACCAATAAGATTCAGCATAGATTGCGTAATAACTAATTCGCCAACCAAATTAACTAAACTGTCGATTTTTGCTATGTCGACTCTAATGCTGCTACTTTCACTTGCTTCAGCCTTCGCTTTGGTATCTGTGTTAGATTTTGAAAGGGACGTAGATTTAGCATGTTGTGCAAGACTGGATACTGAGGTAATCGAATCGTCTGTCGTATCGTGAAGAACTGATGCCTCTAATTCAGGCTCCTCCTGATCATTGGACACCTTTTGTTTAGATGAATTTGAGTCTGGTAAATTATCGTCTAAATCAACAAAAAATCCAAAACCGTCCTCTATATCAGCGGTGCTTTCATCAACTATAGGTTCAAAGAATCCAAAACCATCGTCAGTGTCATCATTTACTTGCGACATGATTTCGGAAGTATTGCTTTTACTTGAGGAATTAAGTGGCTTAAAAAAACCAAAGCCATTTTCATCATCTTGCGACTCTGCGTGACTATCTGGTTCTAAAATAACTTCTAAAGATGCGGTGGTAGAATTAACTAAAGCCCATTCGATTTCGGTACTATCAGCATAGCTTTTTAACAGCTTACGAAGAGTATCAACAGCAATTAATAATTCATCTATGATATGCACTGAAAAATTAAATTTACCTTGTCGAGCTTTGTCAAAAAGGCTCTCCATAACATGGGTAACAGTAATTAGCGCATCAAAGCTAAACATGCCACTACCGCCTTTTATCGAATGTGCGGCACGAAAAATACTGTTTAACTCTTCGATATCTGGCGAACTTGGATCAAGGGCTAGTAATAGGTGCTCCATCTCATCAAGATGCTCTTGGCTTTCTTCGATAAAGACACCATGAAATTGACTCATATCCATTGACATAATGTTACCAACTATTAAATAAGAGGACTTATCCCAACACTTTGGAAGCTACTTGCAGAAGCTTATCTGGATCAAATGGTTTAACCATCCAGCCAGTTGCCCCAGCCGCTCTACCGCGAGCCTTCATTTCATCGCTTGCTTCGGTAGTTAATACCACAATAGCTTTCGTCCGATATGCAGGTAACCCTCGTAATGATTTAATTAATGTTAGTCCATCCATACGTGGCATATTTTGGTCTGTTAATACGAAGTCAAAAATTTTTGTTTTACATAAATCAAAGGCCTCTTGACCATCTGAAGCCAATGTCACTTGGTAATTGGCTGACTTAAGTGTTGCTTCTACCATTTGACGAATTGAAGCTGAATCATCGACAACTAAAATGCTTTTACTCATAGTTTATGTTTTCCAACCAATACCACCCTTACAGCATTTCCAGGAGGTATAATTTCAAGGGTTTCAGCTAAGTGCTTAATTAAAGTTAAGCCTCGGCCGTAGCTTTTAGACAAATTACTCGGTTCTACATCATTCTTAAAAAAACCATGACCACTATCTTCGATATAGATTTCTAAGCGCTGTAAGTGGCTTTGCCACTGAACTTTTAATATAATTTTATTGTCATTAGATAAGTGATTTACTCTTTCCATTTTTTCTTCATAAAAAGCTAAAAAGCCATTTTCTTGTGACTTAATTTCACTATTTAACTCGAGTACGCCATGTTCAAATGCATTAGTATATAACTCAGATAACACAGTAAAGACTTTGGTCACCAAGGATAATGGCAGTTGCTTAGATATTAATTCACACAAATGTCCCGGAATATCAAACAAATCGAGTGTTGCTCCCTGTAATGTGTGTTCAATAAAAAATGCACTCTCTTGAACAGTTGTTAATTCATCTTCTTCTATAAAGGACTGCAAAATATCGTGAGTATCTATTAGCACAACAGATATATCGTCTTGTGGCGATTCACATTCAACATTAAAATGCTGTTTAACACCTTCTAAAGGTTCTCCAGGTAACTTTAGTAACGAAACAAGATCATCTATGGTTAACGTTTTTCCTTTATTAGATGGAGTTTCGATAACACCATCACTGAAAAGAATTACCCTTTGGTTATCTAGCAAATCAATATGTTCTGAATTAACACTAAACTGATTATCGGACAAAATACCCAATGCCATATTTTCAGATTTTATCTGCTTAATTATTTGGTATTGCTCATCGACTATAATGACTGGTGGCATACCTCCATTCCAAATATCAATAGTTTTATTGTTTGGTTGCAAATGAATAATGACTGCCGCCACAAAACGGTCTTCTGGTAAAAAATGATTTAGTTTGGTATTGAGCTCAAAAACAATATTACACAACGGTAAGCCTTTTTCTGTCATGGCACCAAATGCCTGCATCATTGGCATAAGCGACACTGCGGCGGCTAAGCCATGTCCCATTGCATCGGCTAACATGACATAATCACTGCCGTCTGGACCACTACAGTGGATAACGCCGTCGCCACTGAATAACGATGAAGGTTTAACCCAATAATTTATTGCTGGTATATCTAAATGAATTTTTCCATGCATGGCACCAAATAAATGTTTAGCCAGCGCCTGCTCCTGTAATTGTGAATCTCGCCAAATATTTATTGCTACACGTTGTGTATTATTAACTTTTTCTAAGTAACGCTGATGAATTGACCTTTTCATTTTTAGCCATAATAAATCCATCTTAATTGGCTTTAATGCAATATCGTCAATATCTTGTTTGAATGCTTCAACAAAAAAATCGGTATCACTATTGGCACTGACAATAATAATCGCCGCCATAGGTAAGTGTTCTTTTAGCTGTGAAACAAACTTAATCCCTTCCCCATCGGGTAAGTGATTATCCAGTAACACCAATTCATAATTTAATCGTGGTCTACAAACTTCTTTTTTTGCTTTTTCTATTGATGTACATACAGCTACTTTTATTCCTTTTTCCATAAAGAATTGTTTGTACATCAAAATACAAACAGGATTATCCTCAATAATCAAAACTGATATAGGTGGGCGACTGTCGTAAAACAGTTCAAATGAAGGCATAAAGTTTAGTCATTTTTGCGATTTCTAGGATTTCCAAAGCACTACCATGAGCGCCTTTAATGATCAGTTTTGCACCAACACCTTTCTCATTTTTCTTTGATAATAAAACTAACATTCCTAGCGCAGAACTGTCTAAATAGTTCACTTGAGAAAAGTCTAATTGGATTTCTTTAATACCCGTTTTTGCAACTAATGCCTCAACCTCTTGGTTGAATGTTTTGTGGTAACTAAAATCAAAACGGTTTGGTAACCTAATACTGTAATTATCCAAAGTACTTGTCCTCAATGGTATTTCATTGTAGATGTCTGTTTTCTAGAAAAAATCGATATCACCACTTGCCATAGAACTGGCCGAAACAGGGTTATGTTTTTGAATTTTAAATTGTACAAGGCTTTCATTACACCCTTGTATCTTAGCTTCATCTTCCATACCACCAGGTTCCATCAATATATTTAATTGTGTATTAACTTGGGCTAATTGTTCAGCGGTATAAGCCAGATTTTGTGAGTTAATATCACCAAATTGCAGCCCTCGCATCGCGTCATTCAAAGACTGTTGTAATATTTGGTTATGTTCATCAAGAGCTGAAGTATGCTTTCGATTGCCTGTTGCGTTTTCCATTAATTTATCGATAGCAATGTGGACATTTTTTTTCGATTGCATCACATAAGTAACATCTTGTGAGGCGACGCCACCTATATCAGCAGTTAAAGTTTCAATTTGCACTGCCATATTTTTTAGTTTTTGTTGGATCTGATTACTAAAACCCGCTGACCGAGTAGAAAGCGACCTAACCTCATCTGCTACCACGGCAAACCCGCGCCCAGCCTCGCCTGCACGTGCAGCCTCAATTGCCGCATTAAGTGCAAGTAAGTTGGTTTGTGATGCTATTTGATCAATATCTTTCATCGCCTTCATAACATCAGGAACCATGGTATTAATTCGACCGACTTTTTCGACTAGCTCCATTGAAGATGCTGACATATTGACTGTTGTTTCAACAAACTGTTCAAGAGTTTTACTGGTTTCTTGAGCAAATGAAGTCAACCAACTATTCCCATGCTCATCGTTTTCAGCTTCTAGCAACTGCATTACGCGATCTTGTTGTAGCTCTGCCAATTCTTTTAATCGAGAAAATGAAGTAACAAGGGTTTCAATAGCATCCGATTGCACATTATTTACATCGTCAACATTTTGTTTGCATTCGAGTAGGGTTGATTTTAATGTGTCCAGAAATTGTTGTTGTAATTGGTCAACATCATTAGTGAGGGGTGGCTTTGAAATCATATTTTTCACAGCCGTAGTTTGGTGATTAACAGTGGAGCTAGTCGTTATCAATTTTAGTGCAAAACCGCCAGATAGAGTGCAGATAAGTACTGCAATAAATAAAGCAACCACTACTGGCACCCAATTCATCAATAACCAAGAAATGCAAAAAGCGATAAATGAGCCTATCGCCAAAGCTACAAATGGTGATGACATAAAATGCTTTTCTTTCAAGAGACTATCCTTAATTTCTTTTTATATTAAAAGAGTAGACAGTAATTCCTTAACTGCAAATTTTATTTATATAATTTTTATTTTTTTCTTATCTCTGATCGTTGCCAAAATTAGCGTACCACTGCTGGGCAACCTAAAATCAACAAAACATTAACATAAGAGTTAGAGTGGCTCAAGGTATTAAATTATGCTTTTTAGGAGGTATTCGAGAAAGATAACTTACTCTTTATGATGATTATAATTGCTCATGTCATTTTGTCTTAGCAGCATACAAAAGTACTATTTTGGTCGTTTTTATGGTTATTAATTTCATTTAGCTAAAAGGTGATGTTCAAAAGCGATTGCCCTATCGCACTGGGTTTTATGGTACATAATGGGCACTTTATAAACAAAAAAGAGCATAGAATACTCTACCATTCAGTTCGTAGAACTGGCTTTTTAAAAGCTCAACATTTTTACTCCACCAGTCCCTAATAAAATATCCCTAGCAGTAAGAGTGCTACAGGAAAGATTTTATTCATGGCTATTACATAGCTTTTTGTAATAGTTCTATTATATTTAATTTAACTTTTTCCTAGTTATAAGAGAATAGTATGTTTCTAACTCGTTTAATCTACGTAAGTACAGTGACAGATTTTATTAGCGAATCGTCTTTAGAGGACATACTCAAAAAAGCACGTTTGCATAATGCTAAAAATGGTATGACTGGAATGCTCTGCTTTAATAATAATTATTTTATTCAATGCATCGAAGGTAGTAGAGAAAGCGTTAATGAGACTTATAATAAAATTGTAACCGATACACGCCATTCAAACATTGTGATTATTGAATATTGCGAGATATATTCAAGGGAGTTTAGCTCTTGGGATATGGCATATGTGCCTGCAACTAAAAATATGGGGCCCATTAATTTAAAATTTTCAACCTCAACAGAATTCAATCCTTATAACATACCTGGTTCTGCAGCTTTTCAGATGCTTTTGGAGCTTCGAAACAGTCTTATTTCTGTTTAACTTAAGCAACAGCCAATAAGAAAGACGTATAAAATCATTAGTGTAGGTTTGATAAACTATGGTGTTGATGGCTTAGAAAAGGCGACGGCCCTGTCACGAATCAGTAGCGAGACTTTTCATTAGACCAGAACAAACTAGCTGCATATCTCAGCCTCTTGTCACAGAAACTGGGCTAATCTCAATACGCTGTTTGCCCACGGTTAAGACATTCGAAAGGCAATTTATACCACTAATGCCATCAAGAACCGCAAGCTATTTCCTAATGATGACTGAGCAAAGATGGTGGTTGACTTGGCTATTATGCAAGCGTCGAAGAAATGAACGATGCCGATTAGAAACCGGTAAACGGCACAGGCATTCTATACTCGCTTATCTTTTCAATAGAGTCTGTTATCGCAAAATGCCGCAAAATGCCGCAAAAAGCCTCATCATATTTGATGAGGCTTTTTGTTGAATGTAAAGAAATCATATTAAAAGTAAAACACTAGCCAAATTTCAGCCTAACACCCGCATTAACAATGAACCCATCGTTACGGGACCAAATATCTGTGGTCCACTGGCCACTGGGCATTCTATTAGGTAACAGAAGTGGGTGCTCATCAGTTTGTCTTACATTGAGTAAGTTCTCAAAATTAATGAACCAACTTGCTCGCCCATACGTTATCTCTCCCATTAACCCAAGGTGCCAATAAGGATTAGTTTCATCAATATATGGGTTATCGTTAACCCTTTGGGTACCGGTGTAATAGGATTCAAAGCCCATTCTAAAGTTGCCATGTTGCTCCCACATAGCAACAAAACCCGCAGAGTGACGTGGGGTTAACGCTATCTCTCTTCGTTCTGAACTATCGGGTGACTCTTCACTTGTGTCTAAATACAAGTAACTTGCGGTGAGCTTAATGTCACCCAAATAGTAACGCAGCAACACTTCAGATCCCCGAATTTCACTTGTCCCTTCAGCATTAACTAATCTAACTGCGTCGAATGTGCCGTTGTTACCCGAAGAAAAAGCCACTAACCCAGTCACATTATTAACATTAGATCCAAAAAAAGTCAGGCTCGTCTCTGCATTTTCAAAAGCATAAGTGAAATCTAACGATGCGGTTTTAGCCTGCTCTTGTTGTAAATTCTCAATGGGGGCTAATCTTGATAATCCCGCAGCTTCAATCTCTTCAACAAAAGGAGTTGGGGCAAAATATCCCTGTCCATAAGAGCCTCTTATGGTTAAATTGTTTGGTCGATAAAGTAGCGATACTCTTGGGCTAAATTGGGTTCCGTACTCACTGTGCTCATCCACACGTGCACTGTATGAGGTTGTGATTTGTTCCGAATGGGTATAATCAAGCTGAGCAAATACACCTGGCACCTCATAGGAATAATCAAACACTGGAAAGGTGTTTGAGGTAAAAACCTCTGACTGGTACGCTAAACCGACAACCCAATCACTGTTATCTGTATAACCCGCAAGGCTGTTTTCAAGCAAATAACTCTCGTGTTTATCTTCTTCTAAGTCAATACCATAAATATGCGTGTGTTCTTGTACCATAGCCGAGGCTCGCGTATTAAAGGTCAGTGACTCTAATACCGGAAGGCTAAACACAACACCAGCGTCAAGCCTATCTGAGTCTTGTGATTGCTCAAATGATTGACCATCTGCAAGTTTATTATCGCCTAGGGTTCCTCCCGTTCGTTGCTCTGACATCAAGCCGCTAGTCACATACAGTGTTTGCCCGGCATCTCCTTGCCAAAATATTCGAGGCCGCACGGTATACCTTTCATAGCCAGCCAAATCAATCCAGCCATCATTATCAATATCTTGCTCATCTTGATAATGAGCGCCAGCAGTTATCGAGCCTTTTATATCCTCACTCAGCGGCGATTCAATATAAGTCGTCACATCCTGACCTGCTCGAGTGGTTGAGTTTACTAACACCTCACCGTTTAATTCATCACTTGGGGTTCTAGATATCAGATTAATCACCCCGCCCAAGGCAGAGCCACCATAAAGTGATGACGCCGAGCCTTTAATAATTTCTACCCGGCTAAGATCCGTTGGCGGAATTTGTAACAAGCCTATTGATGACGCTTGATTACCATAAAGCGGTAAACCATCAGCCAATAGTTGTGTATAACGACCATACAGACCTTGGAGGCGAATATTAGCACTGCCTAAAGCCGGAGACGTCGTTTGCAACCTAACCCCACCCGTCTCAGCCACTAGCATAGAAATGTTACCAGGCCGCATCGCGGCTTTTTCTTCAATTTCTTCACGGTTAATTAATTCAACACGAATGGGCTGCTCATCGGCAATACGTCCAGAACGCGTGGCTTGCACGATAATGGTTTCCATTTTTTCTTCGTGATCATGCTCATCATCATGCTCATCATGCTCATCATGCTCATCATGCTCATCGGCATGGGTTTGCTCAGTGTGCGAATGGGTTTCGCTATTATCAGGGCTATGGATCAAATTGTCGGCAGTGCTTGCCTGACTTAAGTTTGTTATACCCAGTGACAAAATTAACGATGCCGCTGCAGAATAGCTAAACATACAACTTCCTTTTACAAAACATGACTTAAAAATGATATGCTCAAGTGTAAAGGTTACAGTTACTGGAAGGTCAAGTTGAAAATAAGTGAATTGGCATTAGCAGCCCAAGTATCGGTAAAAACAATCCGATATTATGAGCAAATTGGTTTACTATGCGCGCCAGTCCGCACTGATAATGGCTATCGTCATTACCAACAAAAAGACATAGAAACGCTAATTTTTATACGAAGATGCAGAGAATTAAACATTGCATTAGATGACATTAAACGCCTAGTTGATACCCAACAAGACCCCAAATCCTCATGCCTACTGGTAGATAACATTATTGCCGAGCAACTAGCACGTATTCAACAAACTCAGCGAGAGCTGGCATTATTAGAGCAATCATTAGCCACCCTCGCCTCTTGTTGTAAAAGCCACCAAATTAAAGACTGCAGCATTTTACAAAGCCTAAAATCACCGTCAGTCATAACGTAAGTCAATTAGCCTGCGCTTTTTACCAAAATTTAAATCCTGCTGCTAATCCCACCTTGGGTTTATATTGCCACGACTAACTTGAGGGAATTTTGCTTGGGATATTTCAAGTGCACACACTCTGAAATTGAGAATAATACTGGCTCGAAGATAACTATTGTCGCGATAGACAATTACGTAGCTTGCTTAAAAGAAAGAGGAGCACGGAGTTTAAATTCCTATTTTTCGCCCAAATAAAAAAGCCTTCTCTTTCGATAAGGCCTCTTCATTAGAATGTGGCTGAGGGATAGCTTGCTTGTAATAAAGAGGCACCTGGGGTTCAAAGTTTTATCTTTCACCAAAACAAAAAAGCCTCATCATTTCTGATGAGGCTTTCTCGGTGAATCTGGCGGAGGGATAGGGATTTGAACCCAAGCAATCAGCCACAAAATAAAACTAAAATCCATTATAATCAATAACTAATCGAAAAATCACATCTCAGATAGTGAACATTCGTAGTCGATATATGACATTTAAATATTTACCGGTTAGATTGTCAATGATTAACGCTCAAAACTGAAGAGCATTAATTGTATGGGTACCGACTAGACTGCTCAATAAACTCTTTAAAAAACTCAAATTCCTTATCACTTTCAATTGGATTAGGGTCTGTATTTGCTAGTTTCCTTACATATATTTTTCCATCGTACTTTATGGGTGAATCACCGCGTATAATTTTTAACATGACTACATCTTTGTCATAATATTTAAAGAAAACAACATTGCGCTGAATTATACGCTTTGTTTTATCATCTACAGGTGCATTTTCTAAAACTTGCTGTAGCTTTTGTTGATAAGCATCTATATCTTTATGATGAAGATTTGCTTCATCACCAATACCTGTAATAAAAAAGTCTCCATAACATCTTGGTTTAATACCATACTTTTTTTCATGCATTGATGCATCTTCTTTGCTATCAGCAACACCAAGAATTACATAATTATCACCGGCGTGAGAATTGGCCATAGCCGTCAACGTTTTTACTATTTTAGAAGTGAGTTTCTCACTAAATGAATCATTTCCAAGTAAAGCATGGAGGCCAATTTTAAAGTCGTAACACACACTTTCTGTCTTTGACTGATTCAATATATTTTCAAGATTTTGAACCCATGACTGAGATGTAAGATCCATCCCTTCTCTAGCAATAAATTGTGAATCAATTACGCCACATACAGCCTTAACCATTTTAGAACGGTCTCTGGCGAGCCATTTGTAATCTCCTTTTAATGCGCTCATGCAGTCTGAAGCAGTATTTTTTAATAGCCCTGCTAACACCTTATAGTTTAATATCTTTTTGTTTCGCTTAGAAGAAGTTCATGAAAAGCAATAATAAGTACTTGATATGACCCTTGGACTTTTGCAGGTTTATCTTTATACAGATATGTATGATATTCCTCAGGAAACTCGTTAATCACCTTTGTTAGTTCGTCAAATGTAAAACAAAATTGTTTGTAAAGAGTTTCGACACCATATTTTAAAATTGCATCATTTGCTTTGTTACTAGCAAAAGTTCCATCTATATAAGCCTCGTCCAAAAACGTTGATGAAGTTTGACTTTCAGAGTTAAGCAATATGTGTAGAATCACATGCGCAACTAGTTCCTCATCGCGTGATGCCAAAATATTCTCTACCGTAAGAATGTGATTTTTATTCCAAAAAGTGTCTTTAATATTTATACCGTAATTTAGTGATTCTTTAGTTAAACTTATAGCTCTCATTTTATCTAACTCAACAATATCTGTATGCGATACATCTCCACGTATATATATCGCACACTTCCTAACTAGTTGAGAAAAGTCAGAAATAACACCAGCCTGACGAACTTCTTGTCTAGATAAACGAACACCACCTGTATTAATCCTTCGAAAGGTTTCATCAACACTTTCATTGGATGTATAATTTGAAGTAGATATTGGAAGAGGGTAGTTAAGTAATATTTTACATAAATCAAAATCTAATTTTGGTTCTTGTTGAACTAACTTTCCAGTTTCCAGCAAACGATTCGTTTCTGCTACTACTGATAGATCAAAATATTTACCTCCCACACTAAAATCACCATCCATATATGATGTAATTGCATCCAATCGCTGCATTCCATCTAATATTTCAAAACACCGTCCTTTTGTTGGATGTTCAAATATAACACCAAGAAATAATGGGACGGGATATTGATTTAAAAGAGAATCAATAAACTTCTGTTTTTCCGGCAATGTCCATACCAATTTTCTTTGATAACGACGATTAACAATGTATTTCCCTTGTTTATATTCACTGTAAATACTCTGAATTGGTTCCCCACGAATATTAAGATTATTTTGCATTTCAATTCCTTTATCTATGTAAATCTTTTAGTAATCTTCTCGCCAAATTGGACGCTAACGTATAAACCTTGCTTAATGAAACCACATATAACATCAAAAAATATACCTTACCCTTCCGATAAAACTTATTCTTCCAAATTAATGCATTTTTTAATTTAAATCAATGATCTAAATTACTAGCAAGGAGCTAGCATTAATTTAAATTTCTAATCGATAAGCATATATAAACGAGATGAAACTTATTGCTAGGCCATTGATGACTATTTTACTTCTGTGTGTACCTTTTTTGGGGGTTAAGGGGTTCTCCCCTTGCTCGTAGCTCCTATCCGACCTTTTGGAACAAAAGTGGGATAGGAGCGTACCGGGTTACGTTGTAGTCCCACATAATTGTGGGCTGCTTTTGCTTCGCACTCACTGAGTGCGAAGCGGTTTAAATTGCACTTTTTACGTGAAAAGTTACGTGAAATTAACGCGAAAAAAGGTGAAAATTCGATTTATCAACAAGATTTATTATCGATTTACGCCCGTAGAATTTGATAAGTGCGGCTGAGAAATGATGCCGCTGATAGGTTTCATCATTTCTCAGGCTGATTTTTGGTTCTGTAAGAGCAAATTTTGGCGTATAAAGTCACTCAGGATTTACTGACTGTTGTCATGATTAACGCTCTACGGTTGATCTTTTCAGTAAAAATCCTCTCATATAATCCCACTTCTTATACTGGTAGAAATAAATTCAATGTGTAACTGACTTTATCCACCACTGGTTTTAGTGTTTTCACATCATATTGCTTACCGTATCGTCCATAGGTGATGTTGTGATAAGCGTGGCCGACGATTTGTGCCACCATCGATTCTTCTATTTGCAGTTGTTTCAGTTCATCAATAAAGGTGTGACGGAATGAATAGGCTGTAGGTCGTTTACCTGCAATAAAGTGAAGTTGGTCGAGTAATTTGCCAAATTCACGGCAGAACTTATGTGACCAAACGCCATCACTACTAGGTTGGTAATGAAATAACGGGCTGCTTGTTAATTGACTGGTTTTTGATGTTCGGTCAGTAATGGTTTGAACGAAATCAATAAAACCAAACTCAATAAGCTTTTGATGTAGCGGAACGGTTCGTTTTGACTGTGCTGTCTTAAGTTGTTGGCTCATGCCTTCATTGGTGACGTGAATGACGTTGATACCATCGATAGTGGTTATATCATTGCTGTGTAGCTGACAGGCTTCTGAAGGCCGTAAACCGTGATAGAGCATCAATAGCGTTATCCATTTAAAGTCAGGGTGTTTATCAATAAAGTCTTGTGATTGCAGCACGTGTTTTAGTTGCTCTGGTTGCCAGCGCTGACGCGCTAAATCATGCCCAGCTTGGTTACTTGGCTTTGACAGTTTCACTTCATCAAACGGGTTGGCGCTGGTGTAGCGCATCAATTTGCACCATTTAAAGAACTGCGACACCGCTGCTAGGTAGTCTTTGTTACTTTTGTGGCTTCTGCCCTCTTCAAGTAAACAATCCTTGTATTCCATCGCCTCAGCGCTGGTAATGTCGAATACATCATCTAGGTGGGTTCGCTCAATAAAGTGGCCTATACGTTGATTTAGCTGCTTTACCGTTAACACTGAGACAGACTGCTTTTGTTTAGACGCAATAAACTTAATTAACGCATCCAACAATGTGACGTTAGCGACTGAATTTGTTTGTTTTTTACTACTCGAATTATTTGAGAATGCCAAGTTTGTTAGTGAGGGACAATTGTCATATGTCGCACTATTATGGGCTAATTGCGTTGGCCGAGTGGGAATAAACTGAATAACTTCCCGCACTGGCTTAGCCTTATCATCAAGCGTATCTGTTACCCCAACAAAGCCTGCTCGGGCATCATTAATCAATTGATTAACGTCTTCCTTAAACGCATCAGGCTGTGATTGTGGGGTTAAGTTACTGATTAATGGCCGTAAGATACCCGCAACGACAAGGTTACGGCCTATCGCGATTGAGCGCTGTTTAGTGAGCAAAGATACTTTGATGTCGGCAGCGAAGCCTTTATCACGCAGATAAGCAGGCAACACCATGCGGGTGTAATAGGTACAATTTGTGGCTCGAAATAGGTACATATGTCTCAGTCATCCGTTTTGGGTCTGAGAATATGATTTTTCAAATGCTAGAAAGCAAAAAAGCCATTGATTATCAATGGCTTTTTCACTTTAGAATGTGTCGGAGGGATAGGGATTTGAACCCAGGCTATCGAATTAAATAGTTAAAATAGTCGTTTAAATTCATTTATTTGCAGGACTTTACAGCTTCAAAGTCTGCAATTGCTAACTAAGATTGACTATATGATTGAAATGAAAAATTGTCAAATTAAGGTTTGGTAAAAATTATTAACCTATACAATTGCCTTATAAACAATCAATATAAAAAGGTAGCACAAACTACATAGTCATTTTGTCGGAATCATTCTAAATTATTACGATAAAATAGTGCTTTAAAAAATAAAGCTCTGTTCCTAGCTACCATATTTGATAAAAAGTCTTTTAGGCTGTAATTGTCAACGACAAAAAAAGCTGTTCTTGACCCAAAATAAATTAGAAACGATGCTATATTTATGATGAACGAACATTTAATGCATTCGATTACAACGATAATTATTTAGATGATAAGCATATCGCTACTCAGTGATGCTGCTAACAAGACCAATGGATATAGCAAACTATCCATCAAACTGCTTAGATAATATGCTAGAAATTGATGATATGGTTGTCATGATTAGCCGGTATGCCTACAGCCAATTCACAACAGATCGATGCCACGCTGTCGCTTGTTGCAACCAATTAAATCTAAAGTCAAAAGCCGTAAACTGAAAAGATTATATAAAATAGACATCAAAGGTATTTCTACTATTAGAGTGAATTTCAACACCTGCACCCGACAACTAGCATAAGTAACCTTACGTGGTGCAAAGCAAAACTAACTGAATTGCCGCTGTTAATACTAAAACAACTCTGTTTGCTGGTTATACTCAAAGAACTTAAAAAAACAAAAGTGTAGAAGGAATTTAAGTTAGCTACCGCTTAGCATTAGTTTGAGAGGGTTAAAGATATAATTAAGAAACGTCAAACCTTTACAGTAAATAATAGAGTCGGTTTCATTCGATTACCCTCCTCTATTTGCGGCGAAAACAACAAGTGATAAAAACAAATCGGGAACTTTAAGATGCCAGCGTACACACCAAATACCATTAGTGATGATTTACAAGCACAATTAGCTGCAGCACGTGCAGAAGCGGAAAAAGTTAGAGCGACTTCGCAACAGGCTGAGATGGATAAGCAAAGAGCTGAAGGTGATGCAACCTTAACACAGCAGCAAGCACAAACCGCTAGTGATGCTATGAGCCAAGCCAGCGCCGGCGCACAGCAATCACAAACCTCTGCCGCTGAAGCCGCACGCATGGCCGATGCCGCTGGCAGCTCTGCTAACCAAGCTGATGCCGAAGCCACCGATGCCCGCGCCGCTAGCCGCCAGGCGGATGGCGCCGCCACCGACGCACAACAAGATGCCCAGCAAGCCGGCAATGCTTCAGGTGAAGCTATGCAACAAGCCGGCGCCGCCGGTGGTGCCGCAACCGATGCTTTAGCTCAATCCGCTTTTGCCTCTACCAGTGCTAACACCGCTAACACCCAAGCCCAAGAGGCTTATCAACAAGCTCAAATGGCCAGTGGTGCCGCCACCGATGCCAGCGGCCATATGCATGTCGCTGACAGCGCCGCGGGTGTTGCACAAACCCAAGCGGGGCAAGCTGCATCTGCCGCTAGTGAAGCTGCCACACAAGCCGATGCGGCGCGTACCTCGGCCACCGAAGCCGACGAACAACTGAGAGCCGCACAAGAAAAGGCCCAAGCGGCGGCAGACGCAGCACAAAAGGCGGCGGAGTCTGAACAAGCGGCAGAGCAAGCCGAGCAAGAATCTTTGGCCGCGCGCCAGGCCTCACAGCAAGCACAAACCGCAGCCGAGCAAGCCAGCGACAGCGCTCGCCAACAAGAACAACAGGCCACGCAAGCCTCACAAAACGCCGAAAAAGAAGCGCAAGAAGCCGTAGCCGCTTCAGACCTAGCCGATAAAGAAGCCCATGGCGCCACCGCCGCGCACCACCGCGCCAGCCAAGAAGCCGCCGAGGCAGTGCAAGCGTCTAACACCGCGCAGCAAGAGGCGAGCGAAGCCACACAAGCCTCTAACATGGCCAGCACATCGGCTGGCCGGGCTGAGTCGGCATCAAGTACGGCACAGTCTGCCGCCAACACGGCACAGCAAGAAGCAAATCAAGCCACGCAGGCCTCTAATGTGGCAGACCAATCGGCCAATGCGGCGCGCGGCGCGGCCAGCGATGCAGAGTCTGCATCCAACCAAGCTCAGTCTGCCTCTGGCACGGCGCAAAGCTCAGCGGGTACGGCGCAAACAGCGGCCAACACCGCCGACAGCGCCGCCAATGCGGCGTCAGCGGATGCTAACGATGCCAAATCAGAGTCTGGCCTTGCCGCCAGCGCTGCAACTGATGCTCAGCAAAGTGCCGACGACGCTGAACAAGCGGCACAACGGGCGTTGCAAGCCGCCAACTTGGCCACTAATGCCCAACAAAATGCAGTAGATGCCGAAGACGGTGCTAAGCGCGCCATTGCCGCCGCTGATGTCACCGAAGATGCCAAAGAACGTGCGTTGCAAGCGTCGCAAGATTTAATTGCCCAGCTGCAAGATGCCCTAAGCGAGGCGCTGAATTTATTGGCGCGGGTACAAAGCGCTGAAAGTGAATCCCAGTCATTAACCCAAAGCATTGGCAACCTACACAACCAGGCCGATACCACCTTGGGGCAGATTATTGAATTGGAACACACAGGCCAAGATTTGGTGGCCAGTATTCGCTATTCTGAAGGCGAAGCCGACAACGGTAATCAGCAAATTCAGCGCTTTCACACTGCAGCCAGTGATGCGCTTACTAGTACCCAAAGCTGCGAGTCAAAGGCGGACCGTTCAGCCGATACGGCTGAACGAGCTGCCGATGCGGCTGAAGCCGCTGCCGCACGGGCAAGGCAATTTTCCTAAAAGTACCCGCCGCGGCCCGTTGGTTCATCAACAGGCCGCGCGTTTTTAGACCGGCGTTACGACGGCCACTTGATGCCTAACGCTACGAACAGAACGCACCCATGTTAAAAAACACACGGCTAGCCCTGTTGCTTTTGCCCTTGCTACTGAACGCTTGCGGCGGCACCCAACCGGTAAAACAGGCCAACCAAACGCAGCTTGTTACGGCGCCCGTGCCTTAGCTTAACTTAGCTTAGCTTAAGCTGCCAAACCGATAAAGCAGCCCTTGTAGGTTACGGCCGTGGCAGCACCTTGGCACAAGCCAAACAACAGTGACCTGGTCAAGTCTACGTGGTAACGGAAGCCGGCGGTGTATTTGAAGCCGCCGCACTGGCCGAGCAAACCCTAACTACCGACACTTTTATCCTCGTTGTTAGCACTGAATCTTTAAGCCAAACCGCACTATCAAACCTGCACCGACAAAAAAATCCGCGCGTATTCAGCAGTTACTGCTTAGTCTTGAACACATGGCTGCCGATGTGGCAGTGGTGCAATTGGTGGTGGAATAAAAAACGCCCCTTGCCGAATACCTAGGGGCGGTAAATTATTAACGGAATTCTGTGTTTTCAGTGCAATACGCTTTGCTATTGCACCCTACCGCCCTAACCCGCCTTACAGCCTTCAAACGCCACTCTCCATAAGTGGCGCACCAGCGCCAGTTGCACATTGGCCTTTTGCAAGAAGGCAAGTTTTTTATGCGTATAAGCGGCTTCCACTAAACAGGCCAACACATCCAAGGTGAAACGGCGGTTGCGCGAGAATTTATCCTGCTGTGGAATGAGCCATTTCAACAGTAAATGGCAATCTTGTTAGGCTTTGGGAAGGGTGGATTCACTCATTATTCGCCAATACGTTATCAACAAAAACCACCCGCCCTGCGGGCGGGAAACCTAACAGCCTTAGCCTCTTTCACCGCCCGGCCAACTTTCAGCAGGGCTCCCTCAGGATCTTTTGAAAAGGGTAAAAGTAAAAAGGGTAAAAGTAAAAAGGGTAAAGCTAATTGTCCTGGACAAGCCGAAAGCCGACGAGATGGCTACTATCGGAAGCGAGACTCCTACTTCGGTAGGCCGAACGCGCGGTGTACGGAGAGTTGGCAACATTACCACCACGCAGCACACGTAAACGACAATCAACACCCTGCCAGGCGCTGCCATTACTCGGTGCACCAACGTAACTGTCATTCCAGCAATCCTGCACCCATTCCGATACGTTGCCATGCATATCGTATAAACCATAGGCGTTGGGGGCAAAGCTTTTGACGGTGACAGCTACGCCGCAGTCATTACAATTGGCACGATTACTGCCATAATCATCACCCCAACTGTATTTTGTGCTAGTACCCCCACGTGCAGCGTACTCCCATTCCGCTTCTGACGGCAGCCTAAAACGCTTTCCCGTGGCCTCGTTCAACCAAGGAATAAACTGCTGGGTAATATCATCGTAGCTCACAAAATTAACGGGAAGAGTGCCGTGCGGGCCCCGACCCTGACTACAGCCACCCGCTTGCACACAAGCATCCCACTGCGCAAAGGTCACTTCGTGCTCCTGCATTTTAAATGCCTGAATTGAAACAGTGTGTATGGGTTGCTCGGTTGTGCTTAAACTCTTGGCACCCATTTGAAAACTGCCGGCAGGAATGGAGATCAGATTGCCCTCGCCCTGCTGGACCAACGCAGCTTGCTGTTGACGCTTGGCTGCGACTTCTGCTTCTCCAGCTAACCGCGCGGCTTCTGCTTTGGCTTGGCTGGCTTTACGTTCCGCTGCCGCTTTGGCTACTGCATTCTCCATTGCTTTGGCTTCCCGTTCTTTATTAATGGCAGCTACTTGTCCACTGACCGCCGCTGACACAGCCTGCCATTGATTGGTTGCCTGCTGCCAGTGTTGCTGCGCTTTGGTAAACTCCCCAACAAGTTGTTGGTTGTTAGCCTGTTGTTCTTCATTTTCGGCTGCAGATACTTCAGGTGGATTTTTTAGGCGATAGTTTTTAGCCAGGTTGGCCCACGCATTGCGTGCATCTTCCATTGATTTTTCTGCACTGTAGAGCTTTTCAGCGGCCGTAAAGTTATCCCACAAATCTTTATAACCACTGCTGACTTTGTCTATACTGGCCTGCGCTTGTTCAAACACATTTTCGCGCAGCAGGGTTTCGGCCATACTCAGCTCGCCTTCTAGCGCTGTTATCTGACTGCCAGCAAAAATCCCGTTTTCAGTTAGCTGCTGCCAATGTTGAAGTGCAGGTAGGTTACTATCTTTGTTACGGGCGGCGTCTTTTACGTCGCTGTCTAATTGACGGCGGCCGTTTTCTAGGCGTTGTTTGTACACTTTAATTTCGCCCTGGGCTTTGGCCACGTTGGCTTTTTGCGTGGCAATTTCTTCTTTGCTTTTCGGTAGCAGCGAGGCCCAATCCACCGAGCCGGAACTTAGTACGCCGCCTACGCCTAAAAGTGCAATTAATACGCCGGCGGCTAGGCCGATGTTTTTCCACGGTAAAGCGGGCAAAGAGGCGCCGCCTTTTTTGGTTAACGCGGTTTTAAATTCTGTGATGTTGGCGAAGCGATCTTCGGCTTTTGGCGCTAGCGCGGTATCTACCGCGCGGGCTAAGCTTGCGGGCACGTCTTTGCGGATTTTATGCAAGCTTTCGATGCGCCCAGTGGGTACTTCGCCGGCTAGCATTTCATACAGCAATACACCTAGGGCGTATTGATCGGCGCGGCCGTCGATGTCGCCGCGGCCCTTAATTTGTTCGGGCGCCATGTAATAGGCGGTACCCATGGCGGCGCCGGTTTGGGTGCGCTGGCTGTTGGACATTAAGCGGGCTATGCCGAAGTCCATCAATTTAATGGTGCCGTCTTCACACAGGAATATATTTTCCGGTTTGATGTCGCGGTGCACGGTTTTGGTGTGGGCGTGTTCCAGGGCATCACACAGCTTGCTGACGATTTCTAGCGTTTCTTCAATATCTATGGGCGTGCGGGTGGCTTCGTGACTGGTGATGAAACTGCGTAGGCTTTGGCCTTCTAGCAATTCCATGGTGATAAACCAGTTATCGCCATCTTGTTGCACGTCGAATACGTTGATGATGTTGGGGTGGCTCAGCTCACTGGAAAGACGGGCTTCATCTAAGAAACGTTCGCGCGCCCGCTCGCTGCTAGTGAGTGCCGGCAGCAATACTTTAATGGCGATGTTTTTATTGCGGGTACGATCGAAAGCGCAATACACCGCGCCCATGCCACCGGCGCCTATTTGTTCTTTCACCTCATAGCGACCGGTTAAGATTTGTCCCACTTGCAGTTGCACAAGTGTAGTATCGCCGGCCATATTAGGTAAGTCGGCCAATTTAGTTTGGCTCAAGGGTGAGCTTGGCCTTTGTGCTGAGACCGGCGATGTCGATTGCAGCAGCGCTTGGGCTTGCGCCACTTGAATTAGCAGTTGATCAAATTTAGCTTTTAATGCATCAGTAGGTGCTGTATCGCGTTTTTGTTGGAGCATTTCCTTTTTGGCGGCTATTGCATTTGCCAGTTCAGTCGCAGAAAACTGTTCACTTAAACCTAGTAAGGTTTGTGCATGTTGTTTATCCATAAAATATCCTGTGTACATGTAATATCAAAATCATGGCTAATGTTATCAATGCTGGTTTAATTATTTTTTTGGTTCAAATTACTCAGGTAACGCTCAGTTTTTTCAAGAAGTTGGGATGCGTTTACTTTTAAGCGCTGAATTATGGGCGTACTTTTTTGCCATTCACTAATTTGAGTGTCAATAGCTGTGATACGCGTTTTAGCTCGCGTCATATTTTGATCTCGCTCAATCTGACTTCTCCCCTGATGCTCACGTGCCAACAGCTCTAACTGCTGTTGCCACTGTTTTTTTAGATTGTCGGTGTAGTCGGCTAATTTATTTTGTTTTAAGCGGTTAATATCCATCAATACACGACGGCTAGCGCTTAGTAATTCGTCACGCACCCTCACGAGTTCTTTATCTAAGCGATGTTGTTCATCTTTTTTAAAGCTAACAAAAGAGTAAATTACAGTACCTATAAAAACAGGTAACAATATAAGCCCTATCCAGCCAGAGTTACGTAAATCAATACCGATGTAACCAAGCAACATGGCGCTCATCATCAATACCATTACACCTTTTCTTCCCTCTGCTAGCCGGTCAACAAAACCTCGCTTTGGTAGTTCGCCCTGATAACGTAACTCTAAACCAATCATGCCGTTGATATCCTGCCAAAGCGCATTGTCATCTACTGCTGGCATATTAAAATTAGGTTTATAACCAAGCAGAACCTTACATTGCTGACCAAGGCTTTCTGCATGCAGCTGAAATTGTTTATTTAATAGCTGAACATCTTGCTTAAGACTTTGCTTGTTACTCTGTTGTAAAAACTGCAACAGTTCAGCCTGATAACTGCTTCCAAGGCTAAGCTTGATCGTTTTATAAGCTTCTTCACGGTCTAAATCATGATAGGTTAGTGTGTCGGTATGCTGTTTCAAACTAATGTTACCTGTACTATTTGGTAACTCTCGTTTGCGCCCTGTTTCTTGTAAGGTTTTCAAAGTTTGCTGACATTGGTCATTTAGTTCTGCGCGAAGCTGAGTCCACAGCGTTAAATCATGCTGAGAAACTGTTGTGGTGTCGCTTTTGCGTATTTCACGTTTTTTTCTACTTTGTAATTGTCTTAATTCTTGTTCATAACGATCGATTACAGCATCGCTAACTGAGAGCTGCCGCTTTGCTTGCAATGATAGCTGAAGTGCGCGGCGTAAATCGTTTTGCACTTCAGATAAGTGAGCAGGAATTTCAGCATCAATATGAGTTGTCAACAAAATAGGGGGAGATTGAACAATGCCTGGATTTGTGTCCACCAGCCTTTTGTAGGAATCTGTAGATCAGGCAAAAGCTCATCAACTGGGAGTAATGGCCAAAATGCAACCATATCTTCCAATAGATGATTAATAACGTCTTTATCTTTTTGCGTCAGTTGGTAATCAGGAGCTGCCGCCACCATCAACAAATTAGATTCGGTGATAAGACGGGTTAACAATGCTGGGGATTCAGCAATAAATTTAGTATCCTCAGGCAAAAGTACTTGTAAATTACGAACATTAGTAGGTGCCTGAGTTCCTACTTTTAATTCTGTTTTGGTTTTTTTTAAGCCAGCCTCTGATGGAACGCCAGATAAACTTGCATCGTTCACAGCAGTAATAAAAGCGTCCCAGGTTTCAAACTCCTGCCGTTCACCTGTACTTTTTTCCAGCGAATAGCCCTGTTCTTTCAAATGCACTTCCAGCAGGCCAATTTGCTGACTGACTTCCAACGAAAATACAGCAAAATTGTGGCCGTATAGCCACTTTAGGGCTGCACTTCTGGCTTGTGGGTTGAGTCCCAACAACGTTAACCCTAATGGTTTGCCATCGATACCTTTGCCTAATTGCTGAAACAAATCTAATAACGGGGTATATGCCTGACCCCGTTCAATTAATTGGCAAACCTCTTGCCCTTGCTGGTTGCAGTTGTGAAACTCAGCAATTAACTCTTCTAATCTACTCATAGACTTTCCTATTTGGTTTGTTCACAGGCAAGTCAGATTTTCTGCACTGTATTTCAAAACATTTGATATCAAATATATGAGGAGTTCATTATCCTCATATATTAACCACGTAATTGAACTAATACTCTGACCTTAATAGCCCGCTTCTACAGTCTTTAAATCATTAAGCTTGTTTTATTGTGTCTTTTAGTTAGAGCTAAACCGTTAGCTAGTTGCTAATCATTATTATCAATTTTTACAAAGATAGATTTTAGCCAGCGGCCAAAAATAAAGGGCTCTGCGCTGAGTAAAATAAAACTGAAATTGTCGCTGGCGGTGGTTGCCAATACGGCAGACTGTAAACGTTTCGCCGCATTAACATCATCAATTTCGTCCGATAAACACTTAGCAATGGCAGCATCAGGTAATAGATCGTGAACACCGTCGGTGCAAAGCAACAGGCGATCGCCGCACGCTAATTTATGGCGCTGCAAATCAACTTTTAACTGCCGTAAATTGGCTTGGCCCAAGGCTTGATTAACTAAATGTTTCTGTGGGTGCTCGCGCGCTTCTTCGGGGCTTAACACGCCCCGCTCTACCATATTTTGAACAAAAGAATGGTCGCGACTTAATAAGCTAAGCTGGCCTTTTCGCCACAGGTAAATACGACTGTCCCCCACCCAAGCTAACTGCACATATCGCCCCTTTGCCTGCACCGCCACCAAGGTAGAACCCATGCCTGATAAGGCGGGTTCAGCTTGGGCTTTAGCCAATACCGACACATGGGCATGCTTAATGGCTTGATCCAAAGGCTCACCATGGGCACAAGCAGCGGCCGTTGTTTCGCACACCAATTTGCTAGCAACATCACCACCGGCATGCCCCCCCATTCCATCGGCCACTAACCATAAACCTGCGCTGTCGTCGCTGTGAATGGCGTCTTCATTTCGTGGGCGCAGATGACCAGTGTGGCTAAGACTAGTACTAAGCCAGCGCGGCTTATTGGTTAATAACCAGACCATTAATCCAACTCTGTTGTTCCAATAATTCACGGTCCATGGCTTGGCTATCTTTGTCCATTTCCTGCTGCATTTGGCGACCAGTTTCTGGGTCGCACGCAGTAATCACTACGCAACCTTCTAGGTCATAGGCCAGCTTGATTTCAACTGGGTATTTGGCGCGGGGATTATCAATGGTAAAAGCAAAAAAACCTAGGCTACTTTCTTCCTGCCCTTGATCTGTCTCCCGCTGCTGCACGGCTTCAATGATCAGTCGAGCTTGATCGGCACGGTTAGTGTAAAAGGTGGTACTTTCCGCTGCGGGTACCGGTGTATTCTTGTTCACCAGCACTTTCACGGCAGGCTGCCCATCAGCTCCGCGCACACGAATGCCTAGATCGTATGCACAAATAGATTGCAACTTTTTGGCGCCCCCGCCGCCGGTAAATTGTTGTGCGGCTAAAATCGCTGCACCATAGGCAACGGCTTGGTGTGGTTGTCTGCACACAAGCTGATCTTTGGGGCGGCCACTGGCGCGGGAAATTTTCTCAGGTACAAGCGGTAATAGCGATGAACCACCAGTTAGCAAAATGGTGTCGATAAAACTCCACTCTAAGCCCGCGGCTTTTAAACAACGCGTGCAAACAGCCAAGGTTTCATCTACAAAGGTATCTATCATTTGATGGAACAAATCGCGAGTAAGTACAAAATCTAGAGTTTTCCCAGCCAACACCAAGGTTTTTGCCACCTTAGTTTTACCCGGTTTCACCAAGGTAAGCTTAGTGTCATGAGCGAAGCGGCGAAGCGTCATAAGGGTGGTTTCATCGCTAGGCCGAACGCCGTGCTGACGATGATATTCATCTAAAATAAAATCCATAATAAATTGATCAACCCGCATACCACCATGTTGGTTACTGCCTTCTGTGGCAAGCGCATAAAGCCCGTCATCACCCACTTGCAGTACAGTAGCATCAAAGGTGCCGCCGCCTAAGTCATACACAAATAAGGTTTGCTCTGCACCCTTGCGGTTATAACCGTAAAATGTTGCCGCTGCTACCGGCTCATCCAATAATTTCACTCGATTAAGGCCAGCCAATTGAGCTGCTTCACGGGTGGCCTTGCGCTGGGCATCGTTAAAGTTAGCGGGCACGGTAATTAATGCACCAGCCACTTCATCGTGAGCAAAGGCTTCTACATCGTTAAGTATTTTCTTTAATACCAAGGCCGATAAGCTTTGTGGCCACCAATGGCGCTGACGATGGTCTCTATAAACTCCCTCAGGTTCACCCATGGCCAACTTAAAAAAGCGCGCTTGGGACAGCTCTGGTTCGTCTTCCAGCATTTCCTCTAAGGCCGAACCTACAAAGCAGCCTTCATCACCAATGTGCACCACCGAAGGCGTGCGAAATTCATTGGCATTGTGGTAATCCGGAAACAGCGTAGGCTGCCCGTGATCATTCATGTGAGCAACCAACGAATAAGTGGTGCCTAAATCTATGCCGAGATATAACAAAAAGAATATCCTTAAGGAGTCTATATTGGTTGAGGCGTTTCTAAACTTGCAAAAAACACCAGAAGAAAAGTATCTCAATATGCAATAGTAAGATCTAGAACTTTAAAATCGAAGTTTAGCGCTCTATTTTTCAAGTACCGACCTATCAATAGTCCATTGACTATGTATTTCTCCATCACATGCCCTGAAAATTTCTGCTTTCACACTGCTGTCCGAAACATGAATTAGCATATAATTATTTTCTGGACAGGATTGATTCACTATGTTCACTGTAAAGCTTCCTGGGCGACTTTCGGGCGCGATCGCCAATTGCGACAAATCCTCAGGCAACACCCCCTGCTCCAGCTTACGCAACAAAAACTGTTTTTTACTTTCAGGCTGAGTCCCAAACGTAATCCAGTTAAATGCAGAAGATACGAGGCTAACAGCAACCAGCTCGCTTTCATCGGCAATTGTACAATGGATTTCCGCCATACACGACACGTGCAAATCGCCACTTAATAGTATAGGACGCAAACCGGGGGCGTTCCTGATGATATGCAATAGTTTATTTCTCTGCTCGGGGTAAGCACGCCATGTATCGCTATGAAAGCCACTATTGTTATTTCGCAAAATTTTGGTTGAGTCGAAATTATCATCGTGATTGGTATCAGGTGCGATAGGTACAGGTGAAACAATAAACTTATAACGTCCAACCCCCTCTGTTAGAAATAACTCTATCTGGTCAAATTGTTCATCAAGCATTTTCGGATCATTACCAAATGGGTCACTGCGTTCAGTCCTGCCATCGAGAATCAACAAATCGGCCAAACCATTACTGAACTTATAGCCCCAGTGTGGAGTTGAAACACCAATATTACTCAATCGTTTATTAACAGAATCGCCAGAATCGGGGGGAATAGCGGAGAGTGACTAGCCTGATAAGCGAGATAACTGATAAGCCCTCGCCTTAATATTTTCGGATTCCAACCTCGATTTTCAGGTTTCTTGAAAATATTGGAGACAGATTTTTTTTTCCCTTTTTTCTCGGTAAAGGTACCCGCCCCAATTATTCTCTACCTCGTGATCATCCAGAATCATATAAACAGGCAAAGTTGCCATCAGATTACGCAATGATATATTCGAAAAATCATGCCGGTATTTCACAAAGTAGCCTTCTGTACTATTTGGAGGGTTGTTGGCTGCAATCCATGGAATAAATGGCACAAGATCATTAATGGGGTGATCTGCATAGACCTGATCACCCATCATCAAAATAAAATCAGCCAACTCAGCATGCACAACTCCCTGAGTGCCAGAATCATTCTCCAATATTGTTTGAAACGCCTCCCCTCCTTTACGGCCAAGCCCATACCCTCGGTGTGAACAAGAACCAGCAATAAAACAAAACTCCGCATCGCTTGCGGGTGCAGGCCTTACACGCCCTCTGAGTATCTCAACATTCTGCGAAGTCCAGCGCTCATCGTTTACCTCGGGATCGCTTGCTGCTTCTGGGTAGAACAGAATTTCCACTGTAATTGGTTGCTTGGCTATAGGAAAAAAAATCTGAGTGATACCAGTAAAATCAAGTAGCGGATTAAGGTTCAGAGTCTTCTTTTGCCAATTACCAGTCGATTCAGCTTTCCAACGAGCAGTGGCCTTCCATCCTTTACGCCCTTTAACCCAAAGTGTAGAAAAATGTTGAGTAGTGTAACCAAATATGGGACCTAAAAGAGTGTTTTTATTTGGCATAGCGAATCCCTCAATACCCAACAAACGTTTCGGTTAGTTTCTTTTGGACCTTATTAGAGGCGAAAAAGGTAATGTGCCAGACCTCGGACTGGGCATCACTTTCATCACCGAATTCAATTAGGTTGGTTTTGTTTACAACACCGTCAAGATAGTTTTGATTCATGCCTGCCCCTTCAAAAGGCACAACTACATCATTGCCAAGCCCTTCAAATACAAGCCTGTCAATAAAAGCTTCATCTACCACATTGACAATGGTATTTTTCGCATCGAAATTAGCACGAATATAGTAATAGTGATTAGCTCGGGTATATTGACTTGCTTTTAGTTTATTAATCCAATCGCCCTCAGGGTTAAGGCAGTCGGTTCCGGGCAACTCCTGAAACCCTCTGAATATCAATTTAACAATTTGGCTCCACACCCCAGCAGATAGCTTTGCACTTGGTGATAAGAGCCTATTAATTGCAGCGTGAGTCTTAAACAATCTGTCAACCATCTCAGGCTTCGCCAGCGCAGAACCTTCGCAAGCACCAGCGACAAAACAGACTTTGTCAAATTTGAGATTTTTAGCCTCGCACTTAGCCTTAAGTGCATCAGACTCTAGCAACGAACGCACTACACCAGCCCCCCGGCTGTGGCAAATCACATCAATAGTGATGTTATCCGGCAGCAGCGTTAATAGGTGTTGTGCATTCTCAAACGTTGACTTACTAAGCGTCCAATGATCGTAGGCCAGAACACGGCCACCGTAAGCATCTGATAATGTCTGCCAACAAAAGCCTTCATTTGACTCTGTCAAGGCATCAAACGCCCCTTTTGAGGAGGAAATTATTCCGTGCACAAATAGTAGAACACGCTTACCTGCCATAGCGATTTTTTCGTCGGCCGTAACGTCAGGTAATGTCATTGTCTTATCGAACCATTGCAATCTTTCATGCGGTACGATTTTTTTGTCAATTAAGCTTACTGCAGGAATAAGAGCACTCCCAATCAGTTTTTCTAGCTTCGGTATAGAAAACAGCTGAATGATTTTCTTCACACCTGGAGCGAAGGATTTCACAAAAGGCTTACCGTCGACTCTACCGAAGGCAAGATCTTGTTGGCGGGCTATTAGTGGAGTCTCAAGTCGAGCAAAGGGTAATTGTTGTGCTAATAAATCTACTGAGTTCGAATTTCCATCACCAACCAGAGCCCAACCAATCACATCCCCAGTCTGCTCATCAAATTCCACCTGTACTTGCAGCTCATTGACCGGAACTTGTGTTTCCAGAATAAAGCGTGGCTTTGGAAAGTGAAATTTATGGCCACTAAGGAATGGTGCACGAGATTTCATGGCAGTCAATCCAACCATTGGACTGATAGATGTAAATCCTGCCGCCTCAAATTCCGCAACAGATGACTGCAACGCTGGCGATGGAGGAAAATCAAACTCAGTGACAGAGAGTTCTGCATCAATAGGAGACAAGCGAATAACTCGCCCACCATTAAGAAAATCAAAAGACTCACCATCTATTATTTTTTTTGACATAAAAATTCCTTTTTAATTTATGCTAAGTAGAAGTGAAGCCTTACAACAATTTTCAGTTCACTACCTTTTACTGTTAAGCCCACAGTAAAATCTAAATACGCTTTCAAAAGCAGAGTGGCTTAGCGGCAGCATAACCCACCTTATGAATAACAATCGGACGCATGAATTTCTCGGTGCAATACGCTGTGCTATCACCCCCTATGGGCTTTCAGCTGCTTCACACAACCTTTATGCAAATCATTATTCTAGAAGTAAATAGCATTCGAATATGATTTTTTGTAATTTATTTTGCAATAAAAAACTTTTACGCACACCCGGCCTACTGGCGAGAACCTTAGCCTCTTTCTGTTAATTGTCCTGGACAAGCCGGAAGCCGAAGTTACTGCCGCGATTGGAAGCGGCGGACCTGACACGGCGGGCCGAACGCAAGTTGACAGGATTAACGCTCCAAGTGCCGCCACGCAGCACACGCATACTACAATCACCACCTTCCCAGGCACTGCCGTTACTTGGCGTGCCGCTGTAACTTTTATTCCAACAGTCCTGTACCCATTCCCACACATTGCCATGCATATCGTATAAACCAAACCCGTTTGGCGCAAAGCTCTTGACCGGTGCGGTGTTACTATCATCCCATTGACTGCCACAACCATCACAATTGGCTCGGTTTGAGCCCACTGAATTACCCCAGGTAAAATCCGTGGTTGAACCTGCCCGCGCCGCATATTCCCACTCTGCTTCACTGGGTAACCTAAAACGTTGGCCTGTGGCTTTATTCAGCCAGGGGATAAATTGTTGCATAATGTGGTTGTAACTCACGTTAATGACCGGCCGGTTGCCACGGCCCCATCCTCTGTCATCAGGCTTATGTGAACAACCACCCGACGCAACACAGTTATCCCACTGAGCAAAGGTCACTTCATGCTCTTGCATTTTAAAGGCTGGAATAGTGACGCGGTGTACGGGTTTTTCATCATCATCTCCATTACCCGTTAAATCACCCATGCGAAAACTGCCCGCTGGTATAGAGACTAGATTACCCACCTTTTGTTTTACTAAGGCAAGTTGCTGCTGAGCAGCTTCGGCTTCTTGCTTCGCTTTGAGGGCATCTTCGGCATCGGCCTTTTGCTTTGCTTTGAGGGCAGCTTCGGCTTTTTGCTTCGCTTTGAGGGCAGTTTCGGCATCGGCTTTTTGCTTCGCCTTGAGGGCAGCTTCGGCATCGGCTTTTTGCTTCGCCTTGAGGGCAGCTTCGGCATCGGCTTTTTGCTTCGCTTTGAGGGCATCTTCGGCATCGGCCTTTTGCTTTGCTTTGAGGGCAGCTTCGGCTTTTTGCTTCGCTTTGCGGTCACCATCAATACGTGCCACCTCGCTGGCCACCGCAGAGGGCGCGCTTAACCAATGGCTTTTTGCTTCTTTCCAATGATTATTGGCGATACTGAATTCACCCGCCAACTGCGCTTGTCTGGCTTCGCTCTCCGCGGTTTTGGCTAATGCGGCCGGCGGCGGGTTTTGTAAGTCGTATTCGGCCACTAGTTTTTGCCACGCAGTTTGCGCATTTGTGGTGTCGGCCTCTGCCGCATACAAACCCTCCGCTGCGGTAAAATTTGCCCACAATTTTTCATAACCATCGCGCACCTTGTTCATACCCGTTTCCGCGGGTTCGAAGGCATTTTCCCGCAGCAGGGTTTCTGCCATTGAAAGTTCACCTTCCAGCTCAGTAATTTGGCTGCCGGTAAAAATGCCGTTTTCGGTGAGTTGTTGCCAGTGTTGCAGTGCCGCTAAGTTTTTATTGTTATTGCGCTGGGCATCGCGCACATCGCTATCCAGTGTACGGCGGCCATTTTCTAGGCGTTGTTTGTACACTTTAATTTCGCCCTGCACTTTGGCAATGGCACCTTTTTGTGCGGCGATTTCTTCTTTGCTGGTGGGCAGTAAATTTTTGAAATCTATCGCGCCAGAACTGAGCACACCGCCTATTCCTAAGAGTGCAATGAGTACACCGGCGGCTAGACCGATAGGTTTCCACGGCATGGCTGGCAGAGAGGTGCCGCCTTTTTGGGTTAACGCGGCTACAAAGTGCTCTACATCAATGAAGCGGTTTTCGGCTTTGGAGGCCAGCCCTTGGTGGATGGCGGCCACCATACTTTTTGGGGCATCTTTGCGATGTTGATTGAGGGGTTCAATCATACCAGCAGGTACTTCGCCGCTTAGCAGTTCATACAACATTACCGCTAAGGCATATTGGTCGGCTCGTCCGTCAATGTCTTTTTGCCCTTTAAGTTGCTCTGGCGCTATGTAGTAGGCGGTGCCCATGGCTGCGCCAGTTTTGGTGCGCTGGCTGGTGCTTTGCACTTGGGCGATGCCGAAGTCCATCAGTTTGTAAACGCCGTAATCGGTTAGCCACACGTTTTCCGGTTTTAAGTCACGATGAATGGTGTACTTATGGGCATACGTTAAGGCGGTGCCTATAGCGTTGGCGATGTCTTGCGCTTCTTCCACGGTAAAGGGCTGGCGGGCCAAGGTACGGTTTTCCATCACTTGGCGCAGGTCTTGGCCTTCTAGTAATTCCATGGTAAGAAAATACAGTTCGCCATCGTTTTGCACATCAAACACGTTAACAATGTTGGGGTGACTTAGCTGTTGGGAAATTCTGGCTTCGTTTAAAAAACGTTCGCGTGCTGTGTCATTTTTTAATAATTCTGGTTGCAACACTTTAAGTGCAATGTCGCGCCCCATGGATTGATCAAAGGCGCTGTACACCACGCCCATGCCACCGGCGCCAATTTGCGCTTTGATTTGGTAGCGCCCGGCTAAAATTTGCCCCACTTGCAACTCCACCGGCGCGGTAGCACCCGCCATGTTAGGCAAGTCTGCTAATTTAGTTTGGCTTAAAGGCGAGCTTGGTTTCTTCACAGAAGCAGTGGCAGGCGCGGCTGATTGCAGCAGCGCTTGGGCTTCGGTCACTTGCATTAGCAATTGGTCAAATTTGGCTTTTAGTGCTTCGGTGGGTGCGGCTTCTTGTTTTTCTTGCAGCTGTGCCATTTTGGCCTTAGCCGCAACAGCGATCTCTGCCGTTGTGGCCGTTTCAGTTAGGCCAAGCATACTAAGCGCTTTTTGTGGGTCCATTGCAATATCTCATAATGATTAATCTAAAGGGAAAGTATAAATGGTTCAAAGCTGATGGTGTGACGTCTCAATACCGGCATATGCTCAAATCTATAAAATCACGTTTACCATTAAACTATATTGAAACAATTGCGAAAACACCTTTTTGTAACATTTGGAGCAAAAGTCAGTTCCATATCGAACCAGCCTTCGTATTCTCGGTGCAATACGCTGTACTATCACCCCCTATGGGCTTTCAGCTGCTTCACACAACCTTTATGCAAATCATTATTCTAGAAGTAAATAGCATTCGAATATGATTTTTTGTAATTTATTTTGCAATAAAAAACTTTAACGCACACCCGGCCTACGGGCGAGAACCTTAGCCTCTTTCACCGCCTTACCATTTGGTAGAAGGTCTCCCTAAGGAAATTTTGAACACGCTTGCAAATCCATTCGCCCGTGTCATACGTCCACTTAGGTTGTGCGTTATAAGGTAAATTCTGTAACTTATTATATTTTAGGTAAAAAACCTTTTAAATATCATTTAATCCACCAACAATTTATAAATTGAGCTTCGTTCTGAAGATGCTTTGTGTAGTGTTATCCGACAGCTATAGTCGCAATAGGCTATAAATCTTCACCAGAGCAGATCGAAATTAATTTTTTGACATTACCTTCTGCCCCTTTGCGTAAAGCGATTTGAGCAGGTTGATCGCGGCTCATTCTTAATTTTTTAGTTGCTTCTATGGTCTTCAGAACTTCGAGAAACTTCCAATATTTTTGCATGCCCCCGCTATAAAAATCATCTGGGTCTCTGCTTGAATTATATTCTGCAATAAATTTATTGCGTAACCCAGTTAGAACAAGCCATTTTTTTTCATTATCATTTTTCAAAAAATCATTAGATTGATTTACTTTAAATACTCCTCCCCAAGGAATTGACCATTCCTCTCGGTAAACGTCCAAGTAATACTTCCAATAATTATCTTGGTCATAACCTTTTCGATAAGAAAAAATTACTGCAGTTTCACGAGTCTCGAGTCTATAAGTAGTAAATGAACAATCAAGTCCACCAGTCCCATTTAACACAACCCTGATATCAATATCGTAAAAACCGTAAGTCGTATAGTCTGTTTTTGAGATTGAAGATTTTAATAATACTGTTTCCTTTGGAATAATTAGTGAGATTAATCTTAATGCAAGTTCTTGCTCAACTCCCAACTGAATACCGAGCAACTTTCGTGCTTCATCTAAATGACCGGTGAAGCTCGACCCCAAATACGACCTTGTTGCTTTGCTCGTATTAGTTTTAACCACACGACTCCATTCATCATCGTCTCGTTTTTTTCCGACATTAACCTTACGCTGTCGATCGATTTTTACCAGTTCATCCTTTACAGACTCAGATGCTTGAGTCCACAATTCTCTAGCCTTTAACCATAGATTAGCTGCTAATTCAAATTCACCAGCCATCTCTTGTTCATGAGCATTAGACTTATTAATTTTGGCTTGTTCTGCATATTCTGAATCTTTTAACCCATAATTATCTTTCCTTTTTAACCACTCTGTTTCAGCTATCAACGCTGAACTTCGTTGTGCGAGTAGAGAATCCGCAGCGAGTCTTGCGGAAAGCCAGGCATCCGCAGCCTGTTTCCATAAGTTTAAGCTGGACAAAAAGTCCCCAACATCCATTTTTTTTATCGCATTAATTTCAAATTCTATTGCGACTTTAGACTCTTTAGGCTCTTCGGATTTTTCATTTCCTTTAAATTCCAACCATTGATTCTTCGCTTCAGTCGCCCTAAATTTTTCGATTAACAAAAATTCTGCCGCACCAAACTCTTTCAATAAATTTTTATAACCGTCACTCACTTTATCCATGACCACTTGTGCTGACTCAAACGAATTTTCCCGCAATAGCGTTTCTGCCATGCTCAGATCACCTTCAAGTTCGGTAATTAGATTACTGGAAAAAATCGAGCTTTCAGTAATTTGTTGCCTTTGTTGCAGTGCGGCAAGGTTTGTATCGCTATTGCGCTGAGCGTCGCGCACGTCGCTATCCAATTGCCGGCGGCCGCTTTCTAAACGTTGTTTGTAGACTTTAATTTCGCCTTGGGCTTTTGCTACATTGGCTTTTTGGCTAGCAAGCTCTTCTTTGCTTTTAGGCAACATTGATGCCCAATCTACTGAACCAAAACTTAATACCCCGCCTATTCCTAAGAGTGCAATGAGTACACCGGCGGCTAGACCGATAGGTTTCCACGGCATGGCTGGCAGAGAGGTGCCGCCTTTTTTGGTTAACGCGGCTACAAAGTGCTCTACATCAATGAAGCGGTTTTCGGCTTTGGAGGCCAGCCCTTGGTGGATGGCGGCCACCATACTTTTTGGGGCATCTTTGCGATGTTGGTTGAGGGGTTCAATCATACCGGCAGGCACTTCGCCGCTTAGCAGTTCATACAACATTACCGCTAAGGCATATTGGTCTGCTCGTCCGTCAATGTCTTTTTGCCCTTTAAGTTGCTCTGGCGCCATGTAGTAGGCGGTGCCCATGGCTGCGCCAGTTTTGGTGCGTTGGCTGGTGCTTTGCACTTGGGCGATGCCGAAGTCCATCAGTTTGTATACGCCGTCATCGGTTAGCCACACGTTTTCCGGTTTTAAGTCACGATGAATGGTGTATTTATGGGCGTAGGTTAAGGCTGTGCCTATAGCGTTGGCGATGTCTTGCGCTTCTTCCACGGTAAAGGGCTGGCGGGCCAAGGTACGGTTTTCCATCACTTGGCGCAGGTCTTGGCCTTCTAGTAATTCCATGGTAAGAAAATACAGTTCGCCATCGTTTTGCACATCAAACACGTTAACAATGTTGGGGTGACTTAGCTGTTGGGAAATTCTGGCTTCGTTTAAAAAGCGTTCGCGTGCTGTGTCATTTTTTAATAATTCTGGCAGCAATACTTTAAGTGCGATATCACGCCCCATGGATTGATCAAAGGCGCTGTACACCACGCCCATGCCACCGGCGCCAATTTGCGCTTTGATTTGGTAGCGCCCGGCTAAAATTTGCCCCACTTGCAACTCCACCGGCGCGGTAGCACCCGCCATGTTAGGCAAGTCTGCTAATTTAGTTTGGCTTAAAGGCGAGCTTGGTTTCTTCACAGAAGCAGTGGCAGACGCGGCTGATTGCAGCAGCGCTTGGGCTTCGTTCACTTGCATTAGCAATTGGTCAAATTTGGCTTTTAGTGCTTCGGTGGGTGCGGCTTCTTGTTTTTCTTGAAGCTGAGCCATTTTGGCCTTGGCCGCAACAGCGATCTCTGCCGTTGTGGCCGTTTCAGTTAGGCCAAGCATGCTAAGCGCTTTTTGTGCGTCCATTGCAATATCTCTTAATGATTAATCTAAGGGGAAAGTATAAATTGTTCACAGTCGGTGGTGTGACGCCTGTTTACCTGCACATGCTCAAATCTATAAAGTTACATCAACTATATATAACAATATCGAAATAATTACAAAAAAACACTTTGTTGTAACATTTGAAGCAAGAGTCAGTTCCATCTCAATTTATCTTGTCTGCTGCGAAAAGTGTAGTGTAAGGTTAGACATAATCATGCGCTTATAGAAGCAAATATTTATCTCAATATTTTTTTAGAAGTAAAATTAAGTTTGTAAACTTATGATTATGTGAAAGATTTCAATAAAATAGTAATTTTGTGGATATGTTAACCAACGACAAAACGCTATTATTTGATAAGCTGATCCATTAATTTAAGTTGTGTTGCAGTAGATGGGATTAATCGTAGAGCTTTGATACATATTAGTCTAATACAAGAGGGATAATTTCAATAGACTGCTCAAGTTCATTATTAAACAGCCCAAAATCTGCGAAGTTAAAACATTCATCGTCAAAATTGGTGTTTTATCCAAATTATAAGTAAAACTGGATTTTAAAATGTTACTTCGCACCACTTTTAGATTACCTAAATAAACATAACTAAATTTGCCTATGCAGCCACAAGCAATGAAACACATCAGCATTTACATACTATTCGCATTTCTTTGTGCCTTGGGCTCAACCGCCTGCGAAAAGGAAGATAGTTCAACGTCTAAACGACACAACGCAACAAAAGTGATCATCAATCAAAGCAACATTAAGATGACATATCAGGAATCAAACTCTTTTGAGCCTAAAGTTGCATCAGAATTGCAAATACTGGCTCACTATTCGGACTATCCCTATGTAGTTTCGCAATCACAACACTTCACGTTATTACAGCCGCCCATAGGGTTAGAAGGCATTTTTACCTTGACGGTGCGTGAAAAACTGCAAGATTACACCCAAATAGAATTGCTATTTAACAACCGCCTGCTCTACAGCCGTGAACTAAACCAAGCTAGTTTCGGAGGCTACTGCCAAATGCCTCAGACTAAAGCTCTGGTGTTTTTTATAGATAGCGTTAATGAAGGCATTGACACCTACAAACACCAAATCTTATATGAAAGCGAAGCGCAAGGTTGGCTAGCTAAAGAATTACCAGGACAAGATAGCCCCACTATTTTTGATGCATACTCCCGATGCGAATTTGTCGAAAGTAATAACGCCATCATAGCCAACAACAAAACTAATCTTGCCGAGTGCAGTTGTGCCTTGAATGACAGTGTTTTTAGCGTAGCACAAACAAAACAATGGCAAACAGCCATAGGCAATACAGAGGTTGCTCTGTTTGAACTACCCTCCAGCTTTCAACAAGGTCAACCACAAACTTTAAACCTGTATCCCATTACTGATCAGGCTGCACTTCAAGTCCTTATCAACAAGGCAGAACGAGACGTTAGTTTTGAGCTATCTCGCATTAACGTTGACAGCCGCACAGTATTAACAGTTTCCCTGAACATCGAACCTTATTTTAATCTCGGTTATGGTTTTTTATGGGACAACGAGCGCTGGTATTTATGGTACACCGCTGGCGACTCTTCTAAATTTTTTCAGCCAATTACCCAGCTCAAGCAAACTGGTGAGCACACTGTCAGCATGGAATTATGCACCAATGATTGTAACTGGTGGGGAAAACGAACAGACATAGAAATAGATTTAGCGACGCTTACATTTAGAAAAACAGCTGCTGAAAAATAGTATATTTTACAGTGTTGTTTCTGCACAGCAAATCGAGCTTGATAAAGCACTCAACTAATTAAATACAGGTAAAAGGATACCGCAATTGGATCTATAATTCCCTCTGAAACGAAAAAGATTTAGCGCTAGTGATCGGCCATGAAACCAGCATAGTCGGCGGTGAAAAATAGATTTTTTTACTTACTCTTTGAGCCGCGTTAGATGGTAAGGCCTGAGACATCTTGAAATCTTTATATAGTAATAGCAACTAAACTCCGTTGTTTTTGTCATATTACTTAGCGAACAAACTCTCTGGGATAATGCGTTTTATATGAGCGGAAAAAACATAATCACCTATAACTCGAACAGGTACGTCTTTTTTAACTTCGATCCAGTCCAAATAGATTAAATCAATAATTACATCGTGCATCCGCTCGGATAAATCTTCGGCACACAACTGGCTGTTACCACTCATTTTTTTGAGTAGCTCCTCGTCAAGTAAATCACTAACGGTTAAGTTTGGTTCCAGTTGTTGCAAAGCTTCGCAAAGGCTTTGTAATTTAGATATGAGAAAGTCATGTTCTCCAGATAACATTCGGCTCATAAACGTCTTGTTTAAGTCTGAGTTGTAACCAATTAAGTTCGATGCTCGTATGCTGTGTTTTTGGAGTAAACCGGAAACGTTTTTAGCAACTGTTTTCGTTAACATTAGCGCTAATCCTTGTGTCTAATGATGAAATTAAGTAGAAGGTTACTTAACATCTTTGAAAATAACAACAGTAAAAGTTTATAGCCATCATTTCCATATTGCTGCGAAGAGTTTCCATGCAGTTAATAGTACTTAAACCGTGGCTAATTTAACTTGACCACTTGTAATGGTTATAACTACAGTCAGCAGAGGACCATAAAATCTACAAATTTTTTATCTTCGCTTTTTGAAATGCTTTTGGGGTTAAGGGGGACTCCCCTTGCCCGAGTTTATCTCCCATCTTTTTGGAACAAAAAGTGGGAGATAAACGTACCGGGTTACGTACTGGTCCCACATCATTGTGGGCTGCTTTTTGCTTCGCAGTCGATGACTGCGAAGCTGTACTTTTTCGCACTCACCAAGTGCGAAGTTAAGGTTTGTTTGGATTAGAGCCAAACATTATCATGTTGTAAAAAACAAATGGCCATGCGGGTTTTACACTATCGCAGACAAGCTCGTTTCAACACCAATAAGCTTCAATCGTACATGTTGTTCAAAGCTCAATTTATCAAATCGATATTTTCATTATTTCACCTTAACCGTTTGCTCTCTAAAACGACCTCTGACATGTTTAATGCCGCCACTGGCAGCGTAAGTGCCATCTGTGGCAGCAGTGCTGTCAATTAAGGCTAGATAGCGCTATTGACACCAACTACACTGCATAACTCGATACAAACATAGCCTTATGCTTTGTCGTTAGTTTAAGCCTGACATTCGCAGCGATTAATAAAAAATCGGTCATCACTTTATAATAGTAATGACCGATTCTATGCTTATTTTGCGAGCAACTTATATTGTATTAACTCTAATCTTAGCGAATACGGTTAACGTATAATTTAGCGAATATTGAACGCGTGCTTATCACATATCAAATGAGTCGTTAATCTGACTGTCTTTGCGTGTTAACGCGTTTTCAAGCTCTGTATCGCCAGTATTATTCGTAATTTTTATTAGTGTTTTTCGGAGCTCAGCTGGCAAATCTGCACTAAAGGCTTTAATGATATGTTGCATGAACTCCGCCGCTCCCGCTCTTCCTTTTAGTATTAAGCGATTGTTCATGTGCTCCAACATTTTGTGCAATGGATACAATGCTTTAGTTGTCATTACGCTAAGTCTTTCTAAAATTGATTGTTTTTCAGCTATAGCGCTATCTAATTCTGTGTGTTTTTGCTGTTTAAGCAAAATCGATGCATCTATTTTCTTTTCTTCCTTTATCTTTGTGCTTAAACGCTCATCAACTTCTTGCTCAAGCCGCATGTTTTTACTAAGTCTACGCTGATTTTGTTGAACAACTATCTCGATATCAGACAGTCTTTCTTCTTGCTGAATACATTGTTGTTCAAGTGCGTCATGTTTTATTGTCAAAGCGTCATAACTTTTACTCACGTTAACAATTTTGCTCTCTACATCATCAAGCGCTTGCTTTCGCTCAGAAATTTTATCATCCAAACTTTTAAGCTGAATTTCTAAACTGTTTACATTTTCAAGCAGTCTAGCATGATAGTTGAATGCTCTATCACGCTTAGCCAATTTCGCTTCTTTTCGCATTTGCTTTCGTTTTTCAGATTTACGAACCGATTCCGGATCAAATGCAGCATTGATGTTCTTCGGATGAAAGAGATGTTCATTGACAAACTCATAGAACATCTCTTGCATGTGATGCGCAACGTCACCAGCCTGTTCATAATTCAAACGCCCAGTTTCAGAAAATAAATTAGCTGACATACCATCACGTTTGAATAGAAACTCATTCACTTTTTTAATTTGTGCGATACGCAAATCGTACTTGCCTGTTAAAGCATTTTTTCCCGAAATAAACGCGTGAACATGCGCACCTGTAGTTTCACGCGCTAAGCGCTCATCATCATGCAACAGCATTAATTTGATTGGATAATCTGGATAAAAATGTACGATGAATTCCTTCATTGTTTGCATCATTTCTTTACCGCTCACAATGTCAGCACCAATTCCATTCACAATTGGGATTTTGAATAATATTTCTTGGAAATTAGTAAAGTTTAACGTTTTTGGCTTATCGATAAGTGCATTATGGGCGTTGATATAATTGGTTAGTTGCTCAATTTTCTGTGATTTACGCTTCATATCAAACAGATTAAATCGATATTTCGAGTGATGAACATTCACAACATTTTCAGACGCTAATATTTCTTTGACAAATTCAATCCCCTCATCACAAAAATCGTCTTTTTTAATCCATTGATTTAGCTTGTATTTTGCGCTGGATTTGATTTTGCCGAACTTACTAGCATTCGCTGCTCTGAGTAAGGGTGGCTCAACAACGTCAAGCAACAATTGCTGTCTTTGAGCTTGAGTAAAAGCGTCAAGTCGAACGATACCGTCCTCTGTATCAATTAAATTTGCATGTGACAATGAGCTGTCCCATTCGATTTTTATTTCATTTTTAGTGCGCATAAGCTCATGCGATTTATTTAAATATTTTTGTTTAAGCTCAAGTTGCTCCATAAGTCGTAACGAATGAATTAATGAAGCTTTTCCATTTCTGCGCCCTTTTTTATTCAAGCCGTAATTTGCAAAAGAATAGAATAAAGTACAATTTCTCATAGTCATTGCTTTATCCTCCAACACTCTGACTCAGCAATCGATTGAGATACTCTGTTATCAAGCGGGGATTACTAATGAGCAGTTGTGATAACTGTTGCTCTGAAAGCTGAATATCAGCGTTTGAAACCGTGTTGTAAGTCGTTGTTAAATCTGATGTGTTTTCATCTGCAGCTATAGATTCATCAAAAAGTTTGGGTGTAAAAATGCCGCTAAACTGTTGTTCTACTCTGTTAACAAAGTCTGGTGCATCTGCACACATCCAACGAGCATAGTGAATATCAATCATCGCAGTGCTTTCATGCCCTAATTGCCTTGCGATCCACTCTTTTGAGACACCTGATGTCAGGGCTTGACTTGCAAAAGTGTGTCTAAGTTGGCCAGCGCCACGATGCTTCACTTTTGCAGATGCTAAAAATGGGGTGAAAAACGTTTTGTTAAATTGTTTTGCGCTAATAAACGGCTGATTTGTTTGAGTGTTGTAAAAAACGAGTGATAAATTTTCGATTTTTTTCGTTTTATTGTCGCGCTGAAGCACTGAAATCTTTCTAGGTTTTCTATGTCCTGTAATCAGTTTTTGCTGTGTTAATATGCTTATAGCAGATGCGCATAACTCAACTGTACGCTGTGAGCCTAGTGTTTTTGGTGTTTTATATTGCTTATCTACTAATGCAATTCTGACTTTGAGTTTTGCGTTAATAAAGTCAATATCTTCCCAGCTTACAGCGAGCAACTCACTTATACGAAGTCCGGTCAGAGCGCATAACTGAAAAGCATTTTTTCCAGATGCACACAACACTTTAGTTTGTGCTAACGCTGTTAATTCTGCACGTGTGAAGGGGTTAGGCTCTGCGTGACAAACCGATAGATTTTGAACCCCATCCATTGGATTTCTAACGATTACTCCATCTCGAAATGCATTGTTAAATATTGCACGCAGAATGATATAAAACTCGTTTATTGTCTTGTTTACATAGCTTTTATGCAACTTTTGACGCAACTGAATGATGTCACTGTGAGTGACAGAATCAATATAGCGCTGCCCCATTATTTTAATGATTTTTGATGCTTAACAGCGTTCAGAGCGTAACGTTGACGGAGCTACTTCATGTTTCCTAGAAGATAAATATTGTTGAACATAAAACTTGATGCTCAGGTCTTGCATAACGAACCCTTTGCAGCTCTAACGGCTGCTTTTTCTTAGGGTTAGATTAACATATCGTTAAACATACACAATACAAAAATTAATAATGAATCGTTATATTTCAAATGATTACATACTATTAACGTTTGAAAAAGTCAATATTACAACGTTTGGGTTATGATAAAACGTTACATAATCACAGTGTTAAATATCATAGCGAACACTTTTAAAATGAGTAAAACCATCATCAACAATTTAGATTGTTGAGTACATTATTTTTTGAATATATTGAAAAATAGGCTGAGGGTTAGGAGGTATTAACGGTTCGTCATGACACAGTAATGTTACCGACATTGTTGAGCTGTCATACCATGCAGTAACTTAGTTAACCTGGCAGTAATCATTTCAATACCAAAAAAGTATCGCTAAATGAAATTGTATATTGATGGGCAAAAATAATATTTGGCAGTTGTAAGCACCTTAGCTTTTTATCTTGTGCTTAAGTGGTTTTTGCCAGTCAGAATGATACTTAACTAGCATTAATATTCGCCATACTGCAAATGACTGTCATGGAGTTGTGTCTAAATCGCGCTTCGATAAGATTATTCTCATAACTGCATTAAGTAGCATGTCATCTCCTCTAACGTTAAATAAACCCTCACTTTACTCGGCAATCTTATGTCTTAACGTTATTCATTTTCGTGTGAAAGTTCTTTTTCATCGGGGATTAAATCATGCACTGAGCATTCAAGAATAGCAGCAATAACAAACACTTTCTCTAAGCTAATGCTTTTCTCACCGCGCTCTACGATGCCGATATAATTAAGACTAAAGCCACATTGTTGAGACAAGTCTTTTTGAAGTAGTCCTTTTTCTTTTCTTTTTTCTTCGAGTTTTCTTCCAAACTCAATCGCAATCTTTTTTTTCATTCTTATCTTGTAGATCAGAACAAAACACACTATAGTGTGTTTTGTGGTAATTAATCACTTAGCTAATATCAGTTTGCCGCTGCCACATTAGCTAAACTCCCGCCCACTGATGTTCGCATCAGTGGGTTCATTTACTCACAACTCGAATCCATCAAAGATGAAACAAATTGATTTTATAGCGATTATTAATAAACATTGCCCCGTTGTTTTTCAAACGGAGTTTTTATTACAAGCACTTATTGTTACCGCTAAAGCTAACTGCTATGAAGACATCGCCATTCTTCGAAAGTGTATGTATAACCACTTATCTAGATTAGAAAAACAATATCTTGTTAAACGGCTTTCCCCTAAAGGAAGCCGGAATGCCCATTATGAACAACTTTTTAGCCTAAAAAGCCCCATTCAAGTGTTCATCAAAAGACATGACAACACTCAAGATAAGCATTGTCATAATCAGAGCCTGCTGAAAAGCCACTATAGTGTACTTCAACAACATATCAAGCAGTTAACACATAAACTCGATGCGTTTAAATTACTTAATGATAAGTTTGACTCATACAGCCCCATAATTAATCGCAAGCTCAAGCTGTTGGATGCTGAGCTGTATCTTAAAAGTATTGAGTTCAATGCGGTTAATGAGTTGATGGATGAGATCAAAAAAAGCCATGTTACGTAAAAGGTGTTGTCGATTTTAATCTAGTGTAGTGACCGACGAATACTGCCACTACACAGCCAAAAGGTGGCACAACTAAGCAAAGATTTTTTCAAGAAGGTTAGTACAAAGGCTTCTTGAATAGGTTATCAAAGTTTTCTGCTTCAATGATTTGAGCAACTAATGGGTAAAACATCAAAACAGGCCCTAAGAATTTATCGCGAATGTGTGTTAAAGGGCGTGGTGTATAACACCTCAATATGAAAATCTAAATCAGACTGTAAACTTTATACAAAATAGTTAATGCACTGACTGTGAGTTTGATGAAATTCTACCTGCTAGGCTCAAATATAAAATAAAACTAGATTAGTGCTTATATTTAAATTGGGCCTAATTAATTTACATTTACAGCAGCACTTTAGTAATTAAAATCATTAACTTATTAGCTAAGGTTATAATGGAACTGATAAGAAAAGGTTCCAAAGCCATATTGTTTAATCAAATCTGCAACACTGGGCAAATGAGTTTGCAATACATATGCTGCTCGCAAGCGTTTATCATCCATTATGCAAGTTTCATTCATACCCTCGCATTCAATCAATGCGCTTTTCATTTCTTCAAACGAGTAAAATCCTAACCCCGTTGAAAAATAAGGCCCAGCAAACTCGTTAATTTGAGTCTTTGTACCGGATGCTATTACATACGTAACACCTTCTCCAGTAGCAAAATACTCACAAATACCAACGTATTTAGTATCCATAGAACTACTGTTTAAATCAGTTGTCATGAAGTTAAGCTTCCTATAATTAATTCAGCGCATTGGTCGTGATTTCAAGTTGATGAGCCATTAAACAATGAGCTAGTTATGTGCTCATTAAACTTGAAAATGGACATTTCCGAGTTACAAAGATCGGACAAAGTTTGGTTTTCAGATAACTTCTAGTATCACAATTACTTACAAATGACTGGTCAAAACTACTGAGCCACTACAATGCAACTTCTAAAGCCTCTTTATAAATAGCCTCTATGCAAAAAGAATCTTTTAGTTTAAATGCCGTTGTTTTAATAGAAACAGAGTTTTCTGTTTCCCCATAAATTTCCCACATAACCATATTTTCTTTCAAAGATTTATGCCAACAACTTATGAATGTGTTACGGCTTATATACTCTTGGAATTCGCCAACATTTTTGACAGGTAAGTCTTGGTGAAAGTCAGGCCTTTGCGACATTACATTATAAAAATCTTCAAGCTCTTTTGTCATCGCAATATGAAAAATTCCTTCTCGTTTATCCTTAAATGTATCAGACCTAGCAAGCCAAATAGAGGAGCTACTTAAAAGGGATAAATACTTAGGGAGATCCATATATTTCCATAAAACTTCATCGTCTAATAAAGTTTTTTGAATGACTTTATACATGCAATTACCCCGAAAAATATAACGCTCCGTTAAGGGGCGTAAAATGCATGGCTATAATCGTGAGGAACGAACGTCAGCCATGCGTTAGACGTCCATACCTTTAACGGCTTGTTATATTTTATTTACTGCGTACTTTGTCTTTAAAAAAGTTTTCAACATGCACTACAGCATGTTTTATTTTTAATGTAAATTCATCATCTTCAGAGATGTAGTACACAATTTTATCATTTTCTATTCTACGTTCAGCACTATTATCCACGGTTGCACCTGGACCGGCATATGCACCTTTCATCCAGAAGTGAAGCCAGATACCTCCTCTTAATTTTCCAATAATATCTCTGATTTCATTGAAACTTTCAGCGGCGGCATCATCCCAAATGACCTTGGACTCAAGTTTTATGGTTTGTAATTCAGCCCATTTACTTTCTAAAACAACGAAGCGATCTGCATATATTTGTTGTTCGGCTTCTAGCTTACGCCCAGCCTCAACTTCGTCTTTTGGAAGGTGTAACATAGGATTTCGTACACCTTGGATAGCTTGCTCAACTTCATATGTAAGTAATATCGCTTTTTTAGCTACTTCATACTCACTTGTTCCTTTCAATTGTCTGCGCCAAGTGGTTAATCCGATTACACCAATAACAATCGCGGAGATTGTTCCAATAATCGCAAACACATCCTTAGTTATTGCCCAGTCAATTTTTGAAATAGTTAGACAAATACTCACAGACTCTCCAAAAAATATAACAGCTTATTCAATAGCAGCACGATAACGTTCCAGGCTGCTCAATTCATGCAGAAAAGATACCATCGCTAAGTTATTGTTGTAAATAGAATATTTTTACAAATACTTTAGCAATGCTTAAAGTACCGCTGGAGAAAGAATGCGTCTTTGTTTACGAGGTCTATTGTTCTGGTCTAATTCCATCGGACACTTAATTTTGAGACAGTATGGTCAATAAATTAAGAGGTCAATATGAGTCTAAAAAAATCACATAAGAGTTATCCGCAGGTATTTAAAGATGAAGCCGTCTTGATGGTGCTAGAGCAAGGTTATAGCGTTGCTGATGCAGCAAAGTCTCTTGGGGTTAGCACTAGCCTGCTTTACAACTGGAAGGAAAAACACCAAGCCCTGCAACAAGGTATCACCTTAGAAGAATCTGAGCGTGATGAGTTGAAACGATTGCGTAGAGAAAACAAAGAATTACGCATGGAGAAAGAAATACTAAAAAAGGCAAGCGCCTTCTTTGCGAGAGAAATGAAGTAAAATTTCGCTTCATCAAACAGCAATCTAACCGGTTCCCTATCGCACTCTTATGCCGAGTAATGAGTGTCAGTAAGTCAGGCTATTACGATTGGCATAAACGCCCAGCAAACGTGATAAGCCTTGAAACACTGAAGCTTTATCGCCTTGTTAGACAGCTATTTAAGCAAAGTCGAGGCAGCTTAGGAAATCGTGAAATGGTGAAGAAATTGCGCAAGGAAGGCTACCAGGTTGGTCGCTATCTCGTTCGTAAAATTATGCACCGCCTTCGACTCAAAGCTACCCAGCGACGAGCTTACAAGGTGACTACACAGCGCAAACATTCAGATGCAGTGGCTGATAACCTGTTAAACATGAACTTTAACCCAGTATCGGCTAATGAGGTTTGGGCGGGTGACGTGACCTATTTAAAGACAGGTGAAGGCTGGATGTATTTAGCAGTGGTAATGGATTTATATTCACGCCGGATTGTTGGGTGGCACATAGACAAACGCATGACTACAGATTTGGTATCCAAGGCATTAATGAAAGCCTACAACCTGCGCCAACCGGCCAGAGGGCTGGTATTTCACAGTGACCGAGGCTCACAGTATACCAGTAAGCAATTCGGTAGGCTGCTATCGAGCTATGGTATCCGAGCCAGTATGGGTGATGTGGGTGCGTGTTGGGATAACGCAGTCGTTGAGCGTTTCTTTGGCAGCTTGAAACACGATTGGATTTTTAACGTTGCTCAACCAACAAGGGAGTTTATGAAGCAAGATGTGACTGCTTACATGAAATATTACAACTTGGAGCGACTTCATTCTGCTAATGGTGATCTGTCACCGGTAGAGTTTGAAAATTCTCAACTAAAAGTGTCCAGTTTGGCTTGACCAGTACACGCTACTTTCTCTTTATGATCATAACTTATTGCAGCTTCATCTTCAGTCCTCCACCGCCCCCATTGGCCATCAATCAACCCAGCCCATTGAATACTCGATGGATTTACCTCGCATACATAGTTCCACGTTGTATTATCAGATGAGCGAATATATGAAATGTAAACTAAATCTTTAATGTCGACCCTTTCCAGTTTCATTATATCCCTTGGCTTTCCGAATTGATCTGCTATGTATGCTTTGCATAGCGATACTTTCTCTTGTGCCGTCCATTCTTTTTTTGTTTGCTGCTTTGATTTTGATGAATTCATACCTAGATAGACAATAACTAGAATGATCGCTGCTAGTGTCCATATAAAATATTTTCTTAGGAAGCTTTCTTCTTTTTTATTTTGTGGTTGATGCTCATTCATAACAAAGTCCTTTTTGTATTGTAGTTATATATCTATTTTTAATTGTTTGCTTTGTTTAAATTCAAAGCCTAGTGCTGCAACTGTACGCTATTTCTTAATTTTTTCATATTTGATAACCAGATCAGCTGCGCCGATTAAGCTCTTTTATTGCCGGCTTAATAAAATCACTATTCAAAACCTTAAACTCTGCATATTTATCTTCTAATTTTAGCGCAACCTGGGGTTTTGCGCCCATCCCCTCGAAATTAACCTTAAGAAAATTTCTATACGTGAATGTTAAGATCCTTTGAGATAAGAATATAATGTCTGCCGGCTAATCTTATACTCACTTGCTAAAGCCGTCTTGTTTTCACCTGCAACAGCCCTTTGCTTAAGTTCAGTTATTTGTTCCATTCTGAGAGCCTGCTTTCTGCCTTTATATACCCCTTTTTTCTTCGCAAGCACGATACCTTCGCGTTGTCGCTCTTTGATCAATGCTCGCTCAAATTCTGCAAATGCTCCCATTACAGATAACAGCAGATTTGACATAGGAGAGTCTTCACCATTGAAAGTGAGCCCTTCTTTAACAAAATAGATACTAATGCCCTTATCGGTGAGCTTTTTGACTAACTGCCTTAAGTCATCAAGATTACGAGCCAGCCTATCCATGCTATGCACAAATACAGTATCTCCCTCTCTGACGAACTGTAGCAATTCTTGCAGTTGAGGACGATTGGTATCCTTGCCTGATGCTTTATCTGTAAAAATGCGATCTAGCTTTTCGCCTTCTAACTGACGATTTTCATTTTGCTCAAGTGAGCTGACTCGGACATACCCAATTTTTTGCCCTTTCATCATTTTATCCATGTAATTTGTAAAGTTAGAGTCTAAACTATTATTTACTATTGTCAATGAATGCAATATTAGATGCTATCTTTACACTTTTAAACTATACGCACTAATGTTCATTTAGGGTGTACCTTAAGTTTACGGTTAGATAAAAGCCATAAATATCAGTAGATAATTGAATGTAAGGTTAATTTCGAGGGGATGGTAACAAAACTCCAACTTGTCAGGAATAGGACTTGTAAAAACGAAGTTGCTCTGTAGCCCAGTGATATCATGACCTCTAGAGCATTAAGCGAATAATATGCCGTTTATGCACAATACCCCTTTAACCCCCAATTATCTCAATTTGAAGCAATTCAGTTATACCTGTGTAGATAACCAGTCTTTTTAGCGGCAAGTAAAGCCGTTAAAAAAGATTACAAAAAGTAAGATTATATTGATTCGTTCTAAATAGCCTCGTTGCTACCGCTGACTAGCAATGGGGCATAAACGTGCCAGAACTGATCGGCCTGACACGAGTTTGGACCAAAGCGCGTTAGCCCAAAGCCTGCGCAAAAATGGCGGGGTTTTACGCATGAACCAGACTAGGCAAGTCTGGTTCAGTGAATCAGTCTGACCTAGAGTGATTCACTGGCTGATTTTTGGACATTTCCGAGTTACGGCCCACAAAGTACTCTGAGTATTTGCATTACATGAAGTATGGCAAATGAAGTCGAAAAACTCAGTCTGTTCATTATTCTTAATTTGCGACTCATAATCGTCAGCTCCCTGATTCAAGTCCTGATGGCCAGCATATTAACCCCGTAGCCGCAAGGTTTCTGGTTTTTTACTATTTTGTCGCTTTCGTATAATATGCTTACATTTGAGCTTAGCTACGCTCACAGGGAGTGATTAATGTCCGACTACAAAAATCTAAATCTCGATAGAGATACAATTGATGCTCACGTTGCCAAGTTTTTAGAATGCAACAATATGGTAGAAGACGGCGAGCCAACAGTAGTCGGAAAAGCAAAGCGTTATAAATTCGGTTCTGCTGGATCGAAGTTCGCTATGGTAGACCTTTACCTGAACCAAGATGGTACGACAACCATTAGCCACAGAATTGGCAGCAATCAGGAACTAGGTGAACATTTTGCTGATTACTTGAAAGCAAGTATCAATCCAGCAGAATCTGAATCTGTAAATCTGTCTATTGACGGAATCAGGGCAGAAGATTTCGATTCAGTAATTGCTTTCATCAATGATACGGGTGAGTTTGAAATAGAAATCAATCGTGATGAGCCTGCGTGCAAGCAAATCACGCTTAAAAGCATTGCGCACCAAGACCAACTTAAATTAACCAGCCATAGAACCACGAGAAATATGCAAATACAGGGGAGGCCTCTATCTTGCTATCGGCGAGTGATTTTCATGCTGACCGATCTGTTAGATCTTAAAGCGCTTGCTCAAGTTCTCTACAAGAAGGACGATAATAGTGCAGAGATAGTTCGGACTGAAATGGCAGAAGATCACCTAAAGCGATTTTTTGTGAAAAGTTACGAACAATTGTCTGCGCAGGTAAAAAAGTTGTTGATTTCGAGTTGCTGTGTAAAACTTGCATCGCCTCAGCTCCCCGATTATTGCCTTCTGCTATACCCAGATCTCAGGGCGTTAGAAGGAGTGTTGAAGCTACTTCTTGACAGCTATGGTATGTCTGTTGCTGACGCTGAACATGGTTTTGGTGATTTTTTTAACGTCGACACAAAAAGTGGGCAGTGTACAATTAAGCCAGCTTTCAGGGCCCAAATCGGAAATGCCGCAATGGAAAGCGCCTTCAATGTCGGCTATAGTTTTTATAGGAAACATCGGCATACCTTATTCCATATGGAGGAGTTCGATGGCGGTAGCCGTTTAATATCAAATTTGGAGATGGCTATTAGTCTTTCAAACGATGCTTACAATGCCATTGATAATTTGTATACCGCTAGAACATGACAATTATGATCAAGAAGATACGCATTATAGGTGAAATTGCTGTGGTTACTGCTACCGCAGCCTTTCACCCTTTGCGTCAGTTAAAACAGCTAACCGTAGAACTCGATAACTTACAGTTCGAGGGTACGGTTTTATTCGATTTGCTAGCCGTAAATGGCTTGGCAGAGAACCGCTTTGCATCCATGAAATTCTCCGAACGGAAATTCGATCGATCTTCCTTCGCGCTTGAATCAGAAGTGAACCCAAGTATCAAAGACGAACAAGACACTATTGCCAAACAAGATCAGACGTTCTTACTTGGCAGCGTCCTCTCATCCGAAGAAGTTAAAAAATTTACTCACTGATCTTTGCGCGGTTGTTATTGCTCACATAACATTACTAGGCCCCGTAAAGAGAAGTACGGGACAGGTCTTGCTTCTTGCAGTTCATTACTTTTATATATCAAAGTTACCTGAATATCAGTGTTTGAACTTTAGGTTGTTACTCATAAAGGGGCAAAGATGGGTCAGCAGCGATCGCACTGGTTCGAAGGTAGATGTCGACGTGACATCAGCATCACTGACCCCATGCGTTTACACTACCGCTCTCACGTTACAAAAATTCATCATGTAGACTTTACCCACTGTTTGTAAAAATCAATTTCTAGCATTTCAGTGATTAAGCGATTAAACGAGCCTTTGTCACCGTAGGAACTAGCTAGGTCTTCAAAAGCTAAGTATTTACAGTTAAACGATAACGTGGGAAAACCATTTGAGAACCACTTATCAAGCACTGCCGATCGAGCAATTAGCCCCCACTTATCTGAAACCAAATATTTTTCTCCTAGATAGGTGATATAAAGCTCTTGATTAATGCATTGAGCAGGCAACTGCCGCTCCAAAATGGAAATCATGCTACCTGATACACGAGAATCGTTATGGGAAGTTTTACAGGGTTCCATAAAACGCTTGGTAAACTCATTTTTTGATAGTCTGTCTAGGCCCAGTTTTGCCTCAATAGGGAAGCATGTCTTAGCTTCAGTATCTAGAATGCAAATGTCTACTTTATGTACACCATCAAAAATTAACCCTGCACAAGCATCAAGTCTAATTTCTGGTACCGCAATAAAAGTCGAAGATTTGAGCTCCATTGCTTTCATCAAAATTGACCTTACGGAGTTAGAACGGTTAAACAGTTCGCAAGCAAGCGCTTCGCCAATATGACTCAGTTCAATCAAAATTTTCTCTTCCTGTATTGCTACACTTTAAAAAATCGAAGATTTTCGATTTAACTAAACACTACACTGGTTAGAAAAAGTAGGTCAAATACCTATTCGTAAAGTGTGACAGATAATCATGCTAGCTAGGAATGGGGCAACTGTGAGTTACATTGGGAAGTGTTCATTTTCATATGTTTCAACTAATGAAATCCATTTTTCGAGCTCAGAACCTTCCGCGGTATTAGGTATTGCATCAAACAATCCTTCAATTTTCTTTAATGCTGCACGATACTCATCATCAGAACTCAGGGGCGTATCTTCGCAATCCGTGACAATCTCATTTCCAACAGAAGGAGAATCAAGCCATTCAGCTAAGTCATCAGGTATTGGTGCCGTTACGTCACATTTTGAGAGCAATATATTGAGTTTAGTATTCTTCATTATCAATTCTTCTCTTTGAATCGTCACCGTTACAGCAGCCACTCTGTAGTATGACTGAAATTGGGTCTAATTTATCCTGACACTTTGGGGGCATAAACGTTTTAGCAGGTTTAATGCAGAATCCCTATATCTTTAAAAAATAAAGGTCTAGCTAAAACTACTTACTCACTCTTTAACACAAATTTTTTTACTCTCAGTGAGAGCAAAAAGGTTTGTTTCGCACTACCCTGTAGCTGATGATATCTGGGTTACAGAGCATTTAAGACAATTTAATAAATAAGCAATGTTTGAAACATTTGTTTGATTAAACTGTTATATTTCGCACTCACTGACTGCGAGCCATTTTCAACAGCCTAATTATTCGCTCTCTGCTGTAGCGAAATAATTACAGCTTTGGCAGTGTTTGTGCCTCAACTGACACTGTTACTGCCAATCGAGACAGATTGTTAATTTAGGTTTAAAGTTTATTTATTAACCACACCCGATCATCAAATGTCATATTCAATTCTCTCAATATCCTTAAGCAATGCTGCAACGTTTATATCTTTGCCGTAACGACTGAAAGTGATGTTGGGATTAGCGTGACCGACGATTTGAGCAACGATGTGCTCGCTGATATCCAGTTGCTTCATTTCATCGATAAACGTGTGTCTGAAGCCGTATGCTGTTGGACGCTTATTTGCTTGCATACCTATTTCGTTTTGAAGCTTTGCCAGCTGTTTGCAGTGGTTTTTTGACCAGTCTTCGTTTATACCAACGGGTTTATAATCAAACAGCTGGGTATGTGTTGATTTTCGCTGAGTAACGAATGCCATAAAGCCTTGTTCAAGTAATGCGTTATGAATTGGCACATAGCGCTTGGCATTGAGGTTCTTTAATCGTTGTAAAGCGCCACTGTCATCAACGCTAATGCAGTGTATGCCGTCGATTAGCTTGATATCGGCTGGTTTGAGCTGGCAGGCTTCTGAGGGCCTTAAACCACCATAAAGCATCAAACGGGTGACCCACTTGAAATCGATTGTTGAAGCCTTGAATGATGAGCTGCGAAGTAGGCGTTTAAGTTCAATGTGCGTCCAGCGGTCTCTAGCTTGATTCGGTTTAGCTTTTGGTTTTTGACCTACAGTAACGCTTTCAAAGGGGTTGTGGTTGCAATAGTTCATTAGTTGGCACCATTTAAAGAACTGGAATACAGCAGCTAAGTACTCTTTATTGCTTTTGTAGCTTCGGCCTTGAATCAGTAAAGCATCTCGATAGGTCATCGCATCAGCGCTGGTGATATCGTGCACACATTTGCTCTCAGCGTTAGTTTTGGATCTTGATTTATCTTTTGATGATACGGTATCAATAAAATGCCTAGTACGCTGCTCAAGTTGCTTGATAGAGAGCGGTCTGATGGCTGATTTTTGTTTTGAAATAATAAATGCGCTTAATGCTTCATTTAACGCTAAGACAGGCATTGCTTGAGCCACAGTGGTGGTTTCACGATATTCCGACAACTTAGTGTCTCTAATGGGGATAGCATGAGGTTTCGGCGTGATGTTGAACGTAATATCAGAATCATCAGCATCAAACTGAGCTCTAAGATGGTTAATCACTTCATCGACGTAGCGAATAAAGTCATTAATACGGGTTTTATGGTCAATAGACTTGATGATTTTTTTGAGTGTTCCGGCAACATCAATGTTACGGATGACCGCTTCTGCTCTGTCACGAGTCAGTAAGGAGACTTTTACGTCAAAGGGGTAGCCCTTGTCGCGTAAATATTTGGATAAACAGATACGTGTGAAGTATACGTTGTTGGGTGCTCGATAAAGATACATTGTCTGAGTCAATCCTTATGGAGAGCCCCTCAAACGCCAGAAACAAGAAAAGCCGTTGATAATCAACGGCTTTTCTCGTATTTAATGTGGCGGAGGGATAGGGATTTGAACCCTAGAACGGGATAAACCGTTGCCGGTTTTCAAGACCGGTGCATTCGACCACTCTGCCATCCCTCCGAACGCGGCGAATAATATGACAACCTATTGATGCTGTAAAGTCCTAATTGAAAAAAAATGTTCAATTGTCTACTTTAAGATCACTTTGGCTAATCTTCATCCTTTTTAAAGGCAATTCTTGCTGGATCTGGCATTGTGAAAGAATTTTTAAAGCTTTCCCATGTTGTATGACGACTGGTGTAATAGGCGCTAAATACCATCACTGAACAAATTAAAATGCCTAAACCGATTGCCTGCTCACCTGCTCCAGCAAATGCGGCCACAATACTTGATGCGCCAAATGCGACATTGATTTGAATAAAGTTCTGTAAACCAGCAGCTTTTGCGGCATCATCTTTAAATGTTTGCAATGCATTGTTCACTACAATGGGGTATATCGCACCATTTGCTGCGGCCATAAAAGCAAACACGATTAATAGTGGATAAATGGTTGTCATCTCAAACACTATGGTCAAAATTGAGATCAAGATTGTTGTGGTAAAGAACAGGCCTAACTGCACTTTCAATGCGGTTTGACTGCCAAGACGTTTAATGAGTATTTTTCCGCTATAACCACCAACAATGAACATGATAGTTTGTGGAATAAAACTTAAGCCGATCGCAGTTGCATCAAAACCAAATTTATCCATTACCGCAGGCCACAGGGTTAAGTAAGCAAAGAATGCACCAGAACAAGCAGCAAATATCATCACATTACCCACATAGAATGGATTTGCTAACATTTGCTTGAATGTCATCGCTTTATCTTTATCGGCTTTAATTGCTTCTGCGCTAGGCTTGTCGGCTTTGACAAATATTTGTGTCATCAAAATCAACAAAACACCGAGTAACGCTAAACAAACAAAAATACTCTGCCATCCCCAATACGATAAGAAAAACGCACCGATTGAAGGCGCTATCGCGGGTGATAACGCAACCAGTGGCATAATGTTAGACAATACATGCTGAGATTCTTGAGCATCATACTTTTCAATGACCAAAGCTTGCCAAATTACACTGGCACTGCACACTCCTATAGCTTGAATGAAACGGCCAATGTTCATCATGACAATATTATCGCTAACAATGATTAGGCCAGTAGCCATAACAAATAGCAATAAACCTAATAGCAGTGAATTTCGCTTACCCCATTTTTCAACCAACTTGCCATAAAGCAGTTGACCAAAAGCTAAGCCCGCTAAGAATGTCGTGAGCGACATTGCCACATCCGCAGAGGATGCATTAAATGAGCCTTCAATTGATTTAAAAGCAGGCAAGTACATATCGGTGGCAATAAAACACAGCATACTCAGAATGGTTAAATAGAGAAAAAAACCAGCTTTCTCAATAGCACCAGGGGATTGTTGTTGTTTATTCATATCTAATACTCAAATTAATTTTCATTGGAACTAGTTTAATTATTAGAAATTCATCTGTGAAACGTTTATATTTGAACACAGCCATCAAAAAATATCACAGCAAAGGTTGCCCTATGCTTTCAGAACAAACGTTACACATGATTGATATTGTCGCCCGATTAGGCAGTTTTACTGCGGCGGCAAATGAATTACATAAAGTGCCGTCAGCGGTGAGTTACGCTGTTAAACAAGTAGAGACTGATATTGGCGTAGTGTTATTTGAACGCCACCATAGATCGGTAACCTTAACCCAGCCAGGAGAGCATTTTTTAAAACATGCTCGAGAGTTACTCAGGCAAATGGATGAACTGAAACGTGAAACACAACGAGTTGCCAATGGCTGGCAACCCACTTTGTCGATTGCGTTAGATAATATCGTACGAGCTGATAAAATCAGTTCCTTAATTGCTGATTTTTATCGCCATTTTGATGATGTTGAATTAATTATTCAAATTGAAGTGTTTAATGGTGTGTGGGAGTCTCTGGCGAGTGGCCGCAGTATGGTGGCAATTGGTGCTACAACCGCTATTCCTGTTGGTGGGGTTTATCAATACCGTGATATGAAAGACATTGAATGGGCATTTTTAGTTAGTAAAAACCATCCATTAGCCGCGATTGATCGACCGCTTGAAGACGATGAACTGAGACAATATCCCGCTATTTGTTTAGAAGATACCTCAAGAGAAATCCCCAAACGCACTACCTGGCTTTTAGACAATCAGCGCCGTTTAGTAGTGCCAGATTGGATAAGAGCCATTAATTGTTTTCGCTCCGGCTTAGGCGTGGGTTATATGCCAATTCACCTGGCGCAGCCGTTTATTAGCGGTGGAATGTTAATTGAAAAGCAATTAATAAACTCTAAACCCTCTAGCCCTTGCTGCTTAGCCTGGGATCAAGACCGTATGACCCCTGCGCTGCAATGGGTGTTAGATTATTTAGGTGACACAGAAAAATTACACCGGGAATGGTTGGCTTAGTTTTATTAGCTTTATTTTATTAGCGTCATTTTGATAACTTAAACGATTTGCATTTTGTGCTTCACACAGCATCACTTGGATTGTATTTGACATTAATTTTTGGAAACTAATAAGTTGAGTTTTCAGCTTTCGCCCTCATATTTACTGATATAGATATAAAAAATGCTAGCGTAATAATAATGCTAACGTGAAAGTACCCTAAAAGCGTTATTTTTAATATTGGCTTAAGCTAGCTTGATAACAATGGTGACATATTTAAATTTAAATGGCTTAAATTATTGGTTAACCCTTATTTATGGTGCTAAATCGCTATGTTTACTTTAAGCTGGGTCATATAAATTAATTAATTAATCAACTATTTGCGTGTGGTTGTTTATTGTTCAGAATACGCATTTTACTGTCTTGGAGACTGTTATGAATCAACAAACTTTGTCGGGCCATCAAGCTACGACGGTGGAAACAAACAAACTTATCAAAAACACCTATATGCTGTTGTCGATGACGTTGGCATTTGCCGCGGTAATGGCGGGTGTGGCCATGGCGTTAAATATTGGTCCATTCATGTCTATCGGCTTATCATTAGGCAGTATTGTGGTTATGATAGTCACCTTGAAAAAAGCCGATAACGCGTCAGGTTTAGCGTGGATATTTGCTTTCACTGGTATGCAAGGTGCATCACTAGGTTACATTTTGAACCACTATGTCGGTTTAGCAAATGGTCCTGAGTTAATCATGCAAGCCTTTGGATTAACCTCAGTTATATTTGTGTCGCTGTCAGCTTACGCAATCACCACCAAGAAAGATTTCAGCTTTATGGGTGGCTTTTTGTTTGCAGGTTTATTAGTGGTTATCGGCGCATCACTGATTAACATGTTTGTGGGTAACGGCGTAGCATTTGTGGCGATTCAAGCTGCTGTAGCACTGTTGATGGTAGGCTTAATCCTTTATGATACAAGCCGTATCGTAAACGGTGGCGAAACCAATTATATTCGCGCTACCATTTCGTTATTCTTAAACTTCATCAACTTATTCATGGCGCTACTGCACTTATTAGGCATGAATAACGACGATTAATCGTCATTGACAGTAATTTACGATAAAATGGCCTAAATTAGGGCCATTTTTTTTATAATGAATAAATTTATTGTACAAGTGAACGGACCAGCCTATGGGTCTACTGCCAGCTTTAGAGCGCTTAAGTTCTGCCAAGCTGCGGTTTCTGCTGGCCATCAAATTGTAAAAGTCTTTTTTTATCAAGACGGTGTTTACAATAGTAATGCCCTTAATTGCCCTGCTTCCGATGAAGTTAACCTACAGCAAATGTGGCTAACCTTCTCACAAGATAATCACACCCCAGTTATCAATTGTGTTTCCGCGGCACTGCGCCGTGGTGTGTTGTCTGAACAAGATGCGCTTGAAAATGCTAAAGCCCATTGGAACAGTAACGATGTATTTGTGATGGGTGGCTTAGGTGAGCTTGTTAGCGGCATAGAACATGCCGATCGCTTAGTGTGCTTTTAAGGACTGACTAAAATGAAACAGATTTGCATTGTATTTCGTCACGCTCCTTATGGCACAACTTATACCCGCGAAGGGATAGATTTTGCCTTACTGAGCGCCAGCTTTGAGCAGCAAGTGTCGTTGATTTTTTGCGATGAAGCTGTGCTGCATTTATTACCTGAACAACTCGCTGAACAGGCCGGAAGTAAAGACTACGTATCGGTTTTTAAAGCGTTTGATTTATACGAAATAGAAACCGTATTGGCCTGTGAGCAGTCTCTTAATGCCATGGGGTTAACAGTGGATGATTTAGCTATTGATGTGCAGTCAGCAAGCGCTCAAGCGATTACAGCACAATTAGCTTTGGCGGATGAGGTATTGGTATTTTGATTTTACATCACATTCAAACATCAACCACGAGTGATAATGCTTTAAGCCTATGTTTAAGATACATAGCGGCTGATGACAGTATTTTATTGGCGGCTGACGCGGTAAACGCCCTACTCAAGCCGCAATTATTAACGGCTATGCAAAATAATGACGTCTATGTGTTAAGTGATGACATTCAAGCCCGAGGCTTATCAGCAAAAATAGCCAAGCTGCAATATCCTAATATTCACCCGATTGATTACCCTGAATTCGTTAATCAAACACTGCGCCACGCTAAGGTCATCACATGGTAGAAAAGTCATTTGAATTTATGTTCGAATTTAATGGACAAGCGATTGAAACAGACAAGCAAGGCTATCTTAAAAGAGTGGATGATTGGCAGCTTGATATGGCGCCCGTTTTAGCGGCTACTGAAAACATTGCCTTATCTGAAGCGCATTGGGAAGTTGTTCATTTTGTGCGTAACTTCTATTTAGAATATAAAACCAGCCCAGCTATTCGGGTATTAGTGAAAGCCATTGGCCAAAGCTTAGGAGCGGATAAAGGTAATTCCAAGTATCTGTATACCCTATTCCCCGTTGGTCCGGCTAAACAGGCAACAAAAATTGCCGGATTGCCTAAACCCGCTAAATGTCTTTAAGATGAATTGCAATATTATTTGATAAAAGTGCCTTTAATGTTAAAGGCACTTTTTATGATCTAGCCGTTTACTCGCTTGCAAATAGCTGAGCAGTTTATTAGCGACCAGCCAATTATTATCGACCAGCCAAGGCCGCTGCAGGGGCAATTTTAGTGGCTTTCCAAGCGGGATAAATCGTCGCCAACAAGCTCATTACTAGTCCAATAAACACCACAAAAAGTACATCGTGGGTTTGTAATTGTGATGGCAAAAAATCGATAAAATAAATGTCCGAGTCCAACAGCTGGATCCCTAACATTGATTCTAAGCCCTTCGCTATCGCACTTAAATTGATAGCAATCAACATACCTAAAATACCGCCTATCGAACAACCTAATAAGCCGTTTAGTCCGCCTTGCATGATAAAAATAGCCATAATAGCGGAGCGTTTTAATCCCATGGTCATTAAAATTGCAATTTCAGACGCCTTGTCGCGTACAGTCATCACTAACGTCGACACAATATTAAAACAGGCTACGGCGATAACTAACGCCAACACTAAGTACATCACCATCCTAACCAATTGAATATCTTGATAAAGGTGACCTTGGGTTCGCGTCCAGTCATTTAGGTATAGATATTGTTCCTGCGCATAACCTAAGTCGCGGGTAACGCTAGGGGCGCTAAATACATTATCGACTTGTAATCGAATACCACTGACGCCATCGCCCATATTCAATAGTTCACTTAAATATTTTAACGGCACATAGGCTTGTGAGGCTTCAATTTCACCACCTAAATCATACACGCCACTGACCACAAACCGATGACTTTTAGCGGCACTTAAGCGATTGTTGTTAGCGGCAGGCGTGTACATTGCCAAGGTATCGCCCACCTCTAATTGCAGTTTGTCGAGTAAACTGCGACCCAGCACAATATGATTGTCTGAACCTTGCAAAGACTGCCAGGCACTGTCATTCATATATTGCGCAATGCTTGATACTTGCGACTCATAATCAACATCAATACCATTCACCACAATGCCCTGAAAACCACCAGGCTTTTGCACTAATCCCTGCAAGCGCACAAATGGCGCTAAACCGGTAATTTGCGGGATGTTTTTAGCGGTTTCAGCAATGGCTTGCCAATCTTGAATCGGCTCATTCACGCCGACTAATTCGCCGTGTGATATCACCCCCAGCAATCGGGTTTGTAGCTCTTTTTCAAAGCCGTTCATGGCTGACAATACAATTATCAATACCGCCACACCCAAGGCGATACCTGCGGTAGAGGCAAATGAAATAAAACCAATAAAACCATTATTTTGCCGCGCGCGATAAAAACGCCAACCAATTAAAAAGGGTAACCATTTACTCATGGTCACTTCCTACTGACGGGTTATTAACAGCAACCTGTAATACGCCATCTTTCATGGTCAATTGACGGTCCATTTTAGCGGCTAATTTATGGTCGTGCGTTACCACCACAAAGGCTGTACCAAATTGCTGGGCTAGTTCACGGATCAATTGATATACGGTTTCGCCACTGCTGGCATCTAAGTTGCCCGTTGGCTCGTCGGCTAACACTAATTTAGGTTGATTAATTAGCGCACGGGCAATCGCTACACGTTGACGCTCGCCGCCGGATAATTGCGCTGGGATATGCTCCAATCTATGGCCTAAACCAACCCGCTCTAATAACACTTTGGCATTAGCTAACGACTGTTGTTTATCTTTACCTTGAATAAAAGCTGGCATGGCGACATTTTCAATCGCACTAAATTCTGGTAACAAATGATGAAACTGGTAAATAAAACCTAAATCTTGGTTGCGCAGGCTTGCTTGTCTTGCCGATGATAGCTGATAAATATCTTCGCCATCTAACATAACCGTGCCATCACTTGGGGTGTCTAACGTGCCCATAATATGCAGCAAGGTACTTTTGCCCGACCCTGAACTGCCTACTATTGCTAACTGTTCGCCTTTGTAAACCTCAAGATTAACATCAGTAAGCACCTGGGTGGTGACGTCACCATCATGGTAATGCTTACTAACATGGCTAATGGTTAATAAAACCTGTTTTTTCTGGGTCATTATTCGTATCTCAATGCGGTAGCGGGTTGAACCTGTGCGGCGCGTAACGCTGGGTAAATAGTAGCTATTAGGGTAATCAACAAGGTGCCAACAATAATGACACTTAACTGAGCGAATGATAATTGCACCGGCAGTGTTTGGCCTGCGCCCAGAATAGAGACACCTAAGGTGGTTAAAATCTCATTTAAGTTCAGGGATAAAATAACGCCAATAAGGGTGCCTAATCCTAAGCCTAACAAAGCATTTAGCGAGCCTTGCACGATAAAGATGTTCATTACAGCAGCTGTCGTTAATCCCTGGGTTTTAAGCACTGCTACATCTGTGGTTTTATCAACCACCATCATGACCAATGCTGACACAATATTAAAAGCCGCTACCGCCACAATAAGGCTGAGCATTAACGACATCATGTTTTTTTCCATATTTACCGCAGCAAATAAATGGCCAAAATCAGCACGCCAGTCACGGTAAGTTGCTTCAACACCTTGATTTTGTAACAGCTTGGTCGTCAATGGCGCGATACTAGCAACATTAAATGGATCAGTTAAATACACTCGCAGCTCAGAAATAACATCAGGGTCTTGGCGCATTAAGCGACGAGCGTCTTGATAATGTACATAGGCAACTGAAGCGTCAACCTGAGCGCCCATTTCAAATACGCCGGCCACAGTAAATTTACGCTGACTTGGCACAGGACCTAGCGGTGAATACACCACACCATCACCACTTAAAATGCGAATTTGATCGCCGGTTTTAACCGCTAAGTTTCTAGCGAGTTCGCTACCTAATACAATGGCATAGCTTCCCGGTGTTAACGCATCAAAGGCGCTTGAATATGTGTGGGATATAATGCTCGACAAACCTTGTTCAAGCTCAGGGTAAACGCCTAATACTTGCGCAGCGGCGATATTAGCACTGGATTGCAGCATGCCTTGGGTGGTCGCACTGGGCACAATGCCGACAATGTCATTCTTTAGTTGTTTGTGTTGCTGTAAAAAGGTGGCTTGAGCCTGCCAATCATCAAATCCTGTTTGATGCACTAAGGTCAATTGCGGTACAGCACCTAAAATGCGGTTTTTAAGTTGCCCTTCTAGGCCATTCATTACCGAGCTGACCACAATTAACGCGGCCACACCGAGAAAAATACCAGACACGGCAAACAACGTGATAAATGACGCAAACGCATTGGCTTTACGTGCACGCCAATATCGAAACCCCATAAAAAAAGAAAATCCAAAATTCATATAAAATTTGTCATCCAATGCGCATATTAGCGCGTATATTGGTTATGCTTGAGTCAAAATTGACGCTAAAACCATTACAAAAAGCTTATGACTTGCTAAACCATCAAGTTGGGCATGATAATAGGTGTATTAGATTGATAAATAAAGAGGCAAACCTTGATAAACGATAGCAATTCTTATTTTAGCGTACCTCACCAATTTAATGTTTATCTTTCGGCCTGGGATAAACAACGTCCTATCCCTGATGACACCCAACTCAGGCAAATGCAATCTACTGGACTTAAACTACTGTCAGAAGTTAAAGCGCTTGAATCAAATTGCTTGCTGCAGTTACGCCAGCTAGACAGTGCGACCCAATCTATTGTTGAATTTTTAAAGTTACAATCCCGTAAAGTCGATTTAGTATTGCAGCATGTGCTTGAAAAAGAAGCCCAAGCTGGTGTGCAATATCAAGGACATCAGTTTGGCGGCAGCGGCTTGAGCCTTTTTTCAGACAAACAAATGGATGTTGGCAGTATTTTTAGTTGTCATATATATCTTCATGCAGAAGTGGTTGCCGTACTGTGTATTTGTGAAGTCACTGGCTCATACCCAGCAGATAAACAAGAAGCCATTGCTCCAAATAATCCAGCAACGATTGAACAGGCATTATGGCAAACTGACCTCGCCTTTATTCAAATTTTAGATGAAGATGTTGAACAGTTAGTTAAAGCCAGTTTAACTGTGCAACAAAAAATGCTTAAACTGCGCAAGCAGCTGCGTAAAGACAATCTGTAAGTTCTCTTAATACAAGTTAATCAATTAAATGAAACAATTTAGTGTAATCGCTCCGCCAAGTGTTAAAAAAGGCCAACAACAGCAAGTTTTAACCACCCTAGGCGGCGTATCCCAAGCGCTCACTGTCGCAAATTTAATTAACCAGCATTCAGGCACTAGCTTGATTGTCACCCATGACACCCCAAGTGCACTGACCTTAGAAGCCGAACTCAGCTATCTTTTGGCCCATACCGGTGTCAATGTGTGTTTATTTCCTGACAGAGAAACCCTGCCCTACGACAGTTTCTCACCGCATCAAGACTTAATCTCGCAGCGCTTAGAATCACTGGCGCAGATAAGCCAAAGTAATCATAACGTGGTGATTGTGCCGGTAAACACCTTGATGGTGCGACTCCCGCCAAAATCATTTTTAACCGCCAACGTGATGATTTTGAAAAAAGGCGACATATATAGCCTTGATCAAGTTCGTCAGCATCTTACAGATACCGGCTACCATATTGTTGATCAAGTCTATGAACACGGTGAGTTTGCCATTCGTGGTTCGATTATTGATATTTTCCCTACGGGTTCCAAACAGCCACTGCGTATTGAACTGTTTGACGATGAAGTGGAAACCATCCGCTTTTTTGATGTTGATACCCAACGTTCAGGCATGGCACTTGAGCAAATTAGAATGCTGCCCGCGAAAGAGTTTCCTACAGACAGTGCTGCAATTGAAGGCTTTAGGCTGCGATATCGTCGCCGTTTTGAAGTGATTTCTAAAGAAGCCGAATCAGTGTATCAATCGGTGAGTCGTAATATCATGCCAGCGGGCATAGAAAACTATTTACCGCTGTTTTTTGATGAATCATCTAGCTTATTTGATTACCTGCCAGAACAAAGCCAGCTTATTACCTTGGGTGACATTGATAAAGCCTGCGAGCATCATTTACAGGAAGTGCACAGCCGTTATGAAGATCGCCGCGTTGATCCATTAAGGCCCCTATTAGAACCCAAAGAGCTTTACCTGCTAGCGGACCAACTGTTTGCGGCATTTAAACCTATGCCCCGCAGTCAAGTTATTAATGCGGTGTTTGATGAACAAGGTCAAATTAATCCAGATTCACAGCCAAAACATGCGCTACTTGCTAAGGCAAATAGCATTAGTGATATCAATGCCAATCACAAACTCAAACAACCCTTATTAGCACTACAAGAATACAGTCAACAGCATCCGCAAATGCTGTTTGTGGCTGAATCTGAAGGTCGACGTGAAGCGTTAATTGAATTGCTGGCAAAAGTTGGTATTAAACCAAAACTGTTTAAGCACATTGATGACTATGTCACCGCCAAAGAGTTTATCGGTTTAGTGGTATCTCCGCTTTCTCGCGGATGTGAGTTAGAGCTAGGATCTAAAGGTAAAGTCAGCATTATTTGTGAAACCGAATTATTCGGTCATCGTATTTCACAGCAGCGTCGACGTGAGAAGCAAAAACAAGTCAGTACTGATGTGTTGGTTAAAAACTTAGCCGAACTAAAAGTTGGCCAACCTATTGTGCATTTAGAGCATGGTGTCGCGCTTTATCAAGGATTAGAAACCTTAGACACCGGCGGTTTAGTCGCTGAGTATTTAAAACTTGAGTACGCTGGTGGTGATAAACTTTATGTGCCTGTGTCTTCACTGCATTTAATCAGCCGTTTTAGCGTCGGTAATGATGAAAACACTCAACTAAATAAGCTAGGCAACGAAACCTGGGCCAAAGCCAAGAAAAAAGCCATTGAACGTATTCGCGATGTTGCCGCTGAATTACTCGATGTTTATGCCCGCCGTCAAGCACGACCAGGTGAAGCCTTGGCACTTGATGAAGAAGAATACGCCGTATTTGCCCAAGGTTTCCCCTATGAAGAAACCGTTGACCAAGAAAGCGCGATTCATGCGGTATTAGCAGATTTACAAGCACCTATGGCGATGGACCGTTTAGTGTGTGGCGATGTGGGCTTTGGTAAAACAGAAGTAGCTATGCGCGCAGCCTTTGTTGCCGTCAATGCCGGAAAACAAGTCATCGTATTAGTACCCACCACCTTGTTAGCACAGCAGCACTATGAAAACTTTACTGACCGCTTTGCTGATTGGCCATTCGTAATTGAAGTGATGTCACGTTTTAGAACCACTAAAGAGCAAAATCAAGTGGTGCAGTCATTAAGTGAAGGCAAAGTGGATATCGTTATTGGTACCCATAAGCTGCTCACAGCAGAGGCTAAGTTTGATAACCTCGGCCTACTGATTATTGATGAAGAACATCGCTTTGGCGTGCGTCAAAAAGAAAAGATTAAAGCCTTACGTGCCAATATCGATATTCTGACCTTAACCGCCACGCCTATTCCGCGCACCTTGAATATGGCCATGTCGGGTATGCGAGATTTATCGATTATTGCTACGCCACCAGCAAAACGTTTAGCGGTGAAAACATTTGTGCGCGAGTACGATATTGCCACTGTACGAGAAGCCATTTTGCGTGAAATTTTACGCGGTGGCCAAGTGTATTATTTGCATAATAATGTCGAAACCATTGAAAAAGCCGCCCAGGACATTCGCGACCTATTACCCGAAGCCAGAGTCGTAACCGCCCATGGCCAAATGCGTGAACGCGATTTAGAAAGAGTAATGGCTGACTTTTATCATCAACGTTTTAACGTACTGGTATGTACCACTATTATCGAAACTGGCATTGACGTGCCTAGTGCCAATACCATTTTGATACACAGGGCTGACATGTTTGGTTTAGCCCAGTTACATCAATTACGGGGCCGAGTGGGCCGTTCACATCATCAAGCTTACGCCTATATGATGACACCGCACCCAAAACGTATGACCTCAGATGCGCGTAAACGCTTAGAAGCCATTGATGCACTGGAAGATCTGGGCGCAGGATTTTTGTTAGCCACCCAAGATTTAGAAATCCGTGGAGCAGGTGAATTACTCGGTGATGAGCAAAGCGGACATATCAGTAAAATTGGTTTTAGTTTGTACATGGAAATGCTCGAATCAGCCGTCAAAGCGCTTAAGGAAGGCAAAGAGCCGTCATTAGCCTATATGATGAATGCGATTTGTGACATTGACTTACGTATTCCAGCCTTGCTGCCTGAAGATTATGTTGGTGATGTTAATATGCGTTTATCACTATACAAGCGAATTGCCAATTGTGACTCTGAAACCATGATTGATGAACTTAAAGTCGAGTTTATTGACCGTTTTGGTATGCTACCCGATCCAACCCGTAACTTGATGGACATTACCTTATATAAACACCAGGCAACAGAGTTAGGGCTGCAACGTATTGAGATGCACTCAAAAGGTGGCAGCTTAGAATTTGGAGCGGAACATAGGGTCGATCCGATGTTTATCATCGGTTTATTACAAAAGCAGCCACAAATCTATCGAATGGATGGGCCAAATAAGTTAAAGTTCACCATTCCAGCTGAAACCAGTAAAGACAGGCTCGAATTATTAAAGACTTTACTTGAACAGCTTGCTAAACATCAAACTGGAGAGCAGTAGTGCTTTTGAACATAACAGTACTTTTTAAAAAAAATGTGCTTTGCAAAATATCAGCGTTACCCAGTATCGCGATAACCATGGCAACGCTCGGTGCGTTAACGTTTTCATCTCAAGCCCAAGCTGAATCTTGGTTTGAGGTTGAGGTATTTGTTTTTGAACGTGAAAGCTCATCGCTTGAGCAATGGACTAATGCCGTTGCACCGAAAATTAGCGATCGTGCGGTCGACTTCATCACGCCCTTAATCAGCACAGATATTACCGGCGTTGCTGCGGGACTCAGTGGTTGTAGTGCTAATGATTGGTCTACCGAGATCACCCCAGACTGTAATGACCCGTTAACCAGCAGTACGGTACGCAGTCACCCAAGCCAGGTGCCATTTACTATTGCAGCATCAAGTGAACAGCAAGCTTATATAGGCACAGGGCCACTCTTGCTTGCCGACAGCCAAAGCAAATTTAAAGATATTATCCGTACCGTTAGCCGTGAACGTAATGTCAAACCGGTTGTGCACTTAACCTGGCAACAAAATATGGAGTCACAGCGCAGATCAACTCCGGTAAGAATATTTGGTGGGAAAGACTTTTCGAAACAATTTGATTATCACGGCCAGCAAGTGAGTGGACAATCTCAAACCGAATCGTCATATCAACTGTCAATGAATGACTTTTCAACCTTGGGCGATATGACTCAAACCGAGCAAAAAAACCGGTATGGGAGCTCGACGGCACCATCAATATTTATTTAAGCCATTATTTATATATTGAAAATAATTTAGCGCTGCGTAAACCGACTCAAAAGTTAGTCGAGTCTAACCGTAGCGAGTTCAATCAGTTTAATGCGGTCAATACTCAAGTTGAAAAGACGATGAAGCCGTTTTTACAAGTGATCCCATTAGCGCAAAACCGTCGGGTACGCAGTGGCGAAATTCACTACTTTGATCATCCGCAAATGGGCATGGTAATGCAAATTCGCAAAATGGCTCAGCCTACCTCGGTAAAGCCAATTGATTTAAGTGAACCTAGCTATCAAGCCCAACCAAACTCTCAAAGTCAAAGTCAAAGTCAATCCGGTGTTGTGCAACCCTATGGCCAGTAATCCTTAAGTTAATGCTATCTAGGTGAATAATATCTAGAACGAGTACAAACCGGATCATGTATCCGGTTTTTTTATACTTAAAAATATGCTTACTGTACGACGATAATATAGTTTGATAAAAAATTAAGGTTGTCATGAACGGTAATGACGTAATAGTTTGATAAATTATCAGAGGACAAATTTCATTTTTTGAGAATAAAGTTTGATCACTTTGAAACTCACTTTTGGACAAAAATGAGCTAGAACCAAACTCTAAAAATGACGACTAGTGTTAGGAAAAGTATGGGAATCGAATATTCGATAACGCCGCATTAGTTGCACTTTAACGCTTTCTTGATTATTGAAATATTAATATTATTTTTGCCCCAAGTGGCAACTGATGACTTTTTATAAGGAGATGGGCGAGAGTTAATTGTAATTGTTTGCTCACTGAAAGTTATAGTGACTAATTCCCCCCAACTTCTCCATGTTGCTTTGGTATGGGCTAATATTTCAGATGAATCATCTGATTCGAGTATTTCCCACTCATTTTCCTTTATTGCCGCAATACATAAATCAAAGTTTTCTTTGGTTCCCGGTTTATCTAAAGTAACCACCCTCAAGTTTTGTTTTTGTTTAAAGTGGAAAGCGGCTGCCATAAGAGTAAAAGGAATTGCCATAATTAACGAGATAGAATCAAACTCAAGCATAATGATTGAATAGCCCGCCATTCCTAAAAAGAATGCGGGAAGAATATAGAGAAAAAACCAATCTTCTTTTTTCGGCTCAATACTTTGATCCAACACTGTATCCTCGTACAACTAACGCCCCTCTAATAAGAGAACCATGTGCTGGCGGGCGATTTGCCCAGCAAATGGCATGACAGCCTTTGTGAATCTTAATTCAGAGGCTTGTTAAGTGCCTCTATAAAGGTCTGACGGTCCAAGTAGAGTAAGTGGAAAATAACAAAAAATGGAAAAAGCCCAGCAATCCAATAATTGAAATCGGTGGCAGCATACCAAAGAAAAATAAGCCAAGTCGTTGCCCAAAATAGTAAACAAATTAGAGTTATCATTGGGCACTTGTTTTTTCGACTATGAAACACACTGAACATTAATTTGATAGTTGCCCATATCCCAGCAGTTCCACCTAAAAATACCATAAAGGGCAACAAGTAATCTCCTGCCCAAAGATTATCTGCTGCCATCTTAATCGCAGATTGCAACATCAAACCACTCACTAAGCCAACAGGCAAAGAAAACAATGAAATTTCGAAGATAAAGAGAATTCTAAATTTTTCAGTCATAGGCATTTAACAGCTTATTGATTAGCAGCAGGATAACCTCCTGCTTCCTTGTAAGTTTCTTTGTCAAAATATCACTTGTAAGTGTTTGTTGTAAATATATTATTTAACAAATTAGGGGGTCAGAGTAAACTTTAAAAAGGGAGCTGATGGGCACATGCTATTGAATGGCTTTTTCTTCCCTAAATGGCGCACTCGATGATTACGTTCGAGGTTGCCCTACTTTGTCCTTAAGTTTCCATACTTTAATCTACTTTATAGCTTTAATTCAATGTTTTAATGCACATTACATTGGATAGATTAAGTCAGTCCGTGACTTCAATCTCATCTATTGCCTGCAGCAGGTTATTATGCAGATGATATTTTCGCTTCTTCGATTTAACTATGTTCATAACTAGTAGACACAAAACCTTCCAGACTAAATTTGAATTGAGGTCATCGAGAAAAGGCCGTGAGCTTGGCATGGATGCCACGCTAGCTTTCGTTGGGCCAGGGACGGCTCATCGGAAGCGTTAGGGCTTTTTGATAATGGCCGAAGCCGGTTACAGATGAAGTTTAAAGCTGGATCGATCCCCATCGAAATTATGTAAATTAGTGGGGTCAGGGTAAACATTTTAAGGGAGTTAATAAACGCATGTTATTGAATGGCTTTACCTTCCCTAAATGGTGCGCTCGATGATTATGTTCGAGGTTACCCTTCTTTGTCCTTAAGTTTTCATACTTTATAGCTTTAATTCAATGTTTTAATACAAGTTATATTGGGTAGGTTAAGTAAGTTCGCAAATTCTATTTAACCAATTGCCTGCCGCAGGCCTATGTGCAGATGATCCAGCGAGACGCCGCAAGCACATCCATGTGGGCTTAACCAAAACGTCCTGTTTTGGATACTCGCTGGCTCATCTGCTCCCGAAATTTTCACATCTTCGATTTAACTTCATTTGTAACAATTCTATAAGAAAAGCTGGGATGTCCGTTTTGAATTGAGGTCATCGAGAAAAGGCCGTGAGCTTGGCATGGATGCCACGCTAGCTTTCGTTGGGCCAGGGACGGCTCATCGGAAGCGTTAGGATATTTTTTATATTAGGTGACAATGGCCGAAGCCGGATACAGATGAAGTTTAAAGCTGGATCGATCCCAATCGAAAATTATGCGCTTTTCAGCATTTTTCGTCAGGGGCGGCAGGGCCTAATTCTTTAATTAAAAGTATAGAGGGTATTGCTGTTGAAACCTCTTGGTCTGGTGTGGGTGAAGCGCCACGACGTTGGTGGCCGTAGGCCATATTTCCAAACAAACCTTGGGGCAGAAATGTGTTAGTCCTTAACCCGTTTCCTCACCAAAAGTCCCAAAAAATATCAAACTATAATATAAACGCACACTTACGGTGTAAATAATATCTAAAAAAATGGCTATCTATTGATAGCCGCTTTTTTTATTGTTACTGCGAAAACTTACACTGCTGCATGGATTTGTTTAGCCGTTGCAATTGCCGCTAACCAGCGCGCATCTTGCTCTAACGCATTAACCACATTGAGTGTGTCAGGTTTTAAACTTAATGCATTGGCTATCGGAGGAATTGCTGGCCAGGTAAACTCGCTTAATAATGCCGCTACACCGGTTGGGTCATTACAAACTAAAATCATGTCACAACCCGCATCTAACGCCGCTTGCGCTCGACCTAAATAGTCACCGGCAAAGCTGGCTCCTTTCATGCCCAAGTCATCAGAGAAAATAACCCCTGTAAACCCTAAACGTTGGCGCAATACATTCTGTAGCCAGTAAGTAGAGAATCCCGCAGGGTTGGGGTCAACTTGATCATAAATAACATGTGCAGGCATAACACCATTTAATTGCCCTTTAGCCATTAAGCTAACAAAAGGCAACATATCAAAGGCTTCAATTTGTGCCAGGCTGCGACTGTCTACAGGCATAGCCACATGGGAATCTGCGGCAACGCTGCCATGACCAGGGAAATGCTTACCCACTGCAGACATGCCCGCTTGTTCCATACCAATAATAAATTCTGCCGCTAAGCTGGTCACCTCATCAGGATTAGCACTAAAACTTCGCTTACCAATCACTTCACTTATGCCATTAACATCTAACACAGGTGCAAAACTTAAATCAATATCACAGGCTAACAGTTCAACCGCCATTAAAAAACCGCACTCTTTAGCCCACAATTTTGCTAATGCTAAATCACCTTTTGCAGCAGGTAAAATATCGCCCATAGCAGGAATATGGGTAAAGTCCTGCTTAAAACGTTGCACTCGACCACCTTCGTGATCAACCGCAATTAATAGCTCTGGCCGAATATTTCTGACTTGCTTAACTAGCTCAATGAGTTGAGATTTACTCCCGTAATTGCGGGTAAATAGAATAATACCGCCCACTTGAGGATGTTGTAGTTGCTCTGCTTCTAGCGCTGACACTGTCAGCCCGGCTAGATCCATCATTAAATAGCTCAATCGTATACCCCGTATAATTTAACCTAAAAAGCTTTATCAATAAGTTAGGCTAATCTGAAAATAATGCATAAAAAAAACTAATGAACTGTCTAATCAAAAATATGGGATACTTCAGCCAATTTAACGCGTGTTAAAAAATACGAGTATGCCATCAAACAAGTGTTCAGTGTTTTGCTAACTGTTTGTTATCTAGGTTGCGAAACAGATCACGTCACACTCAACTATAGTGAATCAGCTATAATTAAGTCACTTCGACTATAGTGACTTTTACTATATTGATTTGAACGATCGTGACGTGATGATTTTAATAGCGCGATGATAATACTCTCAAATAACTAAAACAATAAACGACCACATAAAGGCTAAAAATTATGATTAGCGTATTTGACATGTTTAAAATCGGTATTGGCCCGTCTAGCTCACATACCGTAGGCCCAATGAAAGCCGGCAAAATCTTTATGCAGAACTTAATAGACCAAGATTTGCTATCGGGTATTGATGAATTACAGTCAGAATTATTTGGCTCATTAGGTCAAACAGGTAAAGGCCACGGTACAGGCAAAGCGGTGATTTTGGGCTTAATGGGTGAAGACCCTGAAACCGTTGATACCGACGCGATTGACGGTATTTTAGAAGCCGTATCGAACGATCAAAAGCTTAAACTAGCCGATGGTAGATTTGTTAAATTTACCCGTGAAAATGGCGTAACTTACCATCGCCGTAAAACGCTACCAGCCCATGCAAACGCGATGACTTTATATGCGTTAACCAAAGGCGAAATCACTTATCAGCGTACTTACTATTCAGTTGGTGGCGGTTTTATTCTTGATGAAGATGAAATCACCCAACGCAATGCATCACCCGCAACACCTATAAAAGAGGCGCCATATGATTTCAACAGCGCAGCGCAATTATTAGAATTGTGCTGTGAAAACGGTTTAAGCATTTCATCTTTGATGATGTATAACGAACTCAGTATTGCCAGTGAAGAGGAAGTAAAACAAGGTTTGTGGAAAATTTGGCAAACCATGAAAAGCTGTGTTGATCGTGGATATCAAAAAGAAGGCATATTACCTGGTGGCCTTAAACTTCGCCGTCGTGCGCCCTCTTTATACCGTCGTTTAAAAGCTGAAGGCCGAAATAACACAGATCCGTTAACCGCGATGGACTGGGTAGATTTATTCGCCTTATCGGTCAACGAGCAAAATGCAGCAGGCGATCGCGTAGTGACCGCGCCAACAAACGGCGCTGCTGGTATTATTCCTGCGGTACTGTGCTACTACGACATGTTTGTGCAAGAAGTTGATATTGACGTTTGCAGTCGATATTTATTAACCGCTGCTGCTATTGGAATTTTGTACAAGAAAAATGCCTCTATTTCAGGTGCAGAAGTGGGTTGCCAGGGCGAAGTCGGCGTAGCGTGTTCTATGGCTGCTGGTGCACTAACTGAAATTATGGGCGGCACAGTTGAACATGTTGAAAACGCGGCTGAAATTGGCATGGAACATAACCTAGGCCTAACCTGCGACCCTGTTGGCGGCCTGGTACAAGTGCCGTGTATTGAACGTAATGCTATGGGCGCCGTCAAAGCGATTAATGCCTCACGTATGGCGTTACGTGGTGATGGTAACCATAAGGTATCACTAGATAAAGTGATTAAAACCATGATGGATACCGGCCGAGACATGCGCAGTAAATACAAAGAAACCGCTAAAGGCGGTCTAGCGGTCAATATTGTCGAGTGTTAATGACTTTTAGCTAGACTGCTGAGTTTTTACATCAAATCAATGCCAACCTATTTAGGTTGGCATTTTCATTTAAAACACATTGTTTTTACCGAGTATTTAGCGTTATATAAAGTATAGAACAACCCATTTTAGCTAAAAAGATGAGATTGAATTGATGAAGAATATTATCTGCGATATTGATGGCGTATTACTGCACGATAACAAGTTAATCCCCGGCAGTGATAAGTTTATTCATCGTATTATCGAACAAGGTAATCCACTGGTATTACTGACTAACTACCCAGTGCAAACCGGTAAAGACTTACAAAATCGTCTTGGTGCTGCCGGCATTAATGTGCCCGAAACCTGCTTTTATACCTCAGCCATGGCTACCGCTGATTTTTTAAAGCACCAACAAGGCACTAAAGCCTTTGTGATTGGCGAAGGCGCCCTCACCCATGAACTGTATAACGCAGGTTTTACCATCACTGACATTAACCCAGATTTTGTAATTATTGGCGAAACCCGCTCGTACAACTGGGAAATGATCCATAAAGCCGCGCGCTTTGTTGCTGGCGGTGCACGCTTTATTGCCACCAATCCTGATACCCATGGGCCACAATTTAGTCCTGCCTGTGGTGCACTATGCGCACCCATTGAGCGTATTACCGGAAAAATGCCATTTTATATTGGTAAGCCTTCAAGTTGGATCATTCGCTCTGCCCTTAATCATATTCAGGGCCACTCTGAAAATACCGTGATCATCGGCGATAATATGCGTACCGATATTTTGGCAGGATTCCAAGCAGGTCTAGAAACCATTCTGGTCACCAGTGGTGTTAGCCAGATGGGCGATATAGATAAAGAACCCTTCAGACCCAATCATGTATTCGCCTGTGCCGGTGATATTGATGTAGTCTAAGTTTTAGGGACTTACCAATTTATCTAATTAAACGTTAGCAAGAACGACTAAATTTACATTAGGTAACACATTATCAAGCCAGTACGCTTTTATAAGATGCTGGCTTGCTTCATTATAATCTGCAAGATGTTAACGCTAATAATCTCTAACCACTTTTTCTACTCACTTTGATTAAAAATAATAAATAATAATTGGAATCCTGATGAAGCATTTATTTCCCCTTTGCGCGATTGCATTGTTGGTGAGCGCCTGTAATGGCGACACTAAAGATAACGCACAAGTATCACAGGCTAGTAATGACGAGCTAGCCAGCTCAACAACGGCATTAGTCACTTTTGACGAGCAACGTTTTCGTCAAGATATAAAAGTACTGTCTTCTGATGAATTTGAAGGTCGCGCCCCTACTACTAAGGGGGAAAAACTGACCTTAGACTATTTAACCAAACAATTTACCGACATGGGATTAACCGGTGCCAACCAAGGTAGCTTTTTACAAGCTGTGCCTATGGTGACCTACACCCCAAGCGAGCAACAAACGATTACCTTGGCCGATTTGCCAATGCAGTATCGCAAAGACATCGTACTGAGTAGCCGTCACGCTAACGAGCAAATCACTATCGACAAAGCGCCATTGGTATTTGTGGGATATGGTATTAATGCACCTGAATCACAATGGAATGATTACAGCGGCATCGATATGACAGGCAAAATAGCGGTTATTTTGGTGAATGACCCAGGTTTTGCGAATCCTGAAGGGACTAAGTTTAATGGCTTAGCCATGACCTACTATGGTCGTTGGAGTTATAAATTTGAAGAAGCCAGTCGCCAGGGCGCATTAGGTGCCATTATCATTCACGACACTAAACCCGCTTCTTATCCCTGGTCTGTGGTAGAAAATAGCTGGACAGGCCCTCAACAGGATTTAGTGCTTAATACAGACGAAGCTAATAATCGCATTCAAGTAGAAGGCTGGATGACCTTAGATGCGGCCAATCAACTCTTTACTAAATCAGGCTTTTCATTACCAACCTTAATGGAACGTGCCGCTGATGAGCCTGTCAATGTTGAACTTGCCCAAACCGCGTCGATTAAGTTTGCCAATAAAGCCAAATATGCCGACAGTTATAATATTGTCGCTACCTTAAAAGGTACTAGTCAGGCTGATGAACAGTTATTGTTTACTGCACATTGGGATCACATTGGCAAAGATGAAACTAAAGAAGGCGATCAAATCTATAACGGTGCCCTAGATAATGCGTCGGGTACTGCGGGTATTATGGAAATTGCCCGTCAGTTTGCGGTGCAAGCAAAACAAGGCAATGGTTTAAAACGTTCATTAACCTTTGTAGCCACAACGGGTGAAGAGCAAGGTTTATTAGGCTCGCGCTTTTATGCGGCAAATCCAATTTATCCACTGGATAAAACCGTTGCCGTATTTAACCTAGACAGCACCAATGTGTATGGCAAAACTAAAGATTACACTATAGTTGGTAAGGGTCAGTCTGAATTAGAAAACTACCTTGCCGATGCAGCAAAACTGCAAAACCGTGAGGTTAAGTCAGAACGTAACCCTGCATCAGGCGGCTTTTTCCGCTCAGATCACTTCAGCTTTGCTAAATACGGCGTACCGGCAGTATTTGCTGGTGGCGGCAGTGAACCGCTTGATGATGCAACCGCAGCCTATAAAACTGAAATGGAAAAAACCATGAAAGGCTGTTATCACAATGTGTGCGATCATTATCATGCGTCATGGGATTTATCGGGCGCATTGCAAGATTTACAGGTGTATTACCAAGCGGCAGAGACCCTAGGCAACAACCAAGATTGGCCAGGTTACCTAGCTGGCTCAGAGTTTAATAGCTTACGTCCAGCCAAGTAATCATTTGCAAAATTGATGAAGAGCCTATTAATTAATAGGCTCTTTTTTTAAGCCAACCTCAAACCTTGATACAAAATTGGGTAAAAAAATCAATTTTTATCACTTAATAATCTTCAGCAATATCATTAACAATTCCTCAAAAATGGCGCACCTTAGCCGCTAAAATCAAAGATTCATCAATAGATCTTAAATTTTTATAAACAATCCTCAAAACAAACCTGATTAGATAGACACATAATCATTAAAACAGCCAATTTAATGAGCTTTAATCAAAAATAATACTTGGCTAGTGAATAAAATGCTGTCAAAGTACCAAACAGATAAAGATTAAATAATGTTGTTGGAGTCGTATTATGTGTTCAATATTCTCAATTTTAGATATCAAATCAGATGCAAGTGAACTTCGCCAAGTGGCACTTGAAATGTCAAAGCTGTTACGTCACCGTGGCCCAGACTGGTCAGGCATTTATGCAGATGAACATGCGATTCTTGCCCACGAGCGTTTAGCGATTGTTGATGTTGACCATGGTGCCCAGCCGCTTATTAGCCAGGATGGCAACATCATATTAGCCGTCAATGGTGAAATTTATAACCACAAGCAACTTAAAGCTGATTTAGGTGATAAATATCAATACCAAACAAACTCTGACTGTGAAGTGATTTTATCTTTATACCAGGAATACGGTTGTGACTTTTTAGATAAACTTAACGGCATCTTTGCGTTTGTACTGTATGACAAAGCCAAGCAAACTTATTTGGTCGGCCGTGATCACATGGGTATTATCCCGCTTTACACTGGCTTTGATACTGCGGGTAACTTCTACATAGCATCTGAAATGAAAGCACTTATGCCTGTGTGTAAAACCGTGGCAGAGTTTTTACCAGGCCAGTACTTATATTCAGCCGATGGTCAACCAACGCAATATTATGTCCGTGACTGGATGGAATATGATGCGGTAAAAGATAACCCAGCCAGTATTGATGAGTTACGTGAGGCCTTAGAAGCTGCGGTTAAACGTCAATTAATGTCTGATGTGCCTTACGGCGTATTGTTATCTGGTGGCTTAGATTCATCGGTTGTGTCAGCGATTACCCAAACCTATGCAAAACATCGTATTGAAAACGATGGTGAAACCGGCGCCTGGTGGCCACAGCTTCACTCATTTGCGGTTGGCTTAGCGGAATCACCCGATTTAGTCGCGGCGCAAAAAGTGGCCGATGCCATTGGCACCATTCATCACCCAATTGTGTATACATTCCAAGAAGGGTTAGATGCTATTAAAGAAGTGATTTATCACTTAGAAACATACGATGTCACCACAATTCGTTCAGCGACGCCTATGTATCTAATGGCACGAAAAATTAAAGCTATGGGCATTAAAATGGTGTTGTCTGGTGAAGGTGCTGATGAATTATTTGGTGGTTACTTATACTTCCATAAAGCCCCTAACGCGCAGGCATTCCACGAGGAATTAGTGCGTAAGTTAGATAAACTGCATTTGTTTGATTGTCTACGCGCCAACAAAGCGATGGCCGCCTGGGGACTTGAAGCCCGCGTGCCTTTCTTAGATAAAGAGTTTATGGATGTGGCAATGCGCATCAATCCAGAAGCGAAAATGTCTAAAGATGGTCGTATCGAGAAACACATTCTGCGTCAGGCATTTGAACATAAATTGCCAAAAGAAGTCGCGTGGCGCCAAAAAGAGCAATTCAGTGATGGTGTAGGCTATTCTTGGATTGATGGCTTGAAAGAACATTCGGGTAAACATGTTGATGATGTGCAATTGGCAAACGCAAAATTCCGTTTCCCTTATAACACACCAGAAACCAAAGAAGCTTATTTTTACCGTTGTTTCTTTGAAGAGTTCTACCCGTTACCAAGTGCGGCTGAAACCGTACCAGGTGGCAAATCAGTTGCCTGCTCTACCCCAGAAGCACTGGCTTGGGATGAAAGTTTACGCGGCATTATCGACCCATCTGGACGCGCAGTGCGTAACGTACACGCCAGCAGTTACCAGTAATCTGCTATCTAGATTCTAGATTCTAGATTTTAGATTCTAGATTTTAATTTTAACAATGCCTAAACGCCCGCGACTTATGTCACGGGCGTTTTTTATTCTGCTAGTTCATATCTGTTAGGTTGATAATCGTTCAGTTCTTATTTCAAATACTGGAAGTAGCCTATGTGCAAACACTTCTGCAACACGCCGCAAGCACATCCATGTAGACTCTACTCCAGTTTGAAAGTGATCATGATGATTACCATACGTTTACTTTGGTTCAACAGACGATAAGATGCTAACAGTGAAGAAAGGTTATTTTATAAACGTCTTACCTTCGTAATTATAACTTGAGTCAAATTAGACATAACAATCAGTATTTAAAGGGAGTGTCGGATCATGAAAACGGAAGTTCAACACAAATTTGAAAGCTACCCTGAACAGATAAAGCCGTTATTAATTCATCTGCGGCAGCTTATTTTAGACATTGCCAGTCAACATCATTTAGGCGAAGTTGAAGAAACACTAAAATGGGGTGAACCGAGTTACGCGGTTAAAAATGGTAGCCCGATAAGAATTGACTGGAAACCTAAATACCCCGAGCAGTATTTCATTTTTTTCAACTGCAACACTAAACTGGTTGATACATTTAGAGAGCTGTATCCAGATGTAATTCAATATCAGGGAAATAGAGCCATAGTATTAAAGGTTAATTTTCCGCTTCCAACTAAAGTGATTGAACACTGCATAACGCTGTCACTGCAATACAAAAGTATCAAACATTTACCTTTGCTTGGGGCTTAGTTCAAATTTAACATTAGTTCAATTTTAACATTAGGCGCTACAAGCCATTCTACGCAAAAATTGTACAACTAAAGCATAACCATAAAGTGATGCCATACCCATAACAGATTTTAAAAGCGCCCTTGCGACTATGCTTTCCCCTGCAAAATGCTACTATCTGAATGCTGGCTAAATCCATTCAACTACCTGAACTTGAAAATAAAGGCTTTTATATGACTCGTGCTAAATCCACCCTTGAGCAATGGCGAATTTTACAAGCTGTGGTTGATCATGGTGGCTATTCCCAGGCGGCCGAACAACTCAATAAAAGCCAGTCATCACTAAACCATGCTGTGGCAAAATTACAGCATCAGTTGGGTATTCAGTTATTAGAGGTAAAAGGCCGCAAAGCCTATCTTACCGAGCAAGGTGAAGTACTACTGCGCCGATCTCGTCATCTGACACAGTCAGTAGATGAACTCGAGCAGCTAGCAACCAACCTTGGCCAAGGGTGGGAGCCCAGTATCACCATAGCCAAAGAGATCATTTATCCGACCGAGAAACTGGTCGATGCGCTTGAAGCCTTTATTCCACTAAGCCGCGGTACCCGAGTGACTGTGCTTGATTCAGTCATTTCTGGTACCCATGACTTAATTAACCAGCAAATGGTTAATATTGCCATTTGTGCCACTCCACCGCGTGCCCATTTAGCACAACCATTATGTGAATGTGATTTTGAATTAGTGTGTCATCCTAACCATCCATTGGCTCAGTTAGACAGTATTGAAGATGAAAAGCAGCTTGCGCAGCATTTGCAGATAGTGATTAAAGATACTGGGTCAAACTCAATCAATGATATTGGTTGGTTAAAAGCTGAGCAGCGTATTACCGTATCAAATTTTCATGAAGCCAAGGTTATTTTAGGTCGCCAGCTTGGATTTTGTTGGATCCCCAACTTTTTGGTTGAAAATGATGTGAAGCAAGGTAAGTTACATAAATTAAAACTGCATGGCAGTTATCAGCGCAGAATAACCTTAAATTTAGTTGTGCCGAATAGAGACCGACAAGGCCCTGCATGTCGTTTACTAGAAAGTTTAATTTTATTGCAGCACGAAATAGAAACCAGTCAGCCTTATACTGAAAAAGCTAACGCCTGATCAGATTTATCATACATAAAAGAATTGGTTGAGGATGTGTTGGGAACCGCTTGATTTTGTAGGTAAGCTAAAGTTGCTAGTGGTACTTGAGGTGTTCGCGTATCTTGTGACTCAGCCATCTTTTGACTAAATCGACTTTTTGCATCTGCTGTTGCTGTATTCTTTTCAGCCAATGTGAAAGGGGCTAACTGTGACTGCTGAAATCCATTTTGTTGAGCATCAGCCTGCTTGTAGGTATTAGCTAGTTCATTGATATGCTGAATATCTTCAGCGGGAATAATTTTTTCCTGACGCGATTCAGCCATTTCAGCTTTAGCTTGATTCATTTTTTGTACCGCTTCAGCTGCGACACGAATATCGGCACTAGATGGCTGATTAGGCGCCATTGCAGCGGCATATACCTTTTGCATTTTATTAAATGTCGCTTGTGGATCGCCAGAGACAGCACCTACATCAATTTGAACTTCACCATCAACCGCATAACGTTTACCATCGGGGCCTTTTTCATAAGAAAAAGAAGGACTTTGAGCAAACATTCCACCCACGGCTTTGTGGGCTTGTTCGTGGGTTTTTACCTCAATGTCACGCTTTGATAATTCACTGATTATTTGTTGTTCAGCTTGGGCAACTTTTTGTTGTTGCTGCTCAACTTGATCACTAGCCTGCTGTTGCTGTTGTTCTTGCGTTTGTTGCTGCTGTTTTTGTTGCTCAGCAGCAATGGCTTGTTCTGATGTTGAAGCTTGTTCTGCTTGACCGTTTACTTGAGCGTCTTGCTGACGATTATTAGCATCCTGATTAACAGCGCTCTGACTAACAGCATTTTGACTAAACCCGGTATTAATCTCACTTGGTGGTGTTTTATCTTCAAAAGGATTAATGCGCTCTTTTTCAACGTCTACATTAGACTCGGTTTGTGTTTGCTGTTGAAACAACTGCTGATAATCGGTTTTGGTATCAGTAGGTTCTGTTTCACTAGGCTCTGTTTCGCTAGGTTCTGCTGTGGCAAAAATATTGACTGCTTGTATTGCATCAACACTAACTGCACTTGTTTGACTCACTTCAGGTTTAGCTATTTGTGCAGGATTAATAGCCGCAATATGACTTGCACCTGTGCGCAAATTAAACCCATTAGATGAAATAGTGCTGGGACTGTTAGTTGGGGTAACACTCGGGTTTTGATTAGCTGCAGCGCTACTGGTGTTGATCGGCGATACAGTAGCAAAACTTGCTGTTTTGACGGCCGTTGTCGTCACCACAGGTGATACATTTTGGCTAACAGCTGCTGCAGTTGGGGTAACGGTTGATTTAGCAATTGGCTTAGCTGTTGTAAGTGCCACATTGGCCGCTAAACTGGCGCTGGAAGACGGAATGATTGATACCGAACTTATTGACGCTAAATTTGCTGAAGCTAGGTTTGAAGCAGAAACGGCGACAACCTGCTTAGATTGACTCGTCGCAGGTTGAAAATTATTGCTTGGTAAGCTTGATTGACGAATGTCCATTTTTCATCACAAGTGAGATAAGTGGTGCTGTGGCGCTAAAGATTCATTAAACGCTCACCGCTCACTTAACTCATTAGGCCTCAATATTGATGATGCTGCCAACCGTTTCGGTGGCGGCTTCTATCACTTTAACTGAGGCCTCGCCCTGCTGCCTTGATTCAACGGCAGAGACTAATGCACTGGTTTTATCTGACTGTTCAACAGCTTGGCTACTTAATGTTACCGTATCCTGTTGAGCCGCAGGTGCTGTCGGCTTAGGATCGGGTGCTGCAACTGCGGTAGTTGCCTGCGCCAGACCTTGTTGTGAATTTTGTAAACCTTGAACGCCCGATGAATACGCGGATTGAATTTGCATAATACGTCCTCTGATAACCAATAAAACTTATCTCAGTATCGCTCATACTGGCTAAAATGTACAGTATTTAACCGTTTCTATTATCATTTTATCCAGCTATTTTCCCAATCTTTAAACACAGGATTAAAACCTTTTTGTTGCATGGCTGCTATTACCTGTCCGACATTGCGCTGGTCGCTTATTTCAAACTGATCCAACTGACTATCAGGCTGCTGATAACCGCCTGGTTGGGTTGAACTGCCCGCGCTGATATTGGTAATCCCAAGTGGCAGTAGGTTATCCCTAAACTCGGGGGTTTCACGGGTAGACAAACTAATATCAAGCTGATGATTAAACAGTCTAAATGCACAAATCATTTGCACTAAGCCCATATCGGTTAACACTACTTTAGGCTCAATTCCGCCGGTGCATGGCCGTAATCTTGGCAGTGAAATACTGTAGCGGGTTCGCCAATATTGTCGCTCAAGATAATCAAGATGATACCCCATTAATAACGCATCTATACGCCAGTCATCTAACCCTAACAGCACCCCTAATCCGATTTTATCCACCCCAGATTCAGCGACCCTGTCAGGAGTATCGAGACGATAATTGAAATCTTGTTTTTTACCTCGGGTATGATGTTTTGCATAAGTGCGCGCCCGATAGGTTTCTTGATAAACCATTACAGCATCTAACCCTTGGGAAACTAGACGACGATATTCATCTGTTTCAAGCGGCTGTACTTCCATTGCCACATAACTAAAATGTTGCTTTATTTGTGGTAAAACATGAGCAAAATATTCAATACCAACTTTGGTTTCGTGTTCACCTGCAACTAACAAAACAGAGTCAAATCCACGGGATTTAATGATGGCCACTTCAGCTAAAATTTCATCATCATTTAAGGTTTTACGTTTGATTTTATTACTCATGGTAAAACCACAGTAATCACATTCATTGGCGCACAAATTTGACAAATATAAGGGTAAGTACAACCCTAAGTTAGCCCCAAAACGCTGTCGAGTTAAACGAGCCGACTCCTGTGCCATCTGCTCAATATACGGCTGTGCAGCAGGCGATAACAGCGCCATCAAACTGTTTAGATTGCCACTTGGACACTGTAATGCTCGCTCAACATCTGCTTCTGTAGTGGCGTATAACTTCATTGATAAATCATCAATATTGAGCTGGCTAAATATTTCAGAGTAGCGCATTAGCCCACCATACTCGAGGTTAAAAAACCCGTTAACGGACTGGTATTATGGGCATTAGCACTAACTACACCCAGGCCTGCTTGATAAGCTTGCCGACCACTTTGGACTGCTTTTTTAAAACAATCGGCCATTAAAACAGGATTAGCGCTACTGGCAATGGCAGTATTGACTAACACAGCATCAGCTCCCATCTCCATTGCACGGCATGCCTGTGAAGGTGCACCGATACCGGCATCAACAATCACTGGCACGCTTGATTGCTCAATAATTATTTTTAAAAAAGCTTCGGTGGCTAAGCCTTGATTACTGCCAATAGGGCTTCCCAGTGGCATAACTGCAGCGCAGCCAACTTCTTCTAAACGACGACATAACACAGGATCAGCATGGATATAGGGCAATACAATAAAGCCTCTCTCACATAGCGTTTGGGCAGCGATTAATGTCTCTATTGGATCGGGCATTAAGTATTTTGGATCAGGATGAATTTCTAGCTTAATCCATTTAGTGCCTAACATTTCAAAGGCTAGTTCGGCGGCAAAAATCGCTTCTTTAGCATTTCTGGCCCCTGCAGTATTAGGCAGTAGTTTTACCCCTAATTGCTGTAACGGACTCAGTAAATCATCTAAGCCATTTTTAAAATCAATTCGCTTCATCGCTAGCGTCACTAACTGTGACTTTGACGCTTCTATAGAGGCCAACATAGTGGCCGAATTAGCAAACTTACCTGTACCAGTGAATAGGCGGGATTCAAATTGATGATCGGCTATCGTTAACATATTACCCTCCCGCTACGGCGGAAAAAAATTCAATTTGATCATTAGCTTGGCATTGATATTGATGCCACTCGCTGCGTGGAATGATTTGCTGATTAACCACCAGCGCGACACTTCTAGGCTCTATCTGTTTTAGCACTAGCACTTGGGCTAATGAGGTATTGGGCTGAAGATACTGTAGTTCTCCATTGATGTTGATTTCAATCATCACGGCACCTTAACTATTGTGTTTGTTACTGTTAGTGTTCAACAACCTTGCTCATCATTTAGGTCATCAACTTTTGCCATCACTGACAGATACGTTACTGGCAAACATGGCAATGCTTATCAATATTCATTTTGGCTTTTGACCAAGACAGCCTTTTAGCATCAAAACGATGTAAGACCCCGTACTCTATTGGTCGACCGATCATCTGGTTCATACCCGCTAACGCCTGCATCGATGCCATAACCCCAACTGCTGGGCCTAACACCCCTGCTTGGCTACAATTTTGGCTTAATATACTGTCGGACGGATAAACACAGTGATAACAACCGTGAGAGTTAATGCTTAATGCTTGCATCTCAGATGAATTTGACAGAGGTAAATAGGCGAACCATTGGCCTTGATCAGCAGAAATTGATGCACTGATCAGCGGCATTTTATATTCAATCGCGATCCGATTAACTAATTGCCGGGTAGTAAAATTGTCGCTGCAATCAAACAATACGGCTGATGAAAGGCCGCTAACTAATGAACATTTGGGGACAAGGCTGTCAAATAATTCCTGATAGTTACCAGGATTAATAAACACCTGATGGGCGCTTAAATCACAAACCACATTCCTTTGATGTAATTTTTTCATAGCAATACTGGCTTTATTATTCCCTATATCATTAGCATCAAAAAATATTTGCCGAGGCAGGTTAGACAACTCGACATCATCACCGTCAATTAGATGAATTATACTCACCCCAGATGCGGCTAAGTATTGCGCCACCAGCTGCCCTAAACCTCCAACGCCGACGATAATAGCGGTGGCATTCATCAAAGCTAACTGGCCTTTTTCTGACACATCAGTTAGTAGCATTTGTTTGGAGTACTGAATGTATTCATGATCATTTAAGCTAGTTTTCATATGCCCTCCAAATGCGTTTGGCTAGCGGTAATATCACTATCTTGGTATTGGGCGTGCTCATTAGGCTGAGTTGGCGAAGTCGATTTAGATTTAGATTTAGATTGAAATTGAGAACTAGATTCCGTTTGCTGTGTTGGTTCTGTTTGAAATGACGACTCGGTTAACTGTTGCCATTGCTCACTCAAGTTTTTATAGGCAACAACCGCATCTTTGGCCTGAGTTATTGCCCGCACCACTGCAACATCCTCTACACCAGTTTCGGCAACCTCTTTTAAGCAATCACCATCAATTCCCCCAATAGCAACAGTGGGATAATGACCATTTAGTAACGACACATAACAGGCTAGTTTTGTTAACCCCTGTGGCTTGGATGGCATCTGTTTAGTCGTGGTCGCGAATATATGCCCTAGGGCGATATAGGATGGTTTTAACTGAGTCGCGAGTAGTATTTCAAAGTAACTATGGCTAGATAACCCAAGCGCGATATTATTTGCTGCAAGGGCCGATAAATCTGCAACTAAGGCATCTTCTTGACCTAAATGTACCCCAAATGCACCGTGCTTAAGTGCAAGTTGCCAGTGATCATTAATAAACAATTGGGCATTAAAGTCTCGACCTAGCTGAATAGCACGTTGTATTTGTTGTTCTAACTCCTGTTGTTCTGACTGGTGTTGATCTAACAGGTATTTAGCGGCAATAGGCGGCTCTGACGCCTTCGGCTCTGAAATTAACTGCCCTGAACCGTATTTCGCTAACCACATCGCTTTGTGCTGTTCATCAACAAAACTGTGCACCTTGTCATAGGACGCTACTTGCATATCATTCACATCTTGCTTAATACGCAGTTGCACTGTTTTACAGCCCACTTTCAATAGCTTCTCTAACATATCTACCGATGACACCACAGGATAAATACCTAATGGTGTCGACAGTTTTGTGAAATTAATAGTAGCTGTTCTTAATAGCGAGTTATTAACTTGTTGTTCAATAACAAGGGACGGTTTTACAGCAAAGGTAACCTCCTTTGGCGCGGTATCGGTAGCTTTAACATCTGCTACTAACTGTACAATATGTGGCATTAACTCAAGCAATGTTGGCCAACCGGTTCTGGCTAAACATCCAGGCCCTTGACCAAGCTTAATACCGTGTTTAAGACCGTTAGTGACATAGGCTTTAGCCAATACTATGGCATCGTGCAGCACAAAATCCTGTGCGATAAAACTGGCCATTGCAGATGACAAGGTGCAGCCACTGCCATGGTTGTTTACGGTATCAACGCGATCTGAGCTTAATATAAACACGCTGTTGTTATGCTCGGCGCTGCCACCTTCAACATGATGACAAATATAAACATCATGGGCTTTGTCAGCTTGCCATGGCGCATCGCCACCTTTGGCGACAACAGCACACTCAAAATAATCACTCACCCGCTTGGCCATATTAACCATGCAATCAAGCGTCATATTTTGTGTATCAGTTAACTTATGCTGACTGCCACTATCATCTGCCACGTTAGCTTTTGATACTTTAGTCTCTGTCGCATTAGTGTGTATTGCATTAGTTTCAGTCGCGCTAGCATTTATCGCTTCAACAAGGCTGATTAACTCCATCTGATTTGGGGTGATCATATTAATCACTCCTTTAAATGGACTAAAATCTAGCCTGTGCTGATTAAGCTTATCACCGCTGCTGGCCACCATAACAGGGTCGAGGATCACTGCTATGCTTGCCCTACCATCGAGCTCGTTATTCGTACTAGTGCTAAAATTTCGCAACCAATTAGCCAGCTGATTAAGCTGATATTGATTAGCAAGCAAACCAATTTTAATTGCTTTAGGCGGCATGTCGGTGACTAACGTATTGAGCTGTGCCAGTAACATTTTTTCTGACACAGCCTCAACTAAACTTACCTTTACCGAGTTTTGGGCTGTAAGCGTGGTGATGACACTGCAACCATGGCATTGCAAGTCAGCAATAGTGGCTAAGTCGGCTTGAATACCGGCTCCGCCACCACTGTCTGATCCTGCAATAGTCCACACTATCGGCTTAAGCCCTGCTGACTTTTTAACAGCTGATTGGACAGATTGAATTACTGGCGCCATTACTCAGCAACCTCTGCCACCGATTTTTGATGATACAGATTTGAGCCTGTCGCTTTAAATTCCGCTGACTTTTGTGCCATTTTTGCAGCTATTGTGTCTTTTGACTGAGTAGGTAGCAGATCACCTTGTGCTTGATAGGATTGATAATCAGCTGGCGAAATCACTTCAACATTTTGCAGCGCTTGTTTTTCAAGGTTGGCGGCATATTCACGCACATCTTGAGTGATTTTCATCGAGCAAAATTTAGGGCCACACATGGAGCAAAAATGGGCGACTTTGGCCGACTCTTGCGGCAATGACTCATCGTGATAGGCTCTGGCTGTGTCAGGATCAAGCCCTAGGTTATATTGATCTTCCCATCTAAATTCAAAACGGGCTTTTGATAATGCGTTATCACGTACCTGTGCCCCCGGATGTCCTTTGGCGACATCAGCGGCATGCGCTGCTATCTTGTAAGCAATTAGCCCTTGTTTGACATCTTCTTTGTTCGGCAGACCTAAATGTTCCTTGGGTGTGACATAACACAGCATAGCGACGCCATACCAGGCCATCATTGCCGCACCTATGCCAGAGGTAAAATGATCATAACCCGGTGCAATATCAGTCGTTTGTGGTCCTAAGGTATAAAATGGCGCCTCATCACAAAGTGCTAGTTGTTTTTCCATATTGATTTTAATCAACTGCATTGGCACATGGCCAGGGCCTTCAATAATGGTTTGTACATCATATTCCCAGGCAATTTTAACCAGCTCGCCTAAGGTTTCTAATTCGGCAAATTGCGCCTCATCATTGGCATCGGCAATCGAGCCTGGACGCATACCATCACCGAGTGACAAGGACACGTCATAGGCGGCACAAATCTCACAAATATCTCGAAAGCGTTCATACAAAAAGCTTTCTTTATGATGACTTAAACACCACTTGGCCATAATAGAGCCACCACGAGACACCATGCCGGTTAAGCGTTTGGCTGTCATAGGCACATAGCGTAATAACACGCCAGCATGAATGGTAAAGTAATCTACGCCCTGCTCGGCTTGTTCAATCAAGGTATCTCTAAATACTTCCCAAGTAAGATCTTCTGCCACGCCGTTTACTTTCTCTAGCGCTTGATAAATGGGGACTGTGCCAATAGGAACAGGTGAATTACGAATTATCCATTCGCGGGTTTCGTGAATATATCTGCCAGTCGATAAATCCATTACCGTGTCAGCGCCCCAACGTGTCGACCACACCAACTTCTCAACTTCTTCTTCGATGGACGATGTCACCGCTGAGTTACCAATATTGGCGTTCACTTTAACCAAAAAGTTACGCCCAATAATCATAGGCTCTGACTCTGGATGATTAATATTAAGCGGAATAATAGCGCGTCCTCTCGCCACTTCACTGCGGACAAATTCAGGGGTAATTAACTCACCAATCACAGCACCAAAAGCTTCACCCTTAGCTTTTTTTGTTAGCACAGGATCGCTAACCTCTTGCCTTGCCATGTTTTCACGTATAGCAATGTATTCCATTTCAGGAGTAATAATCCCCTGGCGAGCGTAATGCATTTGCGTCACTCGCTTACCCACTTTAGCGCGGCGCGGTGGCACTAGCGCATCAAAGCGTAAATGGTCCAAACCATCGTCAGCTAAACGTTGTTGGGTAAAATGAGAGCTAGCACCATCAAGTGCTTCGGTATCATCACGTTCTTCAATCCAAGTTTGACGAAGCTTGGCTAAACCCAAGCGCACATTGATTTCAGCATTGGGATCAGAATACGCACCAGCACAATCGTAAACCTTTAACGGAGGATTTTGCTCTGTAAGGGGATTGGTGTCATCACCGCCCAAAATGGTATCGGTTTGATGAATTTGGCGCATGGCTACGTGTAAATCAGCACGGCTACCTTGCAGATAAATTTTCTCAGAATTGGGATGTTGTAATGGTTTTAAGTTATCAATAAAAGCTTGTGCGCTAGCACGGGTTTCGCGACGATTTGACATGAGCAACCTCGAATAAAATGAGAGAAAGTTGCTTGTCTGGAGGAAAGTGTGTTGAGAGCGAGCAATGTCGTTAACGCAATTCAAACAATGGTTAGACGCAATTGCTGTCAATAATCAAAAGAGGTAAACACGGGTAAAACTAAGTGGATATGGTAAAACCACTTAAGTTTTACGCATGAATAATCACCAAGGATTATTATGCTTGTTACCTACGCAGGTTTTAGCCTGATCAGGTTCAACGGATCCCGAATTAACGGTCTCAGCCTTAATGGCACTCCGACAAGATTCGATTAGTATAGCCAGAATTAAACCTCAATAACAAGATGTAATATCTGCATATGTTTTCAAGGTGATCTTTAACCTCCCAAGTTGAGCAATAAAGAAAAATGAATTATTTTTCAATAACTGTCGCAGTCTCCCCACTAACCTAGTTATAATTAGCGGGTTTATGTAAACGCAAAGATGCGTAGAATTTTAGGAGATAATTTCCATGCCAGGTTTTGAATTATTCGGTCCAGAAGAAAAGCAGGAAGTCGCTGACGTAATGGAGAACGGTTTTACCTTCCGTTACAACTTTGACCATATGCGTAATGATCGCTGGAAAACTCGCGACATGGAGCAATTACTCTGTGAGAAGATGAACGTTAAACACGCTCATCTTGTATCAAGTGGTACTGCTGCACTTCAAACGGCTATGGCTGCAGCGGGTGTTGGCGCAGGTGATGAAGTTATTGTACCGCCGTTTACTTTTGTGGCTTCTGTAGAAGCAGTATTTATGGCTGGTGCCATCCCCATTTTTGCTGAAATTGATGAAACCTTATGTTTATCGCCAGAAGGCATTGAAGCGGTAATCACTCCTCGCACTAAAGCCATTAACTTAGTCCACATGTGTGGTTCTATGGCTAAAATGGACGAAATTAAAGCGGTTTGTAAAAAGCATAACCTAGTGATACTAGAAGATGCATGCCAGGCCATAGGTGGTAGCTACAAAGGCCAAGCACTAGGCACTATCGGTGATGTCGGTTGTTACTCTTTTGATTCTGTTAAAACCATCACTTGTGGTGAAGGTGGTGCTATTGTCACCAACAATTCAGAAATCTACAACCACAGCCATATGTTCTCTGACCATGGACATGATCATGTCGGCAGTGACCGTGGCGCTGAAAGCCACCCAATTATGGGATTAAACTTCCGTATATCTGAAATGAATGCCGCGATGGGTTTAGCTCAATTACGTAAGTTAGATAAAATTATTGCGATTCAACGTAAAAACAAAAAAACCATTAAAGATGCAATGGCACAAATTCCAGAAGTGACTTTCCGTGAAATTCCTGATCCAGAAGGTGACTCAGCAGGTTTCTTAACCTTCTTTTTACCTACAGAAGAGCGCACTATTGAGATAAACAAAAAACTTGCAGCTAACAAGGTCGATGGTTGTTTTTACTGGTATATCAACAACTGGCATTACCTTAAAAATTGGAAACATATTCAGGAACTTAAAGCCCCTGCTGCGTTACCAATTATGTTAATTGCTGACCGCCCTGACTATACACAAATTAAAACACCAAAATCAGATGCCATTATGAGCCGTACGATTTCGATGTTAATTAAACTGTCTTGGACAGATGAGCAAATTGCAGAGCGTATTGAAAACATCAAACGTGCTTTTGCTTAAATAACTTATCTTCTATCACCTCATTTGAGGTGATAGTACTTTTTACAGTAAATATCTCAATTGGAGAGTGTTGTAATGAGTTTTAAAAATTTTAAATGTGTACCAAAAATGATTTTTGGTCGTGGTTCGTTCGTGCAATTGGACGTGGTATTAGAGCAAGAGCGCAAAGAAGCAGATGATTTTGTGGTATTTCTGGTTGACGACGTACACCAAGAAAAACCATTAGCAGGGCGAGTTCCCAACAAAAGCCAAGACTTAGTCATCTACGTTAACGTAGATGATGAGCCAACAACAGTTCAAGTTGATGAGTTAACCGCTCAAGTTAAAGCGTTTAACACTAAGCAACCAGTCAGTGTTGTTGGTTTAGGCGGCGGATCTACTATGGATTTAGCCAAAGCGGTATCGCTTATGCTGACTAACCCAGGTAGCTCATCTGAATACCAAGGTTGGGATCTAATTAAAAACCCTGCCATTCACCACATTGGTATTCCTACAGTATCCGGTACCGGCGCTGAAGCATCACGTACTGCGGTACTGTGTGGCCCAGTGCGTAAGTTAGGCTTAAATTCTGACTACACTGTGTTTGATCAAATCATTATGGATTCTGAGTTAATTGCAGGTGTTCCAACAGATCAATGGTTCTACACTGGTATGGATTGCTTCATTCACTGTGTTGAGTCTTTACAAGGGACTTACCTGAACGAATTTGCGAAGGCCTTCGCTGAAAAATCGATGGATTTATGCCGCCAAGTTTACCTAGACGATCATCCAGAAAAAGATGACAAGCTAATGATGGCCTCTTACATGGGCGGAATGAGCATTGCTTATAGCCAGGTGGGTGCATGTCATGCGGTGTCTTACGGTTTAGGCTATGTATTAGGCTACCATCACGGTATTGGTAACTGTTTAGCATTTGATGTGTTAGAAGAATTCTATCCAGAAGGTGTGAAAGAATTCCGTAAAATGATGGAAATTCACAACATCACTCTACCGAAAAACATCTGTAAAGACTTACCAGACGAAACTATTGCTAAGATGGTTGCGGTTACTAAGAGCATGGGCCCATTATGGGACAATGTTTACGGTAAAGGCTGGGAAGAAAAAGTTACCGATGAAATGCTGACTAAGCTGTTCCGTCGTATATAATACGTCTAAGTCATTTTGTCATAAGGGCTCAGATGAGCCCTTTTGTTTACCATTAAAATAGGTTTTTATTGATGAATGTTACTCTATTAATTCCAGCTCGTTATGGTTCAAGCCGTTTTCCTGGAAAGCCATTAGCGCCGATTAATGGTAAACCGATGATCCAACACGTTTACGAACGTGCCTCATTAGCCAGAGGATTAGACAATATTTACGTTGCCACAGATGATGTTCGCATTAAAGATGCCGTTGAAGGTTTTGGTGGTAAAGTGGTTATGACTAGCGCTGATGCCGCATCGGGTACCGATCGTATTAATGATGCTATCAGCCAGTTAGGCTTAGCCGATGATGATTTAGTGATTAACCTACAGGGCGATCAACCCTTAATCGACCCTATTTCGATTGAACAAATCATTAGCTTATTTGAACGCCATCCTGGTGAATTTGAAATGGCGACCTTAGGGTTTGAAATCACCGATAAGAAAGAATTAGACGACCCAATGCACGTAAAAATGGTGTTCGATAATGACTTCAACGCACTGTATTTCTCACGCGCACGCATTCCGTTCGGCCGTGACACTAACGACTACCCTGTCTACAAACACTTAGGTGTTTATGCTTACACCCGTCGTTTTGTTAATGCCTTTGCCCAATTACCACTAGGTAAGTTAGAAGACCTAGAAAAATTAGAGCAACTGCGTGCATTAGAATACGGCTATAAAATAAAAATCGCGATTAGCGCATTCGATTCACCAGAAGTCGATACCCCTGATGATATTCGTAAATGTGAATTACGCTTAGCGGTTGATTAACTAAACCTTGGAGCATCAGTATGGATTTATCAGGTTTTGAAGTGTGGATTATCATTGGTTTAGTGGTGGGTGTTATTGCCAGTAATTTAGCCGTATTAAAGTACAGCGCTAAATTTAAAATGCCACATTTAGGTGATCACAAAGATAAAAGCATTGCTCCAGGTGAAAGCGCAGATAAAAATGCCGATGAACATCAGAATGACAATACAGGCGCTAATGCTGGTATAAATAGTACTGATACAAGCAAAAAAGATAACCCATCAACAAAAGCAGATTAATGCTCACTGGCTGTTGTTAAATCTTTAAAACCAATGTTGTTACTTACATTTAAGGCTTCTCATTTTAATGAAATGAAGCCTTAAATGATTTTGAGTAATTGTTTTTAAATTAGGTTAATACCCTCTAAAAATTCAGTATTCAACCTTAGTTTCGCATAATCCTTAGGAGTAATATGCCCCTTACCGCCACTGATACCAGCTCAAACACAACCCATAAATCATGTACAACAACGACGACAAATTCACCTAAAGCAAACCTAATGTCAGACGAAATGCACGCCCGCATTGACCAGTCTGAAGCTCGCGTCATTAAAGCTATTTTTCCGTCTAACACCAATCATCACAACACTTTATTTGGTGGAGATGCATTAGCATGGATGGACGAAACCGCTTTCATTGCTGCGACCCGTTTTTGCAGAAAGTCTTTAGTTACTGTTAGCTCCGACAGAATTGATTTTAAAAAAGCCATTCCAGCAGGCAGTTTAGCCGAATTAGTCGCTAGGGTTATTCATGTGGGTAATACCTCGCTTAAAGTTGAAGTGAATATTTTCGTCGAAAATATGTATGACGACCATCGCGAACATGCGATTAGAGGTGTATTTACTTTTGTTGCTGTGGATGAACAACGCAATCCTACCAAGGTTTGGCCATTAAGCTAACGCACATAGCACATAGCACTCCAATAATAGAAACATCAACTGTATCAATGACCACAAGGATGTCGGTCAAGTTAACGTCAGCTATTTTCCAACCACATCACATTTACACTAATACCTGGCGGGTATTTTTGATGAAATGATGAATTTGATTCTCAACTTTAATATCAATCATCTCTTGGGGGCGGCAGCTATTTGGGCATGGCATATTAGGTGTAGTACCAAATAACCGGCATATTAATGGTCTTTCATCGTAAACCGTACAACCATTTGGCCCTAAATGTACGCAGTTAAACTCATTTAATGCCGCGTCATGCTCAGCATCTGTTTTCACTGGTAAACGTGACATTTCTTCTGAGGAGGTGGTGACAGGCCCGCAGCAGTCGTGGCAACCTGGTTTACATTCAAACGTCGGAATACGATCGCGTAAATGGTCAACTATCTCTCGGTTATTATTCATAACGGCCTAATATTCTATAATTTATCGTTATTATAGTGGCATACATACCACATTAGAAGTTGATCTTGGTTCTGGAGAGCATCAAGCTGATGAGCAAGTGTGAGGTTATATGATTAATAGACCGTAAACAGTATATAAAAAAACCACTGTACCGCGCACCTTAATGCGCAATACAATGGTTTACATTCAAATATTGCCTTTAGATTTGCAATCTAAGCAGCTATTTATGTTTACGCTATATCAAAACGGTCTGCATTCATTACTTTAGTCCACGCGGCGATAAAGTCGTCAACAAACTTTTGTTTGTTGTCATCTTGAGCATACACTTCTGCATACCCCCGAAGAATCGAGTTAGAGCCGAATACCAGATCAACCCGTGTTGCAGTCCATTTGACTTTGCCGCTATCTCGCTCACATATTTGATACAGATTTTTGCCTGCCGGTTTCCAGGAATAATTCATATCGGTCAAATTGATGAAGAAGTCGTTAGTTAACGCGCCCTCTTGCTCAGTAAATACTCCGTGTTTGGTATTATCGTGGTTAGTACCAAGTACCCGCATGCCGCCAACTAATACTGTCATTTCGTGGGCGTTTAGCCCCATCAATTGAGTACGGTCTAGCATTAACTCTTCCGCGCTCACGGCGTAATCGTTTTTAAGCCAGTTACGATAAGCATCATGAATGGGCTCTAGCACATCAAATGACTCAGTATCGGTCATTTCAGCTGTAGCATCACCCCGACCTGGCGTGAATGGTACTGATACATCACTACCTACAAGCTTAGCCGCCTTTTCAATACCGACATTACCAGCCAGAACAATAACATCAGCCATGCTTGCACCGCTTTGTTTTGCTATTGGCTGCAATACCGCTATCACTTTAGATAAGCGTGCAGGCTCATTACCCAGCCATTGATTCTGTGGCGCCAAACAAATACGAGCGCCATTAGCACCACCACGAAGATCAGATGACCTAAAGGTTCGCGCACTGTCCCATGCTGTGGCGACCATTTCGCTGATTGTTAAATTACTGGCGGCAATCTTGTCTTTAATCGCCTGAATATCGTAGTCAGTTTTACCTGCTGGAACAGGATCTTGCCAAATTAAGGTCTCTTCTGGCACATCAGGGCCAATGTAGCGAGCTTTAGGTCCTAAATCACGGTGGGTTAATTTAAACCAAGCTCTAGCAAACACATCAGAGAAATATGCAGGGTCTTTGGCAAATCGTTCGGTGATTTTACGATACTCAGGATCCATTTTCATGGCCATATCGGCATCGGTCATAATTGGATTACATTTAATCGATGCATCTTCAACGTCAGCAGGTTTGTGCTCGTCTTTTATGTCTACAGGTTCCCACTGCCAGGCGCCTGCGGGGCTTTTCTTAAGCTGCCAATCATAATTGAGTAGCATGTCAAAATAGCCGTTGTCCCATTGGGTTGGATGAGTTGTCCATGCGCCTTCTATACCGCTGGTGACAGTATCACGGCCTATGCCGCGTTTGGTTTTATTTAACCAGCCAAAGCCTTGGTCTTCAATCTCTGCACCTTCAGGCTCAGCGCCTAATAATGAGGCATCGCCATTACCATGGGCTTTACCTACAGTATGACCGCCAGCAGTTAGTGCTACCGTTTCTTCATCATTCATTGCCATGCGGGCAAAGGTTTCACGTACATCTTTAGCTGTTTTAAGTGGATCAGGGTTGCCGTCTACGCCCTCAGGGTTAACATAAATAAGCCCCATCATCACAGCGGCTAACGGATTGGCTAACTCACGGTCTCCTGAGTATCGGCTATTCGCGTTATCAGAAGGTGCTAACCACTCTTTTTCAGCGCCCCAGTAGATATCTTTCTCTGGATGCCAAACGTCTTGACGACCAAAGGCAAAACCAAATGTTTTCAATCCCATAGATTCATAAGCTATGGTGCCTGCATAGGCAATTAAATCGGCCCAACTTAGCTTATTACCGTATTTTTTCTTGATCGGCCAAAGTAGACGGCGTGCTTTATCCAAGTTACCGTTGTCTGGCCATGAATTTATTGGGGCAAAACGTTGATTTCCCGTACTGGCTCCGCCTCGACCATCGGCAATTCGGTATGTTCCTGCAGCGTGCCAAGTCATACGGATCATTAGTCCACCGTAATGGCCCCAATCCGCTGGCCACCATGATTGGCTGTCAGTCATGAGTAAGTGAAGATCTTTTTTAAGAGACTCAACATCGAGCTTTTTAACTTCGTCTTGATAATTGAAATCAAGTCCCATCGGATTGGTTTTGTTGTCGTGTTGATGAAGAATGTCTAGATTTAGCGCTTTAGGCCACCACTCCATATGTGACATATCACTCTGTGTCGCGCCGCCGTGCATAACTGGGCATTTACCTGCTGACATTGTGTGTCTCCTATTAGTTACTTAAAAAAGGCATTTAATTGTGCTGCGTCAGTAACATTGAAACTCTACTTTTTAAATCACTTACTTAAACTGACGCACTAACTTAGCAGCTATATACTAAAAAACATGGGGTTAGGATCAAAAAAAACCAACCTTTATCAAGTATTAAGCTTAGTTAATGCGTTATGAATTTCAATATTTCACCGCTCAACCACCATGTATAGACCATTCAACCGATTAAGATAGCCAATTTAATTAGACCAAAGTCTACTTTTGTTGTAATTTTGCACTATTGTCGGTTCATTTAGACACAAAGCAATGGAATACCAGATAACTTTTCTGTTACATTGATTTAATCTTCAAGCGCAACAACGAATATAAAAGCCATGAAGCTAGAAAATTTAAGTATCATTATTGCCGACGACCACCCCTTATTTCGTAATGCCTTGCGACAAGCTTTAAGCTTAGCTTTTAATAACACTCAATGGTTTGAAGCTGACAGCGCAGAAGCATTACAAAAATTGATGGACTCCGCCGAAGTCCCTGTTGACCTTATTTTGTTAGATTTACAAATGCCGGGATCACATGGATATTCGACGCTTATCCATTTGCGCAGTCATTACCCTAATATTCCTGTTGTGGTCATTTCCGCACATGAAGACATCAATACCATCAGCCGTGCCATACATTATGGTAGCAGTGGTTTTATCCCGAAATCGTCATCAATGGAAACCTTGGCAGAAGCCCTAAATGCCGTTTTATATGGCGATATTTGGTTGCCCGCTGGCACCCAAATTTTACCAGTAAGTGATGATCCGACAGACCAAATGGCCAGCCGTTTATCTGATTTAACCCCGCAGCAGTACAAAGTATTACAAATGTTTGCCGAAGGATTATTAAATAAGCAGATTGCCTATGACTTTGGTGTGTCAGAAGCGACCATTAAGGCCCATGCTACGGCTATTTTTCGTAAACTCGGGGTTCGTAATCGCACGCAAGCGGTTATAGCGTTGCAGCAACTGCTTATGGATAAGGTTAATTTATCTTGATTGAGTTAGCGCTTTTACCCTTTTCTCAAGCGTGTGAAAACAACAAACAACCCATTTTAGATATTATTGCGCCACGGTTAATTAACCCACTTCATTTATTGGAAGTGGGAACTGGCACAGGTCAACATGCGGTATTTTTTGCCCGTCAATTACCACATATTTGTTGGCAAGCCAGCGACCAAGTCGTTAACTTAAATCATATCAATGCCCGTATTGCGCACGCTAATATCATTAAGTTACCCGCAGCAATTGCCTTAGATGTTAGTCAGCAGTGGCCTAAGCAAATATTTGATGCTATTTATACTGCCAATACCTTGCACATTATGAGTAGCAAGCTAGTTGAAGCTTTTTTTGTCGGTGTCGGGCAAGTAACTAAAGTAAATAGCCAAGTATTTATATACGGGCCATTTAACTATAACGGACATTTCACCAGCGACAGTAATGCCAATTTTGAACAGTGGCTTAAACAAAATGATCCCTCAAGTGGAATACGAGATATTGAATGGATACTCGAATTAGCCAAAGCACAGCAATTAATGTTAATTGACGACTTTAGTATGCCTGCCAACAACCGTTTATTGCATTTTATCAAGCGATAATTTCCACAGTTGAATAACTTACTTTTTTGAATAAAAAACGTTAACTTACTACACAGCCTTAAAACACCACGAAGTTGAACACAAGGAAATGTATTATGGGTTCAGTGACCACCAAAAAACATCAAAATGGTCTTGATTATGTCGAGGTCAGTACCGATTTATGCCAAGCACGGATCTTTCTTCAAGGGGCACAAATTGACCAGTTCGCCCCGACTGGCAAAGCACCATTATTATGGGTATCAGCAGCAGACGATTATCAAGTAGGTAATGGGATCCGCGGCGGTATACCCGTTTGTTGGCCATGGTTTGGTATGAGTGGCAATGGCGGATTTCCTCAACACGGTTTTGCCCGTACTCGGCTTTGGAGTCTTGACTCTATCAATATGCACGATGAAATAGTGGATTTGATATTTAGCCTAAAGCTCACAGAACAAGACCGCCAATATTGGCCACATGATACCGAAGTTAAAGTGCTATTTACCCTAAGTGATACTTTATCCGTCAGTATCGTTAATAAAAATAATGCTAACTATCCTGTCAGTTTAACCCAAGCACTCCATACCTATTTACCTATTAATGATATTCATCAACTGTCAGCCACAGGTTTTGACGGTTCCAAGTATATTGAATTTGGTGAAGGTCCTTATCAACAACCCAATGATAAAGTGAACTTTGATAAAGAAACAGATCGAGTGTACACGGATTTATCGCCAGTTCAGCACTTACACACGCCAACTGGGATTATCGAAGTTAGCCGAGAGAACAGCCAATCGGCAGTATTGTGGAATCCGTGGATAGAAAAGTCGACTCGCCTTTCTCGTTTTAAAGCAGATGACTACCTCACTATGGTATGTTTAGAAGCCGCCAATGTATTAGATGACAAGGTGACCTTATCTCCCGGCGAAACCCATACCCTAACAACTCATATTCGCTGGGTTTAAACGGTTAATTCTGCATTAATTCAACAATAGATAACATTACTTTTAAGCCAGAGTTTGATACGCTGGCTTTTTATTTAACTTCTTGAAGTGTTAATGATTAAAGGCATATTCACCGTTAAGCGAATATTACTACTTTTACTGCTGATGATTATCGGTGCAACTTGGTATGTCAGCCAAAATATTCACCCTATCAGTATCAAGGTGCTCAACAAACTGTTATCACCCTATGATATTCAAGTACTGAACTTAGACACACAGTTAGTATCGATAAATCAACTGCGCATTCCTCGGCTTATCTTACAAATAGAAGACAGTTACATTTCCATACAAGGTTTTGAACTCACCCTAACAGATACCCTTGCCATAGCAAAAAAACAACAACTCGATCCCAGTGACATTGTTAAGTTGAGTAGTAAAAGCGTTTATGTTGATTTAGGCGCTAGCTTTTTTAACCGTCAAACTCAGCAACAAACCGAGTCCAGTGCAGCATGGCAATTAGTATTTAACCACATCCCCGACATTGATTTAGGTGAAACGATAATTCGCTTACCCGCTTTGCCCGCTGCCGGACCTGAATTAACCATGGCTAATGGTGTTGTGACTCATTTTCGCCACAGTTTAAAAATGGATACATTTACTCTTAACCCACAAGGCGCTTTATCTACCCTGTGGCGATTCGATGACAATGAATTATTTAACGTTAATGCGCAAATAATGCCAACACAATTGCACTTGTCCACCAAATTGAATCTCAAACAAAGTCAGCTGGGATTAAATGCATTATCAGACTATCTCACGGCCGCAATTACTTCGCTTAAAGCTAAGAGAAGTGAGCAGGAAACATACGGCATGATTGTTGGAATCCAACAACAATTAGCCACTGTTTTAGCCCCTCTTAAGCAATATCAAATTGATATTGATGGTAATTGGCATGCCGATACCCAAATTAACTTAACCAATAATGAAATTTATTCGGTTAATCATTTCATCGCACTCAAAGTTGAGTCACAAAAATTTGAGCACTTAGCATTTAATGTACCTGATGACTTTAAAATAGAAGTGGATGTTAAACAACAACCTGTTCCTGCAGGTATAAACCAAGGTGCGCAAAATATTTTTGCAGCCAAAATCGATATAGCGCCCTTTGAACAACAAATCAGTTTTAATCAACTTCAGCTTAGTCAACTTCTTAAACAGTTGTTTGCGGATAATATCGCGTCTCAGCTTAATGCGTTTATTGACGGACTAAAAGTTGACTCACGCGACGCCACTAGCCAGATTGGTTTATTGGTATCAGTGCCTAAACCAAGTTTATTGTGGTTACCTTTAGCGGCATTAGAAACAAATGAACATTCAAATAATAATACTAGCACTGTAGTGCCAGTCAGTTTTTTCACACCTGAAATTATTGCCAGTGTCTCAGGCGGTATTATCGACAACACCTTTCGCCTAACTGATGTTCAGGTCAATGATTTAGGCGAAATCCATATCGCCCCTTCTGTTGAATTAGACATCACTCAAGCAGTTGATATTGTAAAGCTATTTGCGCCATTAACCGAGTCCCCCTTAGCACTAACATTACCCTTTAATGAATTCACCTTGTCTAAAGCACGCGTAACCTTTGAAGCAGAATTTGAACGTTTATTAAATAGGCATAATAACAGTGAACAACATACGCTAAATAAAGACTTTACTGATAAGCTCATTATTATGCCGTCAAGCCAAATTTTAATGTCTCAGTTATATGTGAATAAAAATAACTCAGCATTAGAATCGACCATCGCCCAAACGAGCTCACAAAGCTTTACTAGTACAGAAATGAGTATTCAATTTCACCAACAAAGTAAATTTGAATCGACAACAGGTTATACTCAGCTAACGTTAGCCCCATTACAACTTGAACTGCAAAAAGTTAACGCTGTAGCAATCGATTCCATAGGTAAAAAGCAATCATTTTCTGCTAAGAGTGCTCAATTTGATTGGCTGCCATCAACTCATTTTACTTTGCAAGTAAACACAACTAACAGCCTTATCGATCAATTCCTTGCGCAAAGCAGTCAATATCAAATTAGTAGTCAATTAGATCATATCAAACTCAACCAGACACTCCCAAAACAGCGAAAACAGGCGTTACTTAATTTAGGTCATGTCAGTTTAAAACAGCAAACATCTGTAGATAAAGGCTTAATTCAAAGCCAAGAACAATGGCAATTTGATAATATCAATGCCACCAGCCAACACTTCTTTCAGCCTAAATCTCAATCGCTAGCAGGACAATGGCTGCTAGAAACCGATATTAGCCAAGCATTACCTACCATAGGTAAAAATCAGCCTATTGCACCAGGTTTAAACATCGCAGGTCGGGTTAAGGTAGCGAGCAGCTATTCAATGAGAGAGCAGGATGGAATCCAATATTTTGAAATGTTAATTCAACCTCAGCTGACCGATTTAAACCTTGATTATATCGACTATTATATTTCAGACTCTTGGATCAATACTCAATGCCAATTTAATTGGCAACAACACATTGAAGATTCGATATCAACAAGTCAGCTAACATGCCCTGAAACCAACATCAATATCGCAAAAGGCCGTGCAGGGTTACTGTTTAGCAATCTGAATTTACAAGCTAATATTGAACTCAACATGGATCCGACTAAGCCACTGAATAATTGGTTACAAAAGCTGACAGGACTGAGTGAAACAGATATCAAAATGACCCTAAGAGGTGATGCTTTGGGGGGCCAGTTTCTTGTGCCAGAGTTTGTATTCAAACTGCATGATAAATCCCATGGCTATTTACTGTTACAAGGCTTAAGCCTTAAACAGTTGCTTGAGCAGCAACCGCAAGTGGGTGTGTATGCTGATGGCATCTTTGATGGCGTTTTACCCGCCGAATTTATTAACGGTGAACTGACTATAACAGGTGGACATATAGCCGCACGACAGCCTGGCGGCCTAATTAAAGTGGATAATAATGAAGCCATTGAACAATTAAAACAATCACAGCCTTATCTGAACTTAGTCTTCGGTGCTTTAGAACATTTAAACTATCGTCAGTTATCGGGTAAAGTTGCAATGCACTCTAATGGCGATGCACAAATTAATGTTGCCATTAAAGGTAAAAGCCTGGATATTGCTCGGCCAATTCATCTTAACTACACCCATGAAGAAAATTTGATTCAATTGTACCGCAGCACCCAAATTGGTAATCAGCTACAATCGAATATAGAGAAGTCCGTTAAATAAGGAAGACACTGTGAAACTTGCCGCCCTGTTTGCTTCAACTTTGATGTTAATCAGCTTAGTTTCAGCCTGTACGCCCACGGTTAGAATTGAGCCATCAGATAAGCCTATTGTGATCAATTTAAACGTTAAAATTGAGCATGATATTAGAATAAAAGTGGATAAAGAACTCGATAATTTATTAGAAAACGAGCAGCTATTTTAATAGGAATTTAATATGAAATATACCTTACCCGCCCTATTAGTTAGCTTACTGCTCAGTTTCAATGCATCGGCGATGACGTTACAGGATGCTAAAAATAATGCACTTGTGGGTGAACAAATTAACGGTTACCTGGCGGTAATAACAAGCTCTGCCGAGGTTGAGGCATTAGTCACTGATATTAATGCTAAGCGTTTACAACATTATCAACGTATAGCTCAAAAGAATGGCCTCAGTACTGCCAGCGTAGCAAAACTCGCCGCAGAAAAAGCCATTGAAGCGGCTAATACAGGCCATATCTATCAGGATAAAAAAGGCATATGGCAAACCAAGTAAAGACACAAATACTTTGTTTTAACCACTGAGATAATTTTAATTTAACTACCGAATCAAATTAACGGATCAAATTGTTCAATAAAAAAGCCCAGAAACTTCTGGGCTTTTGCTTGAAACATCCTAAATCAAACCGGATTAACCACATCGACAAAATGATGAGTTAAGCCAAACTTATCCGCTAAATGCTGACCTAAAGCCTGAATACCATAACGCTCAGTTGCGTGGTGGCCTGCTGCAAAATAATGAATATTTTGCTCCATTGCACTGTGGTAAGTTCGCTCTGACACCTCACCACTAATAAATGCATCTACACCCATCTTAACGGCATAATCAATATAGTCTTGCGCCCCACCAGTACACCAGGCAAGGGTATTAATAGGTTTACTGCTATCGCCAATATGTAGCGCTGGTCTTTTCAACACCTGACTTATGTGCGCATTGAACTCGCTGGCACTCATGGTTTGCATTAAATGACCATGCCATAATAAATCTTGCGGAACATCTTCATAAACAGTTGGATTTAAAATACCTAGTTGCTGTGCAAGTTGCACATTATTACCGACACCATGATGAGCATCTAGCGGAAGATGATAGCCAAATAAGTTAATGTTATTATCCATGAGTGCTTTAATGCGTTTGTATTTCATTCCAGTTAATACTTCAGGCTCATTTTTCCAAAAAAAGCCATGGTGAACCAAAATAGCATCGGCATTCAAAGCAATGGCTTGTTCTATTAACGGTTGGCAGGCTGTCACCCCAGTCACAATTGTGCGAATAGCGTTTTTGCCCTGCACTTGTAATCCGTTTGGCGCATAATCTTTAAATTTTGCGACATTCAAAAACTCATTTAAGTAAGTTGACAAAGAATGACGATCTATTTCGCTATGACTCATGGTAGTAATCCATTATTGATGCTGGGTTAATCATATTATTTTACAGTATCTGCTAATCAAGTGACACCCTGTAAAAAGCATGAAAAATGATTCATTTGAGTACCTTAATGCTTAAGACTAAGATGAATTAATATTTTTCAATGGTGTCAGGGACGGTATATGAAACATTTATCACGATTTTGGATATTGATGCTCTGCATTTTGGCTACGTTAGGCTGTTATGTAATGGGATTTTCATCTGGCATTGCCGCTTTTATAGGTTTAGGAATATTATTCGAGGTGTTGTTTTGGGGACTTATCATTGTTAAAAGTCGTGGTTCAAACAGACAAAACAACACCTAAAGTACCAACAATAACAAATACTGTTTAACATAAAAAATACCCTAAATTGGACTTTTGTGTCATTTAACCTATAAAATTAGCTGAAACCAAAAAAGTAAGTTAGCTAAAAATAGGTTAAATTATGACAACATTATCAAAGGAAGACGTTATTAGTTCATTGCAGGCTGCATTAGAAAAACAGTCAGGTACTGCAGTTAACATCGAACAATCTGGAAGTTGGTATAAAATTGATGGCGGAAAATCAGTTCGTTTTAGTGAGCTAGAATCAATGCTAACAGCAATGGATAGTGGTTCACAAATCGTCACGAAGGCGGCAACAAAATCCGCAGCTAAAAAAGCCACCGTGACAAAAGCAAAACCAGTTTCCGCTAAAAAAACCTCTTCTACGACAGTTAAATCAGCTCAAGCGAGTGAAGGTTCAGGCTTAAGCCCAAAAGAGCTATGGCGTGCAAAACTTGAAAATGCCAAAGGTAAAAATACCTTACCGCGTGGTTTTTAAATTGATTTAAATTCCAACAATAAAGGCGCTTTATGCGCCTTTGTTATTTCTAAACGTGATATGTTTAAATAGATTACATTGCTAAAGTTACATCGCTACATCAACTCGAACATAACCCTGTAAGTAAACCACTCTGACTTCATCTCCGGCTTTAAACACCATTCCAGGGTCTAAGTCTTGAATGATCATCACTTGAGTACCGTCTTCTTGTTTAATCATCATTTCAACTAATTTGTACTCAAGATAATATTCTTGACTACCATATTGGTTTGCAATTCCACCACCTAATAGTGCCCCAAGTACTGTGGCAACATCTTGTCCGGATCCACCACCAAATTGATGCCCAATAACCCCGCCAATAAGCGCACCACCAAAAGTTCGCCACCCTTGTTTTTTATCGACGACCAGTTGTTTCTCGGTAATATTTTTAACCGATTCAATATAACCATAGAGTACTTTTTCTACGGGTACTGCTTGGTTTCTGTCGTAAGCTGCCAATACTGGCGAATTTACGCTGCCGAACAGAAATATTAACAGTAAAAAACCAGATAATTTACTCGCTGAGATGTTCAACATACGCTTTTTCCGTTAACTTAATAAGTAAGGTCTATATGCTAACTATAATCAATTGTGAAATCACTGTCTTATTTAAATGAGTTAATTAATTTTCCCCCACCAGAACAAGCTTTAGCTGAACCTAATGGTTTATTAGCTGTAGGGGGTGATTTATCTCCAGCAAGATTATTGGAGGCGTATTATCATGGTATTTTCCCCTGGTTTAACGTAAATGACCCAATATTATGGTGGTCACCTAATCCAAGAGCAGTATTTACTCCCAAAATGAATTTTGGCAGTAAAAGTTTAAAAAAGTATCTAAAGAAAGTACCTTGGCGATACACCATCAATCATGCTTTTTTGGATGTGATGGCAGGATGCGCGCAGCCTCGAGCCGATCAAAATGGCACCTGGATCACCCCAGAAATTCAAATGGCTTATTACGAGTTACACTTACAAGGGTTCGCCCATTCGTTTGAAGTATGGGATGAGGATCGGCTAATTGGTGGCCTATATGGTATTCCAATAGGTAAGGTGTTTTGCGGTGAATCGATGTTTCATCGGCAAACCAATGCCTCAAAAGCAGCATTTACCATGTTAAATCAACATTTGGCAAAGCATGATTTTGCGCTTATTGACGCTCAATTAGTTAACCCACACTTGATTAATTTAGGCGCAGAGACAGTTAATAGAACCTCATTTTTGACGACTTTAAGACAAAATAGAGAACTAGATGTTTCACCTAATATATGGCTCAAGCAAGAGGTAAAATTTGAATTCTAAATCTGTCACAGTAGGAATTAGTAAACCTTTTGATTGCAGCTATATCGTTGGTAATCAAGAGCAACTACTGGTTATTCAAGAGTCTCATCTTGATGGGCAATTGTTTGAACAATTACTCGCGATGGGCTTTAGACGTAATGGGAATGCGATTTATAAACCGCGTTGTCCTGCTTGCCAGGCATGCCAGTCTATCCGTGTGCCCGTGCAAACATTTATGTTGTCAAAACGTCAAAAACGCACCTTAAAAAAAAATCAACACTTGCATTGGAAAGTGGTTGAAAGCAGCACTCCTGCTCATTATGCATTATATGACCGCTACATAAGTGCACGTCATCACGACGGGCCGATGTACCCACCTTCACAGGCTCAATTTGATGATTTTTTATTGTGTGATTGGCTACCATCAACCTTTATAGAACTCTACGATCAAGATAAATTGATTGGCGTTGCTGTCACAGATAATCTTGCCCACAGCTTATCGGCAATTTACAGTTACTTTGATCCAGACTATGAAAAAAATTCATTAGGTTCTTTGATGATTTTAATCCAGTGCCAGCTGGCAAAATCCCTAGGTAAACACTTCATCTATTTGGGTTATCAAATCGATGAAAATCGTAAAATGTCTTATAAGCGCCAATATCGCCCTTACCAAATATTAACTGCTGACGGTTGGCAAAATGAAGAGCAAGTTAAGCCGTTATCTTGTTAACGGCCTTTACAGCAAGGCGTTTTTGCGGCATGATACGCCCGATTTTCATATTTGAAGGCTAATGGGATAATTTATTAATGGCGAAAGAAGACAACATTGAAATGCAAGGGACTATCCTTGAGACCTTGCCCAACACAATGTTCCGCGTAGAGCTTGAAAATGGACATGTGGTGATAGCCCACATTTCTGGCAAAATGCGCAAAAACTACATCCGTATTTTAACGGGTGATAAAGTCACTGTTCAGTTGACTCCTTATGATTTATCTAAAGGACGTATCGTCTTCCGCGCACGTTAATGATTATAGTTTTCGTATGAAAAAAACCGACTCTTGTGTCGGTTTTTTTATAGTCACTGTTACGATAATGTAGGCATAAAGCTGATTGGTATTCTGGTGCAATTTTTACTTCACAAAAACCAACTCAGCAAGCTCGTATCATTATAAAGCCATAAAAAAAGATGGCAGTGGCCATCTTTTTATAAAACTCATTATATCGATATATTAAGACACTTTTTCAGGTGTTTCACACTCGATATAAATCTCACCGTCTTTAACGTCGATATGCGCTATGCCACCGGCTTCAAGCTTACCGAATAGGATTTCATCCGCTAATGGGCGTTTAATCAATTCAGTGACCACACGGCTCATTGGACGCGCTCCCATGTCTTTGTCGTAACCTTTCTCAGCAAGCAAGGTACGGGCTTCATCACTGACCTCTAAGGTGACACGTTTATCATCTAACTGAGCTTGAAGTTCAACTAAGAACTTGTCGACCACTTTGGCAATCACGGTTAAGTCTAAATGGTTAAACCACACAATCGAATCTAAACGGTTACGAAACTCAGGTGTGAACACTTTATTGATTTCAGCAAGCGCATCTTGGGTATGATCTTGCTGTTGAAAGCCAATCGATTTACGAATGGTTTCTTGCACACCCGCGTTGGTTGTCATCACTAATGTGACATTGCGAAAATCAGCTTTACGGCCATTGTTATCGGTTAAGGTACCGTGATCCATAACCTGTAGTAACAAGTTATATACTTCAGGATGCGCTTTTTCAATTTCATCTAAAAGCACAACACAATGTGGGTTTTTAATCACCGCATCGGTCAATTGACCACCTTGATCATAACCGACATAGCCTGGAGGTGCGCCTATCAAGCGTGAGACCGCGTGGCGTTCCATGTACTCTGACATGTCAAAACGAATTAGCTTTAAGCTTAACGCAGCGGCTAATTGATTGGTCACTTCCGTCTTGCCCACCCCTGTAGGGCCTGCAAATAAGAAACTACCAACCGGCTTTTTATCGCTACCTAACCCGCTGCGAGAGAGACGGATAGCCGCTGATAAGCTCTCAATGGCCTTATCTTGGCCAAAAACCACCATCTTAAGGTTCCGCTCAAGGTTTTTAAGTAAGTCCTTGTCAGAAGAGGATACCGACTTTTCAGGAATACGCGCAAGTTTAGCGATAATGGCTTCGATTTCAGCTTGGCCAATGGTTTTCTTGCGTTTGCTTGCGGGCATCATCACCATGCGAGCACCCGCTTCATCAATGACGTCAATCGCTTTATCTGGCAAGTGACGATCATTAATGTGCTTGGCGGATAAAATAGCCGCGCTGCTGATTGCTGCTTGGGTATAACGAACACCATGATACTCTTCGTATTTAGACTTTAAACCCATCAAAATTTTAGTGGTTTCAGCAACAGAAGGCTCATTGACATCAATTTTTTGGAAGCGACGCGCCAATGCCCGGTCTTTTTCAAAAATACTTTGATATTCCTGGAACGTGGTTGAACCCATGCAACGTAATTTGCCACTAGACAATAATGGTTTGAGTAAATTAGAGGCATCCATGACGCCGCCAGAGGCCGCACCAGCGCCAATAATGGTATGAATTTCATCGATAAATAAAATGGCATGTTCATCTGCGGCTAGTTCTTTGAGCAAGCTTTTAAAGCGTTTCTCAAAATCACCACGGTATTTTGTTCCGGCCAATAATGAGCCCATGTCTAATGAATACACAGTGGCATTCGCCATCACTTCAGGCACTTGCTTATTGACAATACGGTAGGCTAACCCTTCGGCAATAGCAGTTTTACCAACACCGGCCTCACCCACTAACAAGGGATTGTTTTTGCGGCGACGACATAATGTTTGTACCGCACGCTCAACTTCTGCATCGCGGCCAATGAGTGGGTCAATGACCCCGTCTATTGATAACTGATTTAGGTTGGCTGCAAATTGCGACAACATGCTGCGATCTTCAGCTGACTCAGATTGATCTTCTGAATGTTCACTGCCGCCATCATCGGCTTTTTCTTCATCTTTTGAAAAACCGTGGGAAATGTAATTAACCACATCTAGACGAGTAATTTCGCAACGACGTAATAAATACACCGCCTGTGACTCTTGCTCACTGAAAATGGCAACCAAAACATTGGCTCCGGTGACTTCATTACGCCCAGATGATTGAACATGAAATACTGCTCGTTGCAAAACACGCTGAAAACCCAATGTTGGTTGGGTTTCTTTTTCATCTGCACTATCTGCAATAATTGGCGTGGTTTGTTGAATAAAATTATGCACTTCTTCACGAAGTTTATTAATGTCGGCCCCACAAGCAATCAACGCCTCATAAGCTGCGGGGTTGTCTAATAGCGCTAATAATAAATGTTCTACCGTCATGTACTCATGACGCGAATCTCTAGCTTGCTGAAACGCTAGGTTCAAGGTGACTTCTAAGTCTTTGTTCAGCATAAGCACCCCCTCAAATTAACCACAAACTGCAGAGTAAGATTATTATGTCTTAAGCTACACTATTCTTTCTCTAAACTACACAGTAACGGATGTTGGTTTTCTCTTGCACACTGATTTACTTGTAACACTTTAGTTTCAGCAATGCCGAATGGAAAAACACCACAGAGTCCTTTTCCTTGGTGATGAATAGCTAACATGATATCCACTGCCTGCTGTTCATTCTTATCAAAGAAACGTTGTAACACTTCAACGACAAAATCCATTGGCGTGTAATCATCATTATTTAAGACTACCTTATAGAGATTGGGTCTTTGAATGTCTGATTCAACTTTTTCTTCAACTTTTTCAATGCTGCCTATTTTAGCCATGCTTTAATACTAGCCTCTCATTTCAATACCGACCACATGATAATAATAAATTAATTTAATGTTGTCTTTTTGTTAATTTCCGCTTGACTTCTTTTCGTACAAATTTCATTCTGTTTGTCAGGCGGCGTTTAAAGACCGCTGAATAATAAGTTTTACTATCTTACTGGTAAGTAGACAAAAGAAGGAAGTGGAAGTATGGCAAGCGGAACTGTTAAATGGTTCAACAACGCCAAAGGATTCGGGTTTATTTGCCCAGATCAGGGTGGCGAAGATGTATTTGCGCATTATTCAACTATAGAAATGGAAGGTTACCGTACGCTTAAAGCGGGACAACCAGTTTCTTTTGAAATAGAAGCAGGCCCTAAAGGGATGCATGCTTCAGCCATTTCACCAACTAATTAGTTGGATGGAACTATAAAGCAAAAAGACAGGGATTTTAATCCCTGTCTTTTTTTATTTTTAGTAAATAAATTTGAAAAAACAAAAACGCGCCCAACTAGGCGCGTTTTTTATTAGCTTAAGTAAGGTCTTACGCCAAAATTAAACTGTTTAACGTTTTGCTTGGGCGCATTGCTTGTTCAGCTTTAACAGCATCTAAACGGTAATATCCGCCTAAATCAACTGCTGGGCCTTGTGCTTCATTAAGTTCAGCAACAATAACCGCTTCATTTGACAATAAGTCTGTCGCTAACTTTGTAAACTTAGCGGCAAGAACTGCGTCAGTCGTTTGTGCTGCAAGTGCTTGTGCCCAGTAAAGTGCTAAATAGAAATGCGAACCACGGTTGTCTAACTCTCCCACTCTGCGTGATGGAGACTTATTACAATCAAGGAATTGACCGATAGCCACGTCTAACGCATCGGCAAGTACTTGCGCTTCTGTATTGCCCGTTGTTTGGCTTAGGTGTTCAAGTGAAGCTGCAAGTGCTAAGAACTCACCTAAAGAATCCCAACGCAAGTGGTTTTCTTTTTCAACTTGTTGCACGTGTTTTGGCGCTGAACCACCTGCACCGGTTTCAAACAATCCACCACCGTTCATTAATGGCACGATAGATAGCATTTTGGCACTTGTGCCTAATTCAAGGATTGGGAATAAATCTGTTAGGTAATCACGTAAAACGTTACCGGTAACAGAAATTGTATCTTCACCTTTAATGATGCGATCTAATGTGAAACGGGTAGCATCTACTGGTGACATAATGCGGATATCTAACCCAGCAGTGTCACTGTCAGCTAAATAGGTGTTCACTTTTTTGATGATCTCAGCATCGTGAGCACGGTTGCTGTCTAACCAAAATACCGCAGGTGTATTGCTTAAACGTGAACGCTTAACAGCAAGTTTTACCCAGTCACGGATTGGGGCATCTTTCACTTGGCACATGCGGTAAATATCGCCCACTTCAACCGCGTGGCTCATAATGACATCACCCGCTTGATTGATAACCTTAACGGTACCAGCTGCTGTGATTTCAAATGTTTTGTCGTGGCTACCGTATTCTTCTGCTTTTTGCGCCATCAAACCTACGTTAGGTACACTACCCATTGTTGTTGGATTGAATGCACCATTGGCTTTACAGAATGCGATAGTCTCTTGATAAACACCGGCATAACAACGATCTGGGATCATCGCTTTAGTGTCTTTCAATTGACCATCTGGGCCCCACATTTGGCCTGAAGAACGAATAGCTGCAGGCATAGAAGCATCAATAATGATGTCACTTGGCACGTGTAAGTTGGTAATACCTTTATCTGAATCAACCATAGCAAGTGCTGGACGTGCGGCATAAACTGCAGCAATATCTGCTTCAACTTCAGCACGCTGTGCGTCTGGTAAAGATTTAATTTTGGCATATACATCGCCAAAACCATTATTAACATCAACGCCTAACTCAGCAAACAAGGCACTGTGTTTATCAAATACCGCTTTAAAGAACACTTTAACGGCGTGACCAAATAAAATCGGATCAGATACTTTCATCATCGTTGCTTTCAAGTGAAGCGATAATAAAATATCTTCTGATTTAGCAGCTTCAATTTCATGGGTATAGAATTCAATTAATGCTTTCTTACTCATTACTGCAGTATCAATCACTTCGTCAGCTAATAACGCTAAACCTGATTTTAATACTTGCTCGCTGCCATCGGCTTTCGCTAAAACGATACTGACTTTGTCAGCAGCCGTTAACGTCACTGATAATTCGCTGCCATAAAAATCGCCTTCGTTCATATGAGCAACGTGTGACTTAGAATCACTCGCCCATTTACCCATTGAATGTGGGTTTTTCTTGGCGTAATTTTTTACAGACGTTGGCGCACGACGATCTGAATTGCCTTCACGTAATACAGGGTTTACTGCACTGCCTTTAATTTTGTCATAACGTGACTGAGTTTCTTTCTCAGCGTCAGTTTTTGGCTCATCCGGATAGTTTGGAATGTCATAGCCTTTAGCTTGAAGCTCAGCAATACACGCTTTTAACTGTGGCACTGACGCGCTGACGTTAGGTAATTTAATGATGTTAGCTTCAGGCTGGTTAGCTAATTCACCTAACTCCGTTAATGCATCAGCAATTTTCTGATCTGCTGTTAAATTTTCAGGGAAGTTAGCAAGCACACGACCAGATAAGGAAATGTCACGTGTTTCAACTTTAACGCCTGCGGCATTAGTAAAGGTACGAATAATAGGTAACAGAGAAAGTGTCGCTAATGCTGGTGCTTCATCGGTTTCAGTATAAATAATCGTTGGAGAGTTATCTTTCATGGTTTTTCCTACATTATTGTAAATTAATAATTTATTAGAATATTTTGGTGCGGATATAAAGTCGATTTCACGCTTATGTCATCATGCAAGCATAATCTGTATACATTGATGAAATGAAGTTGAGCCAATACACCCTATTAGTGAGTACCCATTAAATGTGCATCGCTAACCAGTGTTTTTGTTCCAACGCTGGTGAAATCCCCAATCCCATTTTTTATTATTATTAGTACTTGCTGCATTGCTTTAGATACCAAGCAATGAAAAATCAGTTACTTGCTTCATAGCAACCGTTGAGCTTTCATCGTCAAAAATCATATCGAAAGATCAATTGTCACTGGTACAGTAAACCCATTTTTTAAAAAAATTAGGTGCAGATCACAATTTTCAGGCCAACATCATAGAGCATTCTGAATAATATTCAAATTCCACTTATGGCGAATAAGCAGTAAACTTGTTGCTGTTCATTTTATTTTACTGTTTTAATGCTGATTAAACTTAAGTTAACCCTTGGTTTTCAATAGCCGACTTTACTTTGGCTAAATTGAGACAATTGCATAAACACACAAAGGCTTTCAGTTCCCATTATGGCGCTTCCCGCAAATAAAAAATCGACTAAAAAACCATTCAACAGTAAAGCATCTAAAGCTGCTTCAAATTTTTTTACAGATAAAAAACAAATATATAAAAAACCATCTCCTACTTCACCTCACTCGGGTAAAGTAAAGCCAAGGCCGTCAAACCCAGTCATTGTGTTGTTTAATAAACCCTTTGATGTGCTATGCCAGTTTACTGACGAAGCGGGCAGGCAGACCTTAAAAGATTTTATTCCCATAGCCGATGTTTATGCCGCGGGACGCTTAGATAGAGACAGTGAAGGATTATTACTACTCACTAATGATGGCCAATTACAGGCAAAAATTACCCAGCCAAACCAAAAAACATTTAAAACCTATTGGGTACAAGTTGAAGGCGAGCCTACCCAAGATGCGATAACCGCGCTTCAATTAGGCGTTGAGTTAAAAGACGGTAAGACCTTACCTGCCAAGGTACGTTTAATGCCTGCACCTGATGTTTGGCCACGCACACCTCCAGTAAGAGAGCGCAAAGCGATCCCGACCAGCTGGTTAGAAATTCAAATATGCGAAGGAAAAAATCGCCAGGTAAGGCGAATGACGGCACATATAGGTTACCCTACTCTTAGATTAATCCGTTATAAAATAGGTCAATGGTGTTTGGATGATCTTCAAAGTGGTGAATTTTCGGTACTGCCAGCAAGCAGTACATAACGGCAATAAAGTGGCGTGTAAACTAGGCTTATTACTATTACAATCATGATCAATTTAAGAGAAATTTATGAGCCCGCGATATAAACCTAACACCACAGTGGCTTCTGTCATTCATTGTAGCGGTAAGTTTTTATTGGTTGAAGAATGGATTGATGGACAAAAACGTTATAACCAGCCTGCTGGGCATCTAGAAGCTAACGAGACCATTATAGCCGCCTGCAAACGTGAAGTACTGGAAGAAACAGGCCTTAATATTACCCCATCTGGGTTAGTCGGCATTTATCAATTTACCGCCGCCAATGATGTCGAATTTGTTAGGTTTAGTTTTTGTGTCGAGCTACCTGTGCAGGTCACTGCTATTCCACAAGACAGCGTAATTACTGCTACCCACTGGTTTACACGCGATGAAATAAGTTCAAAATCGACGCAAATGCGCAGCCCATTAGTGCTTAAATCTATCGATGATTTTTTAGACCAACAAGGCCAACATTACCCGCTAGATGTGCTGAATGCAGACTACTTTTGAACGCGGTATACATGAAACAAACAAACCCAGCTTCAAGATAGCCCCAAAGGCTAATGCGTGATAGAATATGCGCCGCAGAATTTACACAATTTCCCTTTTTGCAATGCCCTAAAAGGGCGTTTCATTGATACACTGAACGGTTTATAGGATCTATGACATCAATCACACCCACTAATGGTAAAAAAGTCATCGTTGGCATGTCCGGCGGTGTGGACTCTTCAGTTTCAGCTTATCTGCTTATGCAGCAAGGCTATGAGGTTGAAGGTCTATTTATGAAAAACTGGGAAGAAGATGACACCGATGAATATTGTGCTGCCAGTGATGATCTTAAAGATGCACAATCGGTTTGCGACAAGCTAGGTATTAAATTACATACTGTCAACTTTGCCGCTGAATATTGGGATAATGTTTTTGAGTACTTTTTAGCCGAGTATAAGGCTGGCCGTACACCTAACCCCGATATCATGTGCAACAAAGAAATCAAATTCAAAGCGTTTTTAGAATTCGCTGATGAAATTTTAGACGCTGATTACATCGCTATGGGTCATTATGTCCGCCGACGTGACAATGCCGACGGTACTACCCAAATGCTACGTGGTGTTGATGGTAATAAAGATCAAAGCTATTTTTTATACACGCTCAGCCATGAGCAAGTCGCACGCAGCTTATTCCCTGTCGGCGAGCTAGAAAAACACCAGGTACGTGATATTGCTAAAGAAATGGGCTTAATCACCCATGACAAAAAAGACAGTACAGGTATTTGTTTTATCGGCGAACGTAAATTCACTGACTTTTTAGCCACTTATCTTCCTGCATTACCAGGTAGCATTGAAACAGCTGAAGGTGAAGTCATTGGTACTCACCAGGGCTTGATGTACCACACTTTAGGTCAACGTAAAGGTTTGGGGATTGGCGGCTTAAAAAATAGCAATGACGATCCTTGGTATGTGGTTGATAAAGACTTAGACCGCAATGTGCTTGTGGTTGGCCAAGGTGGTCATCATCCACGGTTAATGTCTGTTGGCATGATGGTGAATCAGTTAGATTGGGTTGATCGTAAAGGCCCTACTGATGCAAGCAGTATCAGCGTAAAAACTCGTTATCGTCAACGTGATGTTAACTGTAAAATTAAACACATCAACAATGACACTATCGAAGTCATTTTTGATGAACCTGTTGCCGCTGTTACCCCTGGGCAATCAGCAGTATTTTATGATGGTGAAGTATGCTTAGGCGGCGGCATCATTGATAATTTAATTAAGGGATAGGTAAGCCGCACAGTGACTGACAATATATTATATGAACGCACTATGGCTTTTGCAGGCATTTTACAGGCCATCGGGCAAGTACAATATATCGCCCGCCATGGTGAGAGTGACGAGCAAGCCCTAGCGGCAAGCCTTAATACAATTTTGGTGACTAATCCTGATGGCATTACCGATGTGTATCCTGATAAGGATTTATTGGATAAAGGCTATCAGCTTATTCAAAACCAACTAGGTGACGGCAGCAATAAAGACGTTGAAACGACGCGTTATCTGGTTGGTGTATTGGCATTAGAGCGTAAGCTATCTCGCTCACCTAACGGCTTAGGCATGCTTGCTGAACGTATAAGTCAAGTGCATCGTCAACTTCACCATTTTGCGATTACCGATGAACAAGTATTAGCAAATTTTGCCAGTATTTACAGCGATGTGATTAGCGCCCTTGGCCCTAAATTACAAATTTCGGGTAATCCTGCATTTTTAAAGCAAACACATGTGCAGCATAAAATTCGCTCCCTATTATTATCAGCTATGCGCAGCGCGGTACTGTGGCGTCAATTAGGCGGCAAACGTCGCCACTTAGTGTTTGCTCGTAAAGCAATATTTGATATGGCTGTCAGCAGCCAGCAAAATAAATAATTCGAATCACCCTACAATATAAAAGTTCATCAAGGAGCTTCAAATGGATCTTTCCGCACTGACTGCTATCTCGCCGGTAGACGGTCGTTATGGTAGTAAAACCGCCTCATTAAGAGAGATTTTCAGCGAGTTCGGTCTTACTAAGTACCGCGTACAAGTTGAGATCAACTGGTTAAAATTGTTATCTAGCTGTCCTGACATTGAAGAAGTGCCACCGTTCAGTGAAACAGCACTGGCTTTATTAGACAGCATCAAAGATAACTTCAGTGAGCAAGATGCATTACGTGTTAAAGCTATCGAAAGCACCACTAACCATGATGTCAAAGCCGTTGAATACTTCATTAAAGAACAAATTGCTGACAATGCTGAATTAGTCGCAATAGATGAATTTGTTCACTTTGCTTGTACATCTGAAGACATCAACAACCTGTCACATGGGTTAATGTTAAAAGAAGCACGTGAATTAGTCCTTGTGCCACAGTGCCAGCAAATTATTGATGCGATTAAAAAGTTAGCCCATGACAATAAAACCGTGCCTTTAATGTCGCGTACCCATGGACAACCAGCCTCACCTTCTACCTTAGGTAAAGAAATGGCTAACGTGGTTGTCCGTTTAGAGCGCCAATTGAAGCAAATTAAAGCCGTAGAAATTATGGGTAAGATTAATGGCGCAGTAGGTAACTATAACGCCCACCTATCAGCATACCCAGAAGTAGATTGGCATGCATTGTCACAACGTTTTGTGACCAGTTTAGGTATTCATTGGAATGCTTACACCACTCAAATTGAACCGCATGATTATATTGCAGAGCTATTTGATGCTATCGCGCGCTTTAACACCATTTTAATCGATTTCGATCGTGACATTTGGGGCTATGTTGCCTTAGGTCACTTCAAACAACGTACCATTGCTGGTGAAATTGGTTCTTCAACCATGCCACATAAAGTTAACCCTATCGACTTTGAAAATTCTGAAGGTAACTTAGGCATCGCCAATGCATTAATGCAACACTTAGCGGCCAAATTACCGGTTTCTCGCTGGCAGCGCGACCTTACCGACTCAACGGTATTACGTAACTTAGGTGTGGGTATTGCACATTCATTGATTGCATATCAAGCCACGTTAAAAGGCATTAGCAAGCTAGAAGTAAACGAAGCGCACCTTCGTGCAGAATTAGATGTTAACTGGGAAGTACTTGCTGAGCCAGTGCAAACCGTTATGCGTCGTTATGGCATTGAAAAGCCATATGAGAAGCTAAAAGAATTAACCCGCGGTAAGCGCATAGATGCACAACAATTAGCGGTATTTATCGATGGACTTGAGCTTCCCGCTGAAGTAAAAATCGAACTTAAGAAAATGACCCCAGCTAATTACATTGGCCGTGCAGAAGCCTTTGTTGACGAACTAAAATAAGACGTCAGCTGAGGTGTATTCACCTCACTGAATCTAGCGGCAGTTCGACATTCGAGTTGCCGCTTTTCTTTTATAATGCTTTCACACCGAACAGAGAGTAAGACCATGTATCAATTAACTTTTGACACCCAAGCATTCATAAAAAAGCACTGGCAACAAACCCCAGTGGTATTAACACAAGCCTTCGAGGACTTTTTTGACCCGATTGCCGCAGATGAATTAGCTGGTCTTGCTTGTGAAGAAGAAATTTCATCACGTATTGTGGTCACTGAAGCAAACCAGAATCAATGGAACGTTATTCAAGGTCCATTTGAAGATTATGATGCTTATGGTGAGACCCACTGGCAACTGTTAGTTCAAGCCGTTAACCATTGGTATCCAGACTCGCAACCATTAGTTGATGCTTTCCGCTTTTTACCTGATTGGCGTTTTGATGATTTAATGGTGTCCTTTGCGACCCCATTAGGCGGAGTCGGACCACACATAGATAATTATGATGTGTTTATTATTCAAGGTGAAGGTGAACGTCGCTGGAAAGTCGGTAACAAAGGCGATCATAAACGTCGCGGTGGTGACGAAAACTCACCATTAGTTGAAGATTTTGAGCCGATTATCGACGTGGTATTGAAAAAAGGTGATGTGTTATATATCCCACCTGGATACCCACATTGCGGTGAAACCTTATCTTTAGCTATAAGCTATTCAATAGGTTTCAGGGCACCAAGCCAACAAGAGTTGCTAACTCAGCTAGCTGATTCACTGATTGATAACAACAGTGGCCACCAGCGTTTCACCTCAGACTCAGAAGCCCTAGAACCAGGAATAGTCAGTCAAGAACAACAACAAGGGATTATGCAGCTATTAGCTGAGCTGGCTACCCAACCTGAAAAATATCAAACTATGTTAGGTAAGCTATTAAGTCAAAATCGTTTTGAGCTTGATATTTGTGAAGGTGAAGAGCCGCTTGATTTAGAAGAATTACAACAAGTCATTGAAGATGGCGCCAGCATATTGCGCATTGGCGGCTTAAAAGTATTACGTTTAGAAAATGATAATATTAGCCGCTTGTTTATTAATGGTGAAGTGTTTGCACTTGAAAATGTTACCGAAGCAGAACTTGTCAGCTTTGCTAATACTGTGAATTTAGACAATGAACTTGCTGCAACAATGTTCGACAATTTAGCGATTGCAGAACTATTAGTTGAGCTGATAAATCAGGGTCTGTATTACCTAGCTGAGTAATGTTTTAACTCATTTGAATAAAATAAAAAAGGCACTCAATGTGCCTTTTTTAATCTATAAATCCAGTCAACATATGTTACTAAAATTTACGATCAGAGCTTACGTTCAGAGCTTAAGACCAAAGCTTTTCATCTTCATGCATTCTGTATAGACTTTCTGCACGAGTTACCAATAAATTAGCAAATTTAAGCTGGGTCTGATCACGCGTGGCACCAGATTTATGTAAATTTTCAGCTTTAAGCTGCCACATCATTGAAAAGTGACGCATTGCTTCACGAGCTGTTTTAGCCACTTTCACATCGACATAATCTGTAGGTAAATCACCAGACATCACCCAAAAGGTTTGTTTAGTCGGTTGTTTAGAATCCATCTTCCAAATCGCTAAATAAGGTGCAAGGTAACGACTTTCTTCTGCATACACTTTATTTGGCAGCACACCTTTTTCAGCTAAAAAACGATTGGCTTTTTGAAATTGTGTTTTTACCCAATCTTGTCTTAATGCTTCTTGATCTACAGCGGGTGTTGCAACCTGCTCAACTACTTCATCAGTCATAACACTTCCTATCTTATTGTTATCACGCATTCGTCGGTCATAATTCAAGCACCAACGACACTTAATTTAACACACATCCTAAAATACTTTACGTTTACGTAAAGTGGCAAGCAAAATTGCCAGCTTAATTTCAAAATTTACGACATCAGGCTTTGTTGAGAGTATCGCTAAATGCTATCTTGCTGCAATACCAAATAACGAATTTGGTACATATTTGATATTTTGACCTTAGACCATACAAAAGTAGTACTAAGCCATTGGTGTAGCTCAATCTACCCTTGCTGAATTGTTACTTTTAATCTTGTCTATTCCTGTGTTCAAGTATTATCAAATATGCTAATAATTAAGTGTTGGAAAACTAACACACGACCCAAAGCAAGTGGAGAATTTACGTGGCGGTATTTAATCATGTCTCGTTTGATGAGCACGAACAAGTGGTGTTTTGTCATGATAAAGAAAGTGGCTTAAAAGCCATTATTGCGGTGCACAATACCAACAAAGGCCCCGCTGTGGGTGGTTGTAGAATGTGGAATTATCAATCTGATGATGAGGCATTGACAGACGTCTTGCGTCTTTCTAGAGGGATGACATATAAAAATGCCCTTGCTGGTTTAACTATGGGTGGAGGTAAAGCCGTTATCATTGCTGATCCTAAAACCACTGACCGTGAAAAACTGTTCCTCGCTTTTGGTCGTTTTGTTAATAGCTTAGGCGGAAAATACTACTCTGCGGAAGACGTTGGCGTATCCACATCAGATATGATGATAGCCAACCGTGAAACCCCTTATGTAGCAGGACTTGAAGGCAAGTCAGGTGATCCTTCGCCGTTAACAGCTCTAGGTACCTATTTAGGCATTAAAGCGGCTGTTAAACACCAACGTGGAATTGATAGCTTAGAAGGTATTAAAGTGTCAGTTCAAGGTGTTGGCCATGTCGGATACTATTTGTGTAAACATTTACATGAAGCCGGTGCAAAACTCATTGTTACTGATATTCATCAAGCGTCCCTGGACCGTGTCGCAACCGAGTTTGGTGCTACCGTAGTAGAGCCGCAGGATATCTACAACCAAGATGTTGATGTGTATGCACCTTGTGCCTTAGGGGCAACGTTAAATGACATTACATTACCTTTATTAAAAGCCACTATTGTCGCAGGTTGTGCCAACAATCAACTAGCTGAAGTGCGTCACGGTGAAAAGCTCAAAGAAATGGGTATTTTATACGCACCTGATTATGTGATTAATGCCGGTGGTATTATTAATGTCTCTTTTGAAAATAACTATGATAAAGCAGCTGCAACCGCTAAGGTTGAGCAAATTTATCAAACATTATTAACTGTGTTTACTCGCGCAGATGCTGAAAACCGCACAACAGGTTCAGTCGCCGATGAAATGGCTCGTGCCATTATTAATGCAGGCCGTTAAATCAGTTCAAAGTAATGATAGTTAAATATTCATTACCCAAGCAGGATCAAAAAAGGGAAGCATAGGCTTCCCTTTTTGTTACTTGTTCAAGTCAATTAACTCAGTAGCAATTTGTAAGCTTCATCTAAATGCAATATATCCGTCACGAATTAGTCAATAATCCCCAGTAAGCTTTCATTATCTTAATGCAATACTATTTGTAGAGATTAAGCGAATGGATAAAATCAGTGCGTTATTTAAACAAGTCTCGCAAGCATCTGCTCATTCTGTATTCTCATCTCATATATCGACTAAACACCTTCATCAAGAAAATGATAGCGAAGAGGAGTCATCATCCCAGCAACAGTCATTTTATGCCGTTTGGCTGTCGGATGTTCATTTAGGCAGTATTGACTGCAAAGCTGATTTTTTATTAGATTTTTTAAATAATCACCCATGCCAATACCTGTATTTAGTCGGTGACATCATCGATATTTGGGCATTAAAAAAACGGGTCTACTGGCCAGATAGCCATCAAGCCGTATTAACCAAAATACTGTCATTAGCCCAAAATGGCACCCAAGTATTTTATATCCCAGGTAATCACGATGAGATGTTCAAACCATACGTAGATAGTCATTTTCGTGGTATCACAATCGCACCAAGTTATATTCATCAATCTATTCTGGGCAAACGCTGCCTGATTTTACATGGGGATCAATTTGACTCTGAAGTGTGTGTCAGCCGCACCTACGCCAAATTAGGTGATCATTTATACGATGTTTTGTTATGGCTAAATCGACATCTTCATAGTGTACGCAGCCAACTTGGCTATCCTTATTGGTCACTTGCCAGCTATATAAAACTCAGAGTAAACAAAGCCCAACAAGCCATTAATAGTTTTAAAGACGCAGTGCTACGATTTGCCTTAAAACAACAAGTCGATATGGTCATTTGTGGCCATATTCATCAGCCCGAGCTCTCTATTCACCATAAGGGTAAGCATAGGATTATCTATGCTAACGACGGTGATTGGGTTGAAAACTGTACCTTAATCGCGGAAACCCTCTCCGGTGACTTTCAATTATTAAAATGGAATGAACTGACTAAAACACCGCAAATTATCGACAATATTGGCACCACTGACCCCTTACCGCTTCATACCGCTTCATCCCAGAAACACCCTAATAAGAAGGTAGCATAATGAAGTCAGCAGAAATGATGTTTACTGTCGATCAAATGGTTGACAAAAATTTACCTCAATTGGCTAAATTCCCTTGGTTATCTAGACCGACCAAAACCATGTTACGTTACCTTCTGCATGAGCAGCAATGCAATGATATTGCGATGCAGTATAAACATTTAACCGGGGTAGACTTTGTTGAACAGGTACTGGCTAGCTTTAATTTTAGTTACAGCGTACCCAATAATGAAATTGAAAACATTCCAATTGACGGCCGAGTGGTGATTTATGCTAACCACCCTATCGGCTCACTTGACGCCCTTGCATTAATCAAGTTAATCAGCAAAGTCCGCCCAGACATTAAAGTGGTCGCCAATGAGTTATTAATGGCTATCAAACCACTGCACTCAATTTTATTACCCGTCAGAAACATGACTGGCGGTACCCCAAAGCAAAATTTAGATAATATCCATCAACACCTAAAGCGTGAAGGAGCAATATTAATATTTCCATCGGGTGAAGTGTCTCGATTACGCCCAAGCGGGGTGACGGATTTACTGTGGCAAAGTGGATTTGTTAAAATGGCCAAAGCCTGTAATGCACCATTGTTACCTATGTTTGTTGATGCGAAAAATTCAGCAACTTTTTATGGTGCGTCAATGATTTATAAGCCATTAGCAACACTGTTACTTGTTAAGGAAATGTTTCGCCAAATCAATCAAGTGATGCCAGTTCGTATTGGCAAACTGATTGCGAAAGAAACCGTGTCTAATAATGACTTTCCGTTAAAAACTCAGGTTAAGCTACTAAAAAACCATCTCTACCGTATAGGTAAAAATAGGCCACCGCTGTTTAGTACTCAAAATGCCATTGCTCACCCAGAATCGCGCACCACTTTACAACATGAATTACAACAATGTGAACAACTTGGACTCACATCAGACAATAAAATCATCTATCTTTATCAGCATGATGCCAGTAGTGCCATCATGCGTGAAATCGGCAGATTACGCGAAATAGCCTTTAGAGCTGTAGGTGAAGGCACGGGTAAACGCAGAGATACCGACAAATATGATAATGACTATTGGCACCTTGTATTATGGGATAAAGATGATTTAGAAATCGTCGGTGCTTATCGTTTTGCAAGTGCAAAGCGTATTCATAGTGAAATATCTACCACAGGACTATATAGCCAAACCCTATTTCAATATCAGCCAGATTTTAGCCCTTATTTTGAGCAAGGCTTAGAGTTAGGTCGAAGCTTTGTGCAACCTAAATATTGGGGCAGAAGAAGTCTTGAATATTTATGGCAGGGGATTGGCGCATTTCTACTCAAAAACCCTCAATATCGTTACTTATTCGGCCCTGTTTCGATTAGTAACAACTATCCAGAGCCCGCTAAAGAATTACTTATTTATTTTTATAAAAATCAATTTCCAACCCAATCTATACTCGCAACCTCATTTAACAGTTACCAGTTTACCGATGAACGGTCACACCAATTATGTCGTCAATTCAATGGTGAGACATACGCTGACAATTTTAAAATTCTGAAAAGGACATTAGCTAATATGGGTGTTTCAGTACCGACGTTATTTAAACAATATGGTGAATTGTGTGAAGATCAGGGCGTGCAATTTATCGACTTTGGCATTGATGCTGAATTTGGTGATTGTATCGATGGCCTAGTGTTGGTTGATGTTCATCAGCTCAAACCGATTAAAGCACAAAAATATCTTGGCTTAACGAGATAGCGTTTAGCTTTTTTCTGATTAAGATTATGTAGCTAACTCATTGTTGTACTATAGTTTATCTGATATACATAAATAATACGGCTTACGCCTATATTATTCGCCGTGTTATAGGAGATAAATATGCCTGCAGCAATGATATTAGTTCGCGACATTATGACAACACGTATTGTTACCGTTTCGATGGATGATAGGCTATCTGTTGCAAAAAACATTTTCGACAATGTCAGCTTTCACCATTTATTAGCCATTGATGAAAATGACAAACTGCAAGGTATTTTATCTCATCGAGACTTTCTAAAAGCTCTCAGTCCTAACCTAGGCACCGCTGCAGAACTTATCCGCGACACTGAAACGCTCAATAAGCGCGTCCACCAAGTAATGACCCACAACCCGATGACAGTCTCACCTAGCACATCAATCAAACATGCTTGTGAGATTATTCTTAAACATGGCATAGGCAGTTTACCTGTTTTGGATCATGGTACATTAGTTGGCATTATTACTTGGAAAGATTTGCTTAAAAGTTACAGTGAGTCGGAGTAACGTTTGGCTTATCATCGCAAACGTAAATAAGTGTATAACCGCCATTTAGGCAAGAAAATATAGTGAAAATAAAAATTCATTTAGCCACCAATCAATTAGCCTGTTTTCTTTAAACCTTCATATTTTGACACTGGAAAATGTCATATTACTCTGCTTAGCTTAGTACTAGCCGCAACAGTTAAAGCACAACAGGGGTGATGCTATGATCAAGTTTAATTATCTTTTAAACCAAGACAATTTTGAGTTACAAGCCAGCGATTGGTGTGGACTCGAAAAAGTGATGTTAAATGGTAAAGTCGTCTCAAAAAAATTCAATTTCGGCATTTTAAGTTGTCACGACATCTTGTTAAATGACGGCCATAAATATCAATGTAAATTATTGGTCGATCCTCAAACCGATCTGCTCACATGCCGAATTTATAATCAACGCAGGTTAGTCACAGTACTTAGGCAAGGGAAAAAACAATTACAGCAAAGTCAGCGACTAATAGAAGCAAGCTTAATGACTCTACTGCTCTCGTTACTCGTCATTTACATTCTTGCTTAAAGTCACTCAATGCTTATTCAAACGTAGGAAACATGTAAATATTTAAAGGCCTATATTGCACTAACCTTACTACATTGAAACCAATACTCGCTGATAACAGCGATAGATAACGATTTTAAAGTCGTGATTATCCTATTATAAAAATTGACTAGTGGCCATACAAGGTCACCACAACAGCACCACCTAAACCCACATTATGTTGCAATGCTAAGCGAGCACCTTGCACTTGACGAGCACCTGCTTGATCGCGTAAATGCCAAACAAGTTCTGCGCATTGCGCTAATCCTGTCGCACCAATCGGATGACCTTTAGACATTAAGCCACCTGAAGGGCCAATAACAAACTGACCACCATAGGTATTGTTTCCTTGCTTAATAAACTTTTCAGCCTCACCCTCTGCACATAACCCCAAAGCTTCATAGGTGATAACTTCATTAGGGGTAAAGCAGTCATGTAGCTCAATCACATTTACATCCTGTGGCGATATGGCTGCGGCGTTATACACTTTTTGCGCCGCCATTTGAGTCATATTCTGGCCCACTGCATTAATAGGATCTTGCCAAGAATCTTGGGTATCGGTTGCCATAGCTTGAGCAAGAATTTTAACCCTGGAGCTTATACTATGCTGTTGAGCAAATTTATCACTGCATACAATGACAGCTGCCGCTCCACAGGTTGGAGGGCACGCCATAAGGCGAGTTAAATAGCCATCGTAAATCACCTTATCTGCCAATACTTGCTCTGCACATAATGGCATTTTCAATAAAGCATAAGGGTTGTTCATCGCATGGCGACGGGACTTTACTGCAACCTTGGCAAATAATTCAGCAGTGACATTATATTTATCCATGTAATGTCGACCCGCTGCACCAAAAGCCCGTAAAGCGATTGGACCATCTGGTGCATTAAACTGACTTAACACCGGTGCTATTCGAGTAAATGGGCTTTCTCTGTCTTGCCAATTTGACCCTAGGGCACCTGGCTGCATTTCTTCAAACCCAAAGGCTAATACGCACTCAACTTCACCAGACATCACAGCCTGCCTAGCTAAGTACAAAGCTGTTGAACCACTAGAACAATTATTATTGACATTAATTATAGGTATCCCATTTTGAATAACATCATAAAAAGCATGTTGCGCGCAGGTACTATCACCATAAATATATGCACCGAATGCCTGTTGTATTTGCTTAGCATTAATACCGGCATCGGCCAAAGCTAACTTAATTGCATTGGCAGCCATCACACGATAAGGCTGATGCTGTCCTGGCTTACAAAAAGGCGTCATACCTACGCCAGCAATAACAATGCTACTCATGGCTGACTCCACACATCTCTAGTGTGACATTGGTAATGCATACTTTTTGCTCCAACCGATAGCGTCCACTGCCTGCGGTAACAGTCATAATGGTTACCTGCTGTTCCCCCTCGGCATCATTTGAAATCGAGACTTTAGATATAGTGCCATCACGGGGAAAAGTTATACCCGCGGCAAAGTCACCCACATCGAAATTGCGATATAACTTAACGCTAATACTGCCAATAGAACGAGGCTCTAATCGTCCTTCCTCAACGATTAGAGACATGCCTTTAGTTAAACTGAACACCTGAAAATAGCTGTCAGCAGAGTGAGATTGCAGCAAGTTTTCAGTAGGATTAATGAAGGACTCATTGGCATTCGCATAAAATGATTTAAAAACTAACACAACAAAAAGACTAAAAATACCCAATAACTTCAACATAGTGCATATCTCCAAATAGTGCATATCTAAAAATGTAGCAATGTAATGATAATACGCTGTATTGAAAAAATGTTAATCGTTAATCTATTCCACCTAGCTCACATCAATTGACTCTTTTTTGATTTACATCAAAAAAACGGTAACTATTGTAACCATATTGTTGTTATTTCTAACATCTAAGGCACACTGATTACATAAGCTAACGAATTGGCTAGATTGTTGATTTTAATGGAGGATGGATGTCAGCACTGCTCAAACTATTAACCTCTATGTTCAGTAGTTTTAAAGACTTAGTTCCCATTATTGTCGTTGTGGTTTTTTTTGAAATTTTTATTCTAAAACAAGCACCCGATCAATTAGGTTCAATTCTTATTGGGCTAGTATTTATTGTACTAGGTTTAACATTCTTCGTTTTTGGCCTAGAAATGGGCTTATTCCCTATCGGTGAATCTTTAGCAGAAGCCTTAGCCAGAAAAGGCAGTCTGTTTTGGCTAGTTATTTTCTCTTTTTCTCTGGGGTTTGGTACCACACTGGCAGAGCCTGCATTGACAGCCGTAGCCAATGAAGCTGCTAAAGTTGCCGCAGAAGCAGGTGCCATAGCTAACAATGAAGCTGCTTTAAATGACTATGCTATGGGCTTGCGCTTAACTGTAGCAATATCCGTTGGTTTGGCCATTTTACTCGGTGTTATTCGTATTTTAAAAGGCTGGCCTATCCATTACATGATCATCGGCGGTTACTCCATCGTGATGATACTGACCTTTTTTGCCCCAGCAAGTATTATTGGTATTGCCTACGACTCTGGAGGTGTCACTACATCGACCATAACCGTTCCATTAGTGACGGCTTTAGGCGTAGGGTTAGCCACCGTTATTAAAGGCAGAAATCCTATGCTGGATGGCTTTGGTTTAATTGCCTTTGCTAGCTTAACGCCAATGATTTTTGTCATGCTTTACGGCATGGTCTTTCTATAAGGAGCCAACATGTTTTATCAGCTATTGGAAACCTTATTACTGACAGCCAGAGATGTGGTCCCCATTGCGGTTATCTTATTTGGCTTTCAATTAGGCGTACTAAAACGCCCTATTCCTAACTGGCGTAAAGTGGCCTTGGGTTTCATTTATGTCATTGTGGGTTTGACTTTTTTCTTAGTCGGATTAGAGATGGCGTTATTCCCTATAGGCGAAAGCATGGCCAATCAGCTCACCACAGCAGAATTTTTGCATCCTGACGGCGCGCCCACACCGTTTATTTGGCAAGATTATTTATGGGTATACGTATTTGCAGCTGCAATAGGTTTTAGTACCACAATTGCAGAGCCCTCACTGATTGCAGTAGCAATTAAAGCCAATGAAGTATCCGGTGGTACTGTTGGCATCCAAGGCCTGCGTATATCGGTTGCTATTGGTGTTGCCTTTGGTATTGCATTAGGCTGTTTTCGTATCGTAGTTGGCGACCCCATTCATTACTACATCATGGGCGGTTACATCATAGTGGTCATTCAAACTTTTTACGCCCCTAAAATGATTATTCCATTGGCCTATGACTCTGGCGGAGTCACTACCTCAACCGTTACCGTGCCTCTCGTTGCCGCATTAGGCTTAGGTTTAGCCACTAACGTGGAAGGCCGTAACCCTTTAATTGATGGCTTTGGTCTGATCGCTTTTGCCAGTTTATTTCCGATTATTTCCGTGATGGCCTATGCCCAAATAGTCGAATACATCTCTAAACGTAAAGCTGCCGCTGAGCAGCAAGAGGAGCATACAGATGCGCTTTAAATTAATTGTCGCCTTTGTAGATGACGACTGTACCGATGAAATTTTAGATGCCGCCCGTGAAGCTGGCGCAACTGGGGCAACGGTAATTAATCATGCAAGAGGTGAAGGTCTGGTAAAGAAAAAAACCTTTATGGGCTTAGGCTTAGATGTACAGCGTGATGTTATTTTCTGGTTAGTTGAAGAGCACATGTCACGTCATATTTTGGAGACAATTTCTAGAGTGGGTAAATTTGATACCAATAAAGGCCGCGGAATAGCCATTCAAATAGATGTTGAAGACGCCGTGGGTGTGGCGCATCAAGTACAACAGCTGACTAAAGAGATTGAGGATCAAATATGAACATTAGGACCCCTGTAAGAAACCGTGATGTGTTAAATCAAGACTATGCCATGGTAGATGGCACAATTACAGTGTCAGAAGCAATTGCCACCGCTGTTGCCAATAATGTCAAAGTGTTAGTGGTTAATAAACGCACTGAACATGACGAGTATGGCCTGGTTTTGATGAGTGATATTGCGCGCAAAGTTTTGGCCAAGGACAAGTCACCGGATCGCACCAATGTATATGAAATTATGATTAAACCGGTGTTTTCTGTTTCAGCTGATATGGATGTGCGATATACCGCCAGATTATTTGAGCGTTTTGGCATTAACAAAGCACCAGTATTAGAAGACAACGACATCAAAGGATTTGTAACCTATGACGATATTGTATTAAAAGGCATGATTGACAAGTAAATGGGTCGGAACATCAATTGTTATATGCGTCTGGATTAACAAAGATTATCAAAGTCTGAGTTTATTAGCAGACGCATTGTTTCACCAATACATAGCACTACTTTTAGAAAACTTTGCTATCAACTTTTCCAGAAAAATCTAAGCAAGCTTTGACCCGAATTTGCTGCACAGTAGATAGATCAGCAATATCGAAATATTGGTACTCGCTGTGTTCTGAACTCAATGCAATCATGGTTACATCCATAATATTGCATTTAAAAATAAACACCTGTGATTGATAAGCACCGTGATAATAAACGCCCGACAGATAGTCAATTGCAATATCGCAACCTAACTCTTCTAAACACTCACGTATAACGGCTTGATGTATGGTTTCACCTAACTCTAACGCGCCACCAGGCAAGCCCCAATGTTTAGCGCCATAGGTCGCTTTAAGTTGTAATACCTGCCCTTCATCATTAGTTATTACCGCATGGGCACTCAGCCGAAACATATCATTAAACGCCATCTGCATTCCTTTTAATATTGTCATCACTCAATTAATAAAAGCTTATGAATAACACGCTCTAACCAGAGATCGACTGTAACAGCCGTTATCTGCCATTCAATGATGATTTTATAGCGCTGCACTATAAAAAATTCGATGTATAAAAGTGCCTTACCTTAAGTTGAGGATAAGTCGCAGTCATGCATCGAGTTCAAATAACCTAGCGAATACTTAATAAGCACTGTTCTAGCGCTTAATGGGCGGCTAATAAATGACTAATTAGCATCAAATTAACGTTGAACTAGCTGAATATTTGATCATTAAACACATTATCGATTAGCATAAAAAGAAAAATATTCTCTGACTTCTTTTTCAACACTTGGCGGGCTCTCTAATTCAACATAATCCCTTCCCGAAACAAATTCATTTGCTTGAATGGCAAAACTTATATTCACGAGTATAAGCACCAATAATTTAAGCAATAAATTGGTCTTAAAATATGTTTCATAGGTGTTTATTAGTTGCATGACTCATTCCTTGTCTTATAAAAAAAACAGCCTTAATCTAACTTTATATATCAGCAATATACGCAGCACTTACACCCCATACAAGCCAAATAACGGTTAACAAAAAAACGTTAAAATTTATAACAAAAAAAACAACCACAAGCTAAAGCTGAATACCGAGAGCAATGTCGATAGCACTACCGTACTGCCTAAAGTCGACTCATGTTGTTTAAGTTCAGTGGCAATTAAGTAGGCATTAACCCCTAAAGGTGAAGCGCTGAGCAACACAAGCATGGTCGTTTTTTGGCTTTCTAAATTAAATACCATCACCGACATCAGGTAAACAAGTGCTGGAAGCAACAGAATTTTTAACCCACTCGCCAATAACGCTAACCGCCAACTGTCGCCTATTTTATAAAAACTTAAATTAGCACCAAGTACGAATAAAGCACACGCTAAGGCTGGTTTTGAAAGTAACGTAAGGCTTTCTTGTAAATGTGTGCCTAAATTGAGACCAACAGCGTTGGCTGCAATCCCTAAACTAATACTCATCACAACCGGGTTTAACACCATAGAACGAGTAAATTTTCTCCAAGAGAAACCCTGTTCGTGTGCTCTTGCTGCCAGAATAAAAGTTAACGCAAACAAACAAGCGCTATGAAATGTAATAATCATAAATACTTGCCCTATCATCGCCTGACCTAATGCGGCAATAATTATCGGCAAACCAACTAGTACGGTATTGGAGTAGCTTGAGCCTAAGGCAAAAACAGCACTGGCGTCTCGGCTTCTAAATTGAACCGGATTAAAGCGGCGATTAATACGATAACCCAAAGCGAAAATGATCAGTACGGGAATATAGAACGATAATAATGCATAGATGTCGATACTTTCAGATAAAGGTGCTGCCAGCATATTGATAAACAAAAAGGCAGGAATACTGACATAAAAGGTAAATTTACTAATGCCGCTTATATGCTCTTTAGTGAAAAAATCAAAACGTGTCAGTAGATAACCCAAAGTTACCATAAATATTAACGGAAAAATGATCCCAAAAATCGACATAACAGCTATCTCAAACCTATGCTTATTGATTTAAAGAACATCAATAATGGTCAAAATTAAAAACAAAAAAGGCGCCGAAGCGCCTTTTAAACGAGTGGGTAACGATATTACCAACCAGTACGAGTACGCAGTGCTTTACCAATGTCAGCTAAAGAGCGAACTGTAGTTACGCCTGCAGCTTCAAGAGCAGCAAACTTATCTTCAGCAGTACCTTTACCGCCAGCGATAATTGCGCCAGCATGGCCCATGCGCTTACCTTCTGGTGCAGTAACACCAGCAATGTAAGATACAACAGGCTTAGTTACGTGTGCTTTGATATAAGCAGCAGCTTCTTCTTCAGCATTACCACCGATTTCACCGATCATTACAATCGCTTCAGTCTGTGGATCGTTTTGGAACATTTCCAATACGTCGATGAAGTTAGTACCAGGAATTGGGTCGCCACCGATACCTACACAAGTAGATTGGCCGAAACCTTCATCAGTAGTTTGCTTAACCGCTTCGTACGTTAATGTACCAGAGCGAGAAACAATACCCACTTTTCCAGGTAAGTGGATGTGACCAGGCATAATACCAATCTTACATTCACCAGGAGTGATAACACCTGGACAGTTAGGACCGATCATGCGTGTGCCAGTTTCTTCTAGCTTCACTTTCACTTGTAACATATCAAGTGTTGGGATGCCTTCAGTGATACAAACGATCAGCTCAATGCCAGCATCGATTGCTTCAAGAATTGCGTCTTTACAAAATGGAGCTGGTACGTAGATAACAGTTGCAGTAGCACCTGTTTGAGCTACCGCATCTTTAACAGTGTTGAACACTGGAAGACCTAGGTGAGTTTGACCACCTTTTCCAGGAGAAACACCACCAACCATTTGCGTGCCATAAGCAATCGCCTGTTCAGAGTGGAAAGTACCCTGACCACCAGTGAAACCTTGACAGATTACCTTGGTATCTTTGTTAATTAAAACAGACATTATTTGCCCTCCGCAGCTTTAACAACTTGCTCAGCCGCGTCAGTTAGACTTGTTGCCGCGATGATATCAAGACCAGACTTAGCCAATACTTCACGACCTAATTCGGCGTTAGTACCTTCAAGACGTACAACCACTGGCACTTTAACGCCAACTTCTTTAACTGCACCGATAATACCTTCAGCGATCATATCGCAACGTACGATACCGCCAAAGATGTTAACTAATACTGCTTTAACATTGCTGTCAGAAAGAATGATTTTAAATGCTTCAGCAACACGTTCTTTAGTTGCTCCACCGCCAACGTCTAAGAAGTTAGCTGGCTTGCCACCGTGTAGGTTTACGATGTCCATTGTACCCATCGCTAGGCCGGCACCGTTAACCATACAACCTACGTTACCGTCTAAAGCAACATAGTTTAATTCAAATTTAGCAGCGTGCGCTTCACGAGCATCATCTTGTGATGGGTCGTGCATCGCTTTGATTTTTGGCTGACGATATAATGCGTTGCCATCAATACCAATTTTGCCATCTAAACAGTGAAGATTGCCTTCAGTGGTGATAACAAGTGGGTTGATTTCTAATAACGCAAAATCATGGTCGTTGAACATGTTCGCAAGACCCATAAAGATCTTAGTGAACTGCTTCATTTGAGTTGGGTTTAAACCTAACTTGAAGCCAAGATCACGAGCTTGGAAAGCTTGAGGACCTGTTAACGGATCAATGATAGCTGTGTGGATAAGCTCTGGCGTATGTTCAGCCACAGTTTCAATATCAACACCACCTTCAGTCGACGCCATGAACACAACGCGACGCGTGCTACGGTCAACTACTGCACCTAGGTACAATTCGTTGGCGATGTCAGTACAGCTTTCAACTAGAATTTTAGCAACTGGCTGACCTTTAGCGTCAGTCTGGTACGTTACTAAGTTCTTACCTAACCAGTTTTCAGCGAATGCTCTGATTTCGTCTTTATTACCGGTAACTTTAACGCCACCTGCTTTACCACGGCCGCCTGCGTGTACTTGACACTTAACAACCCATAAGTTTCCGCCAATGTGGCCAGCTGCTTCTACTGCTTCTTGAGCAGTATCACATGCAAAGCCTTCAGAGACTGGTAAACCATATTCGGCAAATAAAGATTTTGCCTGATACTCATGCAAATTCATGATGATCTATCCATATACTTCTAATCAAATCCAACTGGCTCAATATGAGCCAGCGACGAGGGGTTTATCTAACTACTTATAAATCAAGCAGCAGACGAGTTGGATCTTCTAAGAAGTCTTTAATAGCAACTAAGAAGCCAACTGACTCACGACCATCAACAATACGATGATCGTAAGAGAGTGCTAGGTACATCATTGGCAGGATTTCAACCTGACCATTGACTGCCATTGGGCGATCTTTAATAGCATGCATGCCTAAGATTGCGCTTTGTGGCAGGTTCAAAATAGGGGTGGACATCAGCGAACCAAAAACACCACCGTTAGTTACGGTGAAGTTACCGCCGGTCATGTCAGCAACAGACAACTTACCGTCACGTCCTTTGATTGCGAGTTCACGAACCGCTTTCTCGATTTCAGCTAAGTTCATGGTATCGGTGTCGCGTAACACTGGTGTTACCAGGCCACGAGGAGTTGATACTGCAATGCTGATATCAAAATAGTTGTGATAAATAATATCATCGCCATCTATAGAAGCGTTAACTTCAGGGAAACGTTTTAGCGCTTCAGTTACCGCTTTGATGTAGAAAGACATAAAGCCTAAACGAATACCGTGACGCTTTTCAAAAATATCTTGATATTGCTTACGGATATCCATGATTGGCTTCATGTTAACTTCGTTAAACGTAGTTAACATAGCGGTAGAGTTTTTAGCTTCTAACAAACGTTTTGCAATCGTTTTACGCAAACGAGTCATAGGAACACGTTTCTCGCTACGACCTTCTAACGGTGCAACGGGTGCAGCCACTGCAGCCGATTTTGCCGCTGGTGCTGATTTAGCGAACGCTTCAACATCTTCTTTAGTGATACGTCCGCCAACACCTGTACCTTTAATTTTTGCAGCATCAAGATTATGCTCAGCAATTAAACGACGCACTGATGGGCTTAATGCATCGTTTGATTCGTCAGAACTTGGCTCTGATGCAGCTTCAGCAGCAGGCGCAGTCGCCTCAGCTTTAGTCACTTCTTGTCCAGACACGGCACCTGCAATAAATCTTGCAATAACTTGCTCACCTAAAACGGTGTCGCCTTCTTCGAATAATAATTCAGAAATTGAACCGTCTTCTGGTGCAACAACTTCTAGAACAACTTTGTCGGTCTCGATATCAACTAAGTTTTGATCGCGAGACACCTGTTCACCAGGCTTAACATGCCAAGTAGCAATAGTTGCATCAGCAACAGACTCTGGTAATACGGGTACCTTAATTTCGATACTCATGGAAAGCTTCCCTTTATATAAATTATCTTTACGACAGTTTTAATGCGCTATTAACTAATGATTCTTGCTGATGTACATGCAACCCTGGATAACCACACGCTGGTGCAGCTGACGCTTCACGACCAGCATACGTTAATTGAGCGCCTGCAGGAATGTTAGCCCAGAAGTGATGCTGACTACAGTACCACGCACCTTGGTTTTGAGGCTCTTCCTGACACCAAACAAAATCAGTAACATGTTGATATTTTTCTAATGCCGCACGCATTTCCACATCAGGGAAAGGATACAGCTGCTCAACACGAATAATGGCTATGTTAGTGATATTTTCTTTACGACGTTTTTCAAGTAACTCGAAATACACCTTACCGCTACAGAACACAACTCGGTCAACTTTACTTGCCTCTAAAGTATCAATCTCGCCAATGATGTTTTGGAAAGTACCTTCAGCAAGCTCTTCTAGGCTAGACACAGCTAATGGGTGACGTAGCAAAGATTTTGGTGACATCACCACAAGTGGACGACGCATTGGACGCACAACTTGGCGACGTAGCATGTGATAAACCTGCGCCGGTGTTGATGGAACACATACCTGCATATTATGGTTAGCACATAACTGTAAGAAACGTTCTAAACGAGCACTGGAATGCTCAGGCCCCTGGCCTTCATAACCGTGTGGTAATAACATTGTTAAGCCACATAAACGGCCCCACTTTTGTTCACCAGACGATAAGAATTGGTCAATCACCACTTGGGCACAGTTAACAAAGTCACCAAACTGTGCTTCCCAAATGGTTAATCCACCTGGTTCTGCTGTGGCATAGCCGTATTCAAATGCTAATACAGACGCTTCAGACAATACTGAGTCAGTAATATCAATCGGTGCTTGCTCTTCTGCCACATTACGCAAAGGTAAATAGGTTGTACCGTCTTTTTGATTATGTAATACAGCATGACGATGGAAGAAAGTACCACGGCCAGAGTCTTGGCCAGTAATACGCACACGTTTTTTATCTTCAAGGATAGAAGCATAGGCTAAAGTTTCTGCGAAACCCCAGTCGAGCAACTTCTCACCTTTGGCCATTGATAGGCGGTCTGCACAAATTTTGGCAACTCGTGATTGCAGCGTATGATTTTCAGGAATATCAACTAACTTATTAGCTAAGTTTTGTAGACGTTCCATTGACATAGAACCTGCGTAATCTTCATCCCATTCGCGATTCAGATAAGGTGTCCAGTCAACGGTATGTAACGTCATTGGACGCCACTCTTTGACCACACAGTCACCGGCATCAAGCGCATCACGGTAATGATTAATTAAGCCTGTTACTTCATCAGCAGCAATGCTGTTTTCAGCAATTAACTTGTCAGCATAAATTTTACGCGGCGTTGGGTGTTTTTTAATTTTTGCGTACATCAACGGCTGTGTTGCACTAGGTTCATCAGCTTCGTTATGACCATGACGACGATAACAAACTAAATCAATCACCACATCACGCTTAAACTCATTACGGTAATCCACCGCAAGCTGCGAAATAAACGCAACCGCTTCAGGATCATCTGAGTTAACGTGGAAAATCGGTGCCTGAACCATTTTAGCAATATCAGTACAGTATTCTGTTGACCGGACATCTGCATGGTTAGATGTGGTAAAACCAACCTGGTTATTTACGACGATGCGGATACTACCACCCACTGTAAAACCACGGGTTTGAGACATGTTAAATGTCTCTTGTACGATACCCTGCCCAGTAATAGCTGAGTCACCATGAATAGTAATAGGCATAACTTGTAAGCCATCTTTACAGCCGCGACGATCTTGACGAGCGCGTACGGAACCGATAACCACTGGGTTAACGATCTCAAGGTGTGATGGATTAAAAGCTAACGCTAGGTGAACATTGCCACCTGGCGTTTCAAAATCTGATGAGAAACCTTGGTGATATTTAACGTCACCTGAACCATGCGTGTCGGCATGCTTGCCAGCAAACTCGTCAAATAATTCACTAGGACGTTTACCGAGCACGTTAATGAGTAAGTTTAAACGACCACGGTGAGCCATACCTACGACGATTTCTTTAGTTCCCGCTTCACCGGCACGGTAAATGATTTCGCGCATCATTGGAACAAGCGCATCACCACCTTCTAAAGAGAAACGTTTAGCGCCTGGGAATTTTGCACCTAAGTATTTTTCAATACCTTCAGCAGCATTTAGGCCTTCAAGAATACGTTTTTTAACCGCATTGTCGTAATTAGCCTTACCTAAGGTTGGCTCTAGACGTTGCTGGATCCAACGTTTTTCGTCGGTATCAGTGATATGCATATATTCCGCACCAATCGAGCCACAGTAGCTGCTCTTAAGGGCAAAAATAATATCCGCAAGTTTCATGGTCTCACCGCCTAATGCGAATGAACCCGTGTTGAACTCACGCTGCATATCTTCAGCTGTTAAGCCGTGGTAAGCAGGATCTAGCTCTTGAACCACGTCACGCTTCCACATACCTAATGGATCTAGGTTAGCATTTTGATGACCACGGAAACGATGAGCGTTAATTAATTGCAGTACTTTAACCTGCTTTGCATCTAACTCTGGGTCACTGACACGAGCAGCCCCTTTCGCACGGCTTTCTAAGGCTAAACTACGGAAATAGTCACGAACTTTAGAGTGGGAAACCTCTGGTACTTCAACAGAACTACCATTAACAGGTGGGAGATTATCAAAAACGACCTGCCAATCAGCAGAAACTGATTGCGGATCTTCTTGATAGGCTTCATACATCTCTTCTACATAGGTCGCATTCGAACCACTTAAGTGAGACGACTCGAGCCAGGCTTTCATGATGCCTTGGTGCATTGTTATTCCTTTCAAACTTGATACACGTGCTAGCCATAATGCATAACAATTAACACAATCGTCATGCTTAACTTCTATCTCTGCCAAAGACTTGTACTAAATAACGGATCTAACAAATTAATGACAAAGGTAATCCGTAAACACACAAAAGAGCCATCTCCAATATGAAGATGACTCTCATAAAGAGCTAATTAAACGTATTTAAAGGCTCTTCTGTGTTCATTAAACAGCTCGTTTCAATAACATTGACTTGATATGACCAATTGCTTTAGTTGGGTTTAGTCCTTTAGGACAAACATCAACACAGTTCATAATTCCGTGACAACGGAACACACTGTAAGCATCGTCAAGCTCAGATAAACGCTCTTCAGTAGCGGTATCACGGCTGTCAATTAAGAAACGATACGCATGTAATAAACCACTTGGTCCGATAAATTTATCTGGATTCCACCAGAAAGAAGGACAAGCCGTAGAACAACATGCACACATGATACATTCGTATAAACCATCTAAGTGCTCGCGCTCTTCAGGTGATTGTAAATGCTCACGCGCTGGGGCCTTTTCATCATTGATAAGATAAGGCTTAATTTTTTCGTATTGCTTATAGAACTGAGTTAGATCAACGACCAAATCTCGCACAACTGGCATGCCTGGTAAAGGACGAACTACAATTTTTTTCCCTTTAAAGGTCGAAATTGGCGTAATACACGCTAAGCCATTTTTACCATTCATGTTAACACCGTCAGAACCACACACACCTTCACGGCATGAACGACGAAACGCAATTGTTGGGTCTTGTTCTTTCAGCTTAATTAATGCATCTAACACCATCATATCAGAGCCATCAGGCACTTCTAAGGTGTAGTCCTTCATATAAGGCTTGGTATCTACATCAGAATTATAACGATACAATGCAAATGTTAATTTCATCTTTGCAACTCCTGCCTAATAGGTACGTTTTACCGGTGGAAACGCATCACGTAATTTAGGTGTCATATTGACATCACGTTTTGTCATAGCTTGTGTTTTTGGATCATACAAGCTGTGGCATAACCAATTATCATCATCACGGTCTAAATAATCTTCACGAGAATGTGCACCACGGCTTTCAGTACGGAAGTTAGCTGCATAGGCAGTTGCCAGCGCTGTTGACATTAAGTTATCTAATTCTAAACATTCAATACGTTGAGTATTAAATTCATCAGAGTTATCAGATAGCTTAGCCTTCTCAAGACGCTTTTGGATTGCTTGTAGCTGTTCTAGACCTTCTGCCATGGATTCACCACTGCGGAAAACAGAGAAATTTAACTGCATACACAATTGAAGCTCTTTACGGATAACCGAAGGATCTTCGCCGTCTTTGTTGCTTTCCCAACGATTAAGACGAGCAAGTGATGCACTAATTTCTACGTCTGTGGCCGCTTTTGGATCAGGCGTAGCATCTAAAGCTTTACCTAAGTGCTGACCTGCAGCACGACCAAATACCACTAAATCAAGAAGAGAGTTACCACCTAAGCGATTCGCACCGTGTACAGATACACAAGCGATCTCACCTACAGCAAATAAACCTAGTACGTCTTGCTCAGTACCATCAGCATTCTGACGAATAACTTGACCACTGACTTTAGTTGGCAATCCACCCATCATATAATGACAAGTTGGAATAACAGGAATTGGACCATCAGCCGGATCAATGTGAGCAAAAGTACGTGATAATTCACACACACCAGGAAGACGGGCTTCAAGGGTCTCTTTGCCTAAATGATCAAGCTTAAGTAATAAGTGTGGACCTAAAGGACCATCTAAACCACGACCTTCACGAATTTCAGTCATCATTGAACGTGCTACCACGTCACGCGATGCTAAATCTTTGGCATTTGGTGCATAACGTTCCATGAAACGTTCGCCATCTTTATTTAAAAGATATCCACCTTCGCCGCGACAACCTTCAGTCACCAATGTACCTGCGCCAGCAATACCCGTAGGGTGGAACTGCCACATTTCCATGTCTTGTAACTGAACACCAGCACGAGCCGCAATACCAACGCCATCACCAGTATTGATGTGCGCATTAGTAGTTGACGCATAAATACGCCCTGCTCCGCCAGTTGCTAAAATAGTTGCTTTTGCTTTGAAATAAACAATGTTGCCCGTTTCAATTTCAATCGCAGTACAACCAACAACAACGTCATCTTCATTTTTAACAAGATCTAAAGCATACCATTCAGAATAAACATCTGTTTTATGCTTGACGTTTTGTTGATACAAACAGTGCAGTAGAGCATGACCTGTTCGGTCTGCGGCAGCAGCGGTACGCGCAGCTTGCTCACCACCAAAGTTTCTTGATTGGCCACCAAAAGGTCGCTGGTAAATAGTACCATTTTCAAAACGAGAGAATGGTAAACCCATTTGCTCAAGTTCGATAATCGCTTCTGGACCGGTTTTACACATAAACTCAATGGCTTCTTGGTCGCCGATAAAATCAGAACCTTTCACCGTATCATACATGTGTTGTTCCCAGTGATCTTCATGCGCATTACCTAACGCAACAGTGATACCACCTTGCGCAGATACGGTATGAGAACGGGTAGGAAACACTTTTGATAAAAGCGCACAGCTTTTACCTTCTTTAGAAATCTGTAATGCTGCTCGCATACCAGCGCCACCAGCGCCAATCACGATTGCATCAAATTCGCGTACTGGAATACTCACTTATACACCCCACACTATCACGATGCCGGCCGCTAAATAACTGAATGCGGTCACAACGAAGGTAAATTGTAATACACCACGTAACGATGTGCTTTTTACATAGTCAGTCAATACTTGCCATACACCAATCCAAGCGTGGACGAGTAAAGCAACTAAGGCTAACAGTGTAAATACTTTCATTGGCAATGTGCTAAACAAGCCATGCCAAATTTCGAAAGTCAGTGGAGAACTACACGCGATAAATCCCACCAAGAAAATAGTATAACAAGCTAGGATCACCGCACTTGCGCGTAGTAAAATATAGTCATGGACACCACTACGTCCAAAACTTGCTGCGTTAGTTACCATACCCAAATCCCCGCAATGATAGAAAAGGTTGCTGCTAAAGCAAACATCACTTTAGCTGAAGCGATACCTGAAGCTAGCTCTTCCCAACGGCCAGTATCCATAATCAAATGACGTATGCCACCTAATAAGTGATATCCAAGCGCGGTTAGAATGCCCCAAAGGATGAACTTCATTACGAAACCATCAAACAAGGTTTGTACGCTAGCGAAGCCTTCAGCAGAGGTTAAAGTTGAATTTAACAGCCACAAAAGAATACCAATAGCGAATAGCATGATGACACCGGAAATGCGGTGTAGGATAGATGCGATAGCTGTCGCAGGGAAGCTTATCGTCTGCAGGTCTAGATGGACAGGTCTTTGCTTTTTCACGTTCTGCTCACTCAGCTCCATTGAGCATTATTTTTTTATGTATCTCTTTTTTGCTTTAAACGCATCAAGGTCAAAAAATGTTTATTACATTATTTGAGCAAAAAAGAAATTACTATCAAACATCTAAGCAATTGAGAAATCACTATTTTAGTTTGTAAAGTAATCATTTCTAAAGTGTGATGTTTGTCGCCCTTAGGGACGTAGGCAAGTATACTCGTGAGAATTGTCAAATACAAACATCACATTATGCAAATTCTGTTTTTTTATGATTTTTTTATTCTAAAGCCTATACCACAAGGCTTTCAGCTAGATATATACCTTGGTCTAACAAATTTAAACGCTTATTTAAATTGATCTGTGATCCCTATTCACTGTAAAGTAATGTCCGCTTAACATGCCGCACTCATAGATATAGAATGACGTAAGGAGAACGGGGTATGGCTGATAATATAGCCAAATTAGAGTTACCAGGTAACGATTCAATCGACTTACCAATCAAGAAAGGTACTGAAGGGTTTGATGTAATCGACATCAGTACATTAGGGAAGAAAGGTTATTTCACTTTCGATCCAGGCTTTCTAGCAACAGCTTCTTGTGAGTCTGCAATTACATATATCGATGGTGATCAAGGTATTTTATTACACCGTGGTTATCCGATTGATCAACTTGCAACTGAATCAACTTATTTAGATTTATGCTACTTGCTTTTATACGGAGAGCTACCGTCTAAGGCTGATTTCGACAAGTTTGAAGCCACAGTGAAAGAACACACTATGGTTCACGAGCAAATCGCTTTCTTCTTCCGCGGTTTCCGTCGTGACGCACACCCAATGGCAATGCTATGTGGTGTGACAGGGGCACTGTCTGCTTTTTATCAAGACTCTCTTGATGTTAACAATTCTAAGCATCGTGAAATAGCAGCTTATCGTTTGGTGTCAAAAATGCCAACAATCGCTGCTATGTGTTACAAATACTCAATGGGTCAACCATTTGTGTATCCACGTAACGACTTAAGCTATGCAGGTAACTTTTTATCGATGATGTTCGCAACACCTTGCGAAGAATATAAAGTTAACCCTGTTGTAGAAAAAGCAATGGATCGTATTTTTGTACTCCATGCTGATCATGAACAAAATGCTTCGACATCTACTGTGCGTTTAGCTGGTTCTTCTGGTGCTAACCCATTTGCGTGTATCGCAGCGGGTATCGCATCACTATGGGGCCCTGCTCACGGCGGCGCAAACGAAGCTTGTCTTGCTATGCTTGAAGAGATTGGTTCTGTGGATCGTATCCCAGAGTTTATCGCTAAAGCGAAAGACAAGAATGACCCATTCCGCTTAATGGGCTTTGGACACCGTGTTTACAAGAACTTTGACCCTCGCGCAAAAGTGATGCGTGAAACCTGTCATGAAGTTCTAAATGAACTTAAAGTTGTTGATCCATTACTCGACGTAGCAATGGAACTTGAGCGTATTGCACTTGAAGATGAATATTTTATCTCTAAGAAGCTATATCCGAACGTTGACTTCTACTCTGGTCTCATCATGAAAGCCATTGGTATCCCTAATGATATGTTTACAGTGCTATTTGCATTGTCACGTACCGTTGGTTGGATTTCACATTGGAAAGAAATGTTAGATCAACCAGGTCACAAAATTAGCCGCCCTCGTCAGTTATATACTGGTGAGTCAGCGCGTGAATTTGTGAGTTTAGACAAACGTTAATTCATTAAATGATGTCTAAATAAAAAAGCGCCGAAAGGCGCTTTTTTGTATTCAAAAAACAAATATTCACCCTAGGTCAAACGCTTTCCCCATTCTTTGAATATGCTTCAAAGGAACATTATGCTTGTTTCGCTGTGCGCACAGGAGTTGATGCGCCTCTGATTTTGGCTCACCAGTTATAACAATTTTCACCTTATACCCTAAAGCGACAGCAGCAGTTTTATAAGCGATATATTCCCAATGACACACATTGGTATTATCACATATCACTATGGGTTCACCTCTTGATAAGGCCTCAATGAATAAGCTTAAATTAATTTGATGATATTCAGATAATTTACTGATATCAAATTGATACAGCCCCTCAACAACAAATAAACTATCGGTTGAGAAATAACCATATTGCTTAATTTGCAACGCAACAGATAAAGGTTGCGATTGAATGAATTGTTCTATCCAATGGGATTTACCACTTCCGGGTAAGCCACGCATAATGATAGCTAGCCTATGGGATAACTCACCATCAATGCATGTGTGCTCAGTGCTCACGGACTCATTATCTATTGTTTCAGAATCTATTGACTTAATATCTACGGAATTGGTACTCATGACTATGTTGACTCACTACCAATGGTTTTACCCTGTAAAATATTGTCCACTAACTGGGGCATAATGTCCCCTGCTTTACCGGTAAAATGGTATTGGAATTGACTATGTCTATCGGGCGCAACAAGATTAACCTCAACGGTTTGCGCACCATGATGATTAGCACTATCAACAAAACCTGCTGCAGGATAAACCGTACCTGAAGTGCCGATAGCGATAAATAGGTCGCAGCGGTCCAGTGCATCATGTATTCGGTCCATTCCGAAAGGCATTTCACCAAACCAGACAATATGTGGCCGTAAACGCATTGCAGGAATACAGCAGGTACAGCAATTGTCGGGACCAAAGGGTTCGCGCAAAATAAATGTTTGCAGTGATTTAGGGCATCGACCTTTGGATAATTCCCCGTGCATATGCAATAAACGTCTTGAACCAGCACGTTCATGCAAGTCATCTACATTCTGGGTAATCACTAGTAGATTGCCCTCAAACTCAGCTTCTAATTTGGCCAAGGCAATATGAGCCAAATTCTCACATACTTCACCTGAATGTAATTGTGTCCAACGGTTATTATAAAATCGCTCAACTAATGCAATATCTTTAGCATAGCCTTCAGGTGTCGCCACATCTTCTATGTGATGCTGCTCCCATAAACCATCTTGATCACGAAAAGTGCGAATACCTGACTCTGCAGAAATGCCTGCGCCGGTTAACACGACAATATTCCGGTACATGGTGCTTCCTTTTTATTATTAAGGTGTATTTTTAAGTTATATAATGAAACAGCTCTGCCGCTGCCAGACAAATAGCAGGCTAAGTAATCAAGCTTACACTATCAATAGCAGGGTTTAACCTGCAACTAACTTCAATCATTTTTAGTTTTATTTATTTTAATAGACTTAATAAAACATATTTTCTAGTGTTAATCCAAAGACCATTAATGGCAATAATCCCTTAGTATAAGTAGGCTTACTGTCACAATTAAGCTATTTTTTTGCTAAGCGTTGTTAATAACGACGATTTTTGGGCTAATAAGTCGATTAAGCAGTTTAAGAGGTTTAAGTTTTCCGATTCAACACATATAATGAATTAATTACCCACGGATGAACCGATTGGTTCTGCAATCAAGAGATTAGCAATGACAGATGGAAATCAAGCGCTTAAAAAAGCCGGTTTAAAAATTACCCTGCCAAGAGTTAAAATTCTAGAGCTAATGCAAAACCCTGAAAATCAACACATCAGTGCAGAAGACTTGTACAAGCGGTTACTTGAAGTAGGCGAAGAAATTGGCTTAGCTACTGTTTACCGCGTGCTTAACCAATTTGATGATGCCGGTATTTTAAACCGTCACCATTTTGAGTCGGGTAAAGCGGTATTTGAAATGTCGACTCAAAAGCACCACGACCATTTAGTGTGCTTAACCTGTGACAAAGTTATTGAGTTCTCTGATGATGTTATTGAACGTCGCCAGGACGAGATTGCTATGCGTCATAATATTAAATTAACTCACCACAGCTTGTACCTTTACGGCCATTGTACTAATGATACTTGCGACCACGCTGACGAATAGTTAATGCTATTGTTCAGAAAGCTAGATTATTAAGATTAGTAAACTATTTATTGCATCAAGCAAATAAAAACCAGCTAACATAGCTGGTTTTTTTGTATCTAAAATTATCATCAATGGTCTTTATAAATCGCGCTGATAAACATGCACTTTATGACCATAATACTCGCTCTGTTCAAAGACTGACATTCCCACCTTTTTAGCTACCGCTTCTGAGCCAACATTTCCGTGCAAAATTAATGCTATAGCAAGTTCAATTCCATATGATGGCTTGAATGTGTTAATTGCAGCTTGTGCCGCTTCATAACCAATTCCCCTTTTCCAATACTCTGGTAAGTAACGGTAACCCAATTCGACCTTATCAAACTCAGGTAAATATTTAGGCCCACAAAAACCAATGACCTTATTGTCTGCTTTATGATGTACCGCCCAGCGGCCAAACCCATGTAGTTGATAGTCTGCAGTAATCACATTTTCAAAAATATCTAACGCTTGCGACTCTTGAGTCATTGGCTCTGCAGGAATATAGGTAAGAATTTCTGGGATACTGTTCAGTAAAAAAAGGCTAGGCACGTCTGATACCGTAAAAGGGCGCAAAATTAAACGTTCTGTTTCAGCAATAATGCTATTTTCATCAACCATGATTGGCTATTCCATTTTCAATATTTATTGATTGTTAATCTATTATCATAATTGAAAACGTTGAGATTTTAGCATGTTTTGTTGATTTTATTTAACAAACGCATTAACTCTTGTTGCTCAGTATAGGTCAGTTGCTCCAAAAATTGTTCATTGACCCATTCTGCTTCATGGATGAGGTCATGCTCTAAGGCTTTACCGTTGTCGGTTAAATAAATTTGAAATGCGCGCCGATTATCGGCTTCTTGGTGGCGAGTGACGAACCCTTGCACTTGCAACTGATCAAGTAACCGCGTCATGGTGTAATTAGCTACATCACATCGTTTAGACAGTTCTGTTTGACTCAAGCCTTCTTCTTGCCACAGGGTAAACAATACCGGCCATAGCTTAATATCTAACTCATATCGCTTGAGGCGCGCATCTAACGCTTGCTGCAGCGTCAAATTTAAATGTGATACCAAATAATTTAAACTTTCGAATCGTTTCAATTAATGCCTCCTCGCTGCGGTTGTACTGCGAATACTCCGAAGATCAATTTTCACTCATAAAACATATCGTATAAACTTACGTTAAAGCATACGCTACAAAGCAGTATTTTAGTCAAAATCGACATGTTCATTAATGTATCGGTAATAGCAAGCGCGGTTTAATATTGCTGTTAATCCCCTAGGAAGGCTTACAAAAATTCCCTGCTGTTCCAATTCAATATCTGATGGTATCACGTTAAAGTCAGTATCAAGGTTAGATTTAAAGCAAAAACCTTGCTCTGTTTTATCGACATCAACCATTAACAGTGGCCAGGTTTCAACAGATACTTTCACCTTTTCGACAGGAGTAATTAAGAAGTACTCAGTATCGATGCAATGTAAAATATGACTAAACATTCGCGCAAATTTAGTCGGTAGCGGACTGTTAAGATACAGCCAACTACCATCAGATAAAATACTGAATAACACCTCATCACTGCATAACTTCGCCCCGTCTTTATGGGTGAATTGCTCAATAGATGGCATTGTTTCAGTCTCGTTATCTATCATTTCATCACTACCTAGTTATTATCAAGCAAAGCTAGCAATGCTTCTATTGGGTGCTTTGGATTAAATTTGGCAAACCGTTTAACCTGACTTCGACATGAGTACCCTGACACTAGAATCTGGCTCTTTTGAGCCACTTTATCAATACTTGATTGCCAAGACATGTCAAATAACGCTTTAGACCGCTCAAGATTTTCTAACTCATGACCGTATGTGCCCGCCATACCACAGCAGCCTAGATTTAAACTACTTACCTTAGCACCAAAGTGACTAAAAATAGTTTGCCATTCCTTACCTGTATTGGGTTTAGCCGTTGATTCGGTACAGTGGCTAAACCAGGTAAACTCTGCAGGTGTCTGCTTAATGATTTTAGGTAAATGTTCAATTGCGGTAACTAACCACTCATTAGCCAGTTTTACTTCAAAGTCGCCACGCTTTTTCCCCAAAGCTTCGTGGTATTCGTCTCGGTAGCACAATACTAAAGCAGGATCTAAACCGACCATCGGCATCCCAAGGGAATGGACCTTATTTAAAAAGTCAGCACTGTCTTGAGCCGTTTTAGCAAACTTAGACAAAAAGCCCTTGATATGGCTAGGCTTACCATTGGGTTTAAAGGGTAATAAAACCGGTTTAAAGCCTAGCTTTTCGATTAACTGAATAAAACGATACACTATATCGGCATCATAAAAAGAGTTAAACGGATCTTGTACAACAAGTACGTATTGGGCGCGATCAGCTTCAGGAATACTGTATAAAGCATCTAGGTCATAACCCCTACTTGGGTGACCATCTAAACGTTGCTTTAATGTCGGGACTGACAGCTTGGGGGAGTCGACATAACCAATCGTTTTTTTAATAATCCATTGGCTTAACGGATTTTGTGACGCAAGGTTGGTCAATTTTGGCATTGAGGCCATTAATGGCAGCGAGTCTTCAATGCCGGCAACTAAATAATCTTTAGCCGGACGTAAATAACGTTTGTAGTATATATCAAAAAATTGTGCCCTAAATTTCGGCACATCGACTTTTACCGGACACTGACTAGAACACGCTTTACAGCCTAAACACCCTTTTAAAGACTCCATCACCTCATGTGAATAGTCATAATCACGTTTAGCATTAATGGTATTTTGCACCCGTTGCAATAAGCTTAATGACTTTGATGCGGCTAACGCTTTGACATCAACACCTTCAGCTTCAAGTAACCTTAACCACTCTCGCATTAATCCCGCACGCCCTTTAGGCGATTGAATTCTGTCACCTGTGACTTTAAAAGATGGGCACATAGGCGAATAAGCACTGTAGTTAAAGCACAAGCCATTGCCGTTACAATTCATCACATCGGGAAAAGCGTCACGCACTACCACTGGAATTTGTCTGTCAAAACTGCCTCGTTTGGCGCTATCAACATTAAACATCAATGGCCCAGATTCTGCTGGGGCAACTAACTTACCAGGGTTTAAACGATTATCTGGATCAAATAAGCCTTTTATATATTGCAGTACGCCATATAACTCGTCACCAAAAACCGCAGGGCCATACTCGCCGCGTACACCTTTTCCGTGCTCGCCCCACATCAAGCCGCCGTACTTAAGGGTCAATGCCGCCACTTGATCAGAAATAACCTTTAATAATTTTTCATCGGCTTCATCACACATATCAAGGGCTGGGCGTACGTGCAGTACACCGGCATCTACATGGCCAAACATGCCATATTGCAATTTATGGCCATCTAACAGATCTCGGAACTCCATAATAAAGTCGGCCAAATTTTCAGGTGGCACTGCTGTGTCTTCAGCAAATGCGATAGGTTTACGGCGACCTTTAGTGGCACCCAGTAAACCTACCGCTTTTTTACGCATACCATATATTTGCTCAATACTGGGTTTATCGCTGGTTATTTGAAAACCAACAAGTCCATACAATTCATCGGATAATTGCTGGGTAAGTACCGCTTCTAAACTGGCGACCTTGGCCCGAACGTCAGCATCATCACCAGCAAACTCAACCATATTTAATCCTTCAATAACCTTGTTAGGCACATCTTGAATTAAATCAGCTACCGAGTGCCAAATAATATCTTTTTTTGCTAGGTTTAATACTTTGGAGTCAACGGTTTCAACTACTGTGGCTTTGGCTTGAACTAATGATGGAGCGTGGCGTAAAGCAGACTCAAATGAGTCATATTTTATATTAACCATCATCCGTGTGGTGGGTAATGGTGTGATATTCAATTTTGCTTCGGTGATCACTGCAAGTGTGCCTTCTGATCCAGCAAGAATACGCGATAAATCAAATTGACTTAAGGTATCATTCCACACATGTTTTAAATCGTAACCGGTTAAAAAGCGATTTAATTTAGGAAATCGGTTATCGATTAATTCACGCTTATCACGACAAATATCAGCTACTTTGGCAATAATACTATCTGCTAGTGCATTTTCTGTCGGTGAAGAATGGGTTGAATCTTGATTAATTGGTCTAGTCGTTAAAACACTACCGTCGATTAATACACTGGTAAGTCCTAAAACATGATCGGATGTTTTACCGTACACCAAAGACCCAGCCCCTGAAGCATCTGTGTTAACCATTCCGCCAATGGTTGCACGGTTTGATGTGGATAAGTCAGGACTGAAAAAGTAGCCATGGGGTCTGAGTGCATCATTCAACGCATCTTTCACTACACCGGCTTGTACTTTAACCCATCCCTCTTTGGCGTTAACCTCGATCACTTGATTCATATGACGAGATACGTCTAAGATAAGTCCATGGGTTAATGATTGACCATTGGTGCCAGTTCCGCCCCCGCGCGCGCTGAACGTTACCGCCCTAAACTCAGGTTTTGCAGCTAAACGTAAGACCAGCTCAACATCTTTTTGACTGGCTGGATAAATGACCGCTTGGGGCAAAAATTGATAAACAGAATTGTCGGTGGCTTGAATAAGTCTGGCGCTATATCGTTTGTCGATTTCACCATTAAAATCACTTTGTTCCAGCACGTCTAAATACGCTAGATAAATCGGTTCTAAAGTTTGTTTATGTGAAAGTAGAGGTAACATGGCAGACTTATTATTTATTATTAGTTGCAGCCATTATAAACAAAAAAAAGCCGCTAAATAGCGGCTTTTTTATCAACTTGATAAAAATAGCTGTAATTGGCTTCGAAGCTAAATGCTAAATCGAATTCAAACCAGCTATTTTGATAAGTTTAATTGATTAAGCATGATCTTTTGCTAAGTACAACCAAGTGTCGATCACAGTATCCGGATTAAGTGATACGCTATCGATACCTTGCTCGACTAACCATTGTGCAAAGTCAGCATGGTCAGATGGGCCTTGGCCACAAATGCCCACGTAAGCACCTTTGTCTTTAGCCGCTTTAATTGCCATAGCTAAAAGCGCTTTCACGGCTGGATTACGCTCGTCGAATAGATGGCTGATAATGCCAGAGTCACGATCTAAACCCAAAGTTAACTGCGTTAAATCGTTAGAGCCGATTGAGAAGCCATCAAAGTACTCTAAGAACTGTTCGGCAAGTAATGCGTTTGACGGTAATTCACACATCATGATAACGCGTAACCCATCTTTACCGCGCTCTAAGCCTTCTTCTTTAAGTAAGTCGATAACTTGAGCTGCTTCGCCTAGGGTACGTACGAATGGGATCATCACTTCAACGTTGGTTAAACCCATTTGGTTACGCACGCGTTTAATCGCTTCACACTCTAACGCGAAACAATCGCGGAATGATTCAGATATATAACGACTCGCACCACGGAAGCCCAACATTGGGTTTTCTTCTTCTGGCTCATAATGTTCACCACCGACTAAGTTAGCGTATTCGTTAGACTTAAAGTCTGACATACGTACAATCACTTTTTTCGGGTAGAAAGCAGAAGCGATAGTCGCTATACCTTCAACTAAACGTGCGATATAAAACTCAACAGGAGAGTCATAACCAGCAATCATTTCGTTGATTTCAGTTTGCAACTCAGCAGTTTGTTGATTGAACTCAAGCAAAGCTTTAGGGTGAATACCAATCATACGGTTGATAATGAACTCTAAGCGCGCAAGACCTACACCTTCGTTAGGTAAACGAGCAAAATCAAATGCACGGTCAGGGTTACCGACATTCATCATGATTTTCATTGGTAAGTCAGGCAAGGTATCAACACGATTGGTGACGATTTCAAACTCTTGTTTACCAGAATAAATAAAGCCTGTATCACCTTCAGCGCAAGAAACGGTAACGAGTTCGCCGTTTTTAATAAGGTCTGTGACGTTGCCACAACCTACAACAGCAGGAACGCCTAACTCACGCGCAATAATGGCGGCATGACATGTACGGCCACCACGGTTAGTGACGATTGCACTAGCGCGTTTCATGATAGGTTCCCAATCAGGGTCTGTCATGTCAGTAACTAGTACATCACCTGGTTGAATCTGATCCATGTCGGCAATTGACGTTAATACTTTTGCTACGCCTGATCCAATTTTATGCCCAATTGCACGACCTTCACACACTACGTCGCCTTTGGTTTTTAAATGGTAACGTTCAATTAACTGAACATCTTCACGGCTACGCACGGTTTCAGGGCGAGCTTGAACGATATATAACTTACCGTCGTTGCCATCTTTTGCCCATTCAATATCCATTGCACGGCCATAATGCTTTTCGATAATAACGGCTTGTTTCGCCAGTTCCATCACTTCAGCATCATTGATTGAAAATATACGGCGTTGATCAGCAGCAACATCTTCAATTTTAACTTGTTTACCGTGAGATGTTTCATCAGAGTAAACCATTTGAATTAACTTGCTGCCGATATTACGGCGCACAACAGCTTGATGCCCTTGCGCTAAAATTGGTTTGTGTACATAAAATTCGTCTGGATTAACCGCGCCCTGCACAACCATTTCACCTAAACCAAATGATGAAGTGATAAAGACAACGTCGTTGTTACCTGATTCAGTGTCCATGGTAAACATCACACCTGATGCCGCTTTGTCCGAGCGAACCATACGTTGAATACCCGCAGACAATGCCACACCTTGGTGCTCATAACCTTGGTGAACCCGGTATGAAATAGCACGATCGTTAAAGAGCGAAGCAAACACATGCTTAATAGCAAGAATAACTGCATCGTAACCTTTTACGTTTAGGAAGGTTTCTTGCTGACCAGCGAATGAAGCGTCTGGCATATCTTCAGCGGTTGCCGATGAACGCACGGCAAATGAAGCCTCTGAAGTTTCGCTAGCTAACTGCTCGTAAGCTTCACGTACGGCGGCTTCAAATTCTGGATGGAATGGAGTTTCAATAACCCATTGTCTAATCTGTGCACCGGCTTTAGCTAGCGCGGTTACATCGTCTACATCTAAGGTTTCGAGTAGGTCGTAAATCTTTTGATTAACACCACTTTGCTCAAGGAACTCATTAAACGCATGAGAGGTAGTTGCAAAACCACCAGGTACTTGAACGCCTGCATTGGCTAGATTACTGATCATTTCTCCAAGGGATGCGTTTTTACCGCCGACCTTGTTCACATCACCCATGCCTAATTCTTGATACCAGAGTACGTATTGCTGCACAGTTTTATCTCCGCAAGTTTTTATTTCAGTGGCCACTTCACATAAGGGCAGCAGCATTTTACACTCCCCTATAAGACGCGTAAATAATTAATTTTATTTGTAATTTTATTACTACAAGAGGTCATTATGGCACCTAAAGTATTCTACATATCAGATGGAACAGCGATCACAGCAGAGGTTTTTGGTCATGCGGTGCTATCACAATTTCCTATTCAATTTGAAGCACTTACCATTCCATTTGTCGAAACACTCCAAAAAGCGGAAAAAGTAAAGCTTCAAATAAATGATAGTTTTATTACCACAGGAGAAAGACCCTTGGTGTTCCATTCTATCGTTAACCCCGACATCAGGAATGTCATATTCTCGTCAGAAGGAATGGATTATGATTTTTTAAACACCTTTGTTGCGCCATTAGAACAACATTTAGGTGTCGAAGCTAAACCCGCTTTACATCGAACTCATGGTAAAGCTAACCACAGTTATGAAGCTCGAATTGAAGCGATTAACTTTTCAATGGAAAACGATGACGGCCAAACCATGAAACATATGGATAAAGCAGACATCATTCTTTTAGGAGTATCGCGATGTGGAAAAACTCCTTCAAGTCTCTATTTATCAATGCAATTTGGTATAAAAGCAGCGAATTATCCTTTTACTGAAGATGATATGGATAACCTTAAATTACCCGATGCGCTTAAACGAAATAAGTCTAAATTATTCGGTCTAACGATTGATCCCAACCGTTTACATGAAATTCGTCAAAGTCGCATGGAAAATAGCCGCTATTCATCGCTTAGACAATGCCGTTTAGAAGTCAAAGAGGTTGAAATGATGTATAAAAGGGAGCGTATTCCCTTTGTGAATACCACTAATCATTCAGTAGAAGAGATAGCGACTAAAATTCTTGATATTACAGGATTAGAGCGCCACATGTTCTAGGTTGTCTTTAATATAGAACAATCTCTAACACGGCTGATTTGACGAATATTTCATCTATATAATGAAGGAGTATTCGTCAAAGCTATTTCAAAAGCTGTCTGGAATTTATTCGAAAGCATGTGAAAAAGGGCCTAATCGGATTTACCGCTGAAGATCATTGATATTTTTCAAGCATTAGTTGACCTCTGAAACTCGCATCGTCAGCACATTTGAGGTTATAATCGCCTCCATTATGGTGCAAATAAGCATCTCACGATTTAGCGGTAAGATGAATGACGATTAAAACAGATGAACTACGCACATCCCTATTATGCAAAGTAATTTCACCCGCACAACTTGCGTCTGAATACCCGCTTACTCAAAATGCCGCTGACTACCTTGTTCAGCAGCGTAGAGAAGTAGAAGCTATTATTTCTGGTGAAGACCAACGCCTGTTAGTGATTATTGGACCTTGCTCGATTCATGACACTAAAGCCGCATTAGATTATGCCCAGCGTTTATCGACATTACACCATGAATTAAAAGATGACTTATGCATTGTTATGCGAGTCTATTTTGAAAAGCCTAGAACCATTGTAGGTTGGAAAGGTCTGATTTCAGATCCTGACTTAGACGGCAGCTTCAGCCCTAATAAAGGCTTACGCATGGCGCGTCAACTGCTACAACAAATTACTGAATTAAAGCTGCCTATAGCCACTGAGTTTTTAGACATGGTAAATGGTCAGTACATTGCCGACCTTATCACCTGGGGCGCTATTGGTGCTCGTACCACAGAAAGCCAAATTCACCGTGAAATGGCATCGGCTTTATCGTGTCCAGTTGGTTTTAAAAATGGCACAGATGGCAATATCAACATAGCCGTTGATGCCGTTCGTGCAGCCCAAGTGCCGCATATATTTTATTCACCGGATAAAGATGGCGCTATGGCGGTTTACCGCACCCACGGAAACCCTTATGGGCACATTATTTTACGTGGTGGTAAACAGCCTAACTATCAAGCTGCTGATATAGAAGCCGTACGTAAGCAACTTGAAGATGTAGGGATCAGCCAACGTATAGTGGTTGATTTTAGTCATGGCAATAGCCAGAAAAATCATAAAAACCAATTAAATGTTGCCGATAGTATTATTTCCCAACTACGCGAAGGCTCAACAGCCATAGCAGGAATAATGGCAGAAAGCTTTATGATTGAAGGTAATCAGAAAGTGATTGAAGGCCAACCGCTAACATACGGTCAAAGCATTACTGATGCATGTTTGCATTGGGACGACTCTGAAAAATTACTGCGTGACTTAGCGCAAGCTTCTCGCGACCGTAAAGCAAAACTAGCTCAACCGTAGTCAGCTTTATCCTGTGTAAATAGCCATCGCGATTGCAATCATAAAAAACCAGTGTTTAACGCTGGTTTTTTTATGTCTATACCTTGAGCTTACTCTGGGTTAAGTGAGGTAAAATCTATAGTTACCGGTAAAAAGGCGTTAACAATATCAGGGGCAAACAATATACCTGACTGCTGCTTAATAAACTTAATTGCAGCATTATGACCCATTACTTGCTGATAACTTCGTTCAGTCGTCATGCCATCATAAACATCAATTAATCGCATAAGGCGTGCACCTAGTGGAATAAGTGTATCCATAGTATTTGTTAATATCCTGACCCATACCAATTTTTATGTTGAAACACTCATCTCACTTAACGCTTAAGATCAAGATTAGCAAACGTTTAAAATCAATAACAAAGCCCCTAGCAATCAAAATTAAAGCTTTACACACCCATCTCAATAGCTTTTTTCGGGGTAAAACTGCTGCCAATAGAGGCAACAATCACTAAACCAATAGCGGACCACTGCAATAAAGTTAGTTGCTCAGCTAAAATAATAAAACCAGCCAATGCAGCAATTGCTGGCTCTAAACTCATTAACACACTAAAGGTTTGAGTAGGCATGTTTCTTAATGCCACCATTTCCAAAGAATAAGGTAGCGCACTCGATAATATGCCAACTAACAATCCTAATGGTAATACTTCCCAGCTAATTAACGCTAACCCCTGACTTACGGCGCCAACAGGAACCAGCACAATGGCAGCAACCGTCATCCCCAATGCCACTGTAATACCACCCGATGCTTGCTTACCAGTTCGAGTACCAAACAAAATATACCCAGCCCAGCATGCCCCTGCTCCTAAAGCTAATAACACACCTGTAAGGTCAAGCCCCTGTGCACTCGATGAATCAGGTAATAGTAGTAAAATGCCTGCAATTGCACAGCCTACCCATAGCAAGTCAGTTTTTCGTTTTGAGCCCAAAAGCGCAAGCGCTAAAGGCCCAGTAAATTCAAGAGCTACTGCTATACCCAATGGAATACGTGCAATAGACAAATAGAACAAAATATTCATTCCACCTAAACACAAACCATAAATGATAATACTTTGCCAATCTCTGCCTTGGGGTAATGCGCGCCATGGGCGGAATACTAGCCAAAGCACCGCAGCAGCAAAACCTAAACGCAGTGCAGTTGTTCCTTCTGGACCAACTATAGGAAAAAGTTGTTTAGCTAAAGAAGCACCAGACTGAATAGTCACCATAGCCAATAAAACACTGCCAATAGCCGTTAGAAGTAAACGATTGATTTGCATTTTAAATAGATCCAAAAAAATAAAAAAGTGATAGTTAGTCATTCTACCTGACGCATCTTAAACCCTGCAGCAATTATTAATTGCAAAATAATAAAAACTCCCTTGATATAAACATACCATAGGTAAAACTGACTTAGTTTTCCTTGTATATAACCACAATAGTTAATTTCATTTTTAGTCTAAATCACGTAAACTACGCGCTGATTTTTTAAGTCTCTTTTTAGGTAAATAATGATCCGTTTAAACCAAATACAATTGCCTCTAGACCATAATGAAGATGCTTTGCAACAAGTCGTATTGCAAAGGCTTTCTATTACAGCGGATCAGCTGACTAAGATACATGTATTCAAGCGTGGTTATGATGCCCGCAAAAAGAGTGCAATTTTCTTAATTTATACCCTAGATGTCACCTTAATAAATGTCGACGAAGCAGCGTTATTAGCGTCCCTTGCTGATGACCACAACATTCGCGTATCGCCAGACACTGATTATAAGTATGTTGCCACTGCGCCAACAGGATTAACCGAACGGCCGATAGTAATAGGCATGGGACCTTGCGGTTTATTTGTTGGCCTAATATTGGCACAGATGGGCTTTAAACCTATTATTTTAGAACGCGGCAAATCTGTTCATGAACGTGCTAAAGATACCTTTCGCTTTTGGCGTACCAGTGAGTTAAACACAGAATCGAATGTGCAGTTTGGTGAAGGTGGAGCAGGCACATTTTCGGATGGAAAACTGTATAGCCAAGTTAAAGACCCTGGATTTAAAGGCTTAAAAGTAAAACAAGAGTTTGTAGCTGCTGGTGCGCCGGCTGAAATCATTTATGTCAGCAAGCCTCACATTGGTACCTTTAAGTTAGTGACCATGGTGGAAAAAATGCGTCGTGAGATTATACGACTAGGCGGTGAAATACGTTTTGAAACCCGTGTTGATGAAATCAATATTAGCGATCGACAAGTCACAGGTGTCACCCTGAGAAATGGTGAAATTTTACACTCTAAACATGTCATTGCGGCAATAGGCCACAGTGCCCGCGATACCTTCCAAATGCTGCATGATAAAGGTGTATTTATGCAAGCTCAGTCATTTTCGATTGGCTTTCGTATAGAGCACAAACAAGAAATGATCGACAAAGACCGCTTTGGCATTAACGCAGGTCACCCTTTATTAGGCGCGGCTGATTATAAACTAGTGCATCATTGTGAGAGTGGTCGCAGCGTTTACAGTTTTTGTATGTGTCCTGGCGGTGTGGTTGTAGCAGCAACCTCAGAAGAACACGCGGTAGTCACTAACGGTATGAGCCAATACTCGCGCAGTGAACGTAATGCTAACAGCGCTATCGTAGTCGGTATTGATCCAAGCGACTTTAATAATGACCCACTTCAAGGAATCGCATTACAGCGCAAATTAGAACGTCACGCCTATATTATGGGTGGCAGTAACTATGATGCCCCGGCGCAAATGGTAGGTGACTTTTTAGCGGCAGGCTCAGGTAAACCGTTTGAAAACGTTGAGCCATCGTATAAGCCTAATGTCAAAATGACCGATTTAAGTGACGCGCTACCGCAATTTGCGATTGATGCTATTCGCGAGGCAATACCTGCATTTGGCAAGAAAATACGCGGCTTTGACAGCAAAGATGCCATGTTAACAGGGGTTGAAACTCGTACCTCTTCACCATTACAAATTAAACGTGGTGCTGATTATCAAAGTATCAACACCAAAGGCTTGTACCCTGCAGGTGAGGGTGCTGGATATGCTGGCGGCATTTTATCTGCCGGTATTGATGGTATTAGTATTGCTGAAGCTGTGGCATTAAACATGATAAAACAGATGACAAACAATTAAGCTAGCACTTAAGCTTTATTTATCATTATGTGCCAACTTATCTGCAGCAAGTTATCTTAAAAAGATTATCTGAGTACTGGACACAATTAATATAAAAAGAGCAGCCGTATGGCTGCTCTTTTTACTGAGACCAATAAACACTGAAAATGTGCCACGATGCTAATAACGCTTTATTTTAAATATGATGATGCATTCAGATTGCGACAATGTACCTTAATTAGCAGGAGGATTAAAAAGCAAATAGCATGAAACTGACTCATACCGTTAACCGACCTAAGCACCTAAAATCTCTTTTAACACAAGTAGCCCAAATAATTGAATATTCGGCAACAATTATCAGTTTCCCCGTTAGACAAAAGATATTCTAAAGGCTAATCTAACATTAACCCCTTACTATTTAGAGTATTCGTCATCCGCTTTCTATGGTTGTTGTTATTATTTTATAGTCTTTGTGCCACAAGCAAAACTATTGAATTATCTAACGTTTCTAGTGAATTATTCATTAACGAACACTTAAGTATTCTACAAGATAGTAGTGCGAATTTGTCGTACCAAAATGCTTTAACACAGTATAAGCAAGGACTGTTTACTGAAAACAGAGATAAAAAAGTCAGCTTTGGCTTTACCCATGATGTATTATGGGCGTCTGTGTTAATAAATAATGCGTCAGCAGAGGAGGTAAAAAGAGTATTCTATCTCGATACAGCCTGGTTAGATCATGCGGATTTTTATTTCATTCATCAAAATAAGCTGACAGATAAAGCCTATATAGGGGATGCGCTACCCTACCACGCCAGAAAAAAACAAACCCGCATGTTATCTCAACCACACACATTTAAACCGGGTATGACCCAGGTGCTGATGCGATTTAAGTCCAATGACCCTCTGCTAATTCCACTTTACTTATCGACCGAAGAAACCATCCAAAACAACCTCGTGTCCTCAAGCTACTTTTATGGATTTCTATATGGTGCATTTTTTATCTTATTTGTTTATAACATTGCGCTTTTCATCAGCCTAAAAGATGTCAGTTACATTTTTTATGCCTTGTATTTACTATCATTTTTAAGTTTAAATATTGCTTACACTGGTCATGGTTTTAAATTTATTTGGCCTAACAATATTTTATTACAACAATGGCTCATGACCCTATTTTTGTATTTTTACATTATTTTTGGTATCGCTTTTTGTTTTGAATTTCTTAAATTAAAAGTGTTTTCACCCAAAATATACAAACTCAATAACTGGATATACACCAGCCTGGTTTTACTCATTGTCTGTTTATTGATTAATGCAGATCAATTACTCGCAGTGAAGGTGGCTGTCGCACTCACGTCGCTATTAGTCATTATTTTTGTATCTCTGGGTTTTTTAGCCTTGAATAATGGTCATAAAATGGTGAAATTTTTTATCCCAGCGGTCTTTATGGGCGCCGGAGGGGCTGCTATTTCGGCGGCAACTACTGGTGGGGTAATTCCTTATAACACATTGTTATTCCATAGTATTGAAATCGGTATGTTAATTGAAATGTCAATTTTGGCTTTGGCATTGGCGTTTAATTTAAAGGAAGTCGATAAAGCCCGTATCACTGCAGAGGTCACCGCACAGGTCGATCACTTAACGGCGCTATATAATCGGCGTGCGTTTACCGCCACTGCCAGCCTATTGTGGGATTTAGGTATTAGGGATAACACAGACTTTTCGATGATCTTACTAGATGTGGATTGGTTTAAGAAAATAAATGATGAACATGGTCATCCTGCAGGTGATGCGGTACTTAAAGGTATTGCAGATACGTTAAACCAGCACATAAGAGATAATGACATTTTAGCCCGTTGGGGCGGTGAAGAATTTATTATTTTTTTACCCAATACCAATAAACAGGCTGCGGTGGCATTGGCGAATGTGATCCGCAACAGGATAGCAGAAATGGTTGTTTTACATGATGGAGGCTCGCTATCTATCACCGCAAGTTTAGGTGTCGCTAACTTTAATAATCAAATGGGTGAATTAGAGGATCTTATAAAACTTGCTGATATTGCTTTATATAAAGCGAAACACAGTGGTCGAAATACAGTTTGTGAAATGCCATCCCCTCCAAAACAAACGGAAGCTGACCGATAGATAAACTTTTTATCAACATTCACCCTAACCAACCCCATTTTTTTATACAAAACTTGCCGTAAGATTTAATGTTTAAATACTAAATTACACTTGTACATCAATGCGCCAGTTTCACTATACAGAAAACCTTCACCGCCGCCCTAACCTTCAATATTATAGCAAACGGACTTTACTCTTTCTATTTATGTTCTGCACTTAGAGTATTAATAGCCGCTAGTGCTAATTGCGCTTTATCTATTGGGATAAAAATATGATCATGATAATAAGCCGCCACCACATTAGCACTAATATTATGCTCGGTTAATTGAGTGGCAATAGCAGCCGTTAACCCAACAGCCTCTAAACTTGAATTGACCGTGAGAGTAATTTGTTTAAAAGTACCACTATAGGCAATATTATTGTGATCTGCCTGAGTTTGACTAAGCAGTAACGTTAACCCTTCAGCTTCTACAAAAGTAGCTAGCGGATTAAGGTGTACGTAATCCACTAATGTCCCTTTAACCGTACAAAACACCCAATCTCCGGGCATAATAGCAGGCTTCATAGTCGCTAATAATGTCGATAAATTAATAATTCCATTCATTTATGACTCCACAATGCTGTCAGTTTATAAGCAGTAAATTAACAACAAAAAATGGCTCAATCAAGAACCATTCATCAGCCCGTTATTATTAATCTTACTGTGGGTTAACTCGTGCGATATTGTGCCAAAATTTGGCTTAGCCCTTTTGAGGACACATTTAAGTCTTTGGCAATAACCAATGCCTGATTGGCATTAGCCAGAATAGTATCGGATTGACTTCTTACTTCATTAACTTGTGAAACGATGTCAGCGGATGCGACACTTTGCTCTTCTGCTGAGGCAGCAATCTGGCTACTCATATCAAATACGACATTAATCGATTCTGCCATATGGCTAATCTCTTCCCCTACAGCTTTAATACTGACGCTTCCCTCGTCTGCCTGCTCAACTATTTCATTGGTGATTTGAGTTAACTTGGTTGTACCTGTTTGTAACCCTTCAATCATAGTTTGAATTTCAACAGTCGCTTTCTGCGTCCGCCCTGCAAGGGTTCTGACTTCATCGGCAACTACTGCGAAGCCGCGGCCTTGCTCACCTGCTCGCGCAGCCTCAATGGCCGCATTTAATGCCAGTAAGTTAGTTTGCTCTGAAATAGAGTTAATGGTTGTCACTACAACATTAATTTGGGTCGCATCTTTAGACAGTTTCTCTACTGAGGCGAAGGCGTCAGAAATGCGCGCAGTTAAAAAATTAATACGCTCTTCAGCATCTTTAATTCCTTTACGACTTTGATTCACTTGGATTGAGTTTTCTTTAGTATGACCTGAAGTTGTTGATGCGTGATGTGATACATCTGCAATGGCTGCTGTCATTTGTTCCATAGAATGTGAAACCGAATCTAAAAAATGATGTTGATGTTTTATTAAGTCTTCATTGGTACTGGCTTGTTGGCTGAAAGTGCTTGCTGCCATAGCTAAGGTTTTAGCATTTTCACCAATGGCGGTGACCATTTCACTCATATTATCTGCGCAGCGATCAATTTCAGTGGCAATTAAACTAAAATCATCGGTACCAAAAAAGTTAAGCCTTTTGCTTAAATCGCCATCAGCTAAACGTTTAATCGCGACATACATATCCCATAATCCGCCACCTAACGAGGTAGAGATCCAATAGCATAATTGAAATAACGGCAATAAACCCAGTAAGGCATACCAAAATAAGCTGCTATCAGATTGCATTTGCTCCCATTGGGCAACATTTCTTGTTAATGATAAAAATTGACCAGCCACTGGTGCCGTTACCGTGATGGAATCACCTCGTCTAGTTGCAGACGATTGTGTCACCACAGATAATTGGTTCGTTTCAGCAAACTGATTTAATTGCTCCGCAGACAGTTGCTGGTTTGCTGCGACATCTGCAAACGCCTGCACGCTCGCACTGACCTGAGCCATTGAACTGGCTTGTATCATTGCTTGATTATGCTGATGATTTAACACTGCTATGGCAAGTGTAATCACGGTAACAAGTGAGCAAACAACCCAAAACTTACCGTTTAAACTGAGCTTAATAAGCATAGCATCGACTTTACGAAACTGAATAGCCTTCATAAGATTTCCCTAGTAATCTTTAAGTACACAAAAAAGTAATCTGAACCAAAGTATAGTGTATTAATTTTTTAATTTAATTTTGCTCAGATAAATATGTTGAGATAAAGCCTAACCACAAGACCAATAAAAAGCCTAAGTGTTGACCCAACACTTAGGCTTGTATCTATGTCGGCATAGACCTATTTATACTTTAATTAAATGATCTGTTTAGAGCGATAAATCACGATTTAGGGGTAAATCTCGATATCTTTTCCCTGTCGCGGCATAAATAGCATTAGTTAAACTTGGCGCTACGGGTGGAACACCTGGTTCTCCTACTCCTGCAGGGTTGGCATTTGAGGGCACTAGTATCACTTCAATATCCGGACATTGTGGTAACCGTAGAAGTAGATAATCATGGAAGTTTGATTGTTCCACTTTACCCTCTTTAAAGGTAATTTCACCCATCATAGCTAAACTTAAACCAAAGATAACCGCGCCTTCAGTTTGTGATTTAACCCTATCAGGATTAACCACTAAACCCGCGTCAATCGCGGCAATGGTTTTTAATACCCTAAGCTTGCCATCTATTACTTCAACTAACGTTGCCACTGCAACGTAACTGACAAAACTGCGGTGAATAGCAAAACCCCAGCCTTGGTTTTTCGCTGCTTTAGGCAGCTTGGCTAACTTGTCTTCCATGATATCGAGCAAATGATGATAACGGCCAACATCAACGGGATGAGCAGCTAATTCTTCACCATAATTACCGTATTCAAAACCTTGATTAGAAAAGGTTTCTTTCCGTGAAGCCCCAAGTATATCACGCCACATTTGAATACAAGACTTATTGGCTTTAACCGCTAATTCATCAACAAAACTGCCAATACCAAAAGCATGTTGAATATTACAAACTGATCGCATCCAGCCAATGCGTGTGTGCGCTGTTGCCTTAACGGCTTCTAACTGAATGTGGGGTAACGCAAGCGGCACATCTGAAAAACCTAAATCGAGTTCACCGGCTGATGGCATATCAACACCTTCGGCAAACGTTGAACTGATTGACGGAAAACCTGTTCGCGCTAAAAAAGCATCAACTTTATTGTTACCATCAAACCTTGCTTGATAAAATTGAGCACTAATAGCATGGTAATAACCGTGCTGAATTTCATCTTCGCGGGTCCATGATACCTTTACGGGTTTATTTAATCGCTTAGAAATAATCGCCGCTTCTACACTGAAATCCGGCTTAGATTTACGCCCAAAACCACCGCCTAATAAAGTGACATTCACTTTGACTTTATCTTCTGCTATGCCCAAAGCGCCGGCCACATTTTGCTGAGTACTTTGCGGGGTCTGGGTTGATGACCACAGCTCACACCCCTCACTAGTAACATGCGCGGTGGCAACCGGAGGTTCCATCATGGCATGGGTTAAATAAGGTACTGTATAAACTGCATTTAGCGTTGATTTTTCTGGCCAGTCTTGGACACTGTCGCCTAATTGGCGCATCACCTTGCCAGGTTTTTGAACGTTTACGACCAGTTCAGCCATATATTTATCAGTATCATGACTGTCATTTACTGACGCAGTCCAGGTCACTTTTAATGCTTTACGACCTTGCATCGCGCTCCAGGTATTAGTGGCAATAACAGCCACACCACCTAACGCATGAAACAGCGGCGCACCTTTTGGTACTGGCAACTGAATAACATCGATAACCCCAGCCACTTTTCTGGCCTCAGTGTCATCTAAACTGGCTACATCACTGCCCAAAACTGGCGGGCGACTAATACTGGCATACACCATACCGTCGAGCTTAATGTCGTAGCCATATATCGCTTTGCCATCAAGCATCGCTTGCATATCAACAATGGTTTTAGATTGGCCAATATGGGTAAATTCACTTGCAGGCTTTAAGGTTAACGACTCGATTTCAGGCACTTTTTGCTTGGCTGCATCAAGGGCGAGTTCGCCAAATGATAAGCTTTTATTTGATCCTTTATGGTGTACTTTATTCGCTTTTGAATAAACTTCAGTAAGGGCTACTTGCCATCTTTCAGCCGCTGCCATTTCTAACATGGTTCTGGCCATCGCACCCATCTGGCGCATACGGGTGTAATGTTTACGAATACTGCGACTACCATCGGTATTTTGGCTGCCATAACGTTTATCTGCTAAACCTTGCACGACAACAATATTGTCCCAATCCGCTTCTAACTCATCGGCTAAGACTTGTGGAATTCCGGTACGGATCCCCTGTCCCATTTCTGAACGATGACAGGTTAAATAGACTTTATTATCTTCGCCAATAGCGATGAACATATTCATCATCGCCAGCTTATCTTGTGCTAATGCCATTGGGCTCCAGGCTAGGCCTGTCGCACCTAATGCTAATCCACCACCTGCTGCACCAAAAAGCTTTAATACATCGCGGCGACTAATATTTTCTACTGCGGTAAATGTTGTCATGATTACGCCCCCGCACTGTCAGTTGTAGTCGCTTTTATGGCAGCTTTAATACGTGGATATGTACCACAACGGCATAAATTGCCTGACATAGCTTGATCAATTTGGCTATCTGTTGGTTTAGGCGTTTGTGCAATTAATGCGGCAGCAGACATAATTTGCCCCGCTTGGCAGTAGCCACATTGTGGCACATTATGTTCAGCCCATTTGGCTTTTAGCTTGTCAGCTTCGACACCTTCAATAGTCGTTACTTGCTTACCGCTAACTTGTTTAAGACTAGTTAAACAGCTACGCATTGGCGCACCATCAACATGAATGGTGCATGCACCACAAAGCCCTGAACCACATCCAAATTTGGTGCCGGTTAAGCCTATAATATCGCGTAATGCCCACAGAACTGGCATATTAGGGTCTGCTTCTATGGTAAAGCTTTTACCATTAACTAATAGGGTTTGGGTTGGAATTGTCATCACTCACTCCTTGTTTGCCAAAAATCTTGATAGATCGGCTCGGGTATCAATATCTATGCTCGCTTGCGGTAAATCTATTGCCACTAAGCGATGTGATTGTTGTCGTTTTTTTAATATTTTTTTAGCGCCACTGTCACCAGTTAGCCCTAACAATAGTTCAAAATCATCTGGTAAAAATATAGCTGGCACGCCCACACTTTGCTGATAAAAAGCACAGACTGTCTGATTATGCATGGCAAAAGATTGCAATAAGGTCAGGTAGTGTTGACGAGTTAATGCGACCTGGTCAGCTAATATCAGCATTAATCCGCAAGCTTGTTGTTCAAGCGCATAATGAACCGCACTGTGTATCGAGGTGGACAAACCTTGTTGCCACTGTTGATTAACCACCACTTCTACTTGGTTAATCATCATGGAGGATAATTTATCGTCCATTATTTGCTGTTGATTTGCGCCCAATACCACTGCCACTTTCGCCAGTGTAAATGCACTTTTACGGATAATATTGGCTTGCTCTGCACTATTTCTATTAACGTCGACATAATTAAATGCCTGCTGCGCGGCGTTAACAGCCTCAATTGTCGAAACCAGTATGGAATGACTCGCATTAATTTGCGCGATTTGTTTAACACCTTCAAATCGACTGCTGCTACCTGCGGCTAAAATGACCGCGACGAGTGATTTATCATCCTGTTGGTTTGGATTGGGTATTTTGATGAGTGACATTAACGCATCACTTTATCTAAGCTAATTAACTGGCTGTTATGTAATATCCCATGGCATTGTGCCAACATACTTAATCCTACCGAACTTGGTAACTCACCGCCCAATGCTAGCCCTGCTGGGGCTGAAAAATAGCCACTAAAATCATTAATATTCAATTGGGCTATATTAAGCGTTTTATCACGCCTATGGTTTGGCCCCAATAAGGAAATGTACCCTAAATTAAACTTAACCAGTTGGTTAAGCGCCTTAGCATCAAGAATAAGGTTGTGGGTCATTACAAAGGCGGCGTCCAAAGTTTGATACACCTCATCATTAACACCATCAAACGGCATTTTCATTATGTTGGCGCTGGGAAAATCGTATTGACGAGCATAGACAGTGCGTTCATCAAAAATAGTCACTTGCCAGCCCAAAATAGCGGCCATTTGTGCAATAGGTTGTGCATCTAATCCGCCGCCAAAAATACCAAGATGAATTGGCGGAGTAATAGGAATAATCAACTGCCCTTCTATATGATGAGTTTGAGCATCGTCTGAGCTGACGCTTTCGCTTCCCTTAACGGATCGGATAAAAGTCGTTTTTTCAACCTGTAGATTTTTAGATTTAATCTGCCATTTACCACTGACCTTATTTGAAGGTGTGTCCTGTTTGGCTATATCGATTTGAAACTCACCTGCTTTACCGCTATTTAAATCAAAATAGAGCTTTTGCAGGCCTAAATACTGATTTGATGAATTGATCGGTAACATCATAATATTGACAATTCCACCGCAACCTAATTGATAGCTAGTGTCTGACTCGTCAGTGGCATCATAGGTTAATTGCACAACTTGCTGGGTTTGAATAGCGCGCTGTGCATGTCGGCGTAAATCGGCTTCTAAGCAGCCACCACTGAGCATTCCTAATGTTTTCCCTAGCGGATGAAAAAACATGATAGCTCCGGGTTTTCGATACGAAGAACCTTGTACATGTGTAAGAATAGCGACAACCCAATCATCTTGATAATCAGCTTGCCAAACATCTAATAAATCAACCAAGTGTTGGCGCATTCAGAACTCGAACTACAGTGCTATGTAGATTAAACCTAACACTGTACGCTATGTATGAAAAGCATGAAGATGTATAAAAGTATGTAATGTCGTTTTATCTAGTTTGGGGAATGCGTTATGAACACCTATAGCTGAATCTATAACTGAGTAATTGATCGGCAACAAAAGGATTATGCTCACGTTCTTCGGCAAAAGTAGACATAGGGCCGTGACCAGGAATAAAACTAACATGGCTACCCAAAGGCCATAGTTTTTGGGTAATTGAGCAGACTAAGTCTTGATGATTAGATTGCGGAAAGTCTGTACGGCCAATCGATCGTCTAAAGAGCACATCTCCAACCCAAGCCAATCCTGAAACTTTGGAATAAAACACAATATGTCCCGGAGTATGTCCAGGGCAATGTAATACCGATAAAGACTGTTCCCCCACGCGAACCACATCTGCGTCATTCAGATACTGATCCGGTTCAAACGCTTCAACAAGCGGAAAACCAAAATTTTGACTTTGTTTAACAAGTCCTTGCAACCAAAACTGGTCAGCTATATGCGGGCCAATAATGGGAACATTTAATTGAATAGCAAGTTTCTTAGCGCCACCGACATGATCGATATGCCCATGGGTTAACAGTACTTTTTCAACCGTTAACCCCAGTCTTTTCACTTCAGCTATAATTCGGTCTATATCACCACCGGGATCAACAACCGCAGCTTTTAGGCTAGCTTCACACCAAATCACACTGCAATTTTGCTGAAACGGGGTAACCGGTATGATTTGATATTTCATCTAAACTCTCCTAAATGCCGTTGCTAAGTTATCATTATTATTTAATTTTACCTTTGCTAACTTGATCTTGATAGCAATTTACTTAAATTTAATCAGTCAGATTGATTGTGATAAAACAAGCGGGCACATACAATTACACTCAAATTAATAACGATAAGCTCATATGATTATTTCACAAACCTTAAAAGACATTGTTGTTCAAAAATACACCTTTTCAGTGCCTTTGGACTATTTGTCCAGCTCAAGCCAGCAAATTTCAGTCTTTGCCCGTGAAATCGTCAGTGTCGCAAATCAACATAAACCGCTTCCATATTTAGTATTTTTTCAGGGTGGTCCAGGGTTTGGTGCCGCTCGGCCTGTGACGAATAGCGGTTGGATAAAGCGCGCCTTACAAGAATACCGTGTATTGTTACTCGATCAACGTGGTACAGGGCTCTCTACACCTGTTAATGCCGTATCGTTAAATCATTTAACGGCTAACCAACAAGCCGAGTATTTAAGTCATTTTCGCGCCGACAATATTATTCGTGATGCAGAGTTTATCCGTACTAAATTATCGGCAAACCAGCCATGGAGCATTTTAGGCCAAAGCTTTGGCGGTTTTTGCGTGCTGCATTATTTATCTGCTGCACCACAGGGCGTTAAAGAAGCCTATATCACAGGCGGTATTCCCTCCCTAACACGCAGCGCAGATGAAGTTTACCAAGCCACTTATCAACGTGTGTTGGCTAAAAATGCTGACTTCTTCACCCGTTTTACTGACGCTAGAACCTTAGTAGACCATATCGCCCAATATTTGTATGAGCATAAAGTCTACTTAGCAACCGGTGAGCAGCTCACCGTAGAAATGTTCCAGCTACTGGGAATTAATTTAGGCATGGAACAAGGCCCTGAAGCGGTTTATTATTTGCTAGAACAAGCCTTAATTGAAACCAGCCATGGCATTGATGTTAATCCACTCTTTTTACATCAATTTAGTCAGTTTTTAGATTACAACACCAACCCGATATTTGCCCTATTGCATGAATCTATTTATTGCCAACAAACCGCATCAAAATGGGCAGCACATAGGGTGCGTGATAATTTTCCTGAGTTCCAGTATCAGCCGAATAAACCACTACTGTTTACTGGCGAGATGATTTACCCGTGGATGTTCAATCAATTTGATGCGTTAAAGCCGCTAACGGCTGCAGCAGAATTAATCGCCAGCAAAAATGATTGGCCTAAGCTATATGATTTACATCAACTTGCAAATAACTCGGTTCCTATTGCTGCAGCTATTTACAGCGAAGACATGTATGTAGAAATGCAATACAGCTTAGAAACAGCCAAACAAGTCGGTAATTTAAAGTATTGGTTAACGTCTGAATACGAGCACAATGGTATTCGTATTGATGGTGAACATATTTTAGATAAGTTGATTAGCCTTAATCGTGGCCACTGCTTGCGTTGATAACATCACGAGACTGAGAGTCATAAATACAAGAGTGATTATACTATTTGCCATTAAATACTGATTAACACGCACTTCATTTCTAATTAAGTATGAGTTAAGTATCAATGGGTAAGATGACATTGTTCTAAACACTCTTTGTACATTCATTTCCGTTTAATGATTGATATTTAACCCATCACATTAAGTTTTAAACCCTTCCCGTATACAGGTAAACCTCCCATTGGTTTACCTTTTTTTACTTTTCGATTGACTTATTTATAGATTTCTCACCTTTTAGACCCTGCATCAAAGCCAGAAAAATCAAGATGGTAATCAATAATATGCACAAACGCATATTCAAAAGTACCCGGATGAACGTCTAAAGAGATACTCTTAAAAAGAGAAGCTAACAGGATCGTCAATGATGTGGCTAATGAAGCAATGACCGCTCTCTATCACCATTATGAAAAATGCTATTTAAGTAAAGCGGAACGACGTGATGTCAATAAAGCAAATAACAGTGGCAGGCCATGCTATAAGATTCTGGCCCCATGGTTTTGTAGAATAGACTTAATGCTTTGTCAGATACTGGTTAAACATTTTCAACGGCAAGGGTTTACTAAATAAATATCCTTGGTAGTTTAAACAACCTTTGTTAGTCAGTAGTTCTTTCTGTTTTTCTGTTTCAACGCCTTCAGCGATCACCTCTAGATTTAAACTATTTGCCATAGCTATAATCGTCCGCACAATTGCCCTGTCATTGGGGTCATTTTCAATATCTTGAATAAATGATTGGTCAATTTTAAGCTGATCCAAGGGTAAGCGTTTTAGGTATTGCAATGACGAATATCCGGTACCAAAATCGTCAATAGAAAATTTGATACCCCGCGCCTTAAGGGCTGTCATTTTTGTAATTGTATCTTCCATATTTTCCAATAAGATGCTTTCTGTAATCTCTAGCTTAAGTTTCTCAGGGTTAATATTCGCATGACTCACGATACTTAATACATTCTCAACAAATGCAGGAACGCCCATTTGTCTTGCACTAATATTCACTGCCAAGGTCAAATGAGCTGATTTCGGTTCTAACGCCCAACTTGCAAGTTGCTGGCAGGCTGTTTCTAAAACCCAATTCCCCAAGGGTAAAATCAAACCTGACTCTTCCGCAATAGCAATAAACTCTAAAGGTGACACAATACCTCGGTCCACAGTATTCCAACGAATTAGCGCTTCAGCTCCCGTTACAATACCTAATGAGTTAATCTGAGGCTGATAATAAAGTTCAAACTGTTTTCCTTTATTAATGGCTTCGCGTAATTCGGTTTCAATACGAATACGCGAAATCAGATGAGCTTGCATGTCGGGGTCATAGAAAAATAGCGCACTGCCACCTGATTTTTTAGACTGATACATAGCAATATCAGCTTGCTTAAATACTTCATCAGCATTTTGATGACCTGCACCCAATAATGTAACACCTATACTAGGGGTTATAAGATATTGATGAGACGCAAGTTGGTAGGTTTCAGACAATGAGTGGAGAATTTTTTTGCCGACAACGTCCGCTTCTGACACAGCAACAATCGCTTGTTCACTGAGCCCTTTAAGCATGACCACGAACTCATCACCACCTAAACGAGACACTGTATCACTCTCTCTTACACAAGCTTTGATGCGACTTGCAACCTGCTGTAATAATAGGTCACCCATATCATGGCCTAATGAGTCATTGAGCGCCTTGAATTTATCTAAATCAATAAATAAAAGAGCGGCTTGCTTTTTACTGTGTACTCTTGCAGCGAGCTCCTGATTTAAACGGTCGAGTAATAAACGCCTATTCGGAAGCAGGGTCAGTGAGTCAAAAAAAGCAAGATTATTAACTTCATCTTCTGCATACTTTCGTTCAATTGAGACACTGGTTAAGCGAGCCGTTCTCTTAATGAGTTCGATATCATCTGCAGAAGGTGTCGCCACTTCACGGCAATACATTGCAAAAGTACCTAATATTAAGCCTGATGAAGAGATAATAGGCTGAGACCAGCATGAAGCTAAGTTTGCCTGTGTTGCCAGTGCTTTATAATTACTCCAAAAAGGATGTGTCTGAATGTCTTCAACAATGACCCGTTCTTTAGTGAACGCCGCAGTGCCACAAGAGCCAACACCTATGCCAATTTCAATCCCTTCAAGCGCTTTGTTATAAAAATCAGGTAAGTTAGGGGCTATCACTTTAACAAATTTTTTACCGCTTTGATCAATCAACAGAATACTGCAAATAAATTTTTCTTTTAGATCCTCGAAACCTAATACGATGGATTCAAGAATATCATCTAAATTTTTATTCTGGGCCAATAACTCTAGAGTATGTGTATGGAATTTATCATAAGCTTCAATTTTTTCTCGCTCGTGAATTTCGTGATTGAGTTGCGTATTTTGGTCATTAAGACTCGTTAAATGAGTTAAAATACCTTCTTGCATACTGACGATACTATTTGCCAGTAGCCCTAGTTCATCTTGCTTATAATTTGTAAGTCGAGTCACCTGATTTGTCTGACTAAAACGACGCACAACCGCTACCAAATTCTTCAAGGGACGCACAAATATTCTCGCCACTATGAGCGAAATAAGAATACCGAAAAAACTCAATCCCAGAACAACCCGCAGGCCTGTTTCAGTTAAAATGTTCGTTTCAGATAAAGCAAAATCAATCGGCACAGTTAACCCGATAATCACAAAGCGATTACCGGTAGATTGACCAAAAGGAACACTGGTGAACCCACCAATACTTTCAATATTATTAAAACCTAGCGTTTGGTGAATCGTGACGGCTTGTGCGCCAGAATTAATAATTTGATCAACCGGCTCAAAGGTCTCTTGCACTAAAAATTGTCGTCCACGATCAAAACCAAAGGTTTCTAGTCTATTGGGATGAATAAGAAAATCACCTGCCTCATTAGTCAAATACAGTTGATACTCTTCAGACATATCTGACTTCAATATGCTAAACATCAAATTCAAGTCGACATTAATGACAATCACCCCAATGGCTTTGCCTTTATCATCAATAACAGGCGATGCAACCTGCAATGTAGGTTGGCCTAATCCAGCATGAGCCCCCTGTTCATGGTTAATGAATATTTTCGAAAAGAAAACTTCGCCTTTATTCAGTTTTAAGGTTTTATAGACATAAGGATAATGTTGTTTTTCTTGTAGATGGGTTTGAGGGATCACAACTAGTTGGCCTTCATCCCGATCAACCCTAACCATTTCGCGTCCATACTCTTGCGCGCCAATTAATCTAACTTGAAAATATTCAGGGTAAACCGACAACAAACTTTTGAAATTATCTGACAAAGATTCTCGGGCAATCACCGAGGCATTATCATGACCAAAAGAATCGTCTACTAACTTTGTATTTGCCAGAACTCTTGTTTGGTTAGCGACCTCATTAGCCATAGAATAAAAACGTCGGCCAAGAAGTTTTGTGGCATCAATCATTCCTTGCGTGGCTTTGTCCGATAGGATGTCGCGGGTGGCATTAAAGGTGAAATATCCTGTAGAAGCACTGGCTAAAATCCCAAACAGGGACAGCAGGATAGTAAGTTTAATCGCAATGCCAAACTTAACAGGCTGATTATTATTCGATGACACTGCTGCCATTAAAATTCTTCCGGCACGTCGCCAGAGATAATTCTATCCCATAGCAATTTACGTTTTTCCATATTTTCGACCCGCTCCAACCAGATGAGTTTATCTGATGCTGTTAACCCTTCAGGTTTTTCAAGCGTATTCGCTAAGCCTTGTCTTTCTGATAAAACATGACTCACCTTTTGTTCCAATAGGAAATTAATCCAATCTTCCGCTAATTTTTTATTTTTGGCATCACGAGTAACAGACCAACAATCCAACCAGGCTAAAGCACCTTCCTTGGGGATCACATAGCCAATATTAGCTCGAGTTTCTTTGAGCATTTTGACTTGTTGAGAACCATAATTTGCGAACATTAATGCAATATGATTTTCGTTGAATAGCAGCGTCGCTTCTTCCGGTTTCTCATAATAAGTCAAAATATTTCGACGCAAAGCAATAACTTGTTTGGTGACTAAGCCAAACTCTGAATTGGGGATCTGAAAAGGATTTTTTAAACCAAGCGATAACGCGGCAAATGAAAAATTATGCTCACTGCCCGCATACATCAATACTCGACCTTGATAACGCTTATCCCACATTACCGAAAAAGAATCAGGAGGCTGGCTAAACTCATTTAGATCATAAATAAGGCCCATTTCTGAATAAGTGTAGGGAATGGCGTATACTTTGCCGTTTCGGATCAGACCCGGTATTGAAGAAAGATCGCTAAAACGGGGTAATTGTTTTTGACTATTGGGGATATTAGTTAATGTTAAGGGGATGCTAATGCCCTTATCAATATAACGTTGCAATTGGGCAGTATTGACAGCAAACACATCAAATTTATCCCCATTACTTTCATTTAACCGCTTCCACATAACGTCATCAGATTCGACCAAGGTGACATCAACCTTAACCTGATGACGCTGTTCAAAAATGTTAACTAAATCTGGATCTGCATACCCAGGCCATGCCAGTACACTTAACGTATCCTGAGAATAGGCAGCAAGACTAAAACAAATGGATGCCAGAAATATAACAAAACAACGCATTTTTTTATACGTATTAGACATCTAACTACCACCTGATGTTGAAGTATTTCAACATTAATAATACAAATTTTGATACACTTAGAGAAAGTATTTTTTACTTAAATAATGAAATCGAATAGAAATCATATCCTGTAGGTATAGCATAGTAGAGAAGTGGTAATTACCACTACGAAAGTACAAAAATAGCTGACAAGGATTATATAAAGTGTTTACCAAATGGCTTTTAACATTTAAAGCGATCAGAAAAATTTTTAATTCCCAAAAATTAACATGCGACAAAATTAACTCGTCACCCTTTTTTGAAATAACAACATAACCCCTTTCGTTTTGAATTATCAATACCTATTACTATTTTCCAAACCAACAGATTCAACCTATAGTTTTACAAATATGGTCTAAATAGCCACAGCATGAGACATAAGTTCAATTCAACACAGCAGAACAGCTTGATAACTATCAAGTAAGCAATGGGGGAATGAGTTATTATTGCATACGCCTGACAGTAAACAGCACCTTATCGTCAGACCAAAGTTCCCCTGTCACAGCTTGCCGCCTTCTTAGCCTTTCGTTTTAGCTTTCTTTTTATTCGTTTTTTTAAAGCTGCGTTTCGGTGCACTGCTAGCTAAGCCTTTTAGTGCTGATGGATGGACGCTCGCTAGATGCTTGGCTATTGAGGTTATCTAATTGGCTCAATAATGGCTGCATAAAAAAATCATACCTAAGCCGTTTTTGACTGATGGCATCCAAGCTGTTTTCCCATAATGCGGTCATATCAGAAGTAGTTGCTGATTCTGGCAAACTGCGGATTAAACCAGTTCCCACTGGGGTGGCCAATATCGATTTACCCTGGCAAACTAAATAACCACGCTTAAACAATAACTCAATAATCCCTGCTCGAGTCGCTTCGTTGCCAAGGCCATCAGTTTTTTTATGAATGTTCTTAATTTCACCGTTTAATAAATAGTGACTAATGCCTTTCATAGCAACCAATAAGGTGGCATCAGTAAAATCCTTTGGCGCCTGGGTCCTTTTTTCTAATAACTCGCCGCGCTCACATTGCAGTATCTGACCTTTTACTAATGGTGGCAACGACTGCAACGCCTCGTATCAAATAATAGAAATTTTGGCCCGCGAAACGAAACTACTTATTCATTGAATAAAATGTCCCATTGCACTAAAAATAGTGATACTTTTGCTATGAAGCAGTCGTTTTTTGTACAAAAAATGACTACACTCCTTTGCCCGAATTTGCGGGTAATTACTAGGAGTTGCCATCTTGGGTAACACACGCTTAATCCGCAACAAGCTCCACCTTATCTGGTTAGTTTTTTTATTAAATGCCTGTGCAATGCCACTGCTGCTGTTGTCTCCACAAGGGCAAATGATGTGGGCATTAATGAAGCCTTTAGTTGGATTAGACCCTAACGATGTCGGCCTGTTTGAGCAGCCCATGGTCAAAGATAGAATGCAGGCGATTTTAGGGCCGCAATATGGCAATGCCATGAAAATACTGGCAACGGCCGATGAAATTCAACAACAAGGCCCCTTGTATTATGTGATTTCCAACCACAGCCCAATTCCTGATATTGCCGACAAAGCAGGCTTTGTGTGGAATGCAGATAATAACCAGATGGCAGTGATGTTACTTACTGGCGGTTCACCGCAGATTTTTGCTGAGAAACTGGTGAAAGACACGGTCAACACCAAAGTTGAACAGACTCAAGAGCAAATAACACAAGCGGGTAAAGATGAACTGGTTCAGCAAGTCCCCCTTTGGCCCACAGAGCTTACCGCCATCATTGAAGCTAAGCAGCTTACTAACCCTTAACTAACACATTACAGAAGCCCCCTGCGTTAGTGCATCAATCGACTAATGCAGGAAAAGCACTAAATGCGGACATCAAAGCATTATCTTTAAGCACTTTTTATAAAAATTATTTATATACAAACCTTGCAACCAGCCACACTGAAAAATAATGTAAATTGTAGTAATGAATTACACGAAAATGAGTTTAATTCTGTTTTGCTAAGCGTTCAATCGTATGCCAAAGATAATGAATTAAATGTGTATTTAAAACTTAATGACAATGATGATATTTTTAGATTTATGGAAGACCAAACATCTAAGAGCTTGGTGAAGATAAGCCTGGTTATTTTAAACCTATTACGCTTTATACGTAGGCATTTAAGTTGATAGGTTATAATTACCCAATTTATAGGACCAACAAATCAGATCCATCATTATAAAACAATAAGATAGTCCACTTTCAAGGTCACTCAAGCAAGATGAGATCACTGCCTGAAAGGCAATATGACATGAATTTATGTAAGCTGATTGGCTAAATTAACTGATCTCATTCAGAAAAAGTGATTTCCATCCACCATATCTAACCCATTAAATGGGTAAACTCTGTAGTGAGCTTGAGCCATTTATCTTAAGGGAAATTCAATCCTGTGAGTAATTTAGCGCTTAGTTTGTGCTTTAGTCCTTGGTGTAGTGGTTGATTTGAAACTTGATCTAGTACTTGCAATAGCTTTCTTCTTAAAGAGCTTTTTCGCGCCCTTATGAGGGCTAGCAACACCTTGTAATGCTGACGGTAACTGACTAGATGCTTGGGTAATTAGGTTATCTAATTGACTCAATAATGGCTGCATAAATGCATCATATTTAAGCCGTTTTTGACTAATGGCGTCCAAGCTATTTTCCCATAATGCGGTCATATCTGGAGTAGTTGCTGATTCTGGTAAACTGCGGATTAAGCCAATACCGACCGGTGTAGCAAGAATAGATTTACCTTGTCTAACTGAGTAACCACGCTTAAATAACAATTCAATAATCCCAGCGCGAGTCGCTTCGGTGCCCAGGCCATCAGTTTCCTTAAGAATTTTCTTAATGTCACTATTGGTGACATAACGGCTAATTCCGGTCATAGCACCTAATAAGGTGGCGTCGGTAAAATGCTTTGGTGCCTGAGTCATTTTTTCTAATAACTCGCCGCGCTCACATTGCAGTATTTGCCCTTTAACTAAGGGTGGCAACGACTGCACCGCATCGTCGTTATCGTCTTCACTGTTGTTTGAATGTGTATTGGTATGACTTGCCGTAGCTACCCGTTTAAACAGTTGCTTCCAACCTAAGCTTTTGTCTTGACGTGCTTTAGTGGCAAAAAGACCACCAGCAATAGTGACTTCAACTGTGGTTTCTGCATAAATATAAGCTGGGTAAAACTGGGCTAGATATTGGCGCGCAATATGCTGATATAACTTTGCCTCATTACTGGATAACGATGATAAATTAGCCACTTTCTCTGTAGGCACTATGGCATGGTGGGCATCTACTTTACTGTCGTCCCACGCTTTAGATTTAAGCTTGGCGTTAGGCACGTCGCAACCGTCAACTAATCCGGCCGCACCATTAAGTACCGCATCCAATACTTTAGGAGCCAAGCTATGTTGATCTTTGGGTAAATAGCGGCTGTCTGAACGTGGATAAGTAATCAATTTATGCCGCTCGTACAAGCTTTGACAGGTATCTAACACCTCTTTTGCCGATAGCCCAAAGCGCTTTGCTGCATCGATTTGCAATGCTGATAAGCTGTAAGGCAATGGTGAGTTTTGGCGTTTATCTTTGGCCTCAAGTTTGGTGACTTCTGCGGGTTGACCATGAATACGCTTAACCACATTTTCGGCCAAGCCTTTGGCTAATACCCGGCCGTCTTCATCCATATAAGGCTGGCAAGCTTCGCTAGGTTGCCATTTAGCACTAAAGGTTTGTTGTTGATCGGTAACTAAATGCGCTAATACTTCATAGAAAGACTTGGGCTTAAAATCGGCGATTTCATCATCACGGCGCACCACTAACCCCAGTAAGGGGGTTTGCACCCTGCCCACTGACAACACACCTTGATAACCGACCTTCTTACCTTGAATGGTATAAGCTCGTGTCATGTTCATGCCATATAACCAATCTGCACGGCTGCGGGCTAATGCTGAGGTTGATAATGGAATAAATTCCCGATTACTGCGCAGTTGCCCTAACGCCCTTTTAACCGCTTGTGGATTTAAATCACTGATGAGTAAACGTTGAACATCATTCAGCTTGTTGCCTTTTACGCCTAGGTAAGAAATCACTTCATCGACTAAAAGCTGACCCTCGCGGTCGGGATCGCCAGCATTGACTATCGACGATGCTTGCTTAACCAATTTACGTAACACGGTTAATTGGCTGCGGGTTTTAGGTTTGGGTTTTAATTGCCAGGTTTGCGGAATAATCGGTAAATGCTCGAGTTTCCATGATTTAAACGCTGCATCATAGGCATCAGGTTCAGCTTGCTCGAGCAAATGACCAATACACCAGGACACACAATCGCCGTTGGCTGCGGTAATAAAGCCCTCACCTTTTTTATGCGGTTTAGGCAATACATCAGCAATGGCTCGGCCTAGACTGGGTTTTTCTGCAATGTATAAAATCATTCAACACTCAAGCACTGTATATATTAACAGTAAAATAGCGGATTGAATCATGTTTAGCAAGTTATCAGCCATTAAAGATACACGCCATTACTTGAGGTATGTAATTGGCTCAATGCTATTGGTGAGTACCTATTACGTGATGTTCTATGTTTTAGCCGTTGGCTGCAGTATTAATTTTGGATAGCGTTCAAGCCACTTTTTCTGGATGACACGCTGTTCAAATATACTTGATGAGCGCTTTGGGTTATGGCTCAGACTAAAATTAAATAAACATGCTAATTCAAAGGCATGAATAAATTCCAATGTGTTGGCGCTAATGCAAGAGCCAGTTTTCCCATTAACGCTATAACTGGCATGCTGCGGGTTCACATTAACCGCATTCAATTTAACCGCTATCGCAGTTTGCTTTTCAGGCCAATACCCCATTGCATCGAGACATGAATGATATTGTGGGTCTTGATTACGAATATGCATCCTGGCTTGGTTTTTAACCGACCAATTTAGCGGCATCAAGCTTAACAGTATTTGCTGAATGTGCTTGTCTTGAGCTTGGGTGATGTTTTTTTCGCAATAGTAAATGACATCGATATCATTTAACTCGCTTAACTCACTGATTGAACAACCGTGCAGTTTATCCCAAACAAAGTCACGTACAAAGCCGGCAGCAATAGCCCAGTCGGTTATATTGAGTTTGGCAAACACTTGTGCACAAACCGTTAAAGCCTGCATCCGCATTGCATCTTGCTCAAACCACTGATTTAATTTAGCTAAATCAGCTAACGGTGCTGAGTGTTCTACACAGGACTTGTCAGCGGCTAGTTTTACAATACTGTGTGGCGCAGGCATTAGGTATTAACTCGCGTCAGCTTGTTGTTCTGGTGCTGCTTGAATAAAGGCATCAAGTTGGTTGCAGTTCTGCCATACACGGACAATGTTTGGGTAAGCATCCATAGGCACCTTAAAGCGCTCGGCATTATAAACCTGTGGCACCAGGCAAATGTCAGCCAGAGTGACCTTGTCGCCAAAACAAAATTGGCCAGAAAAACGTTCAAGCTGCGATTCTAATGCGCTAAAACCAACATGAACCCAATGATGGTACCAGGTCATTTTTTGGGTTTCATCTACGCCCATTTCTTTGACTAAATATTGTAATACCCGCAGGTTATCGAGTGGGTGGATTTCACAGGCAATAGCTTGCGACATGGCGCGCACCACGGCTTTATCTTCTAAATTAGTCGGTAGTAAATTAATTTGTGGGTGTTTTTCGTCAAGGTATTCAATAATCGCCAAAGACTGGGTCAGGCTAAACTCGCCTTGTTCGTTGCTATCAACTAACGCAGGTACTAAGTGCTGGGGATTAAGTTGATGAAATGCCTCTGAATGTTGCTCACCACCATTATTAACTAAATGCACTGAAATATGTTCTGCGCTTAATTGCTTAAGATTAAGTGCTATGCGAACTCGGTATGCGGCACTAGAACGCCAATATCCATACAATTTCATCTTATTTTCCCTATAAAAAAGGCAATAACATGGTCTGTTATTGCCTAAATATCATCTTAATTGATAATGAATTAACCTTTGTACTCAACAACTTTTTGGTCAATTGAACCAAAAATACTGACATTATTATCGTCAAACATCTCGATACGAACCGTGTCACCAAAACGCATAAATGGCGTGCTTGCTTTGCCATCGGCAATAATTTCAAGCATACGTTTTTCAGCTAAACAGCTTGAACCGGCACTACGATCATAATTTGAAATAGTACCTGAACCGATAATAGCACCTGCTCCCAAAGGACGTGTTTTCGCAACATGAGACACTAGCTGACTAAAATCAAATGTCATGTCCACGCCAGCATTTGGGCGACCAAATAATTCACTGTTTAAATGCGTCACTAACGGCAAATGAACCTTGCTGTCTTGCCATTTATCACCTAATTCATCAGGCGTAATGGCCACAGGAGAAAAAGCACTTGACGGTTTAGACTGGAAGAAGCCAAAGCCTTTAGCTAGCTCACCAGGAATAAGATTACGTAAAGATACGTCGTTAACTAACATCAATAATTTAATATGCTTAGCGGCGTTTTCACTGCTTACACCCATTGCAACATCATCAGTGATGATAGCAACTTCTGACTCGAAATCGATACCATACTCTTCACTGGCCATTTCGATATCGGCTTTAGGAGCGATAAAGCTGTCTGAACCACCTTGGTAGACTAATGGATCTGTCCAGAATGTTTCTGGCATTTCAGCGCCGCGTGCTTTACGCACTAACTCAACGTGATTCACGTAAGCACTGCCATCAGCCCACTGATAAGCGCGTGGTAATGGTGATAAACATTTGCTTTCGTCAAATGCAATCGCATTGTCCATTTGGCCAGCGTTCAACGCTTCATATAATTCTTGTAATTGCGGGTTTAATAAATCCCACGCGTCAAGTAGTTGCTGCATAGTGTGAGCAATAGCAGGTACCGCGACAGCTTTAGTTAAATCTTTGCTTACTAACATAAGTTGGCCATCACGACGACCGTTGTTATAACTTGCAAGTTTCATTATTGCTCCTAATATTCGAAAAGTCTGTCGGCCGTATAAGAATGCGAGCCAATCAGAAAATACAGCTTGATTGATGATAGAAATAACCGATAAACCGTGCAATAAACAGCTTGTGAGCTGAATCACATATCCTAGTATCAACCCTGATTTTGTAAATATTTATATACACTTATAAACACAGCCTGAAAATGATGATTTTCAGGCTATACATTGGCTAAATAGCCAACAAAACTGTGGCATCAAAACGTTACAGTGTATTTTTCACTGACCACCTATCGTTTCTTTGAAATACTGTAATCACGTAATTTATTCGCAATAGCAGTATGTGATACGCCAAGCTTTTTAGCTAATTGACGGGTACTTGGATAAGCAGGATATAAACGACGTAATAAATTCGCCTCATATTCTTTCATCGCTTCATCTAATGTGCCTTCAAACTCTTCATCAAAGTAGCCAAAACCTTCGGCATATGAGGGCAATTTAAGTTGCTCAACCGTTAATTCAGCCGAACCATCCCACATAGACACTGCACGGAAAATAGCATTTTTCAACTGACGCACGTTACCTGGCCATGCATAGGTAAATAAATAATCACGACAAGAGGCTGATATTCTGCGCAGCGGGCTGGATAATTGATGACTGTAATGCTCTAAAAACATTTCAGTTAACGGAATGACATCAACCTTACGCTCACGTAATGATGGCATGTGATAACTCAGCACATGAATACGATAATAAAGATCTTCCCTAAACTCACCAGATTGGCATAGCTCGGCGAGATTTTTTTGAGTCGAACAAATAATTCGCACATCCGCACGCACTTCTTCATCACCGCCCATGCGCCTAAATGCACCATCTTGTAATAAACGCAGTAACTTAACCTGAGCAGCTTTAGACATTTCGGCAATTTCATCTAAAAATATCGTGCCACCTTTTGCTTCAGCAAAAAAGCCCCGTTTGACAATTTGCCCATTACTAACAAAACCAAATAGCTCTTCTTCAGCCACACTGTCGGGTAATGCGGCGCAGTTAATGGCTATAAATGGATGCTCACGGCGCATACTGGCGTCATGACTAGCTCGCGCCATTAACTCTTTACCTGTGCCAGTTTCACCCGTGATAAGTAACGGTGCATCTAATTGCGCCATTCGCTTAGCTTGCTTAAGCACATCTTTCATTTTGTCACTGACCGCAAGCACATTATCAAAACCTGTGGTTTGGTTCTGTAACGCATTAAACTGTTTACCTACCCTAGCTGGCGATTTAAGTGATACCACGGCGCCAGCAAGAATGGTTTTGTCATTATCATCAGGTAGATAAATGGGCAGCATTTCGGCTAAGTATTCACTGGCATTAATGGTAACTCGCGATGCAATGGCAGGCACTTGAGGCTCGCTTAACCAACGCACAAAGTTAAAACCCTGCACCCAATGATTTAATGATTCAGCTACGACTTCATGTTCGGCCATATTTAGGGTCAATAAAGCCGACTCGTTGACAATACGAATACGTCCCTTAGCATCAAGGGAAAATACCGAATCTGGTAGGGTTTTTAATAAGGTTTTTAACGCGTAATGCTCTTGCTCTGAAGGCATGAAAGATACCGTACGCACATCGTGCACACTTTCTACCTTACGGATAAGGGGCATTAACTCGCGCAACATTTCAAAACTGATTTCGGCAAATTGCAGATACAAAAAGCCTTTGTTGCTAGCATCAATGGCAATTAAATTAATGCCATATTTTTCAAGTACGACGAGGATGTCTTTCGCGAGGCCGACGCGATCGTTACAACTCACTTCCAAACGCATAATGCTGTGATTCCCTAATTTATTAGTTTTTTCTTTGGAAACTGCGCATACGGTAGAGTGTTATGATAGAGGTGGCAAGTGAAGTTTACAGCAGAATTGTAACAGAGAAAGAATTCAGCAAATTACGTTTACGTAACATGCTGAATTATTTGGTCTTGTTGTTAGTCTAACAACTGGTCGGTCTTGGCGGCCATAATAAAGTCATTCTTGTGTAAGCCCTTAATTGAGTGCGACCACCAGGTTACAGTAACCTTACCCCATTCGGTAAAAATACCTGGGTGATGAAATTCTTCTTCTGCCAGATCAGCAAGCTTGTTACTAAATGCCATGGCTAATTTGAAGTTTTTAAATTTATACACTCGCTCTAATTGCATTACGCCATCACGCACTTCAACACCCCAATCTGGGATCATTCGTACTAATTCACCTAACTCGGCATCGGTTACTTTTGGGGCATCAGCTTGGCAAGCTTCACATTTCATTTCAGATAGTGCAGTCATTGGGACTCCTAAATACGGCTAATTTATGAATAAGAATTAAAAAATAACACTGCAAAGTTCGCCACAAATGGCTTAACTTGCTTTTACTTTGGGGGCAAATTTAGGTTCAAACATCCCCAGTTCACGGGCTTTTTTCACATAAGCCATAATATCCATCTTGGAAATTTCATCCAAATATTCAATATCTTCGATAACATAATATATCGGTTGCATGATATCGATGCGATACGGTGTTCTCAATACATCCAATAAATCAAACGGTTTAAGCTCTGGCTTATCACTTAGCGCATATAAGGTTTCGCCAGGGGAACTTAAAATGCCTCCACCATAGATGTTTAAAGGGCCATCTTTAGCTTGTACTAGACCAAATTCAACGGTAAACCAGTATAACCGAGCCAGAAAAACGCGATCTTCTTTTGATGCCGCTAACCCTAATTGACCGTAAATATGTGAAAAATTGGCAAATGCTGGATTAGTTAATAAAGGGCAGTGACCAAAAACCTCATGGAATACATCAGGTTCTTGTAAATAATCAAATTCTTCTTTAGTGCGAATAAAGGTTGCTACCGGAAATTGCTTACTGGCCAGTAATTCAAAAAACTTACCAAATGGAATTAATGCCGGAACCGCGGCGGTTTTCCAGCCAGTTAATTCTGTTAAGACATTATCGAGATCAGGCAGTTGAGGTATTTTATCAACTGACATATTTAATGTCTGAATACCTTGTAAATAGGCATCACATGCTCGCCCTGGCAAGTTAGTAATTTGGCGCTGATACAATTGCTGCCATAAATTATTCTCTTGGTCTGAATAATTAATATACCCTTGGGTATCAGGTTGATGAGAAATATATTTTGTCACGTTGCTCATTAGTTCCACTTTACGTCAACTTCACTCCCTTCATATTGTGCTATGCCATCGATTTTGTTAACTCCCTCACACTTTATAGTCGGGTCAACAATGTTAGCTTTTTGTAAACATAAGCATACATTGGCGTATACTCTTAAAAAATACCTAATTATATCAGACCAATATAATGGATAGGATTTTTGACAAACTTGGTAACGACTCGACATAAACCATCATAATTACCCGTTAAATCGGTTTTTTTATAGTAATTCTAAGCAACTGATTTACAATAAGCACTAAAGGCAAATTCAAAACTTTAGATAATTTAGGATATAAACATGGCAATTTTAGTGACCGGTGGTGCAGGTTATATTGGTACCCATACAGTTATAGAACTATTGGCTATAGGACAGGAAGTCATTATTGTAGATAATTTGTCTAATTCAAGCGTTGAAGCGTTAAAGCGTGTAGAACGTATTAGCCATAAAACGGTAACTTTCTACCAAGGTGATGTACTAAACAAAGCCTTGCTGCAAAAAATATTCTCCGATCATGAAATTGACTCAGTTATTCACTTTGCTGGACTAAAAGCTGTGGGTGAATCAGTCGCTTTACCGCTCAAATATTATGAAAACAATGTCACTGGCAGCATCATTTTATGCCAAGTGATGGCTGAACATAATGTTAAAAATCTTGTTTTCAGCTCATCTGCAACTGTGTACGGCGATCCGGCCAGTTTGCCCATTAAGGAAGACTTCCCGACAGGTGCAACTAACCCTTATGGCCAATCAAAGCTGATAGTTGAACATATTTTAGCTGATTTATATCATTCAGATAACAGCTGGAATATTGCCTGTTTACGCTACTTTAATCCTGTAGGTGCCCATGATTCAGGCTTAATTGGCGAAGACCCTAATGATATTCCTAATAATCTTATGCCATTTATCGCACAGGTTGCCGTGGGTAAACGTGATAAATTGAGCGTTTTTGGCGGTGATTACAATACCCCTGACGGCACTGGAGTGAGGGATTATATCCATGTTGTTGATTTAGCCATGGGACATTTAAAAGCCTTAGATAAACTCTCAACCAGCCCTGGATTAGTCACTTATAACCTAGGTACAGGGATTGGTTACAGTGTGTTAGAAATGGTTAAGGCATTTGAAAAAGCATGTAATAAAACATTAGCTTATCAAATAGTAGACCGCCGCGCTGGCGATATAGCCTCTTGCTACGCAGACCCAAGTTATGCTGCCAGCGAGCTTAATTGGCATGCTACTCATACTATTGAAGATATGGCCAATAGCAGCTGGAAATGGCAGTCACATAACCCTAATGGTTATAAAGCCTGATTTATTAGGCGTCAAAAATCAGGACAATATAGGAGTCACAATGAGTCAATCTGTCAACCAAGGTCGCCGCAGTTTATTTAGCCGTCGAAAGAGTAATGCATTAAGGCCGCCTTGGGTAAAAACAGATATTGAATTTACTGATATTTGTACTCGTTGTGATAACTGCATTAAAGTCTGTGAAACCAGTATTATCAAGCGAGGGGATGGCGGTTTTCCTGAGGTTGACTTTACCCTTGGCGAGTGTACTTTTTGTCAAAAGTGCGTCACAGCATGTGAGGAACCTTTGTTCGACACTGAACAACACGCACCTTGGCTGATTGTAGCCAATATCAAACAAACCTGCCTAACTTACAATGGCGTATGGTGCCAAAGCTGTAAGGATGCTTGCGATCCGCGCGCGATAAGTTTTGTCATGGCGGTAGGGCAAGTCCCAAAACCGATTATTGATACCAGTGCATGTACTGGTTGCGGAGCATGTGTGTCGCCCTGCCCTTCAAATGCCATTGCATTAGCTGCACCTTAAAGTAATATTCAAACTCACCTTAATACTGATTTTTAATTTACATGTCAGTCAAAATGATTATATTAATGTCCATTGCAAATAATGATGTTAAAAAAAATAAGAGCAACTGATGTTTAATCCAAAAAAAGACACGCCCCAATTAAGTTTTATTGCCCAAGGCTGCGAGCTCACCGGAGATTTTCAATTTAATGGCGACGTGATGATAAGCGGTAAAATACTCGGGGATATTATTACTCAAGGTAACGTTGTCGTCGAAGCAGGTGGTGAGGTTAATGGCGATATTCAATGTCAGGATGTCAGTATTACAGGCCTAGTAAAAGGCACTGTGCAATGTCAAAAGTTACTCATTTCATCAACGGGCTTATTTGACGGTGATGCTTACAGTGAAAAATTAGAAGTGATTGATGGTGGGCAGTTTTTAGGCCAGCGCCACCGAGAATCAAAGCATACAAAAAACTAACTAGCAGGTATCATCCCATTTAACTAACCGTAAATGCATTTTATTATGTTTTTGAAACGCTTTCATTTCTCGCCTGCGGGTACCTTTTACAATTGTCGTCAATCTTTAACCACTTAACTTGGCTGTCGGTGTAAATATGATACTTAGGTGAAACTAAGTTAGGGTTATCTAAGCTAGCAATCGATCATACACTGGACCTTAAGCATTAAGGCCTGAAAAAATTCCATCTAACGTTATGTCTTTTCTAGATTTTCTTTGTTGTGACTTTTTTGCGTTTATTGTTATATAGCAGACCGCCCAGTCTATCTTTTCTGTTATTTCTGACCAAGCCCGATGACAGATACACTCAAAGATTGGCAGCAGCCAAACGTCCACATTCTTTGCCGCTTTGAACAGCGAAACTGAAGGCATGATGCGCATCGCTGTGCTGCGTCTGATGATAAGTGCCAGCAGGCTGGCCCATACTAGGCCGTCAACTATCGCTTTCTGCGCGGTGGCAAATCTCTGCCAGTTTGTATGTGATTTCAACTCTTTGAACAGCAGCTCAACCTGCCAGCGGCAGCGGTAAATCGCCATAATGTCATCGGCTGAGTAAGACTCTGCCGGTAAGTTGGTTAGCCAGATGCAAAATCTCTTTTCTTCTGCAAACCAACGCCTTATCACTCGAAATTCCTGCGTTCCCCGCTGGGCTTTTAGGTCAAGCACTTCTGAGCGATTGGTGCGACGCGTGATGTCTTTAAGTTTCACTCCGGCAAGCTTAGGCAGCACACGGCCCTTGCCATTTCTAGCTTCAACTATTCTTGGGTTGAGTGACTTTGTCCCCCGAAAAATATAGAAACCATTATGGCGTTCCACATTGGCAAAATATTCGAAATCAGGATAGCCCGCATCAGCCAGAAGCAGTGTATTTTTCATTCTAAAGGCCATGGGGAGATAGGTTCTTTCTGAAGCGGTATCAGCACTTATCGCCATTGCTGTGGGATTAAATGTGCGCAATGACATGGTCATATGGCACTCTATCGCGGCGGGATTACGCTTAAAGCGGCTTGGGTACACGTCAGCTAACGCCTTGTGAACATGAAAAGAACTGCCGTCCTGAAGCAAAATATCATCAAAGCCTGACAACTTCTTCGGAAGCGAAGCGCATTGTTGGCGTGCAAACTGAGCGATAGCCAGCTGAACCAGTTGCTTCATAAAATCAGCAAAGGCGGCTTTGCGGAGCTGATTATGAAAAGGTTTGTAAGCCACATTATCATTTTCTGTCAGACACATACCATTAAACTGACGATGTAAGTCAGCAATGGCATGGCAGTTCCCTTTGCTCAACGCAGAGACCAAGCTCGGCACCAATAGTTCAGGTAATACAGCGCGATTTCGCTGTATAAACCCTGTGCGCTTAGCCATTTTTTGAAGGATGTCTGCATTGAAGAATTGCATAAATTGCTTTTTTAAGGTGATAATTGTCATCGGCTTTATTTATTGGTCATGTTGATTTGTTTGGCGACAATTATCAGATCATAAATAAGGCCTTTTTTCTATCTAAAATATAGGTTTATTGCTAAAGATCCTGTCTATGAGCAATCGATAGGGTGATATATTCTGCATAATCTTGATGCCGATAACTCAAACTACAGCCACACTGTTGGCAAAAACCACGCTTAATTTTTTCTGAAGAAGCAAACTCTGTTACTTTGCCGATAAGCCAAGAGACTTTGTTAACCTTAAAATCCATCCATGACATGACGACAGCACCAGATGAACGTTGGCATTGACGACAATAACAATAATCCGCATCAAACGGCTGACCAACTATCTGGTAACGTATCGCGCCACATAGACAGCCACCTTGAGAAATGATGTCATCACTCATTTACATTCCTCGCATCGCTTTTTGCTGCCACTCACGCAATAAAGTGAGCATCTCTTTTGAGTCTCGGTCTAGTGCATCATGGGATACATATAAATGAAAACCCAAATTTTCTGCTAAGGTTTCACTTCTGCGGCCAAACATAGCTAATACTCCACGGTAACGTTCACCATGGCTCACAAACGGGCTAAACTCTGCACTTAAGTATTGTTCTAAACTGTGTAAATCTTCATCATGAGTCGCCGCTGTCATTAATAGCGGCCGCTGCTCAGTCAATAAACCCGTTGCAAGTCTAGGTGAAATAGAATCTAACACAGGGTTCATTTTTTTCACTTTAAAGCCAATATAGGGTAGCTCTATTAACTCCATATTTTGGGTTACTCTGACATTATCGATCCGCTGTAAATTGAGCCACTCAAGCGTCACTTGGCCACGACGGTGAAAATACGTCACTCCTGTTTCATTTAATTCAAGGCTTATCAAAGGTTCGTTTAATTTAGCGGCGCCCAGCAACACGCTTACACTTGATAACCCAAACAACACCAATGAAAATGGAAATAAGCTACTGTATTGAATAAATAACACAAAGCTAATCAACAGTCCTGTCGCGCCCGCTAATGTAAACGTCAGCCCATTACGTTTTGTATGTGGGTATATCGCTAAAGCTTCAGTCATTTAATTCAATTCCTTATCAAGTGACAGTTGATTTACCATTTGATCAGCCGACACACCTTTAATACTCAGCCACAACATCCCCACGTACTCATGAATACTTCTTTGGGATGCCAACAAATTACTAGCATCAATACGCCACCACACACTTTTTTGCGCAATAAAATCTGCTGGTGCGGCTTGGGGGCTCATTCCTAATGCGCTAAATATCATCATAGAGCGCGGCATATGGGTTGCAGATGTGACTAATCTAAACGGCTGTTGTCCAATAAGCCTATATAAAAACATTGCTTCTTCAATAGTGTCTTTTGCTTCAGGAAAGCTAATAATAGTGTCAGAATTAACCCCTAACTCGATTGCAGCCTGCTTCATGATGGTAGCATGCGCGGTTTGCATATAGCCGCCATTCCAGCCACTGACGATCAACTGACAATTTTGTCCCAGTGATAACTGACGGACACCTTCGGTTAACCGCCCTAAAGCAGTGGCCGATAGTTGATGCACTGCGGTTAACCCTGCTTCCTCACTATGGCCCGAGCCTAACACCATCACCACACAGCGCTGACGAGAAATAATCGGCACTGAATTTACTGGGTACTGAGACTCTAATGAATTGGCTAAATAATAGCTGCTATCAGATTGGCTTAAACCAACCAGTATTGCCAGTGCTGCGAGTAAGCTTAACTTTGCAATAGACTTTAATTTTGATGCTGCAAATGTCATTAATAACAAAGAGAGTAAAATGAATAACACCGTTAGCGGAATAGGCATAAATAATTGTGAGATGATTTTTTTAAGCCAAAACATTCAATAGCTATCCAATTGAGAATAATCGCAATAGTGTAACGACTCACCCTCAAATTAGCGAAAGCAATTTGAGTAGTTTTACAATTATTTAGCTGGGCCACAAAAACAAAAATGCCATTGAATCATCAATGGCATTTTTAGGCTGATTTGCATTGGGCTTCGAACTTACTTACCCCATAACCACGCCGCACCACGTACACCCGATGAGGCACCAAAGAGGTTTTTAACCACAGGTGTGCGACACTCACGACCAACCACATATTGGGGTAATACTTTTGGTAACTCAGTGTAAATGGCGTCGATATTAGATACTCCACCACCTAACACAATAACGTCAGGGTCCATCATATTAATCACATGCGCTAGTGAACGGGCTAAACGGTCAATAAAACGATCAAAAGCCTGCTTAGCAAACTCATCACCTTCAGCCATCATTTGTGCAATTTGAATACCGCTAGTTGCTTCGCCGCCAGCCGCACGAAAATCACGCACAAAGCCAGTACCCGAAATAAAAGTCTCAATACAATCTTTATTACCACAAAAACACTCGGTTGAATGATGCTCTTCTGCCGTCATCCAGGGGAGTGGATTATGACCCCATTCACCGCCAATACCATTACCACCGCCATGCACTCGGCCATTAATAGCAATGCCAGCGCCACAGCCGGTGCCTATTATGCCACCAAATACCACACCTTTACCTGATGCCGCACCATCTACGGCCTCTGATACCGCAAAACAATTTGCATCATTAGCGACTCGGATTTCGCGTTCTAAACGAGCGCCTAAATCTTTGTCTAAAGGATGGCCATTAATCCAGGTCGAATTGGAGTTTTTGACTAGGCCTGTAAATGGCGAAATAACCCCAGGAATACCTACACCTACCGAGCCTTTCTGGCCCAGTGTTGTTTCGGCTTCATTCACTAGGCTGATAATCGCATCTAAGGTGTCAGGATAATTTCGTGGTGTCGGGATACGTTTTCGAAATAACTCATCACCGTTGTCAGCCAACGCCACTAATTCAATTTTGGTCCCACCAAGGTCAACGCCCATGCGCATCATAACTTGTCTCTCCATTTAATTATTATTCATTCTGGTGTCGTATTTGGCTGACGTAAACAAATGATTTATTAGGCTAACGCTCAAACCATGCCGCTGATGCAGCAATAAAATACGGATTTAAAATATTTTCTTTTTGGTTGTACTGTAAAGGCGTTAATGCCGGATATTCAACCACAACACCACCAGCACTTTCTAAAACCGCTTGTGCTGCTGCGGTATCCCACTCACTTGTTGGTCCAAGTCTTGGATAGACATCAGCTTGGCCTTCGGCCACCATACAAAATTTTAACGAACTGCCGACGCTGAGCATTTGATGCTCGCCCACAGTGTGTAAATAATCAGCAACATCAGGGCTTACATGTGAGCGACTGCCGACAACAACAGGTATAGGCAAAATATTGCGCTGGCTAATATCCAAACGACTAACTTGGCCATTATGTTCAAGCCAGGCACCATTCCCCACAATACCGCTATAACATTTACCTAAAACGGGCGCATAAACCACACCCGCTATTGCTTGCCCTTGATGTATCAAGGCGATGTTGACGGTGAACTCACCATTACGCTTTATAAATTCTTTAGTGCCATCTAACGGGTCGATTAACCAATAAGTCTGCCACTGCTTACGCGTCGCCCAGGAAATGTTGGCATCTTCTTCGCTCATGACAGGGATATCAGCAAAATGACTTGTTAACCCTTTAATAATCACATTGTGGCTAGCAATATCGGCCGCGGTAACCGGACTATCATCCTGTTTAATCTCTACCTGGAGGTCGGTTTGGGCATAAACATCCATAATGGCATTACCCGCTTGCTTGGCAATAGTCACTATTTGCTGCAGCTCAGCTTGAGAAAGTACAAAATTAGACAAATCAATTCCTTAGCAAAACGCTTGGTTCATTAAAACACTTAATAATGGTATATTATGCCATTATTAAGATCATTGATTTATAACTATTTGATTGTACTTCTATCAAAAACAACTAACTTTGACTTGATACTATGCTAAGCACTGAGTCAGGCAAAGAAAACAGTGCGTTTTTGCATTCGTATTCAATAAAAACACTTACAATAAGATGCACTTAAATCAGTGTAGCCCTGAGTTTATTGGGTCAGCTTAATATTATCAATTTGCAATACCACACCTTGTTGGTCGCCCCACTTAGGAAAAATAACAATCGGGGTATCAACTTTGGCTAAATCCAGACTTGAGCCGTTGTTAGCCACCAGATCAGTTAATGCAATATCATAATGGGTCCATACACCTACGTCGGGAGGCATTATGTCAAAATCTCCAGAACTACACGGGGTTTGACAGTCCATTTTAATCTTCATACTTCGCACTTCACGCAGATCTGTCACCACATTCAAATCGAATGATAAGAAGTTAAACCCGCTAAAATCCATCACAGTGCCACTGCTTTGATAAAATCCTACAGCTTCATTGGTGTTAAAGGTTAATTGGGTCACTATTTTATGTTCGCCTCCAACATCAACTTGCTCCTCTAGTAATTGTCCAGATGCTGCAAACAAACCAAAAGCATAGGGCGCCACAGCGGCATCATCATATACCACCAATTCAGTCTGCTGAGCCACTTGGTATTCATAACGAATATTATCCAGTTTTAATACCACAGGGCCTGTTGGTTCGATAACAAATGGATTAACAACATCGGTTAAATTGACCGTACTGCCGGGTGAAAAGCGATTACCACCGGCCACAAGACTGGCAAATGATATTCTGACTTCTTGCCATTGATTGAGGTTATCCGGCAGTGAAATACTGATATCGCCAGTATTTGGCCAACCACTATCCACTTTAACCAATACTTCTGTTCCCTCTGCAATTGAGGTCACATTAATATCAAACACTAACTCACCAAGCTCTTGCCAATGGGATAAATCAACTCGAGGAGAATATTCAAAAAATAGATTACCTACCGCTGCTGTTTTGGTGATTTCTAGGACCTGACCACGCACATCATCGCTACCAACTTGATAGGTTATCGCACCATCAGGATTATAACTTCCAAAAGATAAATCTGTGTTAAGTGCAATGGCATCGGCATAACTAAATAGGCTAAAAGTGGGCCCTTGACCAAATTGCGTATCCGGTATCACAATCTCTGGGGCGCTGTGACCCGGCACAATAATCGCCGCATCATCAATAGTGGCGCAACCTGCTCCCGTATTTGGAGAGTCGGCGCATTCATACACGCGCACATAATCAATTTGCATTGCCTGAGGGAACACACTTTCATCAATACCCGTATTATTGACATTCGCCGCCCAAGACCCGCCAACTGCAAGATTCAATAACATATGAAATTGTTGATTAAAAGGTGCATCATCGGGTGCATTGACAGTATTGCCATTTTCATCAATGTATTGGCTATACCAACCAGATGAGCGTTGCGTCGCATAATGAACATCATCAACATACCAACGGATCTCATCTTCTTGCCATTCTAGGGCGTAAACATGAAAATCATCGGAAGGGTTTTGTGCGTTAGGTAAAGCGTAATCTTGTCCACTGTAAACATTATTCGGCCAGGTTTTGCCAAAATGCAGTGTGCCGTGAACCGCTGATTCAGGTTCGCCACCATTGGTCACCGTTTTTAAGTTAACGGCTTCCATGATATCTATTTCACCCGATCCCGCCCAAGGGCCATATACCCAGTCAGTTGGCAACATCCAAATAGCAGGCCATGTGCCCTGGCCTTGCGGTAATTTAGCGCGAATTTCAAAACGGCCATATTTCCAGTCACCTTTGTTTTTGGAGACTAACCTTGCCGAGGTATAGTCCGAAGTTTTAGACGTATCTAAAGGATCATAATTTGGATCAGAGTCATTCACCGCAGGCCCAGAGAATGTCTCTCTTAGGGCGGTGATGGTTAATAACCCTTCCGCCACCTGCGAGTTTTCAGATCTTGCGGTATAACATTGGGCTTCGTCATTACCACCACCAAAACAATCAACTGCAAAACTCCACTTGCTGCTATCAACCTCAGTACCGTCAAATTCATCTTGCCACACCATTTGCCAACCCGTAATGCTTGTGGGAGGTGTTGCTTCAACGTCGGCAACAACGGTGGAATTGTCTGAACCGCACCCTAATAAAAACAGTCCTGACAAGACAATCGCGGTGATATTCAGCTTAAAAGGTAGCCTATTTATTTGCTGATTCATTTTTGCTCCTAAACGAAATTTAATCGCGCTTTGTCAATAACGGCGCCCAACTCAGGGCCCATCAACTGCTTTCACTCGGCACATTTTTGCATGCACTTAGCTAAGCTTTACTGATATCAGCAAAGCTTAGCCGCACTGTGGCTTAATGATTAATTACATTGAATAGTGTTTGGTTGATGGTTTGCTTGAATAATGACATCGCTAAAGCTCAGTTCAACCTTAGCGTCTGTTGCAAGGAAAAAAGGCGATACAATTTTGCCAAAATCCATTGACTCAGATGCAAAACAATTCAATGCCACACTGACATTATTCCACTCGCCAACAGTCACTTGCTTGCTAATGTCGTACTGAGGACGACAATCGCCTTCACACGCCATACCCAGCCACAAAGGTTGAGTTAATGCAGTGTCAACCTTAATGCTAAACGACAACGCCGAATCAGTATTACTATAGGCACGAAAATCTCTTGGGAAATTACTCAGTAAACCCACTGTACCTAATTCAGTACCATTAAATGTCACTAAACGGGCATCTTCTTGAACAACTCTGTCCATGGTGCGAATTTTAAGCGCACTATTTTTAGCCACACTGCTGCTGAGTCCTTCTCGCTGCGTTGCTGTAGCAATAAACATTGACCATGGCGATTTAACCGCACGTTCAAATAACGCTAAATCTTCAAGAGATTGAGTTGATGACAAATTATCTTCTGATAAATTATCTAAGGTGATGACATCTGTTGGTGCAGATTGATAGCTTAAACCGTAACCATAGGGAATAAGTGGTTGATAATTGCTGCTTAACGCAACTAATGCTTCCATTTCTAAAGGCACATTGACTGAAGTTTGTTGCGGGTTAGCCGGCCATGAAAATGATAACTTACCGACAAAATCATGGTTAACTTTACCCTCTGCATCAGTAAACAACACATCTGCAATACCATTACCTTCCGAACCGGGTAACCAAGCTGCAACAAAAGCATCCGACTGATTAAGTTCTGCATTAACCCACATTGGTCGGCCGCTGATAAACACCGACACCACAGGTATGCCCTGTGCTTTAAGTTTTTTAAGTAATGCTAAATCACGTTTATCACCGCGTTGATATTCTACATTATCAATGTCGCCATTACCTTCGGCATAAGGCTCTTCACCAAACACCACTATGGCCACATCCGGCTTTTGCGCCAATTCAAACTCACCATTGACACTTAATATCGCTTTGCCGCCAGCTTGCGTAATGACATTATCAATGCCAGCGAAAATAGACGTTGCCCCAGGAAAATCACTGTTTTTATTATCAGTACCTTGCCAAGTAATAGTCCAACCACCTGATTGCTTACCGATATTATCTGCAGCATCACCTGCCACTAATACGGTCAACTTAGGCGATAATGGCAATAAATTTTGTTTATTTTTTAACAACACGAGTGATTCACGTACTGCTTGTCTTGCTACTTCACGATGACTGGCTTGACCAATTAACTCAGTTTTACCCGAAAGTGGTCGCTTAGCAGGACTAGGTTTATCAAATAATCCAGCACGAAATTTAACCCGTAAAATACGCGTCACTGCATCATCAATTCTAGACTGGGCAATTTCACCACTGTTAACTTGCTCAATTGTATTGTAATACAGGGGTTTCCACGCAGCGGTTGGCACCATAAAGATATCCAGTCCGGCATTGGCCGCTTGCGCACATGATTCATTAGTACAACCTGGCACTTGTCCATGGCCGTTCCAATCACCCACAACAAAACCATCAAAGCCAAAGCGACCTTTTAGTACATCCGTTAGTAAGTATTGATTGCCGTGAATTTTATCGCCGTGCCAGCTGTTAAATGAAGCCATAACAGATTGAGCGCCTGCAGATAAACCACCGACATAGCCTTGGGCATGAATAGCATATAAATCTTGTTCAGAGGCCGTATTGTCCCCCTGATCTATGCCCTTTTCTGTGCCGCCGTCACCGATAAAATGCTTTACCGTTGACAGCACATGTTGATCACTTAAAAAGTCACCATTGACAGCACCTTGCAGGCCTTCAACTATCGCAAAGGCATAATCCCTTACAATACGAGGGTCTTCTGAATATCCCTCATAAGTGCGGCCCCATCGGTCATCACGAACCACGGCAACTGTAGGGGCAAACACCCAGTCAATACCGGTAACCATGACTTCTTTGGCGGTAATTGCGGCAATTTTTTCAATTAATGCAGGATTATCTGCTGCACCTAAGCCAATATTATGTGGGAATAAGGTGGCACCAATCACATTGTTATGGCCATGAACCGCATCGGTTCCCCACATAGTCGGAATACCTATCCCGTCAACAGAATCATCTATCGATGCTTGATAAAAATTTTCAGCCAGTTTTATCCAATCAGCTGGCGTAGCATGCTTATCGTTATTGGGATAAGCACCACCGCCATTTAGGTATGAGCCAAAACCATATTTACGCATATCCTCAACCGTGATATCACGAATTTCAGGTTGGATCATTTGCGCCACTTTTTGCTCAAGTGTCATGGTCACTAATAATTTGGCAATTTTATCCTCTAATACAGGATCAACCGCTATAGCCGGTGCTTGCTGAGGCCAAAGACTAATATCTTTAGCTGGCACAGCCTGCAAATTTGCCGCAGAGGTATCAACTACAACCGCAAGAGTCTTATCAGCACCCTCTACCGTAGTAGATATAACCTGAGGCTGACACCCGATTAATCCCAAACCCATCAAGGTCGATACGGTTAGCATAGTTCGGCTCAACGGCATCACTGCGGATAAACTATGACGCACAGCAGAATCATTTTTTGTTGTGTTAAATAACATTTTAAGATCCTTTAAATTGACTCGTTAGGACGGTTAGCATTACAGCCAATGAGTCCGTAATAACCAATAAAACCATAACAAAGCAGTGGTAACACAAACGCTACTTGAATACCAAATGAGTCGGCTAACATCCCTTGTAACAATGGCACCACGGCACCACCGACAATGGCTAAACATAAAATGCCTGAACCTTGGCTGGTATATTGTTTTAAATCCTGTAACGCCAAACTGAATATCGTTGGGAACATAATTGAATTACAAAGCCCGACTAACAGTAACGCCCACATTGCCGTCGTACCCTGGGAAAATATCGCCGTAGCCACCAGTAAACAGGCAAAAATAGCGTTAAACGCTAGCACCTTACCGGCGTTAATTTTCTGCATTACCAAAGCGCCAATAAAGCGTCCGACCATGGCACCACCAAAATAGTAAGCTATGTATTTAGCCGCCTGTGATTCTGTTAACCCACCAATTTCATCTTGGGTTAGGAAGTTAATCAAAAAGCTACCAATACCCACCTCTGCCCCCACGTAGACAAAAATCCCCACCGCGCCTAACACTAAATGTGGATAACGCCATGCGCTACCAGAGCCAGATTGATGGCTTTCGCTTGGATCTTTTTTACCTAACAAGGGTAATTTTAAAAACATAAAAATAATTGCTAGCAGAAATAATGCGGCCGCAAGAATTAAATATGGCACTTGTACCGTACTGGCTTGCTCAGCAACCGTTAAAGTAGCGATAGCTTGATCTAGCTCAGTAACCGAATCAGGATGTTCAATAGTTGATAGAATTAACCAACTGCCAAAGAATGGCGCAACTGTTGTCCCCAATGAGTTAAATGCTTGGGTCATAGTTAAACGTGATGAAGCGGTATTTGCTGGCCCTAAAGTACTGACATACGGATTAGCAGAAACCTGTAAAATAGTAATCCCAGATGCCAACACAAAAAAAGCAAATAAAAACATATTGTAAGAAGCTAAACTGGCAGAAGGATAAAATAATAAACACCCTATGCAGGCAATAATTAAACCAGCGATAATACCTTTTTGATAACCAATTTTACCGACTAAATTCCCTGCAGGAATAGAAACAATAAAATAGGCACCAAAGAAGCAAAACTGCACCAACATGGCCTGGGTATAACTTAAATCAAACATGTTTTTTAAATACGGAATGAGGATGTCATTCAAACACGTTAAAAATCCCCACATAAAAAATAGTGACGTTAATGCAATTAACGCAAAACGATACTTCCCTGGCTGATGCGGTGCATCTTGTGCCACGGTAGTTTGAATTGATGCATCAGAAGTTGCCCCGGCCATATGTTTCCACCTGTTATAGTTATATGTTTGTTTAAAAGCGTGTGTAAAACAAGTTATCGCGTTTTTACGCTTAAAACTTGTATTGACCTTTTGATAATTAATCACTAGTCTCAATGTAAGCGCTTTCATTTTTAACATAACGATAACCGATGTCAACGATTTTTGATTCAAACTAAACATTTTTTGACATGATTGGTCAACAACGAAGATAAACCGTGAAGTAATGCAAACGCGCACTTAAAGACTTTACTCAGCCAATTTCGTTGCGACATAACATGGGTCAATTCAAACAAAACTAAGTGAATAGAAATATGAAAATAACCTTACCCGCTACATCACCTATGCTTTCTAAGGATTTTACATTTGGAGTGGCTACCGCCTCATTTCAAATTGAAGGCAGCGCACACAATCGCTTACCGTCAATTTGGGATACATTTTGTGCAACCCCGGGGAAAATTAGTGACGGTTCTGATGGAAAGCAGGCATGTGAGCATGTGAAGCTATGGCAACAGGATGTTGAGCTTATTGAATCACTGGGGGTTGATGCTTATCGTTTATCTATTTCATGGCCTCGAGTAATAAAGCAAGACGGCAGCCTTAACTCAGAGGGTGTTAACTTTTATATCCAGTTATTAGATAGCTTACTTGCTAAGGGCATAAAACCTTATGTCACTTTATATCACTGGGATTTACCGCAGCATATTGAAGACAACGGTGGCTGGCTCAATCGCAGCACTGCATATTTATTTCAAGACTATGCGAGTAAAATAGTGGCTGCATTGGGCGACAGAGTGCATTCTTATGCCACCTTTAATGAACCTTTTTGCAGCGCATTTTTAGGCTACGAAATTGGTATCCATGCACCAGGTAAAGCCAAGGTCGCTTATGGTCGTCAAGCTGCGCACCATATATTATTAGCGCATGGCTTAGGTATGCAAGTGCTACAAAAACAAAGTCCTCATACTCTTAATGGCATTGTACTTAACTTTACCCCTTGCTACCCACACTCATATAACATCGCTGATATTAACGCAGCCAAAAAAGCCGATGAATATATGAATCAATGGTATATCAAGCCGCTTTTTGATAAATGCTACCCGGATATCATTAATGATTTATCTAGTGATGACCGCCCGGTGGTTGAAGCTGGCGACTTTGATATCATTGCGCATAAAATCGATTTTTTAGGGATTAATTTCTATACTCGTGCAGTATATCAAGCCCATACAGAAACCATTTATGCTCAGGTCGATATGGTCAATGCTCCGAAAACGGATATGGGCTGGGAAATATACCCACAAGCCTTTACCGATTTATTAGTATCGCTTAGTCAAACTTACCCTTTACCGCCAATCTACATTACCGAAAATGGTGCAGCCATGCCTGACAAGTTAATTGACGGTCAGGTCAATGATGTCGATCGTATCGACTATTATCAATCGCACCTCAATGCAGTAAACAATGCTATAACCCAGGGTGTTAATGTGGCGGGTTATTTCGCCTGGAGCTTGATGGATAATTTCGAGTGGGCGGAAGGATATTTAAAACGATTCGGTATTGTATATGTTGATTATCACACTCAACAACGTACCATAAAAGCCAGCGGTAAAGCCTACCGTGACTTAATTAGTTCTCGTTAGAAGCGTCATAAAATCAGAATAATAAGAGGCTAGGATGATCAGCATAAAAGAGAAAATTGCCTACGGATTAGGTGATACTGCCAGTAATATTGTGTTTCAAACTGTGATGTTATTTCTCACCTTTTTTTATACCGACATTTTTGGTATATCGCCCGCATTTGTGGGCACGATGTTTTTAGCTGTTCGCTTAATTGATGCGATAACCGACCCCTTAATGGGGGCGTTAGCAGATAGAACCAATACTAAGTGGGGTAAATTTCGCCCCTACTTACTCTGGTTTGCGTTGCCATTTGGGGTGATCAGTGTGCTGGCATTTACCACGCCTGATTTGTCTGAAGATGGTAAAATGATTTATGCCTTTGTCACTTACACGGCATTAATGATGGTTTATACCGCTATCAACATACCTTATTGTGCGTTAGGTGGCGTGTTAACTGCCGATCCTAAAGAGCGTGTATCGGTGCAATCATATCGCTTTGTGTTTGCTATGTTAGGCGGTCTACTGGTATCTGGATTAACTCTCCCACTGGTCGAATTTTTAGGCCAAGGCGATCAAGCCAAAGGGTATCAACTGACGATTGCTGCGATGAGTATTTTAGGCGTAGCGATGTTTCTAACTTGCTTTTGGGGCACTAAAGAGCGTTTACATCCACCTATTGATCAGCAATCTAGCTTTAAACAGGATTTAGCTAATTTGTTAAAAAATGATCAATGGCGAATACTGTCAATAGCTTCAGTGTGTTTGCTTTCTGGTATGGTACTCAGAACCAGCTTGGCGATTTACTACGTTAAATACTTTTTGAACATGCCTGATTCTATTACCTTATTTATTACCTTAGGTATGTTGGGTAACATTTTTGGTTGTATGTTAGCAGAGCCGCTAGCCAAAAAAGTCTGTAAAGTTAAGGCCTATATAAGCTTACAGGTTATTGCCGCTGCTTTATGTATTGCCAGTTATTTTGTCACCGCAGACCAAACGACACTTGCCTTTATTATGTTTATTGCTTGGGGTTTTACCTTCAACATGGCCACTCCCCTTTTATGGGCAAAAATGGCAGATGCGGTTGATTATGGGCAATATAAAACCGGCGTTAGAATTACTGGGATGATTTATTCATCGATAATTTTCTTTATTAAGTTGGGCGTTGCTGTTGGCGGCGCTGCTGCTGGTTGGTTATTGTCTGGTTATGGCTATCAAGCCGATACCGCTCAAACACCAGAAACCTTAGAGGGTATATTAATGTCGTTTACCCTATTTCCTGCTATTGGCTCAATTCTTGTTGCCGTTGTGATGAGTTGGTATAAATTAGACTCTGCCAAGGTGGATGAAATTCATTTGCAACTGAATAAGCAAACCTAGTGATTATTGTTAAGTTTAATCACAAATACTTTCACTATTTTTGGTTTTTATTTGTTTGATTTCCAAATGTAATAGAAACCATGTTAACCTTCTGCCGATTTTAATTTATACAAGAAGCAAGCAAAAATATGGCGACAATTTACGATGTTTCAATACTGGCAGGTGTTTCACTCGCGACCGTATCGCGGGTGATGAATAACAACACCAAAGTCAGTGATAAAACTCGACAAAAAGTGCTAGATGCTATGGCATCATTAGGTTATCGCCCTAATACTATTGCACAATCGCTTGCTTCTAGTTGTTCAAATAGTATCGGGGTTTTGGTGTCTCAATTGGACGGTCCATTTTATGGCCCAATGATGACCGAAATCGAAACGGCACTTCGCACAGCCAATAAACACGTCATCATTGCCGCAGGGCACGCTGATGAAGCGCAAGAAAAAGACAGTGTCGAGTTTTTATTGAGTCGAGGCTGCGATGCACTCATTTTAGATGTCGAAGCGGTTTCTGATGAATACCTCATCGAACTGCATAAACAAAAAACCCCTATTGTGTTGATCAACCGTTACATAGAAGCGTTAAAAGACAATTGTATTTATCTTGAAAATGAACGTGGTGGCTATCTGGCAACAGAATACATTTTATCTTTAGGTCATAAAGATATCGCCTACATTTCAGGGCCTATGTACAAACGAGATGCCAGAGACAGACTCCAAGGTCACCAAAGAGCATTAGCAGAGCATAAAGTCATGTTTGACCCTGCTTTGTGCTTTGAGGGAAACTTCCGTGAATTTGGCGGTAGTGATGGGATGAGGCATTTGCTCAGCTTAAATAAAAAATTTACCGCTGTAGTGTGTGCCAGTGACCAAATGGCATCAGGTGCAATTGCTATCTGTTTAGATAAAGGTATTCGCGTGCCTGCTGATATCTCATTTATCGGTTACGACAACACCCCCTTCCCTCAATACATATCACCCAAACTCACCACAGTCAGTAACCCGATTGATGAAATGGGTAAAATGGCAGCATTTTGGGTATTAAAAAACGTCTATAAAAATGACAAGGTCACTGTCGATTGTTCATTTTCACCAGCACTTTTCGTTAGAGAATCAGCAATAACGACAATGTAATCTTTGTCCTCATAAAATCCAAAACGTAATTAAAACTTGTGCAAATGGCCATTTGCACATCAGCTGAGTCAACTCTGCTTACTGCTACTTGGAACATATCCTCAACACCACAAAGAAAGCGCTTACAAACTCAGCATCAAAGCAACACCAAGTATTTACTATTAAATACAGCCACCTATATAAAAAACCTACATAACACCTCACGAAAGTTAATGAAATGTTGATTTTAATTACCATTTATATTGACTCAGGTCACAAATTAATCTAGTTTTATGTAAGCGCTTACATAGCTATTAACAACACTGTGACGCTAATAGAGAATTACAAATCGATTTGCACTTTATTCAAGGGCAAACTATAAAATAGTAAAATCTAGTCAATGGGGATTTCCTAGATGAAAACAAGAACATTTACCAAAACTAAGCTAGCAACAAGCCTATCACTTGTGCTTGGGCTCAGTTCAATGATGCCAGCTCACGCTGCTGATGAAGCCGCTGAAGAAAATATTGAAGTGGTTCAGGTTAAAGGCATACGTGGTAGCTTAATTAAGTCAATGGACATTAAACGAAGCTCTCAGGGTGTAGTTGATGCCATTAGTGCTGAAGACATGGGTAAATTCCCAGACACTAACTTAGCCGAATCATTACAGCGTATATCAGGTGTATCAATCGACCGTTCAAACGGCGAAGGGTCTAAAATTACCGTTCGTGGTTTAGGGCCAGATTTTAACCTAGTGACATTAAATGGACGTCAAATGCCGTCGTCCAACTTAGAAGCAACCACAACAAGCAGCTCACGTTCATTTGACTTTGCTAATATTGCTTCAGAAGCAATCAGTGGTGTTGAAGTTTATAAAACAGCAAAAGCCGATGTTTCAAGCGGTGGTATTGGCGCTACCGTTAATATCCAAACAGCAAAACCATTAGATAATCCAGGGCAACAAGCTTCTTTTGGTGTTAAAGGAGTAATGGACCAGTCGACTGATGAAGGTGATAACATTACCCCTGAGCTGTCTGGTATCTACAGTAATACCTTTGCTGATGACACCATTGGTATTGGCATTTCATTTAGTCACCAAGACAGAAATGGTGCCACAAAAGAAGCCGTCGTTCCTCAATGGCACACTCAAGCTATCGCTCCAGTTGATGGTTGGAACGGTGGTGTCAATAATACTGATTGGGATGAGGGTGATACCTTTAACCGCCCACAACAGTTCCGTTATAACTTTACCGAATTTGAACGCAAAAGAGATAACGGTCAGGTTGTTTTTCAATACGCACCAACAGATGACCTAACACTTACAGCTGATTATACAATGTCACAGCAAACCGTTTCATCGACCTCAAACGGTATCGGTGCATGGTTCTGGGAAGGCGAAACGATTGACGGTAATTTAAATAAATTTACCGATGGCCCAAATCATTCACCACTTGTATGGCATTCTGGTGCGGGTCCTGATTTATCTTTTTCTACTTCTGAATCTGGCCAAAAGAACAAAAATGATTCAATCGGTGTTAATTTAGCGTGGGATGTTAACGATAATCTAACCCTAGAACTTGATTATCATAACTCATCAGCCACCTCAAAAGCAGATAGCCCATACGGCAACAGCTCTGTAATCGAATATGCTGTTAACTCTCGTCAAAGTACCACAATTGACTTCAGATCAGACTTCCCTGTTATGTCTATCGCGCAATTAGACGGCTTAACTGGTGCTCCATCTGAACTAATTGCTACCGGTAGCTCATTAAGAAACAGTCAGTTTACTAATGATTTAGACCAAATCCAGCTACGTGGTAAATACGTATTTGATGATGGCTTCATTACTAGTGTCGATTTTGGTGTATCGAAAACTGATAATGATGTCAGAGCATCTATTATGACGGCTCAACGTGATACTTGGGGCGGCGAAGGCAGTGTTGATGATGTTAGTGATAGCCTATTTACACCAGGCAGTAGCTCAGGTCAATTAAGTGACCTGCCAACAACTGGCCAAAATGCTGCTGGTGACCAGATAAATCTTTTCGACCTGTTCTACAAATTTAGTTTTGCAGACGCAGCAAGCGAAATCGCTTCTTATGCAGCGCCTGATAATAGCGGTAATCAAGTATCACCTGGTGTATGGCCTTGTAGCGATCGTTTCTGTGTCAATGACAACTGGACAAGAGATGAAATGATAGCTGAACAATATCAGGCTATTTTTGCTCAAGTTAACATGGAATTTGATATTTCAAATATGCCGTTAAATGTCTCTGTCGGTTTCCGATATGAAGATACAGATGTTAATGCGAGTGCTATGGTGCCAGCATATACAGGCATTGATTGGGTTTCTAATAATGAATTTGCAACCATAGATACTGGTGAAAGTGCATTTACCGATTTCAACGGTAGTTACGACAACTTTTTACCTAATATTGATGCTAGCTTAGGTATTACTGATGATTTAATTGCAAGAGCATCAATCGGAAAAACCCTTTCAAGACCAACTTACAATCACATTCGTGGTGGTGTAGGTATTGGTGAAGTAAGACAAGGATTTGCTACAGCAAACAGTGGTGATCCAGGGTTAGTGCCTTATGAATCGACAAACTTTGACTTTTCCCTAGAATGGTATTTTGCTCCTGCGAGCTACGCATCTGCTGGATACTTCAAAAAAGACATTGAAAACTTTATTGGTACTCGTACAACCAAGGGTAATTTGTTTGATTTAAGAAATCCAACTAACGGCCCTCGTTATGCAGAAGCCCTTGCTGCGGTTGGAAGCAGTGATAACGCAGCAATTAGACAATACATTTTCGAAAACTATCCAGAATCTAGTACAGTCACGGGTGCAGACTCAAACGGAAATTCAACAGGTAATATCCACTCAACGGCTGAAGATAGCCTAATTGATTTCGACATTACCAAACCATTTAACGAGCGTGATGCTTCAATTGATGGTATTGAACTTGCTTTCCAACATACATTAGAAATGGGTTTGGGTATGCAAGCCAACTATACTTTTGTATCTAGTGATGCAGAGTATGACCCTAATGTATTTGATAGCCAGTTTGCACTACCTGGTTTAAGTGATACTGCAAACGTTGTGGCTTTCTATGAAAACTATGGGTTTTCACTTCGTGTCGCTTATAACTGGCGAGACGAGTTCTTAGTCTCAACCAATAACAACCTTAATAATCCACGTATTAGTGAGGCTTATTCGCAAATCGATATCAATGCTAGTTATAACATAACTGAAAACTTCATCATTTTTGCTGAAGGCATAAACATTACTGATGAAACACAGCGTATGTATAGCCGTCACAGCAGTGAATTACTGAATGCTATTCAGTCAGGTGCTCGTTACAACATTGGCGCACGCTACACTTTCTAAAAGTGAGCTATATTTAAAAAACCGCCTTCTGGCGGTTTTTTAATAATAAAAACAAGTGCAAAATTTTACATTATTTCATATTAATGAATTTAAATTATAAGAGATAAATTATGTCAAACCACCAAATGTTAAATAATGAGCAACATAAAAACTTAAAGGTTCACACCAAAAGAAGTTCAGATTTAGGTGATAATGTAATGCTTACACTCACTTTCCCTAGTGAGTTTTACGCTATTCAGTCTTACTATCCCATTGTCTTTTATAAGAACGAATCAACCGAAGAGTTTCAAGCATTCGCATTATTAGGTTTAGAGAAAAAAGAAAATCTATTTCTTTCACCAGATGAAAATTGGGATTGCGGCTATGTTCCACATACTATTAAGGCGCAACCATTTTTAATTGGTTATCAAAATCAAGAAATAAATGGTCAGATTCAAAAACAAAAAGTCATCCACCTTGATGCTGATAGCCCAAGATTAAATGAACACGAAGGTGAAAGTATATTTACTCAATATGGTCAAAACACACCATTTATAGAACATATAGGTAATATTTTAGGGGAAATAGACCAAGGATTCGAAGATAGTAAACAATTTTTCAATTTATTAAGCCAATTTAATTTAATTGAGAAGTTTGTTTTCGATATCAAATTGAATGACCAAAGTAGCAATAGATTGTCTGGTTTCTATACCGTAAATGAAGATACTTTAAGCAATTTATCTTCCCAGCAACTTTTTGAACTAAACCAGAAAGGTTTTTTAAAACCTCTTTATATGGCTAGTGCGTCTATGCTAAATATGAGCGAGTTGATAAAAAGAAAAAATCAGAGATTACAAACAAAATAGAGGATAGACATGTTAGATACGCTGAAAAAAGTGGTCACTGTAGAGGGCATATCTGCTTCTGATGTCCCTTCTTTTGTAGTTAATTCTAAACAACCTCTGATACTCAAGGGCTTCATTAACCAATGGCCTATAGTCAAAAAAGGGCATGAGTCTGAAGATGCTTTAAAAGACTATTTATTAAAGTATGCTAACAATTTAGCACTCACCGTTGGTCATGGCTCCCCAGATATCAATGGTCGAATTTTTTACAATGATGAGTTTACCGCGTTAAATTGCAAAGCGTACAAAATGTCATTAACCGAATTGTTTAAGCATATTGCTCAGTCTAAGGGGAATGAAAAACCGCCGTTATACTATATGGGCACAACATCTGTTGATAACTATTTTTCGAGCTTAAGAAATGAAAATGATATCCATATAGAGGGCAAATCTCCAACAATGAACTTCTGGATGGGCAATCAAAGTACTATACCGGCTCATTATGATGTACCTCATAATATTGCATGTAACGTATACGGTAAGAGACGATTTACTTTATTTCCGCCAGATCAACTTGAAAATCTTTATATTGGACCGCTTGATTTTACCCCTGCGGGACAATCAATTAGTCTAGTAGATATAACAAAGCCAGACTTTAAAAAATACCCTAAATTTCAAGATGCCCTGCAACATGCTCAAGTGGCAGAACTAGAAGCTGGGGATGCATTATTTTTACCCAGCATGTGGTGGCATCATGTAGAAGGCTTATCCCATTTAAATTTATTAGCAACCTTTTGGTGGTCGGCAACCGATTATGCTACCGACGAGTCAGGTAATGCTTTGCTTTATGCGGTAATGGCATTAAGACATTTACCGGAAGAAAAGAAGCGAATGTGGTTAAACCTGTTTAACCACTATATCTTCGATGCTCAGCCTCTCGACCATATTCCAGAACATGCTAAAGGTATGCTTAATCCGCAAAGTGAAACAACACTTAGAAATTTTAAAGACTACCTAATTAAACGTTTACGATATTAGAAAGGATAATGAATAAATGAATAATTTATCAGCTGTAAAAAATGTTGTAATTGCAGGCGGAGGAACCGCAGGTTGGATGGCAGCAACAGCACTAGCAAAACTTATTGGTAATAAACTGAATATTACACTAGTAGAATCAGATGAAATTTCTACTGTTGGTGTTGGTGAAGCAACAATTCCGCCCCTAGTCACGTTTCATAAGATGTTAAAAATTAATGAAGCGGAATTTATGAGTAGTGTCAACGCCACATTTAAACTGGGTATCAATTTTGAAAATTGGAAAGACACTAGCAGCGAATATTTCCATTCTTTCGGTACCACTGGCAGAGATTGCTGGGCAACGACTTTTTTACAATTTTATAATCGCAGCAAGCAGGAAGGTTATCAGGCAAACTATGAAGACTACTGTTTAGAGCTTCAGGCGGGAATGAATCAAAAATTTGCCCATTTACCTGATAGTGGTTTGAAGTATGCCTACCATATAGATTCGACTTTGTACGCACGGTTTTTACGCACCATATCGGAACAGCACGGTGTAACAAGAATAGAAGGTACTATTGATAAAGTTAATATCGATGAAGAATCTGGCTTTATCTCCTCGTTAAGATTGACTTCAGGACACATTATAGAAGGTGATTTATTTATTGATTGTACCGGTTTCAGAGGTGTTTTGATTGAGCAGGCTTTACATACCGGCTACGAAGATTGGTCACATTGGTTACCCTGCGACCGTGCTGTAGCCGTTCAAACAGAAAGTATTGAAGACCCTAAACCTTATACTCGTTGCATTGCTCATGAGTCTGGATGGCAATGGCGTATACCGTTACAACATAGAACGGGTAATGGGCTTGTTTACTGTAGCAAGTATTTAAATGATGAAGATGCCGAACAATTATTACGTAACAATGTTGAAGGGAAAATATTAAAAAAACCACTTTTTATTAAATTCTCCCCAGGCCAACGTAGAAAGCATTGGAATAAAAACTGTGTTGCATTAGGTTTATCTAGTGGATTTATTGAGCCCTTAGAATCAACAAGTATTCATTTAATTCAACGCGGTATCATTAGATTGATGCAAATGTTCCCAAAAACAGGGATTACTGACAGTGTAATAAATGAATATAATTTCCAAGCCAAAGAAGAAGTTCAATATATTCGGGATTTTATCATTCTGCATTATCATCTCACCAACAGAAATGATTCAAACTTCTGGCGTTATTGCAGCAAAATGGAGGTTCCAAGTTCACTAACACATCGACTTGAACTATTCAAAGACCATGGCTATGTATTCAAGGCTCCTTGGGACTTATTTGCAGAAAACTCTTGGATTCAAGTAATGCAAGGTCAAGGTTTATCCCCTCAAATGCACCACCCTATAGCGGATATGATGTCTGATAAAGAACAAGATATGTTTATGAATGGGATCAAAAATTCCATTTCACAAACCGTTCAGTCGTTACCAACTCATAAACAATATTTAGATCAATATTGTAAATCAAAAGGCTAACTGGCTTTGATATGAGCATTAACACTATTTTTAATGCTCATTTTTGCAAAGTGGAAGCTCTATTAATTGCACTATTAATTGCACTATCCCTGAATTCACTTCGAAGAGCGACATTTATTCTCTGTGATTTACGTCCTGTTAAATACATTAACGTCCGTGTTTAGTCCTATTTTAAATGTCTATTTGTTATGCAAAATGACTAGTCGTTAGCTATTTCGTTATCGTTATCGTCCATCTCAATTGTTGTATCAAAATCATTGGATATTTCGACTTGCAGTTTTTCAAGCTCGTCGAGTATGCGAATAAATTTCTCACCAAATTCGGTGACGTTATATTCCACCCTAGGTGGCACTTCGTTAAAAGTGACTCTTTTTAAAATACCAAATTTGGTGTTTTTCTGCAGGCAAGTGTTCAGCACTTTAGTGGTTAATCCATCCACCGACCGCACCATTGCCCCAGGCCGATTAATACCATCAGACAATAATTGATACACGGTTAATGACCATTTACAGCCATAAATTGTCTCTACCATTCGGGCACTTCGCTCGGGAGCGGACTTCTTTAAATATTTTTTTTCGTTAGTTTTCATTAAAACGTACCAATATGTACCTACTACACTTGATTGTGCCTACTTTTCAATAGGCTAACGGCTTTTGTAATATGTGTCCACACCTTACAAACAAGTCGAGAAAATGATGATACCAACACAAGTGGCAATGATTATAGGCGGTTCAAGCGGCATGGGGCTGGAGACAGCAAAGCAACTTCACCTACAAGGTGTTGATGTGATTATTATTGGCCGAGATCCCGACAAGTTAGCCCAAGCAAAACAGATGTTAGCGGGCGCGGCGAAGGTTGAATCAATTGAAGCGGACCTTTACTCAGCTACAGATGTAGAACGGCTAATTAGCACGATTAATCAATCGACTCGCCACATTAAATATCTTGTTAATGCCGCAGGTTATTTTAACCCTACCCCATTTTTAGACCACAAAGTGGAAGATTTTGATATTTATGCTGATTTAAATCGTGCGACCTTTTTTATCTCCCAGGCGGTAGCCAATAATATGCGTCATCATGGTGGCGGCTCTGTGGTCAATATTGGCTCTATGTGGGCACATCAAGCAATTAAGGCGACGCCATCATCTGCATATTCGATGGCTAAGGCTGGGCTTCATTCACTTACCCAGCATATGGCAATGGAATTAGCTGAATATAACATCCGGGTTAATGCGGTAGCGCCTGCGGTGGTTAACACCCCAATATATGGCGCATTTATCGACGAAAAAGACATGGACAGCGGGCTAGCTTCTTTCGATGCATTTCATCCTATCGGTAGAATTGGCACTGCGACAGATATTGCCAACACGGTTTGCTTCTTACTTGGGGATCAATCAACTTGGGTAACCGGTGCCATATGGGATATTGACGGCGGCGTAATGGCAGGCAGGAACTAATTTTTAAATCTGGCTGAATGTTAAAAAGGCCTAGTCGCCTTTTTAACATCATCGCTGCGTATTTAATATTAATTTAATACGTTTTTCTCAGCATCGGCAATTATCAGGTGTAACTTACCCGACTTAACTAAGTTCTTAATGCCGTTATCGATAATAGGCACAAGCTCTTTTTTGTTCGGATGAATATATACATAAACAGGTTGCGTTTTTATGGTTGCTGATTGCACGATTAAATTATTTGCGTGCATTTTATTGATAGTGGCCATGCCATCCATATAACTGGCAATGACCACATCAACTCTTTTCTTGTCCAATAAATCCATCATTTTTTCAGTTGTAGTAGAGTAGAATACCTTTTTAGGATCAAGCCCTAAGTTTTGTGTATGCTTTACCCCGGTTAATACCCCTACATTTAAATCAATAATATCGGCAACAGATGCGATTTTATACTGAGTATCTTTACGGGTAAAAAAAGCAGTTTTTATTTCATAATATGCCGTTGGTACCCTAATAAAATCCGGGTTATCTTCACCATAACGCCAAACTCGCATAATTTCACCGTTGACTAACCCCTCACGCATATTCCGTTCAGCACGCGGAGCGGGTAACATTTCAATATTACAATGTAACTGCTGGATAAAACAAATCTGATCTAATACTACTCTGCCAATATTTTGAATTGATGAGTCAGCAACACCCACAAAATGATTAGTAGTATCGTCACTCAATACTTGGGGAGTAAAACCCAGAATAAACAGGCATAACAGCGACTTTAGCTTTTTTTGACAACTTCTATACGCTTGAAATGAAATAAATAATCTAACTAGGGCATCCTTCATTGGTTGCTCTCTTGTTGTTTTGCGACATCATTAGCTTTAGTCGTTGAAATACCTGCTGTCAAATTAAACCGCATAGCATCTTCAAATGACCAATCTACTTCAATTAAATCTTCACGCCTAACCAATGTGGTTACCCCTGCCATTTGATAACTGAGCTGAAATAATACTGGTACCCAGTCACCTTCCGGCAAAGCATCAGCTAAAGGCTGAGGCGGTTTATCGCTCATAATAGAGCCGACAATATAGCTACCATTAGCTTGTTTGATTAACACTGTTTGTTGCGGCTTAGGATTACCATCACGGTTCATTAACCCAGCCAAGTCTCGAATGCTGCCATAGACTGACTTAAATAAAGGGAACTTCATTAGTTGGCGCTCTAACCAGCCATAAAGTAGCACTATTGGGCTGACCGAAAATAACAGACCGGCAATAAACACAATAATTGCCACTAGGATAAATCCCGCACCGACAAACAAATCTGTAAAACCTAGCAGGCTGAGTAATAGCTTACCAAGTCCATCCAGTGAGATAAATAATGACCAGAATAACCATATAGATAACACCATAGGTAATAAGTTGGTCAGTCCGCGTGCTAATGTGTTTTTCATAGTGTGAATAATTAATTTTCGTTGCCAATATTCTGGCTATTAAAGCAAATAAAAACGCCTTAAGCGATGACTTAAGGCGTTTTATTATAGATAGGCTTTATTTACATATGCAGGCCATCAAACAAAATGGTTTACAGTTTTAAGTCTTTTTCCATATCTTCATATGAGGTGTGACGAACATCTTTACCCTTAACATAGTAAATAATGTACTCACAGATATTTTTACAACGGTCGCCAACTCGCTCTACAGCACGCGCAGCCCATAACACATCAAGTACACCCGGTATTGAACGCGGGTCTTCCATCATGTAAGTCATTAATTGACGAATAATACCTTCATATTCTTTGTCTAATTTAGCATCTTCTTTATGCAACTCTAAGGCTTGCTCGGCATCCATACGCGCCAATGCATCCAATGTAGCATGTAAAGTACGCGTTGCATGACGCCCCATACTTTCAATGCTAACCAATAATGGCTCTTGGCTTTTAGCGCGTTTGTCCACTGCCGCTTTAGCAATACGTACACAGGCATCGCCAATGCGTTCTAAATCAGTAATGGTTTTAGAAATAGCAAGTATTAAACGCAAATCGCTAGCTGCTGGCTGACGCTTGGCAATGATACGAGTACATTCCTCGTCAATCGCCACTTCCATACCGTTAACTTTATGATCGCCTTCGATAACCGTTTTAGCCAATTCGGCATCTAGGCCGGCTAAAGCATCTAATGCCTGCTCTAGTTGGCGCTCTACCAAGCCACCCATTGCCAGCACGCGATTACGAATATCATCAAGTTCTGCGTTAAATTGACCTGAGATATGCTTGTTTAAATTTACTTTTTCCATTTTATTCAACCCTAAGCTAATTTTTGAACTTTACGCTAATCTTTTCAATTGCACTCTAAGCCTACGATATCGAGTATTAGGCTTGGCAGTGTCACTAGTGAGTAACAATTAACCGTAACGACCGGTGATATAATCTTCTGTTTTACGTTTTTGGGGTGTAGTAAATATAGTATTAGTATCAGCATACTCAACTAACTCACCCATATACATAAACGCGGTGTTATCAGATACACGGGCAGCCTGTTGCATATTGTGTGTCACAATCACTACAGTATATTTTTGCTTCAGCTCAGTGATCAACTCTTCAATCGTTAAGGTTGAAATAGGGTCAAGTGCCGATGTTGGCTCATCGAGTAACAACACTTCTGGCTCAATGGCAATGGCACGGGCAATAACTAAACGTTGCTGCTGACCACCTGATAAACCAAAAGCATTGTCATGCAAACGATCTTTTACTTCATCCCAAATAGCTGCGCCACGTAATGAACGCTCTGCCGCTTCATCAAGTTCACGACGATTATTTAACCCTTGCAAGCGCAGGCCATATACGACGTTTTCATAAATTGATTTAGGAAACGGGTTCGGACGCTGGAAAACCATACCAACATTACGTCTTAGCGCTGCCACATCAACCTTTTTGTCATAAATATTTTGACCATGCAGTAAAATTTCACCTTCTATTTTACAGATGTCCACTAAGTCATTCATGCGATTAATACAACGCAGTAAGGTCGATTTACCACAACCACTTGGACCAATAAAGGCTGTAACCTGCTTTTTAGGTATTTTCATCGACACATTAAATAGCGCCTGCTTTTCTGCGTAACGTAAATCTAGGTTACGAATTTCTAAAGCGGTATACTCTGCAGTTAAGTTAGCTAAATCTACCGTTTCAGTTTGCATGTTTGTACGATCAATCGAAATCATTTTAATTTTCCCTCAGGATATCGCTATTAGTGTTCTAGCGAACGGAATTTTTCACGTAAATGGTTACGCACGCTAATGGCGGTTAAATTTAACGCGACAATTACCGAGACTAATAAAAACGAGGTAGCGTAAACCAAAGGACGCGCTGCCTCAACGTTAGGGCTTTGGAAGCCTACGTCATAAATATGGAAGCCTAAGTGCATAAACTTTCGCTCTAAATGCACAAATGGAAAGTTCATATCTATTGGCAGTGTTGGGGCAAGTTTCACCACACCCACTAACATTAAAGGAGCAACCTCACCGGCAGCGCGCGCAACGGCTAAAATTAACCCGGTCATAATAGCGGGACTCGCCATTGGAATAACAATCCGCCATAGGGTTTCGGCTTTCGTCGCCCCTAACGCTAAACTGCCTTGACGCACAGCACTCGGAATACGGCTTAAACCTTCTTCTGTTGATACAATCACTACGGGTAAGGTTAAAATAGCTAAAGTCAGTGCAGACCAAATTACCCCTGGCGATCCAAATGTTGGCGCGGGTAATGCTTCTGGGTAAAACAATTGGTCAAGTGAGCCACCTAACATATACACAAAGAAGCCTAAACCGAACACACCGTAAACAATAGATGGCACGCCAGCTAAGTTAATCACCGCTATGCGGATCATCTTAGTAATTGGGCCTTTTTTAGCGTATTCGTGTAAGTATATCGCTGCAACCACACCAAATGGAGTCACTATAACCGCCATCAGCATAACCATAAACACGGTACCAAATATGGCTGGAAATACCCCGCCTTCGGTATTTGCTTCGCGTGGGTCGTCGCTAACAAAACGCCCCATACCAATAAACCAGTGTCCAATTTTACCAATAAAACTCATGTGGTTAACATAGTTAACATCAAGAATGCTGTCTAGCTTTAAGGTCACTTCTTCGCCGCGCATATCGCGAATAATTACCGAATCCCGTGCCGCTTTGTCACGTAATGCAAAAAGTGACTTTTCAAGGACTAAGTAATCTTGGTTAAGTTGATAAATGCCAGCCTCAATTTCTGCTTTGGTTGCTGCGGTCAACTTACCTTCTAACTCGTACTTACGCTCTTTTAAACGTAGGCGTTCAATTTCATAGTTAATTGTTCCTATATCACTTTTTTGTAACGTTAATGCTTCGTCACCAATATCAACCGCACGGTTGATGTGATCAATCAATGATGTTTCAAGCGCGCCACCTTCAAGCGCTAAGCGCTTACCATCTTCGATAACCGCAATAGGATAACCGTAAAAGTTACCATTTTTAGTACGCTCAAATTTTGCGACATCTAATGGCGTGCTGCGACTCACTATGTCTGTCGCTAATATCCATCTAAAATCTAAACCAACAAATTCACGGTTACCGGTTTTCACCAAGTAACGCGTCACAAACTCTCCAGGATGTTGATTAAATTGGTGCCCTGCTGATATTAAGCGTTCAGTGGGGACTTCTTCTCGGTCATAAATTTCGCCAATAAGGGTACTTTTAATGCCTTTTTGATCCTGTAATTCCCACTGATAAACCTCAGCAGGCCAAAAGTAACTTAAGCCACGCCAAGCAATCAGAAGTAATAAGCCAATTACGGCAATCAAACTGATACTTACTGCGCCACCTGTCATCCAAATCCATGGTGAGCCTGATTTAAACCACTTACCCATTATATAAACCTCTCAAGACGACCGCGGAAATTGTGTATATAAAAGTCATCATTATTCCTTAAAGCGAACTGTAGCGGTCACGTAAACGTTGACGAACTACCTCTGCAATGGTGTTGAATACGAAAGTGAATATAAACAGCACGAATGCCGCTAAGAACAGCACGCGATAATGAGATGAACCAATTGCAGATTCTGGCATTTCTACTGCAATATTAGCCGCAAGTGTTCTCATACCTTCAAACACACTCCACTCCATTATGGCGGTATTTCCTGTTGCCATCAGTACAATCATGGTCTCACCTACAGCACGACCTAAGCCCATCATAATGGCAGAGAAAATACCTGGACTTGCGGTCAGTAATACAACTCGCGTAAGGGTTTGCCAATTTGTCGCACCTAACGCCAAACTACCATTAGATAAATGACGCGGTACGGAGAAAATAGCATCTTCAGCAATAGAGAAAATGGTTGGAATAACCGCAAAGCCCATGGCAATACCGACTACCAATGCGTTGCGTTGGTCAAAGGTAATACCTAAGTCATTGGTAATGAATTGACGCGTGTTGCCATCAAAAAACATGATTTCAATGGTTGGGCTAATAGCAAATGAAAACCAGCCAACAAAAATAATCACCGGAATTAACATTAATTCCTGATAAGTTTCAGGCAGACGTTGCTTCCATTTTTGCGGTAACTTGCTCCAACAAAATGCGCTGGTTAAAATAGAGGTAGGTAATAGTATCAACAAGGCTAAAATGCCGGGTAAATGATCCTCAATCAGCGGCGCTAACCATAAACCGGCTAAAAATCCCAAAATAACTGTCGGCAGTGCTTCCATAATTTCAATGGTAGGTTTAACCACATTACGCACTTTAGGTGTCATAAAGTATGCGGTGTAGATAGCACCAGCAATAGCTAATGGCACAGCAAATAGCATGGCATAAAATGCGGCTTTCATAGTACCAAACGCTAACGGCATCAAGCTGAGTTTTGCTTCAAAATCATCTGAACCGGAGGTTGATTGCCATACATACTGTGGTTCAGGATACCCTTCATACCACACTTTTTGCCACATGGCGCTCCACGACACTTCAGGATGACTATTTTCAACCGCAAATAAATGTAGCTGCTTATCCGCTTCAATGATAAGCCCATTTGAACGCGGACTAAATGACATCAACCCTGGATTAGGTAGCTCAAATTTCTCATCAAACAAATTACGTTGGCTAGTAGCATATAATAGGGTTAACTCACCTTCAGGGCTCAATACTGCAAAGCTTTTACGATAAAACTCTGTCGCCATAGTGCTAATTGAAGCTAACTCGTCGAACTCACGAATGTACTGATATAAACGGCCGTTATCACTATTGACTTGAAAAAACTGACTCACAATACCTGTATCGTAACTGACCAATATTGAACTCGCACCGGCAAGTAAATTTACCTGTTTAATATTAGCATCGCCTTTTGTGACATCAATCACTTGCATCAACTCAACGGCTTCTGCATCACTGATATCATAAACATACAACTTATTGGCTGATGGTAGGATAAGTTGGCGATGATCTGGGGTCATTAATGGCATTAATGATTTTGACGGCGCTTCTTCAATAACAGAATGATATGAAACCCACTCAACCTCTTCGGTCATCATATTTTCTTCACCATCAAGGCGATTGATATTCCACACACCCTGTTGGTCTTGGAATACAAAGCTCATGCGGTTGTCTGAAAAATCAAATGCTAAATGATGTACTGAACCATTAGCATTAATCGTTAATGGCTCTTGGTTCAAATAACGCACTTTTGGCGTAATCAAGCGTTGATTATCAGGATAAGTGACCTCGAAATCGATTCCCAGTACCAGCACCTGACCATTACTTAATCCCAATGCAAAGCGTTGCTCATTCGGACTTGATTTCGCACTACTAGTCACGGTAGTTCCGATTGGAAGCTTAACAATATGCGAGGTGATAAGTTGGTTTGTTACCGAAGAATAAAAATCCACTTGGCCATCGTTTGCCACGCGAAATAACACTTCATTCTGTTCATCACTACCAACCATTAGGGTTGGCACATCAGTGTGTAACATGTTCACTTTACTGCTAGGCTGAATATCAGCACCGTCGAAAATAGGTTTAATCACGTATAGCAGATAGAAAAATATCAGTAATAACGCAACAAACACCATGGTGCCGCCAACAGTTACAGCAATTTGTGCTGCCTTATCCTTAAATGCTCTGCGTGTTGCATAGCGATCTACAAGTAGACTTTTAGCCGCAGAACCAGGTTGACTTACCTGACTTTCCATTAAGAACCTCTATATTTAATCATTCACTAAAATAGCGCTTTGATTGTGTAATTTACTGTGTTAACAATAAATGCTGATGACAATATATGTCTTTCATTATTAACCCAACTTAAAGTGGTTGGCATTATATGACGTAAAGATGACAGTAGTGTTACAGTCAAAATTTTAGTTTCATGTAGGAGAGGATATTTATGATGCGTTATTTGGTTACCCTGCAAGCTCCTGATAGAAAAGGCTTAGTTGAACAGATCGCTAATGCAGTAAGCCGTCAAGATGGTAATTGGTTAGATTCAGAAATGCGCCACCTGGACGGTATTTTTGCTGCAATATTACAATTAGAAATGCCCGTCGATAAATGGGATGCATTTGTTGATGCGCTAGAATGTATTGATGGCCTGTCATTAACTTATTCACAAGCCAGTCAAACCGCACCACCTATCAAACATGTAAGTTATCAACTTGTCGCTTACGATCGGCCAGGACTGGTGTTACATATTTCAAATAGTCTCAATGCGCTTGGGGTCAATATTGAGCACTTTAGCAGCCAATATGAAACAGCCAGTCATACTGGCGTGGCCTTATTTAGGGCGAATATGAGCTTAGGCTTAACCGAACTCATTCAAGAAGAACAAATCGTGGAGCAATTTTATAAATTAGGCGACGATGTTGTTTTAGATAAAGTCACTAAAACCAACTAGCAATAAATATGCAGCCAACCTTAGGCAAAGATTAAAATGCACTATTATATAGTGCATTTTAATAATGCCATCGAAATTATAGACTTCCACTAGCATGAAAATACTGTTACGCCTCAGTTTCTATAAGCTAGGAATTGTTGATTTTTCGACAAGGCTTTTACAACAGTTTGTCATCATTACACTTGGACATCTCACTTAGTATCGAAGTTAAGTATCTGATTATATATGGTCTATTAGTTAATAAGGAGTATACATAATGCTAGATTATGATAATCTTCATTTATAAGACTAAAGGGATAATTAGTACTGTGACACCGATGAATATGACCTCTTCAAAAGCTTGTGTGCTGTTGATTTGCTTTCTAGTTAATATTTATAGCTCAAATGGACTTGCAAACGAGTCAGTTGAATATTTTGAAAACTATGCAGGATCTCATTCTGTAGAAGAAACGCTGAAACACTTAGATCAATTCAATATCGAAACAAGCATTTTAGCTAGTGAAGATAAAGCCAAGTTGTATTTTTTATACGGTCAACTGTATGAGAAAAACCGCCAGCTTGATTTAGCAATTAGCAGTTATGATAACAGTATCAATTTGGTTAACACATTGGCCATATCTGATACCTTAATTGACAGCCATCTTGAACGCTCTTTTGCGCTCTACCTGCAAACAAATGACCCTGCTATTTACTGCGTCGATCGCTATAAAGCGCTTGAATATGCAAGACAGCAAAATAATACCGAGCTATTAACCAAAACATTGACCCAAAATGCATTTTGTTATGAAGGAGCAAATACCATACATATAGGCATTGCTTTACTGGATGAAGCGATGGATATTGTCGATAAAAGTGAAAAGCTAAATGCTAATAGAAAAGCGTTAATTTATAACGCCACAGGTAGCCTTTATCGTAATGTCGGCTTGCATCAGCGTAGCTATGACAATTTTGAAAAAGCTTATCAAACCTGGGCGACCATTAATGATAAACAAGACATGTTTAATATGTTGCACAACATGCTAAGCCAAAGTATTAAGCTAGGTCATTGGCCTGAAGCAAAAAACAGTGTAGAAGCACAATTTGAACTCGCTAAATCAAACCTGGAATTCAAAGATTTTACTTTTTTCGCGCACTTAAATGCGGGACGAGTAGCACTGGGTATGAATGATTATCCAAAAGCGATAGCAAACCTAAAAAATGCCATTCAATTACGTCACACTACCCAAGAGCAATATTTTGTCACTAGTGGTTATCTATTTCTAGCAATCGCTTACATGCGTAATGGACAGACTGCAGAGGCTGATGAGATGGCGACGCTATTTAAACAGGATCAGGACTTCAGAACAGACAAACAACAGATGACACTTAAAGCGGATGCAATTATTGCATTTGCAAAACAAGATTACTTAACTTCAGTCAATTTACTGTTTCAATTAATTGATGATGAACGTAAAAATAACCTCAACATGTTAAATCCAGAAGTCATCAACTCGGCGTTAAATCACCATGCCAAAGTCGCTGAGTTTGAAAATATTCTCCTCGCCAACAAACTGGCTATTAATGAGCTAAAGCTCACCGCCATTCAAGATAAAGAAAGAATTAATGAGCTTACACTAACCATCGTGGCTTTATTAACTATTACACTGGGCTTGTTTCTAGTTTTTGCACTAAACACTTACAAAAAACGTTCACAAACAGACTTTTTAACAAAAATTGCCAATCGAGGATTTACATTTATTAAAGGGGAGCAGTTAATCAAACGTGCGATAAAATTGCAGCAACCTGCCTCAGTGATCATTTTTGATATAGATAATTTTAAGGAAATCAATGACAAATACGGCCATCACATTGGTGACTTAGCGATTAAAGCACTCGCACAAAGAGCGCAAACTTGTATTAAAAAGCAAGATCTCGTAGGGCGTATCGGGGGAGAAGAGTTTTTAATCGTGTTACCACAAACGTGTGAGCAGGATGCTTGGGCTATTTCAGAACGCCTTAGAAACAGCATTGCCGAAAAAAACTTCATCTTTGATGGCATTACAATAAACTTTACCATTAGTTTAGGTCTTGCTGAATTACATTCATCAACCTCCTCACTTCAAGAATTAATGATAGAAGCAGATAAAGCCCTATATCAAGCAAAGTTTTCGGGTAAAAACAAAGTCTACCTAGCAAGGCAATGTGCTTAACAAAGCACAACTACATTTCGATTAAGCAGCCCTTAAGACGAATGTAAAAGTGCAATTGAACTAAATTGCCGCATAGTTTAGCCATCACATCTGTTAAACTCTGTTGCAAAAGCTCATAAATGGAACGCGCATGTTAGGCACATTATCAAAACTCAACACTTCACTTAACTCAGCGGATGAAGTGCAATATCAATTACCTGTGGGTGACTCACTTATTGCACTTAATCCCTTAATCGGTAAATCACTGACGTTAACGCATACTGGTAATATTTTTTGTTGTAATTGTGGCAAGAAAACTAAAAAAAGTTATTCCCAAGGCCACTGTTATGTTTGTATGCAAAAATTGGCTAGTTGCGACATGTGCATCATGAAGCCCGAAACATGCCATTTTGACCAAGGTACTTGCCGTGAGCCAGAATGGGCGCAAAGTCATTGTTTTGTGCCCCATTATGTCTATTTATCAAATACCTCAGGGATAAAAGTCGGCATTACTCGTCACAACCAAATACCGACACGTTGGATTGATCAGGGTGCCACCCAAGGATTGCCTATTTTTAAAGTGTCGACCCGTAAAATGTCAGGGTTAATTGAGATAGAATTAGCAAAATTCATCAATGACAAAACCCATTGGCAGGCCATGCTTAAGGGTCATAATGATGATATTGATTTAGTGTCTCAAGCGGCTGAGTTGATACCTTTAATCGCTGATAAATTACAACAAATAGCCGCTGAACATAGCGATATAATTATTGAGCGATTAGACGCGAACATTCAAGCAATTCAATACCCTATTGAGCAATTTCCACTAAAAGTAAAATCACATAACTTTGATAAAGTGGCAGAAGTAACAGGTATATTACAGGGTATTAAAGGGCAATATTTGATATTTGATACTGGGGTGATAAATATCCGTAAATTTAGCTCATACGAAGTTGAAGTCAGTAACCCGTAGTCTGTTGTCTGTTGTCTGTTGTCTGTTGTCTGCTAAGAAAAAACATCAATTTTAACAACTAAAAACACAAAAAAAGCCCTAGAACATTGTCTAGGGCTTTTTTATTACGTTTCAGCTAGTCATAGGATTAGCGTTAACAAATACTCGATATTAGAACTTCACGTTAGCACGAACGAAGAAGTAACGACCTAACACATCATAAGTGTACGGGTCGGTATTTGAATCGTTGTTACCAGTGAAATATGGAGGTTCTTCATCAAAAATGTTATTCACACCAGCTGACATGCGAACAGTGTTTGTCACGTCATAAGAACCTGATAAATCGTGGTAAACAATGCTGCTTACAGTAGGTGCATAACACTTAGTGGTGTCAGCTTTACATGCAAAGGAGTCCATACCATCGATATAACGCGCTTCATAAGTTGCGCTCCAATCCTGACCAGTTGCTGTGATGTTAAAGTTTGACTTAAACTTAGCGTAAGCACCGACACCGCCAGTGATATAACCACGGTAGTCAACAGCTTTACCATCTGGATCAAACTCTTCATATGAAGAAAGAATTGAAGAGTCTAAACCCGCTTTCCAGCTTAAATCTAACGCATCAAACACATAAGCTACGTTAATGTCATAACCTGAAGTATTGGTTGCGCCAATGTTTTGTAAACCATTGTCAAACTTAATACGACCAGTGCTGTCAAGTTCAATATTTGAAGACTGACATAGTGCAGTACCTGTATTGATTTTGTTACCACCGGCATCTAAACACTGGTTAGCCACATAGTTAGAGTCAACAGCGGTAATGGTGTTAGTTATCGCAATATCGAAATAATCAACAGTGAACGATAAACCTTCAACATAGCTTGGAGAGTAAACCAAACCAAGAGTGGTGATATCAGCTTCTTCTGGAGTCAGTAATTCATTACCACCTACAGTCACTTCAGCTTGAGTTTGGTCAGTTGATGGGTGAACAATTTGATTAAACGATGGAGACTTGCCACCAAATAACTCACTTACTGTTGGCGCACGGAATGCTGTAGAACGACCACCACGAACCATTAAGTCATCATATAAGCGCCAAGTTAAGCCTAGCTTCCAAGTTGTATCATCACCAAAAGTGCTGTAGTCAAAGTAACGCACTGCTGCGCTCATATCAACTTGCTGTGCCATTGGTAAGTCAGCTAACAATGGAATCGCTAATTCAGCATAAAGCTCATCAACACTGAATTCACCAGCGGTAGCTTCAACACGCGGGTCGTTAGCTAAGCCCTGAGCCGTTAATGAGTCAGGCGTATAATGCGCAGACTCTTTACGGTTCTCATAACCTGCTGCAAAACCTAATTCACCCGCAGGTAAATCCATGATTGCACCAGATAAAGTAGCCGCTGCGATATCTAATTCACTGCCACCGCTGTTTACTTCGGTGTAAATAAATGGGGCAATACTTGCGCCTTCCCAAGAAGACTGAGTAAATGGGTCGAATGTTTTTGCAGTAACTGCATCATTAATAGAACCGATGTTATGCAGGTTAGCTAAAGTATCAACTGAGTCGTTCTTACCTTTGTTGTAAGAAGCATCCCATGCCCAACCATTGTCGAACTCGCCTTCTAAACCAAGAACAATACGCACTGTATCTACAGTTTGGCTAAAGTCACGAGAACCTGACTCAACCATACGACGACCATAGCTGACTGCCTCACCTTCTTGAACTTTACCAATAAGTTCTTTATTCATCCACGATGAATCATAAACCCAAGGATCTTTACTCCAAATTGGCTGTGGCGCCATTTGTTGTTCAGATGAGCGCTTAGTGTACATAGCTTCAGTAAAGAACATGATGCTGTCAGATAGCTCGTAGGTACCCGAGAAGCTTAAGTTTAAACGCTCCATAGGGGTTGATAAGAAACTGTCTTTAGCGTAGTTGTAAGCATCTGCTGAGCTATAGTCATGATACTCACCACCACGACCACTTAGATTTGCTTCAGTGTTGTTTTCGTCAAAATAAGCAAACTTAGGCTTACCTTTGCCGTCATTAATATATTGGCCATAGAAGCCTGAATCACCGATTGCATAATCACCTTCTGCACCAGTAGGTGTAATACCGAAGTTACTATCACCCCAGATATGCCCACCTTGTGAATAAGAACTGCCGCCACAATAAAGTGTTTTCGCGCCTGCAGCACCTTTTTCAGCAATTGGACACTCAGAGAAACCACGGTCAGCTTGGCTAGCTTCACCGCGTTTGGTGTACTGAGCATTTAAAACTAAATTGCCTTTATCAAATGTGTTACCTAAAGTAAAGTCGATGCTTGTTTCATCAGCATCACCCTGTGCAGATAAACCTGTTTGAGCATTCATTTCAAAGCCGTCGAAATCACGCTTTAAAATAACGTTCACAACACCCGCAATAGCATCGGTACCGTAGACAGCTGAAGCGCCATCTTTTAATACTTCGACACGTTGGATCATTGAAACTGGAATCGTGTTTAAATCAACCGTTGAAGCTGCGCCAGTACCTGATGCGATCATACGACGACCGTTTACCAGTACTAGAGTCCGGTTTGAACCTAAGCCACGTAGGTTCATTGATGCATTACCACCAGAACCATTGTTAACTGCAGCGTTAGTCATTGCGCCGCCTGAAGATGTCATTTTTTGCAAAACATCATCAATTGAAGTCGCGCCAGATGAAAGAATAGCAGACGCATCGATAACACTGACTGGGCTGGCTGTTTCCATGTCGGTACGTTTAATACGTGAACCGGTAACAGCAATACGCTCAACTTTTTGAGCCTGTTCTTCTGCTGCAATAGCAGAAGCTGAAAATACACTGACAGATGCAACACTTGTTGCTGCAACTGCTAATAAACTACTACGAATAGCTTTCGCAGTTAATGAAACTGAACTCATAATAAAACTCCCTGCAACTTAGTTTTAAAAACATCAAGTTGTTATATTTTTTATAATGCAATTAGCCAAGCGCTAATTACAGGGCAGCATTATTAATAAATAAAAAACCATTAGTCAACAACGTCAACATATCAAACACAATAGGGGTGACAATTTATCCATATAGACAACACAAAACCCAAGACGCTGATTTTAATGCAGAAAAAATACACCCGCAATTAATTTAAATGAAAATAAAACAAAATAATTTAAAATAATAAACAAATGAAAAACATAAAAAACCATAGTTATTAACAGGGGAACAATATAAGAACAAATGCATCAATAACTACACAATTCAAGTGATTGTTAAATAGACTGAATTAATGAAATAAATACATAAACTGATAGGTAATTACTTTTTTATTGCCAACATTGTGATAAAACTCACTTTAATAAGGTTGTAATTAAAAGCTTATCTATTGAAAATATTGTATATAAAATACACTCAAATAAATTAACATAATTAGTTTACTAAATTCGTTAACAATTCCACTACTTATATAACTGCTTATATAACTGCTTATATAACAGCTTATATAACAGCTTATATCGTGACAATTCTGTACCCTTGGGTAATCTACATACAAACAACAAGCTAAAAATACAATTATTAAGCTAGTAAAATACGATATTTTTACTGCTATAAAATACTAAATGTAATGACTTCGGTCACAGTACAATGGATAGCGATAATAGGTTAAATCTCAAATTTAGGGCAATAAAAAAGGCGCCTAGGCGCCTTCTCATTGCTTAGCAAAGATTAACGAGTGCGTGGGCACACTTGATCAGCGCTAAAGAAGTAAGCAATTTCACGAGCTGCTGATTCAAGTGCATCAGAACCGTGAACTGCGTTTTCATCTATGCTAGCAGCATAGTCGCCACGTAGCGTGCCACGAGCAGCTTCAGCTGGGTTAGTCGCACCCATGATTTCACGGTTAGCTAGAACAGCGTTTTCGCCTTCTAACACTTGAACCATTACTGGACCAGAAGTCATGAAAGAAACTAAAGCACCAAAGAAAGGACGTGCGCTATGTTCAGCGTAGAATCCTTCAGCTTGTTCTTTAGATAAATGAACCATTTTAGAAGCAACGATCTTAAGACCTGCTGATTCAAAACGATTATAAATAGCACCGATGTGGTTGTTAGCAACTGCATCTGGTTTGATTATAGAGAATGTGCGTTCGATCGCCATAACTAGCTTCCTTAATGTGAGCAAGTTTATAAAATTCGCGCGGATTATACGTAATTTAATATTGTATTCATAGCATAAGTGGTGTTTTAGGTGAAAATTGCTTCTTTACGGACGCATTTTTAACCATACAACGGCGATAACCAGGCGTGAATATCTAGTGGTAAAAACTAGTGGTATTAATCAAACACAAAAAGGGCAATAACCCTCTAGGTTATTGCCTTTTTAATACGGCTAAAATAGTTAATGACTGGCCTAGCCTTCACTGACCATATTGACGGTATATTTAGGGATATCAATCACCATGTCACATGCAACCACTTTAGCCTGACAAGATAAACGGCTCTCAGGCTCTAGTCCCCAAGCTTTGTCTAACATGTCATCCTCAAGCTCATCACTTGCTTCAAGTTGATTAAAACCTTCACGCACAACCACATGACATGTAGTACATGCACATGACTTTTCGCAAGCATGCTCAATATGAATACCATTGCGTAAAGCTACGTTTAAAATGGTCTCACCGACTTCAGCTTCAAGTACTGCCCCATCAGGACATAACTCACTATGGGGTAAAAAAACTAATTGTGGCATGTTCTCACCTATATATTGTCGACAGAACGGCCCTTAAACGCCGCTTTTATCGAGTTATCCATACGTCTTGCCGCAAAATCTTGGGTTTGGGCATCTAAATCGTTGATGGCTTTTTCGATCGCATCAACATCATCTTTTTCTGCGGTAGCAGCTAATAACTCAATAGCAGTTTGTAGCTGAGAACGCACATTGGCTTCGAGTAAATCACCGTCTTTTTGTAATGCAGCATTTAACGATTCAATAACTCTAGCAGCTTCAACTTTTTGTTCTGCAAGCATACGGCGAGTAATATCCTCTTTAGCATGCTTCATAGAGTCTTTAAGCATTGTAGCAATTTCTGTATCAGATAAACCAAATGATGGCTTAACCTGAATGCTGGTTTGTACTCCGCTAGACTTTTCCATTGCAGTGACATTCAGTAAGCCATCTGCATCGACTTGAAATGTCACTCGAATATGCGCAGCACCTGCGGCTAAAGCAGGAATACCTTGCAAGGTAAAACGCGCTAAAGAGCGGCAATCATCAACTAATTCACGTTCGCCCTGCACGACATGAAATGCCATAGCAGTCTGACCATCTTTAAAGGTGGTAAACTCTTGAGCTCGTGCAACAGGAATGGTGGTATTACGGGTAACCACTTTCTCTACAAGGCCGCCCATGGTTTCAATGCCTAGGGATAACGGAATAACATCTAATAATAATAAGTCTGACTCAGGCTTGTTACCGACTAAAATGTCAGCTTGAATTGCGGCGCCAATAGCGACAACTCGATCAGGATCGATTGAGGTTAACGGTGTTTTATTAAAAAAAGCTTCAACCTGCTCACGCACCAAGGGCACACGTGTAGAACCGCCAACCATAACGGTTTCAATCACTTCATCGATAGTCACACCCGCATCACGTAATGTGCGGCGACAACTACCAATAGTTTTTTTAACTAACGCAGCAATTAAAGTGTCAAATTCAGCTTTAGTAACAATTAAATCAAGTTGTTTATCATGGTACGACAAATTCGCGGTCACGTTTTGATTATCTGTTAGCGCTTCTTTGACTCGACGAGCTTCAATCAATAGTCGACGAGACTCTTGTGCTGTCAATGTGGTTAATTGCCAGGATTGCTTAAAGTGTTCAACTAAAAGATGATCAAAATCATCACCACCTAATGCAGAATCACCACCGGTGGCGAGTACTTCAAATACACCACGATTTAAGCGCAGAATAGATATATCGAATGTGCCGCCACCTAAATCATATATGGCAATCACACCTTCTTGTTTAGAGTCTAAACCGTAAGCGATAGCGGCTGCTGTAGGTTCATTAAGTAAACGCAGTACCTTTACCCCTAACAGCTCTGCGGCATCTTTGGTCCCTTGACGTTGTGCATCGTCAAAATAAGCCGGAACAGTAATCACTACGCCCTGTAATTCACCGCCTAAGGTTTTTTCAGCACGTTTTATCAAGGGTTTTAAAATTTCAGCGGACACTTGAATAGGATTAACTTTAGCTTGCTGAGTAACAAACACAGGTAACCCATTCTCACTTGCCTCAAACTGATAAGCATGCTGAGCATCGCGATTTTGAATATCTTGTAAGCTGCGGCCCATAAAGCGCTTAACCGACACAATAGTATTTTGTGGGTCAATCGCGGACTGTGCTTGAGCCTCACGGCCCACTAAAATAGTATCTTTACCGTAATGAACCACAGATGGCAAAGAATGCTGACCTTGCTCATCGAGTAATGTGCTTGCTTGGCCGCTTCTGACTGCCGCGACCAGTGAATTAGTGGTACCTAGATCAATACCGACAGCTAAGCGATGTTGATGCGGCGCGGCGCTTTGTCCAGGTTCTGCAATTTGCAACAGTGCCATAGTGTTCCAACTTTGTTGTAGATAAGCCACAGGGCTTATCAAAAAAATTACCGGGCGAAGTCGATAAGTGACAGCTTGTAATCTAAGGAAAAATATTGCCCTAGCTTAATCAAGCAATGCATCTTCGATACGTGCGAGTTCATCGTGTAATTTTGCCATAAATTTTAATTTACGAATTTGATCTGCCGCTTGCTTATTATCATTCTCATCAGCTTTTATTAGCTGCTGGCTCAATAAAGAGAACAATGACTTTTCATAAGTTGCAAAAGAATCGTATAAGGTGTCAATAATACCATTTGGATCAGCTGAGTCGTTGATGTCTTCTAACATCTCTCGCCATTCCATTTGCTGCATTAAAAAACCCGTATCTTTAATGGTCATCGTTTCATGACTTAGCTCAATGCCGCGCAAGCTTAACATGTGCTCTGCACGTCTGAGTGGACTTTTTAGGGTTTGATAACCATCATTGACTTGCGCTGTACGCTGAACAGACAATAGTTTTTGCTGTTCTGTATCATTGGCAAACTTATCGGGGTGCACCGCCCGTTGCAGATCGCGGTAGCGCTCTGCAAGCGTAGCGGTATCAATATCGAAGGATAGAGCGAGGTCAAACAATTCGAAGTAATTCATTTAATAACATTCATACTTGCATGTTTAAAACACAGTGAAGTGATCATTTACACGGTAAAGCTTTCACCGCAACCACACTCACCTTTGGCGTTAGGATTATTAAATTGGAACCCCTCATTGAGGCCCTCTTTAATAAAGTCTAACTCGATGCCCTGCAAATAGATAAAGCTTTTGGCGTCGATGATGATATTAACACCATCAATAGTGTATAACTCATCATCGTCATTAAGCTCATCTACAAACTCAAGCACATAAGCCATTCCTGAACAGCCAGATGTTCTCAACCCAAGGCGTAAGCCGAGGCCATTTCCGCGATTAGCAAGAAATGATCTTACTCTGTCAGCCGCAGCTGGGGTCATTGAAATTGCCATCTTTAACTCCAGGTATTACTTAGACTGCTTCGACTTGTACTCTTCAATTGCCGCTTTAATAGCATCTTCTGCTAAAATAGAGCAATGAATTTTCACTGGTGGTAACGCTAATTCAGCTGCAATATCAGCATTTTTGATGCTTCCAGCCTGGTCAACCGTTTTACCTTTAACCCACTCTGTTACCAGCGAGCTAGAAGCAATTGCACTACCACAACCGTAGGTTTTGAATTTAGCATCTTCAATAATGCCATCGGCATTAATTTTAAGTTGCAGCTTCATCACGTCACCACAAGCTGGTGCGCCAACCATACCGGTTACTACTGAAGGGTCGTTCTTGTCAAATGAACCCACGTTACGTGGATTTTCATAATGGTCGATTACTTTTTCGCTATAAGCCATGATACTGCTCCAAAATCTCTGTCATTTATCAGTTGGTATTAATTGGTGAGATAACCCAATTAGTGATGTGCCCATTGAACTTGGTTCAAATCGATACCATCTTTAAACATCTCCCAAAGTGGAGACATTTCACGTAACTTATCGATAGACTCAGTGATTACATTAATTGCATGATCAATTTCTTCATCGGTAGTAAAACGACCAATAGAGAAACGAATTGAACTGTGCGCCATTTCATCATTTAAGCCCAGTGCACGAAGCACATAGCTAGGCTCTAAACTTGCGGATGTACAAGCTGAACCGGACGAAACCGCTAAATCTTTTAGTGCCATCATTAACGACTCACCTTCAACAAAGTTAAAGCTCACGTTAAAAATACCACAGAAGCCTTGCTCAGCATCGCCATTGATATAGGTTTCTTCAATGTGATTAATGCCAGCCCAAAGCTTGTCACGTAGACGACGAATGCGCGCTGTATCTTCTTGCATGTCTTGTTTTGCAATAACAGACGCTTCACCTAATCCTACAATTTGGTGAGTTGCTAATGTACCACTTCGCATACCACGTTCATGTCCGCCACCGTGCATTTGAGACTCTAAACGGATACGAGGTTTACGGCGAACGTACAACGCACCGATACCTTTAGGCCCATACATTTTATGGCCTGATATTGAAATCAAATCCACTTTTGTTTGCTGTACATCAAGCGGTATTTTACCTGCACTTTGTGCTGCATCCATGTGGAAGAAAATACCTTTAGCACGACAAAGTTCACCGATTGCGTTGATATCTTGTATCACGCCGATTTCATTATTAATGTGCATAATGCTGACAAGAATAGTGTCATCGCGCATTGCGGCCTCAAGACGAGTCAAAGGAATTATCCCATTGGCTTCAGGCTCTAAATAAGTGACTTCATAGCCTTCACGTTCTAACTGGCGACACGTGTCTAACGTGGCTTTATGCTCAGTTTTACTGGTAATAATATGCTTACCCTTCTTATGATAGAAGTGAGCAATACCTTTAATCGCAAGATTAGATGATTCTGTTGCACCCGATGTGAATACGATTTCACGATGGTCAGCATTAATCAGATCAGCAACTTGATTACGGGCAATATCGATTGCCTCTTCAGCTTGCCAACCATAACGATGAGATCGAGATGCTGGATTACCAAACACTCCGTCCATAGTCATATGTTGAACCATTTTCTCTGCGACACGCTTATCGACAGGGGTTGTTGCGGCATAATCTAGATAGATAGGAAGTTTCATAACACACTCCGTACTTAGTATTCTCAGTTGAGTCTACATACAACGTACAAATAATAATTATATTTAAATCAACACTGTGTTTAATAACTACCAGTTATAAAACACGGTGTTCCTTCTGGATTTTATCTTGCTTAATAGAGATAAATTGCACGTCTCTTTTGTTCATCAGACCAGCAAGTGAAATACCATTTAAAAACTCTGAAATTTGTTTGCTTAAATCACCCCATAGAGAGTGGGTAAGACAGCGGGTGCCACTTTGGCAATTCCCTTGTCCTTGGCAGCGAGTGGCATCAACAGATTCATCAACTGCATGGACAACCATGCCAACGGAAATGGCATCAGCCTCTAGGCCTAAACGGTATCCGCCACCGGGTCCGCGTACACTTGACACCAGACCGTGCTTTCTTAACTTAGCAAAAAGTTGTTCAAGGTAAGACAACGAAATGCCCTGCCTTTCAGATATATCTGCTAAAGGAACAGGCCCTGTTCCAGAATGAATCGCAACATCCAGCATAGCTGTGACTGCGTAGCGACCTTTTGATGTAAGTTTCATAACTTGCTACTGCTCCCAAAAAGTATGCAGTAATTTCATCATACCCGAGTAATTTAGTCAAGTATTAATCCTACTAATTTACTCAGGTATTAAAGTAAGGAAGTGCTAAAACAGCTTGATTTCAGCCGAGGTATTTAACCTTTTTATAGCTTAAAATTCAATGCCAATAGGGGAATTTATTCCTCTATTGGCATTATTTTTTAATCGCGATAGGCATTTAACACTTTTTAAGCTTTATATTAACTACAGCTTATCAAGTTTACTTATATGCTTGGATCAAACTCTGTCAATTCACGTTTTCGGTTTTTGGCGGCCGCTTTTTCAGCTTCGTCAAAGTCACCTACATTCAATTGAGGTAACTTTTCAGTGCACACTTCTCCACCCATAGTTTGAACGGCTTGACAAAGCTCCTGTACTTTAGAATCCATTAGATGCATATGATCAAGCATCTGGCCAATCGCATTGGCGACAGGGTCAGGATTGTCCGGCGACACTGCATATGCATCAAAGCCATATTTTTTAGCCATCTCAGTACGACGTTCAGCTTTTTCTTTTGACTGCGTGCTTGGTGAAGAGACAACTCTTCCCGGAATACCCACAACAGTATTGTCGGCCTCAACATCTTTAACCACCACTGAGTTAGAGCCGACTCGAGCACCATCATGCATGGTAATTGGACCTAATATTTTAGCCCCAGCACCAATGACCACATTATTACCTAATGTAGGGTGACGTTTACCCGCCTGCCAGGTTGTTCCACCGAGAGTAACCGAATGATATAAAGTACAATCGTCACCAATTTCAGCCGTTTCACCGATCACCACACCCATGCCATGATCAATAAAAAAACGTCTCCCTAAGGTCGCTCCTGGGTGAATTTCAACCCCGGTTAGCCAGCGGGAAAACGTCGACAAGCAACGCGCTGTTAATCGCCAATTTTTTCGCCAAAACTTATGACTAATCCTATGTAACCAAATTGCATGCATGCCAGGATAATTGAGTAAAATTTCAATCGTGCTGTTTGCTGCAGGATCACGGTGATAAATAGATTCTATATCTTCTTTTAATCTTGATCTCACGCCCATGTGAACTCCCTTATCACCACTATTTTTTATCTATCTTTTTATCTATCGAGGTTAAAATACCCCGTAAAATATTCATTTCTTGCGCTTCAATTCGAGCACGGCTGTATAAACGGCGAAGTTTGGTCATCACATTACCGGGATGGTTCTTAATAACAAAGCCAGTCTCTGATAAGGTAGATTCTAAATGTACAAAGAAACGTTCTAAATCTTCAGCCAGAGGATATTCCTCCTCTGGAGCAGGCTGCTCACCCAAAGCTAAATGCGCCACACGAGTTTCATAGCAAATAATCTGTACGGCTTGGGCTAAATTTAATGAACTGTATTCTGGGTTAGCAGGGATAAACACATGATAATTACACTTTTGTAATTCTTCATTACTAAGCCCATGATTCTCACGTCCAAATACAATGGCAACCGGGCCTTTAATACTTTCAAGCGATAATTTTTCGCCAGCTTGGCGTGGGTCAAGCATTGGCCAATCTAATGTACGGCTACGTGCACTTGTCGCAATAACTAAGCTACAACCAGCAATAGCCTCATCCAATGAGTCAACTGTGGTGAGATTTTTTAAAATATCAGATGCACCTGCCGCCAGTGCAATAGATTGGCCATCAGGCTCTACTCTTGGCTCAGCAAGGTATAAATTAGATAAACCCATGGTTTTCATTGCACGGGCGGTCGAACCAATGTTTCCAGGGTGAGACGTGCCCACAAGCACAACACGAATATTACTTAACATGACACCACTTTAATTCAAAAAATATTGACCATATGTTACCACAAGCCCTGTTTATAACGTTATATGAAAATCTGCATTTGATATAACTATTGAATAAGGTATAATGCGGCCGCTGTTTTATTCGTTCTTTAAAATCCAGGGGATTGCTATGCATCCGATGATGACTATTGCCACACGCGCTGCCCGCGCTGCTGGCCAAACAATTATGCGCGCCTATACTGAACTCGACCGTGTTGAGGTAAGTACCAAAGGAATTAATGACTTTGTTACGAGTGTAGACAAGGAAGCAGAAGCAACTATTACATATCAGATTCGTAAATCTTACCCTGATCACACGATCATTGGTGAAGAAGACGGTGAAAACCGTGGCGAAAGTAAAGATTATGTCTGGATAGTAGATCCTTTGGATGGCACCAACAATTTCGTTCGTGGTATTCCTCATTTTGCTGTTTCAATTGCCCTTCAATATAAAGGCGTGACAGAAGTCGCGGTTATTTATGATCCTGTTCGTGAAGAGCTGTTCTCAGCTGTTCGTGGTAAAGGCGCAAAAGTTAACGACTTCCGCATGCGTGTTACCAGTGTCGGTGAATTGGACAGTACCATTATAGGTACAGGTTTCCCATTCAAAGCTCGTCAGCATACTGAAACCTATATGAAAATTTTAGCAGATGTATTTCCGCAATGTGCAGATCTGCGTCGTACAGGTTCAGCAGCTTTAGATTTAGCTTATGTTGCAGCAGGCCGTTTAGACGGATTTTTCGAAATTGGTTTAAAACCTTGGGACATAGCTGCTGGCGACCTAATTTGTCGTGAAGCTGGCGGTACGGTTACTGATTTCACTGGCGGTCATAATTACCTGATTTCGGGTAACATTGTTGCTGGCACTCCAAAAGTAACCACTCAATTAGTTAAAATTATGCGTCCTTTACTTAATGAAGCGTTAAAGCGTTAGTTATCGACTGCGAGTAATAATAGAAACGATTGCTCGCACTCGTCAAAATAGTCGCTAAAATATTGAAACCGCTAATTTAATTAGCGGTTTTTTTGTGTCTGTGATTAAGATCGCTGGGCAAGCGGCTTACTTTACGGAATAATACCATCAAGATTTCACTACAAAATAACAGAGATAACATGCACAGAATCAAACATGCCAGCATACAATCTTTAAAATCGATCGAATATGTCGTTCTTTTCATTATTGCTTTGGCCACTACTTTTGCTATTGGCGAAGAGATAATGCATATGTTCGCCATTAGAACAGTCGAGCTTGCCGATCTGTTATTATTATTTATCTATCTTGAAGTCTTGGCCATGGTGGTCAATTACATCGAGTCAGGTAAGTTACCTATCCGTATGCCGCTGTATATTGCCATTGTTGCCTTAGCACGATACCTTATTTTAGATATGAAAGGCATGGATGACTGGCGTATTTTAGCTATATCATTTTCAACCATACTGTTAGCAGCTACGGTAATCGTGATCCGCTGGGGACAATTAAAAATGCCTTATCCCAGAAATCAAGACTACGACAATTAACGTTAAGTCACTTAACACTAAAACGCCAAGCATTTTGTTTGGCGTTTTTGTTTTTAATAACCGTTTGGTATTGCTTAAAAAAGCCAATATGCTAAAACTAAAGAATCGAACCCACTTAAGGAGAAATAAAAATGGACCAAGAGCCGACAGGTTTTGATGAAAAACGTACTTCATTGCGCGTAGATATGGAAGCAGAGCGGATCAAGTTACATTGGATTAATAAAGCTGGTGAAAGTAATGAAGATGATGGTGTTTGTATTGACTTGGCTCGCAAAGGCGTATTATTTGATTACCGTCAGGCTTTTGAATTGGGGCAATTAATCGCACTCACATTTAATCCCGGTAGCGATAAACAAAATACCATTAAGGGGCAGGTATGTCGCTGTAGTCAAAGTTCACCGCACAGCTATCACATTGCGTTGCAATTACTTTAACAACGACTTTCCAGTCGTGTTCCATTAGAGCAAAGTGTTATAGGTATTTACCCAGAGTGAAAAACATGTTCTATACTCAAATTATTAAGTTACATAGATGACACTTATATTGTTAAGAAACCACAATGGGAGAAGAGTATGATACTGCTCGTAGGCGGTGAAAAAGGAGGCAGTGGCAAAAGCTGTTTAGCACAGAACCTTGCCGTTTATATTACTCAAAAATTCGCTGCTAATGTGTTGATGGTAGATTGTGACCCACAACGTACCACATCTGATTGGATCCAGGCTCGTAATACAGATCCCAGCCTTGCACCCATTAACTGTATTCAACTCTACGGTAAGATTCGTAATGATTTACTCAGTTTAGATGAGCGCTTTGACTACGTCATTGTTGATTGTGGTGGCCAAGATAACCTTGCTATGCGCGCAGCCATGTCCGTGGCAACTTATGTGGTCATTCCCTTAAGACCAAAACGTCGTGACTTAAAAACCCTTCCCCATATGGAAGATATGTTAAGCACCTGTAAAATGGTCAATCCTAAGATGGTAGCAGCAATTGTAATGACCCAGTGCCCTTCTTTACCGACCCAGTTTAAACGTATTTTAGAAGCCAAAGAAGTTGTCGAATCATTTAACCTTCGCGCTTTAAACTCAGTTACTTTTAGCCGTAATATTTATGACGATAGTGAAGAAAGCGGCTCATCGGTTATGGAAATAGAGCCAGATGGTAAAGCTGCAATTGAAATCCGTGCAATTGCTGATGAATTATTTGCTATACCACCAGAAAATAGTTATGAGTTTAACTGACCTTAAGCGTAAAAAGCCGAAGCAAAAGAAAAAGTCTGTTTCGGTTGACGACTTTATCGAAGATGCCAATAACTATGCGTTGGGCAAACAGACTGTTGTGGGTGAAAATCCACAGATGCAACAATCGACTCAAGCATTTTTAAGTGGCCTAGATAAAAAAAGTGTCAAAATTTATCGACATGCAACTTTTACACTCACAGAGAGAAGCATTACCCAATTAGACAAACTGTCTAAAAATAATAATGTGGCTAAATCAAAACTGCTGCGTATCCTAATTGACGATTTTTATCATTTATCAACAACAGATCAACAAAAGCAGTTAAAGTAATATTGAAACTCCCTGTAGGATACTATTTTAGCGTATAATCTTGATCTATCATTTGATTATCGGCCTTACTTTTATTATGACTCAGCAAAATAATCCGCTTCACGGCATTAAATTAGAAACAATCATTACTTATTTAGTCGACAAGTTTGGCTGGGAAGATTTAGCCCTTCGGATCAACATTCGCTGTTTTAAAGACAATCCTAGTGTTAAATCCAGTTTAACCTTTTTACGTAAAACCCCATGGGCGCGCGATAAGGTCGAATATCTATATTTAAGGTGTAATAAGCTGCCATTGCCGATAAAAAAAGAGCAAGAGGCTCCTTCAAGATCATCGACCCAAAAATCAACTCATAAAAAAATCACCACAAAGGTAAAGCCTGTTGCTTCGCCTGATAACACTTGTGATGATAAACCTGTAAATGCAAATATATGGGGTAAGTAAGCTCAGCTTGGAATAATTAAGTCTTTGTAGAAAGGGTTACAACGGAAATTCGAAAATAAGTCGCCACACCTGTAGCCCACCCCCAACCTGATAACTCACACCTAGCCGATCTATTTTTAAGCCATCCCAGCCAAAGACATCATAACCTATCGGTTTAGAGAACTTCAAAGTCGCACCCACTTCATAGGTGTGATTAGTGACAACATCAGCACCAACAGGATTCACAAAGGTTAGGTTGTCGAAGAACCAGCGCCCGGCGAAGAATAACCTAGGCTCAACCTCAATATCCTCCCAAAGCCAGCTCGTTCCCAAGCCAAAATCCAGACCACTTTGTAAAACAGAATAACTCTCGGCACTATCATTTAAACTGCTGCGATAGCCAGCAAAATACAGTCGATTTACCCAGGTAGGAGAATAAGTTGGTATATCAATTTGATAAAGTGATGATATACCAAATGACATGATCCCAACGTTACTTTCATTTGAAAAATTATAGCCATAACCCATATCTAAATAGCTTTCGAGCGTCAATCGTTCATCAACAAACCAATGGTACTCAACTCCAGGTGTGAAGGTTATGGTACCGACGCTTTTGGGTAATTGCCCGCCAGGTAAATCATTAAATGAATAGTCGAAAAAACCCAAGGATATAGGTAAGCGTAACTTAACTAAATGATCTTCAGCTTGGTCGATAGCAAATGAAATAGGTATATTTGCTACAGCAGCACTTTGACCTGATGTGCGATAAATACCACTGCCAAGATAGTTTGCAAAAGCATAGTGTGAGGCATCTGGAGAGGATATAGGTGCTTCAGGTATATCCTGTGCGGCTGACATAGCAGAGTATTGCAAAGCCGTAACAGTCGTGATGACTTTGCAATATTTTGCCATATTTGAATAATATGGCAACTTGACTAAAACTTGATTAGTCTTGCTTATCATTGAAATGATGTTCAGACATCATATGTCCAAGCTCGGTGGATTTGGTCTTTAAGTAGCCTTCATTGTAACGATTTTTGCCTACTTGTAATGGCACTCTTTCAACGACTTCAATGCCTTCATTTTCCATCGCTTTTACTTTACGAGGATTATTGGTCATTAATCTGACTTTAGATACATTGATTTGCTCAAGCATAGGCTTAATCATATCGTATTGACGCATATCAGCTGCAAATCCTAAACGTTCATTAGCTTCGACAGTATTAGCTCCGCCATCTTGTAGTTCATAAGCTCGAATTTTATTTAACAAGCCAATTCCACGCCCTTCTTGACGTAGGTATAAGATAAAGCCTTGACCCTGCTCGGCAATATTCTGCATCGCGGTTTGTAACTGAAAACCACAATCACAGCGCAAACTAAATAACGCATCGCCGGTTAAACATTCCGAATGAATACGCCCTAAAATTGCTGAGTCGGCATGTAACTCACCGAAAGTTAATGCAACATGCTCTTTGCCAGTTTCAGTATCTTCAAAACCGTGCATAGCAAATATACCCCAAGGGGTAGGTAATTTAGAGGTAGCGATATATTTTATCGACATGAAATAGACCTTACAACAACACTCATTCCCTGAGACCTAATATGAGACCGTATTTCCTGAGACTTACTTGCCTAAGAATGGTCGTTGACGACATCACCTATAGCTGCAATCAACTACACAAAAAATTGAAACTGTATCAGAATTTGCTAGGGGCAAAACCCGTCACTGTCTTAATGCCCATTTCACGACCTAATGCAGTCATAGGGTGAACAACCACTAAGCCTTTCACAGACTTTTTTAATTGCCCCATGTCCGCTTGCTCGACTTTGGTTAGCTCTCGTTTGAAAGTTAAACCCTTCACTTCACTGCCTTCTTTATTAAGCTCGCGAGTTTGTTGGCCTTTAACGTTAGCAATACGTTTAGTCATTGCGGTGATTTCTTTTTTGAACTGCAAAATAATAGCTGCGTCACCGCGCTGTTCAGCCGCCGCTAATTTACGACGAAACGTATCTAATTTACCATTAAGAGTTTGCAGTTCTTGCTTTAAATTCATTACTTTACCTTTAAACTATTCAGACAATTACAATAAGGATTGAATAGACGCTATTCAATATAAAACCACATCATAATTTAAGGAGGGAATTATATACCCAAACCTTGCTAATTTGCGAAAAAAAATCACAGGTATGTGAATAATTTCAACAGAAAATATCAAGTGATAGTGGCTTCAAGGCTTACTTTACCGTTATGCTGATTTTAATAATCACATAACGGCGAGTTTAATCATGTCGAAAGATCTCTTTAGCGCGGTTCAAATCACACCGCAAACAATACTTAAAAACCGTTTTGTCAAAGCCGCCATGGAAGAAAACTTAGCCAATAATCAACAACTACCCGATGAAAAGCTGTTTCGGTTATACCAACAATGGGCCCAAGGCGGCGTTGGGTTAATTATTACTGGTAATGTCATGATAGACAGAATGGCCATGACAGGCCCTGGGGGGGTTACCCTTGAGCATGACACGCCCTTAGCACCCTTTATCCAATGGGCAAATATAGCCAAAGCTAATAATACTAAAGTGTGGATGCAATTAAATCACCCAGGTAGGCAAGTCTTTAAAGCCTTGGGCGGTAAAAGTATTGCTCCTTCAGCCATCAGCTTAGACCTAGGTAAGCATTCCAATTTATTTTCAATACCTCAGGCAATGATTGAAGATGAAATACAAGATGTGATTAAACGGTTTGGCCAAAGTGCTTATCAAGCTCAGTTGGCTGGCTTTGATGGCGTAGAAATCCATGCCGCTCATGGTTATTTGTTAGCGCAATTTTTATCTCCGTTAACCAATCAACGCACTGACGAATGGGGTGGAAGTTTACTCAATCGCGCTAAGTTATTAATTGAAGTAATAAAACAAGTAAGGCAATCCTGTGGTAATGATTTTGATGTGGCAGTAAAGCTTAATTCTGCAGATTTTCAACGGGGTGGTTTTGATATTGATGATGCAGAGCAAGTCATTAACTGGTTAGCAGAGTATAACGTAAACCTAGTAGAGTTATCGGGCGGAAGTTATGAAGCTCCTGCAATGCAGGGGCGAAGTGCGGATGACAGAACATTAGCACGCGAAGCCTATTTCTTAAGTTTTACAGAGTTACTGGTTAAACGCTCACCTATTCCGTTAATGTTAACCGGTGGTATTCAAAGGCTACCCATTGCGCAAAAAGTCATTGATGCAGGTTTTAGTATATGCGGTCTAGCAACAGCCCTTGCTTATCAGCCTGACATTATCAATAGGTGGCAAACCAATCCGGAGATGTCTGTTGCCATTAAACAAATAAGTTGGGAAAATAAAACCTTCGCAGCACTTGCTACAATGGCGATAATTAAGCGTCAATTACGTCGAATGAGTCGAGGCAACAAGCCAAAAATGAACGATTTTCCACTGTGGAGTTTAGTATTGGATCAAATTAAAACTAAACGCAGAACGGCTAAATATAAGAAATATTTACAGGCTTGCTATTTAGCTACAAAAAATCAACTTTAGCCACCTTAATTAACTGAGTCAATTGACGCAAGTTAATGCATTAAACCTTTAACCTGATTTTTGCCAATATTATGCTGATTTAAGGGAAGCCTCATCTAAATCAGCACATAACAAGTGGCGCTTAAACTTCGTTTCACAACTAAAAAACGTAACAAAATTACACTTGCAACTTATCTGTGAACTGGATCACGACAAAATCGCTAAAAAAAGGTAATTTTACAACATAAGTTTAATAGGTATTACACAAAGAATAGTTAACTAAAACTGATTTATTTAACTATTTTTTAAAGGAAGTCATTATGACAGTCACCAACACAGAGCAACTTAACCAATTAGTCGACAGAGTGGCTTACGCGCAAAAAGAATATGCCAATTTTAGCCAACAACAAGTCGATAAAATATTTAGAGCCGCTGCACTTGCCGCCTCAGATTCACGTATTTTGTTAGCGAAAATGGCGGCAACTGAAACTCAAATGGGCTTGCTTGAAGATAAAGTCATTAAAAACCATTTCGCCTCTGAATACATTTATAATAAGTATAAAGATGATAAAACCTGTGGCATCATTGCAGAAGATATCACCTTCGGCACCATTATTATTGCCGAACCTGTTGGGATAATCTGTGGCATTGTGCCAACAACCAACCCAACCTCTACCGCAATATTTAAAGCGCTTATTAGCCTTAAAACTCGCAATGGTATTATTTTCTCACCTCACCCGCGTGCGAAACAATCGACCACAACAGCGGCTAGAATTGTGTTAAATGCAGCCATTGCCGCTGGAGCACCCAAAGACATTATTGGTTGGATTGATGAGCCTTCAGTTGCATTATCTAATCAACTAATGACCCATGAAAAAATTAATCTCATTTTAGCCACTGGTGGCCCTGGCATGGTAAAAGCTGCCTATTCATCTGGCAAACCTGCTATTGGTGTAGGAGCAGGTAATACACCGATTGTGATTGATGAAACCGCAGATATAAAACGTGCTGTTAGTTCTATATTAATGTCTAAAACCTTTGACTACGGTGTGGTATGTGCATCAGAGCAAGCAGTCATTGTGGTCGATAGCATCTATGACCAAGTCAAAGAACGTTTTGCCTCTCACGGCGGGTATATGCTGTCAGTGGCTGAAACCCTATTGATGCAAGATGTTATTCTAAAAAATGGCAATTTAAACGCTGATATTGTTGGCCAAAGCGCGGAAAAAATTGCGGCAATGGCAGGAATAAAAGTACCAAGCTGGACCAAAGTATTAATAGGTGAAGTTACTGAAATTAGTGATACAGAAGCTTTTGCCCATGAAAAACTATCACCCCTATTAGGTATGTACCGTGCTGAAGATTTTAATGATGCCATGGATAAAGCAGAGGCACTGGTCACCCTAGGCGGTATTGGCCATACATCAGGTTTATATACAGACCAAGACAGCCAAAGCGATCGCGTGAAAACCTTTGGTTTTAGAATGAAAACAGCACGAATTCTGATCAACACTCCTGCATCTCAAGGCGGGATTGGCGACTTATATAACTTTAAACTGGCGCCTTCGCTGACTTTGGGATGTGGTTCTTGGGGCGGTAACTCTATCTCAGAAAACGTCGGACCAAGTCATTTAATTAATAAGAAAATAGTCGCAAAAAGGGCAGAAAATATGTTGTGGCATAAACTTCCTTCATCAATTTATTTCCGCCGTGGCTGCTTACCGATTGCACTTGAAGAGTTAGAAACCAAGAAACGCGCGCTTATCATCACAGATAAATACTTATTCAATAACGGTTACTGCGATGAAACTATTAAGATTCTTAAAGCCCAAGGACTAGAAACTGAAGTATTTTATGAAGTAGAAGCCGATCCGACACTGGCGATAGTAAAACAAGGTGCTAAAGTAGCGCAAAGCTTTCAACCTGATGTCATCATAGCCTTAGGCGGCGGTTCACCTATGGATGCCGCGAAAATCATTTGGGTATTGTATGAACATCCTGATGTCGATTTCGCCGACTTAGCACTGCGCTTTATGGATATTCGTAAACGTATTTATAAATTCCCTAAACTTGGCGTCAAAGCACAAATGGTCGCTATCCCTACTACCTCTGGTACAGGCTCAGAAGTGACACCCTTTGCAGTAGTGACTGACGAAGTGACTGGCATGAAATACCCAATTGCAGATTATCAACTCACGCCCAACATGGCCATTGTTGACCCTAATCTTGTGATGAATATGCCAAAATCACTAACTGCGTATGGCGGAATTGACGCGATTACTCACGCACTTGAAGCATACGTCAGTGTGATGGCTAACGAGTTCAGTGATGGACAGGCCCTTCAAGCATTAGACTTACTATGCGAACATCTTCCAGCAGCCTATGAGCTAGGTGCAAACGCACCGGTTGCAAGAGAGAAAGTGCATAATGGCGCAACCATTGCAGGTATTGCCTTTGCCAATGCATTTTTAGGTATCTGCCACTCAATGGCGCATAAACTCGGGGCAGAGTTCCACCTAGCCCATGGCTTAGCCAATGCTTTATTAATCAGTAATGTTATTCGTTTCAACGCTACTGACATGCCGACTAAACAGGCCTCATTCAGTCAGTATGACCGTCCTAAAGCACTATGCCGTTATGCTGCTATTGCAGAGCATCTCAAACTTGATGGTGTCACGAAAGCTAAAACGGATAAGCAAAAAGTTGATCTGTTAATTGCTAAAATTGATCAACTTAAATCAGTTATCGGCATACCGGTATCTATACAAGCTGCCGGAGTCAACGAAGCTGACTTTTTAGCTAAATTGGATGAGTTAGCTGAACATGCATTTGATGATCAGTGTACTGGCGCGAATCCACGTTTCCCGTTAATCAGTGAACTTAAACAAGTCTTACTAGACAGCTTTTATGGCACCCCATACCAAGATAAATAGCGCAATATATAATACGAAGTACTGCTGAGTGGCTAGCGAAGCTACAAAAGGGGCAGTATTAAAGCTAGTAGCTGAGTAAATTGAAATTAACTAAACGAAGGCGATAATCAAAAGATTAACGCCTTCGTTTAGTAGCAATCTAATGTTACGACTTTTACTTTACCTTGCTAAGACCAATCAAAACCGTAATAGCCCCTCCCACCATGCCTAACCAAGCTTCAATCGGTGTGTCACCATTTATGGCGCGAGTTACTTGAGCACTTGCTGAATCATAAATGTTGTACCCCCAAATAAATAACGCTGCACCTACTGCAATGATTACGATACCAAGAATTTTTTTATTCATTATGACTCCAAGTGTTTATAAAATTTTTGTCTCGACAGCAATGATTAATACGACTATTTTGGTCCAGCCCTTTATAAATAATATTGGTTTTTAATCGCAAAGCATTATAGCTTGAAAAAGGCTATTTAATCGCTAAGGAGTACGTTATATGAACAAGAAAATTCTACCACTTATCATTTTTAGCACCTTTATAGTGTTTTCGATTGGTCATAGTGTTGCTAAAGACAAAGATTCAAAAACTAATAACGGCAAACAAAACTCTGAAAAACACCAAACAAAGCATAACAATGATAATGAACAGGCCTCGCTGAGCTATTTTAGTCATGACCGTCAGATAGTCATTAAAAATTACTACGACACAATTCGAAGTGAAAAGCATTGTCCACCAGGACTAAGCAAGAAAAACAATGGTTGCCAACCTCCTGGACAAGCTAAAAAATGGCACAAAGGCCAACACCTGCCGAAAGATGTAATTTACTATGACCTGCCTCTTGCACTTACTACTCAGCTAGGTCGCACTCCAGAAGGGCAAAAGATTGTCCGGATAGGAACCGATTTACTTTTGATTAGTGTAGGTACGGGGATGGTGATAGATGCGTTAGAAGACCTTAATGGTATTTTTTGATAAGAGCTTGATAATATAAATATTTTAACTAATTTCAAATAAATAATCTCAATTCGGGTTAGCTGAATAAAGGATATTTAAATAGTCAAAGTTCAAATGTTTATCCTCAAACTTGAGCTTTGCGCTGATAACAATGCGAATTAACGTGTCAATAGCGGTCCTGTTGCGAATTTTTATGTGTAAAAAAACGTAGTTAGCGTTGCAAAGAGCTGTTTGATATGCATTTATTATCCCCAACTGAGGTTAAATAGCACTGCTAAAACAAAAAATAAATCGAAACACTTGTTGTAAATACTAAAAATCAATTCGTTATCAGTTTCTGTCTACTAATAGGTGTTATCACCTCAGTAAAAACCAACGCAATGTCATCGAAACAACCATAGCTGATTAAAGTAAAAATGGGCCGCATTGCTGCGGTCCAGCCACAAAGTAAACCGTATTCAAAAAACGGGTTTGCTTTTAAAGCTCAAGATTTCTGGTTAATACTTCAGCGGATGTAATTATGCGCTTTGTACGGTAAAGTTCAGGATGTTTTTCACTATCAGCGTAACCTACTGGTTCGCCTGCGCCTGTGTTTACAAACCAAGAGCTTTCAGGAGTGCGGTCGCCGAGTAGTTTTTTTAATTCAGCTGGTTTGATACCTATTGCTTTGGCTGCCGCATTGTATGTACAGCGGATCCTAGCTTCGTTTAGGTAATCTTGTATGATGTTAATTTTATCCTGCATTAAAATGTCATTCCTAGAAAGTTAACGCCCAATAAATGGGATAATTTATTGTTGGCAAAAGTGTTGAACGGAGTGAAAACAGCCAACTGTAAATTTTCCCTCTTGGGTGTTTTGTAGCCTGCGCACAAAATAAATAATTATACTTCAAAAAGCAGTTTTTAGCTGTATTAGAATGCCTCAATCTATCAAATAGACCTTTTAAGCTGATTAAGTCTAGTAAGCCAGCCACATTCCCTGCAATAAGCACAAAAAAAACACTACCGAACATCAATTAAGTGACTCTAATAATCAATTAACATCACACGTCCCACCTAATGACAATCAATTTCATCGTTAATATATATGTACAATAATAGATATAAATAGTTTTATTTGCTCTTGTTGCAAAATTTAAGTCTACACTTATTCAGTAATTGCTTGTATCTAAGCGCAGATGTGTAATTGATGCTAACTCATTTTATGCAGATTATTAGATTAACCTAAGCGTTGTAATACTGGTCGATACTAGTACACACATAATAAAAATAGGATTACTAACGAGCGAATAAATTTAACCCATTGTTTAATAACAATGTAAGGCAATAGACAAACAGATAAGAGATTACCCTTGATATCAATAACAGCTCCAACAGGTTATTTACTTGGGTTCAATTTTTCATTTCTAGGAGATATTATGAAATTTAACTATGCCATTTTGGGATTACTATTCGCTGTCGGCAGCGTATCCACTCACGCCGAAACCGTAAACCTTACTTCACTAGATTGGGCCCCCTATTCAGGAAAAAGTCTAGAAAATAGAGGAGCTAGTGTTGTGGTAGCTCAAGCGGCATTTAAAGCTATGGGTCATGAACTTGTTGTCGATTTTTTTCCATGGAGCCGAGCTGTAAAACTGGCTTCAGAGCCGGGGTCTAAATATGCAGGATATTTTCCAGAATACTTATATGAGTCAAATGAGTTTACTTTTTCAGCGCCCATGGGACAGGGTCCGCTAGGTTTGGTTGAAAACATAGCATCGCCTATTAGCTGGGCTGAGGTAAGTGATCTCGCTAAATATAAATTGGGCGTAGTCCAGGATTATGTCAATACCGAAGAACTTGATGCACTTATCGCCAGCAAAGTGATTAAACCTCAGGTTGTCACATCAGATGAGATTAATGTTCAAAAAGTTGCAGGCGGTCGTATCGATGCAGCAGTGATTGACGCAAACGTATTCAATTACATGCTCGCCAACAGCAGTAAGCTGGTAAAAAAATAAAGATAAGGTACAGATGAATACAAAGTTATTAATGAACAAAGAGCTTTATGTAGCATTTCGAAATGATGCCGATGGCAAAAAATGGCAAGAAATTTACAACCAAGGCTTAGCTAAAATTGATATAGATGCGCTGATGGCAGAACATTTAAAGTAATCACTAAGTAGTCAATAACAAGTGCCGACATGTTCCAATAGATTTCGGACTGCTATATCGGCATAAGTAATATTTAAGTATCGCAATAAAATGGATTACGTTGCTTTATACACTCAAGTTAAAATGAGTACTTTTTATGACGCTAATGAAATCAATTTCTTTTAAGTTAATCATGGCAGCGCTGGTTACTGTAACCTTTTTAGTTGTAATATTTGGGGTGTATGACTATCTAGCACAAAGTGCAAAATTACAACAGAAACAAAATGTTCAACTTGATTTAGTTGCTTCAAGACTACAGTTAAGCCTACCTAGCGCAGTGTGGAATTATGAAGAATCTCAAATGGCTCGATTACTTGATTCAGAACAACAATCTGATGATGTTGCTTTTTTAAGTTTTCATAATGATAACGGCGACCAGATTGCCCAATCTAAAGGTGAAAAAAGTACTAACTTTCGTACAATACCCCTACAATATGTAGAAAATGATACCGCCTCTGATATCGGTACAGTAAGATTATACATTGATGATACTAGCATCAAAGAAGAGCTAACAGAGCTCGCTTTTAGGGCTATTTTAAAAGGGTTATTACTGGATGTTTTTTTAGTAACCGCACTCTTTTTTCTATTTAGTAAACTGATTACTCGCCCACTCACCCATGTTGCTAATGCCTTAGAAAATATAGCCAGTGGCGAAGGCAATTTGACCCGTAGGCTTCATGTGAGTCGCGAAGATGAAATTGGCAAGGTATCAAGTTCATTTAATATATTTGTAGAAAAAATTCAAGTGCTTGTACAATCTATACAGTTTTCTGTTGATGATGTGTTTCGTGCTGCAAGAAATGTACACACCGTAGCTGAACTCAGTCGTGGGCATGTGCACGATCAGCAATTAGAGACCGATCAGGTTGCGGCTGCAATCACCCAAATGTCAGCCTCAGCAAAAGAAATTGCTATCAGCGTGAAGCTTTCAGCAGAATCGGCATTGCAAGCTAATATGGATACCAAAGAAGTATCCAACATTATAAATGACTCTATTGATTCTATAAACGATCTATCTAGTCAATTAACAGAAGCCGCCACTGTAGTAAATTCGCTAGATAAAGATGTCACGGCGATCGTGTCCATACTAGATGTGATCCGCAGTATTGCGGAGCAAACGAACCTATTGGCGTTAAATGCAGCTATTGAAGCAGCTCGAGCCGGAGAGCAAGGCCGTGGTTTTGCTGTAGTGGCGGATGAAGTTCGTGCACTTGCTAGCAGAACCCAACAAAGTACTGCTGAAATTCAAACCGGTATTACTAAGTTACAATCCGGTGCTAAGTCAGCAGTAAAAGTGATGCTTGAAAGTCAAAGTAAAAGTGAGGCTTCAGTGGTCAATGCCCAAAGTTCGGGAACAGCCATCAATAGAATTTTAATTTCTACAGAAAAAATCACCGATATGGCAACTCATATTGCAACAGCAGTAGAACAACAAAGTACGGTAGCCGAAGACTTAACCCATAACATCAACCGTATTGTCACATCGGGTCAGGATAATCTTATACAGCTAAGTGAAATGAATAAAAACTCTGAAGATTTAGAGTCGACATCAAGAAATTTAAAGAAATTAGCCAATCAATTTAAAGCCTAACTATCTAAGTGGCTCTGGCTAATAATGCTAGAGCCACCTATTTTTATAATCAATTAATATCTCGTCTATCCACTTTAATACGATAGCCTTAATGGCTATTCAAGCTTAAAAATAGAATCCGAGTTTTCAATTAATTTAGGCGCTTACAAGCAAGCTAAGAGTAATCTAAAGCGAGTTCGATAACTCACTCGCTAAAATCAACATAATATCGGGTCAAACTTGTTAAAACTCAAGTGCAGCTTCGATTCTAGCTAGACCTCTTTCAGCGCTCCTCATCATTAATAATGTGCTTCCCATACACCTTTTAATATTTTTTATTGACTATCAAATTGTTAACCAAATAGATCCGTAAGTGCATCGATATCTTTGATAGTAAAGGTGAGTAGCGCTCTCGATAAAGTAAGTAACTATGATACACAAGGAGTTCGAATGAACATTAACCAGAGAAATTTAACACCCATTCAAGTTACAATTTTTGCTGTCTTATCTGGTTGCGGCAGTTGTTATGGTTATGGTGAATCCTCAAGATACTAAATACCTTAACAACGAGCTATAAAAACAAATAAATACTAATCAACTACTTCAATTTTAACGTTAATCAAACCATTAGATATATTAGCGATGCTGTTGAAGGCTGACTTAGAAAGGTCAATGATACGGCCCTTAACAAAAGGACCACGATCATTGATTTTCACGATAATACTTTTGCCATTGTTGATATTGGTCACTTTGACATTTGAGCCAAAAGGTAAACTTTTATGTGCTGCTGTATTTTGACTGTGAATATATAAATCACCGCTTGCCGTTTTCTTGTTTTGATGTCTGTCAGAATAGTATGAGGCTTGACCGGATTCAGTGAAGTTTATTCTCTTTCCACCGGCATCTGGCTGTAGCGAAGTACACCCTGTTAATATGAAGAAAAAAATTAACAACTGAATTTTTCGAGAAATGGCAACCATGTTTTGTCTTTTAGTATGTTCACATAACGAGCCTGTGGAATGGCTCATTTGTGGTGATTTAATAATGTCACGAACACTAACTGAGTTTGAATAGTGATTCAAATGAAACCGCTGTTTTATTAATGATTAGGGTAAATATCGTTTTGTGGTGCCAGAAAACTGTGGGGATGTGTTACAAGTAAGCAATATAACGCACAGGGCTATTGGCCGACTATTAGGTATTTGCTTCCTTTGAGCCGCACAAGAGTTTCAATCCGACAGTGTTGGCCAATTAATAATTTAGTATGCTTTTCCACTGTGATTAGAAAGGCTTCTGAATGTTTTCAGAAGCCTTTTATAAAAACTAGAAAGTCGTTTGATATGGGCTAAATAGTGTTTAACAGCATGAGAACTTTTCCTCACCGTTTATAAACAAACACTATCACCCTATTTTAACACTATAGCTTTTGCCAAACATTGTTCACGCCGGGCTCATCGCCTTTTGTCCACCATTTTGCCTGGTATTGCGCATTGTTATGGATAACTTTATCACCACCATTGTAAGTAGAACCCGTATTCCAGCTTCCTATCGGGCTACCATCTGTAATGACGACCTCCCAAGCACCACCTGCGTCAGGTCTATCACCCTGAGTCCACCATTCGGCTTTATATTCAATACCTTGATATTTAACCTTATCGCCTGTGTTATATATTTTTGTGGCAAGCCATGTGGTGTCGCCGCCAGCATCGATATTGTTAACTGTTACTGTAAAGCTCTTAGTCACATTACTTGTGCCATCAGACACGCTAACGCTAACAGTATAAACGGTGTTCTTGCTAACCTCGACCGCCAATAAGCTAATATTCGCACCACGGCCTTGTAAGGTTAATCCTGCTGGAACAGTCCAGTTATAAGTTAACGCATCGTTGTCGGCATCCGTTGCATTTACACTGACTGTAGCGGTTTTATTTTCATTGATACTCAGATTGGCAATATCCGCTATCACAGGAGGTTGATTAATAACATCATTTGCAAGAACTGTGACTGTGGTTGATTTAGTCACAGTAGTCGTACCATCAGATACACTTAAAGTGGCAATATAATCTGTGTTTTGACTTACATTAGGGGCATTAAGCACTAGAGTATTAGTATTGACACCTGTTGCGGTAAATGCAGTATCAACTGCCCAGCTATAGGTTAATGGATCATTATCTGCGTCAGTTGCGGTTGCTGCTACGGTAAGTGAATTACCGGTTTGAACGCTATAGCTAGCCATTAGCTGAATCACAGGCTTACTGTTAACAGGCGTACCACCCGCTAAACCTTCATGCATAGCATTGAGGATATCACCGTTATCAGCATCGATTTCCCAGGCAAATAGTCCTGCCAAACCTAAACTACGAACATATTGACCTTTTGCATTAACAGAACGAGGGCTATCATAGGCAGCCAAAGTACCACTGCTTTTATTCCAAACATACGCCGCCAGTGCTTGTTCGTCATAAAAGGTTTCAAAACCATTAACACCGTTACCCGATGCACCAATCATGGCATTTTTCATGCCTTTATAGTCTTGAATACCCGGCTCCCAAACACCATTGGCAATCGTGCCGGTCAGTTTGCCTTTGCCCATTGCGGTCATTGGATTATTACCTATGGCGTTAGCAGGCATCACACCCTCCCAACCTCTACCATACATAGCTGCACCGACTACAATTTTAGATGCAGAAACCCCTTTAGCAAGCAGCTTTTGTATACCGTTATCTGTAGTATAAGCAGGGCCTTTACGCGGTTTACCTTCATCATCTAACCCAGTACCATCACATTCTCCAGCGGTTAAATGTTCACCACAGTAAATACCGGTTTGATGTCCGGTGACATTGTTCCAGCCACCATAAAAGTCATAACTCATGGCAAAGATATAATCCATGTATTGTGCAGCTTGGCCATAATCCACATCTTCAATTTTATCAAATCCAACACCTATCGCTGATGTCAGTTGATATTCACGTCCAGTATCTGCCTCTAAACCATCAAGCATGGCTCTTAACTCTTGCATTAATGCGACATAAGCTGGGCCATCATTAATTGGATCGCCTAAATTAGGATTTGGTCCACTTCCACCTGGATATTCCCAATCGATGTCGACTCCATCATAAAATTTCCACGTTTGCAGAAATGTCTTCATTGAAGCAACAAAAGTGTCGCGATTAGCTTTATTTGTGAAAGAATGAAAGGGATCAGACAAAGTCCAACCACCAACAGAAGGTAATATCTTTAGGTCAGGATAACGTTGCTTTAACGCCATTAATTGGGCGTATGTACCACGGATAGGATCTGTGTTACTTATGCCCGGTAAGGTTTTTTGAATGGCCGCCCAAGGATCATGAATAACCACCTCATATACTGCGCTGCCTTCACAGGCTTTTTGTAAAGCACGCCAGCTATTACCATTTTCAATCTCTTTTAATGATTCATTAGCGCCACAAATAGGAATAAAACCATAGAGTATATGGGTTAAGTTTTTTGCGGGAATTTTTGAGACATCAAAGTCTCGACCATAAATACCCCACTCAAAAAAATAAGTTTAAAATGAAGCTGAGATCAACAGGAAGGTGAAGTATTAATCTCATCAACACCTCCCCAAAGAGACTTTCTGCATGGATGACTGGGTATATTTAAATAAACTATCATCGGGTTAACGTTAGAAAAGATCTTCTACCCATTTAATAACAACACCCATTGTGACCATAGCATTTAACTTTAGCAGTGCAACAGTATCACCCGACTCAAGTTCGCTTTCACCACAACGGGGATCTGAACGCTGCAATGCGCCTGTCATACTATGGTCAATTGGAATAGGTTCGCAGCCATGATCGGACTCACAAATGAAGTCCCATTTATCGCGCGCGGGTAAGTGACAAGTAAAGCAATTACCGCCAAAACGATTGTTCACATCGACAAAACCACGCTTTGCAATGGTAGAACCTTGCTCATCAACGGCGAGTTCAAAAAACTCCCAATCACCAGTGGCTGGAAAGGTGCCCGCTTCTCGCTTAACCATCACTTCGGTGGGCACTAATTGCACTACGGAACCCGTTGGATAAATAGCCCCCTCAGGCGCATTGGCAGCGGCTAATGTTCCCTCCATATTACCGAGTAAATTATCAACATAAAAGTGACGTACTGGAGTCATGTCTCTGATACAACTAAAGCTTTTTTCACTTATATTTAGCACACTTTGTTCTGCACTAATTGAAAATGCCATGAAAGATAATATTAACGAACTTGTAATTGTCGTGATTATTTTATCGTATGTATTCATATAAAAACCTATAACGTTGTTGATAGAAACAGCCTGTCTTAAACAAGCTATTTCCGATGATTAACTATAACTTAAACTTATCAACCTAACGGTTTTTTTATGTACTCTTACGCATCTGCTGCCAAGTTAGCAAAGTTCGGATCGCACCGCATATTAATCCTAAAAAAATAAGGTTAACTCCAGCGCCAAAATGCGCTGGCATCTCTGCAACCTCTGCCATAATTTCATCGGCATGGGTAATGCCATACCAAGAAAGACCAACACCTAAAATCAGTGATAAAAGTGACAAAAATAAAAATAAACCTGATAAATACTTCATCGCTGTGTGGCAAATTTTCTATTAATTAAGCAAATAATTTTGTGATAAAAAGTAACTATATTCGTAATTTAGGCAAGTCGTGGGAAGAATTTAGCCGTAATCCTCATAAAATCGCTAGTTGCTAGTTGCTGGTTGATATGATGAAAAACTTCAATTTGTACACTATACTTTAATAGCATAGCTTTACTTCATTAAGCTTCTGATCTAAATATGATTAAAACCACTAATGTCGTTAATTCAGCTCAGTATATTATACACTTCCTCATGAGGCCCCATTGACATTTAACCATCAATTTTACAGAAGTTTATGCAAGATGTTTCGAACAACGGCTAGCAATACTTGAATAAACAACAACGTATTAGAAAGTTACTGCATACTTAAAAAGCTTAGGGTAAATATGTACTTAAAATTTTTGCCTAACAACTCAAACCTATAAGTAAAAGAGCTACATTATTGAGATAGATATTATGAAGACCATTGACCTGGCTGCGCTAAAAGATGTGATGGATTTAATGCTCGATGCTGTTTGTGTTGTGAATAAAAATGGATGTTTTGTATTTGTTAGCGCGGCGTTTGAAGATATATTTGGATATGCGCCAAATTAAGTCATCAATAAACCAATGATTGACTTTGTTTATCCTGAAGATGGAGTCAAAACACTTCAAGTTGAAGAAACACTTATCAGTGGTGAGAATCAACGTCGTTTTGAAAATCGTTGGGTGCGAAAAGACGGCAAAGTTGTTGATATTCTTTGGTCTGCAAGGTGGTCTGAAGAACATCAATTTAGAATCGCAATTGCCCATGACATTACTGAACGTAAACAAATGGAACAGCAACTTCATCATATTGCTGGACATGATCCTTTAACACAATTACCTAATAGATCATTATTATTTGAACGCCTGCAGGCTTCGTTAGGATTGGCGCGCCGAGGCGGAACACATTTGTCATTATTATTTATCGATATCGATGGTTTTAAGCATGTAAATGATAACTATGGTCACCTCGTTGGCGACAAATTGTTAAAGAGTATTGCTAAGCGTTTACATGATTGTGTGCGCAAATCTGATACTGTTGGGCGTTGTGGTGGCGATGAGTTTTTAGTGATATTAAATAACATTGAGTCATTTGATAAAGTACTTATTATTGCAGAAAATATTCGCTCCGAACTCGATAAACCTTATCAGTTTGATGAGTTGGTTTTACAGTTATCTCCAAGCATTGGCTTAGCCCGTTACCCTGAAAATGGTGATAATGAGCAGCAATTAATACAACATGCTGATCAAGCTATGTATCAAGCTAAAAGCACCGGAGGAAATAGCGTAAAAACCACAGTAAACAGTACTAAATAATATTAAGCAGTTCCTTCATTTAATTGATAAATAATTTGATTTGAACTGCCGCGCCATTTTAACCTTGGATCAGCCAAAGACTGTTCAAACTTACCATCAATCAATACATCTACCAGTGCGGTAATGGCCTGTTGCTCAAGGGTTAAATTTGCTAGTTTATAGCCAGTCCACAACCAAATATCTTTGTCATTACACTCTGTTTTTACTCGCCTAACTAACTTAAGTACAGCAGCAATATTACCAGGATGCAAAGGATCACCGCCGCTTAAGGATAAACCTTTACGACGTATACGGCTGTCATTCAAATCAGCTATGATTTCGTCTTCTAATGCTTGAGTAAATGCATGTCCAGCATCAGATCGCCAAGTTAGCTGGTTATAGCAGCCTTTACAGGCATGCTCACAGCCGCTGACAAATAAGGTGCAACGTGTGCCCTCGCCATTAACAACATCAACACTGTGATATGCACTATAAAACATTAAATGTGTTTCACCCGTCGTTTTACTTCTTGTTGTTTGCCATGATTAAACGGCCTGGCATCTGGGCTACCTAAATAACCGCATACTCGGCGGGTAACCGACACTCGGCTAGGTTCATGGTTACCACATTTAGGGCATACAAAACCTTTACTGGTGCAATTAAACTCACCGATAAACCCACAGTCGTAACACTCGTCAATAGGAGTATTAGTGCCGTAATAAGGTACTCGGGTATAACTGTAGTCCCATACGTCCTCTAAAGCTTCTATGTTATTTTGCATGTTAGGATATTCACCGTAACAAATAAAACCGCCATTAGTTATTCCTGGATACGGCTGTTCAAAGTCTATTTTATCGTATGGGTTCACTTGCTTTTCAACATCTAAATGAAAACTATTGGTGTAATAACCTTTGTCTGTTACCCCTGTTAACACCCCAAACTCTTTCGCGTCTAAACTGCAAAAACGGCTACAAAGGTTTTCACTTGGGGTGCTGTATAAACTAAAACCATAGCCAGATTCTTGCTTCCATTGTTCAGTGTTTTTCTTAAGGTATGACACGACTTTAAGCGCTTTTTGACGTAACACTTCATCGTCAAACACATGTTGTGCACTGCCATATAAAGCATTAATGGTTTCATGTAAGCCGATGTAACCTAATGAAATTGACGCTCGACCATGTTTAAATATTTCACTGATGTCATCATCTGCTTTTAGGCGAACACCACAGGCGCCTTCCATATATAAAATTGGCGCAACACGGGCTTTAACACCCACTAACCGAGCAATACGAGTGTCTAAAGCTTTTTTTGCTACCACTAAGCGTTTATCTAATAAAGCATAGAACTTGGCCTCATCGCCCTTAGATTCTATCGCAATACGTGGCAGATTTAAGCTCACCACACCGAGGTTGTTGCGGCCTTCATGTACCAACTGACCATCTTGCTCGAACGTGTCTAAAAATGAGCGACATCCCATAGGTGTTTTGAATGAGCCAGTGGCCTTAACCACTTGTTCATAATTCAAAATATCGGGATACATGCGTAGACTTGCACACTCTAGCGCCTGACGTTTGATGTCGTAATTTATATCTGCCGCTTTATGATTAACGCCCTCTTTTATCGCAAAAACCAGTTTAGGAAAAACCGCTGTTTTACGATTTTTACCTAATCCCGCCTTGCGCACAGTTAATATTGACTGCTGAATTAAGCGAGACTCCCAACTTGTACCCAAACCAAAGCCAAAGGTGACAAAGGGCGTTTGGCCATTGGCGGTATGCAAGGTATTCACTTCATATTCAAGTGATTGAAATGCATCGTGGCATTCTTTTTCTGTTTGTGCTTTTGCAAAGGCTTCAGCGTCGGCAATTTGCCACTTAATCCCCGTCGCAAGATGCTTTTGATAGCTTTTTTGAACAAAGATTGCCAACACTTCATCAATACGATTAATGGTGGTGCCACCATAAATGTGACTCGCCACCTGGGCAATTATCTGCGCCGTTACTGCCGTTGCAGTCGAAATAGATTTGGGGGTTTCAATTTCGGCGTTACCCATTTTAAATCCGTGGGTTAACATGCCGGCTAAATCTATTAGCATGCAATTGAACATAGGAAAAAAAGGCGCGTAATCTAAGTCATGATAGTGCAGCTCCCCCCGTTCGTGGGCGGCCACCACATCTTTGGGTAACAAGTGCGTTTTGGCATAATGTTTTGCCACAATACCGGCTAATAAATCGCGTTGAGTGGGTATAACCTTGGCGTCTTTGTTGGCATTTTCATTTAACAGACTGCTGTCACTTTGCTCTACTAAACCGCGAATTTGACAATTTAACTTACTTTTGGTCTCGCGGCTCACATCGCGATCATGTCGGTATTCAATATAATGACGTGCAACCGACTTAAAAGGACCTGACATTAACCTGTTTTCAACTGCATCTTGTAGTTGATGAATATCCACTTCTGTTTGTTGCTGAAACTCTTGTTCAACTGTCAATGCCAAAGTGTTGGCATAGTCATGATCTGATTGTCCGGCAGACTTCATTGCTGCAATAACGGCATCTTTTATTCGACTTGAATCAAATGCAGTGCGGCATCCGTCGCGCTTAATAACAACCAACATAACCAGCTTCTCCTTTAGCGTCGCCAAATCAATATATCGGCATACGAAAAACACAAAACACTATATGTAGTGTATTAAGCGTTAAATCGTCACTAACCGTGTTGATCTAGATCATCATTTTTCACGCTAAAGAAAAGCAAAGTAAATTTATGTTATAAGCACCAAAAATCGGCTTGATAGCGCTTGATAGCGCTTGATCATAGATATCAAGCTAGTTTAGGAACAATATTTTCAAATTAGTTTTTAAGCGACGCTTTAATTAAATGCGCGATATCTTCAACTGCTTTTTTACCCGCGGCAATCGCTTCATCTGCACGATGAAACTCCATGGTGCCAATATCAGATACATTGGGAATAATACAAATATCTGGTGGGTCGCCCATTAATCGAGATCGCTTATGACGCTGTTCTAAAATATCCATCGATTGTGACATTACCGCTAACATGCCAGGGTGCGACTTAGTGCCAAGCGACAGTTTGTCACTTAAGCTACTGATATAGTCTTTGCCCTTACCCAATAAATCCATAAAGCCTGAATCTTGCGGTTCAGCATCTGCATCAAGGTGTTCATCAGACACAGGCTCAGAGCTACTGACTTGCTGGGGCAACACTTGCATTTGTTTACGTAAATAACCATTCAAATCAACAGCGATGACAATATCGACACCAAGCGAGCGACATAATGAAACTGGTACGGGATTAACTACGGCACCATCAACTAACCAACGGCCATTTTGTTGTACTGGCGGTAAAAAGCCAGGCATAGAACATGATGCCCTGACAGCATTGCGCAATAATCCTTCTTTAAACCAAATCTCCTGGCCAGAATATAAATCCGTTGCCACTGCGGCAAAGGGGTGTTTCAAGTTTTCAATGTCAACAGCGCCAATATGAGTAGACATAACATCAAATACTTTTTCACCGCTAATAAGCCCACCTTTACGCCAACTAATGTCCATTAATCCAATAACATCCCAACTTGAAAAGCTACACACCCAACTTTTAAGTTCAGCTAGACTGTCATTAGCATATGCCGCGCCAACCAGAGCGCCAACAGAGCAGCCAGCAATTTTATCCGGGTAAATACCTAATTCAGCCAAGCCTTCAAGCACACCAATATGCGCCCAACCTTTCGCTGCACCGCTACCTAATGCCAATCCGATAATCGGTTTTTTCTCTGGTGAAGCTTGAACTGGTGCCATTTACATACTCCATAGGGTCACTTTTAAACGTAAATAATCAGGCTTTACTGGCCAAGTGCTTTATTAGCATAAACAAGCAAGTCATTATTGGCTATACAAAGCTTATCCAGCTATAATATTTGGCTATTATTTTCTAGGGGATCCACCTTTGCAGTTTTCTGATTTTTCGCTTGATAAACGCTTGTTAGATAGTTTGAAGCATATGGGTATTACTGACCCAACCGAGATCCAAGAACAAGCCTTACCTATTGCCCTAGCGGGTAAAGATTTGATGGCATCATCGAAAACTGGCTCGGGGAAAACTTTAGCGTTTTTACTGCCTGCGATGCAGCGGATTATTTCCAGCAGAGCGCTGTCGAAAAAAGATCCTCGCGTGCTAATTTTATTGCCGACTCGTGAACTTGCTCAGCAAGTATATGGTCAACTTAGATTACTGGTTGCCAACACTCAGTACAAAGCAATCAGTATTTTGGGCGGTGAAAACTTTAACGACCAAGCCAAAGGTTTGTCCCGTGACCCACATTTTATTGTGGCAACTCCGGGTCGAATTGTTGATCATCTTGAGCAACGTCACTTGTTTTTAAATGGCCTTGAATTACTTGTTCTTGATGAAGCTGACCGCATGTTGGACCTAGGGTTTGCACCACAACTGAAAGCCATTAATGAAGCTGCAGATCATAAACGTCGTCAAACCTTGATGTTTTCAGCCACTTTAGATCATCAAAGCATTAACGATATTGCCGCCACATTATTGAAGAATCCAAGCCATGTGGCTATTGGCACCAGTTATGCTGAACACAAAGATATTGAACAAAAAATGCTGTTTGCTGATCATCTAGATCACAAACAAGCACTGTTAAGCCACTTATTGAAGCAGCCAGAACACAAGCAGACTATTGTATTTACCGCAACTCGCTCAGACACAGACCGCTTAGCCACACTTTTAGCTGAACAGGGATTTTCTACCGCAGCATTAAGCGGTGAGCTAAAACAAAATGCGCGTAACCAAATTATGGATCAATTTAGTCGTGGCCAGCAGCAAATTCTTATCACCACGGATGTGGCCTCTCGAGGGCTAGATTTAGTTAACGTGTCATTAGTGGTTAACTTTGACATGCCAAAATTTGCTGAAGAATATGTCCATCGTATAGGCCGTACTGGCCGTGCTGGCGCTAAAGGTATTGCAGTTTCATTAGTGGGCCCAAAAGACTGGCAAAGCTTTTTACAAGTGCAATCATTTTTACGCAAAAACTTTGAATTTACCGCGGTCGACGGTTTACCGGCTAAGTTTTCGGGCTTAAGTCAACAAGCGGGAACGAAAGCCGCCAAAGACAAGCCTGAAACCAAAGTAGCAGCTAAAACTAGAGCTAAGCAAAAAGCTAAAGCAGTCCCTAAGCGCGATAAAACATTTATTACTGGTATCGACGTTGGCGATGCGCCAATGCGCCGTAAAGCGAAACCTATTGTGATTATTGAACAAAAAATCAGTGACAGTGAAGACTAATTATTAAGTGACTCGCCGGTTAAAATATCATGCGGTCACTCATTGAAATACGGAAAGGATAAACATGAAAGTTTGTGGTGTAGAGTTAAAAGGTGGCGAGGCCATCATCAGTTTACTTAGCTATGAAGGTGAAACCTTCAATGTGCCGAGTTGTCGTAAAGTGTCATTTTCGGTGTCAGATTCGGCATCGACAGAGTCTCTGCGTGAGTTTCATTTTGCTTTTCATAAGCTAATGGAAGACTACAAGATTGACCAAATCGCGATTATTGAACGTGAACAAAAAGGTAAATTTGCCGGCAGTGCTACCAGCTTTAAATTAGAAGCGGCGATTCAAATTACCGAGCTGCCAGTGATAATGATTTCACCATTAACCATTAAAGAGCAACTGAAGCGTAATCCACCGCAAGTTGACTTTGATTCTTTAGATTTAAAACGCGTTCAGCTAAATGCATTTGATGTCGCTTATGTGCATCATAACCGATTAATATTCGGTAAAGTTTAATTCCGAGCTAACATTTTAAGGCTAAGCTTTAAGCGTTATCTGTCATCACACATAATGGAGATAACGCTATAGCAGCGCTTAACAACACTTATGACAACCTCTAAATCAAAAAAACTAACTGCTCCACCAAAAATGCAATTAAAGCCTACTAGCCAAGCATTAAAGCCCAAAATAGACATAAGCACACTCATCACCAGCGATGACGTTAAAAAGCAGCAAAGTGAGCGCAGTGCTATGCGCTATCTGTCTGGTTATAACCCTCAAATCATCAGCCAAATAGCTGAATTAGTTGACAATAATAAACTGGGCGAACATTTTTTAAGCCGCTACCCTAAAAAGCATGATATTCGTACAGATAAAGCACTATATGACATGGCAATTGCGTTGAAAAATACTCATATGCGCCAATCAGACCCGCTATCAAAAGTCATTTTTGACGAAAAAATTAACCTAAGTCATCATGCACTTGGATTACATTCATATGTTAATCGTCGCCAAGGACATAAAGTTAAAGCAAAAAATGAAATTCGTATTTCATCTCGCTTAAAACACACACCTTTTGAATTACTGCAAATGGTAGTGGTGCATGAATTAGCCCATTTACGTGAAAAAGAACATAACAAAGCCTTTTATCAGTTATGTACTTTTATGTTAGCTGATTATCACCAACTAGAGTTCGATATGCGGGTATGGCTGGTTGCCGAAGAAGTCGGACAATTACCCTATACTTAACGGCATATTGGTAATTGCCACACTAACATTTTGATACTGTAACAATTAAATAGCCACGCCAAAACCAATAATTAACTGAAAGTCATCTTTTTCAGGAACCTGACCATCGCTCTCAGCACGGGGAGTATTGGTTCTATCCCAAACTAATGACAAGTCAAGATCAAACATATCGGTTAACTCTACGACAATTCCAGCAACAGCATGGTGGGTATAACCGCCATAATTTTGGTTACCCAACTGCATCCGATAATCCGCATTAAAATCAACCGAGTCAGTTAGTTCAGTGGTAAACGTACTGTCTACAACCAAAGTGCCGCTACTTTCATTATCATCCTCGCCTAATTCAACCTCTTTAAAATTCGTCATGGTATAAGCGGGACCACCACTGATACTCCACTCGGTTTTAGCGGTATCAATAATGCTGTAACCCACACCAGAACCTAGAGTGACACGTGATGAAATATTCATAAAAGGATCGGTATAATATTCAACAAATATAGGTCGTAGGAAGAACTGATTCGATAAAAACCAATCGAAAAAACTGTTTACACGGTGATTGTTAGTAGTATTTTCTCCACCAGATTTACTGTAATTACCCAGGTAATCGGTTCTAAAACGCGACTCAGTAGTTCTGCGACTCATTCTTGCTTTGGCTGAATAGTCGATTTGATTATTATTGCCTGAACGCAAGTTTGCCCCTAATGACACAGTACTCGTCCAGTAATTGGCTTCATGTTGTTCACCGGCAATGATCGTCATAATGTCATTCACATTAAATACAACACCATCAAGGTAGCCCTGACCGTTCTGGATCAGCAAGCGCCCTGTGCGAGTAGATAAATCGGTAAAACCAATACTGACTGCACCGCGACTTTGCAACACCATGACGTCTTCCCAATCGACTATAAGCGTATCAAGCTGATCACTTTCAAACTCTAGTTTATTGTCATAAAGGTGTTTAATCTCGCCTTTAAGCAGCTCATTGCTGTTTAGCTGTAGCCAATCATACTTATCTCCCACAGGCACATTAACCTGCATGGGAGTAAATTGATTTTGCACATTTTGTTGTGCTGCTGGCGTTTGCGCAGCGACATTGGTACTAACTAAATAGCTAAAAAAAGTAAAAGCTAACGGCTTGAAGGTTCGCTTTACGTTTGAAGAGCGGATCATGTGAATTTTCCATTGGCCGCAGCTAACTTGTGAACTGCAATAAAATTATAATTTGCTGACATTTTAAAGGCTAGCGCCAACTTAAACAACCGCTAGCCGTTAGGTTATTAACTCGATATCAGTGACTTTTTTGAGTTCGAGAATGCAACTAATGACAGCCTAAAACAAAACTGCAGCCATTAGGCTGCAGTGTTAATTTGTGTAAAGCGGGCATTGATATTAACTGAGTTAACCCAATTCCATCATCATCTTACGGCTACGAACGATTGACTGGAACTCAGATAAATCTTTCTTTGGTAATACTTTCGCTTCGGCAATATTAGCTTTCATCGAGTCAATTGGGCGACCTTTGACATGAAATTCATAGTGTAAATGTGGTCCCGTAGACGCGCCTGTATTACCCGACAAAGCAATAACTTGACCTCGCTTAACACGTTGACCTTTTTTGACCTTAAAAGCAGATAAGTGTAAATATCGAGTACGCACTTTATTATCATGCTCTATTACTATGTATTTGCCTGCAAACGCATGATTAGTCACTAGGCTTACTACACCGTCACCGGGTGCAAGCACTGGTGTACCCACTGGAGTCGCATAGTCGGTACCGTTATGTGGACGTACTCGACCAGTAATAGGATGTTTACGATTAGGGTTGAAGCGCGAAGTCATGCGATAGTTTTTACTCAGGGGAACACGCTGAAAAGCTGGCGCTAAACTTTGGCCTTTTTCATCGTAATAATTGCCGTCTAAATGTTGAAATGCGGTAATATCACGGCGACCGGTGTGAATTTGTATCCCTTCTAAATTACTATTACCAGTGGTTTCACCCGCAATAAATTGATCATTCATTAATACTGAAAATCTATCTCCTGCACGCAATTCACGCGAAAAGTTTAATTTACTTGTTAATAAACTCTCAACCTTGGCGATTTCAGCAGCACTTAAACCAGCGGCTTTGGCTGACACATAAAACGAGCCGTTAATTTCGCCACCAACAATTCTATTTTGCCAAATCCCTTCAAGATTAATGTCTTTGACTTCATAGGTACCGTCATCATAACGGGTGAATACCACTTGGTGGGCTGGGTTAAAGTACAACTCCATTTTGGCCAAATTACCTTGGTTATCATCCCAAAATTGAATACGGTTACCTGGCATTAACGTATCTAAAGCCAGTACGTCTAAATCAGCCTCTAGTACTTTATACATGGTTTTTTGGTCGATACCGGCCATTTCAAACAATTTACTCAACGTGTCACCATTAGTGATCACATGTTCAAGTATTGGAGTCGGTTCTTCAAAAACCTGACCGGCTTTAATAGGCTGGTTAATATGGGGAATAAGTGCATCTAGGTCTAATGTGACAGGAATTCGCTGCGATGAAAATTCTTGCTGTGTTGGCCATAATAAAGCCGCACCAACCATAAAAACACTCGCCAATAACACTTTCTTATGCAAGTTTGGCAAGTTTGATAAACTTGCTGATGGCTTTTCGAAGCCCATAATTTTACTCGTTAGCAATCTTTAATCCACCTAAAAGTTTTTAGTTATTATTTGTCGTTATTAATATTTTTACTTTTATCGTAAACTTTAATCGCGCGTTATCAATATGTTAAGCCGAGACTAATGCTTTAAACATTTGTCACTTGCTTGCATCAACTGATGCATTTTCAAGCAAGAATAAATTTTCGTGTGCACTGTTATATCAAATATTTGTCATATTACAAATATATATTGAAGAGTTTTCATATATTTTTTGCGCTAGATTCCACTCTCTGCAGTAGCTTGAGCCAGATCAAGCCCTGAATTGTTTCAAGCTATTGCAAACTGGCTTTGTAGTTTACTTACACCAAGTCCATTCATTTTGTTGACTTTAATTTGTACAGCTATGCGCTCTTTCATGGCTTCTATATGGCTGATCACACCGATCATTTTGCCTGATGCATTAAGATTATCTAACGCATCTAACGCTGTATCTAATGTTTGACTGTCTAACGTGCCAAAGCCTTCATCAAGAAATAATGAATCAATGCTGGTTTTATGGCTGACCAAATCGGACAAGGCCAGTGCTAATGCTAAACTGACTAAAAAACTTTCGCCCCCAGATAAAGTTCGCGTATCTCTAATTGCATCACCTTGCCATGTATCCAGTACCTGCAGTTCTAGTGCTTCGCTATCTTTGCGCTCAAGTTGATAGCGACCATGCAATCTATCTAACTGTTTATTAGCCAAGGCGACCAAATGGTCGAGCGTTAAACCTTGCGCAAAACGGCGGAATTTATCGCCCTTTTGTGAACCAATTAATGAATGTAAATAGGCAATGTCATCATAGTCTTGCTTTGCCAGCGTCAACTGTTCAAGTAAAGTTTGTTGTTGATCTTTTAACTCTAGATCTTGTTTTAAGGCATGCTGACACTGCCATAATGTTTGTTGCTGAAGATGCTGGCGTTCAAGCAGTATTTGCTGCTCTAACGTGACCTCATCTATTTGCAACACATTAAAAGCATGCAACACGCCTTGCTGTTGTAGTTCATTGTTATTTTTAGTAGCTTGAGTGAATAACACCTGCGACTCTTGTAATTGATTATCTAGCTGGCGCTTCAATACTGTTAATCTTTGATGTTCATCTGGCGCCAGCAATGCTTGGTGATATGCCGCTGCATTTTCAAATGGACTGGCTGTTAATGCCAGGTGCCAACGCTCAGCAACCTGTTGATGGTCTTGATGCTCTGACTCAAGCTGACGAGTTAATCCCTGTTTTTGGGTGGCTAGGGCTTGAATGTGAGTTTTACTATCTTGCAGTTGAGTGAATTTTCCCTGCAAACCGCTTTCTTGCAGCATCAAACCATGTTCACTTTGATGCTTGACCTCATCGACTTGCTTATCGGCAAATAAATCCGCTCTTTGCTGCTGCTTTAACTGTAAATCCTCTTGGGTTTGAACTAATACTACTTGAGCCAGCTCAATTTGTTCGGCGATTTGCATTGCTTGATGCTGATATTGCTGTGATTCCTGCTCCAGCAATGCCAATTGCTGACGATTATTATCCAGCGTTTGACGAGCATCTAGCCATTGTTGAATATCGGCCTCAAGTGAGTGTAACCATGAAGCGGCCTCAGCCCAATCGGGTAATGTTAAATCACACTCGTTGATGTGTTGGGTTAACTGCTGTTTGATCTCGCTTGAACTCGACTCAATTTCGTTAATTTGATGGGTGTGCTTATCGATTTGCAGCTGAGCCGTTTTAAGCTCAAGTTGTGCCAACTGCAACTGGCTATTTTCAGCATTTTGTCGCTGTTCCAATTGAATCATCTGCTCACCCAATTGGCTGACTGATTCATTAAGGGCTTTAAGCTGCAACAATACATCTGACAACTGCTTTTTATATCCATCTATTTGGGCATTATAATCAGCAATAGCTTGCTGACTTTGCACATCATTCAAATCAAAGCTCACGCCCAAAGCCTGACAGCAATCTATTGCTTGATGCTGGTATTGCAGCTGTTTTCCTTGCCACTCTTGGATAGCGGTTTGTTGGTTTTGTTGAATATAAGTCAACTCGGCTAGCGCTTGCTTTTGCTGCTCGCCTTGTTTTTTCAATTGTTCAAGTTCATCGAGTAACACGGCTTCTCGGCGCTCGGTGTGCGATAAATCCAGTTCTTGGTATTCAGTCACTAAAGGATGTTCAATTGAACCACATAATGCACACGGCTCACCCTCAATCAGTTTTGCTCGCTCGCTGGTTAAATCAGCAATGCGCTGTTCTTGCTTGAGTAGTTGCTGTACATCTTTTAATTGCAGATTTTTATCGCTCCACTGCCCCCGTGTTTGGGTAAGCGCCTTATCTTTATCAACCATTTCCTGTTGGCGCTGATGAATAGCCTGTTGCCCATCAGCTAAAACTTGACGCCCGAGAGTGTAATCCTGTGCAAGTTGTGTCAATTTCTCTCGAAAACCTTGCTGTTCTAGTATCTGTTGATGTTCATTTTGTAAGTCGCCTTCGGTTTTACCCGCTAACAATTGGCTTATATTGGCTTTTAGGTTTTGTTGTTCGCTACTCAAAAGCACTACTTGCTCGCTATTGGCAGTAATACATTTTTGTACCCTATCAATTAGCTGTTGCTGCATTGCCGATGTGCGCGTATGAACATCAATCTCGGCGCGATACTCCCGTTGGTTTTTAGCCAGAGACAACCATTGCTGATACTGAGTTTTCCAAGAAGCAATATGTTGGCCAATAACCTGCCCCAAGGGAAACTGGCTCACCAAATCAGTTAAATGATGCTGGTTTTGGTTGATATTCGCGATGGCGTTTTGGCTATCGATAAGGCGTTTACTAACAGCCAGGTGGTCTTGCTGTTGTTTGGCAAGAGTTTGCTGCTCACGCTCAACCTGCTGCTTTAACACTTTAATATCATGATCTAAGGGTATAATTTGCTGATCAATTAATAGTAATAATCGTTTATGTAAGGTTTTAGCCGCATCGACTGTGAGTTGCTGAGCAATATAAGCCTGTTCATTTTGGCCTACCTTAATGCTTGATTGTTGTAACTGCTGACCAATGCGTTCGATTTGCATGGTTAAATCAACCAGCTTTTTGGCTAAATAAGCTTGCTGTTCAAATATCGGTTTAAGCTGTTGCGCTGGCTCACTATCCGCTAACCTTTGCAATGCACTTTGTTGACCATCAATAGCTACTTTTGCCTGTTCAAACGCTTTTTGGCAAGCTAAATGGTGTTGAGTGGATTGAGTCAGTTGCTTGTGCCACTGCAAGAACACATTTTTATGTTCGATCTGTTGATGTAATGTTTCCAATTCGCGGGTTAACGTTTGCTGCAACGCTTTATTTTCTAACACTTGATCAGTACTTAATACCTGAACATGGTTAATTTGGCTTTCGAGTAACTGTAATTGCTGCTTAGATTGGCTAAATTCCTGGTGCACTCGCTCAGATATCAAACCATAAATTTCCGTGCCGGTTAATTCTTCAAGTAACTCTGCTCTGACATTAGCATCGGCATTCAGAAATGCCGCAAACTCGCCCTGAGATAACATCATGGACTTAGTGAAACGCGCGAAATCTAACCCGGTTATTTTTTCCATGGCATCAGATTTTAATTTTATTTGGCTGGCTATAATTTTACCGTCGGCCATTTGTGCTAACTCAACTTGCGCATCCTGTAGGTTACCATCGGCATTATCTCTGGCACGACGCTGGCTCCAAAATGCCCGATAACCGACCCCTTTCACTTCAAATTCAACCTCAGCTAAACACTCACTGGTGCCACGGGTCATTAGCTCGTTAGTTGACTTTGATATCACAGCTAAGCGCGGTGTTCTGTGGTAAAGCGCTAAACAAATCGCATCTAAAATAGTCGTTTTACCCGATCCCGTTGGGCCGATAATGGCAAACAGACCGTTTTCAGCAAATGGGCTGGCGGTAAAATCAATTTTCCACTCATCTTTAAGTGAATTGATATTTTTAAATCGCAGAGACAGTATTTTCATTATTTATTCTCCGCTTGTTGCGCCAATTCAACTTCTTGCTGTAATTGGTCAAACTTGGTCATTATCCGTTGTTTAAATGCTTCATCATCAAACTGTTCTTGCATTAGTCGGCGTTGAAAAACCTCTTTTACTGATAATTCTGACAGGGTTTCATTTTGATTAATTTGCATTGCCGCTTTACGGTTAGCACGAGCACGTTTAAGTTGCAGTACTTCGACAGCTTTATGTTGAGTCATTTCGATAATTCTTGACTGTAAGTCAGATAAATAATCTTGTTCAGTGACCTCGATACTTAGCCAAGTTTGTTTGAATGAGCCAGAAACATCAGAAGCGCTAGACACGTTATCGTCATTACTGTCAGCAAATAATGCTATTTGTTGCTGAATTTGAGCAAGGTTGCCACGAATAAACTGCATAGGTTGGAACATAGGAATATTAAGTGCCTCAACCTGCATAGGGCCTTCAGCCTGCCACTGTACTAAAAACACACTTTTATTAGACTGGTTATCTTTTGATAACTCATCAAAACTTAATGCTAATGGCGAGCCTGAATAACGAATATGCTCAGTTTTAGCGACGTTTTGAGGCCGATGAATATGCCCTAAAGCGATGTAGTCCGCAGGTGGAAATAAGTTGGCATTAAAAGCATCTAAACTGCCAATATAAATCTCGCGCACTGATTCAGACGTACTGGCGCCAACAGTCGTTAGATGCCCTGTGGCGATGATCGGTAAATCTTCATTTGTAACATTTTTATGCTGCGCTTGCAGGATCTGTGCTTGTTCAAAGCTTGCTTGATAGTATTGGGCTATTGCATTGCCAAGCTTTAATTGCTTGTCTTTTGCACTTTCATCTACCTGGCTTTGAATTAACTCTCTGGGACGCAAAAAAGGAAGACCACACATAATGGCACCCGGCAGACCTTGACGGTTGTTAATCACAAAAACATGCTCTTCAGGTAAGGATAATGCGCCAGGGATCACTAGGGTATTTAGGCAAGCAAGTAGTTCTTTAGACTCGCCCAGCATGGATACTGAATCATGGTTGCCACCTAAAATAATCAACTGGCAACCAGATTGCTGCATTTGTACAATAAATTGATTGTAAAGGGTTCTGGCATAACTTGGCGGCGTGCCGGTATCAAAAATATCGCCAGCAATAATTAAGGCATCAACCTGATGTTGCTCAATTTGCAGCAGTAACCAAGCCATAAAAGCTTGATGTTCTGCGGCGCGGTTTTTTCCAAAAAAATGCTGACCTAAATGCCAATCTGAAGTATGAATAATGCGCATAATGACCTTTACTCTAATTCGTTTTCAATACGACCCACTGAAATAAATACTGGGTGCGGATGTTCGACATTACATATATTGTGACCACAAGAGTTTTATACTCATAGCAAAAGACATGACCACCACCAAGGGTTTGATGATTTTCACGCCTTTGGTCATCACTAACCTTGAACCCAAGGTGGCGCCTATAGCCTGGCCAACCAACATAATAAGCCCAAGTACTACAACCACCTGACCACCAATTACAAAGAATATTAACGACGCTATATTGGTTGAAAAATTCAGTACTTTCGCATGCGCTGTGGCTTTAGCTAAACCAAAGCCCATTAATGACACAAAAGCGAGTGCAAAAAAGCTTCCGGTACCTGGGCCAAAGAAACCATCGTAAAAACCGACACTCAGTGCAGCGGTAAAGGCAAATACGGTCGGGGTGAGCACTTGGTGACGATCATCTTCTGCAATTTTTTTAGAAAATAGAAAATAACAGCCAATGGCTAAAATTAAGAATGGCAATACCAGTTGTAACACCTCAACATCAATCATTTGAACTAAAATAGTACCTACAGCGGCACCTAAAAAAGCACATATTAATGAGAGTTTAATCGCTTTAAGGTCAACCATGCCTTTGCGAATAAAATATAAACTCGCAAAAAAGCTGCCTCCACAAGCTTGTAGCTTATTGGTACCCAATGCCGCCGCGGGCGGTAAACCCGCCCACATCAATGCAGGAATAGTAATTAAGCCTCCACCTCCGGCGATAGAATCAATAAAACCAGCAAGCAGCGCAACGGCAAATAAAATTAGGCCAATTTGTAAAGTGAGCTCAAACATGTATCGCAACCAGGACAGGCAAAGAGAGGTATTAAACCTGCTTTAAAACAGAATTACAAAGTATCAAAGCTAGAAAATACTGTAACCTTAATAAAGAGGCTTATTTGCGATTAAACAAACACCATTTTAATCGAATGCTGTTCATATCGTTTACAGGCTTATTGCGCTAATATTGATTAATTTAACCTTGTCATTTTATATGGCATAAAAAAACCACCTATTAAAGGTGGCTTCTAGTTGTTAGTCATATCTAGACTAACCCATACTTATAGTAATGAGTATGGCTGTAACCCTAGTGACGACAATGTTCATCATGTACATGATCGTCATCGGCAAAATCACCGTCACCTTCTTGATGCTGCATCACGCCCCAACCATCGGAAACACCATCAAACTCTTTAGCAAAGTCGTTTAATTGGATTTCTTTAGCCACTAATGCATCATAATCTGGCACCATATTGGTACACACAATGACTTCCCATTTACTGCTATCTTCATCAAAGTTGAGTTCTAACTCACCTTCTTCATCTTGTTTGCTTAACACTTCAAGTGCTGATTCAGCATCGCGCTTATCATCAAAAACAAGGAAAAAATCGACTTCTAATTCAAGGGTTAAATCAATACCAGACTCAGCCATTGCAGCCAACATTTGTCCGTTATCATCATCAGGGAATTGCATGGGATATTCCTTAAACTGTTGGCACTATTTTAATCATTTGACCGTTGAATGAAATTACATCATCAACGACACACTTTTTACGTTTGCGGGTGTCAACATCACCATTAACGGTAACTTGACCTTCAGTGATAACATGTTTTGCCTCACCACCGCCGTTCACTAAACCTTGTACTTTTAGCACTTTATAAAGTTCAACGAATTCATCGCCGGGTAATAATGGAAAATCTACCATGGGGATTTCACCTTGATTAACTAATTCATAAGATCAAACGAAAATTATACCCTATGGCAGCTTAGCAAGCATCAAGCATTTTTAATAGATGAGGTTGCTGATAGATAAAGCCCAGCTGTTGGCATATAAGATTGCCATCAATAACTTTACTTGGCGAAATTTGTTGATTAAAAGTCGGTGCACTCGTTCCAGCATGGATAGCAGCCTGGCTATAAAAAGTTTGCTTTGTTGGATGGTCTGGCGCACAAAGATTATAAACAGCACCGACTGTAGATGAACTTAGAATAAGGCTTATTGCCGCGACACAATCATCAAGATGAACCAGATTAACCGCTACATTACCGCCACTAACATTTTCTTTGCCAGCCAAAAAGCGTCCAGGATGTCGTTTAGGCCCGACAAGCCCTGAAAATCTGACGATACAAGCATTGCCCATACAAGAAAAAAGTGATTCAGCTTGTAACAAAATGTCACTGACTGGGCTATGTGATGTGGCGTCTTGTTCCGTCATAATCTTATCTTCACTAGGATAAACACCTGATGTACTGATAAAAATGACTCGTTGGTATTGTTTATCCCCAATGACTGTTTTTAGCGAATTAAGATTTGCCATATAGTCTGTTTCACCACGTCTAAGACCCGGCGGTATATTAACCACAAGCATGTCACTATCAAGTAACTCAGTAGCGGAAGCCACATCGATTTCAGTACTAAGATCTAATTGATATGCTGTGATGCCAGCTTGTGATAAGGCGATTAAATCTGCTTGTTTGCGTTTATTAGATTTAACATGGTGCCCTTGCTTAATGAGTGATTGAGCCAATGGAAAACCAAACCAACCACAACCAATGATGGTAACAGATGCCATAAAATACCTTAGTAGGAAAAATGATTAAAATAGAAGTTGATAAGATTATCTGCTTGCAAAGTTTTTATCGCGCCATCACTCAAACTGTCTTTTTTGACCACCTCAACAATTTCCACTTCACCGTCAATTAAAAAACGAAGGCTGGGATGACCACCACTGATATTACACGACCAAACATGGGGCTTTTTAACTTCACGGGTAGTCATCATCACTTTTGCGACTTGATCATCAGACAATTTAACTAATGTTCCTGGAGGGTAAATACCCAACACTTTGACTAATAGTGACACTAAATGAGCTGAATGCTGACCGGTCCGTTGTTTAAACAATATCCCTAACGCCAATTGAGGTGAATGGTACTGATGCATCAGCTTTTGATAATCATTGGCCAAAGCCACAATTTGGGTGGTTTCGGCAATGTTTTTTTCAGTGAGATGATCAGGATAACCTGACCCATCTATAAATTCGTGATGATGTAAAATAATATCGACTACCGCTGCAGGAAACAGACCACTGCGATTAACTAGGTCATAACCTAAATTGGGGTGCATCTTCATGAAATTAACTTCGTGGGCAGATAATTCGCCATGCTTACGCCGAATAGCCTCTGGTACTTTAAGCTTACCTATATCGTGTAACACACTCCCTAAAGCAATATCCCTTAGCTTTGATTTATCCATATTATTTAAGTGAGCAATGGCCATTGAAAGTACGGCAATTGAAACACCATGTGAAGTCAGGCTGCTCTCTTTCTTACCATGATCAACTAGGGATAAATATACTGCTTCACTTTCGAGTAAGTGTTCTAATAAGTCTTCAACTAATGTTGCTGATTCACGGTACATACCTTCAGGATCACTGATCACTTGACCAAACATATTATGGCTATCATTGATCGCTTTCATAAATCGTTTCTGCCCGATACGCATCGACTTTTTGGCTAGCGCTTTATAATCAGTTTCAACAATTTCTTCTTCAGTTTCTTCTTCAACTTCCCCAACTTCGCTAACAGTAGGCAGCAAATCATGACCAGCCAGTACAAATACAAAATCAATATCCAGCCCTTTAATTATTTCAATTTGGGCCTGTTGTTCAAGCTTAATTTTATTAATAAAAAAAGGGTTTTGTGTCCACGGCAAAGGCAGCTTTATCGTCAGCCCCAATATAAGCTCAGAAAGTGGTATTTGGATAGATTCTTGTTTAGCCAATGAATATGTCTTCCATACTGAATTGTTATTGTGGTCGGAGCCATGGTTCAAAATAGATATCGAGTACTTACACTATAGAATAAATGTTGAATTTAAGTTGCTTTTTTATCATCTTGTTCATCGTCTTGTTCATCAATGATGTGCCAATCATTAAAGTAATGATGTAAACGCTTAGACTTGAACAGGTAAATACTGGTCCAAAATAGAAATAAAGCATCCAGCGCATAGGTCAAACTAAATAAAAAATCAGCATGTATTAAACGTTGTATCAACATGCCTGCATCAAGCATCAATAACAACCACAGTATGGCTTTTCCACGCTTAAACCAGGGTATGAACCAGTGCCATTGCCTTTTACGCTCAGCAATAATCAGTCCATACAAAAATACCGCGCCTAACCCAGCAAATAATGCCAAAATAAAATCTTGTTTGTGCGGGTAAAACAACCTTACTAGCCCCGACTGATCATTAAACTGGGTCAAAGAGGCAATAAAAACACACCAACCACGGGCTAAAAACACCAAAATTATATACAAGAAGTAAGGCGGCTTTATATGGCCTTTATCATCAAGCCAAGTAATGTTGCTAAAATCCATGCTACACAATGACCTTTTTAACAAAGATATGAGTAGAGTCGTTCGCTATATTACTCATATTAAGCCCGTAAAATAGCGATTAAACCATCTTCATCAATCACTTTTACACCTAACTCCTGTGCTTTAGCGAGTTTAGAGCCTGCGGCCTCTCCTGCGACTAGACAATCGGTATTTTTTGACACACTACCTGCGACTTTGGCGCCTAACGCCTGAAGTTGTGCCTTAGCATCATTGCGATTCAATTGGGTTAAGGTACCTGTTAATACCCAGGTTTGACCTTTTAAACTTAAACCACTTTCATCTGTTTGCTCGATAGATGGCCAGTTAATACCGCTTTCGAGCAATTTATTCACCACCTCTAAATTATGCTCCTGGGCAAAGAAATGGCTGATATGTTGAGCAACAATTTGGCCAACATCATCAACGTCTAATAGCTGTTCAATTGAAGCAATACGAATTGCCTCAATAGTTTTAAAATGTGCCGCTAGGTTTGCTGCGGTGGCCTCGCCAACTTCACGAATACCTAGGCTATATAAAAAACGCGCTAAGGTAGTTGATTTGGCATCTTTAATTGCTGCAACTAATTTTGTTGCTGATTTCATTGCCATACGATCAAGCATAGTTATTGCTGACGCAGATAAACCAAATAAGTCCGCGGGGCTTTTTACCAGTTCTTTGTCAATCAGCTGCTCGACAATTTTATCGCCCATACCATCAATATTTAATGCTTTACGGGAGGCGAAATGCTTAATCGCTTCTTTGCGCTGTGCTTCACAAAATAATCCACCAGTACAACGAGTAACAGCCTCCCCCTCAATACGTTCGACATCGCTTTGACAAATTGGGCAGCATAGCGGGAAAACAATATCCGTGGCACTGTCGGCACGCTGTTCTAACACCACAGCGACGACTTTAGGGATTACATCTCCGGCACGTCTAATAATCACAGTATCGCCAATTTTCACCCCAAGACGGGCGATTTCATCGGCATTATGTAATGTGGCATTAGACACAGTAACACCACCAACAAAAACAGGCTGTAATCGAGCAACAGGAGTAATTGCACCAGTACGGCCCACCTGAAAATCAACTGCCTCTAATACTGTCATTTCTTCCTGAGCAGGAAATTTATAGGCGATTGCCCAACGTGGCGCTTTAGCCACAAAACCTAAATCAAGCTGTTGCTGAATAGCATTAACTTTAATCACCACCCCATCGATTTCATAGGCAAGTGCGCTTCTGCGGGTTAAAATATCCTGATAATAGGCATATACCTTATCTAAATCATCACACACTTTTACTTCAGCACTAACAGGCAAGCCCCAAACTTTAAGTTGCATTAACTGACCAAAATGGCTTTGTGCCATTGGCAGTGATTCACCCTCAACCACACCCAAAGCGTAAGCATAAAACCCCAGCGCCCGTGAAGCAGTAATTTTACTATCAAGCTGGCGTAAACTGCCGGCGGCGGCATTGCGGGGATTAACAAAAGCTTTTTCATCTTTCGCCATTTGACGTTGGTTTAAAGCATCAAAGGCGGCTTTGGGCATAAACACTTCACCGCGCACCTCAACTAATTCAGGGTAACCTTCACCCCGCAGTTTTAATGGGATTGACTTAATGGTGCGCACGTTGTCAGTAATATCTTCACCAACAGCGCCATCACCGCGGGTTGCTGCACGTTCAAGTACGCCATAACGATAAGTAATTGATACCGCTAAACCATCTAATTTGGGCTCACACACATACTCGAGCTGCCCAACCTTATCTGTAATACGCTTGTTAAATGCTTCAAAGTCGGCTTGTTCAAACGCATTATCTAAACTTAGCATAGGTTTTAAATGGGTGATCTGATCAAACTTTGCTAACGCTAAACCACCCACTCGCTGGCTGGGTGATTCAGAAGATTTAAACTGTGGGAAGTCTCGCTCAAGTTGAATTAAACGCTGCATTAAGCGGTCGTATTCAGCATCAGGAATAGTAGGTGCGTCATCTACATAGTAATTGATATTATGTTGATTTAAGACTTGAGATAATTGAGCGATTTCAGTTTGAATTTCTTGCATGATATTAATCCGTAATACAATAAATAAGGCCGCATTAGCGGCCTTATAATACTAATAAACAACAAATATTCGATATTAAGCGGTTGCGATCCGGCGCTTATAATCTTCTTTGGCAGCATCATTCCAAGGCTGACGCTTACCATCTAACAGTTCAGCGTCTAAGTCTTCGGCCAATTGCATGGCGGAATTAAGCATAATGGTGAAGTTCATTTTAGGGTCGCCATAGCAAGGTAATGTCATAAACAACACCACACCTTCGGTAACAAATTGTTCCATATTATCAGGATCAAACACCCCGGGTTTTACCATGTTAGCTAACGAAAATAGCACCTTGCCTGTTCCGGCATTATCAATATGACGGTGAAAAATTTCCATATCACCAAACTTAAAATTTAACGACAACAATGCGGGCAATAACTCAGCACCTTGCAATAATTCACCAGTTTTAGACACAACATGCAATACTAATACATCTGTTGGATCGCCTAGTGGCTGCTCTGGTTTTGAGTCGGCAACATCATCAGTAGCCACTTTTACAACCGCTGACTGCACTGGTTGACTATCTTGTATATTTTGCTGTTCAGAAAATGACACTTGATGTTTATCTGGTTTAGTTTGTAACAACTGTTCTTTAGATTCTGCATAAGTCGGCAGCTTTATTTCTTCAAGATTTCTATTTTTAACATCGCGACTTTCAACATCTCCATTAGCCGCGTTTAATGGCGCTTGCTTTTTATCAGTTGATGACTGCTGGCCGATTAATGTTTGTTGTTGTGCTTTCTCAGCCGCTTTATATAACCCCATCTCAACAGGTTTATCTTTGTCCTGCGCGGTTTTAAATATCGTGCTGGTTTTATTAAAGGCAGATTTAAGCACAGGAGGTTCAACTTCAGTTGATTTACGTACCCTTATAGGGCCAATACCATCATTATCGAAACCATTTGAATCGCGTCGATCGGCTTGTTCTTTATAGAAGTTTGCCATAGGGCTTTCTTTCATCGACTTTGGTTGCTGTTTTCTAATCGACCAAAAACCGTGCACAAGAACCGCAATAATTGCGATTGCACCTAAAACTAACAACACTAGCTGTAAATCTTCCATTGTATACTTAATTCCTATTTATATTGCGTCAGCAAGCGCTACAGCGGCTTCTATATCTACCGCGACTATACGTGAAACACCCGGTTCATGCATAGTGACACCAATGAGTTGGTCAGCCATTTCCATGGTTATTTTATTGTGGCTGATATAGACAAATTGCACACTTTGCGACATCTCTTGTAGCAAACGACAAAATCGTTCTACGTTAGCGTCGTCCAAAGGTGCATCTACTTCATCCAGCATACAAAAGGGTGCTGGGTTTAATCTAAATATGGCAAATACCAATGATAAAGCGGTTAACGCTTTTTCTCCACCACTAAGTAAGTGGATGGTACTATTCTTTTTACCCGGAGGCTGCGCCATGATGGTCACACCGGTTTCGAGTAAGTCATCATCGGTCAATGCAAGGTATGCTTTTCCACCACCAAAAACCTTAGGGAACAACTGCATTAAGCCATTGTTTACTGAGTCAAAAGTAGCTTTAAATCGTGTTCGCGTTTCTTTATCAATTTTACGAATAGCATCTTCCAATGTCATCAGACCTTGATTTAAATCACTATCCTGACTATCTAAATATTGTTTACGTTCACTTTGGGTATCATATTCCTCAATAGCCGCGAGATTGATGGCACCCAAGCCATTAATCTCGTCACGGACTGTTTCTAATGCTTTTGAACATGCCTTTATATCAAAATCATCATCAATATTGGCTAACGCGTTTTGAAGGTTAATATGCTCTTCCTGCAAAACCTGCAATTGCACATCCGCTTGGCCTTTTATACCCTCACGACGTAACTTTAACGCGCTTATTTTTTGAGTCAAGCTTTGTAGCGTGACAAGCTGTTGTTTTTGCATCATTAGTGATGCATCTAGGCTTTGTTGCAAATCAGCTTGTTGTTGACGGTTATCATTAAGCTTAATCTGATTGCGGTGCTGAATATCAAGCTGTTGCTCTAGCTGTAGCTTAATATTATCCCGCTCAACCTGTTCAAGTGACGCTTGTTTTACCTGACTACGCTGTTCAATAGTTTCGTAACGCTCTGATAGCTCAGATATTTTTTCACCCTGCTGGGTTAACTGCTGACGGCTGACGGCCACCTGAGTATTAATTTGCTGCAAGGTCTGATTGATATTGGCCTTATTTCTTTCAAGCTCCGCACGCTGGGTTTTCAAGTCGCGTAATTGTGTGCTGGTATGCTCAAACCTATGCTGTGCGTGCTCTAGCCTCAATTGACGCTGATGAGTTTGTGTCTCTAAAGTTTCAACTTGCATTGATAAAGCTTCAGCTTCAATCAATTGTTGTTGCTGATGTTCCTTGGCCAAGTGTAATTCTTGAACCAATTGCTGCAGGGTAATTTGATGATTATGCTGCTGTTCAACTAATCCTTCATACTTAGACTGTGCTTGGGTTTGTGCCACCAACAGCTGTTGTAACATTTGCTGAGATTGCCCTAATAGGACATTTACTTGAGCTAACTGAGTAACTTGAGTCGTTTGTAACTGCAATGCAGTAGCACTTTGAGCTTCAAGCTCTGCCACGCTTTCAATTAAGCATTGTTGCTCGGTGACTAAGCTGATCACTGATTGATGATTAGACTGCGCTAGTATAAAACCGTGACCAACTAAATAACCTTCTTTTGATACCACAACCGATGAGGCTGATAAACTGGCAATTTTTTCTTTTGCTTCTACAAGCGTCTCAGCAAACACAACCTGCTCTAACCAAGGTGCCAGATTAACTGGGCTGGTTAAAGCCATATGTGAAAAAGTATCACTTAAAAGCATAAAGCCATTACTGATAGAATCTAAATGAGTAAGCGCATTTTCAGTCGTTAGCACTGCAGCCTTGCTAACAGATTGTAGCAATACGTCAACGGCTTTTTCATAACCTGGGGTAACATTGATCACTTGCCATAACTGCTGAACATCGACATCGCCAACTTGGTTATCTAACCACTCATTAATTAATTGCAGCCGCGCCTTGGTGCTGGCGAGTGAATCTTTTATGAGATGATAACCATTTTGTGCCTGTAATAGATGTTGTTCAGCCTCAACTAAATGTAGATCAAGTTGTTGTTTAGCCGCTTGCTCCGCGATTGTTTGCTCATTTAAACGGCTTAATTTAGCTTGCTGTTCTAGAATATCTTGCTCGATATCTGCATGGGTTAACTGTTGCAATTTTTGCTGTAATAAAGGAATTGTTTGCTCATGCTTATTAAGCAATTGTTGCTGGTGCTCATTTCGCGATTGATACACGGCAAGCTCAGTTTTAACCTGGTTTAACGCATTTGCAGCATCATTAAACTGATGCCTTAAATCATCGCTAGATTCATCAACCTGATGAACTTGTTCATCTAACATCTCGAATTGAATTTTAGCTTCTTCAAGCTCAGGCATTAACGCTGACTGTTTATTTAATCCTGCAGCTAAAACTAACTCATATTGTTGTTGCTTGAGTACGGCATCATCAAGACGCTGCTGAATCACTAACATTTCTTGTTCGCGCTGCGAATCTTGAAGTTGTTGATGTTTCAATTGCTGCTCAAACTTAGCAACTTCATTGCCGGCTTGATAATATTGTTCAACCAGTTTTTGTTCGGTATCTGTTAAGCCGTTAATTTGTTGTTGTAATTGCAGCACTAAATTTTCAGATGATTGCTGACTCGCGGCAAATTCACTTTGTTGGCGTTCAAGCTCATTTAACTGGCTGTGCATTTCTGCCGACTGCTTCGACAAATCTTGGTAGCGTCCGGCTAATAAATTGGTGTGCAGCTCACGTTCTTGCGATTTTAACGCTCGATATTGTTTTGCTTCTTGGGCTTGCTGGGCTAAGCGTTCAATTTGATTGCCCAATTCTTGACGAATATCGTTTAACCGTTCAAGATTTTCACGGGTATGGCGAATGCGGTTTTCGGTTTCACGGCGGCGCTCTTTATAACGAGAAATCCCCGCGGCTTCTTCAATAAATACCCGTAACTCTTGTGGCTTAGACTCTATTAGGCGCGAAATGGTGCCTTGTTCAATAATGGCATAGCTGCGCGGCCCAAGACCAGTACCCATAAATAAATCGGTAATATCTTTGCGACGACACTTTTGACCATTTAAAAAGTAGAATGATTCACTGTCACGGTTAACCTGCCGCTTAACAGAAATTTCTTGATAGCTAGCATATTGCCCTGCTAGTCGACCTTGAATATTTTCAAATATCAGTTCAACACCCGCTACAGAAATAGGCTTTCTGGAGGTGGAACCATTGAAAATGACGTCTGTCATCGAGTCGCCGCGCAGGTTTTTAGCGCTACTTTCGCCCAGCACCCAACGCACAGCATCAATTACGTTAGATTTTCCGCAGCCGTTTGGACCTATAATGGCGGTCAAGGGATGATCAAAGGGGATTTTTGTTGGGTCTACAAACGACTTAAATCCAGCAAGTTTTATTTGTTTTAATCGCATTAATGCCGGTATAGTTTGGTTAACGTTGCTTCTAGGCTGCTCACTGTAGCAATTGAGGCGCATTTTGTAACGATTTTTTGCTTTTAGATACAGTTTATCGCTTGTTTTCTGTCACATCGATTGTCACACTCCCCCCTAAGAAATACTTATCACCCCGTCGAGGAGCCATCAATGGCAGTAACATCTCCTTCAAACCGTAAAAGTGGCGTTAACTACTTTTTGGAAGGCTTTGCGCTTATTAAGCAACCCGGATTACGTGCATTCGTGTTTATCCCCTTAATGATAAATCTACTGCTATTTGCTGCGGTCATGTATTTTGCAGTGGGAAAATTAGGCGATTTATTTACCTGGATGAACGGTGAAATACCGGACTATCTTTCATGGTTAAATTTCTTCCTGTGGCCGTTAGCCGTATTAACCATGCTAGTGGTGATGTCGTTTATTTTCAGCTCTGTGATGAACTGGCTAGCGGCACCTTTCAATGGTTTGCTAGCTGAAAAAGTTGAACAGCATTTAACCGGTAAAAATCTTAATACCGGTGGCGCGGTAGATTTAATTAAAGACTTGCCGCGCATAATGGGCCGCGAATGGATTAAGCTGAAATACTATTTACCCCGGGCACTGATTTTTTTAATCTTATTCTGGGTACCTGTTATAGGCCAAACCGCTGCGCCTATTTTGTGGTTTTTATTTACCGCATGGATGATGGCAATACAATATTGTGATTACCCATTTGATAACCATAAAGTGCCCTTTGATGATATGAAATTTGCTTTGCGAAATACTAAGGGAACCAGTTTTAGCTTCGGGGCATCTGTAACACTATTTTCAATGATCCCAATTGTGAACTTTATTGTTATGCCAGTGGCTATCTGCGGGGCAACATCAATGTGGGTTGACCGTTACCGTGATGCCTATAAAAACCCGTCAGTTGCAGCAGATTAACCATAGTTGCTTACAAACAGTAAACCCTTTATGCAGCGATTTCATTAAACAGTTGCAGGCCAAACAGTAGCCAACTTAAATCACCCCCAACTAAAGCGCTAAGATTGACTCTTGGCGCTTTTTTTGTAATGATATCTACATTCACATCGTACAATTTCACCAGCACAAATTTTGTAACATTTTGACAATCTTTTTATAGCATTAAAGGTCGGAATTATTGCGTTTGTTTGCGACAATGCATAAAACAACTAACAATATTCAAGATAACCAGTGAATAACTACTCAAAAACTCTATTAATACTCAGTGGCCTAATCAGCTTTAGCACCTTTGCTGGCAGTAGCGATCAATTTCATGCCACGCTGCCTACACTAAGCGATGACATTATTATTGATGGTGATTTCGATGAGCCTCAATGGCAGCAGGCTGAAGCAGTTGAATTGAAGTTTGAAACATCACCAGCTGAAAACGTTGCTGCACCAGTGGTTACAACCGCAAGAATATTTGCTTCGCAAACCAGTTTATATGTGGCATTCACCGCTCATGATCCTAATCCACAAGCCATTCGTGCCAATTTGCGTGACCGAGACAAGTCTTGGGGTGATGACATGGTGGGTATTAAACTAGATACATTCAATAATGCCCGGTTGGCCTATCAATTTTTTATCAACGCCTACGGTGTTCAAAGTGATTCAATTGAAAACGAGCTAACAGGACAAGAAAGTGATGCTTGGGATGGTATTTGGTACAGCAAAGGTAAAATCACTGAGACAGGCTATCAAGTAGAAGTTCAACTTCCGCTCAGATTATTCAATTTTGATGATTCAAATGCCGTTCAAAACTGGGGCGTGGAATTTATCCGCTTTTACCCTCGACATGAAAATCAGCGTTTTTCAACGCATAAAATAGACCGCAATGTGTCATGTAAATTATGTCAGCTGGGGATTTTACAAGGGTTAGAAGGTGCTAAACAGGGTAAAGACATTCAAATAACGCCGTCACTTGTTGCCAACCAAAATAACCAGCGCAACTTAACCCCTAGTACGCCCTGGGAAGCGGAGTCAGACGTTGAAGCAGGACTGGATTTACGTTGGGGCATAACGCCAACAACCCTATTAAATGCAACAATTAACCCCGACTTCTCCCAGGTGGAATCAGATGCAGGTCAATTAGATGTTAACAATACATTTGCGCTGTTTTTCCCCGAAAAACGTGCATTCTTTTTAGATAACAAAGACTACTTTGACAGCCAAATGGAATTGCTTCATACCCGTAATATCAGTTCTCCTGACTACGGTGTAAAACTGACCAGTAAAACCGATGATCATACTATTGGGGTATTAGCTGCAAATGATATCCAGACTCAATTTTTAGTTCCTGGTAATTTAAGCTCAGATATCGCCACCCTTGATCAAGAAAGTTATAACGTAGCAGCGCGATATCGTTACGACCCCAGCAAACAATTATCTATTGGCGGGGTCATGACACTCAAGCAGTCTGATAATTATCACAACTATGTTTATAGTACTGATATGAAATATCAGCCGACAGAACAAGACACCTTTACCGCCCAGTATGCATTTTCACAAACAGAATATCCTGATAAGTTTTTTAATCAATTCTGTAAAGGGGATGACTGTACTATTGCTCCAATAGAATGCGATTTAAGTAACTGTGACTATAACGAACGAGTCCTGCGAACGAATAAACAGGACCAATTTAGCGACAATATGTTCAAACTAACCTACCAGCATAATCGTCGCGAATGGTACGCCTCAACACAGTATGAATCTGTGGGTGATGACTTTAGAGCCGATTTAGGCTTCATTGAAAAAGTCGATGCGGCCAAGTTTGTTGCCGGTGGTGGCTATCGCTGGTACCCATCTGAGAACTTTTTTAATAAGATTCAATTAGGTGGCGATTGGGATATTACACATACCCAAAAAGGGGAGTTGCTCGAACAAGAAGCTGAAATGTTTGTTGAACTTGAAGGTGGCTATCAAAGCTATATTGCTTCAGGCATCACCCAACGTGAACGTGTAGGCAGACGCCATAATCCATCCAATATCGACATTGACAACAATACCCAAATGTTTGATGAAACTATCGGCTGGTTTTATACCAACTTTGTACCGCTGCAATCAATCAAGCTAGAGTTGGACATCAATTACGGTGATAGCATCGACTTTGCCAACGATCGCTTAGGCACATTAACCATGTTCAACCCCGAAATTGAATGGAAAATGACCGACTCGATTGTGTTAGATTTATCCCACAGATATCAAACGCTTGATGTTGATGGCGGTAGACTGTTTACCGCAAACCTAACCGACATCCGAGTAAACTGGCAAATTACTCTTAATAGCTTTATCCGCCTGTCTAGTGTGTATACAAATATAGAAAGAGACCCAAGCCTGTATATTTATCAACAACCTAATACCAAATATAAAGACCTAGGTAACGAGTTGCTCTATGGCTACAAACTCAACCCACAAAGTGTGTTCTATATCGGTTACTCAGATGCATTTAAAGCCGACGACGAGATTGATTCATTAACCCAAAATGACAGAACCTACTTTATGAAGGTAAGCTACGCTTGGTTATTGTAACGCGGTAAACAGGCATTGAGCGTGTATTTTTTATGATAAGCAGCTGCTAGGACAAGACACAAAACCAATAAAAGCCGTGAGTATTTACTGACGGCTTTTATTGAGTATTAATGTAATACAGAGTGGTGAAACAATCAGATATTTAAGTGCTTTTGATACAGCTGCACCGTATTGAACATTTAATCTTTAACATTTCTCGAGCACGATACTGCCAATAGAATAGCCAGCCCCAAATGAACATAGTAGACCGAGATCGCCGGTTTTAAAATCGCTATTAAACTTGTTAAAAGCAATAACCGAACCAGCAGAAGCGGTATTAGCAAACTCATCAAGTACTATTGGTGCCGTTGTTTCGTCAACGTCATCACCTAATAATTTTTTAACTACAAACATATTCATGTTGATATTAGCTTGATGTAACCATAAACGTTTAAATTCTTCAGGTTTGATTTGCTCATCTGCAAATTGCTTATCTAAATGCTGATAAATCATTGGCAAAAGCTCTTTAAATACTTTACGTCCTTGTTGATGAAATAACTTATCGGCAGTGCTCGCATTGTCAGGATCACAACGATTCACAAAACCAAAATTGCTGCGAATATTGTTAGAGTAATCTGTCATACAACTTGTCGATAAAATATTGAAAGCATGTTCTGTTTGAGCTAAATCTTGCCTTTCGACCACAACCGCAGTTGCCACATCACCAAAAATAAAATGACTGTCTCGGTCTCTGAAATTACTTTGCGGCGAAGTCAGTTCAGGGTTTATGACTAATACGCGATTTGCAGTACCGCCTTTAATCGCATTAACCGCATTTACTATGGCAAAGGTCGCTGACGAGCAAGCTACTAGCATGTCATAGGCAAAACCTTTAGTGCCAATAGCTTGTTGAATTTCAATTGCAATTGCAGGATACGCCCGCTGCGTATAGGCACAGGCTACAATCACTAAATCGATATCCTCAGCATTCACTTTTGCCTGGGCCAGCGCTTGCTTTGCAGCTGCAATACCCATGCTAGCCTGCAGCGACAGCTCATCAGACGCTTGATCAGCAATTAATGGCATCATTATCTCAGGGTTTAAGATCCCCTCTTTCACCATTACGTATCGATTTTTTATCCCTGATGCTTTCTCGATAAATTCACTAGATGAATATGCCAAGGGCTCAAGTTCATTGCTTTCTATTTGCTGAGAGTGTTGTTGATTATGCAAATCAACATAGCTGTTGTAGCTAGCAACTAACTCATCATTAGAAACCGCATAAGGAGGAACAAAAAGACCACTACCTGAAATAACTACTTTTATCATGATGATTACCATTATTAATTTAATTGAGCTAAATGCCTATTATTTGGAATAACAAAAACCATTAAAATCCCAAATGAGGCTATACAGTCACCACAAAAATTGTATCTGTGAAAAAGAATTCATATATTTAGCCGCTTGGCGCCATTTTAGTCCTAACTAGAAAAATAGTCTCACTAATATGTCCAAAATAACTCGATGGTCAGACCATACAGGGGCTAGAGGATATCTCTTTGTATACAAAACGACCACCAAAACCATGCATTAAGCATAACAGCGAACCCTTTTATAACCAAAAGGAATAAAGAATAACAAATATTCACTTCTAAATTCCCCTGTGAAGTTTATGATTAGGCAATGCAAAAATAGGAGTAAACATTCATGAGCAAAATTTTCGAAGATAATTCATATACTTTAGGTAATACTCCACTCGTTCGCTTAAATCGCGTCAGTAACGGTAACGTATTAGCCAAAATTGAAGCCCGTAACCCAAGCTTTAGTGTTAAGTGTCGTATTGGCGCTAACATGATTTGGGATGCGGAAAAGAAAGGCACCTTAACTAAAGATGTCGAGTTAGTAGAACCAACATCAGGTAATACAGGTATTGCACTTGCTTATGTTGCCGCAGCTCGTGGTTACAAGTTAACCCTAACCATGCCAAACACAATGAGCCTAGAGCGTCGTAAACTGTTAAAAGCACTTGGTGCTAAAGTGGTATTAACAGAAGGCGCTAAAGGCATGAAAGGCGCAATTGATAAAGCAGAAGAAATTCGTTTATCAGATCCGTCTAAATATTTAGTTTTAGGTCAATTCAGCAACCCTGCTAATCCTGAAATTCATGAGAAAACCACAGGTCCTGAAATTTGGAATGATACTGATGGCCAGGTAGATGTGTTTGTTGCCGGTGTTGGTACTGGTGGCACGATTACAGGTACTAGCCGTTTCTTAAAAGCACAGGGTAAAGAAGTTATTTCTGTTGCTGTAGAGCCAGTAGATTCACCCGTTATTGCTCAAGCTAAAGCGGGTCAACCTATCCAACCTGGACCACATAAAATACAAGGTATTGGCGCGGGTTTCATCCCTGGAAACCTAGACCTTTCATTAGTTGACCGCGTTGAAGCTGTTAGCAATGAAGATGCTATTGAAATGTCATTACGCTTGATGAAAGAAGAAGGCATTTTAGTAGGTATATCTTCTGGTGCAGCGGTTGTAGCAGCTAATCGTATTGCTGCACTGCCAGAATTTGCAGACAAAACAATCGTAGTTATTTTACCATCAGCCGCTGAGCGTTATTTATCATCAGTGTTATTTGCTGGTGAGTTTGGCGAAAGCGAAAACGTACAGTAATTTGTTATTTTCAGACCACTTTAATCAGTGGCTTGTTATTTAATCCAAAAGCCTAGCTCATGCTAGGCTTTTTCTTGTTTCAAATGTTTTAAAAATCAAAAACTAGAACTGGATCAAAATCTTACTTAAATTGCCTTGTTATTATAGTAGTCATTTAATTGGCTGCTTTAAATAACAGTACCGATGTCTTATTGGTATTCTGAAAAACATCAGCCTTCTAAAGCTGCTCGCCGTATTAACAAGCCATTAAACCACATATATTAATCTATCAATGATATTGATCTTTTTATTTTACAAAGACTATTAGGGGCTTATTCTTTAATGAAATACTCACTAAAACAAATAATGGTGTTTGACGCAGTAGCTAGTTTAGAGAGTGTTAGCGCCGCAGCCCGAAAACTGTCGATGACTCAATCAGCGGTTAGTATGTCACTTGGACAATTAGAAAACCTATTGGACCGCCCCTTATTTATCCGCCAAGGTAATCGCCTTACCCTGAGCCATTGGGGAAATTGGTTACGCCCCAAAGCAAGAAAGCTGCTTCAAGACGCCCAACAAATAGAGTTAGGGCTACACGAACAGCATCTTATCAGCGGAATATTCCGGTTATGTTCAAGCCAAACAGCAGCTGAACATCTACTTCCAGAACTTATCAGTAAAATTGATACTGACTTCCCAGAGCTTAGAATTGCTCTCACTGTGGAAAATACTGAACATGTAGTAGAAGGCTTACTTAATTATCAATATGACTTTGGCATTATTGAAGGCCGCTATGATGACAGTAGACTCCACCAAGAGCAGTGGTTAAATGACCATTTAGTCGTGGTTGCCTCGCCCCATCATCCTTATGCGCGTTATGAAACCACCAGCGTTTCTCAGCTAGAGCAGGCTAAGTGGGTACTTCGTGAGCAAGGAGCTGGCACACGACGGATTTTTGAAGGTGCAATTCATGGGGTAATTGAAACACTCAACGTATGGAAAGAGTATGAACATGTTTCCTTACTAAAGGCGCTGGTTAAAAATGGACCCTATTTAAGTAGTTTGCCATTCTTAGATGTCGAAAAAGAGGTCTCTGATGGTGATCTTGTTATTCTATCGACACCACAACTTAATATGCATCGTCACCTGTCATTTGTGTGGCGCTGTGATGCGGGAGAGAACCCATTGAGGGACTGTGTGATTACCCAAGCTCGAAAAATGAGTAAACATCGTCAGAACCATAAACTTTATAAATAATGTGAGTTTGTACAAATAATAAATGAGACCTTAGCCCCATTTATTATATTAACCATCGCGCACCTCATAGGGCCCACCCAAAGCCCAGGTTAACAATGTAGAGTTCACAATATAAGATTAACAAGAATAAACAGTCGAGATTTTCGCAGCGATGGCCTCTCTTGAAATGATACCAATTAACTTACCTTGAGCCACTACGGGGAAGCTGCTTGGTTTACTGGCATAGGCATGGCGTAAACGCTCCTCATAGCAGGCAAAAGTACTACCAGTAAATATCCCCATATCATTAACAGGAAATAGTTTATTTCTATCCACGACCATTAATTCAATTAAATCTGTAATGGTGTCATTTGGTGCGACAGTTAGCACTTTTTTTTGCATTAAGTCCGCCACTTTATATGATATATCGCGCATATACTCTTGTGACCATAAACTGCGTAATAGATCCTGCTGCGACACAAAGCCAATAAGCCGCCGCTGACTGTCAATAACGGCGGCCCCGCGCTCACCTTTATCAGACAAAAGCTTAAGCCCTTCATATACTGATAATTCTGCCGTTAAGGTAAATGGGGCAGTATTCATGACTTGACTAACAAGTAGTTGTTTAATCAATTTTGGCATAGATATTTCTCCAGAAGACATTGCGGATAAAATTTGCGGTTCAGTTAATGTTGATAACGTAGAGTTGTGTAAATTTAATGAGTGAGATAATGACAAAACACAATCAGCTAACGCTGGTGTTGCGGTATGAAGCGTTTTTTTATGGGGAGCTGCCCCTTCGATAAGCCAATAACCTAGACCAACTATGACTCCTCCCCCGACAATATTACCCAGCGTCACTGGAATTAAATTATTGACAATAAAATGACTCAAGGTTAAATCACTAAACTGGGCAGCTGTTAAGCCGGCAACAGCAAAATACTCAGCTGAAGCAAAGTGAGTAATCGCAATACCCAGAGGCACCATAAACAAATTAGCAATACTGTGTTCAAAGCCGCTACTAACAAACATCGCCACGGGTAGAATCAATAATAATGCCTTGGTTAGTGCATCTTTCGTCACAAAGGTCATCCAAATTCCTAAGCACACGAGTAGGTTGCACAATACGCCCAGCGCAAAAGCTTGCCCCCAACTATGGTGTAATTTATGCTGAGCAATATTTAGTGCATTAACTCCCCAGTCCCCACCGTCTAGCTCATACATTTTTGCAATCATAATTAAAGCAACCATCAGTAGTGCTCCTATTAAGTTGCCAAAATAAACCCTTGCCCAACACACCATTAGCTCCTTAGTGCTAACTAACTTTTGGGCCCAGGCAAGACTAACTAATACCGAGCTGGTAAATAATTCACCACCGCAAATAACGACTAGAATTAGCCCTAAACTGAAAACCAAGCCACCAACTAATCGAGTTTCACCCCATGAGCCAGTTGTTCCAGTGGTGACAGTGATATAAAACACAAAGGCTACTGCGATAAAGACTCCTGCAAAAGTCGATAAGCCTAAAGACTGCCATGCTGATTTGCTGACTTTCTCCATTCCATAGTCTTCTGCTTGCTGATACATATTTGCTTCAATATAACTCGACGTAGTTTGCGCATTATTGGTATTTATATACTCAATAGGCTGATTATGATTTGGGGCCTGCCCCATCGATGCAGCTGAGCTAGACCAAAAGGAGTTCATAAATTGACTCCTTGTTGCCGTAAAAATAATTGAGCTGGATTATTAGACATTTGCCCTCCAATGCTTAGACGGTGTAACTAACTTTGATGACACTGACCGTATCTCGATTGAGAGCAAAATAAAATCTGATAATAATGATTGTATGTATCAATAATATTGATGCATACATTATCAACAACCACAGACAACATAAGTGTTAGCCATTGTTTTATAACGATTATTAGATTAAACCGGCCTATCCATACATTAATAGCATCATTAATTGACTAAGCTCAAGATATTCTGTCATTCACTAAATTGCTTGTAAGGTAAGTCGTTCGAATTCACTGTGATTTAACTGCAACATGCACGTCTGATTTAATATTCACTGCACCAGTTCACGACAAACTGTTAGCTGTGTCTCAAATCAATAAATCAGTAGCGTCAAGTTTATTGATACATAATGCTTGCGCAACTTTGCTATGTTAAAATCCAATAGGTAAATTGGTCTTACCAATAAAATTCAATTTAAGGCTTACTACCCGCTCATCATGACGGTTATAAATTTACGATGATGGGCAAGTTTTTCACATTTAAATGACGACATTTCAGCCAAGTGATTGGGTCGATTCTATGTATTTTGTTGAAGTGATCATTAATAGGTAAACACTTTACCCTTTTCAGAGAAAAAAATTATGTCAGAAACAGTCAAAAGCAATGATATGGAAGCCTCTGAGTTAACTTATAAAGAGCTTCACCGTCCCGCGTCAGAGTTTAATAGCCGTGAAGAGTATTTAGATCATGAATTAAAGATTATGAAACCTAAGCGCTGGGGGCTCAATTTACCCGGTAGAGATTTTCGTTTTGAATGGGAGGATTTAGTACCAGCTATCGCTGGCACTATTGGTATAACAGTAATGTATTCAGCCGTCATGGCGGCTTGGGCATCAGGCTTAACAGAACGTTGGGACCATATTAACTTAGGCGCAGAATTCGCCATTCAAGTTGTTCGAGTAGAAATGCTCATTCCTGCGTTACTCTTTTGTATTATCAGTTCTGGATTTATTAACCCTCGTGCTAATTTGGCTGGTAATCATGGGCCGATGATCCCTTTAATTGGGGCAATTGCCTTAGCTGGAGCTCACCCACTTGCTTTAGCTATTTTACTGGGGATATTTGGTCTGCTGCTGAGTTACTTTAAAGGCGGTTCTAAATTAGTTAACCTCACCTCAAGCGGCGTCGCGGGTGGCTTGCTGGTATTTCTGGGGTTTATGGGCGCAAAAAGCCAAATCAGCTCTTTATTTGAATGGGCTGGCGAATTACAAACAAAGCATCAACTCGATTACAGTTTAGGTTATGTTGCTTTCTTTATTCTATTAGCCAATGTTATTTTATATGCTTACCTAGCAAAAGTGGGTAAACGTTGGCTAGCCATTCCGTTATGTTCCATCTCTGCCATTGCACTTGCATTTGGTCTAGGAGCAGGATTAGATTTACAGTTTGTGACAGAACCTGGCATTCCAAATCTTAATCCTGTTTATTGGTGGGGGTCAACCGAACATGGCTGGCAGTTAGGCTTACCCAATACGGCACACTTTATCGCTTCATTACCTTTTGCCATTTTAGCCGTTGCAATGTGGTCACCTGATTTCCTTGGCCATCGTATTTTCCAAGAACTGAATTATCCAAAAGGTTCTGAAAAAGTGCTAATGGATGTGGATGACACCATGACGACTTGTTCACTTCGTCAAATCGTCGGCACTGCTGTCGGTGGCGGTAATATTACCTCCTCTTGGGGGACTTATATGATCCCCGCTGCCATTGCTAAACGCCCTATCCCTGCTGGCGCAATTCTATTAGGTATTCTATGCATTATTGTGGCGATAATCGGTTATCCAATGGATGTCACCGTTTGGCGTCCCGTCATGTCCATTGCTTTATTGGTGGGGGTATTTTTACCTCTGTTAGAGGCTGGTATGCAAATGGTTAAAGACACACAAAACAGTCAGGCCGCAGGCATCTGTATTTTTGCGGCTTTTGTTGCCAACCCCGTACTAGCGTGGGCTTTAACCATGTTTCTGGATAATAATGGGCTTATTGGTGATAAAGAAAGAGCTAAGAGTTTATCGGTTACTGATCGTCTAATTATACCTGGACTTGCTTTTATCATCTGCTTAGCAGCTATGTTAGCGGTAGGCATGATTCAAGGTATTCCCGCTTTGTTATAAGCTATCTATTCACTAAGCAGCTTAGTGGTGCAATCTACCAAAAGAGAGCAGATGCTCTCTTTTTTATTTCTCCAACCGTTGGCTAACCTTAATATACTCAAAGATTGTTAATCATAGGCGGCATAACTTCATTACAATATCTATTATTAATACGAGTTAAAATTGGCAAACTAAGTAATTTTAAGACTGCTACAGAGAGTCAAACAAGCAAAAAATGATAGCTAGTTAACAGTTTTAAATATAGGCCAACTGATTTTAATGCGGTTGCTATATAGGTATGATAATATCATTAGGTAAATTGGTCTTACCAATATTGAAGTAAATTTTTATAAATGATTTTTTTGACGTCCTCAAAGTTATAATCAGCACGTTCATTTGACGTCAATTAATCCATGTGGCTATTGTGGTTGTTTGTGAATTGACCATTCAACTATGCAGCCTAAAAGAATTTCTGAGCCTGTTAGCCTAGCTATTTAACTCATTAAAAAAGCTAAATAGCATAACAGAGTGACATACCGATTCATTAAGTTTAAAGGTAAAATGACATGACTGATAAAACAACGGTTTTTGCAAATGCGTGGAATAACTTTGTCGCCGGTGACTGGAAAACACAAGTCAACGTTCGAGATTTTATTCAGCGTAACTATACTCCTTATGAAGGTGACGAATCCTTTCTAGCCGATGCCACCGACGCGACTTTATCTTTGTGGGATAAAGTAATGGAAGGTATCAAGCAAGAAAACACCACTCATGCCCCGATAGATTTTGACACAAAAATGGTGTCAACTATCACCTCTCACGATGCCGGTTACATTAATCAAGAACTTGAAACCATAGTAGGCTTACAGACAGATGCCCCACTTAAACGTGCCATGTTACCTAATGGCGGCATTCGTATGGTTGAAGGCTCATGTAAAGCTTATGACCGCGAATTAGACAGTGATATTAACTACATTTATTCAGAGCTACGTAAAACCCACAATCAAGGTGTATTTGATGTTTACACCCCTGAAATTATGGCTTGTCGTAAATCTGGCATATTAACTGGCTTACCTGATGCTTATGGCCGTGGCCGCATCATTGGTGATTACCGTCGTATTGCCTTATACGGTATCGACTATTTAATGCAAGACAAGCTTGCCCAGTTCACGTCTCTACAAGCACAAATGGAAGCGGGTGACGATCTCAATAACGTTATCCAGCTCCGCGAAGAAATATCTGAACAATATCGTGCATTAACGCAAATGAAAGTGATGGCCGCTAAGTATGGCTTTGATATTTCAGTACCCGCCTCGTCAGCGAAAGAAGCTATTCAGTGGACCTATTTTGGTTATTTAGCCGCAGTTAAGAGCCAAAATGGTGCGGCAATGTCTTTAGGGCGTACCTCATCATTTCTAGATATCTTTATTGAACGTGATATCAAAAATGGCATCATTACTGAACAACAAGCTCAGGAAATGGTTGACCATTTTGTGATGAAACTGCGTATGGTTCGTTTTTTACGTACCCCTGAATACGATGAACTATTCTCTGGCGACCCTATTTGGGCAACAGAATCTATCGCAGGTATGGGTGTAGACGGTCGTACTTTAGTGACTAAATCAAGTTTCCGTTTCTTACATACTCTATACAATATGGGCCCAAGCCCTGAGCCAAATATCACCGTATTGTGGTCAACAAAATTGCCACAGGGCTTTAAAAGTTATTGCGCAAAAGTCACTATCGATACCAGCTCAATCCAGTATGAAAATGATGACTTAATGCGCCCAGATTTCCAATCGGACGATTATGCTATTGCCTGTTGTGTTAGCCCTATGATTGTCGGTAAACACATGCAGTTTTTCGGTGCTCGCGCTAACTTAGCCAAAACTATGCTTTATGCTATTAATGGCGGCGTTGACGAAAAGCTTAAAAAACAAATTGCCCCAAAAACCGCTGCAATTACTGACACAGTGCTAGATTTTGATGATGTGATGGCGCGTTTAGATTCGCAAATGGATTGGTTAGCGACCCAATATGTCACCGCACTTAATAGCATTCACTTTATGCACGATAAGTATTCTTATGAAGCTGCGTTAATGGCATTACACGACCGTGATGTTCGTCGTACTATGGCCTGTGGTATTGCCGGTTTATCGATTGCAGCTGATTCACTTTCAGCGATTAAATATGCCAAAGTAAAACCTATTCGTGATGAAAGTGGTATTGCCGTCGATTTTGATATCGAAGGTGATTATCCAAAATTTGGTAACAATGACTCACGCGTAGATGATATTGCCTGTGACTTAGTTGAGCGTTTTATGGCGAAAATTCGCGATAAAAAAATGTATCGCAATGCGATACCTACTCAATCAATTTTAACCATTACCTCTAACGTGGTTTATGGTAAGAAAACCGGTAACACGCCAGATGGCCGCCGCTCTGGTGCGCCTTTTGCGCCAGGTGCCAACCCAATGCATGGTCGTGATGAAAATGGCGCTATTGCATCATTAACCTCTGTGGGCAAGCTACCCTTTGAGCACGCACAAGACGGTATTTCTTATACCTTCTCTATTGTGCCCAATGCGCTAGGTAAAGAAGATAGTACGCGTCGCAATAACCTTGCAGCATTGATGGATGGCTACTTCATGCACAATGATCATCAACAAGGTGGTCAACATTTGAACGTTAACGTGATGAACCGTGAAATGCTTGAAGATGCGATTATCAATCCAGACAAGTATCCACAGCTCACCATTCGAGTGTCTGGTTACGCAGTGCGTTTTAATGCCCTTACCACAGAGCAACAACAAGACGTTATCACCAGAACCTTCACTAAAGGTTTATAAACTCTGCTAAAATTAGCTGTATCGAATATTCGATGCAGCTTTTTTATTGAACATTGGTTTATTACTCTCATTTTTAAAGGGTGTTAAATGGCAACGGGACGCATCCACTCCATCGAATCATTTGGCACAGTTGACGGTCCAGGTATTCGCTATATTGCTTTTATGCAAGGCTGCCTAATGCGCTGCCAATACTGCCACAACCGTGATACCTGGGACCTAGAGGCGGGTAAGGAAGTCACTGTAAATGAGCTAATGTCGCAAATTATCACCTACCGCCCCTTTTTAGAAGCCAGTGGCGGTGGAGTTACTGCAAGTGGTGGTGAAGCCATTTTGCAGGCCGAATTTGTTGCTGAGCTTTTCAAAGCCTGTAAAGACCAAGCAATTCACACTTGTCTTGATACCAATGGCTTTGTCCGAAAATACGATCCTGTTATCGATGAGTTACTTGATAGCACTGATTTAGTGTTACTCGATATTAAACAAATGGATGACCCAACTCATATTTTGCTCACAAAAGTCAGCAATCAACGCACATTGCAATTTGCTCAGTACCTGGCAACTCGAGGGCAAAAAACCTGGATACGCTATGTGGTGGTCAATGGTTTTACCGATGATATTGAATCGGCAATTAAGTTGGCTGAATTTATCAAGCCCATGACCAATGTGGAAAAAGTAGAATTGTTGCCGTTTCACCAGCTAGGTGAACATAAATGGCAAGCCTATGGCGAAGCATCGCCTCTTGCTAATTTATCACCGCCAAGTGAACAAACCATGTTATCCATTAAACAAGTATTCACTGACCGTGGTATTGAAGCTATTTTTTAATTCGATGCTTGCAGTGTTAGTAATGTTAGCTCATGTAACTTATAGCTCATCCCAATAATGCTTATCCAATCGGTTAAAGGCAATATTAAGTAAGCTAGCAAAATCTAAGTAACACGCTTTGGCACCTAGTGGTTGGCAATTAACGCCCATTTGGTTGAGTTTTTGGCTAAGCTGATTGCTCCAATCAAACAAACTTAATGGCAATGGATGACGCGAACGCCAACCAAGCCAGAGCAAGCCTTGAATAGGTAAACTAATAATAAACAGGGTCATTGCCAAAGTTTGGGGTAAATGATCCCAACCTAAAACATAAATTTGGCTAAATGCAACAAACAAGGCAATAACTGGCATTGCCCAAAAAGCGGTTTGAGTCGCTTTAACGACACGGTATTCGGGAAAATAAAAGCCTAACTGGCGCACCATGGGCCAAGTGGACATGTATTTTTTACCGTCGCGAATGAGCGTGACAACATTGAGTACCAAAGAGAATTACCTAACATGGTGGAACATGCTTAAACAATAGCATATTGAGTAAGTTTGTCCCAAATAAACAGCCAAAATGATGTTGGCTAACACACGATACCAATGCACTGCCTAACATCGATTATGCGGCGCACTCTTTAAAATTTTTGATTAAGCTTAGTAAGGTCTAATTATGTCAGATAACCTAGTGTCAGATAATTTAGTATTAGTTTTAAACTGCGGCAGTTCATCGCTAAAATTTGCCGTTATTGGCGCACAGTCGGGTGAAGAGCACATTTCAGGTTTAGCGGAATGCTTTGGCCTTGAGGACTCGCGCATTAAATGGAAAGCTCAAGGCGGCAAAAACGAAGCAAAGTTAGGCGCATTTACCGCACATCGTGAAGCCGTTGAATATATTGTTAAAACTATTCTAGCGGGCCATCCAGAATTAGCCGCACAGATTAAAGCCATTGGTCATCGTATTGTTCATGGTGGGGAAAAATTCACTCGTTCAGTGATTATCACTCCTGATGTCATTCAGGGTATTGAAAACTGCGCGTCACTTGCTCCACTTCATAACCCAGCGCACTTAATTGGTATTCGTGCAGCAATGGCATCATTTCCAACACTGCCTCAAGTGGCGGTGTTTGATACCGCATTTCACCAGTCTATGCCTGAAAAAGCCTATATTTATGCTCTTCCATATAAATTGTATCGTGAGCATGGCATTCGTCGCTATGGCATGCATGGTACCAGTCATTTTTATGTCAGTCGTGAAGCGGCAAAAGTATTAAATAAAGACATTGCCGACACCAATGTTATCGTCGCACACTTGGGCAATGGCGCATCGGTTACTGCGATTAAAGGCGGTAAAAGTGTTGATACCTCAATGGGGTTAACCCCACTTGAAGGTCTAGTGATGGGCACACGTTGTGGCGACTTAGACCCATCGATTATTTTTCATTTAGTCAATCAACTCGGATACACCCTAACTGAAGTCAACAACCTGTTAAATAAGCAAAGTGGATTACTGGGGATTTCAGAACTGACTAATGATTGTCGTGGCATTGAAGAAGGCTATCAAGATGGCCACAAAGGCGCGACATTAGCATTAGAGATATTCTGCTATCGTTTAGCCAAGTATATTGCATCATACACTGTGCCACTAGGACGATTAGACGCGATAATTTTTACCGGTGGCATTGGTGAAAACTCTGACTTAATTCGTGCCAAAGTATTGGATTTATTAGCTATATTCAACTTTAAAGTCGATGATACTAAAAACAAAGCTGCTCGTTTCGGCAACGAGGGGATTATTACTGCTGATAACAGCCCTGTGGCGATGGTTATTCCAACTAATGAAGAGTGGGTTATTGCTGAAGATGCGGTTAAATTAATATCAGCTAGATAGACTCGGTTAAAATAAACACAGCTAACATAACACTAAGCAAACTCGGCTTTAAAGGTTTAGCTTTAGTCATTAAGAATTTATTGAGGTTTATATGTCTCGAAATATTATGCTCGTTCCGATCGGTATCGGCGTGGGCTTAACATCACTCAGTTTAGGTATGGTGCGCGCGCTTGAACGTAAGGGCGTAAAAGTACAATTTTTCAAGCCAATTGCACAAATACGCTCTGGCGATAAAGGCCCTGAGCGCTCTACCACCATTTTAAGCAAATCGCCCACCGTTAATCCGTTAGAGCCATTTGGTATGGAGCACGCTGAAGCGTTAATCCGCTCTGAACAAACAGATGTGCTAATGGAGCAAATTATTGCACGGGCATCAGAGTGTGCCGCCAATACTGAAATTATTGTAGTAGAAGGGTTAGTGCCTACCCGCAGCCACCCATTTGCCGATGATATTAACTATGAAATAGCCAAAGCACTTGATGCTGATGTTATTTTCATTGCAACACCAGGTAATGACACCCCTAATGGCTTAATGAACCGCTTAGAAATTGCTTATAACTCATGGGGTGGGGCTAAAAATAAACGCGTAATTGGTTCTATTATTAACAAAATTGGCGCTCCTACCGATAATGAAGGTCGTGCTCGTCCAGACTTGTCTGAAGTATTTGATCATAACAACGTTAAAGTCGGAGATACCGCAGGCATGTTTCAGCTACCAGGAAAAAGCCCACTGCGCATTCTGGGCAGCGTACCATTTAATTTAGATTTGATTTCGCCTCGTGCATCAGATTTAGCAAAACATTTAAATGCCAGAATAATCAATGCGGGTGAAATGCATATTAGACGTATGCGCCGAGTGACCTTCTGTGCCCGTTCAATTCCTAATATGGTAACCCATATTAAGACTAACTCATTATTGGTCACCTCTGGTGATCGATCTGATGTTATCGTCTCGGCCTGTTTAGCGGCAATGAATGGTGTCAAAATTGGTGCATTACTGCTGACCGGTGGCTATGAGCCTGAACCTGAAATTATGAAATTATGCGAACAGGCATTCGAAACAGGTTTACCGGTATTCTTAATTGACAGTAACACCTGGCAAACCTCACTCAACATTCAACGTTTTGATCATGAAGTACCTGTAGACGATGCGGTTCGAGTTGAGAAAGTACAAGAATATGTCGCCAGCCATATCGATCAAAGCTGGATCGAAAGTGTCACTCAGGATTCAACTCGCGAACATCGCTTATCACCGCCCGCTTTCCGTTACAAACTAACCGAATTAGCTCGTGCTGCGCGCAAGAAAATTGTGCTACCTGAAGGCGAAGAGCCACGCACCATTAAAGCTGCGGCTATTTGCGCTGAACGTGGTATTGCCCGTTGTGTATTGTTAGGCAATAGAGAAGAGATTCTTCGTATTGCTTCGGTTCAAGATGTGGTGCTAGGTGAAGGAGTTGAAATTATCGACCCTGAAACCGCACGTGAGAAATACGTCGAACCTATGCTAAACCTTCGTCGCCATAAAGGCTTAACGGAAGTGGTAGCCAGAGAGCAGCTAGAAGATAACATGGTACTCGGTACTATGATGTTGGCTGAAAATGAAGTTGACGGCATTGTATCTGGTGCAATCAATACCACAGCGAATACGATTCGTCCGCCATTGCAGTTGATCAAAACAGCGCCAGGCTCAAGCTTAGTCTCTTCGATATTCTTTATGTTGATGCCAGACCAGGTGCTCGTATACGGCGACTGTGCCATTAATCCAGATCCCAATCCTGAACAGTTGGCAGACATTGCCATTCAATCTGCAGAATCTGCTGCTGCATTTGGTATTGAACCTCGTGTCGCTATGATAAGTTATTCAACCGGGACTTCAGGTACTGGCTCAGATGTTGATAAAGTACGTGAAGCAACACGTATTGCCAAAGAAAAACGTCCCGACCTCATCATTGACGGTCCATTACAATATGATGCCGCGGTAATGCCGAATGTCGCCTTGTCTAAAGCACCTAATAGCCCTGTTGCAGGTAAAGCCACAGTATTTATTTTCCCAGATTTGAATACGGGCAATACAACCTATAAAGCGGTACAGCGTAGTGCCGATCTAGTCAGTATTGGACCAATGTTGCAAGGCATGCGTAAACCTGTAAATGACTTATCTCGCGGCGCATTAGTCGATGATATTGTTTACACTATCGCATTGACGGCTATTCAAGCTGCACAAAATGAAGCTAAAGCTAAATCTTAGCAAACATTCAATTTTATCGCTTCAAAGCTATTATTAAAGCTAACAAAAAAGCACTACTAATAAGCAGTGCTAATAAGCAGTGCTTTTTAATATCTTTTAATAATACGTAAAAGGCACTTTTTAACCAAGAAATATAGCCAAACAAAAACAATGACTTAGGTGATCATCATTAATCCATTCACATACTTGTCCACAGATTCTGTGGATAACCTTTAAGATGTAAAAGTTTACTCGCAGTTATAAATACTGCAATTAAAGGTGAATACATTGTTTACACCAATTCACCATAGCAATTTATAGACTTACCTTGCCAGTGATAATTTAATTATAGATACTATTACCCATTCATTTGGCTAGGTTTTGCACAAACTGCAGGCTTTAGCGGCATTTTAATACTCTAACGGGGTCATACCTTAATGAGTGTCTTTATAGGAACAGCGTATTTTTATGTTTAGATTTGTATTTATTTTTAGCTTGATAGCCTTATTAGGCTGTGAAAAAGTCATTGAAAAAGGCGAACCCCCGCAAACACCTGAAAGCGTCACATTAAGTTTTTTAGAAGCTATCTATAACGAAAGGGACGTAAGTAAAGCGTTACCCTACGTGACACCTGAGTTACGTGAAGTATTAGAACACTATCACATTGCCTCATCAGTACAGCGTCATGTGATGGGATTATCAATGACCGAAGTTAATATGAGCATTGATGAAATCGATATCGATTTTTTTCGTAAGTTTACTGATGAAGTGACCATTATTGTCAAAATGGAAGGACTTAAAGGCGGTAGACCTTGGATCGATGACAGAACACTGCATCTAAAGAAGAAAGGTAAAAAGTGGATTATTGTAGAAGTATTACCAGAGAAAGGCCGTATTAGTGGTTAATAACCTGAGTTTATTATTGTTGCTCGAAGTACACTTAATCGGTGTTCAATCATTATGAACGACAACATACTGCTCACGACCTACAAAAAACTCACCAGATAAAAGTCAGTCAACCTTTGGATAACTCTCCAAAAATAAAACAAAAAAATAGCAGTCTAGGCTGCTATTTTTTTGTTTTTGCATTGTCGCTTGGAGTGTAACCCTAAATCTATAGGCCATTATTCCTCGTTCAAACCCTACTCTTCATCAGAAGGCAGAGACTCTAACACGTCGTCTTTTACTTGATAGTAAGCGTTTTCGTATTCATGAACTTCCATAATAACTCCAATCATTTCTTAGGTCGTTTAGGGTCTAGGCATGTTTATTTTTTGACTATTTTGTCAGTAACATTTACCTAGTAACAGAGAAGAGTACCAATCACGTTCTTCTGTCGGTGAGTATATCAACCTAGGGCTAATGATTACTAGTCCAACACCCAAAAACTTACCAAAAACTTTCAGAATAGAATGTTTTTATTGCAGCACAATCCATATAACGGCCAAAATAATGAAACACTTTCAGATTAACAGTCACTTTTTATATCCTAAAAGCTGATATTAAGAAAGTATTACAATTAATGGTTATAACAAACCGCGTACTTTTACACTATATTTGAATTACCCCAACCTGTTTGTAGGGAATATATATGAATGCACTTGTTGAATATGAAGCAAGCCAGTTAGTGGCTCTCTTTAGGCAAAGTGATAATCTGGGTATGCATATGTTTATGGAACATATGAGTATCCCTGTTGATGTCCAAGATCTGCTGATTAATGAAATTTCAACCCTGCGCCAACTCGATCAACATTCTGTTGGTGAAGTTATTGAACACTATGGTCAAAGCTTGATGTCAGAACGTTTACTGCGGTAAATATTAGCTTCTATCGTTTACAGTTATCCCCATAAAAAAACCTCAACTTATACAATAAATTGAGGTTTTTATCTGTGTAGATCCTATTGAATTAAAACACGCTTTAAACTTGGCTGATGTGATTTAAAATTCGTTTTTCAGAAATTGGATACGCTGTGCCAAGTATTTGAGCAAAACACGACACCCGGTATTCTTCAATCATCCAACGTGCTTCATGTAATGCCTCTGGCACTGCTTGCAGTCGCGGGACTTTCGCTAATTGCGCTGCCAGCAATCCTTCAACCTTACTGATACTGTGCATGTGTATTCGGTCTCTACTAGGGTCAACAGGTAACTTATCTAATCGAGTTTCAATAGCGGATAAGTAACGAGCCACATCAGTCAGTTTATCCCAACCACATTCTTGCACAAATCCTCTATAAACCAATTTATCAAGCTGGGTTTGAATATCACTCATAGCAAAGGCAATATCTAAACTGATTTTACCTTTTAAGCGTTTTTTAATTTGCTGATAAATTGTTAGTACTTTTTCGACTTTTAAGGCAATTTTTTCAGCGGTGCTGTTGAGTTCTTGCCTGACCCAGTCTTTAGCTTGCTCAAATTGTTGTTCGTTGCGCACATCAAGGTTTTTTTCATCCAGTAATTGCTGCACAGATGCCTGAATAATATCGTCTATCAGTAATTGCACTTGGCCAAATGGATTAAAGTACATTGCCAGCTTAGCTTTGTTAGGCAAGGATTTTTGTAAATGCTTTACCGGTGAAGGAATATTGATCAACAATAACCGTCTAATGCCTAATCTGTGCTGCGTGGCCGCTTCTAACTCATCATCAAAAAGTTTAATCGACACGTCAGTTTTATTATCAATTAACGCAGGAAATGCTTTAACCTCATAGTTGCCTTTACGCTGCTGATATTGCTCCGGCAAATGGCCAAATGACCAGCTAGTTAAACTGTCTTGTTCAATACCTTTATCAGCCACCTGGCGAATAGCTTTGGAGACGACACCTTGCAATTGCTCTTTTAACGGCTCGATTTGTCGGCCCTGGGCAATTAATTCACCTTTATCATCTTCAATTTTAAAGTTAATTAATAAATGGGCTGTTAATTGGTTAAAGTCAAAATCATCTGCCGTAATGCGTGTCCCGCTCATGCGGAGTAACTGCTTACATAAGCTGTCGATTAAAGGCAATTCAAACGGTGTCATGGCTTGCACACATGCCCTGGCATAATCAGGTGCGGGCACAAAATTACGGCGTAATGTTTTAGGCAAAGACCTAATTAAGCCAATCACTTTTTCTTCACGAAGCCCTGCTACTAACCAATCAAAATCTTGCTCATCTATTTGATTCAATAACGCCACGGGTATGTGAACTGATACGCCATCATCGGCATTAGCCGGTTCAAAATGATAACTGACTTTAAGGGCTAGATTGCCTTTATGCCAAACCTCAGGAAAATCTAACGCTGAAATATGCTCAACACTGCGCTGCATTAATAAATCAGCGTTAAAGTCTAATAATTGTGGCTGTGCTACACGTGCTTGCTTCCACCACTTGAAAAATAGCGGCGCATTATAAATACCTTCAGGTATTCGTGGCTCATAAAAGTCCACCAGCACATCTTCATCCACTAAAATATCCCGGCGCCGAGATTTATGTTCTAGGCTTTCGATGTCATCGAGCAGTTTTTGATTGTTAATAAAAAAAGCTTCTTTGGTTTGCAACTGCCCTTCTGCTAGCGCGCTGCGAATAAATATCTCACGCGCTTCAATAGCATCGATAGGACCATACTGCACACGACGTCTATTGACGATAGTTAAGCCATAAAGTACTTGATTCTCTAGTGCGACGACGCTGCCAGCTTTGGCTTCAAAATGTGGCTCAACATGGTTGATTTTAATCAAATGAGCTGCAAGTGGCTCTAACCATTCAGGCTGTATTTTGGCGCAGCAACGGGCAAATAATCGTGATGTCTCGGTTAACTCGGCCGCCATAATCCACTTAGGGCCTTTTTTAGCTAAAGGTGACCCCGGAAACACAAAAAACTTACGGTTGCGGGCACCTAGATATTCATTATTAACATCTTTAAAACCAATATGACTTAACAGCCCTGCTAGCAAAGCTTTATGCAAATTATCATAGCTAGCCGGAGTGTCATTTAAGCGCCATTTTAATTCGTGAACCGCTTGTTTGAGCTGAGTGTATAAGTCTTGCCACTCGCGCACTCGCAAATAGGCTAAGTATTCATCACGGCACTGTTTTCTAAATTGGCTAGCGGATAATTCGCGTTTCTGATCCTTGATGTGATCCCATAATTTAATCCAGCTACTAAAGTCAGAGTCTTTATCGGCAAAGCGATTATGGTACTCGTTAGCGGCTTGTTTTTTATCAATGGGACGCTCACGGGGATCTTGAATCGATAATCCTGCGGTGATCACTAATGTTTCATGTAAGCAGCCCTGTTGATTAGCTTCAAACACCATGCGGGCTAATCGTGGATCTAGCGGAATTTTAGCTAAGTTTCGCCCAAGCGGGGTTAACACCAAATCGCCTTTTTGCTTTTTAACCGCTTGCAGCTCTTCAAGTAGTAAAAAACCATCGCGAATATGCTTTTGCTCTGGTGGCTGAATAAACGGGAAACCAGCTATATCACCTAAACCTATGGCCAGCATTTGTAAAATAACCGAGGCTAAATTGGTGCGCAGAATCTCAGGGTCGGTAAATTCAGGACGTTGAATAAAATCAGTTTCATCATACAGACGAATACAAATACCTGGGCCAACACGACCACAACGCCCTTGACGTTGATTGGCACTAGCTTGAGAAATAGGCTCAATCGGTAAGCGCTGCACTTTGGTGCGATAACTATAACGACTCATTCGCGCCGTACCGGGGTCGATAACATAACGAATACCGGGCACAGTTAATGAGGTTTCTGCCACGTTAGTCGCTAATACAATGCGGCGGCCTATGTGACTTTTAAATATTTTAGACTGCTCACCATAGGAAAGACGCGCGTATAACGGCAAAATTTCGGTATCACGATAATTTTGTTTACGCAGCATATCTGTGGTGTCACGAATTTCCCGCTCGCCATTCATAAATATCAGAATGTCACCGGGGCCTTCGGCAATCAGCTCATCTACGGCAGCAAAAATACCATCGGTCACATCACGATCTGCATCATCATCTTGCACCAAAGGCCGGTAACGAGTGTCAACCGGATAAGTACGGCCTGATACTTGGATAACGGGCGCATTATCAAAATGCTGAGAGAAACGCTCAACATCAATGGTTGCTGAAGTAATAATGACTTTTAGTTCAGGACGTTTTTTAAGCACTTGCTTCAAGTAACCTAAAATAAAATCGATATTCAAACTGCGCTCATGCGCTTCATCAATAATAATCGCGTCATATTGATTTAGGTATTTATCTGAGGTTAATTCTGCCAATAAAATACCGTCGGTCATTAACTTGATATAGCTATTTTCGCTGATAGCATCGGCAAAACGCACCTTAAATCCAACAACGTCGCCTAATGGACTATTCAATTCATCCGCTATACGGCTGGCAACACTGCGGGCCGCCAAACGACGTGGTTGGGTGTGACCAATAATGCCACGGCAACCTAAACCAAGATCAAGGCAAATTTTAGGCAACTGGGTGGTTTTACCCGAGCCAGTTTCACCTGCAACAATCACCACTTGATTGGTGGCTATTGCAGTGGCAATTTCATCACGCTTTTGCGAAATGGGTAAGTCATCAGGATAGTTTATTTTAGGCCGATTTTGCAGACGCAGCTGTACTTTTTCAACCGATGCGATAGCTCTTGCTTCTAACTCTGCAATCGCTTTTTCTCTAGCAGCAATATTTGTAGGATCTGGCGATGTTTGTTTATTGAGCCGAAACAAACGACGACGAATGTAGGCCGCGTCAGTTTGCACACAACGCTGTAAAAATGCTTTGGAGAGTGGCTTAAGATCCGCGTTCAAATTTGTTTCCTTAGCTAGCATCGAAATCGAAAATATCGATCCTAGCAAGGAAGCTGACACATTGGTATGTTTTAACGCGTTAGTTTGGTGCCTTTTTAAGCATATATGACTTTAAAAATAATTTAGCCCTAGGCTGGTGATAAATAACATTGTTGCATGTAGATGTTCATCGCTTTTAATACATCTTGACGAGTTATCGCACCTATCACTTTGCCATGTTCTACCACAGGATAAATTTTGGGTTTTGCGCCTGTCATTTGTTCAGCTAAATGCAGCATACTGTCCTGTGGACCGACACTCAGTACATCGGTTTTCATGCAATCTGTTACCATGCTAGTTAAATCACAGTGATAACTGCTTTTTAACATCACGGCAAGGCAGTCTTGTTGAGATAAAAAACCGACTAACTCGCCAGATTCACCCACTACTGGTGCGCCGGGTCTGTTACTGGTAATTAACTTTTCAACAGCAACCGCAATTGACATATCTGCTTTAAGCAACACAGGACGCTTGTCCATATAATCGATAATTTTAATTGAATCCATTTAATATCCCCATAATGATGTTTGACTGCCTGTTAATATTCCAACCTAAGCTAACAATAAATAAGCTTGGCAAATAAGGCTCAACTTCATAATTAAGTTTAGTCAAAAATTATTAAAGAGCATTAAAATAAATCTAATCATTTTAATCGATATAATCGATTGATTGGTTTTCAAAGTAAAAACTCATTCACAGATGAAAACCACTCAGAACCTATGCTTATTTATCTCTCCAAATCATAATATTAGCAGGCTCATTACCCACCTTAGTGGCACGATACATGCCCGAAGTATTAAACGGTGTAGCGATATTACCTTTGCCATCAATGGCAATCACACCACCAGTCCCGCCGGCTTCTACTAGTCTTTGGTTAATCACTTCATCCGCTGCTTGTATAATTGATTTTTGCTGATATTTAACCCGCGCGCAAATATCGGCAGCCACATTATAACGAATAAAAAACTCACCATGTCCTGTCGCAGAAATAGCACAAGTACCATTTTCAGCATAATTCCCTGCGCCAATAACAGGCGCATCACCTATGCGGCCAAACCTTTTTGCCGTCATACCACCTGTTGAGGTTCCTGCGGATAAATTACCCTGTTTATCTAAGGCAACTGCACCAACGGTACCAAACTTATAGTTGTCGTCTAATTTATTAACCGACGCTTGATAATCATTGTCTTGCAATTCTGATTCTATGATTTTCTTCTTTGCATCAAGTAATTGATTATATCTATGCGGGGTATCAAAATGTTGGTTTGGTACAAAGTCCATTCCCTGTGATATGGCAAACTCTTCTGCACCTTGACCATATAACATCACATGGGGAGATTTCTCCATCACAGCACGCGCTAAGTTAATCGGGTTTTTAATGTGACTCACTCCAGCAACTGCACCGGCTGCCATATTCCGCCCATCCATAACAGACGCATCTAACTCGTGTTTACCATCAAAGGTATATACCGCGCCAACACCAGCGTTAAATAATGGGCTGTCCTCTAATACGTTTATTGCTGCTTGCACAGCATCAAGACTGTCGCCACCTTGAGTCAAAATTTGATGCCCAGCATCAATAGCCTGTTGTAATTTATCGCGGTAGGCTTGCTGTTGTACTTCACTTAAATCGGCTTCATTAATGGTCCCTGCGCCGCCATGAATTGCTATTGCAAAAGGTTTATTATCATCCGCCTGTAGATTAAAACTTAAGCCAATTAGTAATGGCATTAAGCTCATCCCCACACTTAAACGGTTAAAAAGTTTATTTTTCATTATATTTCGTTCCTTCAGGATTAATTCTACCCATAGTTTGCCTTGCGACTTTAGCGCTTTCTAGCGACAATATACACAATATGCGCCTAAATCGGTAAGTACCTTAATATTGTTAATTAAATATCTAAAATTAAGCCTTTTTCTCATCATTACACTTGCTGTATTTTACAGCAACAGCATCATGGCGGCAGATGATTGGTTAACCGTGTCGATTTCGGGCGTTAAAAGCTCACTTAAGAAAAATATTATCTCCCACTTGGGGCAAAACCCTCAAAATGAAATACAGCGTCGGGCATATTTATTCGGTGTGGAAGACAATACCACCGAGGCCTTAGAATCCATGGGCTTTTATCGTGCTCAAATTGAAGTCAATGTAGTTGAAACTGAAACCGGCCCTTGGCAACTCAACATTAAAGTTGAGCCAGGAGAACCTGTAATCCTTCAGTGGATTGATATCGGCTTTGATGATGAAATGTTAGAGGATCGTACTTTTATGCGCTGGCTTGATGGGCTAACCATTAAACCTGGAGATTCATTACATCACGGTGTTTACGAAGACATAAAATCGCAACTGGTCACTTTAGCGTTAGCACGCGGTTATTTCGATGGTAAAATTACCCGTTCTGAGATTGTCATCAATCGAGATAAAAATACCGCCCAAATCAATCTTCATTTCCAATCAGGACAACGTTACCATTTAGGCGACGTAACCTTTGAAGGTCATACTCTTAACGACAACATAGTACAAGCACTAGTGCCGTTTAAACTTGATACCCCTTACGCCACGTCTGACTTAGGTACCTTAAACCGAAATCTAATCGATACAGGTTACTTCAGCAATATTAAAGTGTTGCCACAAATTGACCAAATAAAAGACGGTAATGTCCCCGTACTTGTTGAACTGACCCCGCGGGCAAGTCATTCGCTAGAAATAGGCGCGGGTGTAGATATTGGTAATAGTAGTGATAACGGGGTTGAGCCTCGTATTCGGCTCACCTTGCGTACACCGCAGGTTAACCGTTTTGGTCATAAACAAGAAACCACTGCTGAATGGGCACCAGACAGACCTAAGCTGTTAACGACCTATACCATTCCCCTGACACATCCATTAGATGACCAACTAAAAATAAGAGTTGGATTATTACGCGACAAATATGGCGTCACCCAGGAATACAGTGCCGATGATAGAAAGTTCGTCAATACTGGCCAATTAGAGTCCGAAAAATACCAAATAGGCTTTATTAGACAGCGTCGCACCGAAAGCAACTGGTTATTAGGTTACTCTTTTGAAGCCGTTAAGGAGTTTTATAATCAGCTAGATACTGACTATATGCCAAATTTTTATTTATTTGGTTTAACCATGTCAAATACAGTTCGCGGCGATAACACCCTCGATCCTAAATCGGGTTTTCGCCAAACCTACAGTGTTGAGTATGCCGATCCCAATTTAGGCTCGGCCATTCAATTAGCGCGTTTGCAGGCAAAACTGAAATGGATAGATACCTTTTATGACAAACATCGATTTGTCGCCCGGTTAGACATAGGCGCTAATATCGCGGATAAAGAAGATATTCCCTTTATTTCACCTTCACTGAGATATTTTGCCGGTGGTGATCAATCGATACGTGGCTATCGATATCAAGAGTTAGGCCCATATATTGATTATACTAATACCGAAGGTGGTATCTCACGGCAAGTTGTCGGTGGTCGTTACCTACTCGTCGGCAGTCTAGAGTATCAGTATTACTTAACCCCAACGTGGCGACTAGCGACATTTATTGATGGCGGTAATGCATTTGACACTGACCAATTTGAATCTGTGGTCTCGGTCGGTGGTGGTGTTCATTGGATTTCCCCTATCGGCCCAATTAAGTTCGATCTTGGTTTTGGCTTAAAAGAAACTGAAACCGTTGATCGCTCGTTCCGTTTCCATTTAACCATGGGGACTGAGTTATAATGAACACGCCTAATAACAAGAGTTCAACGACTGCTACCCCACTAACGGCTAAGCAACAAGGTGAGAATGCCGTTTCAGACAGTGCCACATCTCAACAATCTCAACAATCTCAACATGGTGTAGAACAAAACAAAGCTGAAAACTTAAAGCCCAAAGACTCTGTAGCCATAGGTCTGCTTAAACAGCTATGGCGAACCTTTAAGTTCTACACCCGATTATTAATTTATATTCCACTTGTTCTACTTGTTGTTGCTGCATTAGTGCTTGGCACCTCCTTTGGCAGTAAAATAGGCATTATTGTCGCCAGCCAGTTAGTGCCTAATTTAACCTTAGATTATCAATCAGGCGCCATTAATAGTGATCTAAAGTTACACTATGCATCTTGGTCGATGGACGGAATGAGTGTTGAAATTGAAGGCCTGACTCTGGACTGGTTACCACGCTGTTTTATCAACAAACAGCTTTGTGTCAATAACCTAGAAGCATCTACTGTTAAGGTCAACATTCAAACTGACCAGTTTAGCAATACCGCTAAAGTAAATGAAAATGCCAGTGTTGATGATGCTTCATTAGAAGAACTTGCGTTACTGCAACTGCCATTTGACATTAGCCTCAATCACGCTGAATTAACCAACGTGAATATCACTGTAAACGACATGCATTATAATGCCGCGCGACTCAAGGCCCAGGCAATTTGGAATGAAACAGGCTTAAAGGTCGAGCACCTAAGCAGCGTTGGACTAGAAGTGATTATTCCGCAAAGTGACGGAATCAATGATGTTCAAGTAGTAACTGATGCCAACAAACAATGGCCATTAGCTCAATTACCTGCGGTTTATCTTCCGTTTCGATTATTTGTAAAACAATTAACCTCAGTTGATAGCATGCTCCAGCTAGGTGATAGAAAAGACGTATTCGAGCTCATTAACCTTTCGGGTAATTATATTGGCTACAACGTCAGTATCAGCCAGCTACTTGTCAATCATACCTATGGCAATATTGATTTAATCGGTGATATTCATTTAGTTGACCATTATCCGATGGATATCAAGGTCAAAGCACAAATAGATAATATTACTGAAATACCGCATTTACATGATCAAACGCTAAACCTTGAAATGACAGATAACCTAAGTAACTTAGGTATTGAGTTAAAAGTCGCTGGCAATACCCGAGTCAATTTGCAAGGTGTGATCGATTTAACTCTCCCCACGGTGCCATTTGATGTAAAATTAACCGACAGCAAACTTATCTGGCCATTAGAAAATGAGTTATACATTGCTGATATCAAAAACCTGAATGCTAAAGGGTCAATCGACACCATTAAAGGGCAATTATCAGGGACATTTATCAGCCCTTATCAACCAGAGCTAAGCTTAGATTCCACATTCGCTTACCAGCAACAAACCCTAACATTCAACAACCTTGATATAGCATCCGAAGCAGGTAATTTTAATATTGCTGGCGACATAAACTTAGCGGACAACATTTCGTGGCAAGTGAATGTCAGCATGCAAGATTTTCGGCTACAGCAAATTCAATGGTTAAATCAACATTTGCCAATGCGCAGTAAAATTAGCGGTCAGTTCAACACCCATGGCAACATTGCTAATAAAAAATGGAACATAGGTATCGATGACGCGAGCCTACAAGGACGTATGAATGGCTACCCTTTGACGCTCGAAGGACAAGTTATCGTTGATCAAGATTTTGCGGTTAATGCTAACAACCTGCATGCTACCGCTTTAGGTGCTGACTTATTCGTTAATGGTCAAGTTGATGACATGTGGGATATCGACCTAGAGCTCAACGTACCCGATCTAAGCCAATGGCTAGCGGGTGCCAGAGGTAATTTACATGCCAAAGTGGATGTAACAGGTGAAAATAGCCATCCTAATGTCGATCTCAGCGCCGAAATGCAAAACACAAGCTACATGGGTGCAAAATTAGATAATCTGGGCTTAAAAGCGCATTACCTGCCATTTGACAAGCATGAGTATTCGTTATTACTAAGCAGTCAGAATATTTATTATAAGGGTTATAAACTCACTAGTTTGCAACTCGACAGCAAGGGCGATGAGAGCCAACAAATAAGTTCAATTAATGCCAGCGGTGATACCAGCATTAAAAGTGAATTAATCAGCCAAACTGATCTTATAAAGCAAACGATAAGCGCACAACTTAACCAGTTGAATATTGACAATATACTGGGGAGCTGGCAATTAGATGCGCCTCTTTCTGTAGCATGGGATCAACTTAAAAATCGAGGCAACATAAACGCTTTTTGTATCAGCCACCCCAGTAATAAATTTTGCCTCACCAACAATGTCACCCTCGGGCCTACAGGCCAGGCTGAGATAAATTTCAGTGGTAACCCAGGTCAACTTTTTGCTCCAATAATGTCAAAAAATATTGATTGGAACGGTAATGCAGCATTAACCAGTCAAATTAATTGGCAACCTAAACATAAGCCGACAGCATCGGTCAATTTCACCCTTTTACCGGGTAATATTAAGTTAATTCGTAATACTAACAACATCGTCAGTATTGATTATCAACAGCTATTGCTTACAGCTAATTTAGATGAGAAGCAATTGCGTACCACAATCAGTGCTGATTCAGAGGGCATCGCCAGCTTACAAGCTGAAATCAATGTCAATGTGACCCCAGATAAAAGTTTAGATGGATTTATTCACATAAATTCACTCAACCTTGAACCCTTTGGAGAGTTTTTCCCAAGAATCCAAACACTTCAAGGTGACTTATCTAGCCGAATTACATTAGCAGGCAATTTAGGCACCCCTGAATTAACAGGCAACATAAAACTAGCAGAAGGTGCTTTTGCGCTTTCATCTAACCCAACCTTGCTGGAAAAAATATACCTTGGCTTGCAACTTAATGGTCAACAGGCAGCATTGGATGGTCAACTTCATATTGGTGATGGACAAGCCTTAGTTAATGGCTCGCTCTATTGGCCTAATGGACAAGTGTCCGGAGACATAAGCTTTAAAGGGGATAATCTTGCGGTTATTCAGCCGCCAATTGCTATTTTAAATGTATCGCCAGACCTTAATATTCAATTTGATATGCAGCAAGTTTCAGTTAAAGGCGCATTAGATATTCCTTCTGGTCAAATTAAAATAATGCAGCTTTCTGAGGGCGGAGTCGCCGTATCAAATGATGTGATATTTAATGACTCAATATCTGAATTAGAAGTTAAGACCAGCCCTTATGCCATTTTAGCTGACATCAATATCAATGTTGGTAATGAATTATCCATTGATGGTATGGGATTAACCGGAAAATTAGCCGGTAGTCTAAGGCTTCAACAACAAGCATTTAAGCCACCACTATTATTTGGTGATATTAGAGTCACCAATGGTAACTACAAATTTATGGGCCAAACTCTTAAAATTAATGCCGGTGAAGTGCAGTTTGTTGGGCCAATAGAAGTGCCCAACTTAAATATTGAAGCGATTAAAGAAATCAAAGAAGAGGACTTAACCGCTGGAGTGCGAGTAACTGGCACGCCTATGCGTCCAACGGTTACGGTATTCTCCAATCCAGCAAAAGAGCAAGCAGAGGTTCTTTCCTACATCTTAACGGGCAAAGGATTTAGCAGTACTAACGATCAACAAAGCAACTCATTAATGATGGGCGCGGCGTTAAGCCTAGGCTCACAGGTTGATGGTGGTGCGATAAATAACATTGGATCAACAGCCAGAGGTGTTATAGAAAAGTTTGGGTTTTCGAACGTACAGTTAGATGCAAATGATGATGGCAGAATGGCTATCAGTGGATTCATTGGTGAAGACTTAATGATTAAATATGGAATTGGCGTATTTAATCCAGGCTATGAAATGACGGTAAGATATTACCTATTATCACAACTTTACCTTGAAACCGTATCAGGGACGATTAGCCAATCATTAGATATTTATTATAACTACGACTTTGATTAGTAAACTATCTCTACATCAATATGCCTTGAAGTGATATTGACCCCTTGAAGTGATATTGGCATAAGAACAGCTTGCCTTGCGGGATAAAAAGTAAATTACAAGTACAAAAAAAGCGCCTTAAGGCGCTTTTTTCACATAGATGCGATTAAGCAAATATGAAGTCAACATGTTCAATTAGGTGTCTAAAAGCATGACGTTGCATTGCTTTTGGAACAACTTTGATTTCTTTACCGTCAACGGCGATAGTTAAACCATCATAGAAATCTTTGTTTTCTTGAATGTTGATGATGTCTTTGTGTAAGAACTTAATTGAAATAGGCTCTTTACCAGGACCATAAATTACAGCAGGTACCATATCAGCGTGACGTAGGCGGCGGCTCGAACCTTTCCCGACTTCAGTGCGGATTTGGGCGTTAATAGTGTAAGACATGTTAATACTCACTTAATAATTAAAATAAAGGACGTCACCGTTCTCGACCAACGACGACTCAAAATAAAGCGCGCGAATGTTAACACACACACAGACAAAGCAACAAGGTTAATTAAATTTAAATCTTGTATGCTTCAATGTGTAGCCTTGTTTGCTTTAAATGTAATGCAAAACAGCAATCAAGCTCACTACCCTAAAGCAGTATAATGCAGTCTATTATTCAATAGACTGTTAGTTAACAATTATAACAGGCAAGATAACAGCTTGTTAAAAAACGCTTTAAAATTAACCGCATAAGTTAAATAAACAAGAGTTAATTGGGACTCAAGCTATATAATTGCTATAAAGCCCTAACAATGCCAATCACTCAATTAAATACGCTTTTTCTATGAATAAAAAACAGCTAATTTGTAAAATGTCGCAACAACTCGATATTCCACAAACACAGTGCAAAACTCAGTTAGAACAAATTCTCGCAACAATTCACCAGGCACTCTGTGAAGGGGAAAAGGTGTATATTCCGCAGTTTGGGACATTTGAATTACGGTTTTATCTACCTAAAAATGGGCGTAATCCCCAAACCGGTGAAAAGATAGAAATTGCAGGCTTTAATCAGCCGAGCTTTAAAGTATCAAATCACTTAAAAGCACAGGTCAACACCTAGACAGCTATAGTGGGCTATACCCATGACATTGATAGCAGGCTTTTATCTGCACAAAAAGAAAGGCCGCGACATAAAGTCACGGCCTTCTGATCTCTTGTTAAGCTATCCCGCTATTTTGGTTGCTCCCTGCACCATCCATGCGTATATGCTGCTCCTGCACCTATCCGTGTTCTATCCTTGAAAATCCTTGTACTTACGTACTGTCCTTCTTACTCGATTATCCTTTGACCGAGCCTGCTCCATCCTGAGCGTGTCCTTGAATCATCCTTGAAATCTATTTTATTTATCCACATCATCCTGATGGGTTTTACTATGTTAAGTGTCAATCCTAGACACTTATCTCGCCTTATCCATAAAACGAGTTTTTTATCCTTTGTTACAGCTTCGTTGTCTTCCATAACAACACATCCATTGTATAAGCATCCTGCCTAATCACATTTCCAATGTCGCGCTTTCCTTAGCTGCAGTAATAATAGTGGAAATCATTTAACCATAATAGGCTTAAACATATCCGCAACAAAAAACAAACAAGGCCACAAAACACATAAAATAAAAAACTCTTTTAATATCAATGGCAAAAATTAAAAATGTAAGTAGTCTATTATAATTAAAACCTATTAGGCTTACATGCTTTGTGAGATATATCTCACAAGGACGGTAGAGTTAAGCCATCAACAATAGCTTAGGGAAATGACTTACAGCCAATAAAAAGGCACAACCTAAAAAGGTTGTGCCCATTTAACACTGTCGTTAGCCATCCTGCTAAATTTGTGCTCCCTGCTCCATCCTTGCGATTCGCTATCCTAGCGGCTCCCTGTTCCTTTTATCTCAACATTCCTTTACTAATGTAAGTTGAGTTCAATCCATTGTTCAGTCATCCATGGCTGAAAATTCAAATCCGTTGAATCGTCCCTGTGCATCCTGCAATCCTATCCTTGATTCCTTGTGTTAGCTTACGCTTCCACTCATCCTTGTTTCGGCTATCCATTTACCGAGCTCATGCCCATAATCCTTGAGCGTGTCCTTGTTTCATCCCTGAAGTTCAAAATGGTGAGGTCATATTATTGCTCTTCCTGAGCAAACCTAGTGACCTCATTCACTTGATGTAACTATTGTATCTCGAACGGCCTGCATTGAAACACATCGCACCAACACAACTAAAAAGATATCCCCAACAAAAAACAAAGGTAAATCGTAAGGTATTGATATATATTTAAATAAATATTAATGATTGATTTTGTACTACAGCAAAACCTAATAACACCTACACAACTGTAGGATAAGGCTTACAAAATACTGGGCACTTAAAGCTTAGCAATCAACTTTGATAACACTCTTTTTAACATTTGCCCGTACATTACCCAATCTCCAAGTAAGCTATATAGAGGGTAAGTGAAAGTAGCTGGACGATTCTTCTCAAACATAAAGTGTCCAATCCAAGCAAAACCATAACCAATCACCGGCAACCAAACTAATTGCCACCATTGCTGGTTAATAAAAGTATTGATTAGCAAAACAACAATAATGGTGCTGCCAAGGTAATGCAGTCGCCTACATACTAAGTCTTGGTGCTGAGATAAATAGAATGGGTAAAACTCTTTAAACGTTTTATATTGTTTACTCATCATCGCTTACCATTCATTTTGCATAAAATAAGATTTCACCTTCAACCTCACCAATCGTTACACTGGCTATGCTTTTAAATCCCTGGTGACTAAACGCCTTATTATGAACTGGGTTGTTAACAAATACGCCAATGCCATCAAGTTGAGGCTGTTCATCACACCAACTCAACACAGCTTGAATTAATTTAGCCCCATTACCCTTGCGCTGCTCATTCGGTGTTAGCGCAATAAACTGCAATATTCCGCATTTATCAGAGGGTAAGTGTGTTAATAAACAGGTTTCTTTTTCCATTAATCCCTGGGTAGACTTCCAACCAGTGCCTAACACCATTTTCAAACGCCAATGCCAGTAGCGTGATTGACCAATCGGAATTTGCTGAGTAATAACACAAGCCACCCCAATGAGTCGCTCACCATCAAACCAGCCAATTAAAGGTTGTTCTTGCTGCCAAAGCTCATTTAATTCTTCACGAATAGCTGCACGTAACTTTTGTTCATACATACTATTATCTTGGTTGCCAAATACCTTTAAAAAGAATGGGTCATCGTGATACGCGTTATAAATAATAGAGGCTGCTACACGTAAGTCTTCAGCCGTTAGATACACTGCTTTAAATTGTTCCAAGGTTTTGTTATCCATTATTGTTCCTTGACTATTTTACGTTCAACATTAACTTAGCAAGTTAACAAGTTTGAAACAATCACCAATTAAAGCTGGATAATAAATTATAACCACAGTGGGTTTGCAATTAGCGGCTACGGCAGTAATACTGGTTAAAATCAAAGGAGCTAAAATGGATACCACTAAAACAGATCTGAACCATTTATTTATGCAACTAGGCTTAGCTTATGGGGAAAAGGAAGTGACTGCATTTATTGCTAGTCACCAAATAGATGACCATACATTATTGATAGATGCGCCCTTTTGGAATTTGGCCCAAAAAACCTTCTTCAAAGAAGCACTAAATCAAGACGCCCAATGGTCAGAGGTGATAGACCAATTGGACGTTATGCTAAGATCGACACATACTAGCTAGACATTAGCGGTCAGCCTAGAGCAAACTTAAATTTGTTTGTAGGCTGTATCGCCCCAGCCTACTAACTCGCTATTTTTAAATACAATAGGTGTGCATTCATCTTTGGTTGTTTTACCATCGCCTTTCGCCCATTGGGTACGATAAAATAATACTTTAACCTGTTCTTTATCTGCCTGGTTCACAAATGCCTCACTAAAGTCTGAGGTGCCCATAATCACTTGCACTTGATCTAAGGTCATTCCTAACGACAGTTTTGTTAAACTATCGCGGTTTTTTTCTTGTTGTACTTCCCAATAGTCGTGACTTTTTCCAGACTCATGATCACCCACATTTAATACACAGCCACTTAAGCCTAAAGATATAGCGGTAATTAGCGCTGCGCCCATTAATTTTGATTTCATGTTATTTCCTTTTTGTTAGAATAAATAGCTATTGAGTAAGTTAACACTTACAGTTCAATTAACATTCCTTAATGCTATTTTCATGCCAAAACGTATGCTATTGATTTTATATAAATTAATATCAAAATAATAATAAAGTAGTATTTCTCACTACTAAAAAACAAGGATTTTCACCACTTATGAGTCCAATTGAACACGTTATCGCGGCAGCTAAAGCCATCGCCATCAATGGACATACTCCCAGCGTTGCCTTAATTAAAGGCCGTGTAGGCAAAGTACCTATGCCATTAATTGTTCAAGGGCTTCAGCAATTTAAAGCAATACCTAAATCTGAATGGCAAGGTATTGCTGATTTTGTGCCGACGGAAGAATCAGAAAATAAACCGCAAAACAACATCAGCTTGATCGAAGTGGCAGAACAGCAACACAAGATGCAGCAACAAATTAATCAACTAATGGCGCGTATCACACAACTTGAACAACAACTCGAGCAGCAAGCTGAACAACCTTTAGCACAAAAGGCACCATAATGTTTGTTATTGAATTACGCTTTGAACCTTTTGCTGATACCACTATCTCCAGTGCCGAAAAAGCCATTAATCACTATTTAGAAGCTCTACGTGCCAACGGCCAAATACTGGGCAGAGAATTTGCAGTGGCGTTTAACGATGGCGAATTTAAAGCGCGTTTGATGCTGCCAGAAAAAACCAGCTTAGCAAAACGCCATAACAGCCCCTGGGTCAAATCAGCGATAAATGGATTAACTGAAGCTAAATTGCTTGCACCAAGGGAAAAGTTTATTGGTCAGGACATTAATTCAGAGGTCAGTAACACTGAACCGGCTAGTTGGCAGCTGCTTTACACCAGTTATGTACATATGTGTTCGCCATTAAGAAGCGGAGATAACTTACTGCCAATTCCGCTTTATCAGATCCCCGCAACCTTTAATGGTGATCATAAGCGCATCATCAAATGGCAAAGTGAATGGCAAGCATGTGATGAGTTACAAATGGCTGCTGCAACCAAAGCAGAATTTGCTGCACTTGAAGAAATAAGTACAGTCACTAGCGACCTGTTCAGGCGAGGCCGTGATTTATGCGGCAGAATAGAATACCTCACCCAAATTCCAACCTACTACTACTTGTATCGCGTCGGGGGTGAAAGCTTACTCGCTGAGCAAAGCCGAACTTGCCCTAAGTGCAACCGTGCTGAGTGGAAACTAGATGAGCCGTTATTAGATATGTTTCACTTCCGCTGTGAAGACTGCCGCATCATCTCAAACCTGTCATGGGATCATCAATAAACTGTTTATTTTTTACGTAACAGATATTGCCACATCAATTTAATACGTTGCCAAATACCCGGATGCTGCCACTCGGTATCATCCGGGGTATCGGGTTTAATTGGCGGCGTAATTCTTGGCGAAAGTTGATCAATAAAAGCACTCAATGAATCAGCTAACTTTTGTTTAGGCCTATCACCCGGTATTTCAATCCAAACACCACCGGTTTCATTATCAACTGTCAGCATTTGATCGCCATCGCCTAACACTCCAATAAACCAGGTCGGCTCTTGTTTAAGCTTTTTTTTCATCATTAAATGGCCAATCATGTTTTGCTGCAGATATTCAAAATCTTGTTGATTCCACGCCTGCAGTAACTCGCCTTCACCCCAGGTAGAGGTAAACATTAATGGTGCGCTATAGAATTGACCATAATATTGATTAATATCATCATGCAGTGAGAGTTCTAACGCATGCTCAACATTACTAAAGTCTGCTGATGTTTTACGTTTAAAAGGTTTAAAATATACTGCATGATCACTGTTCTGCTCGAACTGACCTTGAATACAAGCAGAGTCTTCACCCATAGGGTAATATCGCGGTAATTCCGACAGTGCATCTTGATATGCGAGCAGATACTTATTTATAAAATTTTCAAGTGCGGTTGAACAAGACACTGGTGCTTCTCGTAGTTTATAATAAAGCGATATTTTGACATGGAAACCGATTAGATGACACACAATCACGATCCTTATAGTGATGCAGAAGCACTCAAAGGCTTAACGTTAGGCCAAACAACCGAGTATCAAGCTGAGTATGATGTATCACTGCTGCAAGGGGTCCCGCGTAAACTGAACCGAAACGCTATTGAATTAACTAATGAATTACCTTTTCATGGCACAGATATCTGGACAGCTTATGAATTATCTTGGCTAAACAGCAAAGGTAAGCCAATGGTTGCCATCGCTGAAGTCAGCCTAGATATAAACAGTGTTAATTTAATCGAATCTAAGTCATTCAAGTTGTACTTAAACAGCTTTAATCAAACAAAATTCGACAGTGTTACCGCTGTAGAGCAAATATTACAAAAAGACTTAGCAAACTGCGCCCAGGGTGATGTGGTTGTTAAAGTGATTGAGCCTAAACACTTTAATCTAGAACGAATCGTTGAACTGCCAGGTACCTGTATTGATGATCTGGACATTGAAGTCGACAATTATGACTTTAACTCTGACTTGTTGTTGGGCAGTGGCTCTGAAGAAAAAAACGTTGCTGAAACCCTAAACTCTAACCTGCTGAAGTCTAATTGCTTAATTACGTCTCAGCCAGATTGGGGTAGCGTGATGATCCGTTATCAAGGGCCAAAAATAGACCGTGAAAAGTTGTTACGTTATTTGATATCTTTCCGTCAACATAATGAGTTCCATGAGCAATGTATTGAGCGGATTTTTGTTGATCTAAAACATTATTGTCGCTGCACTAAACTAACGGTTTATGCTCGCTATACACGCCGAGGCGGTTTAGACATAAACCCGTATCGCAGCGACTTTGAAAATCCACCGGAATCAAATCGTTTAGCAAGACAATAAGCTAGGCGCTTGTTAACCTGTAGAGATGAATTTTCAGCAGTTTGTAGCCGTTTAATATAGACAATAATTGGTTAGTGGCGATATAAGCCATTAACCCATTGATTACGCCATACTCACGCTGATTAACTCCCATAACTACTAACTGGCTTGGTCTTTATAGTTGTTAAGTTAACAAGCTCTGCAGTGAATAAAAAAGCCGCCATCAATTTATATTGATGGCGGCTTTTTGTTATACAAAGTGTTACAAAATGGTGATACAGACTGAACTCTGTTTGTCGACTTACATGTTAATCTGCTCATTAACCCTCAAAAATTAATAACAATGAGACTTTATAATGCGCAAACTTCTGGTCACATCCTGCACTGTACTATTTTGCATGCAATTAAGTTTATCGACTTCAACCAGTTATGCTGCCGACAACAAAAATAGCGGCGCGAATAACAATCCGAGTAACACCAGTAACACAGCTGACAGGGCAAAACGTCAAATACCAATCGATCAAACAGTTATCACTCAGCACAAAACGACTATATTAGATAAAAAAATAGCCTATAGCGCGACTACCGGCACCCAACCAGTTTGGGACGAACAAGGTAACCCTACCGCCACTCTATTTTATACTTATTACCAACGCACTGATATTAAAGACAATAGCAGCCGTCCCCTGGTTATCTCTTTTAACGGTGGTCCAGGTTCAGCATCGGTGTGGATGCATGTTGCCTATACCGGGCCGCGCGTACTCAATGTTGATAATGAAGGCTACCCATTACAGCCATATGGGGTAAAAAGTAATGATTACTCTATTTTAGATGTAGCCGATATTGTATTCGTTAACCCGGTTAATACCGGTTACTCACGCGTCCTGCCAGATGCAGAAGGCAAAATGCCTTCTAAAGATGAGCAACAGAAAATGTTTTTCGGTGTCAATGCTGATGTCAGTTATTTAGCAGAATGGATCACTACCTTTGTGTCACGAAACGAGCGTTGGCGCTCACCTAAGTATTTAATCGGTGAAAGCTATGGCACCACAAGAGTGTCTGGTTTAGCACTAGAGTTACAAAAAAACCAATGGATGTACCCAAATGGCGTTATCCTAGTTTCACCTACCGACATAGGTATTGAACGTAATGGGCCGGTAAAAGCCGCTAATCGCCTGCCCTATTTTGCCGCAACCGCCTGGTATCATAAAGCGCTAGCAGAGGATCTACAGCAACTGGATTTAACCCCATTATTAGCCGAGGTTGAAAACTTTACCATCAACCAGTACTTGCCAGCATTAGCCAAGGGAAGCTTTATTGATGATGAAGAAAAACAACGTATTGCTAAGCAAGTGTCGCATTATTCAGGCTTAAGTGTGACTGAAGTATTGCAAAGTAATCTAGATATCGACACCGACTACTTTTGGAAAACCTTACTGCGTGAACGCCAACAAACGGTTGGACGATTAGACTCGCGCTACTTAGGGATTGATGAAAAAACAGTCGGCGCACGCCCTGATTACAACGCAGAGCTTACCTCATGGTTGCACAGCTTTACCCCAGCAATTAATGATTATCTTCGCACTGAATTAAATTACAAAACGGACATGAAATACAACATGTTTGGCCCAGTTCACCCGTGGGATAGAAGTAATGATCATTCTGGTGAAAACTTGCGTTTAGCGATGGCACAAAACCCCTACCTAAATGTCATGATCCAATCAGGTTATTATGATGGCGCCACCAACTATTTTGATGCCAAGTACACCATGTGGCAGTTAGACCGCAGCGGCTTGATGAAAAACAGACTGTCGTTTAAAGGATATCGAAGTGGCCATATGATGTATTTACGTTATGAGGATTTAAAGCAATCTAATCAAGATTTACGCGACTTTATTCTCTCTAGTTTACCAAAACCAGACCAAGCGGCTAAGTACTAAGCTGCTGACAACAGTTGTTCACAATAATTAAGACAACAACTGAGCCAATGATGTTAAGACCATTATTGGCTCAGTGATGTTCACCCCACCCGCTAAATCATCACTGCCATTTGCATTACTGCCACTCAATACAGCATCAGTCCCGATACAAAAACTGAATCGATAGGTGTCAGTCAAGCGCCCGAAACGGCAAGCCCATTGTGAGTTATCAGTCACCGGAGCAGTAAAGTGAATCTCATCATGGCGGCATAATATCGGTGATGGCGCGCGCTCGGCGGCCTTGACATGAGCAGAGCTTACAGCAGCAGGCGCAGTTCCAGAAACAGAAACAGAAACAGAAAAACAGTCTGCTTGAAACACCTTGTTATCAGTGAATGAAAACGAAAATGAGCTTAATGATTGTGCTAACCCCTTACCCGTCGCTTTAATAAAGGCTTCTTTTAAGGTCCATAAATCAAAAAAACGCTGCCGTTGAAGCGCATCAGGTAAAGCGACTAAATCAGCCACTTCATTGTCAGTAAAGTAATGATTTAAAATAGGCTGAATATTTGTACTGGCACGCACACGTTCAATATCAAGACCAAATAATATCGCCTTGAACGCACCATAATGGCGACGTTCACTAGCACCAGAGCTAATACTAGAGCTAGCTTCAGCACAGGGCAACACTCCAATCATTAACCAGTCACCACTGTGGCTTAAGTTAAAATGTAACCCCGTTTGCTCAAATAGCTCAGCAGATAAACTCGGCTTACCTTTATCACCATATTCAAATAACCATTGATGTGGCAGCACATCACTGTGCATGGATAAAACCGCCCGCAATGCCAACCGAACCTGTAATGCATTATGTTGAGCCTGCTCAGCTTTATAACGATGCACCTTGTTTATTTCATCCTCAGTTAACCAGCTTAATGCCAATCCCTGTTCAAACTGAATTCGACTAAGCTGATTATTTAACGGTATAAAATAAACATGTGGTTGAATGATCATTAAAAACTCTATGTGAGCCGACAGGCTTTTTATCGTTAAAGGGTGTTCACATTATTTAGCAAACACACTCAAGTTAATTATTCAACAACGGTCGGAATTGCGGTAAAAGGCTTTATGCCAAATTCAGGGTAAACTTCACTTGGAAAATAAATCACCCCGCCTTTTGACACCATAGCCACAGTCTTAATGGCGCGAAGATCTGCAATAGGATCACCAGGCACTAAGAAAAAGTCAGCATACTTACCCACTTCAATACTGCCAAGCTGCTCGCCATAACCTAAATAATTCGCCATATCATAAGAAGCCCGGCGCAATACTTCAGCATTAGACATACCTATTTTTTTGAATAACTCTAACTCGCGATGCAGTTCAAAGGCGCCACCTAAGTCGGTACCCGGAACCAGTAAAATGCCTTTTTTATGCATCAATGCCAGTGTTTCAATCACTTTATCAAACGCTAGGCGATATTCTTTATCCTCTTGTTCATCGGCTACATTTAATAAGGCCACTTTCGCGCTTCTTTGCTCGCCAATCGGCATATGGTCGATATAGTCTTTAACGCCAATACGGGTTTCACCGTTTCTAGCCGTTAAACCTAATTCATGAATAACGATGGTGGGATCAACCGCGATATTTTTTGCCACCATAGTATTTAAGGTATGTTGTACTTTGTCGCTGTTAAGGTCTAAATCGACAAAACGTTTCATGCCAGTGATGCGATAAAGCGTGCGCGTATCTTCATCTTTATCAAGCACCCAACTCAGCATTGCCTGGTTGATATGGGTAATTTCATCATACCCTGCAGCAATCATTTCATCAGCGTTTGAGAAAGCAGGAATATGCCCAGTTATGCGCATACCATGCTTTTTAGCGGCTTTAGCCATAGCAGGTACCCACTCACCATTAATCGAGCTGTATACTTTTATTTGAAAATAACCGCCTTTTTCACCGTACATATTCACCAGGTCAACCGCTTCTTGCTCAGTAGATGCTATCTCACCGGTGGCCGCGGAAAACTCACTTTTACCCTCAATAAAACCACTTTTGGTAATGCGTGGGCCAATAATTTGATTAGTTTCAATTTTGTCGATTAATGGATCGAGAATGTCAATTTCATTGCCCATATCTCTAACAGAGGTGACGCCTGCCAATACATTCAATAAGGCATCGTTATCACTCATGTGGCCGTGCATTTCATACAACCCAGGAATTAATGTACCACCGTTACCCTCAATGAGTACTTCGCCCTCTTTTGCCGAATCAACCATGGCTTCAATAGCCTTAATTTTATCGTTTTCAAGCAAAACGGATTTAGCCGCAGTCAGCTGCAGGCTTACAGGGTCAAATATTCTAACGTTGTTAATCCGTATCGGCTTGTCATATTGATGAATCGCTTTCTGGGCAATTATTTCAAATCGGCTGGCATTCAAGTTAGCCGCTAAATCACTTAGCACCTTACTTTGTGCTTCTAATCCCTCACGAATAATCACCACACGTGGCGACAAATATCCAAGCATTAACTGGTTGTCATCAAGGGCGATATAACTTGGGTCAAGATTAATTCCTTTAACGGCATAAATCGTCGCATTCACCTTAGTGTTATTCGCATCGGTAAGCACAACTTTACTCACCTGACTAATCGTCAGCTCACCAGCAGGCAATGCCGATAATGACAATGTCGGTTGCCCAAGCAAGGCTTTGGCGTAAATGTAAAGCGCATAAGGACTAGCGTTTTGCGCAATGAATAACGCATCAGGGTTAAACTCAACACTGCCACTTTCAGATGAACTCTGCCAGTTCACCCTATTACCTTTAAGGCTAAACTGCTCATTCACCTCGTTGCCGAAAACCGTTTTACCGCTGATTTGCCAATCAATAGGTAAACCTCTATCAGAAAGCTTTAACACCTCTTGTGAACTGGCACCGCGACCGTTATTACTGAATGAAAAATCAATGTCGATGTTTTGACCATCACGATTAACTGTCATGCCACCAACATCAGTACCACCAAATATAACGCTAAACTTTTGTTGCGCCGGCTGAATAACAGCGGCTTTTTCGACTGAAGCATACTGCTGGGAACAGCCGGCAATAGTGATTAGCAGCACGCTATACATTATTGATTGGAAGATTTTTGACGGTATTTTAATCTGCATAGAGATACCTTTTTCTATTATTATTTTTAAAGTACGAAGAGTAGACAGCATCAATGCGTAATGCAACGTATTGGTATTGAATTCTGGCAATGTTTTTAAGCTAGATTACCAGCAATTGATTTTACAAGAGCCCTTTAAAATTCAACGATTTTAAAATCATCAGGCAGCATTCTTTGTTTTACAAGCGTTCGCAACCAGAGAGTCTTCATATGTTTTTGCATGTTATTTCTAAAAGCACGATAGTTCCACAGAGGTAAGCATGCTGCAGATGAGACACTTTTCAGCTAAGTGCAGCGTGTCGCAGCTTTACTCGCAGCTGAGTTCTATAGTGAATGCCCTATTATTTAAACCGCTTATAAAGCGAGATCCCCGATTAAAGATCTCGGGGATGACGTGATGGTGAGCTGACGAGATGGCGAGATGGCGAGATGGCGAGATGGCGAGCTGACGAGCTGACGAGCTGACGAGCTGACGAGCTGACGAGCTGACGAGATGGCGAGATGGCGAGCTGACGAGCTGACGAGCTGACGAGATGGCGAGCTGACGAGCTGACGAGCTGACGAGATGGCGAGATGGCGAGCTGACGAGCTGACGAGCTGACGAGCTGGCCAGATGATGAAATTATTGGATAGTTCAAACTAATCCATCATTCCCACAAATCCACTTTGTTGCTCAACATTCGCAAGCCATTGCTTAATAGCAGGGTAATGGCTTAAATCAAATCCGCCTTGATGGGCGACATGGGTATAAGCAAACAGGGCGATATCGGCTAAGGTAAATTGATCACCCACTAAAAATGATGAATTTTTCAGAGTGTGCTCCATTAAATCTAGCGCTTTATAGCCTTTTTTATGCATCGCTTTATATTCATCAAGTCTGTCATCTGGCATACCTAAATAAAACTGAATAAAACGGGCTACTGCAATATAAGGTTCATGGCTGTATTGCTCAAAAAACATCCATTGGTACATTTGCGCTTTGGCAAATGGATCGTCAGGGATCAACCCTGAACCCTCGGCTAAATACCCTATAATGGCATTCGATTCTGATAATAGTTTACCATCATCGGTTTCAATCAATGGAATTTTGCCAAATGGGTGTTTTGCAAGATACCAATCATCCTGGGTATCACCTTGTAAAATATCCATCTCATGCCAGCGATGCTCAATGGCTAATATTGCCAGCACTAATTTAACTTTGTAACAATTGCCAGATTTAATGTCGCCATACACAGTTAACATAGTTTTCCTTAAAAAAGCATTCCTTAACTAAATCCTTAAGTAAATCCTTAAGTAAATCATTGCTTAACTAAACTTGAGATAAGTGCCCTTAATGCCGCAGGTTTAATCATTTTCGCCATATAATGATAGCCGCGCCTCTCAACGTCTTCTACTAACTGTTTGTTGGTGTTGGCCGTAATCAAAATACCCGGTAAATGTTCCCCATATCGGGCACGAATACCGTCCATCGCATCCACACCATTTTGATCATCATCAAGGTGATAATCAGCTAACACAATATCTGGCGCTATGCCTTTTAGGCCTAACTTAATCCGCGCATCGGCTAAATCTTTGGCGCACACCACTTCACACTGCCATCGGGTTAATAATGATTCTAATCCCGCTAAAATGGCTTCTTCATTATCAATACATAATACTTTCACCCCAGCCAGAGGTTGTAATAAACTTGCGGTTGGTTTGGTTTCAACCTGGTGCACGGTTTGTCCTAGCGGCACTTTGATGGAAAACATAGAACCTTCCCCCAGCTGTGAAGTTACATTGATTTCATGTCCCAGCACCTTGCTTATTCTATCGGCAATCGCTAATCCCAAGCCTAATCCACTAATGTTGCGACTACTTGGATGGTTAAGACGTTTAAACTCGCGGAAAATTTCTTGTATATCGTCTTCAGCAATGCCGCAGCCAGTATCAAATACTTGAATCTCGATATATTGACCTTGTCGGCGACAACCCATTAACACTCTACCACCACGGGCATAGCGATAAGCGTTAGTTAAAAAGTTTTGCAAAATACGTCTTAACAGCGCAGGGTCTGAGTTAACCGTTAATGTTGAACGCACCATATTAAAATTAATCTGACTGTCTTGCGCCATCGCATCAAACTCTATCGCCAGTGCATTAAGCAACTCTCCAATAGCAAAGTCACGGCGATTAACCTCAACATTGCCAGAATCCAGCTTGGAAATATCTAATAAATCAGTTAATAACTCACCGGCAGTTTTCAATGAGCTGTTGACATGGGTAAGCGTAGTTTGTGCCTCTAAATCTAAATTAGGGTATTGCGCTAATGACGCCGTAAATAATCTGGCAGCATTCAAAGGCTGCATAAGATCATGTCCCACGGCGGCTAAAAATCGCGTTTTAGAGGCGTTTGCTAACTCTTCCTGGGCTTTAGCTTCCAATAATTCGCTATTAAGCATAGCCAACTCATAGGTACGAGATTTAACCCGTTCCTCCAAGGTTTCATTGGCTTCTTTTAAGGCTTTTTCCTGTAAACGATATTGGGTAATATCGGTAAACGTCATCACAAAACCACCGTCAGGCATAGGGTTACCTTGAATTTTGATGACTTTACCGTCCCTTCTTTCGCGCTCAGAAATATGCTGTGTACCGTTACGCATATGTTGTACTCGCACATTCACTTGGTCTTCAATATCACCCGTACCACAAAAGCCTCTGGCGGCATTAAATCGCACCACTTCACTGATTGGCATGCCTTGTTTTAAAAAACCTTCAGGATACTGATAAAGCTCAGAATACTTATAATTCCATGCCATTAAGTTAAGGTCTTTATCCACCACACTCATGCCCTCGTAGGCATGTTCAATCGCACCACGTAGCATATCCTGGCTAAGCATAATTTTAGAGGATGCTTCATCCACTAAGCTGAATACTTCATCCAAGGCAAGATCCCGCCCTTGCATGACAGAGTCCATCACTAACTTAGCACTAGATGCCCCCAATATGCCCGCTAACATGTGTTCTGTGTGGGCAATAAGCTCATCGGGTGCGGCTTTATGCCAGCTATCACTTTTAACGGCATCGGGGGAAAATCGACTAAAACTTTCATATGCCCGTGTGGGGCTAACAAAACGACTCGCAAGAATTAATAAATCTTGTTGTGCAATAGGGCCTTGGCGCTTATTGTCATTTTGTTTTAAATGCCAGGGTTTAACAAAATTACTGGCTTGAATACGCTCCGCAACCCCAGTTCTAAACCATAACGAGCCCAATACATAACAAATAATATTGGCTAAAAGTGCAATGAGGGTATCGCTAACATTAGGTTTAATCGACTCTAAAACACCTTGATTAGCACCAAAGTGCGATAACGCACTAACATCATTGGTGCTAAAAAACAAAATGTAACACCATAAACTAAAGCCCACACCCAAACCTAAAAATACCCCACTACGGTTACCGTATTTCCAGTACAAGCCACCAATTAATGCCGGGGCAAGTTGTGCAAAAGCGCCAAAAGACAGCATGCCTAAATGCGACAGCGAGTCACTATCAGCCAGGGTTAAATAGCTGATATAACCAAACCCTAAAATGAGCACTATGGCTAAACGTCTGGCATTCAGTAACAACTGTGAAAACTGGCTAAAGTTCTTTTTTCTTATCTGGCCGGTACGCAACATAATCGGCACTAACCACTCATTGCTGATCATAATGCTAATGGTCACCACAGCCACAATCACCATTCCTGTGGCGGCTGATAAAGTGCCTAGTAATGCAATAACAGCAATAATGGGCTGCTCTAATGCCAACGGCAGATTAATCACATAAGTGTCAGCAGCAACGCTGTCACCCAGTAGAATTTTCCCCGCCAATGCTAACGGCGCGACAAAAATACCAAACAAGGCTAAATAAACCGGAAAAATCCAACGGGCTTTCTTAAGCACCGACTCGCCACCGCACTCCACCACCATCACATGAAATTGCCTTGGCATACACAAAAATGCCGCCATACCGACAATCAATTCCGGCAATAACGCCCCAACTCGTAACTCACCAAACTCAATCAAATCGCGTTCACTAGCTTGGCGCCAAATATCACCAAAACCATCAAAATAGCCAAAGCTAATCACTACGCCCACCAGCATAAAAGCCGTTAACTTCACCAGAGATTCAAACGCAATGGCCACCATCATGCCGGGGTTATGTTCAGTAGCATCCAGTTTTCGGGTACCAAAAAGAATGGCAAACACCGCCAGAATAAAGGTGATCAGTAATGGTACGCCCTGGGGATTAAGCGGCGAATTTTCAGGTTGAAATAAGTTAAGCGAAAACACCATAGCCTTAAGCTGCAGCGCGATATAAGGCATGATGCCAAATAAGGCAATCAATGTGACTAACGCGGCTAATAGCTGTGACTTACCATAGCGGGCGGCAATAAAGTCAGCTACTGAGGTGATATTTTGCGCTTTAGACACCACCACCATTTTGCGCAGTAAACCAAAGCCAAAAGTAAAAATGATGATCGGGCCAACAAAAATAGGCAAGAACGACCAAAGGTCATTAGCCGACTGCCCTACCGTGCCCAAAAAACTCCACGACGAACAATATACCGCCAGACTTAAGCCATAAATCCATAACTGAACTTTTTGGCTAATTTTGCCATACCAACGCTCTGCGCCCCACGCTAAAGTAAATAATAGCGACACATAACATACGGCAATAATTGCCACAAAAAGGGTTAAATTCATAACGCGATTCATTACCTTGAATTATTGAATGAGTCATTCGATATCATTCTTATTATTATCTGGTTATCTTTTCAAAGCCTGCAACATTTGTCGATTAAACAATCAATATTATGCCGCCCTATTAAATTCGCGGCATATATGTACAATTGAACCTCAGTTTAGCACGTGCAACAGGTTAAATAATAAGGACTTTCTCAAACTAGACCAAGGTCTAATAGTGTTACAAGCCTGTTGCAGATGATACTTTAACCACGCCATTTATAGAAAGGGAAGCCCCAATGAGCTCGCAGTCTCTTTACAAAGTGCCTAGCGCTATCGCTGAAAATGCACTGGTCAATAACGATCAATATAAAAAAATGTACCAGGAATCTATTGTTAATCCAGAAGGTTTTTGGAGAGAACACGGTAAACGCATTGACTGGATCAAGCCTTACACTAAGATAAAACAAACCTCGTTTGATGACCATAACTTATCAATCAATTGGTTTTATGACGGCACACTAAATGCTTCAGCCAACTGTTTGGACCGCCACCTTGAAAAAAATGGCGACACTGTTGCCATTATTTGGGAAGGCGATGACGCTAATGAACAGCGTAAAATCACCTACGCAGAACTGCATGCCGATGTCTGTAAGTTTGCTAACGCCCTAAAAGGCCAGGGCGTTGTTAGAGGCGATGTTGTCACTATTTATATGCCTATGGTGCCAGAAGCTGCGGTAGCTATGCTTGCCTGTGCTCGTATTGGTGCAATTCATTCTGTTGTTTTTGGCGGCTTCTCACCAGACTCGATCGCATCACGTGTGATTGACGGCAAATCTAAAATCGTTATTACCTCTGATGAAGGTGTTCGCGGTGGACGTAAAATTCCGCTTAAGCGCAGCGTTGATGAAGCAATCGCTCACCCTGATGTTGATTGCGTCGAAAAAGTCATTGTACTTAAACGTACTGGCGGCAACATTGATTGGGTAGAAGGCCGCGATGTGTGGTGGCACTCATTAATGGAAGTAGCATCTGAGCATTGCCCGTATGAAGAAATGGGTGCAGAAGACCCACTATTTCTACTTTATACCTCAGGCTCAACCGGTAACCCTAAAGGTGTGTTGCACACCACAGGTGGTTACATGGTTTACGCATCAATGACCCACGAATACGTATTTGATTATAAACCAGGTGAAGTTTACTGGTGTACCGCCGACGTAGGTTGGATCACCGGACACTCTTACATGGTTTATGGCCCATTAGCCAACGGTGCAACCGTGTTAATTCATGAAGGGGTGCCAAATGCACCAACACCTTCACGCATAGGTGAAATGATTGACCGTCATAAAGTGAACATTCTTTATACCGCACCAACCTTAATCCGCGCATTAATGGCTGAAGGTAAAGAACAGTTCAGTGACTATAAAGGTGATTCACTGCGCATTATGGGCTCGGTCGGCGAACCCATTAACCCTGAAGCATGGCGCTGGTACCACGAAGTCATTGGTAATGAGCAATGTCCAATTGTCGATACCTGGTGGCAAACCGAAACCGGTGGTATTTTGATCAGCCCATTACCAGGCGCAACTGATACTAAACCAGGTTCTGCAACGCGACCATTCTTTGGTGTTCAACCAGCATTGGTTGATAACATGGGTGAAATTGTTGAAGGTGCAGCTGAAGGTAACTTAGTTATTCTTGACTCATGGCCAGGACAAATGCGCACCATTTATGGCGACCACGACCGTTTCGCCCTAACTTATTTTAAAACCTTCCGCGGTATGTACTTTACCGGAGACGGTGCCCGCCGTGATGAAGACGGTTACTACTGGATAACTGGCCGAGTGGATGACGTGATTAACGTATCTGGTCACCGCCTAGGTACCGCAGAAGTTGAAAGTGCACTTGTAGCACATGAACTGGTCGCAGAGGCAGCTGTTGTAGGTTATCCGCATGATATTAAAGGACAAGGTATTTATGCCTACGTCACGTTAACCCGCGACGTTGAACCAACAGAAGAGTTGCGTCAAGAGTTACGTCAGTGGGTTCGTAAAGAAATCGGCGCCTTAGCCACACCTGATTTAATTCAGTGGGCAACCGGTTTACCTAAAACCCGTTCAGGCAAAATCATGCGTCGCTTCTTACGTAAGATTGCCGCTAACGAAGTGACTAACCTAGGTGACTCTTCAACACTGGCAGATCCAGCAGTGATTGACACCTTGATAGAATCTCGTTTAAACAAAACCGAGTAAAAATAACATGAGTTGATCAGTTAACCCTACTGCTCAACTCTTTTGCTCGCTTAATACCCAAATGCTTATTTCCATTACTTGATTTCCATCCACCCAAGAGAATTCTAACCAGTTTCTCTTTTTCGCCCCTCTTTACGAGGGGCTTTTTTTGCTCTGCTTTTCGCGAAGAGGAACAGTTAAGCACCTAAGTGTTAATCTTGCTGCCAATACTGTTTAAATGGCCACTAACTCGCCATAAAATTGCCGTGAAACCCAAGCGGTAAATGGTAAGGTAACCAGGCTCTGGCTAATGGTCCCGCAGCTAAGTCATTAGCCGCAAAAATATTCAAGCAAGTGCGTTTTGTCGGCACGTGTAATGCCGTACCCATTAAGTAGCCGCTGCCCTCAACGCCTTTAGGGCAAACACTAACATGCTCTTCAACTAAATAATCATCTCCAAAATGATAATGCTGCGTCGCACCGCTATCAATATGCAAAGACGACAAGGTATCGCTCCATAAGCTGCTTGATTTAGCTGATAAGTGATACAAATACTGATTTTTAAGCCCAACAAGATGGTCGCATACCCGCGGAAACTCACTGCTATCGCCCACGGTTTGCATATCATAAGTGCCATCAATATATAAACTAAACAGGGCTGTTTGCGCCTTCACACTTGCCTGCGACATCTTACCTTGCATCACATTCGCCAACTTATGCAGCACATCAACATTAGGATACAAACTGGCGTCAAAATGAATGGTGCCATTGGCTTCTTCCCACGCATTACCATAATGAAACGCAAAACCTGCGGGTAACTCAAAGCGTTTAGTCACCTTAAGAGACTGCTTATTTATCACCAATACACTCATTGGAATATCGCTATTATATTGAGTACGGGCAAAATTACCTTCAATCGCCTTATCAACAAACAATGACGGTAAAATGATCAACACACTTTTATCTGTAATCAAAAAGTCATGCAACATACCGCCACGGTATTGGCTATTAATTAGCCCCACATTTTTAACCTTGCCATTAGCCGCTAATTGATAAATCACCACCTGACCTGATGGATGCAAACCAAAATTCCAAATATCCCCATTAGGGTCAACTTTAGGGTGCGCTGAAAAAGGCAGTCCTTGTAAACTGTTGTCATATTTAGACCCTGCGCCTAAATTAACCTGTTGAGTAAACTGCATGGTATCTCGGTCAATTTGGGTAGGAGATCCCGCCTCCCACAGCGCCCAAAGATCATCACCCACCGCAATAATATTAGTATTAGCGGTATTAACCGTATCAGCGCTGGTCACAGGCAAAGCATGGGCAATTTTAGTATCAGGGCCTGAGTAAACAAACTGCTGCGCCTGCTGTTCTTTAGCAAACTTAGGCGTGTTAATAAATTGGCCACGGTGGACTATTTTTTGGTCGCTAATCTCAAAACGCTGCAACATACCGTCGCCTTCAAAGGCATGTAGATAACGAATATCGCCACGCTCATATTTACCAGGGCCGTTACGATAAAAAACACCTTGTAAATCGGCAGGAATACGCCCTTCAATCGTCAGCGGTTGCGGCTCAAAGTTAGCGTCAACATTGGCAAAACCAATTAACTCAGGGTGCTGTGCCAGCGCCTGATTAAATTGCTGCTTAATATTAACCACAGTAGGAGCAGAAGATGCCAACGCATTCACTGCACCGGGCAACATGCTTGATGCGCCTATTATTCCCATGCCTTTTAAAAACTGTCTGCGTTGCATGCTCATCTCCAAAATAGTCACCTTTAAAATTGCCATCTCTAGAATTGCCATCTCACAAATGAGTGGCTTAATAAATAATTTGTGTGTGGTTAATCTGGGTTGATGCGTCTTCAGTGACCGTGAAAGCAGCGTCCTTATAAGCAACCGGACCATAATTAGGTTTAGCATTGTTAGAAAAACCATACCCTTCAGACGGCAAACCAAATAAATTGGTGTCTAACGTGCCGTTATTATTTTCGTCCTGAAAAAAGCGCACCGCATACTCACCTGCGGGAACGTCAGTAAAAGACACAAAATTAAGTCCCGCTTTAGCCTGAATGTAAGTCGCAGTTAGCGCATTGCCATTTAAGTAATTATCTTCACCATTAAACAGCTGCACATAAATCTTACTTTGCTGGGCATTGACCCCTGTAATCTCAAGCTTAATATCCGCAGCAAAAGTGGATGAATTAACCCACATTGATGCAAACAGCAATGAAACGGCTAATAACGATGATTTACTCATATTGCTGCTGTTGGTCTGAGTGAATTGAGTCACGGCATTATGTGCCAATGCGCCAGTCAGTTTAGTCGTTAATCTAGTCATTTTTATGTTCCTATCGTCTGTGATAAAGGGGTTATCTTAATTGGCAGTTCGCCTCGACATAAGCCGAGCCAATCTCGCCATTGCTTCGTGTTGAAAAGACGATAGAATGGAGCGATAAAAAATTAAAGTCGCTTTTCGTAAAGTGACCCAAAAACTTCGTAAAATGTAACTAAAAAGGAATGTGTACCTTTGACGAATCGTGAAATACCCCTAAATAATCAACAACTAAAATCTGAACCCACTAAAAACAAATTACTGCGCCAACTGCTTATTGTGGTGTTTATTGGATTATTTATTGGCTTTATGCGCCCCTTCGGCATGGATCAATTTACCCTATTATTGTCGATGAGTTACTGGGTGTTTACCTGTATTTGTGGCTATTTAATTTATATGCCACTGATCAATTTAGGCCATAAATACTTAGCAAAAAGCATCACTACGCTCTGGCAACGGGTAGCAATATCATCACTATTAGCCAGCCTAATAATGAGTCTAATTGTGCCTTTTATTGGCTGGCTTTTTTTTTGACCACACATTACATTTAGCTGATAATTTTCTACTCGCGCTGCCTAACACTCTGGTTATTGGCAGCATTATTACCTTTGTCAGCATGTTACAAAATCATGTTAATCATCAAAAACAGCAACTTGAACAATCACAACACGTCATTGAGCAATCGCAAAAGGTCATTGAACAGCATCAACAAAGTCGTGATACAGATACCATTCAAATTGAACAGTTTATGGGTTTATTACCATTAGAAAAGCGCGGACAATTACTGTGTTTAGAAATGGATGATCACTATTTAAAAGTACACACAGATAAAGGCCAACATATGCTGTTAATGCGCTTAAAAGATGCCTTAATGCAGCTAGAAGGGTTTCCTGGGCTGCAAACACATAGATCCTGGTGGGTAGCAAACCATGCCGTGGTATCGGTCAATAAAGAAAATAGAAAAATGTCATTGTTGTTAACCAATCACCTTGAAGTGCCAGTTTCCAGAACCTTTGTTGAAGCCGTTAAAGCTAACCTAGCCCTATAACCATGATATTATCCAACCATAGCTAACCCAATGCATGTTGAACCGAATATTTGAAAGCTTCTACTGACGCACCTACTTTGCAACTGCGCGATTACCAACAGGATTCGGTTAACGCCGCCATCAAGCACTTTCGCAGCAGCCAACAATCTGCCGTATTGGCTTTGCCAACGGGTGCAGGTAAAAGCATTGTAATTGCTGAACTGGCTCGCATCGCCAACGGCAATGTATTAGTACTCACCCATGTAAAAGAGTTAGTTGCGCAAAATGCTGAAAAAGTCGGCTTACTCACCCAGGCTGCCAATATTTACTCTGCCGGATTAAACCAGAAAAAAGCTAACGGCAAAACCGTCGTCGCCAGCGTACAGTCAGCAGCGCGGGCATTAGATAAATTCAACCAGCCTTTTTCGCTGGTGATTATTGATGAATGCCATCGTGTCAGTAATGAAAAAACCAGCCAGTATCAGCAAATTCTGCTGCACCTTAAAAAGCAAAACCCTGCTATAAAAATTTTAGGGCTTACTGCTACCCCTTATCGTCTGGGCATTGGCTGGATATATCATCACCATTACCACGGTAAAATTGGCAATACTGACACTGCAGTGTTCGATAAATGTATTTTTGAATTACCCATGCGCCCGCTTATCAAGCAAGGCTTTTTAACTGCGCCTAAGTTATTTGATGGCCTCAGTGCCCAGTACGATTTTAGTCAACTTGAACCGACAGAAAACGGCGAGTTTAATCAGCAGGAAGTCGAATCTTTACTGAATCATCAAGGCCGTGCCACAACCGCAATAGTCAAACAAATCGTCCAACTGGCAAACACCCGTAAAGGGGTAATTATTTTTGCCGCAACCGTACGTCACGCGCAGGAAATTATTGGCTTATTAAACAAGCTTATCGACAATGCCGCCACGCCAACCAAAGCAGCATTAATCACTGCTGCTACTCCCCATAATGAACGCGACACCATTATCGACGCCTTTAAAGCGCAGCACATTAAATACATTGTCAATGTGGCCGTACTCACCACGGGCTTTGACGCGCCCCATGTGGACTTAATTGCTATTTTAAGGCCTACGGCATCGGTAAGCTTATTTCAACAAATGGTGGGGCGTGGGCTGCGTTTAGCGCCGGGTAAAACCGATTGTTTGGTGATTGACTACGCCGCCAATGGTTTTGACTTATATTACCCTGAAGTGGGCCAGGCCAAACCCAATAGCAAGTCAGTGCCGGTTCAAGTGCACTGCCCTGTGTGCCAATTTGCCAATACATTTTGGGGACTAGTCGATAATGACGGTGACATCATCGAACATTTTGGCCGCCGATGTCAGGGGCTTGTTGCTGCTAATACCGCGACGGTAAAAGCTAAAACAGCCAATACCGAACAACAATGTGACTTTCGCTTTCGCTCTAAGGTCTGCCCAGACTGCGGCGCAGAAAACGATATCGCGGCGCGCATTTGCCAAACCTGCAACTCAACACTCATCGACCCGGATAAGCGCTTAAAGCAAGTATTACAGTCGCAACATCACCACTTATTCAAATGCCAAGAGATGTTAATTAGCCAAAATGAACAGGGTTTGCAGGTGCGCTACATAGATATTGAAGGCAATGACTTTAAGCAAAGCTTTAAGTTTGATACCCCAGCACAAAGAAAAGCCTTTTACGCGGTATTTGTGCTTAGCCACACCCGAACGCCTGGTATGTTACATCCGCGATATGACAAAGCAGAACAGGTACTGAGTGACCAGAGCCGCTTTAGAAAACCTGACTTATTATTACTAAAAAAACAAAAACATCACTGGAAATTAATTGATCTATTTTTTGACTATCAAGGTAAACATAAAACAGATTTCAGTTAACCTCACCTGAGTTAAGCTAAATTCATTCAATCTCGTTATCATTTGCAAAAAAGTTGTGCTATAAACACACCATCTAGCCAAGTAGGAGTTACTATGTTTGTTGTTATTTTTGGCCGTCCAGGCTGTCCGTATTGTGTTCGTGCTGTTGAGTTATCTGAAAAATTAGCCGCACATCGTGAAGATTTTAAATTTAAATATGTAGATATTCACGCTGAAGGTATTTCTAAAGCTGACTTATCAAAAAGTGTTGGTAAAACAGTAGAAACAGTACCACAGGTATTTGTTGATGAAGCCCCAATCGGTGGCTATACCGAATATGATCAATATGTTCGTCAACATGGTCTACTAGACTAAGCTTTTGTTTATAAAGCTTTTTATAAAATAAGAAAAAAGGGCCATAACAATGTTATGGCCCTTTTTTTATCGGTAATCTCAGTGATTAACCCGAGCTAAAATCACTTAAAGTACGTATTTAGCCGAGAACATAATGCGATTTAAATCGCCATCTGTGCCGTTTTCTCTCTCGTTCAATGCTCGCATAAACTCAACACCAAAGGTCACAGGCTTAGACGGTGAATACAGTAAGTTAATGTAGCTTGAGTAAGCTTCTTTGTTTACGCCGCCACCCGTTAACGTAGCGTTATTGTCTGCAGAAAATCCTGACAATGTCACGCTAGTGCGCCATTGATCATTCCACCAGTGACGATAGGCTGCAAAACCACCATAAGAGGTAATGGTCTCAATGTCGCCATTGGCATCCAATACACCCGCGTTAGCATAGTTTAATGCCATGTAACGGCCTAAACCTTCACCATAGGTAGCAGTGAATTTAAAATCATCTTTACCCACCGGAATAACACCCGCAAAGCTCACACCATAACCCATTTCGCTGGCATCAAGCTGAGTGCCGCCCTGTGTCTCTTCAATGTTTAATTGACGCACAATACCCGCTAATGAATACGCAGCACCGCCACCAGAGGTAAAGTTGTAACGTGCCACCACATCAGGAATCACGCCACTACCGCTAGTAATGCGACCGCCACCACCATTTGGGGTTAAAGTGGTTTCAGGGTTTTCTAATGCAAACTGAAAGCTACCGTTGGTGTATTTAATCAATGATTGACGCACAAACGGCGTACCATCAGCTGCACCCACAAAATCTAAATTATCGGGTAATGCACCAGGGTTTTGAAATGTGGTCCAGGTTTGACCAATGGTCCAGTTGTCATAGGTTACAAATGCATGGCGAATACGCGGTGAATAACTGTTTGATACGCGCTCGTTACCGTCGGTATGGGTCATAAAATCTAATTCAATAAACCCAGTTAACGAATGACCGCCTTCCATATCGGTAACGGTTTTAAAATTAAAGCGAGTTTCACGGGCTTGAAAGTCTACAACCTGTTCACCACTGCCTTCTTTACCATAAATAGTACCTGGCACATAAAATTGGCGCGACAAGTTGCCCGACTCAGGTGCACCATTACCATAATCACTAAACATAACATCGGCTTTAATATAGCCACCAAAAGTCATATCGGTATTAGCTTGCGCCGTACCTGTCATTGCTAACATTGCCCCAGAAATCAATGTAGCGAGTGTTAAATGTTTCATCCATGCTCTCCAAATTATTGTTTTAATCCTATGCAATATGTCTCAATTAACAAAAACGAAACATTAGCAATAGGTCTATAAGACAAAAGTAGAGCATTGAAAACTCACTGCCAGTGATATATGGACGTACCATTTGTGGGTAAATCACTTGCACTGATGAAAACAAGTTACTTCCACTTAAGCACAAATCTTAATGACGCGAGTAATTCGACTAACAAGGAAGGAAAAAAGGAAAAAGCAAGGAAACAAAACAAACCTAGAAGTGAACGCATTTAATGTAAACCTACAAAAAAGCCAATGCATCCTTTACAGATGTATTGGCCTAGGGTCTTGAGTTAAATATCAGCGGTGTTAGCGGTATTCTTCTAATAAACCAGCAAGTTCACTTTTAAATGCACTGCCCAGTTTAGGGTCGCGTATACCGTACTCAACAAACGCTTTCATGTAACCTAGCTTATCGCCACAGTCATGTGACTTGCCTGTCATATTGAATGCTTCAACCGTTTCAGTGGCAATTAGCATATCAATCGCATCGGTTAACTGAATTTCATCGCCTGCACCGGGTGGTGTTTTGGCCAATAAATCCCAAATTTTTTCAGACAACACATAACGGCCAACAACCGCTAAGTTAGACGGCGCCTCGCCAATTTCAGGCTTTTCAACCATGTTAAATATTTTAGTAGAGTCACCAGGGTTAATCTTCTCGCCACCACAGTCAGCAATACCATACTTATTAACCTGATCATCAGGCACTGGCGCAACCATAATTTGGCTGGCAAGAGTTTCACGGTAACGAATTAGCATAGACGCCAGGTTTTCGGTACGTTGGTCAGCAGAGTAAGAATCTAAAATAACATCCGGTAACACTACCGCAAACGGGTTGTCACCAATACACGGCTTAGCACACAAAATGGCATGCCCTAGCCCTTTAGCTTCACCTTGACGTACATGCATAATAGTCACATTTTTAGGGCAAATTGACTGCACTTCATGCAACAGCTGACGCTTGACCCGTTTTTCCAGGGTTGATTCAAGCTCGTAAGATTTATCAAAATGGTTTTCAATCGCGTTTTTACTGGCATGGGTGACCAACACAATTTCTTTCACCCCAGCGCTAACACATTCATCAACAATATATTGAATAAGTGGTTTATCCACCAATGGCAGCATTTCTTTCGGAATTGCCTTAGTCGCTGGCAGCATCCGTGTACCTAGCCCTGCAACGGGAATAACAACTTTCATAGATATCCTTATATAGCGTAACGCTAAATGAAACAAAATTGATAATTTATAATAGCTTACATAATTTTACCCAGACAACTTAATCTAGGCCTAAAACAAATATGATATTTCTGGCGCTTATGGCGCTTTTTGCAGCCTGGAACCCTGCTCAGTGGGTAAATAACGCACCAACCAACACAGGGTTAATATAGTCAAAAACAGCAAGGTATTCGCCGGAGACTGCAAATTAAAATCAACCGTACAATGAATCAGCATATGCACAATCGCCATCGCGCAGCCAAATGCAATGCCTTTGTACAGTTTATTATTACGTAAATACATGGTTCGGCAAGCTAACCACAAACAATAAATTATCCATAACCCAAGTGACGCTGTAATGACAACCCCATATTCTACTGCAAATTGAATATAGTCATTATGGGCATGGTCATAAAAGCCGGAATAAGGCACGGTTTGATACTGCGGAAAAACAGTGTAAAAACTGCCGGCGCCGTTACCGGTTAACCAGTGTTGTTCAATAATCGGAATACTGTCTCGCACCACATCATCACGTGTTTCTGCCGCAAATGAGGTATCTTCAATACGCTGCTTAACCTTTTCGACCCCAAATATAGACCCAACAATAATCAAATCTAAAATAAAAATACTGATCACCAGCGGCTTTAACATTTTTGGCGGATTACGGTAAATCACCAGGGCCAGTAAGGCTACGGTAATTAACGCGGTAAAAAATCCAGCGTTACCCATACGCGAGCGGCTTAAAATCAAGCCAATAATCATAATCACAATGGCTAATCGCAAAATAATCTTACTGCTTATTAGGGTTTCAAATACCCCTAACATAAAGGTTCTAAAATCAAATTGGCCTGAACGGGTTGTTTTTAACTCAGATATTAACCAACCAAAGGCAATGCTAATCGACAGGGCTAAAAAGTTAGCAAAATGGTTTTGATAGACAAATGATCCCCTTGCCCTGTCACCATCGCTAATACCAAATATTGGCGACTTTGGTAAATCCAGTAAATTCAATACACTGCCGTAAAATGCCTGAATACAGCCAGACACAATAATAGCAATACACACCCAACGCAGCAGCCTGGCTGACTGGCAATGCACAGCTAAAAGGTAGACAAATAAGCCAAAACATAAGGTTTTAATTAACTGCTGAAAAGTTTGAAACCCATCAACGGTATCAATACCCGTCACCAATCCAGTCCATTGCAGCAAGGTAAACAGCAATAATAAGCCTATCGGCAACAAAGCATACTTCTGCCAATGCTGGGTAAATAAAGGCTGGCTGCGCACAATACAAAATACTAAATGCAAACACGACAAACTAATAATGTAAAACTCAATAATAGACCAAGCCCAAATACGATTACTGGCAAGTGGAATAGGCGCCCACACCAGTAAAATGCACAGGGCAATAATAAAAAAAGAACTGCCATATAAAGATGGTTTCATAAAACGTTAAATAACCTCTTGCGGAACGAATAAAAAAGCCAGTTTGCTATGCTTATTTTGCCGTCATCCTCGAATGCTTTTATCGGGGATCCATTCTTGGCTTTAAGCGCCTGAACTGCGGCTAAAGGATTTAGATCCCGGCCCAGAAGCATTACCGGGATGACGTAGTAGAAACATACCCGGATGACGTAATAGATCCCGGCCCAAAAGCTCTACCGGGATGACGTATTAGAAGCATACCCGGATGACGTAATAGATCCCGGCCCAAAAGCATTACCGGGATGACGTAGTAGAAACATACCCGGGTGACGTAATAGAAACATACCCGGTTGAGGTCATTGATCCCGGCCCAGAAGCATTACCGCGATGACGTAATAGAAACATACCCGGGATGACGACAGGTGACGGGACAGATGATTCGCTGCTCGTCACACTAACGTTTTTTACACAAGGTATGTTCTATCCAGTTAGCAGTGTTTTCTGCTAGCGGTTCTGTCAGGTGGTTAAAATAGCTGCACACTACAGACTGTTTCTGGAACAACCCCATAACACTAGCAAGATGACGACGGGTGTCATAACCCATTCCGGCGGCAGTTTTTAGGGTTTCAAACACTAAATACTTATCCTCCATGGCAATAGTGTCCCAATTGGCAAAGCCAACCGTTAACACCTGTTGCACTACCTCAGGGGCAAAAGCGCCGTAATCTAGCCCAAGGCGCAGCTGCTTAAAGGCTAAATCGGGTCTAGCCTGGTAAAATGCTAAATTAAACGCGTAATCGCTATAGGCTGCAGGCCAATTGCGGCGCAGCTTAATGGCCTGGTTAAATAACTGGTTAAACTCGTCGCTTGTAAACGCATCAAAACCTGAATAAATGCCCCACTCCATCACTTTAGCCAGAGTAATAGCATAATGCGGGCTAGTATCATTTAAATCATAAGCTTTGGTTGCGGCCGCTAGGGCGTCACGGTACTGGGTTTCATCAATAGCCGTTTTACCTTGCCAGGCAGTAAGGTAAAAATTAGATTTAAAATGGTAAGTACTCGCTACGCCCTGGTTAAACACCAAAGGCAGTAAACTGACTAAGCCTAGCAGCAGCAATAGCAAAAAAAACTGGCGGGAATAACGCTTTATCGACATACAATATTAATCATTAAATAAACAAGCAGAAATTAACGCAGGCGTATTGCGGGTAACATCATCAGCGTACTGTTTATCTGTTAACTCACACACTCTTTGCCATGCCTGGGCAAGCTTTGGCGGACGCCTGTTCACACTATGACAATCAGACGCCACTATGGTGTAGCGCTTTTCTATAATCCATTTCTCAGCCAAGGTTTTGGCCGCGTCGCTCATATCACCCAGCAACGAAGCCCCGGTTAATTGAAATAAACAGCCTAACCTGGCAAATAACTCAATCCGTTCAGGGTGAGCTTGTAGCTCGCGGTTTCGCTCAGGGTGAGCAATCATAGGCAGCACATTTTTAGACAACAACCAGCTGATTAACTTATCTGTGCCAGGGGTAATATGGCTGCTGGGTAACTCAAGCAATAGCACATCTTTATCGGCAAATCGGCCAATAAAAGGCAATTGTTGCCGTTCAATAAAAAACATGATTTCAGGGCAAATACGCACTTCTGCTGCGGCACGAATATTTAGCTTACCGCCACGCAGTGTGTACTTTTGTTGCAATAGCTCAAATGCCGCAGTAATGGTGCTGATATTATTATCAAACACCCCCAAATGAATATGTGGCGTGGCCACCATATGGGTAATACCTTGCTGTTCGGCTAATTCAAGTAATGCTAGGGCTTCGTCAATCGACTTAGCCCCATCATCTATGCCAGGTAAAATATGGCAATGTAAATCAAACACTATGCCGTTTTCCCATCACTTTCAGCTCGCTCTATACTCGCAGCGTCTTGCCCATAAGCCTGATAGTAACCATATTGACCATAATACTGGCGCGCCTCGTCGGTATTAAACTGGTTTAATACCACCCCAAACACTTTACCGCGGGCCTGGGTTAACTTAGCTAGTGTCAGTTTAATCGCTTCTGTACGAGTATTATTAGCCTTAACCACAGCAACCACGGCATCACAATGTGACGACATCACTAAGGCATCACTCACGGCATGTACCGGAGGCGTATCAATAATAATTTTGCTGTACTGGCCTTTTAACTCGGCCAACAGCTCAGCAAACCTAGGCGACGATAATAGCTCTAGCGGGTTTAACGGTATTGCGCCCGCTGGCATTAAGTCAACATTCGGTTTAACGTTTTCAACAATACAATGGCTTAGTGCATCAGTACCGGTAAGGTAATTAGCTAAACCATGTTGAAACGTTGGTAAACCAAAACGCATGCCCATATTCGGTTTACGCATATCGGCGTCAATAACAAGCACTTTTTCCATCGCCGAATAGGCAAACGCGATATTCATCGACACTGTGGTTTTACCTTCATTAGGAAACGAAGACGTCACTTCTATCACCGACAAGGGTTCACCAATGGCCAACAAAGACAATGAAGTACGGATCGATCGCACACTTTCAGCATGCAGACGTTTTTCGGGATCAAAAAAGGCAAAGTTAGTTTGTTCAAAGGTTTCTTTTTTGCCGGCTTTAGGAATATAACCTAACGCCCGTTGTGCTAATAATTTCTCAACATCATCAGTTGACTTAATAGTGTCGTTAATAGCATCAAACACTAATACCAATACAATACCCAGGCCGAAACTGGCGACAAAAGCTAAAATAACAATCAGTTTTTTCTTCGGTTTTATCGGCTCTAATGCAATAACAGCATAGTCAGTAAAGCGTGCCACGGGTGAGTCAAAATCACCGGTTACTTCGGTTTCTTTTTGGCGCGACAAAAAGCTTTCAAATAGCTGGCGGTTAGTGGCAACTTCACGTACCAGTCTGCGGTAGTCAGTGTCCACTGAACTTAAATTTTGAAACGAGCCTTTAGACTGGCTAAATTGCGCTTCCAAGGCTTTAAGTTTTTGGGTCGCTGATTGTGCTTCATCTTCAATACCCTGCACTAATCGGCCAATTTGAGTGCGAAGATTTTGCTGCACTGTGGCTAGCTCGGCATTAGCACCAATCATTTTAGGGTGCTTAGGGCCGTAAACTTGTGACAGTTCCGACACTTTACGCTCAACTAAAATCACGTCTTTTTTAACGTTTTGCACCGACATATGTGAGGTAACTTCAGGCAAGCTTTCCAGGCGACCAATATCTGACTTACCATATTGTCTTACCACAGACAAAAAGCTTTCTGCTTGTGCTTTAGTCGATCTGGCAACGGTAATTTCATCGCTTAAACGTTCAAGTTCTTTGGCGTCTAACGCGGTGACCCCTTCAACGTCAACCAGGCCATTTTGACTTTTAAATTGTTCAAGCTTTAGCTCAGATGCATCTAACTTTACGCGTAAGTCTTCTAAACGCCCACCCAGCCACACATTGGCTTTTTGGGTCATGCCAGACTTAGCTTCTAGCTGGCTAACAATGTAGGCATCGCCTATCGCATTGGCGACAGACGCGGCTAATTTAGCATCAGGGCTGTTATAGCTAATATTGACTAACTGAGTTTTTCGCACGGGCGACACGCTAATGTCTGCCATAAAAGCATTAACTAATTTTTGTTTTTTGGCCACATCATCAACTTCAGCCTCGCTGATATCAATCGGTAAAAAATCTAACCAGGATATCACCTGTGACTTTACCTGTGACAAAGCTGAAGGCTTAGCTTCAAAGCTAGGATGATTAATTAAATCTAATTGGTTAAATACTCGCTCAGCAATAGAGCGCGATTTAATAATCTCAAACTGAGTTAAATAGTATTCCTGTTGGCCAGAATTCATACCATACACTTGCTCAATTTTAATCGCCTTCGCCTGTTCTGACTCAATTAGCAGGGTGGCAGTCGAGCTGAAAATAGGTTGTAAGCTAAACACCACAAAGGTAGTTAATGCGGTAATGAGTATTGAAAACGATAAAATACGCCACTTTGACTGCATCACTGGCTTAATCAGCTTACGTAAATCAATCACCTGCTCAATGGCTTTTTCAGGTGAATGAGGTTCGTTTATTAACACATTGGCTTGCGAGGTCATTAAAAAAATCTCTGTTCAATAGTAATAGTATCGCCAGCGCTAATTTGACTATTAATAGTACCGTTCACTGATTCTGACTTGGTCCCTTCGCGTGAGATAAAAATTTTCTCCTGCGAGGCACGTTCGGTAAGCCCCCCAGCCAGGGCGACAGCCTGATTGACTGTCATGCCGGGCTGATAAGGGTAGCCACCGGGTTTTTTAACTTCACCATGAATATAAAATGGTCGATATAACACAATGCCCACAAACACATTAGGCTCAACCAAATAATCCCCTTTTAAACCTTTATATACTAATTCTTCAACTTGCTTTATCGACAAGCCTTTAACCGAAATGGTACCTAAAAAAGGGTAATTTACCTTGCCACTATTGGTGATTTGCGTTTCAAGTGTCAGGTCATCTTCACCAAACACTTTAATCACAATGGTGTCACCTGCACCTAAGCGATAACTGTCATCAATTGCTTCAGCAGACGTTATCGGGCTTAGTAGTACAAGCAAGGCAAACAAACACGGAATAAAAAACCACTTCATCTTAAAACCTATAATGTCATCTGAGCATTAATATAATAAACGTTACGATCAAACCCAAAGTTTTCATCGCTAGACCAGCTATCGGTCACATCAACACCCGCTACAAGTGTTAACCAACGGGTGGTCACGTAAGATGCTGAAAGTGATAACACTTTTAGCTCATCTTGACGGTCAACGCCGTTATAGTCATCATCGGTTTGGTTATAGCTTACGTTAGTTGATACAAAGTCATTCCAACCGTGGTCCCAGCTAACGCCATAGGTGGTTGACTCAATATAGTTACCTGCACCATTAGGGTCTTTAGCGCTGTTACCGGTATTGAATGTCAGTGCTGAGTAAGTTAATGGCGACCATGTCACGCTGGCGTCCCACGATAAACCACTAAAGTCATCACGGCTTGCGTTATCAAAGTCTTTTTCCTGGTTACCTATTCGGATAGAACCTGATGTAGCAGCGGTTGCTTCCCAATCAACACCGACGCGATAGTAAGTGCTGGTACTGTTGCGATCACCACTTGGATCAACCGCCTCATATTCAGTGTTGACTATGCTGGTATCAAATACCCAGCTAACCGATGCGCCGCTATCGTAATAAAAAACCGCGCCATACTTGGTATCTGCATAATTACGAAATACCGTTGCCGCTTCAAAGTTAGTGAATTCTTTATCATAGTAATTGGCATTGACTTGCACGCGCGCAGGCGTGGTTTGTGCGCCATACTCGTAAAAGCCACCTACATTGTAACTGTCAAAAGTAGCAGGTTCATTTTGTAAATCACCGTTACCTTCAAACACTCCGCTACCACGTTCTTCATGGCCAGCATCATAGTTTGCATTAACGTTAAATTTGTTTGACTGGTTTAGTTCAACATCTGCTGCACCACCTAGATTGAAATCTAAGAAGTTATCGTCAGAACTGTCTAAAAAGTTACCGTAATCAAGATTGGTTTGGAAAGTATATTCACTATTACCATCCAATAATTGACCTTGCAAACCGGGGGTAATACCTAAAATCCAGCTGTCTGTTTTAAAGGTTTTAGTGCTGGCAATGTTGTCATCGTATTTAAAACCAGTATTAAGATACGGAATTAAATCAATGCCAGATGCCGTTTGAATCACGCCAGGCTGTTCATCTGCAGCAAAGGCTGGCGACAAAGCAAACACGCTGAGCAAGGCTGCACATGAGCAACTCAATTTAAAAGGGATGTTCATTTTATATATCCTTATAAAAACACGTATAGCAGAAAAGTGAGATTAGAACTCGCACCTATAACTGCTTATTCTACTTAAAATTATTCATCAAAACTTATTGCCAAAACTCGTTATCGAAACCTCTGTCAAACAAGGGGATTAAGCAATCGAGCTAACACTATCTAAAAAGTAGTGACTATCTAATAAACATTCTTGCCGACAAAGCCCTTAAATAAAGTCATAAACACAATTCTAACGTCCCACCACAGGGTCCAGTTACGAATATAAGCAAGGTCATATTCAATGCGCATTTCCATCTTATCTAATGTGTCGGTTTCACCGCGCCAACCGTTCACTTGCGCCCAACCAGTAATGCCGGGTAGCACCTTGTGGCGCAGCATATAATAACTTACCAATTTACGATATTGCTCATTATGCGATACCGCATGAGGCCTTGGGCCAACCACCGACATATCGCCCAATAACACATTAAAAAACTGTGGCAATTCATCTAATGAGGTGCGGCGAATAAACGCGCCTACTCTTGTAATACGGGCATCACCTTTACTGGCCTGGGTGACAATATCGGCATTTTCAGTCACCGTCATCGACCTAAACTTCCACACTTTAATTTTACGACCATCTAAGCCGTATCTGTCTTGCTTAAATAACACCGGCCCTGGTGAGGTAACAAACACCGCAATAGACACAGCTAATAACACAGGCGATATAGTAATAATGGCGAAAAAGCTGAATACCACATCAAAACTGCGTTTATAAAAACGCTTCATGCCATTTACCGGCGACTCAAACACACTAATGGTATCAACATCACCCACGTTGCCAATACGCGCATGCATCAGGTTTTTAATTAAAAAGTCAGGGGTAATTAGCACATCAACCGTGGTATTACCCAATTGCTCTATAATTTCGGCAATACGCTTTTCTGCTAATAAAGGCAAACAAATATATAACTTTTGAATGTCGCCATTTTTAGCTAATTCAATCGCATGATTAATATTGCCTTCTATTAACTTAGGCTCGTGGCTTTCAATCCGGCTAGGGTCTCTATCATCAAAAAAACCGACACAATCAAAGCCAAGTTCGTCGTGTTTCCAAATTTCTTCATATAAGCTCATCCCCATATCGGTTAAGCCAATAATGGCTACCTTATCGACATTGTAACCTTTAACCCGTCTAATCCGTTTTATTTCACGCACACAAAAGCGCCAGCTTAATAATAAGATGACCGACAGCACGTACCAACCCACCATTACCACCCGTGAATACAGCTCGGCATATTTGAAAAAAAACAGCGTAGTCACAATTAACACAAAGCATATGGTCACAATCATAACCAATAGGCGACACATGTTGGAAAACTTACCTAATCGCCACGACCGATATAACCCGAATGACTCACTAATATAACTAAATAGCAGCAGTAACCCTGCAAGCACTAATAGGTAGTCTTTATCGAAAAGCACCCCATAGCAGTAGGTAATAATGAATAAAGAAAATATTATTAATGAAATATCAACCATACGAAAAAGAAAACTCGCTTTGGAATCAACAAACTGAAAGTTAGAAGGGCTATCCATATCATTTACCTAAATTTTAATAAATATTCACTAATAAAACTAAAGCTTGTGACTTGAAAAAAGCTTTTCTTTTAAAAGCAAATAAAGAAAAACAGAATTAGTGACAAAATAGCGCTTCCACATTCTTCCTGGTTCTTGCATAACACGATAAAACCACTCTAAACCGTACTTTTGCATCCACACTGGCGCCCGCTTCACTTTGCCTGCAACCACATCAAATGTGCCACCTACACCCATAACAAAGTCGACACCTAATTTGTCTTGCCACTTATTAATAAAGTTTTCTTTTTTAGGTGAGGTAATAGCAACAAACAATAACTTAGCGCCTGATTCACGGATCTTATTAACCACGGCTTCTTCATTGTCCCAGAAGTAACCATCGTTGAAGCCAGCCACCTTCAAATTTGGATAAAGAAGTTGAACTTTTTCAGTCGTTTTTATCACCACATCCTCTGTTGCCCCCAACAGAAAAACAGGAAACCCGCGTTTCGCGCTCATCTTTAGCAATTCATGAAACAAGTCAACACCGGCAACACGCTCGGGCACATCATGGCCTAAAAATCTCGCACCAAATACAACCCCCATACCGTCAATGTTAATCACATCACAGGCGTTGACTGACGCAGCTAAAATAGGATCTTTTTGCATATGCACAATTTTGGCAACATTAACGACGACATGCTGTAAAAATTCGCCTTTGTCTATTTTAGCTTCAATAGAATTGACAGTTTCAGCCATGGTCGCAATATCCATTGGCGACTTGAGTAATTCAATACGTTTCATAAATGGGTCTTTTCCGTTTCCGTTTGGCTTTGTTGAAATGCTAAATCTTGAGCTTTACATCGATTAAAATAAGCAAATGAATAATAAACCCATGCTTGAGTCCAGCGAACATAGTTAATCTTATTGCTAAAGTGTTTATTTTTTTGATAAATAAACCTTTGCTGCTTTGGTAAATATAAGGCTTCAATCGCCCGCTCAATCACTTTTTCTGCCATCGCAAAGTCAGCTTCAGTTTTACCGACTTTAAGCAAAGTAAAAATAGCCTGCGACACGCTATGCATATCAAGTGGGTAACGATTGGTATTGTAATATTTAGCCGTGCCATCTTGTTCAAATAAATGGGTTTTATAATAGGTAAACCCAAGGTCAATTGCAGATTCAAACTCATCAACCATTAACGCATCACTCAGCATTCTAAGTGCTTCAAGATTATAACCTGTGTGAAAACCATCAATAAATTGATGATGATGGCGAGCACCATAAACCCAAGACCCATTAGCCCCTTGTTCAGACACCGACTGCCTTGCGGCATTCAACGCTAATTGCTTGTAGCTATCGTTATTGGTTAATACCGCAACCTTAGCAACCCAGGCCGCACCCCATAAACTGGCATTATGCACAAACGCCGTTTCGCCGGGAATATAAGCAAAAAATTTGCGCCCCTCAAGCTCGCTATAAAGCGTTTTTACAATAAAATGTGCCGAATCTAGCGCAGGCTCACGATACTTATTGTCACCGGTCACTTCACTTAATGCATATAAAGCTTGAGCGACATAAATAGTGGTGATCACATTCGGTTTGCCTTTGGGCACAAAAAAAGCACGCGCATTCCAATCAAAATGATAACCCCAGCAACTGTGCTGCCATAGGGCTTTATCACTTTGTTGAGTTAACAACCAATCAGCCAACGCTGTTGCTTCTTGTAAAAAATTAGCCTGCCCCGTGGCTTGGTAATCGTCAAGCAAACCTAAAATAAACAGCCCTATCCCCTTCGGATTACGCATTTTAGGAATACCAAACAGTGGCCGTAAATTAATAGGCAAACGTTTGTGAACTTGTATCCACGCCAGCCCAAATAACCCTTTTTTTAAACTCGGCACTAAGTTAAAAAATGCACTGTTTAAACCATCAAAAGGATCTTGGCCTGCATAGTTGTTGTTCTGCGCATCGGTTAAAATCGCAGTATTTATCGTTTTTATCTTCATAATTTAAAACGGGCAAGCCCGTTATTCTTGCTCAAGAATAGATAAGTCAACGTTCAATGTTGTGCCAACGGCTAACGATTCAACAGCTAAAATAGTTGCCAAGCTGTTACTCATTAAACATTGGTAACTTACACAGGGCTGACCTGAAGTTAAGCCTGCCAACCAAGCATTTAACATCGCCTTTTGACCCTTGTCTTGTGCGACTTGTTTTTTGACTTCTTGCTTTGCGTCGCCAGAATATAAAACCGCTTCTTTAAAATCATTAATCACAGCACTTCGGCCACCGCCAAATACTTCAATATATTCTTTCTGCATCGCCTTAGCGCCATCAGCGGTATAAATAATGGTTGCTATAGATCCATTTTCGAACGTTAAACTAATAACAACATTATCGTTAAGCAATGCAGATTTATTCGGTTTTGAAGTACCTATAGCTGATACCGTTTTAGGATTACTTCCTACAAGCGCTGACGCTAAATCAACGAAATGACAACCTTCACCTATCACTCGGCCACCACCTGTTTTAACATCTTGAATCCAATGATCCGCCGGAATGCTGCCAGAGTTAACGCGAATATTCACGACTAAAGGCGCTTGTACCCCAGAAAAATGGGCGATAACATCTTGTGTTGAAGGTGCAAAACGACGGTTGAAGCCGACCATAACCTGGCTATTATCATTAGACATTTTAGCCCTTTGGATAAGGCTCAACTCTTCTACAGTTAGCGCGATTGGCTTTTCAACATAAACATGTTTATTTGCATTGATAGCAGCCACTACAGATGATGCATGAGTATCATGGCGTGTAGTCACCATAATTGCATCAGTATCATCCGTTAAAATTTCATTGAACTCAGCGGCACAAAACACAAAACCAAACTGCTTAGCAACCCCTTGAGCGGTTCTGCCACTTGCGGTAACTAAACCTCGAAATTCGACATTTTGTTTATCAACTAAAGGAGGCAGCAAACTTGCGGTGGCATAATTACCCGCACCAAAAAATGAAATGCCCAATTTATCTTTGTTAATTGCTTTAGTACTCGTAGCAATACGCGTCGCATTATTTAAAACATCAGTATTGGCGGCATATTGCATCACAATACCTAAATACGGTTCGGTTTTTGCCCCTTCAATTAACTGATACGCTAGTGCGGCTTGATCCACCATAAAGCGGTGAGTAATAAGTGACTTAACATTAACTTTACCTTGGCTGACTAACTCTAAAAAAGTCTGCATATTACGTTGTTCGGTAAAGCGTACATAGCCAAGCGGGTAATCATTGCCGTTTTCTTCATAAAATGGATCATATCGGCCAGGTCCATATGAACGAGAAATCACCACACTGATTTCTTTTTTAAAGTAATCTTCACGCGGAATATCCATACGCACAGCACCAACAACCACCACACGGCCTTTTTCACGGGTAACAGCACCGCACAATTCAATCGGTTGATTACTCGATGTACCAGCACAAACCAGTACACCATCTACACCATGCCCTGCGGTTAATTGCTTACATAGTGACTCAACATCGGTTCCAGGCCCTGCACCGATAGCACCAAACCCTTCAGCCTGCTTAACTAGGCTAGCGTCTAAATCGGTGGCAATAACGTTACAGCCATTGGCACGTAACAGCTGTACGGCTATTTGGCCAAGCAAGCCTAAACCTAAAACTAAAAAGGTTTCGCCTAACCTAGGTTCAGCTAAACGAACGCCTTGTACCGCAATAGAGCCAACGGTAGTAAACGCAGCTTCTTCATCGGTAACATTTTCAGGAATTTTAACCACTAAGTTTTTAGGAATGGTCACAAATTCTGCATGGTTAGCATAATCAGCACCACCACACGCAACTCGGTCACCTGGTTGTATGCCTTCAACCAAACCGCCTGCGGCAACCACAACACCAGCACAGCTATAGCCTAATGGTGATGGAGAATCTAAACGAGACTTCACTGTTTGAAAGGTCTTTTTTAACCCTTCAGTTTGTATTTTTTGTAACACTTGTTTAACTAAATCAGGGCGTGCTTTGGCTTTTTGAAATAAATTCTTTTTGCCCATATCAATTTTAGTTTTTTCAGTACCAGCACTGATGACGGAAGCTGTATTACGAACCAGCACAAAAGCATCGGTTAATGTTGGAACTGGCACTTCATTAACTTCAACTACGCCGGTTCTAAGTGTTTGGGTAACTTGTTTCAATGTACAATTTCCTTATAAATTTTCTTCAAATCTTTAAAAACAGCATCAGGGTAGTAATTTTCCACCTTTTTTGATGATAAATTGCTGAATTTCTGACGAAGATCTGCATCTTTCATTCTACAAATGCAATTAACCAAACCATCTAGATCACCTGGTTCGTATAATAAGCCATTTTTATTGTCATCAATTAATTCCGGTATTGCTGCAATATTAGTTGCAATGACCGGAACGCCTATAGACATAGCCTCCAATATCACTATTGGCATCCCTTCCCTGTAAGAAGGAAGAATAAGTACATCAGAATCTGATATCGCTTTATATTTATCTTCTGAATCTAACCACCCTAAATTAATAACATTAAGGCGTGTATTATTTGATGCTTCATCAATTACATGTTGTAATTCACCAGCACCGGCAAATGAAAACTCAATATTATCATTCGCTAAAACCTTTGCTGCCTCAATTAAATCTAAAATACCTTTATTCTTTATGAAAAACCCTAAAAAAATAACTTTTAAATAAGCAGTACTTCTTATTAGTTTATCTCTGCTATAACTAACAGGGTCAACAGGATTTCTGAGAACAATTACATTATCAAGAGTGTAGTAGTTGGATAGCTCAGCTTTAAGTTTGGCACTTAATACAATAACAAAATCAGCCTTATTTAAAAGAAACCTTACTAGTTCCTTTCTCAACCCTAATTTAGTGAGGAAAAACTCTTCGAACCTGCTAGCATGAAAATTCCAAATTACAGGCTTACCCAATATTTTACAGAGAATCAAAAAAATAGATTTTCGATAAAAACTACCGTGAGAAGACCCTTGTAAATGAACAGCATCAATTGACTTAACGCTACAAAGAAATATGACTATCGCTTTTATGAAAACAATCAAATTATTAAGCTTGCTACCATGTTTATAGCCAGTTGTTTTTAATAGTTTATACTCGACACAATGATTTTTAGATTCCTTATAAAAGGTCTTAACAACACTAGCTATACCACCATTACTAGTCAAATCTGTTCCGACAACTAAAACCTTCATTGAAATTTCCCTGTATTTGAAATACCGCAATATTTCAATTGCAAAATTGATAAAACAAACAAAACGTCCAAGAAAAACCGACTTCCGCCTTGAAATAAAACAAAAAGTAAATAAGAAACAAACATTGAAACAGCAAGGGCAAACATATTTTTATTGTGGCCCTTACAATTACGAATCAACTTATAACTTAAACTTAAAATCATAATATATAGATATAAACCAATTAACCCATTATGAGTTAAAGCATCAACAAAACCGTTATGGGAAAAAACTCGGATCCCCACTACAGCTTCCATATTATCTTTAGAAGGTCCTATACCCGTACCAAACACCCAACCGAACAACCCAGAATCAAACCAATAAACAAGGTTTGTCCACCCCATCCACAGCCTGCCAGAACCAACATTGTAAAACCAATGCTCATGCTCCCTTTCATAGACACTTCCATCAAAGAGTCTGAGCATAATAGCTTCGTTATTAGACACAACTAAAGTTAAAACCAAAATTATTAATATTAAAAAGGGTGTAAACTTAATAAACCATCTAATCCCATAAAATGAATATAAGAAAGTTAATAGACCTATTAAAATCATCAACAGTCCAGTTCTAACTAGAGTTTTGAAAATGATAAATAAAGCGAAAACAAGTAGAATACAATAGAGATACTTCATTACTTTATCTTTTTGAACTGTAATCTTATAAAGAAAATATAACCCAACAGCACCCATAGTGATACTAGCAGCATGACCATTTTGAAAGGGGCCAGAGTAACCAGTTTCATCGCCACCAAGAGCAGTCAGTGCTATACCAGAGGATAACTCAGGTAAAAACCCAAAAACAAAAGGAATATTAAAAAGCAATAAGCTAATTGAAACAAAAGATATAGTCTGATTTACAACTCTTTCAGCTTGCTTGGGGGATCTATTATATAAAGTACTGAAAAAGTGTAGGATCAGTGGGATTGTAGAGGTTTTCACTAACTCCATAAATGATTCAAAAAAACTATGAATAGCGCCGAACGAAATAATATGTTTTAAGCTATATAAATAAGAGATTAAGTTTAGCTTTGTAATTCTCAAATCAGATATAGAATAAATAAAAATGGCACCTAAAAGTGCAGCCTTCCAGAGTAAGGATACTTTTACACCAAAAATACTTAATGGCTCAAGGTATACGGCCAAAAAAAATATGAAGAACAAAAAAAAACGCATGATCATGTTAAAAGCTCACTAACAGACTTAATAACTTCCTGTTGTGAAAAAACACCTTTCGCACGACTATATAACTCTTCAGTTATATCTATAGAATTGAGAGAAGCAATCAATTTAAGCATTTCATTATCATCCATACAATGAGTAACAACTACACCATTATTTATATTACTTATAAGATCACTTGATTCACTAAACTGGTTTGTTAAGCATAAAATTGGGATTGGAATATTAAAGTACTCGGCAAGTTTGCTAGGGATAAAAGGTGAATCTGTCATTTCAGCTTCAATTAACAAAACAGCTTTTGCTGAGAATGCTATATTAATTGCCTGTTTCTGCTCTACCTCACCAACCAATTCAAAATAGTCCTCCCATTGATTCTCTTTGATAACATTTAAAAACATGTCACAAACTCTACCAACAAGTTTAATTCGGTCTATCTTTAAATGTCCTAGTGAATCTACTAGACATTGAAAAAATTTAACATTGACTCTTTCTTTAGATAAATGCCCTATGTGCACGATATAACTATCACCTTCTACAGATTTCGAGTCTAAATCAATGTCTGCCATCTGATGCCTTACAATATTACACTTATGTTGTAAGGTTATTTGTAGTTTCTTCTCAATATATTGCATTGCTTTATTGTTTGTAAGTAAAACAGCATCTGCAAGATTGAGTACTTTTTTACTTCTAAACTCTTGTAATTTACTAATTAAAGGTAGTGCACTATTGCTATAGGGTTTTGGCATAATTGAGTGTGGCCATGGATCACTATAAAAACACAACCAGTTAAAATCATGCTTTTTATATACATCTAAAACAGCTAAATGTGAATCAAATGGCTCTGACAAGGAGATAACATTATTACTATATTGTAAATTATTGATTAACTCCTTCGATACTTCACGTGACCAAGCATTCCCAAACGTAACTTTAAACTCTTTTATTAATTTTCTAGCTATTTTTTTAAAAAAACCAACTTTATAACTATCAACAACAGGCGGTTTCCCCACCCTTATAATGACTAAATTCTCATTATTACTTTCGAAAGTATCACCATTTCTTACTGTAATTAAAATAACTTTATACTTAAGAGTTAGTGCATCAACAAAAAGTTTCGCTTGTATCGATCTAGCATTAGTTAAAGGCGGATAGTATTTTGCAACAACAATTATTGTTTTCATTTTATTGTCTCTCTGATATTTTTTTTGCCGGAACACCGGCATAAATACCATATTCATCTGTGCTTTTAGTAACTACTGAACCAGCAGCTATAACAGAACCTTTTTGAATAGTGACGCCAGGCATTATTTTAACATCAGCAGCGATCCAAACATCAGATTCTATTACAACCTTACTTCTGCTATAGCCTTGTTCACTTATTAAAAGACTTCTAGATATAAAATTATGATTTTGACTATAAATAAGCGCTCGAGGCCCTATAAGTACATTATCACCAATATCTATACCTCCTGCACAGTTTAAAACACTACCTCTATTGATACTTACATTATTACCTAGGCGTAAATTTCCCCTATACTCTATGGTTACACCATCCCATATCATAAAGTTTTGAGGCCCACTTAACTTGAAAAAAAAACGCCTCAAAAAACAACCAGTGAAACCTGGAATACACTTTAAAAAATGTAAAAACCACATGTCCAATTCCAGCAATATATAATATTTTAATTTACTAAACATAATTTTTTGACTTTAAGTAATATAAATAGGTTCTTACCATCCAAACAAAAGAAATTGAATAGATACAGAAATATACATTTTTAAAAAACAAATTAACTACACAAACAACACTTAACAAACCTAATGACATGTGATTTATTTTCAGGATATCATTAGAACTCGATTTCGCACCCATAATTGATGATAATAATGAATATGGAACTTTGCAAATAGCTATAATAAATGCAGCAAAAAAAACTTTAAAATCAAAATCTAGTGATATTAAATCTTTTACCGAGTACAAAATGACACTATAAAATACATATAATATAGATGAAAATAGAACTATCCGCCTCAAAGAATCTACCAAATTTATTTCCTTTCCAGCTTTGAAGGAAACCAACTCCTTATAACCAATATAATTAGAAATAATACCTAGAGGGAAAATCAGCAAAGTTATAAGATAAGCATATTCAGAAAATTCTTTATCAGTCAATATACCTTCTAAAAATACTCTATCAAAACTCCCCAGTACGGCAAAAAAAACAAAAGACATAAAAAAAGAATATTGAAAAACGATATTTTTAAAACTAGAGGACTCATTGGGTATTACTAAAACATCTGTAAACAATCTAAAAACGTCTTTTAAACAAAACAATAAAGATACACTAAAGGATATAACAACGTAGTTTACCAAAGCATCTACGCCAATATAACTATCAATAAAAAAAGCTATTAAAACCAATAAAAAAAATGCTATCTTCCAAGAATTCAAATAAAACTGAGAAATAAAAAACTCACTTTTCAACCGAGTAATAATGGAGCATAAAAAAACTAAAGAAATGATAATAAAGATTAAAAAGTAAATAGAATAGGTATACTTTAAGCCAATATAATCACCAACAAAAAAAACAAAACAAAAACAAGCTAAAACCCATGAGATAAGTAACTGCAATAATAATATAAAATCCACTTCAATTTTATTTCTAACTAAAGTTGAAAATCTTAAAAGAACGCTATCAGCACCTAAAAAACCTAACGTAAATACATAACCAATAAATATTTGTACGATTACAAAGCTACTATATACTTCTGGTGATGTATAATTTTTTAATACTACATTGGTCATAAATGTACATATAGAGGCACTCAACATTAATAATAACGACGAGTGCCCTTTAAGCTTTAAATATATATTAAGGCGCATAGAACTTAAACAATCCCGCGAGTATCAATAATCACTTTCTTAGCAAACTGGCTTTTATCCGCTGCTTTAAACTGCTTATGATCAACCAAGACAACAATAACATTAGCTTTTTCTAAGGCTGTTTCTAGCGTGACTAATTCAACGTTTTTATCCACCAGCTTATTCGGTAAGTTTTTAATATTTGGCTCTACCGCTAATATATCGGCAATACCTAAACCTGCTAGATGCTCAACGATTTGTAATGCTGGGCTTTCACGTAAGTCGTCAATATCAGCTTTAAAGGCAAGGCCTAAGCAGGCAATAACAGGCTTTTTAAATTGGTCTGCGGCTTGAATAATTTGATCGATAACATAAAACGGTTTGGCGTCGTTGGTTAAGCGGGCCTGGCGAATAATTTTAGCCTCGTCTGGGCAGCTATCAACAATAAACCATGGGTCTACCGCGATGCAGTGGCCACCAACACCTGGGCCTGGGCTTAAGATGTTAACGCGTGGATGACGGTTAGCCAGTTTGATTAGCTCCCACACGTTGATTTTTAGCTTGTCGCAAATAACCGACAATTCATTAGCAAAAGCAATGTTAACGTCGCGAAAGGAGTTTTCAGTCAGTTTGGCCATTTCAGCGGTACGTGCATTGGTGATAATGCATTCACCACGTACAAAAGTGTGGTAAAGCTCGACCGCTCTTTCACTACAGGCTTTGCTCATGCCGCCAATTACGCGGTCATTGGCTACCAGTTCCTGTAATACATAACCAGGTAATACACGCTCAGGACAATGCGCCACTTTAATGTCGGCTGTGTCCCCTAAGTCTTGTGGGAATGTTAAGTCTGGGCGCGCTTCTTTTAACCAGGCTGATAGTTTTTCTGTTGCACCTACTGGTGATGTAGATTCTAGAATAACCAAGTTGCCTTTTTCTAACACTGGCGCAATAGCTTTGGCTGCGGCTTCAATGTATTTAAGGTCTGGTGCATTGCCTTCTTTAAAAGGTGTTGGCACGGCAATCATAAAGGCTTCAGCAGGTTCTGGCTTAGTGGTTGCGCGCAAGTTACCTGTCGTTACCACACCACGTACAATAATATCTAAATCTGGCTCAACAATATGAATTCGGCCTTCGTTGATGGTATCAACCGCTTGTTGATTTATATCAACACCAATGACTTCTAGCCCTCTTGAGGCTAAAACTGCGGCGGTAGGTAGGCCAATATAGCCAAGGCCGATAACTGATACTTTTTTGAATGACATGATGCTTCCTTGAACACGAATTTGTTTTATAAAATAATTTAATTAATCAATATGCAAACTGGCTAAAAACCCAGTGTTTACGAGGGTGATGTTTCGCTAAAGTGTTGCTTAATTTTGTCAATAATATGCTGGCAAGCTTTACCGTCGCCATACGGGTTATGTGCTTTACTCATAGCACTGTATTGCGCTTCATTGGTTAGCAAGCTTTCAACTGCATCGATAATTATCTGTTTGTCTGTACCGACTAATTTAACTGTGCCTGCTGTAACGGCTTCTGGTCGTTCAGTGGTGTCGCGCATCACTAAAACTGGCTTACCCAGTGACGGGGCCTCTTCTTGTATCCCGCCTGAGTCGGTTAATAATATGTGTGCCTGATTCATAAAATACACAAAAGGCAGGTAGTCTAATGGTTCGATTAAGTGAACGTTATTAACACCTTGTAAAATACGATTTACCGGTTCACGCACATTAGGATTTAAATGCACAGGATAGATTATTTGGCATTCTGGGTGGTTTGCAGCAATGTTGACTAATGCTTCACAGATGCGTTCAAAGCCGCCACCAAAGCTTTCACGGCGATGGCCCGTAACCAAAATCATTTTTTTGGTTTTATCAATAACAGGATATTGCGCCGACAAAGCCTCATTTAGGCTAGCGTCTGTATCGAGCTTATTTTTAATAATCAACAGTGCGTCAATAACAGTATTACCCGTTATGGTAATTTGATCTGGATTAATACCTTCATTAAGCAAGTTGTCTAAGGACGCTTGAGTGGGTGCAAAATGCAAGGTGGCTATTGCGCCCGTTAATTTGCGATTGCCCTCTTCAGGCCAGGGCGAATAGATATTGCCGGTTCTTAAACCAGCCTCAACATGGCCTACGGGTATTTGCTGATAATAAGCCGCTAAACTGGTTGATAGTGTTGTTGCGGTATCACCATGCACAAGTACTATGTCTGGCTTAAATTCTTCAAGAACAGGCTTTAACCCCAGTAGGATATTGGTTGTGACATCATAAAGCGTTTGACCTGGCTTCATTATGTTTAAGTCATAATCTGGGATGATGTTGAATAAATTTAACACCTGATCCAGCATTTCACGGTGTTGTGCTGTTACACAGACTTTAGCCTTTATGCCTTCGGCGCTTTCAAGCGCTTTAACCAAAGGAGCCATTTTAATGGCTTCGGGTCTGGTGCCAAATACTGATAATACTTTGATCATATCTTATCCTAGCTTTAAGTTAGTCCATTAGAAAAAATTTATATAACAAATCTGTACAGGTTTTCAGCGAGCACTAGTGTTTAATAAATTCCAGTATTCACCAAAGGCTTACTTATGACCTTATAGCGCAGATGCCAATAAAGCACTTAAAGATAAAAGCTTAATAATTGACTGTTAGCTAAAAAAGCACGCTACCGCAACTAGATTGCAGCTTCCAGATTGCTGTGACACTTTTAAATTTTTGGCTTAGCGACTATAGCTATAACTCTACCGTAAAGGTTGACAAGGCCAACTTTGAACGCTAAGTACAGTGCTAACTAAGGTGCTAAGTAACGTTTTAAGCTGTAGACATGTCCCTTACATCGATAGTTAGGTAATACACCTAAAGTGATGGTTTGGAAATTCTGTGGGAAATAATAACGGGATGAGGAACATAGACACGCTAAAGGAGCTAAATCGTATGATTTTGACCCAAAAAATAGCTATCTGTGGCGTCATGCCTTGTTTTAAAATTTCCTTTTCTACTACTAATTTCTATGTCAGCACTCTAATTGGTGGCGATTATAGAGTAAATGCTAAGTGAATGACAGTTTTTTGACGCATTGGGTTATTTTTTGACGGTTTTTTATTTCTCTAATTTTTCATGTTATTTTTTTTATTTAAAATCAGAAACTAGTCACGCTTGCTGGTTTTGTCGTTTAGTCGTTTTGTCACGTCAGTAATAACACCTTGCACTGTATCCTCCCTGTTACTTTTACTTTCCTTTTCACCTTCACTATCACTATCACTTTACCCTAGTGCGCTTTCGTTTATGAGTTACGTTTTGGTTTCTGAGTTGCATTTTTACTTAAGAGTTGTTTTGGCTGCTAACGACGGTAACGATTATGTTCGCTAATTGGATATAGCTTATTTGACTATTATGACAATACTATGTTGGCCAATGTTTTGTTTTTGGCTGCTTTGTGGTGACTGGGCTAATGCTTCAGAAATGCAGCGACTAAATGTAAACGGCTTAAGCTAGTGTAAACGGATTTTTTCACTTGCATAATGGCTAACACTTTTGAATGACGAGGTTAAGCGCAACGCATTCAAATAAAAGACTTTGTTTGCCTGTGCCGTGTTCTTTTATTTTTGTTTGTAACTTAACTAGATTATGATGTGCATCAAGTTTGTGTCACTTTGATCTCAATAGATAGATTATTGGTTAATTTAGCGTTGATTATCGCCCTATTGATTCAATGATAAACAGCAGGAATGACGCGTATTAAGAGTGTGCTTGTTAATATGAATAAATACCGCCATTGGTTAGCCATACCTGTGGTGTTTTCCGCTGTGTGTTTTGCCACCTTAAGCGACAGTTTATTTACCGATGATTTTTTTGCTGGCATAAAACAAGGCTACGGCGATAAAAAACTTAGCGACTTTTATGACTGGCGTGAAACCATAAATGAAGGTAGCGACCTGGATGATTACGATAGGTTGTTACTGGCCAATGAATTTGCCAATAGGCATATTGATTTTAAGTCTGACTTGAAACATTGGAATACCTTAGATTACTGGGCAACGCCAATTGAGTCCCTAGGGACTGGCGCTGGCGACTGTGAAGATTATGCCATTTTCAAGTATATGACTTTGCTTGCTATGGGCATGGATGAGAATAAGCTGCGTTTGATGTATGTGCGGTCGTTAACCTTCAATGAACCCCATATGGTGCTAATTTACTTTGAAACACCGTCGTCTTTGCCGTTAGTGTTAGATAATCTTAATCGTAAAGTGTTATCGGCAAATCGTCGTCCAGATTTAAAACCCATATATTCCTTTAATGGGCAAGGTTTATGGTTAGCTAAGGCACATGGGTTAAGTTCAGCTAAACCCGACAGTAAAGGCACTACTGATTGGTCAGTTTTAATGCAGCGTATAGAAAACGGTGAATAACTTTAACAGGGTCAAATATTATGTTTAGAAAGGGAATATCTTTACGGGCGCAGTTGTATTTATTGATTGCGTGCTTGTCTTTATTTAGCTTTGGTGCGTCGCTGTTTAATAATGTGTCTAATATGCGCAGTTATTTAAATGAGCAATTAGCATCTCACGCTCAGGGGGCGGCTATTAGTTTAGGTTTGTCTATATCGCCTTATATGGATGAAGAAGGCATGGTGATTGCGGCAACCATGACTAATGCCATTTTCGACTCTGGTTATTATCAACGTATTTCGTTTACGGACATTAACGGTGACGTTAAATTTGAGCGGCTTAATAAGCAAGGTAACTTTAATGTCCCTGACTGGTTTATGGCGATATTGCCGCTTACGCCACCGTTAATGGTAAGTGAAGTGAGCAACGGCTGGAACATTGCCGGTACACTTGAAGTGCAGTCCCATGCGGGCACATCTTATAAAACATTATGGGACCATAGCGTTAATGCGTTAACCACCACCCTAATACAATTTTTTATCGCGTTATTGTTTGCCTATTTGATTATTAAGTCGGTACTTGCGCCGTTAAAACGCATTGAGTTACAGGCTGAAGCGGTCATTGAAAAGCGCTTTGATTTAAACCCTATCAAGCCGTTCACCACTGAGTTAAATACGGTTGTGAATGCCATTAACAAAATGGTGACCAATATTCAGCGCTCTTTTTCAGAGCAAACACTGAATGCGGAAAAGTTATCAAAAGAAGTGTATATCGATAGCCACACTGGCTTGCCTAATAGACGTGCTTTAATGAAGGCGTTTGACTCGTTAAAGCATGAGGCTGAAAAAAACGGTAACCGTTTGTATTTTGGCATGGTGTCGTTAACCTCACTGCAATTGATTAACGATACCGAAGGTTATGCCCACGGTGATGCGTACATTACTGAAGGGGCAACTATTTTAGCGGATCAGGTATCGGTTTATAACGATGTAAGCCTTTATAGGGTGTCGGGGTCTGAGTTTGCTATTTTGTCGCAAACCACCCATGACCTGGTGTCTATTTTAGACGGTAAAATTGGCGATGCGTTTTCGGTAGCCAATACCAACCGCTTTAGCCAGGGCTTTGCAAAACATGCATTAACCAGTGTTGAGTATAGTGAAACCTTTTCTGATGCGGCGCAGCGTTTAGATAGCCAGTTAACCCATGACAGTTATTTAGATTCCCCTGTAACGGGATTAACCACATCAACACCTACAGTAACCCATTCACGTGAAGAGTGGGTGGCAATACTTAAGCAGTTTACTGAATATTTTAACGCTGAAATTGTTCACACTAAGCCGCAGGATTTTGCGATTAAGTGTATCCCTTTAGATAAGCTGTTTGATTTAATGCTGCAACCGGTAGTAGATACCCATAATCAGCTGCTTTATGTTGAGTGTTTTGTGCGGTTTAAGCACAACAATGAAACGCTGTCGACCATTGATGTGTTTGCTATGGCCGAACGTTTAGGGTTACTGCAAGAATTAGAGCAAACGGTTATTTGTTTTATTTTTTACAAGCTGCATCATGTTAAAAATACTCGTGTGGCGATCAACATTAGTAACCATGCACTGCATAATACTCGGTTTACTGAATGGCTATTTGACACATATAAACAATTGCAGTCGAAACTGCCGCCGCTGTTGTGTGAATTTAATGAGTCTGGGGCCATGTTGTCACTGGAGTCGACTAAGCAATTTATTAGTCAGTCGAAAGCATTAAATATTGAAATCGCCATTGAGCGTTTTGGTTCAAGCTTAAGCTCGTTTCAATATATTAAAAATTTAAATGTTGACTACATTAAAATTGATGGCAGCTATATACGTGATATAGAACAAGCAGATACACAGTTTTTTATTCAAACCATTACCCAGATTTGTCACGGTATTGGCATTAAAATGATAGCACCACAGATAGAAACCTTAGCAATAAGCCAGCAATGTGTGCAATTGAACATTGATGGCCTGCAAGGAAACGGCTTGTACTCTGTACGTAATTTTAATACACTTTTCAGAGTAAGTGCTGGTACAATTGAAACAGAACTTAAACTGAATGATTTTTAACTAATTGTAAGGAACACAATGATGCGTAAGCTACAAACTGCTGCAGTTGTACTTTCTCTTCTATTGTCTGCCGGTGTTTCTGCTGCCAGCCTAGAAGAATTTAACGCTGGTTTACAGGCGGCCGTTGAAGCTGGCACTGTTGGCGACTACACAGAACAGATGTTCGCAAACTCAACCGCTGAAGAAGCTGAGGCAATTTTAGCAGCCGCACTTCAAGCTGCTGGTGCTGATGAAGCTGCGCAAACAAAAATTCTTGCTGCGGCTCAACAAGCTGGCGTATCGCCAGACCTAATTGCTGCAATTGCTGCATCAAATGGTGTTTCTGCAAGTGTAGTTGCTGCTGCAACTCAGATAGCGACTGCTGCGGGTACTAACAACGCTGGCAATTCAGGCAACCCAAATGCGATTAATGCTGCGAATAGACCAAACCCAGGCCAAGGCCGCGGTAATACCGGTGGAAATAACGGCGGTGGCGGCGGTGGCGGCGGAGACGGCGTTTCTGGTAACTAGAAACCGATTTCACTAGCTAATATCTGTTTTAAAAAAGCCCATTAATATGGGCTTTTTTATTGGCTGAATTTTAATAATTAACTGTTTTACTTCCATCTCTTATCCCGAGTTCATCAGGTTATTTTATCGAGATATACAGCAGTACATTGCCCTCGTTTTCAAATTCTAATCTTTGTTGCTTAGCACACCTCAGATCTCCTCAAGACTTAATCTGTAGGCTTTAAAGTGCCGAGCTAATTGATACGGTTTGTGTTTTAAATACCTATTACAAAAATGCGGATTCTGCATATAGATTTAAAGTGGGTTAGCGAGCCTGAAATGGCTTATTTATAATTAAGCTCACTTTGTGAGTCTACTCAATGATCTACGCTGCTAGCTGTTTATATTTGCTTGTAGAGGCACTTAAACATCATAACCCCAAAGCATTTTGTTTAAACAACTAGATAAGCCGTATTGGAAGAAACAAAGAGGTGTTGGGTCGTCAAGGATCGAACCCTAGACCAATGGGTTAAAAGCCAACTGCAGCTTTTGATCTAACTTTTAGCTTAGAGAAGAAGTGGCTGAGCTAATGACCCATCTTGGTTTTGCTGATCTTTAAGTAGTTAACTGAAATTTAATACGGAGAGTTGAAGAAGTGGTGGGTCGTGAAGGATTCGAACCTTCGACCAATTGGTTAAAAGCCAACTGCAGCTCTTGATGTAGCTCTTCGCTTAGAGAAAGAGTGACTGAGCTAACGACCCATCTTGGTTTTACTGATCTTTAAGTAATTAACTGGAATTTAATACGGATAGTTGAAGAAGTGGTGGGTCGTGAAGGATTCGAACCTTCGACCAATGGTTTAAAAGCCAACTGCAGCACTTGATCCAAATAGAGAGGATGACTGAGCTAACGACCCATCTTAGTTTTGCTGATCTTTAAGTAGTGAACGGGGATTCAACGGATAGTTATTAAGAGAATAAAAAGCTGATATAAATTAATAAACAATTGATAAATACAGGAGGAATTTAATACGGAGAATTGAAGAAGTGGTGGGTCGTGAAGGATTCGAACCTTCGACCAATTGGTTAAAAGCCAACTGCTCTACCGACTGAGCTAACGACCCAACGATGTTTTGCTAACCTTATTGGTTAACTGGAACAAAAGCCAACTGTCTATGTTTCAAGACTGACTGAGCTAACGACCCATCTTGTATTACTTTAAACTTGATTCTGCTTTAAATTCTTTAGCCACTCTCAAATAAAGTGGTGGGTCGTGAAGGATTCGAACCTTCGACCAATTGGTTAAAAGCCAACTGCTCTACCGACTGAGCTAACGACCCAACGATGTAAGTGAATTATTTAACCACTCTCAAATAAAGTGGTGGGTCGTGAAGGATTCGAACCTTCGACCAATTGGTTAAAAGCCAACTGCTCTACCGACTGAGCTAACGACCCATCTAGTATTAATTTAAACTTGATTCTACTTTAAATTCTTTAGCCACTATTTAAAAAGTGGTGGGTCGTGAAGGATTCGAACCTTCGACCAATTGGTTAAAAGCCAACTGCTCTACCGACTGAGCTAACGACCCATCTAGTATTGCTTTAAATTCTTTAACCACTATTTAAAAAGTGGTGGGTCGTGAAGGATTCGAACCTTCGACCAATTGGTTAAAAGCCAACTGCTCTACCGACTGAGCTAACGACCCAACGATGTTTTACTTAAACTTGATGTTACTTCTCAATTATTTAGCCACTCTCAAATAAAGTGGTGGGTCGTGAAGGATTCGAACCTTCGACCAATTGGTTAAAAGCCAACTGCTCTACCGACTGAGCTAACGACCCATCTAGATAAATTACCTTTCAACATCCCCCAAAAGGCTATGCCGTTCTGAGGGCGCCTATAATACCGTTTTCATTTTGTCATGCAAGCGCAAATTTCTAATTTGTGGTTGTTTGCATGAAAAACAGACTAAGAGGCTGCTTTTTGACTTTATTAGCCATTAAGTGCTGATAACTGCTGCTGTGCAAGGCGTGCTGAAGCGCTGTTAGGGTATTCTTTTAATACTTTATTATAGAGTGCTTTTGCTCCGGCAAGGTCACTCTCTTTTTCAGCTATCATACCTAGCTTAACTAAACTATCGCCACGTTTGTTTGAATCAGCAAATTGACTCACAACCGCACTAAAGGCGCCTTTAGCATCTGCATGCTCACCTTTATTAAACAATAGCTGACCTAACCAGTAATTGGCATTAGCAGCATAGCTTGATTGTGGATATTGTTTTATAAAACTTCGAAAGGCTGGAATTGCATCATCATACTTACGATCTTTAAGCACTAGGTTAACCGCAGCTTCATAGCTACCGGTTTCACCTAATGTCGAGCTTGAGGCGGCAACGCTAACTGCATCTGTTGCAGCGGGTGCATTTGCTACTGGTGCGGCTTTGGTCGATAAGTTTGCTATGTCTTCGTAAAGCTGGCGTTGACGTTGCAACATTTGATTAATCTGGTAATTCTGTTGCTCAGTAATGCCACGTAAATCCAACACTTCTCTTTGCAAAGCGTCTAGTCGACGTTGCATGTCAAATTCACCCTGTTGCTTTGCTTTTATGATGCGTTCTACACGTGCTAAACGATCATCGCTTGAACCATTAGCAACATCCTCTACAGGAGCGGGAGCAGCTACTGCTGCCCCTGCACCAAAGAACATTGCCGCAACTAATACGGCATGTTTCATGTAAATCTCCTAACGGGTCAACCAAGGTGGTTGACCTTTCTTCAATAACGCTTAGTAAACTAACACACCGCGACGGTTTTGAGCAAAACCGGTGTCAGTGCGAGAAAAGTCTAAAGGCTTTTCTTCACCGTAGCTTACGATACTCATTTGGCTAGGTTGTACACCCATACCTTGTAAGTATTTAGCAATCGCTTTAGCGCGACGTTCGCCTAGTGCGATGTTGTATTCTGGTGTACCACGTTCGTCAGCATGGCCTTCAATTAGTACGCGAACATTTGGGTGTTCAACTAAGTAATTGCCGTGTGCCATAAGAATATCAGCATTGTCAGTTTGTACTTCACTGCGATCGAAATCGAAGTAAATAATGTTTTGACGACGTAATTCTTGCTCTTTCAAACGTTGCTGTTCTGCTGGGCTTAATACTGCACCAGCACCACCAGTTTCAATACCACCATTACCATACTCGCTAGATGAACCAGAAGTAGAACCGCTAGCATCTGTGTCAGAGTCTGAAGTTGAGCTACAAGCACCCAGTGCCATTAGCGGAACTGCAACCATCATAGCTTTGAACAACTTATTCAGATCCATGTTAAATCCTTATCGATACTTAATATTAAAGAAATGGGGACCAGGCTGGTGATTTCACCTCACCTTGTCCAGCAGGCAATCTTGCCTTAAATCGGCCATCGGTAGAAACCGCTGCCAGTACTTGTTTACCTTCGTGAGTCGTACCATAAATCACCATAGTGCCATTAGGTGCAACACTTGGAGATTCATCTAATCGAGTAGATGATAACACCTGCATAAAGCGAGTTGCTAAGTCCATTCTGGCAATATTGAAACGTCCATTAGTACGATTCACAAAAATCATGCTGCGACCATCAGGTGTAATTGAACCACCTAAATTCCATTCGCCTTCAAAAGTCATTCGACTGACTTTGTTTGTATCCAAATTCACTTTGTAAAGCTGCGGTCTACCGCCACGTTCAGACGTGAAAAGAAGCGACTTACCATCAGGGAACCATGAAGGCTCTGTGTCAATGGCGTAGTGATCTGTTACACGTTTGGTTGCTTTTGTGGCTATATCCACTGTGTAAATTTCTGGCTGACCATCTTTTGATAAGGTCACGGCTAACTTTTTACCGTCTGGTGAAAAAGAAGGCGCACCATTTATACCGTCAAAACTACTTACTAGCGTACGAGTTTGAGTGTATATGTCTTGAACAAATATTTCAGCTTTGCGATTTTCAAAACTCACATACGCTAAACGACGACCATCTGGTGACCAGCTTGGTGACATTAATGGTTCTGGCGAGCGTAATAACATTTGCTCGTTGTAACCATCATAGTCGGCGATCATTAAATGATACGGCGCTTTTTGGCCTTGCTTAACGACAACATAGGCGATTCGAGTTAAGAACGCGCCTCTTATTCCAGTTAATTTTTCATATACCACATCGCTGATGCGATGGGCGTATTGTCTAAATTGGTTGGCGTTAATCACAGTTTCGCGGCTTTCTAAAACCAGTTCGCTATTGTTAACAGGGCCTTTGCCAGCTTGAAGCTGTGCTTTTACCAGGTCGATAAGTTCAAAAGTCACTAAAAATTGACCTGTGCCGTAGGGCTTAACCGAACCAATAACCAGTGCATCTGCGGACACATTGCCCCAGTTAGCAGCGTTGAACTGAGCCACTGTATTAATATTAGACTGTGGTAGTGCACGTTTATCTAGTGGTGAAAAAGTACCACTTCTAGATAAGTCAGACATCACTACATCTGAAATAGATGCAGGCGCTGCACCTTCACCTTGCCATACAAAAGGCACGATAGCGATTGGACGCGATTGATCAACACCTTCGGTGATCACAATATCCAAGGCTGCACGTGCTGGCGTTATCATTACAACACATGCCAATGCGAACCATTTAACCAAATTATTCATGAGACTCCTTCATACCCTTCGCATTTTTAATGCATTATTTTGTATCGGTAATACATTAATATACTAATTAAATTCCGGTGAAACCGTTAAGTTAATTTCTTTTAATTTATCGTACACACCCGCTTCTGTAGATACGGGTAAACGACCTGCTTTATTAATTGCTGCTTTTGCTGCACGACACACAACCTGATCGCCATCTAATGTCTGACTTGACGTCACAAAACCATCTTGTGCTAATCGGATAAACACGCGACAACTTTTTCCGCGCATCGATTCGTCAACCACAAGGTTACGTTGAATTGTGGCAATGATCATCGCTTTAAATCGATCCACTTCTGACATAACTTGCTTATTTCGCGTTTGCGATAATGTTGCTTGTTCTGCCGCGAGTGCGTCTGTCATTTCTTGCTCTTGACGTGCTTTTGCATCGGCATCGGCTTTCGCTTTGCGTTGGCGATCTTCCTCTAATTTACGTTTGCGTTCATCTTCTTCAGCTTTACGCTTACGTTCATCTGCGGCTTGTTTCGCTGCGGCTTCTTCTTGCTTACGTTTTTCGGCCGCTTTTTGTGCGGCTTGTTCCGACGCTTTTTGTTCTTGCTCTTTTTGCTTACGAACGGCTTCAGCCTTATTCGCACGCTCTTTTTCTTGCTGCACTTTTATTTGAGCAGCTTTAGCGGCATCATTGGCTTTTTGTGTTTCAACTTCTTTCTGTTTACGTTCGATTTCTAAATTCTTAATTTTTTGCTGTTCTTGCTCACGTTGTTGGCGGGCTTCGTTAGCTTTACGCTCTAGCTCTGCTTGACGTGCTTTTTCTCTGTTTTCAGTGTCTTGCTTTTGTTGCTTTAACTTTTCTACATACTGAGTGATTTTTTGTTGATCAACCATCACAGCTTGAATAGCAGGTGCACTAGGTGCAGATGGCATTGTTTTAGGCTTATCATCGAAACTTACGCCTATCACTAAAATAACAATCGCACCAATGTGGATACCGGCAGAAATCGCTACCGGTATTTTAATAGTAGATTGATTAGCCACCTATTTCTCCTTCGGTGAATCAGTCATTAACCCTACCGCAGGCACACCCGCTTGTTGCAAGCTCACCATGAGTTGAATAACATTTTCATAGGCAATACTTCTGTCTGCCTTTACAACCACAGGTCGTAACGGTTCAAGCTGGATCATAGCGCCAACCTGAATTGCAATTTCATCCAGGTCTAAAGGGTCGCTATTAGAACCAGTACCAACGTTTAAAAAGTATTCACCCGCTGCATCAATAGAGGCTACGATTGGCGGTTTACTGTCTGGTGGTAATGATTCAGCTTTGCCCTGTGGCAATTCAACTTTAACACCCTGAGAAACAATTGGCGCCGTGACCATAAAAATGATCAATAGCACCAACATAACGTCGATATACGGTACAACGTTAATTTCAGCAATAGGACGTTTACGCTTACGTTGGTACATTACACCGCTTCCTTTTCACTATAGGCTTGGCGCTGTAAAATGTTAGAAAACTCTTCCATAAAGTTTGCGTAGGCCATCTCTAGCTTTTCAGCTTGTGTAGCAAAACGGTTATAGGCAACAACAGCTGGAATAGCGGCAAATAAACCCATAGCGGTTGCAATCAGTGCTTCAGCAATACCTGGTGCAACCATGGCCAATGTGGCGTTTTCTACTGTACCTAACGCGATAAACGAGTTCATGATTCCCCATACGGTACCAAACAATCCAATATAAGGACTGGTTGAACCGATGGTGGCTAGCATAGGTAAATTGTTTTCCAGTTTTTCCATTTCACGTGACAAACTCACGCGCATGGCTCTAGATGTGCCTTCCATTACAGCATCTGGTGACTTACTGTTAACTTTGATCACTCTTGAGTATTCTTTAAAGCCTGCAACAAACATTGCTTCTAGGCCAGCAATGCTTTCGCCTCTGGCGGTTAGTTCTTTGTATAAGCGGTTTAAGTCGACACCGGACCAAAAGGTATCTTCAAAACGCGCGGATTTTACCCGTGCTGAATTCAGCATTGATCGGCGTTGAATGATCACCGCCCAAGATGCAATAGATAAACCTAACAAAGTAAACATAACTAGCTTTACCAACACACTGGCTTGTAAAAACAAACCAATAAAAGACATATCAGCGTGCACTCTTAAACTCCTGAACGATAAATTCTGGGATGGCTATGGGACGCATTTTTGATAAGGACACACAAGCGACTATCACTGTTGCCTCACAATAGCATTCACCTAGCTCATCAATTAAACGCTGTTGGAACACCAACGACGCTTTTTTTAATGACGATATAGAGGATTCAACTATAAAATCCTGTTCAAACTTTGCCGCGCGGCGAAAATCTAATTCTGCACGTTTTACAACAAAAGCAATGTCATCAGCCAATAATTTAGTTTGGCTAACACCCATTGATTTAAGCCATTCGGTGCGTGCTCTTTCAAAGAAGTTTAAGTAATTTGAATGATAAACAACGCCACCAGCATCGGTGTCTTCATAGTACACTGTTACAGGCCAATTAAACGTCACTTTAAGACTCGTTCTTTACTTACAAAATTTTGCATACTATACCGAGTAGCAAGGCAGTTGTGAATCATCTCACCCGCTAAAAACAGACTTTATTTCGAGCATAACAGTGTTAAATTGCATTATCTGGGTTTTAACCTACTTAGATGAAGATTCTTTAATGTTTTCTGGCCTTCAAACAACCCAAAAAATGAATCTTAATTAGATAAAGTCATCGCATTTAATGATACAAATTGCAGCTTAGTTAAATATTAATTTCAAAAAGCGCCTCATCGCTATGCTTTGCCGGTCAAAAGTATAAAAAACGATGGTAGATTACAAAAAAATAACCCAATAAAAGCTTATTTTTTCAGGTAAACGCTCACTTTATCAAAGCTATTAACATTTACTTTTAAAAAACAATTCAACTTATCCGAATATTTATTCACTCAAATATGAGTTATCTCAACAAAACCTAATATTATGGTACTCAGAGGCCATTTTAAATTCAAAACCAGTACACTCAATCATTAAAAAATCTAATGCGAAAGTGGAAAAAATCTATCTTGTGCATTTAGAGTAATAAATCTATTATGAACTTGTTTTCAGGACACATCGATTTGATGAGAAAACAATGAACTTCAAGTTAGTGTTTGTGAAACATTAACTTATTCCCAGTTCTTATGCTTGACTTCCTTCCTTAAATTTGTTGATTGCAAATTATTTAGCCCACTCGGTTTGAGTGGGTTTTTTTTGTCTAAAATTTACCTTCAAACACATACAAAAAAGCCTGAATATGATTCAGGCTAATGCTACAGATTAATGGCTAACGTTACTTTGAAACGAATTCAGGTCTGTGTATTTTCAAAGTAATAATTAACAGCACTATATAGGTTTAGTTATTCTAATCACGACTCTGCGGTTTGTTTGTCGCTCTGACGCTAAGTCATTACCAGCCACGTGACGTTTTTCACCATGCCCTTCTGTGGTGATACGGTCTTGTGAGATACCACTGGCTATTAATAAACTTTTAACTGAATCAGCACGTTTTTCTGACACTTTTTGGTTAATTGAACGCCCACCGTAGCTGTCGGTATAGGCATCAACCACCACTAACTCGATATTAGGATCGTATGATAAGTATTCTTGTACTTTTTTAAGCTGATAATTTGAAAAACGAGTTAATTCGGTTCCACCCTCTTGGTAGTTTAAAACCGTGAATGCAATGTCATCAAAACTGTATGGTAATAAATTAGCTAAGCATGAGCGAAACTCACGATACTTGCTGGCAAAGTTCACCGCTGAAATCCCCACTGCAACTTTACTTGATGCATCATACCAATCGGCATAATAAAACGTAGGCTGACGGCCCTGGCTTAATTCATTTAGCATAGCCCAGGCAGCTTTTTTAGGGACTTCACCGTTAAATTGTTTTTGATACTTTAATGCGATAATTTCTTTTGATGCATCACCTGGGCGCCAGGTCGGTGCTCGGCTGATTAATTTAGCATTGGTAACCGCGTCTGGCTTTGCCCACATATCAAGCGTAAAGAGTAGGTTGAGGTTTTTTCCTGATTTACTGGAAAAAATAGCTTTGCCGTAATCTGGAATATCATGTTCTAGTCGACATTCAATAGGGGTATTTTCACCTACACGCCAGGCAGAGTTTTCAAGGGAGGCAACATAGTGACGTAGATCAGCACTTGCAGAAGCACTGATACACAAACTGGATACTAATATGATTTTTTGCCACATGGTGTCACCTGTCGATTTTATTACCTGTTAATATATCGGCGGCTAAATCTTTTTCTTAAGTTTAAATTATCACTGAAACGAGCATATTAAGACAGTTTGGGTATAATGCACGGCCTATCTGTCACAATAGGCGCAGGCCGGTCTTTAATGGTGACAATAATATTCAGGTTTAATGGGGTAATAGAATTACATGAGTGACATCTGCAACAGCAATAAATTTAAATATCGATTTCGCGGTTATTTTCCTGTGGTGATTGATGTTGAAACAGCAGGATTTAATGCTAATACAGATGCATTGCTTGAAATCGCAGTTACCATGCTAAAAATGGATGATGACGGCTTTATAAGCTTAGATAAAACCCTTCATTACCACATTGAGCCATTTGAAGGTGCAAACCTTGAACCCGCTGCATTAGCATTCAATGGGATTGACCCTACCAACCCGCTTAGGGGTGCTGTTGATGAGAAGTCCGCTTTTTTAGAAATATTTAAAGAAGTTAAAAAGGCTCAAAAAGCGGTTGGCTGTCATCGCAGTATTGTTGTGGCACATAATGCGGCATTTGATCTTGGTTTTGTTAATCAATGTATCGAGCGAAATAGTTTAAAGCGCTCACCGTTTCATCCCTTTGCCAGTTTTGACACAGCGTCCCTTGCCGGATTAGCTATTGGCCACACGGTATTGGCTAAAGCGTGTAAAATGGCTGGCATTGATTTTGATAATAAAGAAGCTCATTCAGCACTGTATGATACTGAACGTACCGCTGAACTTTTTTGTTATATCGTTAATCGCTGGAAAACCCTTGGCGGTTGGCCGTTGGCGACTATAGATGACTCGGATGACGAGGCTGACAATAGTGATACCGACGACTAAACTTAGCAGATGTGCGGTTTAGTTTAGTTTAGTTTAGCTTAACTTTATTTAAGTTACAGAAACAAAAAAAGCTGCCTAGGCAGCTTTTTTGATATTCAACAAGCGAAGATTATAGCTTGTCTGAGTGATCTTTTAAGTATGAAGCAACACCATCAGTGCTAGCTGTCATGCCTTTATCACCTTTAGACCAACCTGCTGGACATACTTCACCGTGCTCTTCGTGGAATTGAAGTGCATCGATCATACGTAGCATTTCGTCAACGTTACGGCCTAATGGTAAATCGTTAACCACCTGGTGACGTACTTGACCTTCTTTGTCTACAAGGAATGAACCACGGAAAGCAACACCTGCTTCTGGATGTTCAACATCGTATGCTTTACAAATTTCATGCTTAACGTCAGCAACTAAAGTGTATTTAACTTGGCCAATACCACCTTTGTCTACTGGAGTGTTACGCCATGCGTTGTGAGTGAACTGTGAGTCAATAGACACACCAATAACTTCAACACCACGCTTAGTGAACTCTTCCATGCGGTGATCAAAAGCAATTAGCTCTGATGGACACACGAAAGTGAAATCTAAAGGATAGAAAAAGATAACCGTTGGCTTACCTTTAGTTGCCGAAGCAAGGTTAAAGTTGTCAACAATTTCGCCTGAACCTAATACTGCTGCTGCGGTAAAGTCTGGGGCTGGACGGCCTACTAATACGCTCATTTTATATCTCCATTAATGGCTTGTTAAAATTCTAAAAGAAGGTGCAATGTTCACCCTTCCACAATGTGCTATACCATACCTTTTATTTGCGCCCCCGATAAGAGGTTTCGAATGAATTTTGTTTTACCTGCTGAAAAACCCCTCATCACAGCCTTACTATTTTTAAGGTTTTAAAAACAAATAACTAAAAATGGCTTACAACAGATTACATTTTGGCCTCATTCTTTAACATTGATGAACGCGATAGGCACAGCATGCTAGTGATACACTAATAAAATAAAGGCTTTACTGGACAAGCAAAGTAAATAACGGCATAAATAAACGCCTTAACACTTATAATAAATAGAATTAAAAAATATGAATGCTGTGGTGATATCTGTTTGCTTAATGCTTGCATTGAGTTTTGTTCGAGTAAATGTGGTGATTGCACTGACAATAAGCGCTTTAGTTGCCGGCCTTGTCGGTGGGCTTGATATACAACAAACAATTTCCGCTTTTAACGATGGTTTAGGTGGCGGTGCTCAAATAGCCTTAAGTTATGCCCTACTGGGGGCGTTTGCTGCAGCATTGTCACATTCTGGTTTAACTACATTAATTTCTAACAGTATTATTAAAAAATTGGGTAAAGAGCCTAATAGTAGTAATACCCAGGTTGTGCGATGGATGCTGTTGGTGACTATTCTGGCAATGGCTATTTCTTCGCAAAATATTTTGCCCATTCATATCGCCTTTATTCCTATTTTAATTCCCCCACTATTGCATGTATTAACTGCATTGAAAATTGATCGCCGCCTTATTGCCTGTTTACTGACATTTGGTTTAGTGACTACCTATATGATTTTACCTATCGGTTTTGGGGGTATTTTCTTAAATGACATTCTACTGGCAAATTTAAACAGTAATGGCTTAAACGCGGTTCACGCTCAAGTACCACAGGCGATGTTATTACCCGCATTAGGCATGGTATGTGGGCTATTATTTGCGATGTTTATTAGTTACCGCAAACCGCGAGAATACCTATTTATCGCACAGCAAACGGTTACTGAACAGGCAGAGCAGACAATTAACACTAAAAGCATTGTCATTTCTTTAATCGCCATAGTCGCTACCTTAATAGTGCAACTTCAAACAGACTCAATGATATTTGGTGCCTTAACCGGATTTGTCATTTTCCGCTTTTCGGGGATTATTAAACAAAGTGTTGGCCAGGACTTATTTAACCAGGGCGTACATATGATGGCCAACATTGGTTTTATTATGATTGCTGCTGCTGGTTTTGCAGCGGTTGTAAAGTCAACCGGCGAAGTGAGCTCTTTAGTGACGTCACTAGGGGATTTTATTGGTGACAATAAAGCATTGGCGGCAATACTCATGCTTTTGGTCGGTTTACTTATTACCATGGGGATTGGGTCTTCTTTTTCAACGATACCCATTATTGCAACCATTTATGTGCCACTGGCACTTAGTTTTGGATTTTCGGTGGCTGCGACAATTGCCCTTGTGGGCACAGCAGCCGCATTAGGTGATGCTGGTTCACCTGCATCTGATTCAACTTTAGGCCCTACAGCGGGTTTGAATGCCGATGGACAACACGACCATATTCGTGACAGCGTGATCCCGACTTTTATTCATTATAATATTCCGTTGATTATTTTTGGCTGGATAGCGGCCATGGTGTTGTAGTGAGTAGTGAGTAGTGAGTAGTGAGTAGTGAGTAGTGAGTAGTGAGTAGCATTTAGTTTTTAGACATACTGCTTTAAGCGTCGACGGGGTAGATTAAGCAATATGACGGATAAAAAATGGGAACCTTGTGGTTCCCATTTTTTTCTAACCGATTTATAAAATCAGCTTATTTATTATTTAGTGCCGAATATCTTATCACCAGCATCACCTAAGCCAGGCAGAATATACCCTTGCTCATTTAGACAATCGTCAATTGCTGCGGTGTAAAGTTCAATATCAGGATGAGCTAAACCAAGTGCTTTAATGCCTTCAGGTGCAGCAACAAGCACTAATGCTTTAATTGACGTACAGCCGCGAGCCTTTAATAGGTCAATAGTGGCTATCATAGAGCCGCCAGTGGCTAACATAGGGTCAACGACTAACGCGATGCGCTCGTCAACATTACTGACTATTTTTTCAAAATACGGTACCGGTTCTAACGTTTTTTCATCACGATAAATACCGACAACAGAAATACGCGCACTCGGTATATGCTCAAGTACACCATCCATCATACCTAAGCCCGCGCGTAAAATAGGCACTACAGTAACTTTTTTACCTTTGATTTGATCGACTTCAACAGGGCCGTTCCAACCATTAATAGTGACTTTTTCAGTTTCAAAGTCTGCGGTAGCTTCATAGGTTAACAAACTGCCGACTTCGGTCGCCAATTCGCGAAAACGCTTAGTACTGATATCTGCTTCACGCATCAATCCTACTTTGTGGCGAATAAGAGGGTGTTTTACTTCAACAACTTTCATCTTCGATCTCCCAGCTTTGTCTAATTACAGCCAAATTTAACGAATTTTAGTGTATTTATCCCTTCTATAAAACATAAAGTTTTATAAATGCAGTAAATCGTGAGCTAAGCCAATAAAAATCACACAATTTGGTGTTTTATCTGGCGGATAAAGCTAAATGATGGCTTTCGAGTAACGGCACAAGCTGGTAGAATGTGGCCGCATAAAATTCCTTAAACGATGTACCCGAGAGGATCCTCCGTGAGCACTCCTACACCATTAAGTTACAAAGATGCCGGCGTTGATATAGATGCAGGTAACGCATTAGTTAGTAACATTAAAACTGCGGTTAAACGCACCCGTCGCCCTGAAGTTATGGGCAACTTAGGTGGTTTTGGCGCATTATGTGAATTACCGACTAAATATAAACACCCTGTATTAGTGTCTGGCACCGATGGTGTTGGTACTAAACTGAGACTGGCAATTGATCATAAGAAACATGACACTGTCGGAATCGATCTTGTTGCCATGTGTGTGAATGATTTAATTGTATCGGGTGCCGAGCCGTTATTCTTTTTAGATTACTATGCGACTGGCAAACTAGACGTTGAAACTGCAACCTCTGTTGTTAATGGTATTGCTGAAGGCTGTGTTCAATCTGGTTGTGCGTTAATTGGCGGTGAAACTGCTGAAATGCCAGGTATGTACGAAGGTGAAGATTACGACTTAGCCGGTTTCTGTGTTGGCGTTGTTGAAAAAGCTGACATTATTGACGGCACAAAAGTTAAAGCCGGTGATTCACTTATCGCTTTAGGTTCTAGCGGCCCTCACTCAAATGGTTATTCGTTAATTCGTAAAGTCTTAGAAGTAAGCAAAGCAGACCCTAAGCAAGACTTAGCCGGTAAGCCGTTAATTGATCATTTACTTGAACCAACCAAGATTTATGTAAAATCATTACTTAAATTGCTTGAGCAAACTGAAGTTCACGCGATGGCGCATATCACTGGTGGTGGATTCTGGGAAAATATCCCACGCGTATTACCAGCAGATTGCAAAGCGGTTGTTAAGGGTGATTCTTGGCAATGGCCTGTTGTGTTCGACTGGTTAATGACTAATGGAAATATCGCTAAGCGTGAAATGTACTTAACCTTCAACTGTGGTGTGGGTATGGTCATTGCACTGCCAACTGATAAAGTTGACGCTGCATTAGCATTGTTAACTGCTGAAGGTGAAAACGCTTGGCTAATTGGTGAAATTGCCAATCGTAATGCCGATGAAGAGCAAGTGGAGATTGTATAATGCCTGCTAGCTGTCGCGTTGTGGTGTTGATTTCAGGTAACGGTAGTAATTTACAAGCTATTTTAGACGGTTGTGATGACAACCTAAACGCTGAAGTAGTGGGTGTTATCAGTAACAAACCTGACGCATATGGCTTGATACGCGCTCACCATAGTGAAATTGATACCAGTTGTGTCATTGCTCGCAAAGGTGAAGCACGTGAAGAGTATGATATTCGTCTTGCTGCTTGCATTGAAAAATATCAGCCAGACTTAATTGTACTTGCCGGTTTTATGCGTATTTTATCCGATGACTTTGTCTGTCGTTATTTAGGTAAGATGATCAATATTCATCCGTCATTATTACCTAAGTATACTGGCCTTAATACTCATCAACGCGCTATCGATGCAAAAGACAAAGCGCACGGCACTAGTGTGCACTTTGTTATTCCAGAACTTGATGCAGGACCGGTTGTTTTACAAGCTAAAGTACCGATTTATGCTGAAGATGATGCTGAGATATTAGCAGAACGAGTGCATGAGCAGGAACACGCTATTTATCCTCTTGTGGTTAAATGGTTTAGTTTGGGCAGACTTGAAATGAAACAAAATCAAGCTTATCTGGACGGTGCGCTAATCGGCCCTAATGGTTACGCACCGGATTAATCCTAGCCCACTATGTTTGCATAAAAAAATCACGCTGCGGCGTGATTTTTTTATTCTAGTTATTTTTTAACGGGCTATTTTAAAAAACTCTTTTATTATCAACTTAGCTAATCGACACTTTAGCGAACAGGTAAGGTGATATCAGCAAACATTTCATCAATAAGTTGTTGATCACGCAAGGCCACCGCATTTTCAACCACGGTACGGGTTAAATGGGGAGCAAAATGCAACATGAAGTCATACATGTAACCACGTAAGAAGCTGCCACGTCTAAAGCCAATTTTAGTGGTGCTGTGAGCAAATAAATGACTGGCATCTATCGCGATTAAATCTTTATCGATATTGGCATCAATTGCCATAGATGCAATAACCCCTACCCCTAGACCAAGACGGACATAGGTTTTTAATACGTCAGCACTGGTTGCACTAAACACTACTCTAGGGTGTAAATTAGCACGATTAAACGACTTTTCAATTTCAGAGGCTTTATCAAAACCAAATACATAGGTCACTAAAGGATATTTGGCTAAATCTTCAATACTAGGTTTTGTGATACTGGCTAGAGGGTGATCGCGGGTGACCACTATTGAACGATTCCAGTGGTAACAAGGTAGCATAATTAGGTCGGTATAAAGATGCATAGCCTCTGTTGCAATAGCAAAATCAGCTTCACCTCGAGCCGCTTGCTCACTGATTTGGCTAGGCGTACCTTGATGCATATGTAAATTAACTTTAGGGTAACGCTTAATAAATTCTTTAATGATTTGCGGTAAAGCATAACGGGCCTGGGTATCAGTTGTGGCAATATTTAGCTCACCTTGATTTGGCTTAGTGTATTCTTCTGATACTTTTTTAATGCTTTCTACTTTGCCTAGAATATCATTCGCTATTTCGATAACCTGCAAACCCGCGGGGGTAACATGGGTTAAATGTTTGCCACTTCGACCAAAGATTTGGATCCCAAGCTCATCCTCAAGCATACGAACTTGCTTGCTGATCCCCGGTTGTGAGGTATATAAATTTTCAGCAGTAGCTGATACATTTAAATTGTGTTTGACCACTTCGGCAATGTATCTTAATTGTTGCAGCTTCATGGCACCATTCCTTACTATTTAATTGGAACATTAGCAGTAATGACGCAATAGGACGCCACTAACCTCAACCCATCTATAACTAAATGTTATAGATGTTAGCAAATGTAATGTAAATTAGCATATAAGACAAGTGAAAATAGCCTACTGTAACTCAGTAAAATACCCTGAAATAGGCGTTAGTCGGCAAACTCACACGTGTGACAAGCTACAAAAATAGTGCTTTTGATGATCATTCAACAACTAACAACAACTTTTATCATCAAAATGACTGGGTTTTCAACGACAGTAGGCATAACTTACGCTAAGATATATATTAATTTTGGTTTTGCTATTCATCTATTATTAAAACAACAAATAGACTCGTGTTGCTTCTAACTGTTTTTAGATGCTGTACACGCAATAACTATGACAACATGGAAAACCTATGTCTTTAATTCTAATATTAATGCTGATTGGCGCTCTACTGCTACTCATTATTGGCTTCAGTATTATTCAACAACAAAAAGAACGAGCTGAAGCAGAGCGAAGAGTAGAAGTCTCTCGTCATCGCGCTATTATTGATGAAACTGAAGCTGTTTTAGCTAACTCAGGAGCGGCATCTTGTTCTAGCCATATCATCTTAGTCCTTTATAAACGGATACAAGATGCACTCGAACAATCTATATCGCATGCGTCAGGCCAATTACTGAGTGATTATCAGCGTCGTTTAAGCGACATAAACAGCCAAATCAGCAGTATTTCTGGTTCGTCCCCTCAAGTACCTCCGGTTGAGAACTTTCGCTTACCTGATAATGATCGACAAGTATTAGACTTAGTAAAAACCTTAAAAAAGCTAAAAGCTATATTACGTGCCGAACACAATAAAGGAAAAGTTGATCCGTCTGTGTTCAACGCAGAAGAAATGCGAATTGACAGCTTACAGCAGCGTATTAACGTGGAGTCGATGATTTCCCGTGCACGCGCGGCATGCTATATGAAGCAATATGGTTCGAGTAAGCAAATGGTGACTAAAGCACTTTCTACATTGCACCTCATTAAAGCCCAAACGCCTAACGACCCCTTTATAACCCGAAAATTAGATGAAGCAAAACAGTTGTTAGATGAAATTATGGGTGCGCAGAAAAACTCAGGTCCTGCGGTTCCGCAACCGAAGAAGAGTGATGACGAAGACGATTTAGATATGTTATTTCAGCGGAAGAAAAAATGGTAATTGGCTGTATTCTTGTCTGAATAACCGTTAATAACCACTACTGACTGAAACAAAAAAGCCTCATTTACTGAGGCTTTTTTGTTTTATGATTTTAAATAATCATTACTTTTGCTTTTGTTTCTCTTGTGCTTTCTTTAATGCTTCTTTGTCTTGTCGGCGCTTTTCAATTACTTGATTTACGTCACTGCCGATATGGACCTCACCACGCTGCGTAGCAAGCTGTACCTGGCGTTCACGTTCAATAAAACGTTGACGCTGTTCGTCTGTCACCTTGTCAATACAATGCGGACAGCTAACACCTTGCTCATACGCAGCAGACAGCTTTTCTTGTTCCGTAATAGGCATGCGACAAGCGTTACACTGGTCATATTGACCTTTCTCTAACGCATGATTAACAGCAACACGATTGTCAAAAACAAAACATTCACCTTTCCATAAGCTGTCTTCTGGCTGAACTTCTTCAAGATACTTAAGAATGCCCCCTTCCAGATGATAAACCTCTTCAAAGCCCTGCTCTTTCAAATACGCGGTTGATTTTTCACAGCGGATGCCACCGGTGCAGAACATAGCCACTTTCTTGTGCTTAGCAGGATCAAGATTTTGCTTAACGTATGCTGGAAATTCACGGAATGTTTCTGTTACTGGATTAACCGCGTGTTCAAAAGTACCAATTTGCACTTCATAGTCGTTACGAGTATCAACGAGTAATACATCGGGATCAGAAATAAGTGCATTCCAATCTTTAGGCTTAACATAGGTTCCGACAACTTTGCGTGGGTCGATGCCTTCGACTCCCATAGTAACAATTTCTTTCTTCAGTTTAACTTTGGTGCGATAGAAAGGCATTTCATTATCGAAAGAGACCTTAGTGACAATATTATCTAAGCCGGGCTGTGAGTCTAGCCAGGTGAGTAAAGCATTGATGCCTTCTTTATTGCTGGCTACCGTTCCGTTAATGCCTTCACTGGCTAACAGCAATGTGCCTCTTACGTCATGTTGTTCCATGACACTCAGCAATGGCTGCCTGATGGTTTCAAAGTGAGGTAAAGCAACAAACTTATAAAGAGCGCACACCACAAATTCAGATGTAGTTGCTGGTGTAGGTGTAGTAGACATAAGATCTCCGCTAGCTGGAACTTCATTTCCAGTGCATTGTGATTAAAAAATTGTGTGTCGAGGCCAAAAAACGGCCGGAATTATAACTAAATCACACTAAAAAAACAGTTATTAATCCATCAATCGTCTTTTCTGTGTCATTTACCCCTCAGTCTTGATCTTTTACGATAGAATATTGCTCTATTTAATGATTTCTACTCAGGTTAGCATGATAAATTATTTGTATACTTTTCGTCGTTGTCCTTACGCTATGCGTGCAAGAATAGGACTACACCTCAGTACACTTAATCCCGATGTGCGTGAAATTGAGCTTAAAAACAAGCCTGCTGAAATGTTAGCTATTTCAGCAAAAGCAACTGTGCCTGTTTTAGCTTATCAACAGCAGACCATTGCAGAAAGTTTAGATATTTTACAATTTGCGATTAGGCATTATCCACTCGATACATGTCCATATTTAGATGAAACTGAATATCAATTAGTTATTCAAAGTATTCACTCTGAAGAACAGCAAGCACTGGTTTATAAAAATGATAACCACTTCAAACCCTGGTTAGATAAATATAAATATGCCGACAGACACCCACAAATGAGTCAATCGGCTTATCGACATAAAGCTGAAGAATTTGTCCAAGAGCTTGAACACAAACTTAATCTACAAACATTTTTATTTGCTAACAGTCCGACATTTGCTGACTACGCTATTTTTCCCTTTATTAGACAATTTGCAGCGGTTGATCATAAATGGTTTGAGTCTTGTGAATATATTAAAGTACAGCAATGGTTATCAGCGCTAGTTAACTGTGATCTATTTAAACAAGTGATGATTAAATACCCACTTTGGTTAGATGAAAAAAAATCGATCCCGCTAAAGCCACAATAAAATAGTTACTAAGTATTAGTTCTAAGTAATACTAAAAAATAATCTAAATTTTAATAACTTAAGGCTCTTTTATTTAGAGCAAACTTAAGGTAAATTAGCTTGCTGCACATAATACAGCTAAGTATTAAGATGGATTTTTAACTATTTTGCAGCAAGTTCACAATTAACAATTATGCTTAATAAAAGTCATTGCATAACGCAAAGGAAAAATGACATGGACAATATGGATATTACGCTAGCAATACTGCTTGTTACACTGATGCTATTACATGTTTTATTTTGTTATCGTGCGATTACCTCGCATGCGCAAATAAGCAGTAATAAACGCTGGTTTTGGAGTGGAATAAGCTTAGTGATGGGACCATTCGGTTATTATGTGTTTCAAAACTCATTGCCGATAGAGTCTCTTGAATAAAAGGGTTATTTGATACCCCTTACCTTTATAGCTTAAGTTTTACAGTTTAAGTGCTAAAGCTTCACTTGTTTTGGGTTAAGTTTTTGAAGTAACTTTTTATCTTGAGTTTGATACTTGAGAAGTGACCACGGCTTAACAATATCATTTAATGTTATCGCCGAAATGTATGCCCTCATAGGCTAAAAGAACACATACATTCAACACAGATAAAACTGCCATATAGCCAGTGCCTATTAGATAACAGGCACTAGAATGTATCCTCTACAAAAAGCGCGCAAATTGACGCCCTTCTTTCAATGACTTTATTGGTGCTGTTACTGTTGGCGTACCTATATATAAAAAGCCTACTATTTGATCATTGTCATTCAAGCCTAAATCTTGATGTACGTTTCTGTCAAAAGCAAAGTCTCCCGAACGCCACACAGCTCCTAGACCTAGAGAAAACACTGCCTGCTGCATCGCCATTGTTGCACACCCTGCTGCTATGTGCTGTTCTATAATTGGTACTTTGGAATGAGTTTGTGTTTTTGCCACCACAGTGATGACCAATGGCGCTCTAAATGGCATTTTTTCAGCTTTTTCGATAAGCGCTTCATCGGCTTGCGATTTTTTTGCGGCGCTGACAAAAATCTCAGCAAGGCGAGTCAGACCATCATCTTGGGCAATAATAAACTCCCATGGCGTTAACCCACCATGATCAGGTACACGAGCGGCTGCATTAAGAATGAAGTCCAGCTGTTCTGTCGTTGGCGCTGGAGTGGTCAATCTTGGGCTAGACTGACGAGTTAATAATAGTTCTGATGCTTTCAACGTTTTTATCCTAGCGATGGCTTTATTTAGGCTGATAATAACAAATATCCCACCTGTTTGGTGGGATATTTGCATTGGGTTTAATTGGGTTTAATTGACTTTAATTGGAATTAAACTCGCCTAATGTGATAAATACGTATGCCATGAATACTGCTTACGCAGTTTTAGCCAGAAAGCGCTGAATATAATAGTCGATGCTGACGTAACGCCCTCCGCCCATGAACAGTAATACCAAAAGCATCAGTAAATAGGTAATCGCAAACTCAATGCCGTTATTCAAAATAACAAAGTTACCTGAACTGGTTAACCATTCATAATTACCATGTTGCTGTAAAATAGCTTTAGCGGCGGCGAGTTTTTTCACCCGCGGCTAGCACACTGTCATTAGCTAGCCATGAGTTAGTATCAGCAATAGCTAACCAGCCATTTTGCCAATGAACCGCAAAAGCTGCCACAGCCATTGTCACTATCAAAGGTAATGAAATAAGTCTTGTGGCTAATCCCATAAGCAACAAAAAGCCACCAAAAAGTTCAGTTCCAGCTGCCAAAGCAGTCATCACTTCAGGCATAGGCAGACCAAGGCCCCAATCAGGATTACCAAACCAGCTCGCGGTATCTTCAAAATGGGCCAATTTATTGTATCCAGCTTGCATCAACACTGGTGCAAGATAAATTCTTAATGCTAGTGGAGCCAGACCATCAAAATGAGACAGTTTTTGAAGTATCTTTTGGTATAGAGAAAATAACGTTTGCATCCAACTTCCTTTATTAAACAACAACATTGTTAATACTTAAACTATGTCTGAAATATTATATAAATGGGTATAGCTAAATAAGACCCTGTATAAGGCAAAAATATTTCAACACAGAGGTATTTAAACCCAAATTCAGCACTATCAGGCAATTCGCATCATAAGTATTGATTAACTTACTGTCTAAATTTTCGTTTAAGGATAGCTGAAATCAATTAATGAAAAGTATCGATGATACAAGGGAAAGAAGTTTTGACGGGTATTTCTTGCCATCAATAAAGCCCACATAACACAAAATAGCCAATAACAATTTATCGCATATGCTACGCATTTAGGGGCATTAGTGTTTAGTGAAGGAGATGCAGTTTCTGCTTGCCATTGAAAGTAGGCTTGCAACAAAGTATCCGTTTGTTGCGTTGATAAACTGTGGGTTGCCAATATTGACGCTAAATCAAAAAGAGGATGACTGGTGGCTGCATATTCAAAATCAATACACATTAATCTTGCTAAGCCTCTGTTTTGATAGCCGTGAATGTCCAATAGCAGGTTAAAGGGGGTTAAATCCCTGTGGCAAAAAGTCGGTGCAATTAAACATTCCTCTAATGCATTAAACCACTGCTTAATCATGTCGCTTTGGTCGTCGAGTTGGTTAAAATAGTGTTGCCATTCGGCGGTTTCCTGCGGATAAGAGGCTATAAGCTGCTGCCGATACTCGTGCCATTGTTGCAGTAAGCTCACCTTTTTTTCAGGTAAAGGCAAAGTTGATAGGTTTTTTAATACTTCAAGAAGTTGTTCTACAGGTTGTGAGTTTGATGTACCTATGAGTATCTCATCCTGGCGAGGAGTATTTACACCATACTCGTGATAAGCCTTATGCCAAGGTGTGGTTTCAACAATAAAGTCACTGAGATAAATTTCATAATTATCACTGTAAAAGTGTAATTTAGGGGCGATTGCTATCTGCTGTGCTTGTCGCCAGCTAGCGACTTCATCTTGACGAGAGCACCACACAGCATCAACTTGATTCACTCTTAATACTTGTGATTTTTGTATCTGCTCAAATTTAGAGTTAAGCAGATAATTTTGGTTACTCAATCCCGCTGACAAGTGTTCAACGCTGATGCAATACTTAGCCAGTTTTTCCAGTTGGTTCGAAGGTACAAGCTTGAGCAGCAAGCTGACCACGTCATTAGGAAGTAAGTTTAACGCTGATTGAGCAACCAATGTTTCTAATTCAACCATTTTGAGAGAGTGGCTCTGAATTTGAATCTGTTTCTGCAAGCCATGTTTTGCGCCACATAAAGTATCCCACCACAGCCATAAAGACATAAAGTACAAACAGTGCAGTTGTCAGCATCAAGCCTTTACTAAAGTACAAATAAATTGATAGCGTATTGATAACAATCCAATAAAACCAATTTTCAAGCACCTTTTGAGCCACTAAAAAAGTGGTCATTACGGCAAAGCAGGTAGTGGCAGAATCTAGATAAGGAAATGATGCTTGGGTGTAGGTTGCCATAAGGTAACCCACTATAATTGATATTATTGATGTCACAGTAATCAACATGAAATGCGTATTAAGCGACCAACTAACAATGGCCGAGCCACTGTCATTAATAGCATGCTCCGGGCTATTACTCGGCTGCTGCATCCACATCCAATAACCGTAAACAGCCATCGCCATATAATAAATATTAAGCACTGACTCCATTAACAAAGACACTTTCCAGAAAAGTACCGTATAAATTGCCGTGCTGATAAACGCCGCTGCCCAGCACCAAATATTGGTGCGCATGGCTAATGCTAGGTACACCACGGCTAAAATGACTGCAACGGCCTCCCAGGCGGTCATCACACTCATTTCATTGAAGGCCTGGCTTATTGTTTGGCTAAATTCAAACATAAACATTACTCACTGTGGGCTAAATTAAGTTCACCACCAATAAACTTACATACAAATACCGCCTTGCCCCACTTAACATGTGCCGCTTGCATTTCAATCGCAAGCATCGACATAACATCCCCATACTCTCCACATATCTGTGTTGCCATAGCATTAGTTACTCGCTCAATATTGCTATAGCTGTCAACACGGCCTATAAACCACTTAATAGGGTCTAGGTAATTTTCATTAAATGGATACATGCTAATTTCTGCAGTTAATTTCATTATTGCCCCTCAAATAGTATTTTGCGGCGCCAGGAAATACCAAACCGTCGCAATGGTTAAGCTCATTTAACAACGTCCAATATCAACATATGATGCAAATGAGCTTCACGAAAAATTACATAAATTTATAGTCGAAAGTTACGCCAATTTGACGTGGGTCACCGTAACGAATGTATTGCTTATCAGCCCAATCTGTATCGGGTTCGTTACCAAAGTAGAATCCACGTACGCCATAGTTTTCATCAAACACATTACGACCCCACAAATAGGCCGACCAGGTTGGTGTTTCATAACCTAGGCGAGTATTGACTATGTTATAAGCGTCAGATTGAGAGTCATTGCTGTCTGAATAATAGAAGTCACTTTTACCACTAGTATTAATATTGGCAAACCAACCGGAGTCAGCAAGATAAGTCACACCAGCACTGTAAGTAAAGTTGGGAGAGTGAGCTAATTCGCGTCCAGATAAATCAACAATAGTCCCATTTTTATCCTGGTAGCTATAATCGCCATATTCTGTTTCTAACCAGCCAACACTACCGTACATTTGCAGATTTTCAGTCGCGTACCAATTCAAGTCAAGTTCGGCGCCGTAGTTACTTGAGCTGCCTGCATTTTCAGTGAATAACACAAAGCGTTGTGGATTTTCAGGATCTTGTAATGATGCTGCAACTTGTTGATCTTCTCTGTCCATAAAGAAAAGCGCAAAGTTAGTATCAATTGCCCCCGCTAACCACACAGACTTAAGACCCAACTCGTAGTTATATAAAATTTCAGTATCGAATTGTTTTTTATCAGCCAACTCTGCCGGTAAAGTCATGTTAAAACCACCCGCCTTGTAGCCACGCGCGACTTTCGCATAAGCATTGTGTGCAGCATTAAGCGATTTAGACAAGGCTATATGGCCGCCCCACATGTCTTCAGAAGGCTTGAAATTGTCATTATTAGTATCAGAGTACTCACTGTTGCGACGCTCAAGGCGCAATCCGCTAGACAGTAAGTAATCGTCACCTAAATGACTGTCAAGTTGCGCAAACACCGCGAAATTAGATGCATCATAGCTTGATTGCAGTACTTCATCTGGCCAGGTGTTATATTCAGAATATAAATCATTGTCTTCTTGAAGGTTCATGGCATACACGCCAACTAACCAGTCAGTTGAGTCATTAAAAATACGACTTGCCTGGTTTGATGTGAAGCGAAACTCCTGCGATACAGTGTTACGATCGCCCTTTTTGTTCCAGGTATAATCGTAAACACAAGGTGCTGAGCCGGTGACATTCCAGTTATCATCATATTCATTACAGGTTTTACTGCTCCAATAAGCAGGATTAGCCCAGTCACCGTCGTATCCATGTTGATGATCAGTTTGTGCAAATGAGGTTAATGACGTTAATTCAAAATATTTAGCGCCTGTGAACGACAGTTTTAGCCCTGCGCCAGTGGTTTTTTGATTATCAATACCCGGTTGATCAGTTAGGGTATCAAAACCATTATTATCCAATGTCCATGCATCATAACCGTTGTTATAGTTGGCGTGTAACAAGGTTAAGTCTGCCTGTACATCATCGGTGGCATACCAACGTAATTTTGCTCGGGTGGTCAATTCATCACGTTGATTAGTATCATCACGGCCTAAATAGCTGTTGTTTCTATAACCATTCTGATCATGCTTTTCAAGCGAGACTCGATAAAGTAGCTTTCCTGAATCCGTGATAGGACCAGAGCTAAAACCTGAAAAAGTTTGCAGATTATCATCACCTAAACTGACTTTGGCGCCATTTTCAAAAGTGTCTGTTGGGTCATTACTTTTAAGATAGATCAAACCCGCTAATGCATTGGCGCCGTATTGTGTGCCTTGTGGACCACGTAATACTTCAACCTGTTGCATATCGTACATGCTTGACACCATGCCAAGACCTGACAAATCGATATCATCAACAATAAAACCAACCGATGAGTTAGGCGCGCCTTGATATTGCTCTTGTTCGCCAATTCCGCGTATTTGGAAGTATTTTGGGCGTGAGCTACCACCCGACCAGTTAAAGTTAGCAATAGAGTTTAATACATCTTCAAAATGCTGCGCGCCTTCATCTTCTAATTGCTGGGCATCGATAACCGTGACACTTGAAGGCATTTTATCAAGACTGATATTGCTGAAATCTGCATTTACGACAATCACTTCCATCTTTTCAGATTCAGGTGCGATACGCTCAATAGATTCAGTTGCGGCAAGACCATTGGTTGCATAAAGTGCCGTAAGAACAGCTAATGCGAGTGATGATTTTGCTGGGAAGATATTTTTTACAGGAAGCATAGGACCTCAAATATTAAGTTTGAGATCCGGCAAGTAGCGATAAAGAAGTGCACATCCATGAGATCGAAGTGGCCCATTCCTACGCCGGTATTAGCCGGATCAGGTTCTAAGGGTTCATCATTTGATATCTCAGTTTTCCAATTAAATATAAAATTTAACCAGTAAAACACCCCTTGGCGGAGGGGATTATATCTTAAATTTAGCTCGCTAGCAGGCAAAACTAATACTTTTTTCTGACTAAAAATAAAGCCAGTAAATGCTGGCTTAAAAAACGTGGTTTTTTACTCATCTTAAAAGCTAAACACCTGTTTAGATAAGTTATCGGTTAATTTGAAAATGCCTGGCGAATATACACTTCAAACCGAGTGGCTGTGGCATTAGGGGCAACCGCATTAACTTGCATTTGTTGTTTGCCGTGTAGCTTAAATGATTTCCAGCTAGTGGCTTCATCTTCAATGGTAAAACCACTGGCATCAAACCAGGTGAATTTATACTGTAGGCGTAAATCTGTTGCCACTAAACTATTGATTTGTGCCGCTGCTTGAATTAAATCTGCGCTCTGGCGCTCATTCACATTAGTCACTGACACTTGTCGGCCAAAAGTACTGTTATCGACTCGTACTTCGCCTTGTGAATTAACTGAAATACCCGCTGTATGATTAGCGCAGGCTGACAATAATAAACTTACAGATAATACGAAGTAACCCGTTAACTTTTTGATATTCATTGCAAAGCCTCTTCATTTATTCAATCAAAAAATGTGCTCTAGCAGTGGCAATTAACTGCTTTCTATTGGTTTGCCAACAATTAATACTCACATTCGCCACTCTACGTCCCTGGCGAGTAATTTTACATTCTGCAAAGGTATCTTGATGTAAACCTGCGCGTAAATAGTCAATGGAGAAATCGACAATTTTAGGCACCTTCTTGGCTTGCATAAACACCATTAATTGCACAATTGCCGACATTTCCATAAAACCTGCTATTACCCCACCGTGTATAGCGGGCAATATAGGGTTACCTATATTGTCATCCTTAGCGGGTAATTTAAACACCATTTCGTCGCCAAATCGTTCTACCGACATACCAATAAATTGTGAATACGGCACTTTAGCCAGCAAATAACTGTAGTCATTCAGTTCAATCGCACGTTTTACCACATCTCTCACATCCAGTGAGGCTGAAGAGTCTGGCATATCGGCTTTGTTTGCTAAGGTTTTAGATTCAGTCATGTTTGGCCTCCGGTAAATTGCCCATTAATGCCTGGCGAAACTCTTCGCCGACCATTTCAGGACTGATACGCATAAAGGTGCCAACGGCATGGGCAATAGGCTCATCTATGCTGTCCTGATAAGCGATTGCACGGGTAAAGGCTACGCTAGAGGATAATCGATAACATTCAGCAAACGCATACACAGCTTTGTGCGGTTCAGCCGGTTTCATATAATCGACACGTAGATCTAATGTGGGTGATATTTCTAAGGTTTGATATTTTTTTAGAATTGCACACACTACCGCAGTACCGCAGGTTGTATCAATCAATGTGGTGATCACGCCGCCATGAATAACACCTGTATCTGGATAACCGATAATATCTTGACTGTAAGGTAGTTCAATAAGTACATGGTGTTCGCTGGCTTCTTTAACCGACAAGCCTAATCGACGACACTGGGCTAATTGATTAACAAATCGGGTTGCCACTTCCGTTAACGGGAAAAAATCAGAATTAATTTTCATTAGCCGTGGCTCAACATAGGTCCAAGCGGCTTACCACCTAATAAATGCAGATGAATATGATACACCTCCTGGCCACCATGTTTATTGCAGTTCATGATTAACCGATAACCATCTTCGGCAATGCCTGCTTCATCGGCAAGCTTGGCCGCGACAGTCATCATCCGACCCAAAGCTAACTCATCAGACGCTTTAACATCATTTGCAGTCGCTATTAGATGGTTAGGAATAATCAAAATATGCGTCGGTGCTTGCGGTGAAATATCACGAAATGCAGTAACCAAATCGTCTTGATAAAGAATATCAGCAGGAATTTCACGACGAATAATTTTGCTAAAAATGGTTTCTTCAGCCATTTAATTGTCCTTTTTGCGGTAGCCATGTTGAATGACAAAATGTGGATAGGCTTAAGTTTATAGTATTTTTCAATAAATATAACCGCTAATGATGCTTTTTCATTGTAGTCGTTTGCGTAAACCCGGCAATTTTGGCAGCATGGGTTCATTATCGTTTCTAGCGACTGGACCTTTTATGCATCATCACATTCATGCCATCGATCCCAAAGCCCATTTATTTGCCGTAACCGCCACATTGAATAATGCTCAGCCGCATCAAATATTCAGCTTACCAGCCTGGTTACCGGGCAGTTATATGATCCGTGACTTTGCTAAGAACATCATCGACATTCAATTTTTTGATGAAAATGATGCGCCGATTGCCTTTACGCAACTCGATAAACAAACATGGCAAGTGGATAATCAATCAACCACGATTACCTTGCGTTATCAAATTTATGCCTGGGACTTATCGGTGCGTACAGCTCACCTTGATACTAATCATGGCTTTTTTAATGGTAGTTCAGTTTTTCTCGCTGCCAATGGATTAGAGCATCACCCTCAACAGGTTACGATAGCGCCACCAGCATTGAATGACTTAGCCCAATGGAAAGTGGCGACCAGCATGACACGCGCAGCGGGTGAACAATTTGGTTTTGGCGAGTTTACCGCTGAAAATTACCAGGACTTAATTGATCATCCGGTTGAAATGGGCGACTTAACTATTGATACTTTTGTCGCAGCAGGCGTACCACACGATATTGTGTTAAGTGGAAAGCATCGCGCTAATATGGCCCGTTTAAAGCAAGACTTAAAAGCAATTTGCGAATACCAAATTCACTTTTTTGACAGCCCTGCTCCGTTTGAACGCTATGTGTTTATGACCACGGTATTAGATAATGGCTTTGGTGGTTTAGAGCATAAAGCCTCTACTGCCTTAATGTGTTCACGCAATGATTTACCTAAAAGTGAACAAGGTGAAGTCGAAACAGGCTATCGCACCTATTTATCCCTTTGTAGCCATGAATACTTCCATAGCTGGAATGTAAAACGCATTAAACCGGCAAAGTTTACCCCGTTTGATTTATCCCAAGAAAGCTACACTGAGCAATTATGGGCTTATGAAGGTATTACCTCTTACTTTGATGACTTAATCACTTATCGCAGTGGCTGTATCGATCAAGAAAGCTATTTAACCTTATTAAGTGAAACCATGACTCGGGTTTATCGTGGCCAAGGCCGCTTTAAACAAAGTTTAGCTTCATCAAGCTTTAATGCGTGGACAAAGTTTTATAAACAAGATGAAAATGCCGCCAATGCTATTGTCAGTTATTACACTAAAGGGGCGCTATTTGCGTTACTGTTAGACTTAACCTTAAGACTTGAAACCCAGGGCAGTAAAAGCCTGGACGATGTGATGCGCATTTTATGGCAAGAGTATGGTTTAACCGAAAAAGGCACCGATAACAAAAGCCATCAACGCATTGTTGAATCATTATTAAAGCGTAATTGTGATGATCTTTTCAGCTTTTTATACAACACAGATGATCTGCCATTAGCTGATTTACTCGCTAAAGTGGGCGTTGAAATGAGCCTGCGAAGCAGTGAAGGCAGCAGTGATACTGGCGGCAGCAAAGCTAAGGGCTTTAAAATTGGATTTGGTGCCCGTGTTAAAGCGGAAAGTTTAGGCTTAAAAATACTTACCGTAACCCAGGATAGTCCAGCTCATCAGGCAGGTTTAAGTGCTGGCGACTTATTAATAGCCGCTGATAATTTACAAGTAAATGGTCAATTTGAGCAACAACTGCAACACTACCCTATTAATGAGTCGATTAAACTACATTGGTTTAGACGCGATGAATTAATGCAAGGTGACTTAATAATTCAAGCTGCTGTAAAAGATACTGTGATGCTAAAGATTAAAGATAAAAATTTAGTCAAACTATGGTTATCTCAATAGATAAAATAACTTAGTACTTAAATATTAGCGCCTACTGATTAAAAAAAAGTGCTTAAGCTTAGCCCTAGAAGGTATCGTATTGTATGCGATATCTTCTAAGCTAATTAAGTCCGTCATTAGTCAAGTGGTCCCTAAACCATCACCTCATGAACATGAGTTTGAGCCCATGCAATTGCTTGACCGCGGCTTGATACCCCAATTTTTCTAAATGCGCGGTACAAATGGGTCTTAATAGTTGATTCACTGACAAATAATTTATTGGCTATATCAAGGTTAGTATTACCAGATAATAATGCCTGTAATACTTCACGCTCTCTGATGGTGAGGTTATCAATATCATTTTCATTGTCTACATTGTCGGAATCAACACGTAAATCAGCAGGAATAACACTTTGGCCTTTTAAAATACTTTCAAGCCCTTTACCTAAATTGGTTAATGTTGCATCAGTATAGAAAACGCCTAATGTAGTCTTAGGGTTTATTAAAAATCTTGCATCAACTTGCTTAGGAAAATTGATAAACACGGTTTTCGTTTCAGTTAACTCCCGTTCAATCACTCGTTGTAATTGGTAAGTTTGTTGTAAATCTATAGTCGACAAATCAAAAACAACTAAACTGCATTTCTGCACCGCAAGAAAATCGGCCATGTTACCTGGCTGTGCACAGGTTAATTTAACTAAAAACTCTTGTGGCCATCTTACTGTCAATAAATCCATTAATAAATGCGAGCGTGATACCAGCATCCAGTTGGCTACTTTAAACATTATTTAACTCTCCTTGTAAACTGATTAACATACAGTGCCGTTTCATCAGTCTAGATGAAACGCTAAAGCACTAAAGTAACAAATTAGTATTACATTAAATATTAGCCAAAAGAGTAGAGTTGTCACTTTTGTTTATATTTAAACATCTAACGCTATCAAAAAACCAACAAACTAAATCGTAAATTATTGATAAAGTTAAAAAAACAATAAATAACAGCTAGAACTATCATTAACTTAAATAGGTTCACCCCTCTTTATTACTATAAAAATTTGCTAAACAAAGACGCAAGCAATGACAGAAACAGCATAATTGATACTATTTGCCAGAACTTGAGTGGATCTTTTTCGATAAAAGGTACCCTAGCTTTGGTAATTTTATGTATTTGAGGGGTATTTATTTGATGGATAAATTCACAGGTATCGGCTTGCCTAAAGCTGGGTTCAATACTCATGGCTTTTTTGAGGACCGAATCCATCCATTCTGGCACCATAGGATTCAATTTATGTACACTGACATAAGTTAGTTTTAAAAAATCATTTCGCTTGTGACATTTGCATAGCTGACCTTTAAACGGCAATTCACCGGCAAGCATTTCAAAGGTGATTACCGCTAACGAAAACAAGTCTGCTCGGCCATCTGATTGGTAACCTAATATCACTTCTGGTGCTGTGTAATCTGCAGTACCCAAGATATTATCGCGCACTAATGGCGTGCTAATTTCAGCAATACCTTTAATAAAGCATGAGCCAAAATCGATAATTTTTACTCCACCCTGGCGGGTAATAAAGATATTATCTGGCTTTAAATCTTGATGTAATGTCTCACGTCGATGAAAGGCTCTAATGCCAAGTTCCATCTGCTTAACCAGCCGCAACACTTCTTCTACTGAGGCTTTTCTATGCTGTACTAACCACTGTGACAAACTCACACCATCTAAAAATTCGGTTAAATAGTACAGTGCGGATTTGGGTCTATTTTGTTCGGCTATTTTAACCACATAGTTATTATTGATGCGATTACCCACCCAGCTTTCTAGCATAAATCGCTCAATATAGGCGGCATCATCAAGGTAATTGACCGAAGGGGTTTTCATGCAAAAAGCTTTACCCTCGCTATTTATTACCCGATAAACCTGGCTGCGTTGCGACTGATGGATAATATGGGTCACTTGATATCCATCAAGTTTCATCCCTATATCCATTGGCGGTGGAAAAGGTTTGCTGGCCAGCCGTTGATAAACGTCATCGATTTCTTGATTGGGCAAACGGTCGATGTACAACAGCTGCGCACTGACATTATCTTTGCTTCCCGCGCTGAGTGCTTTTGCCATTAACTGGAGACAAAACTGCTCACATTGTTCATCTAATAATTGCGGGTGCAGGCTAATGTGTTTATTTAGGTATTGATTAATTTCATAGTCAGTGAGTACATCATGAATGCCGTCTGTGGTCAGTAAAAACACATCCCCAACCTGTAACGAAATGGCTTTATAGTCGACCTCTAACTTAACGTCCATCCCTAGTGCTCGGGTCAAATAATGCTGGGTCTCACTGACGCTGGTACTGTGATCGCGACTGAGTTTAACCAGCTCACCGGCTCGCAGTCGATACACTCGAGAATCTCCGACATGCAGCATATGAGCGGTACACGATTTGAATATCAGTGCAGAAAAGGTGCACACAAAACCTCGGCGAGCATCTCGATAATCTTGCCCTAACCCATATAACCAACGGTTTAATGCTGTTAGCACTTTATTACTTGAGGTTTGCACACTCCAGGTGTCAGGTGTGGAATAATAATCACTAATAAAATTACTGACACTGATGGCTGATGCCTGTGCGCCGCCTTCTGCGGTGCTTACGCCATCACTAATAACCGTGACAATACCTTTAGTGGTTAGCATTAATCCCGATGGAATACGGATGCCAATTGCATCTTCATTCGCCGCTTTAACGCCTTTTTCTGACGCTTGACCTACATGGATATGAAGTTGCTCGGTATCGGAACACATCAACACTGTATTATCTGGCTCTTGATTACTTGCTGTTGCTGATGTTTCTAATGTTACCAACACTTCTGATGGCGATACTAACGTCTGTTGCGTGGGTGGTTCAGCGCTTTGTTTGATCATATCGTCTTACCCGCACCTTATTTAAAGCCAAGCATTATAAAATTTATCGCGGCCGTTATTCTCATACTTGATTGGCTGGCGTGATTTACTAGCATGACAAAAACGATGTCACTAAAATAAAAGCAAAAAAGTACATTCACATCAATAAGCACAAAGCTCGCCGATGAGGTTAAATAGACTCACGGCGAGCTAAACAGGTTACACTTTTGGCCATTAGCTAACACTGATTAAAGTGACTTCACCTTGCTCATTCACCTCGGCAATATGCCCCTTAGGCTCACTCATAAATAGTAAGGTGATAAAGCCAAATATGGCACTTACCGCAATAACATAGAAGAACATTTGTGTCGATACCATAGAGTAAACGGTTAAGAAAAACACTGCACCGACATTACCATAAGCCCCTGTCATTCCAGCTATTTGCCCGGTTAAACGGCGCTTAATTAATGGCACTGCGGCAAATACTGCCCCTTCACCACCTTGTACAAAGAACGAACATGCCATCACCACCACTACCGCCACAGGCAAATTCCAGCTTGAATCAATTTGCGCGACCGAGAAATAACCAATCGCTAACCCCGCAGTTAAAATAAGTAAGGTAACTTTACGACCAAACTTATCACTTAACCAACCACCACCTGGGCGAGACATTAAGTTCATAAAGGCATAACTTGACGCCACCATACCCGCCTGCGCCATACCTAACCCAAAGGTTTCAGCAAAAAATAATGGCAACATAGACACTACCGCTAGCTCTGAGCCAAATGTGGTGAAATACAACACATTCAGCACCGCCACTTGCTTGAACTCATAACGCTCAAACTCTGGCACTTCGCTGCTAAAGATATGCTTATTGACTTGATAGGTCTGGTAATAGTCAATAATAAATATTACAACTAATGCGCCATAAATGAGGTTAGTGATGTCTTGGGTAAACATGCTGACGCCTGCTGGAGATAACTTCCACCCCAGTAAAGCAAGCGTGGCATACATAGGGATTTTCATGATAATCAACAACACAAAATCCCCTTTGCTGGTGACTTCTAAGCCGCCACCTTTTTTCGGTTTGAAATACGTCGACCCTTTAGGTGTATCGGTGATATTAAAATAATACACAAAAGAGAATGCCAAACTCATTAACCCGGTAAAGGCGATAGCATAACGCCAGCCATTTTCACCACCAAAAGCTAACGCAACAGCTGGTAATGTAAAGGCCGCCGCCGCTGAGCCAAAGTTCCCCCAGCCGCCATATATGCCCTCAGCGGTTCCTAGCTCTTTAGCGGGAAACCACTCACTCACTACTCTAATACCAATCACAAAGCCTGCACCGATAAAGCCGATTAAAAAGCGCGCTAAGGCTAGCTGCTCAAAAGTATCTGCGACCGCGAACATAAAACACGGAATAGAACAAATGGCTAATAACGCTGAATAGGTTAACCTTGGACCATATTTATCGGTCACCATGCCGATAATAATCCGCGCCGGAATAGTTAACGCCACATTCAAAATTAATAGGGTTTTGATTTGATCTTTCGTTAAGCCCAAACTATCCGCTATCACGCTAACTAAAGGCGCGGCGTTAAACCACACTACAAACGTGATAAAGAAGGCCATCCAGCTCAAGTGCAATACTTTCATTTTGCCCGTAAATGAAAACAAGTTAAATTTTTCTGCGCTCATATTAAACTCCTAATACTTTGGCGAAAACAAAGACTTTGCCCTGCTCGGTTTTGACTTCAAATGGACTGGCCACCAAATTGGTATCTTCAATGCAAACCCCTGTCACCAGGTTGTAATGCTGCTTATAAAGCGGCGAGGCCACGCAAAGTTCACCTTCCATTTCGCAAATCAATCCTCTTGCCAGCAGACTCACGCCTGATGCTGGGTCAACATTGTCTAATGCGAATAAGCCATCTTTACCTAGGTTAAAAATGGCAACCGCATTACCCCCTACCCATGCAGCGACCCCAGAACCTTGGGGCAGACTGGTTTCATCACAAATATTTATCCAACTCATGCTACAACCTCCTCAACAGTATCGTTTGTTTGTACATCAGTAATATCGCGAATAGCGATAGTCCCTGCCCCTGCATCTTTAATGGCGGGAAAACGCTGTTCACGTATGCGTTGATAGGCTGAAGTGTCCGCTTTAGGGGCATCTGCCGGGTTAACAAACTCATTGAAGCGGCTTAGGAATGATGGCTGTTCAAGACTGGTTTTCCACTCACATTGGTAAGAGGCGACGATGCTGTCCATTTGTTTTTCAAGCTCAGTGTTAAGACCTAGTGCATCATCAATAACCACTGACTTTAAGTAGCCTAAACCACCTTCTAACGAGTCCATCCACGTTGAAGTACGTTGTAATTTATCGGCTGTTTTTACATAGAACATCAACACTCGATCGATATATTGGTATAGCTCTGCTGTGCTTAAATCGGTTGCAAATAAATCACCATGTCGCGGGCGCATACCACCATTACCGGCAACATATAAATTCCAACCCTTGTCAGTTGCTATTACACCAATGTCTTTGCTTTGGGCTTCTGCACACTCACGGGTACAACCTGATACCGCAAATTTTAATTTATGAGGACTGCGTAAGCCTTTGTAGCGATTTTCTAAATCAATCGCTAAGCCAATCGCGTCTTGCACGCCGTAACGGCACCATGTGTTGCCAACGCAAGATTTAACCGTGCGCAAAGATTTGCCGTACGCATGACCGGTTTCAAAACCTGCATCAATCAGTTTTTGCCAAATTTCAGGTAATTGCGATAACTGCGCACCGAACATATCGATACGTTGGCCGCCGGTAATTTTGGTGTATAGGTCATAATCTTGCGCGATTTGCCCCATAGCGATAAGTTTGGCAGGGGTAATTTCACCGCCAGCAATGCGCGGCACAATTGAATAAGAGCCGTCTTTTTGCAGATTACCTAAAAACGCATCATTAGTGTCTTGTAATTGCACATGGCTATTGTCTTGGTTTAGTACATATTGATTTTGTAAACTGGCAAAAATGGATGCTGCTGCAGGCTTACAAATATCACATCCATAGGTGTGACCTTGGGGTGAAGGTTTGCCATGCAAGGTCATTAATGTCTCAAAATCATTAATGCCTTCTACCTGACAAAGGTGATACAAGGCTTGACGGTCATGATCAAAATGAGCACAAATTCCCGCATTAAAATCTAGCCCTTGCGCTTGTAATGTTTGGTCAATAATTTTTTGCACCATAGGTGCACAACCACCACAACCCGATGCGGCACGAGTACATGATTTGATTTCAGCCATTTTATGATTACCGGCTTTCACTGCATCGACAATATCGCCTTTGGTCACCTGATGGCATGAACACACTATTGAAGTGTCTTTTAAATCTGCTTCAGATTCTGCGCCCGCTAATAACAACTCAACCGCTGAGCCGATAATTTCATCCTGCGATAAATAAGCCTCTAATAAACGGCTGTAGTCGCTATTATCGCCCACCAGCACGGCGCCCTTTAAAAATTTGCCGGTTTCATCTAACCAGAGTTTTTTGTAAATACCCGCTTGATTATCAGATAGCTCGACAAACTGTGCATTATCAAAACCACGACTGGCGCCAATTGCGGCAACATCTACACCCAGCAATTTTAGTTTGGTGCTCATATCGGCGCCGGTAAAGCTAGCGGCTTTATTTTTAGGTTCTAAAATAGATACCGATGCGGCGATATGCGATGCCGCAACACGGGCCATTTGATAACCCGGCGCGACTAAGCCAAATATTTTTTGTTGCCATAAAGCGCACTCACCAATGGCATAAACATCAGGTGCTGAGGTTAAGCAGTAATCGTCAATTTCAATGCCGCCGCGCTCACCAATATTAATGTTGGACACTCTAGCCAATGCATCCTGCGGACGAATACCGGCAGAAAACACGATCATGTCGGCTTCTAAATATGATTCATCACTGAATGTCATTCGATGCAACGCGGTTTCACCATCAATAATTGCAGTAGTCGCTTTAGAGGTATGAACACTCACCCCGAGCTGCTCAATTTTGCTACATAACAAATCACCGGCTTTGTCGTTAAGCTGAACCGGCATCAATTGCGGTGCAAACTCAACCACATGGGTTTTTACTCCTAACTGCATCATGGCATTGGCCGCTTCAAGCCCCAATAAACCACCGCCGACAACGACGCCCACTTTACTGTTGTTGGCTGCGGCTTGAATGTCTTGTAGGTCTTCAATGGTGCGATAAACCAGACATTGCTGACGGTCGCTGCCTTTGATCGGTGGCACGAATGGGAATGAGCCTGTCGACAGCACTAAACGGTCATATTGATATTGATCACCTTTCGCGCTGGTGAGTGTTTTAGTGGCAATATCAATGGCGGTAATTTGCGTATTAAGGTGTAAATTAATTCCCCAATCAGCATAATCTTGCGCACTGGTTAACATAAGAGAATCGGCTGTGCCGGTTTCAAAATACTTGGATAATTGCACCCGGTCATATGCCGGGCGAGGCTCTTCACCAAAGACATGTACATCAAATTGTTTATTCAGCCCCAGGCTACACAATTGTTCAATAAAATGATGACCAACCATGCCATTACCCACGACAACTAACTTAGATTTTGTGACTGCCATATGCGGCTCCTTCATGCCTTGGTTTATTAAAAACAAAAGGCGCCAACTTCGTTTAAGAAGTTGGCGCCTTTGCCATAATAAAACCCAATTTTTAATGTAAACCTTACTGATAATGATGTTGCAGACTACATGCCAAAAACAATTTCATTATCAAAAACATTTACTACTTTTAAAACAATAACCTACAACCTAGCTATTACTCACATTTCTGCTTGCTACGTTCATATTAAGCGCAGTCGCACCATAATGAGGCGCACTGCTTTCTGGCATAACCGATATTCCTGCATTTTTTTCAGCCTGACCGGATGTCATCACGGCAATAATTTGTGCTGACATTTGAGCCACGCTGACGCCCTTTTGCATTGCTTGTTGCTGAATAATTTGGTGTGCTTTTGCTTCATCAAACCCTTGTTGCATTACAATCAATTTGGCTTGGTTCAAGAGTTTTAGACCTTTAATTTCATCAGCTAATTTTTTGAATTCTGCGATACTTTTATTGGCAGCATTCAAACGCGCCCTGGCCAAATCAACTAAGCTCAGTAATCGACTGGCGACCATAATGTCGGGGACAAAAGTGAGTCGACCACAGGCCAACAAGCCTTCTAATTGCTGAGGTTGCCACTGATTAACATTCACAATAATGGCGGTGGGTTGGTTTAACAGGCAACGCTGAATAAAACCATCAATCTGCCCTTCTAGCGTGTCAGTTAATACTAGTAAAACATCAAAATGTGTCGAAATTCTTTCAACAGCACTGATTGAATTCACGACACTGACTTTGCCCAGAGAGGCTAAAACGGTTTGATAATCAGCCAAGCGCTGCGCCGCGGTATCAAGCACAGAGAAGGTAGGATCGGATAAAATTACACTGTGCATGATTTCTCCTTGGTAGTTAACGGAGATGTGATTAATGACTGAGATAAGTGGGCCGGATTAATATGTGTTTCAGATGCGCTTATTGGCACTAATCGCCCAGTCCACCAGCACTGACTCAGAGTCATATTATTCGCAAGAACAAGACTATTAGCATGTAAAACGTCATGTAAACTCAACACCAAACACAGCGTAGCTTGCACACTGCTTAACGCTTGCTCATGCATTGCAGGCGTCATTGGTTGAGTGCGACAAGATGAGGACTCATTAAGATGTAGATAGCTTAATTCTGTGGTGTTTTCTGTGCGCCAAAGCTGCGCAAGTATTTCACTAGGCAGTTCTGCCTGGCCCACTTTTGCACCAGAAAAGCCCTCCAACAATGTTGGTAGCTCAAATGCACTAAACTGGACATTCTCACCAGAGCATTGCACAACTTGAACATCAGTTGTTACTCGGGGATTTATTTCCGTCTCGCCTTGTAAGCCTTTAAAAATAGCGACAACACCTTGTTGGTAGACATCTTCAGTAAATAATTTTTCTGCCACTTTTTGATGCAATTCATCAAGCCCAGGATGAAAATAACTGCGTAGGCTCAATGGCGCATTGCTAGGGTTGATGCAGCGAGATGCGGTTTGAATAATGCTTCTTAAGCCAAGTTCTTGATGCAACAAACGGCAATCATCTAACACTGGGGCTAAATCACCTGCAGGCACATAGACTATGCCGCTATCATCCAATGCTTGTTGTGCTTTTTCTGCCGTTTGACACAGGGCAATATCTAATGCTTGAATGCAAGACTCAACATGTCGACGATGGGGCAAGGCCTGACTATCACCGTGTAACATAATCCGCATACCTTTGCGGGCTAACATCTTTGTCACCAGCAGTAACCAGGGCAACTGCTCACGTTTTCCGGCATAAACAGGCCAATCAATATCAACGTTTAATTCCCCCCAAGCAGGATTAATAGTGTGTTTAAGCCCAGCAACAACACCTGCTACCTCTGCCACGGTTTCGCCTCGCACCCGCATTAGCATCATTGCACTGGCCATTTGGGCTTTAGTGACTTTGCCCTTGGCAAAACCTTGAATTAACAAACTGGCTTCGGCAAACGTTAAACTGCGTGAGCCTTTTTCGCCCTTGCCAAGCGCTTTGATCAATAATCGAAAGTCAAAGTCTTCAACAGAGGTGAGTTCAAGCTGTCCAATTTTAGGCATATAACACCTCAAATGATTCGCTTTGGGGGAATGAATGCTGGGTGTTATCGTCAATGTCGGCAAGTAACTGCGACAACAGCAACCCAACACTGACCACTTCACCGATAATAATTAGCGTTGGCCCTGAATTTTTAATGGTTAATGCATCGTGCCCCATATTACCGACGGTTGAATAAGTGACTAATTGATTGGGACGCCCGCCATTAGTGACAAAAGCAACCGGCAGATTTGCCGCGCACATTGCGTTTATTAATCCATGTGAAATTCCAACTGCCTGCTCTTTCCCCATATAGAAAACTAAGGTAGATTGCGCCGCGAGTAACGCCTGCCATTGTGTTGGCGCATTAGCATTATCGGCATCGGTCATTTTAGTACCGGTAATTAAAGTGACACTGCGCGCGACACCTCGAAAAGTCAGTGGAATACCTGTGCTGGCAGCACTGCCCAAAGCAGCGGTAACCCCGGCAAAAAACTGCGAGCGCACTCCATGATTAGCGAGATAAAGTGCTTCCTCAGCGCCGCGGCCAAATATATGTGGGTCGCCACCTTTTAAACGGACTACTTTTAACCCTTGCTGAGCTAATTTAAGCAATAACGCATTAATATCATCCTGCTGAGTACTGGGCTGGCCGCAACGTTTACCGACAAAATGACGTTGGCACTGCGCATTCACTAAGGTCAAAATATCGCTACTGACTAGGCTATCGAACACTAATGCTTCTGCTTGTGCCACCATGCGTGCGGCTTTAATTGTCATCAAATCTAATTGACCACAGCCTGCGCCAACAATAGCCACTTCTCCACCTTTGAGAGTTTGTTCTGCACTAAGTGTCTGATGGGTATATTTAATCATGGCTTCGACATTATTCATTAGGCAACATCCTCTTTTGCTGGATTGGTTTGTTGATACTCGGTATCTGAGTCACTGTAAGTGTCAGTATAAGTAAGTGCTTCAGCCCAATTCGCGACGGCGCACTGGTTAACTTCACTTTGGCAACTGCCACATTGTCGACCACAACCTAATGTGGATTGCGTCACATCTAAAGCCTGTTCAAAACTAAGGTTAGTAACACCTTGGTTAAATACTTGTTGATTAAACTGCAGATTAATTTCATCGCCGATATCAGCTTCAGTCATGCCTGTACAGGCACAAATTAATGGGCTATTTCCAGCTTTAATTTGTTGATGAAGTTGGCTTAATAGCTGACTATTTAAGGTTTTACCAATAAATGCACCCATAGGTTCTAATGCCACATTCACCGGTTTGTCAGATAACAGTTTCAACGCAATTAACTGCCCTTTTTGGATATTGCATTGAATGTGCAACAGCTGATGCCCAGATTGACTAACTCGCGTTAAGGTCCACTTTAATGAATAGGGCGTGGCTTGATACGCAAAACCATCTTGTTGGTTTTCAAACCCAATATGATGACAAATACCACTGGTTAACGTTTGAGCCACTTGCCAGCAAAGACCGATAGCCGCTTTATCATGATCTCCAAATACCACCCCTTGCAGAGCTAATATAACCGGCGATAAAGTGACAGCTTGGCATTTAAATCCTGGCTGAAGTGAAATGGGATCAACTCGGCTATCAATGACTTGATTAATCCCTTGGGTCAGTGAAAACTGCTTTGACCAGTGCATAGACATGGACGCAACATCGACTGGCATGTCTTTATCTGCGACCACACGCGCCATTGTAAAATCTTGGGAGGTTGATTTTGTTTTTTGTTCAGCTTGAATGCGGGCTAACCCACCTTCAACTAGATTAAATAAACCCAGTTGCTGTGGATGTATATGGATCACAGGTTCTGGCACGCTAGCGCGTAGGCTAGCAATATGACCCGTACGAGTCATGGTGTGCCACTGATCTCGACTGCGGCCACTATTGAGCAATAAAGCGGGTAAGTTTTGGTGGCTATTTTCAACACCATTCACTGATTGCCCTTTGGCTAAGTGAGTGGATACGTTCGCAGGCGTAATAAACTGTGCTTTACCGCTGACAGTTGCAAACTGGCCATGTGAAAACACACGCTGATGTCGCTGACCGATTTGCTCAATGGTTGCGACTGGCCACTGTGTTGGCACTAAATCATCATATTGAGTTTTCGTTAATCCAGCGAGTCCGGCAAGATTAAAGTGTTTATCTGGAAAAGCTTGTTTCACTTTGGCACTAAGTAATGCAAATTCGCTAAATACACTGGCATTATGTTCGAAATCAAAGCCGTTAAAGCCCATTTTAATCGCCACTTGGCTCACCGCCCACCAATCTGGTTTTGCCTGACCTTTTGCAGTGATAAAGCTGCGTTGGCGGGTAATAGTGCGCTCGCTATTAGTGACTGTGCCACACTTTTCGGACCATCCTTGCGCGGGAAGCAATATATCCGCTAGCTTAGCGGTGTCAGAATCAGGACTCACTTCAGACACCACCACAAACGGACAATCGGCTAGTGCTTTGGCAATTTTGGCACTATTAGGCAGCGATACCACAGGATTAGTGCCCATAATCCATATGGCTTTTATTTTGCCATCGGCTAATGCATCAAACATATCAACAGCGGCTAAGCCTTTTTGTTTAGCCACTGTACCGCATTGCCAAAAGTCTGCCAGTAACGCCCGCTCATTATCAGCAAATCCCATATGACAGGCTAATTGAGTAGCCAAACCGCCTACTTCTCGGCCACCCATTGCATTAGGCTGTCCGGTCAGCGAAAAGAATCCTGCTCCAACCTGGCCTATTTGGCCTAATGCAAGATGACAATTAATGATCGCATTAGTGATATCGGTGCCATTCACTGACTGGTTAACACCCTGGCAGGTGGCAGTAACGACTTGCTCATGCTGACTAAAAAGTTGGTAAAACTGTACTAAATCCGAATAAGCCACCCCAACAGAGTCGGCAAGTGTTTGCAGGTTTTTACTGAACTGTTGTGCGTGGGTAATGGCTTCAACAACACCTTCTGTGTGAGCATCAATATAGCGTTGATTTAGTGTGTTGTTATCTGCAATAAAGCCCAGCAAGCCAACAAATAAGTCTAAATCAGCCCCTGGGTTTATAGCTAAATGTAAATCAGCTTGCTTAGCGGTTGCGGTTGATAACGGGTCGACTACGACCAATTTGCAGCCATTGGTTTTTCTTGCTGCTAAAATACGTTGAAATAAAACCGGATGGGTCCAGGCGGTATTGGCACCAATTAAGACAATAACTTTTGCATGCTCAAAATCTTGATAACATCCGGGTACCACATCTTCACCAAATGCACGTTGCATTGCACTCACTGCTGAAGACATACAAAGGCGTGAATTAGTGTCGACATTAGCGGTTTTTAAGAAACCTTTAACAAACTTGTTGGCAACATAGTAGTCTTCGGTAAGCAACTGACCAGATAAATAAAAGGCCACTGAATCTGAACCATATTGATCAATGGTTTGCTGAAATGTATCTGCAATTAATTGTGTAGCGGCATCCCAATCAAGTGGTTTACCTGAGCGCAACTTAGGATAGCGCAATGTATGGGGCTGATTCAGACTGTCTAATAAACGTTCACCTTTAGCGCATAGCTGACCAAAGTTAGCTGGGTGAACATTGTCGCCTTGTAACGTCAACCCTAAGCCGGTTTCACCAAGTGTGTGTGTTGAATTTTGGCTGATGGTTAATCCACAGCCAACACCACAATATGCACAACTTGATTGAATATCCGTCATTCCTACACCTATTTGATCACTACAATAATTGCATTTAATATCGCAACTAGCGTGCCAAATTTATACCGGATTGAAATTAAAGGTTTTTTATATATTTACTTAGAAAAGTAATCGAAAATTGCGCAGCCAAAGTGCAACAAGTCGCACCAATGTTGCGCATCTTATTGAAAACAAAGTAATTAAAATACCTCTTTAGAGGTATAAAGATTTAGCAAGGTGGGTTATTTGAAGGCGATAAAACAAAGTAGACAATGATCGATAGTATTGAAAAAATGTCGCAAAAAGTGTTGATATAACACCATCATCAACACATTAGCTTACGCACTATTTAGCCACGCGACCATCATCGTGGCAGGCTTCGCAAGCAGGTTGTTCACCTACATTCACTTCATGTACCGCATGACAATCGACACACATCAACATGCCATCATGCGGTTTATGGTTATCATTCATTTTAGCTAATGAACCATGGCAACTTTGACATTGTTCAAATTCATATCCACCGCCAACCGAAGGTTCTTCATTTACATGACAGCTTTCACACCCGTTCATGCCGGCATGAAAATCAGCTAAGTTTTCCTCTGCGGCAGACGCGCCAATTGAAAAAGTGAGCACAGCAAAACAAACAGCGAATAGGGAACATAAGAAAATATTTTTCATATCAACCTCTTTTTATCCACGCTAGCCACAATGGTATTGAATAAAGATCATTATTCATGATTGAGACTTTATATGGATGATTTTTTTAGCTTAAATCCAATTTAGTCGAACTACCGTACTTAAGCAACTATCATGTTATAACAAGACCTTAGCATTGAAGCTGAACTTGAAACGAGCGCTACATCAATACATCCATAATAAAAGTTATAAAACAAAAACTGGAGCACAAGGCTCCAGTTTAGTGGTGTTTATTTTACCGGCAATATTAGCTGTTCTTTAAAGCCGCAATGCGTTTTTCTAGTGGTGGATGGCTCATCATAAACTCAGCCATAGAACGCTTACCGCTAATACCTAACGCTGACATTTGAGCTGGCATTGCACCCGCTTCTGGGCCCGTTTTTAAACGTTCAAGCGCAGCGATCATCTTATTCTTACCCGCTAAACGTGCAGCACCTTCATCGGCTCTAAACTCACGTATACGAGAGAAGTAAGCCACAATGATTGAAGCTAAGATACCAAACAGCATATCTAATACAAACACCACGGCCATATAGGCAAACATACCTAAGCCTTCACCCTCTTCACTGTTACTAGAGACAACATTATTAATAATACCCGCAACGACGCGTGCTGCAAAAATAACGAACGTGTTCACTACACCTTGAATTAGCGTTAACGTTACCATGTCACCGTTAGCAACGTGGCTAACTTCATGGGCTAAAACGCCTTCAATTTCATCCTGGGTCATGCCATAAAGTAAGCCTGAGCTTACCGCAACCAGTGAATTATTCTTACTTGGGCCAGTAGCAAACGCATTCATTTCAGGTGATTGGTAAATTGCCACTTCTGGCATTTTTATACCTGCTTGCTCAGCTTGACGAGCAACGGTTTCAACTAACCAGCGTTCAGTATTATCACGTGGATTGGTGATCACTTCACAACCCATGGTTTTCTTTGCCATCCATTTTGAAATGGCTAAACTGATAAAGGCGCCACCAAAACCGAAAATGGCAGCAAACACTAATAATCCACTCATCGTAGAAGTGTTAACTCCTAGAATAGACATTACAATTGAGGCCACTAGCAAAATTGCCATGTTGGTCGCAATTAACAAAAAGATACGCTTCATTTTAGCTCCTGTGTTGGCAAGATTGCCGATGTCAATACATTCTACAGACATAATATGTCCGGTAAAATGATTTTCAAGGTATTGTAGATTAAATATGATTTAATCAACCAAGATACATTATTACGCGCAGATTTTAGGTACAGATACTTAATTGAAACTTAAATGTCGCTAAACAAAAACCGGAGAGTTATCTCTATTATCTTGCTGTGATTAACTTTGTTAATATGGGGATAATCGACTGTGGTTATTGAAGAAAAAAAGGATATTCTATGTCAGTGAATGCTTTATTATTGAGCGCTTCTAGAGTGGGTGACACCCCGTATTTACAGCATGCTGTTGAGCTTATAAAACCATTGTGTATAGCAGGACAAAAATGGCTGTTTATTCCTTATGCAGGTGTTGGTATGAGCTACAGTGAATATTTGGAAAAAGTCCGCCAAGGCTTAGCTGATTTACCCATCAGTATTAGTAGTATTGATGAATACGGCGATCCAAAACAAGCCATAAAAGATGCCGATGGTATTTTTATTGGTGGCGGTAATACGTTCCAATTACTCAATGAATTATATCGTTATGATTTAGTTCACCTGATTAAACAGCAGGTCAGTGAGGGTAAGCCTTATGTGGGCTGGAGCGCTGGATCTAACATTGCAGGCTTGTCAATTCGGACCACCAACGATATGCCGATTATTGAGCCGCCTTCATTTACCGCTATCGGCCTAGTGCCATTTCAAATAAATCCACATTACAGTAATTATCAAGCACCGGGCCATAATGGTGAAACGCGTGCCCAGCGTTTATATGAGTTTACTCAAGTGGATCCGCTCACCCCTATTATTGCTATTCAAGAAGGTACAGCACTTAAGTTAACAGGTAATAAGCTGACATTAGTGGGTAACAAGCCAGGCTATTTGTTCCAAGGTGAGCAGCAAGAAGTGCCGATTGAACTTGGCACAGATTTATCACAGTACTTATCCTAATATAATTTACTTACAGTGACTTTTTACAACTGTAAGTACTGATAATCATTTAATTCAATACTCAAGATGTGGATTAGCCACAGGGTATTGAATTACTTTACATCAAGCTTATTATTACTTGTTGAAGCAGAAGTGGGGGCAGATTCAGGTTTAGCATCTGTTTCACCTAATTGCTTACACAAGGGTTCATCATCTAACTGAGCCATTTGAGCAGATGCTGATGACAATGGTGAAGAGACTGTTGTGGTGTTTAAAGGTAAGTCTTCTGACTTAGTAAACACCTGCGCAGACAATTCAGCCGTTGCGGTATGAGATAATTTATCGACTAATCGGTAGGCCACTATCACCCCCGCAAGACCAAAAATAATTGAACCGATAATCTGGCCAATTAATACGCCGTAAACCTCGCCCCACTGCGCACCAAAGTAAACAAATGGAATGGTACCTATGGTGGCTTTGCCCACATTGAAAAAGGTTGAATATTTAGCTTTGCCCAAATTATTGAAAGAGGCATTGGCGACAAACAATATTCCCGAAAAAATGAAAAATACCGCAATATACTGACAAAAGAACAATATCAGCTCTGCAGCATCGCCTTTCATATCAAAACCACTCACAATGTGATGACGAAGTAAGAATAAAATGAGCGATACGCTGACAACATAAATCACACAGAACTGAATCGCTTTATTCAAACTTTGCTTAACTCGATCAAATTCATTAGCACCAAAATTTTGTCCTACAATCGGTCCTACTGCGCCAGATAACGCAAAAATCATCCCAAAACTAACCGGGATCAACCGGCCTAAAATAGCCCAACCAGCGACATAACTGTCACCAAAATCAGCAATAGCGCGGGTGACTACCGCATTGCCTATCGGTGTGGCGATATTGGTTAGCATTGCAGGTGCTGCAATCGCAAAAATAATCGGTAAATCTTGTTTGAACTCATCAAAGTTAAACTTACCAACTAGCTGATGTTTAATCAAAACCCCATGCCCTGCAATGAACAATACGGCAAAGCGCGAAAATACTGATGCTACAGCGGCGCCTTCAATCCCCATAGCGAATACAAAAATAAAAATCGGATCAAGTACCGCATTAACACCGCCACCCGCTAATGTCGACATCATCGACAACTTGGCATCGCCTACCGCTCGAAGTGCGCCGCCCAGTGCCATTGCAAGACAAATTACCGGTAACGATGGCACTAATATATATAAATAACTTTGTGCAAGTTCAGCGGTGTAACCTTTGGCACCAACAAGGGCAAGTAACTCTGGAATAAAGCTCATCACGATCAATGCCACCAGCACACTGATAATGAATGTCACCACGGCACAGTTTAAAAATAAGCGTTTTGCTTGATCACTGTTTTTGGCTCCAATAGATCTTGAAACCAAAGCACCCAGTGCAATAGATAATCCAATCCCTATCGAAGTAGTAAAAAATGAAATAGTCCCAGCATAGCCCACAGCAGCCGCAAGCTCTTGCTCACCCAGCAAACTTAAAAAGAAGATATCTAATAAATCAACGACAAATAATGCAGAGATCCCCACTGCGGCAGTAGAACTCATCACTAATATATGGCGTAAAATCGGCCCTTCGACAAACTTGGCTGTGGTCATGCTTATCCTTTGAAATGTTCGCGATTATCTTATACGGCTTTATTAGGGTTATACGTCATTATTTAGCATATAAAAAAGAGCAACACGTTATGGCTGAGTGAGCGAAGCAAGCGACTCTAATTCACTACCACAATGATTACAAAACTGGGCGTCATTATCATGGCCTGCCTTGCCACAATTACTGCATTTACGCAGATCACGTACCTTGACCATTTCTTGAGAAATCTCAGCGGTTAAAATACCGGTCGGAATGGCTATGATTGAATAACCTATCAACATGGTTAATGCAGCTATTGCTTGACCCAGTGGTGTTTGTGGGGTGATATCACCGTACCCGACAGTGGTGATAGTCACAATGGTCCAATACATAGATTTAGGAATTGAGCTGAAACCATTATTAGGACCTTCAACCACATACATAACGACGCTTAATACCAATATTATCAAGCTCACCGAAAAGAAAAATATAAACACCTTTCGGCTTGACTGCAGCATAGCTTTTAATAATAAATTACCGTCAGCAAGAAAGCGTAATAACTTCAGTACTCTGAATACCCTAAATAATCTCAATACCCTAATAGCAAGAGCAAAATTTGCCCCTGGGAAGATCAATGCTAAATAACTTGGCAGAATGGACAATAGATCCACTATGCCAAAAAAACTGCGAGCGTAAAGTAAGCGATTTTGCGAGCAATAAAGCCTAAGTACATATTCAAAGGTAAATATGATGGTAAATATCCACTCACCAATCAGAAAAAAATTACCATAATCGGCATGAAAACTATCAATTGTGTCTAAGCTTATCAGCAATATACTGGCGACAATCGATATCAAAAGCACAATATCAAATGCTTTACCCTCAGGGGTATCTGTACCAAAAATGATGGACCGTAAACGCTGTTTTAGCGGCGAGTCGTCTAAGTGTGCTTCGTTCATACTCGTTTAACTCAAATCCTGAAAAAGATATCTAACATAACCATACCATTTACAAACGGATAACGTTAAAATCATTTCAATTAACTGATTAGCCGAGTAAAAGCGGCTAATTTACCCGCATTGTAAAAATAATAATATTCATTATACGGAGATATCATGCACTTGCGTTATTGGTTTTTCGCCCTCAGTATTGCTTGCCCTTTATTTGCCAGTGCTTCTTCAGCTCAGCCACATGCTAAAATCGATTTAGTGGTGGTCAATAAGTCCGAATCTCGTATGTCCGTGATGCGCGACGGTAAAGTATTAAAAACCTATGTTATTGCGATGGGAGATGCTCCGCAGGGACATAAATTAAAAGAAGGCGATCAACGTACCCCGCAAGGACGTTACGTACTTGATTATAAAAAACCTGACAGCGCGTTTTACAAATCTATTCACATTTCATATCCCAATGATGAAGACAAACTGCGTGCGCAAGCGTTAGGCATCAGCCCTGGCGGTATGATAATGATCCATGGTCAAAACCCTCGTTCATCCATGTCACCGGAAGAAGCGCAAAGATACAATTGGACTAACGGTTGCATTGCTGTCACCAACAAAGAAATGGATGAATTGTGGCGCATGATTGATGAAGGCACGCCTATTGAGATTTGGCCATAATCAACAGTCCATTTAAGCAGCCTAAAACTTTGGACTTTTTATGAATTACAGCGTTTTGCAACACACTTGGCCAGACTTTAGCCTACAAATCCAAGCTTTTATCAACAAGCTTGGATTAACTTCGCTGTCGTTAGCTTGTGATCACGCCGCTTTACGCGTCAATAATAGCCAAACCGCCCAAGCACTTGCAGATGAATTTGCTCAGCTAGGTGAAGTCATTTCAAATAATATAATTAATGGTCGGCCAATTTTAATCATTAAATTATCTGAACCTATGATGATGGGGACGACAGCAATTGAATGCGTTGAACTCCCCTTTCCATCAGATAAAATTTATCCAATGGAAGGTTGGGAGCATGTAGAGTTAGTGTTTCCGTCAAACGCGCAAACCTGTGATGGTTTAGTATCCCAGTTAATAGCTCATGTACCGCAACTTGCAGACGTCATTGCCGGAAAAACTGATGTGAAGGTTAAACTTAGCTCACCTAAAGGTGATAACGAGCGTTTAGCCAATCCGACCATCGCGTTCAAGGCGAATGGCATTTGTGTCAAAGTGCATCCGCACGATATTCAAACAATTATCGAAAGTGAGCAAGCGTAATAAAGATTTACGGTCATTGATAAATAATTATGTATTGTTATCCGCAGGATGATTAATACCATCAAGAGTCACAATATTCTCAAGTTCAAAGGGATTAACCCCCTCTAAACATCCCACGTTATAACCATACTCAGATGGGTTTGAGCGTCGTTGATGGTGAGTATAAATGCCACAATTTGAGCAGAAGAAGTGTTTGGCTGTATTGGTATTAAATTGATAGAGTTTAAGTGCCTCTTGGCCGCTGACTATCTCAATACCATCAAGCTGAACTGAAGCCACTATCGTCCCTCGCTTTCGGCACATAGAACAATCACAACGCCTTGGCTTTTCTATTCCATTGGGTAATGTCAGTACTAATTCGACAGACCCACAATGACATGTGGCTTTGTGTTTTAGCAGAATCTCAGTGTTACCAATTTTATTGATCATATATTGAATCCTTTCAAATATTATTGTTTAACATTGAATAAAAAAGGAGAACATCTATGTTCTCCTTTATATCAATCTAATTGATGAAGTCTACGCAATCAAACCGCTATTTTTGAGCGGTTTTTTCGGCCGCTAACACAGTCGACATAGATGGCACTATAGATACTGGGTCTAATCGCATTTGAAACCAATTCAAGCGCCAATCTAAATGTGGCCCAGTTACACGGCCTGTTGCGCCTATTTCAGCCAGCTTTTGGCCTTGAGTCACTTTATCACCAACTTTGGGATATAACTTACTTAAATGTAAAAATGTCGAGCTAACACCATAACCGTGGTCAATAATTAATGTCCCACCCGAGTAAAACATGTCTGGTACCGCTAAGGTAATCACACCGTCAGCTGGAGACACGACGACTGTACCCGTTGGTCTAGCGACATCGACACCAAAGTGCGGGTTACCTGGTACATCGTTATACACTCGCTGACTGCCGTATACGCCAGAAATTCGACCCGTTACTGGCCAAATAAAATCCTGCATAAAAGCGTCTTGTTCAATAAATGTCTCACGCGCGGCATAGGTTTGCTTACTGTCTTCAGCGGCTCGTTTTTGTGCAACAGGATCAGGCTTCATAATTGTGGTACTAATGCCAGTCACGCGATCGATTTTATATTCACGACTGGTAACCTTAATAGGCTTAAGCTCTGTTAATCCTGTTGGGTAGGTTACCTCCAACATTTGCTCGGTTTTAGCATCGCGGTCAAATCCAATAGCAAATTGCCCTTTAGGGGTGACTTTTACGACTCCACCATTAAGCTTAATGCTGCTGCCCACTGGTACAGTACCGCGCACTAATGCGCCTTGTTCAAATTGACCTTGGAAGGTAATTTCAGCGCTAGCTGTAGAAGTAAGCACACTTGATAATAAAGCACAGCAAGCTACCACTGACAATTTCATATAACTCAATTCCTTGTTACCCCTAATAACTCACAATAACTAACAGCAATTTAATAAACGACAATGACTTTTTTGTTTCTATCTATTTTGTTCAGACTATTACTCAGACTGCTGTTCAGGCCTATCCTCTGACCGCGATAGCGCCTTTGCCAATGCCTTCATAGGCAATCACTTTAAAATGGCTTTCAGGCACTTTAGCCGCCAAAGTTACTGCCATATACTCAGCCAGTAACTCTACTGTGGTGTCATGGGGAATAATATCGCAGCAATTTTTAGGCATGGCTAACTGGAAATCTCCCTGCGGCGCAACATAATGAAAACCATAATGGGTATCATCACTGACATTGGCTTGTTTTGATAATTGAAGATCTGCTACAGCAACAATATCTTCTTCAGTACCTAAATAAGCATCATGCCAGCGCTCAGCCCAATATTCGTCCCATTTAGGCGCTGCTATGCCATTTTCAAATACGGTAACAGGGCTGCGATGACCATGAGCAATACGCTGACAATTACCATCATGCTTACGCAAACCGTGGCTGTAATGATAATAAGGCGTGGTCAGCACTTCATTACGTAGCGTAATGCTAATATCTTGAACATTGTCAGGTAATGCTTCGCGAAGGGCTTTTTGTAAAAAGTCATTCACACTTTCAAAGTCGATGACTTCTGTAGGGATGAGGGCAAATGCTTGTGATGGACAAGCCAAATGAATATCGCCCTTTTGACTAGCAAAATCCATCCACACTCTGTCACCCTGTTGTTGCCACCTGACTTGATTACACGCTGTTGGGATCAACAAACGATGGTCGGCAACATCATCAATGGTATTCTTAATGGTTTTTTTGACTTTAGAAAAATCAAGCACCATATTTTGCTCGTCTAGCCCGCCATCAAGCAGCACATCAACAATCCAGCTTTCGCCGACCATACCGCGAATGGGGCAAAGATAAGAGAAGTCTATTACGGTTAAATCTTTTACAAACAGTTGCATTAAAGCTCCTAGGCAGAAAAACAGTCCACCTCAGTGTGAATCAGTTCCAATTAGCAAATGGCCAAAGGACGATGAGGACAAACATTCTAAACAAAAGTCACTCTATGAGCGAGTAAACATATTAAATATGATAAAAAACGCTGAAAATAGTGGTTGATCTAACTCTATTTTATAACCCATCTCATTTATAAAGTGAGGTAAGTTGCATCACGCAACATCGAGGTTATATTTGCAAGAGAAATGACCAGCTTATTTTTTGCATTAACCCCATTGCCATCCTCAAACTAGCCAAGATAAAGACCATCTAGACCTTTAAGCCACTCGCCTTGACAATTTTATAGCGCCAATGGAAGTTATATACTCCCAGTTGAGAGGGATCCAAGTCGTTAATCTGAGCAAAGCCGACAACTAAACACCTTTTGACAGTGCTTTGACATTAGTAGTTAACCCATCAAAAACTGAGTTGTAATATTATTCGGAATGCCTTTAAGCATAGATCGTGCGATGATATTAATAAATTAATCGTAGAAGATTTTTTACAGGCAAAAATTAATATTAAGAAAATACTATAAATTCAGATGCTCATCAGCCCAATATTAGTTGATAACAAAAAAGGATAGCCAGATTTGAAATAAGAACGAATTGATAGTCATAGGACACCCACTAGACGACTGGTCTATTTGAGTGTATCCTCACTGGATGAAAACAAGCACCCAAGATACACGCCAACATATTTTAGATATCGGCTATCAATTGATCGCAGCACGCGGCTTTGTCAGCGTTGGATTATCTGAACTCCTTAAACATGCCGAAGTCCCTAAAGGCTCGTTTTACCATTACTTCAAATCAAAGGAGCAATTTGGTGAAGCGCTCATCGAAGATTACTTCGATGATTATCAGCAACGTTTACAAATCCTGTTTGGTAACCCAGCTCAATCTGGATTAAAACGTTTAATGACATATTGGCAAGGTTGGATGACGTCACAAGCAGATAGCTGTTCATCACAAAAGTGCCTAGTGGTTAAACTGAGTGCCGAAGTAGCTGATTTATCAGAACCTATGCGAGTCGCATTATTAAAAGGAACCCAAGTAGTACAAGGCGCGATTAGTGGCTGTATCACCGCGGGTATTGAAGATAAATCGATTAAAAAACTCAGTGCAGATGAGACAGCTGAACTGCTTTATAATTTGTGGATCGGCGCTAGCTTAATGGCAAAACTAAGCAAAGATGACAGAGGGCTAAAGCAGGCAATGGACATAACTATATCATTTTTAAAGCCATAGTCAGCGATGATTAATTGATTCTAAAAGATTTATGTAAACCGACAAGCTATACGATTTAAGGTACATCCTCACCGTTTTAGAGCGGATATTGACAACCAAAAAATAGACGACTGGTCTATTAATTAGGAATGCAGATGAAAATTTTAATGGTATTAACCTCACACGATAAACTCGGTGACACAGGTAACAAAACAGGCTTTTGGCTAGAGGAATTTACCTCACCGTATTATCATTTTGCAGATAATGACGCAGTGATAGTGCTAGCTTCCCCTTTAGGTGGTCAGCCACCTTTAGATCCGAGTAGTGATGGTGCAGACTTCCAAACAGCAACAACTGCACGCTTCAAAAGCGATACTGATGCTCAAAAACAGCTCGCAAATACAGTACGCCTTGACAGTATAAATGTAGCTGACTTTGATGCTGTCTTTTACCCTGGCGGCCATGGGCCACTTTGGGACTTAACGGAAGACAAACACTCGATTGCCTTAATTGAACAGACTTACCAGCAAGGTAAACCATTGGGTCTCGTGTGTCATGCATCAGGCGCATTACGCCATGCTAAAAATGCTGATGGCAGCTTTTTAGTTAACGGTAAAAAAGTTACAGGATTTACTAATAGCGAAGAAGATGCTGTGCAACTAACGGCTATCGTTCCCTACTTAGTTGAAGATATGCTGAAAGAAAATGGTGGTATTTACACTAAAGGTGCAGATTGGGCTAGCCATATTGAAGTTGATGGCAACTTAGTTACTGGCCAAAATCCGGCTTCATCAGAAGCGGTTGCTCAAGCCATGCTAATGTTACTTAAAGTATAAATATTTTAAGCAACCTTTGGGTTTAATGGTTCATAAATAGCGGCATAATGGCCAAACTATTTAAGGCGTAAACAGCCAATCAATAACCCTAGCCAAACTGAAACATTGCTAGGGTTATTATTATGGCTAATAAAATATACTAACCACGGCAATCTATCTAATTAACCCTAGGTTCAAACCAAGTTAATCTTGATTCAGCTTAGTTAAATCTGGTTAATAGATTTATTAATTTCTATCTTGCCCGCTTTTAAAGGCAAACTGACAGTAAAGGGATTATTATGATCACACTACACCATCTCAATCAGTCTCGTTCGAAACGTATTTTATGGTTGTTAGAAGAACTAGGGCAAGCCTACCAAGTTAAAGCTTATCAAAGAGACAAAGTCACCTTTCTAGCACCACCTGAATTAACTGCAATTCACCCATTAGGTAAATCACCAGTAATTGAGCACAATGACTTAGTCATTGCTGAATCAGGCGCCATCACCGAGTATTTAATCAATCAATTTGCAAGTCACTTAGCACCGGAATCAAATAGCACTGATTACGTTAGTTATATACAGTGGCTGCACTTCGCTGAAAGCTCTGCTATGTTACCTCTGTTACTTCGATTATTTGTTGAAAAAGATGGCTGCCAAACCAATTTCATGGCGGGTTACGCCGATATAGAAGTCGCAAAAGTAATCGGTTACTTAAATGCATCTTTAGAAGGTAAGCGCTATTTAGTGGCAGATAAACTGACTGGCGCCGATATCATGATGTCATTTGTGATTGAGCTGCTAGCAGCCAGAGGTGAACTGGCTAAATACCCTAACCTTGAACGTTACTATAAACAACTTAACACTCATAGCGGATTCACTCGTGCCAGTGAAATTGAAGCTCAGCAGAATACCCTTTAGCGCCTTAAGCTAGATGTTGACTTATAACTTCATTAAGACACATTAGTTCAAAAAACATTTCAACCAGATAAAAAGTAAGGCTACCGATTAAGTTAGCCTTACTTTTTTATTTAGCGCCTGGAAATGATCTACTCTCACATGGGCATATCGGCCACACTATGTTTAATGTAAATTGTATGACTTATGCTCAAGAATAATTTTTCGACACAAAACAAAAAGGCCACTCAATTAGAGTGGCCTTGCTGTTTTATTTGGCGCCTGGAAATGACCTACTCTCACATGGGGAGACCCCACACTACCATCGGCGATACTGTGTTTCACTTCTGAGTTCGGAATGGGATCAGGTGGTGCCACAGCTCTATGGTTTCCAGACAAATTTGGTTATCTAACGCTATTTAACTAGCATTAAATAATAATTCGGAAAGCTGATTGCTTTATCTGAGTTTGAGTCTCGTCACACTATTTAAGCGTCCCATTCTAATACTAAGTCGTATCAGTAAAACCCATCTGGGTTGTATGGTTAAGCCTCACGGGTCATTAGTACAAGTTAGCTCAACGCCTCACAACGCTTACACACCTTGCCTATCAACGTAGTAGTCTCCTACGGCCCTTTAGAGAGCTTAAAGCTCTAGGGATGACTCATCTTGGGGCTCGCTTCCCGCTTAGATGCTTTCAGCGGTTATCGATTCCGAACGTAGCTACCGGGCAATGCCATTGGCATGACAACCCGAACACCAGCGGTTCGTCCACTCCGGTCCTCTCGTACTAGGAGCAGCTCCCCTCAATCATCCAACGCCCACGGCAGATAGGGACCGAACTGTCTCACGACGTTCTGAACCCAGCTCGCGTACCACTTTAAATGGCGAACAGCCATACCCTTGGGACCGACTTCAGCCCCAGGATGTGATGAGCCGACATCGAGGTGCCAAACACCGCCGTCGATATGAACTCTTGGGCGGTATCAGCCTGTTATCCCCGGAGTACCTTTTATCCGTTGAGCGATGGCCCTTCCATTCAGAACCACCGGATCACTATGACCTACTTTCGTACCTGCTCGACGTGTATGTCTCGCAGTTAAGCTGGCTTATGCCATTGCACTAACCGTACGATGTCCGACCGTACTTAGCCAACCTTCGTGCTCCTCCGTTACTCTTTGGGAGGAGACCGCCCCAGTCAAACTACCCACCAGGCACTGTCCTCAACCCCGATAAGGGGCCAGAGTTAGAACATCAAAACTACAAGGGTGGTATTTCAAGATTGACTCCACTCCATCTAGCGACGAAGCTTCAAAGTCTCCCACCTATCCTACACATGTAGGTTCAATGTTCAGTGCCAAGCTATAGTAAAGGTTCACGGGGTCTTTCCGTCTAGCCGCGGGTATACGGCATCTTCACCGCAATTTCAACTTCACTGAGTCTCGGCTGGAGACAGCGTGGCCATCATTACGCCATTCGTGCAGGTCGGAACTTACCCGACAAGGAATTTCGCTACCTTAGGACCGTTATAGTTACGGCCGCCGTTTACCGGGGCTTCGATCATGAGCTTCTCTTGCGATAACCCAATCAATTAACCTTCCGGCACCGGGCAGGCGTCACACCGTATACGTCATCTTGCGATTTTGCACAGTGCTGTGTTTTTGATAAACAGTTGCAGCCACCTGGTATCTGCGACTGCCGTCAGCTTAGGGAGCAAGTCCCATCACCAACAGCAGCGTACCTTCTCCCGAAGTTACGGTACCATTTTGCCTAGTTCCTTCAGCCGAGTTCTCTCAAGCGCCTTGGTATTCTCTACCCGACCACCTGTGTCGGTTTGGGGTACGATCCCTACTAACCTGAAGCTTAGAAGATTTTCCTGGAAGCATGGCATCAACTACTTCATCACCTTAGTGACTCGTCATCAGCTCTCAACGTGTACATTTAAGTACGTGTTCCCGGATTTGCCTAAGAACACCGCCTACTACCTTAAACGCGGACTACCAACGCCGCGCTAGCCTAGCCTTCTCCGTCTCTCCATCGCAGTTAGCAGAGGTACAGAAATATTAATCTGTTTTCCATCGATTACGCCTTTCGGCCTCACCTTAGGGGTCGACTCACCCTGCCCCGATTAACGTTGGACAGGAACCCTTGGTCTTTCGGCGAGGGAGTTTTTCACTCCCTTTATCGTTACTCATGTCAGCATTCGCACTTCTGATACGTCCAGTGTGGGTTACCCCTTCACCTTCAACCGCTTACAGAACGCTCCTCTACCGCTTGCAGTAAACTGCAAACCCGTAGCTTCGGTGGTATGTTTAGCCCCGTTAAATCTTCCGCGCAGGCCGACTCGACTAGTGAGCTATTACGCTTTCTTTAAATGATGGCTGCTTCTAAGCCAACATCCTAGCTGTCTAAGCCTTCCCACATCGTTTCCCACTTAACATACACTTTGGGACCTTAGCTGACGGTCTGGGTTGTTTCCCTTTTGACAACGGACGTTAGCACCCGCTGTCTGTCTCCCGAGTAGTACTCATTGGTATTCGGAGTTTGCAAAGGGTTGGTAAGTCGGGATGACCCCCTAGCCTTAACAGTGCTCTACCCCCAATGGTATTCGCTCGAGGCGCTACCTAAATAGCTTTCGAGGAGAACCAGATATCTCCGAGTTTGATTGGCCTTTCACCCCCAGCCACAAGTCATCCGCTCATTTTTCAACATAAGTCGGTTCGGTCCTCCAGTTGATGTTACTCAACCTTCAACCTGCCCATGGCTAGATCACTCGGTTTCGGGTCTACGCCTTGCAACTAAACGCGCAGTTAACACTCGGTTTCCCTACGGCTCCGCTATTCGCTTAACCTCGCTACAAAACGTAAGTCGCTGACCCATTATACAAAAGGTACGCAGTCACGGTCTCAAGAACCGCTCCCACTGCTTGTACGTATACGGTTTCAGGTTCTATTTCACTCCCCTCACAGGGGTTCTTTTCGCCTTTCCCTCACGGTACTGGTTCACTATCGGTCAGTCAGGAGTATTTAGCCTTGGAGGATGGTCCCCCCATATTCAAACAGGATGTCACGTGTCCCGCCTTACTCGTTTTCATCTATGGTTAGTTTTCGTGTACGGGGCTATCACCCTGTGCCGCTGAGCTTTCCAACTCATTCCACTAACACCCCATAGACTTAAGGGCTAATCCCCGTTCGCTCGCCGCTACTAGGGGAATCTCGGTTGATTTCTTTTCCTCTGGGTACTTAGATGTTTCAGTTCCCCAGGTTCGCCTCATACAGCTATGTATTCACTGTATGATGACCACTTATGTGGCCGGGTTTCCCCATTCGGATATCGTTAGCTCAAATGCTTATTACTAGCTCGCCAACGCTTTTCGCAAGTTATTACGTCCTTCATCGCCTCTGACTGCCAAGGCATCCACCGTATACGCTTAGTCACTTAACCATACAACCCAAATGAGTTTCACAACCCTTGTAAACAAGAGAATGAACTAATCAGACTGTATCGTAACTAGCTGGTTTTTACTTGTCTCACTCCCGACCAGGAAGTGTGACTCGCCTTAGTTTTTAGAATATTCAAGACACTTAAACAGTGTTTTGAGAACTCAAGATACTGATGCTTTCGCATCAATATTATTTTCGCACTAACGTAATCACACAAACGACAACGAATCATCATTTATGCGCCTTTAGTTAGTACTATCAGCTTTCCAAATTGTTAAAGAGCGGGCTTAAAAAAGCCAAAGATAAAATTTCGTTTATCTTTGGCATCTCGGACCAATATGTATGTTTCTCATTCAAGAGAATGGTGGAGCTATGCGGGATCGAACCGCAGACCTCCTGCGTGCAAGGCAGGCGCTCTCCCAGCTGAGCTATAACCCCTTTACATACAGTGAGAATTTACGTTTACCTTCTAAGAAGGTCAGCCAATTTATTTGGCTTGCCAATTCGAATTTATCCAAGGCAATTTATTGCGACGTTTAGTTCACTAAACGAGCGGTAAATTAACACAGGAGAAATGAAGAATTGGTGGGTCAGAGTGGACTTGAACCACCGACCTCACCCTTATCAGGGGTGCGCTCTAACCAGCTGAGCTACAGACCCAACGTAATTTCTCTTTCTTTCTATCAAGTAATCTGTGTGAACACTCACATGCATCTCTGCACTTTTAGGTATTGAGTTAGTCGTATAGGTAAGGAGGTGATCCAGCCCCAGGTTCCCCTAGGGCTACCTTGTTACGACTTCACCCCAGTCATGAACCACAAAGTGGTGAGCGTTCTCCCGAAGGTTAAACTACCCACTTCTTTTGCAGCCCACTCCCATGGTGTGACGGGCGGTGTGTACAAGGCCCGGGAACGTATTCACCGTGACATTCTGATTCACGATTACTAGCGATTCCGACTTCATGGAGTCGAGTTGCAGACTCCAATCCGGACTACGACGTACTTTGTGAGATTAGCTCCACCTCGCGGCTTTGCAACCCTCTGTATACGCCATTGTAGCACGTGTGTAGCCCTACTCGTAAGGGCCATGATGACTTGACGTCGTCCCCACCTTCCTCCGGTTTATCACCGGCAGTCTCCCTAAAGTTCCCGACATAACTCGCTGGCAAATAAGGATAGGGGTTGCGCTCGTTGCGGGACTTAACCCAACATTTCACAACACGAGCTGACGACAGCCATGCAGCACCTGTCTCAGAGTTCCCGAAGGCACTAAGCTATCTCTAGCGAATTCTCTGGATGTCAAGAGTAGGTAAGGTTCTTCGCGTTGCATCGAATTAAACCACATGCTCCACCGCTTGTGCGGGCCCCCGTCAATTCATTTGAGTTTTAACCTTGCGGCCGTACTCCCCAGGCGGTCTACTTAATGCGTTAGCTTGGGAGCCCAGTGACTAAGTCACCAAACTCCGAGTAGACATCGTTTACGGCGTGGACTACCAGGGTATCTAATCCTGTTTGCTCCCCACGCTTTCGTGCATGAGCGTCAGTCTTTGTCCAGGAGGCCGCCTTCGCCACCGGTATTCCTTCAGATATCTACGCATTTCACCGCTACACCTGAAATTCTACCTCCCTCTACAAGACTCTAGTTCCCCAGTTCCAAATGCAATTCCTAGGTTGAGCCCAGGGCTTTCACATCTGGCTTAAAAAACCGCCTGCGCACGCTTTACGCCCAGTAATTCCGATTAACGCTCGGACCCTCCGTATTACCGCGGCTGCTGGCACGGAGTTAGCCGGTCCTTCTTCTGTAGGTAACGTCACAGCAATAGTTTATTAAACTACTGCCTTTCCTCCCTACTGAAAGTGCTTTACAACCCGAAGGCCTTCTTCACACACGCGGCATGGCTGCATCAGGCTTTCGCCCATTGTGCAATATTCCCCACTGCTGCCTCCCGTAGGAGTCTGGGCCGTGTCTCAGTCCCAGTGTGGCTGATCATCCTCTCAGAACAGCTAGGGATCGTCGCCTTGGTGAGCCATTACCTCACCAACTAGCTAATCCCACCTAGGTTCATCCAATCGCGAAAGGCCCGAAGGTCCCCTCCTTTCCCCCGTAGGGCGTATGCGGTATTAGCAGTCGTTTCCAACTGTTATCCCCCTCGACTGGGCAGATCCCTAGGCATTACTCACCCGTCCGCCGCTCGCCGGCAAAGATAGCAAGCTATCTTCCCGCTGCCGCTCGACTTGCATGTGTTAGGCCTGCCGCCAGCGTTCAATCTGAGCCATGATCAAACTCTTCAATTAAAGTTTTTTGTTCGACTACGTCGAACGGCTCAATGAATTCTACTGTCATAATTCGCTTCGCTCATACGAGCTAACGAGTTATTTACTACATTGCTGTAGTTTCATATTACTATGAACATTCTCATCATCGAGTTAAATTTTTTGATTGCCAACATTCCGAAGAACAGAAGACAATTTCGAATAACTCAATACCTGTGAATGCCCACACAGATTACTTGATAAATTGTTAAAGAGCGGACTTGGTAACTTGCGTTAGACGCCGTGTTCCGTGTCAGTGGTGCGCATTATAGGGATAGGAGATTTTACCGCAACCCCTTTTTGCAAAAACTTTCAAATAAACCAACCAACCGAACACTTTTTAAACTAAGCGTACACTTAACCATCAAAAAAGGCCTGAAAGGCCTTTTTCGGCCTTACTAATTAAGTGTTTCTATAAAAGCGGGCACATCTGCAATGCTATCAACTACAATAGATGCGATATCAATTCCGGCTTCGTCTACCTTCTTACCACTTCTGACTAAAATACTGTGACCTATACCCGCAGCTTTAGCTGCACGGATATCATCAGCCTTATCACCGACCATAATTGAATTGGCTAGATCAAGTTTTAAAAACTTAGCCGCCTCTAACATCATTCCTGGTTTTGGCTTGCGACAATCGCAATCTTGCTTATATTCACCTAAACCTTTTTCTGGATGATGCGGACAATAATAAATACCGTCCAGTTCAATGCCTTTATCAGCAAAGTTCCAATCCATCCACTCAGTTAAGGAATGAAAATCGTCTTCACTGTACATGCCGCGAGCAATACCCGATTGGTTAGTCACAACGACAAGTTTATAGCCCATTTTCTTCAATGCGAGGCAGGCATCAAACACACCTTCAATATATTCAAAGTCATCCGTTTGATATACATAGCCATGATCTTTGTTGATCACACCATCTCGGTCAAGAAAAACTGCTTTATTCACTTATTAATCCTCATTAATTTTCTGTATTAATTATCACACCGTCTTCGCATTTGAGCTAGCCCAATAAAGGATAATTATAGCGAATGACCATGTTTCACTTTATTAAGGCGCCATGAAGCGGTAACCTTGCTCGGTTATTTCGCGAAAACAAAAGAGCTAATGAGTAATATACCCCCTATCATTCACAAAACGCGTACTCAACTTGTAGTTGAAGTACTCAGAGAACAGATCCTTTCTGGTGATATAAAAGGTGGCGAACCCTTACGTCAAACTGCTATTGCTGAACAATTGAACGTCAGTCGCATTCCTGTACGAGAAGCTTTAGTACAATTAGAAGCTGAAGGGTTAGTTAAGTTTGAGCCGCATAAAGGTGCCACGGCCACGGTTTTATCTGTTGAACAGGTCACAGAGCTATTTGAACTCAGAGCAATGATTGAGTCAGACTTGCTTGCCAAGGCTATTCCTAATTTACAAGACGCCGATTTTGAAGAAGCGGACAGAGTATTAAATGCATTAGAAAACGCATTTAAGCGCCAGGATTCTGTGGCAAGTTGGAGCGAGCTTAATACGCAATTTCATACTTGCCTATATAAAGCCGCCAACCGCAGCCATACACTCGAAGTCGTTCATGGTTTAAATACTAATTGTGATCGCTATATTCGTTTACAACTATTGTTAACAGGTGGGATCCCCACTGCGGAGCGAGAGCACCGTGAATTACTTGAGTTATGCCAAAGAAAAGATATTGAAAAAGCGACACACTTATTGCGTGAACATATTCTTCACGCTGCTGAAGCTATTAGAAAGTTAGTTGTTAAGCATTTAGACTAGACTAATTCAAGACTGAGTGGGTCAAATATCACCTTAATTGCTTGTTTTATTTATATATTGAGAGAAGTTTTATGCAGTATGCACATATCACCGGATGGGGAAAAGCTGTCCCTCCTGCATCGCTAACCAACGATGACCTTGCCACTTTTATGGAAACGTCCGATGAGTGGATTAAATCTCGTACAGGAATTAGCAAACGCAATATTAGCCATGTTAATACTTCTGTACTGGCTAGCGTTGCAGCAAAACATGCTTTAGCCGCTGCTGGGATTGATGGCAGTGAGTTGGATTTGATTATTTTGGCTACCGCAAGCCCTGATAGTTTAATACCTAATATTGCCTCTACCGTGCAGGCAAATGTCGGTGCGACATGTGGCGCATTTGATATTAATGCGGCATGCAGTGGTTTTTTATACGGTGTGGGATTAGCAAGCTCGTTAATTAAAAGCGGCCAAAATAAGAAAGTGTTAATTATCGGTGCTGAACGTTTATCTTTTTATTTAGACTGGTCTCGTCGTGAAACTGCGGTGTTATTTGGCGATGGTGCTGGTGCGGTCATTTTAGAAGCCCGTGATGAAGAAGGCGGAGTATTAGGCTATGAGCTTAATAATGATCCTGATGGACGTGAAATTTTAAAATCGAATTTTGGCAGCCAAATGGATCGCTTAGATAGCAGTTCGTTAGATTTCTATATTGAGTTTAATGGCCAAGAAATCTTCAAACGCGCCATTCAGGGTATGGGATCTTTAAGTACTAAAGTACTTGAGAAATGCAATGTTGATAAAGACGATGTCGATTGGGTTATTCCTCATCAAGCTAACGAACGTATCATAGATACTTTGGTTAGTCGGATGAAAATTCCTAAAGAAAAAGCCATCGTCAATATAGCAAACTATGGCAATACATCAGCTGCGACTATCCCAATTGCTATTTGTGATGCACTAGATAAAGGCTTAATTGAGCCTGGACAAACTATTTTATCCTGTGCATTTGGTGCTGGACTGACATCAGCAGCTTTACTTTTTAAATGGACTGACCGCGTTACTCCTATTAATACTAGTGAAGCCAAAGTGCCAGATTGTGAGCAAACTGCACTAGAATTAATTAAACCTGCGGTGGATTACTTTTTCAATAAAGCTGAGCAAGAAGGTCGATAGATCTAATATATAAAACGATACTCTACCGTACTCATAAAATAAGCCAGTCAATTGACTGGCTTATTTTATGTTTGAATTTAAGCTGTTAATTAGAGCTATTTAGTTACCCCAATTAACTCATGGCATTTGATGTTTTTAGTTCCGCCTAATGCCGATACTTGGGCTAAAAATAACTCAGCACAGGCAATGGCATCTATTAATGCATTATGTCCACCATATACAGGCAAGTGATAACGTTCTCGACTTTGCCCTAATCGAACACACCCTTTAACTAAGTGGTCATGCTGACGCAGGTAGCGTGTTTTTTCAATCGCTAAGGTGTCAATAAAAGGCAAGAGTACTTTTTGTCCAAATACACTGTGTAAGTTTTTTTGAATAAATGCCATATCCATTGGCGCATGGTGTGCTACCAAAATATACCCTTGGGTTTCTTTTAGTAACCAATTCATTGCTAAATCAATGGGTAAAGCATCTTGTAATTGATGATCAACAATACCGTGAACAGTCGCACTTTGGCCTACACTACCATCGATTGAAATCATCAAATGTTGAGCTTGAGACAGGGGGATTTGTCCTTGAATGATAGGCACAATACCCATACTAATGATCTGATCCTTCTCAGCATTAAGGCCGGTCATTTCCAAATCAATCGCCATCAATTTAGCATCAAAGATAGTATGATTAAATTGGTTTGTTAATGCCCGCTGATAATCCGCTAATATCGACTTTTCGCCCTGCTGATTAACCAGTGAATCTAACCAAAACCGACCTTTAAGCCATAAATGATTGACCACTAAAAACTCCGGGTAAACTTAAGTTTCAAACCTGATTGAGCATCATGGACCACTTTAAAGGCATCCCGTAATTGATGGCGCAATAAAGATGACAAATCCTGCGGCTTTAAAAAATTACTCACAACCAAATTATTAGTCGCCTGATATCCCTGATTAGCTAAGCGCATATGCGCTATAAACTCGTGGGCGTCCGCTAAATTAAGGGCATCTTTGCGATTAATGATATTGGCGTCCATTAACGCGCGAATACGTTTAGCGGTATTGACCTCTTTAATGCCAGCACTTAGGGCATAGACTCTGGCAATATCATTGATTAACGCACTGCCCTTGTGCTTCAAATCCATGCCTTTGACTTCACTGCCATCTCGTTCAAGTACAAATTTTCTGAAAAAACCTAAAGGCGGTGATTGCTGTAATGAGTTACCCGCCATACCGGCTAAAAAGATGTCATTATTTTGGGTATGCGACATTACTGAGTTCTGTAATTCATCAAACAAGGTTTGCGGTCCATACACTGCGCGCATATCAAAGAAAATACTGGCGTGCATTAGGGCTTTAGGATCTGGTGTGAGTACCCACTTTTTGAATTTATTCTGCCATTCGAGGAGTGATAACCGCCACTTAGGATTTTGCGCCATAATATCGCCAGGGCAATAGATATAACCGCATTGATCAAGTCCCTTACAAACCGCATGGGTTAATTTATCGAAGTAAGCCGCTGCGAATTCATCCGGTTCATGTGCTAATAACAAGCCATTATCTTGATCTGAACAAGCCACTTGATCTTGCCTACCTTGCGAGCCAAAAGCTAACCAACAAAAAGCCATCGGAGCTTTACCCAATAATTGCTGATTTAGTACAATTAAGCGACGGGTTAATACATCTGTGACCGACGTTAACACTCTGCCAATCTCTTCTGCTCGTGCATCAGCACTTATAAGGTTTTGTAATAATACTGGGATTTGCTTACTGACAAAGATCAACTTTTCAATTGAATCCTGGCGATCTATTTCACCAATTAATAATAATGGTTGTGAACTCTGGGCACGTAAAATATCAGTACTGGTCACCATACCTTTAGCTTGATTATTGTCTATTACAGGTAAATGGTGAATATTATATTCACTCATCAATAACATAGCTTCAAATACCAGTGCATTAGAGGCCACGGTTTTGGGCTGAACAGTCATGACTTGGTCTACACAAATATTGCCATCAAAACCTTCTGCTAAGACTCTATTTCGTAAATCGCGATCAGTGACAATACCGACTAAACCGTGATCATTTAACACCAACACAGATGAAACCCTATTATCGCGCATTAATTTTGCAGCATTTTGCACGCTGGCGTTGGTAGCAATACAAATTGGATTTTTAGACATCATATTAGTAATGCGACTGGTCGTAGTGAGATCTTTGGCTTTAAACTTATGTTCATTACGTAATCGCTGAGCAAACGCACGGGTAAAAAACGTATCAAACTGACGATTATGGGTTTTTAATTCGGTGAATAAATGTTGGGGGATATGATAAACCAAGCCATCTTCTAAAATAGCGACCTTGTTAACCACTTTTTCGCCTGACAATAATGTCGAAAAACCAAAACATTCTCCTTCTGCGACTCTATCAACTAATACACCCTGTGGATCTCTAACTTCAAATGCGCCACTTCTAACCAAATATAATTTAGGATTATCAGGATCAAACTCAACAAATGCCGATGCCTTTGCGTAATAGCCAATATTAATTTCCCTAGCACAGCGCTCAACTAAGGCTTTAGACAATAGATCAAAAGGTGCATGGGTTTGCAAAAACTGCTCAATTGGCTGTAATTCACTGGCATTCATATTATTTTCTCATTGGCGGTTTTATTTAATATACCTGTGCCAACTGAATACTGGCTATAAGACTTAAGCCCAAGCTTACTATATTTAGTCAATAAAAAAGAGCGCCGAGGCGCTCCTTTTAAAGGGGTCTAAATAAGGGATGAATAATTAGTGGTTTTGCGCTTCGCCTGCTCCTTGTGGGAAACGAATCGATTCAACCATATCAACAACATCTTGAGGTACAGGCTTAGTGACTTTACTGACAGCAAAAGCAACAGCGAAGTTAATAAACATACCAACCATACCAAACCCTTCTGGTGAAATACCTAAGAACCAATTATCACTTGTATTAGCAGCAGGGTTAATAAACTTAAAGTACACAATATAAGCAGCGGTAGATAGCAAGCCTAATACCATACCGGCAATTGCACCCTCTCTATTTACCTTTTTAGAGAAGATCCCCATGATAATTGCAGGGAAAAGTGATGCAGCGGCTAAACCGAAGGCTATCGCAACCACCGCGGCCACAAATCCAGGTGGATTTATCCCAAAGTAACCAGCCATTACAACACCCAATGCTGCTGCAATACGCGCATACATTAACTCTTTCTTATCAGAGATATCCGGCATGAGATTTTTCTTAAGCAAATCATGCGACACCGATGTTGATATCACTAATAGTAAACCCGCTGACGTTGATAGTGCAGCAGCTAAACCACCTGCAGCAACTAAGGCAATAACCCACGCAGGCAGACTGGCAATTTCAGGCGTTGCTAGCACAATAATATCACGGTCAATGGTCATCTCATTTGAATCACCATTAGCATAAGATATTTTGCCATCACTGTTTTTATCATCCCACGTAATTAAGCCAGTTTTTTCCCAGTTTTTAATCCACTGTGGCGCAGCTTCATAAGCAACACCGGTAGAATCTGGTCCATTAATGGTCTCAATCATATTAACACGAGAGAAAGCAGCTAAAGCAGGTACTGTTGTGTACATAATAGCAATAAACACTAGCGCCCAACCCGCAGATAAACGTGCATCTTTTACTCTAGGTACAGTAAAGAAACGAACAATCACATGGGGCAGACCCGCGGTACCAAACATCAATGCGCCTGTAATAAAGAACACATCAATCATTTCTTTAGAGCCTTCTGTATACTGGGAGAATCCCAATTCAGCAGAAAGACCATCAAGCTTGTCGAGTAAGAAGACTCCAGTACCATTACCTGCAGCATCAACTAGCTCAGCACCAAAACCGATTTGCGGTAGAATATGACCAGTCATCATCACAGAGATAAAGATTGCTGGAACCATAAAGGCAAATATTAACACACAATATTGTGCAACTTGAGTGTAGGTAATCCCTTTCATACCACCTAAAACAGCATAGAAAAACACCACTGCCATACCAATATATACGCCAGTTTCAACTTCGACTTCTAAGAAGCGAGAGAAGACCACACCGACACCGCGCATTTGACCCGCAATATAAGTAAAACAGATGAAAATGGCACAAATTACCGCAACAGTACGGGCAGTTTGTGAGTAATAGCGGTCACCGATAAAATCAGGAACCGTGAATTTACCAAACTTACGTAAATAAGGCGCCATACACAAGGCTAATAAAACATAACCCCCTGTCCAGCCCATTAAATAAACTGAACCATCATAACCTGTAAATGACACAATACCCGCTAGCGAGATAAAGGATGCCGCCGACATCCAATCTGCTGCGGTAGCCATACCGTTCATTACCGGATGCACACCACCACCGGCTACATAAAACTCTTGAGTGGAACCAGCTCTCGCCCAAATCGCGATGCCAATGTATAGCGCAAATGTCGCGCCAACAATAATATATGTTAATGTTTGAACATCCATTTTTCAGTGCTCCTTAATCTTCGTGAACATCATATTTCTTGTCTAGGGCATTTGCTTTTGCCACATAAACAAAAATCAGCGCCACGAATACATACATTGCACCCTGCTGCGCAAACCAAAAGCCTAATTTGAATCCCATAAAGGAAAACTCATTAAGCACGTCTACTAATAAAATACCGCAGCCAAATGAAACTGCAGCCCAAATTGCTAGCAGTACAAGTACTAAACGTAAATTTTCACGCCAATACCCTGCTGCCTTTTCGTTATTTTCAAAAGCCATTGCGACTTCCCCTGTATTGTTTTTTTAAAGTCGAATTGTAAAGTCATTGTTAATTTAGCAACTCACAGGGGTTCGACAATCAAGACCTTAGTCTAACCCTTAGTCAAAAACAACCTATAAATCATATTTATCTATTAATAAACAATAGGATAGAAAACTTACAACAAACCTAGCGAACACTATAACTATTGAAAAACTAGACCAAGGTCGAACGAAAAATAACGGGCTTTTAGCAACCTTGGATAAGAGAACAGCACTAAGTGTCGATAAAAAATAGTTAGCAACACACAAAAAGCCCTTTAAACGCTTCAAATTTATCTAAAATAAGCGAATACAATTAAATTCAATATAAGCAAACAATCTAAAAAACTTTACTTATCTGAGATTTAAGCCGTAATTAACAGTCAATCACTTGTGATTGTCCTATAAGAGGGGTAAAATTTTTTGATAATAATGAGAAAGGATATTTCATTGAAAAAATTGTCGTTAAATCCACATAATCTGATGTTTTCAATACTAATGGGTGTTATTGCACTTATTATTAACTTTTATCCTATCCCCTTCTTCGCAAACGTCCAATTTATACTCGGAAATACACTGACCATCGTCGTGGCCATTTTATGTGGCCCCTGGTATGCGTTAGTGACATCATTACTGGCCTCAACCAGTTTAATGCTCACCTGGGACAGTTATCATGTTTTCTTTATTTTTGGGTTAGAGGCATTATTTTTAGGTTTTTGCCGAAGAAAAGATATCTATGCGCTATATGGCAATATTATATTTTGGCTTGTTATTGGCATGCCCATTTTCTATTTAATGGCCAAGTTATTTTTTGATATGCCAACCGAGCACTTACCCTTTGTAACCATAAAGCAGGCGATAAATAGTTTAATTTATACCAGCATAGCCTCTATATTAGTTTTGATGGTGCCTAAATTATGGATGTTTGAAACCAAGATAAAAGATAAACAGCGCAGAAGCCTAAGCAAGCAGATGACATATTTCGTCACTCTGATGATTACCTTATCTTTATTATTTTCAACGCTCTATTTCAACTATATTTCACTGGATAAGCAACAAAACTTAATCGTGAAAAATCAACAAGAATCAGTTTTTCATTTAAGTAATGCTGGCGAGCAATATATCGATAATCACCAAAAAGTGATTGAGAATGCTGCACGCTATTTCAGTATAGCCAGCGGTTCACCACAAGAGATACAACCTCTTCTGAGTAATTTACATCAAAATTACCCCGGCTTTATCAGTATGTTAATTACCGATAATCAGGCACGAATAATTGCCGCATCACCTACTATACGATTAAATGATGCCAAAGATAACAATGTCATCGTCAATGATAGAGATTATTTCATAGAGTCATTTTATAACCAAAGGGTGTTTGTTTCTTCAGTGTTTTTGGGTAGAGGCTTCGGCAACGACGCGATTGTAGCGATTAGTGCGCCATATTATGACAAGCAAAATACAGCACAGCCTTTAGGTATAATTGAAGGTTCGTTAGATCTAAAATACTTTTCAGCAATAGACTATGATTTCAATCAACAGAAAAACCAATCGATAATTTTGACCGATGAAACCAATAATATTATTTATGCCTCGGAAAAGCTCAATTTAAACGTCATGTCGCCCTTTAAATATGGTATGCACAATGGACTGTATTTAACCCAATTACCCTTGATGAATATCACCGAAACGGAATCTAGAATTCCAGAATACATTTATGCTCAGAAGCAACTAAAAAATGGTTGGAATATTTATATTATTGAGCCCTTTTCACCATTATTGCAGCTCGCTGAAAAACAAATGCAAGCCAGTTTTTTTATGTTACTTGGTGCTCTTTTTATCAGTTTTTTCATTTCAAATCGAATTAGCCAACTGCTAACTATTCCCCTCGAAATGGTAGCGAACCAATTTGGCCACCTTAGCCAGCATGATTTAAATAACCAAGTACTAGATGAAAGCTCTCCTAAGGAAGTGTATAGCCTTTATCAAAGGTTATTGATTAGTAAGCAACAGCTGATAACTCAGCAATTGGAACTGGAAGAAACGGTTGTTAACCGCACTAAAGAATTAGAGAAAGCCAATCAAAAACTCAAAGAATTAGTCGACAAAGACCCATTAACTCAACTGTTTAATCGCCGATTTGCTGAACATAAGTTCCAGGAAGTGAGAGAGTTTTGTCTTCGAAGTGAACAAGCCATTACTGTGGCTATTCTTGATTTAGATTTTTTCAAAGCTGTTAATGATAGTTACGGCCATTTAGCGGGGGATGAATGCTTACGTCAAGTGTCAGCACAACTGTCTCAACATTTTAAACGTGATATTGATATTATTGCCCGTTATGGCGGAGAGGAATTTATTTTAATTTTACCTATGTCGAACGCACTTAACATTGAACATCACTTGAATGAATTTAAAATCAAACTGTCTCAAATGCCCATTAACACGCCAGACAGAACTGAAGCATTTGATATCACCGTCAGTATCGGGGCTATCACAGCTAATGCTAACTTTGATGCTAGGCTAGATAAATGGATAAAAATAGCCGACGATAATTTGTATCAAGCTAAAGCTCAAGGTCGTAATCGCACTATTGTCACTATTATCAATCCTGAGGTGGAATCATAAATTTGTCCATTCTATCCATCATATAGGGGTAGAATGGGTTCCATTTTTGGCGCAACATATTGGCTGCAGACATGGAAAACAATCCTCTTTCAGCTTGAAATACCGCTAAGCCTATTTGTACCGTTTCAGTATTTTCTATTATCAAAGGGCCATAAAGTGGGTCTTCTATCGGAAATGGCAACGCAATGTGCGAAAGCGAGAACACACCTTTAGGCCATTCGAGCAATAGTTCTTGTGGGGCTTGCTGATTCAATATACCAAGCTCTCTAGCTTGTACGGCCCGAGATTGTTGTGCCTGACTTTCAATTAGCGTTAAGCGATAATCCATATCATTATTTGTCCAAAATGGTTCAAAAAACGTGATTGGATCAAGATTCATTAACAACCTAAAACCGGTACTGCGATTATAGTCAAACATCACTAATTCATGACCGTTTTTAGGCAAATATCGGTAAAGCTCATCGACGACATTCACAGATGAAACCGTATCATCTATGACTGACTGAAAGGTTTGTATAGGCGCGATTTTCTGTTTTTGCTCTGCGGATAAACTGTCTAATAATTGTTTATTACGCAGAGTTAGCTGGTAAACAATATCACCTGCATTAACGGCAAATGACATATATTTAAATGGGTCGTACTCAACTTCAATACTATTCCAAAAAAGTTTTTCCTGCCCAAGTAATGCACCTAGTTTAGCCTGCCAATATGCCGCCTGGGCAATGGGAGCCAAGCCAATAGCTGGTGACATAAAAATCATCTTGTCATAATGAGTCGGCTTATTCAGACTTATCGCTTCTAATTGGTGGTTTAGCGCGAGTGCTGCACCAGTAGAAAAACCTACAACATATAAGGGTTTACCTTTTAATTTATCAGATAAATGAGCGGTAGCTAACGCCACAGCACCTGCTAAATCAGGCCAAGTAATATCTGTTAGCCCTGAAGGCGTGGTGCCGTGACCTGGTAATCTTAATCCGACTATATGGGCTTGATGTCGATAATGCTCAGCAATATGCGACATAGAGTAAGGTGAGTCAGACATGCCGTGGATCAATAACAAACCAAATTCTGCATCATCATTTGGCCACTCAAAAGATCGATTCCAGTCTTCATGCCACAAAGCAGGATCCGATGAGCTGCCCTTTTCATAACGATTTATCGGAGAGGCGACCTCCGGTTGGTATTGTTGGTATATTTTCTGCTCGACTTCAGCAAATAGTTTATTTTCTAGTGCTAAATACTGCTTAAAATTATCTAAACCTGATTGTTGATGATATTCATTTTTGAGATGTGTGGTATGCCAAAGCGACAGTTCTGGCCTAGCATTCAATAACCATACAGCAATAATAATCAACGCAATAGACGTGCCTATAGTGCTATAGAATAGGGCAAATAACATATGCTTAGTGGATCCGATAACAATAGCGCGCATGATTTCCCTTATACTAAAAAATGATTACAACGATGCAAATAAAGGCCTAAAATAGCCTGACAGAATAGGTGATTATAATAGCAAGTATGCTAAAAGCTAAAGAACATGAATACCGCTAGTAATGAGACACTTTCAAACAATATTATTAGTCACTACTTTGGTTCCCTTTTACCTAAAGTGATTTTTTACTTGCCCACACCACCTATCATTCCAACAGATTGGAGCGAAAGTGACCCAAATGCAGCAAAAAGACTAATCGAAGCTAATGGTAATCATTGGCGAAAAATTATCATTATTATCTGCAAACTTGTGAGTAAAGAATTATCTTGTTGGCGAACGATACAAAACACACTATTTCAACAAAATAGTATTGCTCATTTACCAATGGCCATTGCGATTGTGGATCAGTCTACTGAGAAAACTATCGACATAAAACCTGATAGCTCAATCATCCATATCATTTGCGGTAAAAATACCTTTTCAGGTTTTACCATTGAAAGTACATTACTTGTTAGCACTCTTTCATTGAATCAACAGCAAACGATTCGATACCACCAACAGGTTTTTCACACGCCATATTTAGATTATCGACAATTTCCTAATGCCTTGATTGATCTATTGAGACCCAAGCTACACCAGGACAGATAAATCAATCAGATACCTACTGCCAGCTAAATCTAGGCACATTTACAAACTCCAGGTTTCAAGACCACCATCTGAACTTAAGGTTAATAGTTTTCCATTAGGTTTAATCTTCATGGAAAATACCGTAGTGCCTACACTGTAGGCGGTGATATCCCAGTGACAAAGCTCCTTTCCAGAGTTTGCATCCCAGTAGATAACCGTTTGTTTTGAGGTGGCGGTAATTAAATTATTAGCATTATTGATAAATAGAGCCTGTCTAAAATAGCGATAGCGCTCAAGGTAATCTAGTTGGCTAACAGGCAAAGCGGTTTGAGAGTCAAGAATGACATTGTTATCTAGTGCATCGGCAATAAACAAGCGTCGATTAGTTTCATCGTAGCTAGCACTGGTGATCCGCTGCGGACGTGAAAAACTACTAATCAACGCGCCACTATAAGTGGACCAAATATGCACGTCACCATCTAGTCCTGTTGATAATACCTGCTGTTCAAAATTAGATAGTTCAATATGATTAACTGCGCCACTGTGTTGCTTGAACAATGACATCGTCATGCTGCTTCGTTGAATAACAGTAATAGAACCATCATTCATACCCACCAAAATAGTACTGCCGGTTTGGCTTAAAAAAAGGCTTGAAACACTTGCGTCAGGGTTAAAGCCTTGAGCAGGCCAGCGTATATCTAGTTTGCCGGTTTCAAGGTTGAAAATAGATATTTTGTGTTTACCGGCAGTAGCTAGATATTGGTTATTACCTGACATAGCCAGCAGATAGTTAGACTCATCAAAGTCATCATCAGTCCATTGATGTAATAATTTATTGGTCGCAATCTCCCATACCGATAATGCACGGCTTCTGCCTAGTGTCACAGCTATACTCGCATCGGCGGACAAAACGCCATCAACAAGGGTTTCTTTTACCAGTCTCAGAGCGTTATCCGGACTTTTGCTAACAGCACCTTGATTGCAACCAGTTACAGTGATAAACGCTACTGTGATGGCAATAATCAGACCGACCTGAAGCGATAATCTAGATTGGACCTTAGCTAACAAGTTAATTCCTTAAAAGTAATGCTTTTAATATATTAACATAGAGAATCAGCTTATTAGCCACCCTAGATTAAGTAGAATGACATAAAACCAAATGACACAAGTTAGAATTAGCTTAACTTGTGTCACATATATTGTCGGCTTAATCTGTAATCATAGCGATATTAATCGTAAATAGTGGGTATCGCTTTACGCTTATGCTGGGTGCGCTGATAAATGCTAATCAGCTTGGTTTCAACGCTAGCATCGACCGGTTTGCCTTCCAGAAAATCATCAATTTGATCGTAGCTCATGCCTAGCGCCACTTCATCTTCTAATTGTGGTTTGTCTTCTTCTAAATCAGCTGTAGGCGCTTTTTTTACCAGAATATCTGGTGCGCCCAAAAAGGCAGCAAGTTGACGCACCTGGCGTTTATTTAAACCAAACAATGGCGCTAAATCGCAGGCACCATCACCAAATTTAGTATAAAAACCGGTAATATTTTCTGCGCTATGATCGGTACCAACGACTAAACCACCTACCATACCGGCTATTTCATACTGGGCAATCATTCGCATTCTGGCTTTTACATTACCCTTAACAAAGTCGACTTTACCTTCTTCAGGTAAAGATACTCCCGCATCGTTCAAACCTGCTAAGGTGGCTTGATGCACACCTAAAACACCTTCGGCAATGTTAACAGTCACTTGTTTAGACGGTTGAATAAATTGACAGGCTAGTTGTGCTTCGTCTTCATCTTTTTGGACTTGATAAGGTAAGCGCACGGCAATAAATTGATAGCGATTATCGGCTAACTCTTGATTTAAGCTATCGACCGCTAACTGACATAAACGACCGGTTAAAGATGAGTCTACTCCACCGCTGATCCCCAACACTAATGAATGACAATGGGCCTCTTTGAGCTTCGATTTTATAAAGGCGACACGTCTTTGTACTTCAAAATCTGGCTCAATGGCCTTGAGTACATGCATTTCACGTAAAATTTGTCCTTTCACTTTAAGCTCCTTCAATTACTAACCTGGGCCTATTCTATTAAAATTTGATGAAAAAAAAACGATAATGACAAAACATTATCGTTTATTTTTAGACTGTTTTTTATTTAGCTCACTAAACCACTGATTAGCGTTCCCAATAAGACTCTTCTAGGCTGTCTTCTCGCTCTGGTAAACCGCGCGATAGACGTGGACTGTGTTGAGCTAACACTTCATAGGCAACGCGGTTAGCATACTTACACACTTGCGAAAACGATGAATAACATAAACCATCGCGTTTATGTTTACTTGATCCAGGCACATTGGTTTTATGGAAGGTATTGGCTGACAAGTCGTGCAACAAAGCTGATAAAGCGCCATCTCCTGCACCATTGGTGTTACGTATATAATCAGGTCCGCCCATATAAGGCGCAATGTGGGCATAGACTTTAATGGGTTCTTGGCAGTCAGCTTTTAGCATAGGGCGAGAAAATTCATAACGATTGAACTCAGGAATAGCACCTGGTAATAAAGTATGACTCGTCTCACGCTTGGCACTGTCTTCGGCATATCCTGCTGTGTATAAACCAATTGGGCCTGCCGTGGTCAACACCATATCACACCACTCAAGTGCAGCTTCACTGGCTAACAATGGGTCTTTAAACCCTGTAAGCGCTTCACCTTCATCTTCATTCATGGCTAATATAGTCACATGTTCTTTAATAAACTTTTGCCACCAAACAGGGTCTTCTTGAATTAAAAAACGGGTGCCTAAGGTTAATACTACAGGCACTTCAGCAGCTTTTGCATATTCGATAGCTTTCATCGCAGCAGATGTCATACCGTCACCTTCGCTAGCGCGCATCAAATAGGCCGTAATCACTAATGCAGAGCTTTCTTGAACCACCTGTTGATTTATATAATGTGGGGTCAGTTTATCCATCGAGCCTTTGCTGATCGCAAAAGTGCGTTCACCGTCTTCTGAAATTAATGTAAAGCAACGACCAATTGGACCATCTACAGGTTGAAGATAATTTAAGTCAACTTTTGAAGAGGTATTGCAAAGATAGCGATAAGCATAGCTACCGACCATAATATTCTGGCTCATCACGCCAAACAACACTGAGCGATCGTCAGCTAAAATGGAATAGTTATGTACCGTGTTGCCTATGGTGCCACCCGCAAACTCGTCGCTGATCATGTCATTAGATTTAAGTTCATTATAAAGCGCATGGGCGCCATCATCATCGATTAGTGTTGAGTTACCTTTAGGCAAGCCGTAACGTTCAAGCAAATCATCGGCAACTTTCGCTTCAATATCGACTAACGTTTGATCAACTCCACAAATATAAGTAGAAAATGCTTGAGGTTGATGGGTAAACTGCGCCAGAAGTGGATCGCGGTTACTGACAGGAAAGTAATGTTTCGACTTACGTTGACCAGGAAACTTCATAATCGATTCTCATGAGTTTGCATCCGTGCAACCAAATATAAATATCAGTTTAGCTTATTATTGCTGTAAGCCATGATTAAATAAAAACCGCCTTTGACAAAAGGCGGCGCATGATATCACATTAACTTCATGAGATTAAATGACTTTTAGTGCTTCATTGCCGCTAAACGACGCCTGTTCTTTAACTAGGTCAATCATCATATCGCTATGAATATCATCATCATTTAAACCTGGCATAAAGCCATTACGCTTACCCCCTGCATTAATAGAGGTTTGCTTAACCGCTATCGAGATTTCTACTAGGGTTTCTAACAGTCTGATATAAAGGCAGGACATATTAAATCTACTAAACGCACTCCACTGTTCGTTAATCCGGCCAATAACTAATCCGCAGATAGTGCTAATACTTATCTCATCGGACGTCGAAAACAACGATTTTTGCGATTTATGGGATTTATGGGATTTAAGCGATTTATGAATTAAATGTTCAGCAACTATCATAGCGATAGGCAGTGATAAAAATAAAAAAAGCCTGCAATGCAGGCTTTTAAATAATACCAACTAAGGTATTGTGATCAAATTGATTAAGCTATTACTTCAGTACTGCAGCCAATTGCTGACTTACGGCAGTAACACTCTGAGTGCCATCAAACTTGTTGTATAAAGTACGGCCTTCAGCAGCCACTTTACCGTAATAATCTACCAATGGCTTAGTTTGCTCATGGTAAATACCTAAACGTTTACGCACTGTAGACTCTTCGTCGTCTGGACGAATAGCGAGCTCTTCACCAGTAACATCGTCTTTACCTTCCACTTTAGGTGGATTGAATACAACATGGTAAACACGACCTGAACCTGAATGAACGCGACGACCGCTCATGCGCTTAACAATTTCTTCGTCTGGTACGTCAATTTCGATCACGTGATCAATAACGATACCATTGGCAGTCATTGCATCAGCTTGCGGAATTGTGCGAGGGAAACCATCAAGTAAGAAGCCTTTAACACAATCATCTTGCGCGATACGTTCTTTAACTAGCCCTATGATTAAGTCATCTGAAACTAACTGGCCTGCATCCATCACCTTCTTAGCTTCTAAACCAAGTGGCGTTCCCGCTTTAACCGCAGCGCGTAACATATCACCCGTAGAGATTTGTGGGATACCATATTGCTCCATAATAAACTGAGCTTGAGTACCTTTACCGGCGCCTGGGGCACCTAATAAAATAATGCGCATCTCTAAAGTCCTCTTTTAAGATTATATTCTTTTTAGGGCGGCGATTTTCGCATATCTACCGCTCTTTTCATAGTAGCAATAGCACTGCATTAGACCTATATCTAATAAGATTGGCCTAATGTAACGGCGTCCGTGTTTAATACAGCAAGGTATACAACTTACGGCGATATTGATTGGCTAACGCATTGCCCTGCCCCATGGCGGTCATGATCTCTAGAAACATTTGTTTAACTTTACCATCGCCAGCATTAAGATCTTTTTGTAAAAAGCTAAAAAGGCAAGCTAACGCTTCTTCATTACGTTGGGCTTTATTCAGTGCCTTAGCTAAGTCGATTGATAAGATAATATCACCCGGTTTTTCTTCAAGCTGTTGTTGAAGCTGACGAATTTCTGGTGTATTCGCAGCATCTTCTGCTAATGCCAGCTTAGCTTTTAAGTTTTGGTAGTAACTGTCTTGATCTGCAAGCCCTATCCCTTCAATTAAAGGTTTGGCATCTGCAAGTGCACCTAACTGTAGATAAACATCAGCTAAGACTAAACGCACTTCAGCCATGTTATCAGCTTGTACCGCGATCTCTTTTAATTGCGCCACCAGTAAGGTTAATGCCTCCTGTGTTAAGGGCTCAGCTTGCCCAAGCTGTGCTTTTAAGCCATCAAAAGCTTGCATCCAAAGTGCTGGTAAATGCTTATCCAACAAGCTTGCGACACTGGCAGCATCTTGAACGCCTGCAAAACCATCAATCGGGCGACCTTTATCTAAAATCAACGTAGTGGGTAAGCTTTCAATTTGGAAATACTGGGCGATTTCCATCTCCACTTCGCAATCAACACTGGCCAATATAAAACGACCAGCTTGCGCTGTGGCAAGTTGCTCAAGTGTTTGCAACATCTGAACACTTTCTGGTTTTTGTTGGGCAAAAAAAGTCAATACCACGACTTTTTCCATCGAAGCATCAACAACTTGCTGAATATTTTCTTTGGTTAACGAAATGATGTGTTCCATAGGTCCCCTTAAAATACAAAAGCGGACACTAAGTCCGCTTTTTTATCCGCTTAGTATTACTTAAAGCTCGACATTAACATTTGGTTCATTAATTTAATGAACGCTGAAGGGTCGGCTAAGCTGCCCTTTTCTGATAGCTGGGCTTGTTGTAGTAACAAGTTAGACCAATTTGCAAACAATTGCTCATCTTGTTCATTGCTCAAACGCTCAACTAAAGGATGGCTTGGGTTAATCTCAAATGTTGGCTTTGAATCAGGAACAGGTTGACCCGCCGCTTGCATCAATTTAATCATTTGGGTCGACATTTCGCCTTCACCGGTGACCACACAAGCTGGAGTATCAGTTAAGCGTGACGTCACTTTAACATCAGACACTTTACCGTCTAACGCCGCTTTAATGCGCTCAACTAAGCCTTTAGCTTCTTCGGCAACTTTTTCTTGTGCTTCTTTGTCAGCTTCATCTTCTAATGAACCTAGCTCTAAATCACCTTTGGTTACTGAATGCAGTTGCTTGCCTTTAAATTCAGTTAAGTGGTTAATTAACCATTCATCAATACGCTCAGACATCAGTAATGCTTCAATGCCTTTTTTACGCAGTAATTCAAGATGAGGGCTATTTACCGCTGCGTCATGGCTGTCTGCCACTATGTAATAAATCTTTTCTTGGCCTTCTTTCATGCGGCCAATATAGTCTTCTAATGACACAGTGGTTGCAGCGCTATTGTCATTGGTTGAAGCAAAACGTAGCAAACCGGCAATACGCTCACGGTTAGCATAATCTTCTGCTGGACCTTCTTTCAATACTTGACCAAATTCAGCCCAGAAAGATTGATATTGCTCAGCATCATCTTTAGCAATTTTTTCAAGCATGCCTAAAGCACGTTTCGTTAGTGCCTGACGCAATGTTTGGGTCACTTTGTTGTCTTGTAAAATTTCACGAGACACGTTAAGTGGTAGGTCATTTGAATCAATTAACCCTTTTACAAAGCGTAAATAGGTTGGCATAAACTGTTCTGCGTCATCCATAACGAATACGCGTTGTACAAATAACTTTAAGCCATGTTTTTGATCACGGTTAAACATATCAAACGGCGCTTTTGCCGGGATATATAATAAGCTAGTGTACTCTTGCTTACCTTCAACACGGTTATGCGCCCACTTTAGTGCGTCGCTGTAATCGTGTGAAATATGCTTATAAAACTCTTGGTATTCTTCATCTGAAATATCCGCTTTGTTACGGGTCCAAAGCGCGGTGGCTTTGTTCATCAGTTTCCAAGAACCTTCAGTAGCTAGAATTTTCTCACCATCTGGGCCGTCTGATTCAGGTTGACCTGCTTCAAACATTTGCACAGGTACAGAGATATGATCAGAATACTTGGTGATGATTGAGCGCAGACGATAATCGTCAGCAAATTCAGTTTCTTCATCACGTAAATGTAAGGTGATTTCAGTACCACGGGTATTTTTAGTGATGTTATCTACGGTAAAATCGCCTTCACCAGCCGATTCCCACAACACGCCTTCACTGGCTGGCTTGCCCGCAGCGCGAGTGCGCACGGTCACTTTTTTCGCGACGATGAATGCAGAGTAAAAACCGACACCAAATTGACCAATCAATTGTGAATCTTTAGACGCTTCACCTGATAAATGGCTGAAAAACTCTTTGGTACCTGACTTAGCAATTGTGCCTAAATGTTCGATAACACCATCACGTGTCATACCGATACCATTATCAGAAATAGTGACAGTGCCTTTTTCTTTATCGGTACTGACGCGAACTCGAAGGTCGCCGTCACCTTCATATAAATCATCATTGCTTAGCGCTAAATAGCGTAATTTATCCGCTGCATCGGCCGCATTTGAAACTAATTCACGTAAGAAAATCTCTTTGTTTGAATACAGAGAGTGGATCATCAAATGCAGTAATTGTTTAACTTCGGTTTGAAAGCCATGTGTTTCTTGTTGTGACATGAATAATTCCCTTGATATTACTTTTTACATAAACGATGACATTTGGCAGATAAAATTGATATCACCCAGCAAAAGTCACCACTCTTTAATGTTTCGTTATACAAGAGATGGGGCTTGGTGATCACTTTTCAAGGGGTAATGATTTTTTTGCTGTTTTTTTAAGCCATCATCAACTGACTGTCAATGATGGCAAATGTATTCGCAGGACTGTGGAGGAGGTTTAAGTCGTGATTATAGTTTAATACGACCATTAAAAGATAAGGCTAATGTGGTGCTATCTACATACTCTAATTCGCCGCCGACTGGTACACCATGGGCAATACGACTAATGATCACATTATGACGGCGGGCCATATCAGCGATAAAATGGGCGGTAGCATCACCTTCAACGGTTGGATTAGTAGCGAGAATAAGCTCTTGCACGTCATCGGAAGATAACTGCTGTTCAAGTAAGGCTAAGCCTAGCTCTTCTGGGCCAATGCCATCCAAAGGTGATAAATGGCCTAACAATACAAAATATCGGCCGTTAAAGTGGCCGCCTGCTTCAATGGCAAGCACATCTGCTGCGGTTTCGACTACGCATATTATTTCCGCATTACCACGTTTATGACTGGCGCAAATAGGACAAAGGTCTTGCTCGGTAAACGTGCGGCAACGCTGACAGTGACCGACTTCAGACATGGCTTTTTGTAATGACTCAGCAAGCTTAATACCTGCCTTTCTTTCACGCTCTAATAATTGAAATGCCATACGTTGAGCCGATTTAGGGCCGACGCCAGGTAAAATGCGCAGTGATTGGATCAGTTCATCGACCAACGGACTAAATTTCATCGTATTAAAAACCTTCAAATAAAAATACTATAAACGCTAAAGCGCCGATTATTCACTGTGTGTCGTAAGATTGCAAAAAATGAATGGCATTGAAATCCATTAAATAGACTTAAATTAATTTTGCGGTGAATATCTGGCAAAAATGAACAAATCGACAGTGGGATCTCTGCCTTCAGGTTGAAACTGTTTGCGCTGCAATTCAATAATATCAAAACCATACTGTTCTAACAGCTCGACCAGAAATGAACCTTGATAATAATGAATGTAAACTTGATCGCCGCTACTAGACGTTTGAAAACCTGATTTATTGACATCATCTTCCATCGTACTGATATAAACCAAACCTCCAGCCTTTAATAATCCAGCCATATCTTTAATCAGTTTAGTGACATCATTTTTGTCTAAATAAGGTAAACCAAAGCCACAAACAATGGCATCAAACTGGCGCGATTCATGCCCCGGCACTTTAAACAAAGTGTTTACCCTAGAAAGCTGGCGACTGTCCATTACTGCAAAACGTGCCGTCGGATTATTTTGTTGTGCCAGCATCACCATATTGGGGGCTAAATCAGTTGCTAATATATCTATATTAGGCAGTTTATCCAGTAAAAAACGAGTGATATTACCTGGACCACAAGCCACATCTAACACCCTCGTTTTAGTACTGCATTGAGGTAACGATTTCAGTAATGAACATAAAGTATCGTAAGTATCCGCATAAGATTCAAAATTCATGTATTTATCTTGATATTGCTGCGCTAACTTATCAAAGGTATTCACTGAAATTTGATATTTATCCATGCTTATACCCTATTTATAACTCACTTAATACACCGTAAACAAAATGGCTAATTGAATAACTCACCCCATTATTAACGTCAGTGATTAACATCAGTAACAGCAATGTGAATTAATCAAAAAGTACAGATACGTTACCTAATGAAAAAGGGAGAAGTTAGCCTCTCCCTTTTTATGTCTAACCCGCTTTCAATAGTTCACTGCATGATTGATTGAGTAATTGACGACAACGCCAGACACCCAATAATGCTACCACTAACGCACCCGATATTGGCGCAATAACCCACCACTCCCAATGCATATAAACCACAAGTTCAAATACTTGGGTTTTAAGCATATAAAGGGCAAACTCAGCAACAATCACAGCTAAGAACCCCGCTATTGCACCGAGTAAAGCAAACTCAAGTCCCGTTGCTGCGCGCAGTAACCAACCCGATGCGCCAAAGGTTCTTAATACTGCTAGTTCGCGCTGCCTTGTTGCCATTCCCGCTTCGGTTTGTGCTATTAACACTAACGCACTGGCAAGTAAGACTAATACCAGTACTAAGGTTAGCGATAACGACACTTGATCAATAATTTGCCGTAATTGTCCAACCATAGCGCCAACATCAATCACTGAAATAGTCGGAAACTGCTGGATCAACTGTAGCACCACAGCATTGGCGGTTAATTCGCTGCCTTGCGCCTTTAAGTCCTGGTCGTTTAAGTGAAAGCTGGCCATTGAAGTATACGAAAAAGGCGCTAAGGCTTTAGGCCTAAAAATCATAAAGAAATTAGGCTGCAAAGTTTCCCACTGCACCTTACGTATACTGGTCGCTTTTACGGTAAACGACTGGTTATCAATATTAAATGTCATAGTGTCATTCAACGCTAGCCCTAACCGTTCTGCCACACCAGATTCAACAGACACTTCGTCATCAGCCTGGTTAAACACCCCTTCGACTATTGGATTATTAGGCGGTAAAGTATCACGATAGGTCAGATTCAATTCTCGAGAAATACCCACTCGCCCAGCAATACCGGCACGTTCTTGCTCACCCGAAATCAACTCTTCATCATTAATGTGGGTTAAACGTCCACGAATCACAGGATAGATATCGGTTGCCTGAATCCGGTTATCATCTAAAAACTGCTGTAATGGTTGGCTGTCTTCCGGCGCAATATTGACTAAAAAGTAATTAGGCGCATCTTCTGGAAGCTGCTTTTGCCATTCATTAAGCAAATCTTGTCTTAGTGCTAAAATAGTCAGCAATAATACCAAGGCGCTACTAAAACCAACCAGTTGCACTGCATTTTGTCTCGCTCGGCGACGAAGACCAGCCAATGCTAATTGCAGTGGATTAGTGGTTTTCATGCCCACACTATGCCCCATGCGGATCATCACAAAACCCAGTATGCTCAATAATGCACCGAGTAATAGTACCGTGAGCACCACCGTCATGGTTAGGGCGAGACTACGAGAGTATAAGTAGCCTAACAGTGCCATAGCACCTAAGCTGAGTAACAAATGCAACCACATGCCAAATTGCAGCCCTTCAAGTTGACGTTGTAATACTCGCAAAGGTGGAATTGCCAATAATCGCATTAACGGATAAGCCGAGAACATAAAGGCGCTGATCAAGCCCGTTGACATCCCCAGCAATAGTGGCCGCAGATAAGGCGGTGAATAAGCCGCTATCTCAGGAGGTAAAAACTGGGTAATGGCTAAATCAAGTAATACTCCACCGAATAAACCTAACGCTATACCCAGCAAGGTCACCAACATAAGGTGAAAGCCAAATAACAATCTAATTTGCTTTGCCGATGCGCCGAAGGTTTTTAGCATGGCAACGACATCATAATGGCGCTGACAATAACGCTGCGCAGCAATACCGATTGCGGCACACGCTAATGCAATGCCGAGTAAACTGGCTAATAATAAAAAACGCTCCGCTCGTTTAACTGCCGAGGCAATTGGTGAGTCACCGGATTGCACATCTATCCAGCGCTGGCTGTTGTTCAATAGTGGCTTTGCTTGCTCTTCAAAGGCAACTAATGCATCTGCATCACCGGTGAATTGGTATATGTAGCTCACACGGCTACCGGGTTGAATAATGCCGGTAGCGTCTACATCATCAAGGCGCATTAACAATACAGGCGCAGAGGCAAATGGGTTAAAGCCACCATCGGGTAAACGACTTATTTCGGCAGATAACAGCAGATCACTATTACCTAATTCTAATGACTTGGGATAACCTAACAGTCCACCTAAACGGTTTTCAAACCAGGCCTGGCCTTTAGCCGGTAACAGTGAAGTTTCACCGGTAGATAACTCCACTTTCCCTTTTAAAGGATAACCCTCTCCGACCGCTTTTATGGTGACTAGCTGAAACTTGTCACCAGCATAGACCATGGAGTTAAACTGCATATTAGTCACATGATTCAGCTTTAACTCATCAGCTATAAGCAGTACCTTTTGATCAACTTCAACCGGTGAATCAATACTTCTATCGGCTGCAATAAACGTTGCCGCTTCACCATTGATAGCAACTTGTAAGCGTTCACTTACTCGGGCAAGGCCACTGACGGATAACACGGCTAAGGTGATAGCCAGTACGATAAGCAGCAACTGCCCCTGCGCTAGTTCACGTTTGAATAAACGCCATGCTAACTGCCATTCCATTAGTGCGCCTCCCCGTTTACTTCAAATTGAGGTGCATTGGTATTAGCGACGGACGCATTTGGCTCGGTCAACAGGCCATTATCCATCACAAATTGACGTTTACAGCGTTTTGCAAGCTGCAGGTCATGGGTAACCAATACTAAAGTTGTATCACTTTCTTGATTAAGTTCAAACAACATATCGGCAATTTTATCACCGTTAACGCTGTCTAAGTTTCCGGTTGGTTCATCGGCAAATAGTACTTTAGGTTCGCAGATAAAGGCCCTTGCAATGGCAACGCGCTGCTGCTCACCACCAGACAACTGTTTCGGTAAATGGGTTAATCTATGGGATAATCCTACACGTTCAAGCATGTTTTGTGCTTTTTGCCTGGCATCTTTTACCCCTGCAAGCTCAGCGGGTAACATTACGTTTTCAAGCGCAGTCAAAGTATCGACCAACATAAACGACTGAAAAACAAAACTGACTTTGCGCTTTCTTAGGGCTGCCTTTTGCTCTTCATTTAAACCTGATAATGCCGCGCCATCGAGTAATATCTCTCCAGATGTTGGCGTATCTAATGCGGCCAACAAACCAAGTAATGTTGACTTTCCCGAGCCAGAGGGTCCTAATATTGCAACGCTGTCTCCTTGCTTGACATCCATGTTGATGCCCTTGAGGATAGTCAGTTCACCTTCTTGAGTTACCACCGTTTTTATGAGGTTAGTTACTGTAATGGCACTAGAATCTTTAGCAAAATTTGTCAACATAGGATCCTTCTTTAAATTAGCTATTAAGCGCAGTCTTACGACGCTAATTATTATTGTTTCACTTTCTTCTACCAGCTATGCTGCCACGATTTTGATACTAGGTGATAGCTTAAGTGCAGGTTATGGCATGGAAGAAGGTCAAGGTTGGGTACAATTGTTAAGTAATGAGCTCCCGGAACACACTATCATTAATGGTTCAGTCAGTGGTGAAACTTCCGCAGGGGGAGCAAGGCGGCTCCCGAGTTTACTGGAATCGATGCAATTTGACCTGGTTGTCATTGAACTAGGTGGTAACGATGGATTACGTGGATTTCCACCAGTACAACTGAAATCAAATCTTACAAAAATCATTGATCTGTCACAACAAGCAGGCGCAAAAGTTTTACTAACAGAAGTCATGGTGCCACCCAATTACGGACCACGTTATAGCAAAATGTTCAACGATGTTTTTAGTCAACTTGCTGAAGACTATGATATCGGGCTTATTCCATTTTTCATGCAACAAATTGCCCCCAACCCAGCACTGATGCAACGCGACGGAATCCATCCTAACGTAGAAGCCCAGCCGGTTATTACGCAATGGATGAAGCCTTGGATCATTGATGCGCTAAAAATGTGATCCTGGTTAAATATATTCAACATAAAATAACAAAAAGTCATATTATTTTAAGATTTAATCTTTAGAATGTAATTACAAGGATTTGTTTAAAACGCTAAATCAATATTATTACTCAAACAATATTTACAATAAGACCTAACAAGACTAAAAGGAAAAATTATGTCCGTCAGTCGTCAAAAAAAGTATACCTACCTACCGCAACACGCAAAAACCAATATATTTCGGTAGGCTTTCCATTAACTGATGCTTTCTTAGCTGAATATGCCGATGTAGACACTTGCTACCACGAATTCAGTAAACTAGTTTATCAGGTAGCCGAAAAACATGAGTTGTTTAATGTTCATGTGATTGCCACAGACAAACTACCTATGGTGCGTTTCCATAGTGAATCATATTGCCTGTCAACTGAAGAGCAACTGCGTTTTTTCTATAACCCTGCTCATCACGAAGCAAACCGTTTGCACAGTATTGCCGGTCATAGAGCCAAAAAACTTAAAATTGTGTTTTTAGCAACGGGTACTGAACTGCGCAGTAACTCTGCAACCTTCCATGCCAACGTACAAAAGTTTCTAGCTGAAATTAAACCTTTGCTACCAGTTAAAGATATTAAAATTAAAGTACGTGACCATCAGCATATTTCATACGATTTCTTTGCTAAAAATAAAGGCATTAAAGAAACCTATGGCTACAAACTACGTGCGGTAGATAACCGCTATAAACGCCGTGAATGTAATCTACCAGAAGATGTCAGTGCGCTTAATTATGTCACGGTCAGCATTCCTGTCGGTCGTCGTATCAAAAAGCAATTACTTTCTGAAAACATGACCAACTTTGGTCCTAGCTATCAAAATGTTGCTGATAAATTTATTGCAGCAACTAAAAATAGCCAACTATTTCGTGTGGCAATGGTCGCAAACGGTAAATTGCCACTAGTACGTAATAGTAAGTTTGAGCGTTTGAATAACACAGCTGAATTTCAAATGGTTGGCTTTGATCCTAACGCCGACGCCCCTGCACCAATATTGCACTGGGACGACCAAAAATTAGTTGAAGCTATTCGATTCGTGATTGTTGCAGGTAAAAATGACTCGAATGATGAAGGCTTTGGTCGATTCATGAATCAAGTTGAAGATGCTGTTCGCAGCTTTACGAATGAATTTGACATCGATAAAGAACACATTGATGTTATTTTACGCTTCCATCAGCATTTAAGTTACAAGGCTTAAAAAATAACATTACTGTCAAAGTATTGAACCAACGTTTAAAACGGCAGCTTAGGCTGCCGTTTTTGTTTTTAAGACTTTAAAATAGAATGTTAAATAATTATGGCAAGATTTCATGTTGATTAACAACCGCCAAACAAGGCATGTTGGATGGCATACGGCAAAAAACGTCGTAGTTTGCTCAATCAAACCAATATCAATATCAATAATCAAAAGCAGGAGATGATATGTTCAACAAGAAATTGACTTGGCTTATGCCAACATTAGTGGCGACAGCAGTCATTAAATAATTAGAGGCTTATTTCAGCTTTGATAATTGCTCTGACTGTTTATACGGCTGCAGTGACGGAAGTAGTGAAACTGCCCCCCCTTAAAGATTACGCAGCCAATCATCACACCGCCGGTGGTGAATCTGCCCAGTGAAGATGGTGAGTGTAAAAACCAAACCACTGAAGTGAATTGGCTAGCAGCTAACGCCACCATTCCCACACCAATTTGCTGACAAACGGTTTGCACCAATTCATCACCAAATTATTGCTGGGTAAACAACAAAAGATTACGTAATTGAAAAGTGGGATAACATAGAACTCCCACCATTAAATTTACGTTATAACCGCCTTATTTAAACTTTACGCCATGCTCTCTAGCATCTAACTATATAGGCCGATTAAGCTCTGTCAGCTTATTAACTACACTGTTAACAGATAACGATGCACCGTGGGCAATTTTATCAGCCAGTTTTTTCTTCATTTGGTACTTAAGCTTGTAAACTTGATGATCTTTGGCTAGCAGCAACACGATATCATCGCTGGTAGCAATTTCGTCAACCAAACCTAATTCTATCGCCTGTTTACCATACCAGTGCTCACCAGTAGCCACTTTATCTAAATCTAACGCTGGACGATAATGACCAACAAACTGTTTGAATAATACATGGGTTTCTTCTAGTTCTTGTTGGAACTTTTCTCGTCCTTCATCGGTATTCTCACCAAACACTGTTAACGTCCGTTTGAAGTTGCCTGCGGTATGTTGCTCATAATCAATTTCATGTTTTTTAAGCAAACGACTAAAGTTAGGTAATTGCGCTACTACACCAATAGAACCCACAATAGCAAACGGGGCAGCAACTATTTTGTTGGCTACGCATGCCATCATATAACCACCGCTGGCTGCGACCTTGTCAATACAAACAGTAAATGGGATATTGGCTTGGCGTAAACGGTCTAATTGACTTGATGCTAAGCCGTAGCCATGAACCATCCCACCACCACTTTCTACATTGACTAATACTTGATCACCCTCTTCAGCAATGATCAAGATAGCAGTAATTTCCTCACGCAATGACGCAACTTCGCCGGCATCAATACTGCCTTTAAAGTCTAGAACATAAACCTTTTTAATTGGTTGCTCGTTTTTGTCGGCTGCTTTATCTTCTGCTTTAACCTTTTTCTCGTAAGCTTTAAGTTGTTTCTTAGACAATAACTCGTGTTTCAAATCATGTTTTAATTGCAATAACTCATCGCTTAAATCTGTCAGTATTAGCTCGCCTTTATCGGTTTTATTTTTCATTCCGCTGGCGATAACAACAACAACGACAGACACGATGGCAATCACTATAGTGACCGCTTTAGCCAAAAACATGCCGTACTCAATTAAAAAATTCAAAATTTACTCCGAAAAAAAATATTAACCTAGTTTACCAACATCTACTGAGAAACAAACAATAAAAAACCCAGCTTCTGCTGGGTTTTTAAACAATCAAAAGACTAAATTGTCATGATTAATTACAAGACTGAATCACATCAGAATTAGAAATTAATACAGTTGCAGAACCTAATGCTGCAGTACGAGCAAACATGGCTACTTGAGATTGCATTTCAGCAGTAGCTTGCGCTGCCATGCCATCAGTTGCTGCTGTCTCACGTGGGCTCACAATCGAACTGTGATGTCCTTTAGAGAAGCGAACCGCAGCAGAACCCGCAGCTGTTGAATCCGCACAACCTAAACCAAGAGAAGTAATTAATGGCTCTGTACCTGAAAGCGGAAAACCAGCAACCGCATTAGGTAAAGTTTGGTCTGATAGATTACCAGCGCCATCGCCAACCACTTCAATTAAATGAACCGGTAACCCTGTTGCAGCTAATTTAGCACCATGGTTAATTGGATCCGCACTGTCTACAGCTGTTTGAACAGCAAATGCAAAAGTCGGAAGAAACTCAGCATAAACCGCTTGAACTAATGCGGCATATTCTGGTGAGCCCACTTCATAACCAGGTACTTTATTAGCAGCATTAACCAACGCCATAAAGGTATCTGACTTACTAATACTATCAAACAATACTGGACCAAAGGCTGCTGAGCCAGCAAAAGCCCCTGCTAAACCGCCTGCTGGAGCAACTAGTGAAGATGCTGTTATTCCATAAGCATTAGGTAATTGTGTGCCAGATGCTGGATCAACTAAGCCTGTACTTGCGTAAGTTGAGAACGTTGTGCCTACAATGCCACCAAGGCTTAAACCTTGTGCACTGATTTTGCTTATATCGAATACTTGCTGACCACCCGCTTGGGCAATTTGTGAGTACATACCAGTAAGCAATAAACGCAGCGCTAGATGATCCATCGTCGCTTGGCGGAAGTTATCGCGCACAGTTAATGTACTACCAATATTGACAAATACTAATGGGCTGCCATTTTTGAATGCATCAGGTTTGCCAACTACCACACCGTAAGATGGGTCAGTTGCCGACACTTCATACTTGCCGTCACCATTGGCATCGAATGATCGGGCGCCATGCAATGGCATATCAATCGCAATTGTAGCAATACCCATTGCAGCGTAAGAACCTGCGTAGGCTAAGGCCATCTCTTTACCACCACCTAAACCATGCAATGCAATGTTAGTTGGCCAGCCGTTCGTTGGCGGCATAAAGGTCAAACCTTGAGATGCTTGAAATGCTGCAACTTTCGCAGCATTTGGGATTGCAATCAATACAGGTACCGTTTCATAACTCATGATTTTCGGAATAGGATTGAACTTAGTTAAATGTTTAGTTGGATCGGCAACAGTACCGTCATCTAACATCCAAGGGTAGCCAGCTAGCAAAGCAGGATTAGCAAGTGCAGCACTTGGGTCGATACCAAAACCAATAGCTTGCTGGGCAAAGTTAGCTTGACTCATCTTGCCAGCTTGAACCGCTAATAAGACTGATACAGGGCTATCGCCTTGGGCAAACCAACGGCCATTAATTAACGGCGCACCTTGTGGGCTTAAGCAAGCACTTGATGAACAGCTTCCATACATTGGCAACTTAATGCTCGCGGTATACACATCCGCTAAACTAGAAACCACATAAGCGGCACCGTCTGCAGGTGTTAATCCTGCTGCTTGTGCAACTGTCACCACACCACCAGCACCATTAGGCATAGGAGTAGGAGTTTGAACGAACGAAGGCATATACGGTGCTCGAGCCGCCATAAGTAGCTTGGTCGTTTCATATACATCTTTTACCGATTGAGTGGTAAATAAACCTGAGAAACTAATGGTTTCTGCATCAACACCGTGTGCTTCAGCCATACCTTTTTCATAACTGTTTACTAATCCTTGTAGTTGTAATTGTTGAGGTGTTGCTAAAGGATTAACATCAATGTCTAATTTCAGCAAACCATAGGTTGTTGAAGGTGCAATACCACGCCCAAGTGAATCTTGAATCAGGTCAGTTGTCGCATAAATATATGACTGGCCGGCTTTAAGTGGCTTAAGTGGCACAATGGCAACTTTATTACCAGAAGCCTTAGAAACGAAATCTACGCCAAATGATAATTCTTCACCTACTTTACATGCAGATACTGAAGCGGCTGCCTTACATTCTGGGTCGCTTGATAATGCCCCGCCAACCGTTGCTTCAAATACTCTTACGGCACCTGGCTGAAATACAGAAGCAGCATCCAGTGTTAATTTATTGCCATCTAAGTCATTGGCAAGGTCAACAGTAATAGTAATAGGAGATGAGGTTGACCAACCATCTAGGGCACCTAATGCAAGCTGTGGATTGACATAATCAATACCATCTTCACCTGGAATACTTAATGTGCCGTCTGTCGTGCCACTGAAGAGTAAATCGTTTGGTAATGGTACCTTGCCGTTAGCTGGATCAAATTGCATATGTGAAACAGGTACTAATGGAGTTGCTGTTTCTCTTGCTTCATTGAAGCTTTCTTCTGAACAACCGGTTAGTCCTAGAGCAGATGCAATAGCAACACCCAAAATGAGTCTTTTCATCTTTTTTCCCCAAATCTTGTTGTAATAATTTTGTTTTCCCCAAAAATTGGTCACAATAGTCCAATCCTGTGACCATAAGGACTTATTTTAGTCCTTAGCTAGTCTCAAGTTAACGTAAATATATAGAGTTAGCTACAAGTTTATTACACACTATTGACTGTTTGACATACAAATATCAGTCATTTGTTTAAAACAGTCGTTTATGTTTTGTTCGATTGTAGATTTGACGGGCAGTTCCGTCCCAAGGAATTAATGAATCATGTTGGAATATCAAGCTAAAAAAGATCTCCTTAGTAATAAAATAATATTGGTTACAGGTGCTGGTGATGGCATTGGTCGCGTAGCGGCATTAACATTCGCTGCACATGGTGCCACGGTAATACTACTGGGTAAAACCGTTAAAAAACTTGAAAAAGTATACGATGAGATAGTGGCACAGGGTTCACCAAATCCTGCGATAGTACCTTTAGATTTAAACGGCGCTACTGAGCAACATTATCTCGATATGGCCGACACCATTGCTGAACAGTTTGGGCAATTAGATGGCCTGTTACATAATGCTTCACACTTAGGCGCACTTGGGCCGTTTGAGCATATAGACTTAACATCACTAGAAAAAATAATGAAAGTGAATGTGACTGCAGCGGCGATTATGACTAAAGCATTGTTACCTGTAATGCGAAAAGCTAAAAATGCCTCTATCATCTTTACATCAAGCGGTGTTGGCAGAAAAGGTCGTGCCTATTGGGGACCCTATGCGTTTTCAAAATTTGCTACCGAAGGCATGATGCAAGTTCTGGCAGATGAATGTGAAAACACCTCAGTACGAGTAAACAGCATTAACCCTGGTGCTACTCGTACTGAAATGCGTGCAAAAGCTTACCCGGCTGAAAATCCACAAGCATTAAAAACGCCAGAAGATATCATGCCAACCTATGTGTTTTTAATGGGTGATGATTCGCTTAACACCAATGGCGAAGCTTTAAACGCACAATAAACTAGATAACTTCAACTCGAGACACTAAACGCTTGATAAACAGATTTGTGACTTTAATTGCACTTGCTAATAGGGCTATATTGAGGTGCAATTTACTCGCTATTGACGTATCGATGTAGGCTATATTTAAAACAAATGGCAAGTTTGCTACGAAATAGGCTAAACGTGTTGAATTTAGCTTATTACAAGCATCTTATAAGTCGAATTGAGGGTAGATATAAAACGATAACGGTTTGTCGCCAAGATATTCAAAGAGTGGTTTTGTTAAATACACAAGGAAGCTTAATGCTTCCTTGTGTATTACTAGACTAATGTTAAATAGCCAACCTGTCTGCATTTTGAGTTAATAGTTTTTCACCAATACCACTGACCTGAGTCAGCTGTTTTATATCGGTAAACTTACCATTTTTATTGCGATATTCGATGATTGCTTTAGCCTTTGCTTCGCCTATCCCATTAAGAGTTTGCAACTGTGCTGCATCCGCTTTATTCAGATTGACTTTAGCGGTCATTTTAGCGCTAGATTCAGTTGCAGCTTTTATGCTTGGCGTTGTTTCTTGTGCTGCATAGGCTGTATTATTAACAAAGGTACAAAGCATTATCGCAATCACAGCTGCAAGCCAAAAAGATGATATTTTCATGGTGTTCTCCTGTTATCCAAAATCAGAGCCTATATGCCGACTTCCCTATTCCCTGGCGGGCTCAATAATCTACTTCATCAGTAAAGCAGATAATAAGGCTAGACTAAGATTAAAAAACATACAAATCACCTTGTTAATTTATTGGTTTTTTTGCTTAATGACCTGCTCTTTTAATGCTTTTGACTGACTCAATGCATCAATCGTCAGCCCTTTTATCTCAGCCAATAAGTGTTGGTGTATTTTACTTAATTTTGGTTTATTCTTCGAATTGAACTGAATTGGTCGACATAGGCTCATCGCCTGATAACCCAACCTTGCCGTTAACAAACCACCACCTAAGCCCTGCGCGACTCGTGCGGAAAGTTTGCCTGTCAGCTCAACCGATAATAGTTGAGTGCCTAAATCAGTTGCCACTTCAGCTGTACCAGCATAAATGATATTAACAATAATCGAGCGAATGAGTTTAATTCGGCTCCAATAGCCAAGTTCAATGCCATAAACCTTGGCAATTTTTGAAATCATTGCTTGATTTCGCCATAATATCAACGCCATATCTAATGCAGCTAAAGGGCTAGCCGCCAGCAATAATGCCGACTCTGCAGCAAATCGAGCAACATACTGCTTAGCAAGTTCATCACGTTCGCTAAGGACTAAGTCATCAAAAAGTAGCACTTTTTCTGCATCATTGTGTTCCGCACTGACTTGGGATAAATACGCACGCTTGGCGTTATTATCAGGATAACGCTGTAATAATGTTTGAATGTAAGCTTCAGCTTCCCCTATCTGCATGCTATCAGCTAATCGTGAACCTGTGTCTTGATCAACACTGACCTGCTTTAGTGCAGCTAACTTACGCCACTCTTTGATACTTATCATGGCTACCCAACTTATCACCACAGCCAGTGCCATAGAGTAGAAACTAAATAGATATGGACTTGTCTCAAAGGCACTAATCAAACCCGTCACAGTTTGTACTATGACAAGCAGTGTAATAGCGAGTAAAGATAGCTTTGCCAGTAACGACCAACGATGTGGTTTTTTTAGCCTCTTTTGTCACTTCATCCAGTACGCTCTCTGGCATCATTTGATTGAATTCATCGCTATCAGCGTCAACTTGCGACATAGATGACAATTCATCAATAAAATCGGCGTGATCAAAAGACTTTGCTGGTTTAATAGACTTTGACGCTGGAACTGAACGAATCTCTGAATGTTGCATTTCAGTCGATTCTTCAACGTCTTGTGCTGAAAACACTTTAGCCTGTTTTATTGTATTACTCTGTTCCATACAATTAATACTCACTAATTAGGCAAGCTTATCGCCTAGTAAAAACTCTAATAAATGATCCAAACGAATATGGGGATAAAGACGCTCTTGTGAATTAACACTGCTACCAGAAACAAAGTCCTGATAAGGCGGTGCAAAAGTTGGAAAACCAAACCCCTGTTGCCGCCAAAACTCAGCATCAGGTAAGTGGCTGGGCACATCACCAGGGTAAAGGGTGATTAATTTTCCCGTTTTATCGCGCCCTTTTATGACTTCTTGTTGGCCATCTGCTGTATTAATCATCCCATGCTGAGTCGCTTTAATCGCACTAACTGCCATGGTTTCGACTTCACAACCTTCAAAACGAGCAAAATACTGGCTTTGTTTTAGCATGTCAGTTAATAGACTCAAAATATGACTTTGTTGACTTCGGGTTACACGATCCACCTGACTTGCGGCAAAAAGCACCTTATCAATTTTTGGCGAAAACAGGCGTTTTAGTAAACTCGACTGCCCAAACTGAAAACTTTCCATAATACTATTTAATGCCAACCCCATATCATTGAACTGGCTCTGGCCATGGTTTAGACCGTTTAAGCAATCGACCAACACAACCTGGCGATCAAACTTAGCAAAATGATCCTTATAAAATGGTTTAACCACCTGAATTACATATTGCTGGTAGCGCTTTTTTAGCACCTGATAAGTACTAGCGGGATCAGACTGACTCAGCTCAGCATGCTGAACGGGCGATAATGACAATAATGGAAAGAATGTTAGCAGCGGGGTATTTTCGTACTCACCAGGCAATAGCATTCTTCCAGGTTGAGCAAAATAAAAGCCCTGCTTATGCACCATGTCTTGTAAAAGATGCTGATAGCCATCTGCTATTTGCTTTAACACTTGCTCATCTGCAGGGGCTGATAAATCGAGTGCTGTGACTTGTTTTGCAAATGCACTATATGAAGGGGAGCTTTGTAATCGACTCACGCCCTGCTGCTGACTTAAGCACCAGGCGGTAAAATCTTGTTTTAACATAGGTAAGTCGAGCAGCCACTCACCAGGATAATCTACAATATCAACAATCAAAGTCGCTGAGTCAGTTAGCTTAGCTAACACACCTTGCTCTGGACGATACTTAATCGCTAGACGCAGTTCAGTAATATTTCGTGTCGATGGTGGCCAAAGCGGAGGTTGTTCACCCAAAGCTTGCATTGCGCTTTGATAATCAAAACTGGCGATATCAAGATCAGGTTGTAATGATCGCTTTACCGCCAGTAAACGCCCGTCACGCGCAACTTGCCACAAAGGTAAAGGATTTTTATCGAAGTTCACACCAGCATGTAGCAGCTGATTCACCAATCCAGTAATAAATGCTGTTTTACCCGCACCAGATAAACCCGTTACCGCTAAGCGAACATGTCGGTCGGTACTGCGATGAAGTAAAGATTGGGCTGACTGAGTTATTTTATTGAGCGATCGATCCAGTAAACTCATGGCTGATTCCAAATAAAATAAGGGCGGATAACCGCCCTAGATTTGATTACAGACTATTGATTTGGCGTTTCAAATCAAATGTGTCTGAAGTAACATGTTGTTCAAGCTTTTGTAATCGAGCTTCCAATGTTGAAAACTGTCGATTGACATCAAACAATGCCTGTTTTGCTGGCTCGCCAGCTTGCCAAACTTTCTTTTTAAGCTCAATGTCTTTATGGTTGTCTTGGTGCTGTTGCACTCGCGGTTTTACATCTAAAATCATCCACATTGCGATATAAATGACTAAGATTACACCGCTACCACCGAGTAAAAATATTGATGCAGCGACCACTCTGACCAACCACACTTCAAAATTTAAATACTCTGCAATCCCCGCACATACACCTGCAATTTTACCCGTTTGGGGAATTCGATATAAGGTTCGCGCTTTAGGTTCATTCATGCTTGGTCCTCCATTCTGGAGATTCACTGTCAAGAATTGCTTCAAGCGTATGAATACGACCACCCATTTTTTCCGCTTTAGCAATTAAATCATTTAGTTGGTTAAATTCTTCTTCAGTGAGCCCCTGGCTCACTTGTCGCTTACTGCGATAATGAAGAACCAACCAGATAGGTGCCACAATAACCAAAAAGATGATAATTGGTGCAATAAGAAGATCCATATCCATAACTCACCTCTGAAAAATTATTATACTTTTGATTTAGGTTGGTTTTTCGCTTTCATCTTTGCTTTTAATGCAGCTAGCTCATCGTTAACTGAGTCTTCAGCTTTAAGCGCGGCAAACTCATCATCTAAGGTCGATTTTTTGCCTAAATCATAAGCGTCAACTTGCGCTTCAAGTCCTTCAACACGACGCTCGTATTGTTCGAACTTCATCATAGCATCATCAATTTTACTTGAATCAAGTTGCTTTTTAACTTCTAAACGAGAAGTCGCTGTTTGCTTACGCATGATTATCGTCTTTTGACGGGCACGCGCATCGGTTAGCTTATCTTGTAATTGCGCCACTTCATCTTTCAAGCGAGTAATGTGTTCTTCAACAACCTTTAATTCCGCTTCAAGTGTTGCCAGCAAACCAGCTGTTTTTTGCTTTTCAACCAACGCAGCTTTAGCTAAGTCTTCACGATCTTTTGAAATAGCTAATTCAGCTTTATCTTCCCAATCCTGTACTTGCTCTTGCACTCGGCTAATACGGCGAAGTAGTTCTTTTTTCTCAGCTAACACTTTTGCTGAAGTAGAACGCACTTCTACGACTGTATCTTCCATTTCCTGGATGATAAGGCGAACCATTTTTTCTGGATCTTCGGCCTTATCAAGTATTGCGCTGATGTTTGAATTAACGATATCAGCAAAGCGAGAGAAAATTCCCATAATGTGTTCCTCAAAGTTATATGTAGATGTCGCATAGACTAATACATTATGTGTGCCAACATTTACAAACACTCTATTTTCAGATACTTAAAGTGAAAATGATGTTTTTCTTTATTTATTCTCTTAAGCCATCTATTATGATTTTCACCAATAATTAGCGTAAAAGACTAAAATACTGTGAATAAGCAATTTCAGCAAGATAACCTTATCGGTCAATCCAATGCGTTACTCGAAGTATTAGAGCATGTATCGAAAATAGCCCCTTTGTCAAAACCTGTGCTTATTATTGGTGAACGTGGCACAGGTAAAGAGCTAATCGCAGAGCGGCTACATTATCTTTCCGGTCGGTGGGATCAGAGTTTTATCAAACTGAATTGCTCTTCTTTAAGTGAAAACTTACTCGAAAGCGAACTTTTTGGTCACGAATCTGGGGCATTTACCGGGGCTAAAGGAAAACACGAAGGCCGTTTTGAGCGGGCCGACGGCGGTACCTTATTTTTAGATGAATTAGCAAACACTTCTGGGCTTGTTCAAGAAAAATTATTACGGGTGATTGAATACGGTGAATTTGAACGTGTGGGCGGCAGTAAAACGGTGCAAACCGATGTGCGCTTAATCTGTGCGGCAAATGAAGATTTACCTGCACTGGCTGAATCCGGTGAATTTAGAGCAGACTTATTAGACCGATTAGCATTTGATGTAATAACTTTACCACCACTGCGTTGTCGTACAGAAGATATTATGGACTTAGCTGAATACTTTGCCATCAGTATGGCTAGGCAACTCAAACTAGAATATTTTGGCGGTTTTAGTCCTTTAGCTGTTGAACAATTATTAAGTTATACCTGGCCAGGTAATATACGAGAACTTAAAAACGTGGTTGAACGTAGTGTATATCGAGAAGGCAGTGAGGGGCAGCAAATAGATCATATTATTCTTGACCCATTCGCATCTCCTTATAGACCCCAAACTCGTGTTAAAACCAAAGAGCGTCAACAGGCATTTATTCAGCCTGTTATTTCGAATAATGTCGATGAGATAAACACAGAGTCGATGGGTATAGAAGCGAGCCCTTCCATAGAGTCATCAACTTCACAGAGCCATCATGGACAAAAAACACAATTACCTCCAATCAACTTCCCTATCGACTTTAAAGAGTACACAGAAAAACAAGAAGTCACCTTATTACAATTAGCCTTAGCTGAAAGCCAGTTTAATCAGAAGAAAACCGCTGAAAACTTAGGCCTTAGCTATCATCAATTACGGGGGATTCTAAAAAAATACAACTTATTGTGAAGCTAAACTCTCTGTTTGCCCTTTAATTCAATATCCATTTAAAGGGCAAAGATAAAAACTAAAAAAAACAATTTAATAACTTGTTTGCTCCCAAGATATTTACACTGCTAAAATAGCCCTTCAGACTCATAAAATACGATTTAGCTATGGCAATGTCTTTAAGACAACAGATTCAGCATATGTTTATATGTCTTGGCGGACTTGTACTCAGTGCGTGTGGTCAAGCAACCCTTCCCCCAGGGCTGGTATATTGTAGTGAAGGTAACCCAGAAAGTTTTAACCCTCAACTTGTCACTTCAGGCACAACTATCGACGCCACTTCCCATCAAATATACAGTCGGTTAGTTAATTACGACCCTGAACTGGGTGATATTGTGCCAGGGTTAGCCACTGAGTGGCACATTAGTGATGATGGTTTAAATTATACTTTTGTGTTGCGTAATGATGTTTTATTTCACCAAACAAGTCGCTTTAAACCACAAAGAACGTTCAATGCAGACGACGTTTTGTTCTCGTTTAATCGCATTATTGACTCGCAGCATCCTTACCATTTCGTTAGTCGCACCGGTTATCCATTTTTTCAAAGCATCGGTTTTGATAAACTTATTGGCTCAATTGAAAAAATTGATTCCCACCATGTGGTTTTCCACTTGAATCGTAAAGATGCTTCATTTTTATCCAATTTAGCAACAGACTTTGCGGTGATACTGTCTGCAGAATATGGCGACATGTTGCTTAAAAACGGAGAACCCGAACAGATAGATTTCCAGCCTATTGGCACTGGCCCATTTCAATTAAATCAATATGTCAAAAATGAGTACATTCGTTACAACAGGCATCCTTATTATTGGGGAGCGGCGGCAGACATTGAGCATTTAGTTTTTGATATCACACCTAAAAGCACTGCGCGTATTACCAAATTAATTACCGGCGACTGCAGTGTATCAGCCTTGCCTAAAGCTGGAGAGTTAGCAGTAATAGACCAGCATAAGCATATCAAAGTGGATATTAAACCTGGGCTTAATGTTGCATTTTGGGCGCTCAACACTCAAAAACCACCTTTAAATGACATTAAGGTCCGACGCGCACTGGCACACGCTATTGATAAACAAAATATTTTAGACGTGGTATATAATGGCATTGCAGTAGAAGCAAAAGGGATTTTACCGCCCGCTTCATGGGCATATTCTGATAATATCAATGCCAATAACTATGATCCTGCAAAAGCTAAAGCACTATTAAATGAAGCCGGTATTGATAAATTATCGATTGATATCTGGGCAATGCCAGTGGCGCGAGTTTATAACCCTAACGCCCTTAAAACAGCAGAATTAATTCAAGCTGATTTGGCTAAAATTGGCGTCAAAATCAATATCGTTTCATATGATTGGAGTGTCTTTACACAAAAACTTATCCGTGATGATTATGATTCTGTGCTAATTGGATGGAACGCAGATAATAGCGATCCTGACAACTTCTTTACTCCTTTACTTAGCTGCGCAGCTTTAGCATCGCACAATAACCGTTCAAAATGGTGCCAAAAAGATTTTGACCACTTACTAACCAGTGCTCAAAATACTACTGAACGTGAAGCGCGTAAGGCAATATACCAAGCAGCTGAAGCCATACTGAGTGATCAAGTTCCGCTTATTCCTATTGCGCATGCTCAGAAGGTTATTTTAAAGAAAGACACTATAACCTCAATGCAAGTAAGGCCCTATGGCGGCATTGCATTTGCAAAAATAGTTGAGAAAACACCAGAGAGTAAATAATTATGTGGCAATATTTTTTTAGACGCAGCAGTTTATTTTTAGCCACAACCTTGATTATGATGGCCGTATTATTTTATGCCACTCATCTTTTTCCCGTAGATCAGACCTACGCTTTAACCGGTATTCAACAGCCGACTAACCAACAATTCGTTCAAATATACCAAGACTTTAAATTAGATAGTAATGATATAAGACAATTTATCGCTTATGTGCAACAACGTTTTTCAGGCAATATGGGCATTTCCATAAACTCACAACAGCCTGTTTATGACGAATTAAAAGCAGTGCTACCCGCATCATTTGAATTATCACTATTCTCAGGCGCTATCGCATTATTTTTGGGCGTACCAATTGGAATTATTGCGGCGCTGAGCAAAAATAAACTTGTCCAGGGTAGTATATTAGGACTTACCTTGACCGGTTATTCCACTCCGATATTTTGGCTTGGATTGACCTTATCACTTTGGTTTGGCGTAAATTTAGGCTGGTTGCCTATCTCTGGGCAAATAAATTTACTTTATCAAATTGAGCCGGTCACTGGTTTCATGTTAATTGATACCTTGCTATCCGATTCCGCTTATCGGCTTCAAGCTTTTGTCGATGCCATCATGCACTTGATTTTGCCCGCTATTACACTTGCGGTTTTGCCCTTTACCTTAATAGTGCGCATTACGCATCAGGCAATGTTACATGTGATGAATCAAACCTATATTCGTGCTGCTGAAGCTAGGGGCCTACACACATTCAAAATTATTATTCGCCACGCATTACCAAATGCAATGATACCTGTGCTTAAAAGTATCGGGATTATGTTAGGCTCATTTGCGAGCTATGGTATTGTTGTGGAAGTTATTTTTTCATGGCCGGGAGTAGGTAGCTGGTTAGTATCAGGTATTTACCAACGTGACTATACCGTCATTCAAGCAGGTATATTTTCTGTTTCACTGTTAATTATCTTTTTAAGCATACTGATTGAATTTATCCATACAGTGATCAATCCAATGAGCAAAAAGGAACTGTATGCCTCCTATTAAGATTTACAAGCAAGACTATATTGCAACCCCTGCTGGTAGGGTATGGAAAGCATTTTCTAAAAATCCATTTGCACTTATTGGATTGTGGGGGGTTTGTTTTTTATTATTACTCACTATTTTAGCCCCCTTTATTGCCCCTTATTCTGTTAATGAGCAGAATCAACAAATTTTATTACTGCCCCCTTCTTGGGATCCATTAGGGCACGTGGAATACTTTTTAGGCACTGACGATCTCGGACGAGACATATTCAGCCGTATTTTACACGGTGTTCAGCTAACGTTCGGCATGTCACTTATAATTGTAAGCTGTGCATTGTTTTTTGGATTTTTAATCGGTTCGATTTCCGGCATGATGCGAGGGCTAAAGTCTAGCATTTTAGGGCATTTACTCGATGCTCTTTTATCTATTCCATCATTATTAATGGCCATATTAGTGGTCGCGGTTATAGGCCCAGGACTTTATAACGTATTCTGGGCGGTTGGAATTGCTATGGTGCCGCAGTTTATTCGCACAATCCACCAGGCTGTTCATGAAGAATTACAAAAAGAATATGTCACTGCCGCTAGGCTTGACGGTGCTAATAATCTGCAAATTTTTTGGTATGTTATTATGCCAAATGTATGGGAAGTACTTATTATTCAAATTACTATGGCTATTTCGGCAGCCATTTTAGACATTGCTGCGTTAGGTTTTTTAAACCTTGGCGCCCAGGCACCGAGTCCAGAATGGGGCGCGATGATTGCACAGGGCTTAGATAATTTATTACTGGCGCCCTGGACTGTTACCATTCCTGGTGTAGCTATATTATTCAGCGTACTTGCCGTTAACCTGGTTGGTGACGGTTTACGATCCGCTATTGCACCAATAAGAAACTAATTTATGCCATTACTCGATATTCGAAACCTAACAATAGAACTCGATACCGACCACGGTAGAGTGGCGGTTTTAGAAAAGGTCAGTCTCACCATGAACCCTGGAGAAATTCATGGTTTGGTGGGAGAGTCAGGTTCAGGACGAAGTATATTAGCTAAAGCCATTTTAGGAATTTTAGGCACTAACTGGTATGTTATGGCTGACAGAATGATGTTTGATGGCAAAGACTTACTCGAATTAACCGCCAAAGAGCGCCGCTGCTTAATGGGCAGCGATATGGCAATGATCTTTCAAGACCCATCGGGCAGTCTTGATCCGGTAAAAACCGTCGGTAGCCAATTAATTGAAGCTATGGTACCTAACAAAAATGTTCCTTTTTGGCGTAGAGCCAAAGATACCTACCTAAACGCGCAAAAATGGTTACATAAGGTGGGCATCAAAAGCCCTAAATCCTTGATGAAGTGCTATCCATGGGAATTATCAGAAGGTGAATGCCAGAAAGTCATGATAGCTATGGCGGTTGCGAATCACCCCAAGTTATTAATTGCGGATGAACCGACAAACTCGATGGAACAAAATACTCAGGCACAGATATTTAGGTTATTATCACAACTAAATCAGCTGCAAAATGTGTCGATTTTATTAGTTAGCCATGAACTTGAAACATTAGTCCAATATTGCGATCATTTAACCGTATTATACGGTGGTCAAATGATGGAGTCTGGCCCCACAGATGAGATAGTTGCGAGTCCGTTTCATCCGTATACCCGTGCACTTTTAAAGAACTTACCTGATTACACGGGTAAAATGCGACATAAATCTGATTTACCAACACTGCAAGGATCATCTCCTTCAATTCAAAATCTCCCTGCAGGTTGCAGATTAGGGCCTCGATGCCCTGAAGCTAAACGACAATGTGTCAAACAGCCTAAAATAGAGCACGTTAAAGATCGTGCATTTGCCTGCCACTTTCCATACAAAAATGAGCAAGAAGCCGATGACAACACCTTTGCTTAAAGTGACCAACCTGAGTAAGCAATACTTAACGGGTTACAAAGGGTTTGTACCACAATATTATGATGCTCTATTACCAGTATCCTTTGAACTTGGGCGAGGCGAAACATTGGCAATTGTCGGTGAAGTGGGCTCAGGAAAATCAACCCTTGCGCGTATTTTAGTGGGTGCAGAACAAAGAAGTAGTGGTGATATTTTTTTTGAAGGTGAAGCCTTAGAGTCACGTAATGTAAAACAACGTTGCCGCTTAATCAGAATGATTTTCCAAGACCCAAACACCTCGTTAAATCCAAGATTAACCATTGGTGAATTACTGAATGAACCACTTAAGTTTAGTACAAGCCTTACCGTTGAAGAGCGACGGGTGCAAGTAATTGATACTTTGCGTAAGGTTGGTTTATTGCCTGAGCACGTTAATTTTTATCCCCATATGGTATCAGAAGGTCAAAAACAGCGTGTTGCCGTTGCGCGAGCATTAATGCTAAATCCCAAAATTATTATTGCCGATGAAGCATTAACCGCGCTTGATTTATCTGTTCGGTCACAAATCATTAACTTATTGTTAAAATTACAAAAAGAACTCGGTTTATCTTATATATTTGTATCGCATAACTTAAATATTATCCGCCATATCAGCGATAAAATTATGGTGCTTCACAATGGCTGTATGGTAGAAAAAGCAAATACCGCAGACTTATTCACTTCGCCTCAGCATGAATACACCCAAAGGCTCATTCAAGAGCAAACTCATTTCATGCAAAAGCGTTAAACTGCTCCAACCACTGGCCTAAATGGCAACTTTACACAAAAATAAGTGCCATTTCATCGACGATCTAATTATCCTAGTGCCAACGACAAAGGAAGAACTGACTTATGATTATTAAACCAAAAATTCGTGGCTTTATATGTACCACAACCCATCCTGTTGGTTGTGAAGCTAACGTAAAAGAACAAATCGATTTAACTAAAGCAAAAGGTAAAATCACTAATGGTCCTAAAAAGGTATTAGTGGTCGGTTCATCTAGTGGCTATGGCTTATCTTCACGTATCGCTTCAGCATTTGGTAGTGACGCAGCTACAATCGGTGTATTTTTCGAAAAACCAAGCTCAGAAACTAAACCCGGTACAGCAGGTTGGTATAATTCTGCCGCGTTTGATAAGTTTGCTAAAGCCGAAGGTTTATATTCAAAAAGCATTAACTGTGATGCATTTAGCCATGAAGCAAAGCAAAAGGTTATTGAGCTTATCAAACAAGACTTAGGTCAAATTGATATGGTGGTATATTCACTAGCCTCACCTGTGCGTAAACTGCCCGATACCGGTGAAGTTATTCGTTCATCATTAAAGCCAATAGGTGAAACCTACAGTGCAACCGCTGTGGATACTAATAAAGACACTATTATTGAAACCTCCGTTGAACCCGCTACTGAGCAAGAGATTGCAGATACAGTTACCGTTATGGGCGGCGAAGATTGGGAATTGTGGATTGAAGCACTTTCACAAGCAGGTGTACTTGCTGACGGTTGTAAAACAGTCGCCTACAGCTACATTGGTACAGAAATCACTTGGCCTATCTACTGGCATGGCGCCCTTGGCAAAGCTAAAATGGATTTAGATCGTGCTGCTCATTCATTAAATAACAAACTAGCCACTAAAGGCGGCTCTGCCAATGTTGCTGTATTAAAGAGTGTTGTGACTCAAGCCAGCTCGGCGATCCCTGTTATGCCATTGTATATCGCTATGGTATTCAAGAAAATGCGTGAAGAAGGTCTTCACGAAGGCTGTATGGATCAAATTTACCGTATGTTCAGTGAGCGTTTATTCCGCGCTGATGGTCAAGCTCCTGCAGTGGACGACACTAATCGTTTACGTTTAGATGACTGGGAATTACGTGAAGAAATTCAAAAACATTGTCGTGATTTATGGCCACTCGTTACCACAGAAAACTTATCTGAACTTGCGGACTACCGCGAATATAAAGAAGAGTTTTTGAAGCTATTTGGCTTTGGTATTGACGGTATTGATTACGAAGCAGACGTAAACCCGAATGTAGAGTTTGATGTTGTAAGTTTATAAACAATATATTCAGTTATTAAAAAACCAGCCTACTTGGCTGGTTTTTCTTTTTAAGCGAGGTAAGACTTAATAAAAGTGGGCTAAGTACACACTCACTCAAAGAGCTCTTCCCTCTTTCTAGATAAGCCTCTGAAGCACCTTGTCCTCACTTTAACAACGCTAACGCATTAATCACTGGCACATTAAATCAACCGGGTATTAAATCACTCACATATTGAACCATAGTGATCTAACTTACCGCTAAATATACTTTCACATGCACATCGTCAATAGTGTCAGTAAGATCAAAACGCTCAAAGGTTAGTGGATGCTCTGTAAGGGTAAAATCATTTTTAGCTAGCCATATGCTGTACAGATAGCTAATTTTACTTTGTAGCGCTATTTCAGAGCCTTTATGCTCGAAAGTAGCGTATGTTCCGCTTGGTATCGCGCTCGCTTTAAAATATTCTGAATCAGCCATTACAACCTTTAGATCACTCAATTTGGCTGTAGGTACACTCACACCAATATCAATCGCGTAATTCATACTCATATTTTGTGGCAAACTATAAACAAAATTAAATGTTCGGTTATCTAAGAGTGTTAATTGATGCGCTTTTCTAAAGGCGATTAACGCCTGAATAGTTTGCGGTAAATAAACTTTAGGTCCGCGATGTTTAATCAGCACTAAATCAAGTTTATCTAGCTGTATGATTTCACTATTTACATCAGTATCAGTTAAGGTGTTATGCCCCTGCGATAATGTTTTTAGTGGCTGTTGTTTTATAAAGAAATTAGCCCAATCGGGTGCTTGCCTAAAAGCTTGTGGAGTTTGACCAATACTTGATGTAAAAGCTTTGGTAAACTCAACAGTGGATGAATACCCAGCAGCTTTTGCAACGTCAAGGATACTGACACTCTTATCAAACCCTAAGGTTTGAGCCGCTTCAATATTTCTCAATAACGCGATATAGTCTCCAACTTGAGTGTGATACAAACTATAAAAAATAAACTCAAAATGGTTTAAAGGTACCCCCGCCTTAGCAGACAATCGCTCAAGGGACAGGTTTTCATTTAAGTGATTGTCAATAAGTTGTAAAACACCTTCAAATTGCTGCTCAAGATCCACAGTAAAGCCTCTTAAAATCATATTTAATCGAGATAAGCCTGAGAACATAGCTAATTAAAGTCATTATATAAACAGATGCAGTAAAAGCGAGATAAGTCATCGATAAGATGATAAAGCAAATAAAAAAGCCAAGGTTAAATAAACCTTGGCTTTTTTAGCATCGTGATAATATATCTAAAAATTATTCAGCTACAGGATATTCAATCTGTGCTTTAGACTTTAACGAATCTATCACAGCACGGTAATCCGCTTGGCCATATTGACGTGATAAACCGTCTTTAATCGACTGCAACAAGCTAGCATCAATATTTTCAGCAGCGTTAACTTTATCAAGTACAACAACAGCATAACCTGCACCTAATGCAACGGTATCAATTGACACAGCTTCTGCTTCTGGTGCTGGCATTTTGAATGCTTTATTAGCAATCGCAGCGTCAACATCTTGATTAAAGCGATCTAATTTAGCCACAGTGATTAATTCTGCTCCACTAATAGCAAAATCACCCGTTTTAAGCTGAGTCATATAAGTAGCCGCTTTTTCACGTGCCGCTTCATTGGCTTTATCATACTTAAGACGTTGTACGATTTGCGCTTCAACTTTGTCAAAACTCATGGTACCAGCATCTTGATGCTGCTTAACACGGATAACGACAACATGATTAGGGTCAAGCTCAATCACTTCGCTGTTCATGCCACTGCTCAGTACTTGATCTGAGAATGCCGCTTTGACTAAATCAGGCTTGTTTAAATTAGCCGGTGGATTATCTCGAGTAAACAAAGCTGTTGTCTGAACTTCTTTATTCACTGCATTAGCAGTATCAATTAATGTGTCAGGGATTTCATAGCTAGTATCTGCAAGCTTAGTTTGTAAGCCATAGAATATACTTAATGCTTTTGTCTCTTTAATTTGAGCAATAATTTTAGCTTTAACATCATCAAACGCAGCAATTGCGCCAGGCTGAACATCAACTAGTTTGATAATGTGGAAACCAAATTCACCTTTAACAACCGCTGATACTTGACCTTTTTCAAGACTGAATAAGACCTCATCAAATGCGGCATCCATAACGCCTTGCTCAAACCAATCGATTTGACCACCTTGCTCGGCACTGAATTTATCATCAGATTCCGTTTTCGCTAATTCAGCAAAATCTTCACCTGCTGCAATACGTGCTGCAATCGCATCTAACTTTGCTTCATCAGCTGCATCATCACCACTCGCTGCATAAATATGACTCGCTAAACGCTTTTCAGGTGTTTGATACTGCGATTGATTGTCTTGATAATATTCAGTCGCTTCAGCATCATCAACAACAATATCGCTGACCATATCTTTCACATTTAATTCAACATACTCAAGGCTGACAAGCTCGGGGCTCATAAACTGCATTAAGTTAGCATCATAAAACGCTTTAGTTTCTTCAGCAGTAACATCAGCTGATGCTAAAAAAGGTGTTGAATCAACAGAGATATAACGAATGTCACGGGTTTGACTTTGTACTTCAGCAAGCTGTTTTGCTTCACCATCAAGTACAAACTCACTACCTACTAACGCCTTTAATAACTGACTACGCGTCATATCAACACGCATCATATTGCGAAATGTGACTGGCTGATAGTTCAATTGACGCAATACTGCTTGATAACGATCGTTATCAAACTGGCCGTCGGTTTGAAATGCGGGTTCAGTGTAAATAGCTTGTTTTATTTGCTCATCAGAAACACGTAAACCAAGGTCAACAGCGGCTTGATCGACAAGTGTGTTTGCGACTAAACGATCTAACACACCTTTCTTGATGCCTTGCATATAGCTGTCATCTGCAGATAAAGCATCAAACATTTCGCCATATTGTTGTTTTAAACTAGCACGCTCGTTTTGGAAAGCTTGTTCTAATTCAGTTTCAGGAATTTCAATTCCATTAACAATAGCAGCAGGTACACCAGTATTAGAGCCTAAATAGCTACTAACACCAGCAAAAGCAAATGAAAATATCACAAGCACTAGAATCGTTTTAGCAACAATTCCCTGTGATCCTTCGCGGATTTTTTCTAACATCTGAATTCTCGCTTGTTGCGATTAAAATAAAAAGGCGCATCTCTTGTGATGCGCCTTGTTTACATGGAGTTATCAGACGCTACCAAGGGTACAACCCAATACTCCGAATATCAGTGAACTTAACAACTGACATTCCATTTCGTAAAAAGCACCGCCAAAGCAGTGCTTAACTCACGAATGCCTAACAAAAGGCGACGTAATTAACTCTTTTTAGTTAACAGCGTCTTTTAGTGATTTGCCAGCTTTGAACGCAGGAATGTTCGCAGCAGCAATTTTAATTTCTTTACCCGTTTGCGGGTTACGGCCAGTACGCTCAGCACGTTGACGTACTTCAAAAGTACCAAAACCAACTAGAGAAATTTTCTGACCGTCTTGTAAACCTTCAGTCACTGCAGCAATAAATGAGTCTAACGCACGACCAGCAGCAGCTTTAGAAATATCAGCACCAGAAGCAATTTTCTCGATTAGTTCAGATTTGTTCATGTCATCCCCTTGAATGTTATTGTCGCGCCGCAACCAAATCCATGTTTAGAGCGGTCTGCGGAGGCTTTTTGTTAAAAACTCAACACTATGTCAAATTTTATAGAAAACCAAAAAAATAAAAATTGGATACAGCTCAAAGTCAGATGCGCCAAGGGCTTGGTGTGTCTGACTCTCCACAAACCTAGGCTACCACAGCTCAGCGTTTTGTTAAGCCCCTTTTTTCACTTTTTTCATGCTCTAGAGCAATTTTTTCACTAAAGAGCTACTTTTTAACCACTTCGAAGCCTTCCACCGGACGCTCAAGCGCTAATTTAAGCACTTCATCAACCCAACGTACTGGATGTATTTGTAAATCAGCAATCACATTTTGTGGAATTTCTTCTAAATCACGCTCATTTTCTTTAGGAATAAGCACGTGTTTAATACCACCTCGGTGTGCTGCAAGCAATTTCTCTTTCAAGCCACCAATAGGTAACACTTCACCACGAAGCGTTATCTCACCAGTCATTGCCACATCACTGCGTACAGGGTTACCCGTTAAGCTAGAAACCAACGCGGTACACATAGCCGCACCTGCAGATGGTCCATCTTTCGGTGTAGCCCCTTCAGGTACATGCACGTGGATATCACGCTTCTCGTAAAAGTCTGCATTAATGCCTAACTGTTCAGCGCGGGCACGCACAACTGTCATTGCGGCTTTAATAGACTCTTGCATTACATCACCGAGTGAACCTGTGTAGGTAAGCTTGCCTTTACCTGCAACCGAGGTTGCCTCAATAGTTAACAGGTCACCGCCAACTTGAGTCCAAGCTAATCCGGTTACTTGGCCAATCTGGTTAGCAGACTCAGCTTTACCGTAATCAAAACGCTGAACACCTAAAAATGATTTCAAGTTATCTTGATTCACTTTAACCGTTTTGACGTTCTTATCTAATAAAATTTGCTTAACGACTTTTCGGCAGATTTTAGATAATTCACGCTCTAATGAACGCACACCTGCTTCACGGGTGTAATAACGAATAATGCCTAAAATTGCACTGTCTTCGATATTAATTTCTTTCGCTTTAAGACCATTACGCTCAATTTGTTTAGTCAACAAATGTTGCTTGGCAATATTGAGTTTTTCATCTTCGGTATAACCCGATAAACGGATCACTTCCATACGGTCTAATAGAGGACCGGGAATATCCATTGAGTTTGAGGTTGCCACGAACATCACATCAGATAAGTCATAGTCGACTTCTAAATAATGATCGTTAAAGGTCGCGTTTTGCTCTGGGTCTAATACTTCAAGTAATGCCGACGATGGATCGCCGCGCATATCTGAACTCATCTTATCAATTTCATCCAGTAGGAATAATGGATTTTTAACACCCACTTTAGCCATTTTCTGAATAATCTTGCCAGGCATAGAGCCAATATAGGTACGGCGATGACCACGAATTTCCGCTTCATCACGCACGCCACCTAATGCAACACGTACATATTCACGCCCAGTTGCTTTAGCAATTGATTGCCCCAGTGAGGTTTTACCCACACCCGGTGGCCCAACTAGGCATAGAATAGGACCTTTTAGCTGTTTGACTCTGCTTTGAACCGCTAAGTACTCTAAAATGCGTTCTTTTACTTTTTCTAAACCGTGATGGTCAGTATCTAACACATCTTGTGCTTTGGCTAAATCACGTTTTATTTTCGAACGTTTTTTCCATGGCACTGAAGTCATCCAATCAACGTAGCTGCGGACAACAGTCGCTTCAGCAGACATTGGAGACATCATTTTTAATTTGTTTAATTCAGCGTTCGCTTTATCTTTGGCATCTTTTGGCATGCCAGATTCTTCAATCTTTTTACCTAAGAGCTCAAATTCATCATGGCTTTCGTCAATATCACCTAGCTCTTTTTGAATGGCTTTCATTTGCTCATTCAAATAGTACTCACGCTGACTTTTTTCCATCTGTTTTTTAACACGAGTACGGATGCGTTTTTCAACTTGTAACAAGTCAATTTCAGCTTCCATCATCGCCATTAAATATTCTAAACGCTCGCCAACATTGATCATCTCGAGCACAGACTGTTTGTCTTCAAGCTTGAGTGGCATGTGCGCCGCCATAGTGTCGGCTAAACGTGCAGCCTCATCGATACCAGTTAGTGAGGTTAATACTTCAGGCGGGATCTTTTTATTCAGCTTGATATAGCCTTCAAATTGACCTATCGCGCTACGAACCAGCACTTCTTCTTCTTTCTCCGCTAACGACTCAGATTCTAAATACTCAGCAGTTGCAACAAAAAAAGTATCTTCCTGAGTATAACGGGTAATTTTAGCCCGTTGGCCACCTTCAACCAATACTTTTACGGTTCCATCAGGCAGTTTTAATAACTGTAATATTGATGCAACAGTACCTATGTCAAATATGTCATCTTTTGTTGGCTCATCGAGATCTGCATCTCGTTGGGCCACTAATAGAATTTGCTTGTCTTGTTCCATTGCCGACTCTAAGCAACGGATAGATTTTTCCCGTCCGACGAATAGCGGAATAACCATATGGGGATATACCACAACATCACGTAGTGGTAATACGGGGAGTTCGATATGCGCTTCACGCTCTTGGGTCATGGCTCGATTCCGTTTCATGAAAAGACTTATTACAGAGTATATTGGGGTGATGCACTCAGTTTCAATGGTCAATACGAAAAAAGGAGCCCAATGGACTCCTTATTTTTCAACTTATTACCTAGCTGTATATTTATTACTCGCCAGAGGCCGTTTTCGATTCACTATTTTCATAAATCAAAATAGGTGCAGACTCACCTTTAACGACTGACTCATCAACCACAGCTTTAACCACACCTTCTTGAGAAGGAATATCGTACATGGTATCAAGTAAGATACTTTCAACAATTGAACGTAAACCACGTGCGCCGGTTTTACGATTCATTGCTTTGTTAGCAATAGCTTTTAAGGCATCTTCGCGGAACTCAAGTTCTACATTTTCCATTTCAAACAATGCGGCATATTGCTTAGTTAACGCATTCTTAGGTTTGGACAGAATTTGAATTAAGGCATCTTCATCAAGTTCAGTCAAAGTGGCTACAACAGGTAAACGACCAATAAATTCAGGAATTAATCCAAATTTAACTAAATCGCCTGGCTCAACTTGACCTAAAACTTCAGAAATAGTCGCTTTATCTGCTTCGCCTTTAACTTCAGCCCCAAAACCAATGCCGGTTCCTGTGTTTATACGTTGTTCAATGACTTTTTCTAAGCCCGCAAACGCTCCGCCACAGATAAATAAGATTTTAGAGGTATCAACCTGTAAAAACTCCTGCTGAGGGTGCTTACGTCCACCTTGAGGAGGAACTGCTGCAACGGTACCTTCAATCAGTTTAAGCAAAGCTTGTTGTACACCTTCACCTGACACATCTCGGGTAATCGATGGATTGTCAGACTTACGGCTGATTTTATCAATTTCATCAATATACACGATACCGCGTTGTGCTTTTTCAACATCGTAATCGCATTTTTGCAATAACTTTTGAATGATGTTTTCAACGTCTTCACCTACATAACCCGCTTCGGTTAAAGTAGTTGCATCAGCCATCGTAAATGGCACATTGAGTGAACGCGCTAAGGTTTCAGCCAGTAATGTTTTACCACTACCGGTTGGACCTATCAGTAAAATATTACTTTTACCTAACTCGAGGCCACCTTTTGGAGACGCATTTTTAAGGCGCTTGTAATGATTATATACCGCCACGGCTAATACTTTTTTAGCTTTATCCTGGCCGATAACATAATCATCCAAATGATTACGTAACTCATGGGGCGTAGGCAACTTGTCATCATCACGTTTAGGTGAAATCTCTTTGATTTCTTCACGGATAATGTCATTACATAATTCCACACACTCATCGCATACATACACCGATGGGCCAGCAATCAGTTTTCTGACTTCATGTTGGCTTTTTCCGCAAAAAGAGCAGTACAGCAATTTTGTGCTGTCACCGTTATTTTTGTTATCGCCCATTATTATACCTCTGGTTGCAGCCTAGACCTGACGTCTGAGCTCTGCTTGTCGATATACTCTCAAGCCGTATATCTGAGTTATTCTCACAATTAAAGTAAGAATAACCCAGTCACAGCAAAAAATCAGCTTGTATTAGCTTCGAGTGGTAATTACTGAGTCAACTAAGCCATATTCTGCCGCTTTAGTAGCACTCATAAAGTTGTCACGGTCGGTATCACGCTCAATAACTTCAATCGGTTGACCCGTATGTTCAGCAAGAATTTCATTTAATTTATTCTTAATACCTAACATCTCTTTAGCATGAATAGCAATATCAGATGCCTGACCTTGGAATCCACCTAATGGTTGGTGGATCATCACGCGTGCATTCGGTAGGCAATGACGTTTACCTTTTGCGCCAGCGGCAAGCAAGAATGCACCCATGCTACAAGCTTGTCCCATACATACTGTGCTCACATTTGGCTTAATGAACTGCATGGTGTCATAAATCGCCATACCCGCAGTAACAGAGCCGCCAGGTGAGTTAATATACAAAAATATATCTTTGTCTGGGCTTTCTGACTCTAGGAACAATAATTGAGCCACAATTAGATTAGCCATGTGCTCTTCAACTTGTCCTACTAAAAAGATCACACGCTCTTTTAATAAACGAGAGAAGATGTCGTATGAACGTTCACCTTTAGCCGTTTGTTCAACAACCATAGGTACAAGAGCATTAAGTACAGATTCTGGCGCTTTAAACATTATTCATTTCCCTAAAATAAAAAATGGCTCGTATGAGAACCTCATACGAACCATTATAAATGGCTAACGCCTTATTAAGTCAAGCGAAGGTTACGCGCGACCGGTAGCCTTGTTCATAAATTCTTCAAAAGCGACGTCTTTAACGGTTACTTTTGCAGATTTTAGCAATGCTTCCACGGCTTGTTCTTCTAAAGCAACGTTACGCATATTTTGCATAAGCTCTTTGTTGCCATTGTAGTAAGCAACAACTTCTGATGGATCTTCATAAGCTGAAGCCATAGATTCGATTAATGCATTAACACGAGTATCTTCTGCTTTAAGTTCGTTAGTTTTGATAACTTCACCTAATAAAAGACCAATCTTCACACGACGCTCAGCTTGTTCAGCGAATAGATCCGCTGGTAGCTCAGGCATGTTTTTAGCGTCGCCGCCAAAACGTTGCATAGCTTGCTGACGTAAAACATTCACTTCACCGTCAACCAATGCTGATGGAATAGTAATGTCATTAGCGGCTAGTAAACCCGTGATAACTTGCTCTTTCACGTTAGCTTTTAATGCTTGATCAAGCTCGCGAGTCATATTTTTACGGATCTCAGCTTTAAGCGCATCTAAGCCACCGTCAGCAATACCGAATAGTGAAGCAAACTCGTCGTTAACTTCTGGTAAGTTAGCCGCTTGAACTTCAGTTAAGGTGATAACGAACTTGGCCGCTTTACCTTTTAAGTTTTCTGCATGGTAATCTTCAGGGAAAGACACTTCGATTTCGAATTCATCACCTGATTTATGACCAATGATACCGGTTTCAAAACCAGGGATCATACGATTGCTACCAAGTTGAAGTTCGAAGTCATCAGCTTTGCCGCCTTCGAACTCTTCGCCATCTACGCTGCCAACAAAGTTCATTTTAACTTTGTCGCCGTCAGCCGCATTACGCTCAACAGCTGCATAAGTAGCGTGTTGCTTGCGTAGCGTTTCAATCATTGCATCAACATCAGCGTCATTCACTTCAGCTTTTGGTTGCTCTACTTGAATGCTATCTAAACCAGCTAGTACAACTTCTGGGTAGATTTCAAAAGTAGCAACAAACTCAAAGTTTTCGCCTTCAACTTTACCCGGTGCAAATACTGGCGCACCTGCTGGGTTTAATTTTTCAGCAACAATCGCTTCAATGAAGTTGCGTTGCATGATTTCGCCAGTCACATCTTGACGAATTGCAGCACCATAACGTTTTTCAATTACTGAAGCAGGTACTTTACCTGGGCGAAAGCCAGGAATACGTGCACGCTTAGCTTCACGTAATAAATTGTCTTTTACCACTTTCTCAATTTGTCCAGCAGGAACAGAAATGGTTAGGCGACGCTCTAGGCCTTGAGTTGTTTCAACAGAAACTTGCATTGTTTTACCTCGAAATATGTCTAACGTCCTTTGTAGTAGTCGACATTTCAACTACTCAGTATTCGTTTCTTGACCATGGTTTTGACTAGAAGACCCAGCACAGCTATTTATAAATGCTGAAAACGCTGTTGGCACTAGTAGCTCATAATTGATATTTATCAAGACGCGACATTATAGCTAGCGTTTTTTGCTTAGTCGAGCATCAATAGTGGCTTTTAAGACATAAAAAAAGCGACCTAAGGTCGCTTTCGATATAATCGAACAAATTACGTTCGATTGGTTCATCATATTAATATTCTTCTTTAAATACTAATTTGAGAATAATGGGGTGACTGATGGGGTTCGAACCCACGACAACCGGAATCACAATCCGGGACTCTACCAACTGAGCTACAATCACCACTGAAATGGTACACCCGGCAGGATTCGAACCTGCGACCACCCGCTTAGAAGGCGGGTGCTCTATCCAACTGAGCTACGGGCGCATGGTACAGTTTTCACTGTTTCCTGTCTGGCTTAACAAGTTTATCACTTGTCACGTTATCTTTTTAGTATAAACATAAAAAAATAACTTAAATTTGGTCGGTGATAGAGGATTCGAACCTCTGACCCTCTCGTCCCAAACGAGATGCGCTACCGGGCTGCGCTAATCACCGAAACGTTATTTAAGAAAATATAATGCTATATAGTCTCAAGAACGGAGCGCATATTAACGAGTCACTTTGCTAGCGTCAACGATTTTTTTAATAGAATAATCTATATGGTGCTTTAAACAGCAAAATAATGATTAGCATCATAGCGCGAATAGTTTATTCACTGTATTTTCCTAGTCTAGCAAATGACACTCTTTCATACGCCTGTTAGAATAGCGTCCGATTAACCATCACCAATCTATACCTGTGTCTCTCAAAGGAAACTCTACAGCCATGTCTGCTCAAATTATTGACGGTAAAGCCATTGCACAATCTATCCGCAACACTCTTAAACAAAAAGTCACCGCTCGAAAAGACGCGGGACTTCGTGCACCCGGACTGGCGGTGATTTTAGTCGGCAGTGATGCTGCGTCACAAGTTTATGTCGGCAGCAAGCGTAAGGCCTGCGAAGAAGTCGGTTTTGAATCACAATCCTTTGATCTTGATGTATCTTCAACAGAAGCAGACTTACTGGCATTAATCGATAAATGCAATGCAGATCCTGCAATTGACGGTATTTTAGTGCAATTACCTTTGCCAGCACATATTGACGACTCTAAAGTCATAGAGCACATTCGTCCGGACAAAGATGTAGATGGTTTTCACCCTTACAACGTGGGTCGTTTAGCGCAACGCATTCCTGTGCTGCGTTCTTGTACGCCGATGGGTATTATGACCCTGATAAAATCAACCGGTATTGATACCTATGGCTTAGATGCCACCGTTGTTGGCGCATCTAATATTGTCGGTAGACCGATGACATTGGAGTTATTACTGGCTGGTTGCACCACGACAACATGCCATCGTTTTACAAAAAATCTAGAACAAAAAGTGCGTCAAGCCGACCTTGTGGTTGTTGCAGTGGGTAAACCTGGCTTTATACCAGGAGAATGGATCAAGCCTGGTGCAATCGTGATTGATGTTGGTATTAACCGTTTAGACAATGGTAGCTTAGTCGGTGATGTCCAATATGGTATAGCCGCACAAAATGCAGCCTTTATTACCCCCGTTCCTGGCGGCGTTGGCCCGATGACCATTGCTAGTTTGCTTGAAAATACCCTATATGCTTGTGAGCAATACCACAGCTAACAGGTTAGAAAAGCTTGTATGAAAAATGCCTGCTTTGATAGCAGGCATTTTTATTGTAGAAAATAATAACCCTAGTTCAGCTTAGTTATACCTGCTCCATTTCATCCCAGGATTGTTTTTTACGATAAATAGTCGATGGACTGATATCTAACATTGCAGCCGCTTTAGGGATATTTCCTTCACATAAGTTAATTGCATTTTCTATAGTGCGCTTTTCTGTTTTCCACAATGGCTCGATAACCTGCTCTGTTGTTATATCCGTATCATGCAGAATAACAGCCGCAGTGTCATGTGCTGCAATTGAGGATGAGCTAACTTGCTCTACTACCTTAGTGTTAGGGGCTATTGACGCTGCTACTCGAGTTTTTCCATCATTGACAATACGTGCAGGCAACATGGTGATATCCACTTCAACGGCCTCATTGAGCACCACAATTTGACGGATCACATTTTGAAGCTGCCTGACATTGCCAGGCCAGTGATAGTCACTCAACACTTTTTGCACCATCTGGTCAAAGCCTTTAAACGGTTTGCCTTCTTCTTTAGCGTATTGTCCAAGCAGTTTATTGGCGATTAACATAATATCTTTACCGCGTTGATTTAACGGCGGCAACTCAATAGGAATAACATGCAAACGATAATATAAATCTTCTCTAAACAAGCCATCTTGCACCTGCTGCCAAGGATCTTTATTGGTTGCGCTAACAAACCTCACATCCACCTTTTCATCTTTAGAGCCACCCACACGGCGGAATACTCCGGTTTGAATAAAGCGCAACAGTTTACTTTGCAACTCTAAATCCATTTCACAAATTTCATCTAAAAATAATGTTCCGCCATCGGCCTGGGTTGCGGCACCATCGCGCTGACTCACTGCCCCCGTAAACGCCCCTTTGGTATGTCCAAAGATTTGGCTTTCAATTAAATCCTTTGGAATTGAGGCACAGTTTAACGCAATAAATGCCTTATTTTTACGATTGCCTGCATTATGAATCGCTTGTGCACAAACCTCTTTACCTGTGCCGCTTTCGCCGAATATAAATACCGATGCTTTACTGTTTGCCACACAATCAATGGTTTTATAAACGGTTTGCATTGCCAGCGACTCGCCAATAAACCCTTGGTAGTTAGCCTTGGGTAAACTGTTCTCATATTGAGAGACTAGTTTGACAAGCTGACGTTGCTTCATTGCATTGCGAACCGTAATTGCTAACCGCTTACTGTCAAATGGCTTAACCAGAAAATCAAACGCACCAGAGCGCATAGCATCAACGGCAATATCAATCGTTCCATGGGCTGTTATCATAATGACTGTCATCTCTGGATGACTTTGCTGGACCTGTAAAAGAATATCCATACCGGACATGTCTGGCAGTTTGATATCTAAAATAAGCAAATCAGGTGGTTGACGGTCAATTTCTTTTATCGCATCGGCGCCATATTGCACTAATGTGACGTCAGCACCTTCGCTGCACAAGTATTCAGTATATAACGCACCTAGCGACATACTATCTTCAACTAAAATGACTCGAAATCCCATAATATTCCTCTGAAGTATTAGAGTTTATTCTTCTGTATTCAATAAATAAGTTTGTTTAATCGCAGCAATACTCTGCTCTGCAATGTTAATGGTTTGTTCAATTAGTGGATTAATTGGCTGCTGTTTAAGCCTTGCAGCCGCTTCTAATACTTTGGCCACTTCATATAATCTTGTGACACCAAAACTACCCGAGCTACTCTTTAAAGTATGAGCTTCATCTTCTATTTTACTAAAATCATCATCTGCGTTTATGTTATTTAATATGTCGATACGCATTTGGGTTTCTTGACACAAAACGTCTAACATTTTTTTCAAACTGGGTTCACCAATCACCTCAATTAAACTGTTTATCACATTGCTATCGATTATCGGCGTTTGAGAGTGATCCAAAAGCGCTACCTTTATTGGCTTCTGCAATGGGATTTGAAGGTCAATATTCAGATGACTTTTCACTTCCATGCTAGGCGCGAGTTGTAAATCTAAGGTTTGGGTTGTTTTTGGTGATGGGTTAACAGTCTTGTGGCGTAGCTTTGCGGTATTTAACCACTGCGCCACCGTTTGAATTAGCACTTTGCTGTTAACTGGTTTACCAATGAAATCAAGCATTCCCGCTTGAGTACAAGCTGCTAATTCTTCTTTAAACACATTTGCTGTCATCGCTAAAATAATTTGTTGTGGTTTATGCTGCAAAATTTTACTGGTGGCTTCTAAACCATCCATTTCAGGCATACGAATATCCATCAAAATAATGTCATAATCATCCGCTAGTGCCATTTTAACTGCTTCTATACCATTATTAGCATAGGCTAGTTCTGCACCTTGCTTAGTTAACATGGTGCCCGCAACCATCTGATTTGCAGGACTATCTTCGGCTAATAAAATTTTACTATTGGTAGGGAAGACAGTTATTTCCTGTGATTCAATTTCAATATGACTCTCTTGAGTTGCACCACTGATCAAATTCAATAACATGGCTCGACTAAGGGGTTTATTGACAACTTGCTCAATGCCAATGTCATTTAACACTTGTGATATTTGAGCATTTACACCTGTGCTGAGCGCCGCTAAAATCCCCTTGGGTAATAAAAAGTCCTGGTTCAATACTTTCAGCAACTTAGCATCGACCGTCATCATGCAAGAATCATCTATTAAAATCAGATCGAATCGTCCACGGATCTCAGAGTGTTTATAAACTTTAGCAACATCATTAATATAGATAGTTTCAACGCCATATTGAACGTATTGCTTTTTAACTAATTTACACAGCTGTTCATTGGGATGAATAATTAATACCCTAGCATGCTCTGGTAAACGAACATAATGACTCGATGTTTCAGAGCTTTCATCAAGGGTCACCATCACATTGAATCGACTGCCTGTTCCCAATTCGCTTTCAACCGATATAGTACCGTCCATCATACGCACTAACTCGGCACTAATGGCCAAGCCTAACCCAGTACCTTTATAATTAGTTGTATGGGTGTCGTGTACCTGAGAAAATTCAGCAAATAATTTATCCTGAGCTTCTTTACTGATGCCAATACCTTGATCCGTTATCGCACAACATAATTCAACTCGTTCTTTATGGCTATCGGGGATCCACATTTCTACTGTAATACAGCCAGAATTAGAAAACTTAATCGCATTATCAACTAAATTATGGATAACTTGTCGAAGTCGCTGCGGATCACCAACCAACAGCTGTGGTACATTTCGGTTAATAAAGCTGGCTAGATGCACCCCTTTATCAAGTGCTTTACTCTCTAAAATCTGTAATACCTGAGCCACCAACTTATCTGGTTCAAATTCATGGCACTCCAACACCATTTGGCCCGCTTCAATTTTAGAGAAATCCAAAATATCATTAATGGTATTAAGTAAAGCATCACCCGCTTCTTTGGCCATAGTGGCATATACACGCTGTTCTTTTAACAGAGTTGAATGAAGCAATAGCTCAACACTGCCAAGCACCGCGTTCAGTGGCGAGCGGATCTCATGACTCATAGTCGCCAGAAAGCGCGATTTTGCTTTACTGCCCGCTTCGGCTTGTTCTTTAGCAAGACGTAATTCTTCTTCTTTGGATTTTTGCTCAGAAATGTCATGTAAAAATGCTGTAAACAAAGTATCGTCACCTAATTGAATAGGGATCACCCTAAGCTCAATAGGAAACTCTTCGCCTGCTTTGTTATGAGCAGGTACCTCAACACGCTTATTCAAAACAGCGCCCTGCCCAGTTTGGCGAAAATGCTCCATGCCTTTTTTATGCGCTTGTTGGAAAGCCTTAGGGATAATAAGTTCTTCTAAATGCTTACCGATAACTTCATCACGGCTAAAGCCAAATAATTTAACCGCTGCGGTATTAAACTCCACAATGCTACCAGTAATATCTATGGTGATTAATGCATCTTGACTAGCTTCTAAGGTCGCTAATAATATCGACTGAGTTCGCTCAGCAGCTTCTTGATTGAGCTTAATTTCGGTAAGGTTTTTAAGGAAACCTAAAAATAAAACTTGTTCATCAATAATCATTTTTGAAATAGATAGCTCAACTGGAAACTGTCGGCCATCTTTATGCTCAACCTTTAACTCCTGTCCTACGCCGATAATTTTAGCTCCGCCCCCTTCTAAATAACGTTTCATATACCCATCATGCATATGACGCTCATTCATAGGCATCAATTTAACCACATTTTGACCCACTAACTCTTCTTTAGTGTAACCAAAAAGATTTGTAACAGACTGGTTTGCCTCACTAATAACACCATCAAGATTAATGACAATAAACCCATCAGCGGCAGACTCTAGAATGGTATTCAGGCGAATATTCGCCCCTGTTAATGCATGTGTTCTGGCATCGACATTACGTACCATCTGATTAAAGGCTATGGTTGTTTGTGCAACTTCGTCTTGACCAGACACAGGAATTTGAACGCCTGTTTGGCCGTCTAATATTAACTTAGATGCATTTTGCAATAGAGATAAATTGCGGGTTAAATAGGTGCCTAACAACCAGGAAAATAAAGCCACCAGCAGCATTTCAAGTACAGCAATAGAAAAGAAGCGCGTAGAGGCTTGAAGCAGTAATGCATCAAAACCAGAACGGTCAAAGCCAATTTTAACTGAACCAACATCACTCTTTTGATTAATTATTGGCATTTCAATATTAAAAATATGATCATTTTTATTTGACGACGCAAGCTCATTCCCTCCCCAAACAGCAGTGTCATCCTCTTTATGCATAGCAACGATTAAGTCATCACCTTTATAAATATAGACATAGGCAATCTCTTGCTGCTGGCTCAGTTCTGTTACAAGAAGGGTTAACTTAGGTTTATTAACGTCAACTAATGCATCCTTAGCGACAACAGAAAACAAACTCACCGTCAGTTGAGCACGCTTTTCAACTTCAATCTGATTTGATTTTTTAAGGTAACTGACACTGGTATAAACCAATAAAAGAAGCAACACGCCCTCGATAATTGCAATGCCTAAAATTGTTTTTAATCTAAAAGACAAATTATTGCTCCCTTTGTTAGCTGACCACTAAAACGTTTGATTTTACACCACATAATCACTATGGATGACGCTGTTGCATTTTGCAATGTGCACGATGCAATTTGATAATTTATTCATCACAACTTAGAACTAATAAATGTAAATCATTGTTTAATATTAATATTAAATTATGGAATGACTATTGCTATACCAATTAGGTATAAACACGGAGTGGTTTATTTGCTGTTGCATAATCAATGATGCAGGCATAACTGAAAACTGGAGTCACAGATGAATTTAACTGAAGCAACCCATAACATTAGTATTTTGCTTGTTGAAGATACACCAAGTGAACGCTTATTTATTGCCAGCATTTTGCAAAAAGTACAACTTGATGGTTGTACTATGGCATTGCATCAGGCTGCTGATGGAGAAGAAGCCCTTGCGGTTTGTCAAACTCAAGCAATTGACTTAGTGGTAAGTGATTGGCGTATGCCAAATCTTAGCGGCATAGCACTTTGTAAACGTTTGAAAGCCGAAATCTACACGCCTTATATACTGCTGCTGACAGGTAATAATGAAACGGAAGATCTCGTATATGCATTGCAATCAGGTGCTGATGACTACTTAGCAAAGCCATTTGATCCCAGAGTATTAACCATTCGTGTCATAGCTGCATTACGACTAATAAAAACTCAAAAAATAATGCAAGCTCAGCACAAAGCGCTCAATGACTCGCACAAGCAAACTATAAAGTTATTAGCTGAAAAAAAAGCCGAACTAAAGCAGGCCGCACAACTTCAACACTCTTTGTTACCCGCCAAACGTTTCACCCAACAGCAATGGCAGGTAAATCATTACTTTCAGGCTGCAACCGAGTTAGCGGGCGATGTGTTTCAATGTTTCAAAATTAATGAGCAGTGGATGGGTTTTTTTCTGATTGATGTATCAGGTCACGGTGCTGGCGCTGCAATGCAAAGTTTTACCTTGGCCCAGGCGCTCAACCCCAATAGAGCCAATTGGCATACTAGCCCAGATCTATTGATGGAATATATTAACCAAGTCTTTTTTGACCCCAGTGATCAAGGGCAGTTTGCCACCATGATCATTGGCAAAATGAATTGCACTACAGGTGAATATGAACTGTGTAATGCAGGGCACCCTCAGCCTCTATTAATCAGTGAAAATAGTTGTGACTCAATTAATATGCAATCCAGCCTACCCATTGGGATAGATGAGAATACCCAATACGTTAATTGGCAAGGTAGGTTAAGCGCTAATCAACAGCTAATGATTTTTTCCGACGGGATTTATGAAATGAATAACCCGACTCATGGAATGTTTGGGCTACAAAGGCTAAAAACGCTTTGCACCCTGAAACAAACCATCAGTGGTGATGCCATGATGCACCACATACGTCATGCCTTATCTGATTGGAAGCAAGGTGATGGCCAGGATGACATGTCGATTATGCTGTTTTCAAATAACACACACAGTCCAACCTTTACTCAACCACAGAGTACAAGTCAATTACAGAATACCGCTAAAGACCCAAGTAATAACTTATTAACTCAAATAACCCCCTCGCCATTATCCGTGGCATAAGGAGCGCAACATGAATAGTTTACAATTAAACTTAAATGAACAAGTTATTGAACAACAACAGTTTTGTGTTGAGCTAGATCAATTTATGCTGAATAACGCGATAAATGACCGCCAAAGATTTAAGGTGATCACCTGCACATTAGAGGGAGTTAACAATATCTTGCAACATACCAAATGTGATGCTGCAAATATTATCTTATTGATGCATTGTAATGCCGACCGAATTATTGTCGATTTATTAGATACCGCACCCTATCACTCGCTGCCAACGCCAACAGATTGTCCTGATAATAATACCGAAAACGGCAGAGGATTATGGATCATGTATAACTGGATGGATCAGGTTTTAAACCAACCTACGGTGTTAGGCAGCCATTTAAGAATGAGCCTATTAAGGCATTAAAATGGAAGATACCATAACAGCAAAATCAACAGTCTCAATTATCAGCTTGGCTGCACCTAAATCGCAGCCAACTTGTCGCAACCACAGCACTGAGACTTTATTAAACGGCAATAAAAAAACCACTTCAATAAACGCCATTAACTATTATGCTTAATAAGCGTTTCTATACCAAATTAAGGTTATTTCATGCCTTTTCGCCACACATCTTCGCGCCCCTCTTTAATAAGACGCTCGTTATTTTCCCTCATAGGGTCAATACTGTCGACTGGGACATGCGGCACGATACTGTTATCCTGACCATCATTATTGTCGTGAAGTGAAGTTGCACAAGCACTAAGCCCAAATAGCACTAATATTCCGCAAACTGATTTCAGCAACATGCCTTTACCTTTACTAATTTGATTAAGCTAGCCATTTTATGAATTGAAACCTATCGAGTCTAATTATTTACATTTAATAAAGCTAGATTGAATAGCTTTGTTAGTTAAATAAATGGCGAATAACCCCCTCACCTATATATTGCTGACCGCCCTCAGTTCTGTAACAACATCCATTAAAACTAGTCAAACCGGATTTAGGTGCAACAAGCTGCTTAACTTAGCCACTCGGGTAAAAGCTTGTCTGAGAGATGGTTAAGTCAGACTAATTCAAGGTCTTTGTTGGTCATAAAGACTCAAAAGCCAAGTACTCACTAGCGTTTAACTATTTTGTGATTTTTATTTATTAATGCTCATTTCAAGATTTTAAGTCCCTAAAAAGAGGTATATGCAATCTGTTGCATATTGCTAATTTTCATATTCAATTTGCAAAAGCCAGATCTGAAATCACTAATTATCCAATAAAAACAGACGATTAAATATTGGCACGCTTACTGCAAAACCTTAAGCACTCAAGATAGATCGTTTTAGGTTCCCCTTAAACTAAACGTAAAACGACAACATTATCTTACTTGGTAATTTAACAAAAAATGAGGTGACATTATGAACTTCGAATTAAAAGCAGAAAAACATGCCAGTGTGGTTCGTCTACCAGCAAAAATGGTTATGGCACAAACACCCACATACCGCGCCGCGATTTTAGATTACATCAATCAAGGCCATACCCGTTTAGTCATCGACATGAGCAACTTAGAGTATATCGATTCAAGTGGCTTATCAGTATTAATTTCAGCTCGTAAACAGGCGATGAGTTATCAAGGCAATATTGTCCTACTTAACCCAAAGTCGAGCGTTAGGGCATTAATCGAACTGACTCGTTTGCACCACATTATGGACATTTATGAATCTGAGGAACAAGCGTTAGACAACTTACGTTTTAGCTCAATCATCGAAGATATTGCCAGTTAACTCGCATTTATCTTAATTGATTCATTCTAAGGAGCTACATTATGACAAACACAAAACTTGCAGCACTTATCGGTATTTTCAGCACCAGCTTAACCGGCTGTGTGACCCCGAATGCACCTGCTAGCAAAGATATTTGTCAAATTGACACTCTGACAGAATGCCATTATTTTGGTCAAACTATGCCCTATGACCGCCAAATTAGTGCCCAGAAACCTAGTCATCCTGCATTTACACTTGCAGAACATCTGACCATGAACGATGCCAACAATGCTGTTATAACTAAAGACAGTTTTAAGATCGGTCATTTAGATCCGAGTTTACAAGCAACTCAATGGAAAAATGCCCAACTTAAGCTGTCTGTTGGCGATAAATTAGATATCAGTATCTTAAACGGTGATGATTTTAGCAAAGCCGTTGAGATTGATGCTGACGGCAATATCTATTTGCCTTACATGCGTGCTGTTGTGGCTAAAAACCTCACTTTAGCGCAACTCAACAGCGCAATTAAAAACCAGCTTATTATTGAAAATTTAATGCAGCCACATGCTATCCGCATTAGCATTGTTCCAATCAGCTGGGCGCCAATTAACATTATGACTTCAGGTGCCGTATTTGAACCTGGTCAACACATGATCAACAAGAAACTTCCCATTGAAGAGAAAGATGATGGTAGCAACTATGCCGGCGATCAGGCAACCGAGCGCAGCATTGAAGCCGCTCTGCGATCCTCTGGTGGCATTCGCCCTGATGCCGACTTAACAGCAGTCAATGTTATTCGAGATAATCAAATTTATAGTCTTGATCTCAGCGGTATATTAACGGGTGAGGCTATCAAAGAGTTCACATTAATGAGTGGCGATAAAGTCCATGTGCCAAGCAGTAATCAGTTTGATGATGAGCTAGCCAGACCATCGCCGATCACAGCGCCCGGTATTCGAGTGTATATTTCAAACCTAACTCAACCAGCAAGCTCAAACAGTCAATCTGCAGTAGACCGTGAGGCAACACGTTTTCCTTATGGAACACGTTTATTGAATGGCGCAATTGCCGCGAACTGTGTCGGTGGCGCACAAACAACTAACGCTGGACGTTACATTTTGCTTATCACTAAAAATCCATTATCTAATCAAGTGGATGTGGTAGAACGCTCTATTGATGGCCTTATTCAACAACCCTGGTCAAATAAGATGAACCCTGTGTTGCTGCCTGGTGACGGACTTGCCTGTTATGACTCTCGCATGACTAACTTCCGTGAAATGGCCCGCAGCGTAACCGAAGTGCTTATTCCTTCAAGCCTGATTGGCTGGTTATAAAGGAGTTTCCCATGGATAACGTCATTGAGAAAAACATAATTGAATATGAAAAAATCAGTGTGCCTTTTACTGAGCCAGTAAAGAACAACTCAAAAAAATCTTCCAATGAAGCTGATTATCAAATAAATGATTCAAAAGATAATAGCTTAAGTGAATTAGCTTATTTGTTTTGGATTAAGCGCGCGGCATTAGAAGGCAGTAAACTCACCCCTAAAGCCCGTAAAAAATTGTATCTTAAAACCGCATTAATCAGTTTACTGATTATCTGGGCTGCTACTTTCTTACTGATGGCGATTAAACCAACTTCTTATGTGTCTAAATGGACTCTGATTTTACCGGGGAATGGAGCAGGCTCATTGGTGAGTTTGGACAGTATTGGTCAGGCCACCAGCTCATCAAGCTCACCATATTTAAGCTCGGCAATTGACCCTCGTGAAAACTATAAAGCAATATCTGACACTGACTTATTACTGACCTCTGCGGCAACCAGCTTAAAAATACCCGTTGGCCAGCTTGGCAAACCAAAGCTTAAATTACCCAGTCAAACTGGCTTAATGGAATTTAGTATCAAAGGCGGCTCAGCAAAAGAAGCGCAAGATAAAGCTTGGGCGCTTTACCGTTCATTGCAAAATTTGCTAAACGATTTACGTGCCGATGAAGTTAATTTAAGGGAAAGTGGCATCATTCAGGGTCTAGCGGGATACAACCAAAAGGTGAAGCTATCCCAAGACGCTATTTTAGCGTTTCAATCTGAACGCGGCTTAGTCTCACTTGATCAATTTAAAGAATTAGCACTCACCATCGAACGTCTACGTCATAACCGCGTTAATATGATTTCAAAATTGAAAGGTATCGAAGCAGAAGAAAAATCATTAATGTTGCACTTAGGCACCACTGCCAATGAAGCCGCCGATTTATTAAAATTGCACAATGATAAATATTTTCAGCAATTACTGACATCTCACAATGAAATATTGGGTAAATTACACGAGCTTTCTGCACATTTTGGCAGTAATCATCCACAAATAACCAGCCTAAATGCCGAAGAAACAAAGTTACAAAATGCCCTTTCAGAAAGAATTAGCACTTTAATTGCACATCAAAAAGGTAAAGCCGATCGCACATTGATTAACAAGCTATTATTAGATGATATTGATGGCCGTGCCGATTTAATGGAGCAGCTCATTCAGTTAAAAGCGACTAACACTGGCCTTAATGAAGAGCTAAATACACTTGATAGCCAAATTTTGCAGTGGGAAACTCGCTTAGAGCTTTCTAATGATGATGCGGCTAAATTAGAAGATTTACACCGCGCTCATCAATTAGCGACGGCGGTAATGACCTCAGCAGTGGCCAAAATGGATGTAGGCAAGGCCGATATTTTTACTGCATATCCATTATTGCAATTATTGTCACCACCTTCTCTGCCATCAAAAGCTGATAATTTGGCGACAATGTTATTACTAGTAGCGGCTTTGGGCGCGTCATTTATGGCACTAATAGGACTGAGTATTTTATGGATCCGCAAACCGTTACTCCGCAAAATGCTGACGAAAGACTCGTCTATAAAGCAATAGTGTATAGCTATCTTTTTTGGCTAGTGGGGGCGTTATATATTGTCGCCCCTGTGATTGCCTGGATATTGTTTTGTCGCTTATTGGTTAAAAAAATATCTTACCAACCAGCACATACTATTAGTCTGGCCCACTATGTATGGCTATTGGGTATGTGGGTGATGTTAATGGCATTGATTGTGGGCCATTTAGAGCAAGGTTTAGGCCTAGCCAAATTAATTAAATCCACTATTGGTTGGGCAAAAGGCTGGGCACTTCTGGCCATATTCCCTGTGGTGGCTTGCCTTAATATCAGACCGCAAATTATTTACCGGGCTTGCTGCCAAGTGTGTAAACACACGGTTTTATTATTGCCTATATTCTTACTGGCTTGGATTATCCGTTTACCCAGCACCCTTTATGTTTCACCTTTAAGTATTATTGGTGGACCTGGTCCTGAGTTTTTCTCGTTAAGCTTATATGAAATAGACCCTGGTAGCGGTATTCCTCGCTGGCGACTATTCACGCCTTGGGCTCCAGCCTTAGGCATGCTTGGCAACTTATATTTCATTTTTGCTTTACAAGAATCATCAACTCAATGGAAACGGTGGGGAGTGATAGGCAGTCTGTTAATGGTGTTAATGTCGCAGTCACGCTTAGCATTAATTTGTTATCTCGCCTTATTTGGCTATTTCTCTATGCTTAAATTTGTCCGCTCTCCAATACTTTATTTCATTCTGTGTCCTGTCATTCTGGCCACAGGGTTTGTCGGAGAGTCGATTCTTAACAAAATATCCATGAGTATTGCCGCGGTAAAATCAGCACGGGCGGATTCCACCAGAGTAAGACAGGCCTTAGCTGACATTGCCGTTGAGCGTTGGTGGAATGAGGCGGTATTATTTGGGCATGGCATTGTTGAGCGAGGCCCGCACATGGTGGAATATATGCCAATAGGGTCACATCATACCTGGTATGGTCTTTTGTTCGTAAAAGGCTTAGTGGGTGCAGTTGCACTGGCTGTGCCTATGTTAGTGAGCTTTTTTGTGCTGATGGTTAATATATTTGCCCGCCCTTTAGCTAAAGTTGGTATGGCGATATTAATGCTACTAATGCTTTATACCTTAGGTGAAAACCTCGAAATCTTAGCTTATCTGTTTTGGCCCGGCTTAATTATTTTAGGTAAAGCCTTAATTGCAGACAATGACAACATACCAATAGAAGAACCTAATGGACAAATATCAACCAGATAAGACTAAAAACAATGCGCTACATCATCAGCGTCAAAGACTTTATAACTGAAATGCAATGGTGAGGGCCGTAAATTGAGTAATTGCTTTTTGATAACAAGATGATTATGCCCTAACAATTCAAATTTCAATGATTAAAATATGAGTCGCGAGAATCTAAGCCGCTAAGACCCTGTTAGACATTATCAGTATCGAAATATCTCACCATTCGATCCCTTTCACCACTTCAGCGCTCACCTTGGCTGTCACAAACTGAATCCCCCCACATTGCATTTTGCCTTTGCATTCTGCAAAACCATTTATCCAAACTAAAAAATAAAATAAAAATCATTTAAAAACAATAACTTAAAACATGGCACGATTTGTGTAACTCTTAGCATATAAAGCGATAAATTAACGCTAGGATGAATATGAAACACCAGCATAAAACAATATTTGATCAACCCCTCATGCTAATTCGCTCAGGATTTACAGGGCTAGGCAAAAGCATGATGTGGTTAGGTTCGGCCCAGTTTAGTGGACGTATTATTCGTCTGCTTTCAAGTATCGTACTGGCCAGATTACTGATGCCTGAAATGTTTGGCCAAGCGGCAATTGTACTCACCCTGTTTGAGTTGATTTGCACCGCAACACGCAGAATTACCTCCGCAGCATTAATCCGTATGGATAACGAGCAATTTATTGGCCATTTAAGCAGTGCTAATTGGGTTAACTGGGGAGTGTGTTTATTGGCATTTTTGCTAATGCTAATAACCAGTTACCCGATTGCCAGTTATTACCATGACTCATCGTTAATTTTACCCATTGCGGTAATGGCAACGAGCTTTTTATTACTGCCAATAGGTATGCAATATGCCACCTTAAACTTACGCAACAACAAAATGCGTATTGTCGGCCGAGCGAATCTTTGGCAAACCCTTATTGATGCGGCGCTTACTGCAATACTGGCCTTAGCTGGGTTTGAAATTTGGGCAATCATTTTACCCAAAGTATTGGTGATTATTGTGTGGATTGCGATTCATCGTTACCATAATCCTTTACCTAAAGTGCAATCTGTAATGGGTATTCAATATGCTCAAGTCATCACACTTTTACACTTTGGCATACCCGTTAGCTTAAGCGATTTAACCAACACCCTAAGACAAAATATTGATTATTTATTAATTGGCTACTTCATGGGTGTGGAAGCTTTAGGGGTGTACTTTTTTGCTTACAACATTAGCCTGGGGATAAGCCTTGGGTTAATTCAAAGCTTTGGCACCGCATTTTATAGCCACCTTTGCCAACGTAATGCGGTTGAGGATGATTTATCGGCAAAATACCTCAGCAGTATCGCCGCCATTATGGCAATAACCGTACCTGTTATTTTACTGCAAAGCGCACTTTCTGATTGGTATGTTCCATTGGTTTACGGTGATAAATGGCTATCAACCGATGCCATAAATGTCTTCCTGTTTCTTTGTCTAAGTGGCTTAGTAAGACCGCTAGGCGAAGCCGCAAGCCAATTGTTACTTGCAAATGGTTTAAGTCAAACCAACCTCAAAATTAATGTATCACTCACCATTTGTCTGGCAATAGTCATCGGCATTGCTTGCCAATTCAGTCTGATCACAGTGGCACAAACCGTAATGGTGAGTTACCTCGTCACCTTGCCAGTCATTTGTATCTATAGCTACCAAAAAGTATTTAAAAATAATCAACAACTTACCTCTGTAGGAGAATCACTATGACCCCTAAAATTACTGTTGTTATGCCCGTATACAACGTGCAAAATTTTGTAAAACAAGCGATTGAATCCGTCTTAGCACAAACCTTTACTGATTTTGAGCTGATCATTGTCAATGATTGTGCAACAGATAACAGCTTGAAAATCTGCCAACAATTCCATGATCGCCGAGTTAAGATAATTAATCATCTGGAAAACAAAGGGCTGGCTGCAGCACGTAACACGGGGATCAGGCATGCGCTTGGCAAGTATGTGGCATTTTTAGATTCTGACGATATGTGGCATGCAGAAAAACTGCAACGTCATTGCGATCATCTTGATGCCAACCCCAAAGTCGGGATCAGCTTTTCGCGCTCGAGTTTTATGAGCTATGACGGCAAGTTATTGGACTTTTATCAGATGCCACAACTCAACAATATTGATGCGGCGCATTTATTATGTCGCAACCCGGTAGGTAATGGTTCGGCGCCGGTGATCCGCCGTGCAACACTCAATGATATTCGCTTTCAAGCGGTGAACCATTATGAGCTTTACTCGTGCTATTTTGACGAAAAGTTCCGTCAATCTGAAGATATTGAGTGTTGGCTGCGCATTGTGGCAACAACAAAGTGGAAAATGGAAGGCTTACCACAACCATTAACTTACTATCGCTTAAATCATGGCGGATTGTCTGCTAACTTATTGAAGCAGCTGGCCTCATGGGAACAAATGATCAGTAAGGCACGTTACTTTGCTCCTAAGCTGTTAAAACGTCATGAAAATGATGCTAGGGCTTATCAACTACGATATTTAGCACGCCAGGCTATTAGAATGAAAGATGGCAAAATGGCCGCTAAATTAGCAACACAAGCCTTAACAACCTCGCCTAAAATCTTAAAAGATGAAATGGGCAGAACCATTAGCACTGTCAGTGCGGCATATATGCAATGGTTGTTACCCGCTTTTGCCTATCATTGGCTAGAAAGTTTAGGGCAAAAAGCCATTGGCAGTATCCAAAAGTATAAAATTAGCCGTGATGGTGTGTCATCTATCTTTTTATAAAAGCACTCATGTAACATTCCTTATTCCGTCTGATACAAACCTGTTTGCATGCTGCCTTGCAAACTGCAAACAGGTTCTTCCCCTCCTTAATTAAAAAAGCAAAAAGGCTTAAATACCAACAACTTAAAACATGGCATGATTTAAGCATTGCTAGATATATAACAACTAATTTCCTAGTGGAAATTCAACAATATATCGAGGTGGCTTATGCGAACTCACACTGTACAAATTTCAGCGTCAGTAAGAATTATCGAGACTCTACTGAGCTTAATGTTACTGGTATTTATCAGTCCTATATTAGTGCTTAAGGCTATTCATCTTAAAGTAACCTCAGGACAAGCATTCGAGACTATCTACCTTCACAGTGGTCAGGGTGAACCGATTGCATTGTTGCAGTTTACCCATTCAAAACTATCTTATCTGCTAGGTTTACTGAATGTCATAAAAGGCGAGCTAGGATTAGTAGGAAGCCAATATCAATATGCGGTATTACCCTATAATGACTACTTGGTTCGTCCTGGGTTAATGTCATTTAAGCAAATGCACGCCAGAATGGGCATAGCCTACGATCAATATGTGATTAACCCAAAACTGAACACTTCAGTAGTATGTTACCTGCTAGCCACACTGCGCTGCTTGCTGGGGTACGCCTTGTCTTCAACTGTGGTTTGCTCAACTCAAAAGCAGTTTCAATTATTCAAAGTCACCATCAGCAATATCACCATGAGTGATGCTATTAGCAGTATCCTTAACAGTGCTAAAACCCCTAAGTGCGACAGCTATGCATTTGTAAATGCCGACTGCATGAATATCGCCTACAAAAATATTCAATATAGACAGACACTTAATCTCAACAAACACGTATTTGCTGACGGAAGTGGTTTACGTCTGGCCTGTAAAATTCATCAAATTGCCCTAAAAGATAATGTGAATGGCACGGATATGTTTCCCCTTTTATGCCAACAAGCTGCCGATCAGGGTGTAGGAATATTCATGCTGGGTGCAAAACCGGATATCGCCAACAAAGCGGCGGCAAAAATGCAGCAGCGCTTTCCACAGTTACGTATTTGTGGCACCCATGATGGCTATTTCTCTGCGCAACAAACCGATGATGTAATCAACAAAATTAATGCCTCTGGCGCAAAAATACTGTTAGTCGCTATGGGCGCACCAACACAAGAGCGTTGGATAGCTGAGCACAGTTCAAAGCTAAGCGTTGGCGCGGCCATAGGTGTCGGTGGCTTATTTGATTTTTATGCGGATGCCGTAAGCAGAGCGCCTGTTGCCGTTCGTCAAATGGGAATGGAATGGACCTGGCGATTAATGCAAGAGCCAAAAAGAATGTGGCGCCGTTATATTGTGGGTAATCCTTTATTTGTAATGCGTGTCTTTATCGAGTTAGCCCAACAAAAAATCTTCAATAGCAAACCAGAATCAACACTTGAATTAGACGAATTGCAAAATGCAGCAGTTAACTTTCAAAATGCAAATTTAACCTCATCAGCGGAGCAGAATTTCTCGATGTTAGGTAAAAATACACCACAAGTTAATCACAAAAAATACCAATGGTTTTTTCTTAAAATCAAACTTAATCAAATCGCCAAAAGGCTGCTTGATATTCTTGGTTCAGGTGCGCTGTTGATATTACTTTCACCGCTATTCCTATTCACTGCCTTGGCTATTCGTCTCGAATCAAAAGGCGCTGTGTTATTCAGCCAAACCCGCGCTGGGCAAGACAATCAACCATTTACCATGTGGAAGTTTCGCTCGATGTTTAGTGATGCTGAAGCGCGTTTAGCTAAGCTTCAAAGTGAAAATGAAATGCGTGGTGGGGTCCTGTTTAAAATGAAGCTAGACCCACGGATCACCTACGTTGGTAAGTGGATCCGCAAGCTGTCAATTGATGAATTACCACAACTTTGGAACGTATTAAAAGGCGAGATGTCATTAGTTGGCCCGCGTCCTGCATTACCTACTGAAGTGAACCAATATCAATTGTCAGATAGACGCAGATTGATGGTAAAACCCGGTATCACTTGTATTTGGCAAGTATCAGGAAGATCTGACATTCCTTTTGATAAACAAGTTGAATTAGATGTTGATTATATCTACCAACAATCGCTGGTTAAAGACATTCAATTATTATTTAAAACCATACCCGCGGTGTTATTTGCCCGTGGTGCGTATTAGGAGAAGACCATGCAAGCCATTATTTTTGCTAATCGTTCAGCCACAGAACTAGCACCACTGAATCGTCAGTACAGCGCGGCATTAATGCCTTTAGTTAATAAAGCCTTAATTGAATATACGTTAGAGGACTTATCTTGTGCAGGTATTACCCATGCGAAGTTAGTGGTTGCCAACCGAGCAAGTGAGATTGAAGCGCATATTGGCACAGGGGCCAAATGGAACCTAACCATAGATTACTTTTTAAGTAAGCCTGAAGAAGATGTTAATTCAGTGCTACAACGTATGCAGTTAGACCCACAACAAACTCAGCTGGTTGTCCGCGGTGATATCGTTAGAACGCCCTGTATTAAAAGGTTTGTCGATTTTGCTTCAAACATAAAGCACACTTTTGTATTAGCAACTATGAACAATCAAAATCCTGGGTTATTAATGTTACCCGCGGGCCGTTCACATGGGGCAAGTTTAAATTGGCCTATCGCCGAATTACCCCTTAATCAGCAGCGTAGCATCAATCAAGTACTACACGGGAAAACCTTCCATTTAGACAGTATTGAAAACTTTGTTGCTGCGACAAGCCATATCATCAAACATGCCGATGAGTTCGCCATTAAAGGCCGTAAAGTAAACAGCATGGGAGTCGCTGGTTTATACCTTGGCCAACAAACCCAATGCCCAAGTTTTGCTGAACAAACGGTTCATGGCTGCATTGGCGCAAATAGCTTTGTCCACTCATCAGTTAACTGTAATAACTTAATCGTTATTGGCCAAAACTGTTTTATAGAAGACAGTGAGCTAAATAATAGCATCATCATGCCCAATACTTTTGTGGGTAAAAATCTCACCGTAAAAAATCAAATTATTTCGCAAGATTACATCATAGATATAGCCCATAGCACTTGGGTAAAAGTCGATGATACTAGCCTTGTTACAGCTTGTCAGACTGGCGTTAAGCCACAGAAAAAACCGTCATTAGTGCATAGATTCATTGGTTTTGCTTTGCTGATACTGGCTTTACCTTTAATGCTGATAAGTTTACTGGTCGCCAAAGCAACTTCCCCTCAACAGCCTATTATTCGCTTCAATGCCAGTAGTAACCAGCAGCGCACAATTCAGTTATACGAAATCGCTGTCAATTCGCAAATATTAGCCAAGTTACCGCAATTGTGGCATGTAGCCAAAGGCAATCTATTACTTTTCGGGGCAAGCGCAACCTTAAACCAACAGGCTAAATATGGGGTATTTGGTCCGGTACAACTGTTACTTGATAAAAATGCCCCCGCAGAAGAAATTGAATTAGTTGAGATGGAGTTTCAGCAATTAAGTCAACTCGGATACGTCAAACGTTTATGGCAATTAGCTTAATGCATACCAGACAAAATTTGAGGATACAGATATGAAAACCATTATAACCTACGGCACATTCGATTTATTCCATTTTGGCCATGTTAGATTGTTTAAGCGCTTAAAAAGCTTAGGAGATAGATTAATTGTAGGCGTTTCAACCGATGAGTTTAATGCCTTAAAAGGCAAAGCAGCCTTCTTTAATTATCAGCAAAGAATTGAAATTGTTGAGGCCTGTAAATACGTTGACATGGTGATAGCTGAAACGGATTGGCGTCAAAAACGTACTGACATTATTCGCCTCAATGCTGATGTATTTGCCATTGGCGACGATTGGGCAGGTAAATTTGATGACTTGAATGATATTTGTAACGTCCTATATTTAGAACGTACTCAACAGATATCGACCACTGATATCAAAAATAATTTAGCAAACACCCGTCCCGCGATATTAAGCCCGCAAACGGTTTAATTCGCGGTTCACTCATTCAATTTGGATAACGGTCATGAAAGGTATTTTACTGTTTATACGCTTTGCTATCACACAGCTTATTTATACTCTTTCAGGCTTGACTCCAAGAGGTCACAAAGCGGTGATGGGCTGTTATAAAGATAAATTTGCCGATAACAGTAAATACTTATTTTTACACTGGCAGCAACAACAAACCATCCGCGCTATTTGGATATCCGCTGATAAACACATAGTTAAGCGTTTGCAAGATGAGGGATATGAAGCCTATTTAAGATGGTCACTGTTAGGTGTGTGGCATAGTGCAACCGCTAAGTATTATGTGTATAACACCTATATTGGCGATGTTAATCAATACCTCGCCAAAGGCGCTGTTAAAATTAACTTATGGCACGGTTCGCCATTAAAACAAATCGAATTTGATATCAGTAATGGCCCACTATTTCAGGTTTATCATCCGCAAAATATCAGCCAAAAGTTCATTGCTAAAGCCCTGTATCATCAACAATATGTCCGCCCAAACTTAATGATAGCTCCCAGCGATACGGTTAAAAAACTGTTTGCTAGTAGCTTTAGAATTAACGATGAGCAGTTTTTAACCTGTGGCAATCCACGCACCGACTATTATCAGCGTTATAAAAGTGAAGATTGGTTGCAACTTCAGCTGCCGTTAAACACGCAGCAAGTTATCCTGTATGCGCCGTCATGGCGCGACAGCCATTTAGATAACGCTGCCAACATTTATACTCAAGCCATCGACTTTGAATGTTTGTCAGCACAATTACAACAGTCGAATCAATGCTTGTTGATAAGGTTACATCCAAATGAAGCGCATCTTGCGACTGAGCTAAGCCAGTATCCGAATATTATTAATGTCACTTTTTGGGATGATATTTACGGCATTCTGGAGAAAATTGATTTGTTAATAACAGACTATTCATCTATCTATATTGATGCCCTGCAATACCCATGTGACATTGCGTTTTTCTTATTTGATAAAGCACACTATCAAGCAGAATGTCGCAGTGAATACCCCTATGTGGCTGAATTACCTAAGGCAGGCATCGATTTATTCATCTTTAGTGATTTACAGGATTATTTAATTGAATTTGCTGATCAGCGCTATGATTTAACTGACAGTAAAGTACAGAACACTGTACAAGACTCAGCCAGAAGTCGTTTAATCAATACCTTTTGGCAATATCAAAGCCGCAGTGGTTTAGATTGCTTAGATGCCTTTGTTCAAAATGAGCAAATTGCAGCCACAAAAAAGCCTGCTTAATTAGCAGGCTTATTTTGTCAGCAATCTAATTACTTTTTACGCCATGTAGTGCCACTTGGGCCATCTTCTAACACGACGCCAAGCTCGTTTAAGCGATCGCGTGCAACGTCCGCTGCTGGCCAATCTTTTTCTGTACGGGCGCGGTTACGTTCAACAATCAAGGCTTCAATTTCAGCCACTTCATCATCAGTACCCTCACCTTTGAAGAAAGCGTCCGGAGTTTGGCTGACAATACCTAATACTGAGGTTAACTGTTGAAGGCTAACACCCAATGCCGAAGCTGCGGCCATATCCGTTAACTTAAGACGGTTGATTTCACGCACCATATCAAATAGTACTGAGTAGGCTTCAGGGGTATTAAAGTCATCGTCCATAGCTGATTTAAACTTAGCGACGTACTCTGTGGCTGGCGCAGCCTCAACGGTTAAGTCTAAATCCTTTAGCGCGGTGTATAAGCGCTCTAATGCGGCACGGGCCTGTTTTAAATTATCTTCAGAATAATTTAGCTGACTACGATAATGGCCTGACAACAAGAAATAACGCACAGTTTCAGGGTCGTAATGCGCTAATACATCACGAATGGTAAAAAAATTGCCTAATGACTTAGACATCTTTTCACGATCTATCATCACCATGCCTGAGTGCATCCAGTAGTTTACATAAGGCGTGTCATGGGCACAGCAGGACTGGGCTATTTCATTTTCATGGTGTGGGAATTGTAAATCTGAGCCACCGCCATGAATATCAAAATGCGTCCCTAAGTGCTTGCTGTTCATGGCTGAACATTCAATATGCCAACCTGGACGACCTGAGCCCCATGGCGAATCCCATGTTGGTTCACCCGGCTTTGACATTTTCCATAGCACAAAATCCATCGGATTTTGCTTACTTTGATCCACTTCTACACGAGCACCAGCTTGCAACTGGTCTAAGTTTTGCCCAGATAAACGGCCATAATCTTTGTAAGATGCAACACTGAATAATACATCGCCATCCGGGGCAACATAAGCATGACCACGGTCTAATAAACGCTGCACCATTTCAATAATTTCAGGCATGTGCAATGTAGCTTTAGGCTCAAAATCAGGACGCACCATGTTGAGTGCATCAAAATCTTTATGCATTTCAGCGGTCAAACGCTCTGTTAACGCATCGCAAGATTCATTATTCTCATTGGCACGCTGAATAATTTTATCATCGACATCAGTAATATTACGTTGAAAATTAACCTCGTAACCTATGTAACGTAAGTAACGCACTATCATGTCAAAAGATACAAAGGTACGGCCATGACCGATATGACATAAGTCATAGATAGTTATGCCACAAACATACATTCCAATTTTACCTGGTGTTATCGGCTTAAATTCTTGTTTATCGCGGCTCATACTGTTGTAAATCTTTAACATCGAAGTTCTCTTTTAAGCATATTAATCGAAAAATAATTCCTAGCGATTCTAGCATGATGGACACGCTTTTGAACACAATGCTTTAAGCAGCAATCAAGATAAGTTAGAATCGCCGCAAATTATTTTATTTAAGTGAGACTTCATGATTACTTTACATACCAACCTTGGTGACATTAGCTTACAACTTGATGCTGAAAAAGCCCCGATAACAGCGGCTAACTTCATGAAATACGTAGAAGAAGGCTTTTACGAAGGCACTGTTTTTCACCGTGTAATTGATGGGTTTATGATCCAGGGCGGTGGTTTTACTGAAGAAATGGATCAAAAACGTGTCAATGCTTCAATTAAAAACGAAGCAAGCAATGGCTTATCAAACCGCAAAGGTACGGTAGCCATGGCACGTACTTCTGATCCTCATTCAGCTACAGCGCAATTCTTTATCAACGTCAATGACAATACATTCCTTGATTTTAAGTCCGAAACGTCTCAAGGCTGGGGTTACTGCGTATTTGGTGAAGTGGTTGAAGGTTTAGACATCATTGAAAAAATGAAAGTGGTCGCCACAGGTAACCGTGGTATGCATCAAGATGTACCATTAGAAGCGATTGTTATTCAAAGCGTATCTGTTAAGTAATGCGTACCGCTTTTGTGGGTGATTTGCATTTAAGTGCAGATCGCCCTGACATCACCCAGGCATTCTTGCTGTTTCTAAAACAAGGCTTAGATAATGTAGAAGCACTTTATATTATTGGTGACTTGTTCGAAGTGTGGATGGGTGATGATATTGCCGAAATATATACCATTGAAATAGCTAATTCCATCAAGCTAGTGTCTCAACGTATACCGGTTTTTTTCACTCAGGGTAACCGAGACTTTATGGTCGGTAAGGCATTCTGTCGCAAAGCAGGCATGACCTTATTACCCGATGTGTATAAAACCAATCTTTATGACAACTCAACGGTTATTTTGCATGGCGATAGCTTATGTACTTTAGACATTGGTTACCAGCGCTTTAGACGCTTTCGCAGCCTAGCCATAGTCCGTTGGATTTATTCACACCTACCTAAACAGACCCGCCTAAATATTGCCGCTAAAATCAGGCAAAAAAGTCAAACGGGCAATCAGCAAAAACATTATGAAATTATGGATGTTGAGCCAAGTGCTGTTCAGCGTTTACTTGCTGAAACCGGTTGTGATCTTATGATACATGGTCACACTCATCGCCCTAACATTCACTTACTAGCCGAAGGCAAAAAGCGAGTTGTTGTTGGCGACTGGTATACCCAAGGCAGTGTATTAATGGTTGATAAATCAGGTTGTGAATTGGTGCAATTGCCTTTTATTGAAAATTAATTCAACATCAAACACTGGCTCAAAACACCGACCTATTTTATTTTTTGCTAATAATGTATTTAACTCAATCGCGCACCAAAACATTATAAGAGCTGTGTCTCGTAACGTATAACTACACTGGCACACCACTGTGAAATCGAAACTCGGTATCATCGGCCATAATCAATGCCCCTTCTTGCACCCTGAAATACGCGATACGATCACTGATATCCTCACCCGCTACATCTTGAGCAAGTGATAAATAATCTTGATAGTGACGCGCTTCTGAACGCAACAAAGAAATATAAAACTTACCCAGTTCATCATCTAAGTGAGGGGCGATTTTAGCAAATCGCTCACATGAGCGAGCCTCAATAAATGCACCGACTATTAGCTTGTCGACGATAGTGAGTGGTTCATGGGTGCGCACATGGCTAATGAGCTGTTTGGCATAGGTACCTGCACGCATATTGCTATAATCAATGCCTCTAGTCGTCATTATTTGCAGCACTTGCTCAAAGTGATGAAACTCTTCTTTAATCAACTTAATCATTTTTGATAATAAATCAGCGCTAATACTTAAACGATGGTTAGCCACTAACTCATTAGTAATGTCATTCTTTTTCACATCACGGTTAAGAAAAGCATTGGCATCGCGGGCTTGGCTATAGACAAAATCTTCATAGGGTTTAGCCCAGATTTTTAATATATTTGCGCTGCTTTTATCTATCGCATATTTACGCACCATCATCATCGCAGTTTGAGCCGCTTTTAACTCACAGTTACAGTGGTCGATTAACAAATCCGTTAATTGTTGCGGTTGTCTGGCGTGTTCAATCCAACTGTTTGGGGTTTCACAACCTAAAAACTCATTAATTGGTGCAAGTAGTTGCTGCATAAAGCCCATTATCCTATCAAGTATCTGTGACTATCTTACCTGCAGATATTTTTTTTATGAACACAAATACATAATACCGCTTGACGAAATGCCATTTATGTTCAATAAATAGTCTTGTGCGTAGTAAGTTTTAACTTAATGTTAACAAGCGCATTCAATTACCTTAATAGATAGACTTCAAATTAGGAATGAGGTTATTACTTAGCAATATTACTACTCAGTTTTGTAGTGCTAAGTATATGCAGGACTGATTAAGGCGATTGTAAAGAGCTGTAGTCAGTTCGTCTGTAGTTTGGCGAGCTTGTTGTAATGTGCTAAACAAGGATAACAATAATGATACTGAATCACTTAATGGGGCTTTACACTCATCCAAAACAAGAGTGGCAAACAATCGAAAAAAATCATGAGGCACTTAAAAGCAGCCTTAGTCATGTACTGCTTATTGCCCTCATCCCTGCGATATGTGCATATTTTGCAACCGCACATATTGGTTGGAACCCTGGTGCTGGGGAGGCCTTATTTCTAACCAGTGAAAGTGCGATGATAATGTCTGTTGGAATGTACTTTGGCCTTATTGCTGGCGTGCTAGCCTTAGCATATCTGGCCTACTGGATGGGTAAAACATTTGATGCCGACCCAACTTATACCCAAGCGGTTGAACTAGCATCCTATACCGCAACACCTTTATTTATGGTCGGTTTAGCCGCTTTATATCCGGTACTATGGTTTATTATGGTCGTCGGTTTATTCGGTTTAGCCTACTCTGTATATCTACTTTATGCCGGTGTTCCGATAATAATGAACATTCCAGAAGAAAAAGGCTTTATCTATGCCAGTTCGGTAGTGACGGCAGGTTTGGTCTTACTGGTCGCGTTGATGGGTTCAAGCGTTATTTTATGGAGCTTAGGCTTTGGCCCCATGATGCAATAGATTAAGTATTTAATTAGCTACCCAAGCTATAGCAATAAAAAAACCAGTCTAACGACTGGTTTTTTATTGGGTAAACTGTAAGAAGTTACTTATATTTACGCATAACCAATGTGGCATTTGTGCCACCAAAACCAAAGCTATTGCTCATAATTGTGGTTAAGTTAGCTTCACGTAACTCGCGAACAATAGGAATATCTTTCGCTTGCTCATCAATGTTATCAATATTGATGCTTGGTGCAATAAAGTTATTTTCCATCATCAACATACTGTAAATCGCTTCATGCACGCCCGCAGCGCCTAGTGCATGACCTGTAAGTGACTTAGTTGATGCAACAGGAGGCATTTTATCTTTAAATACCGCACGTAGTGCTTCTAGTTCACGAACATCACCAACTGGAGTAGAAGTACCATGGGAGTTAACATAATCAATTGGTGTATCAACATCCGCTAGTGCTAGGTTCATACAACGAACCGCGCCCTCGCCTGATGGTGCAACCATGTCGTAACCGTCTGACGATGCGCCATAGCCAATAACTTCAGCATAAATTTTTGCGCCTCGGGCTAAAGCATGCTCTAACTCTTCAACAACGACTATGCCGCCGCCGCCAGAAATCACAAAACCATCACGGTCTGCATCATAGGTGCGCGATGCTTTAGTTGGATTATCATTATATTTAGTCGATAGCGCTCCCATAGCATCAAAGCCCATGGTCAGTGTCCAATCAACTTCTTCAGAACCACCAGCAAATACCATGTCTTGCTTACCCATTTGAATAAGCTCAACGGCATGGCCGATACAGTGGGAAGATGTTGCGCAGGCAGAACTAATGGAGTAGTTAACGCCTCTGATTTTAAACGGCGTTGCTAGGCACGCGCTAGCAGTGCTAGACATAATACGAGGCACTATATAAGGCCCGACACGTTTGACGCCTTTTTCGCGTAATGTATCGGCTGCTTGTACTTGGTTTGAAGAAGACGCACCACCGGTACCAACCACTAATCCAACACGGTCATGTGAATACTGCTCTTCAGTTAAATTAGCATCAGCAATCGCTTCTTGCATCGCGATATAAGCATAAGCCGCGGCATCGCCCATAAAACGTAGTGCTTTACGGTCAATGTGGTCTGCTGGGTTGATTTTAATATCCCCCCAAACGTGGCTGCGTAACTTCATTTCTTCAAACTGCGCTGAATGGGTAATGCCACTGCGACCCGCTTTAAGTGAATCTAACACTTCTTGCTTATTGTTACCGATACTTGAAACTATACCTAGCCCGGTGATCACGACTCTTTTCATTATTTGATATCCATTTAGTAGATGTCGGCACTTAATTGCGGCAATAATATCTGTTTTACGGCATTTAAGTGGTCAGCTTTCCATAAACACAGGTAAAATAATGTTAATTATTCCTGTTTGAGTAAACTATTTTGAGTAAAAGCACCAATTTATTCATGGTAAATCATTATCTGAATTATCTCCAGCGGCTAATAAAACAACTTGATACAGAAACAAAGCTGATCCATGTTGGACATTTAGGCCTAGCTGAACCGTCACATATTAATGATTTAGTGGGTGCATTTACACAATTAAAACAAACCAGCCCAGCCTGGCAACATGGTCGTTTGCATGTGAGTTTATTTACTCATCATAGCAAAGAGCAACAAGCTGAATTTAATGCTTTTATGTTACATTTTAAACAAATATTATGCGATTTTATTTTAGATATTGCCATTGCGCCGATTGAAGGCTGTCAGCGCATTAATATTCGAGATGATATTTCAATAGACTGCTACTTTAGTCGTACTGAGCTGCAATTATCAAGCGTAGCCAATATTCAACATAAGGTTCACCATTGGTTTGCCTGTTCCGATACGATGACGCCCTTATTAAGGGATCACTTTTACCAGATAGCCAATGTTTGGCAACTCGGCAGACTTAGCCATAATAATACGGCAATCAGTATTTACGACAAACCAATCACGCCAACGGATCCATTTTTCTATTCACTGCAAACAGCTATTGCTCAGGCTGGGTTTAAGTTATTGACGGAGCAAACCACTGCTTCAATCACTCAGGAAGTAACTGGGCCAGCCACATCGACTAACGCTGTTGATACGATTGCTTGCCAAGAGCGACAAGCATTAAGGCATCAACAACAAGCTACTTTCGCCTATCAAAGTCCGCTTACGCCTGCATCAATTAATCAGCACATAGGAATTATTGGTGGCGGTATAGCCAGTGCTTCACTCGCTTTATCGTTAGCTGAAAGAGGAAAAAGTGTGGTGCTTTATTGTCAGGACGAAGAGATTGGTCAAGGTGCATCAGGCAATAGACAAGGTGCCATTTATCCTTTGCTCACACCCGAAAATGATGCATTAAGTCAATTTTTTCAACAGGCTTTTTTGTATAGTCGTCAGCGGATTCAACGTTTAACCAGTCAAGGTTATAACGTTAGTCATGGCTTCTGTGGTGTACTTCACACAGGTTTTGATGAACGCAGCAAAGCGCGGCTGGATAAAATAATCAAAGGCCAGGACTGGCCTGATGATATTGCTCGTCCGGTATCGGCAAATCAAGCGAGCGACATTGCCGGTGTAGAAATAAAGCAAACAGGTTTGTTTTACCCTTTAGGAGGCTGGATTTGCCCCTATGAATTTGCCAAAGCCTCATTAGATCATGCTATCGCTATTGGCAATATCACCATAAAGATGAACTGCAATATTGAATCTATCAAACAAACAGCGCAAGGTTGGGAATTATTTTCTGGCGAGCAACTGTGTAACGAACAAGACTCACCTATCGCCTTTCACCAGCAGTTAGTCGTTGCCAATGGTGCAAATTTAACCCGTTATCAACAAACCCGTGAGATCCCGCTCAGCGGCTTCAGGGGACAGGTCAGCCATGTACCTTCACAAGGAACACTTGCCAGTCTAAAAACGGTGATTTGCGCCAATGGCTACTTAACCCCAGTTTATGAAGAACTTCACTGTGTCGGCGCCAGTTATGTCAAAAATCCTCAACATTTAGATTTTTGTCCGACTGAACAACAAGAAAACGGTAAGAAAATGAGCCAAAGCTTTGCTGATGTAAGTTGGCCAGACGATATCGATGTGAGTAAAAATGAAGCCCGTGTCGGTATTAGAATGGTCAGTCGCGACCATTTTCCGGTAATGGGTTATGCAACTGATATGGCAGAATTAAATAAACGCTACCAAACTCAACAAGCCAGCAAAGATAAACCCAGTTTATGGCAACAATACTGGCAAACGACACCAGCTCCTATTCATGATGGGTTATTTGTTTTAGGCGGATTTGGCTCTCGGGGGTTAAGTTCAGCGCCCTTAGTTGCCGAGTGTCTGGCTGCAAGCCTATGCGGTGAAATCATGCCTATTAATCTTGAAACACAAACCCTGCTGAGCCCTAATCGAATGTGGATGCGAAAATTACTCAAAGGCAAAGCGATATAAATTGAGTGTTGCTTGCTTCAACCGGTTAAGGCTATGGTTCAATCATCGCCTCCCGTATACCTAGCGGCAAATGACCTGATTGTTTTTATTAATCGTGATGATGAACCGCTTATGAAGCTCATTACTCGTCACGTAACCGCAACTGCCGTTATAAACAGCAGAGTTTTCATTTTCAAATTGATAGCGGTACATACCATCATTTTGTTCCAGTGAATAATATAAAGTATTTTTCTCACCGTCATTAATCGCCCCAAAGTTTAAGTTTGAGCTTGGTAGAGCAACTTCTATTTGTTTGATGGCTGACGCTGAATGATTTTCGATGGTTACACTAGGCATAACAAATAAGCTTCCGTAATAGGCAAAACAAGCAATAACGAATGTGGAAATGACAACCTTAACGATAAGTTTCATATTATTCCTAGAGGTAAATCAATGCTCTTTTATGATGTAATAAAATTATAAAGGCTAACTAACTTTGGTTATCGATTCAAATTAAAAGCATGTTTTAATTAATAAAGACTTAAACATACTTTTAGAAAATTTAAATCAACTTACTGCTGTTTTAACAAAGCTCTTTGAAAGTCTATTTCAATAAGCTTCCACTCATTCACTTTTAAAAATGTAAATTAAAGCGTTAAATCAATGCCCGTGTAACAAAAAGCCTGCATTTTCGCAGGCTTTTAGCATTCAATCGACTAACGATTTAACTTAAGGATGACACTCATTGTGCATTTCTAAGTTAGTACCGATATCCTTGGTGCGATTCGCTTTAGCGTCATCATTACGTAACTGCATAATGTGATCTAAATATGCCTGGTCGACATCATTAGTAATATAATGACCATCAAATACCGATGTTTCAAAACGTTTAATTTCTGGATTTTCCATTCTAACCGCTTCAATCAAGTCAGTTAAATCCTGGAAGATAATACCGTCGGCACCGATAAGCTTGGCAATTTCATCCGCATCACGACCATGGGCAATTAGCTCATTGGTGGTTGGCATATCAATACCATATACGTTCGGGAAACGGATTTCAGGCGCTGCTGAAGCAAAGTACACTTTCTTAGCCCCTGCATCGCGTGCCATTTCGATAATCTGTTCTGAAGTCGTACCACGTACAATAGAGTCATCAACCAATAACACATTCTTACCTTTAAACTCGGCATTAATGGCGTTCAGTTTACGGCGTACTGATTTTTTACGCTCTTGTTGGCCTGGCATGATGAATGTTCGGCCAATATAGCGGTTTTTAACAAAACCCTGGCGATACGGTAAGTCCATATGGCGAGCGATTTCAAGTGCTACATCACATGAGGTTTCAGGAATAGGAATAACCACGTCAATGTCGTGTTCGTCCCATTCTTTTTTGATCTTTTCGCCTAACTTGGTGCCCATATTTACACGACTTGCATATACCGAAATATTATCGATAGTCGAGTCAGGACGTGCAAAATAAACAAACTCGAAAATACATGGCGAATAACTTGGGTTAACAGCACATTGACGAGTAAATAATTGACCATCAAGAGTCACGTAAATCGCTTCACCAGGAGCAACGTCACGCATCACTTCAAAACCAACGGCGTCTAAAGCAACGCTTTCAGATGCAACCATGTATTCAGTGCCAGATGCGGTTTCGTGCTTGCCTAATACTAATGGTCGAATGCCAAAAGGATCACGAAATGCCACTAAGCCCTGGCCAATGATCATTGCTGCAACCGCATAAGCACCACGGGTTTGAGCATGAACTTTACTAATAGCGTCAAAAACTTCGTCTGCTGATAGCGTTAAGCTGCGGGTTTCTTGCAACTCATCGGCTAACAAATTCAATAAAATTTCAGAATCTGAAGTGGTATTGATATGACGACGTTTGGTTATTAAGCTTGCAGCTAATTCAGTAGTATTGGTTAAATTACCATTGTGAGCCAATGAAATACCAAACGGTGAGTTAACGTAAAACGGTTGAGCTTCAGACGCGCTTGAGCTACCTGCAGTTGGGTAACGTACGTGGCCGATACCAGCATTGCCTTGTAAACGTTGCATATGTTTTGGTTCAAATACATCTTTAACCAAACCATTTGCTTTGCGTAAACGAAATGCATTTACGTCAACGGTTACAATACCTGCTGCGTCTTGTCCACGATGTTGAAGCACTGTCAGCGCATCATAAATCGTTTGATTAACTGTAGACTTGCCTACTATTCCGACGATACCACACATGGGTAAGGTTCCTTACTGTAAGGTGTTTTATTGTTTTAGATTTTGGGTACAAAGCTTGATGTATTTTCCAAGTAGTCAAAAAACCATTGAATAACCACACCAAATTCGGGCACGAGCACTGATGCCTTCCACCAATCGGTTGAAGGAAAACCAGTAAACGCATCCATAAAAAAGAGTAACGCGCTGACGATTAACGCCCCGCGAATAGCACCAAAACACAAACCAAGTACTCTATCGGTACCTGACAGTCCAGTTTTAGCAACGAGTTGACCTAAAAGATAATTAACAAGTGCACCAATAATAAGCGTCGCAATAAAAAGAATGGCAATTGCGACACCATTACGCACCATTGCATCTTGCATTTGCGTAAGATGAACAGCAAGGTCGAGATAAAATTGACTGGCGATAAAAAAAGCCGCAAACCATACCACTAACGACATGGCTTCTTTGGCAAATCCACGCACTAAACTAATGATGGTAGATAAGCTAATAACAATAATAATTGCGTAATCAATCCAAACCATTGAGATGGGGATCCGGGTAAGCACTAAGACGGCGCGATTCTAACAGAGGTGAAGACTTTTCTCACCCCCGATCGACTAAATTAATCATACATGAATCAGAACAATCAATTTCTACAACAGATAAATTATCAATCTAAGTAAAAAAATCTATGCAATCAATGAATGGCCGCATAGAGCAACTCAGTATAAATATTGACTAAGATTAATTGTCCATTGGATCATAAGCGATAATTTTACCTTTTAACCCTGTCAGTTTCGCTATTGCAGTTTGACGAGCTTCAAGCTTATCCTTTGACACTTCAGGGCCAACAAATACGCGGGTTAATGATCCCTCGACCGGTTTTTCAGGCAAAGTATAGGCGGTATAGCCTGACAGTCTAAGTTTAGCGATTAGCGCATTAACATTAGTCGCACTATTAAATCCACCCAATTGTAAGGTATAACCGGACTTAATTGGGCTTGATACTGCTTTAGCAACTGGCTTAGGAGCAGGCTTTGGTACGACTTTTTCGACTGCAGGTTTACTTGGAACAGCTTTAGGTTGAACTTTGGCGGTCTCAATCACTTTTTTGCCGCTGGCTCTTTGGCTACAGGTTCTGCTGCATTATTACCTAAAGGAACCACATCAGGATCCACTCGAGATTCATCATCGTCACCAACAATATCGACATTGGCAACATCAAGGACTTCAAAATCATCTGGTGTTAATGGCTTGCTCTGAACTAGAGGCGCTGAACGTAAAGGTATTTCAGTAAACTCTTCGACTACTTTGGCTTTTTTACCGTCTAAAAGATCAGGTAAGAAGATTACCCCAAGGGCAACAAGCACTATAGTTCCAACCAAACGGTTTTGAAATTGAAGTTTCAAGATTTTATCCCAGTGTTACATTAACAATTTAAAAGCAGCGACAGTATAAAAAGAGCCGAATACAATTACCACATCATTAGGCTCAATAGTAGCATTTACCACTGTCCAGGCCTCATTCATATTATTAAAAGCATTCAATTCAAAAGCGGCACTATGATTTAGCTGATTTTGTGCAATGGGCTCCATTAAAGCTATCAATTGCGCAGAGCTAGCACCACGCTCAGTCGATAGTGTCACCATATTCCAGTGATTCACTACATCAACAAGTTCTGCAAAAACGCCTGATATATCTTTATCTTTTAACATGCCACAAATGGCAACAATTTTGCCTGATATGGCTATTTTTTTGCGTAGCTGTTCAGCAAGATATTTTGCCGCGTGTGGATTATGTGCAACATCAACCAAGACTAACGGTATTTGGTTAACGCACTCCAAACGGCCCGGTAAACTTGCCAACTCAAGGCCTTTGTTAATCGTTGCATAATCTATTTCAGGCCAAAGCTTATCCATAAGTGCGACCACACAGGCCGCATTCGCTAATGGCAATGTAGGCAACGTCAATGCTGGAGATTGTGTTATTTGAGTAGAGAAAGTCCAATTATCATTATTAAGCTGATAATCAAACTCGTGCCCTACTCTGATAAGCTGGCAACTAATTTGTTGTGCATAATCAACTACCGACTGCGGTAAATTAGGTTCACCTATTATGCTGATACACTCACTGCGACACACACCCGCTTTTTCACGCCCAACCAGCTCTCGGGTATCACCTAAGTATTCTTGATGGTCTAAATCTATGGAAGTAATTATGGTCGCGGTTGAGTCAATCATATTGGTAGCATCTAAACGGCCGCCTAAACCAACCTCTAAAATAATCACGTCTAGCTGAGCGTGTTTAAATAAATATAAACCTGCCAAAGTGGCGTACTCAAAGAATGTCAGTGATATCTCTGCTCTAGCTTGTTCAATGGCTTGAAATGCGGCAATGAATTGATCATCGGTGCAATCTTGCTGATTAATTCTGACCCGCTCATTATAACGGAGTAAATGTGGCGAGCTGTATACACCAACTGTTTTGCCACTTTGAATTAATATCGATTCTAACATGGCACAAGTTGTGCCTTTGCCATTGGTTCCCGCTACCGTGATCACCTGTGCAGGTTGTAGATTAATTAAGGCTAAGCGCTCTGCAACAATAGAGACTCTGGCGAGTCCCATATCTATTTCGCTAGGGTGTATCGCAAGTAAATAGTCTAGCCACTCATCTAAATGAGCATCTTTATTGGGCGCAATAATTGTATCTGTGTACATCACGGTTGGCAGCCTTTGTCTTTATTAATCGAGCATAAACAATGGCCCTAAAGCCAACTTAGGCAAATCATATTGATCAGGGTAAGAAACGTCAACCAGGTATAAACCATTCGGTTTGGCTGTTGGCGCTGCTAATTTTCGATTTTTCTCGAGTAATAACTGCGCTAACCAGTTAATAGGTTGATGACCTAAGCCCACTTCAATCAAAGATCCAACAATATTTCTGACCATATGATGTAAAAAGGCATTAGCTTTAATATCAACCAGAATATACATGCCTTGACGAGTCACGCTGACATGATGCACGGTGCGATAAGGGGTTTTAGACTGACAGTGCAGCGCTCTAAAGCTAGTAAAATCATGTTCACCTAGCAATGTTTGTGCAGCTTGGTGCATTAAGGTTTCGTTAATTTCACCACGGTAATGGCTAACACCTTGAGACAGTACTCCAGCGCGTAGTGAATGGTTATAAATAATGTAACGATAGCGTCTAGCCGTGGCGCTATAGCGAGCATGAAAGCTGTCATCGACTTCTTTTGCCCAGCGCACAGCAATAGTGTTAGGCAGTTTAGTATTTACCCCTAAAGTCCACGCTGACATTTGACGTATCACGTCGGTATCAAAATGCACTACTTGACCGGTGCCATGAACGCCTGAGTCAGTTCGACCCGCGCAATGCAATCTAATCGGGGCATTGGCTATATACGAAAGCGCTGTTTCCAGTTGTTCCTGTACAGAATCGACTTCTGCCTGTCGCTGCCAACCAAAAAAATTACTGCCATCATATTCGACACCTAACGCTATCCGCATAACTTGACCTTTCACTTTAAATCAAAATGGCGCGCATTCTAGCATAAAAAAAACGACGCATGTCTAAGCGCCGTTTTAAATAGTAATTTTAGGCTTAGGTTAGCTTTTTCATCAACGAACTTGCTTCAGCTTGTTGGCGATCATTTCCATTCGCTTGAACTTCTTTTAATAAGGCTTTGGCATTATCTTCATCGTCAATTTCGATGTATGCACGCGCCAAGTCTAACTTGGCGCTAACGGAGTTTTCTTCGTCATCAACATCGATCATATCGGCATTACCAATAAGTGATTCAAACTCACCCATATCAACATCAATTTCTTTATATCTATCACTGGCAACGCTATCGTCTTCATCTGCGTCATTGAGTAATTTATTGATATCAATAAAGCCATTCTCGCGTTCAAAGTTGCTTAGTTCGGCCTCTGTAATATGTGGCGATGCTAATTTAGACTCTTTTGCATCAAGTGCCGCTATTGCCTCATCAACGGTCAAGCTATCATCTGACAAGACAAATTCGTCTTCATCTATATTAAAATCAATATCGTCATTTACACTGAAATCGACATCTTCATCATCGACTAAAAAGTCCTTACTGTTATCAATAAGGTTGTCAGTTGGTGCTGCAGGTTTGGCTGGAGGATTAAATAAATCAGTTTCCCAATCCAATAAATCTGCAGGTGCTTTTTTAGCTGCTTTTAAGTCATTGAAAAATCCTGAGTCTTTTTCAGCTTTAGCTGTGACCTGCTCTGCAGGGCTATTCACTTGTGCTGATGTATTGTCAAACGCAGACTCATAAAAATCTAACTCTTGAGCATCATTGCTCAACTCATCGTTTAACGTCTCATCTTCAGCGCTCATTCCTGCTAAAAGAGCATCGAGCTCATTTTCGGCATCGGCTAAAATTGAATCATCAATGTCATCGCTTTTTGTTAGATTTTTGTCACTATTAACCTCGGCAGACGCAGCTTGATTAAGCTCTGATTCTAATGCATTAAAACTCAAGTCATCTTGTTCAGTGGTTTCGTTCGCCAGCTCAAGTTCAGTAATTAGGTTTGATAAATCATCATCGTCTAGCTCATCATCTTCATTAAAAGATAGAAATTCTTCCGCTTCATCTTCAACGGTTGCTGATTCGAGCTCGGCTAATAGTGAGTCTAAATGTGGGGTATTTTCTGGCAGCTCATCAAATTCAAGAAATTCATCTTCAGTAAGACTGACGTCACCTTTATCAGACTCAGATCCAGCGGCGATAGCATCAACCATATCTTCTGTTTCAGTTTCAGCAGCTTCTGATGTAATTTCTGCTGTGCTTGCTGATGTGTTTATAGCAAGCTCATCGACAACGTCAGCGTCTTGATCTGTTTTAGCATCCTCAGCCTCAAAACTGGCTAGTAGTGCATTTATATCGTCGTCATCTGTATTAACTTCATTTGCATCAACTTCATCATCTGACTCAAGTTCAGCGGCAATAGCATCTGCTAGATCTTCTGTTTCGGTTTCAGTAGCTTCGGCCTCAGTTTCTGCTGGGGCATCATCAGCCTCAAAACTGGCTAGCAGTGCGTTTATATCATCGTCATCTGTATTAATTTCATTTGCATTTACTTCATCATCTGACTCAAGTTCAGCGGCAATTGCATTTGCTAGATCTTCTATTTCGGTTTCAGTAGCTTCTGTTTCTGAAGGGGTATCTTCAGCCTCAAAACTGGCTAGCAGTGCATTTATATCATCGTCATCTGTATTAACTTCATTTGCATCAACTTCATCATCTGACTCCAGTTCAGCGGCAATTTCATTTGCCAGATCTTCTGTCTCTTTTTCAGTTTCAGTTGCTTCTGTTTTTGCTGGGGCATCTTCAGCCTCAAAACTGGCTAGCAGTGCATTTATATCATCGTCATCTGTATTAACTTCATTTGCATCAACTTCATCATCTGACTCAAGTTCTGCGGCAATTTCATTTGCCAGATCTTCTATTTCGGTTTCAGTAGCTTCGGCCTCAGTTTCTGCTGGGGCATCATCAGCCTCAAAACTGGCTAGCAGTGCATTTATATCATCGTCATCTGTATTAACATCATTTGCATCAACTTCATCATCTGACTCAAGTTCAGCGGCAATTGCATTTGCTAGATCTTCTGTTTCTTTTTCAGTTTCAGTTGCTTCTGTTTCTGCTGGGACATCTTCAGCCTCAAAACTGGCTAGCAGTGCGTTTATATCATCGTCATCTGTATTAATTTCATTTGCATCAACTTCATCATCAGACTCAAGTTCAGCGGCAATTTCATTTGCTAGATCTTCTGTTTCTTTTTCAGTTTCAGTTGATTCTGTTTCTGTTTCTATTTCTGCATGGGCATCATCAGCCTCAAAACTGGCTAGCAGTGCATCGATATCATCGTCATCAGTATTAACTTCACTTACATCAGCTTCATTATCTGACTCCAGTTCAGCGGCAATAGCATCTGTCAGATCTTCTATTTCTTTTTCAGTTTCAGTTGCCTCAGTTTCTGCTGGGGCATCATCAGCCTCAAAACTGGCTAGTAGTGCATCGATATCATCGTTATCTTCATTATCAATTTCGGCTGATAAATCAGCTTTATCAGCTGTTTTATTATCAAGATCAAAACTGGCTAATAGCGAGTCGATATCATCTTCGTCAGCTGTATTTTCATCGACGATACTATTATTAACGTCATTCTTTGTTTCAAGTTCAGAGGCAGTTTCATTTGAAGCATCCTCATCAGGTAAGTCGAATCCTGCTAATAATTCATCAATGTTGTCTTGTTGATCAGCAAGGGGATCTTCAACAGAACTGCTTTCAGGTTCAACATCAAGATTTGCGAGTAATGCATCTAAATCATCTTCTGGCTCCGCGGCTACAGGCGCATCTACTTCATCAGTTTCACCATCGAGATTAGCAAGTAATGCGTCTAAATCATCTTGTAGCATTTCGGCGGGTGCATCGACTTCATCAGTTTCACCATCAAAATTAGCAAGCAATGCGTCTAAATCATCTTCTAGCGCTGCTGGAGAAGCCTCATCAATTTCTTCATCGTCAAGGCCTGCCAACAAACTGTCTAAATCTTCATCAGTTTCAAGAGGTTCAAGCTCAGAATCCTGCTCTTCCATGGCTTCAGCCCACAGATCATCAAGTGAAGTTCCTTCATCTTCCTCTTCGACTTCAGGCGTGACATCAATTTCATCTTCAGCTTGTGTTAAAAACATTTCAGATGCCATGTCCATCTGATCATCATCAATCACTAAATCAGTGTCTGACTGCATCTCTAAACTGTCTAAATCTAATAAATCATCGATGGACTCTTCATCGTCACCATCAAGATGAATGGCAAGATCTTCAAGATCATCCCCATTTTCATTATCTGTGCGGCTTGGAACAGTGTTAGAGGCTAATTTATTTTCTGTTTGAACTGGTTCTACAGTATTTGCACTTGAACGGCGACGCATGATTAAAGCAATAACGCCGAAGATTAATAAAATTGGCAAGCTTGCTGCTGCAATTAATAACCCAGTGTTACTGGTTAAGTTCCGCCAGAAATCAGTGGGTTGCTCTACAGGTGGTTTATTAGCCTCTTCAAGTTCAATAACCAGCGCTTCATTGTCAGCAATCAGCTGTGCTTGTTTTTCACCTGAAAGCTGTAAATCTTCTTCAAGACGGCCAATGCTTTGAGTTAGTTCTGCTAACTTTTGCTTTAAAATTTGATTATCACTGCGTGTAGCCATCAACTGGTCTTGCGCTCTAGCAAGCTCATCTGTCAGCATCAATGTTTTATTATTTGCGTTATCGAGCTGATTATTTAGGGTAATAATCTCATTCTGTTTAGCTGCGCTAAGGGGCTCTGCCTCGCTAATTTTGGCAGGTGTTTGAGCAATGATTTGCAGTGGTTTTTCTGGTACTGGTGCTTGTTCTACTTTTACTGGTGTAGCAACTGGACGCGGTGTTTGTTTAACAACAGTTCTCACTGCACTATCGTCGCGCTCTGCACGTAATTTAGCTTGTTCCTTTGGAATAGCAGCCATTACCTCTGCAGAAGGCACAGTTAGGATCATGCCTCTTTCTAAGGTGTTAAAATTATTTCCGCTAAATGCTTGGGGGTTGGCATCAAATAATGCTGCCATAACCTGATAAATGGTAACTTGGTCATTAGGGCGAACCTTCTGAGCAATACTCCAAAAAGTATCGGCTGAGGTCGTTGGGCCATATTGCCGGTTTGCCTGTTTAACTTCGCCATTAGGGCCGGTTATTTTAAGCGTATCGGCTTGAGCCGAAGCAAAAAGTTGAATTCCTGAGACTGCTGTGGTGGCACATAAAAGTAAACCCACCCAATATGAAGTACGAGATGTCATTCAATCCTTCCCTTTTAGCACGAAACATTTGTCATGGTGACAATTGGCTTTAGGTCATTTTTATCGTTAATTATTTGCTATAAAATTTCGTTAACTGTTATTAACATTATTGATGATTAATGAAATTTTGGCATTTTTACGACTATAAACTAAGTTTGTCAGCCCTGCTACTATAGCGGCAAGCCTAAAACTAAAAAAGCCCACAAAATGCGGGCTTTTTAGACTAAATAACTCAATTACCTGAGATAAATTTAACTCATCGGATATTTAGTAATAATCGCGAATTAAAATCTCAGCAATTTGAACACTGTTTAAGGCCGCACCCTTACGAATGTTATCGGCCGTTACCCATAAATTTATACCATGAGAATGAGAAATATCTTTTCTGATACGTCCAACAAAAACAGGATCATGACCAGCTGAGTCAGTTACCGCTGTAGGGTATTCATCATCACTTTCAAACATCACCACACCTGGGGCGCCACGAAGTACCGCTTTAACAGCTTCAGCATCAACAGGCTCACGGGTTTCAAGGTGAATAGCTTCTGAATGACCATAAAATACCGGCACACGAACCGCTGTTGGATTAACCACGATTTCGTCATCACCAAATATTTTTTGTGTTTCCCACACCATTTTCATTTCTTCTTTGGTGTAGCCATTTTCCATGAACTTATCAATTTGTGGCAACACATTGAATGCTATCTGCTTGGGATAAACGCTAGGTTCTGAAGGTAAACCTTGCAGTAGTTTAGTGCATTGTCCCGCTAGCTCATCAATGGCTTTTTTACCTGTTCCAGAAACCGATTGATACGTAGCCACATTAATACGCGTAATACCAAAAGCATCATAAATCGGCTTTAATGCAACCAGCATCTGAATCGTTGAACAGTTAGGATTAGCAATTATGTTACGGTTACGGAAATCAGCAATCGCTTCAGGATTCACTTCAGGGATCACTAATGGTACATCAATGTCATATCTGAAATGTGAGGTATTATCGATAACAACACAACCGGCTTCACCTGCTATTGGTGCCCACTTTGCAGAAACATCTCCACCTGCGGAGAAAAATCCAATTTGAGCTTGGGTCCAGTCGAATTTTTCTACATCAAGAATTTCAACCTGCTTACCATGAAAACTCACGGTTTCGCCGGCACTGCGACTACTCGCTAAAGGAAATAACTTAGCAACCGGAAAATTACGCTCTTCGAGGATCTCAATCATTGTTTGACCCACTGCGCCCGATGCACCTAAAACGACAACATTAAATTCCTGAGACATATAAACGCTCGACTCCTAATAATCTTATTGGACTAACAATCTACCTAGTTTACTGCGTTTATACTAGGCCTGATTAGTTAAAAATGGTTCGATTAGGTTGATTTTTTCTCAACTGACTAACCTTATGACAAAACAGGTAACGAATGGCTAAAAAAACGAGACTTTTATTAAGAAAAACCCAGTGATGACAAGGTATTTCTGCAATCTATACTTGCACTATTTGCATCACTCACAGGATATTTAACCGCTAAAGCACTGAACTCTCGTCTGTGGGTATGTTGCTTACGCAGCAAGTCAAATCCAGCAGCACTATCAAAATGCTCTCTAAATAGCGCATCATCATCGCGTAAATCAAATACTAAACGGCACATTTTAAGTAAGCTGGTTTCATCTAAGTTGGTGATATTCAATAACTGACTAAACTCAAATTCTGGTAATAAGTAATTCAATGATTGATTAACGGCAATATTCAAGTGTTGGCAGAGCTGTTGATATAATATAAAAGTGCCCCTAGCCTTACCTTCTAAGCTATATCCAGCGACATGGGGGGTAGCAAATTCAACTAAAGGAACCAGTTCAGCCATTGGATTGGGCTCACCTTCCCATACATCGAGAATCACTTTTAAATCTGTTCGCGTTTGTTTAATCTTTATTAATGCCCGATTATCAATCACCTCGCCACGACAGCAATTTATTAACCACATGTTTGGTTTTAATGACTTGAGCTTTTGCTCATCAAATAAATACCAGGTTTTATGCGGGCCGACTTTAGTAATGGGTACATGTAAAGACACAATATCTGCACGTTCAAGCAACTCATCAAGGGAGATAAAATGACGGCTATCGCCTTCTGCTTGCTTAAGCGGATCGCATAACAAAACTTGCAAGCCATAGGCTTGCAAACACTTGGCGGCAGCGGTGCCGGTATTACCGGCGCCAACAATCCCTACCACTTTACCTTTTAATGAGGTTTGTAACCTTTTAGCTAGCTCTAAAAGTGCAATAAAAACGAATTCACCCACCGCAGTGGCGTTACAGCCTGGGGCGTTTGAAAACATAATGCCACGCTGATGTAAATACTCGATATCAATGTGATCAGTGCCAATGGTGGCGCTACCAACAAATTTCAATTTATGGGCATGTTGCAACAAAGCTTGGTTAACCTTGGTAACAGAGCGCACTAATAACACATCAGCATCGTTGACTTGCTCAGCAGTTAGGGTTCTACCATTGACGAACTCTATTTGGCCAAGTTCTGCAAATAATGCCTCAACAAAAGGCATGTTTTCATCAGCAATTATTTTCATCAGCTTTTCTACATAGTTGAAAAATAATAAAAAAGGCGCATATAGCGCCTTTTATAAAATAATACAAGTTAAGCGAAAGAATCTCTTAACGGTACTGTTAAGTTAAATACTAAGCGATCGGCACTTGAGTCTTTATTATCAGCACAGTAGTAACCTTCGCGCTCAAATTGATATGCTTTTTCAGCTGGTGCACTTACCAGGCTCGGCTCGACCAATCCATTTAATACTACCAATGAATTAGGATTAATCACCTCATCCACGGTATCAAATGTTGCTGGATTAGCTTCAGTAAATAAACGTTCATACAAACGAAACTCAGCAGGTTTTGCAGAAGATGCTTCAACCCAATGGATCACGCCTTTTACTTTGCGACCATCAGCAGGGTTTTTACCTAAAGTTTCATCGTCGTAAGTGCAGTAAACAGTGGTCACGTTGCCATCTGCATCTTTGTCACAGCGCTCTGCTTTAATCACATAGGCATTACGTAAACGCACTTCTTTACCTAACACTAAACGTTTAAAGTGCTTATTAGCTTCTTCTTTAAAATCTTCAGCATCGATAAATAAATCTCGACCAAAAAATAACTCTCGGGTGCCCATCGCTTCATTAGAAGGATGCGCCGCAGCTTGAATACTTTCAGGCTCAGCATGTGGATAATTTTCAATAACTACTTTAATTGGGCGAAGTACTGCCATGGCGCGCGGTGCATGTTCGTTTAACTCTTCACGAATACAAGCATCTAACATACCCACTTCAATTAAGTTATCTTGTTTGGTGACACCGATACGCTGACAAAACTCACGAATTGAACCAGGTGTATAACCTCTGCGACGCAAACCTGCAATGGTAGGCATACGCGGGTCGTCCCAACCGTCAACAAGCTTACGAGTGACTAAGTCATTCAATTTTCGCTTAGACATTAAGGTATATTCAAGATTTAAGCGCGAAAACTCATATTGACGAGTTCGATTTGGCGCTTGAAAATCATCTAAATGATCTAATACCCAGTCATATAAACGACGGTTATCTTGAAACTCTAATGTACAGACTGAATGAGTAATATTCTCGAGCGCATCAGAAATACAATGGGTAAAATCATACATTGGATATATGCACCATTTATCACCTGTTTGGTGATGATGTGCAAATCGAATACGATAAATGATAGGATCGCGCATACACATAAATGGCGAAGCCATATCAATTTTAGCTCGCAGAGCACACTCACCTTCTTTGAATTCACCATTACGCATTTTTTCAAATAATGCGAGGTTTTCTTCAACCGATGAATCACGATGAGGGCTGTTTTTACCTGGTTCTTTTAAGGTGCCACGATATTCACGGGTTTGCTCGCCGTTTAAGAAACAAACGTAAGCTAACCCTTTTGTGATTAACTCAATCGCATATTGATGCAATTGGTCAAAATAGTTCGATGAATAACGAATATCGCCAGACCATTCAAATCCCAACCAGCGCACGTCTTCCTGAATAGATTTAACATAGTTAATATCTTCTTTCTCAGGGTTGGTATCATCAAAACGTAAGTTACACTGGCCTTGATAATCTTTAGCTATACCAAAGTTTAAGCAAATAGACTTGGCATGACCAATATGTAAAAAGCCGTTCGGCTCTGGTGGAAAACGAGTGTGCACCTGATTGTGCTTACCACTTTTTAGGTCTTCGTCAATGATATTACGAATGAAGTTACTTGGACGTACTTCGGTGTCCACTTGACTCATGAAAATCCTCTCGGCACACATGGCAATATTGTTAAAAATAAGATGATCCTACAGAACTGTAGCAGTTACAACTATTGCACTACAAAAAGCGTAAAAAAAACAATAAACCCAGCCAAAGCAGGGTTTATTGTTCAATATTCATCTATTAATTAGCTTAACCAGTAATAATTTTTATCCCGGGAATAATCTGTTGAGCTTTGAGGCCTTTCTTCTTTAACCAAACATAGAAGATGACCAATGCAAACATAAAGAAACTTATCCATGCCATTGATTGCACAGGGTGTTCACTGAATGTGGCACCTTGATAAACAACAGTGGCTGTTCCATAAGCTAAAGCAAATGTCCATAATGCGGCAAACCGCGCCCATTTAATACCAAACTCATTAACTAACGCGCCCATAGCCGCAACACATGGCGTGTAAAGTAAAATAAATAATAGATATGAAAAAGCAGCAATTTGTCCACTAAAGCCAGATTGTAAGGCGCTGAATGTTGATTTATCAACCGCTAACTCTTCTGCTGCGGTGTCAATATTATCAACACTCCCAACATCAATCGATAATGGATCATCAGGGGCGATACCAAGTAAGTTTTCAGGTATTGTTATCCATGCTGCATGGAATGTATCAGCTAACGATGCCAACTCTTCATCACCAGCGCTAGGTGTGCTATATAAACTATTCAAGGTGCCAACAACGGCCTCTTTAGCAAATATCCCAGTAATGATACCTACAGTTGCTGGCCAATTATCTTGTTCAATACCCATAGGAGAAAATAAAGGCGTCACTTGTTGACTGGCTACACTGAGTAGTGACTCCTGGCTATCCTCATGACCAAAACTACCATCAATACCAATTGCATTAATAAAGTTAAGCAGCGTCACTACGATTACAATGGTTTTACCCGCACCAAGAATAAAGCTTTTGGTGCGTTTAACAGTACGAGATAATACCGCTTTAACTCTTGGCATTTCATAGCTTGGTAATTCCATCACTACCGCACTGCTGCTTCCAGGAAGTACAGTATGGCGTAATAGTAGTCCTGTACCAACTGCGGCAAAGATACCAATAATATACAGCATGAAGACTAAATTTTGCCCCGAGTCAGGGAAGAAAGCCGCTGCAAATAATGCGTAAACGGGTAATCGGGCGCCGCAAGACATAAAAGGAGCCATCATACCGGTTACGATACGCTCACGCTCGCTGCCTAACGTACGTGTCGCCATAATGGCAGGAACAGAACAACCAAAACCAACTATCATTGGCACAAAGGCTTTTCCGGGCAAACCAATTCGACGCATTAAACCGTCAACAACAAATGCTGCTCTTGCCATATAGCCCGATGCCTCAAGTACAGATAAGACTAAAAATAGCGCTGCAATAACCGGAATAAAAGTCGCAACGGTTTGAACACCTTGACCAACACCACCGGCGAGAATTGTCACTAGCCAATCTGGAGAACCAATTGAACTTAACATAGCACCAAAATGATCGACAAAAATGGCACCGGCTGTCATGTCAAAAAAATCAATAAAAGAGCTGCCAACATTGATACTAAACATAAACATCAAATACATGACGAACAAGAATACCGGAATGCCTAAAAATGGGTGCAGCACAAAACGGTCTAACCTATCTGTCATACTAAGATGTTCGCCGACATTAACAGAAGCGTTAAAGATTTTTTCAACGAAATCGTATCGTGTTGTAGCTACCATCACTTCTATATCTTCACCGCTTTGTTCTGCGGTTTTGGTACAAGCGCTAACAATATCTTTAAGTTGACTGCTGTCACAGCTACCGCAACCATTGCCATTACCTAACATGGCTAAAGCACGGCCTCGGCTTAACTGAGGCAAATGATGTAAATTACTTTGTTGTTGCAATGTAATAACACTTTGCTCAATTGAAGCGTGATAATTAAGCTCAAGTGGTTTTTCTGCTATTTCTTTATCAACAATCGATAATATAGCGGACTTAACGCGTTCAACATCGTTCAAATCTCGAGAACATACACCTATAACTGGACAGCCTAGTGCTGCAGACATTTGTTCAATATCTATGTCGATTTTAAGTTTTTTAGCCGCATCAGTTTTGTTAAGTACAACGACCATAGGGATGCCAAGTTCACGTAACTGTACCGTTAAGTACAAATGACGTTCAATGTTAGTAGCATCAACCAGATTAATGATTGCATCAACTTTTTGATCAGCTAAATACTGTTGAGCAATTTGCTCATCTAGCGAGCAGTCACAGCTGTTACCTGCGGGTAATAAATCATAGATACCGGGTAAATCTGTTAAAAAAACCTCGGTATCGGCAAGACTAAACTGGCCAGTTTTCTTTTCAACCGTGACACCAGACCAATTACCCACCTGTTGATTTGAGCCGGTTAGGGCGTTAAAAAGCGTAGACTTACCTGCGTTAGGGTTACCTACAGTGACGCAATGGAATTGTTTAGTCATGATTTAACCACCTCAATAACTTCAGCTAAATCTTTACGCATACAAATATGGCTACCTCGAAGATTAAGTTCTACACCGGAACCCATTGGCGCTCGACGTACTAAACTAAAATGAGTATTAGGCGTAATCCCCATTGAGAGTAATTTACGCTTTACGGTTTGCGGAAGAGAAAGATGGCCGATTTGACAAATCATTGCCTTGTCGCCAGGACTTAGCTCGCTAAGTTTCATTAAGGTACGCCTTTTACATCATTGATGACCAGACAATTCTAGCGAAGGTTAGGCAGTTAAAACTTTATCTAGATCAAAGTTTTTAGTGTTAACGAGAATTGTTTTCAATTGTATTTAGTATTATGTGACAAACCTCTTAGTAAAAAAAGGGTTTTTTTATGAATTTTGAAACATCTTCATCGTGGAGCTAATACTAAGCCGAATTGGTAATCATCTATCCACTTCCCCGCTAAGTAAGTGTGCTGCAAAAAAGTGCCCTCTAAACTAAAACCTACTTTTTGTAATACTTTAATTGAAGGTAAATTCGTTTGCGCACAAACAGCAACATACTTATGAATATCAAATTGCAAGCGGCCCCAGTCAACTAAAGTTTGCAGGCTTTCTGTTCCATAGCCCATACCCTGCATGCTTGAAGACAATAAGTAACCCACCTCAACACGCTTTGAATAAAAGTCCTGACAATAAAAGCCCGTTAAGCCGACAAACTCGCCGTCAATGGTTTCAATCAGTAACGTGAGCCAGTCACCACTTTCGATAGACCAAGGCAACAATCTTGACTCAAACTTTGCCAGTAGCACGACTTCAGTCGCAGGTTCACGAATATACTGGTTAACTTGAGGATCTTGGTTGATAAATAAAAAATTATCCCAGTCTTGATATTGCAAACTTCTAATCACTAATCTATCGCTATACAGTGCTATATCCATATTACTCTCACCGACAATAACAACAAAAATTCCGACAAAAAAGGCGACACTCAGTCGCCTTTAACATCATTATTAACAAAGAGACTAACCTCGGCTAGTCACTTCTAATAAATGATATCCAAACTGAGTTTTCACTGGACCTTGAACTTGGTTTAATGGCGCATTAAATACGACTTCATCAAACTCTTTTACCATCATGCCTGGACCAAAAGAACCTAAGTCACCGCCTTGAGAACCTGAAGGGCATGAAGAGTAAGATTTTGCTATTTCAGCAAATTCAGCTCCATTTTCAATTTGTTGCTTTAATTCGTTACATTGCTCTTCAGTACTGACTAACAAATGTCTTGCCGTTGCTTGTACCATTCTAACTCCTACCTAGCTTGAAATAAATGTGCCGCACACCTTAGCATAAATAAGACGTGTGACACACGCATGAAAATTAATGTTTTGCTAATTCAGCATCAATCCAATCAGACACTTTTCTTTCCATTACCGCCATAGGTAATGAACCTGTAGTGAGAATTTGATCATGGAAACCTTTAATATCAAATTTATCACCCAATTGCTTTTCAGCATCTGCGCGTAGTTTTAGAATTGTTAACTGGCCTACCTTATAAGATAAGGCTTGGCCAGGAATGGCCATGTAACGCTCAACCTCTGCAACAATATCAGACTCCGCCATTGGCGAATTATCTTTCATGTATTGAATAGCTTGCTCGCGGCTCCAGCCTTTGGCGTGAAGACCGGTATCAACAACTAAACGCATAGCGCGCAACATTTCATCAGACAGCTTACCAAAATACTGATACGGGTCAGTGAACAAGCCCATCTCAATACCTAAGTATTCAGCATAGAGTGCCCAACCCTCTTCAAAAGCTGTATAACCCTGGAAACGTTGAAATTCAGGCACTTCTGATAACTCTTGTTTAATCGCTATTTGAAAATGATGACCAGGAGCTGCTTCGTGTAACGATAACGTGGTCATACCCCATTTAGGCTGAGCTTTTAAATTAAACGTATTGATATAAAAAACACCGGGACGAGAACCGTCAACAGCGGGTGATTCATATGATGCGCCTGCTGCAGATTGCTCACGGAAACTTTCTACTGGTTTCACTACATAATCAGCTTTAGGCATAACATTAAAATATTTAGGTAGTACTTGGTTAATGGTATCTTTTAATTCCATATAACCATCAATCAAGTCTTGCTTGTCAGTGAAGAAATATTGCGGCTCTGATGATAAAGAAGCAAAAAATGCCGTTAAATCACCTTCGAATTTAACTTGTTCTCTGACCATATCCATTTCAGCTAAAATACGCTTCACCTCAGATAAACCAATCTGATGAATTTCATCAACGGGCATTTTGGTCGTTGTATGGCTATTCGCTAAATGTTGATACCACACTTTACCATTAGGTAATCCCCACCAACCGTCAGAAGCCCTTGCGTTAGCCAAATAAGTACCTTGAACATAATCACGCAGAGTAGCCAGTGCAGGAATTAATTTAACGCTTATAAAAGATTTATACTCCTGTGTCAGTTCAGCCTTTTGTTCGGCCGTGAATGAATCAGGCATCAATTTTATGGGCGAATAAAACAGACTATCCTCAGGGTTAGCGACCACCTGGGCAGTTAGTTGAGGGATCATTCTATCTACCAATACTTTAGGTAGAACCACTTTGCTATTAATACCCTCGTCCATTCTCACTTGGGCCAACTGTAGCCAATTAACGAACCCATCTAAACGAGAAAGCCAGTTTTGATAGTCATCAACCGTTTTAAAAGGTTGTGCGCTTTCACCTGCACCTAACTGAACCATAGTGAAAACGGTGTTATAAAACTGATTCATGGGCAAGAAATGCTCGGGATAAGTTTCCGCCATCAATTCCATATCACGATCATAAATAAACATGCTGTAGCTAATTTTCAAATCAGCAGGTAAAGCATCTGCATCAATATCTTTAGCCTGTGAAAAATACTTGGCATTAAGATCATGACGAGCCTTTAAATATTCCTCGGTTAATGATTTACCAAATTGATCATTGTATTCATTCACGCCAACAAAGGTTGCGTAAATCGGTTCAAGTTTTAATTGCTCTTTAAAAAAGCTATCAACCATAGTTAAGTAAGCCTGTTCAGCAGATACTTTAGTTGATTGCGAAATTGATTGAGCTGCGGCTTCAGTCGAAGCCAAAGATGCTTGTGGCGTATTATCGCTACAACCTTGGATCGCAAACAATAACGATATGCTGGCTGCTAGGAGGGTTTTCTTCATTTTTATTAATCCTTTTACACATGAATCAAAAAACATATCTATAATTAAGTAAGAATATTCAATGGAGTTCCTCAATGACCTATTCTTTTCGCAATTCAAGCTTTAGAGATCCTGAAACGGGTGTCTATAATCAAATATACTTTATGGAAGTGTTTAACCGTGAATGGCACCGCCATCAACGAGAAAAACAAAGCTTAGCGTTATTGTATCTTTGCCCACACATACATGAAACAGTTAAACAGCCTCATTTACTGGAATTATTCACTAATCAGGTGCAAGAAGCACTTTTACGAGCAACGGATCTCATCGCAAGATTAGACACAAATCATTTTGCCCTTGGCTTATTCAATGTCGATGAGGAAGGCGCTAAAGTCGTTTTACAAAGAATTGATGAGCAAATAAATCAATTTCTCACCAAGTACGGTAAAGACCATAATTTCAGTATTAATTACAAACTCGCAGGAGGAATATGTCTGCCCAGTAATGATAAAAATATTGAAGGCTTATTTGTCAAAGTTGAATCACTTTCAAATGAATTAGCGCTAGACCATTCGCGTCATCAAGCTTTGACCCACTTACAGTAATTCATACAAACTACACATAATAAAAAAGCCCCTCGCGGGGCTTTTTTAATGTCTAGAGAATGAGTATTAACTACAGGGCCACGTTATGAATACGGGCTTTTTCTTTAATATAAGAAATGTAACTATTAGCACTTCTAGCAGTCTTTTTATCTTTCGATGCTTGAACAGCACGATTATAAGCAGACTTATATTGTTTCAAGGTCAAATGCACTAATGCTAGCTCGAAATGCGCTTCACCTGGGTTATCAATACCCAAGTCAAGTGCTTTTTCAAGGGCAACAATCGCTTCTTTATAATTTTGGTCAAGGGACAATAAACGCCCTTGCTTTAAATATAACTCACCATCATTACCTGCGACAGCAGCTTTACCGTAGTAATTAGCGGCTTGCTTAAACTCTTTAGCATTATGGTAGAATCCAGCGAGAACATTAAATGATTTCTGATTTTCTGGAATCAACCCTGATTTCAAGTGTTTTTCATAAATTTTAGCAGCTTGATAAGGCGAACCTTTTTGCGCTAAAAGTTGTGCTAAACGAGTGATGTTTCCATCAGTATCTAAGAAACCAGCTTTATAAGCTAAGTCATAAGTTGCTAAAGAACGATCATAATCTTCAGTCATCAAATAAAACTGTGCTAGCTGAACCCATAGACGCTTATCGTCTTGGAATAAAGGCACCATAGTTTCTAGAATTTTAACTGCATCTTTATACTTTTTCTGATTAAAGTATGCAGTCAATTTCATTTGATATAAGTTTTTATCAGGCTCTTCTGCTAATGCTAAACCTTTATCAGCAACTTCAAGTACTTTATTCCATTCTTTTAGCTCTGTGTGTGCAATACCTACACGGCGATACATTTGAGAATCAGCCTTACAGGTAAAGTCCATCCATTTGTAATAATATGGAATAGCTTCTTTGAATTTTCTCTCTTGTAGTAGCAAATCAGCATACAAACGCATTGTTGCAGCGTGATCAGTACCACCAAGAATGTCAGCTTCAACGGCAGTCTTCAAGTACTTGATCGCCGTTTGCATTTGACCTTTCTCAGCATAAAAGTTACCTAACATGCGATCGACATAAGCTTTGTCAAAATCGTTTTTAGGATTAGCTTCTAATAGCATAGAGATTGCTGCGTCTAAATTGCCTTCAGTATATGCTTCGAAAGACTTTTGTACTTTCTTTGCAGCACTGTCGCCGACTGCACGAGATTGACGCTTGTCAATCTCACACTTTTCAGCTGCAATTGCGGCACTGCTCAACATTGCGCTTCCACAAACAGAAAGAAGCAGTGCTGTTGCAATAGTCGTAATTTTGCGCATTATCTACCTCCTTTCTCTAAAGTGAAATCAAGTTGTACAGCCATACCGGTTTGTTTAAGCGCTTTGCCATCAACAATTTTAGGCTTGTATTTCCACTTCTTAAGAGCACGAATTGCTTCGCGGTCAAATAAGCGTTTTGGTTCTGCTTTGATAACGGTAACGTCATCTACACCACCAAGTTCATTGATTGTAAAAGAAAGTTGAACCCAACCCTCTTTACCATCACGAGCAGCAGCAATAGGATATTGAGGCTCGATACGAACAATCGGTGTAGCATCACCATCACGGGTCATCATGTTACCAAGCTTAAAGCCTGTTGATGCTGAACCCGCTTCAACTCCACCCATATTGAACGCCATATTAGTGTCAATATTGTTTGCAGCATCTGGCGGAGTAGTATCCGGCTTAGGTGGCTGCTCTGGTGGTGGTGGTGGCTTAGGAGTTACCCTTGGTTTCTTCTGTGCCTTCGAATCCTGCTTATCCATCGTAATTTCAATAACAGGGGTCTCAGTCGACTCATCGTTGCGCTGTGCACCGCCGCCGACCAAGAATGCCATGAAGGCAAACAGACCAAAAGTCACTGCGGCACCAATTATGATTGATACGAGTGCTCTTAGCATATTAGTCATTCCCCGCTGATACAGAAATTTTGTCGATACCAGCAGCTTTTACGTTATCAAGCACTTTAACTACTAAACCATGAGTAGTGTCTTTATCTGCTTGAATCAGAACAGCCGCTTCCGGTGCTTCAGCTAACATACGTTCTACGTTAGCGGTTACACGTTCAATATCAACCTGACGATTTTCCATCATAATGACGCCAGATTTACTGATGCCAATAAATATGTTTGCCGAAGGTTTAGACGTAGCCTGTGACGCTTTAGGCTTGTTATAGTCTAAGCCAGATGGCTTAACAAATGATGTTGTTACAATGAAGAAGATCAACATGATAAATACGATGTCAAGCATCGGAGTCATATCAATTTGCGCTTCCTCGTCTATACTGGAATGCTTCTTACGTGCCATGTTCAATCTCTCTTTAGTGGTGAGGCATGCTGTCTTTTAGCATTTCTAATCTGATTCTCATTTTCGAGTCTAAACGAGTGCTGAAAAATACACCCGATAGCGCTGCTACCATTCCTGCCATTGTTGGCATTGTGGCCATTGAGATACCAGCTGCCATTAGACGAGCATTACTCGTCCCCTGAACTGCCATCACATCGAATACTGAAATCATACCGGTTACGGTACCAAGTAAACCAATCATTGGACAGATTGCTACTAGGGTTTTGATTAACAGCATACGTGCATTCAAATCTTGCTTAGCTTGGGACACCCAAGCTTCACGGATACGGTGTGCGTGCCAAGAGTGTGTTTCATCTCTTGCTTCCCACGCAGATATAACAGCTTGATGTTGCTTTGGTGATATCCAGTTTAGATACCAGTAACGTTCAAGCATTAATACCCACATTAGGAAAAGCACAGCTGCTACCAACCAGAGGACATCTCCCCCGGAGGCCATGAAGCCCCTGACGGAATCCCATATATCCATCAGGAATAGCATCATTAGTCAGCCCTCTTCTCAGCATGTTCTGCAATGATACCAGCGCTTTGTTCTTCAAGAACTTGAACGATTGATTTACTACGAGCAACAACAATTGCGTGTAATAACATTAATGGTAACGCTGCAATCAGACCTTGTACGGTAGTAACAAGTGCCATAGAAATACCGCCAGCCATTAACTTTGGATCGCCTGTACCGAATAACTGGATTGATTGGAAAGTTGCAATCATACCGGTTACTGTACCTAAAAGACCCATCATTGGCGCGATAGCTGCTAGTACCTTAATGATTGAAATACGTGCTTCTAAAGCAGGCGTTTCTTTCAAAATAGCTTCATCAAGTTTCAATTCTAACGTTTCAACATCAACATCTTTGTTGTCTTGATATACTTTCAAGATACGACCAAGTGGGTTCTTACCTGGGTTATTGATATTTTTACGTTGGCTTTTAACTTTACCAGAAGTAATTGTTAATGTGACTAAACGCTCTAGGGCGATTAAACCACCTAATGCTAGTAGTACTAAAATAATATAACCAATTGGTCCACCAGCTTCTAAACGATCTTCAATGCTAGCTTTGTTAGTGAAGATATTTAGTAACACACCACGGGCTGGATCAATATAGAACTCAGAGAAACCAGAAGTGGTATTTTCCCAGTTGCCTACTGCAGAAACTTGATAACCTTCAGGTTGTTGTGAAAGCTCTTGAATTAAGCTTAACTCAGGCTTATAAACAACATATTGACCATCAGCTGTTAAGTTGAATGCACCAACACGGTAGATAGAAGTGCTAACAACGTTACCGTCGATTGCAGTCACATTACCGGTGAATTTAACAACTTTACCAGACTCAACCATTTCAAATAATTGCGCTTCCCAGAATTGCTCTAGTTCTTCAATTTTCGGTAATGATTTACGCGAGCCTAATTCTGCAATAAATGCATCACGGCCTGGGTATTGAGCAGAAATATTAGATGCTGCAAGTTTACCAGCGAAATCGCCAGCTTCACCTTTAACAACACCAAACATTTCGCCTAAGTCGCCTTGGGCTGTTTTTAAATCTTCTTCTAACTGAGCAATTTTACGCTCGTTATCTAAAAACGCTTGGTTAAGATCTTTACCACGTTGCTTCTCAGAAGCTAAAGCATCTTTTTCACGTTTTAATAGTGACGCTTTGTCACCACGTTCGTTTTGGAATTCTCTTTCACGTTTAGCGCTGTTTTTGCCTTCATTAGCGCGTTCAACTTTAACTTGTTGCAATAATTGGTCGATAGTTTTTGGTGCATCAGCAGCAGAAACCATGCCAGCAGTTAAAGACAAACTTGCAGCTAATACAGCTGTAGTAATTAACTTCTTCATTATTGAGCAGTCTCCGCAGCAGGAATTGGTAATGCGAATAGATCTAGAGCACCTTGCTTACGAGCAATGCGAATACCCTTTGTAATATCACGTAAATAGCTGTCTTCTAACTTGTTCCAAGTTTTAGCTTCAGCATCGTACATCCACGCAATTTTTTGATCTAAACTTTGAGCGTAAAGCGCTACGCGACCTAGGTTAAAGAAATCAACTAGCACTTCTTTGCCATCTAAGCTTAATTTACCAGTATGAACTGATACAAAGTTACCGTATTCACGTTCAATGCTGTATGCATCAAGAATAAGACGATATTTTTCAGCTAAAGTGACTTCTGCTGTGTCTAGAATATTTTTTAAATTTTGAACACGTTCAGTACGTACTTCACTGTTAAAAGGAAGATCTAATTGAACAAACTGCTCTAATGCATCAACCATTTTGAACATTAACGGCACAACACCTTGACGTAACTTGTCAACGCCATTGATGTCTGTTTGTATTGAATCCAGTGTTTTTTGTTGATCCGCCACTAAACCAGCTACGTAGTCATTGTAAGACTTTAGTGATTCGCGTTCATCAGCAACACTGCCATACTCAAACAACATGTCTTGAGCTTGGTCAAAGTATTTGTCAACTTTTTGTTGTGACGCTGCAGTTTCAGCATGAATTCTGCTGTCGGCCTTTTGCACATCGGCAAGAGGATTTGCAACTACCAGGTTGCTACTAGCTAAAGCCAGTGCGCCAACAAGTGCAGTAGCGATTTTTGTTCTATTGCTTACCTTGGACATAGTTCCCAACCAATTTGAAGTGAATTAAAAAAGTGTAGACAGTGCAATTGTAATAGCTTGATAACAATGTTAGCAAAACGTCAACAACGCTAAGCCTATCTTTCTCTTGTGATTGTTAGTTTTTCTTCCCTTTTCTATGCCTGTTAAGGCATAGACCCGCTCGCATCATTTCACAAAATGTTGACCTATGTCAACATTTGGGAACATCAAAAATGAGCGAAAAGAACACGAAAGATTGAGATTATGTGTAGTCGCTTAATTTGTAAGCATTATGAATTCGTCAGGGTATATCTTATTACCTAATAAACGATCGTCGGAGATACACTTAGTGGGCGTAACCCTGAAGAATTCTATGCGTGGGAAAATGAACAAGTGATCTTTTAAATAACAATTAATAATTTGCTTATTGTAATGTTAACAGTCATTTATTAAGAGACAACTTACCTTTCAAACTCATTTTAATAATACATCAGACACATTCGTAAGCACTTGTTATCTTTTCCAATTTTTTATCTGACTAGCTGATCATAACTGCTAATTACCGAGGTTGAATCGACCTAACGTTCGGTAAAGGAATAAATGATATTGCTTAAGATGAATATAATTAAATGACCCGTTAAACAACGTCTGGATAAATTCAAGCAATAAGCCCTAACTTTGAGACTTGAATAAAATCAGACTGTAATTCAACAGGTAAATTTTGACTTATAAATAGACAATTATTCATTGTAGTTTTTAAACTTAGAAAACAAGTTCCAACCTGTTATTTTTTAGATGAACACATCCAAGTTGATGCTTCTATACAAACGCATAGATTATATGCCCCCCGAGAGTCACTCAGGCTTTGCTGTTGCAGGTGTATTGTTTTAACCATTTGAGTTCCTTTAGAGCAACAAGCCATTACACTCTAGGTCTTACGAAGTAGCACAGAGTTTTCATAGAAGATTTGAATTTCTGAATAAGGCTACATAAATCTTGAAGTCATCACAACTGAGTACAATTCAGCCGAAACACTTTACCTTAAACCCTGTAACTAGCCTTAAATACGCATAAATTCCACTAAATGACCAGATAATTAATAGAACAGGAAGAAAGCCGTTAATATTTTGTTTGAACTAAACAACACATAAAAAAAGCACCCTAAAAGGGTGCTTTTTGTCTAGCTAAATTGGAATTTAGAATTTTTGTGAAATTCGTGCAAACCAGCTAGCACCGAATAAACGATATGTACTTTCGTCAGTATTACCGTTTGACCCAGTTTCGATATATGGAGGCTGTTCGTCAGTAAAGTTTTCAACACCTACACTGATTCTGGTACCTGTATCAAAGCTATAAGTTGCTGAAATGTCATGGTACATGAATGAGTCAACTGTGTAAGTGTGACCTTCTGTAACACCCCAATATACTAAATCATTATATTCAAGACCTGAAATATAATTAGCAGCATACGCAATAGTTAAGTCTTCCCATGTGTAGTTAGCACTGAAGTTGGCTTTATCTGTTGCATAACTAATGTCATTTTCAAAACGGCCATTCAAGTCTTCCATTTCAAACTCGAACGTGCTGTTGTTATACACTTGGTTTTCACGCTCTAGGAAGTGAGTCCAAGATACGTTTAGTGCAAAATCACCCGCTAAAGCACTGAATGCGTAGTTAGCATCAACATCGATACCTTTAGCAGTCATACGGCTTAAGTTAGTGGCTTGCTCAGTAATGTAAGATAGTTCACCGTTAGTACGTTCACTATTAGCACATAGACTTGCTACGCCACCTAAATAACAACCTTTTAGAGAGTCACCAGCAGAGATAGAGTCAATTACGCCATCAATTTCAATAGCCCAGTAGTCAACAGTTAGCCCTAAACCATCAACAAAATCAGGAGAGTAAGCTATACCAACAGTAAAGGTATCACCTTCTTCTGGTTGTAACTCAGGATTACCACCAGCTTGTGCAAGCTGTTGAGAATCTAGGTTATTTGAACCACCACTTGCTACGCCATCAGCCATACAGTTGCCTTGTTGCGCAGCTGTTAGTCCACCCCAAGCAGCTGTACTACATGGATCTGATGTGAATGAGAATGTGTCGCTTTCTGGTGAATACAAATCAGAAATTGTTGGAGCGCGGAAAACAGTACCGTAGGTAGAACGTACCATTAATCCGTCAATCACTTTCCATTCAGCACCTAGTTGATAAGTTGTGCTGCCACCAAATGCAGAGAACTCATCGTAACGGATACCAACAGGTAACTCTAATGATTCAACTAATGGTAAATCACGTAGTACTGGAATACGGAACTCAGCAAACAAGCTATTTACATCAAAGTTACCTTGAGTACCTTTTGACTTATTACCCGTCACTTCACCCATGAACTTACCCGAGTCAACACGAGCTTTATACTCTTCTTCGCGATATTCATAACCTACGCCACCAGTAATAGCACCTGCTGGTAACTCGATTAAATCACCACCAATAAAGGCTGTAATTGTTTGTAACGTGTATACTTCTGAGTCAACTAAAGGAGCAGTAACATAGTCAAGCATGTCTTGAGTTACTGAACCTGGACCACCAAAGATGTTCATAGACACACAGTTATCAATAGGGCTATCTTCCGTACCACAAACGATATTACCTTTATCATCTTTAAATGATGGGCCCATCGCTTTAGATAAGTTCGGTCCGAATAACTGACCAAAGTCATTTGATATTACTTGGCTGTGACCATAGTTATAGTTTACGTCGTAGTAGTAACTATCACCAATATCACCTTCGATACCAATAACTTGTTGGAAACGAGTTACATCTTGTTCAAAACTACGTCCACCTTCAAGCATACGACGACGTGAACGAACTACATCTTCCCCAAATGGGTTATAGAAGTTGTCCTTTGAAACACCATTAAACGCGGTACCATTAGGTAAAATACCTTTGTAAGCTGGGTCATATAACGTATCGTAAGGAACCGCTGCTAATTCTTGACGAGACTCACGTTTGTTAACACGAGTTTCAGAGTACATGCGTGTATCATCGTTTAACTCAAATTGACCTTCTACGAAAAAGTTAAGTTTTTCATAAGGTGTTTGTAAATAGTTAACTGGCGCATAGTTGTAAGTGTCATTGTTTGCACCACCGCCAACATAATTACGCATATCAGCTAGTGTCGCGATACCGCCATCACAGGTACCATTTGTTTTGCTCGGGCCGCCTGAAGCTAAGTAGAAGTTACCACAAGGAGTTGAACCAGAACCCACTTCAATAACGTTTGCATCAGGGCCAGTACCAATTAGACCGTTTTGCCAGAATGACTCTTCAGCTTCATCACCAAATACTTGCCAAGGATAGTTAAGAAAATCTACGCTTGTGTCACCTTGGTAAACAGCATCTTGCTTAACATAATCAACACCAAATACTAAATGACCAGCATCAAACGCTTTACCAGCAACTAAACTAAAGCTTGTCTGCTTGTTAACGTCAACATCAAAAGAATTTTTAGCTTGAGCTGTGATTTCTAAACCTTCGAAATCTTTACGAGTAATAATGTTAACAACACCCGCTACTGCATCTGCACCGTATGTAGCTGATGCGCCATCTTTAAGCACTTCAATACGTTCGATCATTGAGCTTGGAATTGTTTGGAAATCAGAACTTACTGGGCGACGGCCGTTAACAAGTACTAAAGTACGAGAAGAACCTAGACCACGTAATTCAACGAAAGTACCACCGTTACCACCATTGTTAGTTGTGGTCATAGCTGGTGAACCAGACATTACAGAACTATTCTGAAGGAACTGACCAACGTCTTGAATACCCTGAAGCTTCATTTGCTCAGCAGTAATAACTGTTACTGGTGATGCAGTTTCAAGGTCGGTACGCTTAATACGTGAACCCGTTACTTCGATACGTTCTACTTTTGCGCCTTCTTCAGCAGCAAAAACTGCTGGAGCACTAAATGCAGCTGCTGCTGCACCGCTGATCAGAGCAAAGCGCACTGATTTAGCTAATACGTTCTTATGCATTGTCTATCTCCCTGGATATATTTGTCTTTCTTATAATGCCAATCTTCGTTACTTGAAGTATTGGTGTTGAGATACTATAACACTTTGCGCTATAAAATCACATTTGCCACGCAATAAAATCACATTTGAAACAAGTAATCAACAATTGATACCTCGTAAGCGCAAAAGTTAATCAAGTTGATATTTAATATCCGTTCACTTTTATGGACAAAATGATAAAAAGGTAAATTAAAACAATAAAATTCAACAAGATAAAAATTAAACAATAAAATTAGCTAATTTTTCATTTTTAACCCTATAACAACATGTGTATAAACAATTCATCAGCAACTAATATAAATCTAATTTTGCAAAACTTGTGATTTTACATAAAGCATAAAACATATAACAACTTCATAATCGCTGAATGATAGCGGACCTTGCAGCTTCAGAAGCGATCAAGTGTGCTTGACGTGTAAATACCCCACTTGGCACAAAATAATGAATTCATTCACTCCCGCAATATTTTAGTAACAACATTAGATCAATGACATTTGACCGTTAGAAAAATCGCCATAACTTAACCCAAGTAATGACAATATCGGCTCTGCAATAGGTTGAATTTGTTTTTCGATGTAATAGTCATAATCCATTAACCAGTCTTTATCACACACAGGTTGAACGCCTGCGGTGGTGATCACATACTCAATAACCGCTCCCCTTTTTAACCAGTCGCTATTTTGCTGATACTCGGCCATCAACTTTGCCGCCCTAACATGTGGGGTCGACTTAGCGGTGTAGTCTTCAACATTTCGCTTTAAGCGTTTTTTGAACACTAGCTCTTGATCGAATGCTCCTTGCTTTAACAGCGCAACTTGGGACTCTAAAAACTCGCTAATATCTTGCTGATTAAAAAATCGCTGATACAGCTGATATTGAATGCGTTTAGAAAGCGGTGTCCAATCGCTTCTAACCTGCTCCATTCCTTTAAAGACCATTTCAGGCTTATCATGTTTATCTAATTTCAAGCCAACATAGCGTTTTTTACTGCCAATTTCACTTCCGCGCAAAGTGGGCATAATAAATTGCTGAAAATGGCTTTCAAATTCTAATTCAAGATAACTTGGCAAATTAAATTCTGTCGCACACCAATCAGCCCATTTATCGGTAATGATTTTTGCCATTTGCAAGCCAATTTCTAACGCATTTAATTGGATGTCATTACCTAGCCAAACAAATGTAGAGTCGGTATCACCATAAATGACTTGATAGCCCATTTCCTCTATCCAAATCTTGGTCATTTTCATTATCTGGTGACCGCGCATCGTAATAGAGCTGGCGAGCTTTGCATCATGAAATACGCACCCCTTTGACCCAAGAACTCCATACAATGAATTCATGATGATTTTAATGGCTTGCGACAATGGTGCATTGTGATCTTTTTTAGCCTGCTCACGCTGCTCAGCTAAGCTGGCTATCAACTTGGGCAGAATTGGATGATGGCGATTAAACTTTGCCCCTAGAAAGCCATCAACTAACATTTCACTGGTATCTAAATTTGACTCAGCTAACTTTAAGCCTTCTACTAAACCTTTAGGATCAATCAAAAAAGTGCGGATAATTGATGGATACAAACTTTTAAAATCAAGTACCAACACATTTTTATAATGTCCTGGCATAGAATCCATCACATAACCACCAGGACTTTCCAGCCCATTACTTGCGGGCATTTGGGGGGCAACAAAACCGCTGCGGTGTAAATGCGGAAGATATAAGTGATAAAAAGCGGCGACAGATGCCCCGACTCGACCAAACTCAAGCCCGGTTAACTTAGCGCGTTCTATGGCAAAATCAAGTAGCTGAGTCTTGTCAAAAATATCCCACACCAAGCGACAATCAGTTAAATTGTAGTGCGCTAGTTTGAGCTTATCCTCAACGAACATTTGGCTTATTTCATTACCTCGATTTTCAACATGGTCAATCGCTTTACCCTCATTTAATAAAGCACGCGACACAAACTCAAGCGAAAATCGATCAAAGTTATAAAATGCAGCTTTAAGCCAATCAATACCATCCAATACCACTCGTCCGGGCAAATTTAAGGTTTCAGGGCGATATTTATCTTCGACTTTCCAGCTTAACTCACTGTGGCCTCGGCCAATTCTGAGTGGAATATGATGATGTTTACAACGCTTAAATAGCAATGCTAAATCAAACACCACCACAGCCCACCCAATAATAACGTCGGGATCATATTGACTAAACCAATTGATTAATCGATGCAGTAAAGCAACCTCATCTTTAACCCACACAATGTAATCTTCGGCATCAGGGTATGATGCTTGTTCACCCACCATAATAACGCATTGATAATCAGTCCCGTAAAGGCCAACCGAATACAACTCGCCTTGCATACTGCATTCAAAATCGAGTGAAACAACTTTTAAATCACTTCTTGTTGATAACACATTTTGTTTATCACGCGCGCCATCAGCCAAAGCATTACCGCTGGCTGCAGCGTGCAAAAAATCATCGTTTACATTGTCTACCTTGGTTGTTCTTACGCTACCTCTTCTTGCACGATGCGCGGTAAGTACTGGCAGACTTTTTACACTAGACTCAACAGTGCCCTCACATTCGATATCAAATGCGATAAATCGCTCAATCAAATAACGTTGCTCGGCACGAATATCGGTTTCATATAAAGGCACCCCGATATCATTGGCAATGCGCTGCAATTGCTTAAGCGCAGAACTGGTTTTTAAATAAATGCCACAAACAATTTGATGGTCAAAATTGGTCATTGCTAAAACAGCCACACGGGCTTGGGTTAAGTAAGGTGTTAACTTGGCCACATCAGCTTGACGGCAAAAGCACACAACATCCTCGTTATGAAGTTCAACGAGCACAGGTCCATTAGCCGTTTTAATATAATATTGCAGCACTAACTGGCCCTGCCGATAGTTGGCATGACGAGTAAGTACCTGCCCTTCAATACGGGTTAAGGCTTTATTTACCGGTAAGAGATTTGAGTTCAATTTTATTATCTGTTTTAAGCACAAAGATTCACTGTTATTATGTACAGCATAAATCAGTCACCGCAGAATAAAAACTACTCATGCTCACTGACCAGGTAAAAACGCAAATTCGCACCATCTATAAAGACATTGCCTCGGCAATGCCACAATTTCGTTCACGCCGTGAACAAAATTATATGGTGGCAGAAATTTCTAAAACTTTAGCCGGTGAATATGACAAACAACGACCTATTATTGTTGTTGAAGCGGGGACGGGTATTGGTAAATCACTGTCCTACCTTTTAGGCGCTATTCCCTTAGGCATCGCGAGTAAGAAAAAAGTCTGCATTGCCACCGCAACAGTGGCACTGCAAGAGCAACTACTGCATAAAGACTTACCCTTTTTCTTGCAGCATTCTGGTTTAAATTTTAAATTTGGTTTAGTTAAAGGGCGTCAGCGGTACGTTTGCTTAGCAAAGCTAGAGGGAATGATGGGTTCCCAAGACAGTTCGCAAATGGCAATGTGGCAAACAAAGCCAGATCAGAGCCAGGTTGAGCAACTGCAAAAAATTCATCAAGATTATCATCAGAAAAAATGGAATGGTGAACTTGATAGTTTAAAAGAGCCTATTCCTGACTTTTTATGGCAACAAATATGCTGCGACAAACACAGCTGTCATCGTCAGGTTTCTGCACACCATAACTGCCCTTTCCATAAAGCCCGTGAAGATGTTGACACATGGGATGTGCTTATTGCTAATCACAGTTTATTGTTTGCTGACTTAGAATTAGGCGGTGGGGTTATTTTACCTGAGCCTGAAGATATGTTTTACATCATAGATGAAGCACATCACTTACCGATTGTCGCAAGGGACTTTTCCAGCGGGCAGGCGACGATACGTGGCGCATGTGATTGGTTAGATAAAGCGACTAAAACCTGTAGCAAACTGCAAAACCAGTTAAAAACTAATAATATTATTGCCCCAGTTCAAGCCATGCTTGATCACATCACCGACATTATCAGCTTACTTAATCAGGTGGCTCAGTTTTGTGATACGCAGCCACAGTTTTTTGCCAACCCAGAAACCAGATGGCGCTTTGAACACGGTCAATTACCCCAATCATTAACCATTCAGGCTGAAAACATCGCCACAGCTACGGGTAGCGGCTTAAAACAGTTTAATAAAGTGGTTTCGGTTTTATCTGAAGCAATTAAAGATGGTGAGGTGCCAAAGCACCAATCTGAAGGATTGCTGTCTGAAACAGGTTTTATTCTGCAACGATTAGAGAATCTGCATAAAGTGTGGAAAATGATCGCTAAAGAAGACAATAAAAAAGGCGCGCCTACTGCCAGATGGATTGAGTTAATTACCGGTAAACAACAAGATTACTTAGTCAGTGCCTCCCCCATTGAAGTCGGCTTTATGCTTGAGTCAATGCTATGGCAAAAGGCTGCTGGGGTGGTGCTGTGCAGTGCCACACTAAGAGCGCTGAATAACTTTAATCACTTTGCCCATCAGGTTGGTTTAAGTATCAATGATGGCAGTCGCTTTTTAGCCCTGCAATCACCATTTGATTATGAAAATAATGCCACACTTTTTATTCCCCATATGGATAATGAGCCAACAGATGATGATTACACCGCAGAGCTTGCGACCCAAATAGTCGCCTTAATTGAAGGGGAAATGGCCTCTTTGGTATTATTTGCATCGTACTGGCAAATGGACAAAGTGGTAGAATTAGTTGAAGGTAAAATCCCTAGTGAGCAACTTTTTATTCAAGGTTCAATGCCAAGGCAACAAATTTTAAGCCAGCATAAACAACGTTGTGATGATGACAAACCAAGCATTATTTTCGGCACAGGTAGCTTCTCTGAAGGGCTAGATTTACCCGGTGATTACCTCACTAACCTCATTATTACCAAACTGCCCTTTGCCGTGCCGACATCACCAGTTGAACAGGCCCATGCCGAATATATAAAAGTAAAAGGCGGTAATCCATTTTTACAACTCACCATTCCAGATGCTTCGCGCAAGTTAGTCCAAAGTTGTGGTAGATTACTGCGAAAAGAACAAGATTATGGTCGCGTGACAATCTTAGATCGCCGTTTGGTGACTAAACGTTATGGCAAATCGTTAATTGATGCATTACCGCCCTTTCGGCGGGTGATTGAGTAGGTATACCCTTGGAATTAATGTTAGACCCAAGCCACTTAGCGGCATTGGCGGTTATTGGAATTATCGCAGGCTTTATTGACGCTATAGTCGGTGGCGGTGGCCTTTTGTCTATTCCCGCCTTGCTCACTATGGGTATACCGCCGCATTTAGCCCTGGGGACTAATAAATTAGCGGCATGTTTTGGTTCAATTACCTCTAGCTATACCTATTATAAACAGCAATTATTTGTACCAGCATTCTGGAAGACCTGCGCTATTGCCACTTTTGTCGGTGCGATACTCGGTAGCGGACTGGTATTTTTAATTAACTCGAATTGGCTTGAAAAATTACTTCCCCTGCTTATTATCAGTATTGCGATTTATACTTTATTCAGCCCTAAAGCCATGGGCAGTGCACATTATGTCGCGCCTACCAAAGCTCCAACTAATAAACGCCAAGCAACTCAAGGATTAATTCTGGGCGGTTACGATGGATTTGCAGGGCCCGGTATCGGTGCATTTTGGACTGTTTCCTCTATTTCTTTACATAAATTACCGTTACTAGAAAGTTGTGCTTTAGCAAGAATTATGACACTAATCAGTAACATTACTGCGCTAATTATTTTTGCTAGCTTGGGGCAAGTTAATTGGATATTAGGCCTATGGATGGGAGTGTGCATGATGGCAGGATCATTTATTGGCGCGCGAAGCGCTATCCGTTTTGGCATTCCTTTTATCAAGCCGTTGTTTATTATCTCTGTGGTATCCATTGCCACCCATTTAGCTTGGAGTGCCTGGGCATGAATACTCAGCAATTAATCCTAATGCTGAAGCAACAACTTGCTCATATAGAACAAGAGGCACTGCAGCATGATAATCAATTAGGCGACCAGCAGAAAAAAACACTGCAACATGTTGAACGATTTAATCATAGCGTTTTTACCCAGGAAGGCGCTCAATTAAGCCCTTGCATTGTGCAACTTAGAAAGGATATCGCTCAATTAGAAAAACAGTTAACGCTTAACTTAGCTAAAAACACTATTGAACTTAGCTGCCAGCGGATTCAAGATAGGTTTACCGCATTAAGGCGTGCTTTGCTGACGACAGGATTAAACTTAAAATCTGCTGAGCAGAAAAAAGCCAGTAATCGTGCTCGATATGCTAAAAAACAACAGCAGTCGGTACAGGATAGTGGCTTTGGTTGGATAGCAAATAACATCATGCAAAACAGTCATCAACTTTACCAAGAGTTGAATAAACATTTTGCTTGGGCTAATAAAATTGAATTTAAAATTCAACAGATGGAATCAAATCTTGAGGTATGTCATGCTGCTGACAAAATTACATTGCAAAATGACATTCTTTTAATGCATCGTCGTTTAGGTAAGTGCCGCCAAGCCATCAGCTATATTGAAGAGCGGATACAACACTTTGAGCGACCACGCCAAAGTTTAAATCGTTAAGGAGCAACAATGAAATCATTATTATCCACCAGTGCAATTTTGGCATTACTTTCATCAACCTCACTGATGGCAGCTAATCTTACCATTCCAATGTCGTTTGAATATTTAGCTTTAGATGGTCAACAGATAGAAACAAATTCGTTTAAACATAAATCTGATTTAAATTTAACTACTGGCAGTCATAAAATTGCGATTAGATACCACGACATGGTTCAAGATGACTTCAGTGATAGCCAAAGCTTTATAAAATCAGCGCCTTTTATTGTCACTCTCAATGTTGATGGCGATTTTAATTATACTCTCTCTCCTGCCACAGGTGAGGTAGTAAAACGGCCAAAATCTTTTGCCAAAAAACCTGAAATTATTATTACTCGTCAAGACAAAGGTTCAGTCAGTTATTCGGTGGAAAATACTCAACTTGAAGAGGCCTCTTTTATTGCTAATTTGTTTGGCGGCAATAAAGTCGCTGACATCGATGCCATGTCTGCACATGCAACAAGTAGCAATCCTGCTGTTAATTATACAGCAACGACTTCTGCCCCAGTTTCACCTACAGTAGCCGCAACCGCTGTAACAGTGAATCAATTAAATACAGATAACTCGCCAAAAGCCACTAACCCAGCCCAAGCTGAGCAAATGTTACAATATTGGTGGTTACAAGCCGATGAGAAAACCCGTAAAGAATTTATGGGTTGGGCAATAAAACAACTGTAATTTGTTAATGAAAATCCCCTTTGTTTATCACGCCAGCTACTCACAGCTGGCGTTACCTTCTCAGCATCGATTTCCAACAAGTAAATATCAAAACTTGTTTGATTATGCTATTGAGCAAAATTTAGTTTGTCCAAGCATGCATCATCAAGCCAATAAAATTGATATTAGTCTCATAAAACAAGTACACAATGCTGATTATGTTGATGCGTTTATCAATGGTTCTATTCACCCTAAAGCACTGCGTAGAATAGGTTTCCCCTGGAGTGAGAGTTTAGTAAAACGCACTTTACATGCGGTAAATGGCACATTACTAACCTGCCAACTTGCCCTTAGCCATCAAATATCGGTGCATTTTACGGGCGGCTACCATCATGCTCACTATGATTTTGGCAGTGGTTTCTGCATCTTCAATGATTTAGTTATTGCGGCTAGTCAACTAATAGAAACACAACATGTTGATAAAGTATTAATTTTTGATTGTGATGTCCATCAAGGTGACGGTACAGCAACACTCTGCCAGGGCAACCCCAATATCATCAGTTGCTCAATTCACTGCAAACAAAACTTCCCATCCAGAAAGCCTATTTCAGATTATGATATTGAACTTGATAAGGGCTGCTCCGATGAGGAATATTTATCATACATTGACAGTGTCTTTGGATATTTAATACAACTTCACCAGCCCGACCTTATTATTTATGATGCAGGTGTTGATATTCATCAAGATGATGATTTAGGGTACTTAAATATATCTACACAGGGCATTCTCGCTAGAGATAAGCTAGTATTAACCTTAGCCAAACATCACAACATTCCTGTTGCCGCGGTAATCGGTGGTGGATATAGCCGACAGGCTGATGAGTTAACACAAAGGCATAGTCAATTGCTGATTGCGGCAAATCATGTTTGGGTGTAAAAATAAACTAATGATAAACGTTTTTGTTGTCTACTATAATGACAGATAAAGCCAACACGACACATAATGGAGAAGACCATGCATTTAGAATTTCGTAATTATTATGAAGTCTTACTTTTGGAAATATTGCGCGATGAAGGTTTAATGGATGAATTACCTGAAGATTATCTTGCGGATCTTTGTTGTGTGACTTTAAATCAATTACCAGTGCGCTATATTCGACATCTCGTTGACACTTACTTTTTCGAAGACTACAACGAACTTAAACAGATGAAAAATGAAATCAGCTCCGCTTTAGAGCGTTCAAGAGCCTTTTTAAAAGCCAATTTACACAATAAATTAAAACAAGAAAATGAACTGTCAGCTGAACAAGTCATACAGTTAGGTCACAATGAGTAATATTAGGTTTACTGAGTAAAATATTAGGACTTGAATAGCTTTTAACATATATGAATAGGTCTTATAAAATAGGACTTATTAACTTAATTATTGCGGGGAGAATTGTTGGAGGCTCCCCTAGAGCCGACACCCCGGCACACGAGTCGCTTGCTGCGGTTGCTCCCTTCCGGGCCTGGCCGAGTTCACAAGTTATCATTGCGGGGGGACCCTAGGGTCACCATAGATTTCTAAATAAGCTAAGTAAAAAAAAACTCATCTAGAACACTGGGGATTATCCCTTAACCCACCAATGCAATCAAGCCCTAAGTCTGGTCTTTTTGTCTTTAATGGCTTACTTGCACAATGATCACTCAATTTTACGATTTTCAATCAAGGTATAAGAACACCTTCTATACTTTATAGATAAAGTGTTCGCCGTAAAATACTGACTTAACCATTTTAAAGTCATTACCGATAATCTACAGGAGAAAGTGAATGCAACATCTCATATCAGTCACTTTCTTCTCCTTTATGATTTCTCTTTTGATCCAATTACCAGTGTTAGCCGCTCAATTTAATGTGGATTATTCAGCAATCCACAAGGTCAACTCCCACGTGTTATATATAGACAGCCACCAAGTTGAAAATAGTGTTGAAAATATGCTTGTAACTAAACAAGCAATATCGAATGAAGCTGAAGAGTTCAGCTTTATCCCTTCTATCAGCTTACTAAGTGAAATAAGTCCGGATGATAATTACGATTCATTACTGTACAGTCCATTACAAAACTCTCTATTACCAAATCATCTATCACAAAGCCATCAATTACAAAGCAGTCTTTTCCCGACTTATATACGTGCTAATGCTCAAGCGGGTATCAAATCACAATGGAAAATCACTACGGATTTCATGGTTAGTAGTTTTTTAACACGTAGAGCCTACTCAATAAACTGGCAAGCTGAACACTCAAACTCTGCATTTGAGTTTGAAAATACAGCCATAAGTGAAAACAGTATTATCGGCAGTGAAATTTCGATGCACAACTTATTGAATAATAAATTGATCATAGGTGTGAATTATCAACTAAATAACTTCCTAACACAGCAAACCGACTTCCCCCGCCAACAAATTAATACCTACGCAGATTTTGAAGTGATCAATAATCTCAATATACATTTGAATTGGATCTTATCTGAGAAAAAAGCCCTAACGCCACTTTTAAATACCAGGAAAACGACCATACTCACTCCAATTGACATCAATACGATTCATTCTCACTTACTCCTACTATCAGTTAGTTACAAAATGTGACTAATATCCCACCCTGAGAAGATAGCTTAAAAATTACCCACTTCAATCATCGTAAAGCGTGTAAACTTTGTAGCGCATTTGTTGCAAAAAAGTTTCCATTAATCGTTCGGTAATTTGCAGAGATAGATAACTTTTGCTCAAAAACTCACATACGTAACCTTTGTCACAATGAAAAAAATACCACTAAAGGAATAGATGGGCATAGTTCACAAATCTTACATCATCACGCTGAACAAGTACTTAAGGTTGGCTACACTGTCCATAGGTAAAAACCATACGCTTTATAATGAATAGCATTTGAAGTGATAAGAATATTGCAGGGAAATACGATGAAACGATTAAATTTAAATACAACAGCAAAAGCTGTGTTCAGTGCAGGGATACTCTCATTTGCACTTATTGGTTGTGGCAGCGATGGAAAAGATGGTGAGAACGGTATTGATGGTCCTATAGGTACACCAATAAAATCTGCAACCAATATCAAAAGCACTATTACTGCAGCAGATGTCGACGAAAACAAACGACTTACTCTCAGCTTTAATCTTACCGATGCTAACGGTGCCGCTATTTTAGGCCTTACTCAAACAGATATTGCTACAATTTCTTTTGGCCGTGTTGGGGCGGCAACTGAACTGGGTGAAAATGAAATCGTGAGCCCTAATCCGGAACGTAAAATCTGGTTAAGTTACTTTAACAAAGATAAAGGAGAAGGTTACTTTACAGGTTCTAGTTACTTTGATGGCACAAAAAGTCAGTGCACTGATTGTTTTGTTGATAAGAATAACGGCAGCTACTCAATTAAAATAGACAAAGCTATCGATACATTAGGTAAATATGACTATGTTGCCGATACGACAAATGGTGTCTATTTATCAATCAAAACAACAAATAACTTATCAAAAACCATGGTCGACAATAGCTTCTTTTATTGGGTCCCCGCAACCGATGTGCAAGTTGACAAACCACTAAAAATACTTGCTAACGCAGACTGCCAAAGCTGTCACCGAGAAGGACAGGCGGGCGAGTTATCAATGCATGGCAGCAAGCATAATACTGAAGAAGCATGTTCATTTTGTCATACCGACTACAACCGATACCTCAAAGAAGATAAAGATTCTGCCGGTAATGTGATTGGTGAAGCATATGCATATGACGGTTCAATCAAAGGCATGGTTCATAGTATTCACACTAATTCACATGCTTCAACCGTGGGTGTATACCCGCAAATGACATCAAACTGTTTAACCTGCCATAACCCAAATCAAGAATTCAACCTAACTGATAGCTGGAAGGCAGATATAGATACCACATCTTGCTGGAGCTGCCATAGCCCTAGCCCAGCGGCTGAAGCTGCTGGGGCAAAGGCTTCACATCATCAAGGCGAAAACTGCTTTGCTTGTCATGGTGGTGAAGAACGGGGCCGTGGTGCAGAAGATGCTCACTATTCACTTAACAGCACCCACTTAGCATCAAGATTAAAAGTCACTTTCAACTCGATGACGGTTGCAGCTGATGAATCATCTATCACGGCTAATTTTACCGTTAAACATGGTTCAGAACTGGTTACCCTTAATCAAATTGACCCTCGTCCTTACAAATATGGTGGTTTTAATAGCGCGATTGTTATCAATGGTACTTTAGGCGATGACTTTTTGGTTAACTATCAAAAAGTTGGTATTAATACCTTTACTCAACAAAGTGATGGTTCTATCAATGCTTTAATTAGTGCAACCAGCTTCAATATCAAAACACTCATTGATGCTAAATCTACCATATCTCTGAGCAGCCAACTTCATGTCTGTTCTAAAAAAGGCGTTATTGCAGATTGTGTTGTAGATGACTTAAACCGAGCCGATGGCGATAGAAGCAAACAATATGCGCCATACCTTACCTCTGATACTTTCTACTACAACCTAGATGGCAGCACGGTTAACTCATCACCGCGCATGCAACACGCTAAGATGACTGACTGCCAACAATGTCATACCACAGAGATCACCCACCGTTATTCTAATGATCTTGATGGATGTGCATCTTGCCATAATGGTACACGGTCAAACTCAAACTTAGCTATCAAGGTACATGCTAAGCACTATGTTTATGACTCAAGCGGCGATTTATTCTTCAAAAAAACCGAATGCCAAGCTTGTCATGGTGATGATGGATTCTCGATTCAGAACATCAAAACAACGGCATCGCCAGTCGCATTTGGTAAAGACAGTAATGGTGGCTTATTAGTGGTGTCACCGCAAACAGCTGCCTGTGTAAGTTGCCACTTACCGCCTTATGGATTAAGTGAATCAACGATTGGCCATATTGAAAGTAATGGCGGAGTGATTGGCACTATAAATCAACTTGGTGTTCCTGCCGCTGACTATGGGGCGATGAATGTTCAAGAGACATGTTCAACGTGTCATACGGATACTAGAATTCTTCAGTCTCATTCAAATTGGGGCGGTCATTAACGGTTAACGTAAAGATAAAATGAAGCCGCTCGATAGAGCGGCTTTGCTATCTAAGGTTACATTTATGCGTGACTATATAGGCAATTAATATACCTCTTTATAAATAGAAAGACCGGCTTCACATAATGTAAAGACCGATGAAGATTTACTCGATTTAATAACGTAATCTTATTATTAACAACGTTTTCCAACATCGACTTAACTGAAAACAACACGCTTTGACGTAGAACGCAGAAAATACTGACAGTTAAGAATATGTTTTACCTTTGCAGGGAAATATGATGAACACACAATACTCAAAAATAGCACTAATACTAGCCGCAACAATATTAACATTAGCGGGCTGTGGTGGTGGAGATGATGGTAAACCGGGCACACCAGGGTTACCCGGCGGTGAGCCAGCTGCAGATATTAAAGTACTTAATTTAGATGTTACTAACGTCACTTATGTAGACGGTAAACCGGTTATCGATGTCTTTGCGACTAACGAACAAGATATGCCCATTATTGGTTTACAAGATTTAGGCATTACTGCAGCGCAATTAACGCCCGTTGGCGCCACAGGAGCAGGCAATAGTGCTCAATGGACGCGTACTGCTAGAGTGTCTGGCACAGCCAATTATACCGACCTAAAAAACGGACATTATACTTTTACATTCGAAGTAGCTGGTTATAACCAAGCGCTGACTCAACGTTATAATGTTTATGCCGGTGGACAAGGTTCTACCTTACTTAACGGCGTAACTGCGGTGCCTAGAAAAGAAATAGTCGAAGACTTCGACGGTAATGGCTATCAAGCACAGTACACCAAAAACATTGTGTCACATGCAACCTGTACAAGTTGCCATGCTGAAGATAAACCTTTAACCACTCGCCATAGTAATTATTACACCCAAGAAACGTGTGCAACTTGTCATAGCAGCTCGATGTCTATGGAAAGTCAATGGAATCATTTAGTTCACAATATTCATAACACCTCAAAAACCTTTACCGATAAAAACGGTAAAGAATACACAGGTGCAGCAGCTGAGCATTTAATCGAAAATAACTGCCAGTCTTGTCATGTAGAAGATGAAAATCTATCTGAGTGGCAGAATTGGTCTCGTATACCCACCATGGAAACCTGTACAAGTTGTCACTCTGACATTGACTTTAAAGCGGGTAATGGCCACTCACAACAACTCGATAATTCAAACTGTATTGCCTGTCATAACGCCAGCTGGACTGAAGAAATTCATACAAGTCCCTTCACCCAAAAAGCCGATTTTATTGACATGTATGGCATGAGCGCAACTTTGGTTGCTAACAAAGCTGACCAAGATGACTTATCTGCAACACTATCAGTTACCATACTTGATACTAATGGGGCAAAAGTTGATGCTAACACCTTAATTAGTAAAATTAAGCGCCTTGAAACTATCACCAACGTTGGTCCTAACTTCCCTATCATGGGCTACAATCCAAATCCTGTTACAGGTTATAAAAAAGTCACTCAAGACCTAGTTAAAAGCGGCTTAGTTCAAGATAAGGTCACTATCCTTGATGGTGTATTGCGCTTCAATATCGCCAAACTTCCTTTTGGTGCCGGTGATACTGATACCGCATTCACTATTATTGGTTTAGAAATGTGTAATGACGGCGTACAGGCGATTGACTGTGCTGACGGCGTGGCGACAACATCAATGAAAGCTGAACTAACCCATGGGACATTATCAGGGGCAGCGCCAAGTTATCGTCACACTGATTCGGTTAACTTCAGTACTTGCCAAAACTGTCATGGTAAAGCCTTTGAAATCCATAAAGGCCATCATGCTGGTTTTGTCATGACCGAACAATTAGGTCGTGAAGTCGATGGTAAAGTGATTATTGGAGTCGATGCTTGTGTTGCTTGTCATACACCGGATGGCACTTATGCTTCAGGCGCAAACCAGGGCGCTATTGAAATGAAGTTGCACAGTGTACATGGCGAACAGAGCATTATTAGTAACTGTACCCAATGTCACAATGACTTCAACCTTGATGTATTCAAGCTAAAAGGCGCATTAGCCACTGCCGGTGGTGGAGATAGTTACACAACGCCTATCACTGCAACCTGTGCTTCTTGTCATGGGTTCGATGAAATCAAAGCACACGCTGAAGGACAAGGCGCAGTAGTTAACGGATCTTACCAGCAAGCTAATGACGCTGCGCAACTTGAATTCTGTTTAGGTTGTCATGTCCCCAGCATTGAAAATCATGCTGCTATGAAGTTTTAAATTGCCCACAGGGAGAAGCTGAACATTTCTCCCTGACTTATTGGCAATGCGCTTAATGATTTAGCGATATAGCGCTTTTATGGACAAATTAGGAAGTCTACTTATGAAGACCAAAACAACATCTCAAATCTTGTTATCAGCCTTGTTTTCACTGGTGCTGCTAATGGGTTTAGTAAGCCCTGCTAGTGCAGCAAAATGGGATGAAAAAATGTCGCCAGCCGAAGTGGAAGCGACATTAGATACAAAATTTGCTGAAGGTAAATACTCACCTAAAGGGGCTGACTCTTGTTTAATGTGTCATAAGCGTTCAGAAAAGGTCATGGATCTTTTTAAAGGCGTACATGGTGCGATTGACTCCAGCAAAAGCCCTATGGCGGGTTTGCAATGTGAAGCCTGTCATGGCCCACAAGGCTCGCATAACAAGGGTGGTAAAGAGCCGATGATAGCCTTTGGCCCAAACTCTACCCTGCCAGCAGATAAACAAAACAGTGTGTGTATGAGTTGTCACTTAGATGACAAACGCATGTCCTGGAATACCAGTCATCATGATAATGCTGATGTTTCTTGTGCATCTTGTCACAGTGTTCATACAGCCAAAGATCCGGTGCTGTCTAAGCAAACGGAAATGGAAGTCTGTACAAGCTGTCATACTAAGCAAAAAACCGACATGAATAAACGCTCTAGCCACCCAATGAAGTGGAATCAAATGACCTGTAGTGATTGTCATAATCCACACGGTAGCTTAGCGGAGGCTGACTTAATTAAACCAAGCGTTAATGAAACCTGTTACGAGTGTCACACCGAAAAACGTGGCCCTAAACTTTGGGAACATGCTCCAGTGACCGAAAATTGCGTCAGTTGCCACAATCCTCACGGCAGCGTGAATGACGCCATGCTTAAAACCCGTGCACCGCAACTTTGTCAGCAATGTCATACCAGCGATGGCCATGCAAGTAACGCTTATTTAGGTAACACAGGTATGGGTTCAAGTGTGGGTGACAATGCATTTACAGGCGGACGCAGTTGCTTAAATTGTCACAGCCAGGTACATGGTTCTAACCATCCATCGGGCAAGCTATTACAGCGCTAGGGAGTTAACACTATGAAGTACAAATTAAACTTAATTACCCTAGCCTTATTAGCGCCAGCCAGCTTTACCGCTATGGCCGGAGGTTATGGCTTAGCCAATGCTAATACTGATAATGTAAAATTTGATGCATGGGCTTGTAAAGGATGTGCTGTTGCAACTAGCACAACTGGCAGTATTGGCGTTGGTGTGGGTCATAACAGTCAAAGCGACATAAAGTCAGCTAATGCCTTCAAAAGTGATAATGAATTTGCAGGCAAGTTAGATGCCGATATCAATTATCGCGGTACTCAAGGTTATCGAGCACAGGTAGACGCTACAGATATTGGCATGGACAATGGTCGTGCCAATATTAATGTGGGTAAGCTGGGAACCTATAACCTAAATTTCAATTATCGCTCAATTGCTAGCTATAAAACCAATACCGCACAGACGCCCTACCAAGGCGTTGGTAGCAGCGATTTGACCTTAGCCGACAACTGGATAACCGCGGGTTCAAGCTCACAAATGCCTATGCTTTACTCAAGCTTAAATCCATTTGAATTATCACTTAAACGTGAAAAAACCGGTTTAGGCATTGAATACCAAACGGAGTCACTGTTCACAACCTTTGTTAATTATCAGCGTGAAGATAAAACGGGTCTTAAGCAAGCATCGGGGAGTTTTTTCAACCAATCTATCATGCTACCGCAGCCAGTGGATTACACCACAGACACACTAGAAGCCGGTATTAAGCTTAAAGGTGACAATTGGTTTACTAGCTTAAACTACAATGGTTCATCATTTAAAAATGCTAACAACCAATTAAGTTATGACAGTACCTTTAACCCTACCTTCGGTGCTCAAACACGTGGTTACATGTCATTAGACCCAGATAATGAAGCCCATAGCGTATCACTTATGGGTCAGTTCAATGACTCTGTGACTGCGGTATCGGGTCGCTTAATGCTGGGGCAAATGAGTCAAGACCAGGAATTTGTCACATCGGGTTACGGATATCAGCTGCCGTCTGAGTCATTAGATGCCAGCGTTGATATAACAGGCTTAAACTTAAAAGCAGTCAGCAGAATTAGCCGTACGCTAAGATTTAATGGCAGTTATGATTACAACGACAGAGAAAACAACACTCAAATTGAGCAGTGGACTCAAATTAGTATCAATAATGTTAACGGTCAAGTGGCTTATAATACACCCTATGATCACACTTCACATCGCGCTAAGTTAGCTGCCGATTATCGTATCAACTACGGTATTAAATTAGACGGGGGTTATGAATTCAAACGTGATGAGCGAAGCTATCAAGATCGTGAAATCACTGACGATAATAACCTTTGGGCCCGAATTCGTGTCAATAGTTTCGACAATTGGGACATGTGGGTTAAAGGCAGCTTTAGTCAACGAGATGGATCAGACTATGAAGTCTCTGAATGGACATCAAAAGAGCAGAATCAATTACTGCGTAAATACTATCTCGCTGACAGGGACAGAAGTCAGGTTGAAGTTCGTGTAAGTCATACGCCAATTGATGAGCTAACTATCGATTTTGGTGCGCGTTATGCACTTGATGATTACACCAATACCGAAATCGGTTTAACTGAATCTAAAGACACCAGTTACGACGCAAACTTAAGCTATATGTTCAGTGCCGATGTGATGCTAAATGCATTTTATAATCATCAAGTTATCGAGTCAGCTCAATCGGGTAGCAGTAACTTCGCTACCGCGACTTGGCAGGCTAATATTGAAGATGCGGTTGATGTAATGGGTGCAGGGCTAAGTTACAACAACTTAATGGATAGCCGTTTACGCCTAGGCCTAGACTACACCTACTCAGATTCGGATAGCACCACACAGGTTAGGCAAGGTATAACCGGCGACTATGGTGATTACTTTGCCAAAGTGCATAATGTTAACCTTTATGCGCAGTATCAAGCTACTGACAAAATGGGTTTACGTTTAGACTATAAAATTGAAAAGTACCTAGATAATGATGCCGCCAACGACATCGCCCCAGATGCTATTTGGAATATCGTTGGCTTTGGTAGTAATAGCCATGACTATACAGCACATATGATCATGCTAAGTATGAGCTATAAGCTATAACGACTGTGGGAATAACAACTAACTAAGTTAGAACCCAAAGTTAGAACAATAAATAAGCGAAAAAACGCTAATCTACCATCAAGATTAGCGTTTTTTTTGTAAAGCTCTTGCATTACACTATCAATTAACATTATATTAACAAATGAATTATCTTGTGATTGAAATTTGGGCAAATGGAACTTGCCTAGATTTATTTATGCCTTTAAACCGACCCAGGTTTTGGATTGAAATTAATCAGTTTTTCCCGCAACACATCCGCTTCTGTTGATAATCCACAATAAGATAACAGCAAACAAGCACACTCTGCGGTACACAAGCCTCCTTCAATTTGATTTCTTCTTAAACTAAAAATCGATGGGAGTTCATTCACTAGGGTAATCTTAGTCAATTGATGCAAATAATCACTTCGATTATATATTTTACGTGCTTCTTGCCATGTTGAATCAATAATAATCACATGGCTAAATTCGGCTAACCTGTGTGCATTGTCATTATCGATATCAATAAAACGTTGCTGCGGTGCTTGAATATCATTTAATGCCGAGTGTTCTTGTTTGGGAAATAATAAGCCTACCTGCTTAGTCGCTAACTTATCGAGTAAATAAGGATTGGGGTTAACTCTATCCCACACAATAACCTTAACTTGACCCAACATCACCTCGCTAACCAACTTACCCGTATTGGTTTTACGATCTAACTCTCGTTGATGGGTGAGTAATATAATGTTCATTTAACCCTTTACGTATTTCTGGTGCGCAGAAAGTAAAGCGCTGATACTGTTATTGTTATCGAAAGTACAATGGTTATTAATGCTGAAGTTGTTCATCAATAAAGGCGCACCATTCATCTGTACTGCGTTGAGGAACTGACTTATCGCCTCTAACACCTAACTTAAATTCAACAACACTTTGCCATTCGTTACCGCCAATATCAGGCCCGTGGCCTTGACCATCACCCGACGTTAACACTGCTTCAACTTTTTGATACCAAGCATCTGAACATAGTATTTGAATGGCATTAACACTTTGATCACCTGGTGGAATGGTTAACACTTTAGGCGCGTTAGCGTCATTACACCCCAACAACATAAATGCTATTAAAATGGTTACCTTATCAACATAGCGCATAGGCCACTCCAGTTTTGATTAACGTAACAGCGCTAATAAGTCATCCGCACTGCCTTTCCAAGGGCCTTTTTGGCCATCGGAAAGAATAGAGTCTGCTAGTCCTTGCTTATGTTGCTGCATAGCTTGGATTTTTTCTTCCACTGTGCCCTCAGCAATTAACTTATACACAAAAACGGGGTTTTGCTGACCAATACGATACGCCCTATCGGTTGCCTGGCGCTCTGCTGCTGGGTTCCACCAAGGATCATAATGGATCACAGTATCAGCCGCCGTTAAGTTAAGCCCTGTGCCACCCGCTTTTAAGCTAATTAAAAAGACCGAGTTATCACCTTCTTGGAAGGCATCAATCTGATTTTGGCGCTGTTTGGTTTGGCCGGTTAACTTACTGTAACTAATACCCAATACGTTAAGTTCTTGCTCGATAAGCGTTAACATTGAAGTAAATTGGCTAAAAATAAGTACTTTACGCCCTTCTTCTAACATTTCTGGCAAGTTTTCGACTAACCAGTTCAGCTTGGCGTTATCTTTTACTTTTTGTGCTTGTTCTAATTTCACTAATCTAGGATCACAACAGGCCTGACGCAGCTTTAATAACGCATCTAAAAACTCAATATGACTACTCGACACGCCTTTTTTAGCAAACAATTCGCGCAGTTTTTTCTCCATCACAAGACGGATAGACTCGTACAAATTACGTTGATCTTTTTCAAGTTCCAATGACTGGATAATTTCAGTTTTTTCTGGCAGCTCAGCCACCACCTGCTTTTTAGTCCGTCTTAACATAAACGGTGAAATACGCTTACTCAATAAGGTCGACTTATCGGCATCACCTTGCTTCTCAATCGGGCCTCTAAACTCTTTATTAAAATAAGTGTGCTGGCCAAGCAGCCCTGGCAAGCAAAAATCCATTAATGATTTTAGTTCGCCTAAGTGGTTTTCCAGTGGCGTACCTGACAAACACAATCTAAAACGTCCTTTCAAGGTTTTAATCACTTGAGTCACTTTAGCTTGGGCATTTTTAATCTGTTGAGCCTCATCTAATATAATGTGCTCAAAAACATGTTCATGGTAAATATCTTCATCACGCATAATTAATGGGTAAGTGGTCACTATCACATCGTACTGTTCTAGCTTGGTTAACCATTGATGGCGTTGACTGCCATGGATCACTATAACTTTCAAACTAGGAGTAAACTTTTCAGCTTCTTTTTGCCAGTTACCCACCAGGCTGGTAGGACAAATAATCAAGCTGGGTTTACGATCATTAACGGCGGTATGCTGTTTCACATACAATAAAAATGCTAACGCCTGAACTGTTTTACCTAGCCCCATGTCATCAGCCAAAATACCCCCTAGTTGGTATTCTTTAAGAAAACATAACCAGTCCACTCCCTGCTTTTGATAATCACGTAAAGTGGCATTTAAGCCTTGGGGTAATTCAATCGGCGTAATGCCGTTAAAAGAAGCTAACTTGCTGGCAAGTAAACGTATCCGCTCGCCATTGAGTAAGCGTACTTCACTGGCGGTAAGATCATTTAACAAATGAGCACGATTGCGTGGAATTTGAATTGCATCGGTAGAGTTGCGATTAAATAACTCTTGGATCACTGAGATCAATGGCTTAATTGATTTGGCTTTAATTTTAATAAAGCGACCATTATCACTGGGTAATATCAGCTCTTGTTCGTCATCGGGTTCACCATGTTGCTGTAACCATTTTGCTACCAGCGCTAATAATGAAATACGCTGGCCATCAATATCGGCATTTAACGACAACGAAAACCAACCTGACTCATCTTCATCGACAAGATCGACCGCCAGCTCGGCATCAATAATATGTAAGTCAAAGTCATTATCAAAACGAACATCAAACCCTTTTTCGATAAGGTCCTCAGCTCCTTCAGTTGATAATTCAGCCCAGGCCAAAATGGCTTCGGGCAATAAACCTTGGCTTAAAAAATAGCGTTTGCCCTGATTTAAATCTAAAAGCTCATTTAACACAGGAAGTAAATTCAGTTGATGTAATTCACTCAAGTGCTGCTTTTCAAACTCAACCTGGCGATGGACTTGATATTGCACATTGCTTTTTTTGAACAAACTGATGTGTTCAAACTGTTCACTGGCATCAAAACGAAGATCCCCATAGCAAAATTCAACCCTTATTGCAGGCTGCTTTAACAGGCTATCAGTGCGATTAATCAAACAAAATGTCAGCCGGGTTTTCAGCGCTTGGCTAATTTCTTGAAATTCAATTTCACTCGGAATGGGCACTATTTTAGACGGGAAATGTTTTAATAAAGCATGGCTTATTACATCCAACTTACCTTTGGGTACAGGGGGCATTTTTTGCAATAAAGTGAGTCGACTAACCGACAAATCAGTGTCAATTTGCCCTAGCTTTAAATAGTCGAGTTCGATAAACAATGGCGGCTCAGTTGCAATAAACTCCCAGTTATTTAATCCTGGCATGGTCATCTGCATTTGAGTGTGGTTTTTTTCCATATCGGCCCATATAAACTCAGGGGTAATGCCGTCACAGGAAACTAGCGGGAACCGGTTATCTTCCCAAAAAGCCACATCAGCTTTCATCATTTTCATTAAGGCTAAATAGCCAATTTCGCCTTCAAGGTAAACCTTGTTACCTTGCAAATTATTGGCAAATAATAACCCAATAATTTGCTTATCTTCCGGCCCTACCCACCAAGGCAGATGCAAACGTAAGTCACTAATGGCGAGTTTACTGCCGCGGTTGTACATGCCCTTTTTATTCAGCTTGCTACTTTTTAACTCAACATATACGCCTTGGGGATCACTTGATAAACAGTAAATAATACGATCTAGAACTGCTTCCTCATCAGAACTAGCGTGGAGTTTATCTAATCCATCTAGCTGGGTTAACCACTGGGAAACCCTTTGTTCTTCAACCGGTTTATTATCTATTAGTGCTAACAAGGCTGCGGCAACATGTTTACAGTCTCGCCTAACGGGACACGTGCAATAAGAGCGCATAATCACTTTGTGATTCACATTGACTAAGCTAATGTCTTGTCTATACGGCTCATCCGCAGCACCTTGGGTATAGGCTTCTATATTGTGGTTGTCGTGGCTAGCGGTCACTTCCAGCACACGCCCCTGGATCAAGTAGTTTTGCGCCTTTTGAATTTGAATAGCGGTAAACAATTTAGCCAATAATTCATGAGATAACTTGATAGGAAGATTAAACAGTTTAGCCGACATTCATTACACCCAGGTGCGCCGCTGAAAATGGTCAAGATAGCGGCAAAAAAGTTAACTTGCCATTTTATGGAAGAATCACGCTAATATCTATATAAATCGAGATTATCTGCGCTAGCGAACAAGTATCTTTGTCGTTACAATCGTATTTTTCAAAGCAACACTCACTGAAACAGGTCATATGAAACTCAGCCACCGTTTATCCAGTCTTGCTAATATGACCTCATCACACTACGACCATATTTGGGATTGTTGTTGTGATCATGGTTTGTTAGGCACTGAGTTGCTCAACCGCCAGTTAACCAAGCAGGTTCACTTTGTTGATATTGTGCCTGAGTTGATGCAACAGTTAGAACAAAAATTAAGCCACTTCTATCCGATTACGCCCCACACAGAATCTCACTGGCAGGTACATTGTTTGGATGTCGCAGAGCTACCGTTAGACAGTTTTAAGGGACAGCATTTAATTGTTATTGCCGGTATAGGAGGCAATTTAATGACGCAAATGGTGGCAGGCATTATTAATGCTCACCCGTCTTTAACGTTAGATTTTTTACTGTGCTCAGTTAATAATGTCGCAAAACTCAGGGCAATGCTCAGTGCTAACCATTGCCAATTGATTGATGAGCAACTTATCAGCGAAAACCGCCGTTATTATGAGTTACTTTACGTCCGTCGGCCGGCAACTAACCTGGTAAAACAAACATTAGCGCCATTGATAAGCTTATTTGGCGATAAGATTTGGCAAAGTCATTGCGCTGAGCAATCGATTGTTATCGAGCGTTACCTAAAGAATGTGCTTATTCATTATAGAAAAACAGCCAACAGTAAATCGGCAATGGATATCAGCTTATATGAAGGCTATCAGCACATCGCCGACAGCCTTCAGCTAGCGTCTGAAGTCTAAAGACTGATCGTTAACATCTCGCTATTAACTCAGTGCTTGCTCTATGTCATCAATCAAATCTTGCACATTTTCAAGACCCACTGAAATTCTTAACAGATTGTCTGTGATCCCAGCTGCCATTCTTGCTTCGGGAGAATAAGGAGAATGAGTCATCGACGCTGGGTGCTGAATAAGTGATTCGGCATCGCCCAAGCTAACGGCAATGGTAAACAGGCCTAAACGATTAACAAATTTCATCGCATCTTGCTTGTCACCCTTGAGTTCAAAGGCAATAACGCCGCCAGCACGCTTCATTTGAGTGCCAATGAACTTATGTCCAGCATGTTTGGCTAAACCAGGATAAAACACCTTGCCAAAGGCGGGATGTTTATCTAAATATTCAGCCAGAACTTCTGCATTGTCACAATGACGCGTTAAACGCACATCTAAGGTTTTTAAACCGCGTAAAATTAACCATGCATCATGCGGTGATATCACTCCACCAAAGTCTTTCAGTATTTCATATTTAAGTTTATGTAAATGCTCACTACTGCCACACACTATGCCGGCTATGACATCACCATGACCATTAAGGTATTTAGTCGCGCTGTGGATCACCATATCGATCCCCATTGCCAGCGGTTGCTGCAATAAAGGCGTCATAAAGGTGTTATCAACAATCGATACTAGGTTATGTTTTTTAGCGATTTGAGCCATTGCCGCTAAATCAAATACATCTAAATGCGGATTTACCGGTGTTTCACAAAAAAGTACTTTAGTTTGCGGGGTAATCGCCGCTTCTATCGCCGCTAAATCAGCAAAATCAACTAGGGTGGCTTTTATACCTAAACGGTTCAGCTGGGTTGTCATTAATGCAAAGGTACAGCCGTAAACCGCTTTAGAGGCCACTAAATGATCACCGGCTTGCAAATGGGTAAGTAAAGCACTTGATACCGCCGCCATACCTGAGGCACACGCAGCGGCGTCTTCAGCGCCTTCTAGCAGTGCCATCTTACGTTCAAGCTCAGAAGTGGTGGGATTACCTAAACGAGTGTAAATATAGCCAGCTTCGTCTCCCGCAAAGCGTGCTCCACCTTGTTCTACGTTATCAAATACAAATGTGGCACTTTGGTAAAGCGGGGTAACTAACGCGCCAAAGGCTTCACGCTGATGACCACCATGAATAGCTAATGTCGCCAAATTCCATTTGGCTTGCTTGTTATCTTGCATCTTGTTCTCCTAGCTCACTTTAGTTGTAGTAGTTTTAAGGTAGTGAGCCAATTTAAGATACAGTGGAATAAGATATAACCAATATGGATAAGCAAAATAGTTTCGGGCAAGATGTAAATACAATGTTACATAACCTAGATGATAGCGATATGAGTAGAGCATGTTACTGATTAAAGCCTAAGATAACTCAAGCCTTCACCACATATCTGATGCTTTGAACTAAAAGCAACAAATTAATGGCTTTAGACTAAACAATTTAGGGTAAAGCCTGAGCCACAAGATATAGAATAAGTTTAGATCCGTCGCCAAATCTCTGTCTCTTTTAACACACCATTTTCAACGCGCTTTGTATGCAGTCGGTTTTGCTTAAGTTGATATTCAAACTTAAAGCTTTCACCCTCAGACACTCCAAAAGAATTAAGTACCGGTTTTTCGATATAAAATTGATCAGTTAGTTGATAGGTTCCGGTTCCCGCAGCCCAAAATTGTTTAGAACCCTGGACAGACTTCATCGTGGTAAAACTGAAATGACTTTTAGATATTATTTTGATCGAAGTAAAATGCAGACTTTTATAATCGACCCATTGCTGCTTGTCATCAAGATATTGACCTGACACTAGCTGCCATGTACCGATTAATGGATTAGATTCAACGTGATCCTGTTCAGCATAAAACACTTCAAGCTGAGTATTTAACGGAATAGCTTGCCCCGTTTGAGCCATAGTCAGGCTGACAAGGATAAGTAATAAACTGTAGCGACTAGCAGATAATAGGACATTTGAAGATGAGAGAACAGATTTGATATGCATAACACTACTTCCTTATAGCATTGATCATAAATAGGGTGTGAAGATTAACTAGCTCGCAGCATACTTTAAAATGATGAACAGTAAATTACACTAAAGTCTGCAAATCAATCTGTGTGTTAAAAGTAAATTGAGCTGATAAGTAAATCAATTACCGCGTACTGACTAGTGAGTCAGCTAATCGAAGCATGCCTTCATCAATCGAGATCAACGGCTGATAGCCTAAGTCTTGTTTAGCGGCGCTAATATCAAAATAATGACTGGTTGATAACTGCTTAGCAACAAACTTGGTCATGATTGGTTCTTCGGCTTTATTTAATGCCAAATAAACAGATTCAAGCAAGGCGCCTACACCATAAGCTAATCCCGCTGGTACTCGCTTACTCACCGGAGGTAAATCAACACAGGCTAATATTTTATTGAGCATTTGCGCCATGGTAATAGGTTGATCATTACTGAGAAAATACGCTTTACCCGCAGATTTTGCCGCTGAGGTTAAATCAACTGCCGCTAGAAGATGCGCATAGGCCGCATTGTCGACATAAATAGTATCGACTAACTTATCCTGCTTGCCGACCAGCTTTAAGCGCCCTGCTTTGGCTCGCTCAATCACCCGTGGGACAAGATGGGGATCATTCGGCCCCCAGATAAGATGCGGTCTTAATGCGGTCGTTTTTAAGCTTGGACTATTGGCCGCTAGCATCATTTTTTCAGCAACCGCCTTAGACTCACCGTAATAATTTAAATAGCTTTTGGCATAGGGTGCCTGTTCATTGATACCATTTTCATCCTCACCGGCAAAGGTCACACTTGGGGTGCTGGTATAAATTAAGTATTGAATATTTAAACCTTGGCAGGCGTTAATAATGTTATCTACGCCATCAACATTAGGTGAAAAATAACTCTGTTTACTGCCCCAAACTCCGGCCTTAGACGCCACATGGAATACCAGATCACAGCCTTGCATCGCCTCAGTCACTTGCTCTGGGTTAGCAATATCACCTTGAATTAAGTGCACGCCCATCTGAGTTAATTTAGGGTAATCACTTCTTGCAAAACCCACCACGGCAATACCTGCGGCAATGAGTCGTTTACAGATAGCAAAACCTAAAAAACCCCCTGCACCGGTGACAAAAACCTTCGCCACCTTTTGCTTGAGTTGATTTAGTGCAACTTGCTCTTCAATTGGATAATCAGTCAGCATAGTGTGTTGTTCAAACATTATTCTTTCCATTCTTTTTGAGCCCAAACTGCTAATTTTTCACGAAATATTTTAGCATTATGACGCACATCAACCGGGAATTCTGGATGAATTAAAAAGCGGCTTATCCCCTGGGTATGTGGATGAGCATTAGCTAGTTCGAGTAGGGCTTGATACAGCACTTTGGAGGTTGAGCACACCACCCCTTTATTCAGTTCTATACATAAGAGTGGCACAATACTGCCATCAATAGTCACTGGCACTAATGCTGAACGTTTCACTTGCTCATGGGTATTAAATACGCGCTCGCAAGGGATAGAAAAATACCGTTTTTCAAATTGGCCCTTCACGCTTGCATCGACTCTGTGGGCTTTTCGGCCGCACATCCACAGTTGGTTATTCTCATCAAGGTAGCCAACATCACCCATTCGGTGACGCATCTGCGTGCCGTCTTGTATTTTTGCCCCTGCGGTGGCGCTATCACGTTGATAGTAGGCCTGGCTGACCATGGCGCCTTTCACCACAATTTCGCCTATTTGATTAGCGGGTAATATTAAATCATCTGTCCAGTGCGCGATGGGTTGCTCAATAATATCGATAATCGCTATTTCAACACCTTCAATAGCCTGTCCAACACAAATGCCTGCACCTTGATCGGTTTTATCAGTTGTAGTGAATAATGCGCTGCTAGCAATTTTACTGATGGGCAACGACTCGGTCGCGCCATAGGAATTAAGCACTTCAACGTCAGGCTCAAGCATATTGCTGAAACGTTTGATAGATGAAATGGTTGCTGGCGCGCCTGCTGAAATAACCCGCTTTACCGGGGTGAGCTTATGTTGAGTTTGCTCGCCAGCCTGGCCTAATCGTTCAAGAAGTGCGGGGTTAACAAACATATTGCTGCATTGATATTGCGTGATTGCCGCAAATAAGTGTTTCGGCTCAGCCGTAATAGGCTTACTGGCATCCATGTCTGGCACAATTGAAGCCATGCCTAAGGCGGGGCCAAATAATGAAAACAGCGGAAAAGTGGCTAAGTCGCGTTCGCCAACGCTAATGCCATAGTCATTTCTTAAGGCACTGATTTGGGCCTCAAACATTTTATGGCTGTAAACCACGCCTTTGGGCGTGCCGGTACTGCCACTGGTAAACAGAATTGCGGCCATGTCATCTTCGGCTAATTTAACCATAGGATAACGATTGTACTGGGTACCATTAACCTGTTTTAACGACTCAATACTGAGGCAACCCGCTAGCCAGCGCTCAACGCGATTACCGCCAACATTAATGCAATACTTGACTGATTTTTTACCCCAACCGAGTACACGTCTTGCTATATGGGCTTTAGGTATACCAATAAAGGCATCAGGTTTAGCTTCAATAAAGCATTGCTTTAGATTGTTAATCCCCATTCCTGGATCAACTAAAATGGGAATAATACCGGCTTTAAAAAGTGCAAAAGTAAGATTGAAAAAAGCAATACTTGGCGTCACCATTAATACCGCTTTCATGCCCTGTTGAATGCCAGCGGCGTTCAGCTTATAGGCCATCTCATCGGATTGTTTATTCAGTTCGGCAAAGGTTAACTCTTGATATTGATACTGGCCGTTGCTTTTAGCCTGTTGGACTGCAACCGCTAATAAATCAGGACTGTGCATAGCGGCATTCACTAAATGCTGACACAAATTAGCATATTCAGCTACTGAGTTAGGCTGCGTGTGCTGATCCGCTGTTGGATCTGGCAAAGATGTTGAGTTAGTCATAAATAGCTGAGTTACTTAATCAAAGTGGAATAAAAATAATGCCAATTAAATCAATTTGCCGTTATTACCGATAAAAATTCTTAAGTCTTTAATAAAAAAGGCTCCGAAGAGCCTTTAGTTTTGTTTGATAAAACCTTGAATTAGCTCAATAACATCATCACTGGCGTCTTCCAAAATATAATGTCCACAGTCTGCAAACTCATGAACTTCAGCGTGGGGCATACGTACTCGCCACTCGGCTAAAAAGTGTTTATCAAACACAAAATCTTGTAACCCAAAACAAATCAAGGTGGGCACATCCGCAAACTTAGTCAGGCTATCACCAATGCCAGTGACTAAACCAAAGTTACGATCACCTGGCTTTAATGGGATATCCTGCACAAAACGAATGGTAGAAATACGGTTTTTCCACGAATTAAATGGCGCGACATAGGCTTCACGCACGGCTTTATCCATAGGTTTGCGCTTAACACCGACATACGATGCTGCAGATGAAAAAGCATTTAAACCGCGCACTAACAAGGTGCCTAATAAGGTTTCACGGCAAATCCACAATGCCCACGGAAACGGCTTAGACTGAGGTAAATGGAACGCTGCTGTGTTCAAATACACTAAACGTTTAATTCGCTCAGGATGACGTGCAGCAAAGCCTGTGCCTATCATCCCGCCCCAGTCATGACACACTAAGGTAATGTTCTCTGTAATACCTAAACTGTCTAGTAGGGCTTCTAAATCATCAATACGATTGTTTAGGGTGTAATCATAATCAGGATCATTTGGTTTGTCGGATATTCCACAACCTATATGATCAGGCACAATGCACTGATTATTAGCACTAAGCGCACTGACTAAGTTGCGAAAGTAATAACACCAGCTTGGATTACCATGAACCATAACAACAGGTTCGCCCTGGCCTTCATTAATATAATGTAACTGATGGCCATTTCTATCTAAAAAATGGCTTTCAAATGGCAGTAATGACTGTAATTGTTCTGTGTGCGACGTCATGATGTGTCCTATTGAATGCTTATTGTTTTATGTTCAATGAGTTGTGTTCAATTAATAAGGGATTTTTACCACTTAATCCCTAACATCATGCAGTTCAAACCACTGCCAATACCTAAAAAGCTGACTTGATCGCCTTGACGTAAAAAACCTTCATCATGGGCCATAGCCGCAGTAACGGGCAAAGACACCGTACCCATGTTGCCTAAGGTTTGATAGGTTGGATATTCTTTTTCTTGCGGAATGTTTAACGCATTCAACACTTGCCTACGATTAGATGCCCCTACCTGATGGCAAATGACCTTATCAACCTGTTCCACAACCCAATCACGCTGTTCTAGAAAATGATCCCAGGTATGCTTGGCTAAGTCGACGCCTTCTTTTAACAAGGTTACCGCATCGGTACGCATAAATTCGCGGTACAACATATGCCCCGCTTCCTGTAAGCCCCACTCGCATAAATTGTGATGCTCGGGCGCTGAAAGATGACTTGCGCCTAATAATTGGTGCTGACGAGTATTTTTAAGCGATAAACTGCCATCAGTCAAAATAACTGCCACCGCGCCAGAACCACCTGTTAAAGTCGCTAATGACTGGGCAAAATTTTGCATAGTCGGTTCAGCCAACATATGGTCTATGGTTGCTTCAACGATATCGCGAGCAGATTCACAAGACACCACCATACCGGCTTTAATTTGTCCAAGTTCAATACGGTTAGCAATATCTAAAATACCGGATAAAACGCCTAAGCAAGCATTACTGATATCATAAATAGCAGTATCTTTAGATACACCTAACTTAGCGGCAATACGACAAGCCGTTGCCGGTTCGTGTTGGTCACGGCACACTCCGGTATAAACCACAGCCCCTAAGTCGCTCACATTGATGCCGGTTTCATTCACTGCTTTATTTGCCGCAGCAATTGCACCGTCAGATAGACGATAACCTTTAGGCCACCAGCGGCGCTCAGTGATGCCCGTTAAAGCAGCAAGTTGCCCCATAGGTATACGAAACTTTTGATATAAAGGCGCAAGACGAGATTCGAGATCTAGACTTGTGACAATTTGAGGCGCTAGCTCATAAGCCAGACTATTGATAAACACGCGAGAGTATTTCATTAAACCATTTGTTCACTTTTACTCAATACCACTCAGATTTGGCTTAAATATCCAAAGCACAGGGTCATTTATACCAAGATGTCGTTACACAAACATCACTGTTGGGTGGCTTGATTTGTTGTAATTCACTAATAACCCGACATTTGAACAAGAATGGCTTAAAACTGCAATAAAAAACCGTTAAAACTCACATGGTTTTGCTATTTAATTATTCGCTTGCTGTAAATTAAGTTTGCGCTAGATAACTGAATCAATCAGACTTTTATAAAATAAAACAGTCTAAACAAAAGCTTAATAGCATAAATTAAACCAAATGTGTTTTATAGGCATGGATTAAAGCATTTCTTGGGGTTATTTCAGTTGGACAAAATTCCGTCAGTGTTACCTGGTAACCTTGCTCGTTTAAAAAGCACACTCTATCTATTAACAACCATTGCTCGATAGCTTGCCTGAATAAATGTCGAACCAGATCGATCCGCTGGGTTAACCTCTGACGGTTAAGCCCTTGCTGAAGATAATCATCAAAAATAGTATCACTGGGTATAGATATACTTTTCTGGGCTGCTGCCCAAAAACAAAAATCACTAAACGAACCGGCTAACTGGCTTTGCTTGATGGTGGGTATGGGCAAATATTGATCCGATTGGCGTACTGTTCTTTGCAAACTATCAAACCCTAAACGCCATGCTATTTCTTGTTGTCTTAGGACATTGTGTTTTTGATTGGCAATCACGCTTTGCTGCAATGGCAATTGTAAATCATGTCGGGACAAGGTTAATTTAGCTTGTTTTGCGATACTTGATAATGGCTGATAATAGCTATTTTGGATCAAATGATAACAACATGGCGAAATTGAAATAATCTGGGTACCTGCTTCACTGGCCAAGTGAAGTAAACGAACATGTAAATCGCCACAGGCATGCAAAGCCACTGCATGTTGTGTTTGTTTAATCGGTGAAGTATTTGCGCCAACATCGGCAAACGCATCTGCACAAATAAATTTCTGATCTAACTGCCATTTATCAGCAAAAGACTGCCCTTGCTCACAGAGATCCTGTTGCCACTCTAAGCTAGTCACAGAACCTTGTTGTGTTTTTGCAATCAATCGGCCTAAATGCCCCTTACCTGCGCACCACTCAAGTATTGGAAGGTGGTCATGGTTATTAGCAAAAGCCTGCTCAGTAAAAGCAATAATTTGTTGCCATTTACGGCCTTTAATATGACCACTAAAATGTTTAAGGGCAGACTCATCAATGGGCTGATTTATTTCCGCTGCCAGCTCATAAGCTTGGCGATTAAGTAACGGCAGCAAACTGAGAGTCTGGTGCTGTTTTTCAGCTTGCAAATCCTGTTCTAATGCCGGCAGTAAACTGCTTAACAGTAACGTGGGGTTGCTGTCTATTAGATCAATCTCAGTATCAGGAATGCGCCATAGTTTGGCTGCTAATGTTGGAAATGCTTGTTGCCAAGGCAGGTACTTGCAATCAAACGCCACTACCTGCCATAAAGGCTGAGTCAACGCTAATAACGTGGATAATTGGCTTAGCCGAGTGGCGTAATCTGGCTTGATAACATCTTTTTGGGGGAGATCGGCAGATTGCGTTAACTCGCTATCTTGCTGAGATATTTGAACCTGTTCGGCCATAATGACAGTTAACACATTAGCAAATCGATGACTGCAATTGTAACAGCTCAATTTTAAACATGATAATATCAAGGCATATCATTACCGAAAAATAGGCAGGTAAACTTAATGCATTCACCTTGCGTCGCTCGATGTGGCTTAAATGAAGATGATTTCTGTATGGGGTGTTATCGACATGTCGATGAAATTGTTATCTGGTCACAGGCCAACGATCAACAACAGCAACACATTTTGGATCAACTAGAATCTCGTAAATTACAGTTCGCTGACAGTAAAAATAGCCAGACTCTATCAAGAGCTAAATGGTTAGATGCTGAAAAAAGATTACTTTAGGCAAACATCACAACATTATTAATGTATTAGCTGGCACTCTCAAGCAAACGTAAACAATAGCACTCAGCTTGACCCATTCGTGGTATTCAAGCTGATATGGCTATTGGCACTATGAATATACAAGCTTACTTTTTCATCATCGATTTTAAATTGGCAAACGGATTATGGGTCGCGACATCTTGCTTGTTTTCTGTGCTACTGCCATAACGAATTAACTCTTCAAAACGCGAATGTTCATTATCATGACAATATAAACACAATAACTCCCAATTAGTGCCGTCAGATGGATTGTTATCGTGGTTATGATCACGATGATGTACGGTTAACTCACTCAAGTTTTTATGGGTAAACTCTCGAGTACAGCGTCCGCAAACCCAAGGATAGAGCTTTAACGCCTGTTCACGATAACCTGTCTCGCGCTTGGCTTTATAGTCTCTTGCTTCAGCCAATACCTTGTCTAATTTGCTCTCACCAACCATGTCGAATCTAACCTCAGCATAAATAAATTGCCCCAAGGATAATAAGGCTTATCGCTTGGGGCAATGATTTTGTTTTACTAATGCACAAATGTGCAGTAATTAGCGTTGATTAATCGACAAGTTCCGCATGAGACAAGTGCACGTAATGCAAATAACGCTCATATTGAGTGACAATATCAGCTGTAATTTGCTCTTGAGTATATCCCATCACATCATATTGCTGACCACCATGCTCAAGGAAAACCTCCACACGATAATAGGCTTGATCAGAGCTAATATTCTCTTCTGTTGTGCCCGTAACTGTGTAAGCTCGTATACGAAGGCCATATACAAACGACAATAAGTCATCGGGACCAATAACCAACCTAACCCGCTCATCCTTAAAAATAATATCCGCTAATTGGCCCTTGCTTATTAGGGTATCTCTCATTTCAGTTAACGCCGGTTGAGCTATAGTATCAAGATAATTTTGTGCATCCTCTCTACTGGGCATAGACACTAAAATATCTAATCTGTCTTGCCAGGTCATATTGGCCTTAACATATTGCACGCTGGTATTGTGTGACTGCACGCTGTTGATTTTAAGCCAATCATCTTTTAATGCTTTATACAGACCCACACACATCAATAGCATCACGATTAAAAATGGCATTGCACTGGCAATAGCGGCCGTTTGCAGCGCTTGTAAACCACCCGCCACCAACAACACAGATGCTACAACACCCTGTAATGCCGCCCAAAATATACGTTGCCAAACCGGAGCATTATTGTCACCGCCCGAGGTTAAATTATCAATAACCAGTGAGCCAGAATCCGATGATGTCACAAAGAATGTCACCACTAAACAGACAGCAATTGTTGATAAAATCGTCGAGAATGGCATGTGTTCAAAAAACTTGAACAGTGCAACTGATACATCACTGGATACCGCTTCAGATAAATAACTCGCACCATGATTGGCAATGGCATCGATTGCCGTATTACCAAACACTGTCATCCATAAAAAAGTAATCGCTGATGGCACAAATAACACGCCGATTAAGAATTCACGAATAGTACGCCCGCGACTGACGCGCGCAATGAAGGTACCCACAAAAGGAGACCATGAGATCCACCAGCCCCAATACAATAATGTCCAACCACCTATCCAATCATCTTTTTGCTCATAGGCATATAAGTTAAATGTTTTACCAACAATCTCACTTAAATATCCACCGGTGTTTTGCACAAAAGATTGCATCAACAACACAGTTGGCCCCAGCACTAATACCGATACCATTAATAATAATGCTAAACCTAAGTTCAACTCACTTAAGCGTTTTACGCCTTTATCGAGTCCTGAAAACACCGATAAAGTGGCAATGCCTGTGATGATCACAATCAACACCACCTGCACAGTGGTATTGTTAGGCAGGCCGTCAATAAGATAGCTCAAACCTGAGTTTATCTGCAGCACACCAAAACCTAATGAAGTAGCCACACCAAACATAGTGCCAAGTACCGCAAAGGTATCAACGGCATGACCAATTGGACCATAAATCCGCTCGCCAATTAACGGGTATAAAGCGGAGCGAGGTAATAAAGGTAATTTGTGTCGATACGAGAAGTAGGCTAATGACAGCGCCACTACAGCATAAATAGCCCAGGCATGAATGCCCCAGTGGAAAAAAGTAATCTTTAATGCATCTTTCGCCGCTTTAATCGATTCAGGTGATGCATCGGGTGGCGCCAGGTAGTGCATCACAGGCTCTGCTACACCAAAGAACATCAGCCCTATGCCCATACCTGCCGAAAACAGCATGGCGATCCAACTTTTATAACTATAATCAGGCACAGAATGCTCTGGCCCCAACTTAATATCTCCAAAGCGGCTCATCATGACAAAAATGATAAACACTAAGAAGATGGCAACGCCTAATATGTACATCCAACCCGTTTTTACTTCTAACCAGTGCTGTACTGATTTAAAAAACAAGTTAGCTTCAGTTGGTGCGATGGCACAGAGTAAAACCATCATGGTAATAAGAATAACTGAAGAGAGAAATACAGGCGGGTTGATACTTGTCTTAATAGACATAATGTCTCCCGTAAAAAGTAACGCTTTGTACCAAAAAGTTAATTAAATAATAGGTGTTATTCTTTAATTAAAACGGCACAAAAATTAGTGGCTAATACTAGCATAACTGACTGCTATTTAGTGCAGACATGTGGATAAACATGACTCTAGTGCGGTAATCGAACATTTTTATTGTGTATGTGTAAAATAAAAACACTTAATCAGTTAACAAGCCGTAACTGTCGACCAACGCAAAATAATTGCCAATTTAGCCGAGCATGCGTTGTGCTGCAAACCATGCAGAAATTCAATGTGCCTACCATGGGTATTGCGCGTTAGTTACTGCGGTTAGTTTAGGTGATAAAGCTGTAGTAAAAATATGACGATTGCCCCACAGGCAATGAAGATAAAAACTTGAAGCAAACTAAGCCATAAAGTAAAGTTAGCCCCCTTATTTCGTCAATGGGTATTGTTGTACTTCTATCAACATTAACCAATACTCATTGAGGCGCTTTTTTATTATTACGGCAAGCCTAAATGACCTCGAATATAACCCGTCAAGCTGATGCATCAGAACAAAGTTTATTGCGCATTTTTACTGTGCCAGAAGATGCTAAGTCGACCTTAAGTATTATCGAACAAAAGCTTTCCCAAGACTTAGCAGGCTTTTTGGGAAACAGCATTGCCGCGTTAGAAAAACCATTGGCAGAAATAGAAACCGACTTTCAAGCGTTTGAAATACCAGCTGTGCCTCGCTTTGTATCTGATTACACAGATGAAATTATGCAAAACTTAGTGGCGCACTCGGTGCACACTTCTGCGCCTAGTTTTATTGGTCACATGACCTCTGCCTTACCCTATTTTGTATTGCCCTTGTCTAAAATGATGGTTGGGCTCAATCAAAACTTAGTTAAAATTGAAACATCTAAAGCCTTTACCCCGCTTGAGCGTCAGGTTTTAGGCATGATGCATCATTTAATTTATGATCAAGATGAAACTTTTTACCAACAATGGATGCACAGCGCCAATCATTCTTTAGGCGCATTTTGCTCTGGTGGTACAGTGGCCAACATTACTGCACTGTGGATAGCCCGCAATCAAGTGTTAAAAGCTGAGGGAAGTTTCAAAGGTGTAGGCCGAGAAGGCATGCTTAAAGCACTACGCCATTATGGTTATGATGATTTAGCGATTTTAGTGTCTGAACGAGGCCACTATTCATTAGGTAAAGCCGCTGATTTACTCAGCATTGGTCGGGATAATATTGTGAGTATTCCTACGGATGCCAATAATAAAGTCGATGTATCCGCCATGCGTCAAGCCGCGTTAAAGCTTGAGCAAAATAATATAAAAGTAATGGCCATAGTCGGCGTTGCTGGCACCACAGAGACAGGAAACGTAGACCCACTAACCGAGTTAGCCGAACTCGCCACAGAACTTGGCTGCCATTTTCACGTTGACGCAGCCTGGGGCGGCGCCAGCTTATTGTCCAATAAGTATCGTCATTTACTTAAGGGAATTGAACTGGCTGACTCAGTGACTATTGATGCCCATAAACAAATGTATGTGCCAATGGGTGCTGGTATGGTGTTATTTAAAGACCCTGAACTGGCACATACTATTGCCCATCATGCGGAATATATTCTCCGTGTGGGGTCAAAAGATTTAGGCAGTCAAACCCTTGAGGGCTCTCGCCCTGGCATGGCTATGCTAGTGCACGCTTGCCTACAAATTATTGGTCGTGAAGGCTATGAAATATTAATCAATAACAGCTTAGAAAAAGCCCGCTATTTTGCTGAGCTAATTGAGCAGCATTCAGAGTTTGAGCTAGTCACCGAACCAGAGCTTTGTTTGTTAACTTATCGGTATGTGCCGCTGTCGGTACAGTTAAAGCTGACTGAAGCAATTGCGATTAATGACTTTGAAATGGTTGCCAGAACTAATGAGCTTTTGGATGGCTTAACTCAATTTATTCAAAAGCACCAGCGTGAACAAGGTAAGTCATTTGTATCTCGCACCCGTATTCGCCCTGCAAGGTATCAAAGACAGCACACAACCGTATTCAGAGTGGTTTTAGCGAATCCGTTAACCAGCCATGAAATCTTAGCTGACGTGCTCAACGAGCAAACCCAAATAGCCCAATTAGATAACGAATTTTATCCGCAATTACTGGCGCTATAGTCTTCAAGACTCAAGTTTTAAGCCTCAACTGTGATTGTTGAGGCTTTTTTTTGATAAAAAACTAATGCCGATAAACTTATTAACCCAATAAATTTCAGACATAAAAAAGCCCCGACGCAATGTCGAGGCTGGTTTATCCATCACTCAATCTAGATATAAATATCAAAGTGAGTCTAATAATGGTACCCGAGGCCAGACTGCACTGACAACGACAGTGGCACGCTTGCTTTAGCGTGCCTACTAATTCAAACATTACTAACTTTCAGACATAATAAAGCCCCGATGCAATGTCGAGGCTGGTTTATCCATCACTCAATCCAGATATAAAATATCAAGGTGAGTCTAATAATGGTACCCGAGGCCAGACTGTTCTGACAACGGAAAGTGGCACGCTTACTTTAGCGTGCCTGCTAATTCAAACATTACTAACTTTCAGACATAAAAAAGCCCCGACGTAATGTCGAGGCTGGTTTATCCATCACTCAATCCAAATATAAAATATCAAGGTGAGTCTAATAATGGTACCCGAGGCCAGACTTGAACTGGCACGCTTATTCAGCGAGGGATTTTAAATCCCTTGTGTCTACCGATTCCACCACTCGGGCAAAGTGTTGTTTTAACCGCTTTAACATCAAAGCCATTAAACGCAATTTAGTGGAGGCGCGACCCGGAGTCGAACCGAGGTCGACGGATTTGCAATCCGCAGCATAGCCATTCTGCCATCGCGCCACAACGTAAAAAAGGATTTGGAGCGACATATCAGGTTCGAACTGATGACCTATACCTTGGCAAGGTATCGCTCTACCAACTGAGCTAATGTCGCGTAAATCTGATTAACTCGCTTTAAGCACTAGGCTGTCTAGCTGTTAGTCTCTTGTCTACGGGGGTGCATTTTACCGATTTCATCCCCGGTGTCAATTGCTGTTTTTATTAAAACTTATCGTTTGCGCACTAAATAATCTTATTGAAGTATTTATGTGCTATTCCGCGGTTAAATCATTCCAAGCCGCTGAAATGTAACTTATCATCGACCAGAAAGTCAGCAATGCTGCCACATAGAACAACACATAGGCCATATCCGTTAGAAATGGCGTAGGTTGCCAAATCAAACCGACTATCGCGGCCATTTGGGCTGCTGTTTTATATTTGCCAATCCAGGACACGGCAACAACACCACGTTTGCCTATTTCAGCCATCCACTCTCGTAATGCTGAAATAACAATCTCACGCCCAATCATAAACAATGCGGCTAGAGTTAAATAAATATTATCATTTTGCTGAACCAACAAGACTAATGCAGTCGATACCATCACCTTGTCTGCAACTGGGTCTAAAAAAGCACCAAAACGGGTTAGTTGACCTAATTTACGGGCAGCATAGCCATCTAATGCATCCGTCACCGCAGCAAGCCAGAAAATAAATGCTGCAGCAAAAGGTGCCCAAGTATAGGGTAAATAAAAGAAAAATATAAATACAGGCAGTAGCACTAAACGAAACAGTGTTAATGCAATAGGTAAGTTAAACGGCATAAATAGACCAATTATTCGTAAGCTGCGCCAATCTTGCCTTAATTTTAGCCCCCTCGCAATGTGTCATGAATCGTTTGTGCCATTTCTAGGCTAATTCCGGGAACTTTTGTTAATTCTGCCACACTGGCACCCTTTACTTCCTGTAATCCGCCCAAATGTTGCAATAAAGCTTTACGTCTTTTAGGTCCAACACCCGCTATCGATTCTAAAGTTGAAGTATTACGCGTTTTCTGACGTTTATTACGGTGTCCTGTAATAGCAAAACGATGAGACTCATCTCGAATATGCAAAACAAGGTGAAATGCGGGTGAATCACTGGCAATTTGAATAATTTCTTCAGAACCACCTAATACAAAGGTTTCTAACCCCGCTTTACGCCCTTCTCCTTTCGTTACCCCCACAATCAAAGGTGGTTTAGCTAAATGGGCACATTTTTCATCAACGATATTTTGCGCAATACGAAGTTGGCCTAACCCACCATCAATAAATAAAATATCAGGCACCTTGCCAGTTTCATCAATTCGGTCAAAGCGACGACTAATTGCTTGCTCCATTGCTGCATAGTCATCTCCGCCCGTTATACCATTGATGTTATAGCGTCGATAATCCGCTTTATGCGGCCCTTCACGATTAAACACCACACACGAAGCCACTGTACTCTCACCCATGGTATGGCTGATATCGAAGCATTCCATACGGTTTATTGGCGTAGACAGCTCTAAGGCCTCTTCTAGTAAGCTAAAACGTTGTTCAATTGTATTCTTGTGCGACAATCTGGTAGCCACGGCATTACTGGCATTTGTTATCGCTAAACGTAAAAAGTTAGCTCGCTCACCACGAACGTGTGTTTTTATCGAAAACTTTTTCTGTAACGCCTGTTCTATTGAGGCGGCGACCACTTCCATCCCGTCAAATTCGTGGCTGAGGATCACTTCTTTGGGCACTGTGCGCTGCACGTCTTCATTTAAATAAAACTGCCCCAAAAATGATGATAATACCTCATCTAACTCTGTGGCCACTGGCACACTTGGGTAATAACTGCGGCTACCAAAAATCTTACCTTCTCGAATAAACAGTAAGTGAAAACAGACAATTCCAGACGCATAATGCACGCCAACAACGTCCATATCACCTTTATTATTAGAGACTTCTTGTTGCTCACTTACTTTACGTAATGCGCTAATTTGATCACGATATTGAGCGGCTTGCTCATAGGCCATGTTAATAGCAGCATGTTCCATTTTATCCACTAAAGTGCTGATCACCTGCTGATCTTTGCCGCGTAAAAATAACGTGGCTAATTTAACCTGCTCTTGATAATCATCATCAGACACAATGCCAACGCACGGAGCGCTACAACGGGACAATTGATACTGTAAACACGGGCGAGAACGAGATTTATAGTACAGGTCATCGCATTGACGAATAGGGAATAACTTCTGCATTAAATTAAGGCTTTCGCGAACAGCACCGCCGTTAGGATATGGCCCAAAATAATGACCTTTCTCGCGCTTTACTCCGCGATGATAAGCCAAACGCGGATGTTTATGACCACTCAGTAAAATATAAGGATAAGACTTATCATCACGTAACAATACATTGTATTTAGGCATGTACTGCTTGATATAGTCATTTTCTAAAATAAGTGCATCGGTTTCGCTGTGGGTAACCGTGACATCGATGTGATCAATGTTAGCGACTAATGCCTGGGTTTTTACATTGGGTAAATTGGCTCGAAAATAAGAGGTTAAACGCTTTTTAAGATCTTTAGCTTTGCCAACATAAATCACTTTATCGAGTTTATCGTACATACGATAAACGCCTGGTGATGATGTTACAGTGCGAAGGAATGGTTTAGATTGGAACCCGTCAGACATAATTGATTACAACACAGTTAATGGTGACACAAATAAAAATCACGACAACATAATTAGGTTCTCGTGAAATTTGATTAGAATGAACCCGTGTCGAGCATTTTGTATCGAATGGCTAAGCGGGTCAATTCAACGTCACCATTAATACCTAACTTTGCGAATAATCGGTAACGATAACTGTTAACGGTTTTAGGGCTTAAATTGAGTTTTTCAGAAATTTCATTCACTTTCTCACCGTTAGTTATCATCAGCATGATTTGCAACTCACGCTCTGAGAGGCTGGTAAAAGGGTTTTCATCACTGCTATCGAACTGGCTTAACGCCATTTGTTGGGCAATTTCAGGAGAAAGATAACGTTGCCCGCGAGACACTTGGCTAATTGCACGGATAACTTCTGGAGAAGTAGAGCCTTTAGTTAAATAACCCGACGCCCCCGCTTGCATAACTTTTTTAGGGAAAGGGTCTTCAGTTTGTACCGTTAGTACTATTATTTTAGCATCAGGCTGATAACGTAGTATTTTACGTGTCGCTTCTAAACCGCCCATTCCAGGCATGTTCATGTCCATTAAAATAACATCAGCTTCATTCTGGCGAGACCACTGTACAGCGGTTTCGCCGTCATGTGCTTCACCAACTACTTTAATGCCACGCTCATCTTCTAAAAGGCGACGGATCCCAGTACGAACTAACTCATGATCATCAACTAAATATACAGATATCAACTTCAACCACCTATTTATTATTTGCCATTCATCCTGAATGTTGGCATTTTTGTTTTGCGAAACATCGACATAATAAAACATATGATGCTTTGAAGTTTCTAGCAGACAAATTTATCACTAATCCTTGAACTCACACAAGCAAGACAAGCACGATAAGCCAACTTTCAACTAAATAAAAATGGTCTGCACCTCAAGCTGATTACTTACTGGCCATTTAACGTCACAATAATACTGCGCGCCGAACCTTGGTCTCTGTGTTCACACAGGTAAATCCCCTGCCACGTCCCCAAATTAAGGCGCCCCTTACTAATGGGGATGGTCAGTTCAGCACCTATGAGTGACGATTTAATATGCGCGGGCATATCATCAGCACCTTCATAGGTATGTCGATAATAAGGGGCATTTTCAGGCACCATAACATTGAAATGTCGTTCAAAATCGCCCCTTACCGTTGGGTCGGCATTTTCATTTAATGTCAGTGACGCTGAAGTGTGTTGAATGAAAAAATGCGCCAAGCCTATTTCAAAGGTTTTAAGCTCAGGTAATTGTTGCAATAACTCATCTTCAACGAGGTGAAAGCCTCGTCTTTTAGCCGCTAGTTGGATGCTTTTTTGAAACCACATCATTTTCTCGCTTAGGGTCTATTTTAATAACATGATTATCAGGACTATCGGAGTTCAACTTCAAGTAAATGATCCATAAAATGCATGCCATGGGCTAACTCATATTGCTTTTTAGTTAGCGCACCATAGGCAAAGTGCGGCGCTAGGACTCCATCATAGGCTCGAAAATCAATTAATGATTGTTTAAAACGCGCATAAGCATTTGTGAGGTTATGACTCGTATTCAACAGTAACTGCTTATCCAAACTTGCTGCACCCGGAATAGGTTCACTTAAACTATGGGACATTTTTCTTTTTGACTCAAACACAGCAAATGCCAATGACCCAAGAGTTACTTTAAATAAATCAGATTTGTGTTGCGGATAACCCAACATTGAATACTCCACACTCTGTGCACAGTGCTGCAGAATTTGAGCGACATCCCACTCTCCATTAGCAACTGGATGACTTATCATAACCTTATCAAGCAATGTAATTATGGAGTCTATATCAAGTGGTGCCACTTGAGGTTCTACACTCACCCAAGCAGTGCCACCTATGGTTAGCATGGTCGTCGTGACTAAACTGAACCGCATAAACTGTCTTCTATTCATCATCACGCTCATTTCATATTATTTATCTAACCAATGCACCTTATTGTCACTTTGATTACAGTATTTATCTTGCAACCTTTGTGGTACATTTTTGTACATATATATAATACTCACAAAAATACTATGCATCGCCAATTATTCATATTACTTATTTTTGCCGTCTTATCGGTACAATCTGCCCATAGCACACCTATTGTTAAGGTTGCTGGTTATCAATTTGCGCCCTACTTAAATCAATCAAGTGATGGACTTTATACTGGATTATCAGTTGATGTGGTAAAGGCATTGAATGGCATTCAATCAGAAGTGCAATTTGAATTTGTTGCAACGAGTATTGGTAACCGCTATAAAGCGTATAAGATGGACCGTTATGACATGATATTATTTGAAAGCCCTATTTGGGGTTGGCAAGATATTGAACATGAATTTGTGCCATTACATATTAATGATGGAGAACTCTTTATTGCGTTGAAAGACAAAGCTATCGAACAACAATATTTTGATAACTTTAACGGTAAAGTACTCAGCCTGGTAAAAGGATATCATTATGCATTTGCTCAGTGGCAAGTTGACCCAAAGGCACTTAATAATGATTATAATATTCAATTCGTCAGATCAAACGAGGCCTCAATTGCGAGCATACTCAGAGGCAGAGCGGATATCGCCCCTGTAACCTGGTCTTACTTGCAATTCTATTTAGCCCAGTATCCTGAGGTCAAATCTCAGCTACTAATTTCTAAGAAATGGGACCAAAAATATGACCATGGTGTTTTATTAAATCCCAAAGCACCTATTAGCAAGCAACAACTTACAAAATGGATATCACTGCTGCAAGAACAAAATATACTACCCCGATTAGCGGCAAACTATGGATTATAAAAACATAATAAACAATGACTTAAAGAATAGTTTTGTAGGCTGTGAATATTAATTCTTTCAGGTGATAAATTATCAGCTAACAAAAACCGTATTCATTGAATACGGTTTTTTCTGTAATTAACAAGCTAGCGTTATTAATGTTGAGATGCTACATGGTCACCATCGACCAATAATCCAGACGTTTTTGAGGCTCATAGACAACGGTTTTACACAACTCTTTGTATTGCCCCATTAACCCGCCTAAATTAGACGAGCCACCTAACTTAGCAATTTGTTGTTGTTTCTCGGCTATAATATCTTTTGCAACTTGTTCTGCACTGCGATATTTCGCAGCTAATGTAGCAGCATCAGTCGCAGATATTTTTAAACGCTCACCCACTGCCTGCATTTGCGGAGCATTCATTGCACCAATCGCTTCCGAAGCAATTTGGTAATAAGCTGCACACTGAACCACTTCATCGGCAAAGGCTTTCTCGGCCTGATCTTGTGCGCAGACAGCTTGGCTTAAACATACTAACGAGGCCGTTAATAACCATTTCGCTTTAATACTCATATCCCGTCCTATTTAGTGTGCTAAATTTAAAAAAACACGTCATTAAAATCAAAGATACCATTAAAAACCATGCGTTGCATGACTTACCCTAAACCACCCCGCAATACTGTTACGGGTTTTTAATGTTGGTAACACTTCATGGGGAAAGCGCTCACTTAAAAATATGGCTAACGTTCCCATCTGAGGCTTTACCGTTTCTAGCAGTATATCGATCTCATCATAAATAAGCAGCTCGCCGCCATCGTCCAATTGCCAATGTGGATTTAAGAAAAATACCGTTGTAAGAATTCGATTTTGGCTGCCTTTTAAAGCATCAACATGCTTTTTATAATGTGCTCCAGGCTCATACACTGCATAGTGGCTCTCATAATCAAACAACCCCATAAATAAGCGTCGATTAAGGCCCTCTCTAAGTTGCTCCATAATAGACAGGTACGCTTTGTCTGTGTGGTCTTGTTTATCAAGCCAACTGATTTTATCTGAGCGGATCTCAGCATTAACTTGCTGTTCAATACCGCGACCAATAGCCGCATATTTAAAATCAATGTCATGCTTAGCCTGCATTTTTTCAAGTAGGGCTAAACTAACATAATCAGGAATGATATCTGATAAAAGACTATAGCCTTTATCGACTAACGCATCTGCGATCACATCCAGCACTGCTTCACTTATCGGCGAAACCATACATGCTACATCCAAAGAGACGACGCTTTTTACTTTACTTTAGGACTTAGAAAACAAGGTTAAGTCAGAATTTCGAGGGGGCGTGGTTTGCTAAATTAAAAGGGAATAATTAAATACGCCCGAATTTTTCAATAGAGTGTGAATACTCATTTAGGCTGCGAATATTAGTTTAACAATGGCATTATGACAACAAAATAAATATCCTCCTGCCAATATCGATTGGCAAGTTAAATTTCAATTAAGTCAAAACGTTTAGCAAAACCTTTAAACCACTATGCCACTGGTATAGATAGCTTTTTATAATCAATATACTTAAATATTATAAAGTTAAAAACTCATACGTTAGATGTATATTCAAACAATTTCAGTACTATTTATATTCTATAACTCTCTGCATTACTGTACTATGCCGTCCCAAATATTTAACGTTGAGATTGTTATGTTGAGCGATGTGCACGCTAGTGCGGATAAAAGGTACAGTGAATCCATTCTTTGCTGGGTGGGCCATTTATCAAATGAAGATTGGCCGTTAGACTTTCAACATTTCACCTCGTTTGATCACTTAAAATCGAGCGGCCTAAAACCTGCTCTGATTGTATTGTCGCTTCCAGAGGATCAACAAGACAAGCAACTCGACGCAATTAGGAAAGATGATGAGTTATCGCTTTGCCTTTTGCTCGTTGTTAAGGAAAGCAAGCTGTCTGGGTATTTATCCAATGGCATGTTAACTCAAAATGTCACCACTCAGCTTGACACCTTTTTAGAAAAGTCTGCACTCGTAAAACTGGATTATCAAGATAATTTAGCGTTTAAACTACTTTGTTATATGTGGTTACATAGCGACAGTATTCTTGAACCAATGCGCCAGCCTCAAAGCTCGCGACTCTATGTTTATCCACTATTGCAAGCTTGGGGAATAGCGCCTGAAGATTGTTTTTCATGGCTAAATGGTATTAGACAAAATAACTGGATTGAAACCGACCATTTAGTCAATCGGATCAGACTATGCCCAGACTGTCATTGCGGCCATTTAAACTACATTGATATATGCCCAAGTTGTAAAAATATTGATATTGGTAATCGAAGTAGTTTGCATTGCTTCAATTGTGGCCATGTGGGTGCTAAAGACGATTTCAAAAAATTAACCAGCTTACAGTGTCCTAATTGTTTACAACATTTACGCCATATTGGGGTGGATTATGACCGCCCAATAGAAAATCAGCACTGTAATAATTGTGAACATATTTTTGTAGAAGCACAGGTTGAAGCTGAATGTTTACAGTGCGGACAAGCCCATGCGATTGATGCTCTGCATGTAAGAAATGTATATGGATTCAAGCTGACTAGCCAAGGACGAATCTTGGCAATTCAAGGTAAAAAGCACACTTTGTTTTCACTCTCTGCAGGAGAGCAAATGAGTCTGCAGCAGTTATTATGGTTAATTGATTGGCAAAACAAATTAGCTAAAAGGCATAAACATACCCATACCTTACTGTGTATACAGCTGATTAATTTTAATCAATTTTTACAATCTGAAGGTGAAGCGAAGGCTCTAATGCAATTGGATGCTTTTCAAGACAGATTAAGAAGTATTGTTCGGGTAACCGATGCGTGTACAAACTATACCGATAATGGCCTGTTAATATTGCTCCCGATGACAAATACAAAACAATTGCAATCAATTTACTCAAAACTACTGAATGTAAAAGAGTATCAAGATAAATCAAATATTGAATTTACCGTAAAAGCCATCAGCTTACCGGCGGATATAGGTGATAATGTTGAAGATTGGCTCACAGACCAAATTTTAACTACCAAGTCTATAACGATATGAGCGAACTAGATACAATACTTTATATCTTTACAGATATTTGGTATCAACTCGCTAATCATTTGTTGTTTTTTATATGGCTTTTACCGCTAATATTTATTTATGAATTACCTCTGATGATGATAGTTATCAGTGGTATTTTACGCTTTCATTATGTGACCTTCATTCAAACACCGAAAGCTTCCATTTATCAACCCAAAGTATCTTGTATTATTACCTGTTACGCTGAAGGCAAGGCGGTAATGAGTACAATCTCATCACTCATTGAGCAGACCTACCCTGGAAATATTGAAATTATTGCGGTGGTAGATGGCGCGGTACAAAATGCACTAACTTATGAGTCGGCGATTCAATCTGCACAGGCGTGCAATCTACCCAATAGAAAAGTGATTGTTTTACCTAAATGGCAAAGAGGTGGCCGAGTATCAACTTTAAATGCAGGATTACACTTTGCTAGCGGTGAAATAGTGATCAATGCAGATGCTGATACTTCATTTGATAATGATATGGTCAGCCAGGTGGTGCCGTATTTTGAAGACCCAAATGTCCCGGCCCTTGGCGGTGCACTAAGAGTACGAAATGTTTCCCAATCGATAGTGACTCGTATGCAAGCAATCGAATATTTAATCTCTATGCAGGGTGGGAAAACCGGGTTAAGCCAATGGAACCTTATCAATAATATTTCAGGTGCGTTTGGCGCATTTCGTCGTACTTTTTTGATTCAAATAGGTGGCTGGGACACTCATACTGCTGAGGATTTAGATCTAACGATTAGGATTAAGCAGTATTTTAAAAGGCACCCCCAATGGCGAATTCCGTTTGCTACCCTAGCTATAGGACATACTGATGCCCCTGTTACTTTGAAAGAGCTTGTTTGGCAGAGGTTACGCTGGGATGGCGATTTACTTTTTCTTTATTTCAGAAAGCATTGGCCTGCATTTACACCAAAACTATTAGGGTTTAGTACCTTCATATTCACATTAATTTATGGCTTTTTACAAAATGTATTAATGCCATTTGTTATTTTTATTTACAGTGTCGGAATAGCGGCATTATATCCATGGCAATTTGTTGTTTCTATTTCCTTGGTTATTTACACCATTTACTTCTCTATTCTTTTATTTTTTTACATCTTTGTGCTGTGTGCTATTTCAGAGCGACTAAAACAGGATTTATCTTTAATTAAATGGTTACCACTTTACCCTTTTTACGCACTGTTTATGAGAATGGTGTGCTTGTTTGCCCTCTTGAATGAAATGATTCGTCGGTCGCACGAAGAAAGCTCTATGGCACCTTGGTGGGTATTAAAACGCGGGAGAAAATTTTAGTGAAAGTAAGTTATAACGCATCACCTAAGTCCAGTAAGCCTCAAACTGATAATGGATTAAAAGTACCCTATGCTGGCGCTAAACGTAGCGGTTTTAAAACTCGTTGGTATTTATTACTATTACTGGTAATTATTCCTTTAATATTAATCTCTTGGATCTTAATTCGGCCTGAAATATTTATTCTAGCCAACGGAATCATAACCACTGAACCTTTAGAAGTAAGATCACCTTATAATGGAGTACTAGTTAATTTAGAGGTCAGTGGTGGAGATAAAGTCAAAAAAGGCAACGTGATTCTTACCATATCAAACCCGCAGCTTGACGCTAAAATAACAAAGCTAAAAGACCATCTCGACAAATTTGAGCGCGAAAGTGTTGGCTTGGACAATGCTATCTTGTTGCAGCTTAGGCAGAGAATCTCTATCGCCGAGGAAGGTGTGACAGCCCAAGAACGATTAGTAAAACAATATCAAGACTTACAGCAAAAAAATAAAGGCCTTATTGCATCGGCAGAAATGGCAATGGTCCATCAAACCTATATATCTTCTAAAATGGAACTCGCTAAGTCGAAAGCGGATTTAGCCCAAGAAAAACAACGCCAAAAAATACTGTCGTCTGCCGGCAGTGTAACATTATCTAAAAATGAAATTGAATTAGAACTTGTGAGCTTAATAGCCATCAAGAATCAGCTAACAACCACAGCACCATTTGACAGTCAAATAGTCGATATAATGGTTCAGTCGGGGGAATATATTGTTGAGAACCAACCCATGTTACTGATCTCTGGTCGCAAAAAACCTGTTATTACTGCCTATCTAGCCCCTAAATACTTTAGCCACGCACAAATAGGACAACAGGCAACAATTAAGCTGCCTGATGGTAGTAAGCTCAGAGCAAAAATTTCTGAGCCAACTGAATTAGTGAGTCGATTACCACAGCAGTTATCAGGGCCTTTTGAAGGTGATAAGGCGGTGTTAAAAATAATTCTAACGCCCGATGATTCACTTCCAGTATCCATTGAAGGTTTACCTGTAGAAGTTATCTTCGACTATCAGTAGTTAATCATGTTTCAAGGTCAAACTTGATAACGTACATAGCCTGTACCTAAACTTAAACCTGCGCCTAAACGTCCTCAGTTTAACCTGAGGACGAAGTCTATATTTGGCTGTGGGTCAGCACAACCTTATGTTGCTCAAACTTATCTTGCTCAGTATCGGGCCCATGTTCCTGCAATGCCTCATCTGCCGCTTGTTTACTTTGATTGACTTTTAACGCTAGGTACAAGTCTGAACGGATATAAATACCTTCATTGCCAGACTTCATCCCAGTCTGTTCAAACCATGAGAGTAATTGACGCTTTCTACCAGCAAGCTCAAGCCGCACGCCGCGCTTTTTAAACAGCGCATCTAAATCGGCTAGCATTGCCATTACACTTAAATCTAAATGAGTAAAACACGGTACAGCATCAATAATAACGCATTTTATATCGCCTTTTTGTCTCGCGTATTGCTCTAACAATCGACGTTTAAAATAACCTGAATTAAAGTAAGTTAACGGTGAATTAAAACGATAGATGAAGATACCAGCCACAGGTTTAGCTTTGTCACTGCTATCTAAACTTCTGATCACCCCTTTTATATCAACCCCTAAAACCTGATCAGTTGGGCGCATAACCGTTCGAATAAATTGGAACAAACCCAATAACACGGCCAATGTAATCCCAGGGATAACACCGATAAACAATACCGCAAATAAGGTTATTGACGCTAAGTAAAAGGCTTGTTTGTCGCGTAGTCTTAATTGCCACACAGCTTTTAAATCTAAAAGATGCACTGACGCTATCACCAACACCACACCGAGCGCAGCACTTGGAATAAACTCCAGCGGCGCAGTCAGAAAAATAGCAATAATGGCAATAATCGCCGCAGCAATAATTGACACTAATTGTGTTTTACCACCATTAGCATCATTCACCGCGGTACGGGAGTCAGCGCCACTTACTGCAAATCCCTGTGATAATGCTGAGGCTATATTCGCCAGCCCCAGTGCTCTAAACTCTTTATCTGCATCAATGTCATAGCCATTTTTGGCTGCAAAACTGCGGGCAGTCAGCATCATACTGACAAAGCTGACTACCGCTAAGTTAAGCGCAGGCATAACAAGTTCGCGAATAATACCAACGTTAAATTCTGGCGCTTGAAACAAAGGTAATCCTCCTGCTACTTCCCCTATGGTTTTGACATCAAATTGCTCAAGGTTAAACACCCAAACTAATATCGCCCCAAACGCGATGGCAAACATTGATGAAGGCCAGCTTGGCCTAAGCCGTTTCATGCCAAAATAAATCGCCACTGTTAATATAGCCATTAGTAGGGTGGGAACATGTGTTTTTGACAAATAAGTAGGTGCGCCACCTAAACGTTCAAGTAAGTATCTTTCGTCGAAAGTGAAACCGAATATTTTTGAAAACTGACCAACAATAATGGTAATTGCCACACCATTTAATAGCCCCATTAAAATTGGCTTGGACAGAAAATCAGCCAATACCCCTAATTTAAATCGGCTAGCAATTAAACACCAAAACCCGGTCATTGCAGTCATGGTCATAACCAGTTGCCAATGCTTAACACTGTCGCCGGCCGCCAATGGCGTAACCACTGCTGCAATAACAGCACAAGTCGCTGCGTCAGGCCCAACAATAAGTTGCCTTGAGGTGCCAAACAAAGCATATATCATCATAGGTAAGACGCAGGAATATAAACCAACAGCTGCGTTAACGCCGGTAAGTTGGGCATAAGCTATTGCAACCGGAAGCGCTACAGCAGCAACTGATAATGCCGCTTTAACATCATCCGCAAACCACTTTCGCTCATAGTTAATAAGTGTATTTAAACCTGGCATAAACTCGTACAAACGTGACAACACAGCAGTTTCCTTGTCATTAAAGCTAATGCAGCAATGATAGGTTTTTATTAAAAAAATTACAGCAACTTGTGTGATTTTTTTCTAGCACAGAAATGTGACATAAAAATGAACCTCTGCTGCATAACCCGATAATTGCCCTTAGTGGATATTAACAAGGTGCTTTAAGAGGATGAGAAAAATTGATACTTTTGATTACAAAATCTCAAATCCAAAGTACCAATTACATGTTAAACTACTCTACTGAAATATAATTTCTCATTTATTTGCTCCAAATGGCTTCTCTATAATTTCCTGAGGTTTTTGTGTCTCAATCTTCAAACAAAGCTGCTCTAAACACTTTTCCACATTTGGCAATGTTACTCCCTATGTTAGCGGCAATCGTTGCGATAACGCCCTTAGCAATTGATATGTACTTACCTGCTATGTCAACTTTAGCGAAAGGTTTTGGCACCGATGTGACCATGGTGCAGCAATCGCTAAGTATTTACCTGGCAGGCTATGCGTTAGGCATGCTGACTTTTGGCCCGATTGCTGACAGAGTTGGCCGTAAGCCATTAGTAATTACTGGGTTAATCGGTTTTAGTGTCATCAGCTTACTGCTTGGATTCAGTCAAACCATAGAGCAGTTTCTTGTACTGCGCTTTTTACAAGCCTTTATCGGCGCAGCAGCCACCGTTGTGGTGCCAGGTTATATTAAAGAAATCTACGGTGACAATACTGCCAAAGGCATGTCTTACGTCAGTTTAATCATGATGTTAGCGCCGTTAATAGCCCCAACAATAGGCAGTTTTATATTAGAGCTGGGTGACTGGCACTTAATCTTTTTTGTATTAAGTTTTTACGCGGCATTATTACTTATCATTGTGTTAACAAAGTTAAAAATGCCCAGTGATACTGATTTAGAACAACGTAGCCAAAAATCTTTTTTTCGATCTTATTACACGGTGTTTTCTCGCCAAGGTGTAAAATTACATATCACCAGTGGTGTACTGACCTCTTTTGCATTTTTCTGTTATTTAACTGCATCTCCATTTGTGTACATGGAAGTGTTTGAATTAGACAAGTCGTTGTTTGCCATTCTATTTAGCTCTAATGTGGGTGCATTAATGTTAGCCAACATTGTTAACTCACGTATTGTCAGTCGTTATGGCTCAAAGCGTATGTTACATGTCGGTACTTTTTTTGCCACTATTGCCGCCATTGGTTTAGTCTTGGTGAATGTGTTTGATTTAAGTTATCACTTTACAGTGATAATGCTGATCCCATTAATGGGTGCATTAGGGATTATGTCAGTGAATGCTGATGCGATTGTACTGATGAAATTCAAGCAAGAAACCGGCACAGCTACTGCGGTTATTGGTACATTACGATTTGGTTTTGGGGCAACAGCAGGTCCATTGCTCGCCTATTTCTATACTGGTACAGCAGTGCCATTCGCCAGCTTAATGTTAGTGGCCATTTTAATGGTTGCCGCGTGTCAAATATTACAAAATTATCAAAGCAAATATCACACTCTTACTGATAACTGATAACTGATAGCTATCGTTGGTAAGTTAACGCGTAAATTCCTCAAAGCCATCAACCAAGCGTTTGATGGCTTTTTTGTTTGTCTGATCCAACATAGTCTGGAGATAACAATCCCTTCACTTAGATTAAATATGAAATATTTTCAAATTAATTAAAAAAATAAACAAAACACTTGCAGTAAATATAGATTTACATATGATAAAGCTGATACGTTCTGCAGAGCGGATAATGGGTTTAAGGTACGTCTTAACCTTTAACAGACTTAAATAACCGTTTAAGTTTATTTTTTAGAACGATTACCGTCGTTGTATGCAAGATACTGTTTACCATAACGGTAACTTAAGAGGATTGATTTCATGGAAAAGCTTTCTGGCGCCAGTATGATTGTGCGCTCACTAATAGATGAAGGTGTTAGCCATATTTTTGGTTACCCGGGTGGTTCTGTTTTAGATATCTATGATGCCCTCCACAAAATAGCTGGTGTAGAACATATATTAGTTCGTCACGAGCAAGCCGCGGTTCACATGGCAGATGGTTATGCTCGCGCCACGGGTAAAGTTGGCGTGGTACTGGTAACCTCAGGTCCTGGTGCAACCAATGCCATTACCGGTATTGCAACAGCCTACATGGACTCTATCCCCTTAGTGGTGTTATCTGGCCAGGTACCAAGCTCACTCATTGGTAATGACGCCTTCCAAGAATGTGACATGATTGGTATTTCTAGGCCTATCGTTAAACACAGCTTTTTAGTTAAAAACCCGGCTGATATTCCTGAAATCGTTAAAAAAGCATTTTTTATCGCCTCTACAGGTCGCCCCGGCCCTGTGGTTATCGATTTACCAAAAGACTGCCTAAGTCCTGATAATCTTTATGATTATATCTATCCAGACAGTGTAAAAATGCGTTCATACAACCCAACAACAACTGGTCACAAAGGTCAAATCCGCCGTGGACTCCAAGCCTTATTAGCGGCCAAAAAACCGGTTCTTTATGTGGGTGGTGGCGCGATTATTTCAGAGTGTGACAAACAGATATTATCACTTGCTGAACAACTTAATATTCCGGTAATTTGCACATTAATGGGCTTAGGCGCTTTCCCTGGGACTCATCAACAAAGCTTAGGCATGTTAGGCATGCATGGCACATTTGAAGCCAACAATGCTATGCATAATTGTGATTTGATATTTGGTATTGGGGTACGTTTTGATGATCGTACGACCAATAATGTTGATAAATATTGCCCTAACGCCACTATTTTACACATTGATATCGACCCTGCATCTATTTCAAAAACCGTACGAGTAGACATTCCGATTGTAGGTTCAGCGGATAATATTCTTGATACCATGCTTGAACTGTTAGCCAGCACCAAAGGTAAGAATGATACCGAGGCATTAGATGCTTGGTGGCAACAAATTACTCAATGGCGCGCTCAAGAATGTTTAGAGTTTGATAGAACGACTGACCGTATTAAGCCGCAACAAGTTATCGAATCCTTATATAAGCTAACCAATGGTGACGCTTATGTCGCCTCGGATGTCGGTCAACATCAGATGTTTGCTGCCCTTTATTACCCGTTTGATAAACCACGCCGTTGGATTAACTCTGGTGGACTTGGCACTATGGGCTTTGGCTTACCTGCCGCCATGGGCGTCAAAATGGCCTTCCCAGACGAAACCGTCGTGTGCGTTACTGGCGATGGTTCTATTCAAATGAATATTCAAGAACTATCAACGGCACTGCAATATGATACTCCTGTTAAAATTATCAACTTGAATAACCGCTTTTTGGGCATGGTAAAACAATGGCAAGATATGATTTATTCTGGTCGCCATTCGCACTCCTACATGGATTCTGTGCCTAATTTTGCCAAAATTGCCGAAGCTTATGGCCATGTAGGCATAACAATTAGCGATCCAAAAGAGCTAGAGTCAAAATTGGCCGAAGCATTAGCCATAAAGGATCGATTAGTATTTGTAGATATTAGTGTTGATGAGACAGAACACGTTTATCCAATGCTAATTCGCGGTGGAGCAATGAACGAAATGTGGTTAAGCAAAACGGAGAAAAGCTAATGCGTCGTATTATTTCTGTATTACTTGAAAACCAACCCGGTGCACTTTCTCGCGTTGTAGGCTTGTTTTCACAACGTGGTTACAACATTGAAAGCTTAACCGTTGCACCAACGGAAGATAACACACTGTCACGTTTAAACATTACCGTGATAGCGGATGCAAAAGTGTTAGAGCAAATTGAAAAACAACTGCATAAGCTTATTGATATTCTAAAAGTGGCTAACATTACTGAGGCCGCGCACATTGAACGCGAGCTAGCTCTCGTCAAGGTCAAAGCTATTGGTGATGTGCGTGAAGAAGTTAAGCGTACTGCGGATATTTTTCGCGGCCAAATAGTTGATGTAACAGCAAGCCTTTACACCATCCAAATGGCTGGAACCAGTGATAAAGTTGATGCCTTTATTGGTGCCTTAACAGAAGTTACTAAGGTTATTGAAGTGTCTCGTTCAGGCGTGGTGGGGCTGTCTCGTGGTGAGAAATCAATGCGGGCATAAGCTAAATTGAATTAAACCAGTACCATAGTTTGTAAACATAAAAGAGCCACAGGTTAATCTGTGGCTCTTTTGTTTGCTGATCTATTTGTTTATTACAGGCGCATAACGTCAATCATTCACTTAACAGCATAAACCATTAATAAATTACAGTTTAAACCGAGAAACAAGCAGTTCCAACTCGGTAACTTTTTCATCAAGTAGTCTCGCTGAGTCAGAGCCAATTTTTGTTTGCTTTAACGACTCATTAGCAATATCACTAATCGCCGTAATATCCCTGGATATCTCTTGTGTCGCATGTGATTGCTCATCACTTGCAGTGGCAATAGCATGGATCATCGAGTTAGCATCTACAGTGCGTTGAACAATTTTAGTAAGTGCTTCTCCCGCTTGATTAGCAAGTTGCACGCCCACAGCAACTAACTCAGTCCCATCACCCATCCGAGTTACCGCTTGGCGCGTTTCATTTTGAATAGCACCAATTAATGTACCCACTTCTTTGGTCGCCTTGGAAGTTCTCTCTGCTAACCCCCTTACTTCATCAGCAACAACAGCAAAACCTCGACCTAACTCTCCCGCTCTAGCAGCTTCAATTGCGGCATTTAGTGCCAACAAGTTAGTTTGCTCTGCAATATCATTAATCACTTTAATAACATTGCCAATTTCATCGCCGCGTTGGCCTAACACATTTACAGTAGATGCGGTTTCATTAACCACTTCTGCAATTCGATTAATTCCTTTGACGGTCTCTTGCATTAAACGCCCACCCTCTTGGGCTTCATCACCTGCTTGTTGTGAGGTTGTCGCGGCATCCGCGCTTTGCGCTGCAACTTCTTTCACTGTGATACTCATTTCTTCAACTGCAGCGGCAATAAGATTAGCTTTATCAGCCTGAGCTTGACTGCCCTGAACAACTTGATGACTAGAATGAGCCACCTGGGCACTACTAGAGGCGACCTGATTCGCCACATTTGATATTTGCTCAATAAGTGACTTTAGTGAACGCTGCATCTGATCAACTGACGCCGATAAAATACCTAACTCATCAGTTCGCTCATCGTTAATTAATGCAGCAGTTAAGTCACCATCAGCAATTAACCTCGCTTTAGACGAAATAACATCCAATCTACGTTGGATCATACTCGATATTTTCCAAGCGATTAAGGTTCCAACGACGAGCACAATTATCGCGTTTAAAATTAACCATAAAATCACGTTATCAACATTGGTGTTTAAGCTTGCTAACGCTGACTTTGCATCCACCTCTTCTTCCGTTGCAGAGCTCTTTAAAATGTCCATTATCGGCACAACCAACTCATGCTCTAACTTATCAATCAAAGCATTAGCTGTAGCTTTATTTGAAGGGTTATAATTTTCAAATACTTGGTTAGCTGTCGATTTTATTTCATTGTAATAACTTTCAATTCTACGAATATTATCTAGTTCTTGTGGTTTTTGCTCTAAAGGCTTGAGTAATGAAAGATACGATTGAAATGAGTCTGAGTCAGCTTTAAATGCTTCTTTAGCTTCAGGAACGCCTGAAATATAAGTATTTATAGATGAAATCATATCTCCTGCTTCATCCACTAGTTCAAGATAATATCGCAACCCAGGTAAGTCATCATTTAAAGATTCTTCTAAATTATCCGTCTTAAGAGCATCATTAAATTCCTCTTCTTTTAAAGCATCGAGTAAATCCTCTAAAGGTTTTCCTACATTTACCGTCAGTTCAGTAACCTGCTTAATGGCGGTTTGCTCCCTTAAAGGAGAATACTTTGCAAAAACATTGGACGAAAGCTGATCGATATATTGGTTGGCAAGGGTTTCAATTTTAGCCATTTTATCAATATCTTGTTGTTTAACTGATTCTAAGGGAACTAATACACTTAAGGCATGTTTAAAGTTTTTGATATTTTCAATAAAATCTTGTTTCTCATCCTCCTCACCATTTAAGTATTCAAGTGCATTTGTTTGTATTGCACTAATACTATCAGCGACAGCAAGGTAAGCGAGTACTCCGGGGACATCATCTTCGGCAATTTCTTGGGCGATTTTTGCCGAATCAGCAACAATGGACCAAATCACGACCGCTAGTAACAGTGTAATAGCAACAATTGAACTGAACCCTAAGTACAGGGATTGTGACAATTTTAGATTCATAAAATATGCTCTCAACAGATAAAAATTTAATCCATCCATGAGAATTCTCTTCAAAATCCATTTAGGGTTACAGCGTTAAGTTAATCACTTAATTTTGGTAAAGTTTAAGCAATATAAATTAATGCAAAATAAATGTTCCAACCTGAGCATGCATGGTACTCGCAAGCTTTGATAAATTATTCATTGAATGACTCAACAACAATTTGTTAGAAAAATGTAACCGTCACTAAAATAAAGTATTGCATAGAGTAGGTTTTATGCTAGGCAGAGAAACAAAAAAATTATTTTGTATCGGGAATGGTACATAAAGCTATTACGTTAAAAATCATCCCTCTGATATCAAATCGATTGCATTATATAAAAACCTGCACAAGCTTACTTTTGATGTTAACGAGGCGGGATATTTAGGTAATACTTAATTAAATGTTATATTTTTAAAATAATTGGAGTAAAAACTTAAAACACCAGTGTTAATAAAATGTTAAAACAATATTGATTTAAACTGACAATAACCATGCCTTAAAATCACTTATGGTAAACACCTTCAAAATAACTTTATAAAACTGACTATAAAACATTCAAACACGAGCCCCTTTCTTGTCATAAAATGACTAATTTTTAACTGTTGCAATCTTTTTTTCTCCTCTATGTTGATTGCTGAAAGTAAAAAAAAATTAAATTAACCCCCTAATTATAATAAAAATGCTAGCGCTACTATTACCTTCATTGAACACAATAATGTTAGTCGTAATGGTGGCCGCCGTAGCAGACAATAGACAAGGATATCAGATGAATAAATCACTATTTTTACTCATGGCGGGCTTACTCAGTGGTGCAGCTCAAGCCGCTGTAGGTGGCCATCCAGTCGTATTAGTACATGGCTTTCAACCCGACAACTTACAAAGTAAGCCAACAGGCACTCAGGTTAGCGATAATGGCGATCAATATTGGGCTCAGTATTGGCGGGATCGCGCCGATGAACGTATCGATTGGCCATCACATGAGCGTATAGCCAATAAAATCACTAGCAATTACGTATGGCCTAAATTACAGCAAATGTCCCGTGATGGAACCTGTGCCAGTGGCTGTGTGTTTGTCACTCACTCGACAGGTGATTTAGTCACCCGTTATATTATTGATAATCAAGCACTATGGTTACAAAATGCCGGTCTGCAGCCATTAAACATTGTGGCCACCTTCGATTTTGCTGGTGCGGGTGGTGGTGTTGAATTAGCCGATCTTGCCGTCAATGTTGCCAATGGCTCAGGACTTATCGATGCAACCTTAAGGTTTGCAGTGTCCTTATGGCTAGGCACCACTCCAACACCATCAACAATTGGTGTACTTAATGATTTACGTGTTAATAGTGCTCGCCAGCTTGCGCCCTTTCCAGAAAATAGAGTACCCCGCTTACGTTTTGCGGGTGCTGGGTCTGACTTTCTTGGGGCTACGGGTGCATTTTTACCGGGTGAAGATGATGGCGTAGTCGCCAGCCACTCAAGCTGTGGTGCAGCATCGGTAGGCACTTATAACAGCTGCTCACGCAGTGTCGCATTTGATGGTAAACTTCAATCTGTCAGTGGCCCGAGCCAGTTTATGCCGTATCATTACCCTATGTTAATGAGCGAAGGCTACAGTCATGGTGACACTATTTTAAACAGTGCCAAAGATGAAGTCACCACAGCTAACAGCAGTGCTAATTACCTAAATGGTGACAATTTACAATTTAATACCTATGAAGAAAAGCGCGGTTGGTGGGTGTTTAGTTCACGTTATCGACTAGTCCGCAACTCGGCGAATACCAGTATGTCATCCCTTGTGTATCAGGCGGCTAATTAATCATTGTGAAGAAGTATAATAAAAAACTTGTCAGTGCTATTACCCTGCTAGTCGGTCTAGCAGGGTATTGGTATTTCACCTCTGAGCCAGCGACATTGCCAGCTCAGGCGTTGATTACACCCCAAAAGGAGCCTTCTATTACTCAGCCGCCAGCTCAAACTTCGCAGGTAAAACCCAAGATAAAATATCAAGTAGAAACAATCCCTGAGTCTATTAGTGAGAGTTTCTCTTTGTTGGCAGATGCCTATGCTAATGAGCTAACGTTACCTTCTTATTCAATGCCATTAACTGCTGAAGATAGCCACTTACTCAACCCCAACAATTACCTGCCACAGCCCGTTATGTTACAAGGCGGCGGCAGCGCTAGCATAGTGCTACCTCAATATCGTTTCAGCTACCCTGAACCTGTAATAGTAAAACTTGTCGTAAACGGCATGGCAGTAACGGCTGTTAAGGTCTCGCTTAAAAACGAACAAAGTACTGATATTAACTATGGTAATGACATACTTGCTAAAAAAGATATGCTCGGCGATGAAGGGGAATGGGCTGCACAGCTCGACGCGAAAGAAGAGTGGGATGGCCCAATAGAAGTGAGTGTAACGTTTAGCGCGAAAGGCAAAAAGCAAACAATATCAACAGGCATTGAATACAGTTATCCAGCAGCCACTATCACCGGAGTAGGCAACATTCGGGCAGAAGGCAGTGATATGGTTATCCCCATCAAATTAGACGTTGAACAAGCGGGCTATTATCGTTTACGGGCTAATTTACACAATGAAAACGGCCAACCAATAGCCTTACTCACCAGCTCAGAAAAACTCTCAGAAGGTGGTGCTGAAATGATGCTTAAAGCTTATAAAGGCGTGCTTGCAACACACTCAGGCCCCTTCAAAATAGCGACTTTTGTGTTAGAGCTTCGCCCTGGTGTGCCCGGGGAGTTAACGCGTTATGGTCATAGCGAGCAGCCTAGTTTTGATCTTGGCGATTTTGCTGTCGAACAACTGTCAGATGAGCCATGGCAACCCGATGAACAAGAACAGCAACGCTTAGAGTTTTTGCAGAAGATGGCCGGGGAATAAGGGGGGCTTGATGTCACTATGAATTCCTCGACCTTGGAGCTAGTACTAAAGCTGAATTTATCGATTAGGTCAGAAAATCAGACACTCATATATTCCCCCTATTCAAAAGGAATAATATTCCACATCGTCTACGAATATTAAACACCTCCGAGGTCGATTCAACTCAAGCATTGGCTTGAATTTTACCGTATTAACACTAAAAAACCGGAGGGTTTATATGATATCAATATCCTTTATGCCACATCAGGTTTCGTTTTCAGTTTGAGAAGACCAATGCCAAAGGCTGCCATTGCCACTGCTACAATGGCATTAAGGTAGTTGAAAAAAGCATAGGGCGCGTAGTCAAGTACATCTACCCCTAGTGTGGCAGTATAAAAGGCACCGGCCGTAGTCCACGGAATAAGACCTGTGGTCATCGTAGCCCCTTCTTCAACTGAGCGCGAAAGAATGGCTGGCTCTAAATTTTGTTGCTCATATTTAGGCTTAAACAGTTGGCAACTTAGAATAATCGAAATATAGGCCTCGCCCATAGCAATGTTACCTAAAAAGCCCGACATAATCGTTGTCGCAATAAGGGTAGCGGTGCGCTGCACTCTTTTTATGATGCCAGCTAATAGTGCGGTGAGAAATCCCGCGCCGTGTAAAATTCCGCCTAGCGCGATAGCCATTAACGCCAGCAGTAAGGTCCAGCTCATGCTGCTAATGCCGCCGCGACCAAGCAAAGCATCTAAACTGGAGATACCCGTTGATTCCGGTGTATTTTCCCACAGCGCATTAAGCACAGAGATAGCACTTTCTTGCTGATAAAAAATCGCAATTAGCACGGCAAGTATAATGCTGCATGACATAGTCACTTCAGCGGGCACTTTTCTAATGCTCAGTACCGCGAGTAAAATCAGGGGTAATAAGGTAATCAGCGGCGTAAGGCTGTAATTGTTGGCGAGTGCTGTTTGAATTGAGGTGACCTCTGCCAAGTCTATATTTTGCTCACCATAGTTAAATCCGATCACTATAAATATTAAAAAAGTAAGGATAAAAGTCGGCGTTGTAGTGAACAGCATGGCGTAAATGTGTCGATAAAGATCGGTGCCAGCACTCATAGCAGCGAGGTTTGTGGTATCTGAAATCGGCGACATTTTATCACCGAAGGTGGCACCGCAGACAATCATACCGGCAACCAAAGGTAAGGGAATATTCATGGCAGAGCCAATACCAATAAAAACCACACCTAAGGTGCCAACGGTACCCCAAGATGTTCCAGTTGCTAGCGACATCAAGGCGCACAGTAATAAACCAACAGCCAAAAACAAACTCGGACTCAACCAGCTAAGGCCATAATAAATAAGTGTGGCGATGGTGCCACTGTGCATAAAACTAGCAATCACCATACCGATCAATATAAATATATAGATGGCAGGCATGGCTCTGGTGAGGGCGTTAGTCATCAACTCACGTATCTGTATATAGCCGTAACCAAGACTAAAAGCGTTGAGTCCTACCCACAACAGGCACAGAAACATTAGTGTATGCAGGCTGATCCCTAGACCAAAAAGTCCACCCGCTATGGTGATGATAATCACGCTAAAACAGATAAGAGACTGCAAAAAGCTAGGGCTACGGGGTAAGTTAGGCGTAATTACAGACATTGGCACACATTATGGTAACAATTGGAATGAAGCTGAGTATATCAGTACAAGTAATTGGGTAAACTATAAACAAGCAGGATATCAAAAATAAACCATCCATCTTTTGTAAGTGGTCGTTTAGCGCCAAAGACAAAGCTGGTTAAAAAACTGTTGCGCTTGTCTGAGTGAAGATTATGGTTGCGAAGTAAATTTAGCCTATTGCCTTAAAAAAACATCTAGTCTGGTATAAATGACGTATCAAAGATGACCACATACGTTTTTAATCAATATTAACATGGTAAAAATTACCCATTCGTTATCGATTCGTAAGCTATTGTTGCGGTATCTAATGTATTTGCGCGTGTTTTATTCCATGTAAAAGAGGCATTACCATGGATCACAACCCTTCTCAGCCACTTCGCGTTACCTGGGCACTTAAAACAAGCTTTATTGCTGATGCTTTGGCCATGCCGGTGCATTGGTATTATCAACCAATGGAAATCGAGCGTGCTTTTACGGGTGGTATTAAGCGCTTTGAAGCCGCACCTGAGTTTCATCCTTCATCTATTATGTCGTTGCACTCTAAACACAAAGGAGGGCGACAATCCAATGATAGGTCGTCTAAGGGTTATGCATCTAAAGATCAGCCGCCGCAAGTGGTAGGCGATATTATTTTAAAAGATAAGGCGCAGTTTTGGGACAGACCGAATGTGCATTACCATCAAGGCATGCAGGCGGGTGAAAATACCCTTAACGCCCATTGCGCTCGTGTGCTGATGCGCTCCCTGGCGCGTTCGCCACAACGCTACGACCGACAAGCATTTGTTAATGCCTACATTGACTTTATGACAATGACTCCCGCCGCTCATCCCGATACTTATGCAGAGTCCTACCACAGAGGATTTTTTGCTAACTTGGCGCAGGGACGCAAGCCTGAAAATTGTGGGATGATAACTCACGACACCGCATCCATAGGTGCATTGGTAACCATAGCGCCCTTGGTTTTTTCAGAACGACTTAAAGGCATAAGCGAAGACGAAATAAAGATTACCTGCCGAGCGCATCTGGCCTTGACCCATCCTGATGAATCTTTAATGCAGGTATGTGATAGCTACGTGCAACTCTTGTGTGGTCTGTTGGATGGGCCGGATGAGGCCGGCGCTAAAGCACTTTTACTTGAAGCAAGTATAGGTCTAACCAGTACTAATTTAGCCAGTCTGTTAAAACGTAACGTGCCCGACAATCAAGTCGTCGGCCAAGTGTTTTCAAGGGCATGTTATATTTCAGATTCCTGGCCCATAGTCTTGTATCTGGCCTGTAAATACCAAGATGATCCTTGGCAAGCACTGCAAGTCAATACTAACTTAGGCGGTGACAACGTACATCGCGGCATAGTGCTGGGAACCTTGCTTGGCTTGCAATGCGATACTGTGGCCACCAGCTGGTTTGAACAACTGGTAGACCACAAATTGATAGCTCAAGAAATTGACGCGCTTATACGCGAGGCAAGCGCTCCCAAACCGTAAGTTCAGACAAGGTATGCTGAAACTTGTGCTGAGTTTCACGGATCACAAACGGGACTTTTCGCGGCTCACCCACTAGCTTAAAGTGGCTTGATAATTGATCTTTCAAGCCATCTAATGTGCTGTAGTTTTCGCCATCTTTTTTGAAACCCCCTATCCACTCTTCCTTAGGTGTATGCTCTTCCAGCCAAGTGTAAGGTGATGCAATAATGAGCAAGCCGCCGTCATTGATACGCGCCGCGATATCGGCCAAAAAACGGCTCGGCTGATAGAGCCTATCAATTAAATTTGCCGCCAGTACTAAATCATAAGAAGTGAATTGGGGTTTGAGATTACAGGCGTCGCCTTGATGAAATGCTACGCGGTTTGAATAAGCTTGCAACCCTAGTTCTTGCAGGGTACGAGTATGATAGCTAACTAATTCGCCTTCTTCCGCTCGGGCATAACGCACTGCACCTTGCTGTGCCATTTTAGCCGCTAGGCGAGTAAAGTTTGCAGAGAAATCAATACCGTCTACTTCATCGAACTGACGCGCCAACTCAAAACTTGCTCGGCCACAGGCACAGCCTAGATCAAGGGCTTTAGCTGTGGGTTTACCCTTCATAGCCTCAAGTGCAATATCAGCTAAGGCTTTAGGGAAATTATCTACGCCATACCAGGTGTCACCAAAGTGAAACTCTGCATATTCTGACAACAACTGGTCACTTTCGTAGTAAGCCTTATGAGACGTTGCCTCCACTTCAGAGGCAATATAGCGAAATCCGGCGTGCTGCAAAAAGTGACGCCTAAATGCATAACGTGCACTAAGGCGTGTTTCGTTGCCACTTGAAATCCATGAACCACCTTTGATCAGGTTGTGTTTACCATCAAAAGTTGGCGTGGTGAAATCGTCATACAATGGGTGTACTTTAAAGTTATCGAACGGGTAAATAGGCGTTTCGGTCCATTGCCACACATTGCCCACCACATCAAACCAATTACCATGTTGATAGCGCGTTACCGGGCAGCATGAGGCAAAATGGTCAAGATGCAAGTTAGCATTGGCGGCACTATTCCCCAACTCTTCGACGCCCGCTTGTGCACACAAGCGATACCATTCGTCTTCAGTTGGCATGCGAATTTGTTGCCCGGTTACTACTGTTTTCCATTCACAAAACGCTTTCGCTTCATGGTAGTTAACTTCAGCAGGCCAGTCCCAAGCCATATCCACTTCTTCCGTCATCAAGCGCAAATACCAGCCATTATGCCAACGCCAAAATGCTGGGTGTTTCGCCTCAGTAAATTGCCGCCAAGCCAGGCCTTCATCGCTCCAGAAACGATTTTGCTCATATCCACCGTCCTCAACAAACTCGAGAAACTCCTGATTACTGACTAAATATTGGCTGGCTTTAAATTCAGCGACCTCTGCCTGATGTTGGCCATATTCGTTGTCCCAGCCATAGAAAGCACTATCAAGTGATTTGCCAAGATTTACTGAGCCAGCGGCAACGCTGATAAGTTTGTTTTTTGGAGCTTGGCCAGTATCTTTGCAAGCTTGCCATTGAGGTAATGGCTGGACTTTGGCCAATTCATGTTGGCGAATGAGTACCGACGACGTCTCAAGGTGAATACGCTCATGCTCAATACCCATGACGATAGGCCACCAGGTGTTGTCCCAATCAATGGGTAGCACCAGGTCCAAGGTATCAATTAATGTTAATACTGTGGCACGTACTTTAGCGCGATAGTCTTTTACCGCAGCAACACTGGGCCAGTCATAACTGTCTTCAGACAGATCATCCCAGCTCATTTCATCAACACCCACCGCAAAAATTGATTCCATATGAGGATTAATCCTATCAGGTATCAGTTTTGCCAATAGTAGCTTGTTGATGAAAAAAGTGGCCGTATGCCCAAGATAGAAAATAAGCGGGTGGCGCAAGGGGATAGGTTTTTGATAAAAACCGGCATCATCGCGCAAACAATCAAACAGTTGCGTATAGGTATCAAAGGTGTTGGTGAAGTAAAGCGCTATTTCTTGGCGCTTATCATCCACGGTGCCACTGTTGAGTTTAGGGGTTCTGCGCAATGCTCCAGAGTCAACAAACGTTGTCGATCGTTTAGCCATTTCTTGAGCGTTTTGTATAGGTAATGTCATCGTGGAACACGTTCCCTTAATTCTTATTCTACATTTATACGAGTAACTACTGGATGAAGGGTCAATTTTTTTACTTTATATTGATATTACCCGTAAAAAAACAAAAGTTTTGCCGGCGGTTAAACGTCTCTGCCCTGCAGTTTTTTAATGGCTTCGACTAAATAATCTCGTGAACAGCCGAAGTTCAAGCGAAAACAGTCTTTATCACCAAAGTCTTTGCCCGCTGATGGGCCGACACCTTTGGCTTCACACCAGGCTTGCGTATCGGTAACTTGCAACCCGCTGGCATCAACCCAGAGTAAAAAAGTTGCCGCGGGTGCGATAGCTTTTAAACCGTCGATTTTGTTAATTTCAGTGACTAAATAATCGCGATTTTCTGTTAAATAAGCCACTTGTTGTTGATGCCACTCATCACAATGTCTGAAGGCTGCATTGGTGGCAGTAAGGCCTGTCACAGTGACCGATGGCATAATTCCACGGGCGGCATGGTTAAAGGCTGCTCTTAATTTTGCGTTGGGAATAATAGCAAAAGACGTACCTAATCCCGCAATATTGAAGGTTTTACTCGCGGCCATCAATGTCACTGAATGCTCAGCCAACTCTGGGTGCGCACTGGCAGGTAAATGTGGCACGTCATCTAAAATTAAATCACAGTGTATTTCATCCGAACACAGCATGACGCCATGCTTCGTGCAGATTGCTGCAATTGTGTCGAGTTCTGCTTGGTTTAAGACTGTTCCAAGCGGATTCATTGGATTACACATAATAAATAAGCTGGCTTTAGGATCCGCGGCCGCCGCTTCTAAGGCATTAAAGTCGAGTGTCCAGCGCCCTGCCACTTTTATCGAGCCTATACAGGTTCGGTTGAGATGATTAATACCCGCTGCAGCTAATATAGGAGGATAATTGGGTGTTTGTACGATAACCGTATCCCCTGCTTGGCAATATGCTTTTATAGCCACATTAAACGCCGGCACTACACCCGGAGTCCACACTAGCCAACTGGGATCAATCTTCCAGTTATATTGACGTTGACACCACGCCACAACGGCCTCACAGGCATCGGTATCGTGAGCCGGTGAGGTATAACCGAACAGACCATCATCAATGCGCTGATGTAAGGCGGTTAAGATAGGCTCAGCACAGCGAAACTCAGTATCAGCGATCCACATAGGCAGTATATCGGTACCTTTATATTTTTCCCATTTATGGGCTTTTGACGATGTACGGTCAGGTTTATCACTGAAGTTCATTGCGGGTCCTTTAAACGTTAATTTAGCAGTCTGCAGAAAACAGCCGATTTAGCTATGACTATTAACCTTTGGTTTAGGTTAAAACACAAGTCAAAATAACCCAAGAGCTTGTTAATATTACATGCTTTTTTTGTCTGAGGGAGTACATAAAATAGTATTATAGTTAGCCGTACCTCTATTTAAATGACAGAGTCAAAACAAGTCAGACATTAATACCCCAAAAAATTGCTGATTAGCATCAAATAGAACCCTTATGTGCAGCTGTCTGACCCATTAGCCAAAAGTGATTTCTGATATGAAAATTAGCTTAAACCATCACTCGCAGTGATTACACTCTTACATAAATCACTGCCAAGTTAATAAAGTCAAAAATGAAACAACCTTGGAATGTAGCGAATGGATAGCTAACTTGTCACAAATCGGAACCCAGAGGTTTAAATTCCTATTTTTAGCCCAAATAAAAAGGCCTTATCTTTCGATAAGGCCTCTTCATTAGAATGTGGCGGAGGGATTGCTTGTAATAAAGAGGAACCTAGGGTTTAAAGTTTTATCTTTCGCCAAAACAAAAAAGCCTCATCATTTATGATGAGGCTTTCTCGTTGAATGTGGCGGAGGGATAGGGATTTGAACCCAGACTCTCGAATTAAATAGTTAAAATAGTCGTTTAAATTCATTTTGTTGCAGAATTTTACATCATCAGATTCTGCAATTGCTAAGTAAGATTGACTTTATTCCTGAAGTTGAAAAAAGTCAATAATTATGAACTGATTTCATTAGGTTCAGATTTCACTGTTAAGCCCGCGACTTTATAAATATCAGGGCAGTAAAACCACTTCTAGCGGTAAATGCGCGCATAAAAAGCAACGATAAGAGTGAGAATGCTGTACAGGAAACTAAGGCCAAAAAGCCTTCGGTGAGCAGAGTATTATCTTGACTCACCGGGAGCGTCCATATATGGCCATGTTTAATGTCTATGTTTAATTTCTTACCGCCAGTTGGTCGTCTTAATTATTTTCAGTTAATGGATTAACCCTTAATCTTGATAATTTACTTATATTACCGAAAACCCCACTCTTTGAAGGTTTTTTTTGGCTATAAATACCAATTACTTGAACAGCCTTTTGATTAAGACTTTCTTTAGCAAAGTCAAATACTTCTTTATCTACAACAACCTTTATTCTATCAAAAGAATTCTTATTCCCTCGGCTAATATCAACTGGATATAAATAGACTGAGTATTTACCATCATCAAAGTCACCCCAAACTTCTAACCATCCTTGAATCTGTATTTTTTTGCCATCCAAAACAGTCTCATTCGCAGCCAAAGTGTAGAAATTGACATCTTCATAATCAATTTCCTTTGTTGCTAACGTGTTGTTTGAAAAAATAATAAAATATACACATATTGAAAAAGACAACAATTTCATTATTAGCATTTTGTTCCACATATATTGACCTCTGCACCCTTAGAATATTTTTGTAAAACATATGATTTGAGTAAATAATTGTTCGCTCTAGACAAATACGCTGCTCTTGAATCAATCTGGTCTGCCCAGTCTGTATCAGCACCTATAGTAAAAGGTGCCGGATCAGGTCCGTGAGAATGCCATCTTCCAGATATATTTAATTTGGGATTGTTAACTGAACCTGATAAATCTACTTGGTTTCTCATATGAGAGGTCACAACAATACCCAAATAATACTTATCAACAAGCTCTTCTCCCGTCCAATAGGAGTTCTTAAATATTTCAGCTCCAATTTCTGTGTCATAATATATTGCTAATGAATTTACATTATTATGATACCATGCGGCAGCATCGTCTCTTCGTTCAAATCCACCATTTTTATTAACAACACCAGCTATAATATTCAATGCTTTCAACTTAGCTTTCAACTTATCTTCAAGCTCATTTCGCTCTTTAGTTTGTTCTGGTCTAATTCCATCGGACACTTAATTTTGAGACAGTATGGTCAATAAATTAAGAGGTCAATATGAGTCTAAAAAAATCACATAAGAGTTATCCGCAGGTATTTAAAGATGAAGCCGTCTTGATGGTGCTAGAGCAAGGTTATAGCGTTGCTGATGCAGCAAAGTCTCTTGGGGTTAGCACTAGCCTGCTTTACAACTGGAAGGAAAAACACCAAGCCCTGCAACAAGGTATCACCTTAGAAGAATCTGAGCGTGATGAGTTGAAACGATTGCGTAGAGAAAACAAAGAATTACGCATGGAGAAAGAAATACTAAAAAAGGCAAGCGCCTTCTTTGCGAGAGAAATGAAGTAAAATTTCGCTTCATCAAACAGCAATCTAACCGGTTCCCTATCGCACTCTTATGCCGAGTAATGAGTGTCAGTAAGTCAGGCTATTACGATTGGCATAAACGCCCAGCAAACGTGATAAGCCTTGAAACACTGAAGCTTTATCGCCTTGTTAGACAGCTATTTAAGCAAAGTCGAGGCAGCTTAGGAAATCGTGAAATGGTGAAGAAATTGCGCAAGGAAGGCTACCAGGTTGGTCGCTATCTCGTTCGTAAAATTATGCACCGCCTTCGACTCAAAGCTACCCAGCGACGAGCTTACAAGGTGACTACACAGCGCAAACATTCAGATGCAGTGGCTGATAACCTGTTAAACATGAACTTTAACCCAGTATCGGCTAATGAGGTTTGGGCGGGTGACGTGACCTATTGTGTGCCCGGAGTTCAGCACTAGCATGGAATGCTTTAATGAACCACGAGTCTATCTGAAATACATGAACACTACGGCAGGAGCTACATTGTTTATGGCACTATCTGGTTGTGCAGATAGTTGAGTCTGAGCGGCAGTGACTTATCGTATGCTGATAAGGTGATGTAACTCGCTGACAACGGGGAGTGAGGCGAATTCGTTAAGCCAAGATGCTCCTCTAGACTAAGTATTGGACGGATGAAGAACATGAACCGATTAACCCGCATCTATGGGCTGAAACGTCGCCATTGCCTACACGAATTAATAGGTAATATGGTGCTGCAATAGTGCTAAATGTATGGGCACTATTGCCGAGTTAATGAGTAATAAATATGTACTTATTAATGGATAAACGTTAAATCACAATTCTGCGTTTAAGCATCATCACCTTACAGTACGATAAGGTCAAAGACTGCGATCGGCATCCACCCCAATATGGTTGAGTTCAGGTAGGTAAACCGGGGAAGGTTTGTTTTGAATGCTAAGGGAGTATGACCCCGATGACAAACAAGCTGGCGGAGCGTTCGTAGTAGTCTGAGATGGGGAAAGCCCATTACATGGCGAAGGGACGCAGTTTAATTGATTTGCGTGAGCAAATTATCTGACCTTAATGAGGTGAATACCTTTGATAATCAGCGAAATGCAACGCAAATTAGCAACATGGACAGCAACCGATAAAGCGCACCGCGTTAATCGACTGTTGCGCCTTATCAGTCATCCGCATTGGCTTAGCCAAGCGGCACAAGTAACGCTTTCTTCAAAAGGTGCTAAAACGCCTGGTGTTGATGGGTTAACGAAGATTCATTTACAGATGAATTTGGTAGGTTACCTTGATGAGATCAGAGATGATTTATTGTCAGGTAACTATCAACCGAAACCTGCTAGAAGAATTTATATCCCCAAGGCCAATGGAAAGCAACGCCCCTTAGGCATACCAACGCTTAGAGACAGAATAGTACAACGTGCCATGCTCATGGCCATGGAACCAATATGGGAAAATGATTTTCATTCATTATCCTACGGTTTCAGACCCGAGCGTAGCGTCCATCACGCCATTAGAACAGTTAAGCTACAAATGACTGAATCCAAGGAGCCTAGAGGCCGCTGGGTAGTTGAAGGTGACTTATCAAGTTATTTTGATACAGTTCACCATCGATTATTGATGAAATGTGTACGTAAACGAATCAATTGTCGTCGATTTAATGAATTGCTTTGGCGCTTTATTAAAGCCGGACATATTGAACGTAACCTATTTTGTGCAACAAGCGAAGGCGTACCACAAGGTGGTGTAATTTCTCCGTTATTGTCAAACATAATGCTTAATGAGTTCGATCAATATTTGGATAAATGTTACTTGAGCAAGAAAGCCCGTAAAGACCGCTGGTACTGGAACCACAGTATCAAAATCAAGCGAAAACCTGCGGTTGAGGAAAACAGACAATGGAAACCTGCCGTTGCTTATTGCCGTTATGCTGATGACTTTCTAGTGATTGTCAAAGGCAATAAACAACAAGCAGAGGCAATTCGGGACCAATGTCGACACTTCCTAGAAGGTAAGCTGCAACTCACGTTAAATATGGATAAAACTCATATTACACATGTGAATGACGGTTTTATATTTCTCGGACATAGGATCATTCGAAAGCGTGGACCTAAGGGAAATATGCGAGTGGTGTCTGGTATTCCAAACGGTAAAGCCAAAGCATTTTCTCATTCATTGAGTCAGGCTTTATCAGGGGATCATAGCTGTAGCAAGATAGACAAAGTGGAACAACTCAATCGCAAACTTAAGGGTTGGGCACAATTTTATCGACATACTGATTACACCGCAAAAGTTTACAGCAAAATTGATCGTATTATTTTCTGGAAACTCGCTAAGTGGTTGGCTAGGAAATATCGTTGTTCTATTAAATCGTTAATGATGAAATGGATCAAACGTCCGACACCAAATCAGGCAACGACATGGGTGTTATTTGGTAAAAGCAATCGTGGAAATTTATGTGGCGCGTCACTATTTAGATTAGTGAGTAGCCCTAAATTACCCTTTAGATGGCGATCACCAGAAGCAAACCCCTACCTCAGAGATGAAATTAGAAATACTGTCACGTCTCGCTATAGCGATGTTGCCATGGCTGTTAGCCACAATTAAGCGGAGAGCCGTATGCGCTGAAAGGTGCACGTACGGTTCGGAGAGGAGAAGCAGAGAAATAGTTCGACTACGCTCTGCCTCTTACTCTACTAAAGACAGGTGAAGGCTGGATGTATTTAGCAGTGGTAATGGATTTATATTCACGCCGGATTGTTGGGTGGCACATAGACAAACGCATGACTACAGATTTGGTATCCAAGGCATTAATGAAAGCCTACAACCTGCGCCAACCGGCCAGAGGGCTGGTATTTCACAGTGACCGAGGCTCACAGTATACCAGTAAGCAATTCGGTAGGCTGCTATCGAGCTATGGTATCCGAGCCAGTATGGGTGATGTGGGTGCGTGTTGGGATAACGCAGTCGTTGAGCGTTTCTTTGGCAGCTTGAAACACGATTGGATTTTTAACGTTGCTCAACCAACAAGGGAGTTTATGAAGCAAGATGTGACTGCTTACATGAAATATTACAACTTGGAGCGACTTCATTCTGCTAATGGTGATCTGTCACCGGTAGAGTTTGAAAATTCTCAACTAAAAGTGTCCAGTTTGGCTTGACCAGTACAGGGTAAGTATTAGATTCTCTTGGACTGTGAGTTCCTTGAACATTTTTTTCTTGTTCATGGGTATCACTAGCCCCTTCATCTTCATGTTTCTTTGAGCCATTACCCGTAGATTTTTCTTCGTTTTTCTCGCCATTTGAAGTTGATTTTTTAAGCGCTTTCATCGCTTTATTATATTGCATCTCCTCAACTGTTTTACGGAAGGAATACATGTCTCCCATGAACTCGTTTGTGGCCCAAGCAGATGCATTACCACCTCGAACAGCACTATACCCGGTCGGATCTGTCCCTCTCATCGGGTTATTCAAAATATACGAATACGGATTAGCGCTCTGGCTATTCTCTGGGAACTGTAAAAACGGGTCAACACTTAAAAAACGGCCGATGTTGAAATCATAAATCCGCCCGTTCATGTGAATGAGCTCTTGATCAATCAAATGCTCATGGTCGGTGTAGCCCTTAGTGACACCTTGCCAATTAGTACCAGATAATAATGTATTACCAGATGCGATGTCCCTTGGACGACCAAATACATCATAACCACGGTGCTGCAGTACAGCTCCGGTTTTGGCATCCATCAAGGTATCGACACTGCCTAAGTGGTCGCGCAGTACATGCTGGAACGGTGATTGATTATCTAAGCTGCCCACATGGGCTTTCATCTTAATAGTGTGGTCACCAATGTAGGTTTTATCTACCGTACTGCTTAGGGTCACTTCACGCTCAAAACTGCCCACATAATACGTGGTCGATACCACACTACCGTTTTGCTGCTTAACCTGTTTATAGCGGTTACCATTCGCATCGTAACTGAATATACTTTTTACATTATTGCTGTCTACCGTTAACGGCTTGTTTTGGTCGTTATAGCTTAACGTTACGCCATCACCGGTGAGCCGGTTACCGTTATTGTCATAGGTGAAGCTTGGGTGCGATTGCGCTCAGCTGTGTTTGGCTTTTGGGGTTCAAAGGGGCTCCCCTTGCCCGAGTTTATCTCCCATCTTTTTGGAACAAAAAGTGGGAGATAAACGTACCGGGTTTCGCTGTAATCCTCTTTTCAAGAGGATTGGTTTTTGCTTCGCAGTCATCGACTGCAGGTCTATTTTTTCGCACTCTATTAGTGCGGTTTTTAAACAAATTAAGCCATTTAAAAACGGATAAAACTACATTATGAAAGTAGATGTCTGAGTTCACAACATCATAAAATTCAATCGCATCCAGCTGAACCTCAAACCTTGTCATCTACAGCATTTTCTGGATAGGATGCAATAAAAAACCGCCACATTTGACGGTTAACAATTTAGTGTCCAGTTCGATATGAGCAATGTCGTAGAGTGAAAATCATTATCTTAGTTACAACTTTAGATTATCTTCAGCATCATAATTTCTATCCATATCTTCCTTATCTAGTGTTTTCACCACTGATTCATCTTTTAGTTCAATTGCTAATTTCTTAAATGCAGGCTTTAAAATGTCAGGAAGATAATTGGAAAATCGATACAAGATTGGACTTAAGTATTTTTCAGCAAGTTCGATTCTTTTCGAACTTGTAAAAAAGTCCCTGAAAGCCATGCTGCGAAGCATTTCATAGATAACCTTCGCAACATTTTCTTCTCGCCCTTCAATTTCCGATAACACCTTATTATTTTGTATAATTGTTGATTCTTGTTCTACTATTATTTGTTTATTTTCGTGTACTAGGTTAACCACATTGATGTGTTCTGTTTGTGTTTTTTTAAGTAGCCTATCAGAATAAGTCTGTTCTATTTTTGTTTTTTCGAGCAACTTATCTGCAGACAACTGTTCTGCTTTTGTAGATTCGAGTTTAATTTTTGCTTTTTCAGCCTCTTCAAGTACTCGCATTGCATGTTGATAATCGCGGCTGGATTTTGCTTGTCGGCTTTGATTTTTTCTTTTAGCTAAATCTTCTGGAGTGAGAGCGGTCTGATCAGCGAATACCGCATTTAACCCCCTTGAATTAAATAAGTGTTTATTTATATATTCATAGAACATTCGTTGCATATGATATGTGATCGCACTACTTTGTTTTCGCGTTAATTTCCCTGACTCATCCATACATAATTGAGAAAGATCTTTTTCTCGTAAATAATTGTTTATGCATTTTATTTGCGCAATTCGTAAATCGTAGCATCCTGTAACTCTATTTTGGCCAGATATAAACCCATGCACATGACCTACAATGTCTTCACTGGCTAATCTTTCATCATTGTGTAGTACCAGTAATTCTATTGGATAGTAGGGGTAAAATTCGGTTAAGTACCCCTTTAAAGCCTGCATCATCTCTTGATTACTGACAGCCTCTAATCCAATTTCATTTATGAGCGGTATCTTAAATAAAACCTCTTGAAAATGAATGGAATTACGCGTTTTTGGCAAATGAACCTGACGATTATGTGACTCTACGTAATTGAAAAGCTGTTGTATTCGCTGTTTTTTTCTCGTCATTTCAAACTTATCAAACTGATTTAGAATTTCTTGTGCATCAATGTAAGCCGTTGAAGCTAAAACTTTGCTAACAAAACTACAGGCATCCTCAGGCAGAGCTTTAGATTTTATCCAGTCATTCAATTTACTCTTGGATTTAGTTTTTATAATTCTACAATCAGCAACTCCACGACCTTTTTCCGGGCCCATTATAGAATCCTTTACACCATGTCGCTCTAAGCTAGTAACACTATTTAGCGGGACAATTCCATCTGGCAATTCAATGAGATTAAAGTGTGATAAATCTTCATTCCACTCGGGTTTGAAATTCGTCTCTGAACGAGATATTTTTTCCAACTTATTTAAATGTAAAACGTTTTTTTTGGGCTGTGTGATTCTCAATGTATGAGCAAGTGTGGTATTTGCGATAGCTCTACCATTTTTATTGTGCAAGCAATTGAATATTGAGAAAAAGGTTGTAATATTTTTCATAACCATTTACCCGCCAACACTATGACTTAAAAGCATTTTTAGATGCTGTGTGATTAAGTGAGGGTGACTGAGGAGCAGTTGCGATATTTGCTGCTCAGTTAGCTGGATATCAGCGTTTGAAACAGTATTTGAAGTCGTTGTTAAATCTGATGTGTTTTCAACGACGGCTATAGATTCATCGAGTTGTTTAGGTGTAAAAATGCCACTGAATTGTTGTTCAACTTTATTAACAAAGTCGGGTGCATCTGCACACATCCACCTGGCATAATGAATATCAATCATCGCAGTGCTTTCGTGCCCCATTTGCCTTGCCAGCCATTCTTTTGAGATGCCTGATGTCAGCGCTTGGCTTGCAAAAGTGTGTCTAAGTTGCCCTGCGCCGCGGTGCTTAACTTCTGCAGTTGCTAAGAAAGGTGTGAAAAATGTTTTATTGAATTGTTTCGCACTAATAAAAGGCTGATTTGTCTGAGTGTTGTAGAAAACCAGTGATAAATTTTCTATTTTTTTCGTTTTATTGTCGCGTTGAAGCACTGAGATTTTTCTAGCTTTTCGATGTCCAGTTATCAGTTTTTGTTGTGTTAATATACTGATAGCAGAAGCACATAACTCAACTGTGCGTTGAGAACCTGGGGTTTTTGGAGTTTTATATTGTTTATCAACTAACGCAATTTTGACTTTGAGTTTTGCATTAATAAAGTCAATATCTTCCCATGATATAGCTAAGAGCTCACTTATTCGAAGTCCAGTGAGCACGCCAAATTGAAAAGCGTTTTTTCCAGATGAACACAGTACTTTAGTTTGTGCTAACGCTGTTAATTCTGTTCGAGTGAAAGGATTTGGCTCAGAGTGACACACTTTGAGATTTTGAACCCCATCCATCGGGTTCCGTGTTATCACTCCATCACGAAATGCATTATTGAAAATAGCACGCAGAATAATATAAAATTCGTTTATCGATTTGTTTGCATAGCTTTTATGCAACTTTTGACGCAGCTGAATGATGTCACTATGAGTGACAGAATCAATATAACGTTGTCCGATCAACTTAATGATTTTTGAGGCTTTGCAACGCTCAGAACGCAATGTTGAAGGTGCTACTTCGTGTACTCTTGACGATAAATATTGCTTAACATAATTGGAGACTGTTAAATCTTTCATTGCTTAACCCACGCAGGTCTTTGCCTGCTTTTTCTTAAGCGCAGATTAACAGATATTGAAACATACACAATACAAAAATTACTATTAAATCGTTATATTTCAGATAATTATACACTCTTAATATTTAAAAAAGTCAATATTACAACGTTTGGGTCATGATAAAACGTTACATAATCACAGTGTTAAATATCATAGCGAACACTTTTAAAATGAGTAAAATTATCATCAACAATTTAGATTGTTGAGTACATTATTTTTTGAATATATTGAAAAATAGGCTGAGGGTTAGGAGGTATTAACGGTTCGTCATGACACAGTAATGTTACCGACATTGTTGCGCTGTCATACCATGCATTAATTTAGTTAACCTGGCAGTAATCATTTCAATACTAAAAAAGTATCGCTAAATGAAATTGTATATTGATGGGCAAAAATAATATTTGGCGGTTGTAACCACTTTAGCCGTTTATCTTGTGCTTAAGTGGTCTTTGCCAGTCAGAATGATACTTAACTAGCATTAATACTCGCCATACGGCAAATGATTGTCATGGAGTTGTGTCTAAATCGCGCTTCGATAAGATTATTCTCATAACTGCATTAAGTAGCATGTCATCTCCTCTAACGTTAAATAAACCCTCACTTTACTCGGCAATCTTATGTCTTAACGTTATTCATTTTCGAGTGAAAGTTCTTTTTCATCGGGGATTAAATCATGCACTGAGCATTCAAGAATAGCAGCAATAACAAACACTTTCTCTAAGCTAATGCTTTTCTCACCGCGCTCTACGATGCCGATATAATTAAGACTAAAGCCACATTGTTGAGACAAGTCTTTTTGAAGTAGTCCTTTTTCTTTTCTTTTTTCTTCGAGTTTTCTTCCAAACTCAATCGCAATCTTTTTTTCATTCTTATCTTGTAGATCAGAACAAAACACACTATAGTGTGTTTTGTGGTAATTAATCACTTAGCTAATATCAGTTTGCCGCTGCCACATTAGCTAAACTCCCGCCCACTGATGTTCGCATCAGTGGGTTCATTTACTCACAACTCGAATCCATCAAAGATGAAACAAATTGATTTTATAGCGATTATTAATAAACATTGCCCCGTTGTTTTTCAAACGGAGTTTTTATTACAAGCACTTATTGTTACCGCTAAAGCTAACTGCTATGAAGACATCGCCATTCTTCGAAAGTGTATGTATAACCACTTATCTAGATTAGAAAAACAATATCTTGTTAAACGGCTTTCCCCTAAAGGAAGCCGGAATGCCCATTATGAACAACTTTTTAGCCTAAAAAGCCCCATTCAAGTGTTCATCAAAAGACATGACAACACTCAAGATAAGCATTGTCATAATCAGAGCCTGCTGAAAAGCCACTATAGTGTACTTCAACAACATATCAAGCAGTTAACACATAAACTCGATGCGTTTAAATTACTTAATGATAAGTTTGACTCATACAGCCCCATAATTAATCGCAAGCTCAAGCTGTTGGATGCTGAGCTGTATCTTAAAAGTATTGAGTTCAATGCGGTTAATGAGTTGATGGATGAGATCAAAAAAAGCCATGTTACGTAAAAGGTGTTGTCGATTTTAATCTAGTGTAGTGACCGACGAATACTGCCACTACACAGCCAAAAGGTGGCACAACTAAGCAAATATTTTTTCAAGAAGGTTAGTACAAAGGCTTCTTGAATAGGTTATCAAAGTTTTCTGCTTCAATGATTTGAGCAACTAATGGGTCAAACATCAAAACAGGCCCTAAGAATTTATCGCGAATGTGTGTTAAAGGGCGTGGTGACTTACACCTCAATATGAAAATCTAAAACAGACTGTAAAATTTATACAAAATAGTTAACGCACTTAGCTGTGAGTTTGATGAAATTCTACCTGCTAGGCTCAAATATAAAATAAAACTAGATTAGTGCTTATATTTAAATTGGGCCTAATTAATTTACATTTACAGCAGCACTTTAGTAATTAAAATCATTAACTTATTAGCTAAGGTTATAATGGAACTGATAAGAAAAGGTTCCAAAGCCATATTGTTTAATCAAATCTGCAACACTGGGCAAATGAGTTTGCAATACATATGCTGCTCGCAAGCGTTTATCATCCATTATGCAAGTTTCATTCATACCCTCGCATTCAATCAATGCGCTTTTCATTTCTTCAAACGAGTAAAATCCTAACCCCGTTGAAAAATAAGGCCCAGCAAACTCGTTAATTTGAGTCTTTGTACCGGATGCTATTACATACGTAACACCTTCTCCAGTAGCAAAATACTCACAAATACCAACGTATTTAGTATCCATAGAACTACTGTTTAAATCAGTTGTCATGAAGTTAAGCTTCCTATAATTAATTCAGCGCATTGGTCGTGATTTCAAGTTGATGAGCCATTAAACAATGAGCTAGTTATGTGCTCATTAAACTTGAAAATGGACATTTCCGAGTTAGACTTTTAGCTCGAATTAGTAAGTTTCGAATTAAAATTTCTCTGGGATCACATCTGAAGTGAGGCGGCCGATGTGATTAGACCAGAACAAGTTCCTAAGCTATATCGTAATCCTAAAACTCACAGAGTAAGTCTTAAAAAGCAACATGCAAACCGAATAGGGTTATCCCGTGGAGATAAAACTGCTCGGTTTGCATGTTGTTTTGCAGTTTAAAATAATCTTATTTGAAAATAGCGTCCATTTGCAATTTAAGCAGTTTAAATTTATTAATGGCAATCAAAAATCTTCTCTCCCTGATAATTTACCTTTCCTGACTCAAAGAGATACATTCGTTCTCTTGCTATTCCACAAGTATCCACATTGATAACACCCTTACCAATACTAGGTTTATCGATAAAATACGCAGCTCCATGAGGGTCGCGAAGCTGATAAATATTGAACCCCCCATCTAAAATACCACTGCAAGATAAAATGCCTTTGTAGTCATCCTTTTTTTTGTCAAAAGAGCCTGTATCACCATGAGAGAAAAAGATATCCACAAATTTACCTTTATCAACATACACAACAAAAACTCGGTCAATATCTTCAATATCTTGTCCGTCATCGCCACTGGTACTATATGCATTCAAGCAAGAAGCGATTAGTGGCGGAAATGGATCTAAAAATGGCCTAGCCCTCTGGTCCGCACAACCAAGTTGAAACATAAGAATAATTATTAATAAAATAAAACGCATAGTTACAATACCTTACTGGGTTCAGTTCTATATGGACTATCAAAGCAAGTTACTGCAGTACAGCTTCCTATAAAAATTTTACCGCCAATTTGCGTTCCTAGATACAATATTACGTTCCTGTTTCTCGAATCATTTAACCAGCCAACATCTCCTGTACCACCACTTTCAGAATCATGGCTATTTGAAAATTCAAAAAATGCATTTGGATGCGTATGGTATCCATCCAAACCAAAAGTTATATAGACTGAGGTTGTAGTGGCATCAATAGCTTTCAGAGCTTTTTGATATGAAAAAATAATAAAAATTTTATTCTCAACAGCACTCTACTTCCTTAAAAAAGAGTCCTGAAATACTATTTTTTTTAACTATTGAATATAAGCTATTTTCTGCATCTGTAGTGTAATAAAAAAGACCCGTTTCACGAACTCTAAATAGGTTCGGGTTAGTTATACCACTCTTATTAAATACCATGCGCTTAAACTTACGAATCCTATCAGGTCGACCATTACGCATATTTCTTTCACTAAGATCTTCATTCAAAGCGCTATCAAACCCTAAAACATTAAATGCAAGCCATTTTTCGCCGTCATTATTACATTCTAGAAGCTCAATGTTCTTTCCAAAATCATTAAGGAATAAGTGCGAATACATTGGAGAAACAACAAAGGTAGAGGCTCCTAAGCCAGCTATGTCTGGTACTTTAAGCTTCTGCTTGTTCGAAGGTTCAACTTGCCAAACAACATTGAGTAATCCCCAAAATTCTTTCATTGAAATATTACCGTTAAATGAAAGCAATCTATTTTCAGTCAATTGCAAAACATGTTCAAATGCGGATTCACTCAGAAGCATAAATTCATCAGGGTCAAGATATACGCTAAATACCTTATTAAACTTTGAAGTCATTAGTTATTATTACCCTGCTGCAGTTAAAGATGAATTAATCGGAAATACACCAATCTTGAGGTCTTCTGCTACATCACGTAACGTTTCAATAATCCCACGATGGCCTAAACCTTCGGCTATAGTATCTTCAAGTAGGTATTCAACATTCAGATAGTATTCAGATAGTATTTACCGGAGTGTATCTTTGAGTGAGGATAAGCATCAGGCATTGAGTCCATTGGGACATGCTTTTGAAATCTAGGAAGGTAAACACCATTGGCTTCGTGATCTATATCTATACCAAAAGCGGCTAATCTTAATCTAGACCTAGCGGCACGCATATCACTCCAGGATACAATATGATGAGCTGCAGTATTTTCAGGCTTCTTTCCACGATTAGCTGCAGACATATTCTCGGCTAATTTAGTAGAGTGCATCTTCATGTGTTCCCAACGCACTCGACGAGATAACAGCAGGTCTGCTTGTGGAATAATGCCTTCTTTATATTTTACCGAGTCAATAATTTCACCGCGATAATAAATACTCAGAGATTCTGCATGAGCTTTTGCGAGGGTACGGTTACCTGTTATTCGAGTTAAATCATCCTCAATATCAGTGACCGATACTTCATATATTTTTTGTTGATTGCTCATTTATCTAAGTTCCTTTTAGATTTTAAAAAATTATTATTACAAATAGCAAGATTACATACAAGTTTCATATGGATACTGATATAGCGTAATAACATGTATAAGTAAGTCAATTGGTGTAATTAATGTTTTAACTCACTAACTTATTTTTGGACAGAAACGTTTTAGAGTTTTAGCCTACTGCCATTAGGAAAAGTATTACTATGATAGTCGTTAACGCCACGTTAGCGGGCTTTGACACTGCGCCAATTTGAACCTAATACATAAAAAATATAAAGGTAAATTAGAGGCCAAATAACCGCAATAACAATTGAAAGTAATTTACTTATATTTTTGAAGCAATGAATAATCGAACATACCCAAAGATAAAATGTTGAAGTGAACGACAGATACAAAAAGGCTAATTCCAAGAAATGCATTTCCTCTCCGTCGAGACCTGAATCAATTACTCGAGGATCTCCGATATAATTTAATAAGCCTAAATATGCCCAAATTGAAGGACTCAGGGCTAAAATTATTATTAGTGACTTAGAATTCAAGAACAGCTTCATAATGCTCGCTAACGCTCCTCTAATAAGTTAACCATGTGCTGCGGGCGATTTGCTCAGCAAATGGCATGACAGCCTTGGTACATCTTAATTCAGAGGCTTGTTATACTCCGCTATTGATAAAGGCAAAGCGTCCAGTAACCCGCTGCCCTCTCTTTTTACCACACCAGAATGCATATAAGGGATATATACCCGCAGACCCCAATAGCGAAAAGATGAACCCTAAAAAGCCGTATACTGCGGAAGAAAATAAAAACATCGATGATTCAACTTCTGATGAGGCTGCTACCGTGGTAACAACTAGATGCATTGCTACACCAGAAGTAATCGCAACACCAAAGCAAATCCATATCGCAACAGCCATAAAGGAATAGAAGTCCAATTGCATTCTGGCTTCCTGGCTGTATTGCTCATTCACATCCATTGTTACTCAACACTCCATTGGTGGGGTATAACGCTTATTGAACGGCTCGCCAAATAAAGTCGGGCGCTTAAGTTATTCATTAATATCATCCTACATTTGCTATGTCGTTGATGTAAAGCGATAAGTTATTCGTAAAGCCAAAAACAAACCGAGATAGCCAAAATAAAGTATTCATAAAATCGCTATAGAAACTTATTTACTACAATATCAATCAGTTAAGTTTAATCTCATAATTTATACTTACTATCTTAGACTTACTTATCGGGTTGTTTGATATAAGTTAAGCCAAAACGTATTATAACTGTATATAAAACCAGCTCATTAGATTATGCAATCTAGGCAGTAAATAGTGGTCTCTGTAGAAGATTCATATCAATTAGCTTTTATATGGAAAACGAAGGTAAGCACTGTTAAATAGAGCTTTGGTTCTAACAAACCTTGGGGCAACTGTGAGTTACATTGGGAAGTGTTCATTTTCATATGTTTCAACTAATGAAATCCATTTTTCGAGCTCAGAACCTTCCGCGGTATTAGGTATTGCATCAAACAATCCTTCAATTTTCTTTAATGCTGCACGATACTCATCATCAGAACTCAGGGGCGTATCTTCGCAATCCGTGACAATCTCATTTCCAACAGAAGGAGAATCAAGCCATTCAGCTAAGTCATCAGGTATTGGTGCCGTTACGTCACATTTTGAGAGCAATATATTGAGTTTAGTATTCTTCATTATCAATTCTTCTCTTTGAATCGTCACCGTTACAGCAGCCACTCTGTAGTATGACTGAAATTGGGTCTAATTTATCCTGACACTTTGGGGGCATAAACGTTTTAGCAGGTTTAATGCAGAATCCCTATATCTTTAAAAAATAAAGGTCTAGCTAAAACTACTTACTCACTCTTTAACACAAATTTTTTTACTCTCAGTGAGAGCAAAAAGGTTTGTTTCGCACTACCCTGTAGCTGATGATATCTGGGTTACAGAGCATTTAAGACAATTTAATAAATAAGCAATGTTTGAAACATTTGTTTGATTAAACTGTTATATTTCGCACTCACTGACTGCGAGCCATTTTCAACAGCCTAATTATTCGCTCTCTGCTGTAGCGAAATAATTACAGCTTTGGCAGTGTTTGTGCCTCAACTGACACTGTTACTGCCAATCGAGACAGATTGTTAATTTAGGTTTAAAGTTTATTTATTAACCACACCCGATCATCAAATTTGATATTCAATTCTCTCAATATCCTTAAGCAATGCTGCAACGTTTATATCTTTGCCGTAACGACTGAAAGTGATGTTGGGATTAGCGTGACCGACGATTTGAGCAACGATGTGCTCGCTGATATCCAGTTGCTTCATTTCATCGATAAACGTGTGTCTGAAGCCGTATGCTGTTGGACGCTTATTTGCTTGCATACCTATTTCGTTTTGAAGCTTTGCCAGCTGTTTGCAGTAGTTTTTTGACCAGTCTTCGTTTATACCAACGGGTTTATAATCAAACAGCTGGGTATGTGTTGATTTTCGCTGAGTAACGAATGCCATAAAGCCTTGTTCAAGTAATGCGTTATGAATTGGCACATAGCGCTTGGCATTGAGGTTCTTTAATCGTTGTAAAGCGCCACTGTCATCAACGCTAATGCAGTGTATGCCGTCGATTAGCTTGATATCGGCTGGTTTGAGCTGGCAGGCTTCTGAGGGCCTTAAACCACCATAAAGCATCAAACGGGTGACCCACTTGAAATCGATTGTTGAAGCCTTGAATGATGAGCTGCGAAGTAGGCGTTTAAGTTCAATGTGCGTCCAGCGGTCTCTAGCTTGATTCGGTTTAGCTTTTGGTTTTTGACCTACAGTAACGCTTTCAAAGGGGTTGTGGTTGCAATAGTTCATTAGTTGGCACCATTTAAAGAACTGCAATACAGCAGCTAAGTACTCTTTATTGCTTTTGTAGCTTCGGCCTTGAATCAGTAAAGCATCTCGATAGGTCATCGCATCAGCGCTGGTGATATCGTGCACACATTTGCTCTCAGCGTTAGTTTTGGATCTTGATTTATCTTTTGATGATACGGTATCAATAAAATGCCTAGTACGCTGCTCAAGTTGCTTGATAGAGAGCGGTCTGATGGCTGATTTTTGTTTTGAAATAATAAATGCGCTTAATGCTTCATTTAACGCTAAGACAGGCATTGCTTGAGCCACAGTGGTGGTTTCACGATATTCCGACAACTTAGTGTCTCTAATGGGGATAGCATGAGGTTTCGGCGTGATGTTGAACGTAATATCAGAATCATCAGCATCAAACTGAGCTCTAAGATGGTTAATCACTTCATCGACGTAGCGAATAAAGTCATTAATACGGGTTTTATGGTCAATAGACTTGATGATTTTTTTGAGTGTTCCGGCAACATCAATGTTACGGATGACCGCTTCTGCTCTGTCACGAGTCAGTAAGGAGACTTTTACGTCAAAGGGGTAGCCCTTGTCGCGTAAATATTTGGATAAACAGATACGTGTGAAGTATACGTTGTTGGGTGCTCGATAAAGATACATTGTCTGAGTCAATCCTTATGGAGAGCCCCTCAAACGCCAGAAACAAAAAAAGCCGTTGATAATCAACGGCTTTTCTCATATTTAATGTGGCGGAGGGATAGGGATTTGAACCCTAGAACGGGATAAACCGTTGCCGGTTTTCAAGACCGGTGCATTCGACCACTCTGCCATCCCTCCGAACGAGCTGAATAATATAAGTATCTCTGGTGCTTGTAAACTATAAACTTTAAAAAAAAATCTAAATGTTTACCATTTGACCACTATGATGTGTTTTTATGCAAAAATGGATAAAACCGCCCTACTTGGGCTTACATCCCTTTATAACAGTTAACTTGCTAGACGATTCATTTAAAGACTTTACAGCGCTTTATGCTACTATTTGAGTCATTATTTTCCAGTATATCGTCCACTTATTAATTTATGAATCTAACATTGCTTCCTAGTGCCAAACTGGCACCACAATTTCATGTACCTAAAGAGGTACCAAGTACTTTTTATCCAAGTCACTTATTGCTGGGTCAGGATAGAGTTGTTGATAGCTTTAAATTAATGAATAAAGTGAGCGGGCAAAATCTGTTTCTAGCTGATTTCCCAGGTGTGGACCGTGTCGATTTTATTGAAGCATTATGTACACAGGCTGATACTCCTGCGGATCAATACCTGGTTGCAACAAAATCAACAGAAGATCTCCAGCCGGTTAAATTTAAATGGCAGCCGCAGCGTCCCCCTGAAAATGTTGGCACAATCGCTAAACAACAATCATTGTTTTGTTATTTACAAGGTCCTATAAGACGTAATGACCTTATTGGGAAAATGCAAAAGACCGATAAAAATAGCCAATATAAAGCAGGGGCATTAGCATCTAATCATTTTGTGTTTATTTGTTTGCAGTCAATTTGGAAACGCGAAGGTCTATGGGAGTTGTTGTTACAAATTCTCTCTGATGGAGAGTATCGTATTAATCAAGATTTAGCCCCTATTCCATTAAACTGCAAGATTATACTAGTGGGCTCGGGTATCTCTTTTAGTCACTTACAAAGTGAGGACAGATTATTTAGTCAGAATTTTCCAATATTAGCTGAAATCAGTTATGAGTTAGATTTAACCAAACATTCAGAAACGCAATATGTGCAGTGGTTAGCGACATTAGCCAATAAACAAGGCGTAGTGCTTGAAACATCAAGCATATTACCGTTACTTTGGTACAGTTCTAGACTCATTGAGCATCAACAAAGATTAAGTCTGAACATGATAGGCATGCGATCTTTAATGCTTCAAGCTAAGGCTTTTATTCCTAGCCTGCCAAGTAACAAACAGGGTAATGGTATTAACAGTAATGCTGTGGCTAAAGCTTTACAGCAACTCAAATTTCGTCACAATAGTTCAGAAATTTATTCAGCCCAAAGTTTTGATGATAACTTTATTAACCTCCCTACCGAAGGGGCTATGGTTGGGCAAATCAATGCATTAACGGTTATCGATACGAGCGACTACTCATATGGAGAACCTGCCCGTATTACGGCATCAGTTCACTATGGTGATGGAGAAATTGCGGATATTGAAAGAAAATCTGAGCTTGGAGGCAATATTCATACAAAAGGCATGATGATCCTTTCGTCCTGTTTGTATCGCATATTTGGCCGTGATGCGCCGCTTCATTTAAATGCCAATATTGTATTTGAACAATCTTATCAAGAAATTGATGGTGACAGTGCTTCATTAGCTGAGTACTGCTGCTTAATGTCTGCCATTGCAGAACACCCGATTTTACAATCTTTAGCTGTCACTGGTGCATTAGACCAATTTGGTAATGTACAAGCTATCGGCGGCGTGAATGAGAAAATTGAAGGTTTCTTTAATTTATGTTCTCGCCGAGGTTTAACAGGTGAGCAAGGTGTTATTATTCCTAAAGCGAATATTTTGCAGTTAAACCTTGAACCAGAGGTAATAGCTGCAATTGCCGAGGAAAAGTTTCATATTTACGCCATTGAGCACATGGATCAAGCTGTTGAATTATTGATGACGATCCCTGCCGGTGTAGCAAATGAAGATAATGATTTTCCACCAGAAACCTTATACGGCATGGTACAACAACGACTCGATCGTCTTGCAGGACATGGAGACGAGGTCGAACTTAACTTTTTTGCAAAAATATTAGCAAAATTAGGCATTATTTAGTGATCGGAGTTGTTTAGCTTACACGTGTTCGCTATCTTGTCTGCATCAAAAAGTCATTCTAGTGGTATTGAGAAAATGGAAAGAGCAAACAGTTTTACCAAGGAACAACTAATCGCATGTGGTCACGGCAATTTACTCGGTCCTAATCGTCCACGTTTACCTGTAGACAACATGTTAATGATGGATCGCATTGTCACTATTAATGATAATGGCGGTGAATTTGGTAAAGGCGAGATCGTTGCAGAACTCGATATCAATCCAGAATTATGGTTTTTTGATTGCCATTTTATCACTGACCCTGTTATGCCGGGTTGCTTAGGCTTAGATGCTATGTGGCAATTGGTTGGATTTTACTTAGGCTGGGAAGGCGCTGATGGTAAAGGCCGTGCATTAGGCGTCGGTGAAGTTAAATTTACAGGACAAGTTTTACCTGATGCAAAAAAAGTGACCTACAGACTTAATATTAAACGTACTATTCATCGCAAATTGGTTATGGGTATTGCAGATGCCACATTAGAAGTGGATGGTCGTCAAATCTATTCAGCGAAAGATTTAAAAGTGGGTGTATTTAGCGACACTTCTACTTTCTAACTCAATAAAATTGAATATTAATGATCTCAACAAGTCTAATTACCTGACTATGTTAATGCCCTCAAAGTGAGGGCATTTTTTGGTCTATATAATCCACAAATGATTCAGATCATTTATTAAACAGCCCATTCAACCTGCCATCAATGCCCTCACGCCAACCGCCAAGCCATTGCGACCGAGGGTCTAAACCAGCATAGGGACACAATTCCTTAGAGCGTCCTCCTATCCCTGCTTGAAACCCTTTTGAAAAAGCCCTATCTAAACGATCTCTTTTTTGTCTTTTCATGTAAGCGTCCTCGTTTGTGATTAAACTGACTCGCTATACTTAAAACCCGTTGTATTAAACAAGCCAGACAAATAGAAATAGCTCGTTTTTCAAACAAGATCAACACAAAAAATCATCAATTAGAGTGAAGGTCAATTAACATATTGAGAATAAAAATAAAAAAAAATCGAGAATATTTTCTCGATTTTTTATGTTTCATAGTCTACTCAATAACAGTATCAGCACATAGCGTAAATCAGCGTTTAACTGAGTTCAACAAGCTGCTAGAGTGATTAACACTTACTTAGCTAATTTGACTTTGCGTCGTCTTAACCATAATAGTGGCAGCGCAAATAACCATGACAAACTTGCTGCACCTTGACGCACATAAGGTTTTTCTTCTGGTACATCAGTGTAACTACACGCTTCACCGCTAGTCGGTTTTAACACCACCATACGAGGAAGATAAGATGTAACCGGATTACCATTCCCGTCTAGCGCAAAATAAGGTAGGCCGTTTTCTTCATTGATGATTAAGTTGCCCAGAAGATCAAATTGATACTGTGGTTTTCTAATAAATGCGGTACCCACAATAGTACCATCTTCATTAATACTATTAGCTTCAACGACATAAAATTCTGAATCGTAAGTTAACTCTTCTCCTGTACCATCTTGAATAGTGATTTTCTTACGAGCCCACGAATCACCAGAAGACTCATAACCTTTTGATTCACAAACCAAAAGATTATTAATGTTTAAAAATTCTTTATCTGCGTGATTATATAAAAAACCCGCTTTTGGTCTAGGTTTTTCTTTATCGTAAGTCACTTCAATTTGACCCACTACTTGACCTTTATTATTAATGTCTTTCGCTTTGCTACTAAGATCTGAAAGTCCGATATTAAAATCATCAGGAGTGACGGGTAACTCTGTTGTATTATTGGTGTCAAAAATGAAAAACTTACTACGTAGATAGCCGCCAATGTACTTTTGGTAACTACCAACCATTAAACCATCATCATTTATATCATATGACATTGAGGCTAAAATATCGTTATCTTTAAAATCAACCCAATTATATTGATACACACCATTTGCATCTTTTTTCCAAAAAGCGGCATCCTGACGTAAATTATTAGTATCCCCATTGCGATAAACATGGGAGCGTCCAACAACATCTGCTTGACTATTAATACCTAGCCCTTGGGCAGTAAATACCAAAGTTGACTCGCCTGGAGTTAACCCCAAAGGTAATTCAGTAACTAAAGGCTTACCTTCAGCATCAATAGTATTTAAATCCCACACAAGGGCACGGGTTTGATATTGAATGTTACGGCGGTTATTGACAGGGTATTGATCTGCTTGAACACAGACATCGATCGGTGCAGGGTTATCCACATCAGGATTATAATTATCAATACAAAGGTTGACTCGGTCTTTACTGAATGAAGCCAGCTCAGTGCTGCCGTAACCCGTTGCAATATTACTTTCATTTACAGCTGACGCCGATGACCAACCGCCTAACTCAACCGTCGCGGCAGGTTTATCACCGCTAGCTTCACGCGTAAAGGTGGTATATGGCGGAATTAAAGGCAGTTCAATTGCAGGACTTTCATTCGATTGAACCGCTACACCACGCAGTTCAAAATCACGAATATACCAATACTCTTGGTCTTCTATGGTACCTTCATAAGGTATTTTTTGTTCTGGCGCACTATAAGCACCGACTTTAATACCGCTGCTATTCATACCATAAAAATAGCTATCCACTGAATTGACGACTTGCTCGCCTTCCGCATCTAACGTGTCGGGAGCAGTCGTACCTGCGATGCTAAAAAAAGCAGGTTTCCATGCTTCAGCAGCATTTGCAGCAGCAGTAAAGGTAAAGTTATTTGCTTCAATTGGTGTATAAATTGAATAAGTAATTTGTTCGGCTGGTGCTATACCATCTTCAACATCTATGATGCCGCCTTCAATGTCTTCAGTGCTGAGCTTCTTTTTCCCCTTAGAAATACCGACTAATTCATCGTTATTATCAACACCTAACGCATAACCTGAACGAGTGCCTGTGAGCGTACCGCGTAAATCGTAAGTCACTTCATCTAGGTTATCAATCTCATATACAGGTGCTGCTTGCGCACTGCCGATAACACTTAATACACTGATAGCAACCAATGATAAGGCTCTGTCTAACTTTAACTTCATGTAAACTATTCCTGTTATATTATTCTTTATTTTAATGATTCAAGCTCTTCCCAACGCTCAAAACATTTTTCTAAACTCTGTTCGGTTGTCGCTAATAGCTGTAATGCGTTATTAACCGTATCTTGTGGCTGATTATAAAAGTCAGCATTGTTCGTCGTTGCTTGTAAGGATGCAATTTCTTGCTCTAACTGCTCCATTTTAGCGGGCAACTCATCCAGTTCACGTTGCATCTTATAAGATAGCTTTTTTGCAGGCTTTTCAGCAGCCTTAACTGGAGCCACTTCTTTAACCGCTGGAGCTTGGACAACGATTTCTGCCGCAGGTTCCTCAGAATAAAATTTTGCACCTTGGGATACCGCATCTTGGTAACCGCCAACATACTCACTCCAATGGCCATTTCCAGTAAACCACCAGCTACTTGTCACAGTGTTATCGATAAATGCTCTATCGTGGCTGACGATTAATAAGGTACCTTCGAAATCAGTTAGTAGTGACTCTAACAACTCTAAGGTCTCAATATCAAGATCGTTTGTTGGTTCATCGAGGATAATTAAGTTTGCTGGACGTAGGAGTAAGCGAGCAAGCAATAACCGGTTTTTCTCTCCGCCAGATAAGGCTTTAACCGGCGTTCTTGCACGCATAGGCGAGAACAAGAAATCCTGTAAGTAGCTTAAAATATGACGATCTTGTCCATTTACTGTTACTGTACTTTTACCTTCACCGACGTTTTCTTCAACGGTTTTTTCAGGATCAAGCGCTTCACGGTACTGATCAAAGTAAGCCACTTCTAACTTGGTGCCGACTTTAATTTCACCAGATTGCGGTTGCAGTTGATCAATTAACAATTTAATTAGCGTTGATTTGCCGCACCCATTAGGGCCGATTAAGGCAATACGGTCACCACGCATGACAGTTGAGCTGAAGTTTTTAACTAAATTTTTCTCAGGAATGTTGTAATCAACATTAAGAATATCAAACACCAACTTACCTGAACGTTGACCATCTGACACGGCCATTTTGGCATTGCCTTGACGATTTAAGCGCTCTCCCCGCTCTCGGCGTAATGCTTCAAGTGATCTCACTCGTCCTTCATTACGGGTACGACGTGCTTTAACACCTTGTCTTATCCAGACTTCTTCTTCTGCCAGTTTTTTATCAAATTGAGCATTCTTTTCAGCTTCAACTCTTAACCATTCAATCTTGCCATCAAGATAAGTTTGATAGTTACCAGGCCAAGATGTCACCACACCTCGATCTAAATCGACAATACGAGTCGCCATACGTTGAATAAAACCACGGTCATGACTGACAAACACAATAGCGCCTTTAAAACTCATTAAGAACTGCTCAAGCCATTCGATAGTATCGATATCTAAATGGTTGGTTGGTTCATCAAGTAACAATAAATCTGGCTCGCTTACTAACGCACGCGCTAACGCGACTTTACGTTGCCAACCACCTGACAATTCAGATAATGGCTTATCCGCATCTAGGCGAAGTAGTTCACAGGTTTGCATGATGCGAGAATCTAACTGCCAACCATTATTATGATCAAGAATGTCCTGAAGAGGCTGCATTTCCTTTAGCATACGATCCATTTCGTCAGGCGATGCATCGGCGATGTCGTGAGACAATTGATGGTACTTCTCTAATGCTTCACCAACTTCCTGTAAACCTGCGGCAATATAAGCATAAACAGTGCCTGTTTCTGCTTTAGGAGGGTCTTGCTGTAAGCGACTGACATTAACATTATTAGTGATGTTAAATTCGCCATCGTCGAGTAATACATCACCCGACAAAATTTTCATTAAACTCGATTTTCCAGCACCATTACGGCCAACAATACACACCCGTTCTCCGGGTTCAATGGTAAAATCGGCATTTTGCAATAATGGCGTGTAACCATAGGCTAATGAGCCATTACTAATTCGAACAAGACTCACACTACTCTCCTAAAAATCGCGCTAATTCAGACGCATTGAAAGGCCAACATATTTCACGCTGGCCATCAGCAAACACGGGGATGGAAGTGCCATAACGCTCGGCTAACTCTGCAACTTCACAAATATCGACCTGCTTAAAATTGATTTTAGATTGCTCAACCAAAGCTAATGCTAACTCGCACAAGTGACAGCCTTCGGTATGATACAACACATATTCACTCTCATTTGGCATGGGTAATTAGCCAAACATTGTGAATATGAGGATTACGTTTAAAATCAAGCGGCAAACACTGGTCATCAATATTGACAACATTCATGCCCATCTTGGTTAATAAATCGATATCCATTTTAAATTTACGTTTATTGTTAGAGAAGATAATTTCACCTTCTGGAGACAACAATTTGATTGCATCACCTAACATATTGACGTAGTCACGCTGAACGTCCCAGCTGTCTTCCATACGTTTTGAGTTAGAAAACGTTGGCGGATCTATGAATATAAGCTCATATTTATTATGGCTATTTTCTTTAATCCACTGTAAACAATCAGCTTGTACAAATTGGTAATGTCTACCCGCTAGGCGGTTTAAGCTGAAGTTTTCTTTCGCCCAGCTGATATAAGTGTTCGACATATCAACGGTAGTAACCGATTTAGCACCGCCTAATGCTGCATGAACTGACGCGGTACCCGTGTAGGCAAAAAGGTTTAATACATTACGATCTCGTGACTTTTCACCTACCAGTTTGCGAGTAACTCTATGGTCTAAGAACAGACCTGTATCTAAATAACCGGTTAAGTTTAATTTGAAACGTGCGCCATATTCTTGGGTGATAACTTCTAACTTTTTCTCATCCAACTTTTCATATTGATTAGTGCCTTTTTGGCGCTCTCGCGTTTTCAAGGTAATTTTATCAGCACTAATGCCTAGAGCACCTGGTAAAGACAGTAAAACATCACTAACACGACGTTTAGTAATCGCTTCTGGAATAGTCGCAGGGGCTGAATATTCTTGAATCACAACGTAATCAACGTATTTGTCGATAGCAACGTTATATTCTGGCAAATCGGCATCGTAGATACGGTAGCTATTGATATTTTCTTTCTTTGCCCACTTTTCTAACTGCTTCATATTCTTTTTAATACGATTAGAAAACGCGGGGGCAATATCAACAATATCGACGCCTTCAGGTAACTCAGGCGCGATGCGACGGGTGTCTGTTGCATGCAGGGTATAAAGGTTAAACACACACTCAAGTGCACCGTTAAACATTTTCATTTGTTTATCGGCTTTAAGCTTTAGTGATGAGATAAGCTCTACATCACTGCACAGCATGGCCACTTTCCAACCACCAAATTCTTTTTTGAACTTGTCGCCGAGTTGATAGTAAAGCTGTAGTAGCTCAGTCACACTGCCAAGACGTTCACCATAGGGTGGGTTAGAAATTAAGAAACCTTCCGCTTCAGGTGGGGTTAATTGCAGCACGTCGGTAACATTAAACTCAATAAGATCATCGACACCTGCGTTTTCAGCATTGCGCTGTGCCAGTGACACGATACGAGAATCGATATCAGAGCCATAAAACTTAATGTTACAACGGCTTTTACCTAAGGTTGCACGTGCGTGAGCTTCTTCTAGAACAGATGCCCACATGGTTTTGTTATGGCTGCGCCAACACTCAAAACCAAAGCGTTCACGCTTAAGACCTGGGGCAATATCGCAAGCCATTAACGCCGCTTCAATTAGTATGGTGCCACTACCACAAAATGGGTCTAATAAGGTAACAGGTTGTTGTTGCCAACCTGAACGGACCAACATATTGGCAGCTAAATTCTCTTTTAATGGCGCTTCACCGGTAGTCGAGCGGTAACCACGCTGATGCAAAGACGAACCTGAAAAGTTCATCGCTATAGTGACTTGTCCATTTCGGAAATGTGCATCAATTTTAAAATCAGGGTTAACCCTTTCAACATCGGGGCGATTGTCACCATCATCACGGAAACGGTCAACGACAGCATCTTTGATTTTTAACGCACCAAACTGGGTGTTGTTAATAAAACCGCCGGTACCGTGAAAATCGATACTAAAGGTATTCTTATTAGAAAAATGCGACGGCCAGTCAATACAGTAAGCAGCGTTATATAACTGCTCCGGTGATTCACAAGGACCTTTATAGATAACCAACACAATTCGGCTTGCTAACCTTGTCCATAAAGTGATCCGATAGGCGAGTTCAAGGGGGGCAGAAAAATAAACACCTGCAACACTTTCTTTTACCTCTTGCGCACCGAATTCTTTCAGTTCACAAGCAAGGCTATATTCAAACCCTTTCGGGGAGGCAGCAAAAAAATTAAACATGGGTTGGCTAGTCATCTTTACTCAATAAATTCTGAGGCGCATTATACCTGCTCAAACGGATATCCCCAACGACTTATCTAATTTGGTAGTGCTTCTATTGCCTAACGTTAATGAGACAACCTCATCTTTCAGCCCTTAAGCCTAAAAATCGCTATTTAAACAACCAAACCGAGCACTTTACCTGCAAACAGGTGCATATTTTAAAAATACGCTTGCAAAGCCAAAGGTCAGTCGTTATAGTTCGCTCCGCTTTGAAGGGCACAGCAAACTTTCTTAAGGATGCGAGTCAACAAAGCAGCGTTTATCGGACGCGGGATGGAGCAGTATGGTAGCTCGTCGGGCTCATAACCCGAAGGTCGTCGGTTCAAATCCGGCTCCCGCAACCAATAATTATTTAATAGAACTTTAAATAATTACGATAAACGAAGCGATTCAAATACAGTCGCGGGATGGAGCAGTATGGTAGCTCGTCGGGCTCATAACCCGAAGGTCGTCGGTTCAAATCCGGCTCCCGCAACCAATTTGATGAGCAAGTAATAAAAGCGATAAATACAGTCGCGGGATGGAGCAGTATGGTAGCTCGTCGGGCTCATAACCCGAAGGTCGTCGGTTCAAATCCGGCTCCCGCAACCAATTTATAACTAATGAAGAAATAGATTTACCCAGCAAAAGCAACAAATACAGTCGCGGGATGGAGCAGTATGGTAGCTCGTCGGGCTCATAACCCGAAGGTCGTCGGTTCAAATCCGGCTCCCGCAACCAATTTAATAGTGTTGTTTAGTTTGTAGATATGTCGGGCTCAGCTCTTATTACCTACAAAGGTCGTCGCTTCTGTTGTTAACAGTAATCCGGCTCCCGCAACCAATTTATTAATCTTTGTTATCATCACAACCCTTTCCAGTTTTAAAAATCTCACTATCACAATAGTAAAAAATCTTAAAGCAACTCGTCCGGCTCGACTCTTTATACAAGCCAACGAAGGTCGTCGCTTAAGTTATTAACAGTAATCCGGCTCCCGCAACCAATTTATTAATCTTAGTTATCATCACAATCCTTTCTAGTTTTAAAAATCTCACTATCACAATAGTAAAAAATCTTAAAGCAACTACTCCGGCTCAACTCTTTATACAAGCCAACGAAGGTCGTCGCTTCAGTTGTTAACAGTAATCCGGCTCCCGCAACCAATTTATTAATCTTAGTTATCATCAAAATCCTTTCTAGTTTTAAAAATCTCACTATCACAATAGTAAAAAACCTAAAAGCAACTCGTCGGGATCAACACTTTATGCCCGCCAAAAGAAAACCGCTGATTAAGCTTCGCTAGGAAAATGAGTTAGTGATGATTGTTGCGGATTTTTAGGAAGATAAAAAATAGATATTTATGGATGAAGTAAGAAAACTAAAACGTGGAATTAAAACAACATAGAAACAAAGTGCCTTGATGATTAACAGCAAAACACCCTACTTATTGGTTACTTCTTTAACCAGTGCTTCACGCGGGTACGGTTATTAGTATCGCGATTTTTGATAATCAGCTTATCATCCGTTTGATGCTCAGTTGATTTGGCTAATCGGTCATAGAGCAACACATTTACTGAAGCAGCAAGATTCATACACCCTTTGGTCGGCACATAAACTACGTCATCAGCGGCATCGATAAGCTGCTGGGGAATGGTGCCATCTTCAGGGCCAAAAATGTAGAAGGCATTCTCTGGATGGATAAATTGCGGTAATGGAATCGCACCCACAACAAGATCAACGCAAATGACCTTACTGCCTTTGGGCACTTGGGCTAATAATGATTCAACGCCTTTCAGTGGAATGGTTTTGGCAGCTTGCTTTTTATCAACTTCATATTGAGTATCCGCTTTAACCGCAAAATCATAACGTCTACCAGTATAAAATACTTGATTGACACCATAGCAACCCGATGCGCGCATAATCCCGCCCACATTCACTGGGGTTTTGGGATTAACCAGCCCAATTGCAACGTGAGCAGATACTTGCTCAAATGCTGTTTCGAGCTGTTTATCATCTAATATAGTAAGTGACATTAACTATGCTACTGCAGATACAATACGACTGCGTAATTGCTGCCAAGCTTGGGCAACTAATACATAATCAGCATCATTAAGTTCTTCATTTGCCAGCGCAAGACACTGAATCACTTGATTGTCGAGTGCATCAATACCTTGATCAGCTTGCACTTCAAGTTTCGCTAAAACCACTGCAATATGGCCTTGTAAGTAACCACTGGCAAATAATGCATCATCATCACCATTGCTAACGGTTTCTTGTATCCAAGATTCCATCGCGACATCATACTTTTCTAACATAGGTTTATTCCACCAAATCTGGGTTAGCCACTTGATACATGACGTAATCATGGTAACCAGTTATTACTTTATAATAGCCTGTAAGGGCTACATCTAATTCTGGGTCGCCACTATCCACAATTAATGGCCGTCCTTCAAGTGCTTTTAGCTTAGTTTTTGTGGCAACGATCAAAATATTGTCTTTACCCAGCTGTTTTATCAATGCGGGTGACAATTGTTGGTTACCTCTTCCAAGCACATGACCTTGGCCACCAATTAAGGTGATCACAAGCTTGGCTGATTCGCCACTTGTTATCTGCAATAACTCTTGGGCTGTTACGTCAGTGGCAATTAATTGTTTATCTTGAATAACATCAACACCAAGCAAGGTGTTATCTAAATAAAGATCATCCATAATTGCCGCGACAGTACTGCCTGAACCCATGATAAAAATCTCATCATCCATAGATTCAATCACATCGGCTGCAATATCGGCCAATACCAATTCATCTGTCTCTTTGCCGCCCATTTTTACCGCTTGTACATAACGCGGCTCTGCTGGCACTAACATTTCACCAAAGCGTTTAGCTTTAACTGTACCTTGCCTAAATGCCGTTTCATCAATATCCATGACATCAGCGGTCATTAAACTGACTAACTCACCATCCAGCAGCATTTTAACCACTAAACCCGAAGCCTTAGGCGTTATGCCATAAACGCCTGAATGAATTTTAACCCCAGCAGGTACGCCTAATACAGGAATAGCATCATCAACAATAGAGTACACATCTCTTGCAGTACCATCGCCACCAGCAAAGAGTAATAAATCCAGTGACTGATCTAATAATGCCTTTACTGCGTCACGGGTATCTTGCTGTGTGGTAATTAATACTCTTTGAGTACTTTTATTAACTTCACTTAGATCCGCACCAGATTGATTTTGATTATCACCGCAGTGATGCACAACCTGAGTATTAAAGCCCATCTTAACAGCGATATCTTCGCCCATACAGCCAGACGAAGTAACGATTTGAATGCGATCTTTATACGCGGACACAACATCTAGAGCCTGTTGCATCCGCAGATGCGCTTTGGGCTCAGCACCTTTGGCCAATGCTTCTTCGGCAACACCGTCAGACCCTTTTAAACCGACACTGCCACCTAAACCTGCTAGTGGGTTAATGAGTAAACCTAAACGAAACGGCTTCACATTGGCTCCTTCTCTATAAATTGCAGTTGAATGAAACAATTAATCTATATTTGAATCCACAACATCAGCTGTGCTGGCTTTTACCATTCATATCGGGAATAAACATAACGGCCACGGCAGAGGCTATCGCACAAGTTGCTGCGAATAACCAAACATGCGCAGCGCCACTACCATCGCCCCAAATATAGCCGCTAACCCAAGTTCCTAACGCACCACCCACACCAAAACTCAAGCTAGCATATAAGGCCTGGCCAGTACTGCGATGATGGATACCAAAATGACGGTGAATAAATTGAATAGACACGGCATGGGTCAAACCAAAAGTAAATGCATGCAATGTTTGGCTAAATATCAGCATAATAACCACATCGGGATAATACCCTAAAATTAACCAACGCACAGAGGTCAGCACAATACTAACAATAAGCAACAGGCGTAAACCATATTTGCCAATCAATTTTGAAGCGTATAAAAAGATGCCTATCTCGGCCAATACCCCAAAGGCCACCATGATCCCAGCGAAGGTTTCTGAATAACCAACTTGCTTAAGATACAGCACAAAAAAACCGTAGAAAGGTCCAACACTCATTTGTAATAACAAGGCTGACAATAGAAACAGAATGATTGATTTATCTAGCCGTAATTTGGGTCGTTCTGACCCGCTTAACACAGCGGCTTTAGTTGAAGGTAGCGGCATTGAACATATTAATAATCCAATAAATAATACCATGCCAATATACGGCAACACCTCAGCCCCTAAACGTTCGATACTCACGCCAGTAAGCACAACTAAAACAATGTAACCAACGCTGCCCCAACTTCGAATTGCGCCATATTGATTGGCATTGTCACCTAAGGTCTCAAGAGTGATGACTTCAAGTTGCGCTAAAATGGCATTCCAAAAAAAGGTATAGATGGTCAAGCTAATCGCTAAATACCAAAAACCACCTTCAAAGAAAAAGCTGATAAAAGTCAGTGCTGCACAAAAAGCCCCTAGCTTGATCAACCCTGCCCGCATCCCTGTTCTATCAGCAACCATAGCCCAAAGGTTAGGCGCAACGATCCGCGTCGCCATGAGTATGGCAAGTAATGAACCAATCTCTTGGGCATCAAACCCACGGGCGTCAAAAAACACCCCAAGATAAGGGACTAGAACACCGAGAATAGCAAAGAAGAAAAAATAACAAGCCCTGAGCCAGCGAAGCTGAAACTCAGGGCTAGAACTGGTTGGCATTTAACGCATTCCGATTACGGGTGTTAGGCTGTGTACATCTTGATTTTGAGCACGATGACGTAATAGATGATCCATCAATACAATCGCTAACATAGCTTCAGCAATAGGCACTGCACGGATCCCGACACAGGGATCATGACGACCTTTAGTGACGACATCGGCAACCTCACCTTGCGCAGTCATACTTTTACCTGGCACACTAATACTCGATGTTGGCTTTAGTGCAATATTGGCTACAATCGGTTGCCCTGAAGATATGCCGCCTAATACGCCGCCGGCATGATTTGACTCAAATCCAAGGGGTGACATCAAGTCACGCCCTTCTGATCCCTTCTGTGTTACCACACCAAATCCATCACCAATTTCAACCCCTTTTACCGCATTGATACCCATTAATGCGTGGGCAATATCTGCATCTAGTCGGTCAAATACTGGCTCACCAAGACCGACTGGCACACCTGTAGCCAATACGGTAATTTTTGCACCGATAGAATCGCCTGACTTTTTCAGCTCACGCATGTATTCATCTAGTGCATCAAGCTTTGACGCATCAGGAAAGAAAAAGGCATTTTGCTCAACCTGTGCTAAATCAATAGACTCAGCACTAATCGGCCCTAGCTGTGACAAATAGCCATGAATATCAATGCCATGCACCGCTTTTAAATACTTTTTAGCCACAGCGCCGGCTGCAACACGCATCGCGGTTTCACGGGCTGACGAACGTCCACCGCCACGATAATCTCGTAGACCATACTTTTGCTGATAAGTGTAATCAGCATGTCCAGGGCGAAATAAGTCTTTTATGTTGGAGTAGTCTTGGCTGCGTTGGTCGGTATTTTCAATCAATAAACCAATCGAAGTCCCTGTGGTTTTACCCTCAAACACCCCTGATAAAATACGCACTTCATCAGCTTCACGACGAGCTGTTGTATAGCGTGATGTACCGGGACGACGACGATCAAGATCATGTTGCATATCTTCAACGGTTAATTCTAGCCCCGGCGGGCAACCATCAATAATACACCCAAGTGCCACACCGTGACTCTCACCAAATGTGGTGACGACAAAGTTTTGCCCAATACTATTTCCTGACATGCGCCATTTATCCCTTTACCAATAAAAAACTGAATAGCGTAATGCTACACTATTACAGCATGATTATTCACTATCTTTATAGATGGCAAAAAGTGATTGATTTTCAACTAGCTGATCACGGGTTAATACAAACACCCCGTCACCACCAAATTCAAACTCGACCCACATGAAGGGTACATCAGGGAATTGCTCCATTAAATGCACCATAGAATTACCCACTTCAACCACCAATAAACCGTTCTCGGTTAAGTAATCGGCTGCGTTAGCTAAAATACGCTTGGTTAAATCTAATCCATCACGGCCCGATGCTAAACCAATGGCTGGCTCGTGATGATATTCACTTGGCATATCATCAATATCTTCAGCATCTACATAAGGAGGATTAGATACGATCAAATCGTAATGTGGCCCTTTTTCAATTGCTGCAAACATATCTGACTGAATTGGGAATACACGATCTAACACGCCTAACGTCTCGATATTAATTTGCGCCACTTCTAGGGCATCTTCACTAATATCAAGCGCATCAACTTCAGCATCTTCAAAAGCATAAGCACAGGCTATGGCAATACAGCCGCTGCCAGTACACAAGTCCATAATACGATGTACTGGTTTGTTGTATAACCAAGGGCTGAAATTATTATTAATCATTTCAGCAATAGGTGAACGTGGCACTAACACACGCTCATCAACAAAAAACTCTAATCCAGCAAAATGGGCTTTATTAGTCAAATAAGGAACCGGTAATCGTTCACGAACACGGCGGATAATCAGCTCAACTATTTTATGTTTTTCGCTACTGGTTAGGTTGCTTTGAATAACCTGCTGGCCTATTTCTTCCGGTAGGTGTAATGCATGAAAAACTAATGCAATGGCTTCATCCCAAGCATTATCTGTACCATGGCCATAAAAAATTCCGGCGTCATTAAAACGGCTAACAGCCCAACGGAGCATATCGCCAATAGTACGTAACTCGGTTACCGCTTCATCTACAAAAATTTTATCCAAAACACACTCCTAAAAAATAGTTCTGCTGCATTGTAACTGATGTCTATTAAGATGGGCTAGAATTCAATACAATATCGCCATGAATGACAAAAATATCACTGATTTCGAGTCGTTTAGTGATTTAGTTGCCGGGATAAAACCCCTTAAGCAACAAGCCCATCACTTTAAACAACCCGTAAAAAACAAACAGCAAGTGGAAATAAAAGAGCTACAGCTTCATTCAAGTAGCTACTTTTCTGACACCTATCAACCGTTATTGCCCGTCACAGGGCCAATGCGCTGGACGAACGACGGCGTTGATAAAATAGAGTTAAAACGTTTACGCCGTGGCGATTACGTACCAGACCTATTGCTTGATTTGCATGGATTAAGACAATCAGAAGCCAAACTAGAGCTTGCCGCTCTTATTCAAGCATGCGTAAAGCAAAACAGCATTTGCTGCAGTGTAATGCATGGATATGGTATGGGGATTTTAAAGCAGCAGCTGCCCATGTGGTTAGCACAACACCCCAAAGTAAAGGCTTTTCATCAAGCACCTAAAGAATGGGGCGGTGATGCAGCACTACTGATTTTGATTGATATTGGCGATCAGCCACATCGAAGATAGATTGAGAGATAATCGGCTATTAATCTTACAAGATGAATAGCCCTATCATTTACTGAAACTTTGTAGAAATAAACGTTACACCCCACTAGGGTAATTCATGCCCACAAAGCTTGCTTGTTCTGAATGCTTGTCAATTTGTGCAAAAGCAGAGGTGGCAAAAATCGGCGGTTCTAATCCCGCAACTAGTTCACTCACCAAAAAACCTACTATCGGCATGTGAGTAATCACTAACACAGTGTCTGCTTTGTATTGCTGAGCATAAGCTAAAATAGCATCAGCGGCCATTTTAGGGTCACCTGAAGGGGTAATATTGTCTAACACAACGCATTTTCTTGCTTTAGGTAAGTGTTTACTGACGACTTGCCACGTTTGTTGGGCGCGCAAATAAGGGCTGACTAAAACTAAATCAAGCTGAGAAATACGACTATTGAGTAAGTTAGCCATTTGGCCAGTTTGGTAACGTCCGTGATGCGTTAACATCCTTTCACGATCTGATGGCGCATCAAAACTGGCTTCACCATGGCGCATCAAAAATAGCTGCATACTTAACTCATTATCAATCTTATTTTACTAATACGTCAATTGTAGCGTCATTAAAGCACTTGCGAAACCGTCACCAAACAAAAATTAACTCAACTTTAGTCGATAGTGGTCATAAAGTTTGACGAGTTATTTGCTAAAAGCCGATAACAATATCAATATGTAACTAGAACCGTTACTTGGAGCCTTCACTTGTCCGATTTTCCAGCAATACATGCAAGTCAAAATGATCATCGTTTATACCGTTATATCCGCTTATCGAATCAACTTCGGGTATTACTAGTTGAAGACGTGCAAACCAACCAAGCTGCTGCTTCTATGGCTGTTCAAGTTGGTCACTTTGATGATCCTGTCGATCGCCCAGGTATGGCACACTTTTTAGAACATATGCTATTTTTAGGAACAGAAAAGTTCCCTGACTCAGGTGAGTACCATGCTTTTATTAATCAGCATGGCGGTAATAACAATGCTTGGACTGGCACCGAACAAACAAACTTTTTTTACACCATTAATGCAGATGTTTTTGAAGAGTCATTAGATCGCTTCAGTCAGTTTTTTATTGCACCTAAATTTGATATCGAATTGGTCGATAGAGAGCGTCATGCTATTGAGTCTGAGTATAGTTTAAAGCTAAAAGACGATATTCGCCGTGTATATCAGGTGCAAAAAGAGACCACTAACCAAGCCCACCCTTTTTCTAAATTCTCAGTGGGTAATCTCGCCACATTAGCTGGGCCGCAGTCTGAATTACGCGAAGAGTTATTGTCATTTTATCAACAGCAATATTGCGCAAACATTATGACTCTGTGTTTGGTTTCGCCTGCTTCACTGGACCAATCAGAATTATGGGCTAAAACCTATTTTGAAGGCATCGTCAATCGAGGAGTAAGTAAACACTACCCTTCTGAATCACTGATTACAGATGCTGAACGCCTCAAACAGATTTCAATTATCCCTTTAAAACAACAAAAACGAATCAGTGTAAATTTTGCACTACCCGGAATTGACCAATTCTATAAACGCAAACCATTAACCTTTATAAGTCACCTGTTAGGCAATGAAAGTCCAGGAAGTTTGTTGTCTTACTTAAAAGAGCAAGGCTTAGCTAATAACTTATCAGCTGGCGGTGGCATCAATGGGTTTAACTTTAAGGATTACTCAGTCAGTATTCAATTAACTGATCAAGGTTTTAATGCTATTGATGAAGTCGTTAAGTGTATTTTTGAATATATCCAACTCATCAAAATACATGGACTTGAAGATTGGCGTTACCAAGAACGCGCTAATTTATTAAACACCGCTTTTCGGTTTCAAGAACAAATTAAAGCATTAGATCTCGCCAGCCACCTCAGCATTAACATGCATCACTATGATATTGAGGATGTGGTCTATGGTGATTATAGAATGGATAACTTGGATGTGGCTGAAGCACTGTCGCTACTTGAATTAATGCATCCGCTCAATATGCGCTTGCAGGTTGTTGCCCAAGATCTTGATACCGACAAGCAAGCGGCCTGGTATCACACACCTTACAAGGTATCGAATATTGAGTTATCACGATTAGCATATTGGCAACAAACTGAGATTAGACAAGCTTTAAAACTGCCCCAAGCTAATCCATTTATTGTGCCCGATCCGCAGTCAAGAAATGAGGCAAGTCAACATCCAGTACCTGTGGTAGTGGCTGAAGGCGAAGGCTATAGAATTTGGCATAGAAAAGATGACGAGTTTAATGTGCCCAAAGGGCACCTTTACTTATCACTTGATTCACAAAAAGCCAGTATGTCACCCCGTCATGCAACCTTAACCCGTTTATATGTTGAGCTATTGCTAGACTACTTAACTGAATCAACCTATCAGGCTGAAGTTGCTGGATTAAATTATAATATTTATCCGCATCAAGGTGGCATTACCCTCCACCTCACTGGGTTTACGGGTAATCAGGAAACCTTGCTTGCGTTAATCATACATAAAGGGCGTGAGCGACAATTTACCCAAGAACGCTTTAACATGATCCGTAAGCAGATTTTAAGAAGCTGGAATAATGTTGCTCAAGCAAAACCTATCTCGCAATTATTTACCAGCTTAACAGTCACATTACAAAAGCGTAGTTTTGAACCGGTAAGAATGGCAGAAGAGCTCGAAACAATTACCTTAGATGAACTTCACAATCATGTAAGTGAATTTTATGAAAAAATCTATCTGGAAGGTCTAGTCTACGGTGATTGGTTGGTGTCAGAAGCTCAAGCATTGGGTAAGAAATTACAACACTTATTATCCCTGGTGACAAAACCTAGCCATGAATCATCACGAGAGTTAGTTAACTTACAAGGTGTTGGTACCTTGCTACGTGAGAAAGCAATCCAGCATCAAGACAGTGCTATTATTGTTTATTATCAATCTAGTGAAGCAACTACAGATAAGATGGCACTGTTCAGTTTATTAAACCATACAATGTCATCAACCTTTTTTCATGAACTGCGAACAAAACAGCAATTAGGTTACATGGTAGGCACAGGTTACCTACCACTCAACAGACATCCTGGGCTGATTTTTTATATCCAATCCCCTTCTACTGGTCCCCGAGTTTTGCTTGAAGCCATTGATGAGTTTATAGCCGACTTTAGCTATGCGGTAATGCAAATAACCAATCAACAATGGGAAAGTACTAAACAGGGTTTAATTAGCCAAATTATGGAACACGATTCTAATCTCAAAACCCGTGGACAGCGCTATTGGGTTAGTCTAGGTAATAGGGATTATCAATTTGATCAACGTGAAAATGTTGCCGCAAAGGTCGAAACACTCACCAGAGCAGACTTAATCAAATTCATGATGCAACAGATGCGGAGCAAGCATTGTGACCGCTTAGTCTTATTCAGTTGTGGTGAGCAACATTCTCAACAGCAACTCGGATCTAAAAATATGATTCTAGATCTAAGAACATTTAAGCAAGCTGCTGAAAAATTTAACTTTTAGAGATTATGTCTGTTAACATTAAATTACTTTGTAAATGTTTAACATCAACTTAAACCATACAAAAAACTAACTTTATTACTATGTGGAGTATAAATCACTAATTACTTAGTACTAGTTAAACAAAACAACTAACTCGTATAAAATTACATCAGCTCAAGAAGGGTAAAAAAACAACACTTAGTCTCATTTGTGTTAACAGACTTTTGACAAACCCCATGGATTCTGAAAAAGTAGGCAAATCAACGCTTCTACTTGGCATCTACGAGAACAAGAAAAATAAAAATTATGCCTAAAATCTTATCTTTACTCTTATTTCTTTTTGCTTTTTTTCAAGCATCATTCGCTATGTCGATGTCTTTTTCGGACTTTAACGAAGAACAGCTAGATATTATTCTCAATTATGATTCATACACAGTCGCAGATGGTCTTTCTCAAAATACAGTAACCAGCATAGTTGAAGACAGTGAAGGCTACATTTGGATTGGTACTGTTAATGGCTTAAACCGTTTTGATGGCACAGAATTCACCCATTTTTATGCTGAAGATAATGGAAGCGGCCTACCCAGCTCATTTATTCGAAATCTAATCATAGATGATCAAGATAGATTACTAGTGGGTACTGATAAAGGTTTAGCAATATTCGATAAATATACAGAAACCTTCTCATTAGCAAAAAAAAATCATCCTATATCAAATTCTGTTATTTGGGCTTTGCATAGTGAAAATGGAATTAATTATGTTGGTTTGAATAATGAAATTTATGTTTTCAATGAAAACTTTTCACATGAAATGAAAAATATATCAAATGAAAAATTCAAAGAAATAAAAAAAATTAGAATACGAAATTCTAATGTAGTTGTTAGAAATTATGATGGAACTATTTTTGAAAACACTAACAGCAACCTACTAAAACTATATGATAACACTAGTGACTTTGAAATTTTAGGAAATAGAATAATTTATTCATCTAAAGATGGAATTTATTTTGAAAAAGAAAAGATTTCATCACAACACACTCTAAATTTATCAAAAATAAAGAATAAAGATATTGCCTTAGGGTTTACTTCTGACGAAATCATTTTTCTAGAAAAAAATGAAAAATCAATTAACTTACGAACCATAGGAAAAACAAACTCCAGCAATACAATGAATGGACTGCTAATGTCATATTCGACAATTGAAAAAATATTCATATCAAATTACACTGATGGTGTAAAATTTATATCAATTGAAAACAATCTAGCAAAAAAAATAAATAAAGAAACCAAAAACATTTTTTCAACCACAGAGAATAACGCCTCTTTTTTTGTTGCGGCTGAAGAAAAAAATATTATTGAATTTAATAAAGATTTAATACAAAAAAGAGTTATAAATTCATTCTCTGGACATAAATCAATTGCTGCAACTAACATAAGCATCTTTATAGGTTCGTCACATGGTTTGTATAAAGTAAATTTAAAAACTGAGGAAAGTGAGCTTTTAGTATTAGATAACATCATGAAAGTTAAAAAGCATGATGATAAAATATTTGCAGCGAGCTTTAATGGCTTAATTTATATTTATGAGACTAAAAGTAAAATAATAACAAAAATTGATACAAAACTAAACCACCCTATTTATGACGTAAAAATCATTAATGACAGCATTTACATCGCATCCCAAAAAGGCTTATATAAATACACTAATGATCATTTAATTAAAATTTTTGACAACGAGTTGGTTGCAAGTATTCAGGAATACCAAGGTACTTTATACTTAGGTACACGCACAGCAATTCTTACATATAATCTAAAAAATAAAATGCTACATGAAATTTTAAAAAACGGTAAAATAACATACTCAATAGACATTGTGGATAACATTTTAATTGCACCATCAAATATGGAAGTAAACTTAATAGATTTAAAAAACAATAAGAAAGTTAAGCTTTTACCAAACAATGGAATCCTTCCTGATTTTACAACGCAAGCAACTCTTAACTTCAGTAAAGGATTACTATTAGGTGGGAGCTATGGTTTAAACTATATAAACCCTAGAAGAATAATCAATCATATATCTGAACACAAAGATGTAAATTTATCATACAAAAGCCTTTCCATTTTCAATCAGCCAATACATTCAGGAGGTAAAATATTAGACAAGCCTATGAAATATAAAAAAACAATTTCACTTAACCACTCAGATTATCCATTTACAATAGATTTTAACATTATTGGTAAAAACACAAGTGACTATAATTTTTTTTATATGTTAGAAAAAATCGATTCAGACTGGCTTCCTACAAAGAATGATAGTTCTGCCACATATACAAACTTACCTCATGGTGAGTATCAATTTTCAGTTTATGCTGAAAATAAAATCACAGAACAAAAAACAAAAATAAAAAATCTTAAAGTAATTATAAATCCCCCTTGGTGGCTTTCAACAAGAGCCCAAATGATATACAGCTTCATCTCGTTAATTTTATTTTTATTAATAACTAAAGCCATTTTACGCCGTAGAGAAATCCAAAAACAAATCGTACTCAGTGAAGAGCGTCTTAAACTTTCACTTTGGGGCAGCGGCGATGAGATGTGGGACTGGGACATAGAGAGCGGAAAAATATTTCGCTCCAATATTTGGGGCACACTAGACTTCCCTCAAGATGGACATCGCTCAGGAAAAATAGGTGAAGAAAGTAATATTCATCCTATAGATCAACCTAGAGTGCAAAAAGCCCTTAATGATCATTTTAGCAGTATCACAGATCACTTCGAAATCGCTTATCGAGTGAAGGGTCGCAATGACCAATGGATGTGGATTTTAGACAGAGCCAAAATCGTTGAACGCGACCAGAAAGATCATCCAGTTCGTATGACAGGAACAATTAAAGACATTAATAATATTAAACAAGTTGAAGAACAGCTTAAACTTTTTGCCCGCGCAATTGAAAATATTTCAGAGGGAATGTTCATTCTCAACCAAGATTATGTATTTGTTGAAGTTAACGAAGCATGCTGCGAGATCGCACAATGTAGTCACGATAATTTTTTAGAGCAGCAACTTGAGTTTACTCGTTATCCTAATTCTTATTCAGAGCAAATTAGAAGTGCATTACGTCAACAAGGAAGTTGGAATGGTGAAATAGAAGCCAATAAAGGTGATGGTAGCTTCTTTTTAATGGAATTAACCATAGATGCTATGTATGACGAGCAAGGTGAAACAAGTCATTATGTAGGTGTTTTTTCAGATATCACCCGCCGTAAACAACAAGAAGAAGAATTACGTAAATTAACTAACAACGACTTACTCACTGGACTACCAAATCGCTCAAGTTTACAAGTCACTTTAAACAACCTAGTAAAGAAAGATATTCACCATACTTTAATGGTATTAGACTTAGATAATTTTAAACGCATAAACGACTCTCTAGGGCATCAAGTCGGTGATGAGTTACTTATATCTGTTGCAGAACGCATTAGAACTTCAATCCCAAGTCATGCCAGTTTATATCGACTGGGTGGTGATGAATTCGCATTACTTATTGACCAGAACCCCGATATTGGCTCTAGTGCCATGATTGCCTCTAACATTATTCAATCACTAAAACCCGCATTTGAAATTAATGGGGACTTTTTGGTACTAGGTATTAGTATTGGCATTGTACTTTATCCAGAAGATGAGCAAAACGAGCAAGCATTGTTACGCAAAGCAGATATTGCTATGTACCATGCAAAATCTGCCGGTGGTAGTCGCTATCAATTCTATTCTGAGTCCCTAAACCAGAATGCATTACGACAACTAGAAGTTGAAAATTTAATTCGTGAAGCATTAAAGGAAGATTTTTTTGAAGTCTACTACCAGCCTAAAGTCGATTTAAAAAATGATTGCTTAGCAGGTATGGAAGCACTCGTCAGATTAAACCACCCTAAACATGGCATTATTCCGCCTAATGATTTTATCCCACTTGCTGAAGAAAACGGCTTAATAGTTGAGATTGGTGATGTTGTGTTGCGAAAGGCGTGTTTTGCTGCGCAGAAGTGGTTGGAGCAAGGCTTATTTAGTGGCCGGGTTGCCGTCAATTTATCGTCACGTCAATTTGCTCTCCCAGATTTACAGCAAAGAATAGAGTCAATTTTACGGCTTACCAAGCTACCGGCTCACCATTTAGAGTTAGAGATCACCGAAGGAACGGTAATTAAAAACCCCGAAAATGCCATAAAAGTGATGCAACAACTCGCAAAAATGGGCGTTAGTCTTGCTTTAGATGACTTTGGTACGGGTTACTCATCATTATCCTATCTTAAGCGCTTTCCAATCAATTGCTTAAAAATTGACAAATCATTTGTCGACGATATAGACAAATCTGATCGCGACTTAAAAATGGTCGATTCTATTATTACTATTGCCCACAATATGGGGTTAACTGTGGTAGGAGAAGGTGTAGAGCAGGCCGCTCAGCTTAATATTTTAAAAGCTCTTAATTGTGAGGAAATACAAGGATATATATTTAGTAAACCTGTGCCTGAAAAAGACTTCGAAGCTCTGTTAACTGCAGATGTGGATAAAGTAAGACTTCGTAAGAAACCATAAACAAAACAAATATCACACCTTTAATCAACATTGGCACAAGAACTGCTTTTAAATCGTTAGTTGTCAAAAATAACAATTTAATATTAACCCTGAGCCAAGAGAGACTAAAAATGATTAAAGGAATAATTGCACTTTCAATATTGACCGCTTTCCCAAGCTACGCGAATGTCTCTGAAGGTATGCTTTCGCATCAAACAGCTGCATTACCGACGATTAAAGTCTTAGACACACAAACTGCGGCATTGCCGACGATTAAAGTGTTAGACACACAAACTGCGGCATTGCCGACGATTAAAGTGTTAGACACGCAAACTGCGGCATTACCGACAATTAAAGTGTTAGACAAGCAAACCGCTGCATTACCGACGATTAAAGTATTAGACACACAAATTGCGGCATTACCGACAATTAAAGTGTTAGACACACAAACCGCTGCATTACCGACGATTAAAGTGTTAGACACGCAAACCGCTGCATTACCGACAATTAAAGTGTTAGACACACAAACCGCTGCATTACCGACAATTAAAGTACTAGACACTCAAACTGCTGCATTACCGACGATTAAAGTACTAGACACTCAAACTGCTGCATTACCGACGATTAAAGTACTAGACACTCAAACTGCTGCATTACCGACGATTAAAGTACTAGACACTCAAACTGCTGCATTACCGACGATTAAAGTACTAGACACTCAAACTGCTGCATTACCGACGATTAAAGTACTAGACACTCAAACTGCTGCATTACCGACGATTAAAGTACTAGATACTCAAACTGCATAAGGAATATAACTATGTTTAATTCATTGAAAATTGCATTGGGTTTAGCTAAACCAGCTCGTAAGAAAGTTAAATTGCCTGCAGGCTTAGAGCGTTTAGAAGTGACTCAAGCTAAAGCCTGGTGGAAATAACTAAGCGGGTATTAATAAAAAAGGAGCTGCGAGCTCCTTTTTTGTTGTTTAGACATTTGCTGTTATTAAACAAACAGATAATGATTTACAGGATCCTTTACCAGTCTAAATAATCATCTAGCCAATTCTTTTATCTAATTCATCAGGCAAACATATTTTATGAACGCACTAAGCCTCAAAAACTCGCTCTATGGGCGCCTAAACCTTCAACTTTACGATAAGCTAAATGTTTATGAGTAGTGAATAATGGGTATGCCACAGGCCCTAAAACCACGCCAACCAATGCCCAACGTTTAACCGCTAAACCTGCATAATAAGCAGAGAAGCCAAGAAAAATGCTACTCAACACAAATAATAAAGCGAGTAATAACCAATCTAATTGAAAAACCACTGAAACCTCTTTATATCTTCAGTTAACTGCATTCCATCATAATAATGGCTAAAAACACTGCACAGCAGCATTCCATTTTCAGCCTAGGCTATCTGTATTATTAAAACTGCCTTTAGTTTCGCCCAAATTGATACATCTTAATAATACTAAAAGATTACAAACTAACCGCATTATAGCCTAAAGCACCACTCACTTCGATTAAAATTCAGGCAAAAGTATTCCGGCAAGGTAATAAAAAGCGGCAAATAATTGCCGATTTTTTAATCCCCACTAAATCTAGTGACTCAGTATTCATCAGTTAGTATGAAAATGAGTTCCTTCAGTTGCCATATTTTTTAGCATTTCACAGGGAGCAAAACGATCACCATAAAGTTTCTGATAACGATTTAAGGTATCAACCAGGTTTTTAGGCCCTAATGAATCAATATAACGGAAAGGGCCGCCTAAAAATGGTGGGAAACCAATACCAAAAATAGCACCAATATCACCATCTCTTGCGTTAGCAATGATGCCCTCTTCTAGGCAACGAACCGCTTCGTTAAGCATTTGAATAGTACAGCGCTCGGCAACTTCTTTTGCTTCTTTATCAGATGAAGCTTTAATACCTAATACGCCATAAACCGATTCATCAACCAACTTGGCTTTTTTCGCTTTAGGGCCATATTGATAAAAACCTTTGCCGTTTTTACGCCCTTTACGATCATCGGCAAGTAACTTATCAAATGCCGCTGGTGCTGAAAAACGCGCCCCCAACTCTTTTTCTAAAATAGGCGATATTTTAGCCCCAACATCAATGCCCACTTCATCTAATAAAGTCATTGGGCCGACCGGAAAGCCAAACTTAATTAATGAACGGTCAAGATGTTCAATTCGCTGACCTTCAAGTAATAATTGCGCGGCCTCATTCATGTAAAGCGCAAGAATACGATTGACGTAAAATCCCGCCCCATCTTGAACCACAATAGGTGTTTTACCTTGCTTACGGGCAAAGGCTACAGTAGTGGCGATAGTTTCAGGTGAAGTAGTCTTGTGGGCAATCACTTCCACTAACGGCATTTTTTCAACCGGTGAAAAATAATGCAAGCCAATCACATTTTCAGGACGCGCTGCAGCAGCAGCGATTTGACCAATAGGTAATGATGAAGTGTTAGAAGCAAAAATAGTATTTTCACCACATTCACGCTCAACATCCTTAACCATTTGATGCTTTAATGCTAAGTCTTCAAATACAGCTTCAACTACGATATCAGCATCTTTGATACCTTTATAATCAGTTGTAGTTGTCATAAGAGACATCACATTGTCACGGGCAGCAGGCGTCATATGACGGCGCTTAACACCTTTATCCAGCAGCTTATAGGCATAAGCTAAAGCATTGCTTAGCCCTTGCTCTGAAATATCTTTGACCCGTACCGGTATTTTAGCTTTAGTTGTGGTGACAGAAGCAATACCGCCGCCCATTAAACCGCCGCCTAACACCATGGCTTTTTTAACTATGCGAGGCTCAGCACCTTCAGCACCGGTTTCTTTTTTCATTTCGGTGGTAGCAAAGAAAATACTGCGCAGTGCAGCTGACTCTTTGGACATTACTAAATTAGCAAAATGAGTCGCTTCGATTTCTAAGCCTTTTGCCATACCTTTATTTAAGCCCTGGCGAACACAGTCAATAATTTTCCCAGGAGCTGGATAATTGCCGGCTGTTTTCTTTTCGACTTGTTTACGCGCTTGATCAAACATGATGTCACGGGTAAATGAGGTTGACTCTAAAAATTGATTTAACTTTGACGGCTTAATCGGTTTGGCAGCGCTTTTACCTTTTTTAGCAAGCTCAATTGCGGTAGCAAGCAAAATTGAGTTAGGTACCACATCATTCACTAAACCCATTTTTAATGCTTGTTTGGGACGAACTTGCTTACCCGTTAGCATTAAATCTAAGGCTGTTGCTACGCCCACTAAACGAGGTAAACGTTGTGTTCCACCGCCACCAGGTAACAAGCCTAGCTGTACTTCAGGTACACCAAGTACGGTTTTGCTATCATCGCTACATACACGTAAATGACACGCCAAAGCCAGCTCTAAACCACCGCCTAAACACGCGCCGTTTATCGCAGCAACTACCGGAATAGTCAAACCTTCTAGCTCATTAAATACCACATGTCCCTGCTGTGATAAGTCTTTTGCGTCTTGTTCACTTTTACAAGCGGCCAACATACTGATATCAGCACCGGCAACAAATGAATCTTTTTTGCCAGAAACAACAACTAGCCCTTTAATGCTAGCATCGGTTTTTATTTCGATGAGTATTTCTGAAATCTCAGCACCAAATTCAGCTTTTAAGGTGTTCATGGTTTCACCAGGAACATCCATAGTCAAAATAGCGATACCGTCGTCACGACGTTTTAAATTAAATGTCTTTTCCATTGTAATTACTCCACTTCCACGATCATTGCAGCACCTAAACCACCCGCGGCACACGCCGTTGCCAAACCAGTTCCACCACCACGGCGCTTAAGTTCTTGACACACTTGGGTGATTAAACGAGTTCCGGTTGCCGCAAAAGGATGACCATAAGCTAATGAGCCACCTAACACGTTAAATTTACTCATGTCGATTTCACCAATTGCGCGATTACGACCTAATTTTTCTGCCGCAAACTTCTTCGAACCAAACATCTGCATATTGGCAAGAGTTTGGGCAGCAAATGCTTCATGCATTTCAACTAAGGTTAAATCTTCTAATTCCATACCGGCACGTTTCAGCGCTAACGGTGTAGCATATGACGGGCCCATTAACATATCTTGCCAAACGTCAATCGCAGTAAAGGCGTAACTTTTAATGTAACCAATAGGCTGATACCCAAGCGCTTTAGCTCGGCCTTCACTCATTAAGATGATTGCTGATGCACCATCGGTTAATGGCGTACTGTTAGCCGCGGTGACTGTACCGTGTTTACGGTCAAAAGCTGGACGAAGCTTGGCGTAAGACTCTAGTACTGAATCTTCACGGATATTGTTATCACGGTCGATAAACTGCTTATAAGGTGGAATATGCGCCGCCATCACTTCTTGTTGCAACACGCCTGAGTTCCACGTTTGTGTTGCAAGCGTGTGTGAACGGTGGGCTAATGCATCTTGATCAGCACGGCTAATACCGTAAGTCTTAGCCATCTGTTCCGCGGTTTGCCCCATAGATAAACCGGTTGAATACTCTGCTACGGCAGGCGGTACAGGCATTAAATCTTTCAAACCTAAACGGCGCATAATGGCAAATTTTTGCTGGAAGGTACGCGCCTTGTTTAAGTCAACTAATGCATGAGCTAACTTTTTAGACACGCCAATGGGCAATACAGATGAAGAATCAGCACCACCAGCAATACCGATTTCAACATTACCGGTCATGATGGATTCAGCAACGTTAACCGCTGATTGGAAGGATGTCGCACACGCGCGAGTAACACTGTAAGCATCGGTAGAAACATCCATACCTGTGCCTAGCACGATTTCACGGGCAATGTTTGGCGCCGCTGGCATTTGAACAACTTGGCCATAGACTAATTGTTCAATAGTTTTGGGATCTAATTCTGAGCGAGACAACAACTCATTAACTACCATTTTGCCCATATCTAATGCTGATACGCCATGGAATGCGGTAGCCTGCTTTGCAAAAGGCGTTCTTAAGCCGGCGACGATTGCAATACGCTCTCCGCGGGCATTTGTTACCTGTTGTCTATCACTCATTTTTCACCCTCTTTTTATAGTTAACCTGGCGACACAAGCTCAAGTTGTTAATATCCGTTTCGCCCGACCATAGTGGTCAGACCATCAAAGTGTGATTTGATTCTAACTTTTTATTTACTGGTTTTAAACACCTGTTTAGATATATCTTGCAATAGCACTATATCTGCCGTGACTGACTTTAGCTATTAACCGACAACTAACCGATAAAATCCCCTTAGTGTAGCTTATTGCGCTTATTGGTTTCATTAAGGGTTAAAATCTGTTAATCCTACTAGCTAAATCCATATAGAATTCATAACATAAGCCGCATTGTGTTTATGTTATTAGCAAATGATTGAGTAACCGTATGCCTTTAAGCCGATTTCATTCTTTAAGAACTTATCTCGACACTGTTATTTTAGGTCAACCTGTGTTGACTGAAAATCTTTTAATTGCCTTAGTAGCTAATGGTCACTTACTGGTTGAAGGCCCTCCAGGCCTAGCTAAAACCCGCGCAGTTAAAGCTCTGTGTGATGGGGTTGAAGGTGAGTTTCATCGTATTCAATTTACACCAGATTTATTGCCAGCAGATTTAACCGGTACTGACATTTATCGCCAGCAAACTGGCACATTTGAATTTGAAGCAGGTCCTATTTTTCATAACTTGATTCTAGCTGATGAAATAAATCGTGCCCCGGCTAAGGTACAATCAGCCTTATTAGAGGCCATGGCAGAAGGTCAAGTCACGGTAGGTAAAACCAGTTACCCTTTACCTAAGCTGTTTTTGGTGATGGCAACCCAAAACCCGTTAGAAAATGAAGGCACATACCCATTACCCGAGGCTCAGTTAGATCGTTTCTTAATGCACATAAATCTGGATTACCCAGATGCTGAAACTGAGTGCCTTATTTTACGTCAGTCACGTAAAGAAGCGATTAGCCATCAATTGCCCACTACTGAGCCTGTTGCGCAGGCAGATGTATTTGCCGCACGGGATCAAGCACTTGAAATTTATCTTGCAGACCCTCTTGAGCAATACATTGTTGAAATCGTTATGGCAACCCGTCAGCCTGAACGATACAGCCCTGAATTGGCTAAATGGTTAGAGTATGGCGTTAGTCCACGTGCCACTATTTCATTAGAACGTTGTGCCCGTGCAAGAGCTTGGCTTTATGGTCGTGATTATGTATCACCAGAAGATATTCAAGCCGTCGCGCCTAATGTGCTACGTCATCGTCTACTACTAAGCTATCAAGCGCAAGCTGAAGGCATAACCGCTGATCGCGTTATTGACACCATTTTGTCTCAAGTAGCAGTACCTTAAACAATGAGTACAGCAGAATTATCACTGCCGTTATTTAGTGATGGCATAAACTTGAACGAGCAGGAATTAATTGCCTGCCAAAGCTTGTCGCATGTTGTAGCTGACCGTAAAACACGCACAAAAGCGGCTATGGCTGGTCATAGGGCAAGTTTAGTCAAGGGCCGCGGTATGGAGTTTGCTGAGGTACGTCATTATCAAAATGGTGATGATGTACGCTCTATTGACTGGCGAGTTACCGCGCGTACCGGCGTGGCTCACACTAAATTGTTTATTGAAGAACGCGAACGTCCTATCCTATTACTAGTCGATTTAAGCCACAGTTTATATTTTGGCTCACAATTACTATTACAAGCAGTTCAGGCTGCCCACGTGGCCACAACCATAGCCTGGAGTGCGGTAAAGCATGGTGATAAACTCGGTGCATTAATTGCCAGTGAAACAACCCATTTAGAGCTCAAGCCCCGTAGCCGTAGACAAGGCATGTTACAACTGTCTTCAGGTTTAATTGATGTGCATCAAAAACAGCTCAATCAATTTGATAATTTGCCGCAAGACCCCGAACACATGTTCAAAGCTTGCCAGCGATTACAGCGGATAGCAAAACCGGGCTCTTTAGTATGGATCATTACCGATGGCCACCATTTCAGTCCACAATGCCTTGCGCCGCTAACACAACTAAAACGTCACTGTGATATAGGTGCATTTGTAATAACAGATCCGCTTCGCCAGGGGACACTGAATTTGCCTAAGCAGTTTGTTTTTCCGGTACGTGATGGCAAGCAGCAATTAACATTAACCCGCGACAGTTATCAAAAATGGTTAGTAGAGCAGCAAGTTGCCCAACAAGGCTTTGTGCAATTAATGAAGCAGCTTAATGTGCAGCCTAAATTCATCGATGCTGGTAAACCACTGAGTGACCAATTGGAATTATTACGCTAAATGTTACCTATTTTAATTAACTCAATCATAGCGTCGGCAGCCGCACCTGCCGCGGTGGCTAACCAAGATGTTTTGCCTTTAGCTCAAATGCATGACATTTTATTGCCTAACATGGTTTCTGCTATGCCAATTGCACCAGGCTATTGGCTATTACTTGTGCTATCTATCCTAATACTGAGCTGGATCATGGGTAAAGTTCTCAAGCAGCGTCGTTATCATGCGCCCCGAAAAACCGCGCTGAAAATATTACAATCAATGGACAGTAATGCAGATAACTTTGCCTCAGAGGTCAATAGCTTACTAAAATGTACCGCAATGACCTATTTACCAAGACAATCACTGGCACATTTAAATGGTCAACCGTGGTTTAATTGGCTAGATCAACGTTTACCAAAAACCAAACAACAGCTTATAGGTACGTTATTAGTCAAACGCCACCAGGCTAAAGGGCTCACACTTGAAGATAATCAGCAATTATTAATGCTGGCGAGTCTGTGGCTAGCCAATAAACATCCGTTTGAGCCTGTCAGCATTCAAGATACTGATAAACAGCATAAACAGGAGGCTGCATGTTAAGTGTCACTTGGCCTTTGGTGTTTATTTTATTGCCATTGCCGTTATTTTTTAGACAAACAAAAATCGTCGACCAAGGTGGACACCTGCAACTTCCCGGTGTCGGTCACGCCATCAAAAACCAAAGCCAACAAACGGTAAAACGCTCACGAAAATTATATTGGCTAATGTGGGTATGTTTATTGTGTGCAGTAGCAAGGCCCCAATGGCTGGGCGACCCGATAGAGTTACCGTCAAAAGGTCGTGATTTAATGATGGCTGTTGATTTATCAGGCAGTATGCAAATTGAAGATATGGTGATTGATGGCAAAATCGTCGACCGTTTCACCTTAATTCAGCATGTGTTAGCCGACTTTATTGAACGTCGCAAAGGCGATCGCCTCGGATTAATATTATTTGCTGATCACGCTTATTTACAAGCGCCACTGACCCAAGATAGACGCTCGGTGGCAAAGTTTTTAACCGATGCACAAATTGGTTTAGTCGGCAAACAAACGGCTATTGGCGAAGCCATCGCATTAGCGGTAAAACGATTTGAAATGGTTGATGAAAGTAATCGGGTGCTGGTGTTGTTAACTGACGGTTCAAACAATGCTGGTAATATTGACCCCGAAATGGCAGCAGAAATAGCTGCAAAAAGAAACATTACTATTTATACCGTAGGTGTTGGCGCCGAGTTACTTGAGCGCCGTACTATTTTTGGTAAAGAGCGCATTAACCCATCAATGGATTTAGACGAAACTCAGTTACAAAAGCTAGCCGATATGACCAATGGGCAGTATTTTCGCGCTAGAAACAGTGAAGATCTGGCAAAAATTTATCAGACCATAGATACATTAGAGCCGGTTAGCCGCGATCAATTAAGTTATCGCCCGAAGAAAGAATTATTCTATTGGCCTTTATTAATGTCTTTATTGCTCAGTATCTTAATTAGTGCCCAGCAACACTTTCAAGCTGGTCTGGTATTACCTTCATTTAAGCGTGGGGGCAAAATAGAATGATCCACTTTATCCGCCCAGAGTGGCTATTAGGTTTAGTGCCGCTTATTTTATTAAGCTTGCTATTTTGGCGCCGTCATCAGCAACAATCTGCTTGGAAAGCCTATATTGCGCCGCATCTAACCCGCATGCTGATAAGCGACAGTGCTGAACAAAGCAATAAACCTAAGGGGTTACTGGCATTTTGTTGGATTGTTGCAGTATTAGCATTAGCAGGTCCTGCTATCAGCAAACAAAATTTACCTGTATTTGCGACGGATCAAGGTAGAGTGTTGATTATGGACATGTCTTACTCCATGTACGCGACCGATCTGACTCCAAATAGATTATCCCACGCTCGCTTTCGCGCGACGGATTTACTGTCTGAAATAAAAGAAGGCGAAACGGGCTTAATTGCCTACGCCGGTGATGCTTTTACCATTAGTCCTTTGACCCGTGACAATGGCACTTTGTTGAACCTCTTGCCCACATTATCACCGGATATTATGCCTGTAAGAGGCTCTAATTTATCCTCAGCCATCACATTAGCACAGCAGCTTTTAGCCCAGGGCGGCCATATTACTGGTGATATTATTCTAATGACAGATGGGGTTTCAGATCAGCAATTTAACCAGGTATATGATGAATTAAAAAATAGCCGCTACCGTTTATCCATATTAGCCTTTGGCAGTAAAACCGGTGCCCCTATAAAGCTATCTGATGGCCAATTAATGCGCGATAGCAGCAATGAAGTGGTGGTCGCTAAAACCGATATTAAGTTGCTGCAAAAACTGGCTAAACAAGGTTCAGGAGTGTTAATTGCAGCGCAGTCAGATGGCAGCGATATCAAACAACTCATTCAATGGCTTGCTGAAGATGGCCAAGCAAAAGCCACTGAACTTGAAGGTGAATCATGGCAAGATTTAGGTCCCTATTTAGCATTATTATTATTGCTACCTGTGTTATTAAGCTTTAAACACGGTGTGCTAGCTAACCTTATGTTACCTACAGCCTGGCTACCTTTAGCTGGACTAATGGGTTTGTTAGCCTTCAGTACTGGCTATAGCAAGCCTGTACAGGCCAATATTTGGGATGACTTATGGCTGACAGCGGATCAACAAGCCCAGCAGGCTTTTGATAAAGAAGAGTATGCCAAAGCGGCGGCAAATTTCAGTCAACCTAATTGGCAGGCTAGCGCCCATTATAAGGCAGGAAATTACCAACAAGCGCTTGAAGGTTTTGAATTAGACAATAGCGCCGAAGGCTTATATAACCAAGCCAATAGTTTGATGCAGTTAGGAGATTTACCTGAAGCTATTAAGCGCTACCAACAAGCTTTAGAATTACGAGCTGATTTTATTGAGGCAGAAGAAAATCTAGCCATAGCACAAGAATTATTTGAACAACAGTCACAGCAAAATAAACAAGATAGCGATCAAAATGGTGAGCAGAAAAATGACTCGCAGGATAAAGATCAACAACAAAATGATCAAAATAACCAGCAGAACAGTCAGCAAAACCAGGACAAGCAAAACAGCAGCCAACCAAATGATCAGCAACAAGACTCTCAAGATTCAAGCTCAGACTCTGATCAGTCTAACCAGAACCAACAAGGCAAGCAGCCTGAGAATGCAGAGCAGGATAAACAATCTAAAAGCAATGAAACACCAGACAAACAACAGTCTGAAGATAGCCAAGACGAAAATCAGCAACAATCATCTGGCAGTCAACCCAATGATAAGCCTAATGATCAAGCAGAAGAAAATGCCGATAATGCTCAGTCTAAATCAGGCTCTTCAGAAAACTCAACCGCGGAAGATGAACCTGCACCAAGTAATGAAGCCAGTATGCAAGCCGATACTGAGCAAAGTACGGATGCTAAAAATGCTCAGCAATCAAATCAGCCAACGACTTCAGCAACACCTTTAGAAGAAACATTAGATGAGGATGGCAAGCCTATAAATCAGGTTATTAGTCCAACAACGATAGGCCAACAACCTTTGCCAGAAGATATGGAAAGAGCATTAAGAGCAATAAATGAGGATCCACAAGTATTGATCCGCAATAAAATGCAATTGGAATATCAAAAACGTCGTCAACAGGTCAAGGAAAAAGAACAGTGGTAATTCGAATTTTATTAAGCCTAATCCTTATTATTTTGGCCCCTTCGGTTATGGCGCTCACTCAAGTAGAAGCCAGTATCGACAAAAATCCGGTGAGTGAAGGTGAATACTTTGTGTTGAACATCAGCGCCGATGACGATCTCAATGCCGGCGCATTAGATACATCTTCATTACTGGATAACTTTATTGTTGGTCGCACAAGTGTGGGCAGAAGTACTCAAATGATAAACTTCAGCACCACCAAAGAAACTCGATGGCAAGTGCTGTTATCACCTAAATATACCGGTAAGGTGACTATTCCAGCGTTCACTATCGGCGGAGTAAGTTCATCGCCAATTACCCTGCAGGTTAATCCAGCAGGAAGTCAGCCTCAAGAAGCTGAAAATTTGTATATTGAAGTCAGCACTAATGTTGATGAAGCCTACGTTGGTCAGTTAATTAACTACAAGGTAAAACTCTATTTAGCCGTAGAATTGCAACGCGGTGTACTGGGTGCCCCTGTCGTCCAAGGTGCACAAATAAAACAAATTGGTGAAGATACCGACAGCACTGAAATCGTCAATGGTCGCCGCTTTAGAGTGATTGAGCGTAACTACGGTATTGTTGCAGGCTTACCTGGTGACATTATTATTAACGGTGCGACTTTTTCTGGTGATGTATTAATTGAAACACAAAACCGTGGCGGTATGTTTGGTTTTAATGAAAGTATTCCAATGCAAACTGAAGCCGAGCGGAAAGTGATTCAAATAAACAGCTACCCACCGAGTTATCAAGGTGAGTGGTTAGTGAGTGATTTAGTGTCCTTACGCGAAGTATGGCCCGATGATAAAACTACCTTTGAAGCAGGCAGCCCCATTACTCGGACCATCAGCTTAATTGCGATTAATGTTGATGAACATAGCCTTCCCGAGCTGACAATGCCTGCGACAGAAGGAATGAAGATTTATCCTGAGAAGCCGTTACGCCAAACGGGTATTCGTGATGGACAAGTGATTTCGCAATACAGCTTAACTGCCGCTATGGTGCCCACTAAACCGGGCACTTATACCCTGCCAGAAATAAAAGTACCTTGGTGGAATATTCAATTAAAGCAGCAGGAATATGCCATTTTACCTGCCAAAACCATTACCGTTATCGCCGGGCAAATGGCCGATAATGCACTACTGATTACGCCCCAAGCTCAATCTAACAATAGCGAGGATTACTGGCCATGGTTGACCGGATTATTTGCAGCACTATGGTTAATCACTTTAGTGTTATGGCGAAAAGCCGCAGGCCAAAGTCATCAAAATCAAGCTGGCGACATAAATATCAGCGTACGTCCATCAACGAATATGGCTAACTTAGCAGCCATAGTGGATGCCTGTGATCGTAATAATGTCAGCGATGTGATAAGCACGCTGCAACAGTATTTTTCAGCGATATTGAAGCGTAAAGTCACTTTGGCGGAAATTAGTCAGCTTTCTGAATTACTGTCACAAGCAATTAGCGTTTTGCAATCAGGCCGCTACAGCCAACATACAACCCCTGTGAATAAAAAACAGCTTATTGATGCTATCCAATCATATCAACCTAATAGCAATAAACAGACGGATTCAATCATAGCTAAACTGAATCCTTAAGGCCTATCAAATGGGTTGTGCTCCCTTTTATGAAATAGCATAAAAGGGAGATGTTATTTGGCACTTTGTAGCGACTTATAATAATTGCCACTAGTGATCTGTCACTGATAATAATGAAGATCAGTAATAAAATAACCTCAACAATAGTCGTTGCACTCTTGCGCTGACCCAGTAAGCTAAGTGTAATTATTATGAGAAAAATATAAAAATGTTTGAAATTCTGCGAAAGAAAAAGTCCGACCCTACGGTCTTATCTGACATGGTAAATAAACAAAGACGTTACGATAGCCTTGTCAGGGCACTTCATACCGACATTTTCCGTTATGCCTATTGGTTATGCGGTAATAAACATGTGGCTGAAGATATCACTCAAGAAACCTTTTTACGGGCATGGCGTGCGTTAGATTCTTTGAAAGATGATAAAGCCGCAAAAGCCTGGCTTATCACTATTTTACGTAGGGAAAATGCCAGACGCTTTGAACGTAAGCAGTTTGATTACAGTGATGTAGAGCAAGAGCTACTTGAAGATGTTATCTCTAGTAGCACTGAAGATGAAACCGAGCAATATTGGCTACGCAGGCAAATCGGCAAACTTGATTTAGAATATCGTGAACCTTTGTTATTACAGCTCATTGGTGGATTTAGCGGAGATGAAATCGCCGAGATGCTTGAATTAAATCGCAACACGGTAATGACACGATTATTTCGTGCCAGAAACCAATTAAAAGATGCATTAGACAGCCCAGAAGTAAGAGGTCAATCAAATGGATGATCTACAATTTCGTCGCCAAGCTTATGGCGATCCCAATACTCAGTCAGATGACTTTTTGCAGCATATCGCAAATAACTCAGCTGATGCGAAATTGGTTAAAGATTTACAAGCACTTGATGACAGGCTAACACAGGCGCTTAATATTCCGGTACCTGATGACCTAGCGGACAAGTTATTATTGCGTCAACAGCTAAGCCAACATCATCAAACCCAAAAGCGTACTCGCTATTTAATGGCGATGGCGGCGTCTATTGCGTTTGTTGTTGGGGTTAGCTTCAGTATGCTACGTTTTACCCCAATTGATTTATCTGAAAATGCTTTAGCCCATGTTTACCATGAAACCAAAGCGCTACAGATGGAACAAAACATCGGTTTTAATGACGTAAACTTCAAGTTAGCCAGTCTATCAGGCCTACAACAGTCTAAATTTATTCAGCAGCCAGGAAGAGTCTTCTATACTGCCTACTGCGATTTTCAAGGGGTTAAATCTTTGCATTTGGTGATGCAAGATGAAAATGGTCACAAAGTAACCTTGTTTATTGTGCCAGCAGAGAACAGATTAACCTTAGATGACGCCTTTGCCGATGCAAAATACAAAGGACAAGGATTCAAATTTGCCGGAACCTATATGCTACTTGTCGGTGAACAGCAATCTGATCTAAATTACATTAAACGCGAAATTGAGCAAACGTTTATCTAAGGTAATTACGACAAACTAAACATAGCACTTAGCCGTACTTTACAGTGCGGCTGAGTATTTTTTCCCTATCCTTCCCCCGCGAAAGTGTGAACTACATCAATCTTCTGCTAGCATTGCTCCATAAAAATAACCATATGGAACAATCATGGAAATTCAAGCACCTATTTTAATCACTTTCATAGGCTATCTAGCCGTTATGATGGGGATTGGTTTTTGGGCATATAAGAAAACGGAATCTGTCGATGATTACATTCTCGGCGGTCGCAAAATGGGCCCAGCAGTTACCGCATTAAGTGTCGGCGCATCGGACATGTCTGGTTGGTTGTTACTTGGCCTGCCAGGTGCGGTTTATTTAGGTGGACTAGGTGAAGCCTGGATTGGCTTTGGTTTAGTGTTTGGCGCATGGCTTAACTGGCTATTTGTCGCAAAACGCTTACGAATTTATACTGAACTTGCAGATAACTCCCTCACCCTACCCGACTTTTTCGAACATAGATTTAACGATAATCATGGTGTCCTTAAGTTGGTCTCAGCGGTGACCATTTTAATATTCTTCACCTTCTATGCATCATCTGGCATGGTGGGCGGTGCCATTCTATTTGAAAAAGTCTTTGGCCTTGATTATACCCTAGCCTTGGTCATTGGCTCGGTCATTATTGTGTCATACACCTTTGTTGGCGGTTTTTTTGCCGTCAGCTGGACAGACTTTTTCCAGGGCTGTTTAATGCTAATTGCGTTAATTATTGTGCCTGTCGCCATATTTAATCACGCCGACACCCAGGCAAACATGGACAGTTTAGATCCTGCTATGCTGACATTTGTGGGTGATAAAACCACAGTTATTGGCCTAGTGTCATTACTGGCCTGGGGACTTGGCTATTTTGGTCAACCACATATCCTATCTCGCTTTATGGCGATTGGCAGTGCGAAAGATTTACGTTTATCAAGACGTATTGCCATGAGTTGGATGATTGTTGCATTAATTGGTGCACTGGCCACCGGCATTGCAGGTACATTATATTTTGCCCAATCACCTTTAGAAAATCCTGAAACCGTGTTTATTCACTTAGCCCGTGCAGCGTTTAATCCGTGGGTGGGTGGTTTACTTATTGCGGCTATTTTATCGGCAATAATGAGCACGATTGATTCGCAACTATTGGTTTGTTCAAGTGTGATAACGGAAGATTTTTACCGTAAATGGCTACGCCCTCAAGCCAGCAGTAAAGAATTAATGTTAGTGGGTCGAATTGGCGTTATTAGTATCGCACTTATTGCAGGTATTATTGCCCTTGACCCACAAAGCAGCGTATTAGGCCTAGTCAGTTACGCATGGGCAGGTTTTGGTGCTGCATTTGGTCCTGTGGTGATTCTATCGCTTTTCTGGAAAGGATTTAGCCGTAACGGTGCAATTGCAACAATATTAGTCGGTGCGGTAACCGTTGTAGCTTGGGAGCAATTAAAAGGTGGGATTTTCGATTTATATGAAATTATTCCTGGCTTCTTTTTCGCTACTATCTTTGGGGTTGTATTTAGTAAATTATTCCCACCATCGACTGAAGTGCAAGGCCAGTTCAATGCATTTGAACAAAACCTACAAAGCCAGAAATAGTTATCGATTAAAATAACAGCTTAGGTACTGAAATAGGTCAAACAGAACAAATAAACAACCTTTGTGTAAAAAAGCGTACAAGTGTACGCTTTCTTACATTTTAACTTCATCTAACACCCGCGTTTGAAAGCAACATGGCATTAACAACATAACCAGCCAAAATATAAACCAACCTACTGTTAAACAACAAATTAAAATAAAAAATCACCAACCACAACCTTAATACACAAAAAACAGCCTTTTGAATTAACTCAATATTAACAACAACTAACATGTGGTCGGACTTGTTAGCCTCTCCCCTGTTACCTAAGATGCCTGCACATTCAAAGCTGCACAATGAAATTGGCTTATCCAGTCATAATTTCAATCATAATAACAGCTCAAAATAGGTAATAAACAATGACTAAATTCAACAAGACATTACTAGCAGCTGCGGTAGCACTTGCAAGCGCTCAGGCAACTGCTGCTGGTTTTCAGCTTAATAGCCAATCTGCTGCAGGTATTGGCCGTGCGATGGCGGGTGATGCCATAATAGCTGACAACGCATCGGTTTTAGCACGTAACCCTGCCGCAATGGCTTTGTTTGATCAAAAAGCACTCTCTCTTGGTGTGTCATATGCCGATGTCAACGTAGAGGTTACTGATGCACAAATGGACTTCATGGGGCGAACATTTGAATTAGGCCATATTGATAACGCCGCTGAAGCAAAAGTTATCCCTAATGCCTACTTTATCAACCCAGTTAATGACACCTTTGCTTATGGTTTTGCTGCATTCAGTAACTATGGCACGGGTACCGATTTAACCCCATTAGCTAATAACCATGGCTCACTGGGCCCAAATACCATTCCTGCACCAGCGGATTTACTCGGTAATACAGAAGTAACCACAGTAAACTTAAATGCCAGTGCGTCATATCGCATTAATGAATCGCTTAGCCTAGGCCTAGGTTTAGACGTGATCCAAGCTTCTGGTACGTTAACCAGAAACAGTAATATCCTTGGCTCATTAGTTGATGTTGAAGCCGATGGTTGGGCTTTAGGCGGCATTGTTGGTCTAGCATATGAAATTAATCCAAATAACAGATTTGGTTTAAGCTATCGTTTCAGTCCAGAAATGAATGCCACTGGCGATGTACGTTACCTAGCTGAAAATTTCGATGAAATTAATATCCCTATTGCTGATATAGCCCAATTTGCTGGTTTTCATCAGTTAACTGAAAAGTTTGCTGTGCACTATACGGCGCAGTGGACTCAGTGGAGCAGCTTTGACCAGATCTCACTAAACGAAGGTGACAAAGGTACAGCGTCACATAGCTTAAAAGAATACCATTGGAAAGACTCTTGGTTTCTTAGCTTAGGGGCAACATATGACATTAATAACAACTGGACAGTAAGAACCGGTATTGCCAGTGATGATGGCGTAGTAGGTGAAGTCTCTTCATTATCTATTCCTGACTCAGATCGCATGTGGTATTCAGCAGGTTTCACATATAATCTGTCGCCAAAATCTTCACTCGATTTCGGTATCACTAAGGTTGTTGGCGAAAAGGTCCATGTTATTGAACAAAGCGGGCTGGGCTCGACTGTTAATGCCTTTACTGAATCAGGTGCCACCTACTATTCGGCTCAATACAACTATAAGTTCTAATACATATAAGTTCTAATACTAGGTATTGAATATTTAAACCGCTCTTTTTAGGGCGGTTTTTTTATGTCTGGCTTTCGATGTAACGAGTGTGTAACTTAAGTGAAGTCTAATGCATTAACTTTTACTAATAAACACCTTGCAAGCATCACCAAAGTCCATTAGAATTTTCTTATGGACTTTTATAAGGCTACTATTATGCATACATCAATACTTCGATTATCTACATCATTCAGTCAGAGCATATTGCTCATTGCAGGCCTCATGGCCCCCTGCATAGTCGTTGCACAAAGTCCTGATTTTGACACCATTGAGATCCAATTAAATCAGCAAACAAGTTACTTACAACTTGACGCTAAAGTTGAACCGGTGAAAGCTGCAACTGTGGCGGCACAAACGTCCGGCCGAGTATTAGCGATTCATTATGATGTCAATGATTTAGTCCCTGAGGGCGCTGCATTACTGGAAATAACTAGCAAAGAGCAAGGCGCTGAACTCGCAGCGGCTGAAGCCGATCTGGCTAAAGCACAAGCCATGAATGTGGAAGCACAGGCTCAATTTCAACGTTACAGAACATTATTCCCTCAAGGAGCGGTATCCCAAGGTGCAATGGATGAAGCCACTGCCAATGCTAAAAGCTCTAAACAGGCTGTCAGCGCAACCCAAGCACGTTTAGTTCGCGCCAAAGAAAGCGTTAATTACACCATTGTCAGTGCCCCATTCTCCGGGCGGTTAACCGCTAAAATGATAGAAGAAGGTGAAACCATCAGCTATGGCCAAGCGCTACTTTCTGGCTATGCTACCGATAAGCTTAGAGCCGTTTTTTATGTTCCACAACAGTATCGCCAGCAACTTAATTTACTGACTCAACTCAGTTTTTTAGATGGTAATTATCAATATATGAGTGAACAGCTCAATCCATTTCAATTTAGTACTCAACAAGACCACAGCCTTAAGGTAAGGGCTATTATCAATAACCCCGACAACACTTTGCAGGCAGGGCAATGGTTAAAGGTCGCCTTACCTGTTGCGACTAAAGATGTGATTAGTATCCCTCAATCTGCATTTTACCAAGTCGGAGAAATGACCACTGTTTACCGCAAGCAACAAAAGCACTATTTACAAACTCAAATTCGCTTAGGCAACGCCTATGAAGATGATCAAGGTGTGGCTATGGTAGAGGTGCTTGCCGGTGTTATGCCTGGGGACAATATAGTATTAAACGCGGCCAATTATGTGCTCCACCTTGGTCAAGCTACAGCCAACTAAACAGGAATAAACAGATGAAACCATCGAATACACCTGCTCTTGGCCTTTCGGGTAGCATTGCTAAAACCTTCCAAGCCAGTGCAATAACGCCTTTATTAGCAATATTAGGTTTATTGTTAGGACTTTTTGCTGTCATCGTGACCCCGAAGGAAGAAGACCCGCAAATTGATGTTACCTTTGCAGACGTTTTTATTCCCTACCCCGGCGCTAGCCCAAGTGAAGTTGAACACCAAGTCACTTTACCCGCTGAACAAATTATTTCCGAAATTAAAGGCGTTGATACGCTTTACTCTTTTTCTCAACCCGATGGCGCATTAATTATTACCATTTTTGAAGTGGGTATTCCCCGTGACGAAGCTGTGGTCAATATATACAACCAGCTATACTCAAACCGGGACAAATTTAATCATGCTGCGGGTATAGGCGAGCCACTGATTAAACCCCGTGGCATTGATGATGTCCCTATTGTTAGCCTGACCTTATATGCTAAGTCTGCCGACATGACCGCAGAGCAACTCACACAAGTCGCTAACGGATTAGAGACAGAACTTAAACGTATCCCCGGAACCAAAGAGATTTATACCCAGGGCCGTCATGACATGGTGCTTAACGTCCGTCTTGATAGTGCCAAAATGAATAGCTTTGGGGTCACTATTGACCAAATATCTCAGCGTTTACAAGATAATAATCAGATATCTATGCTGCAGTCTTTGGTGCAACAAAACCAAGAAATTAAAGTCCGTGCAGGGCAATTTATCAATACAATTGATGATGTCAAAAACTTACTTGTGAAAGTCAATACCGCTCCCAATAATCAAGGTATCTCCTCTGCGGTATATCTATCCGACGTTGCTGAGATCACCTTAAAAAGTGATACGCCAAAACACAATGTTCGTCACGTTGATAGCACAGGTGATTACCCTGCTGTCACTATCGCCATTGGTAAACAAGCTGGCCAAAATGCGGTTGATATTGCTGATGCAGTGCTCAGCCGCATTGCAAAAGTAGATAACCTGCTGATCCCCGATAATGTTGGGGTTGCCATATCACGTGATTATGGCCAAACCGCTGGAGATAAATCTAACACGCTTATTTTTAAGCTAATGTTTGCTACCTCTGCAGTAGTATTATTGGTACTTTTTGCCATGGGGGCGCGTGAATCTGCCGTAGTTGGCATTGCGATTATTGTCACTTTAGCCCTAACCTTATTTGCCTCGTGGGCATGGGGATTTACCCTAAACCGGATCTCACTGTTTGCGCTTATTTTCTCTATCGGAATTCTGGTCGATGATGCCATTGTAGTGGTAGAAAATATTCATCGGCACATGGCGTTAAGCAATAAACCGTTACTTGAAATTATTCCCGAAGCGGTCGATGAGGTTGGCGGACCGACCATATTAGCCACATTCACCGTTATTGCGGCATTACTTCCAATGGCATTCGTGTCTGGTCTAATGGGACCCTACATGAGCCCAATTCCCATAAACGCCAGTATGGGCATGCTATTATCACTGGCTATCGCCTTTATTCTAACGCCTTGGTTAGCTTACAAGTTACTGGCCCACCACCCAAAAGCTGAACACGCTAGTTTGGCGGAAGTAGATCAGGCAAATGACAAACTGGCTAAATTGTTCAGCCGTCTAATGTCACCATTTTTAGTTGGTGAACATGCCGCCAAAGCTCGAAAAGGCCTAGCCGTTGGTATTGTCGCACTGATTGCTATCGCACTTGCATTACCCGTCATGCAGGCTGTTGTGCTTAAAATGCTGCCATTTGATAATAAATCCGAGTTTCAGGTCATTGTCGACTTACCTGAAGGCACGCCTGTGGAACAAACCCAGCGCGTATTACAAGAGATGAGCTTATACCTCAGCACAGTAGAAGAAATTAACCACCAGCAGTGGTACGCAGGAACCCACGCACCAATGAACTTTAATGGGCTTGTGCGTCACTACTTTTTACGCAGCAGCCAGGAGCTAGGCGACATTCAGGTTAACTTGGTTGATAAGTCACACCGTAGCCGCGACAGTCACAGTATCGCGTTAGCTGTGCGGGAACCACTAAAGGAGATTGCCAATCGTTATAACGCCAACATAAAAGTGGTCGAAGTACCTCCAGGACCGCCTGTATGGTCGCCAATTTTGGCCGAAGTTTATGCGCCAACAACAGCACTTCGCGAGCAAACGGCTAACGCCTTAGAGCAACGCTTTAAAAATACTGAACATGTGGTTGATGTGGATATTTATTTACCAGCCCAACAACAGCAATGGCAAGTTAACATCGATCGCGCGAAAGCAAGCCTGCTTGGGCTATCGTACGCGCAAATCGTTAATACCATTGCCACCAGCATTGGCGGCAAAGATGTCAGCTATTTACATTCCCAAACCAATAAATATCCCACACCTATCAGGTTACAATTAGATGACGCTGAAAAAGTGGATTTGCAGCAAGTGCTTAATCTAAAACTAATCAATCCAGCTGGCGAGTCAATTAACTTATCCTCTGTCGCCAGCATTCATAAAGGCAGTATTAATGCCCCAATAGTGCACAAAAATATGGTGCCGATGATCATGGTTGTGGCGGATATGGCGGGACCAACAGATAGTCCACTTTATGGCATGTTCGATATTTCAGCTCAAATTGATGATGCCAATATTGATAAGCCCTACCCCATAGCACAGCATTTTGTTAATCAACCAGATGGATTATCGCAAGTGGCGATATTGTGGGACGGGGAGTGGAAGATCACTTATGAGACTTTCCGCGATATGGGCATTGCTTATGCGGTTGGCATGATAGCTATTTACTTGTTAGTGGTTGGCCAATTTAAATCTTATTTAGTGCCATTGGTTATTATGGCACCTATACCATTGACCATTATTGGTGTTATGCCAGGGCATGCTTTATTAGGAGCACAGTTTACCGCAACATCAATGATAGGAATGATCGCCTTAGCGGGTATTATTGTGCGTAACTCGATACTACTGGTCGACTTTATCAACCAGCAACTCACTCAGGGAATTGCACTCGATAAAGCGGTTATTAACGCGGGGGCAGTTCGGGCTAAACCGATTATGTTAACCGCTTTAGCAGCAATGATTGGCGCCTTATTTATCTTAGATGACCCAATATTTAACGGTCTTGCTATTAGCCTTATATTTGGCATCTTTATCTCAACCATTTTAACCTTGGTGGTGATCCCTGTGTTGTACTTTGCAGTGATGCGCAACCGATTAACCGTAAAATAAAGGAGCAATACCATGACCAATAAAACCATTAACAAAGTGAACAGAATGTCTGTCGAACGTACTATCATGGCCTTTGCTGGCTTTATGGTACTGCTGTCATTAGTGCTGACCGCTATTGTTAGCCATCATTTTATCTGGCTGACCGTATTTGTAGGTGCTAATCTATTTCAAAGCGCATTTACCGGTTTTTGCCCAGCTGCAATGGTAATGAAAAAACTAGGCTTGAAAACTGAAGCAATGATTGCCACCGAAAAATAAGAGATTGCCACCAAAAATACTATTTTCTGGCAATCAGTTACACTAAATATAAGGAATATAAAGTTTAATGAGAGCCATTAAAAAGCTAAACAGCAAATTAGCATTGTTGACGATATTAGCAACCAGCTTAGTTTCATTTGTACCTATGGGGTTTGCAAAAGATGTCACACCAACACAAGCGTGGCAGATGATTGATCAGCAAGCGTTAGTGATTGATGTTCGCACTGCTGAAGAATTTAATGAAGGACATATTGAAGGAGCTGTTAATATTCCTTTTGAACAAATTGTTGCAGGCGTGGCAAAACTAGGGCTTAAAAATGATGACAGCATTGTTTTATATTGCCGAAGTGGACGCCGAAGTGGCATTGCAGATGATGCATTAACCCAAGCAGGATTTAGCAATACTGCTAACGCGGGTGGTGTTGATGGATTGATACAGTCAAAACCCTGAATTTATTTGGTATTTCGTTAGTAATATTAACGGTTAGCGACAGAATCCGAGTTCAGGTTACACATCTTACAAGATGCCTTTATGTGAATAATAAAGGCATTTTTTATTCAATAGTCCCCTGTTACTTAACCTCAAAAACACTATCCACAGGTCAACTAAACCAGTTGTTTTTTCATCACAATACAGTCTAAATCAAAGCCTCTAGGGGAGTGATAAACACTGATTTCATTACCTACAAAACCACATTTTCGATAAAATGCAGCAGCATTTAACGTCGACTCTAATGCAATAAAAGTCAATCCTGATTTTTTTGCTATGCGCTCAAGATGAGCCAACATTAACTTGCCGATACCTAAATTCATGTATTCAGGATGGACGAACAGCGCATCAATAAATCCGCTACTAACATCAAGCATCCCAGAGGCAATAATTAACTGTTGTTCAGATAGATTTGACTGCCCGTCAACCACATAGACATAACCATCATATGATAGCTTATCAGCATATGCCTCAGGCATCTGACCTTCAGTCCATTTAGTCATTGCATCAATACCATAACAATCAACACATTGGGATAATATAGCAAGATTTCGGACTATAAAAGCTTGTGATGCATCAGCTTTATGGGCTCGCCTTAATATTCCATTCATATATAAGTTATTCCTTTTATTTATATACAACTAAAGGCGCCATATCGACTTTCCATTAAGCATAATTGAACACCATACCGCCGCTAACTTTATGTTTCGGTTATTAGTAATTGCTTGTGTAACAGGAATATTAACCTTGTATAGTCACATTCAAAACAAGAATAAAAAGTCAACTTTAGCGGGTAAATATTCACAAACATAAGCTACTTAATGATTATACAAAACAGCGCACGGTAACATTTTGTTTACATATGTACTCATCCTGTTACATTTCAGTTGTTGAACGAAGTTTACCCTTAAGTAATAAGCCGAAAGTTCAACTATAAAAATAATATAAATAATAAAAACATCACACGGAAGATAAAAAATGCAAAAGAAACGACCTTTAGTTTTATTAAGCCTCTCAGGTATAGCGCTTGCTGTATCTACTAGCTTATATGCCGCACCTCAATCCCTAAACTTAACATCACAAAATGGGATTTCAGCAACTAGCTTAGATAATACCTCACCATTACCTAAACGTTATATTGTTAAGTTTAGAAATGGCAGTGACATACAATCAAATCTACAACAATTTAATGCTCAATCAACAAACCAATCGGATGATGCTGCTAGCTATCAGCCACGTTCACACGAAATATTCTCTCATTTTAGAGCACTAAACGGTGTTCAAGCCAAAGAGATGAAGCGCATATCCCGTGGTAATAGCTATACCGTTAAATTAGATCCAAAGTCAGTACAATCTCTTCGCCTTCGCGCTGATGTTGAATATGTCGAAGAAGATATGCCACGCCGTTTGCTTGCTGAAACCACTCCTTGGGGGCAAACCTTTGTAGGTGCTACTGCACTTAGCGATAGCCAAACGGGTAACCGTACCATCTGTATTATCGATTCAGGGTATGACCGTAGCCACAATGATTTAAGTGGCAACAATGTTACAGGTACAAACAATTCAGGCACAGGTAACTGGTATCAACCGGGTAATAACAACGCCCATGGTACGCATGTCGCTGGTACCATTGCGGCTATAGCCAACAATGAAGGTGTTGTTGGGGTTATGCCTAACCAAAATGCTAATATTCATGTCATTAAAGTCTTTAATGAGGCTGGCTGGGGTTATTCTTCATCACTTGTGGCGGCAGTAGATACCTGTGTTAGCAATGGTGCCAATGTGGTGACTATGAGCTTGGGTGGAAGCGGCTCAACCACTACTGAGCGTAATGCATTAAATGCACATTACAACAATGGCGTATTACTGATTGCAGCTGCGGGTAACGCTGGCGACAGCACATACAGCTACCCAGCTTCATATGACGGTGTTATGTCTGTTGCTGCTGTTGATAGCAATCGAGATCGCGCTGCTTTCTCTCAATATACTAACCAAGTAGAAATATCTGGTCCTGGTGAAGCAATTTTATCTACTGTAACCGTAGGTGAAGGGCGTTTGGCTGACATTACTATCGGCGGACAATCATACTTCAATAATGGCGTCGTTCCACACAATCGTTTAACACCTTCAGGCACTAGCTATGCCCCTAGCCCTGTTAATGGCCAAGTAACCGCCACCTTAGCTGAATGTACCGTAAGTGGAACTAGCTTTAACTGTGGCAATATGAGCAACAAAATTTGTTTAGTTGAGCGTGTTGGCAATCAAGGTACAAGCTATCCTGAAATAAATGCAGCCAAAGCCTGTAAAACGGCCGGTGCAGTTGGCGCCATTGTTTACAGTAATAGTGCATTGCCCGGCTTACAAAACCCATTCCTAGTTGACGCTAATAGCGACATCACAATTCCTACGGTATCAGTAGACAGAGCAACTGGTTTAGCACTTCGCGCTAAGCTTGGCGCCAGCACAACTGTTGCCAACCAGGGCAACAAGGACTACGCGTTTTACAATGGTACATCTATGGCAACACCGCATGTTTCGGGTGTAGCAACATTAGTGTGGAGCTATCATCCACAATGTACAGCAACACAAGTTCGTGCAGCATTAAATGCAACTGCTGATGATTTAAGTGTTGCCGGCCGTGATAATCAAACTGGTTACGGCATGATTAACGCTACAGCGGCTAAAGCCTATTTAGATGCATCATGTGATGGCCCAACTGATCCAGGCACAGGTGGTGGAGATTTAGTGCTTGTTAATGGCGTGACAAAATCAAACCTCACCGGTGCAAAAGATGATGAGCTTTATTTCTCGCTAGATGTCCCTGCAGGAGCTAAAAACCTCAGCTTCACCATGAGCGGTGGTACAGGTGATGCAGATTTATATGTCCAATACGGTGCTTCTCCATCTACCACTAGCTATGACTGTCGTCCTTGGAAAGGTGGTAATAGCGAGTCTTGCCCAATAACCACAGTTCAATCGGGTACCTATTATGTGATGGTTAAAGGCTACAGCGCATTTAGTGGCGTAAACCTAGTCGCTAATTATACTGCAGGCACTACAGGTGGCGGAACGACAGGTGGTCCAGCAAGTTATACCAATACCACTAACGCTAACATTCCTGATAACAATACTACCGGTATTACAAGCTCAATTAATGTGACACGAACTGGTGATTCTGGGACAGTTTCTGTTAGCGTGGGGATCATCCACACATATATTGGTGATTTGAAAGTTGAACTGATTAGCCCTACAGGCCAAAAAGTTGCTTTACATAGCAACAGCGGTGGTGGAACCGACAACATCAACACAACCTACAGTGCAAACTTTACCGGTGTTGAGTCAAGCGGAACTTGGAAGCTCAAGGCTGTAGATAACGCAAGTCGTGATACTGGCTATATCGATACATGGACACTGACTTTTAAGTAATCAGTTAGAGATAAAACAATCATTTTATCGAAATGATTTACACAATAAAGCCCCGTTTAGCGATTTGATAATTAGCTTAACGGGGCTTTTTTATGCTTCAAATTTACACTACAAGCGGTTGAGGAATAGGTGAAATAGCCTCAAAAATGCTCGCAAAACTTGTTGCTGTACTCACATCTATCGCCAAGTGTAATTTTTTAGCAATATCATTTGCCGATAAAACACCGCGGATAGTATGATCTTTGCGGTCTATGACTAAACAATGTTGTTGACCAGCAACTTTTAGGGTTTCAATGACATCGCCAATTTTAGCGTTAGCTATATCAGCATACGCAATCGCTTTTAACTTCGATTTAGGGATCATAAAGTCAGTAATGAGTAAATTTTCGCGTAAATCTCCTTTGACCAGCTTTTTAACGATTTCTTGGCTATTCAATGAGTCATAACTCACTAAACCAATAAAATGTTCTTTTTTATCAATAACTAATTTTAATCTAACATGTGCTTTTTTCATCAAGCTTTCAACTTCTACAGCAGAAGCGTGTGCATCGATAACCAAAGGTTTTACGTTTTTAAAATCGGTAAAGACATCTAAAGCGGGTGAATGAAGACTATATTCTTGATGGTTTGCAGGCCAAGCAAGTTCATCGACTGCTTCGACTTCATGTAGGGTTAATTTTTTCACAACGACATCCTTAGCAATATAAATCTAAACCATTGATTTAAATGCACTATAAAGAGTTACAACTGTTATTAACTGAATTTTATTATCTGCCCAAGATAAACATTTCACAATATACCAAAGGATTAAATTTAGTTCATATTACGATAATTAAGGTTCAGTTCAGTTTTATTGCGTATGGATTGTGCTAGGTGGGTAAGCTTTGTGATGATGAGAAGAAAGATCACTGACCATAGATAAGCCAGTGATAATTAATATTATTGAAGTATTTCAGGCTCAACAAGTACGCTTATGTCGGCATTAGATAACCATACTTGGCTTTCATTAATATTCACTTGAACCGCCATATTACGACCCACAAATGCAGCTAATTGCTCTACCGCTACTTCTGGAAAATTAACTATTTTTAGGTTTTTATAACGGCTTAAAGTACTTTGATTTTGTTGCCACCAAATCGGTACACTACGACCACCATAAGTATACAAAATGACATTTTTTGCTCGCCCGCATGCTTTGCGTAACCACTTTTCATCGGCCTGACCAAACTCAACCCATAAATCAACCACACCTGATAAATCGACATCCCATAATTCAGCCTCATCATCAACACAAAGTCCTTTACTAAATTGTAAAGATTCACTGGCATTGAGAGCAAAAGCTAATAAACGCACCATCATACGGGTATCGGTTTCTGACGGATGCTGTGCAATCGTTAATGGATGCTCACCATAGTAATGCCTATCCATATCAGCTATTTGTAAGTTGACTTTGTAGACGGTAGATTTAGGTGCCATGTTGACCTCAAAAATAAAAAACCGAGCTAATTTACTCGGTTATAAAAGATGAACGCAATCATAAATGAAATGCGCTTAAATAGCCCCTGGTCTTAAATGTTTTGCCATAGGAAAGTGTGCTTTAAGTTGATTAACTTTTTCAGCTGAAGCCACAAGCAACATTCTATCACCAAGTTCAAACTGCTTTGAGATCGTACTTAATGCGGGTAGCGACTCCCTTGATGCATCGCGCCTTAATAGCTCATTTGTATGCTCATCTAAATCATTTTCAATAAATACTACATCCAGTTTTTGCAATAGTGGCATCACAGCGATGGGCAATAAACATGCTGGAGTGGTTTCATCCAATAATAAAATTTCACCACGGCTTTCATAACTACTAAATGCTTGCTGGTAGTGAGTATCGGTCGCAGTATCAAAACGATCTTGATTAAGATTAAAAAATCGCTCCCAAAATAAACGTCTATCTTTGCCATTGGTAAGTTTTTGCTGCACGTCCTCCCGCTTACTGGCAACATAATCAAATAAAGGCGCTAATGAGTTAGGTAACAAGGTTTCTAAACGTGAGCGAATTGTACGGGCAAATACTGGCGCAGCACCTGCAGTGCTTATCGCTACAACAAGTCGGCCTCTATCCACGATTGAAGGCGTGATGAAGCGGCAGAATTTAGGATTATCAACCACATTAACCCAAATACCTTTTTCACTCGCAATAACCGCTAATTCAGTATTGAGTTTTTCATTTGCTGTTGCAAAATAAATGAGGTCATAACAGGACATGTCCTCAATCGAAACCTCTCGGCGTGATAGTTTTATCCTACCTTTGTTAGCATAAGCTTCAACATCAGCAGCCACTTGAGGTGCTACAACATGAATAGTGGCATCAGTACGGGCGAGCAAATCAAGTTTTCGACTCGCTACCTCACCGGCACCAACGATTAACACAAAGAGTTCTTTTGTATCTACAAATAACGGGAAATATTGCACTTAATCTTGCACCACTGGAAATTGATGTTGAACCCAGGTTTTAAAGCCACCGACTAATGATCCTATCTGGGTATACCCCATTTGCTGAATATTATAAGCAGCTAATGACGAGCGATGCCCACCACCGCAATAAAGCAATAACGGAGTTGATTTATCAGGAAAACGCGTTTCAATGTCACGCTCAATTATCCCCTTACCTAAGTGTTTCGCGTTAGGTAAGTGACCTTGTAGCCATTCATGATCTTCCCTAACATCGATTAATACCCATTTATCATCAGCTTGAAATTGTTCAATACTAATATGAGTCACTTTGTCTTTAATTGAATCGACTAGCTGTGCAAATGCAGAAGTGGGTTGCATAATTCTCCCTGTATTAAATCCTGAGTAAAAAGAATTTATCTGAATAATTGTTTACTAAAATTATCGATAAACTTAGTTATGTGTCTCACTTTTGGGAGAACTACATTGCCAGCAAAGCTCAAAACTACCTTCATTGGTTTCATGGCATTGTACACATAGCCATTGCGGCTGCTCAACATCTAAGTTAGCCAAAATGCTTTGCGCTTCGCTTAAATGATCTGTATCTATCCATAATTCAACACTCTGAAGATCAACAGGTAGCTCCCCAACCCCTCCCATTAACGCCTCACCACGTAAATCAACTTCAATCCCACTGGTTTCCAACAAACCTTTCCAAGTGTGGGCTTGAAGTAAATTACCCCCTGTTAACAAGACTTTGCGTTGTTCCATTATTATTATCCTAGGGTATTATTTTAAGTGAAATACAGCTTAAGCCTCTATCACTTTAGCAAAATTTTTATTCATCCTACTGCTAAACTTATTTACTGTCGAGTTGAGAACCGTGCCATGGTTGAAAATTAGACAAAAGCAGCTATTACCGTTATAAATTATCTTTATCACAGTTAAGTCTTCTCAAAGCTACCAGGGTGAACAATGAGTAAAAATGACATTTACAGGGGCCACTTTCAGATCACCGCTTGGGATGAAAGCACCTACATCACCTTTGCTGAAGGTGGTAAGCAAACCCATGCAAAGATAACCCAGCAATATGATGGCGAGATAACAGGCGATGCTAACGTAAATTACCTAATGACATATCTGAACGATGATCATGCCTTTTTTGTTGGCTATGAGGTGATTAATATTTTTATTAGCCAATTAAAAGGTACCATTACGTTACAACACATAGGCGAATATCAAAATCATATTGCCTCAAGTAACTTTACCATTGTGGTTGATGCTGGAACGGGTGATTTTAAAAACGTGACGGGTCAAGGTTTTTTTAAAACGACAGACAATGGTCAAGCAAATTATGAGTTATCATTATCAATACCTGCGAAATAGCAGTTAACAAACTGAAGCTAACATACTGAAGATAATGTCTAATACAGCTGAGTAAATTTCGTCATTGAATGCAAAAGCTAGCAAACAGCATTTGCACATAAAGTCTCGCCCAAATAGGTTTTAATTAGCTATTGTTAATCAGTCCCCCTATCACGCCACACATTGAGGTTATTGAATGTCGAACTTGCCAACTGATGAAAACAAAAACATAGCATCATCACCTGTTGCGCTCGATATTCGTCAAGATGAACTCATTGTAAAGTTACTTGGGCGCCTCCCGTCGTCATTAGCCCAAACTTACACTGATGAGCAACTACAGGGCATTAAAAGTGCACTCGGCCCCAATACATGGGGCGGCCACTTTATTGATAACAGAGGCACATTTAAGTTCCCGTTTATAAAATGGCGATTTTATTATGTGTTTCTGTTAGGTAAAAACAAACGTGCTTATACTCGCACAGAAAAGAAAATGTCAGTGGCCATGCTGATGTTAAGTATCATAGCGGTAATATTGGCGGGTATTTTGTTGGGGGTATTGTCACTGTATATCTTAAAGTCAGCATTAGGTATCGACCTATTCCCTGACCTTTCACTTGGGATATGGGATCAAGTAAAAGATTGGTTTGAGTAACTCAGCTAATGTTAAGTGACATTATTAGCTTTATAAAAAAAGCCACTTTAGCAGACTAAAGTGGCTTTTTATTCAAAAGTTGGCTGATTAAGGCATCATTGGAGGCTGATCAGCACCTTCTTTTTCGATTTCAACTGGCATCATATGCTCACGGTTAATACCCAATTTAATGGCTAAATAACTTGCAACATAAATCGATGAGTATGTACCCACAAAAATACCACACAATAACGCTGTGGCGAATCCGTGGATCATAGTGCCACCTTTTAAGAATAGTGCGATAACCACAATTAATGTCGTACCTGTTGTAATCACGGTACGGCTCATTGTTTGCGTAATTGATTGGTTAACGATCTCTTCAGGCGTGCCTTTACGCATTTTGAGGAAGTTCTCGCGAATACGGTCATATACAACAATCGTATCGTTAAGCGAGTAACCGACAACGGTTAATAGCCCCGCCAAAACAGTTAAGTCAAACTCAAGCTGTAATATAGAAAATACACCTAGGGTAACAATAACGTCATGGGCAAGCGCGGCTACAGAGCCGGCAGCCAAACGCCATTCAAAACGGAACGACACATAAATCAAAATACAGATTAATGCGACAATAACCGCTAAACCACCTTGCTCGGCTAACTGTTTACCTACTTGAGGTCCAACAAATTCAACGCGCTTTTGAATTGCGTTATCATCCATTGAGTTAACCACTTTCATAATGCCAGTGGCTTGAACGTCGCTTTTAATGTTTTCACGCACAGGCAAACGGAACAACACATCAGTACTTGAACCAAAGTTCTGTACTAATGCACCTTCTGTTTCAACAGACGTTAGCTTGCTACGTAATACATTTAAATCAACTGGGCTAGAAAACTCAACTTCAACAACCGTACCACCGGTAAAATCTAGGCCCCAGTTAATGCCTTTTGTTCCTAAAGACACAAATGAGGCAATCACTAGAAGCATCGACATAACACTTATCGGCGCCGCATGGCGAAGAAAGTTGACGGTATTATTCACTGAAAATAACTGAAACATGTTCAACTCCTTCCTTAAATTGACAGCGTTTTAAGACGTTTACCGCCCCAAAGCGCATTAACGATTGAACGCGTACCGACAATTGCGGTAAACATTGAAGTCGCAATACCTATCATTAAGGTCACCGCAAAGCCTTTTACTGCACCAGTACCTACAGCAAACAAAATTAACGCTGTCATAAAGGTAGTAATGTTGGCATCAGCAATGGTTGAAAATGCATTGGCATAACCTTCATGAATCGCCTGTTGAACACTGCGTCCAGCCAGTAACTCTTCACGAATACGCTCATAAATAAGTACGTTACCATCAACGGCCATACCAACCGTCAATACCATACCGGCAATACCAGGAAGTGTTAACACCGCACCAGGTATCATCGACATCACGCCTACAACCATCACTAGGTTAGCAAGCAATGCTAAGTTAGCAATAAAGCCAAATGCGCGGTAATAAACCAGCATAAATACCAATACGATGGCCAAACCAAAAATCATAGCTTGCATACCATTTTGAATATTTTCAGCACCTAAGCTAGGACCAATAGTACGTTCTTCAACAATTGTCACTGGTGCAATCAATGCACCCGCACGTAACAGTAATGCCAGGCTTTGTGCTTCTTTATGCTCAAGGCCAGTAATGACAAAATTACGTCCTAAACGTGCTTGAATAGTGGCGACAGAAATGACTTCTTCAATCTTAGTCATTTTCACTGTGCCATCAGGATTACGTAAACCGCTATCCTTATATTCAATAAACAAGGTTGCCATTGGTTTGCCAATGTTGTCCTTGGTCACGTTTGAGAAAATATTGCCACCTTTAGCGTCTAAGTTAATTGCTACTTGAGGACGGCTATATTCATCAAAAGTAGGTTGTGCACCCGTGATATGATCACCGGTTAACATGACTTCTTTACGCAATACAGCAATACCACCGTCACGACGAGGATAAACCTCTGAAGCAGCAGACACTCGACCACTTGCAGCAGCTGCAGCATCGGCTTTGTCATCAACCATACGGAATTCAATTGAAGCGGTTGCGCCTAAAATTTCTTTAGCACGAGCTGTATCTTGAACACCTGGTAATTCAACAATAATGCGCTCAGCACCTTGACGTTGAACGACTGGCTCAGCTACCCCTAACTCGTTAACACGGTTACGAATAGTGGTAATGTTCTGTTGTAACGCTTCTTCTTTAACTTGCTTGATATAAGCATCGCTCATATCGGCAACTAAAAAGAAATTACCATCACGACTGCCATCAGAATAAACCATGTCGTTACTTTTGGTTTTCAGAAAACGTTCGGCAACACCCACAGTTTCTGCATCACGAAATTTAATTTCGATGCCTTTAGGGGTTTTACGGATCCCCGCGTAACGAATTTTCTCTTCGCGCAGTTGGCTACGGAAATCAGCTATTTTAGCTTCTTCCATTTTGCGTAGCGCCTCGCCCATATCCACTTCCATTAAGAAGTGAACACCACCACGAAGGTCAAGACCTAACTTCATTGGCGAACCACCAAGGGCTTCAAGCCATTCTGGTGTTGCCGGCGCTAGATTTAATGCCACGGTATAATTATTGCCTAATGCCTCTGCTATCGCTTCTTTAGCAAGTAATTGCTGCTCAGGATCACTAACACGCACTAACAATTGGCCATTTTCGAGCTCAGAGCGTTTAATCGCTATGCCTTTACTCTCAAGTACGGCTGTGATGTTTGATTGCGTGGTGACAGTGACTTCAGCACTACGAGTCGCGACAACTTGAACAGCATGGTCTTCACCAAAAAGGTTCGGCATTGCATAAAAACACCCGACGGCGATAACAATCATCACCATCAAGTTTTTCCACATAGGGTATTTATTTAACACTCTGACGCCCTCTTGGCTTATAGCGAGGCAATAGAACCTTTAGGTAATACTGCTGCAATATAGTCCTTTTTAATAGTGATTTGATTGTTATCATTAATCGCTAATAACACATAATCGTTTTCATCACTGATTTTAGTCACTTTGCCTAAAATACCGCCGCTAGTGAGGACTTCATCACCTTTTGAAATCGATGACATTAGGTTTTTATGCTCTTTAACACGCTTTGACTGTGGACGGAAAATCATGAAGTAAAAGATTAAGCCGAACATGACTAGCATGAACACTAATTCCATGGTGCCGCCACTTTGAGGTCCGCCTGCTGCGCTTGCATATGCATTTGAAATAAACATAGTTCTCTCTCTTCTTATAAATAAACAATTAAATGAACAAAAAAGTCTAAATAAACAGTAAATTAGCCTTTAAACTCAGGCACTTCACGCCCCAAACCGGTATAGAAGTCTTTTACAAAGGCGTCTAATGTACCTGTCTGAATCGCGCCGCGCAAACCTTCCATTAAAATTTGATAATAACGTAGATTATGAATAGTGTTTAAACGCGCACCTAGGATCTCATTACAACGATCTAGGTGATATAAATAGGCGCGTGAATAGTTTTTACAGGTATAACAATCACACTTAGCATCAAGTGTTGACGTGTCATCGCGATGACGTGCATTACGAATTTTAATCACACCTTCGCTGGTAAATAAGTGACCGTTGCGGGCATTTCGCGTTGGCATAACACAGTCAAACATGTCAACACCGCGACGCACACCTTCAACTAAATCTTCTGGCTTACCTACGCCCATTAAATAGCGAGGCTTGTCAGCGGGTAACTGTGGGCAAACATGTTCAAGAATCCGATGCATGTCAGCTTTAGGTTCACCTACCGCTAATCCACCAACCGCATAACCGTCAAAACCGATATTCGTTAAACCTTCAATCGATTCATCACGTAAATCCTCAAATACACCACCTTGGATAATGCCAAATAATGAATTTGGATTTTCTAAGCGGTCAAACTCATCGCGTGAGCGCTTTGCCCAACGTAATGACATTTGCATCGATTTACGTGCCTCATCATGTGTTGCTGGATAAGGTGTACATTCATCAAAAATCATTACCACATCACTGCCTAACGAATCTTGAATTTGCATCGACTTTTCAGGGTCTAAGAAAATCTTTTCACCATTAATAGGTGAACGGAAATGTACGCCTTCTTCAGTGATCTTACGTATATCACCTAAGCTAAATACTTGAAACCCACCCGAATCGGTTAAAATTGGGCGCTGCCAATTCATAAAGTCATGTAAGTCACCGTGCTTACGCATGATTTCTTCACCAGGACGTAACCATAAGTGGAAGGTATTTCCTAACAGAATATCTGCACCCGTCTCGCGGACTTCTTCTGGGGTCATACCTTTTACAGTACCGTATGTGCCTACAGGCATAAATGCTGGCGTCTCTACCGTTCCGCGTTCAAAAACTAGGCGGCCACGACGCGCACGTCCATCAGTGGTATCTAACTCAAATTTCATAAATCACCTTGTCAGATAAACAGTCTGACTTGTTGTTGTTTCAATAGTAATGAGGGCAAATGTTCATACTTCAAGTAATGAACAGTCAAACCAGTAAAAATTCAATAAAAAAGCCCACATATGAGTGGGCGCTTATTTTAAATCAATTTTGCCGCTTACGGGGCTTTTTTCGTCACAAACATCGCATCGCCATAGCTAAAAAAGCGATATTTCTGCTCAATCGCATGATGATAGGCCTTCATTACCTCTTCATAACCGGCAAAAGCACTCATCAACATGATTAATGTCGACTCAGGCAGGTGAAAGTTAGTCACCATGGCATCAACTACTTTGAATTGAAAACCAGGATAGATAAAAATATCCGTATAACCGCAAAACGCCGTTAATGGATCATCACCACAGGCTTTTGCTGCGCTTTCTAATGAACGTACAGAAGTTGTACCGACTGCGACAACACGTTTTCCTGCCGCTTTAGTTTGCGCAATTAACTCGATAACCTCTTGTGGTACATCAGCCCACTCAGAATGCATTTTGTGCTCAAGCACGTTATCCACTCTCACTGGCTGAAAAGTACCAGCACCCACATGAAGGGTAACAAAGGCAATATTAACGCCCTTGTCTTTTAATGCTGCAAGCATTGCATCATCAAAGTGTAACCCCGCCGTTGGTGCAGCAACCGCACCAGGCTTTTGGTTATACACTGTTTGATAGCGCTCTTTATCAGCATCTTCGTCGGGACGGTCGATATAAGGAGGCAGCGGCATATGGCCGATTTGCTCAAGGACGTCTAAAACAGTCTTGTCAGATAGCAGCTCAAGTTCGAATAGAGCATCATGACGAGCAATCATTTTCATTTGATAGCCAGCATCTAAGTCAATTAAGCTGTCAACTTTAGGTGATTTTGAACTACGAACATGCGCAAGAATACGTTTATCATCTAGCATACGCTCAACAAGGATTTCTAGCTTTCCGCCAGTTGTTTTTTGACCGAATAAACGTGCGGGTATTACACGGGTATTGTTAAATACCATCAAATCACCAGGATTTATCATTTGCAGTAAATCGGTGAATTTTTTATCCGCTAAGGCGCCATTATGGCCATCAAGCGTCAGTAATCGCGATGCATTGCGCTGCGCCGTTGGATAACGGGCAATCAATTCATCAGGCAGCTCAAACGAAAAGTCAGTGACGCGCATAATTGGATCTCAACTAGTCAAAAATCGGCCGCCAGTCTATGGCGACCATAGATAAAGATCAAGTTAAGACGATCAATTTATGACAATATTATTATTGTAACCTTAGTATTAACGGTGACTATTATAAGTTATTCACTGATGTCATTACTTAACGGGTCTCCTGGCATATCTGCCAGCTGAAGGCCGGGTTAATTACTTAATTGAAGATTCTGTAGAAGAAGCGATTTCACAGGCCAGATCTTCAGCCGAAGCTAATTCTGATTCATCTGTGTTGTCGGAACTGTCTGTATTTGGATGTTTAAAATCATCCATGCTGAAACGATAGGAATGATAGCGCAAATCAACCTGCACTTTATGGCGTACCAACATAGGTTCGCGCCCCAATATTTTATTAAGCCAGCTTTTCATCTTCCATGATCCTAAAACAAACAAAACGAATAATATAAATCGTATTTCTAAATAATCTTTATAGCATGGTTACTTCAGCATTATTTATTCAGCCGAGACAGAGTCTGTGGTACATTAACTCACTGTATTATTAATGCAGAAATAGCATAACTAACAAATAGCTTGATTATTTTTCATACGTTATCATACTGTAAAATCTACAAAAAAGAAGTATAAAATTATGAACTTTTTAGCACATCTACATCTCGCAGATATTAGCGACACGCACCTTTCGGCTAATCTTGCGGGTGATTTTGCTAAAGGCAGCATAATCGACCACCCTAAACACTTGCAGCAAGGGATCTGGTTGCACAGACAAATTGATATTGTGACCGATAGTCATGAAATTATTAAGGACTTACTCAGTCAATTTCCTAGTAGCTCTCGCAGAGTTGCGCCCATTTTAATCGATTTAGCTTTTGATCATTATCTAGCTTATTACTGGGAAGAATACCATCAACAATCATTACTAGATTTCACTCAAAAAGCTTACCAATGCATGCAGACAACTCAAGAATTGCCCCCGAAACTGCAAACGATTATTCCAAGTATTATTCAACAAGACTGGTTAAGCAGTTATCAATCGAGACAAGGTTTGGATCAGGCCATCACAGGCGTCAGCAAACGTCTGTCTAAACCAGAGCTATTCAATAGTGCAATCAAAGATGTAGATAAACTTTATATCGAAATTGAAATTGCATTTCGCACCTTTTACCCTCAACTAATGGCATACAGCCGTATTTACAGCCGTAAAACACCTGCAGAATATTTAGTTTAATCATTAAATATTAGCTATTGGGTCTACAAACAATAAGAGGCTGCTGACCGAAATAGCTTTATAAGATGCTGTAAGTTGAAGTCATTGAAGTTTGGGAAATAGCTTATGGACAATAAAATTTTGCTTCGCCAACGTATTCGCACCGGCTCATTCTGGGTAAAACAACTCCGCGATATAAGTCTCATCCTAGTGATACTTTTCGTTATAACCAGTTATTTACAGCGCGACATGATCAATGGCCAAGCACCCAACTTATCTGCGCTAACGGTCAGTCAACAGCCTTTTGACTTAACGACCTTAGCATCAACATCAACCAAACCGACACTCGTTTACTTTTGGGGTACCTGGTGCTCGGCCTGTAAAATAACCTCACCAATGGTAAACTCTGTTGCTTCTTCAAATGACTACCAAGTCATATCGATTGCCGTTGCCTCTGGTTCTGATGATGATATCACCCAATATATGCAACTTAATCAACTCAGTTTTGAAGTTATTAATGAGGCACAATTACCACAGGCGATAAACCTGCCAAGTTTATCGCAACAATGGGGCGCAAATGTTTTTCCTTCTATTTATATTATTGATGAAAATCAGCATATCCGCTTTGTTACCTCTGGTGTAACCACCGCTTGGGGCTTAAAATTACGTTTATGGCTGACGACTTTTTTGTAAGCCAAAACAGCTGGTATCATTAGCTATACTTATTATAGAAACCTGAACTTGCTGTAGAGCCCTAAAACTCACGCGGTACAAAAGTGATCAAAGAGAAAATCAATGCACATTTTTACTTATCAGCCACCCAGTATTCCCTGGCTAGATATTCGATACGTAGACAAAGACATTATTGTTATCAATAAGCCATCAGGATTATTATCTAATCCGGGACGAGCGCCTGAAACCCATGACTGTGCCATTAATCGGCTAACAGAGCGATACTCAGATGCCATTTTGGTTCACCGCCTTGACTGTGACACTTCAGGCATTTTAATTTTTGCCCGTAATAAAAAAGCGGAATCACACCTAAAAACGCAGTTTCAAAATCGCCAGGCTAAAAAAGTCTATATTGCTGAAGTAAGCGGACATATCGACAACCAAACAGGCCAAATTGATTTAGCCTTGGGCCCAATAATCGATAACCCGCCTTTTCAACACGTTACCGACCAAGGCAAAGCCGCTATAACCGACTATAAAATCATTGAACTACGTCCCTATTCCACTTTAGTTGAGCTTAGTCCGCATACTGGTAGAACCCACCAGCTTAGGGTGCATATGTTGGCATTAGGTCACCCTATTCTTGGCGACACATTCTATGCTGATAAAGCGAGTATTGATGCTAGCCCAAGATTAAAATTGCATGCACAGTCGCTAACGATTACTCATCCTTACAAGCAAACCCTATTAGAATTTGTTAGTTCAGCACATTTTTAGCATCCATTGAAAATGGGACTGATTGATTCGTTCAGTAAACAAGTCATAAAAAATGCCGAAACCTGAAAAGGGTTCGGCATTTTTGTTTTAATCGCATTTACGCTCTAATGCCGTAATGAGTTTTTAATACTGAAAGAGCTGTGCCTTAGATTGAATGAGTTTTGTTTGCTGCATTCTCTGCCGCTTCACAAGCCGCAGCGGTAAATACCACGTCAGTTGAGCTATTCAATGCCGTTTCAGCAGAGTCTTGGATAACGCCAATAATAAAGCCAACCGCAACAACTTGCATTGCCACATCATTTGAAATACCAAATAGGCTACATGCCAAGGGTATGAGTAATAACGAGCCACCAGCAACACCTGATGCACCACAAGCAGACACTGCAGCAACAACGCTTAATAAAATCGCCGTCGTAATATCAATTTGAATACCTAACGTATTCACTGCCGCTAAAGTTAGCACTGTAATGGTAATCGCAGCCCCGCCCATGTTAACTGTCGCGCCTAGCGGAATAGAAACAGAGTAAGTATCTTTATGCAGTTTTAACTCTTCACACAACGCCATGTTAACCGGAATATTAGCGGCACTTGAACGGGTAAAAAATGCAGTCACACCACTTGAACGTAAGCACTTTAATACCAATGGATACGGGTTACGTTTAATTTTAATGTATACAATCAGTGGGTTTATCACCAATGCAATAAATAACATAGCGCCAACTAATACTAGCAATAACTGTCCATATCCGGCTAATGCGGCAAAGCCAGTCGTAGCAAAAGTTGCCGCAACTAAACCGAAAATACCAATAGGTGCTAGGCGAATAACAAAACGTACAATAGTCGATACGCCATCACTTAAGTCAGCTAACATACGTTTACTTGAATCACTTGCATGGTGCATTGCGACACCTAAGCCGATACCCCAAGCTAATATGCCAATATAATTACCCGTCATTAATGCATTAACCGGATTATCAACCACTTTAAACATCAAGGTATTTAATACTTCACCAATACCCTGAGGTGGATTAGAACCTTCAATACCTGTGGCTAATAATAGTGTGGTTGGAAACATAAAACTGAACATAACCGCTGTAATCGCTGCGGCTAAAGTACCAATCAAATACAGCACAATAATAGGACGCATATTAGTGTGGCTATCTTTCTTTTGATTAGCGATAGATGACGCCACTAAAACAAACACTAAAATAGGCGCAATGGCCTTTAATGCTCCGACAAATAGATCGCCTAAAAAAGCAACCTGACCAGCGGCTTCGCTTGACACAGAGGCGATGATAACCCCACAAATAATCCCGCCAATAATTTGTAGTACTAAGCTACCATTAGCGATACGTGCAAACAGTGATGTGTTTTGATTCATTACTTTACCTTAACATTATTTATTATTATTGATTTACTTACTAAGGTCTGTATATCAGGATGAGGCGGGCAAAGTCTAGCAAAGACGTTAAATTGATGCGGAAATTACCCTAAACTTCTATGTTAGCCACATTAATTAAACATGTTAACTGGGAGATTTAACCAAGTTGGCTGCGTCGCTAATGTGTTTTGCACCGCGCAGCATGGCTTCGATCAATTCTTTGGCATCAAACTTAGTTAACGCTTCATTGGCACCAACTTGCTTCGCTTGACTTAAACTAATTTCGCTTGAAAGTGAGGTATGTAAAATAATATAAGCTTTGGCAATGTCGGGGTTGTTTTTGACCTCGAACGATAATTCATATCCATCAAGACCAGGCATTTCGATATCGCTCACCAACAGCTGTACTGGATTGCGCTCTTTTGCCGCCTCAACCATCATAGTCAATGCTTCTTGGCCATTAGATGTAACCTGGTAGCCAATGTTAATCGAATCTAACGCATCAGATAGTTGCTTACGGGCTACTTTTGAGTCATCAACAATCAAAATACGTAATGGTTTAAGTTTTTCTCGCTGCACATCGGTTAAAATGGCACGATTAACAGAGGGATCGTGCGGGAATATTTTTGATAGCAATAGCTCAACATCTAGCAATTGCACTAACTGGCCTTCAAAACGTGTCACACCGGTTAAAAAGGCATTCTTGCCTAAGTTAGTCGCCGGTGACTCAATATCACGCCAATTACATTCAATAATTTTGTCTATTGCGCGTACCACAAAACCAATCACCATCCGCTGACAATCAGTAATAATGATAAAACAATTTTTTAATTCACTTTCATCTATCGGTCTAAATCCAATACCTGCTGCCATATCAATAATCGGAATGGTGCCACCACGCACAGCTGCGGCCCCCATGATACTAGGATGAGAATTAGGGATCTTTGTCAAGGCAGTAAAAGGCACCAGTTCACGAACTTTTAATGTACCCAATGCAAACAGTTGACTCTGATTTAAATGAAACAGGAGCAACCCTTGGGATTGACTGGCTTTGCTAACCTTTGATGCCATTGAGTGTCCTCACTAAAAATATAAAATGACTACTTTGATAATATAGCAGTAAATGGCTGTCATTATTGTGCTATCAATTCAATTTTCTATTTAAAGTAATATAGATAAAGTGAATGGCAGATTATTTCAATACCATTTGGATATAATTGTTAAATTTGATCAGTAATGGCTAAGAACCTAACATCCAATAAAAAAGGAATACCCGTCAGATAATCACTGAATCATTAATAAATCGATTCAGTATTGCACTGCTAAGTATTCCCTTATTCTAACAAATACCAATAATTAGTTAGATGACTCTTGTAATTTGTACAGCACATCGTAAACGAACTGATCCCAGCCTTCAGCGTCAAACGCTAAACCACTGGCGTTACGCACCTGGCTAACAGCATGCACAGGGGCTGCGCCATTTTCCATTAAATAATACGCCATCATAAGTTCGGTACGGTTAATACCTGAGCGACAATGCAGTAATACGGCTTTATTTTCCGACTCAGCCTGACGAATAAAAGCTAACACCTTAGGCATAATTTCTGCACAAATCTCAACATCACCTTCAATAGGCGGGATGTTATCAGGTAAGCTAAATACCTGATGCGCTATCCCTAAATCGGCCATAGCTTGTGTGTCACACATAGCACCATCATTGAGTGACGCTATCGCACCGAATCCGGCGGCTTTAAGTTCTGCTAAATCCCATGCATCTTTATTGGGACCACTGCGTCCTGCAAGTTGCCCATCTATTAACCAAAAAACTTGTTTCATATACCTACTACTTAATTTCGTTTTTAGACCAAACATTTACATTTTCAGGAGGAAGTTTTTTACGCTTCTTTTTTCCCGTTCCTGCAGGCTTAGCCATTGGTTTAACGATTTGCGCGCTTAATGGCATTTCTTCATCTGCCTCAAAGCCTACTATTTGCTCACGTTCAAGGCGAATTTGATTCTTTTTCTCTATTACTGAGAAATGATGATAATCATCATGACAAAGCAAACTTATGGCTAAACCCACTTCACCAGCTCGGCCGCTTCGACCAATACGGTGCATATAATCAGCAGGACTTCGGGGTAAGTCAAAATTAATTACCACGGGTAGTTTTTCAATATCAATACCGCGAGCAGCAATGTCGGTGGCAATTAATACATCAATTTCAGACAATTTGAAAGCTTCTAATACACGATTTCTTGCACCTTGTGCTTTATCGCCGTGAAACACTTCTGCATTAATGCCTCTTTTAGCCAGTTTTTGGGCTAAATGATTACAGGTGTTTTTTGCATTAACAAATATAAGTGCCTGACGCCATTGATTTTCATTAATCAAATGCGCTAATAATGCCGTTTTAGATTCACGATTAACAGTAAAAACCCGTTGCACCAAAGTACTTGCTTCAGCACTTTGTAAATGTATCTCAAGTGGCTTAGTTAATAATGATGAAGCTAGGGCTTGGACCTCTTCAGGAAAAGTCGCAGAAAACAGCAAGGTTTGCTTTTTCTTTGGCATTAACTCAAGTACTTGAGTTAACTCTTCGGTAAAACCAAGACTTAACATGCGATCAGCTTCATCAAGCACTAAATGAGAAACGGTATTTAACTTAAGTGCATTTGAAGAGAGTAAATCTAATAATCGCCCCGGCGTAGCAACCACTACATCGGCGCCGCCACGTAGAGCTAACATTTGGGTATTGACTGACACACCACCATAAATGGCAACGGTTTTAATCAAGCCATTTAAATGACTCGCATAAGACTGAAAGCTATCGGCCACCTGTTTAGCGAGCTCACGCGTTGGCACCAATACTAAGCAACTGACATTATTATTTTTTGAGGTATTTTTCTTGGTGCTAAGGCTTAAATGTTGAATGATAGGTAATGCAAACGCAGCTGTTTTACCTGAACCGGTATTGGCTCCCGCAAGAATATCCTGACCTTGCAATAACGCCGGAATTGTCGCCGCTTGCACAGGAGTTGGGGAGGTATAATTTAGCTCAGCAAGTCGAGCTAGCAAAGGCGCCGACAAGCCAAAATCAGTAAAAGTAACAGTTTGGGTCATGTATCAATTCAATTAATTTGGATAAACCACAATTTTACATTAGTTTATGGGTGAAGTCTGAAATAATTCAATCAGCAGAGTGCCGTTCTGTGAGCTAACAATCCAATTCTACACTCTGAACCAGCCTCGACATTATCGAAAATGCTTTAAATTGAAAATAATAAGCGAGATCCCCGATAACAGATCTCGGGGATGACGAGTCAAAATAGTCTCAAAGATGACGAAGGTAAAGTCATCCAGGGAATAAGCACACTAGATTGTCATCCCGGCGATGCTTCTGGGCCGGGATCTGGCTTTTCTATTTATTCAATCCGAGCAACATCGTACTTGGCATTTTAATATTTAGCCTCTAACCCTAACAAGAATTGCTTCATCTCTAAGCCATAGGCATAACCGGTTAACTTACCACTTTTACCAATTACTCTGTGGCATGGCACTATTATCGCAATCGGGTTGGCCCCATTTGCAGCCCCAACGGCCCTTACCGCTTTAGGACGATTGATACCGTTAGCAATGTCGCTGTAACTGCATATCTCGCCAAATTGCATGGCTGATAACGCTTGCCAAACTTGATGCTGAAACACAGTACCTTTGGGCGCGAGAGATAACTCAAACACCTTACGCTTACCGGCAAAATATTCAGTTAACTGCTTATGGACCTTGTTTATGTGTTGCTGAGCAAGATGCTTTTGTTGTCGACTTAGGTCATCTGATTGCTCGCGATTACATTCAAGTTCAATAACCTCACCAAATGTTTCAACAGCAGCCGATTGACGGCTAATATCAACAACCGTCAAATGAGTCAGTCCTTCGCTTGACGCTTTTACTGACAACACCCCCACAGGGCTGGTTAAATTGACTGTTAATACTGGCGGCTGATATTGATTAACCATTTTGTGTATCCTTGTATAAATTAAATCCAGGCGGGCTTTAATTAAATCATACCGAGATTAAGTAATACCAACATCACTCGGCGGACCATAACTGAAACGTTAAGTAACTGCCCCATGGCGCGGCTTGCTCGGCAACCTTTTCAGCCAGTTGTTGATATTGTTTTGCGGTTTCCATGCTAATAGCGCTTTTGTCACATAATGCTTTTAAGCGATTTTTGATCACTAAATCACCGCTCAAAAATACATTAGACTGACTCTCACCGCGCATTTGCGCATAGGCGACAGTCCAAGGGCCAATACCTTTAACATTAAGCCAATCAAGTGGTGAAGACTGCGGGTTATTATGCACAAACTTACCTAAGCCATTTAATGCCAACTTTCTTGCCCCTGGCATTTTCAGCTCATCTAAACTAGCACTGCCAATGGCTTCAGGCGTTGGAAACAATCTAAACGTTTGCTGACCAAGCGTTATACTCTCACCATAATGTTCCACCAGAGTATTGAGCAACTTAGAGGCTTGTACCACACTCACTTGTTGACCAAGCACGGCGCGGCAGGCCGCTTCAAACACAGAAAAAGTAGCCGGTATTCTTAAACCCGGCTTTAATGCAACTGCACTGATATCGATAGCCTTAATACTTTTCAGTTGGCCTTCAATGGTTAACATGTCAGCATCCAAATCGAGCATCTTTCTGACGGCATTAACCACAGCAGCTAAATAACGTGAATCTGTTGGTTCGACAAAGCTTACCGCAAGTTCAAACAGTGACTTAGTCTCTATGTGTTTGATCTGCAATATGCCTTTAACGCCATTAAGATTAAAACTTCGACCATAAATATCGTCAGCTAACCATTCCATATTGGCAACTTGCCTTAAATGATAAAAGTCATGCATTGCCTGCCAGTTTAAGGGTGGCCGATAGCTGAGTTTTAAGGTGATGCTCGCGCGGGTGTTCATAACATCGCTTTGATAGGTGTTTTGATGGTTGCTTTGCATATCCGTCGACACTGTTTGAACTGTTTTGTCGCTTTTATCAATAGAGGCTTTACTAAGGCTCTTTCTTAGTGATGTTGGCGTTAATTGTAGCGCTTGCTTAAATGTGTCATTAAAGCTGCGGATACTATTAAACCCAGATGCAAGTGCTACATCGGTTATCGGCAACGCCGTTTGGTGTAATAATGTTTTGGCAAACATCACTTGCTGATATAGAGCATATTTCTTTGGTGATGTACCCAGAAATTGAGTAAATAATTTCACTAAATATCGGCTGCTAATGCCGAGTTTATCGGATAACTGCTCAACACTAAGCGCCGACTCACCTGCCATCGCCCCATTATCGATTAGCTTTATCGCTCGCTGTAATGTGGTTTGAGTGCCTATCCACGCATAGGAATGAGGCGCACTATCTGGACGACAACGTAAACAAGGCCTTAAGCCATGATTAGCCGCTTTAATTGGGCTGTCAAAGTAGCGAACGTTTTTCTCATGCGGCGGTGACGCGGGACAAATAGAGCGACAATAAATCCCTGTACTAAAAACACCCGTATAAAATTGGCCATCAAACCGCGCGTCACGGCTAAGCCTAGCTTGACGACACACCTCGGCCAAAATCGTACAGTCATGTTCAGGAAGAATAGCCACAATGGCACCAGTAGAATGAATAATAAGCTTACTTTACGTCAGCAGACCATTTTGCACTAGCGGAAATCGGTACTGAAGCCTCCCCTAATTGAACAACCATCACAAACACAGCCATTTACATTTCTCTCAATATTAGCGGTAAATAATACTGAGGTTATAAAGTACTTGAGGTATCCTAACAGCAAAGATTATTGAAGAATAACCAGAGCCTTGCATGTTTAAATTTTTTGAATCACTCGTACAACCTTTGCCACCCGAAGAACCGACTCAGCCACCCAAAAGCTTATATGCTTTTTGCCGTCATTATACCAAAGGGTTCGGCGCGCCATTAATTGCGATGTCGGTGCTAACGGCTCTTTTGGCGATGCTAGAAGTGTCCCTTTTTGGCTTTATGGGACAATTGGTTGATTGGTTGGTGACGAAAAATCCCCAGACATTATGGCAAGATGAAGGGGACACATTAATCACCATGTCGGTTATCGTGTTAGTCGTTATTCCCTTTCTAGTTTGGCTACATGCATCAATTGTTTATCAAACCTTGTTAGGTAATTACCCTATGGCTATCCGGTGGATGGCACACCGTTATTTACTAAAACAAAGTATCTCGTTCTATCAAGATGATTTTGCAGGCCGAGTGGCCACCAAAGTCATGCAAACAGCCCTTGCTGTACGTGAAACTGTGATGAAACTACTCGATGTATTGGTATACATTTTAGTCTACTTCACCTCAATGTTAGTCATGATTGCCAGCGCAGACCTACGCCTAATGCTGCCGATGCTAATTTGGTTAGCGGCTTATGTGGCTATCCAATGGAAATTAGTACCAAAACTTAAAGCTATAGCAACAGAACAAGCCGACGCACGTTCAACCATGACAGGGCGAATTGTTGACAGCTATACCAATATAGCCACCGTAAAACTGTTTTCTCATACCCAACAAGAAACCGATTACGCCAAAGACAGCATGATGATTTTCTTAAAAACCGTTTACGGTCAAATGCGTCTGGTCACTGTGATTAACGTATCAGTACAAATCATTAACTACATCTTAGCCTTCACTATTACTGCGGTATCTATTTGGTTATGGGCGGACGATGCCATCACAGTCGGCGCTATCGCTATTGCGGTTAGCTTAGCACTGCGACTCAATGGCATGTCACAATGGATAATGTGGGAAATCAGTTCATTATTTGAAAATATCGGCACAGTGACAGATGGAATGAATACTTTATCTAAGTCTATTTTGATTGAAGATAAAGTCGATGCCAAACCACTCAATGTTAGCCGAGGGCAAATTGACTTCAATCAGGTCAGCTTTCATTACGGTGAAAAAACGGGCGTGATTGAAGGGCTAGACTTGCACATTAAAGCCGGTGAAAAAGTCGGCTTAGTGGGGCGTTCAGGCGCGGGTAAATCTACCCTAGTGAATTTATTAATGCGTTTTCATGACATCGAAAAAGGTGAGATTTTAATTGATCAACAGGGATTAAAAGATGTCACCCAGGACTCATTACGCGCTCATATCGGCATGGTGACACAGGACACATCGCTATTGCACCGCTCCATTCGTGAAAACATTCTTTATGGTGACCCTAATGCCAGCGAAGCACAATTAGTTGCTGCAATTCAACAGGCACAAGCTACCGAGTTTATTGCCGCATTAACAGACCCACATGGCAATGTCGGCCTGGATGCTCAAGTTGGTGAACGTGGTGTCAAACTGTCAGGCGGACAACGCCAACGTATCGCCATTGCCCGGGTATTACTTAAAAATGCCCCTATTTTGCTGTTAGATGAAGCCACATCAGCACTCGACTCTGAAGTTGAAGCGGCGATTCAAGAATCATTATATGAATTAATGGAAGGTAAAACCGTTATCGCCATCGCCCATCGACTATCAACCATAGCCGCGATGGACAGGTTAATCGTATTAGACAAAGGCAAAATAGTTGAGCAAGGTAGCCACCAAGAACTTATCGCCAGTGGCGGTATTTATAGCCAGCTATGGGCACATCAAACTGGAGGGTTTTTAGGGCTAGATTAACCCAGTTTAAATGGCGTCATCCGCACGAACAAAAATAGCGGATGACGTTCTCTGGACTTATTTGAGCGCTCAATAACATTATTACCAGTACCTGCGCCTTGTTACCGCTATATGCCAAAAGCAATTTTATCAACTACCATAATAACCAGAAAACACGCTAACTATGGATAGGTTTTCACTGCTATGGATCAGCAATCATACGTTTATATACTCACCAACAAACCTAACGGCACTCTTTATATAGGGGTAACGTCTTCACTCATAAAGCGTATATATGAACACAAAAATAACGTGTGTGATGGATTTAGTAAAAAATATAACACCAAGAAATTAGTTTATTTTGAAGTTCATGATGATATTTATCAAGCCATCACTCGTGAGAAACAACTTAAAAAATGGCATCGAGATTGGAAAATCAAATTGATAGAGAAAAATAACCCTTACAGGGTTGATCTTTATGATGATCTACTTTAAATCCTAAAATATGCTTTTAAATCAAATGCTCTACGTACAATACCTGCCAACTGCCAAAATCGAGATCCCCGATAAAAGATCTCGGGGATGACGAAAAAAATCAAACCGGCAGTCATATAGGTAATGCCGCGTCGGCAGTCATACAGGCAATGCATCACCCACCGTCATCCCGATAAGCTTCCACCTAGCGTCATCCCGGTAATGCTTCTGGGCCGGGATCTTGTCTTCATACAAAATATCTAAAATCGAGATCCCCGATAAAAGATCTCGGGGATGACGAAGGAAAAACATCAAACCGGCAGACATATAGGTAATGCCGCATCGGCAGTCATACAGGCAATGCATCACCCATCGTCATCCCGGTAACGCTTCTGGGCCGGGATCGAGCTTTAGTCAAACAAGTAGCCTAATATTTTTAAACAAGTGCCCATGTTGATCTTTGTCCGATAATAAAGGTGCATCATTTACAGGCCACTTGATATCTAGATGAGCATCATTCCACAAAATGGTTTCTTCTGATTGTGGATGATAATAATCAGTACATTTATAAACACATTCTGCCGAATCACTTAGTACATAAAAACCGTGGGCAAAACCGGCAGGGATCCAAACTTGGCGTTTATTGTCAGCTGAAAGCAACACCCCAACCCATTGCCCATATGTCGGCGAGTCAGTGCGAATATCAACGGCAACATCAAATATTTCACCTGATATGACTCGAATTAACTTACCTTGAGTCTGCTGACGCTGGAAATGTAATCCGCGCAAGGTGCCTTTTACCGACTTAGAATGATTATCTTGCACAAAATGAGTTGGCTTGCCTGCAACTAATGTCTCAAACTGTTGTTGATTCCAGGTTTCGCAGAAATAGCCTCTGTCATCACCAAACACCTTTGGCTCAATGATTTTTACACCGGCTATATTAGTTTCAATCACGTTCATTTATTGCTCTTTCTCGGACTTAATTGGAGGTGTAAATCTTATCTGCGAAGTATCATCCTCTAATGCAAGGGGCGCTAATACAGTCACAACTTTAGATAAAGCCGATATCCAGTCACTGGGATGAATGCCGAATGTGTCAGTGATTTTTTGACAATGTAATTTACTATTGTGCGGTCGTTTGGCGGCGACAGGATACTCATCTGTGCTAATTGGCTTTAATTCAGCAAGGTTCAACTTTGTTGCTATGCGATGAATTTCAGTCTGTTTGTGATCATTCACTATCTTTTGTTGAACTATCTTTTGCGCAAATTGATACCAACTCACATGGGGCAAACCTGAGAAATGATACACGCCATAAAGAGTGTTATTAATATGCTCATTTTGGCCACGCTGAGCACCTAGAGTATGAGCTGTATTAGTATCTAATTGCAGCATAATCGAAATCAAAGTCTGTGCAACATGTCCCGCATAAGTAGGGCCACCAAACTGATCATCAACAATATGTAAAGTGGGTTTATCCTGACTTAAACCTAATATAGTGCGGACAAAATTATTGCCATATTCACTGAACATCCATGCAGTACGCAAAATAATATGCTTAGGGTTCGTTTGCATTACAGCAAGTTCACCAGCGAGTTTACTTTCGCCATACACACTTAAAGGACTGGTAATATCGTCTTCTTGATATTCGCCAAGCTTATCACCAGTAAAAACATAATCGGTTGAGACATGTAATATTGTCGCACCAATGCCATTGGCCGCTTGGGCTAAATTTTTCGCCCCATCACGATTAACCGCATAAGCGAGTTCAACATCATTTTCAGCCCTATCAACAGCGGTATAAGCTGCGGTATTGATAATATAATCGGGTAAAAACTTTGCCATGACCAATTCAACAGCATCAAGGTTTGAGATATCTAACTGCTGCTTTGTTAACGCTAATACTTCAACATGCTGCACCATCGTGCTGTGCAGATGTGCCAATAGCGACCGCCCCAGCTGACCATTGGCCCCAGTTATCAACAAACGCACTATCTTACTTCCTCAATCAAACGTAGTAGGTATTGGCCGTATTCATTTTTCAATAATGGCTGCGCAATTCGGTAAAGGTCATCGTCAGAAAGCCAACCATTACGCCAAGCTATCTCTTCTAAACACGCCACCTTTAATCCTTGCACGGCTTCAATGGTTTGTACAAAAGAAGACGCCTGGTGCAAGCTTTGATGAGTGCCAGTATCAAGCCAGGCAAACCCTCGACCTAACAGCTCAACTGATAAACTTGCATCATCTAAATACCGTTGATTTAAATCGGTTATTTCAAGCTCATGTCTGGCTGAAGGTGTAAGCGCCTTCGCAAACTCAACCACACGATTATCATAAAAATACAGCCCAGTAACCGCGTAACTCGACTTAGGCTTTAGTGGTTTCTCTTCAATCGAAATAGCATTCATTTGCGGATCAAACTCTACCACGCCAAATCGCTCAGGATCTTTCACCTGATAACCAAATATTGTTGCGCCAAACGGCTTACTTACAGCTTGTTTAAGGGTATGGCTAAATGACTGTCCATAAAAAATATTATCCCCTAATACCAAGCAAACATTATCATTACCAATAAACGATTCACCAATGATAAAAGCTTGTGCTATGCCATCTGGTGACGCCTGGATTGCGTAACTTAGGCGCACACCATAATCTGAACCATCACCCAAAAGACGTTCAAAACTGTGTTTATCTTCAGCGGTAGTGATAATAAGAATATCTCTTATACCCGCCAACATTAAGGTTGATAAAGGATAATAAATCATCGGCTTATCATAAACCGGCAACAACTGCTTAGATATTCCACGCGTAAGAGGATATAAACGCGTACCCGTTCCACCCGCTAAAATAATGCCTTTCATAACCCCTCTCATTTTCAACGTGACATAAGCCAGTATTTAATCAACCGTTATCAAGAATTAAGGCCTAAACGCTCACCTTGATAACGACCATCTTGCACATGTTGACACCAGGTTTGGTGGGTTAAATACCATTCGATAGTTTTACGTAAACCTGTTGCAAAGGTTTCTTGTGGTTGCCAGTTCAATTCATGGCTTATTTTGGTGGCATCAATAGCATAACGACGGTCATGACCGGGTCTGTCTGTGACATAAGTAATTTGTTCAGCGTAAGAAGTCTCTTTAGGCAAAAGAGCATCTAAAATACCACAAATAGCCTTCACTACATCGATATTGCGTTGCTCATTATGGCCACCAATATTGTAGGTCTCACCCACCTTACCTTCAGTCACCACTTTATACAGTGCCCTAGCGTGGTCTTCGACATATAACCAATCACGAATTTGATCGCCTTTACCATAAATCGGTAAATCTTTACCCTCTATGGCATTTAAAATAACCAGTGGAATTAACTTCTCAGGAAAGTGGTAAGGACCATAATTATTCGAACAATTACTCACAATCGTTGGCAAGCCATAGGTGCGGCACCATGCACGAACTAAATGATCACTGGATGCTTTTGATGCTGCATAAGGACTACTGGGTGCGTATGATGTTTGTTCAGTGAACTTAGGTAAATAGGCAAATTGATCAGCACACACATCATCAGGATGAGGTAAGTCACCAAACACTTCATCGGTAGAAATATGGTGAAAACGAAATACTGATTGCCGATCTAAGCTAAGTCCACTCCAGTATTGGCGGGACGCCTCTAAAAGAGTATAAGTGCCAACAATATTGGTCTGAATGAAATCACTGGGCCCAGTAATTGAACGGTCTACATGACTTTCAGCGGCTAAATGCATAATACAATCAGGCTGATGCTCGGCAAAAACACGATCTAATTCAGCACGATTACGAATGTCGACCTGCTCAAAATGATAACGCGGGTTATTACTCACAGATTGTAAAGACGCTAAGTTACCCGCATAGGTGAGTTTATCAACATTAACGACTTCATCTTGGGTATGCTCAATTATAAAACGCACTAAGGCCGAGCCAATAAAACCTGCTCCACCCGTCACTAAAATCTTCAAAGACATTCACCAAGTTAGCACTAAAACTGATGTGATCAATTGTAATTGAGCGCTAAGCATCAAGCAAAGATAGAGTGAATAAATCTCTTATTAACCATCTGAGGATTGCAACGCTCAATATTCTGATCAAGTATTATTTAATGCAAATAATAGCCTCAAACTTCTCGACTATATTCAGCAGTTATTTTGAGATTAAAATGAACTCTTCAGGGAGTAAACATAATGAATCTGAACAAGCTTGAAGTGTCACTTTGAGGTTAATTGGCTTGTTGATTGATATAGGGATCGAATTAGCCACATCCGCTAATTTTATAATAATATTAGTTGTGCCTATGTATAGCGCCAACTCTGTTTGGCTAAATCCAAGATGGCGTAATATTGGTTTTGGATAATCAACACTGAATAACTCTGGCAGCTCAAGCACTTCCACATTTGTCGCGATTAACTTTTCATTCGAACTAGGATTAGCATTAACGTGCCAACCTGGCTCTAAATCAACTTCTATTAGCACCCCACTTTCATTGTTTGAAGTCGTCACCTTGCCATGGCCTCTTGCAAAATAACGATGGCTCAACACAGTATTAGATTGATACCCCTTTACTGACGCCCAAAAACTAAAGTTATCTGCAATACTTTTAGGGCTATCGGCGTGTTTATTAATTAATTCTTTGGCAATGTCAGCATATTTTTTTTCACTGAAACTTTGATAACCTAATGCCATAGCTTGATAAACACTTGAATACACTGAAGGAACTTCACCATCACGATCGAGAGTTTGAACCAGTGAAAACTGATACTTAATCACAAGCTGATCTAGTAGCCATTTGGCACGTTCTCTATGGCTCACTAGCTTACTAGCATCGCTACCATGAGTACTTTGCACTCTTGCTGGCCAATCTTCATAAAAGCTTAGTTGAGTAAAAACCTGTGCCATCCAAGCAAAATCCTCTAACGTAGCATCTATGCTGGCACGCCCTTGAAATACAATTCTATGCAGTTTTTGGCCAACAATTGCTGTTTGCCAAAGTTCATCAGCAGTTTTTATAGAAAAGTCCAAAAACTGCTTGTTATCAGTAGCACTATAAGCTTCGAGCAATGCTGTTATATACATAGCATTCCAGCTAACTATAATTTTTTCATCAACCAGTGGGGCTACATTTTGCTTACGTTTGATAATTAACCGACGATGCGCTTCATTATTGGTCCAATCTTTATTCAAATCTGTTAATGCCACCAAACCAGAACTTTGATTGCCCACAAGGCTAAAGCCTGCCAAATCTAAATCAGCTTTAACATCAGTACCAAAGTAATAGTAACCTCCTTCAAAACCATCAGAGACCGCAGACATAGCGGAGGAGCGCCCCCCTTTTTGTATCAATGCGGTTTCAACCCAATCGATAGTCTGCTCCATGGCAATGCGATATTTAATCTCTGCTGTGGCGATATATAACTGAGCCAAAACTTTTATCATAAAAGCTTGGGTATAAAGCATCTTTTCAAAATGTGGCTTAAGCCATGCCCCATCAACGGCATAACGATGAAAACCACCATTGATGCCATCATAGGTCGGACTCATTAACAAGGAATCAACATGATGGGTGACTAACGCCAATGCAGACTTATCATTGTGCTCAAAATATTTTTGCAATAATCCTAATAACCAATACTCTCGGATGAATCTAGGGCCACCTTGTTTAGCTTCATTTTGCAATGAATACCCGGCTTGAAGGTACACCTCATCAACCACTTTATTAACATTAATATTATTAATAACAGCAGGCTCAGCAAGTGAATTAAGTTGAGCTGAAATATTGGCTGCGGTATGTCGAATTGTCGCCGGTTTTGTTTGCCAGCGATGGGTCAAAGCATTTAGCACTTTTAGTAATTTAGCTTGTGGTAAGTAAGAGTCAGCCCACAGAATGTGGCCCTCTGGGGTTAAAATAACATTAATTGGCCAACCGGCTTCGCCTTTTAACCATTCCAAAGCAAGCTTGTAACGGTTGTCGACTAAGGGCCATTGTTCTCTATCAACTTTAATATTCACGAAGTGCTGATTCAGAACAGCGGCAACAGCTTCGGAATTAAAGCTTTCTTGCGCCATAACATGGCACCAATGGCAGGTTTCATAACCAATAGAGATAAAGATTAATTTGTTTTCGCTTGCAAAATCATTTTCAAAACGAGATTGCCACTGCAACCAATTTACCGGTTGCAGTGCATGGCTGAGTAAATAAGGAGAATCAGCGCCAATTAAGCTATTAACATATTTAGGTTTATCACCTTCTTTTAATGCACTCTCAAGCAGCTGACGTTGTTCAAACCAACTTTTTCGTGATTCAAAAGACTGCTCATAACTGGCAGCAAAAATGCCGTTACTGCAAAGTAGTAATAACACAACAATAACACGCATTATTGCACCGCTGCTGCACGATATTTTATAGTGTAGGACTTATTCGCCGCTAAATTTTCAAATGCTTGACGCTTACCATTTGGCCATATGACCATCACTCTTGCGGTATTTTGTTTACCTAGGCCAAATACTTGCTCTTTGGGGTGCACGGACATATAACCTTGGCTACCACTTACTTGTCGCCACCCATAACCTTTATCCCCAAAACCTATAATAATTTGAGCCCCTATACCGTCTAGGTTTACACCGTCACTTGGCGAACCTTCAAGACGCAGTTTTAACCAATTGTTATTAAGAGATTCAGCTTTATTTTCAAATAGCTGCGCTTTATCGTGATAGTTATTAACGATTATGTCTAAATCACCATCATTGTCAAAATCAAAATAAGAGGCTGAGCGTGAATTGGCAACAAAATCGAGCCCACTTTGTTCAGACATATTGATTAAGCCACCGGCATTATTAAGAAAAAACACATTACTGGCCTTGGCAGCATCAGGAAAGATTGCATTCAGGTTTTCGCCCGTATGAGGGTCAGCATAATAAGGATTATTGGTCGAATAAACATAGTAATCGTTCATACCATTTAGCACATAAAGATCTTCATCGCCGTCGTTATCAACATCAAAAAAATCTGCATCCCATGCCCAACCAGTTGATGAATAGCCCCTGCCCACTTTATCACTGGCTTGGTACTTCAAAGCACCTTTGCTTGTCAAACTGGACATGAACAGATCGTTGCCTTCTACAACACGCATATTAGCTAATTTATCAGGGTTAAATTCTGCTTGGGTATCTTCACTAGGTAACACATATTTTTGATCTTTATTCATGGTCACAATGTTTGAAATATACACATCAGCAATACCATCTTGATTAAGATCGCTTAAACCAATGTTCATTGTATAAGACGGTTTACCTGTGCCTAACTTATCAGCATAATCGACAAAACCTTTACCTTGTTGATTAATATAGTAAGCATTGACCCCAAAATCATTACCGACAATAAGATCCTGCCAGCCATCCATATTAAGATCAGCATGGGTTACAGCCTGTCCCCATCCTGAATTATTAGCACCTAAGGCATCTTTGGCTTGCTCGAAAACAAAATTGCCTTTGTTAATATATAACTCATTGACACCGCCATTTTCATTGCGGCGTTTTAAGGTGGGTAAATCGCCTTTGAGGTAATTACCAAAATACTCTATGTAGATATCTAATAAACCATCATTGTTAACATCTAAGGTGGTTGCAGGCCCACCAACCTTACCAGCACCACCCAACTTAGCTATCGTGGTAACGTCAGTAAAACTGCCATCGCCATTGTTACTATAAATGCGGTGAGCCTCATCAACATAAGTGATCATTAAGTCTTGATCGCCATCGTTATCCCAATCGGCAATTAATGGCTGTCTAGGCTCTCCTGCGAGTATTTTTGATGCGCTAGAGCCATTACGTTGACTAACGTTACTTAAGCCAGATTGAATAGTGACATCCTCAAAACTATCACCCCGGTTAACATAAAGTTTATTACCCAGTCCACTCAAGATAAAAATATCAACTAAACCATCACCATTAATATCTTCAGTTGCAACGCCACCGCCACCAAATGCTGGAGGTATGGTTGAAATGCCAGTATTAGCACCTTTATCCAAATAACTGCGTAATTGACGGCTCAACCAATCCGATGTTCGATGTTCGAAATTGACCTTTTGTTTGGCAGTAACATTTTCAAAATAACGTGTTGTTGACGTTTCTTCACTACCCGCTGATACAATCATAGGAATAGCTAATTGCTCTGGCTGATATTTATGATAAGTACTCACCTCTTCATTAATCGTTTCATATGCTAAAGTCACTAAACCTGCTGATAACCTAGTTTGCTTGCTATTCTTCCCCTGTTGCCCAGCGGTACGTAACAATAAAACGCCATAGTGAGCAATGGCTTCAGACAAAAGTTCTGCTGCGAAAGGGTCAGCTTCTAACTTCACCCGATCACCTAAATCAGATAGTGCTTCTTTTAAGTACAACCAATGCAAACCTGAATCTCTAAAGGAATCCATATCGTAAGACTCAATCACAACTTGCTGGTCTTGCGGATACTGTGGGAAAAAGATCACATCTTCATATTCATTAACATCATGGGGTAAAAGCAGTTGCATAGCTTTTGCGACATCAGCTTCTTTAATCACATTACTGTCTACCGCTTGAGTTTGCGATAACAAATAGAAGTTAGCACTGAAGGCAATCATTGCCTCTGTAAAGTAACGTTTAAACTCTGCTGATTCGCTATCATTTTCAGGAAGTGCCAATTTGGCAAAATATACCTGTAGATTGCGGGCAAACAATGTTTGATTAACTTGATTATATTGATCAAAGGCAGTAATTTTTTGTTCAATAAGCTGTGATAACAAACCTGAATGTTGGGCGCGATTTGCCAATGAACTTACACTTTTGTTATTTTTTTTGCTCGCTGAATCAGATGTAAAATCAGGAAACAAAATATGCCAAGTTTTAGACAAGGTTTCTTTGCTGACATCATATTGATTGTTAGTTCTGGCTAAATTGTCAGCTTGTTTTAGTAATGACAGCGTCACTAAATCAATTTGATCGGTTATAAATTGAGTCGCCTCATCCGTTAATATTGGAAGGTCGCGGTCAAGATCTAACAAAGCTTCCTGCTGAACCGCTAGCATCGCACGTAAACTATAGGCTATTGAACCATAATGGCTTTGATCGCGTTTATCGATATCGATAGAAATAGCCGGTGTAGTTACTTTCCAGCGTCCAGCTGACAGAGTCGTGTTAAATAATTTATCTGATACTGATTTTATTTGCGTTAAAGATAGGCTTTCTGCGGTGGGATTCAGTATTGCAGCTTGATGCCAAATATCGCGGATTAAAATCTGTTGGTATTCTGCTTTTAAGTAGCGGGCATCGTCTGTTAGTGGCGTACCATAAATTAATCCTTCAAGCCGAGTAGCGGTAGCATGGCATTTAGGATCTCTAGCTGATTCTAGTTTACCCATTAATTCAAGTAAACCATTGGGGTTTTGAGAGGGTAAGTTGAACGGTTCATTTGCCGCATTGAGACCAACAACACTGCAACTGAACAATAAACTCGTTGCTAAAACAAGGCGTGACAAACGAAAACTTAACATCTATGTATCCCTAAAAACATCGCTGACAACTCAAAAAAATCATCAGGTCCTATAAAATAATGAAAATGATGCAGGGATTAACTCCTCTGCATCATTCATTGTGGCTAAAAATAAAACACTAAGACTATCGAATACGAATCATATTCGTTCTAAAGATAGCCATTAACAACAATGCTATTACAACCCAAAGCGGTATGCTACCACCATCAGATTTTTGAGGCGCGAACACATCAAAGCTTGCATCATGCTTATTGTTGTTGCTATTAAGGTCATATTCTAGACTTGTCACCTCACCGATCAAAGATAAGTTACCTGCATTTTGTGGGCGAACACTAAATATGACATCTTTAGACTTACCTGCCGCAATTCCCCCCAACTTACAAGTAATCACTTTAGCCGCTACGCCACAGTTATTAGGTAACTGTACCGTTGATAATCCTACATCCATAGTTGCAGTTAATTCAACTTCACTGGCACTCGCTTTACTGAGGTTGTAAACAGACCAAGTCACACTTACGGCTTGATCAACTTTTGGATAACTCGCAATGAGACTGGTTAACGCTAAATCGACATCTTCCGGTCCAGCATTGCCGCCAACACTTAGGTACCAAATAGACACGCCTGTTTGCTTATCAAAAGTAACGATATCTAAAAGACCGTCATTATTAATATCAATCACAGCAACAGAAACAAGTTCATTGGTCTGAATAACAAAATTATCAGGACGAATATCCTCTGGGCCGTAATAGTGCCAAATGCTGACGCCTTGAGGCATCACTAACAAAAGCTCTGCAACATTATCATCGTTTAAATCAGTCACAATAATATCAGTAGCTTTGGGGAAAACCACACTGCTGTTAACAAAGTCACTTTCAAATGCATTAAGAATTAAGTGCCAACCATCATCTTGAAGCACAAAGACATCTGCTTGCTGATTATGGTCTAAATCAGCACTGATCATGCGTTGAGCGTTTTGTGAAAGTGATACCACAGCACTTCCTGTCCATACCGTTTCCTCAACAGTAAATAACAATGGCTTCTGGTTGTCCAAGCCGACTAAAAGCTTAGTGACGCCATCGATATTGACTGCCGATAGTGTTGTTACCCCAGAAGCAACTTGTGATGACACGCTAGCTGCAGAGGAAATCTGTTGGGCACGTTTTTCGGCGCTAAACGACGGTAATGAAACCGGTATTGGTAATAAGGTAACACTGGTATCGCCGCTGCCTACACCCGAATATATTGCTACTTCAGGTTGATAAACTCCAGCTAACACCACTTCATAATTACCATCAGAGTCAAAATCAGCAATTAATATAATATCAGCCTTCACATCATCTAAAAATTCAGTGGCAGTGATGTCAAACTGGTCATTTAATAAGTAAACACGGTTACTTGCTGTCGCACCGCCAGTGGTGAGAATATCAACATTGCCATCTAAATTGATATCGGTAGCCGTTAAAGAGGTAATAGTGCCACTCAACATGATTTTTACATCAGGTATTAACTGACCTAAGCCATCATTTAGCATCACTTGAATCGCCATCTCATTAGGTAGATAAACCAGTAAATCGCTGAACATATCATCGTTCATATCTACCGCATAACCCAAGCTAGAGGGAACACTGATTAGCACTTTGCCCGGTAATATAGATAAGGAATTAGCTAATAAAATGGTTGTTTGATGGCTAAATATGACATCACTTAAATTGTCACCACTCACAGTTATTTCAGCAGAACTAAAACCAGAGTCAACATTGTCAACTGTTAAGCCAACAATACGAGTTAACTTTTGTCCAATTGCTAATTCCTGTGTAATAACACAATCTAAAACACCCACCTTCGTCTCAATACACTCACTAGGCAATGCATCAAGGGACAGCTCGCTGGCAAAGGTAATATGGTATTTAAGCCCTATAGCAGCGATATAACCGGTATTAACAACATCAATCACCAAGTTAACTTTTTGACCGACTATTGCTGGTGCTGGTGAAAAGTAAAACGTAACGTCTAGCTCAGTATCAGTAGGCTGAGTAATGTTAAGTTCAAAACTTTGTTGGATCGGTGTATCGATAATGCCATCAGTCACGCTCAACACAATACTTACATTTGTATCAGCAGCCTCTAAAGGTGGCGTACCAACTAATTGATTTAAGCTGTTAAGAGATAACCATTCAGGCGCGGTCACAATGATCAAGGTTAGAGAAGCATCAACATCAATATCCGATACAAGCACGTCATACTGGTAAGGTGCTAATACACTAGTTTCAAGTACCGGATCAGATTCAAATATAGGTGCATCATTCACATTAACAACTTCGATATTAAATACCGGCAAATCAACTTGAATAGTACCGTCTGATACTGAAATCATAATATCTGAAGTCACACCAACGTCAGCATTAGTGGGGGTACCACTTAATGTACCATCGGTAATATTAAATTGTGCCCAAGCAGGTTTGTTGGCAACCATAAAGCTAAGCACATCTAAATCATCAGCATCAACCACAACAGGGGTAAAGATATAACTTTCATCTTGATCAATCGACAACAGCGGAGAGCCACTGATTTCTGGCGCATCGTTGATATTTTCAACACTGATGCTGAAGCTCTGCTCTGCGGTTAAACCGGCAGTATCAGTTACTTTTAAGGTCACCGCATGGCTACCCACTTCAGCGTTGGTTGGTGTTCCGTTTAATACCCCTGTGGCAATGTTAAAGCTTAACCAATCAGGCTTAGTCACAGCGGCATAGGTTAACGTATCACCAACATCTGCATCGCTCGCCACCAAGGTATAACTATAAGCCGCATCTTGGGTGGCCGCAGTAATCGCAGTAGAACTGATCACCGGTGCATCATTAACATTATTAACACTGATGCTGAAGCTCTGCTCTGCGGTTAAACCAGCAGTATCAGTTACTTTTAAGGTCACCGCATGGCTACCCACTTCCGCGTTGGTTGGTGTTCCGTTTAACAAGCCTGTGGCAATGTTAAAGCTTAACCAATCAGGCTTAGTCACAGCGGCATAGGTTAATATATCACCAACATCTGCATCGCTCGCCACCAAGGTATAACTATAAGCCGCATCTTGGGTGGCCGCAGTAATCGCAGTAGAACTGATCACCGGTGCATCATTAACATTATTAACACTAATACTGAAGCTCTGCTCTGCGGTTAAACCGGCAGTATCAGTTACTTTTAAGGTCACCGCATGGCTACCCACTTCAGCGTTGGTTGGTGTTCCGTTTAACAAGCCAGTGGCAATGTTAAAGCTTAACCAATCAGGTTTAGTGACAGCAGAATAAGTTAATATATCGCCAACATCTGCATCACCCGCCACCAGGGTATAACTATAAACCGCATCTTGGGTGGCCGCAGTAATCGCAGTAGAACTGATCACCGGTGCATCATTAACATTATTAACACTGATGCTGAAACTCTGCTCTGCTGTTAAACCAGCAGTATCAGTTACTTTTAAGGTCACCGCGTGGCTACCCACTTCCGCGTTGGTTGGTGTTCCGTTTAACAAGCCTGTGGCAATGTTAAAGCTTAACCAATCGGGTTTAGTGACAGCAGAATAAGTTAATATATCGCCAACATCTGCATCACTCGCCACCAGGGTATAGCTATAAACACTATCTTGATTAGCGGCAGTAAGAGCAGTAGAACTGATCACTGGTGCATCATTGATATTCACTACTGTGATGCTAAAGGCCGCTAAGTTCGTCGTGACCGTTCCGTCATTAACACCAATAATAATACCGGCTGTTGTGCCCACATCGCCATTGGTAGGAGTACCCGTTAACGCTCCATTAGCAGGATTAAATGTGGCCCAGGTCGGTTTATTGATAATGCTAAAGCTTAACGTATCCGTGCTGTCGTCATCACTTGCCGTTGGCATGAAGCTATAAGCGCTATCTTCGTCTACTGACGTAGCCGGTGCGCCGCCAATAACCGGTGCATCATTGGTATTCACTACTGTGATACTAAAGGTCGCTAAGTTAGTGGTGACTGTACTGTCACTAACCCCAATCACGATACCGGCTGTTGTGCCCACATCGCCATTGGTAGGTGTACCCGTTAACGCTCCATTAGCAGAATTAAATGTGGCCCAGCTCGGTTTATTGATAATGCTGAAGCTTAACGTATCCGTGCTGTCGTCATCACTTGCCGTTGGCATGAAGCTATAAGCGCTATCTTCGTCAACTGACGTAGCCGGTGCGCCGCCAATAACCGGTGCATCATTGGTATTCACTACCGTAATACTAAAGGTCGCTAAGTTAGTGGTGACCGTTCCGTCATTAACACCAATAATAATACCGGCTGTTGTGCCCACATCGCCATTGGTAGGTGTACCCGTTAACGCTCCATTAGCAGAATTAAATGTGGCCCAGCTCGGTTTATTGATAATGCTGAAGCTTAACGAATCCGTGCTGTCGTCATCACTTGCCGTTGGCATGAAGCTATAAGCGCTATCTTCGTCAACTGACGTGGCAGGCGAACCTGTGATAACCGGTGCATCATTGGTATTCACTACCGTAATACTAAAGGTCGCTAAGTTAGTGGTGACCGTTCCGTCATTAACACCAATAATAATACCGGCTGTTGTGCCCACATCGCCATTGGTAGGTGTACCCGTTAACACTCCATTAGCAGAATTAAATGTGGCCCAGCTCGGTTTATTGATAATGCTGAAGCTTAACGTATCCGTGCTGTCGTCATCACTTGCCGTTGGCATGAAGCTATAAGCGCTATCTTCGTCAACTGACGTAGACGGTGCGCCGCCAATAACCGGTGCATCATTGGTATTCACTACCGTAATACTAAAGGTCGCTAAGTTCGTGGTGACCGTTCCGTCATTAACACCAATAATAATACCGGCTGTTGTGCCCACATCGCCATTGGTAGGTGTACCCGTTAACGCTCCATTAGCAGAATTAAATGTGGCCCAGCTCGGTTTATTGATAATGCTGAAGCTTAACGTATCCGTGCTGTCGTCATCACTTGCCGTTGGCATGAAGCTATAAGCGCTATCTTCGTCTACTGACGTAGCCGGTGCGCCGCCAATAACCGGTGCATCATTGGTATTCACTACTGTGATACTAAAGGTCGCTAAGTTAGTGGTGACTGTACTGTCACTAACCCCAATCACGATACCGGCTGTTGTGCCCACATCGCCATTGGTAGGTGTACCCGTTAACGCTCCATTAGCAGAATTAAATGTGGCCCAGCTCGGTTTATTGATAATGCTGAAGCTTAACGTATCCGTGCTGTCGTCATCACTTGCCGTTGGCATGAAGCTATAAGCGCTATCTTCGTCAACTGACGTAGACGGTGCGCCGCCAATAACCGGTGCATCATTGGTATTCACTACTGTGATGCTAAAAGCCGCTAAGTTAGTGGTGACCGTTCCGTCATTAACACCAATAATAATACCGGCTGTTGTGCCCACATCGCCATTGGTAGGTGTACCCGTTAACGATCCATTAGCAGGATTAAATGTGGCCCAGGTCGGTTTATTGATAATGCTGAAGCTTAACGTATCCGTGCTGTCATCATCACTGGCAGCAGGCGTAAAGCTATAGCCACTGTCTTCGTCAACTGACGTGGCAGGCGAACCTGTGATAACCGGTGCATCATTGGTATTCACTACCGTAATACTAAAGGTCGCTAAGTTAGTGGTGACCGTTCCGTCATTAACACCAATCACGATACCGGCTGTTGTGCCCACATCGCCATTGGTAGGTGTACCCGTTAACGCTCCATTACCAGAATTAAATGTGGCCCAGGTCGGTTTATTGATAATGCTAAAGCTTAACGTATCCGTGCTGTCATCATCACTTGCCGTTGGTATGAAGCTATAAGCGCTATCTTCGTCTACTGACGTGGCAGGCGAACCTGTGATAACCGGTGCATCATTGGTATTCACTACCGTAATACTAAAGGTCGCTAAGTTAGTGGTGACTGTACTGTCACTAACCCCAATCACGATACCGGCTGTTGTGCCCACATCGCCATTGGTAGGTGTACCCGTTAACGATCCATTAGCAGAATTAAATGTGGCCCAGGTCGGTTTATTGATAATGCTGAAGCTTAACGTATCCGTGCTGTCGTCATCACTTGCCGTTGGTATGAAGCTATAAGCACTGTCTTCGTCTACTGACGTAGCCGGTGCGCCGCCAATAACAGGTGCATCATTAAAGTCATAAATCACAGCATAATTAACTGCTGAAGTATTAGCGTTGCCTAAAGCATCAGTAGCAACACCTGCATTAATAGCTAGCCCAACACTTGATTGTGCAATTGGATTAACATCAACCGTATATTGCATTCCATTTATATTGGTAAAAGATGACAGGTTTGCGTTAGTAGTTTGGATGTCACTTACATCGAAACCACTTACAACTTCACTGAAATTAATTGTGGCGCTAAATCCAGCAATAACAGTTCCTGATGGGCCACTAATACTAACCGAGGGCAATAAATCATCGTAATTAATATTTAATGTATTAGAAGCACTATTGCCATTGCCCGCGCTATCAGTCGCGACACTATCAGCAATGCTGATATCAATAGAAGTTTCACCTGAAGCGCTTACTTCTACAGTATAATTTCTAGCATCTATTATAGTCTGGAAGTTCGACAAACTGCCGTTGACAACAGAAATATCACCTATATCAAAACCTGATACATTTTCGTCAAATACAATAGTTAAAGTAAAATCACTTGTCTGATCTGCCGCTAGGGTACTCAGAGTTACGATAGGTTTTTTAGTATCCACCACAAAAACAGTTGATGGCCCAGCTGCTGGAGCAAGGTTAGTACTAAAGCGTGCCGTATCCGCTGCAATATTGATCCCTAAAGAACCATTACCAGTGAAGCCACTTAACGAAACAACTGCTGAACTAGTTCCACCATTTAAAACAGTAACGGTTGCATTTGCATCACCGGTTTTATTAAGACTGATTGCTGTCTCAGTTAAATTGACTGTTTCAACATCGGTGTAACCAATATCAAATGTCACAGCATTGGAACTGGTTAGAAATAGAGAAGGACTACTAATTGTAAGACTAGGAGTTGGCGCTAAAGGAGTTGTTTGATAAACGAAACTGATCGGAACTGCAGCTGTCGACTCAATAGTAATATCCACAGCATCTTGTGCTGCATTAGTGCCAACATTTAAGGTTACCTCACCGTCAGTTGTCGGCATAACTTCTACGCTAAATGTGCGAGCGGTAATAGGTACAAAATTACTAAGAGTGGCATTAGTTGCCACAATATCTGAAATATCGAAACCTAAAACATCATCAGAAAACGCTATCGACATTAAAACAGTGCTTTCAGAGGTAGGGCTACTAACGTCAATAGAGGTAAGTGTCGATAGTTGATCAACAGTCAAATTTGCTGTCAATGCAGCAAAACTAACATTATTACCACCTACCGTTGTGGTTATAGCGCTAGTGACATTTGAATAAACATTTGCCGGCATATTTGCAGGCAGTAGTAGCGACACTTCAAAGGTGCAGCTAGTTGACGGCGTTAGTTCTCCACTAATTAAAAACAATGAAGTACCCGCAATAGTGGCACTCGAACCTGTCCCACAGGCATCAGCTTGTGTTACTGAAGTAACGGTAACACCAGAATATAGATTGGCAAAATTTTCATTAAACTGAATTGCTGAAACGGTATTAACTGGATCGGCATTATTGAGTACATAGGTAGATTTTAGCGTTGTACCAGTGCCCACCTTTAAAGAGGCCGGGGTAAAGCTTTTTGAAGCACTAAAATTGGTTATTTGTAAATCAGTAGAAACGGTCGGTGAAGTCAATGTAGCCGAATTTATAGAGGCACTTAATACTGAAGTAATAAAGCTATAAGTTGCAGATACAGTATTAGCTGGAATAGTCACAGGCACTGAAAATTCACAACTTTCACCAATACCTAATAATGCGGAAGATAAAATTAAATCCGTTGTTCCGACAATTGTAGAACCAACGCCACAGGGATCGGTTGGTAAACTTTGCACCGTCAGGCCTGAAAGAATAGAGTCTAAAGCAACACTAAAACCAATATCTGTAGCGCCATATGTTGACCCGTCACTATGCCTAATTTCAAAGTCAATAGTTGAACTACCACCAGGTGTTGTAACCGCGGGAGAAAAACTCATCAGCAGTGATGGCGCAGTATTTATACCAAAAATCTTACTCGCGGAAGGCGACTCAGACTGTACCGAAATAGCATTTATCGATGCAGTAATCGAACCTACCGACAATAAGTAATTACCAGCACTAAACGTAGCAGGAACTGTGTAATCAACCGAAAAAACACAATTGTCACCAGCAGTCAAAGATAGGCCAGTAAATGCGACAAAAGGTGGTGCGTTAGTTGTTGTAGCTGTAAAATTAGCAACTGACCCTGTACCACAAAAATCGTTAGCGGGTAAAGTTGCGGTAAAACCAGACAAATTATCTAACACATGACTAAACGCAATCGCTGAGGCCGCATTATTAGCATCAATATTAGTCAGAGTATATTCAACAGAGAATACCTCCCCTGCTGCGACTGCAGAAACCTGAACACCTGATTGCTTGGTATCAATGCTCAAAGTGGGTGCGCTATTAACATTAAAAGAACTTAGCGCGTTTGAAGGAGTCACTGAACGACCGTCAAGATCATAGCTGATAGCGGAAGTCGTATTGGTATACGTGCCAGGTGTAGCGTTACTAGGTACTGCAATTGCTATACTAAATTGGCAGCTTGACCCTGCGGCTAACGAGCCACCAGTAAATGATAAAAGTCCCGTCCCTGTCAGTGCTGAGCCTGAGCCACAAACATCGGCCAGATCGCCAGTAGACACAAGACCTGTTAACGCAGCATTTAAATCATTAGTAAAAGCAATATTTGTAGCATCATTGGTACGATCAGTATTTAAAATCGTAACGTCTATGCTACCAGTACCACCTGGAGCAAGATTTATTGGCGAAAATACACTGGTTATAAATCCAATTTTTGACTCATAACTAGCACTGACTTTACCTATGGGTTGATTATTAGCAGTATTAGTTAATAAACCACTATAAAAATTTTTAACCCCAGCAGATTCCGCTTTCACATCGAAACTAAGTTCACATTCAAATACATCGGCCGGGCCGGTCGGTAAAGCAAAAGTTTGGCTACCAGAGGCATTATTATTAGTTAGCGCGCCACAAGTAGTGCTGAAATTAACAGGAGAGGCTAATAACACACCATCAGGCAAAAATATGGTCCCAGAAGGCATTCTATAAAAACCGGTAAAATATACAGGCAGATTACTCAAATTTAACGTCATTCGGTTAATACTACCCACTGACAGCTCACTTTCAGCGACGGTTAAAGAGGCTGAAATGGAATTTATATCAACGGTTAACAGAATTGAGTCTGGAGGATTAGTACCAGGGCCAGCGCTTGATATAAGACCAGTAACAGTAACGCCTGAAATAGTGGTATCGCTAACGGTCACCCCTTTAACATCAAAAGTAAACGAACAACTTTCGCCATCTGTCATTAAATAATCAACAGCGGTAAAGTCTGTGGTAGTAAATGAATAAGAACCGCCACTACAAGATGTTGATATATTATTAGGGGTGGCAAAATTTAAAATAGCTAAATCATCGATAGTCGCCACAAAGCCAACACCACTAATCGACTGACCGGTTCCATTATTCAAGGTCAAAGTCAGTGAGCTAATATTACCACTGCCAATCGTTGCGCTATTAAACTGCCCTGTTGCTGTAAAACCTACCGGAACAGCGATAGCGGTAAATGCTGGTATGTAAGCCAGTATTGCGAAAATTAAAATACCAAAAAAACGCACTATTCCCATCTTGATAAAAGTGGCATCCATATAAAACCTTCTTCCTGTTATCGCAATATGTCACCCAAGCATAAATTGCTGAGCACAATCTTTAACATAATGATAACAGTAAATAACAAAAATGCCCCTCCTTTACTGATTTTACTTTTAATAATCTGTGACAAATTAAATGCAAAATCTAATCCATCCCTATCTATCTGTTTTTACGACTAATAAGTAATCATTGTTTAAAACGGTAAAAATCAATATTGAATACAGCCTGAAATGATATGCAACTACTGAGCATTTGCTGCGTCTTAAGCTTGCTAATTGTTACTAATAAGTTAAAATTAATTAATTGTGAAAAAAAGGTTTCAGCATGAAAACAGTAACACAACTTATCACATCAGCCATTTTGGCAGCAGGATTGGCAATAACATCAACGACTATGGCAGCAAGCATAGCGGTGAGTGGCTCCACACTTGATATTGATACTGGCAAAAAATTTGATCAAGCCATCATGACCATTTCAGGCCCAAATGGATTTAATACCAACTACACACTTAATAACAATCAAACTCAAATTGATATTGATGCCTTGAATATTTCAGCGGCTGGAAACTACAGCTATCAAATACAGTACATTCAACTAGGTAAAATTGAATACGTCAGTGACCCAACTACGGGTCGACAAACAGCGCCACGTAATACTGGCTTAGTCGAAACAAAGTCGGGCTATTTTAACGTAATGGATAATCAATTTATTGTTGAAGACCAAACAGAAACAGATGTAGAGCTGAATCAACAGCCACTCGACACTAATCCAATTTCCCCTCCAATGAATAGAACTCAAAACACGCAGGGACTGAACAATGAATACTAAATTAAAAGTTGTAATTGCACTGTTGCCGCTAGTGGTATCAACAAATCTATATGCCGACGTCGTACACCAAGATGATGTCATTATCATCGGAAGTGCATGTATGGGTTTTGACTGTGTTAATGGTGAAAATTTTGGATTTGATACATTAAGATTAAAAGAAAACAATTTACGCATTCACTTTCAAGACACTAGCTCCTCCGGCAGTTTTCCAACGAGGGACTGGCGAATTTCTATCAATGACACAGCAAATGGTGGAGCAAATAAGTTTTCTATCGAAGATGCCGATGCCGGACGTACACCATTTACCATTATGGCTGACGCACCAAGCAACGCTTTGTTTATCAACAATTCTGGAAAATTAGGTTTAGGAACAAGCACTCCTGCTGTCGACATGCATGTTGTAAAAGGCAATACGCCAGCGCTCAGATTGGAACAGGATGGGAGTTCAGGCTTTACGCCGCAGACATGGGACGTTGCAGGTAATGAATCAAATTTTTTCATTAGGGATGTCACTAACGGCTCTAAATTGCCTTTTAAAATTGTTCCTGGAGCCCCATCAAATTCACTTTATATCAGTAATACCGGTAACATCGGTTTAGGTACAGCCTCACCTAACGGTAAACTAGTTGTCGCCAACGGTGATGTGGGTTTTGGTACATCCTCGCCCTCAGCTAGATTACACGTTGTTGACTCGACAAGTACTAGCCTTTCAACAAGTTCAGTGTTAGTTGAAAATACAAATGCAGCTAGAAACTCAGTACTTCTCGAATTAGCACATGCTGGTAACAGCTATTTAAAAATATCGAATACAGAAGCTTCGCCTACGGTTGCCTATTGGCTACTAGGTTCTAGACAGGATGGTACATTTTCCTTTACTAACAACGTTGGCGGACAGGTGTTTATTGTCGATTCGACTGGTAACATCACAACTAAAGGGACTGTAACAGCAAACAACGTGTTGTTAACTTCTGATGTGAACAAGAAAGAGAATTTTCAGACTATTAATGGCACTGAAATACTCGGTGCCATTTCTAAATTGGCGATTTCTAAATGGAATTACAAATCTCAAAGTGCTAGTGAGCAACATATCGGCCCTATGGCGCAAGATTTTTATAAATTATTTGGTCTTGGCGGAAATGATGACAAACACATTTCCGCGATTGATTCTGCCGGTATATCGTTAGCCGCAATCCAAGCGCTATATGATTTGAATATGAAGAAGGACAAACAAATAGAAGAGTTGTCGAATCGAATTTCAGATTTAGAAATGAAGACAAAATAAATTGCGGCGTTTTCTATACTGTGTTTACTCAGATTTGCTAGTACATTGATGAATGTTAGTTCAAATCTGAGTAAAACATCGATTTAATAATACCTCAATTTACATGTCACTAGATTGATTCATATAAATTGAGCCATTTTCAAGCTGCTGTTGCAGTGATTCAATCACCAATAAATACCGTTGAGCGATATGCGGATAGTCTTGAACCACTTGTGCTAGTGCAGTTTTATCAAAAATGGTATCAAGGTCAGATGCCCAATTAGCAACCACTTTTTGTAACAATTCATCAGCCTTTTCTTGCATTTTATCAATATTAAGCGTCGTTAATACATCGGCTTTGCGTCTCATACGAATACGCTCTGTTGTATGCCCTTTTAAAATCTCTCTAAACATATAACGTTCAACGCCATATTTGCACTTAAGATGACTAGATAAACTGTAGGCAAACTCCACCAATTCTTTATCCAGCATAGGGTATCGATACTCACAACGATGATGCCGTGCGGCTATTTCAGTCAACGTCATACGACGTTGAACGCCCACTTCAATCAGCTCGCGATGGTCACGTGCTTGCACTGAGGTTCTGTCAATAATGGCATAATAAGGTTTGATTATTTCAGCTAACTTATGAGTAACCTTGGCAGTCAATATTGGATGATAAAACAAATCAGCCGACTGCTTCGCTAACCCATTACGCAATTGAAGTTGCTTTTTATACACTTGGGGTATTTGATGTTGGATTAACAATCTCAGCATAGCTTTTATTGGGTTACCACCACGTCCACGTTGCTGGCGCAACTTCAGCTGTCGATACAATAAAAGATAGTGCCGCCCTAAAAACAACTCATGAATATATTCATCGCCATAGCCAGTGACACAGTGATCCCCTCCCCAACCTGAAAGCACAGTCCGGCACCCCTGAGACTGGGCAAGGGCAACGCGAGGCGCATACCAAGAGGATATAACAGAAGGACCACCAAATGTATTGCCGTACGCACCTGCTTTCAATAGGCTGGGAGTCTCTTCGCGCCAAAGCGGCTGCACATTTGGCCATAGATCAATTGCATCAAACAACTCTTGATAGATATCTGACCAAACTGACGCATTATCATCGTTCAACGCGGTACCATTAAAGGACATAGTATATAAAGGTTTATCGCCTAACAAACGACTGGCATAGCCCACCACGCCATTTGAATCCAAACCTTCACTTAACTCAGCCGCTATGGGGTATTGCGATACTAAACGCCGCGCCACTGCCAGCTCAAATAACTTAGCTAACCTAGCAAGGTTTTCATCATCCGTTAATGCTGGTAGCACTTGAGGTTTTAATGACCAATATGGTTGACAGCTTTGCCCTTGCTGATTTATTACAAGCTGATGCGCCGCAGGTAAAGACTGAATAGCATTGAAAGGAGAAAGGAATTCATTCGTAGTAATTGACATAAATGTATCAGCCAGCCATTGATGGGAGAGTTGACGCGAAATGTCCAGCTCGGGCACCAGCAATGCTTTATGCTCATTTGACAATACAACTCGTCCAGACTGCATAGAATAAAACAGCGACTTAACCCCGAAGTGATCTCGAGCACAATAAAGCTGCTGTTGCACCTTATCCCAAATGATAAAAACAAAATCCCCCAATAAATGAGCGGCGGTTTCCTCTTGCCAGCATAGATAAGCCTGTAAAATAAAACCTGCATCGCACAAGTGCTGACAGTCTGTTAACTGCAGTTTATTGGCAAGTTCATCGCGGTTATCAAGCTGCGCATTGGCAACAATCGCATATTGTCCGCAATCACTTAATAATACTGCGTCTTGCTCGGAATTCAGCCGATTATATAGGCATGCTTTTGCTAAACGGACATCAGGTTGGTCACTTACCTGTATATGATGACGAGCATCAGGTTGCCAATAGTCACTACAAGACAGCATTGCTTGCATAGCATGTTCAGGTAACGCTTTTTGCCAATCAATTACGCAGTGAATCGTGCTCATGCATCATCCTTTAAATAACCACTAAATATTAGTGGGATAACACAGTGGCGTGATTTGCATGTTGTCATCAAGATAGCCTAACCTTTGCATCACGTAACCATGGTCGGTAATCAGCCTATCGACCTGAGACAGGGATAACGTATTTTGCCAGTCCCCTACGATGCCCTTTCTAAAAAACGCTTTTGATTTAACGGGTCGCTCTTTAAAGCCATGCTTGTCTTCTTGCTTTTTAAGCTTATCAAAATGGCACATTGCAATGGCTTTTTTAACTGAGTTTTCATCATCAGACAAATGCAAAAATTGACTAACCTGCGTAAAGCACACAAGTGAGTGATTCTGCATATCCTCATAACGCACGACTAATATTGGTAAATCACAGTCTATCCAAGAGCTAACATGGTCACTCCAGGATCCCATATGCTGCCGCACCTGCGGCCGATATTTTTTATTATCTGCTAGCAGTGCAAAATCACTTGTGCCCATCATACCTATGCTCTTATCAAGCGAAACGCCCATGTGATTAGCAAATGAAATTGCCACATCGAAGGGGTTGCGGACCACATACAAGGCACCTGCACAGGCATCAGGCGAACACAAGTGTCCAACCGAAGCACACATATGATTGGCATCATGAATTTTATGATAAGCAGGTTCAGTCAATTGACTATGGATAAAGCGATACGCATCACTACGATATGACTCAATTTGCTCAGCCGAATGTAATCCTAACTCCACACCCAAGCCATTCGCTAACCAACTGCGGCTGCTAGCAATAGCGCCAGTGTGCAATTGATTAATATCAATTGTTGTAACATCAGTCGTAGATTGATTTTGTAAGGCAAAAATAAAACTTCTCAACCAAGTATTTCCGGATTTCGGGTAAGAGGCGAGCCAGTAAATACCTGCAGACATAACTAAACTAGAGCCTCAAATGAATCGGTAATAAAGCGGCTTAATGCGTGAAGATTTTCTAGTGACAGTTTTGCTTTGCCGCGATCAAGCCCATAAACAGGAGTCTTTGCTAAAAAGGCGCTGCACTGCTGCATAAACAGTGCATCTTGCCCCATTGCTGTTGAAAATTGAGTTCGGTAGCGATTGGCTTTAAGCGGTGCAAATTTACGCATCCCCTTAAACTCGGTTAGTACGTCAGCTAAAACGCCATCACCCCGAGCTTCACTTTGCTCGTTATCGTGCTGCTCACTTAAGCAATAGACAGCCACTAATGGGAATGCGTCTAAGCTTTCTTTAGCATCTTCATTACCCATTGATGAACCTTCCGGCACATACTGCAACTTTGCAATTTGGGCTGCTAAGGGTTTGGCCTCTGACAACTGCAAAACCTCAGCAACATCTGGCCAGACTTTAAGATCATTACAGCCTTGTAGCACTTTCCCATTTGTATCAAAAACGCATAAATCATCGGATACCAATTGCCAACCTTGGGTCAACAGTGTTGCCGCCAACGTGGATTTACCACTGCCTGAGTTACCGCAAACAACAATAGCGCTGCCATTTTTTTGCAGAACAGTGCCATGTAAGACTAGTTGGCCACGCTGCTGCATCACAACAGCAAGCATATAACCTTGAATATAAGTGATCACCAGTGCCATATCTGCATCGTCGGCAACAGCAACCTCAATCGACTGTCCGTCGCGCACATAAAAGTCAGCTAATCGAGGAATCGATAACAGAAAACTTGACGAATTCAGCCAACAATAAGCGCCAACTTGACTCAAGAAAGCAGTATCGACATCTAGTTTATCCACATTTTTTATGCAAATATTTGCAGGATGCGTTTCTTGGACACAAGGAAAATTTGGAAGGATGAATTGGCTATCAAAGGTAAGATTATACAGAGAGTAACGCACGGGAGTTTTGGCCTTAATAAACGGGCTGCAAATTAAGCAGCCGCATTGACTTCTACAAGCTTTCTATCGACTAACTGTTGAAGAAAATATTCAACATCTCGACGACAATCATTTTCTTGAACGTCGAATGTCAACATCAACTGAATCACAAGGTCATCAAAACTGATAGGTGAGGCTAATAACCCCCAAATATGGGTTGCTGTTGTATCTAGTCCCAAATATTGATCTTGCAATACATCCATCATCACTAGTTGATCGCCCATAGGCGCAACACTAAGAGATTTTTGTTGGCTATAAAGCAACATACACTATTCCTATGAGGTACCAAAAGGGCCAGTTTCACTAGAAGAAGCAGCTTTACCCTCAGTATCACCAATCTCAATCACTTCAATCACTGGCTTTGTCCAAACTGATTTATCAATACTTGTCACATCTAGATCATTATTTGTTTTAGTTTTATGTTGCATTTATATCGCTCCAGTTTTAAAAATAAGCTATCAAAATGAGCAAGACTACTGATAGTTCATAGTTCATAGTTCATAGTTCATAGTTGATAGTTGAATTAATTGTAGTTAAAAAGACCACAACCTTAATAACTTAATCTTTACAAAGTATAGCCTGATTTACAACCGAAAACCACGAATTAGCAAACAAACTGCAACAAGCCTTTACAAATGATTATCTGTAATCATTACTCATTTTGCTTATTCAGTTAAACACACCTACAACTATCAAAAACGTGTCTTTTTATAAAAGCACTGTCTTATCAGCAAAAGCCTGAGCTTGTTCACTATGACTGACTAAAACTATCGTCATTGAGTTTCGATATCGCTGTAAAGTTATAAATATTTCTTTCTCGGTCTCACTATCCAGCGCATTAGTTGCTTCATCTAAAATCAACAATGGCCGCTTTCTAACTAATGCCCTTGCCAATACAAGGCGCTGCCTTTGCCCACCAGAAAGTTGTATGCCACCGTCACCAATCATGGTGTCAAGACGATGAGGTAATTCACGAACAAAATCGGCACAACATTGAGATAGCACACTATAGATCTCACTATCAGTACAGCACTCGCCCCATAGAATATTGTTGCGAACACTGGCGTGAAATAAAAATGGTTCCTGAGACAAATAACTCACCTGTTGACGCCATGAATGGTGCGCACTTGCATCCAGCGGATTGCCATCTAACATCACCTTCCCCGCAGAGGGTGTAAGCAAACTGGTTAGAATATCGATAACCGTGGTTTTACCTTGTCCTGACGGACCTTTTATTAGGGTAATCTTATGCAATGGAAACTCAATGTTAATATTTGATAATAAGGGTAAACGTGTTTGATAAGCAAAACTGACCCCTTGTAATGCCAAGTGTTTACGCGGAAATTGAACAATGCGTGTGTTATTTGGCATATGAGCTTGCTGATTTTTTTCAATCGCGCCCTCAATATCAATATACGCGGGTAACATATGCAATAAACGCTGAGTATTGGATTGTAAATCTGACAGCATGGGCATCATGCGGCTAAACATAACAATCAACACAACAAGCTCAGCAACGCCTAATTGCCATACTTCCAAGCCAACAAAAACTAACACGCACAGCAGTAAAGCGGTAATCACTTGAAAGCCAAATTGCTGCAAAGCTGTTTTATCTTGATAGGCTAGTTGATTGTCTCTTAACTCTTTTTGAGTCATTTCAAACGATTTAAGTTGTTGTGCTTCATATGCACATGCCTTAACCGTTTTCATACCATTTAAGAAAAACATCACCCTTTGATAAAGCTGTTTATTACTATTAGTCAAACCTGTACCAAATTCTGCTGCTTGGCGAAAAATGTGGCGAAAAAGTAATAAAATAATACCGCCGACTACGATGGCTATTAATAATGCTATAGGGGCAATAATGATTGATACCACGCTATATACGATAAGAAAAATAGCCGTAGTCGCTAGCTTTAGAATGTAGAAAGTAGCCATTCCGACGCGATTAACTCCATTAGTTAGCTGCTCTAGCTCTTGATGTTGCTCGGAATTAATTCTTTGCTGCCAATCTGAAAACAACATGGTTTCAAATAGCTTTTTGCGCAGTTTATCTGTGGTTTGCAGGCGAATTTGGGTTAACACTCGCTCACGAAAATACACCAAAGTAGAGCGCACAAGTAGCAAACATAAAAACAATGCCAGCACGATTTCTAAAGAAAGCACCTCAGGGTTAAAACCTGGAATAACGTGTAACCAACTGGGCAAGGTTTGGCTTGGGTCTGACATAAAGTTAACCACGGGTACCAACATTAATATCCCGACGCCTTCAGTAAGACTACTTAGCAGTAATAGACCAAAAGCAAGCACGAGTAACTTGGAGGCTTGTTGTCCCAATCCGTATAAATATCTTTTTAATGCACTAAAACTAGACGACATTCTATCTACAGCCTTCTTTACTCATCTTAATAAAATTAACTTAAGCTTGTTTTTGTATTGTAAACATATTCAGTTATCATGCCTTACCAGCATATACTTATATCAATTAAATGGGGTTCTAGTTGTCACCGTTAAACATTTATCGCATATATGGAATGAACGTAGAAACGTCATTGGCTTTACCCGCTCCCTTCGCTAATGCCGGTGCAGATATATCCATAATACAAGGAGCGGTCCCTAATGTGTTATCAGCACAATTTACAACTCATACTAGACTGCAATTTGATGGTGAAAAAGCACTTTTTAAACAAGCTCTTTTTGGGCGTTTCCTTTTAGAAAAAAAAGGCTTAATCACTGTAGACTTCCCGACTACATTAACTGAACCGCATGCCATAACAGCTACCCTCGGTTCAGGCCTTGGCATGATGTTACATCTTAGGGGCAACATTCCACTTCATGGTATCGCAATTGAAACCCATAAAGGCGCAATAATAATATTGGCTGAAAGCGGTTGCGGAAAAAGCACTTTAGCAACGTCTTTACTACTAGCCAATATCAATATATTTGGTGACGATATTGTCGCTTTGCATCAAGACAGTCACGGTATATTAAATGTACATCCATCCCATAGGCGTTTTAAATTGTCACCAGTACAGCTAGAAGCGATGGAGATTGATACAACACAACTGTCAAATACTGCACCTGGTATTAATAAATTCGGTTGGGATATCCCCTTGGAGCTTATGGCTAAACAGGCGTTGCCGATTGTAAGATGCATACATCTTCAACCTGAACGCTTAAAATGCATTCAGCCTAAAATCAGCCCAATTAATCAACTTGAATCATTCACACGACTTCGAAAAAACGTATATCGCCCAAGATTAATCGGCGCATTCAAGCACGAACAGCAATTCTTCTTGTTGAATCAAATTCTTCAACATCAATGTAAAAGCTACACAATGCAACTTCCAGAAATATCTCAATTCACTTCATACAAAGAGTATGGTGAGGTTATCGCAAGTCAACTGTTGGCGCTTTAGTGGGAGTAACAGCAAACTGGCTACTCTGTGATATTAATAACGGTAATAATGGTGCTTGTGCAGCATATTGAAGAGGGTTAACGCCCCAATTTATGTTTCCTTCAAGTAATACCACTTCAGTATCGGTAATAACGACATCCCACCCGACAGTGTGAACATCTGCACATAAACTGTGAGCAAGTGTTATTTCATCAGCTACAGACTGCCAAAATGGTATTGTCACCCGGGTCGTTAAATCAACTCCCATGACTTTGGCACGATAGTCTTGGTCCAATATGACACTGCCATTTGTTACATCAATTGCAAACACATTAAACCGTCGATGAGAATCATCATTTAGCTCAAGATTACCGATGACTAAGTGACATTCACCCTGTTCTAGACAACTTACAATCCTCAACGTAATAGTTTTATCACTATCCTGCCAAGCACTCATTTCAGAATGATGGCTCAATAAAGGTTGAACGATATATTTGCATGCTGGCAATAATGCTTTAACAGCATTAAGCCCTTCATCTCCGTAATACTGTTTACCTAAATAATCAAATTGCCAATCGGTATCATGTCTCGTTAGGCTAACGCAGCCTATACTTCTGGATGCTGATTCCGGTTTAATAAAAACGTTATCAGACAACTTTAACCACGCTTCTATAGCCCAATTATCGTTTAGGTTAACACGATCAAGGGTAGCAACGGTTTGACCGCCAGCTTTAGACAAGCGCTGAGCAAAGGTTAATTTATTACTCAAAAAAGCCTGTGAGGTTGGACTAATTGCATTAAATTGATATGTGGAATGAAAAAAAGGTAATTGAAAATCAAATACGTATTGCCACCATAGCATTGAAGAAGTCTGATAAAGCTTAAAACGATAATAGTCAAAACCTGAAATACCTTGACCTAATCCTGCCCTCAACAAACCGAATATTTGTGAAGGTATGGATACTTCATCAGCGACGGCTTGCTGATTAAATTTAAGGAACGATCGATACGCCGCTACCCAAAACCAACAAATATACCAGCTAATCAATGAGTAAATAAAACTAACCAACAACAACGGCTGCTTTTGCAAAGAGCGCAACATTACCCATCGGTGTAATTTAATATAGTCGTCACACGGTAAACCATATCGCCAACTTAATCGAAATAATGGACGCCTCCTTAATAATAAAGCCTTAATTCTGTTTTTAATCGTCATTGGCATTTAAGCACTAACCTTAGTTGCAAAATCACATTGTGAACAACAATAACAACCAACCACTGAGTGATGTTTAAAACCATTGTCACCCGTGATAAACAGCTGATTACAGCACACCCATGCATGCGCTTTCAAACTGGTATTTTCACGCCGTAAACCAAAATACAAACGATAGGGTAAGCCAAACATCCCAAGTAAAACACGCGCAACAATTGCTTGCGCAAAACAGTTAGCATGCCAAGGACAATATCGAGCGGTATTCACCACTAAACGAGAAATTTGACGTGCACGCTTCAGTTGTTGCTCACTTAGCTTTGTGATGACTAGAGGCTGGGTATCAAAGCTGGCAACTGATACACCTAAATAGGGCGCGACACGCGCAAATGGGAAAATCAGCACTATTGCTCTGGCAATTCCAAGTGATATCCAAGCAAAAACAAACCCAATTTTAAAAAACAATTCATGCTTTTTAAAAGCATGTAATTTTTTATATAAGAATTTCATTGTTAGTTACTTCATTGCTCATTGATAAGTCTTAACCATTTCTTTTTCGTGTAACTAATAATTTTTCTAAAAGGTAAAAGTAGCATAATATATCGGCCATCACTTTTTGCATAATGATCTATAAATGCCTTATCACTATCGCTTGGGCAAAACAACAATATGGTAAAAGCTTTACGTCTATGCTCAAATTTGCTGTTCATAAGCAAAGGGCACATGAGCTTCTTTATTGAAGCGATAGAGCGATATTCACGCAGCCATAAATCGCTTACCCAATTACAATAACTTTTTAAGCCAATAAAACCTTGTGGTGTAACTGTAATATCAAGATATTTTGCCATTAAGTACTCACACGCAATAACCTGACGAGTAACCCCAAACTTATGCGCTTCTGCCCACTTTACCTTATCCCAATCAGGAATATGCTGATTAAGTTTTTCATAATAAAATGCTAAATCGATTAGCCATTTTACTCGATGGCAATTTGACTTCATCGCATGAACACACAAGTAAAGGTATTCAATAATCGACACGCCTACCAACCCATCTAATAGGGATGCAGTAACCGCCTTAGAAAACTGCGTATCCTCATTATTCACTCGAGTATGCAGCTCAATTTTCGGTAAGCCGAAAGCATGGTACCCTTTATCCTTGTAAAATACCCCCTGAATAACACTGCTTGGCGCAATATCAGTAAAGGAGTCACTTATGGGCTTATAACCATATTTTAGTAATACTTGTTCTGCTTTTATAGCGTCTTGAACTGAAATCAACAAATCAATATCACTAGAGAAACGACAATTAAGATCACCATAAAGACGTAAACTTAAATCTATGCCCTTAAAGAAATGATAATTAACCTCAACGTCATTCAGCTGCTTAGATAACTCTGACTGCACTTTAAATTGCTGTAATGTTTTTTGCTTGCAATCAGCTGCAGCAGCACTTAACCATAGACGGAAGTTTAGTGAAAAATTGTCTGCATCAAGCTTTTTTACCGCAGCAGCAACCAGGTTCCACACTCTATGGCGCTCAATAAGCCACTTGAGTTGTTCTTCATTAGAAAAGTCTAACAAAGCGAGCTTGAGTACCGAAACTGGAGTTTTTGAATTGCACAAGCACAAAAACGTTCTCAATAACGAGTCTTCTGACGAGGTCATAGATTTCTTTTTAGTTTAAAACTTATTGTTAACACAGAATACACAATACTTTCACCAAAGTCCTTCCCACCGCCAACTTGCGCTGAAAAAAATGCCACTCATTAATAATGAATGGCATTTTTAAATGTTAAAACCAAATCAAAGAACTAGCCCTCGTTGTTAGGCTTTATACATCATTATTGGCCACCTATCTCAACCTCACAATCGGGTAATAGTTGACGGTACTTGCCAGCCAGTGCCTGTTTAGCTTCATCATCACCATGCACTATGCGAATATGTTTGGGTTTATGATGCATGCGTTTGACGAAGTTAATTAAATTAGCCTGGTCAGCATGGGCTGAGTAACCGCTTATTGTATGCACACCGGCTTTAATATCGATACGTTCGTCATCCAACATTATATAGCCACCTTTCGGGCCAAAGTTTTGAATGTCTCTACCCGGAGTACCTTGAGCTTGATAGCCAACAAACAACACATCAGCGGTAGGCTCAGATAAAAAGCGTTTTAGGTAATTCATAATCCGACCACCACTGCACATGCCTGAGGCTGCAATAACGATGGCAGGCTTATTACGGGAATCTAGGTAATTGATCACCGCTAGATGGTCTTGATGACTATCGATAGTATAAAGTTGCTCAAAATCTAACGGGTGACGGCCTTTATTCACCACCCGTTTAGCTTCACTATCCCATAAAGCTTGGAATTCTAGGTACTTCTGGGTGAATTTAGCCGCCATGGGAGAGTCGACAATAATATCAATATTTTGCCAAATAGGATTATGCTGGTTTTTAGCTATAATGTTTTCAAACTCATATAATAACTCTTGAGTTCTGCCAATGCTAAATGCTGGAATAAGTACCACACCATTATCGGCAACACACTTTTCAATAATCTGCTTAAGTAACTTACTGCGGTCTTTTCGACCCTGATGATTCTTATCACCATAGGTAGATTCAATGACTAACGTATCGGCACGATAAGGACTACGTGGACTGGCCAATAAAGGAGCATAAGTTGCACCTAAATCCCCCGAAAACACCACTCGATGCTTTGCTTTACCTATCAGGTCAAACTCAACATAGGCTGAACCTAAGATATGCCCTGCGGGTTTAAACTTAAGTTTGACCTCTGTCACTTCATCCTGCTTAGTAGTGGAGTCAACAAGCGGCAATGATACCCATTGATGATAATTTATCGGCCGTATTAATGACTCAAGCCGCAATAAAAAAGCATCAATTAATTTTTTATCACGCGTCACGCCAATTTTTAATGCATCTTCAATCACTAACGGCAACAATGCCGCAGTCGCTTTAGTGGCATAAATCGGCTTATCAAAACCTGCAGCAATTAAATAAGGGATGCGACCGACATGGTCAATATGACAATGGGTGACAATTAGCGCTTGAATAGCACTAATATCAAACTCAATTTGAAGCTGCTGAGCAGAAGACTTACCCGCCGTTTCAGCGCCTTGAAACAAGCCACAATCGATAAGGTAACTCGATAAAGCCTCACCTTGATTGATATCCAATTGGTGACAAGAGCCTGTCACCCCATTAACCGCCCCATGATGAAGTATCCGCATAAAAATCCCTTTTATATTTTAGATAGACTTAACTTAGCACAGAAAACAGCCTAAACGAAAAGAGAGATCCCCAATAACAGATCTCGGGGATGACGAAATAGAAGCAGCCACATGGATGACGAAATGAGGCTTACCACATGGATATGGAGGATGAAAGATAGAAACAGCCACAGGGGACTCTGTTTGGCTGAGGGCTGAGGACTGAGGTTGAAGTAGGTGGCATAGCGTGGCTGAGCTTGATCAAGTGTGACAACAACCTTAAAAACCTCAACGTCATCCCGGCAACGCTTCTGGGCCGGGATCTGCTTTATATGACGCCAAATACCAAAACCTAGATCCCCAGGATGACGAAATGGGAGCTGTAACTGGGGGCCGGGGTGTGACTGATTGTGATTGAGTATGATCAAGTGTGACAACAACCTTAAAAACACCGACGTCATCCCGGTAACGCTTCTGGGCCGGGATCTGCTTTATATGACGCCAAAAACCAAAACCTGGATCCCCGATAACAGATCTCGGGGATGACGAAATAGAAGCAGCTACTGGGATGAAGTGATGTGACGGATTGTGATCAAGTGTGACAACAACCTTAAAAACACCTACGTCATCCCGGTAACGCTTCTGGGCCGGGATCTGCTTTAAATCAATAAAATCCCTTTCAAAACGAAAAAAGCCTCGAGTTTTCACTCAAGGCCTAAATAAATTTTCAAGGGCAACTTACGAACAAGGAATGTTAAAACGTATTAAGCAATGCTTTAAGTTCAGCTTGAAAAGCGACACCTAACTTGGGATCACGCAAACCATACTCAACAAAAGCTGTCATATAACCTAGCTTATCACCACAATCATGCGACTTACCTGTCATATGAAACGCTTCAACAATATCTTGCTCAATCAACATATCAATCGCGTCGGTTAACTGGATTTCATCTCCCGCACCCGCTGGCGTTTTAGCAAGTAATGGCCATATTTTCTCAGATAGCACATAACGGCCTACAACCGCTAAATTAGACGGCGCCTCACCCACATCAGGTTTTTCAACCATAGCTTTAATCTTCGCCGAATCACCAGGTGCTATGTCGGCCCCATCACAATCGGCTATGCCATATTTATTAACGTCACATTCTGGAACCGGCGCAACCATAATCTGACTGGCTAAAGTGTCTTTATAACGTTTAATCATTGCCGCGAGATTGTCAGTTTTTTGATTAGCACTGTATTGGTCTAAAATCACATCAGGTAATACAACGATAAAAGGATTATTACCGATACAAGGTTTAGCACACAACACCGCATGACCTAGACCTTTGGCTTCACCTTGACGCACATGCATAATCGTTACATCTTTGGGGCAAATAGCTTGTACTTCTTCAAGTAGCTGACGTTTTACGCGCTTCTCAAGTGTAGATTCAAGCTCGTACGATTTATCAAAGTGGTTTTCAATCGCATTTTTACTCGCATGAGTCACTAAAACGATCTCTTTAACACCAGCTGCCACACACTCATCTACAATATATTGAATTAACGGTTTATCCACTAAAGGCAACATTTCTTTCGGAATGGCTTTTGTGGCGGGTAACATGCGAGTACCCAAACCAGCGACAGGAATAACAACTTTCATACATAATCCTTCAAAAAATAAACCCAACATAATGTCGGGTTTATTGGTTAACGCTTTTGAACCTAAGCCAATTTAATAACATTATTGCTTGAAACTGAATTTTTCTCTGTTTGCTGATACAACAAATCACAGATACCATCTGTAGGTGCAAAACCTGTTGGTGTTTTCAATAAGATTTCACGAATAGCTTCATGGTCGAAATTATGACAAGCACTATCCAAACGTTCAAGAATTTTAGCGTATTCATTCCAAGTCAAACATAACTCATTAGCAGTCATGATACGTTCGTGCTCAGTACCAGTAACATCATCACCAATAAGCAGCTCTTCGTATAGTTTTTCACCTGGTCGCAAACCACTAAACTCGATTGCTATATCACCGTCAGGGTTGGTCTCATCACGCACTTCAAAACCACTCAAACGGATCATCTTGGCTGCTAAATCAACAATCTTAACCGATTTCCCCATATCCAATACAAAGACATCTCCGCCTTTACCCATTGAGCCCGCTTGAATAACAAGTTGTGAAGCCTCAGGAATGGTCATAAAGAAACGGGTGATCTCTGGATGTGTAACAGTGACAGGACCGCCATTTGCGATTTGACTACGAAATAAAGGCACTACTGAGCCTGATGAACCTAGAACGTTGCCAAATCGTACCATGCAAAAACGAGTGCTATTCTTTTCTTTAGCAAAGGCTTGTAACACTAATTCAGCCATACGTTTAGTCGTGCCCATCACATTGGTAGGACGAACCGCTTTGTCGGTTGACACTAAAACAAAAGTTTCTACCTTTGCGGCAATAGCCGCTCTAGCGGTGTAAAGAGTCCCAAATACGTTGTTGCGAACGCCTTCTACCACGTTGTGTTCAACTAATGGTACATGTTTGTAGGCGGCGGCATGATAAACAGTTTGTACCCCAAAAGATTCCATAATGGCTTGAACGCGATTCTCGCGCTGAACTGACCCCATCATGGGTAAAATACGGACATTCAAACCCAGTTCAATTGCAGTCGCGCTCAATTCCCTTTCAATTGCATATAAAGAATATTCAGACAATTCGAATAAAACCAATTTTTTGGGTGCTTGCTTTAATATTTGACGACAAAGTTCAGAGCCAATAGAGCCGCCAGCCCCCGTCACCATGACCACCTTATCTTTAATATTGGCAGATAATAAATCTTTTCTTGGTGCGACAGAATCCCTACCTAAAAGATCATCAATTTCAACTTCTTTAATATCACTATATAGCTTTGTACCATTGACTAAATCAGCCATAGCGGGAATGGTTAATACTTGAACCGATAATGGCTCTAATCGATTTAGAATATCTTGACGTTTAACGCGACTAGCACTGGGCATGGCCAATAACACTTTGGTCGCCTTTTTCTGCTTAATCAACTTACGAATAATCGATGGGGAATGCACATGCACCCCTTGAACAACCGTGCCATGCAATGCATCATCATCATCGACAAAGGCAAATGGGTAGTATTCATGGCTAAGAACTAATGACGTTAATAATTGACGACCACTAACACCTGCACCATAAATAATTACGGGCTCACCGATACGTTTGACGCCAGAACCTACAAGCGATCTAACAATCGCGCGCGTACCGCCAATAAACACAATAGCAAAAGCAGCATAAATAATGGGAACAGTGCGAGGAAGTAACGCATCAGTGAAATAGGACGCGATAACTAATGTAATAGTTGATACCACAACGCCTAAAAAGATAGCCGTCAAAGCTTGCAGGCCCATATAGCGCAATACAGCGCGATATAAACCAAGTTTGGTAAAAGCCACTAAACTAAAAGGCACCACAATAGCCACTAACAACCAGTAACTTGCATCTGCTAATACGCTAATGTCATCAACCCGAACTAACAATGCCGCCCAAAAAGCAAAACAAAGAAAGATTGAATCAATGACTAAACTTACAACACGTTTATGTGAACGTTTAAGTCCAAATAATGTTTGCAAAAAATCCATTTTCCGCTCCAAATTCATAATATTCATAATAATCAAAAATCTTATCTACATAAAAGCTTGTATAACGAGTCAAAACATCAATTTTAACACGAGTGTACATTATTGATAAAAGTTATGTTGTATGGAAAGACAATATCAGCACAATATTCAATAAGACATTGGCTGATATAGGCTTGACAATGACAAAACAAGATAAATTGAGATAAAAAATTAACAACGTAGACGTAAGTTCAAGAGAATATTGAGTGTGTACGAATAGATAGGCTTATTCGGCTGGCAGAACAACTAAAATTAATCAGAACCGAATAAATCGCGAGTATACACTTTATCCGCAACATCACGAATTTCATCAACCATACGGTTAGACACGATCACATCACAACTCGCTTTAAACTCTTCAAGTGACTTAATAACTTTAGAGTTAAAAAATTCATCTTCTTGAAGTACAGGCTCGTATACAACAACTTCGATTCCTTTTGCTTTTATACGCTTCATTATCCCCTGAATACTCGATGCTCGGAAATTGTCAGAACCAGACTTCATGATTAATCGATAAATTCCAACACGTTTAGGATTCCGCTTTACAATTGACTCGGCAATAAAATCTTTACGAGTAGTATTCGCATCAACTATTGCACTAATAATGTTATTTGGTACGTCTGCGTAATTAGCACGTAATTGCTTGGTATCTTTAGGTAAGCAATATCCACCATAGCCAAATGATGGATTATTGTAATGTTTACCAATTCGAGGATCTAAACCTACACCTTCAATAACTTGACGAGCATCTAACCCATGTGTTTCGGCATAAGTGTCAAGTTCATTAAAGTATGCTACACGCAAAGCTAAATAGGTATTAGAAAACAATTTAACAGCTTCTGCTTCAGTTGAATCAGTAAGCAGGACTTCAATATTACTTTTTACAGCACCTTCAAGTAAAAGGTTAGCAAATACTTTAGCACGCTGAGAACGCTCACCGACAATAATACGAGAAGGATAAAGGTTATCATAAAGCGCTTTACCTTCACGTAAAAATTCTGGTGAAAAAATAATATTATCGGTATTATACTTTTCACGTACACTTTTGGTGTACCCAACTGGCACTGTAGATTTGATCACCATTACAGCTGATGGGCTAATAGTTAAAACATCTTTAATTACAGCTTCAACTGAAGATGTATTAAAGTAATTAGTTTCTGGATCGTAATCTGTTGGAGTAGAAATTATGACATAATCTGCATCACTATAAGCTAATTTTTTATCCAATGTAGCTGTAAAATCGAGATTTCTATTAGCTAAATAATCTTCAATTTCCGCATCAACAATCGGTGATTTTTTTTGATTAAGCATTGCTACTTTTTCAGCTATTATATCGATAGCAATCACTTCATTATGTTGTGCAAGAAGCATAGCATTAGATAAACCGACGTAACCTGTTCCAGCAACTGCAATTTTCATAAACTCACTTTCTATTAAATATTTTAAATAATGTAGAAAAAATAATATTTAAATCACCTAAAAAACTATGCTCTTCTACATATTTTAAATAACATGCTTGTTTTCTCGGTAAAATAATATCTATATATGCTTTTTGGGGGTCGGGATAGCCACTTAGGATATTACTTTCATCAACCATTTCAATCGATGCCCTATCGGTTATGCCCGGTCGAACAGAAAGTACTTTCTCACGAATGTCTGCAGGATAACAGTCTATAAACTCTTCAACTTCTGGTCTGGGTCCAACTAAACTCATCGTTCCAATTAAAACATCTATGAGTTGTGGCAGTTCATCAATTTTGAATTTTCTTAGAAATTTTCCAGAATGCGTGATGCGACAATCATCACCAATAGTCAGCTGACTTACATTTTCAGTATCTAATCTCATGGTCCTAAACTTATGAATTGCAAACAACTTTCCGTATCGACCAACTCGCTGTTGTCGATAAAAAACAGGTCCGCTAGAATCTAATTTAATCCATATGCTGACTAATAAAAACAACGGGATAAGAAATATAAGCCCGACAAAAGAGGCAAAAATGTCAAATAACCTCTTAAGCATTAGATAATACCTTTTTTACAGTCTCAACAACACGAGCAAGATCTTCGCTCGTCATCTTTGTGTAAAGTGGTAACGATACTTCTGTTTCGTAAATACTTTGTGCAACGGGATACATATCAGGAGACAACTGATAAGTATCACGCCAGTATGGATGTAAATGTAAGGGAATAAAATGCACAGAACATCCAATACCATGTTCAGACATTTTTTCAATGAACAAATCACGAGAAATATTTGCAGCAGGTTGCAATCGTATAGCGTACAAATGCCAAGCATGGGAACTGTCAGGTGAAGGCATTGCTGGAAGTTCTATAGGCAAGTCCTTTAATGCATCATTATAGTACTCAGCCATTTGCTGTCTTTTAATCTGAAAACCAGGTAATTTTTTTAGCTGATGAATACCAATAGATGCGGCAATATCAGGCATATTATATTTGTAACCTGGCGCAATAATTTCATAAAACCATGAAGGTTTTGTTGATGTATAACGGTCAAATGCGTCACGGCTTATGCCATGTAAACGCATAACTTTGCAACGCTTAGCTATATCAGGATTTGCAGTAACAACCATTCCACCTTCACCCGTTGTCATGGTTTTATTTGCATAAAAGCTAAAAACGGTCACATCACTGTCTAAAGTCCCTATCAGATTACCTTTATAAATTGTCGGTAATGCATGAGCTGCATCTTCAACAACTTTAATATTATTCTTTTTTGCGATAGCGATTATAGCATCCATATCACATGCTAAACCTGCAAAATGAACGGGTACCACAGCTTTAGTTTTAGAGGTTATAGCGTTTTCAAAGCTTTTACTGGTCATATTAAAGGTTTTGGGATCAACATCGACCATTACTGGTGTAGCACCAAGATATCGTACTATTTCAGCTGTTGCGGTAAAAGTATAAGTAGGAACAATAACTTCATCCCCAAGACCTACACCAACGGCTTCAAGCGCAAGATGAAGTCCAGAGGTTGCAGAATTCACAGCAATTGACTCGAGCCCTTCGAGACCAAGAAAGGAAGTAAAATCTTCCTCTAGTCGTTTAGCTTTAGGACCCGTAGTCACCCAACCGCTTCGCAAGGAATCAATAACTTCATTAATTTCTTCCTCACCAATTTCGGGTAAAGCAAAGGGTAAAAAATCACTCATTATACAACCTCTTTATTAGATATTTTTTTTACAAATCGAAGCATTATTCTTTTGCCGGATTGGCTAAACTGAGACTCTTGAAAGTAATCGGCTTTTGTGTAAAATCCAATCACTCGTTCATTGCTATTTTTATCAGTGGTTAAATATACATATTCCAGTCCACCGTTGTGACGAACTTGTTCCTCAAAATCCGCTAATAAAGCACTGCCCACGGCCTTACCTGAATAATTAGGGTCTACAGCTAAACTACTAAGTAAAGCTGCATTCGGTAGCGTTTCAATACCATCACCTTTGTAGAATATAGCGTGAAATAATTTTTTAAAAACGACAATAGGATTCGATATCAAACTTGGCAAGGCTGCAATGAAAAATTTAAACCAATGTCTCTGCCTAAGCTCTGAAAAAAAAGTGTCAGGAAGAGTAGAGCCAGCAGAAAAACCGCAAATTCGCTGCTCAATACAAGAAACTCTTAATATTCCGCTTTCAGTTTCTAAGAACCCTTTATAAAGCAAGGTAAGAAATCGACGGCCAAGCGTTGTTAAAAAAAAACCTTCAAATGAGTTAATATGAACGTCTACTATCTGGGCAATATCGTCTAAATTAGCATTCCTAATTTGCATATTCATTTACAACCTTTTTCAAAACAATATCAATTTTTTTATAATTACTAGCAGTTGACAAATTTTCGAGATAAAAAGCTCTTGCGTTATTACCCAAATCAGCCCATTGATGACGAGCTGCTAATAGTACAACCATAGAAGCCCTTATAGAATCAACATCGGCAGGCTCTGATACAGCACCAGCATTAGCTTGCAATAATAACTCATTAGCCTCACCACCAACAGCCATCAAAACTGGCTTACCAATAGCTAACGACGATTGAGTTTTAGAAGGTATAGTAATACGAAATAGTGGATCATCTTTTAAATGTACAACTAAAATATCAGCTTCAGAGAGGTTATAAAAAATCTGACTCGAGGGAACATAATCCCTAATAAGTACATTATCAATGTTGTTTTTATTAATGTAAGCTTGAAGTTCATTCCTTTCAACGCCACCACCAATTAACGTCAATTCAATTTCATCTTTTGAAAAAGTAGCAGCGGCTTGAATGAGTGAACGTAAAGATTGCGCGGCCCCCATATTACCGGCGTAAAGGAATTTAGCGGATTGGTTTGGGTCTGTTGTCAGTGTAGAAGTTGCTCTTTCTTTAAGCACTTTCTCAATTTGACTTTCTTCCGGACACCAATTGTAAACGACAGAAATTTTAGATTCCGCTACACCGCGAGCTATTAATTTTTCTTTAAAGCCGTTTGATAACACAATAATATGGGATGCGTGTTGAAAAATTAATGAACACCAACGGCCAAGAAACCTGACAATCACACTTTGAGGATTCATGCCTGTTGCAATCAAAGCATCTGGCCAAAGATCTTGTACATCGGTAATAAATGGTACACGTCTAAGCTTAGACATTAACAAACCAATCAATCCCGTTGTAGATTGCGGATGATAGGTATATACCACATCAATTTTTTTTTAAAATTGAAAACAACAAGGCCATTATTGTGAAGCTTATGTACGAACTTGCTCTTGATATTTTAGATTTTGAGTGAGAAATATACGACCATAATCGTGTCACTTTTATGCCATCAATATCAGTTTGGTTATAAAGCTTAACTTTATAACCATCAAATACTTTTCCTGTCGGATAATTCGGAAAAGTCGTCAATACTTCAACATCATGCCCTTGATCACGCCAGTATTTCATCAGCTCCAATCCCTTTATTGAATATTCAGGATCAAATAACTGACTAATAAACAAAATTCTCATTAATATTCTTTCCAAACAACACGTTTTATATAATCTGTATAAGAATGAATAATTCTAATAATTTTATCGGATACATTAGGCATACTGTAATCATAAACCGGACGCAATAAACGTATATCGCCACATGGTTGACTTTCTAAAATCTGCAGTGCTTGCATTACACGTTCAACACCTAGGCCCACCATCATTACTGATGCTTCTTCCATTCCTTCTGGTCGCTCATGTGCCTCACGCAAATTCAGCGCAGGGAAATTCATGATCGAAGATTCCTCATTAATAGTGCCACTGTCAGATAACACTGCTTTAGCGTATTTCTGCAAATGATTATAATCATGAAAACCTAAAGGCTTTAATAGTTGAATATTTGGATGAAACTCAATTCCTTGAGCCTCAATACGGTTTCTTGTACGAGGGTGAGTCGATACAATAACAGGTAAACCATAATGCTCAGCCACTGTATTTAACGTTTCAGCAAGTTTAGCAAGGTGCTTTGGTGAATCAACATTTTCTTCGCGATGAGCACTCACTACAAAGAATTGGCCTTTTTGTAAATTTAAACGAGCTAAAACATCTGATAACTCAATCTGAGGCATATAATGAGTTAACACCTCAAACATTGGGCTACCCGTTTTAATAACCCTATCTGCAGGCAACCCCTCAGCTAAAAGGTAATCGCGAGCGATAGAGCTGTATGTAAGGTTAATATCTGATGTGTGATCAACGATTCTTCTATTTATCTCCTCTGGCACACGCATGTCGAAGCAACGATTACCCGCTTCCATATGAAAAATAGGAACTTTACGTCGCTTCGCAGGGATAGCTGACAAACAAGAGTTTGTATCACCTAAAACCAGCATGGCATCAGGCATAATCTCTTCCAACACTTGATCAACTTTTATAATGACTTGACCAATAGTTTCTGCAGCATTTTTACCAGCAGCATTTAAAAAATAATCAGGTTTTCTAACACCAAGATCATCAAAAAAAACTTGATTTAATTCAAAATCATAATTCTGCCCTGTGTGAACTAAAATATGTTCACAGTGTTCGTCCAACTTAGCAATAACCCGTGATAAACGAATAATTTCAGGACGGGTTCCAACGACAGTCATTACTTTCATTTTAGCTATTGTATTCTGGGTCATACTAAGGGTCTCGCTATAGTATCGGGTTTATTTCGATCAAAAATTTCATTTGCCCACAACATTACAATAAGCTCATCTTCGCCAATATTAGTAATATCATGCGTCCAACCTGGGACTGTTTCTACAATTTTATAGTCACTCGCATCAGTAATGAGCTCATACTGCTCGTCAGTACCAATATGTTTAAATCGGTAACAAGCTTTACCTTTTATCACAAGGAACTTTTCATTTTTAGTATGATGATAATGTCCACCACGAGTAATTCCTGGGTGCGCGGTAAAAAATGAAAACTGCCCAGCAGAGTGAGTCTTTAACATTTCCACAAAAGTACCACGGGGATCGGTATAACCAGGAACAGTATAGGCAAAGTGTTCTGGGTGAAAGTAACTTAAGTAAGTTGAATACAAAGCCCGGGTAAACCCAACACCAACCTCCTCCGTTACTAAGGAGTCCCTACTTACTTTAAATTTCTGCAGCAAATCGACAACCGCACCAACAGTAGTTTGATAAACGGGTGATATGTTTTTATAGCCTACGTCTTGCAACACGGAATCATCATTTGGCATTAAGCTGATAAACGCTTCGCAAACATCATCAATATAAACAAGAGAAAGTTGAGCGTTAGCATCGTGAATGTTTATGGGCAAATCATTGACCGTATTATGACAAAATGTAGCAATTGCAGAATTGTAATTAGGCTTACACCATTTACCAAAAACATTAGGTAATCTGTATATGTAAACTGGAGCACCTGTAAGCTTTTGATATGAAATAACAACCTCCTCGGCAGCAGCTTTACTGACACCATAGGGATTATCTCGTTCAGCTTGTATAGAAGAAGTTAAAACAACAGGAGTTTTTTTATCTAATTTAATCAGATGATTGACTATTAATGCAGTCAAATCCGTGTTACCAGTTTTAAAATCATCTTCATTAACAGGTCGATTTATGCCAGCTAAATGATAAATAAAATCTGCAGTGGCAACTTTTGATAAAATATCGTCTTTACTATCAGAGCTGGTAATAGTGGTTATAGAGTCAAAACCTGCTTCTTCTAAAAAGACTCGTAAATTCTTGCCAATAAAACCATTTGCTCCCGTTACAACAATATTCATTTATACGCCCTCTGGAACCACTAAATTGCCCGCTTTTATCTCTCTCATAAAATCAAGTTTAAGCAGCAGTTGTTCCATACCTGCGACATCAAGACCCTGTGTATTATGGGAATTATAGTCTTCGACTTTAGAGAGGTCTTGTTCACCTTCGTCTGTAAATTGAGCATAATTTAAATCACGGTTATCAGCAGGAACGCGAAAATAATCGCCTTGGTCTTCGGCTACAAACATTTCTTCTCGGCTACAAAGCGCTTCGAATAATTTTTCACCATGACGTGTACCAATAACGTTTACTGTATGCCCAGGCTTACCCATTATGTTAAAAATGGCCTTGGTAAGTACATCGATGGTGGCACCAGGTGCTTTTTGCACAAAGATATCACCATTATTGCCATTTTCGAAAGCGTGCAACACTAAATCAACTGCGTCATCGAGCGTCATCATAAACCGAGTCATATTAGGGTCTGTAACGGTTAATGCTTTGCCTTCAATAATTTGACGACAAAATAGTGGTATAACACTGCCACGAGAAGCCATTACATTACCGTAACGTGTTGTGCAAATTGTCATACCGTCAGGAACATTACGAGATTTAGCTACTATCACTTTCTCCATCATAGCCTTAGATATCCCCATTGCATTAATAGGATAAACGGCTTTATCTGTACTTAAACAAACAACTTTATTAACACCATGATTAATCGCTGCTTCAAGCACGTTTTCAGTACCTATCACATTAGTTTTAACAGCCTCTAGAGGATAAAACTCACAAGATGGTACCTGTTTCAGTGCTGCAGCATGAAAAATATAATCGACACCACGCATAGCATTTGAAACACTTTGATAATCGCGAACGTCACCAATATAAAACTTCAACTTGTCAGAGTTGAATCTTTTGCGCATATCATCTTGCTTTTTCTCATCACGGGAGAAAATACGAATTTCAGAAATATTACTATCTAAAAAACGACGTAGGACAGCGTTACCGAAAGAACCTGTTCCCCCAGTTATCAATAAAACTTTATTCTTAAACATTATTAAACCTCTTACTCACAACGAATTCAAAAAAGCTTTGATACGTTTCCCCTGAACGGCAGAAGATTTATCACTCAAAACATAATTACGGGCTGCACTTCCAAGTGAATCTAAATCACCTATTTTAATAGTCGACAATTCAATCATCTTTCTTTTTATACCTTCAACACTTGTATCGTCTAAATAAATTAAGTAATCATCATAACCTGAAGGTATTGTAGGAAGGCGTGAAGTAAGAACACAAACCCCCGCACACATATATTCAAGTAATTTAGATGGAAAGGAATACTTAATAAAATCCAAATCTACGGGACGAGGGTTTACCAAAACATTTACATCGGAAAGGTTATCAATTAAATTATCGGGAGAAACGAAGCCATAGTATGAAACTAACTCGCTTTTCCTCGCTAAAGACGATATGTACTCATTTAAATCTCCCAAACCAAATATTTTCAGTCTAATTTTAGGATCTCCAATTGAAATTACAGCATCAACTAAATTTTTAACTCCATATTTTTCGTACAACCCACCAGTATAAGCAAACGTAATGTTCGAAGTTCGGTCAAGTCTTATAACACCGTTTGAATTAGATGAAACAATCCCTTCAACTAAAAGATTTGGTCTATTGGGCATGTAATCGGTAAATAAACTATCTGTTAAAGTAATAGACCCATCCATTTTATCCAATAAATAGAGTACGACTCTTTTATCAATTCGCTTTAATAATTTAGTAAAATCAGTATCGTGTCTATTAAAAATACCTGCGGGGTCTGTAAGAATAACTACAACTTTAAATTTAAATAACAACTTAGAAATAAATGCAGACAAAAGAAATGGAGTGTGTATACCATGGATTATTATAGTCTTGTTCAAAGACCTACGCTTGAACAATTCTAAAAAACTTGAAAAAAAACGACTTAGATGTTTAAGGATTATTATATTTATGAAAGATATAGTCTTAATATTAAGGTTCTTACTAAAATATTTATGACTTTTAAAAAAACGTTGATGATACAAAGGAAAATTTGAAACTGGATCAGAAGAAATACATTCAACATCAACACCATTACATGATAAAGCCTCGACAAAAGACCAAGCAAATTTATGAGTTTGAATAGGCATATTAGGATCAGACTCAAGAATTTTAGAAATTACATTATCGGGAACGGTAAATCCCATAAATATTATACTACTCATCAAACTCCCCAAAAACGGTGAAAGTAGTTAGTTAGAGTCACACTGCTACTAACTAACCATAACTTATGTATAAAATAGAAAAAATACATGAGATATTTATAGGAAACAACAAATACCCTATGAAAACAGAGACTTTAAACTTGCAAACATGTCTTTTAGGCGTTTTCTAAGTGTTAAATTACATTCAAGATAATGAACTCTTGGAGTTCTAAGTATTGAAACCAAATTTTTTAATTTAAATTGTCTAATATCAGTATCGTAAATATACAATGATCTCCCAGATGCAGAATATATGACATTTAGTTCCCAAGACTTATAAGACAAACCAAAACGTTCAATTACTCTATAATTCCTTAATTGTGCACATAAATGATATTGCGCCACACTCTTTTTTGTTCCATAAAAGTCTACAGTAACATCATTTAATTTGCAGCGAAGTCTATCTGCGACCAATTTTTGCACGTGCATACTTTCAAAATGCGAATCATACACGCTTATACTAGTATTCAAATCACAAAACCTATAATTAAATATTCCTCCCGACAATAAACTTACCTGATACAAGGTGTTAGATTTATTATTATGAGTACCTAAATCTGTAAAATTAGTAGATAGTGATTGACGAGGATAAACAAAATATTTATTTTTTTCATTAAGATACCAAATAAAATATTTTAACCAAGAAGATTCAGGCCAATTTTTAATGTTTTCAGGTAAATTTGAGTTAATTAGTTTTGCTGCGTCAATTTCCTGATACCATTCATGAAATTGATTCCATTGCAACTTCGTCCAAAACTGCCCCCAAGAAGAAGCAATCTGAAGAAAATAATTATCTGAGCCATCAAGAATAGGATGAAAAGGTTCATTATTTAAAAAATTCTTTTTATGATTATATAGTGAAAAGCCACCGATGTTTGGGTCAGCCTCAAAAAAATCAATAGATTTAGTGACATAGCTCAAAGCAAATGGAGATATAACTATATCATCTTCCAACATGAGTAATGCATCATAATCTTTGACTAAACTTCCACAAGCTAGAATATGCCTTCTTAAGCCAAAGTTTTCTGGTAAATGAATAACTTTTTTATCATTCATATGCCAATCAAACAAATTTGCTACATCAACACACTCGATATTTTTTTTCGGTTCTTCATTCTCTTTAAAATGATCGATAGAGATACATATATCAACTGAAATATCGGTTCTTGATTTTAAATTTGATAAAGAACTCAAACATCTGGATAATGATTCAGGTCGATTATAAGCAACAACTACTATCAGGAGATTCATTATTTTGCCTTTTCAATAAATTTGTTAATGTCATGAAACAAATGTGCCTTATCATGCAGCCAAGAAGTTGGTTTATTCCACCATTCAATTAATATAAGACGTTCAATCTGATCTTTTTCGAAACGAGTTGATATTTTTTTTGCTGGTATTCCAGCCCAAATCTCATAAGGCGGTATGTCTTTTGTTAGAAGTGCACCAGCAGCAATTACAGAACCATTTCCAATTGTTACTCCATCCATAACCCTTACGCCAAAACCAATCCAGACATCTGAGCCTACAGTGCAAGCATAGCCTTCTGAATTTAGCTTGAATTCCTGAAAATTTTCATTTTTGATAAAATGCGAGCCTAAAGCATTATTTCCACTATAAAAACAAGGGCTTGTAGACACATAATCTAACGGATGTCTACCAGACAGAATTACAAAATCTTGAGCAATCGAGCTAAATGACCCAACTTTTAAATTTGAAAGAGTTATAGTTTTACCTATATATGAATAACGACCAACGTTACAATTTAGTAACCTATTTGTTGATATGTTACTTCTTTCACCTAAAAACGTGTTTCTGTCAGCATAAGCAAAAAAACTAGCAGAAAAATCACCTGAAATTCTAGAGAACTGAAATAGAATATAACTAAATAAAAACTTAATAACTTTCAACATAACTCTCCGGATAATTTTACTAAATAATAACGGCCTATCTCTAAAAATTTAATAAATCAATAAAAAGGTCTAAATATGTAATTTGTGTTCGAAACAAAAAATATTAATTGCACAGAAAAGTACAAAATGAAAGGTATCATAATTAAATCGTACCGCCTGGCTATAGGATATATTAACAGCACTGGATAGATAATAAATGGAACAATAAGCAATCGATAAGCCACTTCCATAGAAGACAATGCAAATGCCACAGACAATAAAGAAATAAAATAGCAAAAAACAAACCTTAGTTTCTCATCACTCATTAAAGAGCGGTTTAAGGATGTGTAAATGATTAATAATATCACCACGGATAGAAATTGCACTTTTCCAAAAAGAGAAATAAACTGATTAAAACTTATTCCTGAATTAATATAATATACTATTTTATTAAAAAGCAACCCGTTGAGTGGCAAAGAAGATAATACACTTCCCATAAAGAAAGAAATAACAACACCAAAGATTACAGCAAGGTAATACACCCACCATTTATTGGCTTTAAAAAGAATATGAGAAAAAATAAATGACATAAATATAATTATTCCCATTGAATGTGAGAATAGCATTAAACTAAAAAAAACAAAGTAGAAAACAATCATTTTATTCCTACACATGTACATATTTTTTATATAGTGGCCCAACATCAAAAATGATAAACCTATGCACAATGATTGCCTTATCGTATTTGTTAATGCTTCAACAAACATAGGGTAAAAAATTAAAATAAAAAAACAAGGCAAAACCCAGGTTGTTATACTACGGTAAAAGTAAAAAAGGGAAAAAACAAAAAACAAAGATATTGCAAAAATGAAAAACTGAAAATCAAATAAAACAAAAGACTGTAACTTTATAACAAAATAAAGTAAAACTTCATTTGGGGGCGCCCCGATTTCATAATTACAGAAATTATTATGAGCTTCCGCAATACAACTATAATAATTATTATAGTTTTGTGTATCGTTTTTAATATTAGCTTGTAAGTTCCTAGATGCACTTATGTAGGAAACAAAAATACATAGAATAAAAACTAATGTATAATTAGTCAATTTAGCTATTTTCATATTATATACAAACTTAGAAATCCTAATTTAAACTATGCTAATTACAGTGCATCGATGTTTTAAAGTAAAGTTCATACGATCATAAATTCGATTTAAAAAACCTGACTATTACCAATCATAAATAGAACTAGCCTCGGATTCAGAATACGATGTTTACCTAACCACTTATTAATGAGCCATATCAACATTTTTCAAAACAAGAGCACTACCTTTCAATTTCACAATGGAAAATATCAATCGATATAACGCAGAATCAATGATTATCAGTATAATTAACAAACAAGAGGCTGATATACTTGTTTACTTATCATTTATTAAATTTACAATATAAAATATTTATTTACAACTATGTCTATTTGATTAAAAGCCTATTCTGTTTTTACTTCATCCTTTCCTGACTAACAAAAAAGTTAAAATTAATTTTTAACTTTTTTTCTGACCAATTCATATATTTTTATTTTAATTAGTAATAATTCCACCCTAAAAAACCAGCATGAAATAATAAATAAAACAAACCAATAAATATATAAAAAATAGCCAAGCCTGTCCTGTTTAAGAGCTGCAATTATTGCACCAGCAACGGCCATAAAAGTAAAAGTATATAGTGCTACTCTAGGAAAGGGTTTCCAAACTAAAATGGAGAATTCAGTCCTAAAAATTAAAAAAGTCCAAAACGCGAATGCTGTACTACTTGCTGCACCTGCTGCACCAAACTTTGGAATCAAAAAGATATTACAAATAAAGTTAACGCAAAACGCTAGTGCTGATGCAAGCAAAGCGTAGCGTGATTTACGAGAAATACCTATTCCTACGACAGTTGTCTCTGAAAGCGTGTAGAGCAATGGATAAGCAAGGCAAGCGACCAAGATCCATTGCACTGCATCGTATTCGCTCGGTAGAACAAAAGGAACAATCCAAGATAGCAAGCCAGCAAAACAAAACAACATAATCACAGCAAGTAGCACGTAGCGACTGACCATAATTACTTTCTCGTATCCTTCATCTTTACTAGCCCATTTATAAACCGTAGGAGCCCATACAGTCGAAAATACCGATTGAAAAATAGTCGCAGCTGCGGCGAAACTAACAGATACAGAGTAGACACCCAACTCACTGAAAGTACTCCAACGGCTTAACAATACTCGGTCTATTGAAGTTAATCCCCAGAATGCTACACCGCCTAGAATCAATGGCATACCAAAATTTAACATTTGCTTAAATTGTTGTAGCTTAATTTTCTCAAAAAAACATGAGTGCCAAACTGTTCTGGTATTCCAAATAAATATAAAACACGTAAGAACTATCGCTAAAGTATAAGCTATGAGTAAATATTCAAAAGACTTAGCAACATCTAATAAAAAATATGCAAGTATTATTGCAAGAACAAATGCTTTAGGTAATAGTTGACTCATTGAAAAAGCTATTCCGCGCTCGTCCATCCGCAGTACGAGTGATAGAAAGCGAGAGATAAAAGTACATACCAAAGCCACGGAGAGTAACCAACTTATTCCCGTTGACTTCATATCAAATACGATTTGAGACAAAAATGTCCCAAATGATAAACATAATACCAGAGTACTCATCAACAATATAAAGCCAGGTAATACTGCAGTTTTTAGTAACAGAGGTCTATTCGTCGACTCATGGTATTCACGAACATACCCTTGATCTAGCCCAAGGGTAAAAAATAATGTTGTAAAACTCAAGACCACTTGTAACAATGCTATTTTACCTATGTCTTCTTGACTGAATATCCAAGCGATGATAGGTAACGATATAATTCCTAATAATGCCCCACCAAGAGGCCCTATGGCGAAATGGAGAATTTTTTTTGGTGTCATATTATTGTACTAATTATTATAAATGGAGCTATGCCGGTCACCCAAAAATGTTTTTAAGTTGCTTCACTAAATTTAGTTCACTAAAATAATTACGGACATTCTTATTATTAGCGATTGAAACTTCATCAGTCTGTGGGATTAAGCTTAAATAATCCAAGGCATAAACTTTTATTTTCAGCTTAGTAAGTAAAGCATAAGCACTCGTGTCTGTCCGCATAAATACTGTTTTACCGCGGCCGAGTAAATTAATGGTGCTACCCATTGCTTGTTGTCGATTATGAGCAAATATCCCTATGTCAATTACATCTAATATTTTGTTGTATTGTTCTAATGGCATGAAGTCCATCAATGGATAGAATTTATCTCCAAACATCAACTCCCCCAAATTTTTAATTCTTTCAGCATAGTCTGAGTTACCATACGATAACGGGCAAAAAATTTTATCTACTCCATTTTCAATATCTAATTTCACCAACTGCTCAAATATTTGTTTGTGATTATTACTCTGATCAGCGGAATTACCCACCAACAAATTAACTTTCACAGCTTCATTTTTAGCTGTCTGATTTATAACCGTTTCACATAAATCACCCCCACTAAAAATATTACTCTTATAAGTTATAGATTCATACAATACACCTTTCGCCCCATACCAATTTTGAGCTTTTCTATAATCACCATCTACATAAGTAATAAAACCACCTAAACGGCTAATTAAAAATCTACGGAAAATTTCAAAAAAGTGATATCGAGTATTCTTTATCGCTAATTTATGATAATAAAGATCTCCGCCCCAAATAACCCAAAGACATTTTTTGTGAAGCCAAGGCATAAAACATAACAGCAGTGTAAGTTGATGCATGAAGAGACCATGCAAAATTATTTTATTGTGGGTATGACAAGTAAACGCTAATCTAGTTAATACCATAAAGCTTTTGATTGTTGGATAGTGAGTAGTATTACTTGTCTGCTGATAAGGATATTTATCTATGTCACCAAATGTAATAAAAGTATGCGATTCATCTGAAAAATTATCCTTTAAAATTTCAATAAATCCAGGAATAAACTTATCAAGGTAAGCTATGTGTAAAGTTTTATTACTCATTATCAACACACTAACTTACTTAATTCACTGCATATTTTATCAACTTGCTCATCTGTTAACTCATAAAAAAGCGGCAGCCTTACTAGATTATCAGTAAAGAGATCAGAATTGGGCAGTTCAGGGCCGAAATATTTTTCTTGATAATACTCGCTTGAATGAAGTGATAAGTAATGGAAGACTGTATGAACACCATTATCTTTTAATTTTTGTATAAGGGAAGTTCGTTGTTCCAAGCTTTCACAAACTAAATAAAACATATGTGCATTATTAGTTGAATAATCTGGAACCTTAGGTAATTTGATCGCACTATTTTCAAAAACAATACTAAGTTTATCGTAATATCGTTGCCAGATTGCTTTACGTCTAGCTTGAATTATATCTAAACTTTCAAGCTGAGCATAAAGATATGCTGCAATTATATCAGATGGTAAGAAAGAAGAACCAATATCCGCCCAACCATATTTGGCAACCTCACCACGGAAGAAAGATGACCTATTCGTACCTTTTTCTCGAATGATTTCTGCACGCTGAATATACTGTTCATCATTAATTGCTAATAAACCGCCTTCACCAGCAATTATATTTTTAGTCTCATGAAACGAAAAAGTGCCGAATGTTCCAATACTACCGAGCGGTTTCCCCTTATAATAACCATCAATAGCCTGCGCCGCATCCTCAACGACGGCTATATTATTTGTATTGGCTAATTCCATAATAACGTCCATATCACAAGCAATACCCGCATAATGAACAACTACAATTGCTTTTGTATTCGGGGTTATAAGTTTTTCTATTTGTTTAGGATCAATATTTGGATGATCACTATAACTATCTGCAAAGACTATCTTGGCACCACGGAGAACGAAAGGATTAACTGTTGACACAAAAGTATAAGATGGTGCAATTATCTCATCACCAGGTTTAATATCCAACAGTATCGCAGCCATTTCCAAAGCGTCGGTACATGAAGTTGTCATCAATACTTTCTTAAAACCAAAGCGTTGTTCAAAAAAATCATGACATTTTTTAGTATATGCACCATCACCAGCGATTTTGCCCGAAGAAACTGCATCAGCTATATAAGCCAACTCTTTACCGTGTAAATAAGGTTTGTTAAATGGAATCATTTGTTAAAATCCTAATATTTTCAGTGCTTTATCTCGTCTTTCTTGATCCGTGACTAATAGTAAATGGCCTAGCCTATCTGAACTTGATGTTATTTTTTTATTATGAATACCGTTAGTATTATTTAAGTTTGAATGAACGACATCACCATAAAAGCAAGCATTGTGACATTTTTTTACATCGTCATCGTTAAAAACAAATTTGACTATTGAAATCATGTGCTTTTTTTCTTGCGAGTAAAACTCTGTAGCTTTATAATTACTATTCATCGCAATAGCAAGTACAGCTTTGGTAAAGTCAAAGCCTGTACTATAGAAAACCAAGTCTGAACCGATGTAATCGCCCCCCATCCTGGAACCAATTTCAATGATATATGCATCACCAATATCATTTATTTTTAATTCTGTGTGTGCAGCACCATTTGAAATATTAACCGCTTTAAGCGTTTTACAAACCAAGTCACTGATTAAATCTCGCTCTTCACTTGTAATTCTAGCAGGGCAAATATGCCCTCTTTCTATAAAATCGGGAGAGCCAGTTGTAAACTTTTCAGTGATCTGAAGAATTTCGTGACTGCCATTATAACTTATTGATTCTACGCTAAACTCTCTACCATTTATAAATTCTTCAATCAAAATTTCTTTTGAAAAAGATTCATCAAATGCAACTTTAATTGCCGTAAGAATATTAAGCGGAGAATCAACCAAAGTTATCCCTCGGCTACCTGACCGATCTACTGGCTTAACAATGACAGGATAGCTAAGGGGTTGAAAGTTTTTAATTTCATTTAAATAATTAAAGTGGGGTACAGGAATATTATTCATTATCAAATGCTGTCGCATTAGATATTTATTAGTAGTGATCTCTGTACACTCGATGCTATTACTAACTAAACCTAAGGCATTGGCTACAAAATTGACAGTTATATTTGCTAAGTCAGACCCTATAGAGCAAATGCCATCAATTCCAATTTCTCTACATTTATCTAATATTAACTGTTTCTCTATAATACTAATATTATAAAAAAAATTTGCTGCTAACTCATTTCCGCCCCACGAAAAAACATGAGTCTCTAAGCCTTCTTCTCTAGCAGATTTAATTAATGGCAGTTGGAATTCACCAGAACCAATAATTGCAATTTTTTTCATGGAAAAGAAACTCCTATATTTTTATCGATATTTGCAATGTGTCTTGCCGGTAAGCCAAAGTATTTTGATAAATCTTTAACATTTGAGTTAATTAAACTGCATGCGCCAATTATACATTCTCGACCAATTTCAACTGAGTCAATTAAAGTTGCACTAAAACCAATAAATGTAAGAGTTCCGACTTTTACAAAACCACCTAAGGTTGAATTTGCAGCAATAAAGCAATGACTATCAACTTCAACGTCATGGCAAATGGTTACATTAGACCAAATTGTAACATTATCATGTATAAATGCACCTTGCTCAATTACAACACCATCAAAAATAATACAACCAGAACCTATTTTAATTGCATCTACGTGAGCATTGGGTGATATTAATGTTGCTATATTAAGGTTATGTTTAATTAATTTGTCATAAATTAATTTTCTTGTTCGCATACATTTATAACCAACAGCTATTGCATAACTTGCATTAGGGTGTAGTAATAAAGATTCATTGAATCCTACAACTTGTAATCCACTAAATGTCTCTGGTAGATCTAAAAGATATTCATCATCAACACAGATTGCTACTACCTCTATGTTTTCTATTTTATTACAAAGCGCTATAATACTATTTGAAAACGATGAGCATCCAAAAATCACTAATTTATTATTAGTAATACTTTTCATTTTTATACCTATTGAATTAAAGACTTAAGATATTTTCCATAGCTATTTTTAGCCATTTCATTCGCTGCCTTTAATATTTCATCGTCAGTTAACCATGTATTTCGCAAAGCAATCTCTTCTAAACAAGCAATTTTATAACCTTGTCTTTTCTCAATAGTTTCGACAAATGTAGCTGCTTCAAGTAAGCTTTCATAGGTGCCAGTATCGAGCCAGGCAAAACCACGGCCTAACAACTCAACATTTAACTCGTTTTGTTTCAGGTACATTTCATTAAGGGTAGTAATTTCTAATTCTCCCCGAACAGATGGTTTAACTTGTTTGGCTAGCTCAATGACTTTATTATCGTAAAAATAAAGACCTGTCACTGCGAAATTGGATTTAGGTACAAGTGGTTTTTCTTCAATGCTGATAGCTTTTAATTTGTCATCAAACTCAACAACACCAAAGCGTTCAGGATCTTTTACTTGGTAACCAAATACCGTTGCACCACTTTTGCGCTCTGCAGCTCGTTTTAAAATAGGTGAAAAGCCTTGTCCCCAGAAAATATTATCACCTAGTGCAAGACAGACACTAGAATCACCAATAAAATCTTCACCAATAATAAAAGCTTGGGCTAAACCTTCTGGTTTCTCTTGGACTGCGTATTCCAAGGTAATCCCGAAATCAGAGCCATCACCTAATAAGCGTTTAAAAGAAAACTGATCTTCAGGAGTAGTAATAATTAAAATTTCACGAATACCCGCTAACATCAAAACAGATATCGGATAATAGATCATTGGTTTATCGTAAACAGGCAAAAGTTGTTTTGAAATCCCTTTAGTAATTGGATACAAACGAGTACCTGAACCACCTGCCAAAATAATGCCTTTCATATGAAAATAATTTCCTAGATCGTTAACCCTAAAAGTAGGGCTTTAAGTTAAAGCTAGAGGTCAACTAAATACCTAAACGCTCGCGTTGATAGCTGCCATCTTGAACATGTTGACACCAATTTTGGTTAGATAAATACCATTCAACAGTTTTACGTAAACCAGTTTCAAATGTTTCTTTTGGTAGCCAGTTAAGTTCATTGCTCATTTTGGTTGCATCTATGGCGTATCGGCGGTCGTGACCTGGACGGTCTTTTACAAAATTAATTTGATCAGCATAAGGCGTATCTTTAGGGACTAAAATGTCTAAAATATTGCAAATTGTGTTAACTACTTCAATATTTTTCTTTTCATTGTGCCCGCCAATATTATATGTTTCACCAACTTTACCTTGTGTAACGACTTTATAAAGTGCACAGGCATGATCTTCTACATATAACCAATCACGAATTTGATCACCTTTACCGTAGATAGGTAGTTGTTTACCTTCTAATGCATTTAAGATAACCAATGGTATTAACTTCTCCGGAAAGTGGTACGGGCCATAATTGTTAGAACAGTTTGTAATAATGGTTGGTAAACCGTAAGTGCGTAGCCATGACCTGACTAAATGATCACTTGATGCTTTTGATGCCGAGTAAGGACTGCTTGGTGCGTAAGTAGATTCTTCTGTAAATAATGGCAACTCTTCACTCAAGCTTAAACCATCCAGATCATCAGGATGAGGTAAATCACCATAAACTTCATCTGTTGAGATGTGATGGAAACGAAATGCTTTTTTGGAATCTGCTGATAAAGTATTCCAATACTCTCGAGTCGCTTCAAGAAGCGTATATGTACCAACAATATTAGTTTGAATAAAGTCTGAAGGTCCGGTAATTGAACGGTCTACATGTGATTCCGCAGCTAAATGCATCACAGCGTCAGGCCTATAGCTTCTGAACACACGTTCAAGTTCAATCGAATCGCATATATCAACATGCTCAAATGAATACCGATTATCATTTTCAACACTAATCAAAGATTCTAGATTGCCCGCATAAGTTAATTTATCTACATTAATAACACTATCATTTGTGTTCTTAATTATATGGCGAATTACAGCAGAACCAATAAATCCTGCACCACCTGTAATTAGAATTTTCATTTTTACTACCAAATTCGATGAAGACAACCACAAGAAATGGTTATCTTAGAGTGACAAATACTGAAAGGTTACACTTTTTCATCTCAGCCTTTCAAATCAAGCTGCGACACTTTATATCCATATTGAGACAGGCCAATCTTCGCTATCCCACGTAGAGCCTAGGTTTTACTGTTTTCAGCGTCTCTGTTTTATTTAAGCAGTCCTAATGGACTCTTATAAACAGTTAGATTCCGGCTCAAATGCTTTGCCGGAATGACGAGGAAGTTAAGCTTCTTTTCTAACAAAATATCTAATTAATACCAACATGACACCCAACATACCACCCAGCAAAGTGCCTAACACACAGATTAATGCCCGCTTAGGCTTTGATTTTTCTTCTGGAATTAATGCTGGGTCGATGGTTTTAAATACGTACTCATCGCGAACTTCTGCAAACATAATTGTTTTCGCTTGCTCTTCGATTAACTTGTATAAAATTGAGCGAATATCGGCTACGTTGGTTTGATCGATTTGAGATTCTAAAAAAGCAATACTTCGTTTCGCTTCTGTGACATCGCGGTCTTTCATCACTTTATTGATGTCTTGTACTAACCAGTTAACCCATTGCTGTGCGATGCTTGGTGATAAATGTTCTACTGAAATTGTTACCATTCTGGTTTCTTTATCAGTATTAACTGCAATCACTTTGCTGAATTTTTTAAATGCTTCTTGCATTGATGGTTCTGGTTTAAATGGGGCTTTAACTTCACGGATCCATTTATTTTCCACCGCTAGATACATTTTATCATTGTAGCTGATGGTGTTTTCAGCCATATTCCAGCTTTTTATCGCCATTAAATCTGGCAGCAAATTATGATTTTGTATAAAGTCACTGGTGAAATGACGTGACTTCATTACCTCTATGGCCATTTGGGTTTTATCTACACCACCCTTACGGCCAAGGTTAATTCCCGCCATTGACGCTAAACCGCCGAACTGGCCAGCTAATGCCGCTAAACCGCCCCCACCTTGTTCTGTATCAGCGGGGGCTAATAAGGCCTCTGACTTATATATGTTGGGTTGGTTGATGGCGAATACCACAGAACCTATAGCGAATACTGCCGTAATGGCAATAATAAGCCATTTACCTTGCCAGATAACGGAAAATAACTCCCGAAGGTCAATCTCATCATCAGGCTGTTGTGGGAATTGAGCATCGTTGTATTTATTTATTTCATTAGACATTTAAAACTTATCTCATTGTTTTAAGTTTTCGAATACGGTTAACGGCACGTTCGCTGACTTACAAAACACTTAGATCACCGTTGACGCCATTAAAGCAGATTGTAAGCTTAACTATATGCCCTACAAAGTCGATATGGTGGCGACGGCAATGGCGCTGTTGTACATAATGGTTGTTATTTGGGTCCACAGTGACAGGTTGTCTTTGTACTCAGTATCTAACGGTACAATGATAGTGTCACCCGGTTCCATTTCGTTGCTACTGCTAAACCAGAATGAACTGCCTGGCATGGCCACTGACCCGTCTGCTTTAATGATGTAACTTCTACCATCATCGGCACGTTTACGTGGGCCACCAGCCAGTGCTAAGTATTGACTGAAAGTGATCCCGTCGCGGTATCTGTGGGTACTTGGATGCTGTACTTGGCCCATTATCGAAACCGTTTGATTGTGAGCGGGTATATACAGTTGGTCTTTATCTTCTAAATCCATATCAGCTTCTTCAATACCCACTTGCAGGGCGGTAAGGTCAATCACTAATCGGCCAACCACTTCTATATTTTCAAGCTCTTTAAGCATTAACTGTGCATCTGCATAACCCACTGTTGGGGTGTCTTTAGTTAGTGCTTTTGATGATATTTCACGGCGTAGCTCATCTGATAACTTAGCCAGTTCTTGTTTTTCTTTTTGTTTAACCGATTCACGCAAAAAAATAGCACTTTTTAATGCCGCATCTTGGGTATACCCACCGGCACGGGCAATCACGTCTGCTAATTTTTCACCGCGCTGTATAGAATAAGTACCTGGAAACTTGACTTCGCCTTTAATGCTCACCCAACGGGTTTCTTGCCAATCGGGTAAAGTGCGTACGGTTAAAATATCACGACTGTTTAATGCGAGATTTGATGATGGGTCATTGTTTATTACATCATCTAAGCTTAATTGAAGATGCTCAATGGTTACGCCCTCGGTTTCAGACACATTTTGGCGAGTAAGCTCTGCTGATAAAGTGTAAGCACCCTCTTCTAGGCCGCCTGCAGCAATAAGCAACTCTTTGACGTTAGCATTAACGGTTAATGGATATTTACCTGGAAATCTTACATTGCCGTTAATATCTACCAATTTAGCGGCATCACCAAAGCGGCTTTGCTGTTTTAGTTGTTTGATAACTGGCTCAAGTAATAATTCACGATCAGCATAGTCAAATACCAGTAAGGTGTCTCGGGGCTGTAGCGCAATATTGCTGAGTGAAAAAGGCTCGGCAATGGCTTTACCTAATGCAACGCGATGTACTTCTATGTCACCCCGTTGATTAATTTCGCGAATGAGTAATGAATAATCTAAGTCAGCAGAAATGGTTAAATTGCCCCACACTGATGGCAATAAATCAGCGACTTTACTTCCGTTAGTCCATTGATATTTACCGGGACGAATAACGGCCCCCGCGATGGTAATTGCATTTTCAATGCGACTAGAAGCTGATTTAACATTTAACACATCACCGTTTCTAACCTTAGCCGACAAACCAGATTGAGTGGTTAAGTCGACGTTAATTACCGTTTTAACCGCATTTTCATTATAGCGTTCAACCACACTGGCTTTAGGAAATGCACCCGGGTTTAAGCCACTGGCCATTGTCATCACATCAGCCATGGTTTCATGTTGCTTTAACTCATAAATTGCAGGACGGCGCACTTCACCTATTACGCTAACGCTGTCACCTGCCGATGGAATAAATACCACATCGCCCGACTGCAATCGTTTATCGCCTAATGCATCACCACGCATTAATAGGTCATATAAATCTAATGTGGCGATGGTTTTACCGGCACGTTTTAATTGAATATTACGCAATGAGCCAATTTCATTTATGCCGCCGGACACAAATAATGCTTGAGTAATGGTAGATAGGCTCGACACAGTATATGAACCTGGCTGGTATGCATCACCTGCTACAAAAATGCGTACAGTGCGTAGTTCACCCATAGTGATACTGGCATTAATACCAATCATTGATTGGGATATTTTATCTTGCAGCAGTTGTCTGGCTTCAGAAAACGATAAACCCACGAGTGAAATAGGGCCTAAATCGGGAAATTGAACCGCGCCGTCACGGCCAATGACTAATTGATAATTTTTATTTTCTTTACCGTATAACTGAATATTGATGTTATCACCTGGTCCCATCATATATTCAGCTGGAACGGGGACATCTGATACTGGCGCAAAGGTAGAAGGTGAACCGGCAAATAAATCATAACCAAAACGTTTTAACTGAGAAAGTTTTTCAGCTTCTCGTTGAACTACAGTAAGTTGTGTTTTAGTTTTTTGTAAGTTTTCATCACTTTCTGATTGGTCGTGTATTTCATCAGCCTTGTACTCAATTTCCCGGGGCATTACTACTTGCGGATTGTCAATTTGAATTGCTGCACCTTGACCTGCCGACAACATTGAAGGATCCAAACCGTATTGTTTCGCTAACCTTTCTTGTTCTGATTTAGGCAGCTGTTTAAATTGCTCAATCATTTGTGGTGATGGAGTAACCGCTTGTACTGGCATGGTTAATATAATAAAGGCAGATAAGCCTGCAATGAACAATGTTTTGATTTTATGAAACACCAGGTATCTCCAATATTATTAATAAAATTAGGGTTAATTTGATAACAGCCTATAGCGAACGATGCGACTGACGATAAGGCTGATGTACTTGGCAAATTGCCAAATTTTTCAAAATCTATATACCGCTGTTTGTAGCGATCAACACAGTATGCTTTGCTAACCTTGCTAACGTTTTTTTAGCGACCGAGAAGCCATGCTTTGCTACCGTTCTTTGTAGCGACCGAGAAGCTATGCTTTGCTACCGTTCCGCGTGGCGACCGAGAAGCCATGCTTTGCTACCGTTCCGCGTGGCGACCGAGAAGCTATGCTTTGCTACCGTTCCGCGTGGCGACCGAGAAGCTATGCTTTGCTACCGTTCTTTGTAGCGACCGAGAAGCCATGCTTTGCTACCCTTCTTTGTAGCGACCGAGAAGCTATGCTTTGCTACCGTTCCGCGTGGCGACCGAGACGGTCTTCGGCGTTAGCTAAAAGACAGAAACTTTTCTGTCTTTTGTCTTTCAGACACGCTACCGCCCTTAGATTGCGGCTTCTATTGTGCCCTTCGCATTGCGAAACATCTAATTTTTTGATTAAATATTTATTAGTTCAAACTGAACCAATGTAAAATTTGGTGCGTATTATAACTTAAGTGTGTTGTTAAATATGTAGAAAAATCAATCAGTCGGCATTAAAAAAACATTTTATAAAACCGACAAAGTCATACAAGTAACTTTAACATCAAAAAAACCAATAAATATTTGATATAAAACATTAAAAACCATCAAATCCTTAATGTTTATCTGCGGTTAAAATTTATAAACATAAGCTGCTATAGTCAATGTCTTACAAGGTTGTCAGTATATCTCTATTGTGTCGACTAACTTATAATCAACTCGATTAATTAACAATCATTACCTGCTGCACTTTTTTTGATTGCTTGCTCATCAATTAAAATACGCTTTTGTTGACCCATTATATTGAACAATACGTAACAGCGCTTCTCTGCATTTCGCTCTTCGAAAATAGCTTCTAGATCAATAAAAGGTCCTTCAGTAAAGGTAACTTTATCGCCTTTTATTAAGCCTTTTTCCAGCTCAGGCACAAAAGCATTAACACGCCGTTTAATGCCACTAATTAATCTATCATCTATAGGTGTCATCACTTCTTTGCAGCCGATAATACGACTTACACCGCGAGTTGAGTGAATTTTACTCACGCTGAATTCAGTAGGGTCAAAGTGGATAAACAGGTAATTAGGAAATAACGGTACGTCGGCCATTTTGGTGATTGATTTTGATTTTTTTGATTCTTTAATCATTGGTAAATAGCTTTCAATTTGTTGAAGCGCTAAATTCTGTTGTGCACGTAATTCCTCACGCGGTTTACAATACAAAAGATACCAAGATTTCATCATGACTCACTTACAAATGAAGGGTGAATTTCCTTATCACGGTTAGGAATTTTATCAAATGGGTGAGAGTGGGTAAAGATAAACAGCACAGAATGATAGATGACACTGACTTATGTTTATGGTCGTCATGTTTAGTGTTAGTTATTTTATTCTGATATTTACGAAATGCTGACTTTTAAACAATAAAGCGCTGCCCAAAAGGGAAGCGCTTTAAGAATCTATATCAGTTTTATACTACTATTCTGCTTTTGGCGGGTAAGCGGACATTACATGTCCAATGGCATTGTTGATAATCTCTACACGCTCTTGTGGCGTATTTTGATCGCGTATTGTGTCTTCAACACTACCACGCCATACAAGTTTCTCCGTTTTATTATCAATTAAATCAATTATTAATGTGCCGACTTCATATTCGCGCACCGTGGTTTGAGTGTGCATTGAACCACTCCATCCCCAACCTGGTCCATAATATGGGTTATAGCCAAAGTTGTTATTAAACGTATCGACATTAATTTTTTTGTCTACTTTGGTCAGGTAGTTAACTAATAAATCGGCATCAGCTGCGACTTTAGTTAACCCTTTAGCTGCCATTTGATTATCGACGGCATCTCTCACTCGCTGATCAAGTAATCCATCTAAGTGATAACCTTTGTCTTCTTCTTTGGCTGCAACCCAAGTGAATGTTTTATATTGGTCAAATGACACTGCTGGGTCAAAATCAGTATTGGTTTTTAATGTGCTACATGCACTTAAGGCTAATACTGCTATCGCTAAAACTAACTTTTTCATACAAACTCCAAAAACATTTAAATAATCACAAGCTTATAGACAGTTAAATGATTGTCAAGTTCATCATTTAATCAATAAATTAAATACTATTGAGGGTAACGAAAGGTCTGATTTAAAAATACGATAAAGCCGTTTAGTCTCCGAATTGATTTTCAAAGTAACTTTCGACAATCAGTACCGCAGAAACTGCATCAATTTGCCCTTTTGATAGTGCTTTAAATCCACCAAGTTCAAACAATCTGGCTTTGGCATCTGCCGTTGTTAGACGTTCATCTTGAGTCGCTACTTTTATACCAAAGCGCCCATTAATGCGATTAGCAAATTTACGAGCCCGCTGGGTCATTTCTTGCTCTGTACCATCCATATTTAACGGTAATCCTACTACCACTAAATCTGGTTGCCATTCGGTTATCAATTTACCAATATCGTCCCAATTGGGAATGCCATCAACCGCTTTAATCGACATTAATGGACTGGCACTGGCGGTAATAGCTTGGCCGATTGCGATACCAATACTTTTGGTGCCATAGTCAAAACCTAATATGGTTTGAGGTTGCATGATGTTCCTTCAGGTAGATAATGTAGAGTTGGCATAGTGTGTCGTAGTCTTGTCTCAAGCATGACCTACCTGAGATGAAATTTGCCACATATCAAAGCCCAGTTGCTTAGAGGCTATATCCCACAGGTGTTCAGGGTCTTTGGTATACAACAATTCTGGAGTTGCTTTAATGGTTAACCAGGTATTGTTTGCTAATTCTTGCTCTAATTGATCTTTTCCCCAACCAGCATAACCTAATGCGACGACGTAATCTGCGGGCGATTTTTGAGTACCAATGGCTGATAATACATCGCGTGATGTCGTCAGCATGCAGTAATCTGTTACCTGATGGCTATTAATCCAATTCGGCTGTGGACTATGAAGCACAAAGCCACGATCTGGTGACACTGGGCCGCCCGATAATACTTGAGAATTAATATAGAAAGCCGACTCAGGTGAAGGATTAAGCCCCATTTGCTCTAGTAAGTCTTCGAGCTCAAGACCAATTGGGCGATTCACGACCAACCCCATTGCGCCTTTTTCATCATGCTCACAAATGTAGATAACACTGCGCTCAAAAAATGTCTCTTCAAGCGATGGCATAGCAATTAATAGATAACCTTGTAAACAGTCACCTTGAAGACGGCTTTTTTTGGCAATACTGACTTCTGAACCATCCATAATAACTTCCTTTGCTTGAATACCTAGCCCTAATACTTACTTATTGAAACAGAGTGTACAAGTATATAAACCAATACTTTATTTAATAATCGTTTGATATTAATTATCTTTGGATATTAGGGGCTTAATGTTTAAGGGGTTATCCACCGGCTAGCTTCACCGTGTAACCCATTTTTTCTAATAGGATTTTCAATTGTTCACGGTTATCTGTTTGAACCTCGATATCAAAGTCTTTCACAGTACCGCCACAACCACACTGTTTTTTTAGTTTCTGCGCTAAGGCTTTAAGTTCCGTTTGATCTAAACCTAGGCCCTTTAGCACACTCACCCCTTTGCCTTTACGGCCTTTAGTATCTTTATGGATCCGAACTATGCCGTCACCATCGGGTACTGCTTCTACTTCTTTTTCAGGTTCAATACGGCCTTTATCGGTACTGAATACTAATCTTATATTAGGATCTATTTTCATAATTTATGTGTGCTTTTTTACAATAGATTTAGTCTATCAAATTGAGATAGATGAGGCGAGAAAGTAAATTTTTATGCTGTGTTAATGGTGTTTAGTTGAAACAAAAGCAGATCCCCGACAAAAGCAATCGGGGATGACGCATGGGAAGCATTCGAGATGATGCTTCTAACGTCATCCTGGCAATGCTTGTGGGCCGGGATCTGTTTCTAACAATAAGGTTTTACAATGTTAGCCATCATTTGAAGACGCACGGGAAACATTCATGATGATGCATTGGAAACATTGAAAATGAAGCATTGAAAGCATTGAAGATGATGGATTGGAAGCATGCAGGCTGACGAAATGATGATTGGGAACAATGGTTTTAGTTTATGAAATTGAGATAGACGAGGCGAGAAAGTACATTTTTCATGCTGTATTAATGGCATTAACTGTATTAAAAGCAGATCCCCGACAAAAGCACTCGGGGATGACGCATGGGAAGCATGTAGGCTGACGAAAGACTTTATACGTCATGCTGACAATGCATCTATACGTCATCCCGGCAATGCTTGTGGGCCGGGATCTGTTTCTAACAATAAGGTTTTACAATGTTAGCCATCATTTGAATATGGTCGTCATTATCATTTAAACATTCAATATATCTGAAGTCTGTGCCACCAGCGCCTTCAAACACATGACGATTTTCCCCTTGAATTTCTTCTAAGGTTTCTAGACAGTCAGCGCTAAATGCAGGGCAAATAACAGCAATATTATTTATGCCTTTGGCAGGTAAAGCTTCAATGGTGACGTCAGTATATGGCTGTAACCATTTTGCTTTACCGAAACGAGATTGGAAGGTAACGATGTAATCGTCTTCCGTTAAGCCTAATTTCTCAACCACTAAACGGCTGGTTTTCATACAAAAACAATAGTAAGGGTCGCCTAGATGTAAATTACGTTCCGGCATACCGTGATAGGACAGCACTAACTTTTGCGGTTTACCATGCTTAGCAAAATCTTGCTCAATTGAATTAGCCAGTGCTGAGATTAAATCAGGATGATCATGATAGGTATTAATAAAGTGTAATGCGGGTAAGTAGCGCCATTTGCATAACTCTTTGGCGATTGCATCAAATGCCGAAGCCGTTGTTGGCGCGGCATATTGAGGATAAAGCGGTAATACCACTAAATTATCAATTCCTTGCTTGTGCATTTTTTGCAAAGTTGAAGCGACGGAGGGTGAACCGTATCGCATGGCTAGGTGTACGCTAGCATCAATTCCGCTTGAAGCTAATAACTTATCGAGTTTAGCCTGCTGTTGTTGACTTATAGCCAGCAGCGGAGAGCCATTCTCAGTCCAAATTTGCTTATATAAAGCGGCAGATTTTGCTGGACGAACGCGTAATATAATACCGTGAAGGATCATCATCCATACTAGTTTAGGGATTTCGACTACACGAGGATCGGCCAAAAACTCTGCCAAATAACGTCTAACGGCTGAGGTGGTAGGCGCGTCAGGCGTACCTAGGTTAAGCAACAATACGCCTGTTTTACCGCGAGCACTGTGCCCTGTCTCTTTATCTAACCCTGAAAATCGCGCCAAAGCTCGCTCCTAGTATAATGAACTGATGAATATATTTATTTATGACAAGAGGATATTTGGAAAATATCCTCTTGTCTCAATTTTTTATTAAAAATGCGACTGAAATTAAATAATTAAATACTTAGTTGCTTGTCGATAGCTTTTTTAAGCTCTTCACTATCTGGTTTTACGCGCGAGCTAAACTCAGTGACAGTCTCACCGTCACCCGAAACTAAATATTTGTAAAAGTTCCACTTTGGGGCAGTGCTTTTCTGGTTTAAGTGCTGAAAGACTGAGTTGGCATCGTTACCACGCACTGGCGAGGTGGCAACCATAGTGAATGTCACACCATAATTGATAAAACAGACATCGGCGGTTTTGGCTTCATCTTTTTCTTCTTGGAAAAAATCATCAGATGGAAAACCAATAACAACTAATCCTTTGTCTTTATATTGTTTGTGTAAGGCTTCAAGCCCTTCAAATTGTGAGGTAAAGCCACAGTTTGAAGCCGTGTTGACTATTAACACTGTTTTACCTTGGGTGAGCTCACACAAGTTGACGTTATCGTCTGAATGCAGTTTACGCGCTTCTACATTTAGGTAATCAGGGCAACTTGCTGCACTAGCATTAGCACTGAAAAATGTCATACCAATAGTAAGAGCCACTAGTGATGTGGCAACCAATGAAATCTTCGCTATAGAAGGAAGCGTTTTTGAAGACATTTGCGATAAACCTGACATAAGACATCCTTATTGAATTAATGAATACGTTAAGCTGCTAATATTTAACTAAATCTACTGATATCTAGCTTTACTAAAAACTGACTTTTAAAACCTGACTTTTAGAAAATGGCTAGTTAGCTAGTAAGCACTAACTGAGTAAGTGCTAGTGACGATTAAATCAATATTATTAGCCCAATTTTACAGCCCAAATATGTCTCATATGTACGGTTATACTGCTGACTTAGATCACTGGCTTGAAATCATTGATATAGCTAAATTAACTCTTGTACATCGTTAAGTCTGAGCCTAATTAAAAATAAAACCCGACATTAATGTTTAGTCGAGAATGCCACGAGGTATCACCATTATCAATGCCAACACCGTCGCCGCCAACAAAGTACATATTCTTACCCGCTATCCAGTCAAGATACGAATAAAATTTACCAGCGGTAATGGCACAGCCCGTTACATTTTGAATCGAATTAGCAAGCTCACTTCCAGATACAAGTACGGTGCTGTAATCGTTATAACAGTTAATATTTGAAATAGGCCCCCAATCGACATCGATAGATTTTGATAGGTTAGCGGTTACTACATCAGCTTGTGCCGCTATTTCAAATGGGTATGAAAATGCCGATAATGCGATACGATTACCATACTTAACATCATAATTGTAATGTAAATACTGCAATTGAAGTTGCCAGGTTTGCCAATCTACTTGCCAATGCACTGCTCCGGCAAATGTGCTGATGTCATCTGTATTAGGTGTATTGCCATCAATGCCCTCTGCCCCGTTAACGCTAGTAACATAATCGAGTTGACCATATTGAATAGAACTACCAATCTTTTGGCTAAAACTATTTTGGCTTATCTCATATTCAATACGGGCATTTAATTGGCCAGATTCTTGATAAGGTGATTGCTCTGTGGTTGCTACATCGAATGAATAGCGATCAAAGCGACTACCTTTACCGTACTCATCATTGGCGAAATAAGCTAAATCAACACGCAAATTATCACGCTGATATTGATAATGTAACCCGGCATCGTAATCATCTTCAAAACCTATGTAGTATGTCGCACCAAACCAAAAAGAATGCGCGGCGTAAGGCAATAGTCCAAATGGCACTTGGGTAACTCCCACCTGTACTGATTGCGCCTCATCAAATTGATAACCCATATACGCATGGTGGATGACATCCATATCTTGGTACCAACGATATTGAGCTGACGCAAACAAGCCATCATATGAATTGTAATTCACATCGGCGCGAAATAACTCAAACTCTAATTTTGCGTTATTGTCGTAGTCTTTCCAGCCGTAATTAACGCGAACTGCGCCACTAATATCTAACTCATCAGTGACCTCAACGGCTTGAGGCTGAAAGGATAAAATAGCGAGCAGTAATGGTGATAATTTCTTGAGAGAAGACATGAAATGATCCTTACGGTGGTGTTAACGTGATGAAAGCAAATCCCCATTTGAACAGTTGTAAAGTGACAGCTTAATTATTGATGGCAAAGGTACAGAAAAAGGGCAACTATTATAACAAAAAGCCGCAACGATTGTTGCGGCTTAATCATAAATAGCACAAAGCGTTAATTAACTTGGCTTAATCCATGTCTAATGTCACACCTTCCAAAAAGCCTGAATTAGAAGAGTCATTGGTTTTAAGCTTAATCATTAAGCGCAAATCATTAGGAGAATCGGCATGGTGTAATGCATCGGCGTAACTAATTTCACCTTCAGAGTACAAACCAAGTAAGGCCTGATCAAAGGTTTGCATGCCCTGCTCATTCGATTTAGCCATGGTTTCTTTAAGTAAGTGCAGTTCATTTTTTGCAATCAAACTACCAATACGCGGAGTATTAATAAGGATTTCAATTGCCGCACGACGACCAGAACCATCAGATTTAGCAATAAGCTGTTGAGCAACAATACCGCGTAAGTTAAGCGACAAATCGAATAATAACTGAGCATGCTTACTTTCAGGTACTAAATGCATAATTCGATCAAGTGCTTGGTTGGCGTTGTTGGCATGCAAGGTTGCCATACATAAGTGACCCGTTTCAGCAAACGATAATGCAAACTCCATGGTTTCTTGGGTACGAATTTCACCAATCAAAATAACATCGGGCGCTTGGCGTAAAGAGCTTTTAAGTGCCGCATCAAAAGACACGGTATCAATACCCACCTCTCTTTGAGTCACAATACTTTTACGGTGGTTATGCACAAATTCGACCGGGTCTTCAATGGTTAAAATATGTCCCCGAGCATGGGCATTACGATAACCCACTAACGCGGCTAGCGATGTTGACTTACCCGTCCCCGTGCCGCCGACCATAATAATTAAGCCGCGTTTGCTCATGACTAAATCTTTAAGAATGGGCGGCAGTTTTAAATCATCCATTTCAGGAATGTTGGTTTCAATACGGCGCATGACACAGCCTGCTGAGTCACGCTGCCAAAATGCACTCACACGAAAACGCCCTAAGCCCGAAACCGCATAGGCAAAGTTACACTCGCGAGATTCTTTAAACTCTTTTTTCTGCACATCGGTCATTAAAGATTCAACAAACTCTAATGACTGGGCAGGTGTTAGCTTTTGCTCTGACAGTGGATGCAACTCACCATCAATTTTGGCACTTGGTGGAAACATAGCTGTGATAAATAAATCAGAAGCTTTTTTTTCAACCATAGTGGCTAAAAAAGGGCGAACATCCATTTGTACTATTCCTTAAAAGTTGGCTTGCTTATTACCGCTTTTATGCATGGCATCTTCACGCGTAATCAAACCTCGATTAACTAACGTTTGTAAGCATTGATCTAGTGTTTGCATACCGTGAGCCATACCCGTTTGAATGGCTGAATACATTTGCGCCACTTTATCTTCACGTATTAAGTTACGAATAGCCGGTGTTCCCATCATAATTTCGTGTGCGGCTACACGTCCGCCACCGACCTTTTTAATGAGTGTTTGTGAAATAACAGCCTGCAATGATTCAGATAGCATAGTCCGTACCATGCCTTTCTCACCCGCGGGGAATACATCTACAATACGGTCAATGGTTTTTGCCGCTGAAGTGGTATGCAAGGTACCAAATACTAAGTGGCCGGTTTCTGCCGCTGTCATAGCTAAGCGAATGGTTTCTAAGTCACGCATCTCACCCACAAGAATAACATCGGGATCTTCACGCAGTGCACTTCTAAGCGCCGCATTAAAACTGTGGGTATGCTTATGCACTTCACGTTGGTTGACCAAACATTGCTTATTTTGGTGAACGAATTCGATTGGGTCTTCAATCGTCAAAATGTGTTCATGACGATTTTCATTAATGTAATCGACCATTGCCGCTAATGTGGTTGATTTACCAGAGCCTGTTGGTCCTGTCACTAATACTAACCCACGAGGAAAGCTGGAGATTTTTTTAAAAATATCCGGTGCACCTAGCTGCTCGAGTGACAAAATATCTGAAGGAATGGTACGAAATACAGCACCAGCACCACGGGATTGGTTAAATGCGTTAACACGAAAACGTGCTAAGTTAGGCACTTCAAACGAGAAATCTATTTCAAGATGTTCTTCGTAATCTTTACGCTGTTTATCATTCATAATGTCGTACACTAAACTGTGTACACCTTGATGATCTAACGGCGGCAAGTTAATTTTTCTGACTTCACCGTCAACACGGATCATAGGTGAAACACCTGCAGAAAGATGTAGATCTGATGCTTTATGTTTTACACTAAAGGCCAGTAATTCAGTGATTTCCATTATAGAGACGTCCATTTTAACAATATGAATACAACAATAGCAGACAGATTATCAATCGCCCAGAGTAGAATGAATCAAGCGGCGCAAAAATGTTCACGCTCGCCCAGCGAGATAAAGCTGCTTGCGGTGAGTAAAACTAAACCTATTAGCGACATTATAGAAGCTTATCAGGCTGGACAGCGACTTTTTGGCGAAAATTATGTCCAGGAAGGTGAGCAAAAAATTATCGCAATGCAACAGGCATATCCAGATATTGAATGGCACTTTATTGGACCATTACAATCGAACAAAACTAAAATTGTTGCAGAGCACTTCGACTGGATGCATACCTTAAGCCGTGAGAAAACCGCCAAACGCCTAAACGATCAACGCCCTGCGCAAAAAGCACCGCTTCAGGTGTGCATTCAAGTCAATATTAGCCAAGAAGACACCAAATCAGGTATTGATGCGCAAGCTGTTATTGAATTAGCCAAGCAAATCAGTCAAATGCCAAATTTATCGCTAAGGGGAGTCATGGCCATTCCGACCGCGACAGATGATGTCAACGTTCAGCAAGCTGAGTTCAGTCAACTTAAGCAAATATATCAACAATTACAGCAACAATTTGAAGGTATTGATACCCTTTCAATGGGAATGAGTGGCGATTTAGATATGGCCATTGCTAATGGTTCTACCATGGTAAGAATAGGCAGTGCGATATTTGGAGACAGAGCGTAAGCTAGCGCTCGCAGCACGCTGTATTAACGCCTTCTAAATGTTAGTGCATGCAACATTTACAAGCTCAATAACGATAGAGATATGGGTAGTTTCACCTTCAAGTTGTTCTAAAAGTGATAGCTTATAGATACTGTTGCACAGTGGCTAACATTGAAAATGGCTTTTTTGCCCTCATATAAACAAACATGATACGTAATCGAATTAAAAGTTGGACAATATAATGACACAAGCGAAAGTATGTTTTATTGGTGCAGGAAATATGACCCGCAGCATTATTAGCGGACTGGTAAAAAACGGTTATCCAAGTGAGTTAGTTCACGCGACTAATCCCAGTCAACCTAAGCTTGATGCACTTAATAGTGACTTTGGTATTCTGGTATCTAACGATAATATTCAGGCTGCTAAAGATGCCGATGTGATTGTACTCAGCGTCAAGCCCCAATTGATGCAACAAGTTTGTGAGTCTATGCAAACTCTCGATTTATCCAAGAAGTTAGTCATCACTATTGCTGCAGGCATTCCAGCATCGAGATACCCAGAATACTTCAACCAACCCATTAAACTTATTCGCACTATGCCAAATACGCCAACACAATTAGGTTATGGCATGACAGGCATTTTTGCTGATGAGAGTATTACTGAAACACATAAAGCCATATGCCAAACCTTGATGGAAAGCGGTGGCAAAGTCATTTGGGTCGAAAAAGAAAGCGAACTTAATCAAGTTATCGCGCTTGCTGGCAGCTCACCAGCTTATTTTTTCTTGTTTATTGAGTCAATGATAGAAACAGGCAAAAGAATGGGTATGGATGAAGCCAAAGCACGGGCATTAGCAGAGCAAGCGGCTCTGGGTGCGGCGCAAATGGTGATTCAGAATCAAGATTTATCCTTAGCAACATTGCGTAATAATGTCACCTCAAAGGGTGGCACAACAGCCCAAGCCGTTGAAACCTTTGAAAAAGGTGGTTTACGAGAATTAGTCGATAGCGCAATGAGTAATTGTGTTGCTAAAGCAGAAGAAATGGCAAAAACATTTTAAGTTTATAAATTGACTTAAATTACGTGTTTTCGCGGTTTTGAGTGCTAAAATCACTCAAGTTATTTTGACATCATTGGTTAATAAATCAGGCCAATGACTATACCCTGAACACTAAAATGGTAAGGCAACATCATGAATGCGATGAGTTTTTTAGTTAGCACCTTGTTTGATTTATATTTAATGGTTGTTATTTTACGTTTTTGGCTACAGCTAGTTAAAGCCGATTTTTACAACCCATTTAGCCAATTTGTAGTAAAAGCGACCCAACCGATTGTCGCGCCAATGCGCAGAGTTATCCCCTCTATAGGTAGCATTGACACAGCATCGTTACTATTAGCTTTAATCGTAGTAATACTAAAAATGTTAGTGCTGACATTCATTGCAGGCGCTGGAATTGATATTGCTACCTTATTACTTTTTTCAGTAGTTTCGGTACTGAAAAACGCTGGGGTACTGCTATTTTGGATGCTGCTTATTCGTGCGGTATTAAGCTGGTTTAATCAGGGCTACAACCCTATTGTCATGATAATGTCTCAACTTACCGACCCAATTTTAGCGCCAATTCGTAAAGTGATCCCGGCAATCGGCGGTTTAGATTTATCAGTATTAGTATTATTTATTGCGATGAATTTTATCAATATTTTATTTTCCCAATACATTCCATTTTGGGCGATGATCTAGCTTAAAACGTATCATATTGAAAGGCAGTCTTTTTAGACTGCCTTTTTCATACTGAAAACTGGCACTAGATTGATGTAAAAATGGCGTTACGCTTATTGCGACACCTAATACCAGAATTAACCGCGACACATGATATAGCGCTATACTTACAGTTCTGACATACAGCAGCTTTGCGCTGCTTTTAAAAAGGATATTAAAATGTTTAACAAAATACTCCCGTTTGCACTCATCATGAGCCTCATGCTATTAATTGCGCCAGCACAAGCAGAGCAGAAACAACAAGTCGGTAATTTTGACATTCATTATATGGCACTTAACAGCACCTTTATTACCCCCACTATAGCTAAAACCTATGGTATTGAGCGCAGCCGCTATAACGGCATTATCAATATTGCGGTATTAGATACAAGCCAAGAGGGTAATCCAGCGGTTGCGGTTGAAATATCGGGCATTGCTAATAATTTACTTGATGCAAAAATGGAGCTTAATTTTAAAGAAATTCGTGAAGGCGATGCTATTTATTATATTGCCCAGGTCCCCTATCGTGACGACCAGGAAATTAACTTTTCGATTGCCATTAAACACGCTAAAAAATTAAATACCTCGCTAAAATTTAAGCAAAAGTTTTATGTTGATTGATTAGAATACAGACTAATAAGCCCGTATTGGGTTAGCTAAACTTGCACTGGTTAACTTAGCGAGCTGATTTACCGCCTTCTTTTACTGCTAGCTTGGGGTATAATGCCGATCTTTTCAGATGACAAAATAAGGCAGTTTCATGCAAGCACCCATTTCACAACAAATTGTGTTAGCCAGCGGCAATAAAGGCAAACTTAACGAGTTTGATCAAATGTTGGCCCAATTCAATATTCAAGTGCTTGCCCAAAGCCAATTTAATGTCTCAGAAGTCGCCGAAACTGGTACTACATTTGTTGAAAACGCCATTATTAAGGCTCGTCATGCTGCTGAAATTACGGGTAAACCCGCTATAGCAGATGATTCAGGTATCGAAGTTGACGCATTAGACGGCCAACCAGGTATCTATTCGGCACGTTATTCAGGCCAAGGCGCGACAGAAGTCAGCAACTATCAAAAGTTACTTACAGAAATGAAGTCACATCAAAATCGTGCAGCTCGCTTTCAATGCGTATTAGTGTATATGCGTCATGCCAAAGACCCGACGCCAATTATTTGCCAAGCTGCGTGGGAAGGCACTATTAATTTAGTCCCCCAAGGTGAGCAAGGCCACGGCTACGACCCTATTTTTATTCCACACGGATTTGATAAAACCGCCGCTGAACTAACCAGTGATGAAAAGAATGCCCATAGTCATCGTGGTAAGGCATTAGCCATGTTAGTCGCAGCCATGAAGGCCAAAGGAATTATTCAGGGCTAATAGTAAGTTGAATATTCATTTTTAAAAACTACCGTTAAGCGAAAAGTGTCATTATACCCATTTAAATAGGCTAACCATCGATGTTGTCATTACCACCACTTAGTTTGTACATCCATATTCCGTGGTGCGTGCAAAAATGCCCTTATTGCGACTTTAACTCCCATGGACAAAATGGCGAATTACCACAGCAACAATATGTCGACGCGTTATTGGCAGATCTTAAAAATGACCTGAGTTATGTTCAACAAAGACCTATTCACACCATCTTTATTGGTGGCGGCACGCCTTCATTATTTGACGCTAGCCAAATACAACGTTTACTCGAAGGGGTTAAAGCCATGATCCCATTCGAAACAGACATTGAAATTACCATGGAAGCCAACCCTGGCACGCTTGAACATGACGATTTTGCCGCATACCGCGCCGCAGGCGTGACGCGTTTATCTATTGGAGTGCAAAGCTTCTCTAAAGAAAAGCTTAATCTATTGGGGCGTATACACGATCAAGATGAAGCAAAAACAGCAGCAGAGAAAGCCAAGCAAGCCAATTACTTAAGTTTCAACTTGGACTTAATGCACGGTCTGCCCAATCAAAGCTTTGATGAAGCCATGCATGATATTGATACCGCTGGCGCTTTAATGCCGCCGCATCTGTCTTGGTATCAGCTTACCATTGAGCCCAATACTTTGTTTCACTCTAAACCACCACAATTACCTGATGATGAGAAATTGTGGCATATCTACGAGCAAGGACAAAAAAATTAGCTGCACTAGGTTATGAGCAATACGAAATATCAGCCTACGCAAAACCTGGTTTTCAGTGTCGACATAATCTTAACTATTGGAAATTTGGTGACTACTTAGGTATTGGTTGTGGCGCCCACGGAAAAATTACTCTACCAGATACGGACAGCATTATTCGCACAGTCAAAGTTAAACACCCTAAGGGCTACTTGGCGGCGAGTGATTACACCTCAGAAACCACAGAGGTCATAACCGAAGATAGAGCTTTAGAGTATTTAATGAATCGCTTACGTTTGATGACGCCCATTCCTAAAACAGAATTTGAAGCGCGAACAGGTCAAAGCGCGACAGTTGTAAAAGAAGGTATGGCTAAATCAATTCATCGAGGCTTGTTAACTGAAACCGACACCCATTGGCAGCTGACTTCAAAAGGTCATATGTTTGTCAACGATCTTCTATCACAGTTTATTTAACTGTAATAAAAGGGTTAATTAAAGCAAGGCAACAAATAAGCTTTACATAACATATCAGTCTGGTGCTAACTAGTCGCACCAGACTGTAACTAATTTGAGTGTCTTTCAGGTTATTTTCACAATATCGAAACACTTACTAACACTTCAATTTACACTTTTACCTCCAGCTTTATTAGGATAGCGTTTTTAAAAATAAGATTGGAATGCCCGCAATGCTGATAAAAACTAAAACAACGTTACTTGCGTTGACTCTTTCTAGCCTTTTAAGCGGTAATATTTACGCTCACTCACATTCAATGCCTGCTGATAGTGCTCAAGAAAGTGTTACAAAAGTCAGTTCACCACAGACTGAATCTCAAAAAGCTAATGCATTGTTTGATGAGTTATTTATGCAAAGCATTATGGCTAATCCTATCAATCAAACCTATTTAGGCATAAAGCAAGATTATGATAAATGGGGTGATATTTCAGATGCCGGTGCAGATAAAAATCTTGCACTCGCCAAAGCACAATTAGCTCAATTACTGACATTAGATGTCAGCAAGCTTGATCAACAAACAACCTTAAGTTTTGAGCTATTTAAAGCAAGCTTAGAGCAAGCTATTGCTGATGATAAATGGCGTTACCATACTTACCCGGTTAACCAGATGTATGGTATGCATTCAATGATTGCCTCATTTTTAATTAACCAACATCAAATTACTGATCTAAGCGATGCTAAGGCTTATATCAGCCGTTTAGAGGGCGTAAAGCCTCTGCTGGCTCAACTTGAAGCTGAATTAACCATACGTGCTGATAAAAACATTATTGCCCCTAAATTCGTGTTTCCTTACGTAATATCAGACAGCCAGAATATTATTACCGGTGCACCTTTTGATTCAACGGGAGAAGACAGCGCGTTATGGGCAGATTTTAATCGTAAAGTCGCAAAATTATCTATTACAGAATCAGAAAAAGAATCATTACTTGCTGATGCAAAGTCAGCTTTAATAGACAGTGTAAAACCAGGTTATGAAAGCCTGCTAAGTTACCTTGTTAAATTAGAGAAAAAGGCAGATAACCGAGATGGTGCCTGGAAGTTCCCTGATGGTGAGACCTACTTTAATAATGCCTTAGCTCGTACAACGACTACCGATATGACTTCGGATCAAATCCATGATTTAGGGTTAAGTGAAGTCGCGCGCATTCAAGATGAAATGCGTATTATTATGAAAAAAGTCGGCTTTGAAGGTAATCTGCAAGCATTTTTCGCCTTTATGCGGGATGACAAGCAATTCTACTACCCAGACACACAAGCGGGTCGTGATGCCTACATTACTGATGCGAAAGCGATGATTGATAATATGGAGTCTCGAATAGATGAAGTATTCAAAATCAAACCTAAAGCAAGTTTGAGTGTACGCCCGGTAGAAGCATTCCGTGAAAAGTCGGCCGGAAAAGCCTTTTATGATCAACCAGCACCAGATGGTTCACGACCTGGTATTTACTACGCTAATCTTTATGACATGAACGCTATGCCTAAATACCAAATGGAGGCACTGGCTTACCATGAAGGTATTCCTGGTCATCATATGCAAATTGCCATAGCACAAGAGTTAGAAGGTATTCCGCAATTCCGTAAGTATGGTCGTTACACTGCCTATAGCGAAGGTTGGGGTTTATATACTGAATACTTCCCAAAAGAAATGGGCTTATATGCTGATCCTTATTCAGACTTTGGCCGCTTAGCCATGGAATTATGGCGTGCCTGTCGCTTAGTGGTAGATACAGGTATCCACACTAAAAAGTGGACCCGTGAACAAGGTATTGCTTATTACGTTGAAAACACGCCCAATGCAGAGTCTGATGCCATAAAAATGGTTGAACGTCATGTAGTTATGCCTTCACAGGCCACAGCTTATAAAGTGGGGATGATTAAAATCCTTGAGCTACGTGAACACGCCAAGAAACAATTAGGCGACAAGTTCGACATTCGCGACTTCCACACACTCGTTTTACAATATGGACCGTTACCATTAGATGTACTGGAAACTAAAGTGAACCGCTGGGTTAAATCGATTAAGTAACGACGTTACGATAAGATGAGTTTTTGAAAATAAAGCAGCGACCATGGGTTGTTGCTTTTTTTTACACAAAAAAATAACCCCAGACAAAGTCTGGGGTAAACCAATAAAACTAGGATGATGGTTTCAAAGCTAACATTGTTTTAATTATAAACTGCTGCCAGCCGTGACTCAAAATTTGCGAAGTGGCTGATTTGTACACGCTAATGAAAAGGGGTCATTTCTCAAAATCGTATTTATTCAAATCATTTCGAATCAACTGACATCTATTGTATTCAAATAAGAACAGACTGCAACACCCCCATGGTAAGCAACGGTTAAACCATTGATTTACTAATTTAGCTTTTACTGCATAATAATCAGCTTAAGCTTTTGATAAAAAACACAAATAAAAAAGCCATGCTGGGCTGCATGGCTTTATTCTATTTTAAGAACAATGTTTTCAAAATTACTTACGTAATTTATACAAATGTTCGAATTTAACGTCCCAATATGGCGATGTACCAATATGGCCTTTAATGAAGTCAATAAAGGCACTAACTTTAGGAGCTAAGTGCTTACGTCTTGGGTACACGGCTTGCAAAGGTAAATTGTTGGTCAATTGCCAATCTGTCAGTAAAGGAACTAATGTGCCTTTCTCGATTTCATCTTCCATCAGATAACTAGCAAGATAGGCTATACCTAACCCGCTAACGGCTGCTGATTTTAAAGCCGGTGCATTATCAACGCGGAAATTACCTGATACACCAATCTCACAATAATCGTCACCTCGCTTGAACTGCCACATACTGTGTTCATGCCATTCACCTTGGTAAACTAAGCAATTGTGTTCAACAAGCTGTTCAGGGCGCGATATGTTACCGTGCTTAGCCACATACTCAGGCGATGCTGCTAATAAGAACTGGCACTTCATTAATGGACGAGCCACCATGCCTAAAGGGAGTTGCTCAGACATCGTTAGCAACAAATCTAAGCCTTCACTAACAACATCAACCTTATGGTCCAACAAACTTACCTGCAACTCTAGATCAGGATGTTTAGCCATAAACGCTGGTAGTGCAGGGATAAGATGCATGGTACCAAATGATTGTGAAATTCCCACTTTAAGTACACCACGTGTTGCATCATTCAAATTATGCACACTGGAAACCGCTTGTTCAGCATCGCGCAGCAGCTCTTCACCTTGTAAATAAAGTAAATTACCCGCTTCAGTTAAACTTAAACTACGAGTTGTTCGCTGAATAAGCTGCACGCCTAATTTATGTTCTAAATCAGCTACCTGCGTACTTACTTTAGATTTGGATATTCCAAGGCGTCTTGCAGCAGCACTAAAACTACCTGCACGAGCAACATGGGTAAAAATGGCAATTGGTTCTAACAGTTCTAACATGAAAGTCGCCTTAAGCTGTTACGACATTGAAAACGATTTTCGGCAATTTCTTTACTCACTTTATCTTCCATGAATGTCATATCAATGGAAGCCGTTGGCTTAAATAGCATTATTAAACATTAAATAAATCCAATAGGTTGTAAAGTTACGCCAATTATCCGAAAAACTAGCAAAAATTTAAATAGAGTGCATTTTTCTTATAATTTTTATGAGTATAACAAAAAACTATATCATTGCTCTATATTTATAATTGAGAATTTTTTTATCAGAACAAACTTGCTAGTTTACTTGAAGAGGTGCTGCAGGAAGGTACATAACGAATATAAAAAGCCCCCTGCCAAATAAGCACTAGCAGGGGGAAAGTCAGGTGACATACATAAGACATTGAAACCAATGATTTACAAAGTCTTCCTCAAGTTAACGCGCTTGAGTCGCGTAAAATTTATCGGGTAAGGGAAGTAGAAAAGATTATTCAGATAAAGGCTGCGCCTCTAAACTGGCTAGTTTGTAAGGTGCCAATTGTGGAATATCTTTTCTAAGTTGATTTTCTAGTACCATCAACTTTTCAAAATCGCCGCAGACTTTGTCAGCTCGGCCTTCTAAAGCCTCAGATTGTGATTCCATTTGTAATTCAATATCTTTACCTACATTTTCCATTTTAGTCGCAAAAGCATTCATTTTCTGTTCGAATGATCCACCTTCTGAAGACATGATCTGGCTTCCCATGCTCATCATCAAACTTCCAATTGAGTTTGAAACAATGTTTTCCATTTCTTGCTCAAACTCATCATTAAAGGTTTCTTCTAAAGACGATTCTGTTGAACCAATGAAAAACATATCACCCTGCTGATAAGCCATAGTATCTACACGTTGCTCAATACCATCCATCAATTTATCGATTTGGCTACCGGCTGCGTCACCAAGCAACGGAGTCAGCGCCATTGTAACTGCCTGGGTTGCCAAGGTAACAACTTCACCAACTAGATCTATCACCTCAGGCACCTGACGAGAGACTTCATCAGAGTATTGAGTTAATGTTTTTTGCTGAGCAGCCGTTAATTTTACCGGTTTTCCTTCAACGAATAACTGACCAACTTCAACACGGTATTTTTCTAACCCCTTTTCACTGACCTTAACGGATTTAGGCTCAACAGTTACGTCGTAGTGCAAGGTGACATTACAGCTTTGATCGTTCAAAGACATTTTAGCCATTGCAGGGGTGAACGCGCCGGCAGTAAAAATCAGTCCAGAAAATATAAGGCCCGTTAGTAATTTCTGGCTATTAAGCGTGCTTTTAGTGACTTGATTATGTTGAGTCATTTAATAAATCCTTTTGCTATACGGGAATCACAATTGACTAAGAAGAAGCAGTCAATCAACAATTATTGATAAGTTACTAATGACATAGCATGTTGTGTGCCAAAATTAATAAGCCGCTTTATTTCAGTTACTTAAAACAAAATCAAAGATAACACTAACCGAATAACTTAATTGCATTAGCCAAAAAAACTAAAACTTAGTTAAATTAATCATTTTTATCTAGATTGAAATATGTTTAAAAGATCGAGCGACCTAATTTTTGACAAAGATGTTCTAACATTGCGGTTCCGGCCAATGAATTGCCATTACCGTCTAATTCTGGAGACCAAACGCATACTGACATATCACCAGGGATCACGGCAATAATACCGCCACCGACTCCACTTTTACCCGGCATACCAACCCGATAGGCAAATTCTCCCGCACCATCATATAAACCCGAGGTTGCTAACAGGGCATTGAGTTGCCTTGTTTGTATAGGCGTTATCCATTGTTCACCTGACAAGGTTTTACCGCGATTAGCCAGGTAAAGCATCGACTTAGATAAGTCAGCACAATTCATTTTTAAGGCACAGTAATGAAAGTAGTTTTTAAGTACATTTTCAACTACGCCGTTAAAATTACCAAACGATTTCATTAAGTAAGCAATCGCCGCATTACGCGCACTAAAAGCAAATTCAGAATCAGCTACTACTTTGTCGTAACTTATAGTTGGATTCATACTCAGCTTACGCACCACTTCTAACATTTGATGTTTTGGTGCACTGCTTCTGGTTTGTAACAAATCAGCAATGACTAACGCGCCAGCATTAATAAATGGATTACGCGGTTTACCCCGCTCTAATTCAACTTGAACTAGTGAGTTAAAAGAATGCCCTGACGGTTCTTTGCCTACTCGGCTCCATATTTCATCTTCACGATAAAGATTGAGCGCGAGGGTGAGACTAAATACTTTTGAAATAGATTGGATAGAGAAGGGTTCAAGATAGTCTCCAGCTCCAATTGTTTGACCATCAACTGTGGTTACTGCAATTGCAAGTTTAGTACTATCAATATTGGCTAATGCCGGTATGTAATTGGCTACTTTGCCTTTACCTAAAAGCGGCCGAACACTGTCGACCGCCTCTTGTAATAATGCTTGGTTTAGCAATTAACCCCACCAAATATCATACAAAGTTGTAGCTTCTACATCTTTTACTGGTTTGCTTTTCCAAAAATCAGTAATCACTGCAATGTCTTCATCGGTACATTTACCAATGTGTTGAGTCGCAATAATACCTTGCCATTCTTTATGTCCGCCGCCATGGAAACCTAATTGGCGAGGCTCGATCACTTCATGAATAAATTGATCGATTAAGCTATCAATATCTTGCTCTGACACAGACTCTTCAAACGTCCATTGGATGTCAAAACCAAACTCTTGGAACTCATCAACTCGTAATTTCTTACGTAAACGACGGCTACGATTTGTTGCCATGATACTTTCTCCTAATTTAGACGTTATTAACTAATACGTTCGAACATAATATCCCAAACACCATGGCCTAAGCGATGACCCCGGGCTTCAAATTTTGTTAATGGGCGATAATCTGGTCTTTCAACCACTGTGCCAGTGGCTGATTGGTTTTTATAACCTTCAGCAACTTGCATTACTTCAAGCATATACTCGCTGTAATTTTCCCAGTCGGTCGCCATATGAAATACGCCACCAATTTTAAGTTTACGGCGAATTAGCTGCGCAAATTCAGGCTGCACTATACGACGTTTATTATGACGTTTTTTGTGCCAAGGATCCGGGAAGAATAACTGCACACGTGATAATGAACCATCTGCAATACTGTGTTCTAGCACTTCCATTGCATCGTGATGATAAACGCGTAAGTTAGTCACTTGCGCTTCACCTGCATCGCCTAAACATGCGCCAACACCTGGTTTATGTACTTCAATGCCTATGTAGTTAAGCTCAGGTGCAGCTTTAGCCATTTGCACTAAAGAGCCACCCATACCGAAACCGATTTCTAATACGGTATCAGCTTCACGGCCAAATACTTGGCTGAGATTTAATGCTTCAGGACTGTAATCAAGCCCCATTGCTGGCCAATGTGATTCAATAGCTTGTGACTGACCTTTAGTTAAACGGCCTTCACGTAATACAAAGCTTCTGATTTTACGAAGGTACTTACCTTCTTCATTAAATTCAGCTGTAGTAACGTCGCTCATTTTTGCCTCTTTATTACAATGGTGCAATTTCCACCGAAACGGCCCGGATCATAATAGTTAATCTTAAATTTTTTATTTCAGCGGCACAGTATACCTAATCTACTAACAATTGTTTATATAAACCTTGTTTGATTATAGGCGTATCGCTACACTGCCCGCATGAAAATAGCAGCCACTTTCGCTGAGCGTATTATCGCTTGGTATGATGTTCACGGTCGTAAAAAATTACCGTGGCAGATCAATAAAACCCCATATAGAGTATGGGTTTCAGAGATAATGTTACAACAAACCCAAGTTGCAACAGTGATCCCCTATTACGAAAAATTTATGGCAAGGTTTCCTACCGTTGTCGATTTAGCAAATGCGCCACAGGATGAAGTGCTTCATCTTTGGACTGGCCTTGGCTATTACGCCAGAGCCCGTAACCTGCATAAAGCCGCTATTTATGTTCGCGATGTGTTTAAGGGTGAATTTCCCATTGAATTTGAACAAGTGCTAGCATTATCGGGCATTGGCCGTTCAACCGCTGGAGCCATTTTGTCATTGTCACTTGGCCAGCAGCACCCTATTTTAGACGGTAATGTTAAACGCGTATTGGCTCGACATGGTGCTGTTGAAGGATGGCCCGGACAAAAGGCCGTTGAACAAGCCCTGTGGCATTTAACGGAACAGTTAACTCCAAGTGATGATGTGCAAAAGTACAATCAAGCTATGATGGATTTAGGCGCTAGCATTTGTAGCAGAAGCAAACCTCAATGCGCATCTTGTCCAGTAGCCATTGATTGTATTGCTCAACTTAGTGGCAAACAAAGCCTATATCCGGGTAAAAAGCCTAAAAAGACAATTCCGACTAAACAAGCCTGGATGTTAGTCATGCTTCATCAAGGCCAAGTACAATTAGTACAACGTCCACCTACTGGCATTTGGGGCGGATTGTGGTGTTTTCCACAATTTGATGACCAAGCATCAATAGAGCAGTATTTAGCGTTACAGTCGCTGCAAAAATCTGCCATTGACTTAGTAGGTTTTCGGCATACATTTAGTCATTTTCATTTAGATATTCAGCCTATTATGGTTGAAGTGTCTACTCAAAATGACGTTAGAGTTCCACAGGAATTTACTGGGGTGATGGAACAAAGTCCACCACTCTGGTATAACATCAAGCATCCAGCCAAAGTCGGATTAGCCGCCGCAACAGAAAAGATTCTTGCCAATCTTGGTGCGGTGTTAAATCAACAGTCTGATTCTGTCGCTTCCCCCGTTCACGTTAAGGAGTAAACATGGCTCGCACGGTAAATTGCGTTCATTTAAACAAGTCAGCTGATGGCTTAGATTTTCAACTTTATCCAGGCGATCTGGGTAAACGTATCTTTGATAATATTGGCAAAGAAGCGTGGGGTTTGTGGCAGAAAAAACAAACCATGTTGATCAATGAGAAAAAACTTAGCATGATGAATGTTGAGGACCGTAAGTTTCTTGAAGAGCAAATGGTTAACTTCTTATTTGAAGGCAAAGACGTTGAAATCGAAGGCTATGTGCCACCAGCCGAAGATTAATTCAATTCCTTCTGCTTTTGATTAAAGGATAAGTTATTTACTTATCCTTTTTTATTGATGCTATTCCGGCTAGAAACCTCCTTCATCTATGTAACCTTAAACGTGCCTGTATCAACAAAGAGCTCACTACCCATTCCCTAGCGTTAAATATAATGACTGATATTTATCATCACTTGATATCTGCAGTAGTTTAATTGCTCAAATAAAAACGGCCTGTAATCTAGATTACAGGCCGTTTCTGATACTAAAGCAGCCAAACTATTACAGATTAGCCGTTATATCTTAATTATGACTTTATTACTTCTTGATCCCTTCAACAACTAATTCAAGCTCGACATTGGCAGATGCAGGGCCAAGATCCATTTTTATACCGTAATCTTTCATTTTAAAGCTGGTTGTTCCGGTAAAACCTGCACGGTATCCGCCCCATGGGTCGTCACCTTCGCCAATCATCACCGCATCAATCGCTATAGGCTTAGTCACGCCGTTAAAGGTAAAATCGCCATTAACAACAAACTTACCCTCGCCTTTATCTTCTACCGACGTTGATTTAAAACTAGCCTGCGGGAATTTATCGGTATTTAAAAAATCAGCGCTACGTAAATGCTTATCACGCTCAGCATGATTTGAGTCAACGCTAGTGGTATTGATGTTTACTTTAATATTACCTTTGCTGACATCTTTACTGTCGAAGCTAAAATCACCAGAAAAATCATTAAAGCGCCCCATCACAAAGCTATAACCTAAGTGGCTTACTTTAAATTGAATAAAAGCATGGGCACCTTGGGTATCAATAACGTAATCAGCTGCGTTGGCAGTACTTGTGGCAAACATAGGCGTTAGCATTGCCGTGCTCATTAATGCTGCTATTAGATGTTTTTTCATGTTAATCCTTCCTTTGTATAAATGATTTGGTGATTATTTATGCTTAACCCATAACATACGGGTTAAGGTTGAATCTTTATCAATAAAGTGATGTTTTAACGCACCGACTGCATGGACTATCACCAGAGTAATTAAGCTATATGCAGCATATTGATGGAACAGTCCGGCTAAGTCAGCCTGGTCGGTAAATAGCTCACCGACACCGGGTAACTCAAACCAGGTAAATACCCATATTCCACGTCCATCAGCGGTCGAAATTAATATTCCTGATACCATAATGGCTATCATCAGGACATAAAGTAATTTATGTACCAAATGAGCGCTGCTTTTCTCCCAGGTTTTATGGGTTGAAATGGGATTAGGTTTTACGGTTGTTGCTCGCAAAAAAACTCTAATAAGGGTTAAAAATAATAATATAACCCCGACACTTTTATGAATATCTGGTGCGGTTTTATACCAACTACTGTAATAGGTTAACTCTACCATCCAAAAACCTAGGCCAAATAATCCTATGACAGCAATGGCGGATAGCCAGTGAACTAAGATATTAAGCAACCCATATCGAGTCGGAGTATTATTTAACATAAACAGATCCTTGTTTTTTACTCAGTAACTGCGACTATAACGAATCTAAACAGTCTACTTACTATTTATTGAAATAAAACCTCTAAAAATTGTTAAAATCATTCTAATAAATAGAACTATTGTAAAAAATGGATATTTACTCGCTAAATACCAGCTAATAACTCTATCTAAATAATCATTTCAGCTCATGTTTGCCTTAAAAATCTGCAATAGTATTTAAAAAAACACCATCTTGCGCACAAACTAACCGAACGAGTAAAAACTTTTAAAAACCACTTGCACGATAAAAACCATCACTATATTATGTGCGCACTCCAGACGAGACAGGCCTTACTTAGTAAGATTGTTGAGTGTGAAGTAGATAACTAGACACTTAGTTTAGTTGCCCGAATAGCTCAGTCGGTAGAGCAGAGGATTGAAAATCCTCGTGTCCCTGGTTCGATTCCGGGTTCGGGCACCACAATTTAGCCGGCATAGCTCAGTTGGTAGAGCAACTGACTTGTAATCAGTAGGTCCCGAGTTCGACTCTTGGTGCCGGCACCATAAAAAACAAAAAAGCCACTCAATGAGTGGCTTTTTTGCATCTGAATATTAGCGATTTAATTAATCCTTTTATCTCAAGCATTGTCTCAGCCCGCCTATCACTGTATCCCCCTTCATCTAAAGCATTAAGAATAGAAAGTATCAATAATATAGCAAAACACATCGAACCATCAGCTAATACTCAAACTGCAGCCCTGAATCTTATTAATCGGTTCGTTACTCATTATTTGATGAAATAAAAAAGAACGCTTATGCGCTCTTCTTTATTGTTAGCAGGACTTGATAATAAAAAGCTATCTCCAACTTTTCATTTTATAGCCTTTAACTGCATAGAATAGGATGAATAAGTAACATGGGAACATCACCATATAACCGCCCTGCATACCTAATGAGGTTGCAGAACTGGTTAATCCCCAAAATAATGGTCCAAAAGCGCCACCGGCAATACCCATAATTAATAAGGCAGAACCCGTACTGGTTAACTTACCCATACCTGACAATGCTAATGGCCATACCGCAGGCCAAACAATGGCATTAGCCAAACCTAAAAAGGCGATCATCAGTAAAGTATCAGGAAGCTGAGCACCACCAAATGGGACTAATAATACATTGGCAATAGCATAGGACTGACTGTCACCAAATACGATGCCAGCGGTTAACACTAATCCCAAAATAGCACTGACCATTAGTGCGTTAGGCTGTGAAATAAACCGCGGGATACAAATGATACCTAAAGTATAACCGAACACCATACACAGCATAGTATATGAGGTCATTACACCATAATTTTCAACGCCCAGAGTTAATGCAAAGGTACCAATAGTGTCACCAGCAATCACTTCAACGGCAACATAGACGAATAAAGCGACCACACCTAAAGCTAAGTTAGGATGGGCCAAAGCTTGTTTAATTTGACCTTTTTCAGAACCTTGTTCTTGCTCATCTTTTTCAAGCTCAGGCAGTGGTGATTTTTTAACGGCTATAGCCAAAATACCAATAAATATTGCCATACCTAAGTAAGGATAAATCAAGCTATTAGCCATTTCATCAATTTGAATTTGACTTAGTTCAGTACCAACACGATCCTTAAAACTGTCTAAGATTAACGCTGTGAATACCATAGGCGCAATCACGCCCGCGCCTTTATTCAAAATACCCATCACACTGACGCGAGCAGCCGCTGATTCTTCAGGGCCTAGGCGAACTACATAAGGATTTACCGCGGTTTGCAGTAACGTTTGCCCCGTTCCCATAACTAGCTGCGCAAGTAAAAATAATACAAAAATTTGCGTTTGTGCGGCAGGAATAAACAATAATCCGGCTAGCATCATGACCCCCATACCTAATGCCATGCCATTTTTGTAACCCACTTTACGGATCACCCAGGCAGAAGGTAATGCGGTGAAGGTTACCGCAATGTAAAATGAGAATAATATCAGCGAGGCTTGAAAGGGAGTCAGTTGCAAAATTTGCTTAAGGTATGGCATCAAAGAGCCATTCAACCATGTGGCAAAGCCAAGAATAAAAAACAGCACCGCGACAATTGCCATAGGGACAAAACTGCTTTTAGATTGTTGTTCTGTTGTTGTCATTTCCATAAACCTGCTCATTATTTTTATTTATAGGGCCTTTGTAGTTTGAATAATCTAGATATGGATTGAGTCACATATAGACTATCTTGTTCGATAATAGAACACTTTAACCACCAAGACAACGCTGTCATTTATAACTAGTAGCAGCTAGACCTGCCTTTAATTTAAATTCGAATAAATATATTACGACGATACATCCACCATAAAATTAACCACTGCACTGTGATAAAACCCACCACACCAACAAGCGGCTGGCTTGCTGAAGGAAATGCTTGAATAACGCCGCCAAACACACTGCGAGTAATGTACTGCCAATCAATTAAACTTGAACCAAGGTAAATAATAATTGCATTGGTCCCTATCACGACAAATACAAACGACCACCTCTGCCATTTCAGCACATCGATAATGGCGTAAAATAACGCTAAAAAGAGTAAACTCCAGCCAGAGGTAACCAATACAAAGCTAGGGGTCCATAAGTCTTTATTGACCGGAATAAGCGGGTTTAGCAACCAGCCTAAAGCTAACAATACCAACCCAGAAAGCGCCATAATCCCAACTTTTGCCCAATCGCCTTTATCATGCGGTCTAACAATAAATTGCCCAACAAACACACCGACTAACGCATTGACGACAGCGGGCAAGGTTGATAACACACCTTCAGGATCGAGTGCCCTATGCTGATAAGCAATACCAGGGCGAAGCAAGCCATCGATATAAGCATTGATGCTGCTATCCATAGTGAAAACACCTGCTTGACCACCGGGAAAAGGCATAAAACATAATAATAATGAGTAGAAAACGAGTATACCTACCGCGGTAAAAATTTGAGTTCGTAATGAAGTATGCCAAACTAAAAATGCCGCTAAAAACCAGGCGAATCCAATACGCGCCAATACACTAGAAAACCGAATTTGTTCAGGATCTGAAGGGATACCCGCTCCCCAACCATGGTTGTAAAGTACCCCAAGAGAAATCAACAACGCTAAACGCTTGACCGCATGTCGATATAAAGGCATTCGTAAATTATAAGGAAGCTTATCTAATCGCTTAGGCGATAAGCCTAGTGCCACACCTGATAAGAAAATAAATAGCGGGAAGATTAAATCATATAGGGTGAAGCCATGCCATTGACTATGTTGCATTTGACCTGCAGCTAGCTGCCAACCCGCCCAACTGGTTAATGCAAACATGGCGGCAAATAAACCTTCGCCACCAATAATCCAAAACATATCAAAGCCACGTAAAGCATCAAGGGACTTTAGTCTTGGTTTATCTGGCTTGGTTTGTTCACTATGTATTCTAGTAGCGGGCTTAACAGACATACTGGCCTCTATTGTTATTATTATCGAGAAGCTGAAACTGAACGAATAAATCGATTACTGGGCAAAAACAATTTTGCCACCAATGTAAGTTCGAGTGACTAGATTTTTTTGATTAAGTAATACCAAATCAGCTCTATATCCAGGTTTAATAAAGCCTAAGCTATTTGATAAACCTAAGTTACTTGTTGAGCCTGGGCCGCATTCTAAACCAAGGAACTGAGCTGGATATAATGATGCCATGCGCAATGCTTCACCATGGGATAAGCCCAGCATGCTGACACTGTTATTGACGGCACCAACCATATCTAACACACAACCCGCCAGCTCGCCTGTTGTGGCATTAAGTCGATCGCCTTGACGTACTACTTTTATGCCAAATAATTCAAAACTTGCATCTTCGCTCATGCCAACTGGTGGCATAGCATCAGTGACTAACATCATTTTGCCGCGTGGTTTAGCATTAATTGCGATTCTGGCTGCAGCACTGTGTACATGATGCCCATCTACAATAAGACCACACCAGGCATCCTGGCTTTCAAGTGCTGCGCCAACCATACCCGGTTCACGTGAACCTAAAGCTGACATGGCATTGAATAAATGAGTAAAGCCAGTAGCGCCAGCATTTAGTGCTGCAACAACCGTGTCATAATCTGCATTTGAATGACCAAGACATACTCTGACGCCTGCTTTAACTAGACTTTTAATCACTTGAGTTGAAACGTTTTCAGGCGCTAAGGTAACCACTTTAATACCCAGATCTTGGCGGCTAAATATAGCCAGCTCTGCATCACTGATATTGCGGATATACTGCTGGGGATGAACGCCTTTTTTAGGGATGCTCAAATGCGGCCCTTCAAAGTGAACACCTAATACACCCGCTTTATTTTGCTTAATAGCAAGCGCAACGGCATCAGCCGCTTTTGCCATCACTTCAACATCATCAGTGATTAAAGTCGGTAGAAAACCTGTGGTCCCAAACCTTGCATGGGCGCGGCCAATTGTTTCAATGCATTCAACATTGGGCTGGGCATTAAATAATGCCCCGCCACCGCCATTAACTTGAACATCAACAAACCCTGGCGTTAGCGTACCCGCTAGCTTAGAGATGGTATTAGGATCAATATCAATGTCTATAGCTTCAGCAGATTGAACTGCGATAATACAGCCTGCTTCGATAGTGACCGCCATATTTTGATGAAAATCTTCTCCATCGAATAATCGCTCAACAATCAGGATTTGTTTCATAATGCTCTCGTTTTATTTTAGTTTTATTAAAGATATTACAGTGTTTGTGTCACTTTCTTTAAGCCAGCAGGTTGGTCTGGATTAATACCGCGAGCAATAGCAACCGCGGCTACATCAATGTAAAAACGCTGTAATAACGCTAAAGGTGCAACACGTGGGTGAATATCCGCTGCCGTTTGATTCAAATGCACTAAATCAGCACCACGTTGGTTAACGTTATCAATTTGCTCTACATGGCTTGCGTAAGATTCATCATTAATACACACATCTACAATTGCCAGTTTCTTTTCAACTAAGGTTACTGGGCCATGTAAAAATTCAGCACTACTGAATGCTTCAGCATGGATTGAACACACTTCTTTCATTTTTAATGCTATTTCTTTTGACACTGCATAACCTAAACCACGACCAAGTACGACAAGGTTTTTAACGCCATCTAATGACTCTGCGGTTAATTGTGGTTCAGCATCAACAGCTGTCTGTAGCGCCTGTGGTAAGGAGTCTACCGCTTGTGCTAATGACTCACTTTGAGTCCATTTAGCGGCAACTTGTAAAATGGCAGACAGGGTTGCTAAATAACTTTTAGTTGCCGCAACGGCTTTCTCTTCACCTGCGCGCAATGGCACAACTACATCGACGATATCTTTAATTGGCGCTGTTTCATCATTCACTAACGCGACACAGTATGCACCTGCATTTTTCGCCATTCTTGCTTGAGCAAGAATGTCAGGGCTACGGCCAGATTGTGAAATGACAATCACTAAACCGCCTTCAAGCTGTAATGTTTTACCATAAACGCTTGCTACTGAAGGCGCTGCTGCAAATGTTGGTATACCCGCTTCTATTTCAAATAAATATTTCGCAAACACACCGGCATGATCAGATGAGCCTCGGCCAACTATCATGACAAACTTTGGTTTAAATTCTCGTAACTTTTCACCCAGTAATGTAGTAATGCTTTCATTCGCTTTTAACTGCTCAGCTATTTTTTGAGGGGCTGTGCGAGCTTCTTGTTCCATGATGGTATTAGTTGTCATAATAAACCTTTATGCAAAATTGTTATGTCATAACCAGTAACTTATTTAAAAAACTTGATTTAATTACGTGTCTTCAAACGGTTAAATCAAGTTATTTGTATTAAGCTACCGACTGGGTTTTAAATTGTTTTTGAGCAAATAAACACGCGCCAAATTCAGGCGGAGAAAGCGCAGGGGAAACCTTGTCCGCTACATCGTCATCTAACCAAGGCAATAAGGGTTCTGCTAATCCACCAATCATTGAGAATCTGCTAGGATTAATAGTGAAAAGTCTTCTGGCAAGCTCACTGATATAACTGGCTCCCTCTTTAACGATAGCCGTAGCTACCTCATCACCGTCATGGGCACTTTCTATCACTAACCGGGCTAATTGGGCGTAGACACTTGATGACTTACCCGCAAGATTTTCAACCAGACCGATAGCCTCTGAAACATTGAAGTGAGTCAGTAACTTTTGTGTAAGCTGAGTGTTGGTTGCAAATCCATCAAGGGCGAGTAATACATGTTCGGCTGCTTTTAAGCCCAGCCATGCCCCACTGCCTTTATCACCAAGGGCAAAACCATGTCCACCTAAGCCGATGCTCTGATGGCCGACATGGGCATATCCGCATGAGCCTGTGCCGGTAATAATCACGGCGCCGTCGGCACCATTGTGTGCGCCAATACAAGCAGTATGCAGATCGGTTGTTAAATACATTAATTTAAACGGATGTTGCCAATTTGAAATTTGATCGTAGAAATGACCCACATTGACGCCAGCAAGACCTAGACCCGCTACAAGTTGGCTACAGGCTTCAACGGATAAACCTGCATCGGCTAAAGCAAGCTGGGTTGACTCTGTTATTGATTGAAAAGTTTGCTCTAAGCCATGTAATGGATTAGCCCGGCCTGAGACACCAGTGCCTAATAGCTTATAATCTTCAGTATAAATGGTTGCGCGACATTTACTGCCACCGCCATCGATGCCAATGTAAAGCTGCGAATTGCTAAGCTGATTTTCACCCATGACTTCCCTCTCGGTATTCAGTTTATGGCTACTATTTTTTTGATTGTATTCGAGCCAATGAATAAGTTAAGGCTATGTTACACTTAAAATGACAGCGTTGTCATTTGTTTTTTGCGTAAAAATATCATACCAAATAGAATTTAAAACTTAACCATTTAAAAACAATATGATAGATGGATAATAGAGAGGTATAAACTTGGCTTTCTAAAATAAAAAAGTCGCCAACAATGTCATTGCTAGCGACTTTTTAAGTAAACAAGACAACAACTAATTCACAACTAGAGTGCGCCCTTTTCGCTTACCGTCAGGTGTAATCGCACGAACTTCAACCGGGCCTTTAACCGCTACAGGGCTAAGATAAGACTGCCACGCTTTACCTTGCTCTTTATATTCAATTTGTAGACCAGGGAAAGCAATATTTGCCGTTAATACGCCTTTGTCATCAATAATTGCACCTACTGTAGGCACTCGATATTCAATACCTGCTTTATCAAGTTTAGCTAATTCTTTGTGGCCCAAATGATTAGCCATTTTTTGCCATTCAGTCGCCTGCTGCTGTCTCATTTGTGCACTAAAGTGCTGAGTAGATTGGTTATATATAGCGCCATCATGTTGATACGGAACTTCCCATTCAGGTTTGTTCCACGCTCTTTCTGCCAGCATTAACAATCTTGGGTAAATCATGTATTCAACAGTTTGATCGCTACGTAATGTTTCGCTCCATAACTGTCCCTGAATACCATCAAAGGCTTTTCCGGCAGCAATAGGGCCACTGGTTTGCTTTCCATTTTCATCTACTTGAGGACGATCATCAGCCTCAAATGGGTTACCTTCAATATCTAACCACTGTTCAGCATTGGCAGGTAAATTACCTGGCATGAAACTGAATATGTGTTTGCTATTCAAGCCTCTAGATGCCCAGTAATAACCATGCTCTTTTGGATCCGCTTCATAAGGGAAATCAAAATAAAGCACTTCTGGATTTGAAAGAATCGTTGTCCAACCATTGTTAACTTGCTGATGAGCACGCTGATGGCCCTTATGAGATACAACATCCCAGACATTACTTTGCGAGTTAGACGGCATATTCGCTGGATTAGTATGGCTCATACCATCGCTCCAACCTGCTGGCTGAATACCTTTTTCAGCTAACATATTCGCTACGCGCTCAATAAAGTAAGGGCCCACTAGCTTGATATCTGTCACGCCGTATTGGTTATTGGCAATAAAATCATGACAAATAGGTGATTCTAACCAGGCGCCCGCGGTCTCATCTGCGCCAATATGGTAAGTTGTTAAAGGCTGACCCGCTTGGGTGTGCAGGGCTGCTATTTCGGTAATCACTTTATCGACAAAATGATAAGTCGATTCCGTACACACGTTCAGCGTGTTGTCGTCATAATACTGTACTGACGAATACTGGGTGGTATCATTAGGGTCTGTGAGTACGAACTCTTTTGCGGCTTGCTCATCGCCCTTGGCCATAAGGTTACGGTATCGAGCATCCATTGATTTAATCGCGGCGCGTGAATGGCCAGGCATATCCATTGACGGAATCACCTGAATTTGGCGCGCATTCGCATACTGAAGAATGTCAATATAATCAGCTTTTGTGTAGTAACCATTCACTTTGGTGTCAACAAAAGGTCCACTGCCTAATTGAGGTAAAATACAACTTGATTCGGTTACATCATGGCATCGTTTGCTGCCAATATCCGTCAATTCAGGTAAGCCATCAATCTCTAAACGCCAACCTTCGTCATCACCCATATGCAAATGCAGTTTGTTAAGTTTATAGGCGGCCATTTGATCAAGCAGATCTAACAAGAATTGTTTACTATGGAAATTACGCGACACATCCACATGCATACCACGGTATTGATAACGTGGGCTGTCATCAATTTTCATCGCATTTATGGTTAGATCGTTTAAATTAACTAGCGAGGTTATTGACGCAATACCATAGCTAAATCCACTCGGTTCGCTAGCCTTAATCACAATCCCCGAATCAGCAACCGTTAGCTGATATGAGCCCGCGTTTAGGTTATCAACTGGCGATAACGTTGCAAATGAGACTTTTACGCCATTTTCTGATTGTGGTACGCCAATGCGTTCTAGGCGGGCTAAAGCCGCTTGAATGTCATCAACATTCAACTTTGCATCAGTGGCACTTTGAGTGTCTAAGGTGATCCCTTGAGATAAAGATACCGCTTTGACGTTATCTAGCAGGACTTGTGTTTGAGGTGTGGGTAATAAAGAATTCGCGATTAATGCCGGTGCAACAGATACGGCTTTATTCTGTTCAAATAACACAGCGGGTTTTGCCCAAACCAATTTATCTTTATCGCTACGCTGATATTGTCTTTTAGCATCAACAAATGCTTCGACGTATGGCCTAACTTCCATGCCCGTGTCAGCATCAATTTCAACACGCGTACTACTAATGATCTGTGGTGCTAGCTCAATACCTTTAGCGTCTTTAGCAACGATATAGTAATTAGGCATAGCGTCAGTTTCTGATAATTGCCATAACTCGCCACGAAAACGTACTGTTTTTACCTGTCCTGCTTTAAAACCAGTAAATTGGTCGGTTGGCGTTAAACGGTGAAGATCGCCTTTAACACGCTCAATATTAAACTCATCGTTCAGTACCGTTTGAACTGGACGCATTTGGCTAAAATAGATTTCCCAATCACCATTCAGCATATCTTTTGGACTAGTGAAATCAATCTCAGCAATAAAACAACGCTCATCAGCTTTAGCATCTGCAGGACATGCTTCTTCTGGTAAATTGGAGACTAAACGATATTTAACCATCAGTTCATCTGCAAATTCAGCAAGATGACCTTGCTGCCAGGTGGCTGTTGCTGAAGTAGATACAGTCGATTGTGATGGAGAGCATGCTGTCAAACTTAATGACATCATGATGGCACTGAGCGCCCAAGTCGTTTTCATAGCGTCCTCGTTATAAATTTTGTTTTTATTAGGGCTTATTTAGTGTGGCCGATTGATATCATAACCAATAAATACTGAGGTTAGGCTACTGCCTATAAAATAGTATCCTGCTGGTTTGATTCAGCACACCACATTGTAAAATGAGTGCTTGATAAATGTTCAATGTTAAATTTAAGGAAAAAAAAGCTGGGACATAAATCAGTTAAGACATGTTCCCAGCCTATACTCGTTTCTGGGGAGAGACTAAAAGTATATTAAAATGGAAAATGATATCTCGCCCGACCGAGAAACCATTATCACTCATGAATTGGAGACCTCTTCCTATTCATGTTGACCTTAAATAACAACGTTACCTACAATCAATGACAACGCTGTCATTACTTAAGTTACCTAATAAATGGCGAGAGGTCTACATCTTTTTGACACAATTTTATTAACTCAATATTAAAAAAACACTAACCAATTAAGAATCAGCTAGTTACATTAACCGTGCTACACCTCTAATACCACAACAGATTGTTAACATAGTACGATGACATGTTATCTACACACTGATAGGATTAATCCACTTTCCTTTACGCTGCACTTTTTTATATGCCTATGAATCGTCTAATTGCCAAAATTCCACTTACGAGTTTAATTATTACAATTACCTTATTTAGCTCGTGGGTGTTATGGGCTTGGCACACACCCAATATTTCACAGCTATTAAATAGTCATAGTGTTTTTACACTGCTAGGAATATGTGGAGCTATATTTGCTAATGCGACAGGAGCGGGAGGTGGTGTAATATTTATTCCTGCATTTTCTGCATTAGGATTTAGCCCCGAAGAAGCGATATCAACCTCATTTCTGATCCAATGCTTTGGCATGACAGCAGGTGCATTAACCTGGTGCCATCATTATATAAAACAACATCATCATAACAAAACCTGGCATGGCTTCAGTACCATGATCATCTGTTGTTCGATATCCTCTATTGCAGGTTTATGGTGTAGTAAACTAATGCACATTAACGCTCCTGCATCTTTACATATCAGCTTTAGCCTATTTTCAATCATTTTAGGCAGCATTATCATTATAAACAGCCTAAAAAAAACGAACAATGGCATCGCGACTCAGTTTGAGGCCAAACCTTTATTCGACTGTGTCTTATTATGTTGCATAGGCTTTATCGGTGGCATTATTACTGCTTGGTTATCTGTTGGCGTTGGAGAGATAGCGGTGATTTACTTAATGCTGCGGGGATATTGCACCAAACTGTCAATAGCGGTAGGGGTTGTAGTCAGTGCACTCACTGTTTGGTCGGCAACACCTATCACCTTAGGGCAAGACTCATTAGCCAATTTTGAGGTGTTACTTTTTGCAGGGCCTGGGGCATTAATCGGTGGATTGCTAGCCAAACGGGTCGCACTGTTTTTTTCTGTTGTGAAACTTAAGTTATTTTTTGCGGTATGGATAATTTTAACTGGAACGATAATGTTATTTATTGCTTAGCTTTAAACTAGCTCATCTGTATTCACTAAGTTCTACTCGATAAATGAGCCAATGCAAATTAAAATGGCGCTTTATCAGCGCCATTTTATTAGCAATATTAAAACTTAACGCCCTAATACTTCCATACGCGCTAAACGGTTAACTTGGTTTAACGATCCTAAATGACCAAAAATTGGACCTAATAATCCACGCTTTTTAAGCTCTAAAAAGTCTTCGTCCGAAAGTTGATTTAGCTTCTGCTCATCGATCAAATATAGACCGTTAATGTTACGTTTCTCACCTGCTACATCAACTGTGAGTGTTTGACTAACAAACAGTTCTTTTTCAGCTAAGAAACCTAAAATACCACGGGTTGCCTGATCTTCTTCAAAATGCGTAATTAGCGCTTTTTTGCGAGACTCTAAAAATGGAGTTTCTTGCTCACCTTCAAATAACGCTTGTCCTTCGGTTTTACTTAAATCTTTAGCAGCTTCACGAATTCCTATCCAAACTTTATCTTTAACGTCAGGGTTTAATATTAAACCTAATGGGTAGTCACGAACCACTGCAGGGATATATAAGCCTAGCCACTTACCGTCTTTAACACTTAAGTTTTCACCAGGCTTCAAACCTAACATAGCAACGGATTGAAATTCACCAGTATCACTGTTCTTAACAAATACGATTGGATACTCAGTTGCTGCTCTAGCAATCTCATGTAATGTAACAGGTACAATATGCTGGTCTGCAACGTGAGAAAAATCACTAGGAATGATTTTTAGATCACCGTGCTTAGTATGATCGATCAGGGTAATTTGGTTAGACATCTTGGCTCCTTGAGGCGCTTCTCATTAAATATGGCTGTGGTAATAACAACTTTTGAGGCTTGTTATAATGTGTTTAAAATAAATTAGTACTTGAAACTACCAAGATACTCAGATTTTTCAAGCGGGAACTGAGCTTATCGAGATAACAATGTGTTAACCGCTTAAATATCCATCAAAAAATATATTTTTAGATTTTTTGTAAACCATACTGGTGAATTTTTTGCAGTAACTCTCTATGTGCAGGTAAATGTCCACTCAGTTGTTTACCTCTTAATGCTATCTGCGCCGCATGTTGTTGAGCTACTTGCGCTGATTTAGGTGTTAATTGAGGCGCTTTGGTTTTGTACTTCATCCCGTACAATACATAGAGGTAATTCTCGACATTAAAGACTTCAAACTTTGAAAATAAATCTTCACTCAATGGACTATATTGTTGCCATAAAGCGAGCTTTTTTTGCAGCCCTTCAGGGATAGTTTTAGCATCTTTATTATCCATCCAAAAGTCTGAATCCGTTCTATCGGATAAACAATAATGCATTTTAGCAAACTCAACTACCCTCTCCCAAGCATATGTCATGGTGTGATTAAAGCGCACTGATAAGCTTTCGCACTGGCTGCTATCGGTAGGGAAACGACTAGCTAAATACCCAGCAGCAAAATCGGTTAGCATAATCGAAGTGGCTTCAATTGGTTCTAAAAAGCCTTGAGCTAACCCCAGTCCGACACAGTTTTTAGCCCAAAATTGTTTTCGATAACCCACTTGCATTGGAATAGTGCGACAAGAATATTGGTCTAAGTGGCCGTTAAGATAACGATTTAACTTTTGCTTTGCTTGCTCATCATCAAGATGCGAATTGGAATACACTAAACCAATGCCCCGGCGATTTGTTAAAGCAATATCCCAAATCCAACCGGCTTGATGCGCTGTCGCTTTGGTATAGGGTGGAATAATGGCTTCAGACTCAGTAGGCACTTGCACAACAACCGCTTTGTTAATGAACAACTGTTGTGACTTATCGACAAATGGCACTTTTAACGCTTTAGCTAACAACACAGACTCAAAACCGCTGCAATCTATATAAAAATCGAATTTTTGTTCACCACACGTATCTAATATTAAGCCATCGATACTGCCATCTTGACTTAAACGAGTGTCCTGTACATTGGCTTTAACATGCTTAACGGCAAATTTTTGTTTTGCGTTGTCAGCGAGTAACAACGCAAATTTGGCCGCATTTAGATGATATGCATAGCCTTGTACCGCTTGATATTCAGGGGTAGTGATCAATTTAGGTGCTAAATTAGCTTCACAAACAGCATGCTGACTTGACACAAAATCAGCATAAGCCTTGGTTGAGCCTTGAAGCCAAAGATCAGATAAGTCACCACCCATTGGGCTTGGTGGATCAAAAAGATGATGGTAGAAATTATTATTTCCATGACTTTTTTTGTCTAGCCAATTTTGAAATTTGATCGACTGTTTAAATGTTACATCACAGCGCTTAATAAATTCAGTTTCACTAATGCCAAAGCTTTGTAATGTTTTACGTATGGTAGGAACGGTTCCCTCACCTACGCCAATGGTTGGAATATCTGGCGACTCAATTAAGGTAATTGATACATTCATATGAAGTAACGCCTTACCAAGATGATTTGCCGCTAACCAGCCAGCTGTGCCACCACCAATAATCGCAATTGATTGAATATTCATAAGACCTCTGGAAATATAACAAAAAGCCCAGCAGAAGCTGGGCTTTAAAGTTTTATAATCAACTATATCATTTGATTAAAAACGGAACGCTACACCCACTTTATAACGTGCTTCACCTTCAAAGCTCCAAACTGGATAGTCAGCTTTGAACTCAGGGATCACTTCAGCATCTAATGGCGCTACACCCGTTTGGATACTGTCTTCTTCAGTTAAGTTAACTGCTTCAAAAGTCACATCCATCCACTCTGTCACACTGTAAGTTGTACTTAAATCAAGTGTGCCATAGTCTTGATGTTGACGGTTACCATAGAAACCTGGTAATTCGCGCATCATGTACTCGCTGCGCCAGTTATAAGCTAGACGGGCAGAGAATGCATCCATTTCATAATAACCAACTAAGTTAACAGTGTGCTTAGAAGAATCAGAGAACACACCCACTTGATCAGGATAGTTTTCAGCAGGAGAACCTGCATCTGCATAAGTATAGTTAACAGAATAACCTAAACCGCTGTCATAAGAGTCTTGTAGTTGTAATTCAAGACCTTCAATACGGCCACCGGTAGCATTGTATTTCTCGCTTACCGTCCAGCAGTCATAAACGCCAACACCACATGAGCTTTCGCCTTGGGCAATTAAATCATTGTCATTAATACCAATTTGTTGATTCAACTTCTGACGAGTAGAAATAAACGAATTAACATCTTTGATAAAGTAAGTTGCAGCAGCTAAACCAGAATCACTGAAATACCACTCTAAGCTTAAATCAGCTTGAGAAGCTTTAAACGGGTCTAATGATACTGCACCACGGTTAAGCTTTTCATTACCAGGAGTACCATCATTTAAGCCAGGTAAAGTCGAGGTAGCAAATAATTCAGCATAGTTAGGACGAGAAATAACTTGTGATGCTGAGGTACGTAGGATTAAGTCTGGTGCTAAGTCAAATGCCACGTTAATGCTTGGTAGCACGTCGCTGTAGCTTGATGAATCGGTCGACAATGCATCAGCAAACTGACCCGTGCTGCTCAAATCATAATAATCTGACTCAACATCGGTAGAAATATAGCGTAAACCAAAGTTACCACGGATACCTTCTGACTCGAAGTTAGCCATTGCATACAAAGAAAGGTTCTTCTCGTTCAGAGTACCATAACCAGATTTATCACGTGTAAAGCCATCAATTGCCGCTTTAGCATCATTAATCATGTTATCAAAGTTTGGTCTAGGCAAAGTAAAGCCTGCACCTGAACTCATAGTACCATCGTAGTAGTATGATGCATCACGCATTGCAATATCACCAACAATTGCAGCATCAGTTTCTTGGGTTACATCATGATCAGCATAGCGTAAACCGGTTTTAATCGATGAAATCGCACCTAAATCAGTTGGTACAGTGATATCAAACTGTGCATAGGTCTCTTCATCTGTGTTAGGTTGTTTCTTTAACGCCCAACCCGCACTAGATAATTGCCCATTATAATCACTTGCAGCAAAATCTTTCTTAGCTATATCGATATTAATAATATCGCCAGTTGCATCATAGTGACCTGCGAAATCGCCAGGTTGACCAATAGAGCCACCATAGTTAGACGTTAAGCTAGTACCACCATCAGCCGAAGTATTACCTACGCGACCTTCAAGTTTGAAGTTATCGTTGTTGTAAGTGAAATCGAAATCAATAGTATCTGAATTCATTTCAGCTTCACGAGCCCAAGCTTGGTTCCAAGCAAAACCACCAACACCTGAATGAGTGATGTCTGTACATACACCAGCAGCATTTGTTTGGTTACAGGTGCTTTCACCCTGTTGAGTTGGGAATAAGAAAATTGAGGTGTTAGCATTGTTTGCTTGTAAGCTTAAACCTGTGTAGGTTAAACCAAACTCTAATGCATCGCTTGCTCTATATTGAGCTGCAACGTTCAATGCTGTACGTTCACGGTCTTGTTGGAATGTTGAAGGAACAATTTCCCCCAACCTAAAAGTGTTTCAATACCGTTACGTTGATACTGTGTATTAGCACCGGCACCAGAGATTAAGAAACCAAAGTTTTCATCTTCATTTTTCCAGCTATATAAGCCAGATAATTCAGGGTCAGTCTCTTCTGAAATAGTACCGTAATCGCCTTTAGCACTGATAAATGCAGTATTTGCATCTAAGTCTAACGGCTTACGTGTTTTAACGATAACTGTACCGCCGATACCACCTTCTGGTAAATCAGCTTGTGAAGACTTATACACTTCAATACCACTCACCATTTGTGGTGGTAATAAAGAATAGTTAAAGCTACGGTCAATCGCTTGTTGATCAAACCAGCCTGTTGAAGCAACTGAGTGACCATTTAGTAGTGTGCTAGTCAATTGACTTGATGCACCACGGATTGAAACCTGTTGGCCTTGACCAAACTGGCGGTTTACCGCAACGCCAGGGATCCGGCCTAATGATTCACCAACGTCACCATCAGGGAATTTACCGATATCTTCTGCAGTCACAGCGTCAACCACAGAGTTTGAAAATCGCTTCTCATTAACAGAAGCTTTCATCGATGCACGCATACCACGTACTTCAATTTTCTCAATGTTGTCATCAGCAACAGCTTCGTCTGCAGCATAAGCGCCAACAGATACAACACTGCCAAGTAGGATTGCGATGTTAGTCGCTAGTACATTTTTTTTAAAGGTAGATGGTCGCATCTTTTTTTCCCCTTCCATAACTTTATTATCGTTTTAGAGTTCATAACCATTCCGACGGAATGACAACGCTGTCATGTCTAGAGCAAACATTACACAAAAATTAACAGTCACGCCACAACAAAATAACTATTCAAGCTATTTTTTTACTGTGTTTTTGTCTGATAAATAGATCGAGAGTTAAATAATCTTATATAAAACATGAGAGTAAAGAATGTAAATATAATGTAAAATCACATTCTGTTACCTTTTAAAATAGAACAGATCCTACCTGTTATAAATTGGTGATTGCCTATTTATTTAAAAACTCGCACTATTGGCAGATAAATAACCCTTTTAACTGATCAATTACGGGGGATCAGTTAATTGGATTTCGCCTGAAGAAGAGTTAATTTTCACATGAAAGTAACCATTAATGACGTGGCTAAATATGCAGGCGTCTCAATAAAAACAGTATCAAGGGTAACTAACAAGGAGCCTTCGGTAAAGCAAACGACTATAGACAAAGTCAACCAAGCTATTAGTGCATTAAATTATCAACCTAATGTTGCGGCTAGAAATTTAGCCAGTACAAGTTCATATGTGATTTGCTTCATTTATGACAACCCAAATGCTTATTATGTTATTGATATGCAAAACGGCATTTTATCTGCCTGCAAAGATAGGGGCTTTGAACTGCTCATCCATCCTTGTAACGCAAAATCGCCAACAATTTGTGAAGAACTCACCACTATGGTCAAACATTCTCGATTAGCAGGGTTAGTGTTAACTCCGCCTATGTCAGAAGACCCTAATATCTTGGCTGCTCTAGATAAAATTAATGCAAATTACGTCAGAATTATCGCAGGTGAACAGATAAATGATCATAAAGGCTTAACCGTTTTAGTTAACGACAAACACGGCGCCGTTGAAATAACGCAACATTTGATAAACCTTGGGCATCAGCATATTGGGTTTTTAAGTGGTGATCATCAACATGCATCAACCAAAGAGCGATTACATGGCTTCAAGCAAGCCATAGAAAGTAATGATTTAACCGTCAACGAAGACTGGGTATTGGACGGAAGATACTCTTTTGAATCGGGTGTTGAAGGGGCAAATAAATTAATTGCGATGAAAAATAGACCCTCTGCAATTGTTGCCTGTAATGATGAAATAGCGGCTGGTGCACTTTTTGCTGCAAGACTTGCGGGGTTGGATATACCAAAAGATTTATCCATTGTAGGCTTCGAAGATAGCCCTTTCTCACGTCAAACCTGGCCAAAACTAACGACTGTTCATCAACCCAATATTGAGATAGCACAAATTGCGACTCAATTATTAATTGATAAACGAAAAGATCAAGGCAAAGAAAGCTTTAAGGTATTCACGCCAACCCCAGTAATACGAGATTCGGCATCATCTCCGTAATAAGCGGCTGTTAAGTCTTTTTATGCGATAAAAAATGCCTTGTTAATAAGGCATTTTTTTATATTCACTAGTTAAAGACTAATGTAATTTAAGCTTAGGTCTTTTCCAACGCAATAATCTTTGCGCTAAGCGGTATACAAATGCCGAGAACCAGCCATATAAACTAATAAGGTGGCGCTGATAGAGCGAAATATACATAAGACGCGCTAAGTGTCCTTCAACAAAAAACGTCCCCGTGCGTAAGTTACCCATCAAATTACCCACAGCAGAAAAACGACTTAGTGATACTAAAGAACCGTAATCTTTATAAACAAACGCTTTTTGTGGCTGTTGTTTCATTTGTGCACTGATATTTTTAAAAAGTGTTTCAGCCATTTGTGCTGCGGCTTGAGCTCTTGGTGGCACAGGCTTACCAGTATCCAGTATTAGCTGAGCGCAATCACCTAAGGCATAGATATTGTCTATGCCCTTCACTTTCATATAATGATCAACTTCAATTTGGTTTCGAGCGGTAATCGGTAATGCGCTGAAGTTTTCTAACACTTTAGGCCCTTTTACACCCGCTGCCCAAACTTTTATATTGGCATTTATTGTTTCACCTGCTGCAGTGATAAAGCCTGCCTTAGTGACTTCTTTTACTTGCACCGCTAAGTGCAGCTTAATGCCAAGTTTGGCTAACACAGCTTGAGCACGAAAACTGACTTGTTCCGGCAACTGTGGCAACACTTTATCGGCGGCCTCAATTAGATGGATCTCTAAATGCTGCTTTGAAATATTGGTATAACCATATTGGGTAACCGACTCTATAACATGATGCAGTTCAGCGGCTAATTCAACACCTGTAGCACCCGCTCCGACAATACCTATGCTTAGGTGAGTTTGTGTCTCGTTAAGTTGTAATAGCGCATCTAAGAGCTTGTCATGAAAACGATTAGCACTTTCTAAACTGTCTAAGAAAATACAATTTTTCTCTGCACCTAAAGTATTAAAACTGTTAGAGACACCTCCTAGTGCGAGTACTAGATAATCATATTCAATTTTGCGCTGTGGAATAATGACTTCATTGTCATCATTGAGTACCGGCGCTAAATAAATACATTTTTGATCGGGAGCGCAATTTTCAATACTGCCTCTAATATATTGATAACCATTCTTTAAACCATGGTCACGATATTGAAGACCTTCGATTGATTGGTCTATCACCCCCACTGCCACTTCATGCAGTTTTGGCTTCCAAATATGAATAGTATTTTTATCAATTAAACAGACTTCAAGTTGCTTACTACGACCAAATTTACGACCTAATCGAGAGGCTAATGCTAAGCCAGCAGCTCCACCACCCACGATTACAATTTTTTGAGTCATTACATAACCCTATTAAATAAAAACCATAAAATGCATAACTATATAGTGACTAACAGAAAGCTCAGATAATAAAAAAGGCCATAATGGCCTTAGTTTATACAGCTTCTTCGTTTTCTTCACCGGTACGAATTCGGATAACTCGCTCTACATCGGTGACAAATATTTTACCATCACCAATTTTTCCTGTCCTGGCCGTATCAACAATCACATCGATAGCTTGCTCAAGTAATTCATCTTGTATTACCAATTCAATTTTTACTTTGGGTAAAAAATCTACCATATACTCGGCGCCACGATAAAGTTCAGTATGCCCTTTTTGACGGCCAAAACCTTTGACTTCAGACACTGTCATACCAGTAATGCCAATTTCAGCGAGTGATTCGCGCACATCATCTAATTTAAATGGCTTAATAATGGCTTCTACTTTCTTCATTTAATCACTCCTAAAAGGGCTGTATAGGTTAACTTAATTACCTAAGATGATGTAACTTTTAAAGTTTATATCAATTTTCTATCACTACTGAATATCTTACTCGAAAGTGAGGTAAGTTTCTGCTGCATTTTAAACTTATTTTTAAATTGATTTATTCTAAGCAAAAAACCAAATCTTGGCTATAATTTAACCAAGTGTCGCAGGGATCGGCATATTGATAAATCAAGGATGAGTCTATTATGATGTTATATCAGCGCAATTTGGGTTTTAATCTTATTGAATTAATGACCACAATAATGATCACCAGCTTACTGTCTGTTATCGCCTTTCCCTCGTTTAAATCATTACAACAACAAATCAGAGTTGACAGTAATATCAGGACAATTCAGCAATCGATGCAATTTGCTCGAAACATGGCGATCAGTTATGGCGTAAGAATAACGGTATGCCCTTTATACCAAGGAAAATGTGGTAATGATTGGCACACAGGCTTTTCTATATTTACCGATTCCGGCAAAACCAATGAATTAGATGGCCAAGATAAAATCATTCAAGAAGTCAGCCAGTTTCATCAAGAAGATATCATACAATATAATCGAAAGGCATTAAGGTATCAGCCTGACGGCTTAGCATCAGGTACAAATGGCACACTTACATATTGCCCTGAAACATTTGATAGCCCCTACTCTAAAGCTATTATTATCAATCAAGCAGGCAGAGTGAGGTTTTCCACTAAGAAAAATATTGCCTGTAAACCCTAATACTCAACTTATATTTACCTGAATGGAATAAATCGCTGAATTTCATTGGTCTCTTGGTTATACTGAATACATATGACCAAGGATAATAAAATGAAACATAAATCTAATGGCTTCACACTGGTTGAGTTAATGGTGACTGTGGTCGTCGCAGGTATCTTGATGACTGTAGCTGTGCCCTCATTAGTATCATTATATGAAGGACAGCGTGCTAGAGGCGTTATCAGTAATATTGAATCAACCATATTATTTGCCCGCAGCCAAGCCGTAAGTTACGGTAGCAGGGTATCAATATGCCCATTTAATGGAACAAGTTGCGGCGCTGACTGGACTGAAGGATTTAGTGTTTTTATCGATAATGGGGCATTGGGGTCACTGGAAAACAATAATGGTATACAGGATACTGTATTACGTACCGTCGATGCCGTAGACAGCAATGACTTTATTAAATCAACTTTATCACGCTATACATTCAATGCTGATGGGTTAATGAACCAGGCTCAAACAGGTAGTATCATTTATTGTCCGGGTGATAAGAGTAATCCTGATTCTAAAGGAATAACAATTGGCGTGTCCGGACGAGTTTCAGCAATCACAGCTAGTGTAAACTGCAATTAAAAAAGGTAGCCGATGGCTACCTTTTTTACACTATAAAATAAAATTACTAAGCTACTAAGCTACTAAGCTGATGAATTATTGAGTAATCTCTTCATCCATTTTATTGGCTATTTTAGACTGAAATTTTTGTTCAAGTTTTACACATTCGTCAATATGCCTCACAACACCTCGTTTACCTGTCATAGTGCTAACATCCTGAGTCAATAGTGCAGCCTGTTCTTTAGTGAGGTCAGTAGCTAACCAACTAAAATTAGCGATATCTACACCATGCTGAGTTTCAATAAAACATTTATAGGTTATCGGTAGCTCATCACTATGAGTCGTAATACTGAATACTAAACCAACGATAAGTAAAGGTAATAACTTCATTTCCAACACTCCTTAGGCAATTTGTTTCCTGCTGCATTTAAGGTAATTGAAGCGCAAGCTGCATCTCGAGTCGCTTGAGTCCCCTTTGCTGTTGCGGTTAATGTAAAATCACTATTATTTACCACAACAGCATCGATGGAATAAAATTTATTCTCCACTATCCAGGGGTCTGCACCTAAACCCAGCTTATTCATATCATCGGTATACTTTTTATTATCTAAATAGTACTGCTCTTGTCTATTTGCAGCATTCATTAACCCAGCAACACCATCAGCTCTCGCCCCCTTAGCGACAAATTGAGTGTAACTTGGGTAAGCAATAGATGCCAAAATGCCAATCACAACAACGGTAATCATAAGCTCTATCAGGGTAAAACCATTTTTTAGTTTCATTTAGTTTACTCGTCAATATGATAATAAATTTTGTTTACACCAGGCCCTGCACCAATACATTTTTCATCACCTGCTTTACAGCCATCAGGATCGGGATTTAGAGGATCTTTTACTTTCTCCATTTTATCTCCCGCGTTACCAATACCGATAAGGTACATGTAACTGTCATCTGCGCCATTGGGTGGAATAACCAGTTGCGGTGTATCAGGAACACGAGCGCCCATCTCCATAAACTCTTGCGTATATGAGCGAGTACCTTTATGTAAATCAAAGCCATATAAGCGACCTTTACCTGATACTAAACATTGATTCGCAGATGTCGCATCCCCGGGTACATATGAAGTAAAGAACACACGCCCTTGAATAATCGTCGAGGCAGACAAACTCTTTTCACCAATAGCGCCGAAGTTATAATACCAGCCACGCATCTTACCAAAGGCAACATTTTCATCTTCTGTTACGGGAGGGGCTGATGACACATTGTAAAGGTTCGATAGGTCTAAAGCCGCCGGAACCAAATTACCTGCAGTCCCAGTGAAAGACTTACTGACGACATTTCTGTCCTGTAGGACAAAAAACTTATCCGAACGTGACTTATCTAGCGGGTGTGGCCGATGGCCAGTACCTATTGTGACTGCATCATAGGGGACATTTTGATAGGTTCGCGTGGTCGTAGTGCCAGTAGGTGTTGTTACACTGACTTCTGAGATGTTAGTAAATACTGTTTGGGCGACTGCAGGTTCTGCAAAAAAACGACGATCATTACCTTGAGACGTTCCACCTAAACTGGCAAACTTAAATGCAGTCCAAGGCACTGTGGTACTATCCGGCGAAGCGCTAGGAAGATCCATTCGCCACACATTAGCACCGGTGTCGGTTGCATATATTCGGTCTGTCAATCGGTCATTGTTACTGTCCAATACTGCAACGCTGTTCGGAATACTATCAACAATACCATCAAGCTTGGTTTTATTACTACCACCCGCTATGCCAAAATGATGTACAAGCGCGCCAGTTTCGGCATTGAGTACATACACTCCACGACCATTGGTATCATCTTGGCCAACGCCAGCACCATCCTTTGTTGAAGGATTATAGCCTCCACCAATAATCAGCACTGGTAAAGCATTAGCTGGAGAAGTATTGCCTGCAGGCAAGCCAGGAATAAAAGTAACAACAGGCTCAGCCCAAGACTGGCCCATATCACTCATACCGGCTGAGTCAGGGCTGACCTTCCACATGAATGATGGTTTATCTGGGTCGGTGATATTAAGTGCATAATATGACTTACCACCACGGCGCATACCGGTAAATAGCCAGGCCTTTTCAATTGCACCGGAAGCATTGCGTTTAACATAGGCCACTGAAGGACTATCCATTCCGTATACAGAATGCACGCCTGTGGGAATATTGGCGCGAAGCTCTCTTAGATTAGGTAATAGCTCTTGTGGCATAAATGCCCAGGACTCTTCTACCGTATTACCCTTATCTTTAAACATATGAATAAAACCCTGGTTTGTGCCTAATATCACGCGAACATCAGGAGAACCAGCGGTACCATAGTTTATTGCTAAAGGTTTTGAATGAAGCGGGTCACCCATAATATCAACACGGGTATCTGAGGTAGATTTGTCTTTATCCTCATCATCAACGTCAATGCCCTGGGTCCATTTAAACAATTTATCTAACTCAGATTTATCTACTCCCATAAAGCGCGCGAGTTCATCTTCATTGCCAATGCCAGCGCCATTTATTGCATTAGCTTTAGTGAATGCTTTTAATGAGCCTCCGGAACCAAAGTTGCTGTACAAGGTTCTCGTTGCAGTATTTTGCAGCATAAGTGAAGCACCACCGATAGCAACATTATTACCATCGCCACCACCACTTGTCGCATCGCAGACGGCTTTTGAAGTCCAATATGAACACGCTGAGGATTTTAGATTACCATCATCACCAATGGCATTATTTCCTGATTGGTCTACAACATCACCGCTACCAGTGACTTTGAACTTTTTCAAGTTGCCTAGCCAGCGTGGTCCCTTGTTAGGTAAAAACATTGCATAATAAACGGAATCGAGGGTTTGGGTTCTATCAAAATTATTGCTAGCAATAGAAGGTGAGGTAAAACTCGAGTTGACCTCTAAGATATTAGAGAAAATTTGCTGTAATGCTTCCTGCAATTTTTGTGCATCTTTAGCTGAATAATATGCGCCACCACCGCGTAATGCGGTTTCTTTTAAAATAGGTGCAGCGCTATCTGCGCCAGAACTAAATCCAATGGTATAGGTACTCACAGTTTGAAAACCATCAACAGTAGTGTTTACATCATTCTTCTTTAACCAACCAGCTAGCGCGGGAAGATAACTATTACTGTATTTATCGGTTTTAGTGACTCCATCAAGCCCTAATATAAGATCATCTGCATTGGTATCATTTGTTGGCTCACCATCCGTCACATAAATCACATAAGCGTTATCTTGACATTGTTTACCTACAAAGGGGGATTTGTATTTGCCTCCAGACTCTGCATTGGTATCCCTGTAAGGAGTTCGACTGGTATCATCATCACCATAATGGACACCTAAGCCTGCAAAATAACGATACGATTCGTACAATGTCTCACATAATGGCGTCCAAGTTTCGGCTTTAAATCCACCTATGGTTGTCAACAATTTTGCTTTTGATGATTCATTAGTCGGAGATATGCCGTAAACAATTCTACCGCCATTACGGGTGTCACCACCATTAAAGTTAAATACTGAAAGGCCAAAATCAACCCCCGGAGTAGTAACAATGGTATCTTCTATCACTCGCTGAGCAATTTCTAGACGAGAATAATTTTGTTGAGTTTTCGAACTGTGATACCACTTCACGTATTTTTCAGTGTAAAGAGTAATAGGTTGGCCAATACCAAAGTTAGTAAGTTTAGCTTTAGCGACTGCTGCGTCAATCTGAGCTGGTGTTGATGAGTTGTTTGCGGCAGTATGGCTTATAGGATTAGCACTTGTTCCTAACCCATCAACCGGAAAGCCCCAAAAGTTTGTGTTATTGTTATAATAATTCTTCTCAGCAATATCTTCATAACAATCAACCTGGGTAATCCCTGAACCATCAGTTAACGGTATTTCAGACCAGGTCCCGTTTTCTCCAACATACTTATGCTCGCGTACATAACCTGTAAACATACCGTAGTCTTGAAGATACTTTTCGCCAACATCACAGCCATTTACGCCATGTAAAAAGAATTGCTTGCTAGAAGCACTAGGGATATTACTGCTGCTACGAGTATAAAATAGTTTAGTATCTGGTTTTAATGTTCCACCTGAATTGACGTTCTCTGCACCACGAACATAAGGTGTATCCGTTTTGAAGTTACTGCCCATACTGCCTGAAGTATCAAATATAATGAGTACCTGGGGCCGTGAACCTGACCTTGCTGTAGACTCAAAAACATAAAGTTCAGTGTCATCTGCGAAACTATTAGCAGATAAGCAAAGTACCGCAAATAACGATGTAAACGATATAAGCTTTATCATAATTAGCTCCTAAGGTAACATTTCTTGTTCAAAACCTAAAATAACAGTAACTTGCCCTAAATTACTGCGACCAAAACTTGCTCTACTTGATACTTCAAAGCGTCGGCATATTAGTGATTTTCCCGAATTAGCCTTCATACTGCGTTGGCAGTCAACATCTCCTACTGACATAGGAGTAATCGTATTCGTCACGCCTAATACGGCATCATTCATTACAGTCACGACACTCATAGCACCCATTACAGCGCCTTCATTATCAGCTATGACCTTTACCTGCGCACCTTGAGCAGACATCATGGCCTCTATTCGCTCAGATCCCGCACCAGCCATACGCAATGACTGGGTAGAATTTACTGCAAGCGCGACACCTATAACTGTCATTATGACTAAAATGATCAAAGAGAAGAATAAAACGACTCCCTGCTGCTTTTTTATTGAATTTTGCATTGCTGTTACCTAAATGTATTTGCAAACTTGTTTAATGATTAATTCCTAATTAAAACAGGATTTTCTAATACAATAGTCGTGGAGACAACTTTTCGACGAAAGTTATCATTAAGTGGGCCAACGGTTTTATCACCCAAAGTATATGTCACGTTGTTAGTATAACTTCTGTCTTCTTGGGTACTACGCACTAACAGGTAAACCCGAAGAGACACTAAACGTTGGAAAAATGCATTATCCCACATAAGTGATGTTACATTTTGTACAGGCATATAACTGTCTGCAGTATCATCACCATTATTGTCAAAACCATACAAAATACGCATATTTTCGATGCCTTCAACTAATTGCTCATCGTTATTCATCCCATTACCAATTGAAAGTGTACGACGTTTTAATATTGGAATATCGCCGTCATTCTCAATATAGTAAACATGATGTTGATATTCCCAAATACGGCTGTTCATTAGGGTAGGTGGAACAGCATTACCATTAAAAATTTCAATCTGAGTAGATGTAGATGCTGCATAATAACGAGTAGGATTAATATTGGCAGGCAAAACGGACGGACCAACAAGACGCTTCATCTGTAGAACATCAGTCTTCGCATTTGGGGTAATGCAGGCCAACACTTCACCACTTACCCCGGCTTCATAACCCCACAACCGCCTAAAGTGAGAAAGCTGGTTATTAGGGAAGCTTGCATTATTTACACCGGCGCCAACACAATCATTAGGCACTGCTGAAGCTGATACAATAGTATTGGTGCCAACAATAAAGTCGGTGCCGGTAATATCACCTGTAAAACCTAGTTGACTAATATCTCTTTCCATAATAGCTAATGCGATACGGCCATTTTCTTGTAATTGGTTAAACTGGCTCGTGGTGGTCACATTACTTGATGACATACTAAACATGCTAAAAAGACCTGCGGTTAAAAACAAGCTGATCAGCATGGCGACCATTAATTCAACAAGCGACAATCCCGCTTGTAATGTTATTTTTTTTAGCATTTTTTACCCTACAAAATCGCGGTATTAATAACTAACGCACGACGCCTATCATTTGACGAGCCACAACTTTTTGCAAAAGCACTGCCCTCGCTTAATCCATCTGTTGAAGCGCGAATGCCACGCCAGGTCATAACAACTGTGACATCCCTACCAGTAATATCTATACAAGCGGTTGTAGAATCTAATCCGCCGACACTCGTACCAGAATACTTTTCATTTTCACCTTTAAACGACTGTTCCCACTGGTATATATCCCATAGGCGGGTCTCAACATTAGTGCAAATACTGTTCACACCAATAGCAACATCACAGGCTTTAGTTGGCGCAGACGTGCCGCCATTATAAGTTCCTTCATAATTGCTAAGTTCAGATGGATTCATTCGCATTCTGTTAACAATATCATTGGCATAATAAGAGGCTTGAGTTTGTTGAAAAGACTCAAAACTGCCTTGTTTGGCCACTATGTGCAAATTAAAAATGCCAATAAGGCCTATCACCAGTATCACCAGTGAGACCATAACTTCAATTAAGGAAAATCCATTCCCTTTAGATGACATGCGTCAACCCTCCGACAACCGTCATATTTTTGACCTCGAATTTTACATTTTAAGCTTAAAAAACGATAGCTTATATCAAATTTCTGTTCAACAATTCTAACTTACAAGTTGTTAACAATCTAGCTTAATATGTTTACCTTCATATAAAGCGATTATTGGTAACAAGTATACTCCGATTAAATTTTAAGCACAAAAAAACCCGTAACTTAACGCTACGGGTTTATTGTAAATAGCATTAACTAGAAAAAGTGCTAACGCTATCTTAGCTCTGCAGGCACAGCAAAAACAATGTCTTCTTTTCGCCCTTCAACTTCAGTAATCACACTTGGAGCATGCTCAGCAATAGCCTTAACAACTTGCTGAACCAGTACCTCAGGTGCTGAAGCTCCGGCTGTAACAGCAACTTTTGATACATCTTTAAACCAGCTAGGGTCGACATCTGCTGCGGTATCAACTAAGTAAGCTTGGGTACCGGTTTTTTCTGCCAACTCTCGCAACCTGTTTGAATTAGAGCTATTTTTAGAACCTACAACAATCAATAAATCAACTTGTGCAGAAAGACTTCTCACCGCATCTTGACGATTTTGAGTGGCATAGCAAATATCATCTTTACGTGGCCCTTCAATTGAAGGAAAGCGTTTCTGTAAGGCGGCAATAATATCCAGTGTATCGTCGACAGATAATGTTGTTTGGGTAACAAAACATAAGTTATCCGCATTTTTGACCGACAATGCGGCGACATCTTCTGGTGACTCAATTAAATAAACGCCACCCTTATCATTGTCGTACTGCCCCATGGTCCCTTCTACTTCAGGGTGGCCTTCATGACCAATTAAAATACATTCAATACCTTTACGACTTGCTCGAGTCACCTGCAAATGTACTTTAGTCACTAAGGGACAAGTTGCATCAAACACTTTTAAACCACGCTGCTTGGCTTCTTTTCTAACAGCCTGAGAAACACCATGTGCACTGAAGATAACAATTGAGTTATCGGGTACTTGTTCTAGCTCTTCAACAAATATCGCCCCACGGTCTTTTAAGTTTTGAACTACATATCGGTTATGCACTACCTCATGACGCACATAAATAGGCGGTTCAAATAACTCTAAAGCACGTTCAACAATACTGATAGCACGATCAACACCCGCGCAAAAACCACGTGGGTTTGCTAATAAAATATTGAGTTTAGCTGAAGTAGGATCAACTTTTAGCATAGGTAATGTTTACTCCGTGATAACCTGTACAACATCTAGCTCAAAAGTGATTTTATGCCCAGCCAATGGATGATTTAGATCCACAGTAATAGAGTCACCTATTGTTTCACGCACAATACCTGGAATTTCACTGCCGCCTGGGCCAGAAAAACTGACAATAACCCCAGCTTCTAACTTCATGTTAGCTGGAAAACGACTGCGGTCCATATGATGAATAGCATCTGGGTTTGACTCGCCAAAAGCATCTTTAGCATCCAGGGTAAAAGTATGTTTATCACCCTCAGATAAATGTTTAATTTGTGCTTCTAACGCTGGGCTCAGGCTTTGATCACCTAAATTAAACCGCGCAGGCTTACCTGATGCTTTGGTGCTATCTGCGGTCGAACCATCTTCTAAAATAAGGTTCATATGGCATAAAATAGCATGGTTATCGGGTTTATTTAAATCGGTCACTTTGATTGCTCCTGCTCAGTTTGAGCAACATCAGGCTTAAAGGCTTCCCACAGAATTAATATTGCGCCAATAAAAATAGCGGAGTCAGCAATATTAAATGCTGGGTAGTGGCTAGTTTTCCAATAGAAATCTATAAAGTCCACTACGAAGCCATGCATTAAACGATCAACTAAATTACCTAATGCTCCACCAATAACGAGTGTGTAAGCAAGGTTTGTACGTAACAATTGATGTGACTGCTTTCTTAACCAGATGGTTAGCAAGGTGCTGAAACCTATCGCAATAACCGCAAAAAACCAACGTTGCCAACCTCCGGCATCACTTAAAAAACTAAATGCAGCGCCGTAATTTCGTACATAAGTAAAATTAAAAAATGGCAATAACTGAATTGATTCATATAAATCAAAGTTTTCCAGTACCCATTGTTTAGATAGCTGATCTGCAATAAACACAAATACAGCTACCCAATACCAACGCAAGCCACTGTCCTTCCATGTTGCTGGAACAGTACTCATAACATTCTATCCTTATGCAAATTCGCGTTGTTCGCCTTCACCTTCAATATTGGTCACACAGCGTTGACACAATGTTGGGTGGGCTTCAATGGTGCTAACTTCTTCACGGTGGTGCCAGCAACGCTCGCATTTCTGCGCTTCACTTTTAGTCACCACTAATTTTAGATTTTCAAGTTCAGTTACTACAGCATCTGCTGGTGCATCAGCTAAAGGCGCAACTACCGCTTTTGAGGTTAATAATACAAAACGTAATTCGTCATCTAACTTAGCTAGCTCTGCGGCAAGTTCTGCATCGGCAAATAAAGTCACTTCAGCTTCTAATGAACCACCAACACGTTTATCACGGCGGGCTTGTTCAATCACTTTATTCACTTCATTACGAACAGCAAGCAGCTTCTGCCAGTAATCATCACTTAAATCGCTTTTAAGAGTGACAGACTGTAACCCTTGATACCATTCTTCAGTAAAAACATACTTATCGCGTTTGCCTGGTAGTAATTGCCAGACTTCATCTGCGGTAAAGCTTAGAATTGGGGTGATCCAACGTACCATAGCTTCAGATATATGGAATAATGCCGATTGACAGCTACGACGAGCATTACCATCTTGCTTAGCGGTATATTGACGATCCTTAATGATATCTAAGTAGAATGCACCTAATTCAATTGAACAGAACTGCATTAACTTTTGAGTCACTAAGTGGAAATTATATTGATCATACGCGGCAATAATTTCATTTTGTAGCGCATCAGCACGACGCATTACCCAGCGATCTAATGCCACCATATCTTCAGGTGCTACCATATCGGTTTCTGGATTAAAGCCATTTAAGTTAGCTAATAAGAAACGAGCGGTATTTCGAATACGGCGATACGCATCGGCGCTGCGATTTAAAATCTCATCAGAAACAGTCATTTCACCGCTGTAATCGGTTGCTGCGACCCATAAACGTAAAATGTCGGCACCCAACTTATTGGTTACTTGCAATGGCGCAATCACGTTACCAACTGATTTAGACATTTTACGGCCTTTACCATCAACGGTAAAACCGTGTGTAAGTACTTGCTTATAAGGCGCCTTGCCGTTCATCGCGGTAGAAATCATCAGTGATGACATAAACCAGCCGCGGTGTTGATCGCTACCTTCAAGGTATAAATCAATATCATGGCCTTGAAACTCTGGGCGGGCAGCAACAACTGACGAGAAGGAAGAGCCTGAGTCATACCAAACATCTAAGGTGTCAGTGACTTTACGATACTGAGAGGCTTCTTCACCTAATAGTTCTGATTCATCTAAGTCCCACCAAGCTTGAATGCCTTGTTGCTCAATTCTATGGGCAATACGTTCCATCAATGACACGCTATCTGGATGTATCTCATCGGTTTCACGGTGTACAAATAATGTGATTGGTACACCCCAGGTACGTTGGCGTGAAATACACCAATCTGGGCGGTTTTCAACCATTTTTTCAATACGACTTTGACCCCAATCTGGTAGCCAATGCGTTTTCTTGATTTCAGCTAAAGCTTGTGCACGTAAACCTTTGTTGTCCATTGAGATGAACCACTGCGGTGTTGCACGGAATATAATCGGTGTTTTGTGGCGCCAGCAATGCGGATAGCTGTGACGATAAGCAACGTGATTAAGCAGTGCGCCCTTTTCCGTTAATAGTGCGACTACATTGTCATTGGCTTTAAACACGTGTTGACCGGCAAAGAACTCAGTATCAGGTTTGAATACACCGTTATCGCCAACAGGGTTGGCCACTTCTAAACCGTATAACTGGCCAACAACAAAGTCATCTTGACCGTGCCCTGGTGCAGTGTGAACAATCCCAGTACCCGCTTCAGTAGTAACATGGTCGCCAAGAATCGCAGGTACATCAAAGCTTAAAAATGGGTGTTTAAAACGAGTCAGCTCAAGCTCTGCGCCTTTGACTTCACCAATAATTTTATGTGAATCAAATCCATAACGTTCAACACATGATTCAACCAACACTTGGCCTAAAATCACAGCAGCTGTCACACCGTCTTTAGTAAACTCCACTAAGCTATAGGTAAACTCAGGGCTTAAAGATAACGCGCGGTTAGCCGGTAATGTCCACGGTGTTGTGGTCCAAATAGCCATTGATACTGGATGAGGATAATTTTCTACAGCAAATTTTGCTGCAACAGCAGCACTATCTGTCGCTTCAAAAGCAACATCAATCGCTGGTGATGTTTTATCTTCATATTCAACTTCAGCTTCAGCAAGTGCTGAGCCACAGTCAGTACACCAATGCACTGGCTTTACACCTTTGTGTAAATGGCCGCTGTCAATAACTTTGGCTAATGAACGCACAATGTTAGCTTCAGTAGTGAAATCCATGGTGAGGTAAGGGTTTTGCCAGTCACCTAGCACACCTAAACGAATGAAGTCATCGCGCTGACCATCTACCTGAATAGCAGCATATTTACGACACTCTTCACGAAATTCAGCCGCTGAAATCTTTTGCCCTGGCTTGCCCACTTTTTGCTCGACTTTTAACTCGATCGGCAAACCGTGACAATCCCAACCAGGGATATAAGGCGCATCAAAACCAGACATGGTTTTTGATTTAATAATAATGTCTTTTAGGATTTTGTTTACAGAGTGACCAATATGAATACTGCCATTCGCATAAGGAGGGCCATCGTGCAAAATAAACGGTTTACGGCCAGCTCTATGTTCACGAATGTGTTGATATAACCCATCCTGCGTCCAGCGATTTAACATTTCTGGCTCGCGATTAGCTAAATTACCGCGCATCGGAAACTCAGTTTCCGGCAAATTCAAAGTCAGTTTATAGTCGCTCATTGATCCCATACCGTTAATTAAGCTGAATAATCAGCTTGCATCAAAGCAGAATAAAGCCTTAGCTTCATTCGCATCATTCAAAATTTGTTTTTTTAGTGCATCCAATGACTCAAAAGGTTGTTCGTCACGGATTTTAGCCACTAATTCAACTTCTACTCGCTTGCCATATAAGTCACCATCAAAATCAAATAAGTGCACTTCTAACTGACAAACTTGGCCTTGCACTGTCGGGCGAAAGCCCACATTTGCAACACCTTCATATACATCACTACAATGCCAAAAAAATCGTACTGCAAATACACCGCGTATTGGCACGACTTTTCTTTTTAACGCAATATTTGCCGTTGGAAAACCGATAGTTCTACCAATTTTTTGCCCATGAGCCACTTTACCACTCAACATAAATGGATGACCCAATAACCGTCTTGCTTGTTCTAAATGACCTAACATGAGCTGTTCACGTACTAAAGTTGAACTCACTCTGTGGGTTCCAACGACAAAGCTTTGAGTGCTGACTACGCTGAAACCAAATTGCTTACCTGCGGCGACCAGCATCTCAAAATTGCCTTCACGCCCTTTCCCAAAGCAAAAGTCGTCACCGACAACCAGGTATTTAACACCTAGTTTGTTAACCAATAATTCTTCAATAAACGCCTGAGCGGGTTGACTGGCAAAAGATCGTGTGAAATTAACACATAATAGGCGGTCAATTTCTAATTCGTCCAATAAACGGACTTTATCTCTTAAAAGGCTTAACCTTGCTGGAGCATGCTCTCCACGAAACAACTCTTGGGGTTGTGGCTCAAATGTCATTATGGTCGCAGGCAGTTGAAAATGGTGCGCTTTACTTACCAAATTACGGATCACCTCAGCATGGCCACGGTGAACACCATCAAAGTTGCCTATGCTTAGCACGCAACCATGATGAGAAGGTAATAAATTGTGTATACCGCGGATTAATTCCATTACGCCAATGCTTGCCTAAAATTGTTTATTAATAGTAAATCGGCAGATTATATACCCAAACCGCTATCCACTTAAACCCAATAACTCTATTAAGAGACTATAAATCTGCGTTTAAAGAACCACTGGGGCTGTTTTTATTTTCCATGGTCTGACACCGAGCAAAAGTAAGGTAACCAGATAAGTTAATGCGCCGCTACAAATAAGCGCGACTAACGCCATCATTCTTTCACTAATGCTCCAACTAAGCCATTGCGATTGAGCTGGTAAAAAATACCATAACATTGCAGACATGACCGCTGTAGCGATAACAATTTTAAGCGCAAATATCAATGTTGCGCGGCTAAGATTGTAAACCCCAGCCTTATGTAAACCGCTATATAACAAACCAGCATTAAGCAATGCCGATAAGGATGTCGCTATTGCTAAACCTACATAGCCGAATGGAATAGCAAATATAAGGTTAAACACCATGTTGGTTACCATGGCAATAATACCGAATTTAACCGGTGTTTTTGTATCATGCCTAGAATAATAACCTGGCGCTAATACTTTAATCATCATAAAACTCAGCAAGCCTGCACCATAAGCAACTAAACTGTATGAAGCCATTTCAACATCGGTGAGACTAAATGCCCCGCGCATGAATAACACCATTAACATAGGTTGCGCGAGCAAAATCAAGCCAAACATAGCAGGCATACCTAATAGTAAAATAGCTTTAACGCCCCAATCCATTGTTTGACGAAACCCTTCCCCTTCAGCATTAATATGCTTTCTCGAGAGTGCTGGTAAAATTACCGTTGCGATAGCAATACCAAATAATCCGAGTGGAAATTCAAGTAACCTATCTGCGTAATACAGCCAACTAATCGATCCCGTCATTAAAAAGCTGGCAATAAACGTATCAAACAGCAAATTGATTTGAGAAACCGATACCCCAAACAGTGCGGGAAGCATTAAGGTGCGAATCTTAACGACACCAGGATGATGCCATCCCCAGGAAGGTTTAACTAAAGCGCGCTCTTGAATTAAAAAAGGGATTTGAAATACAAACTGCACCAGACCACCAACAAAAACCCCCCATGCCAATCCAATTTCTGGATTTTCCATAGTGGGAGAGATGTATAAAGCAAACCCGATGATTGCAATGTTAAGAAAAACTGGGGTAAATGCCGATACAGCAAACCGGCCTCTGGTATTTAAGATTGATCCTGCTAGCGCAGTAAAAGTGATAAACCACAGATAAGGGAAGGTGATTTTAAGCATTAAAGACGCAAGCTCGAATTTCTCGGCATTGGGGCCATCGTTCAACCAGTCTAAAAACCAACCGCCGCCGAATAATGCTGCAAGTATAGGAGAGCCAATAACACCAACTAAGGTTACTATCGTCACCAGCAAACCAAGCGTACCGGTAACTTTTCCGAGTAACTCCCGGGTTTCTTCAGGGGAATGCTTTTCTTGATATTCTGTTAACACAGGCACGAAAGCTTGTGCAAAAGCACCTTCAGCAAATAGGCGGCGTAAAAAGTTAGGTATTTTGTTAGCAAAGAAAAAAACATCCGCGCTACTTCCTGCACCCATTAAGTTAGCAATAACAACATCACGCACTAACCCCATCACACGAGAAATCAATGTCATAGCACTGACAACGACACCTGATTTAATTAACTTTTTACTCAATTGACCCCCAAAAGCTCATCTTGCCCATAAAATTTAATGGTATTTGTTGCAAATATTCTAAGCAAACTCTGTCACATAGGCTAAAGAGCTGTTAGAATTACGCCACATATTACACGAGTGGGTTGAAGATAAGCACGCCGATTGTATATTTTATCATTTATGATGAGATTTCAATTTTAGTCGTTGACAAAGCGACTTAAAGCAGGCATATTCCTCGGCCTTTAAAAGTATCAAATCCAGTTTTTAGGAGTTGCACCTTGGCTAATAGCAAGTCTGCAAAGAAGCGCGCGCTTCAGTCTGAAAAGCGTCGTCAGCATAATGCAAGCCGTCGCTCAATGTTACGTACATACGTTAAGAAAGTCATCGCTGCTATCAAAAGCGGTGACCACAAAGCGGCTACAGAAGCGTTCGCAGTTGCACAACCAATAGTTGACCGTATGGCGACAAAAGGCCTTATTCACAAGAATAGAGCTGGCCGTCAAAAGTCACGTTTGAATGCTAGAATCAAAGCACTAGTTGCTTAATTCAGTATTCAATCTCAAAAAACCGGCCTAGGCCGGTTTTTTTATGTTTAAAATTCAGCATATGTATTCGATGCAAGCATTAAGCCGATCAATAGCATTAATTATGTGACAGATAATAAAAAGCCTTAATCGCTAAATAGCGATTAAGGCTTAAAAGAAGACAGATTAGTGGCAGTACATATTATTCAGTACTTGAATAAGTGCTTTTACTTCATCGCTTTTTAATGAGTAATAAACGGTTTGTGCCTCTTTACGTGTGCCAACTAGATTATCCTTTCTTAACCATGCAAGGTGTTGCGATAAAGCAGACTGGCTTAGCCCTAGCTTTTTATTCATATCACCTACACACATTTCACCATCATTCAGCAGGTGGCATAAAATAAACAGTCTGCGTTCATTCGCTAGCGCTTTTAATAAGACAACGGCATGGTCGGCTTGTTGCTGCATTTTTTCTATATCCATCACCTAAAATACTCTCCTCATCTAACATTTGCCTAATATAGCGTCACCTTAAAAATAGAGTCGGGACATGAAGCACACTTTTTGGTAGATTGTTTAAAAAAGTGAGACATAGTTAGAATATTTGAAGGAAACTCATGAGAAATTATAAGCACGTCACCTTAACAGCTTTATTTACAGTGGCATTATTTGGCTGCCAGCAAACAACACCATCACAATCTAAATCGCCTGAAAAAGTGATTAATGACTCTGAAGATGTGCAAATCAGTCAACTGTTAGCGCAACAAGCCCTTAATTCAAACAGAGCCTACGATATTGTTGAGTCACTCACCGTAGAGGTAGGACCACGATTAGCTGGTACAGATAAAGATATTATGGCTGTCGAATGGGCAATGGAAAAACTGTGGCTGATGGGCTTTGATAAAGTCTATAAAGAATCAGTCCAAGTTCCAGCATGGTCTAGAGGGATAATGACTTCGGCCAGTATTGTGTCACCATTTGAGCAGCCTTTGGTGATTACAGCCCTTGGTGGCAGTATTGGTACGCCAGAGACAGGCATTCAAGCACCTATAGTACGTTTTGAGTCATTAGAGGAACTCACTTTAGCCTCACCTGGGCGTATTGAGGGCAAGATTGTTTTTATCGACCATAAGACTGAACGGCATAAAGATGGCAACGGATATGGTATTACTGTTGGCGGACGCTCTAAAGGAGCTGTAGAAGCGGCAAAAAAAGGCGCTGTTGCAGTTGTAATACGCTCAATTGGGACTGATCATGACCGTATGGCTCATACGGGTATGATGCGTTACCAAGAAGATGTGCCTAAAATTCCCGCGGCGGCAATGTCAGCACCTGATGCCGACTTAATCAACGCCATGTTAACACGCGACCCCAATATTGTTATGTCGTTGAATATGACATCTGAAAACTTAGGTATTGCCACATCTTACAATGTAATAGCAGAGGTGACAGGCAGCAGCAAACCAGATGAAATTGTCTTAATAGGCGCGCATCTAGATTCGTGGGACGAGGGTACGGGCGCTATTGATGACGGAGCCGGTGTCGCAATTGTCACTGCAGCCGCAAAGTTAATTCAAGATTTACCACAAAAGCCTGCTCGTACTATCCGCGTTGTACTCTACGCTGCTGAAGAAGTCGGTTTAGTCGGTGGAAAAGCCTACACAGAGATGCATGCCAATGAATTAGAAAAGCATTACATAGCAGCAGAATCTGATTTTGGTGCTGGTCCTGTTTATCAAATTGATTTTAATGTTGCACCGACAAGCTTTAGCCAAATTCAGCATCAGGTGTCGACGATGACATTAAATGGGATTGCTTTAGGAACAAATGACGCCTCTGGTGGTCCAGATGTCTCCATGATGCCTGGTTTAGGTGTGCCAGTGGCATCGTTAAAACAAGATGGTACAGATTATTTTGATTATCATCACACCCCTAATGATACTTTGGATAAAATCGACCCAAAGGCACTAGCCCAAAATGTAGCAGCATATGTGCAATTTGCTTATATGATGGCGCAATCTGAAATTGAGCTAAGGCCACTCGCTAAATCGGAGTAATCACCGTCAAGTGAGCCAACTCAACTTACTATTCTGCTAGGTTATATTTATAGAATGTTTTATCCATAAAAATGCCCTTAACGAAAAGGGCATTTTTTTTATGACTAAACTGAACCGACTTTTGACTCTATATTCATCTGAAAATATTAATAAACACTAGTGTTGCTCATCACGTAAAAAAACCGGACTATCTAACTTGGACTGTTCAGGGCTGTAATAGTAACCCTCTAAGTCAAATTCAGTTAACTGCTCTAATGTCTTAGGTTGATTATTGACAATATACCTTGCCATCAAACCGCGCGCTTTTTTGGCATAAAAGCTAATTATCTTATATTTACCATTCTTACAATCTTTAAAAATTGGGGTAATAAGTTGCCCCTCAAGCTGTTTGACTTTAACTGATTTAAAGTACTCATTAGAGGCTAGATTGACGATGATGTCATCACCCTGCTCTGCTAATGCTTTATTCACTTCATTGGTAATAATCTCCCCCCAAAATGCATATAAATTATTTCCAGCCGAGTTAGCTAATTTGGTGCCCATTTCTAAGCGATAAGGTTGGATTAAATCGAGGGGTTTTAGCAAGCCATATAAACCTGACAAAATACGCATATGTTGCTGTGCTGAGTGAATTTGCGACTCTGATAAGCTATCTGCATCAAATCCGGTATAGACATCCCCTCTGAAAGCGAACATCGCTTGCTTGGCATTGATTGGAGTGAAATCAGGTTGCCACTGCTCAAAACGGGCAGCATTCAAACCCGCTATTTTATCGCTAACTTTCATTAAACTAGCAATATCAACAGGCGTAAGTTGCCGACATATCTTTATCAGTGTTTCGCTATGGGATAATAATGTCGGTTGAGTAAACGTTGCCGTTATCGGCGGATGTTCAAAATCTAATGTTTTGGCAGGTGATACTAAAACCAGCATGGTTAACTCCTTTATCTGAATACACCACATAATACGTGACTGATATAAAAAAACCATGCTGATTCAGCATGGCTTTTTCGATTACCCTAACGCCTTTAATCAATGCACAAAAAACAATAGCGGCTTATTTTTTGTTACTAGCAGATAAGTCAGGCCAAATTTGTTCTTCCAATTGATCGGCTAGCTCAGGAAATTTACTTGTATCAAATACCGGATCTTTTCCTTCTTTAACTTGCTGACGATAGTCATTAATGACCCTAATCGCCAATCCTGAAAGTAACATTATCGCGACAATGTTAACCAATGCCATCAGTCCCATGGACACATCAGCTAAATCCCATACCAAACCAATTTTAGCCATAGCACCAAACATCACCATACCTAATACGACAAGTCTAAATAAAGGTAACGCTTTTTTACTGTTGCCAGACAAAAACATGATGTTAGTTTCGGCGTAAGAGTAATTTGCAATAATTGAGGTAAAACAGAATAACAAGATAGCAAAAGCAATAAAGGCACCGCCCCACGAACCTACGTGGAAAGTTAATGCATTGATTGTCATGCCAATGCCTTCACCAGATCCAGCAGCATCACCCGAAAGCAATATTATTGCCGCCGTTGCGGTACAAATAACAATAGTATCAAAAAATACCCCCATCATTTGTATATAACCTTGAGATGCTGGATGATTTGGGTTGGGTGAAGCACTTGCTGCAATGTTAGCAGCACTACCCATACCCGCTTCATTTGAAAATAACCCACGAGCTATACCAGCCTGCATAGCTTGCGAGACACTATATGCAATAGCGCCACCAGCAGCTTCTTGCCATCCAAATGCACTATTGATAACGAGCATAAATACTCTTGGTAGTTCCTCAATATTTATCAGTACGACAATAAACGCCATAATGATATAAACTAATGCCATAAAAGGGACAACAAATTCCGATACTTTAGCAACCTTTCTTAATCCCCCCATAATAACCACGCCACTGAATAACGTAATCAAAATACCAACATAGAGTGGATCAACATCGAATACTGCGGTCATTGCACCGGCAATCGTATTGGCTTGAACTGCATTGAAAACCAAACCGAAGCAGATAATCAATAGCACAGAAAATAATACCCCCATCCAGCGCTGCCCTAGGCCTTGTTCCATATAGTAAGAAGGACCGCCGCGATATTGCCCATCAACATCTTTTACTTTATAAACTTGAGCAAGAGTGGATTCGATCATCGCTGTGGCCATGCCTAAAACAGCAATAGCCCACATCCAAAAAACGGCACCAGGACCTGCTACCCCTATAGCAAAAGCAACACCAGCCATATTACCTGCACCGACTCTAGCAGCCATACTGGTACAAAAAACTTGAAACGAAGATAATCCATTTTTACCCGGTCTACGGCTAATGGCGAGTAATTTAAGGCCGTGACCAAACTGAGTAAACTGAATAAACCCAAGGCGTATCGTAAAATATAAGCCAGCTCCAACCAGCCCATAAACTAATAGCTCGCCCCAAAGTAGGCCGTTTAAATAATTAATTATTTTTTCTAACATTGCCATAATGCTTATCTATTCCTTTGGAATAACTCAATCTATCGTGTAACAATCTTATTTATAGCTGGGTATAGATGCTGTAATCACGACATATAAAGTTATTTTAATTGCTTGATTATTATTGGTTTATATTTTTATTAATTAAAAACCAGTCTTGTGGCTTGGCTTATTATACCTTTTCAACCAATGATCTCTAATTTAGTTTGAAACTGCATTCAGACTACTTAAGATATTCGATGATGTTCTTTGCAAACAAATTAGCACAGGCAGTCAATTAGAACTTAATAAATTCACCGTAAAAATCACTTTATCGCCCTCAGATCAACAACAGCATAACAATCCTCCACTTTATAAAACCAACATAACAACAAATACAACATAACTCTCAGTGAAATATCACCACCTAATTAACAAAAGTTAGATCCACAACACATTATTGACTCTCAAAATGAAATACAGTGTTCTCAAATTAAGACTAACATTCAATTTCTCTCGTTTTAATGAGGTCAATATGACAAATGCTAATGAAATTATCGCACTCAAAAAGTTTGTTCGAGCTACTAACTTCCTTGCAACTTCGCAAATTTATTTGAAGCAAAACGTACTTTATAAACGTAAGCTTGAACACACTGATATTAAACCTAGATTACTAGGCCATTGGGGAACTTGCCCAGGTATTAACTTTGTCTACGCTAACGTAAACCGTCTTATTGTTAAACATAATCGTGAGTTCATCTACCTTGTTGGCCCTGGTCATGGTTTTCCTGCAGTACAGGCCAACCTATTCATGGAAGGTTCATTAAGCCATTTCTATCCAGAGACAATTCCTTATACAGAAACCGGTATCGAAGATATCTGTAAAAAATTCTCTGCAGCCTATGGCTATCCTTCGCATGCTAACCCAGAAGCACCAGGACAAATCTTAGAAGGTGGCGAACTTGGCTACTCATTGTCTGTTGCATGGGGTTCTGTGCTAGATAATCCAAATCTGATTGCTGCATGTTTAATCGGTGACGGTGAAGCTGAAACAGGCCCACTAGCAGCATCTTGGTATGCAAACCGTTTGGTATCACCTAAAAATAACGGCGCAGTTCTTCCAATCGTGCATATCAATGGTTATAAAATCTCTGGCCCAACCCGTATGGGCCGCATGAGTCATGAAGAGCTTGATTTAGAATTCCGTGGTCTTGGTTATCATCCAATTATTGTTGATGATGAACTTGATATTGATATCTTCGAACAAATGACAGCCGCTATGGACTTGTCATATGACATGATAAACGACATTCAACGCCGTGCACGCTCTGGCGAAGATGTTGTTAAACCACGCTGGCCAGTGATTTTATTGAGAACAGCAAAAGGCTGGACTGGTACTATTGAATATGATGGAAAAAAACTTGCAGGCAACTGTGAATCTCATCAAGTCATCGTTAATAACTGTGCAACTGACAAAGGCCATTTAGATGCGCTTGATCAATGGCTAGCCAGCTACAAATTTGATGAACTAGTACAAACAACAGACACCGGCGCGCTAGTATTTGATAAAGACATTATGTCTTTGATGCCACCAACAGATCTTTGCTGTGGCCGTCAACGTCTAAGCTACGGCGGCGAAGTGGTACGTGCGTTAGCTAACCCTGATCTTACTAAACTTGGTTACGGCGCTGAGACTCCACGGGGTCAACGTGGTTACTCAATGTTGAAAATGGGTGAATGGATGCGTGATGCATTCAAATTAAACCGCGATCAACGTAACCTGCGTATTTTCAGCCCAGATGAAACTTATTCAAACCAACTTCAAGCTGTGTTTGAAGAAACAGATCGCGCCTGGCAATGGCCGATTGAGAGCTGGGATGAGGATATGTCTCGCGACGGTCGTGTGATTGAACTATTATCTGAAAACTTACTTTTCGGTATGTTACACGGTTACACAGTAACGGGCCGTCACGGTATGTTCCCAACTTATGAGGCTTTCTCTCAAGTTGTGTCATCTATGGCTGATCAATACTGTAAATACGTCCATGCAAGTCAAGACATCCATTTCCGCAAGCCAATTCCAGCGTGTAACGTGGTACTGTCTTCGTTACTAGAGCGTCAAGATCACAACGGTTATTCTCATCAGAATCCGTCTTTCCTAGGTGCTATGCTTGAGAAGCACCCAAACATTATTTCTGCTTATTTACCAGCAGATGCTAACAGTACTTTGGTGTATACCGAAAAAGCTTATGCTGATCGTGACAAACTAAACATCATTGTTGCTGGTAAGAAATCACTACCACAATGGTTGTCATTAGACGAAGCTCGTAAGCAAGCTAAAGACGGCATGATGGTGTGGGATTTCGCCTCTGATACTAATCCTGATGTTGTTTTAGCCGGTTGTGGCGATTATGCAACTCAAGAATGTATGGCTTCACTAGTACTAATTCGTGAAATTCTACCACGGGTACGCATTCGCTTTGTGAGTGTGTCAGAACTTCACAGCAGTGGCTTAGGTAGTCTTGAGTTCCAAAGCAAGCCTTGGATGATGGATGAAGTCTTTACAGAAGATAAAGGCGTGGTATTTAACTACCACGGTTACCCAAACACCATTAAGAAGCTAGTATTTGATTATAAAGGTAACCGTCGTTTCCGTATTAAGGGTTATGAAGAAGAAGGTTCAACGACTACACCGTTTGATATGGGCGTACGTAACGGCACCTCTCGCTACCACTTAGTTATCGACATGGCGTATAAATTGTTCCAACAAGGCGTAATTGACGAAACCCAACACGTTCGTATTACCACTGATATGTTGCAACGATTGGTTGACCATAAAAACTATATCAAGGCAAATGGGGTAGATCCTGTTGAAATCGAAAACTGGGTATGGACTCGCTAACATTAAATTATTGTAAATTGATTTAACAATAGCTTTATTTACCTAGGTATAGAATAACAAAAATGCGTCCACAGGACGCATTTTTTATTATTCTATTATGAATATAAATTGGCAGCTAATGCAGCAAAAAATAAACATTCAACCACAACCTGCAACAAAAATGTGAGTATAAAACTCTTTAAACGTGTCAGCAATGCCATAATTTAAGCATTAAAGTTAAATTAATCATATTTACTATAGCAAATCACATAATTAACGATGATAATTAAAGCGCTGACTAAAACATAACGGATTCACCTCTCAAGTGTCAGTTGCACATGTTTACAATAATCGTAAAGCATGCGTGTTGGTGAAGTATAATAACAATGGACTTATAAATGATGAAGAACACATTAAAAGTAGTACTACTCACCTCTATGTTACCTTTCGCTGCATCAGCTGCAGAACAACTATCACCTTGGTATGTTGGTGGTGGATTAGGTGTCAACAATTACGAACAAAACTGTGACCAACCTGGTACTAAAATGTGCGGTGAAGACTCCCCGTACGCTTGGGATGTTGTAGGTGGTTACTTATTCAATGAATATATCGGTCTTGAAATGGGTTACCGTGACTTAGGTCGCGCTGATTGGACGGCTACTGATAACACTATGTATGACGTAGGTGCCACAGGTCTTAGCTTAGGTTTAGTCGGTTTTTACCCACTAGCCGACAAGTGGAGCCTATCATCTGAATTAGGTACTTATAGTTATCTATTAGAAAATAAACAGTCTTTTAATGGCGTAAACTTAAGTGAGTCAGGTATAGCCTTATTTGCTGGCGTTGGTGTTGGTTATAACTTTAACGAAAACTTAAAGTTAGCAGCAAAATATCGTCGTTACGAAAACCTTGATGCGGATGTATTAAACAACCTACAAATGGAAAGTAACTATTGGGGTCTAGAATTAAGCTACCGCTTTGGTTCTGGCCACGCTGCTCCAGTAGCCGCAGCAGTTGTTACTCCAGTAGTTGTTGCTGCCGATGCTGATTCTGACTCTGATGGCGTTGTTGATCGTTTAGACAAATGTCCTAATACACCAAGTAACCACAAAGTGGATGCGACTGGCTGTACAGTATACGAATTAGCAACAACTAAGCATGACTTAGGTGGCATATTATTCGCTAATGATTCTGCAGTTATTAATCAAGCTTCATTCTCTGATCTAGAGAAATTAGCTAACTATATGAAGAAAAACCCAGAGCATACCGTTATTGTTGAAGGCCATGCGTCAAACGTAGGTAAACCAGCATATAACATGGCGCTATCTGACCGTCGTGCGAGTTCAGTTGCCAATGCACTAAAATCAAAATATGGCATTAGTGCAAACCGTATTAAATCTATCGGTTATGGTGTAACTAAGCCTGTAGTTGAAGGTAACACTGCTGAAGCTCATAGACAGAACCGTCGTATTGAAGCTATCGTTACTGGTACTGAAAAACGTGCTGTATTAAAATAATTTAATACTAATCGATTTAACGAAAAGCCGCTGATATCAGCGGCTTTTTTATTTACTGAACAATAGTAAACTTCTCTAAACATCTACTATTAGTCATAATTCTATTTTTATCACCCAATTTAATAAACATAAATTTGCACTAAATTCGAAATTTAACAACAATAAAAAACAAAAATTAAGCAAAACAGTGCAACATTTGGTAATTTTTTTACCAAAACGTTGGAATAAAGAGTAAAATCGCGTTTAATAAAGGAAGTAAAATAACCATTTTTTATCGAGAGGAAACGTTACATGGCCAACGCACTCGCTCAACTCAAAGCATTCACTACTATTGTCGCAGATACCGGTGACATTGAAGCAATCAAACGCTATCAACCAGAAGATGCAACCACAAATCCATCGTTGATTTTGAAAGCTGCACAAATTCCTGAATATGCCTCTTTAATCGAAAATGCTGTTAGCTGGGCAAAAAACCAAAGCAACGATCAAGCACAACAAATTGAAGATGCCGGTGATAAGCTTGCGGTAAACATTGGCGTTGAGATTCTAAAACTTGTCCCAGGACGTATTTCTACTGAAGTAGATGCGCGTCTTTCTTTCGACAAGCAAGGCTCTATTGATAAGGCACATAAGCTTATCAAGCTTTATAAAGAAGCTGGAATTGATAAATCACGCATTCTAATCAAATTAGCATCTACCTGGGAAGGCATATGCGCAGCTAAAGAGTTAGAGCAAGAAGGCATTAACTGTAACTTAACCCTATTATTTAGCTTTGCTCAAGCAAGAGCTTGTGCAGAGGCTGGTGTTTATCTTATTTCTCCCTTTGTAGGCCGTATTCTTGACTGGTACAAGAAAGATACTGGTAAAGATTACACTGCGGAAACGGATCCTGGGGTTATTTCGGTTACTGAAATCTATGATTACTACAAACAACACGGCTATAGCACGGTTGTAATGGGGGCGAGCTTCCGTAATATTGGTGAGATCATCGAATTAGCAGGTTGCGATCGCTTAACCATTGGACCGGCTCTATTAGAAGAGTTAGCCAATACTGATATCCTTGTTACTGAAAAACTTAAAGCAGTACCGGCATCATCAACCGCACCTACTGCGCTAACTGAAGCAGAGTTCCGTTGGGCATTTAATGAAGATCCAATGGCGGTTGATAAACTTGCTGAAGGTATTCGTAATTTTGCGATTGACCAAGGTAAACTTGAGGTCATGCTAAAAGAGAAGTTAAGCTAAACAAGGAATGTGAATTAATGACTCAATTAACACAATCAGCTACATGGCAACAGTTAATTAGTAATGCAGCTGCGCTGCCTCACATGCGTGAGCTATTTAGTCAAGACAAGCAACGTTTTGACTCAATGCATCTCAAAAGCTGTGGCTTACTGCTAGATTACTCAAAAAACCGTGCTGATAAAGAAACCTTGGCGTTGTTATTTAAACTTGCTAATGAAGCTCAGCTACAAGATAAAATCAGCGCAATGTTTTCCGGTGACATTATCAACAATACTGAGCAACGTGCAGTACTGCATACCGCACTTCGCAGTATGGCTGACCAAGATATTAAAGCTGACGGAAAAAACATTGTTCCTGAAGTACAGCAAACTCTTACCAAAATGGCTAAGTTTGTTGAGCAAGTACAAAGTGGTCAATGGAAAGGCTACACAGGAAAAGCGATTACAGATATCGTTAGTATAGGTATTGGCGGATCTTTTCTAGGCCCTAAAATAGTAACTCAGGCGTTAAGACCTTATTGGCAAGGACTAAATTGTCATTTTGTTGCCAATGTCGATGCCACATCGATTTGTGAGAAATTGAAGGGTTTGAACGCTGAGACCACGTTATTTGTTATGTCATCAAAGTCGTTTAGCACGCAAGAAACGCTTACTAATACGCTAAGCGCAAAAGAGTGGTTTTTAGCACAAGGGGCATCACAGAGCGACGTTGCCCAGCACTTTGTTGCTGTTACCTCAAATGTCGCTAAAGCGACTGAGTTTGGTATGGATGCCGACAATATTTTTCCTATGTGGGATTGGGTCGGTGGCCGCTATTCTTTATGGTCAGCAATTGGTTTACCGATAGCACTGGTTGTGGGTATGGATAATTTTAAACAATTATTATCCGGTGCCTTTGACATGGACCAACATTTTCAGCAAGCACCGCTAGAACAAAACATGCCAGTCATTATGGGAATACTATCTGTGTTATATAGTAATTTTCATGGTGCACAGTCCCATGTCATTTTAACCTATGATCACTATTTACGTGGTTTGCCTGCTTATTTCCAGCAACTTGATATGGAAAGCAACGGCAAGTCGGTCACTTTAGGAGGGCATACTGTTGATTACAGCACAGGTCCTGTTATTTGGGGCGGCGAAGGCACCAATGGTCAACATGCTTACCATCAATTATTGCACCAAGGAACAGCACTTATTCCTGCTGATTTTATCATGCCTTTACAGAGCCATAATCCGCTAGGTGAGCATCATAACCAATTAGCTTCAAACTGCTTTGGCCAAACCCAGGCACTGATGCAAGGTCGTACATACGAAGAAGCGTTAGCCGAAATGAGCACAAGCAAGCTTGATGATGCTCAAAAACAGCTTATTGCTAAACACAAAGTAATGTCTGGTAATAAACCTAGCAACACTTTATTAATGGATAAACTGACTCCACAAACCTTAGGCGCTTTAATTGCTTTATATGAGCACAGAACATTTGTTCAAGGTGTCATTTGGCAGATTAACTCCTTTGACCAATGGGGAGTTGAATTAGGTAAATTACTCGGCAACGATGTACTCGACCGGATTGGAGCTGGCCAGAATGCAAATGAATTAGATTGTTCCAGTAATTCCTTAATCAATTTGTATCGTCAAGGGCAGATTTAACCACTAAAAAAGCCAGCGTAAGCTTAACACCATTCAGTTAAGAGTTTCTTCTCTTAACTGGATAGCGGGTTTTGTTAATTCGAACGGTCCTACTTTTGAGCCGTTTTCGTTTTTTGGGCAAGATAAATTGCTTAACGTTTTCCCTCATTGCTTTGAGCTTTTTAGGGATTGTTCCTGGCGAAGCAATTGCACACCACATCAACTCATCCTGTATATAGCGCATCGCCATTACAAAGCTAATCCGTAATGGTGACACTTCTGCCTCTTTAGCGATTTGGCTTATTTCAACTCGGATCAAGTTGTACGCTATCAGTAATCCCCAAATCTCCTGATAAATGCCTTCAACTGTCTGACTTCTTAATAAAATACTCTCATCAAGTTGATATTGCTTGATTTCTCCATAGCCATTTTCTATCTCCCAGCGTTCGATGATGCTATGGTTTTTATCTAGGACTAATTGGGCTGCTTCAAGTTTGAATTCAGGACTAAATGTTTTTCGGGTTGTCGATCTCATGTGTTCACCTAAAGTAATTTACGAGGTAATAATATCACCTCTATTTAGGTGGCCAAAATAACTATGCCACTACATTCCATCAACAGAAAATAACTGAAGACCATGCCATGTATCTTGGCTGTCTTCCCTATGACACCAGTGTTTAGAAGTGATATCAAAAAGGGCTTTAAGGGGAGCGGCTGTCAGTCGCTGTCTGGCTTGCGGGATAGCACTTGGTGCAACGGTTTCTCCCAACTTATCAACTAACGTTAAGTCGAGCTTGGAGACGACTTCAGCGATGGAACGATTTCGGTAGAGGCCAATTCCAACGATGAGCCAAACGACTAATTCTGCTGGAAGTTTTCTGCGCCTAATACTTGCTTTGTTGGTTAGCTCCAAAGCTTGTTCAATCCATTCCAACGGCAATTCTTTTTGAAAGATAGATAGTTCTTCGGGGGCGACAAGTAATTCAGTATCAATAAGCCAGTTAGACAACATAAAAAATGACTCCGTTCAAAAGAAGGAGCCATTTTCGTAGGATCATTTTTGCTGTCAACCGATCAGTTTCTTAACTGATCGGTGTTAAGCGTAAGCTGGCTTTTTATTAGTCTACTACCACTCTATTCAGCACATCATGCCAATTATGGTTCAATAGCTTCATCAAAACTTCACTTTCGCTTAACACAATTGAAACATAAAAGTTGCACCCTACAATAGAAATATGATACTTATTCGCATAGAGACATCATAATAACAAGGGAGGTTACCATGGATCGTTTAGACTATGGTGGTGCGTTAGACGAAGTTGTTGAAAGACCAAGCCGTTCCAAAGGATCTAACAAAAAGCGTAAATGGCGTGAGATTGAGGCAATTAAGGATAAGCAACGCTTACTAAAAGAATTACAAGATATTGATGATTCTTTTGAATTTGATGCCAATACTTTAGTGTTATAGATATGAGTAGCCGTGAATATTTATTCACTAAATAGCAATATAATAAAAGAGCACTTAGGGTGCTCTTTTTGATCAAACTGATAACATTTATAATGTTAGATATTAATTTTTTTATCTGCTTTCACAATATACTGTCGAAGCTCTTCAAAAATTACATTATCGTTTTGGCTAAATAGTGGATCCACAACCAGTTTTTTATGGCATAAATGCTCAATTTTTTGCCAATCACTAGCATCTAATGCTTTAGCAAAGTGAGGAAAAACCTCCGTTTCTTCAAACTGCATGTGCTCAACGTGTAACTTGATGTAGTTGGCCAAATCATTGATCAACTTTTCTCTTGAAATCACAATATCTGAGAGGATCATATTTAAACTGTACATCAAAGAACCGGAAACTTGCGCCAACCGCTCATGCTCATCACGAAGCTGATCGCTATTAGGTATAGACATTTTTTGGGCATAATAATGATAAGTGATGTCTTCTACTGGATGATGACTATGTTCTGCATATCCCTGCATGTACTCAACAATATCTCTAACAAGATTAAAGTTAACAGCTTCACCTTCGGCTAAACGGGCATTTTTGTTGGTGAGTATATTCAATAAAATGGCTATGTGCTGGTGATCACGTATTAATCGCTTAAGCATCGTCTTCTCCGTCATGTCTATCTCACTTACTCAAATTGTAGTCAATATCCTATTAACTTCCAATCTACTACAACTATATAAATTAGTTATGACAGAGATCATATTCCAGATAATTAACAAGCTAGGGGTTTCAGAAACACTAAAGCACCTAAAAAGGTGCTTTAGTGTTTCTGCTAACAATGTATTTATCTAAGGGTACTAAATAAATGTGACTTTAACTGAGTAAAATCAGCGTCTAACTCAACAGATAAAATAGTTTTATTGACGACAGCTTCAAGTTCAGGTGGTAAAGGTAAGTCAACTTGTAACTCTCTATCAACCACATCCTTAAATTTTGCAGGATGCGCTGTACCTAAAAATATCCCATACTCATCTTTAGCCAATAATTGACGTAAACCTTGAGCTGCAATAGCAGCATGCGGCTCTGATTGATAACCCAATCGATATAGATTTTTAAGCGCTTCAGAGGTTTGCAATTCATTTAATGCTAAGCCAGTAATATCAGAAAGTGGCCAGCCCATTTGCTCACAAATAGCTTCAACGCGGGGCCAATTACTCGGCTCTGACACATCCATCGCATTTGACATAGTTGCAACAGTATCATGTGGTGCCCAGTCACCATTTTGTAAGTAACGTGGCACAGTATCATTGCTATTGGTTGCTGCAATAAATCGCTTTATTGGCAAGCCCATCGCTTTAGCAAATAAACCTGCAGTTAAATTACCAAAGTTGCCGCTAGGAACTGATACCACAAAGTTTTCATGACCAGCTTTTTTAGCTTGGGCGATGGCTTCAAAGTAATAACAAATTTGCGCCAATAAACGGCTTATATTGATTGAATTTGCAGAGTTTAGCGCTAAACCTTCTCTGACCTCTTCATCATCAAAGGCCTGCTTCACTAAATGCTGGCAAGCATCAAAATCAGAATTAACCGCCACTGTGTGGATATTCTTGCCTAAAGTAGTGAACATTTTCTCTTGCAGCTCACTGATTTTCCCCTTCGGATACATCACAACAACTTGTACTTTATCTAAACCATAAAATGCATCCGCCACAGCAGCGCCTGTGTCACCAGAGGTTGCTGTCAGAATCGTTAACCCTTTATCGCCTGATAATAAATTGATACATTGCGCCATAAAACGTGCACCAAAATCTTTAAATGCAAGGGTTGGCCCATGAAAAAGCTCTAAACAGCTGCGATGAAAATCAACTTCTTTTAGGGGAGCCTCAAAGGTAAATGCTTTATCAACAAACGCGTCAACATTATCTTGTCCTAATTCATCCGCTAACCAAGCGCCTAAAACAAGTTTACTACGCTGCGCAAATGGCATATCAAGTAAACTGTCAATATCATCTAACACAGGGATCGTTTTAGGGAAAAACAACCCTCTATCTTTACCTAGCCCTAATTGAACAGCCTGACTAAAATTAACTTCCTGCGAAGGATGTTTTAAATTATATAATTCCATTACCACTACCTATTAAATTGAAAATTTTGTTTCGATACTAAACGCGTCGAGTACCTTGTTCATCTAATTGACATACATGGGCAAAACCACCTTGCTCTGTCACATAATGTTGCTCTAGCCAGGTTTTAGCCTGCTGAGCTTTTTCTAATGAGTCGGTGACGCTAAATAATGTTGGTCCGCTGCCTGAAATCCCCGTAGTCAGCATTCCTTGTTGCGCTAGAGCTTCTCTGGCATCAAGGTAGCCAGGAATAGCTGCCGCGCGATAAGGCTCAGCCATTACATCCTTGAGCACTTCAATTGCCATAGCAGCATCTTGTTGATAACTAGCATGTACAAAAGCACTCAGATAACGACCAAAATCAATCGCCACCGCTTTATCATATTGAGCGGGTAACAATGCGCGCATTTTAGCAGTCGATAATGAAATACCAGGATAAGCCACCACCCAATACCATTGCTTAAAACTCGGTATCGCCGCACAAACCTTATCGGCGGTATTAAGCATTAGTTGCATGCCACCTAAGTAACAGGGGGCAACGTTGTCATAATGGACACTACCTGAGATTTGTCCTTCAAACTCGCCCATTAACAATAGCAAAGCTTGTTGATCAAATGGTTGTTCAAAGTATTCATTTAGTGCATAAAGAGCAGCAACTACAGAGCTAGCACTCGAACCTAACCCACTACCAACGGGTAAATTTTTCTCTAAAATGAGTTTAACGCCATCTTGACGTTGTAGTTTATCAAGAAAAAAAACGGCACACTGATAAACGATATTGTCTTTCAAATCCGTTGGTAATTTATGCGCCCAAGGTCCTACCTGAGTAAATTCAACGCCGCTTTCAATACCGCTAATAGTGACTTTATCGCCCAGAAGGCTACCATCAATAGGCGCTAACGCAGCACCTAATAAATCGAAACCTACACCTACATTCCCCATAGATGCTGGTGCATAAACACTCAGTTGAGCTTGATTAATGCTATTCATTACAAACCCACCTCACGTGTCCAGTTAAGGGTTCTAAGTACGTCGGCGAACACACCTGCTGCAGTCACATCAGTACCCGCGCCATAGCCACGTAAAACAAATGGAATGGGTTGGTAGTAGCGACTGTAAAAAGCCAGCGCATTTTCACCACCTTTGACACTATATAAAGGATCGGTCGCATCAACTTCAATAATGCGAACATAACACTTACCTTGATCAATTTGACCAACATAACGCAGCACCTTTCCCTGCGCTTTAGCATTAGACACTCTTGTAGAGACTTGTGCATCAAGACGGGATAAGTTGGCCATAAATGTCTCAACATCACCGCTATCATCAAAATCAGTAGGTAATACAGATTCAATGTTAATATCGCTAAGCTCTAACGGCAAGCCAACTTCACGGGCTAAAATAAGCACCTTACGAGCAACATCCATTCCACTTAAATCATCGCGAGGATCAGGTTCTGTGAAACATTTATCACGGGCAATTGATGTGGCTTGCGATAAACTCATTCCCTCATCGAGCATCCCGAAAATATACGATAACGAACCTGATAAAATACCATTAAATTTATGCAGTTTATCACCCGCGCATAACAACTTTTTCAGGTTATCAATAACGGGTAAACCTGCACCAACCGTGGTTTCATATAAAAATTGACGACGTTGCTCTAAACTCACTTTGCGTAATGCTTGATAAAATGCATAATCACGGGTATTGGCTTTTTTGTTTGGCGTGACCACGTGAAATCCAGCATTCATTACATCTAAATAACGGTCTGAAACCGCTTCACTTGAGGTACAATCGACTAAGACTGGGTTGAGTAATTGTTGCGCTTGCCCCCATAGTAATAAATTATTTAAATCATAGGGTTGAGCATTATCAGTCATTAAGCATTGCCAGTTAGATAATTCAATTCCATTACTGTCCAGTAGCATTTGACGTGAGTTAGCAATACCGCATACTCGAATGCTGATGTGCTGCTCTTTTAGCATGTCATTTTGTTGTTTTATTTGTTCAAGCAATCCTGCGCCCACATTACCAGCACCGACTAAGAACACATCAACGTATTGCTGCACATCAAAGAAAGCCTGATGGCAAGCACTGATAGCGTGTTTGGTTTTACTTTGCTGGATAACGGTTGAAATAGAGCGCTCTGACGACCCCTGAGCGATTGCTATAATATTAACGCTCGCCTTAGCTAACGCGCTGAAGAACTTAGCCGCCACTCCTTTATGCGTTTTCATGCCATCACCAATTAAGGACACGATAGCTAAACCTTGGCGCAACTCAATAGGCTCAAGTAATTCGGATTTTATTTCTAATTCAAATTCTTGTTCTAGAGCCCATTTCGCTTTCGCTGCGTCACGGGTTCCAACACAAAAACTGATACTGTATTCAGATGAGCTTTGGGTGATCAATGATACCGAAATACCACTGCGCGAAATGGCTGCTAACGTACGACTGGCCATCCCAACCATCCCCTTCATACCTGGCCCAGATACGTTAAACATAGTCTGATCATCAAGATTAGAAATGGCTTTAACTTGTAAACCAGTTTGATCTTCATCGTTCGATACCAATGTACCTGGGGCTGATGGATTAAAGCTGTTTTTGATATAGCAAGGAATATGATACTGCGCAATTGGGGCGATAGTTTTAGGGTGCAATACTTTCGCACCAAAATACGATAGCTCCATCGCCTCTTGATAACTCAACTGAGACAATAACTTAGCATCTGTCACCGCACGAGGATCTGTGTTATAAACACCATCCACATCGGTCCAAATTTCACAGCTAGATGCATCTAAACAAGCGGCTAACACGGCAGCAGAATAATCAGAACCATTACGGCCTAAGGTCACAATTTTTCCATGAGCATCTGCGGCGGTAAAACCTGGCATAACCCATACTCTGTATTCACTTAACGGTAATACTGCAAACCGAGGTTTACTGACATTAATATCAACTACAGACTCTAAAGGCTGTCCATGGGCAAGAAACAATGCAACTGGGTCCAACTGAGCGGCAGTAATGTTTTTAGCCAACATCACTTGCTCCATTAACGCTGCGGATAAACGCTCCCCAGAAACAACAATAGCAGCCCTGACTGAATCCGGGCACTCACCTAACAAGGATATTCCCTCTAACTTAGACTTCCATTGCTGCATTTGCATATTAAGTTTCTGTTTAAGCAATTCCTGTTGAGCTACAGACAACAAGGTTTCACCCGCTTGGGTATATAAATTATTAAAAACATGATCGATATGATCCACAACCGCTTGGTAAGATTTTCCCTCCACCGCTATATCAACCATTTCCAACAATGCATTCGTAATTGTTGCAGGGGCAGAAAGGACCGTTGCTACTGGTTCAGCCTCAGAGGACTCAGCTATTATATCTGCCGCCATTAAAAAACGAGGCCAATTTGCTAACGACGTACCACCAAACTTCATCACTTTCATACCGTTTTCTCCTGCCAATATCATGACATCAATGCAAAATTTTATAATAAAAAAGCCCGCTTCTTTTGTGGGAAGCGGGCTTGTTACTGAATTCTATTTAGGATGAATCAGCCCGCCCCCACTATATTGATAGTGGTGGTTGTAATGATTGTAATGGTTGCTATTACAACGGACTTGTAGGCTGACATATCGCTCACTTATTCGGGTTTCATCAGTGTTACCAAACGCATACGCTTTCCATTGCAGGTAACTCTTATTCACTAATGCTTACAGAATTGCTTTTTTAGCACTATATTGTCAACCCCAGTTGCCAATAAATTTGCATATTAATTAGCATTTAAGTTGATTTATTTAAGATTTCATATTTCATAAACTGAAACATCAATTGCATTCGCAATAAAACAATTAAAATACTGTATTTACGCTAACGTCAACGTTATTAGTATCACAATTAAATTATTATATTTTTCAATTATTAAAGATAAAGCGCACCCATTACGCTCCCCCAAATAGTAGTACAGCAAGAATGAGCAAGCTGATAATGTTCTTGATGCTTAATTAATGAGTAAATTTCTATAGCATTCGATTAATCGGATAAAAACAATAACGAGTTAACTAAATCAATAGGAATTGTTCAAAATACGACACAAATCATCGCAGCCCCAAAAAAATAAAGGTATTATGCGCCCATATCAGCAATTGGAGTCATTATGAAAATTTCAAAACATGCCGCGGTTACCATTCATTACCGTCTAAGCGATGCACAAGGTCAATTATTGGAAAGCTCTTTTGATGCAGAGCCAATGATTTATATTCAGGGTACCGAAAATCTTATACCTGGCCTAGAAGCTGAATTAGAAGGTAAAGTTGTTGGTGATAAATTTGAAGCAAACATACCAGCCGAACAAGCTTATGGTGTATACCACGAAGGTTTGAAGCAAGAAGTGCCTTTAGCTGCATTTGGTGATATTGAAGATATCGTTCCGGGTATGCGCTTTATTGCAGAAACAGAAATGGGTCAGCGCCCTGTTCAAGTAACAGAAATAAAAGACGATAGTGTCATTGTTGACGGTAATCATCCCCTAGCAGGCCAAGCATTAACATTTAATGTTGAAGTTATTGCTGTGAGAGAAACAACTGCGGAAGAAATCGCCCACGGACACATTCATGCCCATGGTGGCAGTTGTGGCGGTGGACATGAACATAATCATGAGCACGATCATGAACCTTGTGACACCCAAAAACCGGGTTGTGATGGCAATGGCGGATGTGGTTGTAATTAATAATAAATGTAGACTATTTTACTAAGCTATTAGGTTATTTCACCTAATTAAAACCAGTAGAAAGTTTGAATAAATGCAAGTCGCTGATTAAAATATAGTCAGCGACTTTTTTTATACGCTATACTTTATCCTGTGTGGTATCAATTGATACGCCATTTAATAGTGTCACGCTTGCCCTTTCCACCTTGTTTATGATTGAGGACAATTTAATAAACATGCGTTAGCAGCGTGGTATATCTCAGTATAAAAATAATAATAATAATTAATGATTAGCGACGGAGTGCTCATGTTAATTAAGCCACTTTATGAGTTATTACCTTACACATATATTGCTATCGGCGGGGTAAGTATTTTGATTCTACAACAAGAATATGCAATTGCAGCCGCTGTTGTAGTGTTTTTGTTTGGCGCCAGAATTTATAACTTACGCTCACAAAACCGTCGAACCGACACTAAACGCAGACGTAAAGAAGGTTTATGGCCAGACTGGTTGTATGGGTATATGCCATTCCTTTATATTTTATCGGCAGCTTTGCTTTATCGTTTTATCCCTAAAGATTCTAGCGCTCTGTTTGCTATTTGCTTGGTAACCTTTGGGACTTACCTACTTTTAAGGCGCTCTAGTTATAGACGCCATAAAATTCCAGTGTTTAGAACCCATGGCCGTTAATCAATCTTAACTAGAGATAATAAAGGCTTAACAAAAAATAAAAAACCGCTTAATCACATCAAGCGGTTTTTATTGTAATGGGTGTCCTATCAATCTACAAAATCAACTTTTGAACTTGCTCACGCTGCTCATTAGACATGTTTTTAAGGTAATTAGAACAGCGTGTAATCGTTGCAATGCTGACTTGATACTCAGCTGCGATTTGCCTTTGACTTAACTTACCTTCCAGTAAGGTTTGAAACACCTTTAATCGGCCAGCAACTGCGCTGCGCTCTTCCTCTGTCAGCAATAACCGAAATAACACCGCTAATTCATCATGATTCGAATGAGTCAAAATTTTATCGACCACTAAACTCCAATTCGCTCTCATAGGTACTCTCTTTAATAAAGTCCCCCTGATAATAACAAGGAAACAGCCGAAAGCAAAAGCTGCACAAACTATATAGCGATATCCAAAAGTGAAGTTATGTAAACTCGCCTCACATTCAGAAACAATCTAAAGGTGATTTCATAAAATAAATGTGTAAAATAAAGCCGATACTCCCTGATAATAATAGAGAATACAATGAAAAAAATTTTACTCGCAATGACGGCAACTGCACTACTTATCCCAAGCGTTTATGCTAATAACTTTAAAGATACTGATCATGCCATTAAATATCGCCAATCAGCATTCGGTTTAATTGCCTATAACTTTGGCGATATGGGTGCGATGTTAAAAGGTAAAAAAGAATTTGATGCCACGGTATTTGCAGCTCGTGCAACCAATGTTGCAGCACTATCAAAAATCCCTCATGAAGGCTTTATCGCAGGTTCAGACAAAGGTAATACCGACGCGTTAGCTAAAATTTGGACTGACAAAGCCGATTTTGATAGCAAAATGACTGAATTCCAAGAAAATGCCACTAAATTGGCTGTCATTGCGCAAGGTACGGATTTAGGGCAGATCAAAAAAGCATTTGGTGATACAGGTCAAAGCTGTAAAGGCTGTCACGACGTTTATAAAAAAGATTAATATCGCAAACATTCTGCTCTAGTATGATAAAAAGCCCATATCGCTAATATCGAATGGGCTTTAATTTTTAGCAGGCATACCGATTAGCAATCGACTACATATACTTGACGACATCTGCTAACAAGCTAAACCACACCCCTGTAAATAAAACAGCAAACACAATTAACGCAAGCCAGATGGGTACCATTTTAGGTTGTTTCAACTCACCTTGAACGTGCTTATAACCTGTTATCATTGCCGTAATTAGGTTTTCACCTTTAATGAGATAAACCATTACAGCCAAAACATGCATTGCAGCAAAACCGAGAATAAGATTGAAGTTTTGTTTATGCACCCATGTTAATGTGCTCGCTGTGGCAGATGATACATAACTATAAAAGGGCCCTTCAGTAAAAATATCATCAGTAGCGAATAATCCTGTTACGAGTTGTATTATTAATAGGCTCAGTAGTAATACCACCATATAGCCGCCTAGCGGATTATGCCCTAACGATTGGGTTTTCTGTTTATCTTTGGCGTATTGAACAACCGTTTTAGGGGGGCGAATAAAATGGGTGAATTTAGCAGTATCACTACCAATAATGCCCCAAATAAGCCTAAAAGCTAATAGCGTTAGTAGCAAGTAGGCAAATATCTGATGCAGACTCATCTCTCCCGCATCAGCACTCCACCACAACGCTCCGAGTAATATCACCATACTCCAATGAAACGCTCTTACTGAAAAGTCCCACACTTTAATTTGCTTAAATTGAGATTGCATTTAATCACTCGACTTTAATAAATGTTGTAATAATTCGCCATAGGCGAAAACATCACTCATTATAAAATTATTTATTCAATTAAGGGGAGTTGAAAACGTAAAGAAGTGTAAGAAATAAAAAGGCGACTCAGGTCAATAAACATTATCCTTAAAAACACAGGTTAACACACTGTTAAACCGCATAACACACTGTTGTTATTCATTCAAATATGCGCCTAAGTTGACTAGCTTTTCAAGTTAAATTACCGCTATTTTTAACGAAAATACCTATACGCTCAAATTAATATCACCTAACAAAACCCCTGTTCAATTATGTGACGCGGATCACGTTTTATTAGCCTTAAGTTGGTAATCTGAAGTTAAGCAATACAACAGAAGGTTCAAAATATGCTGAAAATCACTAGCAAGCAACTTGAAGTCACTGCCCCTATTCTTGAACGTATTGAAGGACAATTTGAAAAGCTCACAAGACACGATGTTCATCTTATTAACCCACATGTCATTATTACTCAGGAAAAGCAGCTCTTTAAAATTGAAGCATCTATAGGCTTGCCAAGTGGAGAATTATTTGCCCAGGCGAAAAACGACAACCTTTACGCAGCAATTACTGCAATGGGTAAAAAGCTGGAAAAACAGCTAAATCGCCTGACCCATAAACCCCAAGCTCAACGTCATACTACACTTGAACGTGCAGAAGATGATTTTGAGTACATCTACAAGGAGGATACCGCCGCTTGATACTCATACCAAAAACACATAGCGCATCCTCGGGTGCGCTTTTTTATGCAGGTTTAAGCCAAAGTGAACAATTTTACATTGACACTCACCTAGCGAAGTTTTAGTTTTAACCTATGAACAAAATATTGTGTCGCGTTTTTATTTTCTTTTTTATGCAACCCACATAGGGAGGCGGTTTTTCTGTATTAAAAAGAAAATGAAAATACCAAAGCCTCCCAAATGGGGGGCTTTTTAGTTTTCACTATCGAAATAAGCAATCGAATTGAACAATATTAAGAGGTTAGTATGAATAAGCCACAAGGGTTAGATCTAACGCGAGAACAGATTACATCGTTAGATAATGAGCTACTGACCTTGCTCTCTAAACGTCGTGAACTCAGTCTTGAAGTCGCCCGCAGTAAGGAAGTTGATGTTAGACCTATTCGCGATACCCAAAGGGAAAAAGCATTATTAGAACGACTTGTTCAACTTGGACGAGACAAAGGGCTTGATGCACATTTTGTGATATCTCTTTATCAAAGCATCATTGAGGACTCTGTGCTTAACCAGCAAGCTTTTTTACACGGCAGAGCCAATCCTGACACACAGAAACAACACTATACAGTGGCCTTTTTAGGAGCCAGAGGTTCATATTCATATCTTGCCGCCACTCGTTACTGTGATAGAAGGCAGGTGACAATGATCGACTTTGGCTGTCAAAGTTTTGATGACATTGTCAACGCAGTTGAATCAGGCCATGCTGATTACGGATTCTTACCGATTGAAAATACCTCTTCAGGATCAATTAATGAGGTGTATGACGTTTTGCAACATACCAGCCTATCGATTGTGGGCGAAACCACAATAGAAGTCGGACATTGCTTATTAGCAAAACGAGGTACTGATACTGCCAATATTAAAACCGTCTATGCGCACCCACAACCCATTAGTCAATGCAGCCGCTACCTGAGCTTACATCCAGAATTTAAACTTGAGTATTGTGCTAGCAGTGCTGAGGCAATGTCTAAAGTGATTGAAGCTGATAATCAAAGTGTTGCCGCTATTGGTAGCGCTGAAGGGGGTGCTCTATATCAGCTAAGCGCTATTGAAGATGGGTTAGCGAACCAAAAAATAAATCAAAGCCGTTTTATTGTTGTTGCGCGTAAACCAGTTGATGTACCAGCACAATTACCTGCTAAAACAACGTTAATTATGGCTACAGGCCAAAAACCTGGCGCGCTGGTTGAAGCACTACTGGTGTTAAAAGCCCATAGTTTGAATATGTCTAAACTTGAGTCGCGTCCCATTCCTGGTACACCTTGGGAAGAAATGTTCTATATCGACATTGATGGCAATCTTGCCAACCATGATGTGCAGCAAGCCATTAAGGAATTAGAGCGATTAACCCGTTTTATTAAAGTATTAGGTTGCTACCCTTGTGAGTCTGTCAAGCCAACACAATTGTCGCAAGCACAATTACTGATTGAACCGAACAGCTCAAGGGCTGTCGAGTCACCAAATCAGTTTACTACATCACCCACAACTAAATATAGTCGCGAATATAAGTCACAGGACAGTGAAGTCCAATGCAAACAATTGCAAGTAGGTAATAATCAATTTGGCGCATTTCAATTAGTTGATGCACCTAAAACTGATACAGAGCTAGCGAGTCTTGCAAAACAAACTAAAGAAGCGGGCTTTCAAGCTATTATTCTTAACCCATCTTTGGGCGTAACTAGCGAAAGCCAACTAAAGAAACATCTTCAGGTCATTGAGCAAGCGGGATTAGTAAGCGTATTATTTATCGAACAAGAAAACGATATCAGCAGTGCCCACTTAGCCGATATGGTTATGTTAAGTGGTCAAAATATGTTTAATCAAGGCTTGCTCGGTCAATTAGGCAGCTTAAATAGGCCTGTCATTATTGAACGTAATAACATGGCCAGTACTGAAGATTGGCTTGCTGCTGCACAAATAGTATTAGCGCAAGGAAATCAACAGGTCATCCTGTGTGATTCTGGGGTCAGAAGCTTTGCAAAGCCAGATCAAATCAGTCTCGACTTATCATCATTAGTCAGCATAAAACAAATGTGCCATCTACCTATCATTTGCAATGTAGCTAATGAGAAGAGCAATAACCGATATCCACAGGCCAAAGCCGCCAAGCAACTTAACGCTGATGGTATTGTATTAGCAGCGCCTTGTACCGATGCCGATAGCAACCTGCTTCGTGAGCTTTATTTGTAGTCTTTATCCACAAAAATGCCGGTATTAACCGGCATTTTTTATTCCTTCTGAATAATACTATAAAACCTAAACCATTAAGCCTTCATTCAAACTCACCCAGCCTTTAAATATACGGTAACTAAACCACGTTATCCCCATAAGATAGAGCGACACACTTAGCCAAACAGGACTTAATAAATAGCCCGCTATAAAAAAGGGACATAGTCCAATAATACTGAGTCGTTGCCAACGCAAATGCGATGCAAGTAATGAATTAGGCTTAATGTTTTTCTGAATAAGATTAAGCCAAAAGCTCATTAACACAGGAATAAAAAAAAGCGGAAAAGCACTCATCATTGCATAGAGAAAATGGCCTACGGTATTATCTTGCGATGTTGATGTTGATGTTGATGTTGATGTTGATGTTGATGTTGATGTTGATGTTGACAGCGTATCGAATGAAGTCATGGGCACATCTCCAAAATAGAATAGGTAAAGGGCAATTTAATTGCTCTGTCATCGATAATATACGCTGACTACTAGAATATAAATGTAAGCCCTATACTGTATTTACGCAAACAACAAAAAATGAAAAATGATTAACCTGTCTTCATATCATTCACTGACTGCAGCATTGCACGGCTTTCATGTTGAAACTGTGGAGCAAAGTCACCAAACCATTTAGCGACGCGTTTAAATTCTTCTACAAACGCATTACGGTCACCTGACTTTAATAATGCTAACGCGTCTCGATAGTTATCCAAATAATCACTTATCACGTCTTGGCTGCCTTGCTGTGCAAATATAATATCGGCATAAAGCTCGGGATCTTGAGCAAACAATCGACCTACCATCGCCAGCTCTAATCGATAAATTGGCGAACTAAATTGCAGTAATGTATCTATATCAGCCTGCTCCTCACATAGATTCACACCATACACAAAACTAGAAAAGTGACGCATAGCTTGTACAAGTTGCATCGCTTTGTCGTGTTTAACCGGTTCAGCTTCAACAACTCTTGCGCCCCAAATAGCAATTTGTTCAAGTAACCATTGATAAGATTTAGGCTGACGCCCATGGCACACCACCACAACTTGTTTAGCTAAACTGCCGACATCTGGACCAAACATAGGGTGTAAACCTACCACAGGCCCTGTGTGCGCCTCTAGCATCGCCAAAACAGGCTGTTCTTTAATCGAAGTTAAATCAGCTAAAATGCATGTGTCAGGTAAATGAGTCAGGTGTTCTCGAATAACATCACAGGTGACTTTAATTGGCACAGTAACCAGCACCATTCCGGCACCATCAAATAGTGCTTCGGCGCGGTGCCAATCATTCTTGTCCAAGCTTTTCACTTGATAACCAGATAGTGTAAGCATTTGAGTAAATAACTGACCTAACTGGCCATCACCACCAACGACAACCACATGGCCTAAGTCTGTTTTTACCTGTTTAAAGCCAACATCTTTTTCATTCAGATAAGACTCACGCATTAAGCGACGTAAAATATCTTCGATCAATTGTGGCGATACATTCATCTTTTGCGCTTCGTCACGACGTTTAGCTAACATGGAAGCTTCACGTTGTGGGGCATAAATGGGCACACCAGCGGCGTGCTTGACTGCACCAACTTGGGCGACTAAATCTAAACGTTTACGCAATAAATGTAGAAGTTGTTGATCAACGCCATCGATTAAATCGCGAAGTTTTTCTAAATCAGCTGTGGTTTTTTCGTTCATCATACTTTTCATTAACCATTAACAACTTGCAGCACATTAAAGCGAGTTGGCAGTACGGCAGATAATTGGTTAGCGCCTTGTCGTAAAATTGTTTCAGTTGTTGCCCAATCAATACAGGCATCGGTGACAGATACACCATAGTCAAGTTCATTTAATGGCTTATTGGTACTTTGATTACCTGCATTTAAATGGCTTTCAAGCATAACACCAATGATAGATTTATTGCCCGAGACAATTTGATTAAATACATCTTCGCACACTTGTTTTTGACGATTGTGATCTTTAGATGAATTACCATGACTGCAGTCAACCACTAAACGTGCATTCAACTTAGCATTATGAATTTGTATTTCACACTCAGCCACACTTTTAGCATCATAATTAGGTGCAATACCGCCACGAAGAATGATATGACCGTCAGGATTACCGGCAGTTTGCAATAAGCTGACCTGGCCTTCTTGATTAATACCCATGAAACGGTGGCTGCTGGCTGCAGATTTAAGGGCATTAATAGCAACATCTAGCTTGCCTTCCGTGCCATTTTTAAAACCTACAGGCATAGATAACCCCGATGCCATTTCTCTGTGGGTTTGAGATTCAGTGGTGCGGGCGCCAATAGCAGACCAGGTGACTAATTCAGAAATATACTGAGGACTAATAGGATCCAGCGCTTCAGTTGCCACGGGCAATTCTAATTCAGCTAACCAAATCATCAATTCACGAGCCATACGGAGTCCTTTTTCTACATCAAAAGACTCATCCATATTCGGATCGTTAATCAGCCCTTTCCAGCCTACTGTGGTACGAGGTTTTTCAAAGTACACGCGCATTAAAATATAAAAATCATCACTGAGTTCATCGTGTAATTTTTTCAACTTAAGCGCATATTCTTTAGCTGCATCAATATCATGTATTGAACAAGGCCCTGTCACAACCAATACCCGACTATCACGTTTATGCACAATGTCTGCTACCGTTTTACGCGCATCCAAAATATAACGATATGCATGTGCTGATAAGGGTAACTCTTGTTTCAGTTGTGACGGCGTTGACAGTATTTGCTCAGAACTAATATGAATATTGTTGATGGTATCTTGCTGCATGATATCGGCTCACTGTAATAAGGTAAAAAGCAATCTAGTCACACTTTTTAGTGATAACTAAAACCACTGTATTTTTGTAATGATACACCATTACAAAATAGAACTAACTATGCCTGCGCATTTTTATGAGATCAAGACTTATTTAACTCAAATGTGTAATTACTGCCATATCAATGTTCATGAGGATCATATGGCTATCTATTGTTAAATGACTAATGTGAAACTCAGATAATGAGTCAGGCTCGATAAGTAAAGCTAAGGGCTAAATAAAAGTCTGCTTACATGACTCAAAAATGATGGGGACGAATGCTAAAAACAAAAAACCGCCTTTCGGCGGTTAGTTGTGCGAACACTGCATCTTTTAAACTAAATTGATAACTATTACTTAGTTGCCAATTTTTCACGGATACGTGCAGATTTACCTGAACGCTCACGTAAGTAGTAAAGTTTAGCACGACGAACACGGCCGCGACGCTTAACTTCGATGCTAGCAATTAATGGGCTGTGCGTTTGGAAAGCACGCTCAACACCTTCACCATTAGAGATTTTACGTACTGTGAATGCAGAGTGCAAACCACGGTTACGCTTAGCGATAACGATACCTTCAAAAGCCTGAAGACGCTCTTTATCACCTTCTTTTACGCGTACTTGAACTACTACTGTATCACCAGCACCAAAATCAGGTACGTCTGTTTTCATTTGCTCATCGTTGAGCATTTTAATGATGTTGTTCATAACTTACTCCATTCTAGAATAACTGAAACAATGACTATACGGACGTGTCCGTTTCATTTACAAACTGCGCTAATAAGGCTGTTTGTTCGTCAGTCAGAGCTAGATTTTCAAATATTTCTGGTCGTCGTAGAAAAGTTCTTCCGATACTTTGCTGCAACCGCCAGAGTCTGATTTTTTCGTGGTCACCGCTTAACAACACTGCCGGTACGTCCATGCCATCTAAGTTTTCAGGGCGAGTATAATGAGGACAATCCAGTAATCCGTCAGAGAAAGAATCTTGCTCTGCTGAAGCTTGCTTACCCAGTACACCAGGTACTAGGCGAGCCACTGAATCGATTAAAGTCATTGCAGGTATTTCGCCGCCCGAAAGCACGTAATCCCCGATTGACCATTCTTCATCTACTTCAGTTTGAATAATGCGCTCATCGATACCTTCGTAGCGACCACACACTAAAATCAAACTGTCTGATTTAGCTAACTCAGTAACGCCTTGCTGATCCAGCTTGCGCCCCTGAGGAGATAGATAAATCACTTTCGCTCTGTCACCCGCTGCAGCTTTAGCAGCATGAATGGCATCTCGTAAAGGTTGCACCATCATTAACATTCCAGGCCCACCACCGTATGGGCGATCATCAACCGTGTTATGTCTGTCATGGGTGAAATCACGAGGATTCCACGTGTGCACCTTAAGCAGGCCGTTTTTTACGGCTCGACCCGTCACCCCAAAGTCTGTAACAGCACGAAACATCTCTGGAAACAGGGTTATTACCCCTAACCACATATGTTGTACCTCGACTTAGAAGTCAGGATCCCAATCCACTATTATCTGTTTGCCTTGCAAATCCACTTTTAAAATGAATTGTTCAGGGACAAAGGGGATCATACGTTCCACTTTGCCAAAAGCATCTTTGGCATTAGCTTTAACAAGTAACACGTCGTTAGATCCTGTTTCCACGATCTGGTCAACAATGCCCATGTTGTAGCCGTTATTATTAGTCACTTCACATCCGATAAGATCACGGTGATAAAATTCATCATCACTGAGTTCTTTCATTTGCTCAGGCATAATCGCAATTTCACAATTTGTGAGCATTTGCGCCTGTTCCCGTGATACAACCCCTTCAAGTTCAGCGATAACCGCCTTACCTTGTGAGCGCCACTGGCTGACTTTAACTTCACGCCATTTCCCCTGGTCATATATAAGCCAAGGAGAATAATCAAAAATGCCTTCAACAGAATTGGTATAGGCAGTGATTTTTAGCCAACCTTTAATGCCATGACAAGCGCCTATTTTACCCAGCACAATCGGCTGTTGGTTACTACTCATCTATCTATACCTAAACGCAATTAAGCAGCTGCTTTACGTGCGTCTTTAATTAACTTAGCAACACGCTCAGATGTTGCCGCGCCAGTAGCAACCCAATGCTCAACACGATCTAAATCTAAACGTAAAGTTTCTTCTTGACCACGAGCTAGTGGGTTGAAAAAGCCTACACGTTCGATGAAACGACCGTCACGAGCATTGCGGCTATCAGCAACAACGATATTGTAAAATGGACGCTTTTTTGCGCCGCCACGAGCTAAACGAATGGTAACCATGCGTTTTATTCCTCTAATGATTTGCTAGAAGCAAAAATAAAAACTGGAACCCGTGTTCGCGAAGGTCCCAGTAAGAAAGCCGGAAGATTTTACCCTACTTTGAAACTAATGCAACCCAAAGCGCCGTTTTTTACAGCGAAAAGGGTTATAGCGCCAAGCAAAGTATCACTTCCGAAGATTAAATTGATTAACTAACGACCGGGCATCTTCATACCAGGCGGTAACATACCGCTCATACCACGCATCATTTTCTTCATGCCGCCTTTAGCTGACATTTTTTTCATCATTTTTTGCATTTGAGTAAATTGCTTTAATAAGCGATTTACGTCTTGAATTTGTGTCCCTGAACCTAGCGCGATACGACGTTTGCGTGAACCTTTGATTACATCAGGGTTTTTGCGCTCTTTGGCTGTCATGGAGTTAATAATCGCTTCCATTTGACCAGTCATTTTACCGTCTTGAACTTGCGCTAATGCTTCTGGAGGTAACTTACCGACACCAGGCAGTTTTTCTATCATGTTCATCATGCCGCCCATGTTTTTCATTTGCTGCAGCTGTTCACGAAAGTCTTCTAAATCAAAACTACCACCAGCCTTCACTTTAGAAGCCAGTTTCATCGCTTTGTCTTTGTCGACACCGCGTTCAACTTCTTCAATCAGTGAAAGAACATCACCCATGCCTAGAATGCGCGATGCGATACGGTCAGGATGGAAAGGCTCAAGCGCGTCAGTTTTTTCACCAACACCTAAAAACTTAATCGGTTTGCCAGTTATGCTGCGAATTGATAACGCAGCACCACCGCGAGCATCACCATCAACCTTAGTTAAAATCACCCCTGTTAATGGCATTGCTTCATTAAAGGCTTTAGCCGTATTTGCCGCATCTTGACCTGTCATTGCATCAACAACAAATAAGGTCTCTACAGGCTTAATAACCGCATGAAGCTCTTTAATTTCGTCCATCATGGCTTCGTCAACATGCAAACGACCTGCTGTATCGACAATAACAACATCAATGAACTTTAGTTTGGCATAAGCTATTGCAGCTTTTGCTATATCTAACGGCTTTTGACTGACATCAGATGGGAAAAATGCAACCTCCACCTCTGCCGCTAAGGTTTCAAGCTGTTTAATTGCCGCTGGGCGATAAACATCGGCACTGACGACTAACACGGATTTTTTATGACGAGTGCGTAAAAACTTACCTAACTTGGCTACAGAGGTGGTTTTACCCGCCCCTTGAAGACCCGCCATCATAATGACAGCCGGAGGTTGAGCAGCTAGGTCAAGCTCTTCATTAGCTTCCCCCATAGCGCGTTCAAGTTCGCTTTGCACAATCTTAATAAAAGCTTGGCCTGGACTTAAACTTTTAGAGACTTCTTGTCCGACAGCGCGATCTTTTACACTGCTAACAAAGTCTCTTACTACTGGCAATGCAACATCAGCCTCGAGCAAAGCCATGCGGACTTCACGTAAGGTGTCTTTAATGTTGTCTTCCGTTAATCGACCGCGACCACTTATATTTTTTAGTGTTCGTGATAGTCTGTCAGATAGATTCTCAAACATTTAACCGCTCTTAATACGCTTATCGATAATGCGCACTATTATACTCAAAAATTTTTAAGATGCGCGCTTGTGTGACAAATTATTCATTTTTAACTCAAACGATTAGCCTTACGCCTTATTTATAAGAGGATCAAACTCATGATTAATCATGCTACTCAAGTGTCTTATTACCCATAACAGATGCAATAAGGTAAATTATTTGCAGCTAACGGTCAGAAACTGTTAAATTTTGCGTAATAGGTCACTGCCCTTATTGGGTGACTTCATGTTAATCTTACCCAATAGTGTTCATGTGCGTTTTGAGACTAGATATTATATCCAGTCAGCATGTCCATATAACTTGATAGGTTTAAATCAGATGGTTATTTTTTCTGCTTCGGCTATGTTTTTTTATTGTATTGCATTGATTCTCGCCACTAGCCGGCTATTTCATGCTGATGGTCCCAATCGCAAACTTATTATGATGATATCCGCTTTGGGTGTGATTATGCATGGTTTTGCGTTATCGAATTCAATTTTTACACTTGATGGGCAAAACTTTAGTTTAACCAATGTCATTTCAATGGTGAACTGGATCATCGCATTCACCTTTACCGTTACCTTACCGCGGCTAAAAGTGATTGTAGTGTTACCGGTAATTTATGCCTGCTCAATAATCTCAGTAGCTTTGCTATGGCTATTACCACCCCAATTTATTATTCATTTTGAATTGCATCCAGAAATTCTTGCTCATGTCGTGTTGTCGCTAATGGCTTACAGCGCATTAATGATTGCTGCACTTTATGCGCTACAACTATGGATTATTCAAAATAAGCTTAAAAATAAAAAAATGATAATGAGCACAGCTATGCCACCGCTCATGACCGTAGAGCGTCAGCTATATCATCTTGTTGTGATTGGCTTTATTTTATTAAGCTTGTCGCTAGTGACTGGGTTTGTGTTTTTAGAAGATATGTTTGTTGATGGTAAAGGCCACAAAGCTATCCTGTCTATGGCTGCCTGGGCTGTATATGGCACTATGTTGTGGCAACACTACACAATAGGCTGTCGTATCCGCACTGCTGTGGTTTACAGTTTATCTGGTGCAGGACTACTTTCATTAGGCTATTTTGGTGCCCGTATTGTTAAAGAATTGATTATTAATTAATTCCCACTTCGGTTATGACTATGAAAGTCGTCATAACCGTTAAAAAGCGGGTACTTTCAACGAAATGAAGTTGTTCACTCTGCATGATGTCTTTTACTTTACTAATATTATAAGCCTCTATAACTTGACTCTTTTCGTCAGTGGTTAATAATGCTGGTTAAATATATCTATTCTGGTCGTCAATAACGGCCTACATACCATAACGGAGCCCCCTTCCTTGGACGCTATATCTACCAGCGCACTGTTAATTTTCCTTGTAGTATTGATTTTGATTTCTGCATACTTTTCTGGTTCAGAAACCGCCATGATGACGCTTAACCGTTATCGTTTACGGCATTTGGCTGGCAGTGGTAACAAACCAGCACAGCGAGCGCTAAAGCTACTTGATAGGCCAGACCGATTAATTGGGCTTATTCTTATCGGCAATAACTTAGTAAATATCCTCGCATCTTCAATTGCAACCATTATCGGTATGCGCGTACTTAGCCAATATAATATTGATGAAGCTGCCAGCATTGCTATCACTACCGGCGTATTGACTGTCGTTATTTTGATTTTTGCAGAAGTCACCCCCAAGACCTATGCTGCATTACACCCAGAAAGAATCGCCTTTCCATCAAGCATTATTCTGAAATGGCTACTGATTATTATGCTGCCGTTAGTAAAAGGGCTTAACATTATTACTACCGGTTTCCTGCGTTTATTGGGTATTAAAACAGTCAAAACCAATGATGCATTAAGCCAAGAAGAATTACGTACCGTTGTTCACGAAGCTGGTGCGCTCATCCCCCAGCGTCACCAAGAAATGTTATTGTCGATATTAGATTTAGAAAAAGTCACCGTAGAAGACATTATGATTGCGCGTTCCGATATTTACGCTATCAATATGAATGATGATTTTAAGCTCATTAATAAGCTTGTTATCCAAAGCCCACATACTCGTGTATTAGTATATCGAGACACAATTGATGATTCGGTTGGGTTTATCCATTTACGTGATGCTCTTCGTCTACAATCAAAAGAGCAATTTAGTAAGTCATCATTATTACGTGCGGTAAAAGAGCTGTACTTTATTCCTGAAGGCACACCGCTAAACGTGCAGTTAGCAAATTTTCAACAAAATAAAGAACGCATAGGGCTGGTTGTTGATGAGTATGGTGACATCCAAGGGCTTGTTACGCTTGAAGATATTTTAGAAGAGATAGTCGGCGACTTCACCACATCAATGATGACGACACCAAGCGAAGATATTAACATCCAACAGGATGGAAGCTTTTTAATAGATGCAACTATTAACATTCGTGATTTAAATAAAGAGATGAAATGGGATTTTCCTATCGATGGCCCCAAAACACTCAATGGGTTAATTGTCGAGTATCTTGAGGATATCCCTGCAGCTAAAACTAGTTTGCGCTTAGCTGATTATCATATAGAAGTTATCGAAGTATCGGATAACATGATTAAATCCGTGCGGATTATGCCAAACTCACCCATCGTAGACCCTGATGAGAGTATTATTGGTTAACAGTAATTGGTTAGCTTCAATTAGTTAGCAGCAATGAATTAACTTCAAATTAGTTAACAAATAAAAAGGAACCTTCGGGTTCCTTTTTTTGTCAACGCCAGTACTTAACTCGCATTTTATTAATTTAGTTCTACACTTAAATTTAACACTTAAGATAATTATTAAAGTAAAAAAGTGTAAGGATCAACTGTGTGAGAAAAAAACGCCTACTAAGCTACTATACTTTTTTGAGTATATTCTTTTTTGCTCCTCATCTTACTCAGGCTGTGGTGCTATTTGACACAATTGGAGCCGAGCATGGCTTATCCATGAACACTGTTAATGATGTCATTACGGATCAAGATGGTTATTTATGGATAGCGACACAGGCTGGTTTGAATCGTTACAATGGTAAAGAAATAAAGATTTACTTAAAAGAAGATCAATATGGCCCATCAGGCAATCATATTAGTCATTTGTATTACAGTAAAAAAGGAGAGCTTTGGCTGTCCACCGTCAATGATGGTTTAAATAGATTCAAACCAAAAACCAAACGTTTTGAGCATTACAACGCGCCTAAATTTGGATTACCCTCTAGCGGAATTAACGACCTAAGTGAAGATAGTGAAGGTAATATTTGGATTGCTACTAATAACGGAATTTATATTTTTTCTGCTACACAAAATGTGGTTATTGAACACTTAAATATCGGCGACAAAGGTTTATTAGATGACAATATTCACGGCCTATTTTTAGATAAATCATCGCGTTTATGGGTTTATCATAATCAAGGCCTACAACTTTACTTACCTGAACAAAAAAATTAACCACGATATCTCAACAATCTAAGCAAACAAAATATATTACTCGTATTGCAAATGGAGACGATAATAACATTTGGCTAGCAACCAGTAATAGTGAATTATTGCATCTAGATTTATCCCAAGGGTTAACATCGCCTACCACCACTTTGCACCAGTTATTTTTTCCCGATACCATTCAGCAAAACAATATCAATGACTTAGCTTTAGATATCGATGGTAAACTTTGGATTGGCTTTCAACAAGCTGGTGTAGCTTGGTATCAGCCAGACACACATCAATTTGAACATTTTTCTCATTCAGCAAGCAATACTCGTAGTGTCAGTAGTGATTTAATTACCAGGCTGTGGATAGACGACGAACACCAACTATGGATTGGCACAAGAGGGGCTGGTTTAAGTAAAACAGATCTAAATAGCCAAGCTTTCAATACTATCAATCAATATGCATTCTTTGAAAACAATATCTCTGATAACGATATTAGAACTATTTATCGAGATAAACAAAACGTCCTTTGGATTGGAACTGCCCAAGGGTTATTCATTGCAGCTGAAGATACTCAAAGAAACATTACTGGCTTCTCACTTTTTACCCACCCACAATTTGATAGTAAAAGCTTTATTAGTTTTATAACACAAGATGATAAACAACAGCTTTGGATTGGTACGCGCGGCAATGGTTTATATATCATGGATATTAAAACCAAGGAAATTAAGCAATATGTAGCTCAGCCAGATAACCCTCTGGCAATAGCAAGTAACCATCTCTATAGCATTTTATTCGATGACACTAAGCAAGCTTGGGTTACGACAAAAGATGCAGGGCTAAGTTTATTTATACCCACTATATATGGTTTTAAATCCTGGTCTCATGATCCCAATTTACCGGACAGCCTTGCGAGTAATGAGATAAGTAAGATTTTACCTGCTCAGCAAGGCGGGTACTGGATATTGACTTATGGTGCAGGGTTAATTCATATGTCTGTAGAGGGAAAATTTACGCAATATGCGCCAAACACTGTCGAGCAATTTCCTAGCAAACATTTATTTAATGCGTATTGGATAAAGGATAGGTTGTGGATCTCTTCCAGTGATGGGGTTTTCTCTTTTATACCTGAAACAAAGGCGGTGCAACTATTTAATAAGCAAAATGGTTTAATCGACAATATCGCTTACCTTATGGTTAAAGATAAGTCGGATCAACTCTGGGTCGGTACATCTGAAGGGCTTAGCGTTCTTAATAGCAAAGATCATACAATACGTAATTATACTGATGTGGACGGGCTTCAGAATAATGAGTTTAATTTCGGTGCAGGCTTTATTGATGATAATAATCGTGTTTATTTAGGTGGCATAAATGGGTTTAACATCATTACCCCCTCTGATTTACCCGTCACACCAGAACCTAAAACGCCCATTATCGACGAGTTTTACTTATTAAATAAATTGCAGCGTCTACAAGATGACACACGGTTTAATCAATCGCTGGATGTCAGTTATGCCGATAATATTCAGTTGAGTTATCTAGACACATTATTTTCATTTCGTTTTCACAGTAATAATTTACATCAAGCCCAACAGATTAAATATGAATATAGGATGCTAGGACTACATCAGCAATGGTTTGATGATTTAAACAGTCATGTTGCCCATTTTTCTGGCTTATCACCGGGTAAGTACCAATTTCAAGTCAGAGCTAAAAATCACAATAATCAGTTTAGCCAGATAAGAACCTTGGAGATTCATATTATGCCCCCACCCTGGCAAACATGGTGGGCATATTTACTTTATTGCTTGTTTTTTATTGTCATCATCGGATTTTTTAGCTGGTTACAAACTCGCAAATATCGCATTAAAGTCTTTATGATGGAGCAAGTTGCTAAAAGCGAGCAGCGATTACAGCTCGCATTATGGGGCAGTGGTGATGAGTTTTGGGACTGGGACATTCGCAATAAAACCGCTACTCGCACTAATACTTTTTTACAATATCCTGAACACGAAATCAGTTTAATGGACACCCTACAACAGTGCGTTCACCCTGATGACTTACCCCATGTAATTAATATTATGACCTCTTGCTTAAACTTAGAGGAAAATAAATTTGAACTGGCTTATAGAGCAAAAACACCTGATGACAAATGGCTTTGGGTACTTAATAGAGGTCAAGTGATAGAGAGAAATAATCAAGGCAAACCAAACAGAATAACGGGTACAATAAAGAATATTCAGTCGTTAAAAGAAACTGAAGAAGCACTAAAGCTGCTCAACATTGAGCTTGAAGATAGAGTAAAGTCTCGCACTGAAGAGCTTAAACTCACTCAAAATGAGCTCATTGATAAGGAAAAAATGGCCACGTTAGGTGGACTCGTCGCAAGTATTACTCACGAAATGAATACTCCAATCGGTATTAATGTGACAGCGACATCGCACCTTTCGGACAGGGTCGAGGAGTTCAATAAAAAATATCAATCTGGCGATGTTTCACACGAAGATTTTGAACTATATCAATCTGAAGTTGCTGATTGTGCAAAACTGATGCTATCTAATTTAAATAGAGCAACTAAATTAATACAAAGTTTCAAAAAAGTTGCGGTGGATCAATCTCATGAAGAAGTAAGAGACTTTAATCTGAAACAATATTTAGATGAAATATTTGTGTCACTGCACCCATTATTATCCCGTACTAAACACCAATATGATTACCAGTGCCCTGAAGATATTTCATTACACAGTCAGCCGGGCGTACTGTATCAAATTATCAGCAACTTATTAAATAATTCGATAATTCATGCTTACCCTGATAATAAAATCGGCCAACTGACTTTAACCGTAACGCGAGAACCTAACGGGCTTAAAATTATTTATAAAGATGATGGATGCGGTATGTCAGATGAAATTAAGCAGAAGATTTTTACCCCCTTTTTCACCACTAAACGTGGCCAGGGTGGAAGCGGCCTGGGAATGAACATTCTATATAACTTAGTTAATCAGGTTTTAAAAGGCAAAGTCACCTTGAGCACGGCTCCAGAACAAGGCGCTATATTTACAATTGAATTACCCGAAGAAATAATGACGAAACAAATAAATTGAATCTGGGTGTTTTATGTGTGCTTATATCGTATGCTAATCTATAGCAATCAATACAACACTAATCCTATAAATTAAAGGACAGACTAATGGACGAGAGACGCAAATTTTCGAGAATTCTATTTGATGCTAATGCTTATCTTGCTCAGGCTGAGTCTACCTGGCGTACAACGATTCTAGATTTAAGCCTTAATGGTGCTTTGGTCGAAATCCCTGACACATTCAGCGGTACAAAAAATAGTGATATAACATTAGAGTTTGTATTACCTGATTCAGATATTCAGTTAGTCATGAACACAAAAATTGTACATAAAACTAGCAAGCATTTAGGCTTACGCTGTTTACATATCGATGTTGAAAGTATTAGTCACTTGCGCCGTATTATTGAACTTAATTTAGGTGATGCTGAGCTGCTTAATCGAGAGCTGGAAATGCTGATCCAACCCGAATAATAAATAACCGTTAAATTTAACGCTGAAAACGCACAACTAAAGTGCGTTTAAAGCTTCAGTTAATTTGCTTACCCCTATAACCTCCATTCCCGCAGGTGGTTTTTTTGGCATGTTAGCTTTAGGTACTATTGCACGTTTAAAACCATGTTTAGCTGCTTCAATTAAACGTTCTTGGCCATTAGGCACAGGTCTAATTTCCCCTGATAAGCCAACTTCACCAAAAACAACTAAATCAGTTGGTAAAACCTGACCGCGAAAACTCGATACCATCGCCAATAATAACGTTAAATCGGCACTGGTTTCAGTTACTTTCACACCACCTACAACGTTCACAAACACATCTTGATCAGACATCTGCAACCCACCATGGCGGTGCATCACCGCCAGTAGCATGGCTAAACGATTGGCATCCATCCCCACCGCGACTCGACGAGGGTTAGACATGGCTGAACTGTCGACCAGAACCTGCAACTCCACCAGCAATGGACGCGTACCTTCCCATACCACCATAACTAATGATCCCGATGATGCTTCATCGCCACGGGATAAAAATATTGCGGAGGGATTGGCCACTTCTTTTAAGCCACGTTCCGTCATCGCAAAAACACCCAACTCATTAATTGCGCCGAATCGATTTTTATGTGAACGTAAAGTACGGTAACGACTATCACTATCACCTTCAAACATCACCGAGCAGTCAATACAATGTTCTAATACCTTCGGGCCAGCTAAACTGCCATCTTTGGTGACATGGCCAACCATAATGACCGCTATACCATGCTGTTTTGCAAATCGGGTCAAATATGAAGCTGACTCTCGAACCTGAGACACACTACCAGGTGAAGATTGAATATCGCTCATATGCATCACTTGAATAGAATCAATCACAATCACTTTAGGCTTTATTTGTATCGCAACATCACAAATAGCTTCAACACTGGTTTCAGACAGCATACGTAGATTTTGAGTCGGTAACCCTAGACGATGGGCGCGCATAGCCACTTGTTGTAAAGACTCTTCCCCCGTGACGTACAAGGCGGGCATAATTTGCGCTAATTGACACAAGGTTTGCAGTAACAGCGTACTTTTACCAGCGCCAGGATGGCCACCAATGAGTATCGCGCTACCAGGAACAATACCGCCACCAAGAACCCGATCTAACTCACCAAACGTACTGGCAATACGAGGTAACTCATTTAAATCTATTTGATCGAGCGTTTGTACTTCTTTACTGGTGGAACCGGCATAACCACTAAACTGATGAGTTCGCGTAGCACTGCTTGCGCCCAAACGAACCTCTGTGATCGTGTTCCATTCCTGACAGGCATTACACTGCCCTTGCCAACGCGGAAAATCTTGACCACATTCATTGCACACATATGCTGTTTTATTCTTTGCCATAATGCCCGGTTAGTAAATTAAAAAGTTGAGGAAGACCTCTTTTCAGTCCAAGATATATCAAATCATAGACACTAATTGTTCTGTAAACTTTATCATTTATCTCAAATAGGGTTAAGATTAACTTCAGACCCATACTATTGATAAAGCAATGTCTTTTCATGCCGATAAGATTAACAGCCAGACTCACAATAAGCATTAAAAACGATAATTGAACATGAGCCTAGACAACCACAGCGCACTTATAGAACAATTAAAGCCCTTATTAATGGAACCTGATTTTCAGGAACTGTTCGAAAGCCTTACGGCTGATGAATCAAATTCTACCCGCTTTTTACTTAAAATGGAGCTAAACCGCATATCAGCCCTGTGTACTCGCGTAATAGACTTACGTGATAAAACCGAACTGGCCTGTGAAGAAGTTTTCATTGGTAACCAACGACACTTTTTAGATGCGCCCTCAAAAGAAGCCCTTGAAGAAGCGTTACCTATTTATCGAAACAAATACACCTTAGGTGTGTATGAAAAAGTCATTAAAGCTCACCAAAAACGTAAACAGCTTAAACAAGAAGGCAGCACTAATGAACCGAGCCTAAATGCCTCACCGTTTATGGTACCAGGTATTGTTTTAGGCAGTTATTTTAATCGTAGTGAAGAGCGAATGAACTACAGCATTAAAATTGCTGTGTCACAATCTGGATCCGCTGAAGTATTAGGGGCTACCCTAGACTTATCCGTTGGCGGCGCCAGAATAAAACTCCCATTAAAACATAACTTTCAACCTGAGAGACCACTTAGGGTAAAGTTGCTTGAACTTAATGAAGAGTTTTACTTTGAAGACTTACAGCAAGGTGTTGATTACGCTATTGTTGATATCCAAAATAAAGATGACAACGCCATATTTCGCCTAAAACGAATTGGTAGCAGTGAAGAACTAGATAAGGTTATTGCTCAATTAATTAATAGTTATAAATTTCGCTACAAAGTCGATGTCAACGATGTCATTGTTAATGCTACAGGTTTAGGGTTCGAGCGTCATTACTTACCCTTACAGCCTCATTTACCTGTCTACATTTCGATTAAAGAAGGTAAGCCTCATATCACCCATGCCCTGCTTGGCCGCGGTAATCAGCCATTACTGCATTTTTTTCAAAATGAGGATGATATTAACCAGCTGCCAGGGATGTTAACTAATAACCGCATAGTGCATTTATTAAAGTCACCGGATATTACTGAACATCAACTGATGTTTTGTTTTACACATATAGCCAACGAAAAAGTGCACTTTTATTCAGCGACATTATTTGAACTGCAACAAAGCGAACACTTGGGATTATTCTTAGGTTTTGGTTCAAAAAAGTCTAGTTGGCGGGTCTATAAATTAGTTAGCCAAAAAGTGGATCATAAACTGAATTATAAAACCTCTACACTTCCGGGCGATGATGCACAATATTCAGCATTAACAGAACAACAGTTGGCCAGTTTTAGTCATATTATTCAAGTTTGTGATATCACAAACTCAAGTGTAAATAGCCAATATCAAGCTTGGTTCAATAACCAAGATGTAAACCAACTAAAAACCTTTGCGCAACGTAAAATAAATGTGAATAGCATTAAAAGAATATCAATGCCATTTACAGAGCGGCGCCATGAATCAAGATTCGCTTTTAAAACATTAGTTAACATCAAACAAGGTAATAAAATTGCTTCTGGAATAACCCATGATATTTCTAGCCGAGGCTTGCAAGTAACCTTAGCGGAAGCATTCGATTTTAACTCACCAGCATCTGTTAGTCTTAGCTTGCCTAGCTTACAGGCCAAAGCAATTCAGATTGACTTGAGCGCATTACCATACCAACTTATTAGAACGCGCTCAAAAGGCAGCATACTTCATTTAAGTGCATTAATTGGTCACTCACCACATATCGGCGTTGAATTTTTAAATAAACTGATCAATCACAACAAAGCAAAGTTAACTAAACTGTCCGATAAAGATGGTGAACAAAAAGAGCTGGCTGATGGTATGAAAAATTTGATGATGCGTGAGCTAGTTAGCGTGCCATATTTTATTGAAAAACAGAGTAAATCATTCTCCCTTTCAGCCATCGGCATTGGCACCAAAGTAGATGAGATAAGCCATTTATTCTCTCAAGATACAGATCAAATAATGCAATACAACCTGACACCGCTCATGGCAGATGGGGTACTAAAAAGTCAAATTATAGATCCAATTAAAACAATGAAAGCCGCTGATGATATGCGCTTTTTTGAAGTATTCATTCAAATAACTAGACACGCTCGTGGCACAATCAATCTAAATTGCAAAGTTGCGACAGAAATCAGTGTCGTAGATCAACAATCTTTTATAGAACAAAGCCAACGTTTAGGTAGATTTATGGCGTTAAGGGTATATTTGGGGGCAGCAGATAAACCAGATATGACCTATATTCGTCGTGAATTAGAATATATTACTATCCATGCAAATCATAAAGCCAAGCAGCTTGAAGAACAGCTCTGGAAAGTTATTGGTATTGGCGAATTTCTAGACATCACGACAGAAGTAAAATTACGTTTCCCTAAACTGAGTACAGTGCAAAACAACAAGAACTTAGCCGCATCTTAATGGATCATAATAAAATAAGCTTTAGCATCGTCAGTCACTCAGCTCAAGATACCACTTTTTAATCTGCATAAAGTGGTCATCGTTGGCTTGTTTGTGAGTCAACATATCCGCATGGCCATAATCATTTAGGTAGCCATTTTTTTTAGCAAGCAAGGTATATTTTGCTTGCTGCAAACCGCACTCTGCCATCATATCTTGCACATCCGACGGGTTACCCAATACAGTGTCATTTTCTCCGGCAATAAACCACGTACTAGGCCAGTTTGCACTTTTTGCAGCAAGTGCGTAATTAAACTGGTCATCATGGTCTATCCACTCTCCCCTAACCCAATCAATACTCTGGTGTAGTGATTGATGGCTTTCATTATCCATACCAAATCGATAACGGTTAGCATCGAAAAAGCCTTGCCTAGATACACAAAAAGGGGCGAACCGGTTCCAGAAAAGATCTACCATTATCCATTTTCGTAATGACTTAATTTTGATGGTGCGTTTACTACCAAAAGTTAACAGTGAGGCGACACTCGTCTGTAAATCCACAAACCGAGCCAAACTACTTGCCATTAACACTCCCCCCCAGGAATGTGCGCTCCAATGTACTTTTGATGTCATAGGATGACGTTTTAAAATAAATGATTGCACCAAAGGTAACTGCTCTCTAATAACCTCCCCTTGGCCTAATTCATATTGCTTATCAATCAAGGGAGTACTTTTCCCTCTTCCTGCGGTATCTAGCACATAAACATCAAACCCTTGCTGCGCCATAAAACAGCCTAAACCACGCCCTGAGTCACTATAAAAGACTCGACCGTTAGACATAGCACCATGCAGCATTAAAATAGGTGTAAGACGCTTATGCGAAGTTTGAGCTGGAATATAACGTAGATGTAATTGCCCCTGTCGATAGGGAATAAACAAAGACTGTTGAGTGGGTGATATCAAAATGGCAGCTATTGGTATTGAGTGAGTAAGCCCATACTTAACCATAACTGCCATCAATATCAACTAAAATAGAGCAAACATCCTAAATAATACAACTGCGCTGTTTTGAGTAACAACAGCAGCGTAATGCTTATGAGGCTTGTAAACAAAAAACCAAAGCACGTAAATCTAATTTATTTACCGCTAAATTGGCCGCATTGATTAACTTAGGCTTACCATGGAACGCAATTCCTAAGTCAGCGGCTTGGATCATCGGGATATCATTAGCACCGTCACCGATAGCCACTACTTGTCCTGTTTCAATTTGCCACTTTTGAGCACACTTACCAATAACAGTCGCCTTATATTGCGCATCGACTACATCACCCGATACATGACCAGTCAGTTTGCCATCCTCAATAATCAGTTCATTAGCAAAGGCTGCATCTAACTTTAACAGATACATTAAATGATTCACAAATGGCATAAATCCACCAGAGGCGACAACCACTTTCCATTGGTTAGCTTGTAACTCTGCTAAAGAGGCGGTTAAGCCGGGCATCAATGGTAAATTTTTGCATAGTGTATCAATGATAGTTGCATCTGCATTAGCAAGTTTGCTTACTCGTAATCGTAAGCTTTGTTCAAAATCTAATTCACCTCGCATCGCACTAGCGGTGACTTCGGCCACTTCATCACCCACTCCAGCTAACACAGCTAGTTCATCAATACACTCTATCTGAATCGCCGTTGAATCCATATCCATCACTAGCAATCCGCGCTGTTTCAGCAAAGGTAATGGCGCAGTGATCAATAATAATTCAGCCGCTAAACTATGCTGAGTCACACTAATATCAAAAGCCGACATCATTTCAGTAAAAGACTTACTGGCTGAAATTTCTATACCGATAAGATCATTTTCGCGTTCAAGTACGCTAAAATACGCAGGAAACGGCAGTTCAGCAAGCCATGCATCAATGTGTGATTGAGCCGATGATTCAAATATCACTCTAACACGTTCATGACTTAAAGAAGCGATATCACTATGATACTGCGCCTCTTCATAGCGTTGGCATAATAGGTCATTGTGCCAATACTCAGTGGTAGTTGATGTTAATAACCAAGATAGAATACTGACACCTCTGTTACTTGGGGTACTCTTATTAAGTGCATTGGCGGATGCTAGACTTCTGCGGTGCATGGATCAGACCTCTTTGATTACAACTATCTACTGATGAGTTTTTAGATTAATATAATTTCCACACCACCAAGCCATCAAAAATATGGCAATCAGGCGCCTACTAAGCGTTTCATTAAATAGAAAAATGACTGAGGATTAAAGTGATTTTTGTTAACGGTCTCAAGAAAAGACAAAAAATTAGCAGGATCATTCAGGTTATTGTTGCCATAGGCTTAGTATTAGGCCTAATCAATCTTTGGCAAAGCAGCTTGAAAAACGGTCAAAAACTGTTGAGTTCACAGACTCAACTTATGGCGAGAACCCTTGCGCAACAGGCGGCAAACGGTGCAGCTCCGGCTATGTTTTTACAAAATGATGAACAACTACGATGGCTGACATCGACTTTAGCGTCAGACCCTAAAGTAATGTCGGTTAATATTTATAACTCTCAAGGAGTCAGACTCGCTTTTGCCCAATCAGTGACTACCGATGATTTAGCACCTGATTCAGAAGCATTACGTCAACTATTAGCCAATTATCCACCATTAATTGAAAATGTGATGCAACAAGACAATAACCTTGGCTATGTGGAAGTAAGATTAGACCTGAGCAAATTTTTTGATGAAATTAAATATTTGCATCAAGAGAATATGGAACTATTGAAGTGGATGCTACTTGTGGCCAGTTTTATTGGTTTCTTGTTATCACGCGCATTATCGTTTAAGCGCGCTGACTTTGATCGTCGAAAAACACGTATTAAACAATTTAAAAAACATCTCGCCTCTAAAGATGAGCCGGAAGATAAAAGTTAATAAAATGATGTAAATATAAAATAAAAAATGGGCGCTTAATGCGCCCATTTTTATTGGTTTGCTATTAAAACTAAAGTGTTAATGCAGCATCCAAAGTCATCACTATCATGTCATTGAAAGTCGTTTGACGTTCATCAGAAGTGGTTTTCTCACCAGTACGGATGTGGTCTGATACAGTGACAACACATAGTGCCTTAGCACCTAATTCATGGGCAACACCATATAAACCAGCGGCTTCCATTTCGACACCTAATACACCCATTCTTTCCATAACATCGAACATTTCAGGATCGGGTGTATAGAACAAGTCAGCAGAGAAAACGTTGCCCACTTGAATTTTAGTGCCGTGTGCTTTGGCAGAATCAACTACAGCGCTTAGTAAGCTGTAGTCCGCAATTGCTGCAAAATCTTGGTTTTTGAAACGTAAACGGTTAGCTTGTGAATCAGTACATGCACCCATACCAATAATCACATCACGTACTTTTACATCCGTGCTAATAGCACCACATGTCCCAACACGGATTAAGTTTTTAACACCGTATTCTTTAATCAGCTCATGTGCATAGATAGAACAAGATGGAATACCCATTCCTGAACCCATTACAGAAATACGCTTACCTTTATAAGTACCCGTAAAACCAAGCATGTTACGTACATCGGTTACTTGCTCAACATTTTCTAAAAATGTCTCTGCAATGTATTTTGCACGTAATGGATCGCCTGGGAAAAGCACTGTCTCAGCAAATGCACCTTCAACAGCATTAATATGTGGTGTAGCCATGTTATAACCCCTATGTTTCTATTTTATTTTGTATTGCTTAATCTTGTTGATAGTTTAGCAAAGCTATTAAGTTTTATATAGAACCGTCGTTCGAAAATGTGACTAATCTATAAAAGATTGGCCATAATCCATAGGTTCTAGCTTAAAATAGCTTGCAATCGACTGACCAATATCAGCAAAAGACTGACGACGACCTAATGAACCAGCGGCTAAACCTGCACCATAAGCTAATACAGGTACACGCTCACGAGTATGCTCAGTACCAACCCAAGTAGGATCGCAACCATGATCTGCGGTAAATACCACTAAATCATCTGGCTGTAAAATCGCAAATAATTCAGGTAAACGGGTATCGAAATATTCTAATGCTTTAGCATAACCTGCTGTATCACGACGGTGGCCATAATGAGAGTCAAAATCGACAAAGTTGGTAAACACTATGGTGTTATCGCCAGCACGTTTAATTTGCGTTAGCGTTTCATCAAATAGCTCTTCAAGACCTGTCGCTTTAAACTGCTGAGTAATACCACTATGGGCATAAATATCAGCAATTTTACCAATACTGACCACTTCACCACCGGCGTCTTTAAGCTTATCTAATACGGTTGGCGCTGGTGGTAATACGGCATAATCATGGCGGTTACCGGTACGAGCAAAATCAGCTGCACCAGTCCCAACAAATGGGCGTGCAATAACACGTCCAATATTATACGGCTCTAACTCTTCACGGGTAATTTTACACAGCTTGTAGAGGTTTTCTAAACCGAAGCTTTCTTCATGACACGCAATTTGAAAAACAGAGTCTGCTGACGTGTAGAAAATAGGCATGCCCGTTTTCATGTGCTCTTCGCCTAACTCTTCAAGAATGGTAGTGCCCGAAGCATGGCAATTACCTAAGAACCCTTCTAGACCAGCACGTTTTAGAATTTTGTCGGTTAACTCTTTTGGGAATGAATTAGTTAAATCGCTAAAGTATCCCCACTCATACAAAACAGGTACACCTGCCATTTCCCAGTGACCACTGGGCGTGTCCTTACCTGAACTTAACTCATCGGCATGGCCATAGGCACCAATCACTTCAACATCAGCGTTAAAGCCATCAGCAAACTTACCCGTGCTTTCAAAGCCTGCATGGCCTAGGCCTAATTTAGCCAAGTTAGGTAAAACTAGTGGTCCTTTGCGGCCTATATCTGCTTTACCTTCTGCACAGGCTTGAGCAATATGACCAAAAGTATCAGACCCAACATCACCAAACTTATCAGCATCTGTTGCAGCACCAAGACCAAATGAATCTAACATTAAGATAAAAGTACGTTTCATTGTGTTTTCCTTTATAAATCTGAAGCGCGAATATAGCGATAAATTTCAGGCGTCTTTTCTGGCGCACTATCGCCAATCACGATGGCCTGTTGAATTGCTGCCGCAGCTTCTGAAAATGCCTCTTCAGATTGCGCATGGATCATCGCTAACGGAACATCTTTGTTAACGGCTTGACCTAATGCACAAACTTGAGTTAATCCGACACTGTAATCAAGCGCATCGCCAGGCTTACGACGACCGCCGCCTAAAGTAACAACCGCTAAGCCAAGCTCTCTAGTATCCATTTTGTAAGCAAAACCACTAGTATTGGCATACACAGGACGAATAATTTTGGCATGGGGTAAATACTTATCATACGCCTCAACAAAGTCAGTTGGCCCACCTAAACCAGCAATCATTTTAGCAAAGGCTTCAGCTGCTTTACCATTATCTAATACAGTATTTAGTTTAATACGCGCTTCAACTTCATTTTGTGCAATACCGCCCAAAATCAGCATTTCAGCACATAAGCCCATAGTCACCGCATACAAACGTGGGTTGCGGTATTGGCCAGTTAAGAACTGTATTGCTTCACGTACTTCAACAGCATTACCTGCACACGAAGCTAAGACTTGATTCATATCAGTTAATAATGCAGTGGTCTTAGTGCCCGCACCATTTGCAACAGCGGTAATACTGCGAGCTAGCTCTTCAGATGCTTCGTAAGTTGGCATAAATGCGCCACTACCCACTTTGACATCCATAGCCAGTGCATCGAGTCCTGCGGCCAATTTTTTAGATAAAATTGATGCAGTGATCAGCGAAATAGACTCAACAGTAGCTGTGTTATCACGGATGGAATAAAAACGTTTATCGGCGGGTACTAAATCACCCGTCTGGCCAATAATCGCTACGCCAGCATCTTTAACTACTTTGCGGAACAATTCGCTAGATGGCTCAGTTTGGTAACCAGGAATCGCATCAAACTTGTCTAATGTCCCACCGGTATGGCCTAAACCACGCCCGGAAATCATGGGCACATAACCGCCGCAAGCTGCCGCCATTGGACCAAGCATTAAACTAATAACATCACCAACACCGCCACTGCTGTGCTTGTCAATAATAGGACCATTTAATTTTAATGAATCCCAATTTAACACTGTGCCTGAATCACGCATTGCAATCGTTAATGCAATACGCTCGTCCATATTCATATCTTTAAAGTAAACTGCCATGCCAAAGGCGGCAATCTGGCCTTCTGATACCGTATTAGTTGTTATACCGTTAACAAAGAATTGAATTTCTGCGGTGGAAAGGACTTCACCATTACGTTTTTTGCGGATAATTTCTTGTGCGAGGAACATAATATAGCCTCCATCTAGGCAATCCACAGGCTGCTAGATTTGGATCGCCAAAAATATCTATAGCTATAGGTTTATTAACACTAAAGGCAATAAACCTTAGCTATAACATTGATTTAAATTAGTAACCTTGAGTCGGTGCTGGTGCGTCAGCAAGCTCTAAAGTATGTAATAAGCTCGTCAACAGGCTTGATGCACCAAAACGGAAAGTACTTGGGCTGATCCAGTCTTCACCTAAAATACGGGCCGCAACAGCTAAAAACTCTGCTGTTTTAGCTGCATCTTTTACGCCACCGGCGGGCTTAAACCCAATTTTACGGTTCTTTTCGCTGATCACGGTTAGCATAATTTCAGCCGCTTCTAGCGTGGCATTAACCGGCACTTTACCGGTAGAGGTTTTAATAAAGTCAGCACCTGCATCAATTGATAGCTCTGATGCTTTGCGAATTAATGCGGGATCTTTAAGCTCACCCGATTCAATAATGACTTTAAGAATAGCATCATCACCACAGGCTTCTTTACAGGCTTTAACTAGCTCAAAACCGACGGTTTCATCCCCTGCCATTAATGCGCGATATGGAAATACCACATCGACTTCATCAGCACCGTAAGCAACTGCTGCGCGAGTTTCTAATACTGCAATTGCAATATCATCGTTACCATGTGGGAAGTTAGTCACTGTCGCGATTTTAATGTCTTCACAATCAAGATCATTCAAGGTTTTACGTGCAATAGGAATAAAGCGAGGATAAATACAAATTGCAGCGGTATTACCTGCAGCAGTTTTGGCCTTATGACATAAGTCGATAACTTTTTGATCAGTATCATCATCATTTAACGTGGTTAAATCCATTAATGAGATACCAAGTTGCGCAGCTTTTTTTAAATCAGTCATGTTTGTTCTCCATAAAGAAAAATCAGTAGATAATTTTTGTCAGGGCAACAAAGTAAAGTGGCATATGATCATAGCTAACTAGAATATAGCTAAACAGATTACAGCTTATATGATTACAGCTATGGCCGAGTCTTCACGTGTTGCCAGTAAACTAATATGATTTACTAACCTAAGTATTCAATCTGATAACGAGTACCACGACTTGAATCCTTGAAGACCGGAAAAGGCAAAATAAATTAATGACTTATTTTATCATTTTCCGCGAAAAATCCATTTTAGCGCGTTGTGCTTAATGCTTAATTAACGGCATTTTTAATAATGCATTTAATTAAGTATTAACTTTTAAAAACTATAGAGGAGCCACAATTTTTGTGGCTCCAATGTCTTACAAAGTATTAGAACTTGTAAGTAGCTGTTAGGTAGTGACCCCAACCAGTTGTATCTAAGCCAACAATACCTGCGCCGTCTTCAAGAAGGTATACATCTTTGTAACCTTTAAGACCATAGCCTAAAGCATAGTTGTCTGAATGCCAGTGAATACCGAAATATGCAGCACCACCGCTAGAGCTCATAGGAACAAACTCATTACCATACTCGTCATCAGCACCAAATTGATAATCAACATAACCTTGGAAAGCTATGAAGCTTTTGTTATCAAAGAATTTGAAAGGCTTGAACCAGTTAGCAGAGAACTGGTAACCATTCCAATCTTTACCGTTCATGTCATAGTGTGCGTATAAGTTCATGCCAGTTTTACCTAACCATGGAACCATAACATCAGCACCGATACCCCAGAAAGATGCGTTTACATCTTCACCGACAACTCCACCACCCCAGTTAAATAGAGTAGAGAAGTAGACCTCTTGAACTGGACCAAAAGAAAGGTCTTTACCAGTAATAGCATCTAGTGAGAAACGTGGATTGAACTTCATGAACATTTTGCTAGCGCCTGAACCAGTCGCTTTATCACCTGAGTCACCAGTCGCTAAGTTGAAAACATCAACATAACCGTATAGGTCAACAACGCCAGCACGGCCGCCGAATTCCATTTCTAGATAATCGTGACCACTTTCGCCAGTGCTTGGTAGCTCATCAAAAGAGTACATAGCATTGAACTGCATCCAGCTGTAATCGCCAGAACGAATATCTTCACCACGGTCAGCAGCTAGTGCAGGTGCAGCCATTGCTGCCATAGTTGTTGCTGCTAAAGCTAAAGTTTTAAAGTTTTTCATCATCAACCCCATTTATCATAATTTGCCGCCTTCTAGGACAGCTTTTGTTTTAAGCTTTCGTATTTTACCGCTATTGTTGTAAATCACAATATTTAACCGGTATAAAAACGAATACTAAATTCTTTTTTGTGAACAATGTCGCGACTTACTCACAACATCACACTAACAGTTACTTTTGTGTCGCATTCGAAAATGAATGATTTTGCGGTGTTAATATGAAAATATGCACCTGTCACTCATTACCACTTCGCTATCTGGAAACCGGTGGATTAACGCCAATCATTATGATTATGTAATCTTAAATACAGGGCTTTACTCACTAAAGTAGGTAAAGCCCTTGTAGTAAAAGAATATCTTTTACTACAGTGCTAGGAATAAACCAGCAAGAGTTGCACTCATTAAGTTAGCCAATGATGCAGCGATAACCGCACGTACGCCTAACTTAGCTAAGTCATGGCGACGAGTAGGAGCCATAGCACCTAAACCACCTAGCAGAATCGCAATTGACGATAGGTTAGCAAAACCACACAGTGCGAAAGAAATAATCGCTTTAGTACGGTCTGTCATTGCTTGACCTGTAGCTTCAACCAAGATGCCACCATCAGCAATATCTTTAAGATAAGGAGCAAAGTTCAAGTAAGCCACAAATTCGTTAACAACGATTTTTTGACCAATGAACGAACCAGCAACCATAGCCTCAGACCAAGGCACACCGATAAGGAATGCTAACGGCATAAAGATGTAACCAAGGATCAGTTCTAGTGATAAACCTTCGAAACCGAACCAGCCACCGATACCACCAAGCATGCCGTTAACCATTGCAATTAGACCAACGAAGGCTAAAAGCATTGCACCAACGTTAAGTGCTAAGTGCATACCTGAAGCGGCACCTGATGCAGCTGCATCAATAACGTTTGCTGGCTTATCAGTATCTTCTGGTAAGTCAGTCATGTCATTATTAGTTGCTTCAGTTTCTGGGTGCATTAGTTTAGCCATCATTAAGCCACCAGGAGCCGCCATAAATGATGCTGCTACTAAGTACTCAATTTTCACGCCCATACCAGCATAACCAGCAAGTACCGCACCAGCGATAGAGGCTAAGCCGCCTACCATGATTGCGAATAACTCAGAGTTAGTCATTGTTGGAATGAAAGGACGTACAACTAAAGGCGCTTCAGTTTGACCAACAAAGATGTTTGCTGTAGCAGACATAGACTCTGTGCGGCTTGTACCAAGTGCTTTTTGTAATCCACCACCGATGAACTTAATTACTATCTGCATAATGCCTAGATAGTAAAGAACAGCGATTAAAGAAGAGAAAAAGATAATAACAGGTAATACGCGAACGGCGAATACGAAGCCTACGCCATTACCAAACATAGCGTCAGTACCTAAACCGCCAAATAGAAAGTTGATACCTGCTTGAGAATAACCAATTACATCAGCAACGGCAGTTGAAACACCACCTAATACTTGTTGACCAATTGGCACATATAATACGAAACCTGCAAAAAACGCTTGAATTAATAAAGCGCCACCTACGGTACGTACGTTAATAGCTTTTTTATTTGTAGATAGTAAGAAACCTATCACAAGTAGGGTGACCACCCCTACTAGACTCATAACTATATCCATTAAACATCACCCTTTTTAATTGTTAACACTTCTTATTAATGTTGTTAACTCACCTTATTTCCAAGACAGATTATAACCGAGCAATTGAGGAAAAGCGTCGTTTTGATCAAACTTTTAAAGTTTAGTTTCAGATATTTACGCAAGACAATTGTAGTAAACAGGCCTCGTTTCAAAAAAAGTAACTAAAGCTCAAATAGTTGCAAAGAATTTCTATTAAGCTGTTCTAATATAGGAACAGTTGAAATTTGACGCAAAAAAGCTATTTTTTTAATAATCAGCGGTAAAATGAGCGGTGTATTGCGTTTATCAAGCTGATTTTCGGGTGACATACTCGGTGAATCAGTCTCAATGACAAATAATTCTAAAGATAATTCTGCTACTACTTTATGCAGTTTTTTTGCCCTAGGGTTTAATATCAAGCCACCAATGCCTAATTTAAAACCTAATTTTTGGTACTGTTTTGCGACCTCAACGCTGCCATAAAAACCGTGTATAACGCCACCTTTTGTCAACGCAGCTTTTGTTAACAACTCAATTAACAAAGCATGGCATTTTACCGCATGCAGAATTACGGGAAGTTGGTACTTTTTTGCTAGCTGTAATTGCTGTTCACACAACGCTTGTTGTTGCTCAAATTCTGGACGTAATTTATCTAAGCCACACTCACCAATAGCAACAAATAATGGGTTAGTTTGATTTAGATAAATTTGATGCTCTAGCTCTTCAAGAGCGGTATCAATATTCTCAGGAAGATACCAGGGATGGATCCCTAGTGAGAAATAACATTGATATTGCTGAGCAACAGCCAGTTGCTTAAACCACAGTTCAGGACTCACGCCCGGTATAAGTATTTTAGTTATATTTTTGTTTCGCATGTGGTTGAATAATTCATCACGGTCATGATCAAATACTTCAAAATCAAGATGTGCGTGGGTATCAAATATAGGTAAGGACATAGAATCGACTCTAAAAACATGCAATAAAAAAGGCAGTCACTACTGCCTTTTTAACATTAACTATAGCCTAGCCTAAAATAGATTAGTTTTCGCGTGTCTTCGCAAACTCTACTTCAGGATAGCGTTCCATTGATAAATTAAGGTTAACCCTTGTCGGCGCAATATAAGTTAAATTATCACCACCATCTAACGCAAGGTTTGGACTACATTTACGGCGGAACTCTTCAAGCTTTCGCTCATCTTTACAGTAAACCCAACGTGCTGTAGAAACACTAATACCTTCATAAATAGCTTCAACGTTATATTCACTCTTTAAACGTCCTACAACCACTTCAAACTGTAGCACACCAACCGCACCAACAATTAAGTCATTCGAGTCTATTGGTCTAAAGACTTGCACTGCACCCTCTTCAGAAAGCTGCACCAAACCTTTTAAAAGCTGCTTTTGTTTTAATGGGTCTTTTAAACGAATACGACGGAACATTTCCGGTGCAAAGTTAGGAATACCGGTAAATTTAAATTTTTCACCTTGGGTAAAAGTATCACCTATTTGAATCGTGCCATGATTATGCAAACCAATAATATCACCTGGGTAGGCTTCTTCAACTTGCTCGCGATCACCAGCAACAAAGGTTAATGCATCTGAAATCCGCACATCTTTGCCAATACGAACATGGTGCATTTTCATGCCCTTTTCATATTTACCTGACACTACGCGCATAAAAGCAACTCTGTCGCGATGCTTTGGATCCATATTAGCCTGAATTTTAAAGATAAAACCGCTAAAATTTTCATCTTTCGCGGTAATTTCACGCACTTCAGTATTGCGTGACTGAGGCTTTGGTGCCCACTCAAGCAAACCATCAAGCATATGATCGACGCCAAAATTACCTAGCGCAGTACCAAAGTATACTGGCGATAACTTGCCTTTTAAAAATGCATCTAAATCAAACTCATGTGATGCTCCGACAACTAACTCAAGCTCATCACGTAATTGATCTGCTAACTCACTACCAATGGCCTCATCAAGCTCTGGGTTATCAATCCCTTTTACAATACGCACTTCTTGGATCATGTGACCAAGGCCTGATTTATATAAAATAGCCTCTTGACGATGAATATGGTAAACACCTTTAAATGACTTACCACAACCAATTGGCCAAGTAATAGGCGCACAGGCAATTTTTAACTCTTCTTCCACTTCATCCATCACTTCCATAGGATCGCGAATATCACGGTCGCATTTATTCATGAAAGTGATAATGGGAGTATCGCGCAAGCGAGTGACTTCCATTAGCTTACGAGTACGATCCTCTACACCTTTAGCGGCATCGATAACCATAAGACAAGAGTCAACAGCGGTTAAGGTACGATAAGTATCTTCAGAGAAGTCTTCATGACCTGGTGTATCAAGTAAATTGACTAAGCATTCTCTATAGGGGAACTGCATTACAGAGGTAGTGATAGAAATACCACGTTCTTGCTCCATCTCCATCCAGTCCGACTTAGCATGCTGCTTAGAGCCTCGGCCTTTAACCGTGCCCGCGACTTGAATTGCTTGACCGAATAACAATACTTTTTCAGTAATTGTTGTCTTACCCGCATCCGGGTGGGAAATGATGGCGAAGGTTCGACGTTTGTCGACCTCAACATTTATGCCTGACATGGTAACCTTTGCACTTGATACTAAAAAAGGCGCAAATTATAGCGCCTATCAGTAAGCTTGGCTAGGCAAAGCGCCTTTTAGGACTGAGGAGGCTGTTCGAGGATGTGTTTTATTTTAGCTAACTCGATACGCGCGTATCTATGTTCAACAAAATCATAAATATTAGTTGCTAGGGTGAGACGGTAATAATTTGCCGCTTCTTGGTACAGTCCTAACTCTTCTGCCCGTTTACCTAAATAAAAGTACGCTTCGCATAAACGCTCTGCATATTCTTTAGGTTGATTTAAACCCACTTTAGCGGCAGCAAATAATTGTTTCTTGGTTAATTTGCCTAAGTAGTAGTCGACTAATACACTTGACCAAGCTTTATCTTCAAGTTGCCCGCGCTGAGTACCTAACGCAACTAGTGCAGCCTTCGCATCAATTTGTGATGACATGAGGTATAGCCATAAAGAGCGATAACCATCATTTGGATCACGTTGATAGAAAGTCATCATATCTTTTACTGCAAGCTCGTAGCGTTCACCATAGAATAATGCGATACCGCGATTAAGGTATGCATAGTCGTATTCTGGGGCGAGTTCTAATACGCCATCAAAAGCCTCATATGCACTTTCAAATTCACCTTCTTGGGTATAGTAAATACCTAAGAAGTTATAGGCATCAGCTAAATTTGGTTGTAGCTTAAGTGCCTGGTGGAAATCAATACGTCCGAGTAGGCGTAATCCAACACTGTCGTAAATAACACCGCGATCATAATGAAAACGTGCACGCTGATCGTTGGTCAGTTCCATACTAGCCAAAATTTCATTCAACTTGGCCAAAGTCACTTCTAATTTATAATCTGGCATAACTGGGGCGACAATAATTTGCCCTATCGCAACATCCCCATTTGAACCCGAAGTAGCAGCACAACCGGTAAGCAACAAGCTAACACCTGCCACCATGGCGACAAACGAGGTGCGTAATTTAAATTCCATCTACTTTACCTTTAATCAGGTTCATTAATAATCAGCATGATAACAACCTAGCGGGGTTAGTGCTATTTGCTATTTGATTTAATTGTCAAAAAACTAAAAAAAGGAGACCAATTGGCCTCCCTTTCATCACACTCAATTTTTACACTTAAAATAGTCGCTTATTCAGCAGCTTCTTTAGTTTGTGCTTCTTTAATTGATAAACGTACGCGACCTTGACGATCCACTTCCATCACCTTAACAGCAACTTCTTGGTTCATTTCTAAGTGATCTGATACATTTGCTACGCGCTCATCACTGATTTGCGAAATATGCACTAAGCCATCTTTACCAGGAAGAATGTTAATAAATGCACCGAAATCAACGATACGAATCACTTTACCATTATAAATACGACCAACTTCAACTTCAGCGGTAATTTCTTCTATACGACGAATAGCTTCTTTAGTTGCCTCGCCATTATTAGAAGCAATCTTGACTGTACCGTTGTCATCTAACTCGATAGTTGTACCCGTTTCTTCAGTCAGTGCACGAATAGTTGCACCACCTTTACCGATAACATCACGGATTTTTTCAGGATTGATCTTGATAGTCGTGATACGTGGAGCATGATCAGAGATATCATCACGATGAGAACCAATTGCTTGATCCATTACGTTAAGAATATGAACACGTGCACCGTATGCTTGTTGCAGTGCAATATCCATGATCTCTTTAGTGATACCTTCAATCTTGATATCCATCTGCAATGCAGTAATACCATCACGAGTACCAGCCACTTTAAAGTCCATGTCACCTAAGTGATCTTCATCACCTAAAATGTCAGAAAGTACAACAAAATCGTCGCCTTCTTTAACTAGACCCATCGCAATACCAGCAACAGATGCTTTGATTGGTACACCAGCATCCATTAATGCTAATGACGTACCACATACTGAAGCCATAGAGCTTGAACCATTAGATTCAGTAATTTCAGATACTACGCGAACGCTGTACGGAAATTCTTCAGCTGAAGGCATAACAGCCTTCATACCGCGCCATGCTAATTTACCATGACCGATTTCGCGACGCTTAGGTGAACCAACCATACCAGTTTCACCAACACAGTACGGAGGGAAGTTATAGTGCAGCATAAAACGATTAGTACGTTCGCCCATGATGCTATCAATTTTCTGTGCGTCACGCTCTGTACCTAAAGTACATGTCACTAACGCCTGAGTTTCACCACGGGTAAACAGTGAGCTACCATGAGTACGTGGAAGAACACCTGCTAATACACTTAATGCGCGGATCATGTCAGGTTCACGACCATCGATACGTGGCTTGCCACTGATAATACGGCCGCGAACGACTTTCTTTTCAAGGCTGGCAAGTAGATTATCTACTTCCCGTAAATCAACATCGCTATTTTGAGCTGTTAATGCAGCTTTAGCCGCTGATTTAACTACGCCAACTTGTGCATAGCGATCTTGCTTAACTTCAATTTGATAAGCTTCTGTCAAACCCGCTTCAGCAAGTTCTTTGATTTTTGCAACTAAATCTTGATCTTGAACTGGTGCAGTCCAATCCCATGTTGGCTTGCCTGCTTCAGCTTTAAATTCGCTAATCGCATTGACAACCACTTGTTGTTGATCGTGACCATAAGTCACGGCACCTAGCATAATTTCTTCAGCAAGCGATTTCGCTTCTGACTCAACCATTAACACAGCGCTTTGCGTACCCGCTACAACCAAATTAAGGTCGCTAGTCGCTAGCTGATCAACACTTGGATTAAGCACATATTCACCGTTGATATAACCAACGCGAGCAGCACCTAAAGGACCACTAAATGGAATACCAGAAATAGCTAATGCTGCGGAAGTACCAATCATTGATACAATGTCTGGCTCAATCTGTGGGTCAACAGAAACCACAGTAATGATAACTTGAACTTCGTTTTTAAAACCGTTAGGGAATAAAGGACGAATTGGACGGTCGATAAGACGGGCAATCAGAGTTTCATCTTCTGACGGACGACCTTCACGCTTGAAGAAACCACCAGGGATTTTACCCGCAGCATAGGTTTTTTCTTGATAGTTAACAGTTAGTGGGAAAAAATCGCGGCTTAAATCAGCAACTTTTTTACCGACGACAGTAACTAACACTGTGGTATCGCCCATGCTTGCTAAAACAGCAGCATCAGCTTGACGTGCAATAACACCCGTTTCTAAGGTGACTGTATGTTGACCATACTCAAAACTCTTTACAATTGGATTCACGTGACCCATTCCTTAATTAATGACCTTTAAATTACCTGCGCAAGTATACTTCAAATAGAATCAATAGTTAAATAGACACTTCTTATCTAGGTATAAAAATTTACTCTTCATTCTAAAATACTTCCCTATTTACTGATAAATAAAGTACTTCAAACTTGGTAAATCATTTCATTATTTTTGCTAGCGTAAACTTAAATCACCGGTGTTAGACGCTAATCGCATAAATATGAGTGACAAGTAGCACTAATTTTACTACAGTTACTTTAGGGTAATAGATAGATTCTATTTAATGAATCAATTTGTTATCAATCACATAAAACGAATTTTTTGTCACAGAACTATTAAAATAATAGACAAAAACTAATAATAAAGACGAATAACATTACTGGTCTTATAAGACACGGAATTAATGATGACCTCAAGATTTAAATCACTGACTTGGAAACAAACTAATCTTGTCGTATTTACGGCGTTGTTTTTTGCAATCGCTGTATTTGTAGTTGAAATAGCCCTAGTTGTTGTTACGACTAAACAACAACTATCCAGCTCGCAGCAAGAACTGCTTAACTCTGTAGAGCAAACAACCACGAATGCCATCTGGGCATTAGATGATAAATTAGCTCAGCAAACCTTAGAGGGTATTATTAAAGTTGATAATGTGGGCTCTGCGGTGCTTGAGCTTGATGATGGGTCACTTTTTGTCAGTGTGGTGAATGAAGGTGAAGACTTTTCAGAAAATTACATTTTATTGAGTAACCGTTTATTTGGCGACCTAAAGGAAATATCACGCCCCTTATACCGCCCCTTCTATTTTGAAGGCAGTAAAAAGCAACAGCTAATTGGTAGTTTAACGATATTTTATGACACTCAAAAGTTAACGACGCATCTGTTTGACCAACTTCAGCTCAGCTTTATTGCAACATTGGCCCGTGCATTATTACTCACCTTGGTACTTACCGTCGTTTTCCATCGATTCTTAACTCAACCTATCGCGAGAATAAGTGAAGCCATAGATAAAATAGACCCTGATTCACCCGGTGAAAACTTATTACCAATTTCTAAAGCCCATAAGGATGATGAGTTAGGGTTAGTGGCCAGTAAATTTAATCAAATTTTACTGCAATTTAGCCAAACTCAAAATAAGCTTCGTAAAATGGCCACCCGAGATCCACTCACAGGATTACCCAATCGAACTTTATTACTAGAAACACTCAATGTAACTATTCAACGTTCGCGTGTGCACAAACGCAACTTTGCACTGCTTTTTATCGATTTAGACCGCTTTAAAAATGTTAATGATTCGCTAGGCCATGCATTAGGTGATCAATTTCTAGCACGTATCGCCCGTATTCTGGAACGCGTTGTTGGTGATAAGGGTAGCGTTGCTCGTCTAGGTGGGGATGAATTTGTCGTATTAGCCGATGATATCCAAAGCCCAGATCAGGCGGCAGACTTTGTTGATAAACTGCTGATACAGCTTAACGCTCCGCTGCAGTTAAATGAACACACCATCCACCCAGCGGCCTCGATCGGCATTTCCATTTACCCTGATGATGGTGAGAGTGCAGAGGATTTAATACGCCATGCTGATATCGCCATGTACAGTGCTAAAGCGGCAGGTTCGAATCAATGGGCGTTTTTTAAAGAACAAATGACCGAGCGGGCAGCGGTAAGACTTCGTACCGAAGCCTCTTTGCACGATGCACTTAAAAACAATGAGTTCCTACTTCATTTTCAACCTAAATTCGACATTAACACAAATAAGGTTATTGGTTGTGAAGCATTAATTCGTTGGCAAAAAGATGGCAGACTCATCAGCCCAATGTCTTTCATCCCTGTAGCTGAAGAGACTGGTATTATTATTCCAATAGGTAGATGGGTCATTGAACAAAGCTGTAAAATACTCAGAGATTGGCAGAAAAAATACAATTATGCCGTTCCTATTGCCGTTAACGTCGCATCCCAGCAATTTGCCGACTCAAGTTTGGTGCCTGATATCAAACAACTTGCTTTACGCTATCAAATCCGTCCAGACTTACTTGAAATAGAAATCACCGAAACATCATTGATGAATGATATAGAACAGGCAATAGCAAAACTGGAACAACTCAAATCCGCTGGTTTTGGTATTGCAGTTGACGATTTTGGTACTGGATACTCTTCGTTATCTTATTTACGCCATTTGCCTATAACCACGATGAAGATAGATCGCGCTTTTGTAAGCGACCTTCCGGTTGATAGTGCAATAGCATCAACTATTTTGATGCTAGGGCGCCAACTAAATTTATCAATTGTTGCTGAAGGAATTGAAAATGAGGAGCAACTTGACTGGCTTAGAGAAAATAACTGTCCTATTGGGCAAGGTTTTTTCTTCAGCAAGCCATTACCATTAGAAGAGTTCGAACAAAAGTATATTGCCTCTGAAAGCGCTAAAATATTACAACTTTAGAAATCATCAAATTTAAGACAATAAAAAAGGAGGCTAAGCCTCCTTTTTACGGTTTTGACTTACTAAAGTAAGCCAAAGTCGTATTAACGACGTAAACCTAACTTCTGGATCATAGCAGTATAACGAGCTACGTCAGTGCGCTTTAAATAAGCAGAAAGCTTACGGCGAGCACTTACCATACGTAACAAGCCACGACGTGAGTGGTGGTCGTGAATATGCGTTTTAAAGTGACCTTGAAGGTGGTTAATTTGAGCAGTTAATAAAGCAACCTGTACTTCAGTAGAACCAGAATCGTTTTCGCAACGACCGAAGTCTGCTAGAATTTTTGCTTTAGTTTCAGCACTTAGTGACATGTGTATCTCCAAAATATAATAAATAATCTTTAGCCGATCACTAACTCAGCTAAAGGAAGCGCGACATTCTACCGAGAATTAATGACTAGAGCAATATAAATAATTAGTTTGCCCAATTTAAGCAATAATAAACTTGCATCAACTTATAGTATTATCTGATTCAGCTTCGCGAATAACAATGAGACGCTTAGGTGCGAGTAAACCATCATCATTCATAGACCCCACGCCGACAAATTTATGCTCTTCACCAATGGTGATGCGCACTAATTCGTCGGGTTTTAATCCCGATGCCTGTATTGCTTGGCCCTGCATAACATAATACAACATATCTTGCGGTAAATTTATTTCTGCGAAATTAGCTACCGCAGTATCCATAGGCAGTAATAGTGAATCTAACGCTTCAAAAGGAGAAATATCTTGCTCAGTCGCAGAGTCAATCATCGCCGCTAACTGTTCTAAGGTTACCATCTTATCGTAAGGATAATTGGCAACTTGTGTGCGACGCAACATAATAACATGCGCACCACAGCCTAGCATTTCACCAAGATCATCAATAATAGTGCGAATGTAAGTGCCTTTGGAACAGTGAATATCAAGTGTTAGCTCGTCACCTTCTAGTCCCAAAAAGTTCAATTCAAAAACCGTAATCGGTCTTGCTTCACGTGGGACTTCAATACCCTCTCGAGCATATTTATAAAGCGGCTTACCTTGATGCTTTAATGCAGAATACATTGAAGGCACTTGCATAGTATCACCACGAAAATGCGCTAATGCTTGTTGCAGTTGATCTTCAGTAAAATTAATGTCTCGCTCTTGAACCACTTCGCCATCTGAGTCACTGGTATCTGTTCGCTGCCCTAGCTTAGCAATCACTGTATAGCGTTTATCAGCATCTAGAAGATGTTGAGAAAACTTGGTAGCTTCGCCTAAACACACAGGTAGCATACCCGTTGCTAGAGGATCTAGCGCACCGGTATGTCCAGCTTTGTTGGCATTAAAAAAACGTTTTACTCGCTGAAGTGCATGATTAGAGCTAATGCCCGTGCCTTTATCGAGTAAAACGATGCCATCAATAAAACGACCTTTTTGACGACGCGCCATTAATCTTTCTCCTGGGTATCGTCTTGGTCAATCTCATCAACACGACCACTGTCTTGCTGCTTTTGCTTGTCTTTAGTGATGACCTGGCTAACTAGGTTAGACATGCGCATACCTTCGACTAATGAACTATCGTACATAAAACGCAGCTCAGGCATAACCCTAAGTTTCATGCGCCCTGCAATTAATGTACGGATATAAGGTGCAGCAGCGGTTAACGCCGCAATTTTTTCTTCAACTAACTTAATGTCTTCTTCGAAGAAAGTCACAAATACCCGGGCGTAACTTAAATCACGTGAAACTTCAACGTCATTAACTGTAACAAAACCGATACGAGGATCTTTCATATCACGTTGCAGCACCATAGCCAGCTCTTGTTGAAGCTGCTGAGCGATGCGACGAGTACGACTAAATTCTTTTGCCATGACTATTAACCCACTTAAGCCATTAAATCAAAAAGGGCGGCTAATGCCGCCCTTTCACATGTTATAGCGTTCTAGCTACTTCGACGATTTCGAATACTTCGATTTGGTCGCCTACGCGAACATCGTTGTAATTCTTAACCCCGATACCACATTCCATGCCATTACGAACTTCAGCGGCATCATCTTTAAAGCGACGTAGAGACTCTAGCTCACCTTCGTAGATCACCACGTTGTCACGTAGTACACGAATTGGTGCACTGCGCTTAACAATACCTTCAGTAACCATACAGCCAGCAATTGCGCCTAACTTAGGAGACTTAAATACATCACGAACTTCAGCAAGACCAATGATCACTTGCTTGAACTCAGGCGCTAACATACCAGTCATTGCCGCTCTTACTTCATCAATTAAGTTATAGATGATGCTGTAATAACGTAAATCAACACTTTCAGCTTCAATTGTCTTACGCGCCTGTGCATCAGCACGAACGTTGAAGCCAACCATAATAGCATTAGACGCTGCAGCTAACGTTGCGTCAGTTTCAGTAAGGGCACCAACGCCACGAGCGATAATGTTAACTTTAACTTCAGCTGTTGATAGACCTGTTAATGAATCACAAATCGCTTCCAGAGAACCCTGTACGTCTGCTTTGAGAACGATATTCAATTCCTGAACTTCACCTTCTTCCATGTTAGCAAACATGTTTTCAAGTTTAGACTTCTGCTGACGAGCAAGCTTAACATCGCGGAACTTGCCTTGACGATAAAGTGCTACTTCACGTGCTTTGCGTTCATCACGTACAACGGTAGCTTCATCACCCGCTGATGGCACACCAGAAAGACCTAAAATCTCAACTGGAATTGAAGGGCCGGCTTCAGTGATTGAATTACCATTCTCATCTTTCATTGCACGGATTTTTCCGTACTCTAAACCACATAGAACGATATCGCCTTGACGTAAAGTACCTTCTTGAACCAATACAGTTGCGACAGGTCCACGGCCTTTATCAAGCTTAGACTCAATGACTACACCTGCGGCCATAGTGTCACGAACGGCTTTAAGTTCTAATACTTCAGACTGAAGTAAAATACCTTCTAATAGATCATCAACGCCTTCACCAGTCTTAGCTGAAAGATTGACGAACATATTATCTCCACCCCAATCATCTGACATTACGCCATGTTGAGATAGCTCGCTTTTAACACGTTCAGGATCAGCATCTGGCTTATCCATCTTGTTAATCGCAACGATTAATGGCACGTTACCGGCTTTAGCATGTTGGATAGCTTCGATTGTTTGTGGCATTACACCATCATCAGCAGCAACAACTAGAATAACGATATCAGTCGCTTTAGCACCACGGGCACGCATAGAGGTAAACGCAGCGTGACCAGGAGTATCTAAGAAGGTAATCATACCGTTCTCAGTTTCTACATGGTAAGCACCAATATGCTGGGTAATACCACCGGCTTCACCAGCTGCTACTTTAGCGCGACGGATATAATCAAGTAATGACGTTTTACCATGGTCAACGTGACCCATGATGGTCACAACTGGCGCACGCGTTTCTAACTTAACGTTATCATCACGATCTTGCATTACTTGATGTTCTAGTTCGTTTTCACGAAGTAGAACCACTTTATGGCCCATTTCTTCTGCCACTAACTGCGCAGTTTCTTGGTCAAGTACTTGGTTAATGGTAACCATAGTACCCATTTTCATCATTTGCTTAATGATTTCAGTTGCTTTAACTGCCATCAAATGAGCTAATTCAGAAACTGTAACCGTTTCGCCAATACGCACATCACGAGTCACTGCGGCAACAGGCTTGTTAAAGCCATGAGCCATGGACTGTGGTGCTGTATTGCGACGCATATGTCTTTCACGACCGTCACGTGCATCTTTACCACCGCGTTTCTTACTGGTGTTTTTGTTGCGAGCACGACGACCACGTTTTTCATCATCCATATCAGAACTATCTTCAGCAGCTCGCGCTACTTTAGATGTCGTTACATGGTGATCACCATTCTTTTCAGCTTCTAGGCGTAGACGCTCTTCATCAGCCCAGCGCTTAGAATTTTCTTCAGCCAATTTACGCGCCTTTTCAGCAGCTTTGTCGGCTTCTTCAATTTGCTTTTGCGTCAGAACTTTCTCCTGAGTCGCTTTAATGCGTTCAGCTTCTTCCTTTGCTGCTTGAGCTGCTGGGTCTAAAGGCTTATCAGCTTTAGGCTCAACTTTTGGTGCCTTGGCAGCTTTAGCTTTAGCTTCAGCGTCTTTAGCCACTTTAGCTTTTGCATCTGCATCAGCTTTAGCCTTTGCTTCAACTTTAGCTTTTTCATCTGCAGCCGCTTTAAGCTTAGCTTCTTCAGCTTTAGCTTGTTCTTCAGCAGCTAGTTTAGCTACATCGGCGTCATCACGTTTAACAAAAGTACGTTTTTTACGCACTTCAACTTTAACGTCTTTTGACTGACCACCAGAACCAGACACACTTAACGTAGATACGGTTTTACGTTGCAATGTCATTTTTGTTGGTGCAGATTCGCCACCATGTTGCTTCTTCAAAAAATCTAATAACTGCTGTTTCTCATTTTCAGAAACGGTGTCAGCTTTTGTCTTTTTAATGCCGGCTTCGTTAAATTGTTCAACTAAACGATCAACCGTTTTGCCCACTTCTTGAGCTAATTTTTCTAAACTTGTATCTGCCATCAAATAAATCCCCCTGTTGATCGACTTATGCTTCTTCGCCAAACCAACAGATATTGCGGGCTGCCATGATGAGCTCACCTGCTTTTTCTTCTGTCAATTCTTCTATTTCGATTAAATCATCGATACCTTGCTCAGCAAGGTCTTCTAATGTAACAACACCTTTACTTGCTAATACGAAGGCAAGATGTCTTTCTAAACCGTCAAGCGCTAATAAGTCTTCACTTGGATGTGCACCATCTAATGCTTCTTCTGAAGCTAATGCACGCGTAGAAATCGCTGCTTTAGCGCGTTCACGCAAAGAAGCAACGATATCTTCGTCAAATCCGTTAATATTAAGTAATTCTGCTTCTGGTACGTAAGCGATCTCTTCTAATGAAGTGAAACCTTCTTCCGCTAGAACTGTTGCAAAATCTTCGTCTACTTCTAAAGTAGCCATAAATAATTCAACCACTTTTGCGCTTTCCGCTTGGTGTTTCTTATTCATGTCTTCTACTGTCATTACGTTTAATTCCCAACCAGTTAGTTGAGTCGCTAAACGTACGTTTTGGCCGTTACGACCAATTGCTTGTGCCAGACTGTCAGCTTCAACGGCGATATCCATTGAATGGTTATCCTCGTCAACAATAATTGAAGCAACATCAGCTGGTGCCATCGCATTGATGACATATTGTGCTGGATTATCATCCCACAACACGATATCAACACGCTCACCACATAATTCATTCGATACAGCTTGAACACGTGCACCGCGCATACCAACACAAGCACCTATTGGATCTATGCGTTTATCGTTTGACTTTACGGCTATCTTAGCGCGAGCACCTGGCTCACGGGCAGCACCCATAACTTCAATTAACTCATCATAAATTTCAGGCACTTCAACACGGAAAAGCTCAATAAGCATTTCAGGCTTACTGCGAGTTAAAAATAACTGAGCGCCACGTGCTTCTGGGCGAACTGCATAAAGTAATGCACGAACGCGATCACCTGGGCGGAATGATTCACGGCTAATTAAGTCTTCTTTAAATATCACGCCATCAGCGTTATTACCTAAATCAACAACCACGTTTTCACGGGTGCTTTTCTTAACAACACCAGTAACAATCTCGCCTTCACGCTCAATAAACTGTTCAACAACTTGAGCACGCTCAGCTTCACGTACTTTTTGTACGATAACCTGTTTTGCGGTTTGAGTTGTTATACGGTCAAATACTACTGAATCGATCTCATCTTCGACATAATCGCCAGGTTGAAGATCAGGGTTCTCATAGCGTGCAGCTTCAAGGGTAATTTCGCTATATGGGTTTTCTAACGGCTCACCTTGATCATCGATAACCATCCAACGACGGAAAGTGTCGTAGTGTCCGGTTTTACGATCAATAGCAACACGAACTTCAATATCACCTTCGTATTTTTTCTTGGTTGCTGTTGCAAGGGCAGTTTCTAACGCTTCAAAAATTTTCTCACGCGGAACCGCTTTCTCATTTGAAACCGCTTCTGCTACTAGCAGGATCTCTTTATTCATTTGGTCTAGCCTCGTTCTTCACCTGAAACTATTAAAATTTTGCGATGATGTTGCCTTTGCGGATATTATCCAAAGCAACAACCAAGTCTTTTCCATCTACTGTTATTGTGAGCATTTGCCCGTCAACTTTAGCAATGGCGCCTTTTAAATTTCGACTACCCGATACCGGCATAGTCAATTGTACTTTTGCATCTTCGCCTACATAGGCTGCATATTGCTGAGCAGTAAATAAAGGTCTATCTACACCCGGAGAAGATACTTCAAGGGTAAATTCTGTAGAGATAGGGTCTTCAACATCAAGTACCGCACCCACTTGTCGGCTCACTTCGGCACAGTTTTCAATATGGATGCCATTTTCATGATCTATAAATATGCGTACTATTGAGTGTTTACCAGCTTGGACATATTCAATGCCCCAAAGCTTAAAACCAAGTGCTTCAACTGGTACCGTTAACATATCTACCAGTCTTGATTCTAATGTTGCCAAAAATGACCCCCAAAAAACAAAAAAAGGGCAAAAGCCCCTGTATAATCCGCCTTAAAATCACGGAAAATCAAAAGTCCATATAACAAAAAACCCCGTAAATACGAGGCTATTTTGCTATAGAACCTGTATCTGTTATCGAAATATCCAATAACAGGGAGCTGGTTGCGGGAGCCGGATTTGAACCGACGACCTTCGGGTTATGAGCCCGACGAGCTACCAAACTGCTCCATCCCGCGTCAACTGCATGCAAGTATATTGACTTACGTCTAATCTTGCAATAACTATTCAGTAATACAAGGCTAACTGAACAATTTTTAACTGGTGCCGAGAGCGGGACTTGAACCCGCACGTCCGTTAAGACACAGCCACCTCAAGGCTGCGCGTCTACCAATTCCACCACCTCGGCTAATTTGGTACTTTAATCAGGGATTTTATCTTCTGATTGTTGTTCAACTACTGGCGCTTCATCAATGATTTGCTCAGTGGCTGGACCTATATCGCTCCAATTATCTCCAGCTTTACTGTGATTGGCACTAAGATTGCCAATTACTAAGCTTAAAGCGAAAAATGCGATAGCTAAAACTGCTGTGCTGCGAGTCAGAAAGTTACCTGAACCGCTAGAACCAAATAACGTACCAGACGCTCCGGCTCCAAATGATGCGCCCATATCGGCGCCTTTACCTTGCTGAATAAGAATTAAACCTACTAGGCCAATTGCTACCACCATGTAAACAACTATAAGTACTTCGTACATATTATTATGCGCTCATTGCTATGGAACATAAACTTAGGAATTCGGACGAATTTAAGCTAGCTCCGCCAATCAATCCACCATCAACATCAGGTTGGGCAAAAATATCTGCCGCATTACTTGGCGTGACACTTCCACCGTATAAAATTCTGATATTTTCTCCAATAAATGGAGATACTTCAGAGAGGCGACTGCGAATAAACGCATGAACTTCTTGTGCCTGCTCTGGAGTTGCGCTCTTACCTGTACCTACAGCCCATAAAGGTTCGTAGGCGATAATCGCATTGTCAAAAGCCATAGTGCCATTTTTCTCAATGACTATATCCAACTCTTCAGCAATAACTTCAAAAGTACGTCTTGCTTCTCGTGCTGGGCCTGACTCTCCTACACATAATATAGGCGTCAAACCATGTTTTTGAGCTGCGGCAAACTTTTCTGCCACTATATTACTCGTTTCACCGTACATACGGCGACGTTCGGAGTGACCGATAATTACGTATCGACATCCTGAATCTTTTAGCATCTGCCCGGATATTTCGCCGGTATACGCGCCGAAGTCATGTTGACTAAGATTTTGCGCGCCCATTCTAACAAGTGCCCCATCTAGGGTTTGCTTGTTTGACTCAAGCAGTTGCCTAACACTTTCAAGATAAATTGAAGGCGGGCATAAAACCACTTCAGCTGAATCATTTTGGAGCTTTGCTGCAAACTTTTTAAATAACTCTTGGGCTAATGCCGAATTGCCATTCATTTTCCAGTTGCCAGCTACCATAGGACGTCTGAGTGCCATCACTGTCTCCTTTGAAAGCGGCGTGAATAATAGCGAACCACTTATCAAGTTACAATAGGTAATAGATGAATATTTACAATAAGCTGTCGAAGTGGTTACTTTTTACCCCAGCAACAGCTTAATTAAATATTTATGATTTATTTCTGACTAACAGGACATTTTTACCGCTTCGGCAATTCTATTTGCAAAGGCTAGCACTTGATCATGCTCTTCGCCTTCTACCATCACGCGAATAAGCGGTTCTGTACCAGACTTTCTTAATAATACTCTGCCTCGAGCACCAAGTTGTTGCTCAACATAGGCTTGTGCCGATTTAACTGCATCAGAATCAAGTGGATTATTAATGCCTTCAAATCTTACATTAACTAGCACTTGCGGTAGCATCTTCATCGCTTCGGTAAGCGACTCAAGGGAAGCATTCTGCCTACGCATCGCTGCCAATACTAAAATACCTGCAATAATACCGTCGCCTGTAGTGCCATGATCTAAGTTAAGAATATGACCTGAATTTTCACCGCCGATACGCCACTCATGCTTTTTCAGCAGTTCCATCACATAACGGTCGCCAACATTAGAGCGAACAAAAGGAATATTCAACTCTTGTAAGGCTAAATCAAGCCCTAGGTTGGACATTAAAGTGCCAACAACCCCACCTTTTAATACACCACGCTTTTGTGCATCGACAGCTAATATGTATAAAATTTGATCGCCATCAATCACTTCACCATGTCGATTAACCATCATAATACGATCGCCATCACCATCTAACGCGATACCTAAATCTGCGTTCTCAGCGAGTACGGTTTCGCAAATTTTAGCCATTGCGGTTGCGCCAACTTTATCATTGATATTTAACCCATCAGGTTTATCACCAATAGCAACCACTTCAGCACCTAACTCTCTAAATACACTCGGTGCGATGTGATAAGTAGCACCATGGGCACAATCCACTACAATTTTTAGCCCTGTAAGCGTATGCTCTGCAGGGAAATTCCCTTTACAATACTCAATGTAACGCCCTGCTGCATCATCGATACGGCGTGCCTTACCAAGCAAATGTGATTCAACACATACCAGTGGCTTTTCAAGTTCGGCTTCAATTTCAAGTTCAATAGCATCATCTAGCTTACTGCCATCGGTTGAAAAGAACTTAATACCATTGTCATAATAAGGATTATGCGATGCACTGATCACAACCCCGGCTTCTGCTCTAAATGTTCTGGTTAAATATGCCACCGCAGGTGTCGGCATAGGCCCAAGCAGTAACACATTCAAACCTGCTGCAGATAAGCCCGCTTCGAGTGCTGATTCAAATAAGTAACCTGAAATACGAGTGTCTTTACCGATAATCACTTTTTTAGTACCACTGCGTGAAAGCACTCGTCCAGCTGCCCAGCCTAGTTTTAATGCTAACTCAGGTGTCATCTTGCCTGAACCGACCTTTCCACGAATGCCATCAGTTCCAAAAAATTGTCTTTGTTTCACATATCCCCACTTAAGTGAATTCACTCAGTTTGTTGTAATTAATTTATTATCAGCGGCTAACTTAAATATTCGCCATGGTAGCCGACATGACTTTCAGTACATCGACGGTTTCGGGAACGTCATGTACACGTATAATTTGAGCTCCTTGCTGCGCAGCAATTAACGCGCCGGCAAGACTGCCGGCCAAGCGCTCAGACGTTGGCCTTGCTAATAAATCACCAATCATGCTTTTTCGAGACAAACCAATTAATATTGGTAAGTGAAATTGATGTAGCAGCGGCAATGTCGCTAATAAGCGGTAATTATGCGCTAAAGTTTTACCAAAGCCAAAGCCTGGATCTAATATTATCTTGCTTCTTGTGATCCCTGCAGCCTCACAAGCTAGAATGCGTTGCTCAAAAAAAGCACTTACCTCAGAGATAACATCTCCATATTCTGGTGAGTCTTGCATTGTTTTAGGTTCACCTTGCATGTGCATCAAACAAACTGGCACTTTTAAAGTTGCTGCCATCTCAATTGCACCAGGGAGCTGTAAAGCTCTAACATCATTAATTAAATTGGCACCCGCTGCTACAGCTTGCTGCATAACCTCAGGTTTACTGGTATCAATGGAGATCCAAACATCATGTTTATCAGCAATATATTTGATTAGAGGTAATACTCTTGCAAGTTCTTGTTCAACAGTAACCTCAGAGGCACCTGGACGGGTCGATTCACCACCGACATCAATAATGCTAGCACCTTGCTCGATAATATAATCAACATGTTTGCAGGCATGTTCAAATAAATTGAATTCTCCACCATCGGAAAAGGAATCAGGTGTTACGTTAACAATCCCCATTACAACAGGTTGAGCTAAATCTAACTGTTTATTACCATGTGATAATTTAAACATTTCTGGTTACCTATAATTACCCATCAGCTAAAACAAAAAAGCCCCTTGCGGGGCTTTTTTAACTTACACCACGTAATTACTTAACGGGCGACTCATCAGGCTTTAAATCATCTTTCTTAGCATTATCTTCCGATTCAGTTGTCACATTTTCAACTTTATCATCATCTTTTGCTTCAGGTTTACCATCACCTTTATCATCAGAAGAGTCATCAACTTGCCAATCAGCTGGTTGACGAACTTCACGACGGTTCATCAAATCATCAATTTGCAATGAATCAATGGTTTCATACTTCATCAATGCATCTTTCATGGAGTGTAAAATATCCATGTTTTCAGTCAGCATTGTTTGCGCTCGTTGATAATTTTTATCAATAAATGCTTTAATTTCAGAATCAATAAGCGAAGCGGTATCAGCAGACATAGCTTTTGATTTGCCCATGCTACGACCTAAAAACACTTCATTATCTTCTTCAGCGTAAAGTAAAGGACCTAATTTGTCTGAAAATCCCCACTGAGTCACCATATTACGCGCTATAGAAGTAGCGTATTTGATATCTTGTGATGCACCAGTTGACACTTTATCACTACCATAGATCAACTCTTCAGCTAATCGACCACCATAAGCCACAGAAATTTGTGACTCTAGTTTTAGACGACTTTGACTAACGGCATCAGCTAATGGCAGGAAGAAGGTCACACCTAATGCACGTCCACGTGGGATAATAGTCACTTTGTGCACAGGATCATGCTCAGGTACTAAACAACCTACGATGGCGTGGCCAGCTTCATGATAAGCTGTCATTTCTTTTTCAGATTCTGACATCACCATAGAACGGCGTTCTGCGCCCATCATAATTTTATCTTTGGCCCGTTCAAACTCTTCCATGCTAACCATGCGGCGATTACCACGTGCAGCAAATAATGCAGCTTCGTTAACTAAGTTAGCGAGATCAGCACCAGAAAATCCAGGTGTACCACGGGCAATAACACTTGCTTTAACATCTTCAGACAAAGGCACTTTGCGCATGTGTACTTTTAAAATTTGTTCACGGCCACGAACATCAGGCAATCCAACCACGACTTGTCTGTCAAAACGACCAGGACGAAGTAACGCAGAGTCTAAAACGTCAGGGCGGTTAGTTGCAGCAATAACGATGACGCCTTCATTACCTTCAAAACCATCCATCTCAACCAGCATTTGGTTTAAGGTTTGTTCACGTTCATCATGACCACCACCTACACCGGCGCCGCGTTGGCGACCTACTGCATCGATTTCATCGATAAAGATGATACAAGGTGAAGATTTTTTTGCTTGTTCGAACATATCACGCACACGAGATGCACCAACACCAACAAACATCTCAACAAAATCAGATCCTGATATAGTAAAGAATGGCACCTTAGACTCACCGGCAATAGCCTTGGCTAATAGGGTCTTACCTGTACCAGGTTGACCAACCATTAACACGCCAGTTGGAATACGGCCGCCTAGCTTTTGGAACTTGGTTGGATCACGTAAATAATCAACCAGCTCTTTAACTTCTTCTTTTGCTTCATCACAACCTGCAACATCAGCAAAAGTGGTCTTAATTTGGTCTTCACTCATCAGTTTGGCTTTACTCTTACCAAACGACATTGCACCTTTACCGCCACCACCTTGCATTTGACGCATGAAGAAAATCCACACACCGATAAGCAGTAGCATTGGGAACCATGAAATGAATATTTGGGTTAAGAAGCCTGATTCTTCAGCTTCTTGACCTTTCATCGAGATACCTCTGCGATCAAGATCATTTATTAAATCTTGGTCATACATAGGCATAATCGTGGTGAACTTATCTCCTGAAGATCTTGTTCCCTCAATAGTACGCTGATCGCTTTTAATCTCAACAGTCTTAATCTGTCCATCTCGGACATTATCAAGAAAAGCGGAATAGTCCATCTTCTGCGAATTCGAAGAAGTGGGGGAATAACCCTGAAATACTGACATCAACACAACAGCGATGACGACCCAGAGTATTAAATTTTTTGCCATGTCACTCAAATTATTAGACCTCTATTACAGTCTTGCGATAATGGATATTAGACTACTACAACTTGTAACCAGTCGCCACTAAATAGACTTCTCTAGAGCGGGCCCTAGATGAGTCTGGTTTACGGGTTTTTACTACTTTGAAAACTTGTTTAACCGACTTCATATAATCGTCAAAACCCTCCCCCTGAAAGACTTTGACGGCAAAGCAGCCGTTTGGAGCCAATACTTGCCTACACATGTCTAATGCCAATTCAACTAAATACATTGCTCTAGGTTGATCAACAACATCTGCACCGCTCATATTTGGTGCCATATCTGATAATACCACATCCACTTTAGCTTCACCTACACGGTCAAGCAAAGCTTCGAGTACTTTTTCTTCTCTAAAATCCCCTTGCAAGAAATCGACTCCGACAATGGGATCCATAGGTAAAATATCACAGGCGATGACTTTACCCCTTTCTCCAGCTAACTTAACCGCAACTTGAGACCAACCTCCAGGAGCTGCACCTAAGTCTACTACAGTCATACCTGACTTAATCAAGTGATCTTTTTGCTGAATTTCTTCTAGTTTAAAAGCAGCGCGCGAGCGCATTCCACGTTTTTGAGCCAATTTAACATAATGATCATCAAAGTGTTCTAGCATCCAGCGATTAGAGCTGGCTGTACGTTTTTTAGCTGACATTGAAATTCCGCAACGATTGAGAGTTACATAAAGACTATATAAGGGTAGAATAGCCGCTTTTCAACAGTAACTCAGTAAAAGTTGGTATAAATGAATTTAACAACCAAACAAAAGCAGCATCTAAAAGGCTTGGCGCACAATTTAAAGCCCGTTGTGATGCTTGGTGCCAATGGTTTGACTGAAGGTGTTCTGGCTGAAATTGATAGCGCACTTAGTTATCATGAATTGATCAAAGTAAAAGTTGCCTCTTCTGATAGAGAACTTAAAAATGCCATCGTTGACGCCATTGTTCGTGAAACACAGTCTACGAAAGTGCAAACTATCGGTCATATTTTAGTTATCTTCCGTCAATCTGCAGAAATGAAAATTGCCATTCCAAAAGTAAAATAATTACTGTCAATGAATCAACGAGTTCATTAACTTAAGTTATAACAATTTGACATAAAAAAACCACTGCCTTGGCAGTGGTTTTTTTATTATCTGTAAAAATTAGATATATTTAACTGATAAAATTTCGTAATCAGTTATTCCACCAGGAGTGGCAATACCGACTTCATCACCTTCGTTTTTACCAATAAGTCCACGAGCAATTGGGGAGTTAACAGATATCAAATTCAATTTGATATCTGCTTCATCATCACCAACTATTCGATAAGTCATTTCAGCATCGGTATTGATATTGAGAATGCTGACAGTAGTACCAAAGATAACTCTGCCAGTATTCTCTATTTTAGTGACATCAATAATCTGTACATTAGACAGTTTGCCTTCAATATCACGAATACGGGCTTCACATATACCCTGATCTTCACGTGCTGCATGATATTCTGCATTTTCTTTTAAATCACCAAGCTCACGCGCCGAAGCAATTGCTTCTGTAATTTTAGGGCGTCGATCAAACTTTAAGATGTCTAATTCTTTGCGTAATTGATCAGCACCAACAACGGTCATTGGAACTTTATTCATGTTAAGTGATCTCCATAAAACAAAAGCATCCCGTGCCGATAAAATATCGACACAATAATAATCGTTTGGAATGACTTACTTTAAAACCTACAAGTAATACGACAGGGATGTTACATAGATAATGGGCAACAGCTTACCTAAGCTTTTACTGACTTGCTAGTCAGATAGCTAAAAATGCTGCTAAAGACGATAAATTTCAGCGTCATCATATAAAAACAGCCCACTTTCTTGTGCGCTGTTATATGTACAACTTTATTAACTCTAATCAAATAAGTTAGATGATTCTGTTTTGCGCTAACTTCTCGAGGCGTTCTTCTTCTGCCATTCGACGTTTACGTTTGTCACAGGGGTCATCGCAGTCACAGGCTTTTTCGATGCCTAACACTCCTAAGCCACCACAACTTCCTTCCACTGCTTTTTTCTTAATGATATAGCCAATAGACATCAATAAGAAAAAAACTAATAACACCACAAACGCAGCAATAAATGTGCTCATTTCGGACTCCAGTTTAATGGATGGATCAATCAAGATAAGGCTTAAAGGCCTCACTATAAAAGACCTGATACCCTTGTTCCTGCTTTTCAATCAGCATTATTGCTAAATTTTGCTCTTTGGCAAGTGCTAATGATGCCTCTGTGCCTAATACCATCATTGCTGTAGCATAACCATCTGCTGTCATTGAACTTTTGTGCAGCACAGTGGCTGAGGCTAATTTATGCTTAATTGGATAACCAGTACGGGGATCGATTAAATGCGTAAAACGTTCACCGTTTTCTTCATAATAAATACGATAGTCACCTGATGTTGCTAGGGCCATTGTATCAAGTTCTATCACTTGCTGAACTTCTTGCCCGTCTTCTGCAGGCTTTTCAATTGCGACACGCCAAGGCGTGCCGTCAAATTTAGTCCCTTGGGTACTAATTTCGCCACCAATTTCAACTAAATAACCTTCTATTTGATACTTGTCTAATAAAGATGCCACTTTATCAACACCAAAGCCTTTAGCTATTGAGGATAGATCAACATATAAATCGGCATTATGTTTAACTAGCTTGGAGCCTTCAATAGTTAACTCATTGATCCCTGTCTTTGCTTTAGCATCGCTTATGGCTTGAGCAGTTGGAATAGATGTAGGACGTTTGTCTGGACCAAATCCCCATAAGTTAACCAGCGGCCCAAGAGTAATATCTAAAGCACCGTCGGTTATCTCGTTCAAACGGATCCCCTCTTTTACAACCAAAAGAGTATCGGGTGAGACATCGACGCCTTGTCTAATTTGTAACTGATTAAAACGAGATAACTCTGAGTTCGGACGATAGGTAGACATTTGATTATTAACGGTCTCAAGGGCCATATCTATTTCTGTTTGTAACAATTGTGCTTGTGGCAAATGCTCGTTAGTAACCAAAGTAATATGATATGTGGTGCCCATTGTTCGCCCTTCCAACTTAATGGTTGTCTCAGGCTGTGTACAGGCTGTAATTGTGCAAGCTATCAGGATGAGCAGGAATGATTTAATTGATGTCGCCATAATGAACTATCCCATAAAACAAAAAATTGCAGTAGCTGATGCATACTGCAATCTATAAAAAATTAAGGTGCTAAATTTAGCACCTTAACTTAATTGATATTAACCGCCGAAGTCATCTAATAAGATGTTTTCGTCTTCAACACCTAAATCTTTTAACATGCCTATAACTGCTGCGTTCATCATTGGAGGTCCACACATGTAGAACTCACAATCTTCTGGTGCATCATGATCACGCAGATAGTTTTCATACAATACGTTATGAATAAAACCTGTGTAACCAGTCCAATTATCTTCTGCCTGAGGATCAGACAAAGCAACATGCCATTTGAAGTTATCATTTTCAGCTGCAAGGCCGTCAAAATCTTCTACATAGAACATTTCACGTTTTGACCGCGCACCGTACCAAAAACTGATCTTACGTTTCGAGTTTAAGCGTTTAAGCTGGTCGAAGATATGAGAACGCATTGGCGCCATACCTGCTCCACCACCAATAAAGACCATTTCAGCATCCGTATCTTTAGCGAAAAACTCACCAAAAGGACCAGAAATAGTGACTTTATCACCCGCTTTCAAGCTCCAAATGTAAGAAGACATTTTGCCACAAGGTAAGGTCAGATTACGTGGCGGTGGCGTAGCAATACGCACGTTCAACATAATAATACCAAACTCTTCTGGATAGTTAGCCATTGAGTATGCACGAATTGTTTCTTCGTCTACTTTTGACTCTAACTTGAAGAAGCCAAAATGCTCCCAGTCGCCACGATATTGTTCAGGCACTTCAAACTCAGCATATTTAACATGATGAGCAGGTGCTTCAATTTGAATATAACCGCCGGCACGGAATGGAACTGTTTCACCATCAGGAATTTGAAGCTTCAGTTCTTTAATGAAAGTGGCTTTATTATCGTTAGAGATAACTGCACATTCCCATTTTTTAATACCAAAGATTTCTTCGTCTAATTCAATGTCCATGTCACTTTTTACGTTGACCTGACATGACAAACGACAACCTTGGCGAGCTTCGCCTTTACTGATGTGATCAAGTTCTGTTGGCAAAATATCACCGCCACCAGATTTAATCATCACGCGACATTGACCACATGAGCCACCGCCACCACATGCACTTGATACGAAAATACCATTATTGGCTAAGGCACCCAGTAGCTTACCACCGGCACCTGTTTTAATTGCCTTGTCTGCATCACCATTGATACTAATGGTGATATCACCGCTAGCAACCAGCTTCGACTTAGCGAATAAAATCACTAATACCAAAACTAGTACGATAACAGTAAACATACTCACACCTAGATAAACATCTATTGGAGTAGATTCAAGAATACCCATTCACTTATTCCTTAAAGGTTCAAATTAATACTTCGTCTCAGTATTTCTTACAAAGAAACACCAGAGAACGACATGAAACCCAAAGCCATAAGACCTGCAGTAACAAAGGTAATACCTAAGCCACGTAAGCCATTTGGCACATCAGAATACTTCATTTTCTCACGGATACCCGCTAACAATACAATTGCTAACGCCCAACCGATACCAGAGCCGATACCAAACACTACGCTTTCGCCTAGGTTATAATCACGCTCTACCATAAATGATACTGCACCGAAAATTGCACAGTTAACAGTAATCAATGGTAAGAAAATACCCAATGCATTGTATAAAGGTGGAAAGTATTTATCTAATGCCATTTCCAAAATTTGTACAAGCGCTGCAATCACACCGATGAAGGTAATGAACTTCAAGAAGCTTAAATCAGCTTCCGGTATACCAGCCCAAGCTAAAGCACCAGGAGCAAGTAAACCTTGATAAATAATTTGGTTAGCAGGTACAGAAATAGCCAGTACCACGATAACTGCAACACCTAGGCCCATCGCAGTAGTCACTTTCTTAGACACAGCTAAAAAAGTACACATACCTAAGAAGAACGCCAGCGCCATATTTTCAATGAAAACGGAGCGAATTAATAAACTAATATAATGTTCCATTGCGTTTACCCTTTTGCTTCTACTTGCTCTGGCTTATAAGTACGGATCAACCAGATAAAACCGCCGATCAAGAAGAACGCACTTGGTGGAAGCAGTAATAAACCGTTAGGTTGATACCAACCACCGTCAGAGATTTTACTGAGGATTTCTACGCCGAATAATGAACCATTACCAAATAATTCACGGAAAAAACCAACAGACAATAAAATAACACCGTAGCCTAATCCGTTACCGATACCATCCATAAAACTCATCATCGGAGGCGTTTTCATTGCATAAGCTTCAGCACGACCCATTACAATACAGTTAGTAATAATCAAACCTACGAATACTGATAACTGTTTAGAAATAGCATAAGCATAAGCTTGTAGTACCTGGTCAACCACAATTACCAATGAGGCAATAATGGTCATCTGTACAATAATACGCACACTGCTTGGAATGTGATTACGAATAAGCGAAATAAACAGGTTAGAAAACGCTGTTACCGCTGTTAATGCAATCGTCATTACCAGTGCAGTTTCAAGCTTTGTGGTAACAGCAAGGGCACTACATACACCCAATATTTGCAAGGCAATTGGGTTATTATTGATAATCGGTCCAGTCAGAACCTGTTTAAGTTCTTTAACGTCAGCCATTAGCTTAACCCTCCGTTGCGTGCTTTAGCGATAAAGCTTGCAAAGCCTTCTTTACCTAACCAAAACTGCAATGAATGTTGTACACCGTTACTGGTTAATGTTGCACCAGAAAGTGCATCAACACCGTAAACAGTGCTCGCCACTGCAGGGTTTTTAGTTACACTGATCGCAAAGTTACCTTGCTCATCAAATAACTGTTTGCCGTTCCACAAGGCTTTCCATTTTGGATTTTCAACTTCACCGCCTAAACCCGGAGTTTCAGCTTGGTCGTAATAAACTAAGCCTTGAATCGTGTTTAAGTCAGCTTCTAATGCTAAGAACGCATACATGGTTGACCATAAGCCGTAACCGTGAACAGGTAAAATAACACTGGTTAATTTACCATCATCATCACGAACCAAATACACTACCGCTTTATCGGCAACGCGCTTGATCGAGGCAATGTCATTTTCAGGAATTGATGAAGTACTTAGATCACGTGATGCTTTACGTTGATCATAAGCATTAGCGTCACCTTCGACAAACTCACCGGTTTTCAGGTCGACTAAACGCGCTTCAACATATTGATTATATTTGCTAAGAATATCTGCTTTAGTGACCTTACCTTCTTTAGTATTAATAAGGCTTGCCGCTTCAAGTATATACTTTTGCTTATCAAGTAACTTGTTCTCTTGCTGAATAGGTTTTAATACCACAGCAGCGGTAGAAACAAGCACTGAGCAGATAAGACATAAGCCGACAACAACAAATAGCGTTCTACCGAACGAATCTTTATTACTAGCCACGTGCGATCCTCCGTTTGATATTTGCTTGCACGACGAAGTGGTCAAATAATGGGGCAAATAAGTTGGCAAACAAAATAGCCAACATCATACCTTCAGGGAATGCAGGGTTAATCACACGGATAAACACTACCATCGCACCGATTAACAGACCGTAGGCCCACTTTGCAGAATTGGTAAATGAAGCTGATACAGGATCAGTCGCCATAAACATCATACCGAAAGCAAATCCACCTAACACTAAGTGCCAATACCAAGGCATTGCGAACATAGGGTTAGTATCGCTACCAATTACGTTTAATAATGTTGCAATAGCAGCCATACCTATGAAAACACCACCAACGATTCTCCATGAAGCGATGCGAGCATAAATAATGACTAAACCACCCAGCAAAATAGCAAAGGTAGAAACTTCACCCATCGAGCCAGGAATGAAACCCATAAAGGAATCAATCCATTTTGCATTGTTAGCATAATCAAATGTGCCTTGTGCAGCCAAGCTTAGTGATGTTGCGCCAGAATAACCATCGGCAACAACCCAAGTCGTGTCACCAGACATACTTAAGGGGTAAGCAAAGAACAAGAATGCACGACCCGCTAACGCAGGGTTAAGGAAGTTACGGCCTGTACCGCCAAAGATTTCTTTAGCAACCACAACACCGAATGTAATTCCCAACGCCACCATCCATAAAGGAATCGTTGCAGGTAAAGTTAGTGCGAATAGCACTGAAGTCACGAAGAAACCTTCGTTTACTTCATGGCCACGGACTGAAGCGAATAATACTTCCCAGAAACCACCAACAGCGAAAGTCACCGCGTAGATGGGTAAGAAGAAGCACGCGCCATACCACATCAATGATGTGATCCCAGAGTCAGCGGTCAACTGAGCACCAAATAACTCAAACAAGCCAACTTGCCAAACATCTGGAGTACCAAAGCCAGCAACTAATGCCACTTGCGCTTGAAGACCCACGTTGTACATACCAAAAAACATAGCTGGAAATGTACACGCCCAAACCGTAATCATAATACGCTTTAGATCGATGTTATCACGAACATGGGTTCTACCCTTGTTCACTTTACCTGGAGTATAAAATACCGTGGCAGCCGCTTCATAAAGCGCATACCACTTCTCGTATTTGCCGCCCTTTTCAAATTGCGGTTCAATACGTTCGATAAAATCTTTCAAGCCCATTAGCCTTCCCTCTCGATCGTATCTAAGCAGTCACGTAGATATGAAGCATAGTCATATTTACCTGGACATACGAAAGTACATAACGCCAAATCTTCTTCATCCAACTCAAGAGCACCCAGTCTCACAGCGCCATCATAATCACCCGACACTAAGTCACGTAATAACATGGTAGGAAGAATATCAAGTGGCATTACCCGCTCATAGTTTCCAATTGGCACCATAGCGCGGTCTGAACCACCAGTGCTAGTTGTCATTGGAAATAAGCGAGAAGGACTTAAGTGACCTAAAAATGCACGAGTGACTGAGAATTTATCCGCCCCAGGCATAGCCCAGCCGAATAACTCTTTCTCGTAACCTTCTTCAAGTAAGCTAACTTGCGTGTGGTAGCGACCTAAGTATGCATGAGGCCCGATTGCTAAGCGGCCGTTTAATACTGAGCCAGAAACGACGCGAACTTTGCCTTCATCAACTTCATTTGTCGTTAACTCAGTAATGCTTGCGCCTACTTGAGTACGAACTAAACGAGGCTGTTTTGCTTTAGGACCGGCAATGGCAATAACACGCTCAGTATTTAAAGTGCCCTGAGTGAATAATTGGCCAATAGCAATAACATCTTGATAGCCCACATGCCAAACACTTCGCGTAGCTGAAGCTGGAAGAATGTTATGTATGTGTGTACCAACAAGCCCCGCAGGGTGCTTCCCGCCAAACTCAGCCACTTGGGCATTTGCTGAAGGAATATCCGCACCAGGTGCTTTACATAAATACACTTTACCTTCAGTTAAACGTGCAAGCACCTTTAAACCATTGGCAAAATCATCTTTATATTCGGCAATGACTACCACAGGATCTGCAGCAAGAGGTTGTGTATCGATAGCAGTGACAAAAATGCCTTGTGTAGCAGCATCAACTGCAGGCACTTTGCTAAATGGGCGCACACGCAATGCCGTCCACAAACCTGATTCAATCAGATTATCACGAACAACTTGCGAGTCTAACGAGTCTAATGAGCCAGCATCATATTTATTGAACGCAACACAATCGTTACCTTCAACTTCAATGACAACAGACTGAAGTACACGTTTAGCACCTCGGTTAATTTCGGAAATAGTACCACTGGCTAAAGCCGTATATTTAACGCCTAAATTCTTCTTATCTTCAAAAAGAACCTGGCCTTTTTGTACTTTATCGCCCACTTTAATCTTCATCGTTGGACGTAAGCCAATATACTCTTCACCCAAAGTAGCTACGTATCTAATGGCTGGGCCATTATGGATAACTTGCTCTGGTCTACCTGTTATAGGTAGTTCCAATCCTTTCTTAATTGTAATCATATCCACAAGCACTACGTTTGAAGGAAAGACAATGCGCCACGTTCCGCTACAAAAACAATGTGTTAAAAAACACCTCATTCTGGAGCTAGCGCAGGTTTAACACGGAAATGCGATCATAATCACGCTGGTCGCGCGCATTTTACCCCATATATAAGACTATCGCCACGAAAATAATAGGTGTTTTCAAACCAATGCACCAATTTAGTCTTCTAATATAGTACAAAGCGACTGGCGATTATTTATTAGGTCTAAAGCGCATATTTTGTTCCATGCAAACTAAAATATAGCATTAATTTTAAAAGTAATATTTTTGATTAATATTTTTAAAATAGGAAGGATTAGAAATAAAGCCCATGCTATTTCAGCATGAGCTTTACACTATCTTTAAAGATGAAATGATTATTTATCAACCAGAACACTGCCCAGCGGATAATTAGCCAACTAACCTATAATAAGCAGGCTAGTTGACAGGTGTAAAATTTACAATCTGAATTAGAATTTACCTTGATAACCAATGTAGGTTGTCATTTCACTTTGAGATAACATTCCCATCTGATAATTTTTAGCGATTAACTCTTCATCTAACACATTCTCTATGCGGACATAGACATTGTGCGCTTGAGTCATTTGATAATGCGCTGCTAAATCAATTTTAAGTTGCGAGTCAATACCATAATTCCCTAAGGTAAACACGCTGCCAGTTTCTGATTGATACAAGCCATTGGCAAAAATACTAAACTTGCCCATAACCAGACCAATACTGGCGCTAACTTGTTGCTCTGGCACCCAAGGCAATTGTTGGCCATCAGCATAACAACCAACAACGGCATCACAGCTAGACTGACCAAATTCAGCTTGGGTATAGCTATAATCTAACGCCATTGGAATAGAGAAACTGTTAAAGTCCATTTTGTAGTCAATCGTTAAATCTACACCTGCAACAGAGACATCTTGTAAATTAACCTGTAATGCTTCTTGCAAAGGAACACAATTAACACCCAATTTACAGGTCATATGCTGATTGTCAAAGTCATGCATATAAGTCGATAAACCGACATTGAAATTTTCTTGTTGATAATGTAATGCCAGTTGATATTGTAATGCCTCTTGTGCTAGTTGCTCGGCATTACCAGCACCAGCAGCGGTCCAGGCTTGTTTAGCACTTAATGCTAATAGCCAGGCATCCTTGTTATAAGCAAGTTCAACAGAAGGTAACCAGCCATCATTAGAAAAGTCAGCCGCGGTTAATAAATCTGCATTATCACCTAACTCACGCGTCACGCTCACACTTTCATAACCTAAGCCGAAATTTACTGACCAGGCATCATAGTTCAGCTTGGTATTAACCGACGTAGTAAATGCATCTGCATCATCCGTATAATCACCAATACCATATTGCACATCCAGTGCATTGAGGCCTAAATTTTCACTTAATAAGTAATCTATTTTAGCCACTTTCATTTCAGCTTTATCACTATGATAACGTGCTTGATAGGTTACTTCATGAGCGCCATAAAGGCTGACACCCTTCGTCTGCACACCAAAACCATCAAAATCGTTATTGGCAACCACTGCACTTGTGGGTAAGCCTTCGGAGGTAGGATTGGTTTCAAAATCCGATAATACCTGTAACAACTGACGGTTAATTATTTCGTCATTGATTGTTAACGTATTATGGCCACGTTGAGCAAAGCTTTGATAATAAAAGTCTGTCGACATAATCGACTGACCTGATAAATTAACTTGATGCGCTAGGGCATATCGTTGACGCTTACCTTGATCAAAATCCAACGCTGTCGCTGCATAGCGATTATCAGCCGATGTAGTAAAATCTGCGAGGGTTAATCCAATATCACTATTATCAAGTGTAGTATCAGTAAAATGATAACTGAACTCTGTTTTTTGTGGATTTCTAGCACCGACTAGGCTATCAGCATTAATTTTAAACAGGATATCTGTTGCTTGATGTTTATTATCTATACTGCTGTTAAGCCCTACATCTGTTTCATCTTTTTGGTAATCAACGCCCAATAACATGCCATATTGCTTAGTTTTGCCACTAACAATTAAGCCCCCTGCAGGCGATCCATCTTGATCGGCTTCAATATTAATAATCGCATCAGTTTCACGCTCACTGATTTTGGCCGTCAGATAATTAAGTTGCCCAAAAGCGCCCTGCCCACCTGAGTTTACATTGGTGTGCTTGTTGGTTGAGACTGCCGATTGGAGAAATAAGTTCGGTTGAGAAACAAGGTTTTGGCCAGAATAAGGCGACGCAGAATAAAAAATATTATCTTGTAATATTGCAACGCCATTGGTTGCACCACGAATTGAAATCGCATTCTGCGCATGTTCAACATTGGGAAGGACCGTTACACCAGCTTTGGCCAATACATTGGCCGATTGGCGATAATGAAATATTGACACTCCATCTTGTTGTAAATCAATACGGGAGTTTTTATCTTCAATAGACTCCGTTACTGTGCTTGCTACACTTGGAAAACTGCCAAGCATTAATAATACTGCTGAGGCCACCATTGAAACGCTAAAAGAGCGATCAGACATATCAATCTCCGTATTCTATCTTGTCTTATAAAATGCACTGTTAATGCTATATACAATAACGGTTTAATCCACATAAAAACAGCATCAACCACAAGCTGTTAAAAATTAGTTAATTTTAGACACAAAAAAACGGCCTAAGCCGCTTTTTTGTGTAATAACTGACGTTAAAGCGTGCCTAAAATCTCACCACTTAATGCTAAATCATCATTCTTATTTACGCTAACACCGGCAGCAATAATATTTTTGGCGATATCTTGTGCTTGTTCAAGTGAATGCATCTCATAAGTACCGCACTGATATTCGTTTAATTCCGGAATATCTTTTTGCTCAGTCACTTTTAATACGTCTTCCATTGCGCCTAGCCACGCATCTGCAACTTGTTGCTCGTTTGGCTCACCAATAAGGCTCATATAAAACCCTGTACGACAACCCATCGGTGAAATATCGATAATTTCAACATTGTCGCCATTAAGATGATCACGCATAAATCCTGCAAACAAATGCTCTAAAGTATGAATACCACGTTCACTTAAAATGTCTTTGTTAGGAGCACAAAAACGTAAATCAAATACGGTGATTGCATCCCCTTTTGGAGTGCTCATATGTTTGGCAACTCGAACAGCGGGAGCATTCATACGAGTGTGATCTACAGTAAAACTATCTAATAACGGCATTGTGTTCTCCAAAGATAAGGGCGCGCTAACTTGAAACAACTCAAAATGGTCAACACGTTTAACGATAACAGAATCATCATACCATCAACAATGCACAACTCTCTACCAGCATGAATTAAACTCAACTAAGACTTATAGTGATTAATTGTGATAGTTTTTCAGCCGTTTGCTGTTTCGGCATCCGATTAAAACATAACCTCAATGGTTTCTCGATACAGAAATAGGCACTTGATTATCAGTGTCCCTTTTATCTTATTGACAAATGGCGCAATCAGCTCAAGCAAGTCGTATAAATATAGCGTAAATGTAAAGGTAAAGGTAATCAAGCTTAGATCGCAAAAGAATAGTTATGCTAACTTGAAGTTTAATTCAATAAAAAACCCCACTAATCAGTGAGGTTTTAAATGGCTCTATTACCCTTTGCAGTTTGGGGTTCGAGGAACTTCAGCAAGACTTTGCCAGTCTGCTTCAGTATAGGTATTAATTGATAATGCATGTACGCCATTCGCTAATTCATCAGCTAGAATCGCATTCACGCTGCGATGCCGCGCTAATGGACGCTGCCCATCAAATAGATCACTGACGATGACCACTTTAAAATGGGTTTCTGAATTAGGTGGAACATGATGGCGATTACTTTCATTAATCACTTCAAGATGTGATGGTGTAAACGACTGATTCAGTTTATCAGTAATAGTCTGTGCAACTGACATAGCGACCTACTCTTGGGCTCTTAAAAATCGAAGAGTACTGGGTTAAAACGTAAACGTCAAACACTGTGGCGATAAAATGTTAACTCAGCAAGAAACAAAGATAGAATTATTAATTCGCGAGAATAGCGGCTGATGTTTTTGACACCAAACAGGCCGCGTCTTGATAACCCTTTAAACCTTATGTGCTGTTTTATAAAACACATTGTGGGTAATTCATAGCTGGTAAAAATAAGGTGTTATCTGCCTAAAAGTAAAATTAATCCGTGGAGTATTGACCGTTAAACGCTTAGGCAAACAGTGTTGCCAAGTTTGCTGCATCCCAGGTTGCATAATCAATAAATCGCCCGATTGCAAAGCGTATGACATTTTTTGTTGAGATGCCTTATGACGCACAACAAAGTCGCGACATGTTCCAAGTGTAATGGATGCAATAGCACTATTAGCAACAATTTCAGGCTCATCATCACTGTGCCAGCCCATACATTCTGTGCCGTTAGCATACCGATTAACCAACACGGCATTAAAGTCTAAGTGGCACTTTTGTAATAATGTTTGCCGTAATTTTGACAATACTGGAGGCCAAGGTAAGGGATTAATCAAAGTTTTAGAGTATCGACAATCACACCCTTCATCACCAAACCAAACCTGTGTGCGCGGAATAAAGTGCTTCTTTCCATACACCTCAATTTCTATTTTAGTTAAAGGGTAATCGCTCGCTTCTTGTAATAAAAGCCTTTGCTGACGCTCGGACAGAAAATCTGGCTGGTGCACCACTGGGGGTAACTTAATATTGGGATCGTGATCAGTAAATAAATCTAACGTCATGTGTGCCACCCTGCTCCATCATTTATAAAACCTAATTATCACCTAAAATGGAACATCATTATCATCTAAAAATGCTCACAATCATTGGTAAGAGCTGATTGCAAATAAACAAACTACAACCAATCACTCCCCTATCATGTGACATAAAATGTCGATATAGTATCTTTCAAGTTTTAATGACTGATGAGATATGATGACTAATACTGATATACATAGCCAGATGCCACCTACATTAACAGGCTATGATCACGGTGACTTATTGCCCCCCACTCAGCTGACGCCTTTACAGGATTTAGTCCTAAATAAGGTCGACGACAATTATCCTAAGCTGCAACTCTACACCAGTGGTGTATTATTTAGCGCAATAGCCATAGTAACTTGTCTTTTTATAATACTGGCCTCACCCTTGGATTTGATCAGTAAAATTATTATTTTGCCTATTATTGTAACCATTGGGGCTTTTGCTACTCGATTGACTTATTTAAAAGCATTAACGGTTTGCTATGGCGTATTTAAAGATGAATTTATTATGCGACAAGGCTTATTTTGGGTATCAACAACCTCACTACCCTACACACGGTTACAACACGTTAATCTATCTCAGGGGCCACTTGAACGAAAATACCAACTTATTACCCTAAAATGTTTCAGTGCGGGATCAGGTGAAGCCGAAATAAATTTGCCCGGATTGCCGGCGGAAGTAGCTGAACACCTTCGCCAGCATTTATTGCATCAAGCGGCGCAGAACCAACAAATAGAACAACAAGTGTTAAATACTGATTTGGATCCTCAACATGACTGATGATCAACCATCAAGCGCACATGAACAAGCCAACATCAAGCAAACGCCGAGTTTAACTGATTGGAAAGCATTATCACCTTGGTCGATATTAAGCTTTGTGTTCGGTTCGCTGAAAAACATTCTAAGTAACGGTTATGCTTTAATCCCAATTTTTTATGCTGGTTGGAGCAACGATGTATCGATTATGTGGGTTATTGATGGATTTATAGTCTTACTTATTTTATTGACCTCATTTGCCTTCATTCAATGGCGAAAATTTCGCTACAGAATAAGTACAGAGCAACTCGATGTAAAACGAGGGCTGTTTTTCACTAAAAAAGATGAAATCCCTCTTAATCGAATTCAAAATATTCGTTTTGAACAACCTTTTTATTTCAAGCCACTCAAACTTGCCGTTTTAGTCATAGAAACCGCTGGTTCAAGTAAAGATGAAGCCAAGCTAACTGCCCTTGACGCTCAACATGCGCAGATTTTAAAGCAGCACTTATTGCAGCTAAATGATGTCAGTGAAACAGTAACAAGCAAGGATGATGAAACTAGCAAAATAGCGATGAAAGCGACGACCTCGGACCAACCGATTATAAAACGAAGCTTGAAGGAGCTGATCATATTTGGTTTTTATCAAAATAACTTTATTTGGTTCGCCATTATTGCAGGTCCTGTAGCTGGACAAATTGAGTGGGAGAAAGTCGCTCAATCTCCCTTAATTAAAACATCGATAGAATGGGTAAACCAAGCCACACATGATAGTTTCATGCTGCAATTAATCATGATTAGCAGTTTATTTATCATGGGTTATCTACTTTTTTCGGCTATTTCAGTTCTAGCCTCAGTACTCAAATATCATCCATATTCACTCGATAAACATCAACAGACATTGCAACGTAGCGGCGGGGTTATTGCACATCAACAAGATGCATTAGCGATTAAGCGCATTCAGGTTATCCATTTTCAACAACCGCTATTAGCGCGCTTTGTTAACCGATGGACGCTGTTTTTGAAGCAAGTAAAAGGTAATGAAGTAGAGGAAAGAACCAAGCAACATATGCTTATCCCTTCTATTAAAAATGCTGAAATAGAATCGATATTCAGTATGTTACCTTCATTAAGCCCTTCAGTTATTACATTACCGACCGACTACACTGGGATAAATATTGCTTGGTTGTATAAAAGAATATGGCTGCCATTTATTCCCTTTAGTATTTTACTTGGCCTATTTTTCACCTTGGATATAGACATCAAACTGGTTGAGTTCGCGTTTGTTGCAGCCATATTAGCGAGCCTACTGCTTTATATTCGCTATAAGCGATGGGGATATGTGCTAGAACAAGATGCAGTTTGGCAACACAGCGGGTTACTAGGACGAGACTGGAAACGAATTCCATTTGAAAAAATACAACACGTGAAAGTCACGCAGACAGCAAGACAAAAAACGCAACAACTTGCCTATTTAGAATTAGGTTTAGCAAGTGGTGCTATTATACTGCCTTATATACCAATTGAAGTGGCAAACACATTAATAGCCCGATCACTCAATACCGTTTCAACTCAATATAAGCAGTGGATTTAGCAATTACCAAGCATCACTTAATACTCAGTAAAATAACGAGTGCCACTCACTCTTGTGGCACAGTTATTTTTTTATCCGGGTCATCTTTTTATCTAAGTCATCTTTTTATCTAAGTCATTTTTTTATCGATAAGCACTAATTTTGCCAATAAATAGTCGGTCTTGGTACAAATGACGGTTAATCATTAATAATAGAGAATAGATTTAATGGGGAAGTAACTGAGACCATCTAAATCAATTCTACAATTGCACTATTTGACCACCAGCACCGGACAACTTGCTTGATTGGCGACTGATTCAGCAACATTTTCATGTAAAAAATGGGCCAAACCTGTGCGTCCATGGCTGGCTATCACAACCATACCTATATCGCCTGAATTAGCTTCAGCGACTATTTCGGTGACAGCATCACCTCTACGAACAATGGTTTCAACGGGAGTAGTAATAGTTAACTTAGCGAGCAAAGAGTGCATTTTTTGTGCCGCAGCCTCCTCCATACTTTTAGCTAACTCTTCTGGAGTTACCGCTAAGATCATATAATTTTCATCACCAAAAGGTTGATCAACCACATGCAAAATTCTTATGCTGACGTTATACATATTGGCCATTTCAATGGCATATTGCAGTGCATGGGACGCCGTCTCAGAAAAATCTGTCGGCCATAAAATCGTTTTACTTCGCATAATAACCTCCTTAAAAAATGTAGCCTTATTTAAAGTGTAGTCTTTTATCGCAACGTCTAAGTGATCTTGGTCAAATACTCAACAGTTATTGCATATCGAGTAAAACCCCCTTAGAATTAGACCGACTAATCAGTCGGTTTATATTTAACCGTATTTTCGATTCTTTTTGCAGGAGTTACCTTATGAATATGGCCGTTGAACACTCACCGTTATCACCACTACAGCAATTGCTTCATTCCCAACGCAGCCAATATTTATCAATGCCTGCTCCAAGCTATGAGTCGCGAGTGACTAAACTGAAACAACTAAAGCAATCACTATTGCAAAATCAGCAAGAAATAGTCACCGCACTCAATAATGACTATGGCCACCGCTCAGAAAACGATACCGTCATTTCCGATATTATGCCTTGTATTAATAACATTAATTACACCCTAAAAAATCTTAAAGCCTGGATGAAACCTAGTAAGCGCCATGCTGGTTTATTACTTTCGCCTTCTAAAGTCACTGTGCAATATCAACCTTTAGGTGTTGTAGGCATTATTGTGCCGTGGAACTTTCCAGTGATGTTATCAATTGGTCCGCTGATCACCGCTATCGCTGCGGGTAATCGAGCCATGTTAAAAATGTCTGAGTTCACCCCACACATTAATCAAGTATTGCGGGATTTATTAGCACAGGTTTTTGATCAAAATGAAGTCGCATTAGTGGAAGGTGAAGCTGATGTCGCAGCTCAATTCTCAGCGCTGCCTTTCGACCACATTCTGTTTACTGGCTCAACGGTTGTTGGCCGTCATGTTATGCGAGCTGCAGCAGAAAATCTCACCCCAGTGACATTAGAGCTTGGCGGTAAATCACCGGCTATTATTGCCCCTGACATGCCTATTGAAACCGCTGTAGAGCGATTAATTTTTGGTAAATGCTTAAATGCAGGCCAAATTTGTGTTGCACCTGATTATGTACTTTGCCCTGAAGATAAAATTGCCGAATTTATACAAGCCTACCAAGCAAGATTTAACAAAATGTACCCTGACTTTGATAGCAACCCAGATTACGGCAATATTATTAATGATCGCCAATTTGAACGCTTAACGAAAGTAATTGATGATGCCAAGGCAAAGGGAGCGACTGTCATATCAGCTTCTACTGGCAGAGTCACATCTGGCAAGCGAAAACTAGCAACCCAATTGATGACCAATGTGAATGCCGATATGCTAGTAATGCAAGATGAAATTTTTGGTCCTATTTTACCAATTATTGGCTATCAATCGGTAGATGAAGCGATAGGTTATGTCAATCAACGCGATCGCCCGCTTGCATTATATATATTGAGTTTTGACGGTAAGACTCAAAATAATATTTTACATCATACCCACTCAGGTGGCGTTTGCATTAACGATACCGTATTTCATGTGGCTGCTGATGACGCACCCTTTGGTGGCATTGGACCTTCAGGTATGGGCCATTACCACGGTAAAGAGGGCTTCCTTACCTTTAGTCATGCAAAAACAGTATTAAATAGCGGTAAAATTAACTCGGGCATTTTAGTTCACCCGCCTTACGGTACTGTGATTCAAAAGATGTTAATGAAGTTCTTTTTACGTTAGGAATAATCCTTGTGATGACTAAAAGCGCAACTAACAAACAAACTGATAAGAAACAAGCCATCTTAGCGTCTGCGTTAGCGCTTTTCGTCAATCAAGGTTTTCATGCCACCTCAACAGCTTCTATAGCCAAAGCTGCGGGCGTGGCAACCGGCACCTTATTTCATCACTTCCCTTCTAAAAACAGTATTATCAATCAACTCTTTCTAGATATTAAACAAGAATTTGCTGATGCAATAACCCTTAATACGCGATACATAAATGATGTAGAGCAAGATGCAAATAGTCTGTGGCAAAATGCCATTGATTGGGCGATTACTCACCCCATAAAACAAAGGTTTTTTTTGCAATTTTCACTGTCAGCAGAAATAGATCCCATTACGCGGCAACAAGCAATGAATAGCATATTAGGGTTTGTTGTCGAGTTAATTGAACAAGGTCAACAACAAAATCTAATTAGCCACTACCCACTCCCTTTGCTACTTGAAAACTGTCATGGACAATACTTAGCCGCAATCCGTTTTTTTACTGATCATCCTGAACTTGGGTGTGATGACTTACACAGACAAGCTAGTTTTCAATTGTTCTGGAAAGCAATCAAAAGCTAAACCCAGCCCTTTTTAAACGCCTTTCACTCGTAACACTTTGTATCAGTCATGGGTTAGTTATTAATGCAATAGAGAGATAGTGATAACATACTGTTTATTACGAGCTTCATATTTAACGACTTAGTTTCAATAACGTTAAATATCAACATCTTAATATTAAACATATATAAGGTTATGCCGTCACCTATGCTTAAATATATCCATATAGTTATTTTTATGCTGATTCTCGGCGCGCACTTTACTGCAGCAGCAGAAACAGATCACCCTTGTTTAGTCTCAGGAGACTGTATCACTGAAGGTGAGTGGGACATATCTATCGCCATTGGTTTTGGCCAGAAAACCAATCCATTGCAAGATTATGATGACATTCCACTGTATGTCTTACCATCGATAGCCTATTACGGCGAGCAGTGGTTTTTTGATAACGGCAACTTTGGATATAGTTTGCAAGAAGCTGAAAAGTATTCGCTCAACCTCATCACCAGCTATAGTGATGACAGAGCTTTCTTTTATGATTGGGATCCGAGTAACCTTTTTTTAGCCGAAGCTCTGCAGACAATTTAAACATTATGCCGATGGGGTTATCGTCATTATCTAGAACCAGTGAACCTAAAGTGTTTAATAGTTTAGAAAGGCGAAAATTTACCTTTTATGGTGGTCTTGAAGCCTTCTACTATGCTCGTTTTGGCTTCTTTAAAGTAGCTTATGCCCATGACATGTTCAATGTTCATAATGGTGACACTGCACATATTAGTTGGAATTACGGCTTAGCGGTTAAGCAATGGGTATTTGACCTAGCCCTAAGAACTGACTGGAAAAGTGCTAAAGTTATTCAATATTATTATGGGGTTAGACAAAACGAGAATAACTATTGGAGCCAGCAATACCAAGCTCATTCAGGCTGGAATAAAGGGATGGAGCTCACCACCCGCTACATTCTTAATGGGCAATGGAATATTTTAATGGCATATCGTTACACATCCTTGTCTGATGAAATAACTGATAGTCCATTAGTCAATCAAGATAACAGTCAAAGTTATTTTGTTGGCGTAGCTTATAGGTTTTAGTTTTGAAATATCATCCTATCAGCATTTTATATCAGCTTATTGGTATATCAGTTTTGTTTATGAGTGTTTTTTCAACAACGGCAGAGCCTCTTAAACATCAAGTGCAGCTAAATGCTATGCCAAATTTTTGCCTCACTGATGATCAGTTTGATTACTGTGAGATAGACCTTTTACTCACATGGAATTTGGTCAATGAAGAACTCGTATGCATTATTTCAGACTACCCAAGCATACCGAGATGGTGTTCGGACAACCCAAACGAAAAATCGGTCAATTTAACCATAAAAACCGATAAAGACATCCAATTTATACTTGTCAGCAAACACGACAACATCACGCTTGCGGGCGTAAAATTAAAGGTCAATAAAGCATCATCTCGACAAATCAGAAGACGCTATCGAAATCCTTGGAGCTTATTTTAATGACCCAACCACAATCTACCCACAGAGTTTTATTAGTTGAAGATGATATTCGACTAGCCAACCTGATTGTTGATTACTTAAAAACCCATGACATGCATGTTGAAGTAGAACGTCGCGGCGACACAGTATTGACACGTTTAATCAGCTACAAGCCTGACATTATTTTGCTTGATATTATGCTACCAGGACTTGATGGATTCAGTCTTTGCGAAAAGTTAGCCGATTATTTTTCCGGCCCTATTTTATTAATGAGTGCCTTGGGCACCAATGAAGATCAAATTAAAGGCTTAGAATTAGGCGCAGATGATTACGTCGTGAAACCGGTTGAACCAGCATTATTAGTGGCTAGAATTAATAATTTACTTCGTCGCCAAGCTTTGCCTAATAAGCCAGAGTCTCATTGTCTTAATTTTGGCAAGCTCAGTATCGATCCGCATACGCAAACGATTCGACTAGGCGATACACAAGTTGACCTTACCAACCATGAATTTGAGCTGTTATGGCTGTTAGCCTCACAGGCAGGTCAGGTATTAAGTCGTCAATATATTTATCAATATCTACTCAACATCGATTTTGATGGCAAAGATCGCAAAATTGATGTTCGCACATCTCGTCTACGCAAAAAACTGGGGGATAGTATTGAAACGCCGTTTCGTATTAAAACAGTATGGGGACAAGGTTATTTATTCGCGCCAGAAGCATGGAATGGCTAGGTGATAACACTAAAATGAAACGTTTATTCATCAGCCTATATTTACTACTCAGCTTAAGCTTTTTAGGCATAGGCTGGACATTAGATAGCCTTTGGCAAAACCATGTTGACGAAAATGATGATGTCGATACGCCGCTTGTTGTTTTAGCATTGCTCTTATCTCAGCAGCCAGAGATCGATAGGCAATCTCTTCTGGATGCGATAAGTGATCAACACTCATTTTCATTACAACTGCTTCAACGTAATCAAGTTGCCTTAAATGGTGATATACAACTTGCAGATAATCAGATATTAACCACTGAATCAAATGAGCAACAATTGCAATTTATTGCCGTCGGTGAACAAGTGCTTGTGGCTGGACCGTTTGACATTGAACCCCGCAGTCAATTACGCGGAATATTTACTATCGTTTTTTATGCCTCACTGGCACTGGTAGCTTTAATATGGGTATGGCCCCTTTCGCGAGATTTAAAAATACTGCGTATGGCTACTAAAAAATTTGGTGAAGCCAACTGGGATACTCGCATTGAGCTCAGTACTAGTTCTCAAGTATCACCTCTTGCTCTCACCTTCAATGATATGGCACAGCACATCAGCAGTTTAATAGATAACCAAAAACATCTTACTAATGCTGTCTCACATGAAATTAGAACACCTTTAGCAAGGCTTAAGTTCGCGCTTGCTCTACTGCCGCAATATTGTCTACCTCAAAGCGATATTAACCAACGTATTGATTTTTTGGAGGGCATGCAAACTGATATAAAAGAGATGGAGGACTTGTTGCAGGAGTTATTGACTTACGCCAGCCTAGAAACGATGCAAATTGAGCCCATTTTAGAAAACTGCGAACTGGTCAGTATCTGTAAACAATTGATCCTCAGGCTTGAAGATTTAAGTGATCATGATATTGAATTAAGTCTTACTAACAGCACGCAAATCTATATTAAAGGCGAAGGGTCCTTGGTCGAACGGGCAATACAAAATCTTGTTACCAACGCACAGCGCTATGCTAAATCAAGTATTCAAATCAATTTACGAACGGATCAACATAAAGTCTACTTATCAGTTAACAATGACGGCCCTAGTATTCCGGTAGAAGATCATCCTTATATTTTTGATGCTTTTTATCGTAGCCAATCCCAACATAGTGGCAATAAAGGCCACGGTTTGGGCCTCGCCATTGTTAAACGGATTATGATGCGCCATAAGGGAAATGTAGCCATATCAAGTAACCAGGCAAAAACTGAATTCACTCTAAGCTGGCCTATAATAATGGCAAAAAGCTAATCTAGCTCAAACTGACTGAAATCACTCAATAAATCCGTATCATCAGCTTGGTTAAAATCAAACTGATTATTACTGCTCGCTTGTTGCTGTTGTTGCTGTAGTTTTTGCGCTTTGAATACAGCATATTGACGTCTTTTTCGCCGCGCAGCACACAAGCGCACGATATCTTGCTTTTGAAGTTCAGAGAAATGCAGCCAATTAAAGCGCTCGTCACGACTGCGAAAACAGCCTGAACAATACCCTTTAGTATCTGACTGACAGATACCAACACAGGGGCTAGGAATAGCGAAAAAACTTAATTGTTCCATAGTGAGAGCGAAGTTAACCAATTAACGATATAGTTAAGGTTATACCAATTGCAGTAAAAATGTACATTTTTTGGAGACACCTCTTATGTTAACGCCAATCATGCATTATAAAACCTTGTTGCACTTTTTCTCTAAAGCCATATTGTTGATAGTAGGTTTGGCTGCTTTAGGTTGCCAAAGTACGCCAAAAAATGACTATGATATTAATTATGATTTTAGTCAGTTACAAAGCTTTAACCTTGTAGATGTTGCCAATACCGACGATCCGCTCACTGTACAAAGAGTTAACCGGGACATTGTGCAAGCATTGGTCAGCCAAGGTTTTATCCAAACTGATAATAATGCTGATTTCTTGGTTAGTTTTGCCTTTCAAACTGAGACCAAGCCTAAAAGTTCAGGTCTTTCAATTGGTTTGGGGACAGGTAGCTGGGGAAGTAGCGGTGGAGCAAGTATTGGTACCAGTATTGGGGTTCCGATCGGCAGTGATAGTGCAAAAATGCAAACTATTCAGATTGATGTCATTGACCCAAAAGAAAACCGATTGATTTGGCGCGGTACTGATAAATATGATTTTGAACAAGGTGGCGAGCTTAAAGCCCAGAAAACGGCTGAAACTGTTTATCATATTCTTCAACAGTTTCCGCCCAAACCGGCAAAATAATCACTTCACTTTTAGTTAAACCAAGTTGATTGAGATCAGCTAAAAGTTAATGATCGCCAAATAGATAATTCAACCAGCCCTGCATTCTCAGTAGTACTTTACGCATAACAGCAACATGACTGAAGTGTTCAGTGTAAATAGCTGCCTGTCCAGCAACGCCTGCAGGCAAGCTATCAAGGGTGGTATTCTTATCAAGATCAATTAATACTACTACGCGACCACGTTGAAACAGTCTACTTGATGATTGTAAGCTACCACTAAACTGGACTTCACCTTCGGCCATCGCGGGTAAAATTTTAGCCACTTTGCCTTTAAACACCACACCAGGCACTGCATCGATAATCACTTCAGCTTCATCGCCTTCCTTTAAACGCATTAACGAGTTTTGCCAAAAAGCACCGGCAAAATATCGTTCTTCATCTGGAATAAAAGTTAATGCAGGACGAAGTGGAATGGGAACGGCCATTACCCCTTTGCGCAATGCTAATTGGGTTACCACACCATCAGCAGGTGCGCGCACAATGGTTTGCTCTAATTCAAATTGCGCTTTAGCTAACTCAGCTTGTAATCCCGCAACCTTAGTATTAACCCCGTCAATATTTGACTCAAATGCTAGGCGGCTGCGAAGTTCATCCGCTTTTGCAGCATCGCGCTGCGCTAATGATGCTAAGTAAAGTTGACGACGATTATCTAATTCAAGTTCAGTAAAAGGTGAGTTTTGACCGCCTTTTTTACGTCCTTCTTCATAACGTCTATATGCTGATTCCGTCCGGGTTGAATCTGCCTGAGCTTGTTCTAATTTAGCATGTGCGGACTCAAAGGCAGCTTGTAGTTGAGGCACCTGTTGTTCAGCTTCTTTAAGTGCTGCTTGCTTTTGCTTTACCATTGCAGCATAAGGTGTGGGATCTATTTTGAATAAAACATCGCCCTCTTTGACAGGCATGTTGGGCTGAACATTCACCTCAGTCACAATCCCCTTCACCGCAGGGGTAATAGGAATAGAAACGAAGTACTCTCTAGTAAACTTGGTATAGGGATGGTTATAGTTCATTAATAACAACAATGAACCTATTAACACTATGCCGCCAAGTAAGGCTGTCGGCACAGTCCACTTATTTAATGGAATTTTGAAGACTTTAAAAATTGCGATACAAATGGCGCCATAGGTCAGAATAAGCAGTAAATCCATTATTTTATCTCCTTATCAACTGACTCGGTTTGAAGCTCTTCAGTTACTTTTACCGCAGCTAAATCACCTTTAGAGGCAATGGCTTTAGCCACTTTACTACTCTCAACTTGGTCTAACCTAAGCGTTAATTGAGTCACTTGCTGAATAAGTTCTTTTACCTCACCTTCAAGAATTAACTCTCTTTGGCGGCTATCTGAAAATCCCCAGCCTCTATCCTCACGATATAACGTGGCCCAAATCCACAGAAAAGGCCAAATAGCATGCAAAGTAAACAAGCTAACCCAACCTGCAATATGTAAGGCATCCTGTTGCGGATGATTACGTTTTTTAGCAATCTCATAGGGAATATCATGGATAGCAATAATGCCGTAAAAAATAAAAATAACGACAAAAAATAATATCCCTAATGCAAAGTAATCTAAAAACATTTAGCCTCCAGGCCATGTAAAATCTAATAACAATAAATCTTACATACCCACTTACAATTTACAATGTTTGTTTAATGTTAAGATAAAGCTAAATAAGTAAATCTAACGTATTAGCTTAATATTTACAGTAAAACAATAGCAAAGCGACCTCCAAAGTAGGTAAACTGTTCTAATAACAAAACACTGAACAAGGGTGAATATGAGTACTTCGTCATTAGAGATATTAGGCACGCCAGGTTGTACTGATGCCGTAAAGGCCATGTTGCTTGGTTGCGGTGAGTTGGGTAAAGAAGTCGCTATTGAATTGCAGCGATTTGGTATTGAAGTGATAGGTGTCGATAGATACCCTAACGCTCCAGCGATGCAAATAGCCCATCGTAGCCATGTGATTAACATGCTAGATGGGGCTGCTTTATCTGCTGTCATTGAATTAGAAAAACCAGATATTGTTATCCCTGAAATTGAAGCGATTGCAACAGATATGTTATTGGCTTTAGAAGCCAAGGGATTAAACGTAGTGCCTTGCGCGCAAGCGGCAAAGTTAACCATGGACAGAGAGGGCATTCGTCGATTAGCAGCCGAAACATTAGGCTTACCGACTTCAGCATATTTCTTTTGCGACACGTTAATTGAACTGAACCAGGCAATAGCACAAATTGGCTTCCCGTGTGTGATCAAACCTGTGATGAGCTCATCAGGTAAAGGCCAAAGTGTCATTAAGTCTACTGACGATATTCAGGCGGCTTGGGATTATGCTCAGCAAGGTGGGCGTGCAGGTCAAGGACGAGTGATCATCGAAGGCTTTATTCCCTTTGATTACGAAATTACCTTACTCACCATTAGCGCAATTGATGGCATTCATTTTTGCGCACCTATTGGACATAGACAAGAAGACGGCGATTATCGTGAATCATGGCAGCCTCAAGCTATGCCGGACAATGTGTTAGAACAAGCGCAAATTGTCGCAATGAAAACGGTTAAAGCGCTGGGCGGATATGGACTCTTTGGGGTTGAATTATTCATTAAAGGCGACGAAGTTTACTTCTCTGAGGTTTCCCCTCGCCCACATGATACTGGCCTAGTCACCTTAATCAGCCAAGACTTATCGGAATTCGCATTACATGTGAGGGCTATTTTAGGCTTACCTATCGGTAAAATTGAGCAGTTTGGTCCCGCTGCTTCTGCGGTCATTCTAGGGGAAGGGAAATCGGACAACATTCGATATCAAGGTATGGGAAAGGCTTTAGCCTTACCCGATACTCAACTTAGGTTATTTGGCAAACCCGATATTGATGGACGTCGTCGTCTAGGTGTCGCCTTGGCCAAAGATACCAGTATTGAAAATGCCATCGAAAAGGCAAAAAAGGCCGCTGCAGAAATTAAAGTGATATTTTAGTGATTAGCTAAATTAAGCGATGTAACTGACATCTACCTTCGCCATATTAAATATTAATATGGCGTTTTTTTATGCCGCTCATGCGAGGTCATACTTCATACTCATCTTATAACCCCTCTTATCAAGTCAGAGCAACTCTGGCCATGCAATTAAAGGGACATAAATATGCGACTAGACCACATTAGTTGGTTTGCCTAGTATGAATTGTCGGCAATTATTCACCGCTATATCCATCAAGTTTTGCCTAGCTTCTTTCGTTGCCCAAGCAATGTGAGGAGTTATTGTAATATTTTTAGCAGTGATTAATGGATTATCAATTTTGGGAGGCTCGCTCGACAATACATCTACCGCCGCAAAGCCTTTATCTTGGTTAAGCCAGTCTGCTAAATCTTGTTCATTGACTAAATCACCTCTGGCAGTATTTATTATTAATGCCTTGCTAGGTAATTTCGCTAAAGACAATGTATTGATCATTTGGTGTGTTGCATTAGTCAGGGGGCAATGAAGTGATAAAAATTGAACTTTAGGTAATAGATCGTTTAACTCGCACCACTCTATACCTTGGGAAAGTCCTTCTTTAATTTTAGGAGTATGAATCAAAACCTGCATCCCAAAAGCTAACGCAATTTGTGCCACATGCTGAGCAATGTCACCAAAACCAATTAACCCGAGCACTTTGCCTTTTAGCGACATTAATGGAGATAAAGTGAAACAGAAATCACGCTGTCCAGCCCACAGGCCTTGCTTTACCGCGTTATCATGCAAGGCGACTTGTTGTGTATGATGCAAAATATGGGCAAACACCATTTGCGCTACCGCGTCAGGGCCATACGCTGGTACATTGGTGACTATTATGCCCCTTTGCTTGGCGTAGATAAGGTCAACCACATTGGTACCAGTGGCTAGTACACCAATATATTTAATATCAGGAAGCTGTTTTAAAATATCCGCTGTTATTGGGGTTTTGTTAGTTAAAATGATTTCTGCACCCTGACAACGAATAACCACATCATCAATTAAGCTATGCTCATACACTTTGCAGGGTGCTAGTTGCGCCAATTCATGCCAACTTAAATCACCTGGGTTTAATGTAAATCCATCTAGCACAACTATTTTCATTATCTATTAGCCTTTAGTCCTTACATTAAAAAGCAATCTCAAGACCAAGGTTAACTTGGCTTTGCCACATTAAATCACCCTGTATTTGCCATATACAGCCAGCTTGATTACAAAATAATCCACCATCTGAATTCAAAAAAGTGGCATATCCGCGCACATCAGCAAACAGACTAACATTTTGAGTAACCTCATAGGCAACACCGCCACCAATGCCCATAGAGAAATGAGTTTCACTTGAATACTCTTTGCTTGGACGCAGTTGGGTTAAACCTGCACTGGCTGTAATATAAGGTTTCAAATTTCCATTTGGAAAATATAATGTTCCGCCAAGATGGAAATAATTAACCTCTAGTTCGGTTAACTTATCTGATGACAGCGAGCCTTGACGTAAATCTGTATCTTGTCGGCTATATAGAAAGTACATATTGCCAGGATCATTGGTCGTTACACCTAACATAATACCTATGTTGCCACTTTCAGTGATGTTTAACTCTGATAGATTAGTCTGGGCATCATTAACTGAGACTTCTAGCCCATTACTACCAAAACTATAACCACCAAAAGGGGCTACAAATATCTCAGCATAACTATTTGGGTTAATCAATGCACAAACAGCCATAAGTGCTAATCTTACTAGCTTCATATTTTGCCCAACTCCTGTTTACATTTTATCCATTAATATAACCGCTTAATTAATCAATTAACGCATACCTCTAGAAGTTTTTATCGTTTCATAAGCGGCTTGAATATCTTGAGCTTTAGCTTTAGCTATCATCATCATCTCTTCCGGCAGCCCTTTGGCAACCAACTTATCAGGATGATGCTCATTCATTAGTTTCCGATAAGCGCGTTTAATTTGCTGATCCGTTTCAGACTCGGCAATACCCAGTACCAGATAAGCATCGTTAAGTGGCATTTTACTGCCTTGGCCTGATTGATGATGTTGAAATTCTGCTTGCCAGCGAGCGAGCAAATCTTTTAGCACTGCAGATAATCCTAACTGTTCCGCTATTACAGCAAGCACTTGCTGTTCTTTAGCTTGTAGTTCGCCATCTGACAGAGCCGTTTGAATTTGAATTTCTAAAAACATTTGTAGCAGTTCATGCCGGCTTTGTGTAACTCGTTTAAAATCGGCTAAGGTTTGAAATAAATCAAAATTGGCTTGGCGACCCGAACGAAATGCAGCCTGAGCATCAGCACGCGGCTGGCCAGTAAGCTGCATTTTATCCATTAATAATGTTGCTACGCGAATATCAGCTTCGGTTACATGGCCAGATGCTTTGGCAACATGCCCCATAACAGCAAAGGTCGCATTAAAAAAAGTCGCTTGTCGCTCACCCGCTTGTTGGATGAGGCCAGATAAACGTTTACGCTTGTCGTAAAGGTGTCCTAAAAAAAGGCCCATTATGCCGCCAGCAATTCTGCCAAACATAAACCCAATGATAAACCCAAAAACCTTGCCCCAAATTCGCATTGACTGTTCCGTTATATTTTATAAAAATTTGTTATCCAAACTTAAGATAATGACATTACTCGTGTATTTAACGCATCTAATCTAGCAATAGTGCCAACATCACACCAATATTGTGTCAAACAGTGACCATAAATTTGTGCTTGTGCAATAGATTGCCTAAGTAACGGACCGAGTGGTTGTGATCCGTTTGCTAGCTCAGTAAACATTTTAGGATGATACACGCCCATTCCGCTATAAGTGAATCGCGTAGAACCATCAAGAACCACTAGCGCATGCTCAAGATCGCTCTTACCCACAGAACTTAACGAAGAAATAAGGCAAAAATCCCCTTGAGAGTGATGTGATGGATTATCAACCAACCAAATATAAGCATCTGCTTTTCGTTGATTAACCACAGATAATGCGGCTTCTATATCTGGTAATGCATCTATAAAAATATCGCCATTCAGTAATAAAAAAGGTTCTGAACCTAACAAAGGTAAAGCATTTTTTATCCCGCCTGCGGTTTCTAACGCCTCGGCTTCAGCGCTATAATGAATCGATAACCCCCAACGTTCACCATTACCTAATGATTCAACAAGCATATGTCCAAGCCAGGCATGATTAATTATGACGTCAGTTATACCCAACTCAGCAAGCTTCTCTAAGTGATATTCTATTAAAGGTTTACCATTAACTTTAACCAAAGGTTTAGGCATTAAATCTGTTAGTGGTCTTAATCTTTCACCTCGCCCTGCCGCTAATATCATCGCCTTCATTTAGAGACCTCCTCCTAAAGTGGCATTCTTTGCGAGCACCTTTGGTAACACCACCTCTTCAACCCATTGGCTTAAGGACTTCAGCGAAGGATAACGCCCCGCAATATCGACAATATATTGTAAGGTTAAAGGAATATCTGCCATATAACCTGCTTTTCCATCTCTTAATTTTAATCGCGCAAAAATACCCGCAGCTTTAATATGACGCTGTAGCCCCATCAAATCGAACCATTGTTGATAAACAGAAAAATCGGCATTGTGATCAATTAATTCATGTTTCATTAGCAATTGATAATGATAACGCATCAATGAATTCACTATATTCTCTGGCCATCTGACATAACAATCACGAAGCAGTGATACGGCATCATAGGTTATCGGACCTATTACAGCATCTTGAAAATCAATCACAGCAAGGCGCTCTAGACCGGGTATGCCATGATTCATAAGCAAATTACGGCTGTGAAAATCACGATGCATACCCATTTTAGGCTGAGCCTCTACATTAACTATCAACTGCTGAAAACAGTCATTCAACATGGTAGATTCTACTTGTGACAAATCATACTGAAGATGAGCACCAATCAACCATTCGGTGAAAATAGTTAATTCTTTTTCAACAAAGGCACTATCGTAAAAAGGAAATGATTGGCTTTTACCTTCTGCATTATGGTATTGAGTAACACCTGTAATAGGCACGAGTAAATCCAGCGCCCGTTGATAGTAACCAGCAACATTATCGTTTTTCAAAATGGATAGTAACTGCTCATCACCGACATTTGTTTGCAAAACAAAACCTTGTTCTAGACAGTAATGTACAACTTCAGGAACTAATACTCCGGCTTGATGATATGCCTTTGCTATCGCAATAAATGGCACAATAGGCACTAAAGTCACAGGCGAATCGGAGACAATATAATGGTTGTTTTTGACCGTCAGTTTAAAGTAACGTCTAAAGCTAGCATCACCACAAATTAGCGAAACGTTTACTTCTTGACCAAAATACTGATTTAACCAAGAGGATAATAAGGAAAATCTTAAATCTGTTTGACTCATCTCAATGGCTCTTCGACAAAAATTGCTTTATTATAGCCAGCATAACATTTGGAAACAGCTAAAGAATGGATTGTTTTTGTTAGCTGCTAACTTCTTTATTAATCCAAACTTTCCAGAACAAGAATTCATAATTATTTGACTATAATGCAGATCCGATATCTTCTGGCCTTATGCCTATTACCTCAATACGTGTTTGCTCAGGCACCCAATGTAGAAGAGGAACTCCCTCAACTTTGTATAGTCGAGCCTCCAGTCTCTCGCTCATTTAGCGATCGTGAAAAGCTATCTGGCATAAAAGATACTGACATTGTGATTATTTCAGACGATTCGTCGGCCTCTTTTGAAAACAAAGCCCACTTTCGCGGAGATGTTAGTTTTAGTCAGGGCACAAGGCATATCGCAGCTGACGAAGCTATTTTAGATCAGCGCAAACAACAACTAAATGCTAATGGCAATCTCATTTTTAAAGATGAGCAATTCACCATTACTGCTGATTCACTGCAAGCACAAATGAGCAGCAGCAGCGCCAATTTAGAAGGTGCTGAATACTGGCTTAATGGTCAACAAATTCATGGGGACGCTAAACGGTTACAGATAACCTCTGACAATAACTTAATTTTATCTGGCACTAACTTTACCACTTGCCCACCCGGTGATGAATCTTGGTTACTTGAAGCTGACATGATTAAAATTGACAGTGAAGAAGAATGGGGTGAAATATGGAATGCCAAACTGCGTATTGCTGACGTGCCTGTTTTATATATCCCTTACATGACGATTCCGGTATCAGATAAACGAAAATCAGGATTTTTATTTCCAGCATTCAGTACAAGTACTACTAATGGCCTGCAATTTAGCGTGCCATATTATTGGAATATTGCACCAGAGTATGACTTATCCTTTACGCCAGATATCATGTCTTCACGCGGTATATTTACTAAAACAGAGTTCCGTTATCTTGCTGGCGAACAACAAAATGGCCAGATGAATGTTGAATATTTAGGCAGTGATCGCAAACTATTTAACAACCCTGATCGCTATTTATATCATTGGAGTCATCAAGGCGCTCTTAATGACAATTGGCGTGTCAGAGCAAACTATACCGATGTATCTGATAACAACTATTTCAATGACTTAAATTCCGATGTTAACCGCTCAACAGATAATCAATTGTCGCGTATTGGTGAAGCCAGCTATTTTGAGCAAAATTGGGACTTCAACATGCGAGTACAAGACATCAAAGTACTGGGCGAGGACGAGTTACCCTACCAAGTTATGCCACAATTAAATTTCAATTATCGTCAAACCGATTTTTTCAATAGTATTGACTTTAAATTCAACTCAGAACTGACTAATTTTCGTCATCAACAAGATGAATACTCAACGGCGACACGCTTACATATGGTGCCCAGTTTAACCTTACCCATTCAGGGGCCTGCGGGAAGTTTAACCAGTGAAGTTAAGCTTATGCAGACCCAATATTGGCAGCAACTTATCGATCTCGATACTGACTATGACGAATCAGTAAGCCGTACAATTCCTCAAGTTCGAGTGTTGGGCCAAATAAATTTTGAGCGTCCAACAACGATGTTTGATAGTCTATCAAAACAAACATTAGAGCCACAGTTTCAATACCTGTATGTGGGTTATGAAGACCAAACAAACATTGGCATTTACGACACGGCTCAACTTCAGGAAGATTATTTTGGTTTATTCCGGGATAGACGTTATTCAGGCTTAGACCGCATTGCTGATGCAAATCAACTGACTTTAGGTTTCACTACTCGATTGTTTGATGAGCTAAATTTCGAAAAGTTTAAATTTAGTTTGGGGCAAACGCTCTATTTTGACGAATCGAAAGTATTAAGTGAGAACCAGCGTTTACAGGAAACTGAGTCAACGTCAATTTTGGCCGCAGAGCTCGATGCACAGTTATATAAAGATTGGTTTATTAGCGGTTCTGTTCAACATGATACCGAAAATGGCAAAAATAAAAAAAATGAAGTCACTTTAGATTTTCGCCCTAGTAACGACAAATTACTGCAATTTAGCTACCGTTACGTACCAGATCTTCTCAATACCAACACCAATGACCGAGTCAGTATTTCTCAAGCTGGCCTCAGAACATCTTGGCCGATTAGCGATGACCTATACTTTGTTGGTAATTGGTATTATGACTTAAATGAATCTCGCAGTGTTGAAACCTACTCTGGAGTCCAATATGAGTCATGTTGCTGGGCTATACGATTAAGTTACCATTACCGCATCAAAACAAACTATGATGACGATTTATCACAAAGTATCGACGGGCGTGAAGAATTTGATAAAGGTATTTACCTCAATTTTGTCATTAAAGGCTTAGGCGGATCAGGCCCACTTGGAGTTGAAGATATGCTAAATGAAGGTTTATTTAACTACCGTAAGCCACTTTACTTAAGGAATTAAGCCGCTTTTATGATAGCTTATGATAAATTGCTGAACCAAGATTAAAAACCGTAGTCCTATGTTAAGTTAATTAAGATTAACTGACAAAAATGATAACAATAGATTTGGGTCCCCCCCAAAATACCAGAATAAAAGTGCCAAGGATTTATTGGATGAAACACAGTAAGAAACTTTTTTTTGCGTTATTTGCACTGACAATAAGCCAACCAGCTTTATCAGCTCCGCAAACGTTAGACAGCGTAGCCGTTCAATTAAATGACGGTATTATTTTAGAAAGCGAAATTAGCAACATGATTACGACTGTTTCTGCAAACGCAAAAGCATCTAATCAAACGCTGCCTTCTGATGAAGCTTTACGCACTCAAATTATTGATCGCTTAATTTCAACGCGTTTACAACTGCAAACAGCTGAACGGATTGGTTTATCTATTGGTGATCTTCAATTGGATCAAACTATTGAAAATATCGCTAAAGAACAAAAAATTACCGTAAACCAGATGCAGCAGCAACTAGAATCAGAAGGTATGAGCTTCAGCCAATACCGTGAACAACTTCGCGAAGAGATCACTTTAGGTGAAATTCAACGTATTCAAGTACAGCGTCGTATCCAAGTATCCCCTCAAGAAATAAACAGTCTAGTTAAACTGATTGAAGAACAGGGTTTGAAAGATGTTGAATTTCAAGTGGGTCATATCTTAATTGAGATCCCAAACGACCCAACCAGTGAGCAACTGGAACTATCAAGTCGTAGAGCAGATATTGTATTAAAGCGCCTTAATGAAGGTGATGATTTCCGCAGTACAGCGATAGCCTCTTCATCTGGCCCCAAAGCACTTGAAGGCGGTATATGGGAGTTCATGAACATCAATGAGATGCCAACTTTGTTTGCAGAAGTTGTTGTTGACGCTAAAAAAGGCGATATTTTAGGGCCGATAAAATCAGGTTCAGGTTTTCATATCATTAAGGTCATGGATACTCGTGGTTTACAAACTCAAGAAATCGATGAAGTTAAGTCACGTCATATTTTATTGAAACCGTCACCTATTTTATCTGAAGATCGTGCTCAAGCTATGTTAGCAAACTTCTTAAAAGACATACGCAGTGGCGATGCAGATTTTGATAAGTTAGCTCGCCAATATTCTGAAGATCCTGGTTCAGGAGCTAAAGGTGGTGAATTAGGCTGGGCTGAACCAAGTTTATATGTTCCTGAATTCTCACAAACGCTCCAAAACTTAAAGCCGGGTGAAATTAGTGAACCTTTTCGCACCACTCACGGCTGGCACATTGTCCAGCTAGAGGATCGTCGAAAAACAGATGCAACAGATAAGTTTAATAGTAATCGAGCACACCAATTAATTTTCCGTCGTAAATTTAACGAAGAATTACAAAACTGGTTAGATGAAATGCGCAGTGACGCATACATCGAAGTATTCGAGCCTGAAAATATACGAGGCTAATAACTCACAATGATCAAACGTATCGCGATAACGCCGGGTGAACCGGCGAGTATCGGCCCTGACATCGTCATTAAACTAGCTCAGCAGGATTGGCCTGCTGAGTTAGTTGTTTGTGCTGATCCACAATTATTATTAGATAGAGCCAAATTACTTAATTTACCGTTACAGCTAAAACCGTATGACTCAACATTACCGGCTAAAGCGCAGCAAGCGGGCACATTAACTATTCTGCCATTTAAGTTGGCAGAACCTGTTGAATGTGGCGTGTTGAATGAAGCTAACAGTGGCTACGTTGTTGACACGCTTAAATGTGCCGGTGAAAAGAACATGTCAAAAGAATTTGACGCTGTTGTCACAGGGCCAGTCCATAAAGGCATCATTAATCAGGCGGGTATTTCATTCAGTGGTCACACAGAATACTTCGCCCTACAGGCAAATTGCCCAGATGTAGTCATGATGTTAGCAACACCCGGATTGCAGGTTGCATTAATGACAACCCATATTCCACTCGCTTATGTGGCAAAAGCCATTACGCGTGACAGGTTGCACCACATTATCGGTATTTTACATCGTGAGCTTGTCAGTAAATTTGGCTTAGGTTCACCTAAAATATTTGTGTGTGGCTTAAACCCGCACGCTGGTGAAGATGGTCATTTAGGTCGTGAAGAAATTGATACCATAATACCAGCCTTAAATGAGCTACGTCAGCAAGGTATGGACATCGTCGGTCCACTTCCAGCAGACACATTATTCCAGCCTAAATATCTTGAACAAGCTGATGTTGTATTGGCTATGTACCATGATCAAGGTTTACCCGTGCTCAAATCTATAGGTTTTGGTAAATCAGTTAATATCACCTTAGGTCTACCGTATATTAGAACGTCTGTAGATCACGGCACAGCGTTAGATCTTGCCGGCACAGGGCAAGCAGATAGTGGCAGTTTATTTTGCGCATTAAATAAAGCCATTGAAATGATTGATAAGAGTAAGTAATTAATCTAATGAGTAATAAAGTACATTTAGGCCATACAGCCAGAAAAAGATTCGGACAAAATTTCTTAACTGATGAAGGTGTGATAAGTAGCATTGTTGGTGCTATTTCCCCTGATAATGACCACGTTATGGTTGAAATAGGACCAGGCTTAGGTGCACTAACAGAGCCAGTTGCAGACACCATAGATAACCTCACAGTCGTTGAACTCGATCGCGATTTAGTTGAGCGATTAAAAACACATCCTATATTAAAAGATAAACTGACTATTCACCAGGGTGATGCATTACAGTTTGATTTTAACCTGCTTAGACAAGAAGGCAAAAAAATGAAAGTGTTTGGTAATCTACCTTACAACATTTCAACGCCTTTAATGTTTCATTTATTTGAGTTTGCAGAATATATTGAAACCATGCACTTTATGCTCCAAAAAGAAGTGGTATTGCGTTTATCGGCCAGCCCAGGTTGCAAAGCTTATGGACGTCTCACCGTTATGGCGCAATATTTTTGTCAAGTCGTACCTGTATTAGAAGTTCCTCCGCACTGCTTTACTCCTGCGCCAAAAGTAGACTCTGCCGTGGTACGTTTATTGCCTTATGAGCAAAAACCTTGGCCATGCAAAGACGTAACTGTAATGCGTCATTTATGCACAACAGCATTTCATATGCGCCGTAAAACCTTGCGCAACAACTTGAAAGGCATGCTCAATGATGAAGACTTTGCCCTACTCAATATAGATTCAACCCTGCGACCAGAGCAAATCAGTGTGCAACAATATGTTGCGATGGCTAATTTATATATAGATAAAAAAACAACAAATTAATTACTTCATCTTAAGGGGCATGTTCAATGAATATGCCCTTTTGCTTAAGGACGAAATATATCACCTATGAGTCAAGCTGAATCTCCGATAAAAATTAAAGTCGACACTGAATATCTTGAGCATCAATCAGATATAGCAGATGAGAAATATTTATTCTCCTACACTATCACTATAATCAATGTGGGCGATCAAGCTGTAACGTTAAAAGATCGTCACTGGATCATCACTAATGCTAATGGCGATAAAAGTGAAGTAAAAGGCCCTGGCGTCGTAGGAGAAACCCCTACTATTGCACCTAATACCGCTTACCAGTATTCAAGTGGAACAGTATTAGAAACCCCTATCGGTTTTATGGAAGGCTCATATGGCATGGTCTACAATGATGGCAGACTATTTTCAGCTGTCATTCCCACCTTCAGGTTAGCTGTGCCAGGGTTGCTGCAATAAAATTATGGCCAATTATTTTGTCGGTGATATTCAAGGATGCTTTCAAGAGCTACAAAGACTATTACAGAAAGTCAGTTTTAATCCTTCAAAAGACATACTCTGGGCTGTTGGTGATTTAGTTGCCCGCGGGCCGTGCTCGCTAGAAACCTTAAGACTATTTGAATCACTTCAAGACAGCGGCAAGGTAGTGCTAGGTAATCATGATCTTCATTTAATGGCTATTCATGGCAAAATAAAGCGCGCAAACCCAAATGATCGCTTACAAGCATTGCTTGAAGCGCCCGACTGTCCTAAGCTGATAAATTGGCTAAGGCAACAACCATTAGCACGATACATACCTGAACATAATCTTATAATGAGTCATGCAGGTGTACCTCCACAGTGGAATTTGGGAACACTTATATCTGAAAGTTTAATGGTTAGTGAACAGCTTAAACAGGCTGATTATTTGACGAGCATTATTGACCAAATGTATCAGAATAAACCCAATTTTTGGAACAATAACCTAAATGGAATTGAGCGCACGATATATTGTATCAATGCTCTAACACGGATGCGGTTTTTACATTCCGATGCCAGTTTAGACTTTGAATGTAAACTGCCTCCAAACCAAGTGAAAGATAAAATATTAAGGCCATGGTTTGATTTTGAGTCTAAGCTAAAAGCACCTTACCAGATCGTTTTCGGTCACTGGGCGGCATTAATGGGGCAAACATCTGCAGCACATTTACATGCTTTAGATACAGGATGCTGTTGGGGTGAACATTTAACACTGTGGCACCTTGAAACAAATGAAAAAATTACCCAAAAAAAGCTCATTTAGCGTTAAACTAAAAGACGAATAAGCCGATAATCTACTATCGGATTTCAAAAAGTACCTGAATACAAAAGTCCTTGCTGTTGGGATAAAATAATAATAGGTTGGAGTAACATATGAAGATTAAAGTGGCCACTAGGGTTATAGGCGGATTTTCTGTCTTAACTTTATTACTAATCATACTTGGCGTTGTCACATTATTAGGCAATAGCAGCATCAAAAAAGGTACCCAAACCTTAAAACAAGTTAGTCTACCCGCTTTGGCACATACTAATTTGTTAAGCGAAAATATTAGTGGCCAACAGATTCAATTTATTTTAGGTTACTACAGTGACCATTCTTCAAAAATCCCTGCTATAGAACAATACCTTGCTAGTGAAAATAAAAAATTCGTGTCTGAATTCAGTAAATTAACAAACTTAATTTCTGAACAAGAACAACTTTCGCAACCACTAAACCAACTAAAAACAGCTTATGTAGCCTATGAAAATATAGCAGATAAGATGCTTAGCGAAAGATTGCAATCCTTATCTAAACAAGAGGATGCATTAAAAATGCGCAGCGAGATAGAAAATGCTGCTGATGACGCATCTTCTATTCTATTGGACGTAACAGATTTAGAGACCAGTGAAGACTCTGTAGAAAGAAGCTTAGCTTCTTCTGCCAATATTGTTGATAACACATTTATCAATTTAATCACTACGGTATATGACCTCGTTGCGGTCACTGACAGCAGTAAGTACGAACTGATTATAAAAGAATTGGAATTCATGGTCAGTGAAGCAAAAGGCAAGTTGAGCCATATAAGTTTACAAGGTCAAGATATAATTGACAGTGATACATTGGCAGACCTTAATACAGAAACAGATAAAGTGTTTAAACTATTATCCGGCAATAACTCTATAATTGGTCTAAAAAAGCAGCAATTACAACATGAAGCGGCTGCAGCGGCCGCCTTAAGTGATATCCAAGTTAAAACCAAAACCGTCAATGTAAAAATGAATGAATTTGCCACGGCAATTGATGGATTTACTAACGAAATAAGTAACGAAGCAATTGATGTGATTGACTCCGCAGAAGTTAAAACCATGGCAGTAGTGCTTTTTGCTATATTTGTTGCGATTTTTGTCAGCTATATGGTTGTCCAGCCATTAAAACAATCTTTAGCACAAGTAAACCAAGCCCTTAATGTATTAGCTTCAGGTGATTTAACCCATAAGTTAGATGACTCTGGCCACGATGAATTTGCTGAACTGTCGAAAAACTGTAACCGTTTAGTCGACAGCCTTCGCAGCTTAATTATGGGGATTTTAGATCGTTCAAATCAACTTGCCGCGGCCGCAGAAGAAACTTCAGCTATTACAGCACAGACCACTATTAGCATTCAAGAGCAGAAAAGTCAGGTCGATCAGGTCGCTACGGCAACCACTGAGTTAAGTTCAAGCTCTCAACAGGTTTCAATGAGCGCAGATCAGGCATTAGAACAAATAAAACAAGCCGACGAAGAAACCAAACACATGCGCTCTCTTGCTGATGAAAGCAAGCTTACTATCTTAGCCCTGGCAGATGAAGTGGCTAAAGCTGGCACAGTAATCAATAAACTTCACACCGATAGTGCATCTATTGGCTCAATCTTAGATGTTATCCGAGGCATTGCCGAACAAACTAATCTACTGGCATTAAATGCCGCAATTGAAGCAGCCAGAGCGGGTGAGCAAGGTCGAGGTTTTGCGGTGGTTGCTGATGAGGTCCGCAGTCTTGCCTCACGCACCCAAGATTCAACCCGAGAAATTCAGTTAATGATCGAAGTGTTACAGCAAGGTGCTCAGCAAGCCGTTGCTGTTATGGAGCTAGGCAAATCACAAGCTAGCAGCTGTGTTGATAAGAATGAACAGGCTAATATAGCGCTTGAAACAATTATCAAGTCAGTTCATAAAGCTTATGACTCTGGCACTCACATTGCTCACGCAGCACAAGAGCAGAATCTGGTCAGTCAGCAGGTATCTGAGAAGCTTGAACATATTGCGCTTATATCAGAAGAAACCTCTTCTGGTGCAGAACAAACTGCACAATCAAGCCATCAAGTCGCAATGTTGGCAGAAGAACTACAATCGTCTGTTAAAGAGTTTAAAGTCTAAGCTAGATTTTAAATTATCTTCCTAATGAGAAAAGGCCCTATAGGCCTTTTTTGTTATGGCTAACTTATGGAAGAACTTATCGATTAGAAGTCGTTGATTTAGTTTAAAGCCAATTTTAAATAAAAAAATACCGACTTATTCGTCGGTATTTTTGTATTCACATTGTAGGTAAAGAATAATCTTAGCGATTAGTCCGCACCACCACTTAAACGATCATTGATTGCTGCGGTAATAGGGCTACCACTATGACCGTTGGCACTTGCCCAGTCAATAATAGAAGCACCGTCTGCTTCAGCAGCGGAAAGGTCTGATGCAGGTAATTGTTTCGCAATAAACTCACCAATGTCATTCGCGTTAGAATTGTAGGCAGTACGTAATAAACTGCTGCCATCACAATTCATACCTGAATAAATATTACGCAATTTTACACGGGCTTCTTTAAGCTTTTTACGTAAACGGTTTTTATCGTCTGACTTTACATAATCACATATGTTAGCAACTAACTGATCAGTGTTTGCTACAGCTGGGGCTGACACAGAAGATGCTGCTATCAGGACGGCTATAGCCACAGGCATTAAACGCATCTGACACTCCTTTATAATTTATTATTGTATCTTAATACGCTCATCTTTGTGATTGTATTTAGTTTCAGGGTAACTCGTGAACAAGTTTACAGTTTTTAACAAAAGTGTTAAAGCTATATTGCAATCCATACTCATTTGTTGCTGTAATGGTGTGTTTCAAAAGCCAACTTCCATCATCCCATTCAGGAAAGTAAGTATCACCTTTTACATCTAGGTCAATTTGAGTTAAATATAATACATCTGCCTTACAGAGTAGTTCAGCATACAGCTGACCGCCACCCATTATGATTAATTCTTCACACTCACCCGCAGCAGCAACAGCTTGATCAAAATTACCGACACAAGTGACCCCATCCGGTGCATAATTCGACTGTCGAGTAATGACAATATTGTGTCTTCCAGGTAATGGACGCCCTATTGATTCATAAGTCTTACGCCCCATTACCACAGGCTTTGATAACGTCATAGCTTTAAAATGCTTTAAGTCTTCAGGTAAATGCCATGGCATTTGATTGTCTTTACCAATAACACGATTGTTAGCCATAGCGGCAATCATTGCGATACGCATGATGAATCCTCTAATTAAATGATAGGGCGATTGCGATAATATAATAAACTAGGTAGTGCTAGCCCTACAGCTAAGGCTCCCAAAATAAAGACCGTTTTAAGCCCATTGACAATGACTTGCGCACTTAACTCTGGACTGACTTGGTTTTGAGCCGTTAATTGAATAAGCGCTATAACAGTATTAAAGGCGTAGGTTCCGGGTATCATCGGAATAATAGCTGCAACGGCATACATTGACGGTGGCGCTAAATGACGTTTAGCAAATTGAATTGTGATAACCCCCACGAGAGCGGCTCCAGCAAATGTAGCCCACTCAATCGGCATATTAACGTGCATTAACACGGTTCGAGTACTGTGACCTAATGCACCTGCTAACGCACAGAATCCAAGATAACGTTGCGGTACATTGAATAAAATGGCAAAACCAAAAGCTGGTATAGCGGAAAAAAAAGCATTATGTAACAAGTCGAATAACAGAGGCGGCATTAAAATATCCCGCCTAATTGCATTGCTATAGTGATACCAATTACTGAAGCTAAGGTGAGTAGACTTGCATTTCCCCAGCGGGATATTCCTACATTAATATGACCTTTTACCATATCAGAAATCGCGTTAATTAGCGGAAAACCTGGCACTAGCATTAATACGCTTGCGGCTAATGCAATTTGAGGAGTTTCACTAATGGGATAAATATAACCTAATTGAGCAACAACATTAGTAATAAAGGCTGTAATAGAAAAGTTAACGAGTAAATTAAAATGTCTTTTAGCAAGAAAAAGTCTCACACTCATCCCTATGGAGGATGCAATAAAAGTCACTAAACAGGCCATCACATCGCCACCTAATAAATGACAAAAGCTAGCACAGGAAAGTCCAATGACAGGAATAACTACTTTAGCAGGATATGTTTTAGGCTGAATACGAGCGAGACGGCGGCGGACCTCATTAGGGCCATAAATGCCTTTTTCAGCTAGCAAACATAGCCGTTGTAATTCACATACCACCATCATATTGATCCCATGAGCTCGGATCCGTCTGGTCGTAGTAATGCAACGCCCATGTACAAGGCTAGTTAGCACAAGTGCATTGGAAGATATAGAGAGTTCAACACTTGCAAGGCCCAATGCTTTACCTAATCGCTGACTTAGTTCTTCAACCAAGTCAGACTCTGCACCATAGGCAAGCAGCAATTGAGCGCAGCGGACAACTAAACGGGTTATATCATTTTGGTTGTCTGCGTACACGGTAATCCTTTAAAACTTAGCGTTGATAAATAACTTCAACGTCATAATCATCATCATCAAAGTCATCATCATCTAAGTCATCAGTATCATCAAAATTCTCGTTGATGCTGTCGTCTTTACCCTGATGATAATTATCCCACTTAAATTCAACTTCTTGCTCGTCATCTTGATCATCTTGACCAACAGGCAATGTTTGAATGAAATCAAGTAACTTAATACTCAACTCTTCAGTACCTTGGCGGTTATAGGCGGACATAGTAAAGACTTCGCCTTCCCAAGCTAGTTCTTTAATAATATGAGCGACTTTTTCTTTTACTTCATCTTCAAGCAATAGATCGATTTTATTAAATACCATCCAACGAGGCTTAGCGGCAAGCTTTGGTGAATACTTTTCTAACTCACCTACAATAGCTCTGGCTGAATCAATCGGATCACTACCGTCAATAGGGTTAATATCAATAATGTGTAGTAATGCGCGACAACGTTCAAGATGCTTTAAAAAACGAATACCTAAGCCAGCACCTTCCGCAGCACCTTCAATTAGCCCAGGAATATCAGCAATAACAAAACTTTGCCCATGACGTGGGTTAACAACGCCTAGGTTTGGAATTAAAGTTGTGAATGGGTAATCAGCCACTTTTGGTGTAGCACGTGATACCGAGCGTATAAACGTAGACTTACCAGCATTAGGTAAGCCTAACAATCCCACATCGGCCAGTAAAAGCAGCTCTAGCTTTATTTCACGCACTTCACCGGGAGTACCCAGAGTCTTCTGACGTGGCGCACGGTTAGTACTACTTTTAAAACGTGTATTACCTAAACCATGAAAACCGCCTTTAGCAACCAGTAACTTTTGGCCATGGCTAGTTAAGTCGCCTAAAGCTTCTTCGGTTTCTTGATCGATTGCACGTGTACCTACAGGTACTTGTAACACTAAATCTGCACCGGCATGACCAGTACAATCACGACCACGACCATTGGTGCCACGTTCAGCCATATGAAAACGAGTGAAACGATAATCAATAAGGGTGTTCAGGTTTTCATTTGCCTGTAAAAAGACACTACCACCATCGCCACCGTCACCGCCATCGGGACCGCCATCCGGTACATATTTTTCACGGCGAAAACTAACGCAGCCGCTACCACCGTCACCGGCTTCTACACGGATATTGGATTCATCAACAAACTTCATACGGACTCCTAACACTTCAATCATCTAATAGCACAAGGTGAAGACACCTTTGAGCTATAGAACCTTGGCGCTAATTATAACCCTAAATACAATAAATATCAGGGGGCAGAAAAGCGTGGTGTATGGATAATACATCTTCCGCTTGCTGCAAAAAATAGATCTTTCTAATCACTCAGTTCACTATTGTTTTAAAACCAAGAGGATAACGTGAGCTTAGAAATAATTTTGTATTGGTAAACAAGATCAATAACAAAAACACAAAAGCCCTACCAGGGGCAGGGCTTTAGATTTTAGCTTAGTTAAAAAATTAAGCTTCGATACTAATAAACTTACGGTTATTAGCACCTTTAACTTCAAATTTAACTTTGCCGTCAGTTAGAGCAAATAAAGTATGGTCGCGACCGATACCTACATTTACACCAGCGTGGAATTTAGTACCACGTTGACGAACAATAATGTTACCTGCTAAAACTGATTCACCGCCAAAGCGCTTAACACCAAGACGTTTACTTTCTGAATCGCGGCCGTTACGAGTAGAACCGCCAGCTTTTTTATGTGCCATGAGTTAGACTCCTAAATTATGCGCTAATCGCAGTGATTTTAACTTCAGTGAACCACTGACGGTGGCCGGTTTTCTTTTCGTGATGCTTACGGCGATTAAACTTTTGAATAGTAATCTTTTCACCGCGTCCGTGGCTAACCACTTGAGCAACAACTTTACCACCAGCAACTAATGGAGCACCAACGTGAACGTTCTCACCATCAGCAACCAATAGAACTTGATCAAACTCAATCGTTTCACCAGTAGCAACTTCAATTTTTTCTAGACGAACTGTATGACCTTCAGCAACACGATGTTGCTTTCCGCCACTTTGAAAAACAGCGTACATAGCTATTTCACTCCAAATGACTAACACACTAACTCGATCTTACGAGAATAGGTGCTAAAAAACTTTTAATGACAATGGGCGCGGATTCTACGCGAAGAATTTCATACTGGCAAGCGTTAATTCAGGTTCAAATTAAAAAGCCGTTACTACTGCACAATATTCACTGTTACAAACTGAATATTGTATAAACATTAAGTACAATTGCCTTAACTACCACGCAAAAATACTCATTCTATTAGTTTAAAAGTAGCGCTAAAATCTTCCTGTGTTATCTTCACCGGATTTTGAAATGATTTTACCTAAATTTATCTTGAAAAGCACTGACTCATTTGCTCTTACAGCATATTAGATCAGGGATTTTCCTTTGTATTAATGAAGTAACTAAAAAATTTGCACCGACATAGATTTTAGAAATTGAGAATAAGTCATAACAAGTTTAAAAATTAGTAACAACAACTTTGAAAATCAGCGCGTTTCTCCTGTAAGATATGACCCCAGATGCGCACCAAATAGAAAGACAGTTAACGTCTTCCACAATAAATTAGAGAGTATTATGGATTTAACCGCCATTCGTCTGTTGGCAGACTCAGATATGCAATCTGTCGACCAACTTATTTATAAGCAACTTGAATCTGATGTAGCCCTAATTAACCAACTAGGCTTCTACATTATAAATGGTGGCGGAAAACGTCTGCGTCCTTTACTGTCAATTCTTGCAGCAAGATCTGTAGATTACCAAGGTAAGTTACATGTTAAATTAGCCGCTATTATTGAATTTATTCATACTGCATCACTACTGCATGATGATGTCGTCGATGAATCAACATTACGTCGCGGCCGCGAAACAGCTAATGCACTATTTGGAAACAGTGCGAGTGTATTGGTTGGAGACTTTCTCTATACCCGCTCTTTTCAGATGATGACTGAACTCGACAGTATGCATGTACTAAAGGTTCTGGCTGATACAACCAATGTGTTGGCTGAAGGGGAAGTGCTGCAACTAATGAATTGTAATGACCCCGAAACCACTGAAGCTAACTATATGCGTGTCATTTACTGTAAAACAGCAAAGCTGTTTGAGGCAGCGACATTACTGGCAGGTGTATTAGCAGGCTCCCCAACTGAATGGCAACAAGCACTTGGTGATTACGGTAAGTATTTAGGTACAGCATTTCAATTAACCGATGATTTACTCGACTACACGGCAGAAACGGGTGAGCTAGGTAAAAATATTGGCGATGACTTAGCGGAAGGTAAACCTACATTACCCTTAATCTATGCCATGGTGCATGGTGATGATACCGCCAAAGCGTTAATAAAAATGGCCATAGAAAAAGGTGACGGCACCCAGGCAATTGATGAGATAGTGGCCGCCTTAAACAAATCAGGTGCGCTTGAATACACGCAAAAAAGGGCTGAAGAAGAAGCACAAAAAGCCATTGATGCGTTGATCGTATTACCAGATACAGATTATAAACAAGCGCTTATTGCCCTTGCCCACTTATCAGTAAACCGTAAGCACTAGGTTATGTTTAACTAACGTACACTAAGTTGTTTTAAAAAGCAGTAACACCCCTTGTTACTGCTTTTTTACACCTGCCAATCAATCGGTTTGAGGCCATTTTTAATAAGCTGTTGATTTATTTTGGAGAAATGACCGCATCCAAAAAAACCACGATATGCCGATAATGGAGACGGATGAGGACCACTTAAAATAGTATGATGTTCATGGGTAATTAGACGTCCCTTCTTAATAGCATGGCTGCCCCACAGTACGAATATCAGTGGCTGAGGTAAGCTGTTAAGATAATCTAACACATGATCGGTAAACACTTCCCACCCAGCCTTAGCATGTGAATGCGCCAAAGATTTTTCTACCGTTAAAACCGTATTTAACATTAACAAGCCTTGCTCAGCCCAATGGGTTAAATCACCGTGTGATGGTATTGAAAAAACCGCTATATCTTGTGCTAACTCTTTGTAAATATTGGCTAGTGACGGTGGTACCTTCACGCCAGATTTAACTGAAAAGGCTAACCCATGGGCTTGCCCTTCGCCATGATAGGGGTCTTGACCTATCACCACCACTTTCACCTTTTCAACTGGCGTTAATTCAAAAGCACGATAAATATCAGCCTTTGGAGGAAAGATGACTTTGTTCATCGATTGCTGCTCAGACAGAAATTGATTTAACCGGATAAAGTAATCCTGTTGTTGTTCATTCTCTATAAATATAGGCCAACTTTTCACTTTCATTATCCTTAACTTTTTAGGAGTAAATTGCTAATTTATATCAGCTACTTTAAAGTACTGATATTGTAAATCGTTTATTAAGTATTATGAAATTTAAAGCAACTCAACAGCAGCAAGGTTTTACCTTAATAGAATTAGTCATTGTTATTATTATTTTAGCTATTCTTGCTGTCATAGCTTTGCCTAAGTTTATCAACCTACAACAAGATGCCCATGTATCAAATGTCAAAGGTACAGGTGGCGCATTTTCATCAGGCATTAGCCTTGCACATCTCAAATGGGCTTCTATGGGAAACTCTGGTCCTGCGGACAATTTACAAATATATGAAAATGCTGGTGTTGCTGGACAGCTTGATATAAATCTATGGGGATACCCAGCTCAAAATTACCCACCATTTGAAAGTTCACCTCGACTCAATAACACTAACGACTGTATTTCTGTTTGGAACACTATTTTGCAGGACGCTCCTAGTGTTTCAACCAATGTAAACTCAACAGCATTTGAATACAGAGTCACCTATATCAACCCTGACCAATGTCGTTTCTTCTACAATAAATTAAATACGCTTTCGATTTATTATGATTCCCGTAATGGGCAGGTCATCACAGATTCGGATCCTAATAGCTAAATTTAAACTGAATTTCGCTGTTAAACTCGATACACTCATTATTTTACTAACACCTTAAGTGAGCATTATGACTGAACAATCTGCATCTCAAAACGTCGCTTCTGAAACACCAAGTTCTGAAACACAAAGCGCTACGACTATATATCAACTAGCGGATCAATTTATCGCTTTAGCCAATCAAATCGGTCAAACAGAAAATGATATTGGTAAAGTGGGTACAGCATTGCGCTATGCAGCATCTCGCTATAATGCATTTGAAGCAGCAATAAAGTCATCTGATCTAGCAGCAGAAAAAGACAATGCGTTAGCTTGGTTTGCCAATGAGTATAAACTCATGCTAAATGAAAATTTAGACGATCACATTAAGCACCCACCAATCTCTAAAGCTGAAAACGAACCCGCAAAAGATGACAGTGTGCAAGTTTTCAAAAACTAGATCATTGGATTAAAAATAATGCCATCTCTAAATGATGATGGCATTATTCATCATTTCAGAGTGTTAGTATTAATTTCGTATCTCTCTACACCTACACGTTAAAAATGTCACGCACAGCTATCCTGACACTGAGGCCTATACTGAAAATCTTTATATCAATGTAAAAATAACCCGCCCAGCAAGCGCAATTAGCACCACTCCAGACACCCTATCAATCCATACTGCTTTTTCACGTAGCTTAGGCAATATCGCTGAATGCGATAATATAATCGCAATCAAGGTATACCAAAGGCCATCAATCACTAAAGGGGTTAATACAATCAATGTTTGCCCTGATATCGTCTCTGCTGCTAACACGAACTGACTAAATAACGCCAAAAAGAACAATAGAATTTTGGGGTTAAATAATGAAATAGCCAAGCCATCGCGTGCAGCAACTAATAAACTGGTTTTGCTTCCAGCGGAGAGTGTTTGCTGCATACCACCTTTAGATTGCAAAGCCTGAATACCTATCCAAGCCAAATATAATGCACCAATAATCGCAATCGCATTAAACAGCAATGGCGATGTTTTAAGGACTGCTGCAAGCCCTAATAAGGTCACTAAAGCATAAATTCCAATACCAATGGAATGCGCCCAAGCACACACAATACCGTGTAAGCGACTGCCACCTAATGTATGCCTAACCACCATAGCCAAGCTCGGCCCTGGTGACATTGCCCCTAGGCAACAAATGGCCAGTAACCCTAACCAAGTCGTAAAACTCATACTTTCCCTTACTTATTCTTATATAAACTACTGCATTGTTACTGCGAACATTAACACCAAATTAAGTAAATCTTGATATGCTATTTATAATTTCCCTTCATTAAGCATCACTATGTCTATTATTGCTTCATTGTTACTTATATCGTTAATGTTAGCGATTGCAGGTTTATTGTTCGCAAAGTTTAAAGGCAAAGCTATCCCTATGGCGGTTATTTTCGTTTTAGGCGGCCTAGCGCTTTGTCTTGCCAGCATTATCGCCTTTATTAATAAAGGCGAAAACTATCAAGCATATAAAAACCTTCATTGGCAACCACTTGCGCCAGAAAAAATAGCACCTTATGTTGAGCAAGGCTTTACTGTTTTTGTCGATATAACAGCTGATTGGTGTGTTCCTTGCCAAGCGAATAAAGCCAATGTGCTTCATCGCGAACAAGTAGTTAATACCCTAATGACCGATAACATTATTTTAATGCAGGGGAATTGGTCTGAGGCTGATACCGTCATTGAACAGTATATGGGTATTCAAGGCGCTGCAGGTACACCTTACAACAAAGTTTATGGTCCAGCCTACCCAGAAGGAATAGAGCTGCCTAAAGTACTTGAAATCAGGCATGTTTATCAGGCTTTAGACATCATGAAGTGATGTTAAAACATAATAGGTACAAAAAAGACTGCCTAGGCAGTCTTTTTTATTGGTTATTATTTAAGGGCTGAAATTGATTAAGCCCTTAAGTTGTTTCTAGAAACGGTAATTAACTTTACCGTAGTAGTAACCACCATTGTAGTCAAATGGACCACTTTCGTAATAAACACCACCTAGTTCACCTAAAGTACCATCTTTAAGCTTCTGCGCTTCTTGGTCAAATATGTTATTTGCACCTACCGAGAAGGTCAGGCTATCCATAACGGTATAGCTCACCTCTAAGTCAAATGTTACTGCTGAACTGGCCATTTCAGAACCCCAATCAGACGTATCATCAGCATGCGTTGCATAGTACTCACCGAAGTAGTTAGCACGTAAATTCATGCTTAACTCATCCCAGTTTTGACCCCAAGTTAATGTGGCACGATGTGCTGGAATACCATCTTCTAAACGGCGAACCTTACCCGCATCAGTAGTTTCTTCATTAAATTTATCAACATTAGTGTCAGTCCAACCATAGGCTAAGCTGAACTTAGTGTCACCAGCTAACAACTCAGTATCATATGAACCAACAATATCAACACCCTGAGTTGTTGTATCAAAGTCATTGGTATAATAAGTTACTGCAGAAATTAACTCTGGAAACTCAACACCTAAATCTCGTAGGTCATCATAATCTGCCGCTTCAACATCAATTTGGCTTGATTGAGCAATACGCCCTGTTACTTCAATCGTGTAATAATCAACTGTTAAGAAGAAATCACCACTTTGATAAACAGCACCTAAAGCATAACTAACAGACTCTTCAGGAGTTAGCACTTTACCACCGTAGTAAGCGGCTAATGGATCCGTTGGAGGCGCAATGAATGATTGAATCAAATCGCCATTAACAATTGAAGTCTGTGTGTTAACAACGTTCTCTTGACCTACTGTCGGTGCACGGAATCCCGTACTGTGTGAGGCACGGAAGGCTAAATCATCGGTAGCCGAATATTGTGCAGTTAGCTTGTAATTTAGCGTATCACCAAAGGTTGAAAAGTCTTCATAACGCAGTGCTGCGCCAACTAACCATTTCTCACCTAAATAGGCTTCTGCATCAACGTAAACACCGATATTACTGCGATCATTTTTACCAGCGGATTCAGGACCAAAGCCTTTAAATCCGTGTGAGCCGATGTTGAAACCCTGTGAAGCATAAGGACCCGCTTCCCAAGATGCTTGCTCACCTGCAGTAATTTCAAATGACTCTTCACGCCACTCTACGCCAGTTGCAAAATTTAGTCCTTCAAAAACATCAAATAAACGAGAAAAATCTAAGTTAACCGTAGTTTCAACTTGCTCGTAAGCACCAGTTTCAAAGTCAGTTGGCGTAGCTAAACCTAATGATGGGTTTAATGAGTTACGTAAACTAAAAGTTGACTTGTTAGAACCAGTACCCGCACTTGCATCATAGTCCCAATCAGCAAGCTCACCTTTAATACCAGCAAAGAACGACATATCTTCAATGGTACCGGCAAACTGTGGTGTGTATCCGCCTGGACGCACTTGGTTCATTGAGAAACAGTTCGGATCAGCAACCATTGCTTGGTAGGCGGCAGTATCTAATACATTACCGTCTGTACCATCAAGGTTCTTAGGGATTGGCACATTCATGTTATTACATGTCGCCACGCCATTAGTTGCTAAACCTACATCACCTACTAATAAAGTTTCACCGCCGTCGTTTGAATAAACAGAACCACGGTTGTGTGGGTTACGGTAATAGAAGCCACCTACAGCATCACGTGAAGACACGTTACCAAAGGCATAAAGACTGTGTTTGTCATTTATATCAAATCCAGAATTAATGAAGATAGTGTAATCATCTTTAATTTCTGGGTTACCCCAAGTTTGTGCTGGGTTTGGAATATCTGTATTACCAGCAGCTGAAATAGCTGCTGCATCAAAACGTTGCACACTACGACTTGTTGCATCAGCAGTTTTATACTGAGCGGTTAAATTAACAAAACCATCGTCTGTTAACGGTAAGCCAACGTTAGCATCAATAGTCGTTGATGTGCCATCACCTTCATAATACTGGCCTTGGGTTGCTGAAATAGAGCCACCTTCAGCGCTATCTTTTAACACAAAGTTCATTACACCTGCGATCGCATCAGATCCGTACTGCGCAGCAGCGCCGTCACGTAACACTTCAACTTGCTTTAATGCCGCACTTGGAATAACTGAAATATCAGGGCCTTGGGCGCCGTCGTTAACTCCGCCGCCTTGGAAAGCAATAACTGATGCGCGGTGACGACGTTTACCATTAACTAAAACCAAAGTACTGTCTGAAGGTAAACCACGTAAATTAACTGGACGAACAAGTGTTGCCGCGTCGCTAATAGGCTGGGCACGTGAGTTGAAAGAAGGCACTGATGTCACCAACATGTCAATCATGTCTGTTGAACCATTCTTCTTTAAATCATCACTGCTAATAATATCAATAGGGACTGGGGATTCACCCACTGAACGAGGGGCTGAACGTGAGCCAATTACGGCCATCTTCTCAACTTTTTGTTCAACAACTTCTTCATCTGCTGCATACACTTGAGCGCTTAATAAAGAACCGGATAATGCGATAGAAACAGCTAAACTCAATGAGTTTTTGCCAAATTTTCTTTTATTGTTAATAGTCATTTTATATTCTCAGTCATTATTATTTTATTGTTTGAACACCACTTCCTAACACTCCCTGTATAAAGAAATCGTCTCTCCCAAAATGAATTACCATCATCTCAGCTACATTTTTATAACAACACCAGCACAATTGCCAACATTTATTAGCAATTAGTGTGCTAAAAAGCAGTATTTTTCGAGTAAAAAATCAAAAAGCAAGGCCAAGAAACTGTTTTAAAAGGGATTTATTTAAATTAAAAATAAATCAATTTTTTTACAAAAAAACCAATTAAATATACTGGAAATTAAAATTTACAATTAAGTCAGTGCTAATGTTTAACCATTTATACTCACTGAATAAACTGTGTATTTGTATGTCAATGCTGCAAGGTTTACCAAATTAAGTGAACGGAGCTAACTAAGCGCAAATAGAGCAAATACTCTTAAATACATCAGTATAAATAATAAGTTGCCACTTTATGACTCAAATAAGTTTTCATTGACCTGATAACTAAAAGCACTCTAATCTAAACACACGTTTGATTATTAACCTACCGATATAATCGGCATAAATATAAAACTAATAAAGGTGAATACCATGGCATATGATGCTGACTCAACTCTCGACCTAAGCAGCTACAAATCTATTGTTGATTTGATTGAACAAAGTTGCGCCAAGTTTGGTAATAAAACAGCATATGCTTGCCTAGGCAAAAACATCACCTTTACCGAGGTTGAACAGCTTTCGCGTGACTTTGCAGCATACTTGCAAAACTGCACAAATTTGAAGCCAGGTGATCGTATCGCCGTTCAGTTACCTAATATCACTCAGTTTGTCATTGCCGCTTACGGTATTATTCGGGGTGGTTTTGTTATAGTGAACACTAACCCACTGTATACGGAACGAGAGTTAATTCATCAATATAATGACTCTGGCGCTAAAGCTTTAGTGGTATTATCAGACTTACTGCCCACCTTAGAAAACGTGGTCAAATCTACTACCATTGAATACGTCATCTCTACCCACGCGCTGGATATGATCGCGCCACAAGATCAACCCCAAACTGCCATCAACAATATTGAATTTAATACATTATTATCCCAAGGTCGCGAGCACATATTCACCCCAGTAAAGCCTAACCAAACAGACTTAATTGCCTTACAGTACACAGGCGGCACAACTGGATTATCAAAAGGCGCCATGCTAACCCATCGCAATTTGTTGGCTAACTCAGGGCAAGTTAAGTCAAGAATTGCCAGCACCATGACCGAAGGCGAAGATATCTTTGTTGCCCCGTTGCCGATTTATCATATCTACGCTTTTATGGTTAACTTAGTGCTGTATTTTGAATCGGGTGGGTGCTCAGTATTAATCCCTAATCCTCGGGATATAGCTGGATTAATCAACACCATGAAAGCTTATCCTTTTACAGGATTTGCTGGCCTTAATACCTTATTTATTGGCTTATGCCACCAGCCAGAGTTTAAAGCGCTCGATTTTAGTCATATGACCATTACCATTTCCGGCGGAACAGCGCTAACGAGCGCTGCTGCCAATTTATGGCAACAGACTACCGGTTGCATGATATCTGAGGGTTACGGCTTGTCAGAGACCTCTCCAGTTGTCAGTTTAAATGCGCCAGGACATCAACGCTTAGGTACTATCGGAAAGCCTGTTTTAGACACCAAAATTAAAATCTTAGACATGAACGATAACGAAGTGGACATTGGCACAGCCGGTGAACTCGCTGTAAGTGGCCCCCAGGTTATGTCTGGATATTGGAATAAACCACAAGAAACAGCTAACGTAATGACTCAAGATGGCTATTTCAAAACAGGTGATATAGCGATAGCAACAGAGGATGGTTACCACACTATCGTTGATCGTAAAAAAGACATGATCATTGTATCCGGCTTTAATGTTTACCCAAATGAAGTGGAAGATGTCCTTTCTGGCCATGAACTTATTATGGAATGTGCCGTGGTAGGTGTCGTAAACGATCATTCCGGAGAAGCAGTAAAAGCGGTAATTGTATTAAAAGATCCCGATCAAGATAGCGAAGCAGCCAAAGAATCGATTAAGCAATATTGTCGTACTCAGCTTACCGCCTATAAAGTACCTCGTATTATTGAGTTCACCGCCCAATTACCTAAAAGTACTGTTGGTAAAATTTTACGCAGAGAATTACGTAAGTAACCAACACTAATCCCCAATAAAAAAACATGCCCAGACATCTTTTTTATTGGGGAACGATTTAACTCAAATCTGATCACTCTGGCTGCTCAGTCAGTAATTGCAAACTGGCAAATTCTCGATATAACTCACTCGATTGCATTAATTGATTATGCGTTCCTGATGCGACAAGCTGGCCTTTATCGAGTACTAAAATACGATCAGCGTTAATAACCGTTGCCAACCTATGGGCAATTATCAGTGTGGTGCGATCCGCCATTAATGTCTCTAAAGCTTGTTTTACTTTCACCTCACTGACCGCATCCAAAGCACTGGTTGCTTCATCTAATAACAACACGGGTCTATCGGCTAATATTGCTCTAGCAATTGCAATACGTTGTTTTTGCCCTCCGGATAAACGTACGCCGCGCTCACCTAAATAGGTATTATAACCTTCAGGGAAATCAACGATAAACTCGTCGGCCTTAGCAGCAATACATGCTTGCTTAACCTCTTCCTCTGTCGCATCAATTCGCCCGTAGCGCACATTTTCAAACACACTACTGGCAAAAATCACCGACTCTTGTGGCACTAGGGCAAACTGCTGGCGTAATTGATGTAAAGACAAGTTAGCGATATCAATACCATCTAACGATATCGAACCAGACTTGGGCTGATAAAATCGCAGCAGTAATTCAAATAAAGTACTCTTACCTGCTCCACTGGGCCCAACTAAAGCGACCCGTTCACCGGCTTGAATGTCGACGCTTAAATGATTAATCACATCAATATTAGTCTCTGCAGGGTAAGCAAACACTAACTCCGACAATGATAATGCACCATGAGTCTTACCTTTTAATTGCTCTGGTATCGCTAGTTGAACGATATCAACTGGCGCTAGGCTTAATTCAATTAAACGCTCTGTCGCTCCTGAAGCACGCTGAATTTCACTGAACACTTCACTGATGGTTGCAACCGCTCCAGCTACCATCACGGCATAAAACATAAAGGCCGATAATTCACCGGCAGATATACTGCCAGACATCACGTCCTGCGCCCCGACCCAGGTCACAAAAGCAATCGCTGAAATACTTAAAAACATCACAGTGGCAATCAATAACGCGCGATACTTAATCCGCCCTTTAGCCACACTCATCACCGACTCGACACGTTCGGTAAAAGCCGCTTTATCCTGTGACTCATGTGTATAAGCTTGCACCGTATGTATTTCATGCAAGGTTTCGTCAATATAAGCGCCTAAATCCCCAACTCTATCTTGGCTCTCACGCGATAATCGTCTGACTTTATTGCCAAAAAAGGCCACCGGCCCTAGCACTAACGGTACAGCGAGTAATACTAACCCAGTTAATTTAACCGAGGTAAAACCCATCATCACAATACCGCCAATAACTGTCACAGATGACCTTAGCGCCATCGACAAACTTGACCCTACAACGCTTTGTATCAAGGTGCTGTCAGCAGTAAAACGAGAAATAACCTCTCCGGTGCGTTGCGAGGCAAAAAAAGCCGGTGACAAGGTCAACAAATGCGAATAAACCCTTAAACGAATATCTGCACTGACCCGCTCACCCAACCAGGTCATTAAGTAGAATCGACAGAAAACAGCACTAGCACTGATAATAGTAATGCCCACAATAAATAACATAATCTGATTTAATCGGTCGGCGTTGTCGGCAATAAAGCCTTCATCTACCATTAACTTCACTCCCTGACCTAAAGATAACCAAGCAAGTGAACCGATGAATAGGAAGACTATCGCAGCAAACACTTTCACTTTATAAGGTTTTAGAAAATCGAGGATCCAAGGTAGTACGCTATAAGTAGTATTTGATGTCGATAATGTACTAGTGGATAGCAAAGGAGTGCCACTCACTGAAGGAGTAACAGGACCATTATCTGCCGTGGATTTTGTCACTGTAATAACCTACATAACAAATTAAGATGATACGATACTACCAATAAATCGTAGTATTGTGGATGTATTATCCATATCCACTGTATAGCCATCGAATGATAATGACTGTTACACTGTTAGCTAACATACATTCTGACCATTCATAAATCTAATTCGACCCAGAAAAATATGAACTATAGCCCCAACAATGCATTCAAACTATCACGCGGATTCACCCTAATAGAATTGGTCGTAGTCATCTTAATTTTGGCTATATTAGCCATTATTGCCTCAAGTAAATTTATTAATTTCCGGCGGGATGCCATAATCTCAACTATGGCAGGTATGGAAAGTGCGATGCAGACAGCTGCAACGTTAACTTACTCAAAAGCCGCTATTGCGGGTGTTGAAAAGCTGGCTACACATATTCTTGATATTGATGGTATTGCAGTGACCCTAGCTTATGGTTATCCAGATGGCACAGCATCTGGTATCGACTTACTGATGGATGTCCCCAGTGGAGATTGGAAAAAACGCCCTAGTATTTATTCTGGTGCTTGGATTTACTGGCACGGTAAAATTGCAGAAGATGCGGGCGTCGCGGCTTGCTACTTGCGGTACAGGCAAGCAGTTTCTGTCAGTGGCCGGCCAATTATTGACGTAGAGACGACAGGTTGTTAATGAGTACTTGGTAGACTTATTGACACTGCTTGCTAGCAGCTCAGTAAAATGAGTCTATTATTATAAACGTTAACGCTCGCTCACTTAACATATCATGCTTCTGGATAGCGTTTTTCAATCGTTTTAAGCGAGCGAAGAAAAATACCTAAACCACCGACACTCAGCACCAGAATAACAATTAAATCAAATGCGCTCATATGGCTGAAGCGGAAATTAATAGAACTAATCACCCCAAAAATTAATCCTACTAATGAGCCAAAGGTCAATATCCAGCCAAAGATATTTTTAGCATTGTAAAACATTAACCCCACACCAAACATAAAGGGGATCATAATCATCCCGCTGGTCAAGTTCATACCGCTTACATTATATAAACTTTGGCTAAGGCCAAATGAGCTGGTGATTTTAATCGCCTTGAGCAGCATATAAAAGCCACCACTCATCATAATTAAGCCAATAAAAAATGACCCTATTCCCCCAGATGTTCCACCAGCACCTTTCATATCAATCCTTTATATGTATTATGTTTTAGCAGATGTTACTCAGTCAAAGGCTTAAATACAATCATATCGACACCAGCCATTTGTACTAAGGCCTAGCACTTAATAGATAACTAAGGGAGCAAACTCACTTTCCACAGTGCTGCACACCATGACATGAGCACCAGCAATACGCACAATCAGCCATAGTAAGAGTCAGTTTGATATAATATACAAACCAGTGATTTCAATCACACGCCTTAACTGCGATAATTAACAGCTTTAATGCATTCACTTTTGGGTAACATCAATGACAACCAGCCAATTTTCCTGCCAAGGTATCGAACTCACCTTATTTCGTTATCCTAAAAAGCAAGAATCTAATCTGCAGGCCTGGGATGCTAGCGATGAACACCTGATAAAGCACCTTATTGAAAACCAGCAAAAGCCGGTTAATACTGCCATCATAAATGACAGTTTTGGGGCCTTACAGTGTGCATTAACCGCTATAAATGATCACTGGCCATTAGTGATTGAAACAGACGCAAAAACAAGTCTGTTGGGCGCACAGCAAAACCTGTCGGACAATCACCTTAATGCAAAGTATATTGAGTACTTTAATAGCCGAGAGTTACTGCCACCTAACATCCAACTCGTGTTGATGAAGTTGCCCAAAAACCTCAGCTATTTTGCCCATCAATTACAGCGGTTATCGCACGTGTTACCACAGGGCGTTGAAGTGTTGATTAGCGCTAAAGCAAAGTCGATTAACAAATCGATTATTGATGTGATTAGCAAAAATTTAGGCCCTGCATCAGCCAGTTTAACCTGGAAGAAAACCCGCGTAATTTCTTGTATAGCAGATGGTTTAACTAGAGCCTTGCCGCAAGACGTGAGTTGGGAGGTGGCTGAATTAGGCTTAAGCATTAATAATATGACTAATGTTTTTGCCGCCAACAAACTCGATATCGGCGCGCGCTTCATGTTAGATAACATGCCACAAGGTCAGTATCATACCATTGTCGATTTAGGCTGTGGCAATGGCATTTTAGGACTACGAGCTGCGCAGCTTTATCCTAATGCTAATATCCATTTTGTCGATGATTCTGAAATGGCAGTTGAATCAAGCCGCGTTAACTTTAGTGCCAATAAACTTAACGCTAATGCTGAGTTTCATTGGGATGACTGTTTGACCAATCTGGGTGATGTTGAGCCTGATTTAGTCCTATGTAATCCCCCATTTCACCAAGGTGAAGCGATTACCGACCATATTGCTTGGCAAATGTTTTTAGACGCCTATCGCAAACTAGCAACCGGCGGCGTATTACACGTAGTAGGTAATCGACATTTAGAGTATCACGTCAAAATAAAACGCATTTTCAAAAACTGCACAACCATTGCATCAAATGATAAATTCGTTATTTTGCATGCAATTAAACAGTAGTCTTTTCATCTGCAAGGTTGTTGTTATCTGAACCACTATTTTCTATGGAGTTACTCGCTTGCGGCGGTGACAATAGCAGTGCAATTTTCTGCCGCCAAGTTAAATGAGGCTGACTCACATCTGCTAACAAATCACGCCACTCAGCAAAAGTTACCGTTAACGGATTAAAACTGTTTACTGGTTTAGTGATACCGTATTCAACCGTATCCACTTCGGGTTCAAACGTGCCAAAAAGCTTATCCCAAATAATCAATACTCCGGCATAATTTTTATCAATATACTGCGGGTTACGGCCATGGTGAACTCGATGATGTGAAGGAGTATTAAATATATACTCCATAAACCCTAAAGACTTAACGGCTTGGGTGTGCACAAAAAACTGCAAACCTAAGTTTAACAACACCACAAATACCACCCAGTTAGGATCAAAACCGACCACGACCAAAGGCAACCAAAATAACCACATACCCGCCAGCGGGTACATTAAACTTTGTCTAAAAGCGGTACTAAAGTTCATATTCTCCGAGCTATGGTGCACGACATGCGCCGCCCACATCCAACGAATACGATGACTGGCACGATGAAACCAGTAATAGCAAAAGTCTTGGGCAATAATCAGCGCAATAAAACTCACCACCGTCATTTGAATATCGAACATGCGCCAATCAAATAGCCATAAATACAGTTTTGCAATGAGTAACCCGGCCAATAAATCAGTAGCCTGATGCATTGCCGCTAAGGCAAAGTTACACGCCACTTCAACACCATGATATTGAGCGTTGGCAGGTAAACGGTTTCGAACAAGCCATTCGAGTAAAATGCATACAAAAAATAGCGGCGCAAGTGCTAATAGCAGCACTTCAGGATGAGATATTAACCATTCAAAATTCATCTAATTGTCCGTGTTATAACTTAATGTGTGAACGATCACTACCATTTTGCAAAGTGGTCTTCCGCTAACCCTAGTTGATTGTGTAAGTGATATTTTGTGCCATCATTATCAATCAATATCCCACTGTAATAACCTATATATTGACGAAAATTATTCTTTATAAAACCAAGGTTAAGCTTTTCTTTACGGCAATTGAGTGCCCTAAAAGTCAAATCGACTTGACCATCATTAGTCGATATCTGCCAAAAATCATCACTAATCTGACGGTTAAAAATAAAGTTCGCAGCACCTAAAAAGTGACGTTGACCATTTATCCACATAACATTTTCAGTATTACCGGTTTCATTAACACCCGCAGCCAAATTTAATCCTATGGCCCCTTGGGAGGTTAACGCATTAATTGAAGCCCAGCGCCATGCTGTTTTAGCCCGCATATAGCCCGCTGAAAAATCATAACTGGCCAAAGCATTAAGTAAAGGTTGCGGCTCATTGAAAACAGTTAGCTCGCCAGACACCGCCAAGGCATTATGTTTTTGGGTATATGTCCAACCATTATAACCGGTCGGTGTAGACAAGCTGAGCGGCAAACTTAATGTAGGTGGCGACAAAACTAGCTTGGCTTGAATATTAGTTAATAGAATATTGACCTGCCACTGACCATCTTTAATATCAAATTCAAAATGATGATGCTTACTGCCCACTTTTGCAGAGCCCTTACTAGCAGATGCACTTAATCGACACCCAATCCCAAAAGGCCTTAGCCATTCAGATTGCACCAAGCGGTTAGCTTGAATGTCGTATAAATAACAAAAACTGGAAGCAGCGTAGCGAATATCAGCAATTGCCAAACCTAATATATAACGCTGAGTCACAATGCTGACAAATTGAAATTGTTTAAAATCAAAATACTTTGCAACAAACGAGGCGGGCTTATCCATTTCATTAAAATACTTAAAGGCTTTCACATTTAAGTTTTTAACACTTCCATCAAATAAACCAAAAACAGGTTGCCCGTCATGGCCAATTAAACTTTCAGGGGCAAATTGCGGCTGAACAAGCTGCATACTGGGTCCATATTATTTAACATTATTATGACTGCTAAATTGACCTGATAAAATCAGATTGTCAACCAAGATAAATCATTTACCCCACACAATGCCAGCCATGTTAAAACGCTCGTTTTCTGTTATCCTTTCGCTATAATCTATCAACACAATGATTTTTAAGTATCACCATGAAAAAAATAATCCCTGCTTTATTAAGTATCTTGTTATTAACTGCTTGTGCTAGCCACGAGCCAACTCATATTGCATTAAATCCAGCTCTTGGAGCAGTCGGTTTACACACAACTAATGATACTGCGATCAGTATCGAGATGCTTGATACCCGTTCAAAAAGCTTTATTGTTCAACTTGACCAGGCCCCTGAGGCACCAAAGTTAGTGAGCTCAAGTGAACCGATCCGAGCGCAGCTCGATACTATTTTTAGAGCTGGAATGCGTAAAGCTGGTTATGTGGTCGATCCTGCTGCCAGTAAGCAGGTCGAATTTCAACTAGAATATTTGCTCACTAATGTCATCAATAACACCTTAAATTACGAAGCGAAAACACGTTTAGTGATCAATGTTAAAGCGTCGAATTCACGTCAAGAATTTACCAAAAGCTTCAGTGGTAACGGTTATTTTAAAGACTCATTCAGTCCTGATTTCGCCACGTTAGAGCTGGAAATGAACAAACTGATTGATAAGTTAACCACTGAAATTCTTAACGATGATGAATTACATCAATTTTTGAATAACTAAATATACCCAAAAGTTGATAGATAGATTTTTTAAAAAAGAAGGATTATTCATGTTTTCGAAATTTCGTTCAGTTACCACTGCCGTGTCTATATTGTTATTAACGACCTTTAGCGCCGAGGCTGCTGTCGATATTCAACCCGATACGCTTTATCCCAAAGTCACCCTAGAAACCTCTATGGGTAACATAGTGATTGAGCTCGACCGCACTCGCGCCCCACGTACAGTCGATAATTTTTTAACCTATGTTGTAAAAGGTGAATATAACGGCACTTTATTTCATCGTGTCATTGCTGAATTTGTTGTGCAAGGGGGCGGAGTTACCACTGCATTAGAAGAACTGCCAACAATGGCTCCGGTGGTGAACGAGTCAGGCAATGGTCTATCAAATGGCTTAGGCACTATCGCTATGGCACGTGATAACGATCCGCACTCTGCTAATAGTCAGTTTTACTTTAATGTTGCCGATAACAAAAAACTCGACCCATCTAAACGTCGCTGGGGATATGCCGTGTTTGGTGAAGTTATTGAAGGGATGGATGTGTTAGAAGCCATTTCGTTAGTGCCAACAGAGCAAAATACCACTCTAAATTGGCCAGATGTGCCAGTAAATAAAGTCATTCTTAAAAAAGCGACATTACAAGCTCGTTAGTTTACTCCTTCAACTGCTGATTATCGGCTTCTTACCAGGCTTGTCGACAACATCTAAAGGGTATTTGTGATAACGCGTTTTATTTATAAAGCGCGTTATCGACCAAATTAAGCCACACTTCAGTTTTATTTATTGAAATAAACAGACCAAACCAACAGCATTTACTGCAACATATTAAAATAAATCATTAATAATCTATTTTGTAACAAACATTAATTCTGTAGCACCTAACTACCGTTTTAGAGCTTTACGTCTATACTCTAAAACATACTCCAAATGCTGTTTCTTTATGCATTCATTTTCAAGGACGTTTTATGACAGCTAACGATTTTATTGAAACCAAAGCTCCCCAACTGGCATTCTATGGCAAAGCGTTTTTAAGCAACCAGTTAGAATACAAAGAAATGCAGCTTTACATGTGGGATGTACTTGAGGAGTGGCAGCATTTGACTGAGATGACTCCCGCTATAGAATATTCACAAACGGACACTGAAAAAGTGTTTTGGCATCTATTACACTGTTTCGACAAGTGGCCTGATTGGGCGTTGCGGGGTGATATGTTCCTGCGCAGTCAGGTTAATGAATGCTGTGACTATATTAATATTGGTGGCACCTTTCCTCAAAGTTGCATCGGTGTTCGACCTTAATCATGTAAATGAATATTTATGGTTAATTCCAGCAGTCGAGCCATTGATTTAAGCTAATTTCATAATCAATGGCTTGAACCATTTCAGTCCAGGCCGTAAGCTAGCCCCATCGCCTCATTAATCCAGCATCCATGTCAGATATATTAAACCGTTGTCGTGACCTTTTTTCCGTTTACTATCACAAACGGGTACTGATCCTATTATTTCTCGGGTTCTCCGCCGGTTTGCCTTTAATGTTGGTATATTCAACTTTGAGCTTTTGGTTAAGGGAAGCTGGTGTTGACAGGGCTGCTATAGGCTATTTTAGCTGGATAGGACTAACCTTCGCTTTCAAGTGGGCTTGGTCGCCTTTAGTTGATCGGATGACTTTACCACTATTTACCGCTTTTTTTGGCCGCCGAAGAGGCTGGATGATCTTCGCTCAATTGTGTTTAATTGGCGCTATTATTGGCCTATCGACAAGCGATCCTATTGAAGATCTTGAACGCTTAGCTATTTGCGCCCTGCTACTCGCTTTCGCCTCTGCTACCCAAGATATTGTTATTGATGCATTTAGAATTGAATCTGCCCCAGAGAAAATGCAAGCCGCATTAGCCGCAGCTTACCAAATGGGTTATCGCAGCGCTATGATTGTTGCTACCGCGGGGGCCTTAACTATTGCCGCTTGGATCTCTCCAGATAGCCAGACCTACAACCTTGAATCTTGGCAAACAGCTTACTTTGTTATGGCGCTTTTTATGAGTGTTGGCTTAATCACCACATTATTTGCTAAAGAGCCTGAAGTTGACACAAAAGCCGCTGATGCAATCGAACTGAAATTACAGCAAGATTTTGCCAAGCGTTATCCGCCTTTGCTTGCCAAAGGTTTTGCATGGGTTTACAACGCCTGCATCTTGCCTTTTATCGACTTTTTTAAACGATATGGTAAAAAAGCTATCCTAATTTTATTGCTGATTTCCTGTTACCGAATTTCCGACATTGTGATGGGCGTGATGGCCAACGTATTTTATGTTGACATGGGATTTAGCAAAGAAGAAATAGCTTTTTTAAGCAAAGTTTACGGCTTAATTATGACATTAGTCGGCGCAGGTGCTGGCGGTATTCTGGTGATGAAATATGGCACCATGCGTATTCTATTTTTAGGTGCACTCTTAGTTGCGGTGACTAACTTGCTGTTTGCATGGCAGGCCTATATTGGTTACAACGTGCCCTTTTTAACCTTCGCGATTTCTATCGACAACTTCAGCGCAGGTATTGCTACCGCGGCCTTTATTGCCTATCTCTCCAACTTAACCAGTAGCGGCTATAGCGCAACCCAATATGCATTATTGTCTTCTATTATGATCTTATTCCCAAAATTTATTGCAGGGTTTTCAGGCGAGTATGTCAATGCTTTTGGCTACGTTAACTTTTTTATTGCCGCTAGTCTGATTGGTTTCCCGGTGTTGTTGTTAATCGTGTTGCTTAATAGGGCGAATGCTCGCCAAGCAATTGAAGATGCACAAACACCAACTGATCCGTATTAATCTTTATTACTAATAAAAAAACCGACATAAATGTCGGTTTTTTTATTAATACCCAGAATTAATCTCTGAAGTTATTGAACTGGAATGGTTGGCCAAGTTCCGACTCTCTGGCTAGGCGCATAACAGCTTGCAGGTCATCACGCTTTTTACCGGTAATACGCACAGAATCACCTTGAATAGCAGCTTGGACTTTAAGCTTGCTATCTTTAATGGCTTTGACCAATTTTTTAGCCACTAATGAATCAATACCCTGCTTAAAATTAACTTTTAAACTGAAGGTTTTACCGCTGTGAACCGATTTATCGTCAACTTCCATTGATGAAGGATCAACATTTCGCTTACTCAGCTGCATCCGTAATATATCGACTAGCTGCTTACAGATAAAATCATCCTCTGACTTTAAGGTAACGACATTGTCTTTCAAATCAATATCGATTTCTTTTCCACGTAAGTCAAAACGGCCTGATACTTCACGGCGAGAGTTTTCTACCGCGTTTCGTAGTTCTTCTTCGTCAACTTCTGACACGATATCCATTGATGGCATGGGGATCCTTTAATAAAGCTTGAGGTATTTGGGTTATTTTAACGCAAAATATTCAGTTTTGGCGATATAACAGCGGAATATAGATGACTTTAATCAGTAGTTTTCTTATCATGGGGCAAATTTAGATAAGCCTCAAGGCAGATGTAACACTTGTGATCAATTATCGAAATGCTTTTAAACTGGCATTATTAATAGCTGTTGTAGTAACAAGCTACTTAGTATTTTCTAAGCCGAACTATTCACAGTCTTTTCAGCATATGGACAAAGTCGGTCATTTAGGCAGCTTTTTTGGCCTCGCTTTTCTTGCCCACTATGCCTTTAAACCCAAATGGTATTACTTGTTCGGTGTATTAGCCAGTTATGCGGTATTGATTGAACTGGTTCAATCAAGGCTTCCTTACCGCAGTGCTTCAATAGGGGATGTTATTGCTGACTTTGTCGGCATTGCATTGTTCTATTTGCTTCATTTCAGCTTTTTACAGTATAAAAAACTGAAAGATAAAGGCGCTAAACCTTAATTAACGAGTGCTTGTGATGACGAAACAAAAAATTGGTGTGATAGGTGCTGGCGCTATCGGCCAATTAATGTTCAATTTAATCGCGACACAAGCTAACTCGCAAACGGATACTGTCGTTTATTTAATTGGCCGTGAGCCAAGCTCTCATTCGAACACACTTCAATTTACAGATCACTCCCAATCACGCCTAAATCGCACTGTTACTGTACTTGGACAAAATAGCTCAGAATTAGCGGAACTAGATCTTGTTATCATTTGCGTTAAAGCCTATCAGGTCAATAATCTTCTTTGCGACTTATTACCTAAGCTTGCCTGTCATTGTCATCTTATTTTGCTTCATAATGGAATGGGTCCACACTTAAATGCCGCTAAGCATCTTTGTGGTTACCCTAAAATGGGCCTAAGTTTAGCAACAACATCCCAAGGTGCTTTAAGAAACGCACAATGGCAGGTTACCCATACAGGCAATGGCCAAACAACTATCGGTCATTACCAAGGGCAAAAATTAGCTACATCGCTAAAAGACTGCTTATCGCAGGCAATACCTGAGCTGATATGGCACACCGACATTATTACCGCATTATGGCAAAAGTTAATCATAAATTGCGCAATTAACCCACTTACAGCGATATTTGCATGCAAGAATGGTCAGTTGGCAGAGGAGCGCTTTACCAAGCACATTCGCAAGATTGTGGAAGAGTGTATCGAGGTAGCTAAAGCTGATGGTATATCGTTATCGCTCCCTGCCAGCATAGAGATGGTCTACAAGGTCATTACGCTAACGGCCAATAACATCTCATCTATGTATCAAGATATTCTTCAACAGCGAAAAACTGAAGTAGATTATATCAGTGGTTATGTGGTTGAGCGCGCTGCACAACATCAGATTGCCGTGCCCGCTAACCTTAATAATCAGCAAAGCATTAAAGCCTTAGAAAATGCTAATCAGTCAAATGCCACTTAGCTAAACAAGCGCCACATAATCAAGCTAACTCCACATCACTAACACCGCAGCAACAGCGATTAATAATAACCCTAACATATCATTTATTTTGACCTTTTGTTTAAGCCAAAAACTGGCGATGATCATCATAAAAAACACTTCTATTTGGCCTAATGTTTTAACATAAGGCACGGCCTGTAAAGACATAGCCGTAAACCAACCGATTGAGCCTATACAGCTGGTAACACTAATAAGTAGCGTTAGCTTAGGTCGCTTAAATAAATCAACTAAGGTTGCTTTATCATAGCTAAGTAAATAACTCACTAATATAGCCGTTTGTAGGCTGATAACGGCCAATAATACCCAGGCTGCACCGTGGGGGAATGGCGCATCAAGTTGTAAGCTCGCTTCTCTTACCCAAAGTGAAGTTAATGCAAAAGCACTACCGCAGGCTAGCCCAAGTAAAACTGTTTTTATCGACAGTTGTTTAAAGCCTTGTTTGGCACTTAATAGCATAATGGCAACCCCGCCAACCATGACACCTAACCAGCCCAATAAACTTAACTGAGTACCGAAAAAAAACACCCCCAGAATAGCTGCAACTAAAGCTTCACTTTTTGCCAGTCCAGCTCCAACGGCAAAATTTTGCATTTTAAATAACTTTACCATTAACCCTGTGGCCAAGATTTGCATTAAGGATGCACCGACGATAAATTGGATAAAATCAACATTAAAATCGGGGATATGAGTCGGTTGCCATTGATACAAACTCAATAAGTAAACTAACGCGATAGGCCCTGCCCAAATAAATCGCGCTAACGTGACACCGGCAATGTTAACGTCTTGACTTAACTTACTTTGAAAAGCATTGCGCCACGCTTGCATAAATGCAGCAAGAACAGTAAAGGCAATCCACATGCTTACTTCCCCCATAAAAAGTCGTATGAAAGTCGATTAAACAGCCATAAAAAAGCCCTGATAAACAGGGCTGTTTTTAATGTACTACTTACTGGTATCTATATATTCAAACGATTTAACGAGATCATCAACCGCTTTAATTTGTTTCAAATAATTTTCTAATTGATGTAATGGTAAAGCACAAGGGCCATCACACATGGCATTATCTGGATCAGGATGCGCTTCAATAAATAAACCCGCAATGCCCAACGCCATACCACTTCTAGCAAGTTCAGTTGCCTGTGCACGGCGTCCACCGGCTGAATCACTACGTCCACCTGGGCGTTGCAAAGCATGGGTGGCATCAAAAATAACTGGGTAGCCAGATTGCTTCATTTCATCCATACCCAGCATATCGACAACGAGGTTGTTATAGCCAAAACAACTGCCGCGCTCACATAATAAAATGTTGTCATTGCCCGCTTCATTAAACTTTTTCACAATATGGCGCATTTCATGCGGCGCAAGAAACTGCGGCTTTTTGACATTAATGATAGCGCCCGTTTCAGCCATTGCGACAACTAAGTCAGTTTGACGAGCCAAAAACGCAGGTAATTGGATCACGTCAACCACTTCAGCCACAGGCTTACATTGGTAGATTTCATGAACATCAGTAATGATTGGCACATTAAAGGTTTTTTTGATTTCTTCAAAAATCTTCAAGCCTTCTTCCATACCCGGACCGCGATATGAATGCACTGATGAACGGTTAGCTTTATCAAAAGAGGCTTTAAACACATAAGGAATACCCAGCTTTTGGGTTACTTCGACATAATGTTCAGCTATCGACATGGCTAAATCACGCGATTCAAGTACATTCATGCCACCAAATAACACAAATGGTTTGTCGTTGGCTACTTCAGTGCCATTAGCTAATTCAATGATTTTTTGATTCATTTGACCTTCTTAACGCTTACGCGCCAATAATTAGTAAAAACTGACCACATAGCCACGCCATGTAAGTACCTAATGCATAACCTAATACTGCCAGTAAAACACCTACAGGAGCCAGTGAAGGATGAAATGCTGCTGCAACCACAGGAGCAGAAGCGGCACCGCCAACGTTGGCTTGACTGCCCACTGCCATATAAAACAACGGCGCTTTAATTAATTTAGCCACTAACAGCATAAAGCCTGCATGAACTAACATCCAAACAATCCCGACTAAAAAGTAAATCGGGGTGTCCATAATTTTGGTAACATCCATGTGTAAACCAATAGTTGCCACTAATATGTATAAAAAGGCGGTAGCTACTTTCGATGCGCCCGCGGCTTCTAAATGCCTGACTGGGCTAAATGACATCGCTAAGCCAATTGTGGTAACAATAACAACTAACCAGAAAAACTTAGAGGTTAAACTGTAATCTGCTGTCCAGGGGTAATTGGTTTCAAAAAAGGGTCCTAGAAAATCTGCGGCCAAATGGGCAAAACCGGTAACACCAAAACCGACTGCAACTATCATCATTAAATCACGCTGGTTCGGAATACGGGCGTTTTCTGCTTGATACTTTTCAACTTTAGCTTTTAATACTTCAATTGCACGGGTGTCAGCACCGGTTCTGGCATCGATTTCTTTGGCTTTGGAGGCCATAAATAATAACACTGCCATCCAAATATTGGCGACGATAACATCGACAGTGACCATTACAGAGAAAATTTCCCCGCCTACACTATAAATCTCTTTCATCGCAGCCTGGTTTGCACCGCCGCCAATCCAGCTACCAGCAAGGGTTGTCATACCACGCCAAACCGCATCAGGGCCGTTATTACCGATAAGTGTTGGGTCGATAAATGAAACCAGTAATAACGCAATCGGTCCGCCTATAACAATACCCACAGTGCCGGTTAAAAACATGATAACCGCTTTAGGGCCCAAGCCTAAAATAGCTTTTAAATCGACACTTAAAATAAGTAACACTAGACACGCCGGTAATAAATAACGTGATGCTACATAATATAATTGAGAGGTATGACCGTCGACCACCCCAAACGTATTCAGCAATGAGGGTAAAAAGTAACATAATAAAAGTGCAGGAATAAACTTATAGAATTTTTGCCAAAATGGATGTGGCGATGAACTGGTATAAAATACAAACCCGAGAATAGCGGCCAGTAAACCCAGTGCGGTGGCGTCATTTGTGACCAGTGCCGACGTCGTCATGCAGTTTTCTCCCTTGCAAATGCAGTATAGAAAGCGAAATTCGCTTATGGTTATTTTCTTGTTTTTATTTATTGTTGATTGTACGGACTTGGTAAATTTTCTTAGGCGCGCTTACTTTATATCAATATTTAGGCTCAGATGAGCCTAATATATTAATGATAAATTTGTGAGTGCTGACTTAGCTCTTTTAACTGCATTTTAACCAACTCAATCACAGGATCATGTGGGCTATTATCAATAAAGTGCTGTAAGTCAGACATCGCCACTTTAATGCAACCTAATTGCTGTGCAATAAAAGCACGTTCACGATTTAAGTTCACATCATCAGGATGCCATTGCAACAGTAAATTACAACATTCCATTGCCTGCTCAAACTTCTGGCTCACAATACAACCCGCTTTTAGCTCATGCAACATTCGACTGATTAAACGTTTTAAAGATGCTGGCTTAATATGGCTTGGTTTTAACTTAGCAGCATTACCTAACTCGCCTCGCACTAATGAATGTAATTGATGTCGGCTTAACTCTTTACCTGTTAATGGATCAAAGTAACTGATTTTATCATTCAATAAACTACGTAAAACCGTTTGCCCCGGCAGTAACACAGCCTCAAGCGGTAAATCCAATTGCTTAGCTAGCAACACGAGTAATGTCGCAAGAGTTGTACTATTACCCTGGCGCTTTAATACACAATAACAAAGGTCAGCCGCCTCTACGCTGAAGTAATCTTCACGTGCTTGAAAGCCTAAATCATTATAAAACCAGTTAAGTAGCCTTTGCAGCCGTGCTTCTTGATCAACCACATAATGGCTCAGTACTGAGCCTGCTATTTCATACCAAGCCCATAGAGCTGGCTGTGCACGAGAAAAACCTAAATGTTCTGATAATTCAAATGCAGTTTCAGGAATAGAAACTGCATTATCAAGTTGAAGTTTTGCCATTAAAAATCAATTAACCCATTAATACGACTTGTTTGAAATGAGCCAGTTTGGCCGCTAACACTAACCAACCGATTGCGCCGAGGAAGGCGAAAAACTTAAACAGTTTATTACGGCTTGATTTAAGCGCCATGATCCCTAATGCAATATATGCCACTACAGAGATAATTTTTTCCGTCATCCACGGATCCACGAATGGATATTGGTTGATCATGAAGCAAAGGGTGATCCCTGACGCTAATAAAAAAGTGTCAACTACGTGGGGTGCCACTTTAAGGAATTTTCTGTCCATAAGCGGTGATTGGCGTAGGTGCAATACAAAACGCAACACAAAAAACGAGACGCTTAAAGCAATAAACATTAAATGAGTATGTTTTACCGCTGGATATAAACTGTAAAATGTTTCCATTATTGTTGTTCTCAGTTGGGCATAAATAAAATAGCGGCTAGTCTACTCGATAAACTAGCCGCTTTCCAATAGCATCAGTGTAATGACTACTCTGTCCAGGTCCCTATAGTACAGCGATCGTTACTGCCAAAATCTCGCACGGTGGCGACATCTTTGTAACCTAAGTCGATCATTTTCTCTCTTACTCTAATAGCTTGTTGATAGCCATGCTCAAGTAATAAAAAGCCACCAGGCAGCAGGTGCTCACGAGCCTTGTCTGCTATATGGTAAATATCAGCGTAACCTTCATCGGCAGCAGTCAATGCACTTTGTGGCTCAAATCGAACATCGCCAATACTTAAATGTTCGTCTTGCTCAGCGATGTACGGAGGGTTGGAGACAATTAAATCAAAATCACGATCTTTTACCGCGCTAAACCAGTCTGACTGTAATATTTCAACTTGTTCAAGTTGTAAGTTTGCTCGATTAGCTTTCGCTAAGGCGACAGCTTCTGGCACTTTATCAATTGCTGTTATCCGCCATTTAGGTCTTTCATGGGCAATAGATAAGGCTATCGCGCCAGTCCCAGTGCCTAAGTCCAGCACCCTAGCATTAAATCGAATGTCTAAATTTAATGCGGTTTCAACTAATATTTCAGTATCTGGGCGTGGGATCAGTGTTGATTCATTGACAATAAAAGGTAATGACCAAAATTCTCGCTCACCAATAATATGCGCAACTGGCATGCCTTGCTGACGCTTTTTAACCATCTGCTGAAAGTTTTTAAACTGCTCAACGGTCAGTGTGCGCTCAGGCCAGGTATATAAAAAACTACGTGTTTTATTGAGACAATGAATAAGCAGAGCCTCTGCATCTACATGGGCAGAGTCAGAGGTTGATGCCAATTGTGAAAAAGCCCATTGCTGGGCTTCAACTATTGTTGAATACGATGACTGGGGCAAGGTTGCTCCTTAATCGCCTGATAAGGCCGCAAGTAAATCCGCTTGGTGTTCTAGCATAATAGGATCAAGTAATGCATTGAGATCACCTTCCATTATTTCACCTAAACGATAAAGAGTCAGGTTGATCCGATGATCACTGACTCGCCCTTGTGGGTAATTATAGGTACGAATACGTTCTGAACGATCACCACTTGCCACAAGACTACGGCGAGTTGTTTCTTCTTCGCTACGACGTTTTTCATCTTCAACAGCTTGAATACGGGCAGCCAGTACACTCATCGCTTGGGCACGGTTTTTATGCTGTGAGCGTTGATCCTGACATTCCACAATAATTCCGCTGGGAATATGGGTAATTCGAATAGCTGAATCGGTTTTGTTAACGTGCTGACCACCTGCACCAGATGCGCGGAAAGTATCCACTTTTAAGTCGGCAGGGTTGATTGAAATCGCTTCTGCTTCGGGCACTTCATGCATAACTACTACGGTACAAGCTGAGGTGTGAACACGACCTTGAGATTCTGTTTCAGGAACACGCTGTACACGGTGTCCGCCCGATTCATATTTCAATTTGCCGTAAACACTTTCGCCACTGACTTTAACAATAATTTCTTTAAAGCCACCATGTTCGCCTTCATTGACGTTCATGATTTCCATCTGCCAGCGGTTTGCTTCTGCAAAACGGCTATACATACGGTACAAATCACCCGCAAAAATAGCCGCTTCATCACCGCCTGCACCCGCACGAATTTCCATAAATGCATTGGTATCATCATTCGGATCTTTAGGCAGTAATAGAATTTGAAGTTCATCTTCTAAACGGGCTAATTCATTTTTAGCCGCTTTCATTTCTTCTTGGGCCATTTCACGCATTTCTGCGTCGTCTTCTTCAAGCATTTCTTTCGCTGACGCTAGATTGTCCTGCGCTTGTTGAAACTCTTTAAACCCTTTGACGACATCTTCAAGTTGAGAATATTCTTTTGACAATGCGCGAAAACGCTCTTGATTGGAAATTACACCAGGATCTGATAATAATGCCAATACTTCTTCATTTCGCTCAAGCAAGCCTTCAAGCTTGCGGATAACGGATTGTTTCATTTAGCTCGCTAACCTTAATTTTTATCGAGTCCGAGCGCTATTCTTAATTGTCCTAACGTATTCAAATCGCCCTGACGGCTTGCGACCGTTAATGCTTGTGTGGGGGCATGAATGAGGCGATTGGTTAGTCTATTTGCTAATTCCAATAACACTTGCTCGCCATCGCCACCTTGAGCCAATTTGTTCAAGGCACGTTCGACCAGTTCATCTTTAATTGCCACACTTTGGCTGCGATACTCACGAATACTGTCAACAGACTCTAAAGAACGTACCCATTCCATAAAAATATGAGATTGTTCTTCAGTTATTAATTCAGCTTGTTCGGCTGCTTCCATACGGGAAGCCATGTTCTGTTCAATGATACTATGTAAATCGTCCACAGTATAAAGGAAAGCGTCGTCTAACTCACCGACTTCCGCTTCAATATCTCTGGGCACTGCAATATCGACGAGCAACATAGGTTGATGACGACGTTGCTTGAGTGCTTTTTTCGACCATACCTTTACCCAAAATAGGTAAAGGGCTAGCCGTGGATGATATCACGATATCAGCCTTAGCAAGGTAATCAGGTATTTGCTGCAAGGTAATTGCAGTCGCGTTGAACTCTTCACACATGGCTTGTGCACGTTCAATAGTGCGATTGGCGACAATAATTGATTCTACATTATTATCTTTTAAATGTTTGGCAACCAGTTCAATCGTTTCACCGGCACCAATAAGCAAGACTTTAGTACGGCTCAAGCTTGAGAAAATGTGTTTAGCCATGCTCACCGCAGCAAAAGCGACTGATACTGCTGCGGCGCCGATTTCAGTTTCGGTGCGCACTTTTTTAGCAACTGAAAAGGTATTTTGAAATAAACGGTCGATGGTTATCGCTGTTGTACCAGCCTCTTTAGCTTTTACAAAGGCTTGTTTTACCTGGCCAAGAATTTGTGGTTCACCCAATACCAATGAATCAAGCCCTGAGGAAACCCGCATTAAATGCTTCACTGCGACTTGATCGCGATATACATAAATGCATGGCATTAAGTCTTCATGCTTTAAACCATGATAATCCTGCAGCCATTCTATAATGTCCGCTTCACTGCCATTATTACAATAAAGTTCTGTTCGATTACAGGTAGACACAATCACAGCTTCGCCTGTGGTGGTGCGACTTGCCAAACTTTTCATCGCATCATGTATTTTATCTGGTGAAAAAGCGACTTTTTCACGTAGATCTACTGTGGCGGTTTTATGGTTTATCCCGATTGCTACTAGGCTCATCTGACTCGTTCTAAGTTTTTCTCGGTATCGTTAATTAGGCTATTCTACTGAATCAGGCTAATTAAAAACACTGTAGGGTTAACAAAACCGAATATATGTCTAATTTTTCTTTCAAATAACCGATTAACAAACCTTAATCACAAAAGCATTTTTACAACAATGCCAATGCCCAGTATTATAGAGGAATCACTTCCTAGTACACGAGTTACTTTTGCAACGTTTTTTTAAAGCTCACTTTTTGGTTATTACCGCATCGATACTATTTTTGAGTGCTTGTACCTCATTGCCAACACAAGAGTATCAGCCAATTGAAGTCACCCATGTCAAAGACGCCGATAATTGGGAGCTACAGGGCAAAATTGCTTTTAAGTCATCAACAGATAAGTTTAGTACTAATTTATATTGGTTTCATCACCTTAATGGAAATGAGTTACGCCTAACCACTCCGCTGGGCACCAATGTGCTCACCCTGAAAAATGATCAAGGTCTTGCAACATTAGAGGTCGACGGAAAAACCTACCACGACAATAACCCCCAAGCATTGTTAGAAGGCGTAAGTGGGATAACGATTCCATTTGCTGATATACCTTTATGGCTTACAGGACAAATTGGCAGCAAAGATAACGTTATCAGCTATAATTCTTCTGGTCAGGTGCTCCAATTTAACAGTCCTGATGATGAAGCCGACTGGCAAGTCAGTTTTGTTAGCTGGCAGCAACAAAGCGGTGTTTTGGTGCCTAAGCAGCTAAAAATTGTCCGTAAGGACGTACAAATAAAAATTCAGACCAATTTATGGCAGGCATTGACGCCAAAATAAACGCCACTTAATAATAGGATAATAAATTGAAGCCTAATCACTCAACCTCTAAAAGCTGGCCAGCTCCTGCCAAGTTAAATTTATTTTTACATGTTACTGGCCAACGTGAAGACGGTTACCATGAGCTGCAAACCCTATTTCAATTTATAGATCATTGCGATTACCTCGACTTCCAAGTTACAGAAACGCCTGAGCTCCATCTTCATTCGAATATCTCGGATTCTGTCCCCGACAGCGATAACTTAATTCTTAAGGCTGCAAAGTCTTTAAAAAAATACACAAATTATCATGGCGGCGCGCATATTTGGTTAGATAAATTACTGCCCATGGGCGGCGGTTTAGGTGGAGGTTCATCTGATGCAGCCACAACGTTAGTGGCGTTAAATGCCCTGTGGAAAACGAACCTTTCAGTGAGTAAATTAGCTGAGATTGGATTAGCGCTAGGGGCTGATGTTCCTGTATTTATTAATGGCTTAGCGGCATTCGCTGAGGGTGTGGGTGAACAACTTCAGCCGGTATATCCTACTGAATATTGGTATCTCGTTATCGCTCCTGATGTCCACGTTTGTACCCGCAGTGTATTTCAACACCCTGACTTGCCCCGTAGTACACCCAAGCTACAACTGGACACATTAATGTCCAATGAATGGAGCAATGATTGTCAAAATCTGGTAACCAAACAACACCCCGAAGTTGCCAATGCCTTAAGCTGGCTGGTAGAATATGCGCCGTCGAGAATGACCGGAACAGGCGCATGTGTGTTTGGGGAATTCGAGCGTTCGCAACAAGCTCTTGATGTCTTAGCGCAACTTCCTGCTAATATGAAAGGTTTTGTTGCAAAAGGGCTTAATACTTCGCCGCTACTAGTGCGCTTAGATGAGTTCGAACAATATTCTTCTGAGTCAATTTTGAGTGCTAACACGTAAAATTGATTTAGCCACTAATTTTAATGCAAACACCTGAGGTTCATAAAGTGCCCGACATTAAGCTCTTTGCTGGTAACGCTACCCCAAATCTAGCCATCAAGATTGCAGACCGTTTATTTTGTAAACTTGGCGACGCAGTTGTAGGCCGTTTCAGCGACGGTGAAATCAGTGTTCAAATTAACGAAAACGTACGTGGTGCGGATGTGTTTATCATCCAATCTACCTGTGCTCCAACCAACGATAACCTGATGGAGTTAATCGTGATGGTTGATGCATTACGTCGTGCTTCTGCAGGCCGTATCACCGCTGTAATTCCTTATTTTGGTTATGCACGTCAAGACCGTCGTGTTCGCAGTGCTCGTGTCCCTATTACCGCTAAGGTAGTTGCAGACTTTTTATCAAGTGTTGGTGTAGACCGCGTATTAACCTGCGACTTACACGCTGAACAAATACAAGGTTTCTTCGACGTGCCTGTAGATAACGTATTTGGTAGCCCAGTGTTACTTGAAGATATGTTAGCGAAGAAATTAGATAATCCAGTGGTTGTTTCTCCTGATATTGGTGGTGTAGTTCGCGCCCGTGCAGTTGCTAAATTACTGGATGATTCAGATTTAGCCATTATTGATAAACGCCGCCCACAAGCCAACGTTGCACAAGTTATGCATATCATAGGTGATGTTCAAGGCCGTGATTGTATTATTGTTGATGACATGATCGACACAGGTGGCACCCTATGTAAAGCAGCTGAAGCATTGAAAGAACACGGCGCTAACCGCGTGTTTGCTTATGCTACGCATCCTGTATTTTCAGGCAATGCAGCAGAAAATATTGCTAACTCAGTGATTGATGAAGTGATTGTAACTGACACAGTACCTTTAAGTGCTGAAATGCTTAAGGTTGCTAAAGTCACTCAGTTAACAATGTCAGCAGTGCTCGCTGAAGCAATTCGTCGTGTAAGCAACGAAGAGTCGATCTCAGCGATGTTCCGTCACTAAGCACGTCATTCAGTAAACATATACTGATACCATTTTATTAATGCCGTTTGTATTATTACAGACGGCATTTTTTTATGCGGTAAAATGCAATTCTAGCTAATCCTGTCAGATTAAGATGCTTTTAAGATAGGCTTGTTACCTTGTCAGCACAAAAATAATAGGTATCATTTATTGAAGGTTTACTTATATGCGCAAGGCATTACTGGCAGTATCAATAGCAGCATCTTTGATGGCAACAGCTTGTTCAATCACTCATGATTCATCAACAACTCAAGCATCTTCCGCTAAAAATGTACAAATGCAAAACCCATTGTTAACCCCAAGTGCTCTACAATATCAAGCACCCGACTTTAGCATTATCAAAGATGCACATTTTCAGCCTGCCTTAGAGCAAGGCATTAAAGAACATTATCAGCAGGTTCTTAATATCGCGAACAATAGTGAAGCACCAAGCTTTAGCAATACTATTGTCGCATTAGAAACCAGTGGCGAATTACTGACTCGCACTTCGCAAATTTTCTACAATCTAACCGGCTCCAATAGCAATCCAACCTTACTTGAAATTAAAGCCGAAATGGCGCCTGTTATGGCTGCGCACTCAGATAACATTCACCTGAATAGTGCTCTTTTTTCACGCATTGATAGCCTTTACCTGCAACGTAATGCACTCAACTTAACCGCCGAAGAGGTGCGCTTAATTGAGGTGTATCATCAGCGTTTTGTGCTTGCTGGCGCCAAGTTAACCGACCAACAAAAAGCAAAAATCCGTTTATTAAACGAAGAGCAATCAAACTTAACGAATGAGTTTAGCCAACGCTTACTGACACTAACCAAACAAAGTGCGGTAATAGTTGATTCTGTTGATGAGTTAGCTGGGTTATCGGACAGCAGTATTCGAGCAGCTCAAATGGACGCAGAGGCACAAGGTCATACGGGCAAATACTTAGTCAACATCACTAACACTACGCGCCAGCCTGTTCTAGCCAAACTTGAAAACCGTGAACTACGTGAGCGTATCTGGTTAGCATCAGCTAATCGTGGGCTAAGCGGCGAAAATGAAACCGCATCGTTAGTTTCACGTTTAGCACAACTTCGTGCCGAGCGAGCAGCGTTATTAGGTTTTAAAAGTTGGGCAGATTATCAATTATCGTCTCAAATGGCAGAAACACCTGAAGCGGTATACAGCATGTTTGGCTCTATGGTACCTGCCGTTATCGCTAATACTGAAAAAGAAGCTGCCGATATTCAAGCTATGATCAACAAAACCGGTGGTGACTTTATCCTGGCACCATGGGATTGGGAGTTTTACGCAGAAAAGGTGCGCCAGGAAAAATTTGATTTAGATTCAGCATCAATTAAACCGTATTTTGAATTTGAACGTGTGTTACAAGATGGGGTGTTTTTCACCCTTGAAAAACTTTATGGTGTGACCTTGAAGCCACGTCCAGACTTGCCTGTATATCATGAAGATGTCAAAGCTTATGAAATGTTTGATGTCGATGGTAGCTCAATCGCCATCTTTTATGCAGACTATTTTACCCGAGAAGGTAAAAGTGGTGGAGCATGGATGAGCTCATTCGTCGGCCAATCGACTTTGCTTGATACCAAGCCTGTGGTCGTTAATGTGATGAACATTAGAAAAGCCCCTGACGGTGAGCCAACATTTGTAAGCTACGATGAAGTAACGACAATGTTCCATGAAATGGGTCATGGCACCCATGGAATGTTCTCAAAGGTGAAATACCCAAGCTTAGCAGGCACTTCAGTATCTCGAGATTTTGTTGAGTTCCCATCAACATTTGAAGAAGACTGGGCTGCACATCCTGAAGTGTTAGCAAACTATGCAAAGCATTATCAAACCGGCGAAGTGATCCCAGAAGCCCTACTGCAAAAATTACTTAACGCACGTAGCTTTAACCAGGGATTCGACACATTGGAATACATGGCCGCAGCACTAGTAGATTTAGAATGGCATTCATTACCTGCTGATGCGCCACTGCAAGATGTTGTTACCTTTGAAGCCGCCGCACTCAAAAAGCATGGTGTTGACATTGCTGCGGTACCACCACGTTATAAATCAAGCTTCTTTGCGCATTCATTCCCTGGAGGCTATTCTGCTAGTTACTATGCTTATATGTGGAGTGAAATCTTAGCCGCTGACGCCTTTGCTTATGTACAAACTCAAGGTGGTCTAAACCGTGAAATAGGCATGAAGTATCGTAAAACTATTCGCGAGGTAGGTAATAGCGTCCCACCAATGGAAGCCTACCAATCCTTCAGAGGACAAGCACCGACTACAGATGCACTGCTTAAACGCCGTGGCTTAAATTAATCCCCATTAAAAACGACAATGCCGCTAACATTATATTAGCGGCATTTTTTTATCTCGATACTGGCTGATAAGTGAAGACTAACTTACCTCGGCCCTTTGAGTGACACACTCATATGAACCCATCTCAAATTCACGGCAAATCCAGGGACGATTTTCATAAATCGTGCACATCATAGTTTCTCTATCTAATGCTGAGCACCAGCCATCGTTTAAGCGCAACATGGTTTCGCCACCCCACTTATCGAAAGCGATATGTTTTTTTGGCACACCAGTGTCTGAAATGATCATCACTTCTAATCGGCAACAACAAGCTTGGCAGTTTGAGCAACTGACCTCTTGAATGGTGATATCTTTTATTTCAATATTCATCAATATCCTGAATGTCCCGAAAAGTAATACTGCATGATAGCAATAACAATTTAGCTTATCTAGACAGTGTTATATTAATGCTATTTGAATTGCTAGGAAGGTAATGAACACTAATGTAAGGGGTCTCATATCAATGCCAGTTTAGCTGATATGCACTTCAAACATGGTCTACTATTATGATGTTCCAAAAACGCAAAAACCTGTCATAAAGACAGGTTTTTATATATGGCTGGGGTACCAGGATTCGAACCTGGGGATGCCGAGATCAAAACCCGGTGCCTTACCACTTGGCGATACCCCAATATTTTTATAACGAATGAATTACTTTAGACAATTTGATGGTACGGGAAGAGAGACTTGAACTCTCACACCTTGCGGCACCAGAACCTAAATCTGGCGTGTCTACCAATTTCACCATTCCCGCATCAAACTTTTTACGAGTATACCCTAATTCATATTAGAATAAACTTTTGAAATTAACTTACTGCTCTAGCTAACCATTCCATATAAAAATATGGTAGCAATGGCGGGACTTGAACCTGCGACCCCAGCATTATGAATGCTGTGCTCTAACCAGCTGAGCTACATTGCCACATTTTTATTACTAAAAATGGCTGGGGTACCAGGATTCGAACCTGGGGATGCCGAGATCAAAACCCGGTGCCTTACCACTTGGCGATACCCCAATAATCTGTTTAAGACTATGGTCAAACTAAAAACATTACGCTTACAATAAAATGGCTGGGGTACCAGGATTCGAACCTGGGGATGCCGAGATCAAAACCCGGTGCCTTACCACTTGGCGATACCCCAACTGAAACACTTTTGAAAAACCCGCACAAGCCAGCTTCTCTAATAAATGGTACGGGAAGAGAGACTTGAACTCTCACACCTTGCGGCACCAGAACCTAAATCTGGCGTGTCTACCAATTTCACCATTCCCGCACAACTGTTCTTGTTTTACATCTTGAACTCACTTTAAGTGAAGATGGTAGCAATAGCGGGACTTGAACCTGCGACCCCAGCATTATGAATGCTGTGCTCTAACCAGCTGAGCTATATTGCCACTACATTTTTCATCGCCCTCTTACTGAGGAACGGGGCGTATTATGCTTATTCAAGGTATCGAGGTCAACTGCTTTTTTTCGCTTATTTCATCATTCTTGTTTATTCGGCTATTACTTCACCAAACTGAATGATCTTCCAACGAATTAGCGACCTAAAATGCTGTCATTTACATCACACGCCCAGATTTCAACCTAAACTAATACAGGCTTACTATTTTAGGTAAACGGATATTTTTACCTAGATTGATAATAATTATCCTTTTATGACAATTAATCCTACCAACTCCATGTTAAAAAATGCAACCGTTAACCCTAAAACAGTCAATATTACACGTTAAATAAGAAATGCATTACATCGCCGTCTTTAACCACGTATGTTTTACCTTCTACGCGTAATTTACCCGCATCTTTAGCGCCCGCTTCACCTTTGTAAGTGATAAAGTCATCATATGCCATAACTTGCGCGCGAATAAAGCCACGTTCAAAATCGGTGTGAATGACACCAGCAGCTTGTGGTGCAGTAGCCCCAACTGGCACTGTCCAGGCACGAACTTCTTTTACACCCGCAGTAAAGTAGGTTTGTAGATTCAATAATTCGTAACCAGCACGAATTACGCGATCCAAACCTGACTCTTCTAAACCAAGGTCAGCCATAAACTCTGCGCGGTCATCAGCTTCCATTTCGGCTAATTCAGATTCAATAGCGGCACATACTGGTACAACAATAGCATTCTCTGTTGCTGCAATAGCACGGACGACATCTAAATGCGGGTTATTTTCAAAACCATCGTCAGCAACGTTAGCGATATACATTGTTGGTTTAATGGTTAAGAAGTTAAGGTAAGCAACGGCTGCTAACTCTTCTTTAGTTAATGCCAACGAACGCAACATTTGGCCTTCGTTTAACACTGGACGCATTTTTTCAAGTACTGCTACTTCAAATTTTGCATCACCGTCGCCGCCTTTAGCACGTTTGGCTTGACGAAAAATAGCACGTTCACATGCGTCTAAGTCTGCTAAAGCTAACTCAGTATTAATCACTTCAATATCACCAGCTGGGTCAATTTTGTTCGCTACGTGGACAATGTTCGGGTCTTCAAAACAACGTACTACGTGACCAATTGCATCGGTTTCACGAATGTTAGCTAAAAATTTGTTACCTAAACCTTCACCTTTCGATGCACCAGCAACCAGGCCAGCGATATCGACGAACTCCATAGAAGTAGGCAAAATACGTTGAGGTTTGACAATAGCAGCTAACGCGTCAAGACGTGCGTCTGGTACCGGTACCACGCCCGTGTTTGGCTCAATAGTACAAAACGGAAAATTTGCCGCTTCAATACCCGCTTGTGTTAACGCATTAAACAGCGTTGATTTACCAACGTTTGGCAAACCAACTATGCCGCATTTAAAACCCATATGCATACCTTTATATGTAGAATTATCTTAATGATAATGACGTTCGAAATAGTATCGCCAAGCTATTCAGCTTTAAACGAATGTAGTCTGTTCATGGCTTTCACCATATCTTCTTTGTATAAAATATCTGTCGCGCGTACGGCTTCATCAATAGCCGCAACAATCAATTCTTGTTCGGTTGCAGGGGCTTTGCCCAATACATAGCCGCTGACTTTATTTTTATCACCAGGATGGCCGATACCTATCCGTAAACGATGAAAACCTTTATCGTTAGCCAGACTTGAAATAATGTCCTTTAAACCATTATGACCACCGTGTCCGCCGCCTAATTTAAATTTAGCAACACCGGGTGGCATGTCTAGCTCATCGTGGGCAACTAAAATCTCTTCTGGCAAAATACGAAAAAAATTCGCTAAAGCAGCAACAGATTTACCACTTAGATTCATAAAAGTCGTTGGAATTAATAAACGCACATCACGGTGGTTAATGGTCACTCTAGCTGATAATCCAAAATATTTACTCTCTGGGACCAGTGGCACATTAAAAATGCGTGCAAGCTCTTCGACATACCAGGCACCAGCGTTGTGGCGGGTTTGCGCATACTCAGCACCAGGGTTAGCTAACCCTACAATCAGTTTAATGTGGCTCATGACAACCTAAATAATGTTTGAATTACCCACAGCACATAGTGCACTGCAGCTTTAAAACGCGGCATTTTAACACTCAATTTGGCTACCAACAAACACCGATTAACGAAAGCCATTTTAGCTTAAGATTTTTCAGTTATAGGCCAAGTGCATATTTGAGCACTTTTTGCTTAATAGGCCCGTCGATGTTAGCCAGTTTCAACATGCCATTTCGCAGGATTTTCAGGGGTAAAATATCATTACTAAATCCTGCATAAAAGGCATCCATTGCGGTCATCATCAACTGGTTATCGACATATCGGGCTTGTTGATAACGTTTTAACACGCAGTCATGCCACCACACGTCACCATTACCAATCGCACTGGCTACCTGTGTGATTAATATGTCGACGTCTTTAAATCCGATATTGACACCCTGCCCCGCTAAGGGATTAATGGTATGAGCAGCATCGCCCAGTATCACTAAATTAGGCTCATAGTATCGTTGGGCATGACGACGTGTTAACGGAAAACTACCTTTAGCCTTTACAGTAAAGTGAGGATCTAGACGCGACGGAAAATTTTCTCTGATCTGCTCAGCTAGCTGGGCATCATTAAGCTGCATTAATTGTTTTATGCGTGCTGGCGAGTCATACCAGACTAATGACGCATTATTGCCCGGTAAAGGCAGTAGGCTTCGGGGACCTTGGGGCGTAAACTGTTGCCATGTCACAAACTGCTGCGGGGTTTGAGTTTCAATATTAATCAGCATAGCCGATTGCGAGTAATCCCAACCGGTAAGGCCTATACCGGCCCATTGCCTTACTTGCGAGTTAGCCCCATCAGCACCGACTAAAAGATGAGTCGACAATATGCTGCCATTATCAAGTTCAATCGTTATCGCATCTTGGGCAACATCTAACGACTCCCCCTTACCCGATGGCTTTATGCGTTCAAATTTAACCACTTTAGCGGGGCAAAAAAGCTCAACATTGGTTAAAGTTTCAATCTGTTGCCACAAACCCAGTTGAATCAACCTATTTTCAAAGAAGTAACCTAACAATGGCTCAGCCACTTGCTCAGCACTAAACTGAGTGACACAGCCTTCCATTTCCCATGTTTCAAGCCCAGTATAAGGTACATGGCGTAAAGCCAGTAAATTCTCCATAACCCCTAGGCGCGACAGCAACTGCGCTGATGCAACACTTATAGCCGATACTCGCACATCTAAAGGCTGGCTGACATCAAAGGCTTGTGGAGCCCGAGCCTCAATCACAGCAACCGATAATCCAAGCTGCCCAAGCCCAACAGCAACAGCAGCTCCCACCATGCCGCCGCCATTAATAACAACATCAAAATGGCGAGTGTGTGATTGATTGCCTGAATGCTCAGCTGTACTAATAGGCTCTGATGTGGATTGATTCTGCGACATGCGACTTCCTTGGGTAAATAAACATCACTTAGTAGGTATAACAGTCTACACAAACTCAATGATTAACAAGTATTAGGTTAAGTTATCAAAATCGGTTCAATTATGCCCTATATCAATAAAGCACGGAAATACTGACGAGCGTTAATCGAAAACTTGAACAAAAAAATAGTCCTGGAAGCAAGTCACCAGTCAAACGATGTAGCAGTTTTTGGCGTGCTTAACCCGTAAACAACCTCTAAAAGGCGAGCATATTAAGATGCGATTAAGTCATTACCTAAAACAAGGGTATTATCTCTACTTGGGTAATATTCACGAAACTTGCACAAAGGCTAGCCACAAGGCCCGACAACAGGTAAAATATCGCGCTATTTTTACTATAGGTTACCGGCGAGCAGTGATGAGTAAAAAACTTCATATTAAAACCTGGGGCTGTCAAATGAATGAGTATGACTCATCTAAGATGGCTGATTTATTAGACGAATATCAAGGCTATACCTTGACCGAAGATCCAAGTGAAGCAGATATATTACTGCTTAATACTTGTTCTATTCGCGAAAAAGCGCAGGAGAAGGTTTTCCATCAATTAGGCAGATGGAAAACCTTGAAAGATAAAAACCCGAATTTAATTATCGGCGTGGGCGGCTGCGTGGCTTCACAAGAAGGTAAAGCCATTAAAGATCGCGCTCAATGCGTGGATATTATTTTTGGCCCACAAACCTTACATCGCCTTCCAGACATGATTGATCAAATTCAACGTGGCGAGAAAGCGGTTATCGACATCAGTTTTCCTGAAATTGAAAAATTTGACCGTTTACCCGAGCCCCGCGCTGATGGTCCAACGGCTTTCGTGTCAATTATGGAAGGATGTAGCAAGTATTGTTCATTCTGCGTGGTGCCATACACCCGTGGCGAAGAAGTCAGTCGTCCTGTCGATGATGTCATTCTAGAAATTGCGCAATTAGCGGAACAAGGCGTACGTGAAGTTAACCTTTTAGGCCAAAACGTTAACGCGTTTCGTGGTGCAACCCATGACGACCAAATTTGTACCTTTGCTGAGTTACTGCGCTTAGTCGCCAGTATTGATGGTATTGATCGTATTCGTTTTACGACAAGCCATCCTATTGAGTTCACCCAAGATATTATTGATGTTTATCAAGATACGCCTGAATTAGTTAGCTTTCTTCATTTACCGGTGCAATCAGGATCTGATCGCATCTTAACTCAAATGAAGCGCGGCCACATGGCAATCGAATATAAGTCTATTATTCGTCGCTTACGTAAAGCCCGCCCTGATATTCATATCAGCTCAGACTTTATTATTGGCTTCCCAGGTGAAACTGAACAAGACTTTGAAGACACGATGAAGTTAATTGAAGATGTGAGTTTCGATCACAGCTTTAGTTTTATTTATAGTGCTCGTCCAGGTACACCTGCTGCAGATTTGCCAGACAACGTATCAGATGAAGAGAAAAAACAGCGTCTAGCTATTTTACAAGACCGTATCACCCAGCAAGCCATGCGCTATAGCCGTCAAATGTTAGGCACAGTGCAACGGGTATTAGTCGAAGGCCCGTCGGTTAAAAACCCAATGGAATTACGTGGTCGTACTGAAAACAATCGCGTGGTTAACTTTGAAGCGCCACATTCAAGCATTGGTGGTTTTGTCGATGTCGAGATTGTTGATGTTTACACTAACTCTTTACGCGGTAAATTTGTTCGCGGTGAAGCTGAAATGGACTTACGCAGAAACCTACGCCCAGCTGAAATTTTAGCTAAGCATAAGCTAGATGACGAAATAGGTGTGACCCAATTTAAACCTTAAGTCAGGTTTAAGCGTATAAAGATAAAATAAAAGGTGGCTGGTCCACCTTTTATTTTTTGTTTCTATTTATGCAGGACGCTAGAATTAATTCCAGTACCTACGTACACTGTTTTTAAATGATCAGCACAGCAATTAACGGAGCCTTATTTGTCGACTAAAGTGACTACCATGAACTTGTATCTGGAACCCTCAGATACACGCCGTTTAACTTCATTATGCGGCCCATTTGACGATAATATTAAACAGTTAGAACGCCGTTTAGGTGTTGAGATTATTCATAAAAATAATCACTTTACTATTGTAGGCCTACCGCGCAATGCCTTTAACGCTAATAATATTCTCAAGCAACTTTATATTGAAACTCAAACCGTAAAAGGTAGTACCCCTGACTTAGAGCCTGACAGAGTGCACTTGGCTATCCAAGAAGCGGTCGCACTAGAGGCCGATGATGGCCTGAATGATTCTGGTATTAGTATCAAAACTAAACGAGGTGTCATCAAGCCTCGTACCCCAAATCAAAGCGTGTATATGCATAACATTACTCGCCATGATATTAGCTTTGGTGTAGGACCAGCCGGTACAGGTAAAACATATTTAGCAGTAGCTGCCGCAGTTGATGCCTATGAGCGCCAAGAAGTGCGCCGTATTTTACTCACCCGCCCCGCGGTTGAAGCGGGCGAGAAACTGGGTTTTTTACCCGGTGACTTAAGTCAAAAAGTAGACCCTTATCTGCGTCCACTTTACGATGCATTATTTGAAATGATGGGCTTTGAGAAAGTAGAAAAACTGATTGAGCGTAGCGTAATTGAAGTTGCACCTTTAGCCTACATGCGTGGTCGCACATTAAATGATGCCTTTATTATTTTGGATGAAAGCCAAAATACTACGGTAGAGCAAATGAAAATGTTCTTAACCCGTATTGGTTTTAATTCTCGTGCGGTGATCACTGGCGATATCACTCAATCAGATTTACCCCGAGGTCAAAAGTCTGGCCTACGTCATGCAATAGAAGTATTAAGTGAAGTGCCTGAAATCAGCTTTAACTTTTTTATGGCTCGAGATGTTGTTCGTCATCCGATTGTTGCCAGCATAGTTGAAGCCTATGAAGCATTCGAGCAAAAAGAGCAGCTTGAGAAAGCGGCTAAAGAAAAAGCTTACCAAGAGCGGGAACAAAAACGGCAGCTTGCAGCCCAAGAAAGTGTGAGCATGACGAAATGAGCAAGATCAATTTAGATTTAGATCTGCAAATTGCGGTTGAAGCAAACAATTTGCCTACTCAAGCGCAGTTTGAATCATGGGTACGCATCGCTGTGGGTCAAACAATGCCTGCAGTAGAGCTCACCATCCGTCTTGTGGAAGTGAGCGAAAGTCAGCATTTAAATCATACATACCGTGGCAAAGACAAACCAACTAACGTATTGTCTTTTCCATTTGAAGCGCCTGCTGAAATTGATCTGCCACTATTGGGTGATTTAATCATCTGTGTTGATGTGGTAGAAAAAGAAGCACAACAGCAAGATAAATCCCTAGAAGCCCACTGGGCTCATATGGTGATACATGGCTGCTTGCATTTACTAGGTTATGACCATATTATCGATGAAGAAGCTGAGGAAATGGAATCTTTAGAGACCCAACTCCTTGAACATTTAGGTTTTACAGACCCCTATAAGGAAGCATAAATAAATAGATTTTCAGGCACAAGATAACATCGATGCCCAATTATCTATTTAGTTAAATATTATGAGTGACGATATCCCCCCGAGTACAAACGCCTATAAGAAAAGTTGGTTCGATAAATTTAACCAATTATTCCAGGGCGAACCTCAAAATCGCGAAGACTTAGTAGACGTGATAGATGGCGCAGAGCTGCGCGACTTAATCACTGAAGACACCCGCGAAATGATTAAAGGTGTGTTAGAGGTCTCTGACCTACGCGTGCGAGACATTATGATCCCACGCTCACAAATTGTTACTCTGCAAATTGATTCTACGGTAGATGAGCTTCTTGAAACCGTTATTGCATCTGCTCACTCTCGTTTCCCTGTTGTAAATGAAGATAAAGACCATATTGAAGGTATCTTGTTAGCCAAAGATTTGCTTAAATATGGTTTCAAAAATTCAGATGTACCTTTCACATTGTCTCAAGTTATCCGCCCTGCCGTAGTTGTACCTGAAAGTAAGCGGGTTGATGTGTTACTCAAAGAGTTCCGCTCACAGCGCTACCATATGGCAATCGTTGTCGATGAATATGGCGGCGTATCAGGCCTTGTGACCATTGAAGATATTCTTGAAGAAATTGTTGGCGAAATTGAAGATGAATTTGATCACAGTTCAGTGGAAGACACTGAGGTGAAAAAAATCAGTAATACGGTATTCATTGTTAAAGCATTAACTGAAATTGATGATTTCAACGCAGCCTGTGGTACCCACTTCAGCGATGAAGAGTTTGACACCGTTGGCGGATTAGTTTCGCACGCTTTTGGTCACTTACCAGAGCGAAACGAAACCATTATGATTGATAATATTGAATTTAAAGTGACTAATGCTGACACTCGCCGTTTGATCCAATTAAGGGTAAAACTGCCTGACTCTGACAGTATTAACGACGATAACTAATTTTATTAATTAAAAATCTAACACCAATAAAGCAGCTTTAATGTTAATTAAGCTGCTTTTTTATTTTATCCATTTTAAAATCCGCTGTCGTAGCAAGTTAATGGCTTTATAGCCTAATGGCTCATGGCATAATACGCATCTACATGATGCCACTTAACCCCAAACTGCATTGTTAAAATAAAGCGATCAATAAGGCGAGTTGTGTTTAAAAAATTATTACCTCAAAGCCAATTAAGTTTAATCACCTTAATCAGTGCGTTTACTGCTGGTGCAAGTACCTCTTTATCTTTTGCACCCTATAATGTTTGGCCACTTATGCCGTTGGCACTGGCTTTTGCATTATGGCAAAGTCAGCAGTTAATCGGCAAACATGCCTTTCGCTATTGGCTTAGCTTCGGTTTTGGTACCTTTGCCGTCGGGATCAGCTGGGTGCACGTCAGCATGGCCACGTTTGGTGGTCTGCCCTTAATAGTTTCATTAGCATTAATGGCTATTTTGTCGCTCTATCTTGGGCTTTATCCAGCATTAGCGGGTTACTTACTCAATAAAATTATTCGCCCACAGTCGGCATCTAGCCATTATGGTGTGCTGGTATTTAAATATTTAGGCTTGTTTCCAGCGTTATGGATACTCACAGAGTGGCTTCGCGGCTGGGTATTAACCGGTTTTCCATGGCTATGGATTGGCTATAGTCAAACCAATGGGCCATTAAGTGAATTAGCCAGTATTATTGGGGCACTTGGAATCAGCTTTGTGCTGGCGATAATCGCTGGCGCTGTCATGCTAGCAACACAAAAACGTGTATTACCTGTTCTAACAGTCTTATCTGTTGTCATTATTGCCGCAATCATCACGCCACATATTAACCCAATTACCCCAAGTGGAAAATCAGTCAAGGTAGCATTAGTACAGGGTAATATCGCCCAAAGCATGAAGTGGGAGCCGGATGCATTATGGCCAACCATGCTCAAATTTATGGATTTAACTCGCAATCATTTTGACGAAAAATCGAGTGTTGATATTGTGATTTGGCCTGAAGCCGCAATCCCCGCACCAGAAGCCATGGTTGAAGACTTCTTAGTTAATGCTAACCAAGTAGCTAACTTAAACAACACTGCCATTATTACCGGCATTATTAGTCGAGAAGAACAGAGTTTTTATAACTCTTTAATCGTCTTAGGCAATCATCACGGCAAGCAACAACCTAGTGCTGACTATCAAATTAACGGTGATAATGAATTCAGAAAACATCATTTATTGCCTATAGGGGAGTTTGTCCCTTTGGCAGAATTATTAAGACCATTAGCCCCTTTTTTCAATCTGCCAATGAGCTCTTTTCAACGGGGTGATTTTATTCAACCAAACTTATCTGCGGCAGGATATAAAGTGGCTCCGGCAATTTGTTATGAAATTGTTTTTCCAGAACAGGTCAGAGCCAATACTCAAACCGATACTGACTTTATACTTACTGTGTCAAATGATGCTTGGTTTGGTACCTCAAATGGTCCATTGCAGCATATGGAAATTGCGCAAATGCGTGCAATTGAAATGGGCAAACCTTTACTCAGGGCAACCAATAATGGCGTCACTGCTGTGGTTGACCCTTATGGTAAAATAGTCGACATCCTGCCTCAATTTGAAACAGCTGTATTGATTAATGACGTTGCGCTTTATCAAGGTGAAACTTGGTTCAAACGTATTGGACAAACACCATTACTGACTCTTTGCTGCTTATTTTTATTATTCGCACTGGGGTTAAGATATCGAGGATTAACACATCAAGACAGCAATGATGTCACTGAATAGAATCGTGACAGGAGCGCCCCCATCACTTAAACAGGGCTTTACTTTAATTGAGTTGGTAGTGGTGATTTTAATTTTAGCTATTTTAGCCGTTGTCGCATTACCAAAATTTATTAATTTAGGATCAGATGCCCGAGCCAGTACCCTATCGGGCTTATCCTCAGCGGTGAAAACCGCCAACACTCTTGTGTATGCCAAATCGAAACTTCCTAGCCTACAAGTTCAGCCTGTCAGCGGTCGAGCTGATTTAATCGATATCGATTTAGAAGGTGACGGTATTTTTGAAACCCGCTTAAAATGGGGCTATTTGGATAATACTGACATTGAGAAATGGATTAGCCTTGATAGTCGCTTGAGCATTCAATATCAGGGCATAGCCAACACCTATATAGGTTATGACATAGATAAAAATGGTCAAGTCATTAATGATAACTGTTACTTCCGCTATACCCAGGCCGCCAATGCTGATACTCCCCCTTTATATTCTGTACAATTAAGCGGCTGCTAAAAAGCTATAACGTTACACAATACGGCTATTGAATATTCCCGTTGAAGATTGCGGTTAAACATTGCTATTAAAAATTTACAAAAATATTGCAGCTTAACATTACAAAAACTCACTCTATAGATTTTCCCATCCATATTCTGGTGTTTTTTCATTCACAATAATGAACCTAAAAACTCGCCCCTGCGTATAGTTAACAATTATGAAACATTATGGGGTGTAAAAATGCAACTTTCAGAAATAAAAAATGCTATCGAACTACAACCATTACAGCCAACCATCATCAGCTATGCTGACTCGAACCATTATCTGTTAGGTGTTAAAGATAGCAGTGGTAACTTTCGCAGTGCACGCAGTAAAGATGGAAAAAGGCTAAGCCTTAATTCAATTAAAGAAGCAGAAGAACTGCTTAAACTGCAAGGGATCCGTTACGTCATTATAGAAATCCAAACCGCATATGATGAAATGATCGGTAATAGTAGCTCCAGTAATTGTCAATATAGGGTTAATTTTTAAAACGACAGTCGATACTCGACTGTCATTAGAAAATCAACACTTAAGGCGACAAGGGTTCTCGAGAGAACGTATCGTGGTCACAGTTAGGACAATCTGGTATCACGCCAGGAAAGTCGATTGTCATTTGATGGTTGCAGTTGTCACAGGTCAATACGCCTTGATTAATAATCTCTCCAGATTTATAGCAACCATGATGCTTAAAATCTTGCTGTAATTCGTGCCATTGCACCTGGCTTCTGTCAGTTATGCTACTTAACCATTGCCATAAGGTGTTTTCAAATGCAATTGCTGTTGGGCTATAACTAATATCGTCGGCATTTTCCCCTTTTAAAAAGCTGGCAATATCACGCTTTAAAAATTCTTCTACCAAAGCCAGCTCTTGTTCATCGGCTGTAGATTTGAGCTGTAAATAGTTTTTTCCTTTAGTAATAGATTTAAACAAACTTTTAGCAGTCAATGAGTTATCCTGCTCAAACTGCTGTTTCACTTGGTCAATTAATGCCTGATATAAGGCCAATAATGCTGTACTTCTTCCACTCATATTAAATACTCCTTAAGACGAACCTTTTTAAAGCATCACTTCTAGTTTATTCTATGTAGTTATTCATCAGGCGAATGCGCGTTAGATCATACAATACGCGCAAATCCAACAGTGGGCGGCATGGCCGAAAATAGATTGATGCAAGAACAATATAATCCTTTAGAAATTGAAGCCTTAGTGCAAAAGCACTGGCAAGACCAAAAAACCTTCGAAGTGACTGAAGATGAGACTAAAGAGAAGTTTTACTGCCTCTCTATGTTCCCTTATCCGTCAGGTCGCCTTCACATGGGACACGTCCGTAACTACACCATAGGTGATGTTGTCGCTCGTTACCAACGTTTGCAAGGAAAAAATGTTCTGCAGCCTATTGGTTGGGATTCTTTCGGCCTGCCTGCGGAAAATGCAGCGATTAATAATAAAACCTCGCCAGCTCCATGGACCTATGAAAATATTGAGTACATGAAGAACCAGCTCAAATTATTAGGTTTTGGTTATGACTGGAGTCGTGAAATTGCCACATGTACCCCTGAGTACTATCGCTGGGAACAGTGGTTTTTCACTAAGCTGTATGAAAAAGGTTTAGTGTACAAAAAAACCTCATCAGTAAACTGGTGTCCAAATGACGAAACCGTACTGGCAAACGAGCAAGTACAAGACGGTTGTTGTTGGCGCTGTGACACTGAAGTCGTGCAAAAAGAAATTCCACAGTGGTTTATTAAAATCACTGACTACGCAGAAGAATTATTAAACGATATCGATACGCTTGATGGTTGGCCTGAGCAAGTTAAAGCTATGCAACGTAACTGGATTGGCCGCAGTGAAGGGATTGAAATGACCTTCCAGGTGGAAAATAGCCAGCAAAGTTTCGATATTTATACCACTCGCCCAGATACTGTAATGGGTGTGACTTATGTGGCTATTGCTGCAGGTCATCCTTTAGCTGTTCAAGCCGCTGTGAATAACCCAGCTTTAGCAGAGTTCATTGAAGAATGTAAAAATGCTGACACCACTGAAGCCGCTATGGCTTCAATGGAGAAAAAAGGGGTGGCAACAGGCTTAAACGCTGTGCATCCAATCAGTGGCAAACTTGTACCTATTTGGGTCGCTAACTTTGTGTTAATGAACTACGGCACTGGTGCCGTCATGTCAGTTCCAGCACATGATCAGCGTGATTATGAATTTGCTAAAAAGTTTGGTTTAGCTATTGAAGCGGTTATTAAACCTGTTGATGGCGACGTTGATATCAGTAAAGAAGCCTTCACTGAAAAAGGTGTCGTGTTTAATTCTGGCCCGTCTTTCCCAGCACTTGACGGCTTAGATTTTAAAGCGGCTTTTGAAGCTATTAACGCCAAGCTAAGCGCTGAAGGCAAAGGTAAACTCCAAGTTAACTTCCGCTTACGTGACTGGGGTGTTTCTCGCCAACGTTACTGGGGTGCTCCGATCCCAATGGTGACCTTGGAAGATGGTACAGTTATGCCAACACCAGAAGATCAACTGCCAGTTATTCTGCCAGAAGATGTGGTGATGGACGGTATTCAAAGTCCAATTAAAGCAGATAAAGCCTGGGCTGAAACCACCATTAATGGTCAAACTGCCTGGCGTGAAACCGATACCTTTGACACCTTTATGGAGTCATCTTGGTATTATGCTCGCTACTGTAGCCCGCATGCAGATCAAATGCTTGACCCAGCCAAAGCTAACTACTGGCTGCCGGTAGATCAATATATTGGTGGTATTGAGCATGCGTGTATGCACCTATTGTATTTCCGCTTTTTCCATAAGCTGTTACGCGATATGGGCTTAGTTAACTCGAACGAGCCAGCTAAGCAATTGCTGACTCAAGGTATGGTATTAGCTGACGCTTACTACTACAACAACGAGAAAGGCGCCCGAGTATGGGTATCGCCGCTTGATGTTGCTGAGCTTGAAAAAGACGACAAAGGTCGCGTCATCAAAGCTATCGACAAAGACGGTAACGAGTTGGTTTATACCGGCATGAGCAAAATGTCGAAGTCAAAAAACAATGGTATCGATCCGCAAGTCATGGTTGAAAAGTACGGTGCTGATACCGTCCGTTTATTCATGATGTTCGCTTCACCTCCAGAATTGACCCTCGAATGGCAAGAATCTGGCGTAGAAGGTGCACACCGCTTTATCAAGCGTTTTTGGAAACTGGCCAGTGATCATATCGCAGCCGGGACAACAGAAGCGTTAGAGGTTAAAGCACTAAGCGGCAGCCAAAAAGCACTGCGTCGTGAACTGCATAAAACCATTGCTAAAGTCAGTGATGATATTGGTCGTCGTCAAATGTTCAATACAGCTGTTGCAGCCGTTATGGAATTGATGAATCATCTATTAAAAGCGCCACAAGAGTCCGCTCAAGATCGCGCATTAATGGCTGAAGCTTTATCCGCAGTCACACGTTTATTGTACCCAATAGTGCCGCACATCAGTTTTAATCTATGGAAAGAGCTTGGCAATAGCAGCGATATCGAAGATAGCCGCTGGCCAGAAGTTGATGAGTCAGCCCTTGTTGAAGACAGCAAACTGATTATTGTGCAAATTAACGGTAAGTTACGTGCAAAAATCACTGTCGCAGCAGATGCAACTCAAGAACAAGTTCAAGCACTCGCGATGGAAGATGAGCATGTACAAAAACACTCTGAAGGACTGACTGTCCGTAAAGTGATTTATGTACCGGGTAAATTGCTTAATATTGTTGCTAACTAGTATGTTGTTGCCAGTCTAAACTTGGCAAATAACAGGTAGGGTAAAGTCTACCGAACACTAATGAGTAACTTGCCCATCTTATGCTAACCAGCATAAGATGGGCATTCACTATCAACGCCATGATTTTCATGGATATAAAGGATGTCGATAACACTTATGTTGGCAAAACGTATTGGCTTAGCGTTACTCTTTTTTGTGCTAATTGCCACCGCAGGTTGTGGCTTTAAATTACAGCGCAGTTACTCGATTCCGGTTGAATTACAACAATTACACCTCAGTAGTAGTGACCAATATAGCGAACTAACCCGCTTAGTGGGCGACAGGCTACGTATTAATCGTGTCACACTGGTAGCAGCTGCAGAAGATACGCCTACGCTAAGACTTGTCAGTGATTCATTAGAGCGTGCAACCCTCTCCCTTTACCCTACGGGCAATGTCGCTGAGTATGAGTTAATTTACTTGGTCAACTATACTGTGATGTTACCTGAGCAAGAACCAACAGAATTCCAAGCTGAAATACGACGAGACTACCAGGACGATCCCCGAACAGCATTAGCTAAAAGCCGCGAAATGGAAATATTAACCCGTGAGATGCGTGCCCAAGCCGCCGACAGCATTATTCAAACACTTGCATCTATCGGTAGTGAATAAATGCGGGTTTATCCAGACCAGCTAAAAACTCATCTGCAGAAACTTCCCCAAGTGTGTTTATTATTTGGTGATGATTTATGGTTGATTGAAGACAGTAAAAGACAAATTATTGCCGCCGCCAAAAAACAAGGCTTTGATGAGCGCGTTCAGCTTAGTCAAGAAACTGGTTTTAACTGGGGTGAGTTAATTCAAGAATGGCAATCGATGAGCTTGTTTGCCAGTAGACGGATTATCGAACTTAATTTACCTAATGGTAAGCCTGGTACTGACGGTGCTAATGCGTTCCAAATATTATTACAACAACTAAATCCAGATATTCTGTTAATCATTCAAGGTCCCAAAGCAGGCGTTGAACAAACTAACAGCAAGTGGTTTAAGTCACTAGATAGCCAAGGATTATATATTCCTTGTGCCACCCCTGAAGGTAAACAGTTTGAGCGCTGGTTAGACAATCGCATTCAGCAGCATAAATTAACCATACATCATGACGCCAAAGCAATGATGTTTAATTTGTTTGAAGGTAATTTACTCGCCGCCGAACAAGCGATGCAAATTTTGCAACTGGTCAGCCCAAATGACAACATTACCCCAGAGCAACTGACTGACTATTTTGAAGACCAATCACGCTTCAGTGTGTTCCAGCTTACCGACGCCATTTTGAGTAATCATCAAAAGCAAGCTCAGCATATGTTGGCACAGCTGCAAGGTGAAGGTACAGCCATGCCTATTTTAATGTGGGCAATTTTTAAAGAAATAACCCTATTACTTAATTTGAAACTAGCCCAATCACAGGGTGAGCAACTCAGTCAATTGTGGGGTAAATATCGAATTTGGGATAAACGAAAACCCCTTTATCAAGCTGCATTAACGCGTTTAGAGCTTCACCATATTGAACATATGTTGGGTTTGGCATCAACATTAGAGCTCAACCTTAAACAGCATGGTATTGAAGATTGGGTGGGTATGAGCCATTTGTGTATTCTTTTTGATCCGCGGGCACACAATCGTTTAGCCCATATAGAATTAAGCTAGACCTAGGATTAAACATGCGAATAGGTATTTTAGGCGGCACCTTCGACCCTATCCATTTAGGCCATATTCGCCCTGCACTAGAAGTGAAACAGCAATTACACTTGGACAAAGTGTGGCTGATGCCAAATCATATTCCGCCCCATAAGCAATCCACTAATGTTAGCAGCAAACACCGACTTGCCATGGTAGAAGATGTTTGCCAGCAATTCAGTGATCTTGAGGTCTGTGACATTGAAATTAACCGTGATAGCCCTTCATATACTGTCGTGAGCCTACAGAATTTACAGCACACTTATCCGCAGCATCAGTTTTATTTTATTATGGGAATGGATTCATTTTTACACTTACCTAGCTGGCATCTATGGCAAACATTATTTAATCATTGCCATATCGTGCTATGCCAACGTCCAGGCTGGCAACTTGACACCTGTAATTCAATGCAGCAAGTACTTGATAGCAAATCAATTAACCATGTCGATTATGTACAACAATTAATATCTCATCAAACACCACCTACACATGGTGCAGTCATTCCAGTCGCTATCGCTTTACAGAATATTTCTTCAACCGATGTACGTTACAAGCTACACAACAATCAGCCAGTCAATGAACTTATTATGCCTTCTACGCTTAGCTATATTCAGCAACATAAGTTATACCTTTGTTAAATAACCAATCACCAAAACAAATCTAAATAGGATTAAAGCTGTTTGTCGCGCCCTGATTGCAATATGGATCAGCATAAACACCTTTGCTTAATTGCTTCCGTGGGATGAAATTGAGTATAATGCTCCGTTAATTTTGACTAGTGAGGTAATTCGCGTGCAAAGCACCGAACTGAAAGATTTCGTCGTCGATAAAATCGAAGACTTAAAAGCAAAAAACATCGTTGTATTAGATGTTAAAAAACAATCAACTATCACTGATACTATGGTGATTTGTACTGGTACATCTAAAACACACGTTCGCTCTATTGGTGAACATCTGGTTGTTGAAGCCAAAAAAGCTGGCATGCAACCACTTGGTGTTGAAGGCCGTGACAGCAGCGAATGGGTATTAGTAGACCTAGGTGAAGTGATTGTTCATGTGATGCAAGAGCAAACTCGTGAATATTACGAGCTTGAAAAATTGTGGTCGAACAATAACGCCTAATGAAGTTACAACTGATTGCCGTAGGCACAAAAATGCCCGACTGGGTTACCCGAGGTTTTGAAGAATATCAGCGTCGTTTCCCCCGGGATATGCCGCTAGAATTAGTCGAAATCACTGCGGGTAAACGGGGCAAGAATGCTGATATCGCTCGAATTTTGCAAAAAGAAGGCGAAGCAATGCTAGCCGCTGTTGCAAAAGGCAATCATATTGTGAGCTTAGATTTGCCCGGTAAAAATTGGACAACACCCGATTTAGCTGAACAAATGACAAAGTGGCAATTAGATGGACGAGATGTAAGTTTATTGATTGGTGGGCCAGAAGGACTTGCCCCAGCCTGCAAGGCCGCAGCAGATCAAAGCTGGTGTTTGTCAGCCCTAACATTACCACATCCACTTGTGCGTATCTTAATTGGTGAAAGCCTCTATCGCGCCTGGAGCATCAATAATAATCATCCTTATCATCGCGAGTAATAGGGTGTGAGTTCATTAAAAGACATTTATGGTTGTTGACACCGCAACACGATAAAAGCGACGCTAACCTTTTCGCTATTTACCCGCTGGAGACTTAAGTGCCGCCAAAGAAGCGCATCACAATGCATGACCACGCCGCCGAGGCTTCGTTATTCAAACGCCGTGCATTGTTCACTTTTTTTTGCGTGTTCATTTTACTCAGTATAGTATTTTTTAATCTGTATCAATTACAGGTGGTTTCTTACAAAGATTATGAAACCCGCTCCAACGATAACCGTATTAGAGTTGTCCCCACCGCCCCCAGTCGCGGACTTATTTTTGACCGACACGGTCAGCTACTCGCAGAAAACCAACCTTATCACTCTCTTGAAATGATCCCTGAGCGAATTGACGATCTTGATGCCACTTTTGATCAACTCAATGCTGTGGTTGAGATATCTCAAGAAGAACGTGATCAAATTAAAGACACCCTTAAGTTTCATCGGCGCTTTAAACCGCTCACCATTAAGGGAAAATTGACCGAAGAGCAAGTAGCCGCTTTTTCAGTTGATCAACACATGTTTCCCGGTATTTATGTTGAAGCTGGGTTAAAACGTAACTACCCCTACAATAGCCTCATGACACATGTTCTAGGTTATGTTGGTAGGATTAACACCAGTGATAAAGCACTGTTAGAAAAAAGTAATAGCTGGAAGAATTATGCGGCGACTAACGATATTGGCAAACAAGGTATCGAAAAGTTCTATGAGACTTTACTCCATGGACTGCCAGGACATTTAGAAGAGGAAGTGAATAACCGTGGCCGAGTTATTCGCACCTTGAGAGTCACTCCGCCGACACCTGGGCAGGATATATATCTCACGCTTGATTTAAAGCTCCAACAAAAAGCAATGGAGTTGCTAGCGGGTAGACGGGGGTCAGTGGTTGCCATCGATCCTCAAGATGGTGGTATTTTAGCTATGGTGTCTAGCCCAAGTTATGACGCAAATTTATTTGTCCATGGTATTAGTAGTCAAGGATATAGTGAGTTACTGAATGATAAATCTCGGCCATTAATAAACCGTGCCACCCAGGGACAATATTCCCCTGCATCCACTATTAAGCCATTAGTTGCACTCCTTGGTTTAGAAGAACGCGCAATAAGTGAGAAAACACGGGTTTGGGATCCTGGCTTTTGGCAAATTCCTGGCGTTGAACGCAAATGGCGCGATTGGAAAAAATGGGGCCATGGATGGGTTGATGTTTATCATGCCATTGTTGATTCATGCGATATCTTTTTCTACGACCTAGTTTATAAAGTCGGTATCGATAAAATGGCCAGTTTCATGGCGCAATTTGGTTTTGGTGAAAGAACCAATATCGATATATATGAAGAAGTCGCAGGCATTATGCCATCACGTGACTGGAAACGCTTACGTTACAACCAAGCCTGGTATATTGGCGACACGATTTCTGTTGGTATTGGTCAAGGATACTGGACAAGTACGCCATTACAACTCGCTAGTTCTACAGCAATTTTGGCCAATAAAGGTCGTCGTTTTACGCCACATTTATTGAAAACCTTTAAAGATGACAAGGTCAAAATTGATGCGCCAATAGATGAACAGCCACCGATTGAGCTTAAAAACCCTAGAAATTGGGACATTATTAACGAAGCTATGCGTCAAACTGCTGATAAATCAAGATTTACCGATGCGACGTACACAGCTGCAATGAAAACAGGCACGGCCCAGGTATTCTCGGTCGGTCAGGATGAAAAGTATAATGCTGATACTATTGCCGAGCATTTACGCGACAATGCACTCATTGTTGCCTACGCCCCCTATGAGAATCCACGCATCGCCTTAGCCGTTGTGCTTGAAAATGCTGGTTGGGGGGAGCTAATGCCGGCCCCTTAGCGCGGGCCCTACTGGACGAATATATCCTCAGGGATGAATGGACTGTACCTAGCGACACACTAACAGATACCGCTACAACGCCTGCAAATGAGCAACCAAATGAATAGCCATCATAGTCACGGTCATCATCATAAAAAAAATATTTGGCAAAAGCTGCATATTGACTTGCCGCTATTGTCAGGTCTGTTGATATTAATGGCTTTTGGATTATTCGTTATTTATTCAGCCAGTGGCGAAAGCATGGCGATGATGGAACGTCAGTTAGTGCGAATGGGGTTATCTTTATTCATCATGCTTGCCATGGCACAAATTAATCCCGAAGCATTAAAACGCTGGGCGCTACCTATTTATGTCGCGGGTATTATTTTATTATTAGGGGTAGATTTTTTTGGCACCATTAATAAAGGGGCGCAGCGCTGGTTAAATCTTGGCTTTATGGAATTTCAACCTTCAGAGCTTATTAAACTTGCCTTCCCCATTACCATGGCATGGTATATCAGTAAATTTCCCTTACCGCCTAAAAAACGCCACCTTGCAGGTGGGGCAATCATCCTATTAATTCCAACGCTACTGATCGCCAAGCAACCAGACTTAGGCACCTCAATTTTAGTCGCTGCTTCAGGGGTGTTTGTATTGTTTTTATCGGGCATGAGTTGGTTAATAGTGGGTGCTATTATCATTGCTGGACTGATTTTTTTACCGATTTTATGGTTCTTTTTAATGCACGACTATCAGCGTACTCGTGTGCTGACATTATTCGACCCGGAGAAAGATCCCTTAGGTGCGGGTTATCATATTATTCAATCTAAAATAGCCATTGGCTCAGGCGGATTTTGGGGCAAGGGTTGGCTAAATGGCTCTCAGTCACAGTTGGAGTTTTTACCAGAAAGACACACCGACTTTATCTTTGGCGTTATTGGTGAAGAATTTGGTTTAATGGGCAGTTTATTGCTATTGAGTATTTATCTGTTCATTATTGGCCGTGGTTTAGTCATAGCCTCACGGGCACAAACCAGTTTTGCACGCTTATTAGCCGGCAGTATTACACTCACATTCTTTGTATATATCTTTGTTAACATAGGCATGGTTTCAGGCATTCTGCCTGTAGTAGGCGTGCCTTTACCGCTAGTCAGCTATGGCGGTACATCTATGATGACGCTGATGACAGGCTTTGGCATTTTAATGAGTATTCAAACTCATAGACGATTTATTGATCGATAGGAAGGTGTAATGAAATTATCTACCCGTTTATTTAGCGCGATCACCTTAGTCGTATCGACACATATTGGTATCGCCTCGGCGGCGACAGATGTCGACGCCTTAAAAAAGCAGTTTATGGCAGAGCAAATTAAACAAGGCTTTAGTCAACAAGAAATTGAAGCATTTTTAAATGAGTCGACTTATACCCAAGAAGTGATTGATGCCATAACCAAACCCTGGGAAGCAAAACCTTGGCACCAGTATTATCCTATTTTTCTCACCGAAAAACGCTTAGCCAAAGGGCTAGAGTTTTGGCATGAAAATGCCAATACCATAGCCAAAGCTGCAAATAAATTTAATGTTGACCCGCAAATCATTGTCGCCATCATAGGTATTGAAACATTTTACGGTGGTTACATGGGTAACTATCGCGTGCAAGATGCCCTGTACACTTTAGGCTTTTACTATGCCCCAAGGGCCACTTTTTTAGAAGTGAATACAGTAACTTGATGTCACTCATTAAGGAAGAAAAACTCGACAATGCCAGCTTGAAAGGCTCGTATGCCGGCGCGATGGGGTTTGGTCAGTTTATTCCATCTAGTTATCGCCATTACTCAGTCGACTTCAGTGGCGATGGCCGCAGAGACTTACTCACGAGTAAAGCCGATGCGATTGGCAGTGTAGCCAATTATTTTCATCAACATGGTTGGCAACGAGGAGCTCCTGTAGCCTTACCGCTAAATCATACCGATAATAAGGCGCCAAAAGCCAAAGTATGGACTAAAGAGAGATTGCATTATCGAGCCTCAGATATTTTGGCTCCGACATTAAGCTTGGCATCGGCGCAGGACATTGATGTTTCTCAGCAAGCGCTATTAGTAAAATTAGAACAACCCGAAGCAGACGAATACTGGTTGGGACTTAAGAACTTTTATGTTATCACCCGTTATAATCGCAGCCCGCTTTATGCAATGGCGGTTTACCAATTTAGCGAACAATTAAAAGCCCAATACAATGCAAAATAAACTCTATCTAAGTACCATTGCCATGATGATTATCTTGCTTATGGCGGCATGTTCATCAAAACCAGATAACAAAAAAGGCAGTGTAGGGGCAAGTAGCCAATCGGGTCGTTACCAAATGGCGGATGACCGCTATCCTGATAATGCGCCAGATGTCAGCAAAGTTAAAAATGCGGTGCCCAAATACGAAGCATACACCCGCCAAGGCAATCGTAATTACACTGTTTTAGGCAAAAGCTATAAAGTACTGCCTACAGGTAAAGGCTTTTCCGAAACCGGTCACGCATCATGGTATGGGGCTAAGTTTCATGGCCACTTAACCTCAAATGGTGAAACATATGACATGTATACCATGTCAGCAGCACATAAAAACTTACCGCTGCCAAGTTACGTTAAAGTCACTAACCTTGAAAATAATAAACAAATTATTGTGAGGGTAAATGATCGCGGACCTTTCCATAATGGCCGCGTCATTGACTTGTCCTATGCCGGTGCTTATCACCTAGATATGTTGGCAAAAGGCACAGCCAAAGTAAAAATCGAAGTCATTCATATTGAATCAAATGACCAGCGAGGCATATCTGAGGCGACCAGCAACGAAATTCATTACATTCAAGTCGCAGCATCCAAAGACAAACTACGTGTGAATGCCCTAGCCAAAGAACTCGAAAATAAATACGGCGTTTCATCTCGAATAGTATCAAGGGATGGTATACATCGAGTTCAATTAGGTCCTATTGGAAAAATTTACTTAACCAATAAACTATTAGACAACCTACATAGCCAAGGTTACCCACAAAGCTTTATTGTCCCTTAATTTATCTAGTAATTTACTCGATTAAGGAACCTTAATGCAATTTGGTTGACTAATAGTGGCACGACTAATGTTATAATCTTTTTTATTGTCTTTTCTTCGAATTAATAGAGACCAGCTAATTTCATGATAAATATTGCCAAAGCACCAATTGCGACTGCACTGCTACTTTCTTTTGTGTCGTTTACCTCTTCTGCTAACACACCGCAGCCAGATGCACGTCCAACGCCTAATCGCGCCCCAATGGTTACCCCTGATGCACCAAGTGTTGCGGCAAAAGCCTATGTGTTAATGGATTATTATTCAGGCCGCGTCATCGCAGAACAAAATGCTTATGACAGCTTAAACCCTGCCAGTTTAACTAAAATGCTGACCAGTTACGTTATTGGGCATGAAGTTAAAGTGGGGAATATTTCACTAGATGATGATGTGCTTATCACCCAAAATGCCTGGTCAAAAAACTTTCCTGATTCATCAAAAATGTTCATTGAAGTGGGCAAAACAGTCAAAGTTTCCGACTTAAATCGCGGTATTATTATTCAATCAGGAAACGATGCGTGTGTTGCTATGGCTGAACACATTGCAGGCACAGAAGGTGCATTCGTTGATTTAATGAACTCATGGGCAAAGCAGCTAGGTATGAATGACAGCTACTTTGAAAACTCACACGGTTTAGATTCAGATGCTCATAAAACAACCGCATACGATATGGCCATTTTAGGCGCGGCACTTATTCGTGATGTACCTGAAGAATATCGTGTCTATTCAGAAAAGTCTTTTACCTTTAATGGTATTAAACAATACAACCGCAATGGACTACTGTGGGATAACAGCTTAAAAGTAGACGGCATTAAAACAGGTCATACTTCAGGTGCAGGTTATAACTTAGTCTCATCTGCCACCAGTGACGATGGCATGCGTTTAATTACCGTAGTACTCGGTACTAGTAGTGAGTCAGCCCGTAAAGCTGAAAGTAAAAAGTTACTTAACTACGGTTTCCGCTTTTTTGAAACCATCACGCCTTACAAAGCGGGTGACACTTTTGTAAGCCAAAAAATTTGGTATGGCGATGTTGATAATGTTGACCTAGGGGTCATAACAGATACGCCTATTACCATCAGCCGTGGCAAGGCCAAAGACTTACAAGCTAACTTTGAGTTAACTAAACCATTAAGCGCCCCACTTGCCAAAGGCGAAACGGTTGGCCGTGTGTTCTTCCAATTAGATGGAAAAGACATTGCTCAGTATCCTTTAGTGACATTAAATACTGTTGAAGAAGGTAGCTGGTTCAGCAAATTGATGGACTACTTCAAACAAATGTTTGCTAGCTGGTTTGAATAAGCAATAATAATTATCATGAAAATCAATTAATTGAAGCCGCTTTTACAGCGGCTTTATTATTTCAAGTTATCTAAGCCTTGAATCAGGTATAATCGCCACCATATTTAGTGTAACAATCACCAATGAGTAATCCGATGTTAAACACCACTTTTGATGAAGTAATGACGTTTCCTAATGCATGTCCATTTAAAGTAATTGGCGATGCTGATGACACCTTGGCCGATCGCGTTGTCGCAGTAGCCCAACAACTTGCCCCAGGCGACTATGTGCCAACCGTTAAAACATCAAGCAAAGGCAGTTATTATTCGATTACGATCCGCATTACCGTCACCAGTAAAGAACATATTGAAAAAGCGTATATTGATCTTGCCGCTATTGAGGGCGTAAAACGCGTACTCTAATCGTTAAAGAGTTCTGTAAACGTGTAAAACTTGAGTATAATACTCTGGAATTATTTTAAACACGTTGAACATACACGTGACCGGTCCAACCTTTGGGGAGACGTTGCCCTTGCCAGCATCAACATTGCACATTCGCCATCTTGGTATGCAAGACTATCAATCTGTATGGCATGCTATGCAGGAATACACTGACACCCGTGACAGTGATAGCCAAGATGAACTTTGGGTTGTAGAACATCAACCTGTTTTTACCCAAGGTCAAGCGGGTAAAAGTGAGCATATTTTAAATCCTGGCGATATCCCGGTGATCCAAGTAGACCGTGGTGGTCAAGTCACCTATCACGGCCCAGGGCAACTAGTGGTTTATCCACTTATCGACATAAAACGTAATAAAATGGGCGTCAGGCAGCTGGTTAACAACATAGAGCAAAGCATAGTTGATATGTTAGCGCTATATAATGTCGAAGCCTATGCTAAGGCCGATGCCCCCGGCGTATATGTACAAGAACGCAAACTAGCTTCTTTAGGCTTACGCATTCGAAAAGGCTGTTCATTCCACGGCTTAGCGTTAAACGTAGACATGGACCTAGGCCCATTCCAACGTATTAACCCCTGTGGTTATGCCGGTCTTGAAATGGTGCAATGCAAAGCACTCGGCGGTCCACAAACCGTACTTGAAGCTGGCGATAAACTCATTCAAACATTTAGCCAAGTTATGGGCTACCAACAACTTGTGCATCATCAAGGATTAGCAGAATAATGAATAGGCCTGAAAGATTACAACCGGGAGTTAAGTTACGTGACGCCGATAAAGTTGCACGCATTCCTATCAAAATTGTACCCTCAGAGCGCGAAACCATGCTGCGCAAGCCAGATTGGTTACGGGTAAAGCTGCCTTCATCTAATACACGTATTTTAGAAATTAAAGCTGCCCTGCGTAAAAATGGCTTACATTCTGTTTGTGAAGAAGCATCATGCCCTAACCTAGCAGAATGTTTTAACCACGGTACAGCGACCTTTATGATCCTTGGCGCTATTTGTACTCGTCGCTGCCCATTTTGTGATGTTGCCCATGGTCGTCCATTAGCCGCTGATGCCGAAGAGCCTAAAAAGCTGGCGCAAACTATTGCGGATATGAAGCTTAAATATGTTGTTATCACCTCGGTTGACCGTGATGACTTACGTGATGGCGGCGCACAACATTTTGCTGATTGTATTCGTGAAATTCGCCTGTTAAACCCTGCTATTAAGATTGAAATTTTAGTGCCTGACTTCCGTGGTCGTATCGATGCGGCATTAGAAATCTTAGCCACTGAGCCACCTGATGTGTTCAATCACAATTTAGAAACCGCGCCTAAGCATTATCGTAAAGCGCGTCCTGGTGCTAACTATCAGTGGTCACTAGACTTATTGAGAAAGTTTAAAGAACGTCATCCTGATGTACCCACTAAGTCTGGCTTAATGATGGGCTTAGGTGAAACTAACGAAGAAATTGCAGAAGTACTGCATGATCTACGTGCTCACAAGGTTGAAATGCTGACATTAGGTCAATATTTACAACCAAGTAAGTTCCACTTACCGGTTGAACGTTATGTGCCACCAGCAGAGTTTGACGAGCTTAAAGCATTAGCAGACAAACTTGGTTTTACCCATGCAGCATGTGGCCCGCTTGTTCGCTCAAGCTACCATGCAGATTTGCAAGCTCAGGGTAAAGAAGTAAAGTAACTTTTTGGCTTTAGAGTTTGAACAAAAACGGCGCTTATAGCGCCGTTTTTTTATGGGGAATGATTTACTTGAATTGGTAGGTCTTCTGCCGTATCACCGAAGCCATAGGCAATATCATGTTTTGATAGTTCAATATTCGACTTGATTTCTGTCACTTTTTTAAGGTGACAGCCCCTAATGATTCAGTTTTTTATGCAAAATATTGTATCTATGCTTCTTAGTCGAGGGACGAGGAAAAGTGTTATCTGCTGATACGCTTAATAGGCCATGACCATTTGAAATGGCATCGTTTACGTCCTGTACCGTCCAACTCAGCTGATATTCTGCATTGCTAAGCTCTGGAATTTTGATATAAAAAACGCTCCGGTGTATTGAATCCGGTTCACCAAATTGGCCAGCATCGAGTATCTGCTTTGCTAGGGTTTGTGAGTCTAAACTGAGTACAATATTGTTATCGCGTTTTAAGGTGATGGATATCAAAGTCACCTGATGTTCAAAAGTGGCTTTCAGTACATTTGGGGTGGTACAGGCCCATTCAAACTGCCCATTAATCTGCGGATTATCACTCTTATTAGCATATGCGCAGTATATTGGTGCGCTAACCAATAACAGCACAAATACCAAATTTAAAAAGCGATAAAAATTCATAGCTAAACACCTTATCATTTATTAATCCGTCAATTTCAGGTGTGTGTATTAAGAATAATTAACGTTAATATGATTGGCGCTTGTTACACACCAATCATATTGCCCAATACAACCAACACCATACTCACTATGGCTTTATAGATACTTTGGCGTTATGCACATACCTTAGATTAAGCACTCACATAAGTACCTAGCATTAGCTCGCTAGCATAACGTTCCTGTTTGCGTGATCGGGGTGATCCAGTAGCGACAAGGATTGTGTTTACACACAACAGATAGCGCATTCAGTAATGCGGCTTGAGCCTCAATAGGGTGCATAATTTCAAATTTACAAAACTCGCGATATCCTTCTACCTGCTCTTTGATATTAAAGTGGCTATGCTCGCGGCTAAAACCGCAAATATTGCCTAGGCTAAAACCTGACAAGAAATCGAGTGAAATCAAAGTGTCAACTATGTCGTCTTTAATATCATTTTGAGCGATTAGCACTAATACTTGCTCTGCGTTCATTGACGTTTCTCCAGCCAGTAATACAGGATTGGTAATAAATAAAGGGTGGTAATAGTCGATGTCAGCAAACCTCCGATAACCACTATAGCCAATGGCTTTTGAATTTCAGCGCCTGGGCCGGTGGCAAACACCAAGGGCATCAAACCAAACATGGCTGTTGTGGCTGTCATTAAGATAGGCCTTAATCGTCTTGCGGCGCCCTGTTCTACCCTAGTGATTAAGTCGCTAAATAGGTGCTTGGTTTGTTCGTAATAACTCACCATTACCACGCCGTTGAGCACTGCAACACCGAGCAAGGCGATAAACCCCACTGATGCAGGTACAGATAAATACTCACCCGATAAATACAAACTGACTATACCGCCCATCATGGCAAAGGGGACGTTGGCCAAAATTAAACTGGCTTTAGTGAGCGACCCAAATGTGGTGAATAGAATCAGGGTGATAAGCGCAATGGCGATTGGGATCACTAGTAGTAAGTTATTGGTTGCCCGTTGTTGGTTTTCAAATTCCCCGCCAAAACTGACGCTGTAACCGCTTGGAAACTTAATCTCTGTGGCTATTTTGGCGTTAAGCTCTTCCACAAACCCAACGATGTCTCGGCCTTGCACGTTGGTGGTTATCACAGAGAAACGGTCACCTTGTTCACGCTCAATTAAAATTGGCCCTTCTTTATAACTGAGCGTTGCCACATCAATTAAACGCTTTAACGAATGGTCTGGCATTACCAGCAATTGCTGCTGTAGCTCGCTGATGCTGCTTAGCCCGAGCTGATTACTGGCAATCAATACTGGAGTGCGTTTTTTACCTTGCAGCACTTCCGTCACCATCACACCTTCAAGCTGACTTTTAAGATAACGGGCAAACTCGATAGTGCTCATGCCAAAGCCGCGGGCCATTTCATTATTTAGAGTTAAGTTAATAAATGGGCTACCTTCTATCATCGACATTTTGATATCGATGCTGCCTTGGGTGGCACTGACAAGTTGTTCAATTTGCCCGGTAAGCTGGCCAAGGGTATCGATGTCGGTGCCAAATACTTTAATTGCAACGTCACCAATACTGCCGGTCAACATTTCAGACACGCGCATTTGGATTGGCTGAGTAAAGTTAAAGTTTACCCCGGGGTAATGTAATAACTCGGTGCGGATAGCTTCTATAAGCTCATCTTTAGTATCAAATCGCCATTCATCGCGAGGGGCTAACTCTAAAAAGACATCGGTTTCATTCAATCCCATAGGGTCTAATCCAATTTCATCTGCGCCAGTTCTTGCCACCATCTGCTTAATTTCAGGAAGCTGAGCTAATAGGGTTTGTTGAATTTGTTTATCAATCTCAATAGAAGCCTCAAGTGAAATAGAGGGCGATTTTTCCAACTGTAAAATAATATCGCCTTCATCTAAGGTCGGCATAAAGGTTTTACCCACCAAACTAAATAAGCCTAAACTGACAATCAGTAAGGAAAATGCCACAATCATAAAAGGCTTTTTATAAATAAAAGTGCCTTTAAGACTGGTTAAATAAGCGGCTTTCAATTTTTCGATGGCTTTGGGTTCTTGCGCCGATTTTTCATTCACTAAGTAAGATGCAACAACCGGAATAACGGTTAACGACAACACAAGTGCCGATAACATGGCAAACACTATGGTGACCGCAACGGGGGTGAATAACTTACCCTCTAGCCCAGTTAAGGTTAGCAAAGGCGAGAATACAATCATTACAATCACAGTACCGGAAACAACAGGCACTGCGACATCTTTTGTCGCTCTAAAAATAAGGTGCAAGCGCGGTAAACGTTGTTTGGTGGCGATAAGGTTCACCATGTTTTCAACCACTACAACCGATGAGTCCACCAGCATACCTATGGCGATAACAAGCCCACCCAAGCTCATTAAATTAGCCGATAGATTGAACAAATCCATCATTAAAAAGGTCATTAAGGCGGCTAAGGGCAAAGACAATGACACCACTAAAGCCGCGCGCACATTACCTAAAAACAGGGCGAGTAATACAATCACTAACAACACTGCCTCAAACAGCGCCGTTGAAATGGTATCAATAGCGGTATTAATCAAATTAGCGCGATCATAAAAAGTGTTGATCACACTGCCTTGTGGCAATGTCATGCTTATTTGATCAAGCTTTTGCTTAATATTGCTCACCACCTGCGCGGTATTAGCATCCTTTAGAGCAATGATTAATGCTTCGGCGGTTTCTTCACCATCTTTGGTTACGGCGCCATAACGCGCTAAATGACCAACATCAATATCAGCCAAATCCGTCAGGCGATACACTTTGCCGTTATCGGCTTTGATGACTAATTGCTCCAATTCATCGATGTCATCAATACGCCCTTCTGCGCGCACAATAATGGTGTCGGTACCTATGGTTAGCTTGCCCGCGCCCTCGTTATGGTTATTTTCCATAATGGCCTGTTGCAGCGCAGCAAAGCTGACCCCAGCCGCAGCCATTGCTGCGGGGTTCGGACTAATATTAAAACTTTTAGCGTATCCACCTAAAATATTCACATCGGCAACCCCAGCAACAGTGCGCAGTAACGGTCGCACTTCCCACTCAAGTAATTGCCGACGCTCCATCAAAGACAGATTAGGGTTTTCTAACGAAAACATGAATATTTCACTCAGCGGTGTGCTCATGGGCGCAACACCGCCAGACACACCCTCAGGAAAACTGTCCCACACGGCAGCAAGACGCTCACTGACCTGTTGCCTTGCCCAGTAAATATCGGTTCCTTCGGTAAAATCTAAGGTAATGTCACTGATGGCATATTTAGTGGTCGAACGAAGAATCGCCTGATTAGGAATGCCCAACAGCTCGGTTTCAATCGGCACGGTGATCTGTGCTTCGATTTCTTCGGGCGTCATCCCCGGAGCTTTTAAAATAATTTTAACTTGAGTAGGTGAAATATCAGGAAAGGCATCTAATGGGATAGAAAACCAGGCACGCCCGCCCGCAAGCATTAACATCAGCGCAACGATCAACACAAATAAGCGTTGTGTAAGCGAAAAACGAATAACCGCAGCCAACATGTTATTCGCCTCCCAAACCAAGCAATATACCTTTAGCTGCCGCAACAGATTGCGATAACACCTGCATTTGGCTTAAATCATGATCACTGGCGACAATATATTGATCCGGCGTAGAGCCTAAAACATCGATGCTCATCGCGGTTAAGTTAGTGGCAGCTTGGGTAAAAATTTGCGTGTCTTGATGCCAGGTAAATACACTATTTTTAGGCAGCAAATACACAGCTTTTTGATATTCAGGGATCACCGTAATTTGCTGTCCAAGTAACAGACCACAATCAGAGGTAATAGGCATTGACCATGCGGTTAAAAAGATCCCCTGTGCAATCGATGACACCTCATCAATGGCGATATGACACTGATTAATATTAATTGCCGATAATGATGTTGACTGGCTCATTGGTACATCGATTTTCACCCGAACACTGTCAGCGGGGATCAATGAAAACAACTGTGTGCCCTCTACATATTGGCTGTCGATATGATTCAATTTCACCACACCAGCCATAGGAGACGTCACCACCAAGGATTCTGTCTCTGCATCAATGCCTTGCACTATCTCCATAAAGTGTTGCATATGTTCAAACGTTAAATGGGTACTGAAATAATCCAGGCTGATCTCACGCCATTGATCGGTACTGATACTGCCACTTTTTAATAAAGGCTGATTTCGTTCATAGCGTTTTTTTGCCAGTGAATATAAACTTTCAGCGGCATCAATTTGGGCTAAAAAATGAAACACCTCCGGCCCAGTTAATCTCACTATGGCCTGCCCCTTAGTGACGTTTTGGCCCTGTGTGACTAAGAATGTCACTTGCTGAATATTTTCCGGCGCAGTGACCCAATAATCATTGCCAGGCAATCGCTCAACTTGAGCGGGTAAGGAGCTCCCTTCATAACTTGCCAACTTTTGCGGCTGAATATAACTCAGGGTTAAATTGCCCAGGTCAGCCAGTGAAATAGATTCTGCTCGAATGGCTGCCGATGATAAACACACTAAAACAGTTAAAAAATGAGCACCAAACTTGAGCATCATAATGAAATTCCTAAGGCTTGCAGTTGCTGAGAATGTAATTGTTGTAACGTGACTTGATTCAAGGCTAAGCGCGCTTCAGTATCGAGAGCATCTATGTAACGACGCAGCCAAATTTCATAGCCAATTTGGTTTTGATTTTTCACTTGGGCTAAATTTTCAGTAATGGAACGGCTCAAGGACACCCCCCTTGTTAACAAGGTTTGTTGAGCCCGCAAGTTTTGCTGCTGAATAGCAAGCCGTTGAATTTGGCTGGTAAGCTCAAGGTAGATGCGTTCACCGTTGACACTTTGTTCTTGAAAATCTTTTTGCCACATAGAAACATCGCTTTGAGACAAAGCCGAACTAAAGCTCAAGGGCACATTAATTCCTATGCCTAAATGCTTGTCATTAAACTGATCAACTGCGGTTTCTTTAGCGGTTAACGATAACGTCCACGGATCTTGCTCTCCGCTTTGCTGGCTTTGTAACATCAGTTGTTTTTGTTGCAATTGCAGAGAATGAAGCAGCCAGGAAGGATGTTGCATCAACGCAGTTTGAACATGTTCTGGCGCGCTAAACTCACCTATATCAATCGCTTTTTCGACTATGTCATCGGGTAATTGATTCAGGCCAGTTAGCGAGGTAAACAAAGTCAGTGCTTCGGTTTGTTGCTGCTTAAACCCTATCTGTTCAAGCTCAATATCCACCAGCTCTTTTTCGAGCAGCAATATATTCACCAAGGGTAATTCCCCTGCTTCGGCTAATTTTTTTTGCTGATTATATAGTTTAGATAACAGTCTTGATTTACGCTCAAGTTGATTTAACTTTACAGCGGCAAGTCGTTGGTCCCACATACTTTGCCTTAACAGCCCAGATAAATACAACTTTTGTAAGCGGGTTTGTTGTGTCTGAAGCGCCTGACTCAGTTGCACAAGCTGTTTATCACTTTGGTGCAAACTGAAGGTTTTTATTGGCAGGTTTAGGGATAATTCTTGCTCATAAATGTTACTATTATCCAAATCACCAAGGTAACTTAAGCTCACACTGGGTAACCCTGTTAACCAAGATGAACTGTTCAGTTCAATTGCAGATCTCTGACTTAGCGGTGATTTAGCTAGTCTTGATTGACTGATTTCAACTAATTGAGGTAACGCATTATTGGCAGCAATACTGCCAAAGCAAGTGCTACCTAAAGCGATAAACAAACATATTTTGATACTAAACTTAACTGCCGACATAAGTGATTTCTGTTCCCCTAAATGAATACTCACTTTATCATTTAGGGCCTAAACCACATGGGTAAGATGTATCATAAAAACGCTTATGGGACATATGTACCATAAAATAAAGCCATGATTTTATTTGATTTATTAAAAACACTTATATCTAGCCCAATACAAGCCGTTTGATTCAGGATCTACCATGAAAAAAGATGTATTCATAATTGTACTGTTACTGTTGATCACGCTATTCAAACTGTTTGATATTTTTGCAGACATTCAACTCGACATTCCTGTGTGGCATATCGCCCAAGAAGCCGTGCTGGTGCTTTTAACCATAATTGGCAGTATTTATTTAGGCTTTGATTTAATCCGTAACTCTCGTCAGGTAAAAGCCCTGAGAAGTAAACTTGCTAAAGCGGATAAACAGATCAACAACATGTCTAGTCAAATGCGCGCTGCAAGACAGGAATACAGCCAAACCATTGCGGCACAATTTGAACTATGGGGCTTTACTAAAAGCGAACAGCAGGTCGCACTGTTATTGTTGAAAGGACTGAGCTTTAAAGAAATAGCAGAAGTACGACTAACAAAAGAGAAAACAGTACGTCAGCAAGCCTCAACCATTTATAGCAAAGCTCAGGTTGATGGTCGCCACACACTATGTGCCTGGTTTATGGAAGACTTTATTCAAGAGTAAACAATATTAACAGTTAAAACGAATTGATATTTTCAGCAAAATCAAAAATCTAACAGAGCTATTACAAATATAGCTCAATCGAAGAGATTAAATATCGGGAGTAATCGAGAATCTAACTATCGATAGCGAGGATAATTAACTCAACACCAAATCCATCAAAATCGCATCTTCATGGCCATCGTCCGTTGGGTAATACCCCTTACGACGACTGGTTTCAACAAAGCCTGCTTTTTCATATAGCCCAATCGCACTCAAGTTAGACTGACGAACCTCTAACATAATCACCACTGCATCGCATGTCTTTGCCTGTGAGACTAATGAGGTTAATAAGCGCTTACCTAAGCCTAAACCTTGTGCTGAGGGGGCAATGCAGATATCCATCAAGGTCACTTCATCAATCACCTGCTGAACAATACTAAAGCCCAATAATTGCCCCTCTGCCATCACGCCTTCAACGCGATACAAATGCCCGAAACAGCTGGCTAAGATGGCTTGCGACATCGGCGAATGATGACATGCCTGTTCTATAACTGACATTTCAGCAAGATGATCTTCAGTTAACACGGCCAAGGAATAAGTCATAAATATTTCCACAAAATGGGCAATTACAAAGTGATACTGCCTAAGGTAGCGAGCAGGTATACCTAAATCATATCAGTTAGTTAAAGTAATTGTTACCAGATTAACAATTGCCCCTTAGTGATTTATTCATATTCTTTCATAAGTTGTTCTATATCCATTCATCCATGGTCTGACTGTTGTTAACAACTCTTATCTAATATGGGCTTCATCGGTAGATGTCATCATTAAGAGAGCAAATCATGACCACAAAAGAATTATCTGAAACACCTAAAAAAGTGAAATTCAATGAACTTAAAGCACTGGGATTTATCATTTTTTTGTTTTTCCCCATTGCCACAGCCACCAGCATTAGCGCCTATGGCTTTGTTATTTGGATGATCCAAGCCTTTGGTGGTGTGGTCGCTCACTAGTCCTTCTCACTCTGGGTCAATCTTATTAAGGATGTCGTTATGAAATGGTTTATCAATACCTGGCGCACACTCAACCAGCCAGCTAAATACCTCACTTTAGGCACTATTAGCCTTTCAGCCTTTTTAATGGGCATTATTTTTTGGGGCGGTTTTAACACTGCTTTAGAACTGACTAACACTGAAGAGTTTTGTATTAGTTGTCACAGTATGGAAAGCAAACCCTACCAAGAGTTACAGCAAACCGTGCATTGGTCTAATCACTCTGGTGTGCGTGCTACGTGTCCTGATTGTCACGTGCCGCATAACTGGAGCCGTAAAATTGGCCGAAAAATTGAAGCATCACACGATATGTGGGGCTGGTTAATGCAAACCGTGAATACCGAAGAAAAGTTTGAAGCAAAACGCCTTGAAATGGCAAGCCGTGAGTGGAAACGTTTTGATCGTGATGATTCATTGGCCTGTAAAAACTGTCATAACTACGACTCAATGAAGTGGGAAGACATGTCAAAACTGGCGCAGAAACAAATGAAACGTGCTGCGGAAACAGACCAAAGCTGTATCGATTGTCACAAAGGAATTGCCCACAAGCTACCTGATATGGGTACCTCACGTGCACCTGAATTAATTGCCCAAGTCGGTGCTGGCGAATCTAGCCTTGAAGCAAGCAGCAGTTACTTTACCGCATTAACTAAACCACTTTACTTCAACGAAAAAACTGACGTTGAAGCCGGTACCCTAAACATTGCCACTAAAGTGACCGTATTAGAAACCAAAGGTAATCGCGTTAAAATTGGCATTGATGGCTGGCGTAAAAAAGTCGGCGCAGGCCGAGTGATTTACTACGATTTTGGCCTAAACATTTTATCGGCTCAATTGTCAAAAGATGCCGCCCTTGAAGACGGTGTAATGGAAGTGTTCGAGCAAAAAGAAGACCCTATGACAGGACTTATTTGGCAACGTGTTGAAGCCAAAATTTGGACCGACTCAGATTATCTAGTCAAAGATCTACAACCACTTTGGAACTATGCAAGAGACACATATACCAACAGTTGTAGTGTGTGTCATACCCAACCTGCTGAAGCGCACTTCGATGCCAACAGCTGGCCTGGAATGTTTCAAGGCATGATAGCGTTCGTCAACATGGACCAAGATACCAAAGCACTTGTGCAAAAGTACCTTCAGGAACATTCATCTACTTTCGACAAGTCAGCGCATTAATAGGACATCATTATGAACAGAAGAGACTTCCTTAAAGGCTTAGCAGCAACCTCATTTGTTAGCCTAAGCAGTGCATCAGTGCTAGCGCCATTTAAGGCTTTGGCAGCAGCGGGAACCATAGCTAATGATGACTGGTTAACAACCGGCTCGCATTTTGGCGCATTCAAGATGAAGCGTAAAAATGGTGTTATTGATCAGGTGATCCCTTTTGACTTAGACAAGTATCCAACCGACATGATTAACGGCGTAAAAGGGTTAGTGTATAACCCATCACGCGTTCGTTACCCTATGGTACGTTTAGACTTTTTATTAAAAGGTCATAAAAGTGATACTTCACAGCGCGGTGATTTTCGTTTTGTTCGCGTCACCTGGGACAAGGCACTGAACTTGTTCAAAGACTCATTAGACGAAATACAAACCAAGTATGGACCATCTGGCTTGCATGCGGGTCAAACGGGTTGGCGCGCAACGGGGCAACTGCACTCAAGCACTAGCCATATGCAGCGCGCTGTAGGCATGCACGGTAATTTTGTTAAAAAGATTGGCGACTACTCTACCGGCGCAGGGCAAACCATTTTACCGTATATTTTAGGCTCAACAGAGGTATACGCCCAGGGCACGTCATGGCCGTTAATCCTTGAACAGTCAGACACCATTGTCTTATGGTCTAACGATCCCTATAAAAATCTGCAGGTGGGTTGGAACGCTGAAACCCACGAGTCATACGGCTACCTTGCTAAGCTGAAAGAGAAGGTTAAGCAAGGCAAAATCCGCGTGATCAGCATTGACCCTGTGGTTACTAAAACGCAAAAGTATTTGGGCTGCGAGCAACTGTATGTCAATCCACAAACTGACGTGGCATTGATGCTAGGTATTGCCCATGAAATGGTGTTCCAAAACCTGCATGATAAAAAGTTTATCGAAGGATACAGCTTAGGGTTTGAACACTTCTTACCTTACCTATTAGGCGAGTCTGATGGTATTGTAAAAACCCCTGAATGGGCCAGTAAGATTACTGGCGTGACTCCTGAAATCATTCGTGATTTAGCCAAGGTAATGACTAAAGGTCGTACCCAAATCATGATGGGCTGGTGCATCCAGCGTCAACAACACGGTGAACAACCGTATTGGATGGCCGCTGTGTTAGCCACTATGATTGGCCAAATTGGTTTACCTGGCGGCGGAATAAGCTATGGTCACCATTACTCAAGTATTGGCGTACCCTCATCAGGAGCCGCAGCGCCTGGAGCATTCCCACGTAATTTAGATGAAGGCCAAAAGCCGCTGTTTGATAATAATGACTTCAAAGGCGCAAGTAGCACTATACCTGTTGCACGCTGGATTGATGCCATATTAGAGCCAGGTAAAACCATTGATGCTAATGGCTCAAAAGTGACTTACCCAGCTGTCAAAATGATGGTGTTTTCGGGTAATAACCCCTGGAACCATCATCAGGACAGAAACAAAATGAAGCGGGCATTCAAAAAGCTAGAATGTGTGGTCACCATTGATATGAACTGGACGGCGACATGCCGCTTCTCTGATATTGTGTTACCAGCCTGTACCACGTTTGAGCGCAATGATATTGATGTCTACGGCAGTTACGCTAACCGTGGTGTATTAGCGATGCAAAAGATGGTTGAGCCGTTATTTGAAAGCTTATCTGACTTTGAAATCTTTACTCGATTTGCCAAAATTATGGGTAAAGAGCAAGAGTACACCCGCGGTATGTCTGAGTTTGATTGGCTTAAAAAGCTCTATAACGAGTGTAAAGCCGATAACGCGGGCAAGTTTGACATGCCAGATTTCGATACCTTCTGGAAAGACGGTTATGTTCACTTTGGTGAAGGTCAACCTTGGACTCGTCACGCTGATTTCAGAAACGATCCAGAAATGGCGCCACTTGGCACGCCATCGGGTTTGATTGAGATATTCAGCCGTAAGATTGCGCAGTTTAACTATGATGATTGCCCAGGCCACCCAACCTGGATGGAAAAGTCAGAACGCAGTCATGGTGGACCCGGTTCAGATAAGTACCCTGTGTGGATGCAATCTTGTCACCCAGATAAACGCTTACATTCGCAAATGTGTGAGTCTGAGCAATATCGTGCAACCTACACAGTAAAAGGGCGTGAGCCAGTTTACCTAAACCCAACTGATGCCAAACAACGTGGTATTAAAGACGGTGATATAGTGCGGGTATTTAACGACCGTGGTCAATTGCTTGCAGGCGCTGTGGTGTCTGACAATTTCCCACGCGGTGTTATTCGTATCCACGAAGGTGCCTGGTACGGTCCTGTAGGCAAAGATGGCAGCAAACAAGGGGGCAATGAAATTGGTGCATTATGCAGCTATGGTGATCCAAATACCTTGACTCAAGATATTGGCACCTCCAAGCTAGCCCAAGCTTGTGCAGCCTATACTTGTTTAGTTAACTTTGAAAAGTATCAGGGCAAAGTGCCAGAGGTCAGCTCGTTTAGTGGCCCAATTGAAGCAAAAATCTAAATCAGCTCAACTTAAGGTTTTACACGCCAAGTTTATCCTTGGCGTGTAAACCTTAAACAGTATTAGTAATGAGCTGAACAGGCTTAAAGGAGACAACATAGATGAATGAAACTCAAGTGTACGCCACCCCAATGAACCAGGGCCGCGCTATGGTATACAGACTGCTCTCATCGCTTTTTGCTAAAGAGCTTGATCATCAACTATTGCATGAACTGACATCCAGTCAGGCTCAGGCCTTCTTTGCTCAACTGGCCAGCGACCCCTTGTTGGCACAAGATATCGCTAGCTTAAATTCAGTGTTGAATACTCTACATACTGACAGGGCGTTATTAGAACTTGCGGCGGATTATTGCGGATTGTTTTTAGTCGGCACTAAACATAGCGTAAGTCCCTATGCCAGCTTGTATCTTGGCGATAATGACACTGGGGATGAAGTATTATTATTTGGTGAGCAGCATCAGCAAATGAAGACTTTTTTACAACAAAGTCAATTGGCTGTGCAAAGTGAGTTTCCTGAACCTGCGGATCATATCGCGGTAATTTTAGCCTACGTAGCCCACCAAGCCTGTTGCAGTGACGATAAAACACAACAGGCCTTTATCGGCCAATATTTGAATGCTTGGTTACCTCAGTTTACCGATAAGGTAATGACGGTTGATAGCGGTAATTTCTATGCCGCCCTTGCCAGACTTACCCAGGCCTGGGTTGCCAGTGATTGTGATGCTCTACGAGCAAATTAGTTTCACCTTTCCTCCCCAAGGACCAAAACACCGAGCTTGCTCGGTGTTTTTTTATTCATGCAATCTGCTAGCTTAAGTCATATCCGTCAGTTTTAGCGACACGGCATCAATCGAGTCCTGCCATAATCGTTGCAGTGCTTGATACCCTTCATCAGTTAACGTACATGATTCCAATTGCTGACACCGCTGAGTTAACGCAACTAATCCCATGCTGGCGCTACTGCCTTTGAGTCCATGTAATAATTCGCCGCAGTTGGCTGGCAACTGAGCTAATGCTGCTAACTGAGCGCTGCTGCTTACTTTAAACAAGCTTAACATTTCAGTTAACGCATCAGCGCCTAAGTATTGTAAGTCCTCAGTAATTTGCTGCTCATTGAGCAAATGCGCCGCTGATTTGTCTGTTGGAGAAGAGTTCGCCTCCGTCTTAAGTGTGCTAGCAGCAATAGGCTTATCTTCAACTAGGCTAACTGTATCTATGGTATTAGGATTCAATTCATCTTGTTCAAGCGTTGCAGTGTCGGTTTGAAATGCTGCCCCCACACTGTGAGTGTCGGTTTGAAATGCTTCACAAGCAACGCCAATCCATGCAGCTAAAGCCTGCATATTCAGTGGTTTTTCGAGTACTGAATCAAACCCTGCTGCTTTATAGATTTGCATATCATCATCTTGCACTTGAGCGGTAAACGCGGCGATATTAGTGCTTAAATGCGCCGATTGTGTAATCTGGGTTAACTCAGCTAACAACTCAATGCCCGAGCCATCACCTAACTGAATATCCAGCATAATCGCGTCAAACTGTGCGGCATTATCCTGCCGATAAACTGCTCTTGCCTGCGCGCAGCTTTCAACCAATATAGACTGATGACCAAGGTGAGCTAAAAAGCCCTGGGCAACCATGGCATTAACTTTATTATCTTCAATCACCAGCAGGTTTTTAGGTGCCACTTTGGGCAGCTCAATATGGCTTAATTCATCGGCTTGATTACAAATAATGAGTGGTAAGCTAAAGCTGAATGTCGAGCCCTTACCCACTTGGCTATCCACGCGAATACATTGGCTAGCATTGTCGAGGTTGTTTTGGCTGTTATTGTCGAAATCGTTCATCAGCGCGACCAACTCTTTACAAATTGACAGCCCCAATCCTGTACCACGGGTGCGTCCTTGATTAGGTTGAGCGCTATAAGCGATAAACAATTGCTCCATTGCGGTTTCACTAATGCCAACACCGCTGTCAATAACGGCGAATGTCAGCTGCTGTTCAACCACACCTACGTGTAATTCAACCCCGCCCTTGGCGGTAAACTTAATGGCATTAGCTAACAAATTAAACAACACCTGACGCAGTTTAGGCCCATCGACATGTATCCATTGCGGCAAATTTTGACGGTTTAACGATAAAGATAACCCGGCTAGCCCCGCACCCGACATCATCACCGCCATCACTTCATCTAACAGATCATTTAACGCAACGGGTCGCGGCTCGTTAGTTAACTTGCCTTGTTCTAAACGCGAAAAATCTAAAATATCGTTCAACACGGTTTGCAGTAAAGTGCCGCTATATTGAGACAAAGCCAGCATTTGCTTTTGGGCAGGCGGTAAAGGTGAATGGCTCAATAAGGTTAACGTGCCTAAAAGCCCATTTAATGGCGTGCGAATTTCATGGCTCATGGTCGCTAAGAATAATGATTTAGCATTACTGGCCTGCTCAGCCATCTCCCTTGCGGCCGAGTGCCCTTTTGCTTCAGCATCTAACTGACGGTTGGTTTCGGCTAATTCAATGGTACGCGCCTGAACGGTATTTTCTAATGAGGCTTTATGCACAATCAGTTCAGATGCGGTAGTTTGTAACTCGGCTTGCAACGCTTGATTTTGGGTAGTTTTTTGCTTGAATGCTTCGATAGCTGAAGCCATAGCGGTTAGCTCATCATCGCCATGGGGATCAAGCACAACCTCGGTATTACCTAGGCTTAATTGTGATAACGCCGCAGTCGCTTCATTTAAGCGCAGGGCAATGCCTTTATAAATCACCCGATATACCACCAGCATCATGATAATGAACATTAACACGCCCGTTGCCCACAGGCCGGACTTTGCCCAAAACAGTTGCTGTAAAAAATCGCGGCGGGCATTGTCTGCTTGGATTTGCTGGGCTTTCATCGCCCCATCGACCGACTTATTCAACAGGCTTAATTTGTCAGTTAACTGCATCAACTGAGCATTTTGCTTAGCTAACACTTGCGCATATTGCTGCTGTAAACGTAAACCAATATTCACTTCCCTTAGCAAAACTAATTCTTGCTCAAGCTCTGTCGCCCTCACCGGATCGCGAATAAGCCCTTTTAATAATTCAAGCGGCATTAAATCAATTTGCTTACCCACAGCGCTATTTGAAACATCAAAGCCTGAGGCGTGATTGGGGTGTTCTCCCGCCACATTTTGGCCGCTTGTTTTAGGGCGAATACCCGATTGATAAAGCACCCGTGTCATGCTGTCTAATATTTTATTTAATCCAAGTTGTTGCTCGGGAGACTGCAATAATTGGCCCACTAATGCGATATGATGAATAAGCGCTAACGCCCTGTTTAAGCGCTCTCTGATATCTAAATCTTGTTCTATGATAGTGTCGAGCAAGTGAGCGCTTTGCGCTTCACCTGCCACTTGCGGGTAAGCTAGGCTTAATTTGGCCAAAATAGCCGAGTCGACGACCGCCTGCTCGGCTTCAAGCAACACACCGCTTCGTCTAGCCGCTTCGGCAAGGTCGCTGCCTTTATCATCTAATAGTGCGGTTAATGCTAAACGTGCGCCAACCTGACGCCCTAAAACAGATAAGTCATCAATAATCTCACTCGCAAGTAAGGCTAAATTATTATCTTTACTGTTATGACTATCTTGCACTTTTAACGCATTAAGCCGTTCAATTGCAGCAAATAAATTGGTGCTTTCTAAAGATAATTTACGTCCTAAAAATGCTCGTTGGGCTTCTTCTTCCACTCGTTCAAGCCCTTGAGCATTGTCGAGTAATGCATTGGACGACTGCATAAGTTGTCTGGCGGCTTCCGAGGCTGGTAAGGCTTCTTCGTATAAATACTGATCGGCTAATTTTACCCAATACAAGGATAAACTGCCCAGACTGACTAATAATAGTAATAGCAGTCCCAATAGACTAAATGCCAGCATGAGGCGACCAACTAAGCTCTTACCTGATAGTGATAAAGCACTCACATTCATTCCTTAAACTGTTACAATCTACTCGACAAAAACCACAGTGTTTTACTTAACGGCTTAGACACCCTAATAGAGACAATAAGATGCGACAACTCATTTATATACTCATTTTTTGTTTAGGGACAATTTCATCACTGGTTGAAGCAAAAACCGACAACCATTGGTCATTAGAGCAACGAACGCCGTTTAATGAAAAAATTCAAACCACTGAAAAAATCCATTATAACGCCTTAACGTCTGCCCAAAAAAACTGGCGCATTTGTGCATTAGTTCCCCACCTTAAAGATGCTTATTGGATAGGCATCGATTATGGTTTGGTGTCACATGCCAGCCAACTAGGGATTAACCTAGAGTTATTTGAAGCGGGCAGTTATTACCGCAAAGACCAACAACTAAAGCAACTGGAACACTGTTTAACAGAGCCATTTGATGCGATTTTGCTTGGTACTGTCAGCCCTGATTTACTTAAGCATTATAAAGGATCCATCAATAAACCGATTATTGCGCTGGTCAATCAACTCAATAGCCCTATCATCAATACCCGTGTTGGCGTCAATTGGTATCAAATGGGTTGGATTGCCGGCAATTATATTAGCCAATCGCAACAAAAGACCCCAGCAGATAAACCAGAAAAACTAGCGCTATTAACTGGCCCTGAAGGCGTTGGCGGTAGCAGTTGGGTTGAACTTGGTATTCTTGATGCCATAGCAAACAGCTCGATAGAAGTGTCATCTATTCGCCATACTGATAATAATCGCAACCTTTACCGTGACCAATTGCATCACTTACTCAATGATCATATTCCCGATTATATTTTAGGAAGTGCCGTGGCCATTGAGGCGGCGATTGGCTCTTTACAACATAAGCAGCTAACTGGGCAGGTAAAGTTAGTCAGTAGTTATTTATCTCCCGCCACGTTGCGGGGACTGTATCGACATAAAGTGGCTTTTAGCACAGATGATCAGGTGGTGTTACAAGGTAAGTTAGCCATTGATGTTATAGTAAAAGAGCTTGAAGGTGCCGCGCCCTTTGGTGACATAGGCCCGCAAATACTAAAGCTATCACAAGGTAAAGTGTCCTTTAATGCACTTGAAAATAGCTTAGCCCCTGCTGACTTTTATCCCGTCTACCGTGTAGTTTCGCCTAGTCTTCAACCTTAGTGGCAAATAAGTAACCTTCACCGTGTACGGTAACAAATAAATCTGCCTGAAGCTTATTGCGTAGACGGCGGATAATCACGTCTATGGTTCTGTCATTGACATCTTCATTTCGATGACTTGTTTGCTGCATCAAACGTTCGCGAGATAAAACCTGCTGTGGGTGTAAAGCAAAAGCCGTCAGTAATTCAAATTCCGCTTTGGTGAGTTTAATCACTTCATCACCGCGGGATAACTTACGACTATTTAATTCTAAAACGTACCGGTCGAACACAATTAAATCGTCACACTTTTCAAATTGCTCTACCACTTCCTGCTGGGCTTTTTTAACTAACGAAATCCGCCAAAGCAAATTTTTAACCCTAACCAACAGCTCTCTAAGTTCAAAGGGTTTAGTCACATAATCATCGGCGCCCATTTCAAGGCCAACAATTTTATCTATAGTTTCATCGCGCCCAGTAACCAAAATAATGCCGACATCAGAACGGCTGCGTAAATCACGGGCTAAACTTAAACCATCAACACCAGGTAAGTTGACATCTAACATGACTAAATCGATATGATTATTGGCAAATTGTAGCCACATCTGCTCGCCGTCGCCGGCTTCGAGTACACGATAACCTTCACGCTCAAAATATCCTTTTAAGCGAGCACGTATTACCGCCTCATCATCAACCACCAGCACTGTGTGTGATACAAATGTATGCGCCATCGTTAAATCCAAAGTATTTAAGCCAATGACCGATATTATTCATAATTTTTCACATTTGCCTATAAAGATCTCCAAGGAATGAGTAGCGGGTAGCAAAAAAAGTCTAAAAAAAGGACCTGAATATCACTAAGGGAGAGTGACGTTTCAGATCCAATACTAATAATTACTGCGAAGCTGCTATTGCAGGCTAGAAACTTTTGTTAATACCAACAACAAGGCGATCATCAAAAATTTCGGTTTGGGTACCATACACTTTATGATCAGAGTCAACTGTGCTGCCATGGTAACGCACATCGAAATTAATCCCTGCATAGGCTTTACTGACACCAAGATTCCAGTGCCCCCAACCTTCTGCTCCCTCGCCATCTAAATCCTGATAACCCACGCTGCCAGACACTTTCCAGCCACTGTCGAATTGATAACTTGGGTGTACTGCGTAGTTCACCCCTTGCCAGCCTTCTACACCAAACCAGTCATCAACCGTTGGGGTCACTTCTAGTTGTACGTTTGCACGGCCAAACTGTTTGCCCACTTTAATCCATAATTCAGTGTAGTTTGAATAAGACGCACCCGGATAAAGGTAAGAAAAGACCATCACGTCATAGGTAATGCCACTATCACCAAACTCGCCAGCTTTACCAATGTATGGCGCGGTCACGATTTCTAAATTAGGATCAGCAAACTTAATATTTGAAGCAAAAACGCCAGTGTACCAACCATCATCGTTAGCCCAACCTAACGTGCCTTGTACCACGGGAACGTCGCCGTCCATGGTTTCAGATTCACCGCGAAAAACATAATCAGATGCAAAAGTCATGTTGCCGCTAATTTTACCACCAAACACGTCGGCATCATCTGCAGCAAATGCAAATGGCGCGGCTGAAAATAGCAAGCTGCCAAGTAAAACCGATTGAGTCAGTTGATGTATTTTGTTCATAATTATCACCCTATGTTTACCACTTATTATTGATAGGGTGACTATAGGGAAAACTTATGAATGGCTATTGTGCTTGATATGAATTGATAAGAAATGAATATGAAAAATTATGAATAATGGCATTTAATCCGATGTAAAAGATAAGCCCTATAAAATTAGCTTTGTTGTTTATCTACCACAGAACAAATTTGCTGCCATAGCTGACGCTTTTCAGTCCCACTTTGAAGCACATCTTCCAGTGGTGCACTGACTAACCATGCTACCCGTGGACGTCTTTTTACTTTACGCATATCCCAAACAACCTGCGGACCTTTGATCACTTCGCAATCAAAATCACATTGCTCTGGGGTTATATCTAATTGGGCCAACACATTTTCAATAAACTGTTGTTCAGATAAATCTGCATCGACATCGTGTAATACCAAGTAAGGTTTGCCCGGTTTGTCAGCACTACGCCAACGGGTGATGTTCATTGCATCAAGAAAAGCCGATTTGTCCATATTCACAGTCTATTAATCAATAATAAAATAAGAATATCAGGTTAGCCTAGATGAGGGAAAGCCAATGCTAAAAATGCAGTGCAAATAAAGCGGTTGTAAGCCAGTAGGGTAAGCCAACTCCTAGTGATATTTGAAACCCTGTTGAGATTTGTTAAGAATAGCGGTTCAGTGATATTTTTATCTTTTTTTGCAACAAAATCCGCAGTCCACCTTTGACATGGTTGTTAAATACTTGTTAAATTAGAGCCGCTACTCAATTATTAGTCATAAAACAGTACTAAAGTACGGATGAGTAAGCGCTAGCAATGCCAATTAAACAGAACATGATTAAAAAAGTAATTAGCATAAATTCAAGCAAAACCAAAAGGATGTGCCCGACAATGAACAAACTGTTAGTGTTAATGCTGCTTATTTTAAGTCTACCCGTTTCAGCCAAATCACTTCCCCCTATTCTTAATTTTTTACCTTCATGTGCGCCTATTATTGTTGATGGTATTTATATTGAAAAAAAACTTACTGACAGCGCGAATAACAAGCTAATAGCCAGTAGTTTTCAATTAATCAGAGAAAAAGCAAAAGAAAAACGCGTCGATGCCATTATTATCACTAATCTTATCCAAACCGATAAGCTAATTATCACCGCTGATTTAATCGATTTTTGTGATGATGATGAAAGTTTGTCATCAATGAGCACCGCCTACAACCAACTGAGCCGTAGACCCATTACTTTTGAGCGCTCTGTTACTCCGTCACAAAAAAAACCGGCCACATCAATTACAATACCTAAGCCTGAACCTGAACCTGAGCTAGCGATTGCTCGTGTCCAACCGGAACAAGCAGTGCAAGCACCAACGCGAACAGTCAATACCGCCAGAGCAGGCACATCATCAAAAAACTTTAAACCAGCACTGATGACACAATTAGAACTGGCAAAACTTGCTGCTAAAGCAAATGAAGCGGGCAAGCTGTCAACAAATATCACCTTATCAGGTGCTTATGGCATTAACATTAATAACTCGACTGAATACGTTCTCAATATTCTTGGCCCAGCAAGTGCCGTGTTTACCCTAAGTGCAGACACCACGGCTTGGTTATATGGCCGTGACTTATGGCTTATTATCGAAAATGACAAAGTACAAAAAATTACTTATAAAGAGCATTCACTACTGAATTACACCGGTAAGAATTTTATTTTATATGATGAAGACTTTGACAATAATTGGCTTATCGATGATAAAGCTGGGTTCCGTGATGATGTACCTAACGTACGCGCAAAATTAAATTACCTCAAACAGAAGTCAAAAGCTGAATACACTGTTTCAAACCAAAAAAATCTATTGAAGTTAGATTTCTCAGAGTTTTCCTCATATAACGGTAAAGAACCAGATTTATTGTTAAGTGGCTTTACTTTTTACTCACGTGATTATGATAGAGATGAAAATCAGATCCAGTATTCTGATATCGACAACAACTTGTTAAATAACTTACTCGTACCAGTATCTAAACCTAAACCGTTAAAAATACAAGATTTAGTCACTCACTACGTTCCTAACGTTATCAATTACTCTGATGATGGTAGCTGGGAGGTATTGTCTAAACACATACAAGTAAAACACGTCGACAATACAATCAAGCAAATCAAACTATCGGAAAGTATCAATTACCCAGTTGAATCTGATGAAGACTTTATGCGTTTTTTAAAGCAAATGAACATACCTGAAACTAAACAAGCCATGATGGATAAGTATGCAAGCAGCGCGACATTCTGGTTAGAAAAAATGACAGTAACCAATAATGATTATGAGATTAGAGCGGAGTTCACCACTGAAGATGACGATGCTATGCTGATTTCACTCGAAGTAGAATATTTATAAATTCACTAATCTCACCGTTCTAAATTAACAGCACATAAGTCAGCCTAAATTTAAAATTAGGCTGACTTTTTTATTTTTTCACACTAACATAATTTAATGATTTATTATTAAGGCAAATAAACAATGAAAATAGATTTTGCCCAACATGGGAGTTTTACATTAACGGTAGAGAATAATGTCATTGTGGCAACACTTAATGGCAGTTGGAATAAAGAGGCTGCCATAGCCTATAAAAATCAATTCATGCATGTCGCTCAGCCATTAATAGGCAATCCTTGGCGGCATATTGTATATCTTGATGAATGGGAGTTATGCGAAGCAGAAATGTTCCAGGTGATCACTCCTTTAGTGACGTGGTGTATCGATAATGGCCTAAAAAAAGCTGCACATATTTACAGTAAATCGGCTATCAAAAAACATTTCATAGACCAAATGGTCATTGAGAGACACGGTGATTTTGAAAGGTGCATTTTCACTAGTAAAACAGAAGCTGCCGATTGGCTAGCTGAATCCGATTTTATAGTGCAGCGCTAATTAGCGATTCATTGCTCAGGTAAATAGGGACACAGTACTATATTGCCCCCTTTAATAATTAAGTTAAGTGCTACCTTAACCAAGAAGCTTCAAATTATCCTATCTCGCTTTATCAAGAGCTTCGCAAACCAGCTTAATCCCTTGAAGAACTCGCGGTGACGCCCTATGTAATACATCGGCATCTAACTGATAAATGTGTTTGTTTTTAACCGCTGGCAGTTCGGGCCATTGTGACCAATTAACCCCCATGGCATTTCCTTCGTCCTGACTTTGTAATATCACTTCGGCGTTAGTTAATAATACATTTTCAATACTAATTTGCGGATATTCGCTTGCGGCCTCATAAAATACATTAGCCCCATTGCATACACCAATAATATGCTCAATCCAGCTGCCTTTAGACACAGTCATTAGTGGTGTCGACCACAACTGATAAAACACTTTAACCTTGGATTTAAGTGTGTTTTGTTGACGAATCTCAGCTAACTGCTGACGGTAATCATTTGCCACCTTCTGTGCTTGTTGCGCTTGACCAGTAAGTTGCCCTAACTGTTCAATCTCTGTCGCCACATCATCTAATGATTTAGGGTCACTATTAAACACAGTAAAACCCAGTTGCTTAATTTGATTAATATCCTCCAGCTTATTACCACTTGCCCAAACGACAACCAAATCAGGGTTAAGCTCAATAATTCGCTCTATTTGAATGCCATAATAGCCACCAATACGGGGAATAAACTTTGCTGACTCAGGGTAGTCCGCATGATCTGTGGTCGCGACAATTCTGTCGCCTGCTCCTATGGCATAAAGCATTTCAACGCCGTGAGGAGATAAAGCAACAATACGTTTTGCGCCAGTAGCGTGAATATTTGCGTGGCTATTAGCTGGAGTGACATCCTGAACAGTTTGCGCAAAGACGGTAAATGACACTGTCACTAATGCGGCAGAAACAATAGGGAATAATAAAAAGCGAGTGAGTATGAAATATAGCAAACGAGTGTCCTTTTCGAGTGTAGTGCTCATTTTTAATAAATTTAACTTAAGCGATACTGATTAGTCATTGTGATTAAAATGGTTAATAGCTAAGAATAATAGTCATATCAGGTTTATTACCAACCATGCAGCTTTGCATATTCAAGCAGGTTTTCAGGGCGATAACTGTCATCTTGTTGCCAGCGCGCTTTAACTGACGAGTGAACTTGTGCTGCGCCTAAATCGTTAATCGTTCGCAGCGATTTTGTCTTTAGTCGATAAAATTTGCGTCTGGAATTAACTAGCTTAGCCAGCGGATTAAGCACGATACCATCGAGTAAATGATGTTCAATACTCAGCCCATTTAACTGAGCTTGCTGCATCATCCATTGTAACGGAATATCAGATAGCCGAGTACCATCATCATCTGCAGGATAACTGCCGCCAACGTTGCTGTGCGCCCCCGCAAACCAAACCTGTTCAATATCCACACTGTCTTTTGATGACCAAATCGTTGGGGTAAAATCTTGTCGATGTTCATCAATTGCCAATGCATGTCGGGCTACTTTAACATTGGCACCAATTTTGGTATCAAAAAATTCATCTTTATCTTCAAATAGCCCTAAAAATGAAAAAGGGATCCCCATAGCACCGACTGTATCCCAAACACCCACAAAAGCGACGTCACGTGTTGCATGAGAATATTTCTCCCTAAATTCGACAGACTTAATACCGTCAGGAGCATATTTATTATCTTGGGTTTTATAGTGATCAAACGCTTTTTGAATATACTTAGCATCGGGCCGCTTGATAATGCCGCAATTATTGATTAATCCCGATAAACAGCGAACCGTGTAAGCACCGCGGCTAAAACCAAATAACCAGACTTCATCCCCTGGGGAGTAATTTTGCACAATATAGCGATAACCATCGACAATGTTTTTATGTAGTCCTCGACCCGTTGCCCCGCTAATTAACACGTCATGGTAAGAGCCAAGGCCCCAATCATAAAATACCTGTTGTGATTTACCGTCACTGGCTATCGGGTCAATGGCACGGGCCAATTTAAGCACATTGGTGGCATGATCTTGTTCAACATCCAGTTCTGGCCGATTCCAAGTACCATCTGCGCACACTACAATCCTTTTACTCATTAGCTAACATCCTTTTAACGTTTGACACAGCTTTAGACTAAGGCCCTATTGGAAGCTTGTCTAAAAAACAATCTACTACCATAATAAAATATTGTGCTTAGGTACCTATCTTATCGTTATCTTATTCTTATCACTTACACTTAATTGGACTCAATTATGATAAATCCAGCAGATTGCGTACTCATGGTCGTTGATGTACAAGGAAAACTTGCCCAAGTGATGCAACACTCCGCTCAACTGCACCATCATTTAACAACGTTAATTAAAGGGGCAGCCCTTTTCGATATGCCAATTATTTGGTTAGAACAATTGCCCGATAAACTCGGCACAACCTCGCCAGAATTAGCTGAATTGTTATCCCCCTTATGCCAACCTATTGCAAAACAACATTTCAGTGGCTGGCAGTCAAAACAAGTACAAACCTTACTTGCCCAAAAAGGCCGTAGGCAAGTTATTTTGTGCGGTATCGAAACCCATGTTTGTGTTTATCAAACATGCAAAGACCTGCTTCAACATAACTTTGATGTTCATGTTGTCGCCGATGCCATGTCGTCACGCTCAACGGATAACAAAGTACTGGGTATTCAAATGATGCTTAATCTTGGTGCGCAGCTGACAAATGTAGAGTCATTACTTTTTGAATTACAACATCAGGCAGAAGGCGATAGGTTTAAAGCCTTATTAAAATTGATTAAATGATCTTAACCGCTTTATTGGCGTATTATTTGATCATCTTTCATTACTGGTAGTCGATTTTAGCCTATATGAACAAGCCATCAGATACTCAAAAAGCCGCTAAAGTACCCAGTAGCCGAGTTGCACGTTTTTCGGCATTTGGCGGGTTAGCCACTCGCTTAGCTGGCAACATAATTAAAGAAGGGGTAAAACAATACAGCCAGGGTCAATCACCGCAGCTGAAACAGCTGGTTATGACCCCAACGAATATTGGCCATATTGCAGACAAACTGGCGCAATTACGTGGCGCAGCGATGAAAGTCGGCCAAATGCTTTCGATGGATGCAGGCGAGCTGTTGCCACCAGAGTTAACTGAAGTACTGGCCAAGTTGCGTTCTAACGCTAACTACATGCCCCATAAACAACTTATCGGCGTATTGAAGTCTCACTGGGGAGACAATTGGTTAGATGCTTTAGGTCAATTTGAGTTACGCCCATTTGCAGCTGCATCAATCGGTCAAGTGCATCTTGCTTACTTAGCCACAGGGGAGAAGCTGGCGGTAAAAATTCAATATCCGGGTATTAAAGACAGTATTGATAGCGACATTGATAATGTCGCCTCACTATTAAAAATGTCAGGATTAGTGCCGAATAACGTCAAACTTGACGAGCTCCTTTCCCAAGCTAAACAGCAACTACACCATGAGGCTGATTATCTTCACGAAGCGGCATTACTGATTCAATATAAGCAATGGGTTAAACACCAAGCCCACTTTATTGTGCCAAAAGTTTACCCTGCACTGAGTAACAACAGTATTTTATGTATGGAGTTTGTTGAAGGCCAGTCAATCGAATCTATAGCGTCATTAGATCAACACACCCGTGATAGTGTAGCCACCAGGTTATTACAGTTGTTTCTTGATGAGTTATTTACTTTTAAGCTTGTTCAAACTGATCCTAATTTTGGTAACTTTCAGTACCAAGCAGATACAGGTTGCATAGTACTGCTTGACTTTGGTGCTACGCGAACAATATCAAACTCATTATCGCAGGGTTATAAATTACTGATGCAGGGCGCAATGACCAGTGATATGGCATTAATCACTGAGGCTGCATCACAAATCGGTTTCTTCCAAGACAATATTTCTGCTGAACAGCAAGCATTGATTGTCGATATTTTTCATCAGGCATGCGAACCCTTAAGACACAATGGCGAATATGATTTTGCCCAAAGCCGATTAGCTAAAAGAGTCACCGATGCAGCTAGATCAATGAGCACACAACAAGATGAATGGCACACGCCACCAATGGATGCTATTTTTATTCATCGTAAATTGGCAGGCATTTATTTGTTGGCGGCGAAGATTAAAGCCAAGGTTAACGTGCAGGCATTATTTTCTGTTCATCAAACTAATGATATCGAAAAATCGGTGTAACATGCCGTTATCTACTTTTTAAGAGCATGCTGTTAATGCTCAACAAACATCAAATATTATCGCGGAAAAACTATGGATAACGGCTTTAAGATCGGCTTGTTCTGTTCGTGCTTACTCAGTGTACTCGTTACCGCATCAAGCCAGGCACATTCGATTAATACAGAAACGGTTACCCAAAATAGCTCAAACAGCACCAGTGAACCTGGTGAGTTTGCAATTGCAGAAATTGCCGATGGCGTTTATCTGCATCATTCATATTTAAATGTTACTGACTTTGGTGTAGTCGAAGCCAATGGGCTTGTCGTGGTGCAAGATAAGCAAGCTTACATTATAGATACACCATGGACAGACAGCGATACGACATTGTTACTTGAATGGATAATACAGCAAGGTTTCACCCCTGTTGCCAGCATTTCGACCCATTCACATCAAGATCGCGCCGGTGGTATAGGCTATTTAAATAACCATGGCGTTCAGACTATTGTCTCTGACCGTACCCAAGATATTTTAGCTGTAACTAATAAACCTCAAGCAAGCATGGCTTTTGAAGGTAATAGTTACACTGTAAAGTCTGATCTTATTGAGGTGTATGACTTAGGTGCTGGGCATACAAAAGATAACCTTGTGGTGTGGTTGCCAAAACAGCAAATGCTATTCGGCGGTTGTTTGATAAAATCACTCGACTCAAAAACCATGGGCTATATTGGCGAAGCCGATATGCAGGTATGGCCGACAACGATTAATAAAGTAAACCAACAGTTCCCTAACATTAATCTCGTTATTCCGGGCCATGGTGCAAGTGGCGATACGACATTGCTCAGCCATACCATTGAACTAATCGAACAGTATAATCGTACACAATAACCTTACTGAATTGAGCAAAAACCCGTCTATTAATCGAACTCAATGAGTTCACACAAGGAGAGTCACCATGTTTAGTCACATCATGATCGGCGTTAATGATATTGAAAAGTCGAAAAAGTTTTACGACGCAATTTTAGCGACTTTAGGCCACGCACCAGGTGTCATAGATGATAAAGGCCGCTGCTTTTACTTCACCCCTACAGGCATTTTTGCATTAACTAAGCCGATTAACGGCGAGCCAGCTTGTCATGGTAACGGCACGACTATTGGTTTTGCCGCTAAAACCCCTGCCGCTGCTGATGCATGGGAAGCTATGGGTGTTAAAAGTGGTGGTACCGCTTGTGAAGGAGCGCCAGGTCTACGCCAAGGTCCTGGCTTTGAATTGTACCTAGCCTATTTACGCGATCCTGATGGTAATAAACTGTGTGCACTGCACAGAGTTGCTAAGAAATAATCTGCGCATGCAATCACAACTTAATGGGCGAAGTATTTATACTGCGCCCATTTTTTCATAAAATAAATTAGTAATACAACATCCTCTGAATTACGCTAAGACCTATTGAACCTTTATGCTTGAAAACACCACTTAAAGTAATAACGCTTATGGATGCATCACAATCCACTACAAGGTAAAATAGCCGCCCTTTGGTATAGTAAGAGTGTGTAATGGCTGTTAACGATCCCTGTTTTATTCTTTTCAATGGCAGTATTGCTGAACACAGCTTACCGGAGTCGTTTACTTTTCCGTTTTATTATCAACCCCACACCCTGTGCATACAAGCGGCAGAACAGTTACAACAAGACTTGTTAGACACAAACCCTTGGCGACATAACTTTGGCTTAGATCCTGAAAACGATCGTGGAATGGTCATAGGTAAAATGTTTGGGGTACTGGTTGTAAAAAATCAGCAGGACAAACTGGGATTTTTAGCAGCATTTTCAGGCAAGTTGGCAGATCAAAATATTTTGCCTCCCTTTGTACCGCCAGTGTTTGACATGTTAACTAAAGACAGCTTTTTTAGTGTCGAAAACAAACAAATCAATGATATCAATCAACTCATTATTCAGCATGAAGCAGCTCCCCAATTAACCAGGTTAGTTGACCTTTTAGCAGATCAACAGCTGCAGTCAGAAAATGAGCTCGAACAGCTACGTTCTGTCATTATTGAAAGCCGTAAGCATAGAAAAGATCAGCGTGAGCAAGCTGATTTAGCCTTAGCGCAACATAACATGACAGCTGAAGCATTCACATCATTGTCAATTGAGCTTAGTCGCCAGAGTGTGCAACAAAAATTTAAGCTTACTGAGTTAAAACAACATTGGGCAATCAAGGTTGACCATACCCAGCAACAGGTTGACACACGACAACAACAAATAAACCAATTAAAAAAACAGCGCAAACAGCTTTCTAATCAACTGCAAAAGAAGCTGTTTAATCAGTACCAATTTTTAAATGTGTTAGCAGAAAGCAAAGATTTAAACACAATATTTCACGATGCCCCGAATCATCTGTCTCCAGCTGGTGCTGGTGAATGTGCTGCACCTAAATTATTACAATATGCCTTTCAGCACCAGTTAACCCCTATCGCTATGGCTGAGTTTTGGTGGGGCTCATCACCTAAATCAGAAATAAAGCAGCATAAAAACTTCTACCCAGCCTGCCACAGTAAATGCCGTCCTATATTGGCACATATGCTTAAAGGTATGACCGTCGACCCTGATCCATTACTTGTGAATACCGCAGTCAATAAGCACATTGAAATAGTCTATCAAGATAAAGACTTAGCGATTATCAATAAACCCGCTGAGATGCTCTCTGTGGCAGGAAAAAATGTCACCGACTCAGTACAAACCAGAATGAAACAATTATTTCCCCAAGCCACTGGTCCACTTATAGTACATCGTCTTGATATGTCGACTTCAGGACTAATGGTAATAGCACTAACCAAAGACGCTAACAAAGCATTACAACAACAGTTTATTAATCGCACAGTAATCAAACGCTATATTGCATTAGTTGACGGTAAACCTAAGGGGCAAAATGGCACAATAAACTTGCCGCTTAGAGTCGATTTAAATGATCGCCCCAAGCAATTAGTTTGTTATGAACACGGTAAGCAAGCCGAAACCTATTGGGAGGTATATAAGCACAAAGGTGCCCGCACCCTTTTACACTTATATCCAAAAACAGGACGTACTCATCAACTTAGAATGCACTGCGCCCACCACCAAGGCTTAGGATTGCCCATTGTAGGAGATGACTTATATGGTGTTCAGCAAAACAGGTTGCATCTGCACGCAGCATTTATCGGCTTTAACCACCCAACCACCGATGCGTGGATCGAATTTAATACTTTTGCTGACTTTGAATGATCGACATCAAAGACCCGCTAGGTAAAAACAATTAGACTATAATATCAGCACTAAAAAAAGCTTAACACTGCTGCAGTGTTAGGTTTGCGTCAAATAGACATTACATATTTAACAAGATCGATCCTTGATAAACAGTAGTCATGTTAAAAAATATAGGTTATTGTAACAAAATATATAGGTGCTAATTATGACTTCTGCTTGTTGTTGACACTTTTAGCTCCTAAAACATGACAAACCAAGTGACGTTGCCGCAAAAACGTGACTATAGTTGTAGACTACACCCCTGATTAATTATAAAAATAACTATAAGCTCAAGCACTGTTAAGGATAAAAGTGGAACTATGAAAGAATGGTATTTCTCACATAATGGTGAAGTTAGCGGGCCTCTAGGCTTGTCGGACTCAAACAAGTTTATCGAAAAAAACCCAGACACCTACGCCTGGCATCCATCTTATGCCCAATGGATACCAGTCAGTCATGTCGATGAGTTTGATATAGTAATCACACCACCACCTCCGCCTCAAGCTATCCCAAAAAAGTTGATTGAGCGTTTTATAGCGAAAGAACAAGAGCTTAATACCGCACTAAGTCGAATTGAAACAACGATAAAGTCTCTTAGCAATTCACTCGCTGATTTTGATCGTGATACTAATAAGACGAAAACGATAACCCAGAATTTAAATCAAGAAGTTAAAACAACAATCCGAAGTGTTAATGAACAGTATGAGGCTTTACAAAGAACTCTTGCTGGCGTCGCAACTAAGTAATGATTCCAAATCATATTTGCGATAACTCCTAATCACTGTTGATAACGACTAAATAAGAATTATGATTATGAAAAAATGGTTTTTTTCACATGATGGCGACGTAACAGGGCCATTAACCGAAGTTGAGGCTATTGCGTTTTTACAAGACCAGCCTAACTGTTATGGCTGGCATCCAGCATTTTCACAATGGCTGCCGGTTAGCCATATTAGTGAATTCTCTGGTTTAGTGTCGCAGCCAGAATCGCCAGCTCAAATTCCAAAAGAGCTTATTAACGAGTTTACCTCTAAGCGACATGAGTTGACTGAAAACCTCGTTGAAATAGACGAGTCTATTAAATATTCTAAAACTTATCTATATGAGTTAGAACAAGAAATAAATATATACAAGCGTCTAACAAGTAAGTTAAGCGATGAAGTTAAGAACAATATCAGCAGCATTGAAAGTCGATATGAAGATTATCAAGCCCATTTTGAAGAACTTGTTAACGCTGTCAGTATTGCTAAATCTGAAATAGCTGAAGTCACTACAGAATTTGATAAACGTCTACAAATAAGAGAAAAAGATCAAGCTTCAGTGCCTACGCCGTCTCAAGTTATGTCAGATGCTTCTGCCACATCAATTATTGCCTCGAGCGTATCATTTGAATCAGTAGCAGCGAAATCAACATCAATCGATCCAGTTGCCACTAAATCGGCATCTATTGATCCTGTCGCTACTAAAACGTTATCACTTGACCCTATAGCAACCAAGTCTGCATCATTAGACCCTGTGGCTAGCTCAGGACTATCATTAGATCCCGTAGCAACAAAAACAGTGCCTTTAGATCCTATTATTAGTAAAACAATCACCCTAGATAACGTTGCTGAAATTAGACCCAGAACAGCATCGTTAGACCCTCAGCCTATCCGACCATCGGCCAGCATGGACAATGTTGCTGTACGCTTGAAGCCGGGGGAATCTATTGATGATATTACGCCAAAAAAGTCGCAAGAGAAAATTGATAACATTCAATTTTCTGAAGAACTAAAAAACAATATAGAACAAAAGCTTGAAAAGGTTTTTGAAGCAAGCCCTGCAATACCTGATGAAAAATCTAGTTCAAAAGCTGAGCCCTCTGCAAAATTGCAAGGCGTGACCAGTATTTTAAAATCAGTGTTCAGGGGCGATAAAAAAGTTGAACCCAAGCAAGAAGTCAAAGTGGAATCACCAGTATCTCTAGCCCACAGCAATGATGATCTAGATGATGATCATGATGACCATGATGACGATTTTCTTGATAATGAAGAACGAAATGGAACTGACGGAGAACCTACTGCAGCAGATAAAGAAAGCCGTATGCGCCGCCGTAGTAGAAGACGTCGTTAACACTAAGTACCAATACAAATGGCCAACTTAACGTAAGTTGGCCATTTTTTTAGCTGAACCCTATGTATGCTTTCAGCGACATTTTTATTAATTAATAGTCAAATCCTAACTGAGCTTTAATCCCTGCATTAAACGCATGCTTAATCGGCTGGACTTCACTCACCGTATCAGCAAGCTCGATAATCTCCCGGTGACAAGAACGCCCAGTAATAATCACATGTTGCATTGCAGGTCTGTTTCTCAAGGCTGTGAGAACTCGCTCTAACTCGATATAATGATAGCTAACCATGTAGGTTAACTCGTCCAATAATAATAAATTCACCGACTCATCTTGCAGCAGTTTCTCTGCGTATTCCCAGGCTTCTACAGCCGCTTTAGTATCTTTTTCTTTATCTTGTGTTTCCCAGGTAAAGCCGGTTCCCATAACATGAAACTCAACCCCTGCACCTTCTAACAAATTACGTTCACCACATGCCCAAGTGCCTTTAATAAACTGCACCACAGCGGCTTTGTGACCGTGGCCAACCGCGCGTGCAACAGAGCCAAAGCCAGAAGTTGATTTACCTTTACCATTACCGGTAAGCACTAATAAAATGCCCTTTTCTTGCTGTGCTGCGGCAATTTTAGCGTCTACACCTAGCTTTACTTTTTGTTGACGTGCTTTATGGCGATCCGCCTTTTGATTACCAAGCTTAGTACTTTCAAGACTTGTATTGTCAAGATTAGTACTGTCAACATCAGTACTGTCGATGTTTGCATTGTTGTCTGTTGTCTTCTCGGTCATGAGATCACTCCGGTTAATTTGTCTAAATCAAGATGTGTTTCTAATACGTCAGCAAGACGATTTAATTGCTGTTCGCGAATGTGATTAATGTCGATTGCTTCAGCTTGCGCAAGACCGGCCCATTGTAAAAGCAGCTGACAAGCTGCTGGACTATCAAATAAGCCATGAATATAAGTGCCCATAATCAAGTTATCTTGACTAACTTGACCATCAAACTGAGCCGTATCGGTGCCAATTTGAATCGGATGCGAAATATCGCTATGGGTAAAGCTCGATACACCACAATGAATTTCATAGCCTGTAAAGCTAACCTGTTGTTGCTCTAAACGTAAGTAACCACTTACTTGAGTAAGCGTTTTATGTGTGGTTAATTCAGTATGAATATCTAACAAAGCTAAACCTTTGATGCTGCCTTCAATATCTTCTACACCGTGGGGATCATCAATCATCTGGCCTAGCATTTGATAACCACCGCAAATACCAATAACTTTGCCACCGTAACGTAAATGCTTAAAAATAGCCTTATCCCAGCCTTGCTGGCGCATAAAAAGTAAGTCGGCACGGACATTCTTACTGCCAGGTAAAATAATCAAATCAGCATCAGGAAACACCTTGTGCTGATCAGCCACACTGATATAGCGAAACTCAACCTGAGGGTGCAGGCGTAATGGATCAAAGTCGGTATGATTACTGATCTGCGGAAAAACTAGCACCAATACGATTAGCTTGTTCGTGGTAAGTGAGGGGCTTAGGTTCGAAGATTCAACTAAACCGTCTTCGGCATCAAGATGTAAGTCGTGCAAATAAGGTAATACACCAAAAACAGGTTTTTTAGTATAGCTTTCTAACCAGTCAATGCCGGGTTGAAGCAAACCTATATCACCGCGAAATCGATTAATCACAAAGCCTTTTACTCTAGCTTGTTCAGATTCGCTCAACAGTGCCAATGTACCCACAAGGTGAGCAAACACACCGCCTTTATCGATATCAGCAATGATTATCACCGGGCAATCCGCGACTTCGGCAAAGCCCATATTAGCGATATCACCCTGGCGTAAATTAATTTCAGCGGGACTGCCAGCGCCTTCAATAACGACCAGTGAGTACTGTTGCTGCAAGCGCCGATAAGATTGCATCACTGCCGTTAATGCTAGGGTTTTATAACCTTGGCTTTCAGGTCCAAAAAATGCTTTAGCTTCAAGTGTGGTTAGCGCTTTACCATGAATAATGACTTGAGCACCGGTATCAGAACTAGGTTTAAGTAATACAGGGTTAAAATCAGTATGCGGCTTTAGATAACAGGCAATGGCTTGCAACGCTTGTGCTCGGCCAATTTCACCACCGTCTTCGGTTACCGCACTGTTTAACGCCATATTCTGTGGTTTAAACGGCGCGACAGCAATATGCTTACGGGCAAAAACACGGCACAAACCAGCAACTAGAGTACTTTTACCCGCATCGGATGTGGTGCCCTGCACCATCAAAGCCCCTGTTAATATATTTTTGAAGTCGCGAGTAGATGGGGTATGACTGGTCTTGAGATGAGCGCTATCTATAGCCATTAGGATTTAGGTGCTTTTAATGAAAGAGGTAATCCGGCAACGACTAAACTGACTTGATCAGCCAATAAAGCAACGGATTGGTTTAACCAGCCAGCTTGATCAACAAACTCACGGCTCAGTTCCCCCATAGGCACAATACCCGACCCCACTTCATTACTGACTAAAACAACATGTGACTGCATTTTAGCCAAAGTAGACAGTAACTGCTGCTTTTCCGTTTGCCAGCTAGATAGGATACCGTTTTGTAATTGCTCTGGTGCCAAAGATAATAGATGATTGGTTAAATATAAGGTTAAGCAGTCAACTAAAATAACCTGGTTAGCTTTATCAATTTGGTTTAAACAATCAGCCAATGCCAATGGTGTTTCAATGGTTTGCCACAACAGCTGACTGGTAATTCGATCCTGCTGATGACGCGATATTCTTGCGTTCATCTCGTCATCACCAGCTGTAGCAGTCGCAATGTAAATAACATCCATATGTTGCGGGAATGCCTTAACAATATTGGCCACATGTTGTTCTGCAAAGCCACTTTTACCGCTTCTGGCTCCACCGAGCACTAAATGGATCACTAACTTAAACCAACCGCCAAAATAACCAAGTAGCACACAATTTCGCTAACTTGTTGCGCGGCACCTAAGGTATCACCCGTGTATCCGCCTATTTGGCCTCTAAATAAACTGCCTAATAAAAAACGTACACCCCAAAGAATAATAAACAAAGCAAAAGCAGCAAAACCATTGAGCCACAACAATACAAAAATACCGCTGGCTAACAGAATGAATAAATCGTTCAGCGACTGATGCTGCGCTAAAGGTTTAGATTTGCCACTGTCATCTCGGACATATTTTTCACTAAATATTAAGCTAGCGGCAACCACTCTGCTCAATGTGTGCGCCACAATAAAACCACTAATTGCCGCCATTGGGCTATATAATGCTAGCTCCACTAATAACTGCCATTTCAATAATAACGCTAAACCAATAGCTAGCGCACCATAACTTCCCAAACGGGAATCTTTCATTATCAGTAGTTTTTCTTCAACACTCCAACCACCACCAAAACCATCAGCAGTGTCCGCTAAGCCATCTTCATGGAAGCCACCAGTGGCAATAACACCTACTACCATGGCCACTAATACCGCTATACTGGCCGGTAAAATAAGTTGAACTAGCCAAAATACCAAAGCGCTGATTAAGCCAATCACTAAGCCTACTACACCAAAAAATCGGCTAGATTTATTGAGCTTTTCAGCATCAATTACAACCCATGATGGGATAGGAAGACGAGTAAAAAAACTTAATGCCACAAAAAATAGATTTAATTGTCTTAAACCACGGTATAGATTAGCCATACTTTCCTTAAACTACATTATCAACACCAGCATCTTCGAAACTGGCCATGTCATTATAAAAATTGATTGCTGCTTGTACTATGGGTAGTGCCAACGCCGCCCCCGTTCCTTCCCCTAAACGTAATCCTAGGGACAAAATAGGCTTAGCATTTAAATGCGCTAGCATTAATTTATGCCCTTGTTCTTCTGATTGATGAGCAAACACTAAATAGTCTCGAGCCGCAGGGTGTAATCTTACAGCGACTAATGCCGCAGCGGTAGAGATAAACCCATCAATTAGCACTAATATTTTTAGCTCAGCCGCCGCCAAGATAGCCCCAGTCATTTGCACAATTTCAAATCCGCCCAAACACGCTAAAATATGCAGGGGAGAAGTTAAACTTGAACGATGTAATATTAATGCCTGACTGATAAGTGATTTTTTCAATGCATAGGTCTTGTCATCAATACCTGTACCACGCCCGACGCATTGCTCAACATCTATATCAAGTAACACCGCCATCATTGCCGCTGCGGATGAGGTATTACCTATGCCCATTTCACCAAGGGCGATGACATTACAACCGGACAATACGTGTCGTTCAACCACTTCACTAGCAGCCTCAAAACCTTGTGTGACTTGCTCAATACTCATGGCTGGTGCCAGATGAATCGCCTCGGTACCATTACCTAATCGATGTTCAGTTATCCCATCTAACCCCAAAGGAGCGAGTACACCAGCATCTATAACTTCTAGATTAAAGCCAATTTGCCGACAAAAAACGTTAACTGCGGCGCCACCATGAACAAAATTAGCCACCATTTGGCTGGTGACTTCACTTGGGGCAATAGACACGCCGTACTTAGCAATACCGTGGTCGCCTGCAAACACCAATAAACCTGGCTGATTAATATGTAATTTTGTGGCTGTAGGATCACATGAAAACTGTATTTGAGCGATTTGCTTAACTAATACTTCCAGTAAGCCTAGGGATCCCTGAGGTTTAGTTTTTTGATCAATCTTATGTTGGATCATAGCATCAAACTGATGAGTAACCGGCACAACGGTAAACATAACCACTCCTCGTCAGGGTAATCACTGACAAATCAAAAAACGTCATTAACACTCAAGCTATTATTAACTCAGCTATTAGTGCCTGTGCCGTAGAATAAATAAGAAAAATACACTGCCAATGGCTGCGGTAATAATACCTACTGGTAACTCTTGATTGCCTAAAATACAACGAGCGACAACATCAATCCAAACCATAAACAGCCCACCTACCATGGCCGTTACTACCATAGGCTGGCGTCCTGGAAATAGTAAACGCACACAATGGGGGATCATCAAACCAACAAATCCAATGCCACCACAACTTGCGACTAAAATGGCGGTGATCAACGAGCACAATAACAACATATTTAAACGCAGTTTGGCGACATTAACCCCTAGGGTATGCGCGGTTTCATCACCGGCTTGCAGCGCAACAATTTGACGTTTAAATACTAAAATAATGACTAAACTGCTGGCCACAATAACACTGGGTAATACCACGCCAGCCCAATTAGCTTTAGCAAAGCTGCCTAATGTCCAAAACAGCACTGAGGCAGTGGCTTGCGGGCTTGAAAAATACAGCACTAGACTCGTTAAGGAACCAAATAAAAATGATGTAGCCACACCAGATAACAACATCCGCTCAATTTGGCTACTGCGTCCTAAACCAGACAAACTCAACACCAGCAGTACTGACAAACTTGCGCCCGCAAATGCGCCTATAGGCAGGAGTAAATTTTGCCAACTCCACCAAGCGAGTTGCCCAGAAGAAAGCGCTAATAAATCAGCCTGCGCAAATAAGCCGCTTGATAGCAGGCTAAAGACCACCACAGCGCCAAATGATGCACCAGAACTAATGCCAAACAAATACGGGTCGGCTAATGGATTGCGGGTAACTGTTTGCAATACGCTGCCCGCTAAGGCCAAGCCAGCTCCAGCAACAAAAGCCAGCATAATACGCGGAAAACGCAGTTCAAATACAATCCGTTCAGTAATGCTTGCGGGATGAAAGACCAAGTCATCTTGCCAAGGCAGTCGTTGAATTATCGCCGATAACACATCGGTAAAGTTGATACTGGCGGCACCAAAGCTGGCCGCAGCAATCGGGCTCATTGCTGCCAATATAGCCAATATAAGCAGAAAAAATTGGTAGCGACGGTGCTCTTTAACTGGGCTCATGATTGAACCTCGCACTCACTTGAGGTTAATCCATTATCAGCAAGCACTTTCACCTGTTTCTTGGGCACATAACCATAAAAATAATTGATCAGTGGTTTAGTATGTTGCGGATGTTTTTTGACTTCACAGCACACTTCAAATACGTCGCCAATTTGCGCTTCTGTTAGTACCTCAGTTGGACAGCCCTGCGCTACCAGCAGGCCCTTATTGAGTAATAAAAGGTGGTCACACATTGCACTTGCTAGATTTAAATCATGAATAGACGCAATGACCGTAATACCTAAACTTTTCACTAATTCTAAAATTTGAATTTGATAACGAATATCTAAATGATTAGTTGGCTCATCTAAAATAAGTAATTGCGGGCGCTGCACTATCGCTCGAGCAATCAAAGCTCGTTGTTTTTCACCACCCGATAATTGGCCATATTGCAAAAATGCTTTATCAGTTAAGCCTACTTTGTTGATGGCATCATTAATAAGCTGATTATCTTCAGCCGTATAACCATCAAACATACCTTTATGCGGTGTTAACCCCATTGCAATTAACTGACTGGTGTTCATGTCAAAAAATTGCGGAGTATCTTGTTGGACTACGGCAACTTGAGTGGCAAAAGCTTTTCCATGAAATTGACTAATATCTTGACCAAATAAGGATATTGTTCCGCGACTAGGGGTAATGTAGCGATATAAACAGCGCAGTAAACTCGACTTACCCGCACCATTGGGGCCAATAATTCCAAGCATTTTATTGGCTGTAAGGCTAAAACTAATATCAGCTAAAATTTGAGTATCATCATGTCGCCAACTCAGCTGATTAACCACTAAAGCAGGTATCGATGCTGATGAATTAGCGGCCATTAGCGCTTCAACACTTTGGGAATTCACAAATCACGCCCTCGACAATGGCTTGATTTACGATTAAGTAAGCCAAGCATAAACAAGCCGAAGTTAACTAGATGGCTAATAGGGGAAGCACGAACAAGATCAAACATACACGCTCCGCTGAGTATCCCGCTCAGGCGTAAAAATGAATAGTGACAAGCTGGTATCTGACTTTTGCTGGCCACAGACATATAATATGCAGGACAAACAATCACAGTTGCGGGGACAGTTCGGGCTTACCCGATTCCCAATACTCAACACTATATATAACACGGCTCTATTTTGGTGGTTAATGATGGCCAGTTCAATCTAAAACTGATCTTTTCAAAACATAAGCTGCCTTGTGTGGCCATTTGTAAGTCATCTGCATCAATAAATACATCAACTGTCATCAACGCGGCATAGGGTAATTGTAATTGCGTAAACACGCCAGCCTGCCCTTCAGCACCTAACAGTTGTGCCATAATGCAACGCATTACCCCGCCATGGGTCACAACAAGTGCTTGATTGGGTAATTCACTTATCAGAGTTTCATTGGTCAATTTTGCAGAGGCAAAAGACTCATCCTGAACATCACCGTCAATCGAATTCAGCATCTGACTAATAATTTTCACTAATACCTGCTTCACTCGGGCACTAAAATCAACTAAGTGCTCACCTCCTGGTGGCGTGTTCTCATGCAGCCAAGGGTTTGCCCAGTATGCATCTAATTGCGCTTGGTGTAGCTTATATAATGCCTGCCAGGTTTGACCATCCCATTGGCCAAAATCAATTTCTTGTAAACTGTCTAATAGTGTTATGGGCAACTGGTGTTGTTTTGCGATAAGGTCACTAAACACAGCGCAACGCCTCAACGGGGATGAATACACAATAGCAGGGCATAGCGCTAAGCTATTAAAAGCTTGTTGCATTTGTATTTGACCTTGTTCAGACAAGGCTACATCTGTTTTACCGCGCAAGATCTCACCGCCAAGGCAGTGACCATGGCGCAGGAATACCAATTGAAGATGTTTCATGGTTTTCTGCCTTGCCCTGAAGATAACAACTCGCGTATTATGGACGTCTATACGTATAAATGTCCAAACAAAATTCTGTTTGTTGAGAGCCAGCTATTCATTATTTACCCATTAACTCTCAATAAAATAGCTAGTTAGATAAATATGTCACGATTAAGTTAACGTGCCACTGCATTAAAAAGGTAATCAGTTATGACCAAGTCAACTTCCTACACTCAAGTGCTTGAACAACTGACAAACACGCTAAAAGAGCGAATTGTCATTCTCGATGGTGCTATGGGTACCATGATCCAAGACTACAAGTTGGAAGAAGAAGATTACCGTGGTGACAGATTTAAAGACTGGCATTGCGACGTCAAAGGCAACAATGACATGTTGGTCCTTAGCCAACGTCAAATCATTAAAGATATTCATACTAAGTATCTGCTAGCCGGTGCTGACATTATTGAAACCAACACCTTTAACGCTACCACCATTGCTATGGCTGACTACGATATGCAGTCGCTATCGGCTGAAATTAATTTAGAAGGTGCCCGGGTTGCCCGCGAAGCAGCCGATGAAGTGGCCGCGCAAACGGGTTATGCCCGCTATGTAGCGGGTGTGCTTGGTCCAACCAATCGCACCTGCTCAATCAGCCCAGATGTAAACGACCCTAGCTTTCGTAACGTTAGCTTTGATGAGTTAGTTGATGCTTATGTTGAGTCAACCACAGCCTTAATTGAAGGCGGCGCCGACATCATTATGGTTGAAACCATCTTTGATACCTTAAACGCCAAAGCCGCCTTATTTGCCATTGAGAAAGTATTTGATCAACTTGGCGATCGCTTACCAGTAATGATTTCAGGCACAATTACCGATGCATCTGGTCGCACATTGACCGGCCAAACCACTGAAGGTTTTTACAATTCACTGCGTCATATCAAGCCGTTATCTATCGGTCTTAACTGTGCATTAGGCCCAAAAGAACTGCGCCCTTATGTAGAAGAGTTATCCCGTATTGCTGAATGTTTTGTGTCTGCTCACCCAAACGCAGGTTTACCAAACGAGTTTGGCGGTTACGATGAAACTCCAGAGGAAATGGCCGAAATCATTAGTGATTGGGCCCGTGAAGGCATGCTGAATATTGTAGGTGGATGTTGTGGCAGCACACCCGCTCATATCAATACCATACGAGAATCAGTGATCAATCATGAGCCGCGCCAGATACCTGATATTCCGGTGGCTTGTCGCCTATCAGGATTAGAGCCATTAACCATTGATGGTAACTCACTCTTTGTTAACGTCGGCGAACGTGCCAACGTCACCGGCTCAGCTAAATTCTTACGCTTAATTAAAGAAGAAAAATTTGAAGAAGCGTTAGATGTGGTGCGCGAACAAGTTGAAAATGGCGCACAAATCATCGACGTCAACATGGATGAAGGCATGCTAGACGGTGCCGAGTCGATGAAAAAGTTCTTAAACTTAATCGCTTCAGAGCCCGATATTTCCCGCGTACCGATTATGATCGACTCATCAAAATGGGAAGTGATTGAAGCCGGCCTTAAGTGTGTTCAAGGCAAATCTATCGTTAACTCTATTTCGATGAAAGAAGGCGAAGAAGCCTTTATCAAACAGGCTACGTTAGTCAAACGCTACGGCGCGGCAGCCATAGTGATGGCCTTTGATGAAGACGGCCAAGCCGATACCCGTGAGCGTAAAACCCAAATTTGTACCCGTGCCTATCGTTTGTTAGTTGATGTGGTCGGCTTTCCCCCTGAAGACATTATTTTTGACCCGAACATTTTTGCTATTGCTACCGGTATAGATGAGCACGACAATTATGCGGTCGATTTTATCGAATCAATTAAAGACATTAAAGCCACCTTACCCTATGCGATGATTTCTGGCGGTGTGTCAAACGTGTCATTTTCATTCCGTGGCAACAACCCTGTACGTGAAGCGATTCATGCGGTGTTCTTATACCATGCGATTCAAGCGGGTATGGACATGGGCATTGTTAACGCTGGGCAACTAGCCATTTATGATGACATTGATGCCGATTTAAAAGAAAAGGTCGAAAACGTTGTTCAGAACCGGCCCTGCCCGGTTGCTGATTCAACCAACACTGAACAATTATTAGATGTGGCTGAAAAGTACCGTGGCGACGGCACTCAAGTGGCTAAAAAAGAAGATTTAGCATGGCGCAGTTGGCCAGTAGAGAAACGTTTATCGCATGCCTTAGTCAAAGGTATCACCGAATTTATTGATGAAGACACCGAAGCAGCAAGGCTTCAAGCAGCACGTCCACTTGATGTTATTGAAGGGCCGCTGATGGACGGCATGAATGTGGTCGGCGACTTATTTGGTGCTGGTAAAATGTTCTTGCCACAAGTGGTTAAATCCGCTCGAGTGATGAAAAAAGCAGTTGCTTTTTTAAACCCGTATATTGAACTAGAAAAAGTTGAAGGCCAATCAAACGGCCGTATCTTAATGGTGACGGTTAAAGGTGATGTACATGATATTGGTAAAAATATTGTTGGCGTTGTCTTGGCATGTAACGGTTATGAAGTGGTCGACTTAGGCGTGATGGTGTCGGTCGATAAAATTATGGCCGCGGTCAAAGAGCATAATATTGATATCATCGGCATGTCAGGCTTAATTACCCCAAGCCTTGATGAAATGGTACATAACGTCAAAACCTTCCACCGTGAAGGCCTGACCATTCCAGCCATTATTGGCGGGGCAACCTGTTCTAAAATTCATACTGCGGTAAAGATTGCACCGCATTATCCACACGGTGCAATCTACATTGCCGATGCGTCACGCGCCGTACCTATGGTGTCTAAGCTGATTAACAATGAAACACGCCAGGCGACTATTGATGCAGAATATGCCGAATATGATGTCATGCGTGAAAAACGTTTATCGCAAACTAAACGTAAAACCATTGTGCCAATTGAGGTTGCCCGCGAAAATCGTTGCAAACATGATTGGCAAAACTACACGCCATTCACGCCCAATGTTTTAGGCCGTCAAGTGTTTGATGATTATCCATTAGAAGATTTAGTTGAACGTATCGACTGGACACCATTCTTTAGAAGCTGGGAACTTCATGGACGCTATCCAGATATTTTAGAGGATAAAGTCGTCGGTGAAGAAGCGCGTAAATTATTTGCTGATGGTAAAGCCATGCTTGAAACCATCATTAGTGAAAAGTGGCTAACAGCTAAAGCGGTAATAGGCTTATTCCCTGCTAATACAATCAACCATGACGATATTGAGCTTTACACTGACGAAAGTCGAACGACAGTAGAAATGACTACCCATCATTTGCGTATGCAGTTAGAGCGAGTTGGCAACGACAACTTCTGTTTATCTGACTTTGTTGCGCCAAAAGATTCTGGTGTCGCAGATTATATGGGTGGCTTTGCCGTCACTGCGGGCCATGGCATTGATGAGCATGTGGCACGCTTTGAAGCCAATCACGATGACTACAATGCCATTATGCTTAAATGCCTTGCAGATCGCTTAGCTGAAGCGTTTGCTGAACGCATGCATGAGCGGGTACGCAAAGAGTTTTGGGGATATGCGGCTGATGAAGTACTTGATAACGAATCCATCATTCGTGAGAAATACAAAGGTATACGTCCAGCACCAGGTTATCCGGCATGTCCTGATCATACTGAAAAAGGCCTATTGTGGGATTTACTTAAACCTGACCAAACCATTGGTTTAAATATTACCGAAAGTTATGCGATGTTCCCCACAGCTGCAGTATCCGGTTGGTACTTTGCCCATCCGAAATCCCGCTATTTTGGGGTCACTAACATTGGTAAAGACCAAGTAGAAGATTATGCCAAACGTAAAGGCATGAGCTTAGCCGAAGCCGAGCGTTGGTTATCACCTGTACTTGACTACGATACAGAGTAATCATTACTTTATATCCTTAGAAAGTCCTCTTTACTCCCCCAAGTGACTCATAGCAGGCCGATACACAGGCCTGCTAATGTTTATCAAACGAACTCTCTAAGTTATAACAATACCTGGATAGACTAGCAGAGAGCATTAAACTAGGTTAATTCTGTTGCGCAATAAAACCAAATCTATCGACATTCAACTCTTGCAAACTAGCGGTCTGAGAAGTATTAACTTGCTGAATTGGTTGCTTCAAGACACGTTCTGCTTGTTGCATTAATATTTGCCAACTATGGTCATTGTCTGACTGCATCGCAAAACCAATGTTGATATTAACTCTCAGGTCATCGTGCAATGGTTTAATGACTAAATTAGCCACTTTCTCTTTTAATCTAACGGTTAACCGTTGCAATTGATCCGTTGAAGTCTCTTCAAACAACAAGACAAACTTATTATCATGATGTCTAAAAATTCCGCTATTAATATGAGCCGTAAACTCTAAAACACTGGCGACATGCTTAACAACACTATCACTACCACCGTAGCCATATTTTTCACTTATATGAGGTAGTGAATCAATCTCAACAATCATAATGGCCATGGGGGCATTTTGATAAAGACCTAACTCAAAAACTTGTTTGGCTCGATGGTGTAAAGCTTGGCGATTTAACAACCCTGTTAATGGATCAACCTGAGTCACATCTTGCAATTTGAGTTGTTGTTGACGATATACAATTAAACAACACGATAATGTTATCAAGATTAAAAAAGTGAACACAGCCAAAGTGCCTGACGATTGTAAAACGCGATTCCCCGCAGCACTTAAGGTTAATTGTTTATCAAAAGCTACAAATATAAATCGAACAAATTGTTGTCCAAAAAATATCAATTCAGCAAACAGAAAAGGGTAATAAATAGCGTGAAGCTTTCTAGATTTAGCCGCCAATATAATGGTCAAAACAGTACAGATATTAATAAGCATTAACAAAGGGTATATATAAAGCAACCTAGATGTCAGTGACTCTAAAAAGCCTGGAACGTAATGCATTAAAAACACAATTACAGAGATCAATATCATTGATGGCCACTGAGGGGTAAGCTGAAGCTGCCGTCTGATACCGGCAAGTAAACCAAGATGAGCTAATATATAACATGCATTAGCTAAGCTAGGGCCAAGCCAATAGGGAATAGGTAAAAAGTAAGAAAGTAAGCCAATGCAACTGCTGACAAAAAATAATCCACCAGCTATGCTCCAATCTATTAAGCTGCGCTGGCGATGACCAACAACATAAAATGCCAGTAAACTGATAGCCATCATCGCACTGACTATTGCGGTTGATACGTGAAGAGTAAAAGCATCCATTGCTAAATTACATCCTAAATATGCATGTTAAGTTAATATATCGTTAAAAATAATACTTTAAAAGCAACAAACTAATATTTATCACAAATGACGCGTTATATCCGTTATAAATGCCCTGTTTTGACCCAAATAACCGTATCCTGTTCAACATAGGGATTGTGCTGACTTAAGTGTGGACTGCGTAGCCAGGTCCCAGCAGGATAATGGCCGTGCTCATCAATAAACTCGCCACTGATAACATATATTTCTTCACCACCAAAATGACGATGTGGTTGAAATTGACATCCTGCAGGCCAAAAAACTAACGCACTGGATTCAGTTAGATGCTGATGTAACGGCATTACTTGCAACTGACCTTGGCCCGGTAACCAAGGCGCGTGTTGAGTGTCGATACGAACTTGCTTTAAATCTGATGGTTGAAACTGATGCAACTTAACCAGTAATTCACAGCCCTGTAAACTAAAAGGGGCGTGACTAAAACCTTCGGGATTGCGAATGTATGTGCCCGCTGGATAATCGCCAGTTTCATCAGAAAACACGCCAGATAAAACCAGAATTTCCTCACCTAATGGGTGTGGATGTGATGAAAAACAGGCACCCGCATCATATTTAACGATACTGGTTGCATGGCCTTGCTCAGCTTCTTCTCTAGCAAGACGCTTACGCCACACGCCCTTCGCGGGGCTTTTATCCCAGCCCAATTGATTAGTATCAATAACCACACGTTGGTTAAAGTCCATGTTAATTGAGTCAGTTTTTATCGACTTTAAAGGATTAATCTCTGGGATATCAACATCGTTAGAATTACTACTTTGCATTACGGTTCCTCATTCACACTATGTGGTTATCATAGATTGATTAAACAGGAAAACAAGCAGGTACAATTGTGACACCTAGGTACTTTTAGGTGTATTTTAATGAAATATAAGTATTAATTTAATTTACCAGACCGATAAATAATGAGAGCCTTAAAATGCTTTCACCCAATAATGCAATATTATGAGGTCACCACAAGTTAAGGCTTACGACAAAACCTAGTTAATAAACTGTCGTAGCTGCAATGCTTAACAGGTCAACTAAATGTGCCCATTACAAAATGCTCAACCACCCACTTTTGGGCTTTAGCTACTGATGTTTAGCTATTAGATTTGGCCAATTGCTTTTGTTGTTTATATGCCTTAGCCGATGCAGGAATTGGGGTTACTTTACCCGTTTCTAACCATTTTTTAAGACGGCTAGCATCTGCTATATGGGTATATTTGCCAAAGGTATCGAGCACCACAAATGCGACTTTTCGCTTATTCATTTCGGTCAACATAATTAAGCAATGACCGGCTTTGCTGGTATAGCCAGTCTTAGTTAGCGCGATATTCCAACCGTCTTTAAATACCAACTTGTTGGTATTCTGGAAGTCAAGATTGTATCTTGGCTTATTGAAAATAATGTGTTTTTTCTCAGTTGAACTTAACTTGCCCAATAAAGGATATTTTTGACTTTCCTGTAGCAAAATAACCAAATCCTTTGCACTGGAGACGTTATCAGCAGATAAACCTGTTGGCTCTGCATAACGAGTTTGCTCCATACCCAATGCTTTCGCTTTGGCATTCATTGCATAAATAAAAGCAAAGTAGCCACCAGGATAATGATGGGCAAGCGCTGTGGCTGCACGATTCTCTGAAGACATTAAAGTCATCAGCATCATGGTTTCACGGCTAACTTCACTGCCAACTCGTACTCTGGAGTAAACATTACGCATAATTGGGGCTTGATGAATATCTACTGTAATCATTTCATCTAAAGGTAATTTAGCATCTAACACCACCATTGCAGTCATCAGCTTAGTCACAGATGCTATGGGTACTTGATGATTAATATTACTCGAATATAAAACTTCATTAGTGTTAAGGTCCACCAGCATAGCACTACCCGCGGCTAGCTCTTGTTGTTGAGAGGACGCAACGGCTGTTGCTGCATAAGCCTGATGGGTTAAGCTAGCTAATAATAACAGTGTCGAAAAAGCAGATTTGAATGGCATCATCAAGGTTAATTTTTCAATAAAAAATAAAAATTAAGTATACGCTAAACAATGATTAATCAGCGAATCAATTCATACTAAAGTAGCGCTTTAACTTCACTTTCCATGAACAAATAGCCTACGGGGTCATTACATCGTGTTATCTGCTATCCCGTAAACGATGGGGCATTAAGATAGCTATACTCATTTATTAACCATACTTGCCAGCAGTAATAACCTATAATCACAGTAAATTGGTAATAATAACAATCACAACTAGCACTCTATGCCAGCGTTAATTTACTGTTATAGTACTTATTCTGACGTAATGAAAAACGTTATACCTGTTAACTCGATTTACTTTTTAGAGGTTGGATCAGATGCTGCTTACTAATGGCTTGATCAAATGGATAATATTATGGCAATGACTATCGATGCACTTCTTGGTAAGTGGCAACAATTTCTAACCTACATCAACCCTAATAGTGCAGCTACAGAGCAAGAGTCAGAGCCGACAAATACATTATCCTTAAAAGCCATTGCGCAAACCTATCGACACCATGGACTTAGAAGCCCGCTCAAACAACAGATCTCTTATTCAGTAAATACGGATATTTACCATGTCATCGGGCGAGAACAAGCTATAGATCAAATCAACAACGCCATTGAGTTATGGCGTGATAACCAAGGTGAATTGAGCGCGATCATTGCCCCTTTTGGAGCAGGTGTCAGTACTTTTATTCAGAATATTATTCGCGGGCAACCGGAGTCTGAGCCACTATTATGGCTTAGCTTCTGTAAAGCGCCGCTGTCTTCAAAAGAAGCTATCGCCACTTTATATGATTGTTTTGATATCCAAAATGAGCCCCAATTAATTACAGATGCCATTAGATTAATCAATGCACAGCCTCAACATATTATTTTCCTGGATGACATTCATCGATTAATGCAGCGCCGAATGGGCAGTTATCAAGCTTTGGTAACATTAGCGACTATATTAATGGAAACCAGGCAAAGGCATTGCTGGATTATGGGGTGTGAAACCTATGTATGGCAAAGACTCTCTTCGCAATATCAAATTACTCATTTTATTAAAACCGTCGTTCAGCTTAAGTATTTTACTCAGACTGAATTAACCACATTTCTTACGCTTTACTTACCTGATATGGGTATAAATTTACCGCATGAAAGCAATAACACACAAGAGAATGAAGGCGATTCAGCTCTCACCATAGAGTTAAACGCCCTAGAGTCCCACACCAAAACCTTAATGAAAATCTGCCAAGGCCAGCCTAGACTCGCTTTATTCATTTTAAAGCAATCTATTGATGAGCATAAGGTATCTAAACTTAGCGATCTCAACTCAAAAGATATTTTCACTATCGACACCCACGCACTAAAAAGTTTAGATGAAGAATCTCTCTTTGCACTCGCAGAAATTTATGTTCATGGCGGATTAACCGTTGAACATTTAAGCATTATTTTCAACATGTCTATCGAAGAAAGCTCGTTAAAATTGGAGTTTCTCAGCAGGCAAGGTCTATTGATAACACAATACTGTGAAAGTGATTTTGCGCGACACTTTTATCAAATACCACCAGTACTGAGTAAAATAGTCGCCACGCACCTGCTTAATCACAACAAACTTTTTAGCTTCTAATCATTACCAAAGAGAATAGGTATGGAATCAACAACAGACGCATTACAGTCGCTAATTAGCATCATCTCATTAGAGAAAATAGCCTTAATTTTATTGATATGCTTTTTTGCCTGGGCGCTATTGAATGTAATAAAAATCAGTTTAGATAAACTCACCATAAAGCTGCCAAAATATCGATTATTCTGGGGACGACTTTACCCGTTTATCCGCTTATTTATTTGGGGCTGCGTAATAATTTATACTACTGCAGGAATTATCGCACCTCACCAAAATGTAGTGTTAGCTATGATTGGTTCAATCAGTATAGTTATCGGTTTAGCGACTCAAGAACCGCAAAAAATATGATTGCTGGCTTCATTATTATGTTAAATCCCCCTATCGAGTGGGTGATATGGTCTCGCTCGCAGGCCATTATGGCGAAGTAATAAAACTTGAATGGAGCGTAACCTGGCTGCGAACCTTTGATGACAACACCATCATGGTGCCTAATGCTGAGGTATTAAAAAATGCCGTATCAAATGCCAATAGCGGCGCCCTAGATGAAATGGTTGTAATCAGTTTTAATTTACCTTTGCACGCCGATCATAAACAAGCCATAGCCCTTGCCAAAGAAGCTAGACAATGCTCACCTTACACCTTTTTAAATAAACCCATTAGGATCATATTAGGGACAGATTTATCCTATGGGCAGCACATGCAAACCATTACCATAAAAGCTTATGTAATGGATATACGCTTGGAAAGAAAGTTCATCAGTGATATCAATGTAAGAGTGTTAGATGCTTTTAAAGATGCGCATTTTTATGACGACAAGCAAATAATTTCGCCGCAGGTTACGTTATAATCGAGATAATGTTAAAAACAACTAATGGAATTGCCTAATGACTCAAGATGAAATGAAAAAAGCGGCCGGCTGGGCTGCATTAAAATATGTCGAAAGAGATACCATTGTAGGTGTAGGTACAGGCTCAACGGTTAATCACTTTATTGATGCACTAGCAACAATGAAAGATGATATTAAAGGCGCGGTTTCAAGCTCGGAAGCATCAACAGCAAAAATGAAACAATTAGGCATTGAGGTATTTGATCTAAACAATGTTGCAGACATAGCCGTTTATGTCGATGGCGCCGATGAAATTAACGACCGCATGGATATGATTAAGGGCGGTGGTGCAGCTTTAACCCGTGAAAAAATTGTTGCCGCAGTAGCCAAAAAATTCATCTGTATTGTTGATAACACTAAACAAGTATCGATATTAGGCGACTTCCCGCTACCGGTAGAAGTTATCCCGATGGCGCGCTCATATGTGGCACGTGAATTAGTTAAATTGGGCGGTGATCCTGAATATCGTCAAGGTGTAGTGACCGATAATGGTAATGTGATAATAGATGTTCACAATATGAAAATTTTAGATCCTAAAGTCATGGAAACTAAAATTAATGCCATAGTCGGCGTTGTAACCAATGGTTTATTTGCTAACCGTGGCGCTGATGTATTGCTAGTTGGCACACCTGAAGGCGTTAACACTGTCACCTCAAAGTAACAGCTTTTTATACTGCTAGCTTTGAAATAGCTATTTTTTAGCAGCTTAACAGGCTAAAGCAGCATTCTCGTCTAATAAAAAACCTAACTCGCTAAGTTAGGTTTTTTATTTATCTAGCACCTGCGAATGCAAGATGTAATAGCCGCTGCCCCTGAGAAAAAGTATAGAAATAGCTAATTCATTACTGAGCTACAGATACTAATAACCATGTCCAACACATCAAAGTACTTTTAGACTTTAAACATACTCACTGATTTATGCAGACCAGCTGCGCGAATACGCAAATCCTCTGATGCTGCTGCATTCTCTTCTGAAGCATGCGAAGACTCATCAGCTATGTCACGAATAACCACCACGTTTTTATTAACCTCAGCAGCCACCATGCTTTGCTCCTCAATTGCGGCAGCGATTTGAGTGCTCATGTCCATAATATTAGTCACATCTTCATTAATTAAGCGTAGTAATGAACCCGCACTTGCAGCTTGGTCAGCACTTTCTGCACCTTGGCGCTGGCTAGTTTCCATTAACTGTACAATAGAGCGAGTCCGTGTTTGCAAGGTAGTAATAATACCGGCAATCTCCTCGGTAGACTCTTGGGTTCGCATCGCTAAACTTCTAACCTCATCTGCAACAACCGCAAAACCGCGACCTTGTTCCCCTGCTCTAGCAGCTTCAATTGCGGCATTAAGTGCCAGTAAGTTAGTTTGCTCTGCAATTCCTCGGATAACATCTAATACACTGCCAATAGTCTTACTGTCCTGCTCGAGCTCGCGAACCACTTTAGCTGAATCATTAAGCTGACTGGCAAGTAGTTGAATTTTTGCTATCGTTTCTTCTACACCAATTTGACCACTCTTTGCGTTATCGTGGGTTTGGCTAGCTTTTAATGCGGCTAATTCAGTGTTATTAGCAATCTCATCAATTGTGGCGCCCATTTCAGTAATGGCGGTTGCAACCATGTCAGTTTCATTCAGCTGCCTTAATACACCTTCCGATGCTAAAGAGGCATTATTAGATAGCTCCTGGCAGGAAGTATTCATTGCATCAACAGCTTCATTGACTTGCTCAATCAAACTTTGAAATGCTCCCACCATACTATTAAAATGAGTGGCAATTCGTGATAACTCATCATCCCCTGAGTCATCACAACGCAGGGTTAAATCTTTAGATTGCTCAATACTGGCAATTACGCGGGTAATATTTTCAACGGGGGTAATAATGCTGCGAATAATATAATAAGTGGATATCGACAAAGCCAGGGTAATCAATAAGAAAATACTGCCGCCTAAATATATGCCATTTTCTTCTGCTTGATTAATTTCAGCTAAAGTTTGTTCTTTTAACGCTTTACTATCGTCATCGGTTTTATAAATAGCATCGCGTAACACCTTCATTTTACCGTCAACTTCAGTCAAGCCAAATTCTTGCTCTTTACTCACTAAGGCCTGAAAGTCAGCCTGATATTGGTCAATACTCGCCTGTAATTCATCTTTGGTTCCAGAGGCTAAATACGAACTATTTACCGCTTGCTTAAACTGACTAATATAAGATTTAAACGAGTCTATATATTTAGGGTCGCGGCGCAACATGAAATCTTTTTCATTACGGCGAAGTTGTAACATGATGACTAATAATCCATTTTCATCATTGCTGCTTAAGATAGATTCCACATTATGAACAGCTTCTCTTAGCTGACCATACAGACCTGTTTTAGGGGTTAAGCCTATTTCTTTTTGCAGCACCACAACATCGTTAAATGTCGATTTATAAGTCTGGACACTGTCTTTTAAGCCATTTAAAGCAGTAAGGGGGATATTGCGATCATTTAGCACTTCTTCAACACGCTCAAACAATACATTTAGGTCTGCGAAATTCTGTTGATGTTTTTCAAGATATACGACATCCAATCTGTTTAAAAAATCTTTTTCCTCTTTTCTCAGTTGATAAATTTCTTTTTCAATTTCCATTACACTGGTTGCTGCCAATGCTAGCTGCTGTTGTACGTTGATGGAATATTGTTGTAATGCAAACATAGCAACAAGTGCCGAGATCGATACGGCTGCACTCAACAGAAGCTTAGATCGGATTAACATAGCGCATCCTTTTTTCATTTTAATAGTTAATATATAGTCGTTTTTATGTAAGTAAGCTAATAAATAAACTAAAAAGTAAGCTAAAAATTAAGCTAAAAATTAAGCTAAAAATTAAGCTAAAAATTAAGCTAAAAATTAAGCTAAGTATTCTTTACAAAAAAATTACCATTAAATTATTATCGGCATATGACATTAAACCTAAATGTTTTTATCGACATTTACAGCCAAAAAATCATAAAAAAAGGCCTTCCGAAGAAGACCTTAATTCATCACTATTATGCTAAAAGCCCAATGCTTGCACAAATACGAGGCTTATTTTTCCATTTGGTGGCAATCAGTACATTCTTTCATTGTCAGTTCAGGGCTGTGCATTTCCATGTCTATTTCATGCGCATCACCAATAGCATGACAATCAGCACAAACAGCTAAGGTTGCTTCATTTTCAGTATGCATAGCAACGTCGATACTTTCATGACACTCAACACAGTCAACTGCAGCAGCTGAACCAGCAAAAAATAGTGCAGCAAATAAAATTGAATATTTCATATATACTCCTAAGTCATTTAGGCGCAGATCAGTATTATGCGTTCCAAAGCTCAACATTTACTGCACGCGTTTAATAAGTGTATTAACCACTATTTTAGTTTCTATTTCAAAAAAGATTATCAAAAATGATAACAACATCAAATTTTAAGCGTTATTTTTACAATCTGAATCAACTTTAGCAAAGCTATAGGCTTCTGCACGATTTTCAACCAAAAAAATTACCACCAAGCTATTTACCACTTGGATATCTAAATCATAAATTAATGGATGGAGTCCACTTCTTCTTGTGTTAAGTAGCGCCAATCTCCGGGCACTAACTCTGGGTCTAGTTCAATTTGACCAACACACTCACGGTGTAAATTAACCACTTTATTACCAACTGCGGCAAACATGCGCTTAACTTGATGATATTTGCCTTCGCTAATTGTCAAGCGTACCTGTTGTGGGGTAATAAGCTCTAAAATAGCAGGTTTAGTTAACCCATCCTCATTACGCAGTGCAATACCACTGGCAAAAACAGCCACTAAATCTTCAGTAATGGGATCAGCTAATTCGACTAAATAACGCTTACCACAATCTTTTTTAGGTGAGGTTATTTTATGAGACCACTGACCATCACTAGTGATCAATACTAAACCTGTGGTGTCAGCATCTAGCCTTCCGGCAATGTGCAAAGTATCGATTTTTTCGATATCCATCAGGCTCAACACCGAAGGATAAACTTCATCAATAGTCGAGCAAATAGTGTCTACTGGCTTGTGCAACATGATATATCGTTCACCTACCACAGAAATCACTTGGCCATCTAAACAAACCACTGTTTTTTCTGTCACTTGAAATCCCGAATCTTTTATAATGACACCATCACAGGTAACATCACTTCGGTGAAGTGCTTTTTTCGCCATAGTACGGGTCAGTTCGGTACTCTCACAAATAAATTTGTCTAAACGCACAATCAATACTCACTGCTTTAATTTGTTCATATTATGCGGTCTTAAGTTAAAAATAGAAATAACAGCCGAGTAAATCGTACTTTTCGTTACACCTAGTCACAAAAAACCACACTAAAACCCCCAGAGAACGCTTGTATTATTAGCCGACAACCCCTTAACATAGCTGTCACAACAATAAGTCAGCAGTCAATTCAAAGAAATACTTTGGCACTCAAAACCTGACAAGATAAAAACAAAATTACCAGCCTCCATTGAAGGGCATATTTAACGCAAGGGAAACAACATGAAAAAATTGGTTATTGGAGGACTTTGTGCCTCGCTTATCGCTGGCCTGTCAGCTTGTAGTGATAATACTCAAGCAACAGCTGATTCGGCAGCAAAAACTGAAGTCACTAAAACAGCAACCGCAGCAGCTGTTGAAAAAGCACTGACTTCAGGTATTAGCTTTGACAATATGGACAAAAATATTCGTCCACAGGATGACTTTTACTTATATGTTAATGGCGGCTGGATGAACACAGCTGAGATCCCAGGCGATCGCACTAATATTGGTGCTTTTTACGACTTACGTGAAAATGCCCGTGACGACGTTAAAGTCATTATTGAAGATTTAAGTGCCACGCCTAATTTAGCAGATGGTACCGACGAGCAAAAAGTGGCGGACTTGTATCGCTCATTTATGGACGTTGCAACCTTAAACAAGTTAGGTATCGCACCAATTCAAGCTGATTTAGATAAAATTGCAGCACTAAAAGACAAGAATGAATTAACTGCATTTTTTGGTGAAAATCAGGCTAATGGTGGCGGAACGCCATTGGCATTCTACGTTGAAATAGATGCCAAAAACTCTAGCCGTTATGCGACTCATATTTGGCAATATGGCTTAAGCCTGCCAGAAAAGGATTACTATTTTAACCAGGAAGAGCGCTTTGTTAATATTCGTAAAGCCTATGTTGAACATATCGAAAAAATGTACGACCTAGCTGGTTTACCAAATGCTAAAGCAAACGCACAAGCTGTGCTTGCGCTAGAAACCAAAATTGCTGAAAAGCATTGGGATGTCGTTGAAACTCGCGATAGCACCAAAACTTACAACTTGTATCAAGTAGCTGACTTAGATGAGTTAGCACCGGACATTAACTGGCAAGGTTACTTGGCAGCATTAGGGGGTGATAAGCAAACTGATATTATTATCAACCAACCTAGCTATATCCAAGGGTTAAATGAAGTCATTAAGAACAATGACCTTGATGCATGGAAAAATTACCTCACGTGGATGGCCCTAACCCACAATGCAAGTAACTTATCAGAAGCGGTAGACAACGAAAATTTTGCTTTTTTCTCTAAAACCTTAAATGGTCAGGCAGAGCAAGAACCGCGTTGGAAGCGTGGTGTCACTACAGTAAGTGATACCCTAGGTGAAGTCGTCGGTAAAGTGTATGTTAAACGTCATTTTGCTCCAGAAGCGAAAACACGGATGGAACAGCTTGTCGAAAACCTTCGTGGCGCTTATGGCTCGAGCATCGATTCGCTAGATTGGATGAGCGCTGACACTAAAGTCGCGGCAAAAGACAAGCTAGCTAAATTTAACCCTAAGATTGGTTATCCAAATAAATGGGATGACTATACTAAACTGACGATTAAAGCGGATGATTTATTAGGTAATGCTAAACGCGCTGCAATTTTTGAACATAACAAAAATTTAGCTAAGCTAGGCCAACCAATAGATAAAGACGAGTGGCACATGACGCCGCAAACCGTTAATGCTTACTACAACCCAACCATGAACGAAATTGTGTTCCCTGCTGCAATTTTACAACCACCGTTCTTCAACTTAGAAGCTGATGATGCGGTTAACTACGGTGGTATTGGCGCGGTTATCGGTCACGAAATGGGCCATGGGTTTGATGACCAAGGTGCTAAGTTTGATGGTGAAGGTAACATGCGTGACTGGTGGACTGAAGCTGATTTAAAAGCATTTGAAGCTAAAGGTAATGCCCTTATTACCCAATATAGCGGTTATAAAGTATTTGACGATTTGAACGTAAATGGTGAATTAACCTTAGGCGAGAACATTGGTGATTTATCAGGTGTGACCATTGCTTATAAAGCTTATAAAATGTCACTAAATGGTCAAGAAGCACCAGTAATTGATGGTCTAACTGGCGATCAACGTTTCTTTATGGGCTTTAGCCAAATCTGGCGTGTGAAAATGAAAGAAGAAGCCATGCGAAATCGCGTAGCAACTGATCCACATTCTCCAGGCCATTTCCGTGCATTAGGCGCATTGTCTAACATGCCTGAGTTTTATACTACTTATGACGTGAAAGAAGGTGACAAGATGTACCTTGCACCAGAAAGCCGCGTAAAAATCTGGTAAGCATAATCTAATATTGAAGGGCGCCATTAGGCGCCCTTTTTGTTAACCTTTCTTAATCTAAATATCTGTCTTTATTCAGGATTGATTCAGCTTCAGTAAGTTACAGTGTCCCCAAGCTAATCGCTTGGAGAATTTACATTGAATAAACTTTTTCGTACTCTTTTTATTTTTTTAGTGCTATTGAGCACCCGCCAAGTTACCGCCCAGTCACTTGCGCCTGTAAATCAACAAGATGACAAAGTCCCTTACGGATTAAATCTCGGTACTCACAATGCGCTTGATATTTTATATTCAATCCCTGACTTTCAAGCATACCAGCCTATGCAACAATCAGCAGACTTGATTGATTTAATGACACAAGCAGATCTGGCTCAAACTGAGTTAGGCCAGCTTTTGTCGGTTATCAGTCAACAGAATAAAACAACCATGTTGTTACCTGCGGCCAAAAGCTATCATCGGGCGTTACAAAAAGTAACTCATAAGTTTGAAGGCGATGCCCGTTTAATTACCGATTTAGCCCGAGGAAGCATAGTGGCTAATAATGTTGATGACTTAATGGCAAGCTACAAAATGTTAGCTGAAAACAGCGAAGTGGTACAAATTAAAAACCGCTTTGCTAACCCAAAGGTATCAGGTTATCGCGATTTAAATGTTCTGCTGAAACTGCCACAAAGCCAAATGATTGTTGAAGTGCAGTTACACCTACAAACCATTGCCAATATAAAAAGTGGTCAGGATCATAAACACTACGAACAAATTCAGCAAATAGAAGCCATCGTCAGCATAGAACATCGTCCATTGAATGAATTTGAAATACAGCAAATAACCCGAATTCGTCAACAATCCCATAAGCAATACCATAAAGCTTGGCTGGTGTATAAACGTCAAGCTATCACTACCGATTATCCACAAGCAGCCTAACCAGCCATTAATTCCACCCACCCTTTTGCGCTCATATGAGCGCATTTTTTTTATCTGAATCAGCCATTATCTCTGCTATAATCCCGCCCAATATCGCATTGACCGCTATCGCGACTAAAGGAACATCCAATGCAAGACATTATTGACCATTTACAAGAACTCAGTGAAACCGTTCCAGTTCCTTTTGAATTACCTACTTTTGAGCAACTAGTCGAAGTTGAAGAACAAATATTAATTGGGCTTCCAGGCGATTTAAAAGAGTATTTACTGTATGCCAGTGACGTTATTTATGGCACTTATGAGCCAGTTACTGCCACAGATCCCTACTCGCACACGTATTTGCCAGAAGTAGCCAGTTACGCATGGTCTATTGGATTACCAAGAGAGCAAATCCCCATTTGCCAAATAGGTGACAGCTTTTACTGCATTGAAGAAAACGGTCAAGTGCAATTTTGGAAAAACGGTCGCTTTAGTGATGCACGTTGGGAATCATTGTGGGACTGGATTGAAGATATTTGGCTTGGACTATAACACCCATTTTCACATTCAAACATCAGCTTATTTAGGAAATATTATGTCAAACCCTTCTGGCTTAAACGCCATTGAAATGCAGTGTTTACGCCAATCATTTGGTTTAACAGTTGAGCAGGTCGCACTCATCACTAAAACGACTTCTGAAGCGGTTATCGCATGGGAAGCCGGTGAAGCGGAGGCGCCAATACCTGCTCAAAAGAAGCTATTAGAAATTGATGACATCATTGAAATGCAAGTGCTCAATACCACCGATGGCATTGAAGAGTTATTTAAAAAAGAGCCTAAACGCCGTTTAGCGTTTGTGGTATATCCAACCCAAGCACTTTATACCCAATATAATCCTGAATTTTTAAGCTCATTACCGGTAACAGAGTTGTATAATACTGCGGCATGGCGAATTAAAAAAGAATGTAAGCTGGTACTTGAAGTTGATGTGAGCCTTATAGCGCTGGATGCAGAAGCATACAAAACCTATCGCGCAGATAGCGGCATGAGTGAAAGCCGTGAAAGCAGAGCTAAATGGGCTGCAACTCAGCTATAGTGATTGGCTATAACATAACAAACAACAAGGAAGCTTAATGCTTCCTTTTTTAATGCCGATAAAATCATAATCTATTAATGAAAAAGCCACACCCAAAAGAGGGATGTGGCTTTTATTATCTGAAGATTTAATGCTTAAAACTTCATGGTCACTTTAGTGTAGAGATAACGACCAAGCGGGTTATGGACACCCATTGCATAACCATAAAGGTCAGCATCACCATCGCCAATCGCAAATGATGGCGATTCATCAAACACATTATTTACACCTACAGATAGCTTAACCGTGTCATTGAAACGGTATGAGCCAGACATATCCACTAATAACTGCGACTCAACAGTGCGGGTTTCATTGTAGTCTTCAAACTCACCGATATAGCTTAAGTTAACGTTAGCGGCAAAATCATCCATCATCCAGTTAGTTGTTGCTAACCAGCGATGTTCTGGGTATTCGTATTTTCCTGTGTAATCAGTAACATCCCCCTCGGCACCTACTTTTTCGAAGCTGATTAAGTAGCTGTACTCTAAACCAAACTTCACATCACCAAAATTGTTTAACTCAATACCATAGTGAGAAGATAAATCTACACCCTGTACTTCTTGCGAACCAATGTTAACGAACCCTGATTTGATCACATCAAGAGGACCTAATGTTTGGCCAGGTTGCGGCGCATTTCGTAAACAAACAGTACTATTTTGAACGTTACAATTTGCATCATAAAGATCTTGGTTTTGCAGTGAATCAATTTTGTTGTCTTGCAGAATATTAAATATATCAAAACCCACATCAAACTGTTGGCTTGGCGCCCATATCATGCCGACGTTCCAAGTCTCAGACTCTTCCGCTTTAAGGTTAGGGTTACCGGCAAAAATAAAGTTGTAGTCAAGTAACTCACAATCTACATTATCGGCGGCACAGCGGTAGCTATCGACTAAAAAGTCACTCTTTTCAGATGGACCAAGACCAATTTGTGCAAGTGATGGTGCGCGGAAACCGGTAGACCAAGAACCACGAGCGGTTAACTCATCATTAATGCCCCACTGGAAAGCAATTTTAGGGTTAGTGGTTGAACCGAAATCACTGTAATTGTCATAACGACCCGCTAACTGCAACTCAAAGCTATCAGTCACTGGAACAGATAACTCTACATAAGCCGCATATTGATCGCGTGAACCAAATGCTGATATAGCTTCAGTACCAAAAATCAAACCACGTTGGAATTGCTCATCGGGAATATCGCTAACACTTTCTTCACGGTACTCAGCCCCAGCTGCCATCATGATATCGCGGTCTGCAATGGTAAATGCATGGCCTGAAATACTGGCATCATAAGCAGTAATACTCGACTTACCTTGTCTTACAAGGCTAGTGGTAATACGATCAATAACATCTTGTGAATTAACCGCTGCGCCGAATGGATTGTAGTTACCGGCATCAATTTCAGCTTGTAAATAATCCGTTCTTACCCAGCCCTGTGAGCGATCACCTGTTTGAGTGGATTCACTGCGACCACGTTGGGTTGATACTTCCCAATCCCACTCGTTCACAACGCCACGAAGACCTGCCACAATACGCATAGTATCGGATTCGATATCCCAACGACGCGCACCGGCATCAACGGTACGATAACGACCAATTTCAATATCTTGTCCAAAAGGATTATTTGGGTGTGAACCCGGAACGGTTAAGCCAGCATCTTCATCTAATGGTGTTGGTGCACCGCCCGCTTCAGAAGTATTATGTTGTACAGATAACTCTAAAAATGCGGTTAAGTCTTCGCCCAACATGTAATCAAATTGCCCAATAGCACCAACACGCTCAGCCGTAGGAATAGTTAGGTTGTACGGGCCGTAATCGAATAAACAACTGCCACTTGATGTTGCATTTTCAGGAGGACAATCTGGATCGATGGTTTTAACACCGTTAACGTAAAAATAGCCAGGGTAGCCACGTGATGAACGATAATCTTCGCCGCCATATGGTGATTGATTTGCGGTACCAAATTGGCCCATGTCTTCTGCAGATAATGTGCCGTTGGTAAAGTAATCTAAAATAATAGATGCACTGCCTTTATCGGCTTTAACGCCCCACACTAAACTCGCTGTGGTTTCGTCATATCCCGTGCCGCTATCATCGCCATAACCTAAGTTAAGCTCAATGCCTTCAATGTCTTTTCTTAAAACAATATTGACTACACCGGCAATAGCATCAGAGCCATAAATTGCTGACGCGCCATCTTTTAAAATATCGATACGCTCAATGGCAGATACAGGAATGTTATTAATATCAACAAACGAGTTTGAAATTCCTTCGGCAAATGCACTTGCACCAACACGGCGGCCATTAATTAATACTAGTGTCGCATCAGGGCCTAAGCCACGTAAACTGATTGACGCACCGCCGTTTGCGGTAGAATCCTGGCTGTTGCCGCGAGTTGAGAATGCGCCAGAACCATTGGCAGGCATACGCTCTAATAATTGCTGTAGGTTGTCAAAACCCATGTTAGCAATATCTTCTTTGTTAAGTGATTGTACTGGCGAAGGTCCTTCAATATCTGTCCGTTTGATACGAGAACCGGTCACTTCGATACGTTCAACTTTAGCTTCAGCTGATGCATCGGCGGCTTGAGCAACAAAGGCGATTGGGGCCAATGACAGTGATACAGCAATAGCGCACGCGCTGCGCAAAACGTTAGGTCTTTTCATGATCTTCCTTAAAATATTTTTTATTTTATATCCATGACTACTGCAAATTGCGGTAACAATATAATTACCTACAACTTGCTTGGATTATTATTTACATGTCCAAGTTAATTTAAAATTTAACAAAGTCAATACAATGCAGTAATGTAAATGTAACCAAACACTTAATCAAGAATAAAAAGCTAAAATAAATGAATTTAAATTCAAAAAATAAATATGACAGGCTGATACATAAATAAGATAAGTAACTAGAATTACCGACCTAGCCCTTGTCTAATCAAAGATAATGGTTATATTTTGCCGTTAATACGTTAACTGTTGAACAATATACTTAAATGGTTTTTATGCTAAATCAACAATTGGTTCCGATTTCCACACTCTCTAAAATCAAGATTTTGTTTAAAGCAACAGGTCCTGGTATTTTAATGGCTGCAGCAGCTATTGGTGCATCACATCTTGTAGCATCAACCCGTGCGGGGGCTGAATATGGTTGGCAGTTAGCCTGGTTAGTATTGGCGGTAAACCTGGTTAAATATCCCTTTTTTGCTGCTGGAGCGCGTTATACCGCAGCAACGGGAGAAAGCTTGCTAGAGGGTTATTTACGCCAGGGACGCGGTTATTTGTGGCTGTTTACTGGGCTCAATACTATTGCCGCCGTGGCAAGCACTGCGGGAGTATGTATGTTAACCGCAGCAATGCTGACTCAATTTATTCCACTCTCTATTGATGTATTAGCCTTAATAGTATTAATCACTTCATTGGTATTGTTAATTGTCGGCCATTATAAGTGGCTGGATAGCATCACAAAAATCATCATGTTTGTACTGACTATCAGCACATTAATTGCCGTGTCATTGGCTTTCTCCAATCAATGGGGTAAGCCGGTAATCACCTCTTCTGCTGATGCATGGCAATGGGCTAATGTAGGTTTTTTAGTGGCTATGATGGGCTGGATGCCTGCCCCTATTGAAGTCAGTGCATGGAACTCGCTGTGGTTATTAGAAAAGCAGAAGAGCCAAACGGTAACCCCCAAACAAGCCATTTTCGATTTCAATTTAGGCTACATCACCACCGCAATCCTCGCGCTGGTCTTTTTGGCATTAGGTGCATTAGTCATGCATGGCTCGGGCGAGCAGTTTTCAGACTCTGGGGCTCAGTTTGCCAATCAATTAATCACTTTATACAGTCAAGTCATGGGCGAGAACTCCCGCTACCTTATTGGCATTGTGGCGTTTTTATGTATTTTCAGTACCACTGTGACCGTGATTGATGGCTATAGCCGTACCCTCAATATGGGTTGGCAGCTACTCACTAAAGCGCAAGACTCGCCTAAAAGACTTAATATGATTATGTTGCTAATGAGCGCTTTAGGCTTAGGGTTAATTTTATTTTTTAAAGGTGCGCTGCTGCCTTTATTAGAGTTTGTGATGATTTTAGCTTTTATGACCACAGTGATATTTGCATGGCTTAATTTTCGTTTAATGACCAGTAAAACCTTAGCGTCGAAACACCGTTATGGTAAGGCAATGGTCGGCTTATCTTGGTTTGGGCTACTGTATTTAGTAGGCTTTGCGATAGTGTTTATTTATTGGTATGTCACCAAATGATCGCTTCACAGAAATAAGTAGCGATAACACAAAAAGTTACCTTAGCTATTAAGCAGGTTAAAAATAAAATCCGCCAAACGGTAGCAGAGCAACTTATAGCACACGAATAATCTGACGAATTAAAGATTAATCGCTATAATATACTTCAGTCACGTGACCTAAACTATTTATGCGCAGCCGCGCCAGAGAACCTTATGATTAACAATGATATTCTTCGCCGTATTCGTTTTGTTTTTGATTACTCAAATGCAAAAATGATCAATATTTTCAGCCAAGCCAATGCCGAAATCACTTCAGATGAGATAATCGCGCTACTGAAAAAAGAGGAAGAAGAAGGTTATCAAGCTTGTAACGATAAATTAATGTGCCAGTTTTTAGATGGTTTGATCATCAAAAATCGTGGTTTAAAGCCTGACGCTGAAGTACCTACGCCCTTAAAGCAGCTAACCAACAACCTTATTTTTAAGAAACTACGGGTCGCATTAGAAATGCGCGAAGACGAAATCATTGCCGTACTAGCCTTAGCTGATTTTGCGATGTCTAAATCTGAATTAGGTGCATTGTTTCGCAACCCTGAACACAAAAACTATAAACCCTGTGGCGATCAAGTGTTGCGTAACTTCGTTAAAGGTTTGTCAATTAAACACCGCGGTAAATAAGATTAGGCTCAATAAAGCCTGTTATACCCTATCAATGCACAGCTAGCGGCTGTGCATTTTTGTTACTGGCGAGTAATTCAAACAACTGCTTCATAAAAAAAGTGTGAAATTCATCACTTAACAGACCACAATACATATTAGTCATGTTAATCTATCCTTTAACAAACCTATCAAACAACACACAAAAAAGGTTACCCATGGACGATACTAAACGCCCACTCTATCTTCCTTTTGCAGGTCCAGCCATTCTTGAATCTCCGCTGCTAAATAAAGGCACTGCCTTTACTGAAGATGAACGTATTTCATTTAACCTTGAAGGCTTATTGCCTTGGGTAATTGAAACCATTGATGAACAGGTCGCACGCGCATATCAGCAGTTTACTAACTTCACTAACGACTTAGATAAACATATATACCTGCGTAATATTCAAGACACCAACGAAACGCTATTTTATTCATTGGTGCGCAACAACATCAGTGAAATGATGCCGATTATTTACACCCCAACGGTAGGATTAGCCTGCGAGCGCTTTTCAAAAAACTATCGCCGTAACCGTGGGTTATTTATCTCTTACGAGAACAAAGATCGCATCGACGACATTTTGAATAATTCGACTCGTCATAAAGTCAAAGTCATTGTTGTCACCGATGGTGAGCGTATTTTAGGTTTGGGCGACCAGGGCATTGGTGGTATGGGTATTCCTATTGGTAAGCTATCACTTTACACCAGCTGTGGTGGTATTAGCCCGGCTTACTGTCTGGCGGTTACATTAGATGTAGGTACTGATAACCCGCAACTACTCGATGACCCCATGTACATGGGATGGCGCCATCAGCGTGTTGGCGGTGATGACTATAAAGAATTCGTAGAAGCCTTTATGCAAGCGGTTAACCGTCGCTGGCCAGATGCATTAATTCAGTTTGAAGACTTTGCCCAAAAAAATGCCATGCCTTTACTTGAGCGCTATAAAGACAAGTACTGTTGTTTTAATGATGATATTCAAGGCACGGCTGCGGTTACTGTCGGTTCATTGTTGGCAGCCAGTAAAGCCGCTAACACCACACTAAGCCAACAGCGCATTGTGTTTTTAGGTGCAGGCAGTGCTGGTTGTGGTATCGCTGAAGCTATTATTGCCCAAATGGTCTCCGAGGGTATCAGTGACGCGCAGGCTCGATCGCAAGTCTTTATGGTTGATCGCTGGGGCTTGTTACTCGACAACATGCCTAATCTATTACCTTTTCAAAGTAACTTGGCACAAAAAACAGCTTTGGTTGATCAATGGCACAACTACAGCGACAATGTCTCGTTGCTCAATGTAGTTAATAACGCTAAACCCACAGTGTTAATTGGCGTATCGGGTGCACCAGGACTATTTACTGAAGATGTGATTAAAACCATGCACAGCCATTGCCCACGTCCAATAGTATTTCCATTATCTAACCCAACAAGTCGAGTCGAAGCGACCCCAAAAGATATTTTAAACTGGACATCAGGCCAGGCGCTTGTGGCAACAGGTAGCCCATTTGAACCAGTTGTGGTCAATGGTGAAACCTTTGAAATAGCCCAGTGTAATAACAGCTTTATTTTCCCAGGTATTGGTCTTGGGGTATTATCATGCGGCGCAACCCGTGTATCTGATGAAATGCTAATGGCCTCTAGCCGTGCACTGTCTGAATGTTCGCCATTGGGTACAATGGGTGAAGGTTCACTATTGCCTAAGCTTGAAGATATCCATAAAGTGAGTAAGTACATCGCTTTTGCAGTGGCTAAAGTCGCAATTGACCAAGGTTTAGCCTTACCTTGTACTGATGAGTTACTGCAACAAGCCATTGATAATAACTTTTGGCAACCAGAATATCGTCGTTATCGCCGTACTGCATTTTAATCTGTGCTTGAATAATGATGTAAAAAATCCCAGTAATGAATTACTGGGATTTTTATTTTAATCAAATAACTGATAAAAAATGCTTAATCTGCCATAACCTTTTTGAAGCTATTAAGCATCACTCTATCGGTTCGGGCTTTTTTCAGCTTGCGTAAACATTCTTTTAACGACTGCTCAGCTAAACGGCCAAAAATACCATCGTATTCGTTATTGTTCATCTCTTCTTCTGTGTCATTGCTGTCGGCAATCTCTTGCGCAACACGACTCAGCTGCATCCAAGCATTAGCAATATAAAAACCATGAAACTCAGCCTGCGAAATAAGCTTTTGAGCACTGGCAGGCAATTTGTCCCAGGCATTGTTAAACGCTTGTGCTTTATCAGCAAACAACTCTTCAAACAGGCCGTCATAGGCTTCAATTAAGCTGTCAGGTAGTTGATCCATTGGTAGCACTTTATTGGCGACATTATAAGATACCTTTTTCGCGGTATCTCTATAGGTTTGTTCAACCATGATTACACCTTATATTCATCAATATTAGAATTTAAATTAGAGTTATAATTTGAGTTAGCGTTTGAATTTAGATTAAAAACGTCCACTAATAAACACACCGTAAGTGCCATTATAAGCCAGTGGCACCACGCTAATGTTTTCATAAGGATCAGTAAAATACCAACCCGCTACAATGCCAATGGCCGCCCCCGCAAGCACATCTTCAATATGATGCTTGTCGCTGGCAACACGAGTATAAGCAACGTATGACGCAACCACATAAGACGGTACGCCATATTCCCAACCATAACGTTGATTTATAAATGTTGCTGCAGCAAAGGTGTCCGCTGAATGCCCAGAGGGAAATGAGTCATCACCACTGCCGTCAGGTCTTTGCTTATCAACGCTTAACTTGAGTGCTTCAACCACCAAGCGGCTTGAAATACCTGACTTAGCTAATTGCCAAGCGCCTTGATAATCATCTTCTATCATTAATGTCGAAGCTAATGCTACCGCAGGTAAAGCAAGATGCAATGCATCCCCAGAGGTTTCCAGATCACCTTCAGCTTGGCTAGGTAAAGACATAACCAATAGCATTATCGACAGCATTACAGGTCTAATGGTACTTATCTTCATCTTTACTCACTTATAAATGACAACAACGATAACCGCGACGTTATACGCTGCAAGCCCTCATAATGCAAATACTGTTACCGTTTAAAATAACAAGTAGCATGTCTGTTATATATTTGTTATTTATATCTATAATCGGCTATAATTCAAACATTGCAGGAACAATAAACATCAAGTTTTTATTGTTACATCAAACAAAAATAAGTGGCCTGTTATCTTGAAAAAATATCGCGAGAACATTCTTAGCATTTCAATTTTGCTAACAACACTACTTTTATTATCTCCAGCATGGGCTGAGTATTATGATAATGCTCGGGCAGATGAAATCTATCAAAAGTTTGAGCAAGTAGATTATAAAGATCAAAAAGAAGCCGATGCACTGCTAAAAGAATATAAACAAATTATCGCTGCTGACGATGATGTACGTCAAAAACTGTTTATCCGCCAAAATTGCTGGGGCCAACCATCAGAAACCAATGAGCAACTAGCCAAAGCTATTGAGTATGCTCAACAGCAATTACTGATCTATTCAGACCCATACCCTTCTGAAATTCACACTGACTTACTGCTATGCTTGGGTTATTACAAAAATTATGCAGGACAAACCGAAGGTGCATTTGCTGATATATCATCCGCCGTTAGCAGCGCATATGAGCTAGAAAGCCCAAGACTAATCGCTGACGGACGCAGTATTCGCGGCTCAATGATGTCATACCAAGGTAACTACAACGCAGCCTTAGAAGATTTAATTACCGCACAACACCTTTATGAAAAGCTGAATCTAACCTATTGGGCGAATGAAACCTTAAATGAAATAGCCACCAGTTATCGCCGTTTTGGTGATTCAGAAACCGCACTTAAATATCAAATAAAATTAGAAAAAATGTACATAGAGTCTGGCCAGCTTATGGAGGCTGACACCATTAATGTGCAAATCGCATTTTCATTAGAAGCACTGGGGAAAATTAATGAGTCCACTGAACGCTTTTATCGATCGTTAAAGTACTGGCAATCAAAAAAAGATAAGGTCGCCATTGCAGGCACCAAAGTTAATATTGCTGGCAACCTTATTTTACAAGGTCAAATAGATAAAGCGCTCATGTTACTTAAGGAAGCAGAACCTGATGTCCCGTTAGAATATGAGGGCCCACATAGTTTTATGTGCTTGTATTTTGCTCAAGCTTACTTAGTAAAAAATGAGTTAGATAAAGCGATTGAATACAGCAAAAAAGCCTCCATTGATTTTACCCGTGGTGCAAATAAACGTGGTGAAACTCAAAATCTGCGCTTATTAAATGATATTTATCTCGCCAAAGGTGACATAGCAAATGCGCACAAGGCATTAAGTGATTTTGTTGATATGCACTTAATCTTAGACAAACAAATCATGTCCGATAAAAACGCTGAAATGCAAACCAGATTTAACACAGACAAAGTACAAAATGAAAATGAGTTATTACTTAAAGCGGCTAGCGACAAAGAATTGCAGCTGCAAATAATGCAACGTAACGAGTCAATGCAAATTGTGATCATTATCTTAGTGGCCATCATCTTAATTATCGTTTCAGTATTTGCTTACAAGCAGGTTAAACGTAAGCGGACTTATCAAACCCTTGCGTTAACCGATGAGTTAACCGGACTATCTAACCGCCGAGATACCTATCATCAAGGTGAGCTTTTTATTAAGCAAGCAAAACAAAGTGGCAAACCTTTTTCTGTAATTTCGTTTGATGCAGACCATTTTAAGCAAGTGAACGATACCTTAGGTCATGAAGTTGGCGACAAAGTATTAGTCAAGCTAGCAGCCTTAACCATGGGCATGATGCGAGAAAACGATGTTGTTGGTCGTGTCGGCGGTGAAGAGTTTTTAGTCTTATTGCCTAACATCTCACACACTATCGCACTGGAAATTGCCCAACGTTTAATAGACTGTATTGCTAATTATGAGTGGAGCCAAATATCACCAGAATTACATCAAACGGTTAGTGCGGGAGTGACTAGTTTAACCAATGAAGCCGAACTGTCTCCATTGTTACTTAAAGCTGATCATGCACTGTATAGTGCCAAAGCTGATGGTAGAAATTGCGTTAGAAGTGCTTAAAACCTATTGATTTTATTATATTTAAGATAAGTATACTGAGTTGGATAATGATTTAATCCAAGGAGAAAGTTTATTACTTTTAGTTATACCGCACAGAAAGTGCTTACAAAGTAGCAAGCAGCTTCAAAAACTGTATTAAGGGGTTTAGTTAATTATTCACGGTAAATAACTTTGGTTCATTAGGGTGCAAGTCAGTTTCAAACCACTTTTGATACAAAGCTGTATATTCTGGCGTTTGCATAAATTGACCTAATGCCTGATGCCATTGTTGGATAAGCGCTGGTGATGTGCCATCAGAAAAGGCTAAATATATCGCTAAATCTTTAATTTTATATGCCATTCTTACATCAGACTTACGCTTACCAATTTGATTAAGTGTATACGGCACACCAAAATCAGCCTGACACAAAAAACGAACCCTAGACAACACTAGCTGTTTGACGCTTTGGTCAGGATAATTTGCCACAGCTAATTGACTTATATGCGAGTCTTTAAGTGTCTGCTGACAATCACCTTCGCGGTATACCCCTATGTCCCCTTGATTAGTTAGGTCACTCAAATTATCTAACTTGATAGGGTCATCCTTAAGTACAAAAATCCCCATACTTCCTTCAGCAATTGGCCCAATAAATGAAAATCGACTTTCTCGTTGATGATTCTTGGCCATGGCAATTAATAAAACATTTTTTTGAGATTGACCTAGCAAATTAGCCCGTGCCCAAGGTAAAAAGACTATCGGATCTGTTCTAGATAATTGTAACTGCAGCACTTGAATTAACTCAATAACGTAACCCGTAGGTTGATCATTAACACGATAACTCATCGGTGCCCAATCTTCTGCGACGATCATCAAGGGCTCAGCGGCAATTGATTGTTCACACTTAATGCAAACTAAAGCCGCTAATAACACATAAAAAAGTTGCTTCAATGCCAACCCCCACTCTTTTATACAATATCTTACACATAATAATAAGACCGAATTTTCCCAATGAAAAAATCTATAGTCCATTACAGATAGCGTATAATCAACGGCAAGATTACTCACACCTAATGATTTACCATGGCCGAATCGACTGCGCTACTCAATACTGACATGCCCAATACTGTACTAAGTGTAAACCAACTTGCCGAGCTTGCCCGAGAAATTAAGCAATGGGGTAAACATTTAGGTTTTGCACATATTGGTATCGCAGATGTTGACCTATCAGCACACGAAGCTGATTTGCAAGCATGGTTAGATAAAGGTTACCACGGTGATATGGGTTATATGGCTAACCACGGCATGATGCGTGCAAGGCCAGCAGAACTTCACCCTGGTTGTATTAGAGTGATTAGTGCACGCATGGATTACCTGCCACCTGATGCAGGGTTTGCCAGTAACTTAACTGACCCTAATTTAGCTTATATCTCACGTTATGCCGGTGGCCGTGACTACCATAAACTCATGCGACAACGGCTAAAACAACTTGGCGAAAAAATAGCATCACACTGTCAAAGTCTTGCGTTTAATAACACCGACTTTCGCCCTTTTGTCGACTCTGCGCCCATTTTAGAAAGACCTCTAGCTGAAAAAGCAGGCTTAGGCTGGACAGGCAAACACTCGCTAATTTTACATCCAGACGCAGGCAGCTGGTTTTTTCTCGGCGAATTATTAATTAACTTGCCCCTGCCAACTGATGTCCCTATTAAAGACGGCTGTAATACCTGTGTGGCCTGCATCAAGTCTTGCCCAACAGATGCGATTGTCGCCCCTTATGTTGTTGACGCCAGGCGCTGTATATCCTATCTCACCATAGAATTACAAACTGCTATTCCGGAAGAGTTTAGACCCTTAATTGGCAATCGAATTTATGGTTGCGACGACTGCCAGCTAGTATGCCCGGTCAATGCCAAAGCCCCACTCACCCAGGAAACCGACTTTCATACCAGGGCAAAACTAATACAACCTGACTTACTGAGTTTGTTTGCATGGTCAGAAAGTGCATTTTTGTCAAACACCGAAGGCAGTGCTATCCGCCGCATCGGCCACAAACGCTGGCTACGCAACATAGCCGTCGCCCTAGGTAACGCTCCCGCAAGCGATGATATTATTGCCGCACTGACTCAAAAAGCTCAAACAGATGAAGTAGATGCATTAGTCATTGAACATATTGAATGGGCCATTAATCAGCAGCAAGTAAAGCTAGCGGAACAAGCGCTCGCCATAATAGAACCGCTAAGCCGCAAAACCCAACGGGTTATTCGCAGTGTTCAAAAAGGGCTGCCAAGAGATGCCTAGTTTCAGCGAGTGTGTGAGTATAGTTTTACTAGCAGTAATGAAATAATCATGCACTACTCGGCTAATTCCAAACTCAGCTAACTCCAAACTTGCTCTTCCCAATCTTACCAGCTCCCCTATAAAGCCAACTTAAGTGCGCCTTACCCAACAAAGCGCATAAAAGCTAAACTCGTAATTTTCATACTACTTTTCTTGTGGGCGAACAGATTATTGTTGCCTTTGTGTAAATAAATTACACAGGCGTCTGGACGTCTAGAAGTTTATTGTGCTAACCTGCTACCAAGTAATCGAATTGATTTCATCGGTAAGTTGAGTAAGTTTCATGTGGAGTGAGCAATGATAGAACTTAGACACCTTCGCACCTTAATGGCGTTAAAGGAAAGTGGCAGTTTAGCGGGTGCAGCTAAGAAACGTTTTGTAACCCAATCGGCTCTTTCTCACCAAATTAAAGAATTAGAAACCCGCATTAATTCATCTATTTTTGTTCGTAAAAGTAAACCGCTCACCTTCACCCACGAAGGTGCCCGTTTACTTAACCTTGCTGAAGAAATTTTGCCAAAGGTGATTGCGACAGAATCTGATTTGAAGCGTGGATTAGAAGGTGAAAATCAACAACTCAAATTAGGCATTGAATGCCACAGTTGCTTTAGATGGTTAATGCCTGTTATTGAAGCATTTAAGCAACACGCACCCGATGCACAGATTGATATTTCAAGCCGTCATCTTTTCGACTCCCTTAATGCGCTTGAAACTGGCGGATTAGACATAGTACTCACTTCTGATCCTGTACCTGGACATACTTTGGCGTATCAGCACTTGTTTGATTTTGAGGTTAAATTAGTGGTTGCCAATAATAATCCATTGGCTAAGCAAGCTTTTATTAGCCCTGTACATTTAGCCAAACAGACATTATTGACATACCCTGTGCCGCTTACCCGTTTAGATATTTATAAGCACTTTTTAGAGCCAGCCGGGATAGAAATTGGTGAACAAAAACAATGTGATTTAACCTCAATGTTATTACAAAGAGTAGCCTGTAATGATGGGGTTGCAGCGCTGCCTACATGGTCAATTAAAGAAAGCCAGGGCTTAAGCTTAACCTCATTACCATTAGGCGCTGAAGGCTTAAAACGACCATTGTTTGGAGCCTATAGACGTGATGCCACCAATGCTAACTTAATTCAGAAATGGTTAGAATTAGTGGCACAGGAAGGGTTGGCGCTGCAAAGATCGAGTCTAACTCAGGCCTAACACTTCAAAGGTTTAGCACCACTCAGGTCTGGCGCTATAGGGGATTTATCAACAAACCTCTTTTCGACAAGACTCTACGCAAAAGAAGCCCTGCTGAGTCAGGGTTTTTAGTTTGTTGTAAGTTATGCGCAATCATAAACTCAATACGCAAATCATCATCTAGACCTAAAGATTCAAAGGCTTCAATTGAAAGTGTTTGCTGATGGTTGTCAAGTAACGACTTAATAACCCGCAGTGATACGGGGGTTTCTTGCTCGCTGTTCAAGTAAGCAAAAGCGGTTAAGGCGATAACCTGGCCAAACACACTAAACAGTGCCAAGGTTTGCATTTCATCGGCGTCAATTTTTAGGCCGCTACCCTTTTCGGTTTCTTGACGTAAAAGCGAAATAGAATCAACCGCAATTAACTCGTTCAATTTCCAATAGCCATGGATCAACTTTTTATAAGGCTCGGCAAGACCATCTAAACGTTCTTTTAGATAGAACGAAAATGCATAACGATAAATGTTAACCTGACCAAGACGAATTAGCGCATCTTTAATGCTGCGATTCTTAGTTGATATAAGCCCTGCCGTTTGCGCGGTATTACTGCGCATAAGTAAGTGTCCTGCTAATGCGGGATCATCTGACACAATATCAATCACAACTCTGATATCAGCTTCGTTAATTAGCGCTTTTTTTAGCGGAATAAGAATGCCGCGACGGCCAATGACTTGATCTTCATTACCAATAATTGCCCTAACTTGAGTTAACACTCTTTGCTCAAGATCCGTCATACCCCATTGTCACCTTATTATTAAATCGAAATTTGTATTTAGGCTGTTAGCAAAACCATAGCATAAAAAAGCCAACAAGAAACTTGTTGGCTTGATAAAGTATAGTCACTTTGTGATTTAAACCAATAGCATTTAAGCCAGTGTGATTTAAATCAGCAAGATTTAAAAACGATATCCTGCGGTTAAACGTAAGTTACGCCCATCGCCTGGATAAAAGCCACTTCCCCATGCCGAATAGTAACCTGCGCTGACATACTCTTCATCAAGTAGATTGTCAGCCCGTAGGCTTGCAGACCATTGCTGGTAACTGTAATTAACAGCAATATTGGTCAGAACATAGCTGTCTAATTTAGGGTCAACGTTAGCATTGTCACCTTCAATAAAGCGCTCACCAGTGTAAACACCTTCAGCAAATACTTGCCAATGATTAGCAAAATCATAACTCACATAACCGCGGCCATTGTGTTTGGCCACCCAGGATAAAGCCTTACCTGCGTTCTCGCCTTCAGTAAACTCGGCATCAATATAGTCATATGCAACACCAAGCATTAATGCAGGACTAAGCTGAATATCATAATCAGTACTGACACCATATCGACGCGATGCATCGGCATTAATGTTAGCGCCATTGAAAGCACCACCGACTGGTTTTTCAGCACTTTGATCCCAGACAATTTCATCTTCTAAATCAAGTTGAAACAGATTAATTTGTAGATTATGAATATCGTATGCATAGTCCCAACCCGCTTCAAATGATCGCCCTAGCTGCGGCTTTAAGCCCACTGTACCTGGTGAGGTATAAGCCTGCTCGTCCACTTTAGCAAAACGGAAGTTATCATCAGCACGCACATACAAACGATGTTCAGTATTAGGGCGATAATTTAAGCCCAGTTCAAATGCATGTGCATCCTGGTCTAAATCAATGCCATTAGGATAAATATTCCCATCAACTAGGTCATCTTCAGCTTCTGCATAACGACCGCCAACCACATAGGATAATGAAGTTGTCAGTGGCACAGAGGCTTGAATATAAGCACTGCTTTGGGTTTGTTGATTACTTCTACCAAAGCTAAATATTGATTCACCTAAATTGTAATCAATACCGGTAATGATATTTAGTTCGCCACTTTCGACTTGATACTTAGCAACCGCTTTGGGTGAAATAGACAATAAAGTACGTTCATTACGGCCTGAACTGCCCCATTGCAGGCTGGTATTATTACTGTCGGTATAGCTGACATCGGCACCTAAGGTCCAGGTATCAGTAACTTGATTGTGATAACCCGTGCGCAGTGCTGTCGTCATGCCATGAATATAATCGCCTTTATTCCAAGGGTTAGATTGGCGTGGATTTTCTTCAAGTTGCTCTTTGGTTAACGATCCTGGGGTTTGACGATCATTATCAAAGTAGTTTGCTTCAATATAAAAATCTTCTTCAAGGGTTTTATATTGTAAACGACCTAATATTGAGCTGGTTTCATTGGCATTATCATCACGATAGTTGTCCGACTCGTTATACTGACCCGCTAAGTAATATTGCCAAGCATCATTAATCGCCCCAGCAACATCACCCTTTGCTTCTAAAGTATCAAAACTACCTGCCGACACGGCTAAGCTACCACCAGTGCTATTTGGCGCTTTAGTGATAATGTTAATTACGCCACCCACAGCTTGATCGCCGTATAACACCCCAGAACTGCCAGATAATATTTCTACGCGCTCAATTTGATTAAGCGAAATGGCGCTGACGTTAGGTGCGGCAATATCGATATTATTAAGACGACGTCCATCGACCAAAATAAGGGTATTATTTGCCGCTTGTGAGGCGGTAAATCCACGCATAGAAAAAACCGGGCCAGTATTGTTATTGGAAACCTGAATACCACTATGACCACGCAATAAATCACCCAAATTGGTGGCGCCGCTCATTTGAATTTCAGCGGCATCAATGACATTAACGTTAGCTGCAATGTTAAGTGGTGTTTCTGCACGGCGGCCAATAATCACCATGCTCTCTTCTTGCTGCACGATATCATTAGTTTGAGAGTCAGCTTGAGCGATAGATTGAATTTCATTTGCAGATAGACACAAAGAAAGACTCGAAAGTCCCAGAATAGCGCTTAATGATAAGGCTAGTTTTGTTGGATTAGTACCCATTTACCTTTAACTCCTGAAAGGGAAAATGGGGCAATTACGTCGCAATAAATCGCTTTCAACATCGAATGAATAAATCGAATCAAAAATAGCTTATTACATTTTAAGATCTGCCCACCGAAATCTCAAAATCATCTTTAGGGCCGGTCTCCGGACTGAGGTATTTTGTATGAACAATTTATTCAACAAACAAATAATGCAATGGTTATACATTATCTTAACCTTTCACCGTTGCGGGGGCAGTATCAGCTTTTCACTGATTTCCCGATTATCCATAAGCTCATTTAAACGTTATGGCACCACAAAAGATTGACTAGTCATCATGACCATAAAATCGCGCCGATTATACGGATTAACAGCTAAATTAGATACAGGCAGGGAGAGCTACGGCAGAAATTGAACATTAAAAATATTCAGCATTCACAGTCGTAGCAATCAAAGATATGACAGACTTAAGGGTTAGCCATAAACTCGCGGTAGTTGTTGGCATCAAGCGGGGGTTGGTTTTCTCTGAACACAGCTACACGTATCGATTTATGGATAAGATAAAGATCTTGGGAGCCGCTAACCACAGTAAAGTATCCAATTTCACCTTTGGGAATAGTGGAAAAATCTTTTTCAACAAAAATGGAGGCATGATGAATATTGGGCATGACTGTGCACCCCAAAATACCATGCACCGCATCTAAACCTTCCACTTCTGATGTGCCTAAAACGGTATAAACTACCTTGCCTTCGCAATGTTCTTTATAGGTATCGGCCATTCCATCAAGAAATTTTTGCGGTTCAATGTCATTAGCTAAGCCTTTAAAGCCTTGCATACACACAAGGCCGCTCCAATCATTTAGCGATTCATTGGCTGGAATGAATTCAGCCATAAACATCTCACCTTGCATTTCACTGAATGCCAATTTCCAATTCAGCGGAGGCAAGAAACCAAACTTTGAGGCAAAGTCAGTTAATTGCTGCACATCCTTTGGCATTTCAACTTTACCAAGGCTTTGGTTGTCATCGCCAAACAGCGTGTTTATTGAAGAGAACGGTTTTGCAAAAAGCACAGCACAAGGGACTAGACAAGCTAGCCCCAGCCAAAGCTTTATTGCAGTAAACTGTTTCATTTCATACATCCTTTTGTAAACATTCACCAACATCCTTTGATGAGGCTATTTTAGATATCAGTCAAAATAACTATGCAATTGTGCACTAACTATATATCACAACAGCTACTTTTTGAAACTTATCTTTAACAACTCGTTGTATAAACAAATACTTTGATGACTAACCTAACTCTTCATCATAATCTTGAGTATCTGCTTCAGTTTCACTTGATTCTGCAGCAATGGCATCTGCCAAGGTTTTTGCTTTTAGGTGTTTAGCCGTTTTACGCTTATTACGATCAGCTTGTTTGCTTAAAAAGCCCTTCAATGCTTCTTCGCCCCATGCTGTAGCTTCAGCTTCTGTTGCAAAACCATCATGACTTTTCGATACTATCGTTTTAGTCGAGGTCATACGACGAGTGATTTCTGTTTTCCAGCCATTGTCAGCTTGAAACACGCGAGACTCATACTTTTTACTCATTTATCTATTTTTCCTAGTGAATTAACGCTTTAATAGGCATTTAGCCTAATTTATTACTGTACTAATAAGTGCTTATTAAGTGCAGTTTAACTTTTTACCATCTGATTTGAGCCAACAATCATCATTTCGCATTTTTGGCAATCAAACACTAATTTCAATTTATCTTTACCGACATCTAAAAACATTGGGTCAGCTTTTATGCCCTCTACTTCTTTAGGGCATAAATTAAAGCTGTAACGTAAACAATGCTTGGTCACCATTAAAGGTGCGTCATGTAGCACTTTATTTTTTTCATAGGTGTCTTCCATTTGAATAACACCATGTTGCTCGTAAAAATTACGCGCTTGTTCGTTGGCAACGTTAGATAAAAAGCTTAACGATTTCTGCGGGAAACGCGCCTCTTTATCATGTGTCCAGCGCTCTGGTCGTTTATATGCAGCCACTCGCGCAAGCATTAGGGCATCAACCGCATCACGGCGAAGCTCGTTTACGGTTGAGGCCGGTAAAAACCAGGCTTGTTCGGTTAATAAGTTCAGCTTATTAACAGTAAAATCGGTACTGCCTAACTTACCTAACTGCTTTTTAAGGTTAGCAGCTGATTTAGCTTGATCGTTTGCCGCTTGCTTTTCACATTGCAAACGGGCCGTAGCGCTAATGCCGTGAATATCGGTCATCGTCAGCGCAACGCCATCTTCAGTATCATGCAATTGCATATCAACACTGATTTTACGGGTAGCGGATTCTTTATTTAACGTCGATTCAAATTTATGATCGAAGTTTCTGAACATCATCACGCCAACTTTTAAATCTTTTGGCACCTCAGTTAAATATAAGGTATTACCGTCAGCGCGGTTAACTCGCGTTCCTGCAAGTTTATCATCCGACAAACGCTGAGTTTCATAATGCTCAACAAAAAAGCACAAACCATCACCGTTATTGAACACAATATCTTTGCCGCTTTCAGTCGTATCGAGTTTGATAAAATCTTTACCAACCTGAGTAATACGGCCCACTTTTTCACCAATAAATTTCGGCGAACTAAAGTGTTCAATCGCTTCGGTTCTTTGGGTAACAAAATAGTCGGTTTTACCGCGGTTAAAGCTTTTATCTGGATCAGGAGTAAAATTAAACTCGCAACGCCCGTGAGAAATAGATTCAACATCACTGCGCTTGGCAATAATGGCATCTAATTGTTGACGATAATGGGCGGTGACGTTTTTAAGATAAGTAATGTCTTTTAAACGGCCTTCAATTTTAAAAGATGACACTCCAGCTTCAATTAACGCTTCAAGGTTATCGGTTTGGTTATTATCTTTTAAAGACAATAAATGCTGATTTTCCGCTAACACCTCACCTTCTCGAGTAGTCAAGTTACACGGTAAGCGACACATTTGTGAACATTCGCCGCGGTTAGCACTGCGATTAGAATAAGCATGGCTTAAGTTACATAAACCACTGTAACTAACACATAAGGCGCCATGAATAAAAAACTCTAACTTCATTTTAGTGCTGTTAGCAATATCACGAATTTGCGGGATATTTAACTCACGCGCGAGTACCACTTGAGAAAACCCAACCTGCTCTAAAAAAACGGATTTTTCAGGGGTACGGTTATCCATTTGCGTACTAGCATGTAACGCTATTGGCGGTAAGTTTAATTGCAACACGCCCATATCTTGAATAATTAACGCATCAACACCAGCTTCGTATAAGTCCCAAATCATTTGCTCAGCTTTAGGTAATTCATCGTCCATTAAAATAGTATTTAAGGCGACAAACACTTGGGCATGATAGCGATGAGCAAACTCAGCTAAACGGGCAATATCTTCAACACTATTACCCGCATTATGACGGGCACCAAAAGCAGGACCACCAATATAAACCGCATCTGCACCATGGCGAATTGCCTCAATACCATAATCGGCATTTTTAGCAGGTGCTAACAGTTCAAGCTGACGCTTTTTGGCGGGTGTAGGTGTAAAAAGTTCAACAGAGGCCATATGGTTATATCAATTCTTGTAATTAAGCAAAATCGGTTAGATAAAAAAGTGCGCCAACAAAATTGTTGGCGCACTCATATATTTTCTTATTCTAGCAAATTTGTTGTAAAAATGCCCAGATTAGATAAATAAATCTTGGATGTTTTTCAAATCAGCTTTGCCGTTGGCAATTTCGTCTGGAGTCAAGCCTTTCACTTCATGCGGAAACACTAACCACTCGTCAGACTCATGGATAAAGTAGTCTGGTTTTAACGGTACTTTAGTGTTGTTTGGCTTGTAATAAGGACAAGCAATACGAATATCCGTTGGAATATTTAATCGCATAAATTTCTGCAACTTACCGATTAAGGCATGGATGCTGCGACCAGAATCAAATACATCATCAACAATTAGTAAGCCATCTGTGGCGTTGGCATTTTCAATAATGTAATGCAAACCATGCACTTTAATATTCTTATCTTGCTTGTCGGTGCCAATACCATAATAAGATGAGGTTCGAACGGCTATGTGATCTGTTTCCACTTCCTTGAAATCAAAATATTCTTGCACCGCAATACCAATGGGTGCACCGCCTCGCCATATGCCCACAATAAATTGGGGTCTAAAGCCAGATTGGTAAACCTGTGCTGCTAAACGAAATGAATCTTCAAGTAATTGTTGCGCGCTTATAAAGTGTTTATCGGTCATTGGTGTTTACCCCCATTTTTATTGCGGAGAATTTTATACCAAAACCAGCCACTTTGCCTGCATTGTTAACGTTTATTAGACAATGAACACGCCGCAAAGCAGATAAAAATCTGCTTTTCCTTGCATCATCACTATGGCATAGTATTTTTTATCGCCATTTTCAGCATGAAGACGCTCATTATGTTATTTGAAAAACGTTCCGCAGAGCCTAGCTTAGAAGCACCATCGTCATCGATGACTTCTGAAAAAGGTGATAATCCACTTATTTGGCCACTGTTAAGTGTATTGCAGTCTTCGAATCACAGTTGGAAGGTGCATCATTTAGCCAGTGAATTGCAACATAAAGGCCTAATGCATGATTTAGACCCATTACCAGAAAAAGACCTGTTTAAACGTAACTTTCTATTGATGAATGCCTTGTATGAGTTACAGGATATTTTGCTACCCAAGCAATGGTTACAAGTGAAGGCTATGGAAATTCAGTTGTTTAGAATTGTGCCAGGCAACGCAGACCTATTACACCGTCAAGACGCTGCACTGCGGGATTACTATTTAGACTGGAAAAATTACGATACCAGCATTAATGTCGTCCGTGAAATGTTGGAGTCGTTCTGGAACAGCTATCAAGAATATATTGGCGTAAACATCCAATTAATGAATAAAGGTCATGCTTTAAAAGTATTTGAATTAGATGATAGCGCATCAAACAAAGACATCAGAAGGCAATGGAAAAAGTTAGCCTTAAAATGGCACCCTGATCGTGACCAAGGCAATGCCGAACGTTTTAAAGAAGTCTGTGAAGCATGGCAAACATTACGCGACAAAAGCTTAGTTGCCTGAATCATTAGTAGGCTTATCGGAAGCACTAAAAGTGCAATATTTGTCACAAATCACCACTGGATCACATAAATCTTTCGGTCTAGTTTGTCAAAATATGTCATCATTAGCGGATAAAATTCCATTAATAACATAATTTTGAGGTATTCATGTTTAAACATTTTGCATTAGCCGCCAGCGTAATTAGCACACTCATTTTTTCTTTAATCATTGCCCCTATTAATAGTTTTGCCGCCCCCTTTGTAGAAGGTAAGCACTACACACAAGTTTCAAATAGCATGGTGCCAAGCGAACCTAAAGTGACTGAGTTTTTCTCTTTTTATTGTCACAACTGTTTCAATATGGAAACCAAGTATTTACCAGAAATTAAAGCAGGCTTAGACAAGCAAGTTACATTTGACACTAAGCATGTCGATTTTATGAACAGCGATTTAGGCACTGAGGTTATGCGCTCGCTAGCGGTGATCCACACTCAGGACAATCAAGAAGCGTTAAAAGTAGCAATGTTCGGTGCCATTCAAGGCGATGAAAACGATGGCGGTCATGATCACAGTGCCCATGGTGACAAACATGAGTCACAGGTTAATAGCCGCGATGACATTAAAAAGGTCTTTGCTAAATTTGGTATTGATGCCGCTAAATATGATGAATTGGCCGACAGTACTGATACCGACAAAAAATTGAGCCTATGGCGCCAACAGCAAGTGATATATCGTGTTCAAAGCGTACCGACTTTTATCGTTAATGATAAATACGCCATCAATATGGACGAAATGCGCACCCTTGATGACTTAATCAATGTGATGAACTACTTAGCATTGCAAAAATAACTAAACTGCGCTGCTAATTTATTTTACAAACTAAAAAACCGATATAGCACTGCTAATATCGGTTTTTTTATTGTTGAACATTTATTGTTAAAAATAAGTCGCTAGAAAACCGACGCAATTTTAAATCACAATTAGAAGTTATTCGACCTTTCTTCGATATGCATTTGTTCAACTAATGCCTTATCTTCACGTCTTTGTTCAACTAATCCTGAACCATTGCGTTGCTGATATTTACCTTCAGCCTGTTTCATACGGCTACTGCCGCTATTGATTAGGTTTTGGCCTTGTTCTATGGCACTTTCACCCTCAGCTAACTTAGTATTGCCGTCCTCAACCAATTCTTTACCATCTGCAAACTTGTCATCAGCGTCTTCCCAAAGATCGGCAATTTCTTCCAGCTTATTCAATAAAACAATCGCTCGTTTGCCCGTCGGTGCACCATTTAATGTGCTAGTAAAACTCAAAAAAGCTTGTTTCTGTTTCTGGCCTTCAATTCTTGCCTCGGCGATTAGCTTCTCACCTTCACGGATCTCAGCACTACCTTCTTGCACCAGTTTACGGCCATCTTGTAATTGCTCTTTACCGTTTCTAACATCCTTATCACCCTGCTCCCATTGTTGAGATAAATCAAGGTTTTGCGCACCTTCTGATTTAACTTTAGAGGCAAAATTATTCTGAGTTGCTGCACAACCACTCATACCCATAACGCCTAAAACCAGTAAGCAACATAGAGTCGATTTCATATATAATTCTCAATAAAATGAAGTAGAGATAAATTGCCGCAATTAAACAGTTGAGCGAAGGAAATAGCAAGTGGCTGAAATGTTAAATAGTGTTAATACGCTAAATAATTTAGATAATGATAATAACTAAGGGTAAAGAACCTATTAGCCTCTAAACACATGGCTTAGTCAAAAAAGTCCTTAATATGCAGTAACGCTAATAGCAGGTGAATAATCATAAAACCGATAAAACATTGGCCAAGCACTTGATGATAGCTGCGCCATACTAAGGCATCGCTCGGGTCAACTAAATACCAAACCACACCGCTGACCGCCACCAGCAAAAGTAAAATAACACCTATTCCTTCAATAACACTGAACAATCCCTTACCTCCTGCAACCGGTATCTTGCCTGTTAATATACCAATCAAGTCCGTGTTAACTTGATTAAAGTCCAACAGTAACCAGGGGAAGAACTGTCGCCATTGACCTTTAAGGCACACTTTTATGGCAAACAATAACGCTAAACATGCTGTAATTAGGCCGCCGTATACATGAAAGTGACTCCAAAAACCGGCATTTGCGCTTAATTGCCGCCCTATTAATACCCAAGGGTTAGTGCACACTAATATGACCGACATGACGAGTACCAATGCATGTAGCTTAACTGCAATTTTTTGCCATATCAGCTTTAGTACCATAGCGTTACGCCTCAATCATTTTAGCGATAAAGTCATCCACCCTTTGCCAGTCAGTGTATTCAACCTTGGTATTGGGATCGGTTGGACCTTTGGTCATCCACATAATAAATCGAATGATATTGCGATCCATTGGGCCATAGCCCTGGTAATCTAAATTCCCCGCAAAGGTCTGTAATAAAGCGGGTTTCCATACGGTTTGTTGTAAAAATGCCTGCATATAGGCATTGGTTTCTGGGGTGTTTTTATTCGGTTTGCGCGCCACCAAACTGACTGAAAAAAAGCCGCTGGGTTTAGTTTCTAACTCTACCTGATGCTGCTGAATAAATTCATATAAAGCGGGTCGATGTTTACCATGACGGATACTTGCACCAATATAAATTCTATCAAAGCCAGACAAATCACTCACATCATCTAAAGCCGCTAAGGTCACATGATGATCAGCTTGGGGTATTTGTTGTTGGATGTACTCGCATATTCTACGGGTTTGTCCGTGTACGCTGGAGTAAACAAGAAGGATCTGAGCCATATTGCCGCCTAAACAAGTAATTAACTCGCTTATATTACGTTATATAGCAGGTATTGACCTTGAAACAGATCACGGCTTTAACATCAAAATAGATCAAAAGAAGCAAGCACCTGCCTTGCTTCTTTTATAGGGGTTACATCGGTCGTTATAGTGACATTAAAAACGCTACCACCTGGTCTCGCTCATTCTGGGTTAACGCCATAAAAGCTTGTTGGCTTTTTTCAGCTTCGCCGCCATGCCATAAAATAGCTTCTTCCAATGTTGCCGCACGGCCATCATGTAAAAATCCGGCTTGCGGATTCACCGTTTGAGTTAAGCCTATGCCCCATAAAGGACGTGTGCGCCATTCATTACCGTTCGCCAAAAAGTCAGGGCGGCCATCAGCAAGTCCTTCACCCATGTCATGCAATAGCATGTCACTGAACGGATAAATTGTTTGACCCTTTAAGCTATCGCTCATCGGTTCACCGCCAATATCACCGGCGGTTTTCGTGGTAAATGATGGTGTGTGACAACCTGTACAATTAACTTGCTCAAACAAACGTGCTCCCTCACGTACATTGCTGTTACTGACGTTACGTCTGGCCGGAACCGCTAAGGTTTCAGCGTAAAAAGTCACTGAGTCACTGAACGCAACATCGGCTTCTGGCTCACCATTTTCATCACTGCCGGTATCAACAAAACCTGTACGGGTTAAATAAGCATCATGCAAGCTAGTACCTGCAATACTTTCGTCTGGAAACAGTGGGTTAGTAATACCAATGTCACCCCGTAATGCGCCTAGTGATTGCACTCGTACGCTAGGGGTATTGGCTTTCCAGCCAAAACGCCCTAATGACACTGGATGCGCGACACCATCGCGGGCTTTTACGGCATCAAATACCCAATTAGCTCGGCCTGACACACCATCGCCATTAGCATCATTGACATCAACATTGGCTAAAATATCCGCTTCAGGTATCGCTTCTAATAAACCTAAACCAAATACTGGCATACCGTTTCGCCAGCCCATTAGTACGTCGTCTTGCAATAGGTTAGAGGTAACATTAGCGCTTTGTTTGGTTTCACCCGGTGCATCGTAGGGATTTTCAACATCAAATAAAGGTTTTTTAAGGATAAGGGTTCTGCCGTCAGCGTAGGTTATTTCGCTGCGCTGATAAGACAAATATACATCAGCTTGACCAACAAAAGCATTTTGCTGCCAATCTGGGCGAGCTTTAAGCACGCCGCGGTGAAATAGCTGACCACCAAAATCAGGCACGGCTATTGGCGCACAATAATTGTTTTGCGCAGTTCCTTCAGTGCACACTTCATCAGGTGCTTTACTGATGCGTAAAAATATTCCCGCGGCAGATCCTAGCTTAACCCGGGTTTCATTGGCGGCTAAAAATGGGGTTGAGTTACGCCCATCCCGCTGATGACAAGAGTTGCAATCGGCATTGTTAAATACCGGACCTAGTCCATCTAATTCAGGATGTTCACTATTAGGCGCTGTGGTAAAAGAGGTTTCAAAATTAACGTCACCCTCCAAATGCAATGCCAACTCACTGGCGGTTAAATTAGTTGCTGGGGTAGAAAAACCATGGCCTGAATTACTGGCATCAAAGGTAGTGGTATCACCACCTGAGGCACTAATATCGGTATAACTAGGGTAAGTGACTACTGGTGGCTCTGGTACTATTTCAGTGGTAATTTCATCACCACTGCCACCACAGCCGACTAAAATTGTTGTTGTCATCATCACTGACATTAACGCATAAAGCTTAGTTGTTATTTTCATCATTTTGTTCACACATTTTTACAGTTTATCAAAATACCTAGCCTCAATTGAGGCCAGGCATACTTCAACTAAACGTTAGCTGGTTTTCCAATCTGACAATAAAGGTAACATGTCTGATTCTAGCGATGCTTGCAGCTTACTTAATGCATCAACAGCCACTTGCACACGCTTACGGCCCTCAACATCTAAAATAGCCTGACGAAACGGCATATCATTACTGCCCTTAATCGCTTGAATTTTTAAAATAGCATCATCAATTTCACTGCCAATGCGAGTCGCCAAAACAGTGTCTGCAGCAGCAACAAAATCAATTAAACCTTGCTTGTCTGCACTGCCGGTATACTCACCCTGGTAAACATTACGTACGCCAATAATGTTATTTGAAAAGTCAGTTAATGAATTCCAAGAATATTGCGATTCTACTTTTGAGGTGTCAGCAGTGGTAATTGAGTCACCAAATGGATCAGCAATTTTACCGTTACCCACTTCATCGACAATACCAATCATGCCATTGATCAATTCTTCAACAACCGCCAGTTGTGAAGAGTAAATAGTATTAGTACTGGTACCAGGTTGCTTTAATAACTCAGCATATGGCAGTGCGTTGGTATCTTGTGGGTTATGGCTAACTTGCCATGCATCATCAAGTTGCTTAGTGTAATCACGAAACACTTCAGCTAAGGCCACTAGATACTCACGTTCACGGGTGGTTAACTCGGCAATGTCTTTAGTGTTGTCGTTAACGCCATCACCAAATAATAGGTATTCCATAGTATGGAAACCTTGCACATCATCGTTCCAACCTTTAATGGTTTCAGCATCAAACCCGACCGCGCTGTTTAACTGTGTTTGCAGGTCAGTAGTATTTAATGGCCAGCTGTCTAAATGCGGGTCAATACTTAATGAGTCAACAGGGCCAAAAATATGCGACTCACCTTGTTCCCAAGGCTGACGAGCCGCTTTCCAGGCCGCTTGTGCTGCGATTAAATCCGCTTGAGAGGTTGAGTTAATTAAACTTTGGGTAGCATTAAATAACGCTTCACCTTTACTGGCTAAATCAGCATAACCGTCAACAATAACCTCATTGGTTAAGTTGGTGATCATTTCAGTCGCAACAAATGAGAAACTATCATCTGGCACGATTGGCGCAGTATCATCTGAGCCAGAACCACCACAAGCAGATAACCCCATGATTAATGAAAATGCGATAGCTGAATATTTAAATTTCATAAAAACTCCATGTAAAACAAATTAACGTTAAAAAAACACACTATTAAACGCCTGTTAAGACATTGACTTATAAAGAAAATTGGTACCCAACACCTAATGCGAAGAAATTAGTATCAGGAATACTGGCCACGGCAACTTGATGTATGCCGCCTTCCGCCTTAATCACAATTTCAGGAATAGGGAAATAATTGATACCTATGCTGCTCCAGGTATTTTCAAAACGCTTAGTAGCAGTCCCCGTTTCAACCGCCATCAGCGGATTTGAGTAATCGATGTTAGCAAACGCAGTTATTGGTATATTGATCCAGCTGTCCAGCTTGACACCCGCTTCAACAAAGAAAGATTGTGACTCAGAACCTAGCTGGGCAAAGTTACCTGGACGTAAACCTGGGGTGGTTTTGTTGGCCTGAGTAATCGCATCAGTGTTTTCCAGAGTGCCATAAAGATACTGGCCACGAAGAATCCATGGACCTTCGACAAATGCCCCAGCAACTGACACAATACTCATTGCACCATCTACATCTAACTTATTACTTTTATGGCGATTACCTGAAGTATTGCCATAGTAATAAGCCACACCTACAGCGCTACCGGTTTTAAAGTTGCCGTAATCTAAACGTCCGGCAAAAGCTAAATCATCGCCGTTAACATGCTCAAAACGTTTTTGATGCCCAGAAGCAGCCCAGTCATAGGTACGGAAGTATTCTGAATTTAATCCACTGACGACCTGAGCCTGGTAATGAAAATCGCTAATTTCACCATAAACGCCGATACCGTTTTCATTCCACACAGCCGGTAACATGGCCGCTTCACTTTTGTGGCGCAAAACGGTGAGATATTGATTAGGCTTGTGCAGTGTGCTGGTTAGGCCGATTGGAAGGTGAATATTACCGAACTTAACCCCAAATTCTTTACTTGGGCGATAGCGGATCTCCGCTTTTTCAACAATGACTTCGCCGCCCGCTTCAACTTCAGATTCAAACTCGCCAAATTCATCAAAACCATCATACTCAAGCGATGTGCCTGTGCCACCATGTTCATATTCAATCTCAACTTCCATGCTCCACTCATCGGTGAACTGATAACCAAACTCAGTCACTATGCGCTCTAAGTCAAAACGATTACGGCGCTCAGGGGTGGTATCTTGAACGTTATCGAAATATTCATCGCTGGTGTAGTTCGCGGTGCCGTAAGATTTAAAACTGAAGCGGCTATAACGGTCTTGCGCTGCAAAGACCTCACTGGCAACGGTTTCAACCTTTGACGTTAAGGCATCGCGCTCAACCTGTTGCTGTGCAGACTGTGACTTTTGTTGCTCGGTTAATAGATTTAACTGCTGCTTTAATGCTGCAATTTCAGTTTCTTGCTTGGCAATAGCCTTGGCAAGTGCATCGGTCTCATTAGCAGCATTTGCATTCGCTACAACACCTAAGCCCATAACGCTCGCTAAAGTCATCGCCAATAGTGAGATTTTGCTATTCATATCAACTCTCCACGTACACTTAAATAATTAAGCTTATTTTAATAATTCGCCACACAATAAATCAATTGATAATCATTTGCATTAAAATTAAGATCTTTCTTCGCAACAGCATTTACAAATAAATTACACTTCCCATAAAAATGTTTTTTTGCCACTATGGTCACACGCTTTTAAAATCACCCTTTGGAACTTCATGGATTCATCATCACTGACCACGGCTAATGTATCTGCTAGCACAACTGCAAATACCTCAGCCACTGAGGGTTATCAAACCAATCCACAGCATTTGTTGCTATGGATGACCTTTGTTATGTCGATGGTATTTGCGGTGTGGCAAGCCTTACTAAACAACTTTGTGATTGAAAGGGCGGCGTTTACCGGTGCTGAAATTGGTATGCTGCAAAGCTTACGAGAGGTGCCCGGCTTTTTGGCCTTTACTGCGGTATTTGTTTTACTGCTTATTCGCGAACAAGCCTTTGCCCTTATATCGCTGGCATTGTTATGTATTGGTGTGGGTATAACCGGATTTTTTCCCGACGTACTCGGGCTATATCTGACCACAATTTTAATGTCGATAGGCTTTCATTATTTTGAAACCATCAACCAATCATTAACATTGCAATGGGTAGATAAAGCAGAAGCACCAGGTTTTATGGGTAAAGCACTCGCATGGCGCTCAGCCGCGGCGTTAATCGGATATGGCAGTATTTGGCTAGTCATGACATGGCTAAACCTTGACTACATTTGGATGTATTCAATCATTGGCGCATTAGGACTAATAATGGTGCTGATGATGAGTCTGTACTTCCCCCGTTTTGCTATTAGCGAAACACAGCACAAACATTTATTAGTGCGTAAACGATACTGGTTATATTACTTGCTAACCTTTTTCTCCGGCGCGCGTCGGCAAATATTTATGGTTTTTGCCGGCTTTATGATGGTCGAAAAGTTTGGCTATTCGGTATCAGAAATAACCGCCCTGTTCTTAATTAACTATGTGGTGAATTTATTTTTTGCCCCCGCTATTGGAAAACTGATTGGTCGCATTGGTGAGCGTTATGCGCTTATCTTTGAATATGTGGGCTTAATTATTATTTTTATCAGCTATGCCTATGTTGAAAATGCCCATGTAGCAGCGGGGTTATATGTGATTGATCATTTATTGTTTGCCATGGCAATCGCAATGAAAACCTACTTTCAAAAAATTGCTGATAAACAAGATATAGCCTCAACCATGTCGGTTAGCTTCACCATTAACCACATTGCCGCGGTGATCATTCCTGTACTATTGGGTATGCTGTGGTTAAGTTCGCCTAAATATGTCTTTTTCATCGGCACAGGATTCGCGGTATGCTCTTTATTACTGGCATTCAATGTCCCCAAATCACCCAAACCAGGATTTGAAACTTACTGGCCTAAACCACGCGAATAAATGAGTAAATAATGGCTGAACCAGACAACAATATCATTGAAGTCGATATACAAGCGGCAGATACCGCCAATATGTCTGCGCGCAAAAAAGCCTTGTTACTCGGGCGCATGTTAGGGCTAGCCAGTGAAGAAGATTACCGTCCATCAAGCGCATCTATTGCCGAGCGGGCGCAGCATCGCCAGCGTAAACAGCTAAGTGCATATCAAGCCAATCTGGAAAATATTTTTGCATTAGCATTAAATTACACCCCTTCAGATGTAACGGGTGTCGATTTAGATGCTGATTGGAGTCATCAGTTTTTTCAAATGGCCGAGCAAATTCATAATCGCAAAATGCAGGATTTATGGGCGCGTATTCTTGCCAGTGAAATAGTGTCTCCAGGTAACTTTAGCCTTCGTTCGCTGTTAGTACTAAAACAATTCACCTTTCGTGAAGCGCTTATTCTTGAAAAAGCCTTAGGCATGTCGGCTAAAATTGGCACAGATAACCGTTATAAATTACTCAGTGGTTATCGGATAAATGGCGGGGTGAAGCAATATTTTCGTAAAAATAATCAGGTAAATATCCCCTTGTCTCAATATGGGTTGCCTTACTCAAATATTTTAACCTTAATAGATGCGGGGGTGATCCATAATAGTGAGTTTGAAACAGGCCTGCTTGACCCTAAAGTAAAATTACCCATGCAATTTGTGCATGATAATTTTACTCTTCAACCCAAAAGCCAACACCTGCTATTTACCTATTATCGATTAACCACCATTGGCGATGAAATTTGCCAGCTGATTGCAGCAAAACAAGATAAAGGTTTCAACCAAATGTTAAGAGGCGTATTGCAGCAGGATTTTAATATTAGCTAGATATGAGTTAAATATTATAAAGGTGAGAATACTTGGTTTTGTGGGCGCTGAACAAAAACTGCCTTAACGCTTCCCTTGCTTCACCATGGGCATTAATTTTAGCCGCCATAATACCATTTTCAGCACGTACGGGCTCAAAATCTACATCCACTTGCAAACCATTGGTCAGCATAAGTTTGCCAGATGTAGGCATTTCTGCGTGTAAGTCACCGCGCATTTTAATCGTTAAGCCAGAGCTGGATAGCGACAACACCTCAACCTCTTGCTCAGTATTACCAACAACGGTGACATCTTTTAAATCGGTTACGCGCCAGCTGCGTTCAACACCTTGCATATCGACCACTTCAGGTACGCCTAATACAGGAATAAACTGCCCTAGTTCATCGCGCTTTAACACTAGCGGAAACCACAAACGATAGTGACTAATTTCAGCCAGCAAGGTTAATTTAGCCTCACCCAGAATATGGGCTAATACCTGAGGAATTTCTGTCGAAACACTTAAAGAGTTATCAGCCAAAATGTCCGCATCAGTTCTAGACTGTAAAGGATTACCTAAAGTCATCTTTGATGTAAAAATATCACTAAAACAGGCTAACTCTTCATCACTCAACGATTTCGACACGCTTTCCATATCCTCTTGGTTCACATTTCATATTGAGCGCAATATATCATTATTTTGACATTCGAATAAACTTTAACCGTTATATTGAGAAAAATTAATGTTTTGTACAACTATTTACCTACTAAAATCTATTTTTTGTCCGTAAAAAACAAAAAAGCAAACCTAAGTTTGCTTTTGCATAAGCCAATAAATAATAGCAATTAGCTTAAAAGTGCCAACATTTTATGTGCTACTAGCTCAGATGACGCAGGGTTTTGACCTGTCACTAATTTACCATCAACCTGCGCAAACGGATGCCAGTCATCTGCCTTGGCATAATCTGCGCCATTGGCAATTAACATGTCTTCGACTAAAAATGGCACTATGTCGGTTAATTGCACCGCATCCTCTTCGCCATTAGTAAATCCTGTGACTTTTCTGCCTTTAACAACAGAGGTGCCATCAGCATTTTTAGCGTGCTTAAGTGCGCCTGGTGCATGACAAACTAACCCTAATACCTTGTCTTGTTTTACCGCATGTTCAATCAAAGCAATTGATGTGCTGTCTTCGACTAAATCCCATAATGGACCATGGCCACCAGGGTAAAATACCGCATCATAATCGGCAATATCTACCGACGACAACAATAAGGTTGTAGCCAGTTGTTGTTGGGCATCTGTGTCTAATTTAAAGCGCTTAGTCGACTCAGTTTGAAAATCCACTTCATCACTTTTAGGGTCTAACGGTGGTTGTCCACCTAACGGCGACGCCAGTACCACGTCAACATTACTGTCTTTAAACACATAATATGGCGCGGCTAACTCTTCTAGCCAAAAACCGGTTTTATGCCCTGTATCGCCTAATTTGTCGTGCGATGTTAATACCATTAGTACTTTCATTTATGTATTCCTAATAAAGTAAAAAATCTCATTAAATAGACAGTGGCTCATTCAGTTTAATCACTAATTTGCCAAAATTTTCGCCTTTTAACAGGCCGATAAACGCTTTAGTCGTGTTCTCTATACCGTCGACTAAATGCTCACGATATTGGATCTTGCCATTGGCTAACCACTGGCTCATATCCTTAGCAAATTCAGGGTAACGATGGCCATAATCATCAAAAATGATAAAGCCTTGCATCTTAATGCGCTTCACTAACAAGGTGCCCATCAGCAGTGATAAACGATCCGGTCCTGCAGGTAATGAGGTGGCGTTATATTGCGAAATCATCCCACACACTGGTACTCGTGCACCTGTGTTAAGTAAAGGTAAAACAGCATCAAATACCTTGCCACCGACATTTTCAAAATACACATCAATGCCTTGGTCACAGTGCGCAGCTAACTGTTCAGCAAAATCAGCTGCTTTATGGTCGATACAGGCATCAAAACCAAGTACTTCAACCGCATGGCGACATTTTTCAGCACCACCCGCTATGCCAACCACTTTACAGCCTTTAAGCTTACCAATTTGGCCAACAGTTGCGCCAACAGGCCCCGTTGCCGCAGCAACCACTAAAGTATCACCCGCTTTAGGCGCGCCGATTTCAAGCAGCCCCATATATGCGGTAAATCCTGGCATGCCCATAATGCCTAACGCATAAGATGGCATACTTGGGTTAGCGCCTAAGTTCATTAGGCCTTCACCGTTTGATACGCAGTAATCCTGCCAACCACCAAAGGCCAATACCCAATCGCCTACCTTGTAATCAGGGTGCTGACTTGCTTCAACCTGTGACACAGTCGCGCCGACCATCACTTCATCAATACCAACCGGATCAGCATAGGATTTAGCATCATTCATGCGTCCACGCATGTAAGGGTCAAGTGATAAATAAACCGCACGCAATAACACTTCACCAGATTGTGGCGTTGGCTTGCTGACGGTTTCTAAACGGAAGTTTTCGGCAGTCGGTTCGCCCTGTGGACGAGAGGCTAAAACGATACGACGATTGTTTGATGACATGATTAATCCTTTTTAATTGCAATCCAAAACGTTGACAAAGGTTGACTCAATGAAGGCTACAATAGCTAAAACAACAGTGGTAACATCGTCACACGTTTTACTTATTTACGTGACTGTGAGCCATTTTTATCACAGTCCAGACAGAGTGAGTTATGAAAGAAGATCACCAGTTACATCTTGATAATCAACTTTGTTTCGCTGTTTATTCAACATCACTTGCGATTACTCAGCTTTATAAACCTTTATTAAACTCGCTAGGGCTAACCTACACCCAATACCTGGTGATGTTGATTATTTGGCAAAATGAAGGCTTAAGCCTTAAAGATGTTGCCCAAAAACTGGCCCAAAAATCGGGAGCTATCACACCGGTAGTCAAACGGCTTGAAGCTTTAGATTATATCCAACGCGTTAGACACCCTGAGGACGACAGACAACTGTCATTAACTCTCACTGAAAAAGGTATCGCGCTAAAGTCAAAAGCCATGCAAATCACTCAGCACGTTAAGTTACAAAGTGGTATTGATGAGGCCGAAATGTCCGACCTTAAACAACGCTTAGATGCTTTTCGTAATAAGCTACCAAAGCAAATCAATCTGCCTTAGCCCTAACATAAAAGCAGCCCTAACATTAACAGCGAGCAAAATTATCATTGCGTGAAGCTATTAAAACACATTGTTATCGCGATAATCAATTGCGCGCAATTAAAAAATATTAATATTGTAATTAAATAAGTGTTAAACGATAAGCAACTAGCTGATTTTACCCCATAAAATCAGCTACTTGCAACAAAACAAGACAAACAGGTTTGCTTATAAATCTTGTTTATAAACAATGCCTGACTTCATTACGAAGGGGATATTTAATAAGGTTTCAATGTTATCAAGCGGACTTTGTGAGGTCGCAATAATATCGGCAAACTTGCCTTTTTCAAGCGTACCCAACGTAGCTGACATATCAATCAATTCAGCTGCATTAACCGTCGCACTTTTCAAAATATCCATGTTGGTCATGCCCGCAGCGTGCATTAATACCGCTTCTTTAGCATTGTCACCGTGATGCGACACACCACTGTCAGTGCCGTAAGCTATCTTAACCCCTGCTTTATAAGAGGCTTTAAAGTTGTCCATCATATCGCCGCCAACACGAATGGCTTTTTCTTTAATCGCAGGAGAAAACACATCTGTGCTTTTAGCCATTTGCACCACAGTGTCGCCAGCCAGCAAGGTTGGCACTAAAAACGCACCCGACTTTTTGAATAATTTAATACTGTCTTTATCGGCATAACTGCCATGTTCAATACTATCAACGCCTGCGCGTAATGCGGCGTTAATGCCCGCGGCAGAATGGGCATGGCTGGCCACTTTACGCCCTAAAGCGTGAGCTGCATCAATCACTTCTTTTAGCTCATCATCTTCCATTTGCTGACCCGTACCAGTATTGGTGTCAGACAACACCCCGCCTGTAGAGGTAATTTTAATCACATCTGCGCCAAATTTAATCGCCCGGCGTGTGGCTCGGCGGCAATCAAAAGGGCCATCACAAATAGTTTTTTCTGTGTATAAATCCAATAAATCTGGGCTCATACCATCTACATCACCATGGCCACCGGTAACCGACACACCGCCAGAGGCAATAATTCTTGGGCCATCAACCCAGCCTTTATTAATGCCATCGCGCAGGGCATAAATTTGCTCAACTTTAGCGCCTAAATCACGTACTGTGGTAAAGCCTGCCAATAAGGTTTTTTTAGCAAAATACGCACTGTGCATCGCCACATCGGCATCAGACATACGCAGTTTTTGGCTGTCATTTTTAGGGCCTAATTCACCCTGTAAATGCACGTGCATGTCCATTAAGCCCGGCATAACAAATGCCTGGCTTAAATCTATAATCGCTAACGTGTCATCAGCCGTTACAGCAACCTCTTTAACAAAACCGGCTTTTACCTCTTCAATAATGCCATCGCGCACAATAATAGATTGCTGCTCTAGTGGCTTTTCACCGGGTACAGCCAGTAATTGTCCTGCATGAATAATTTGAATTTCAGCGGCTTGAGATGCTAGCGCTAATAATGCGCCGCCGATTAAAGTGGTTAATCTTGATACTGCGAATACTGTTGTTTTCATTATAAATCGCTCATTTGATAATAATTGCCACCTAAGCTGACAAAAAAGGCAAAAAGTTACAAGTTATTATGCTTTTTGTTACATTTTAGGTTGATGTTATTGCCATTGAATAAAAAGAAAATGGCATAATTTAACGCTAACAATCCTGTAGAATCGACAGCGCGAGCCACTTACTGCGGATGTAGTTTCATTGTAAATGCACTTTATTGGGTAAAATAAAATGATCAAGCCAACAAGCACGGCAATGAATATCGCGGTTTATGGTGCAGGCTCTACTGGGTGTTACTTAGCAGCTGAGCTATTAATCGCCAAGCAAAATGTCTCTGTCATCTGTCGAGAACGGATTAAACAAGTCATCCTCGATAATGGCGGCATAACTATCAGCGACTATCACGGCTCAAACCATTGCGTCATGCCTAGCAATATCATCACCGACTTAACCCTATTAGACCCATTAACTGACCAGCCCCCACGTTTCGATTTAGTGTTTGTCACCTTAAAATGCCATCAGCTTGACAGCAACTACCCAGATTTACTCAACATTACCCATGCCAACAGCAGCATTATCTTTATGCAAAATGGTCTTGGCAGCTTTGATAACGCCCATCGACAGTTGCCCCAACGTCAAATTTATCAGGGCATCACCCCGTTTAACGTGTTGCAGTTAGCTAATGGCCGTTTTCACAAAGGCACTGAAGGTCAATTTATCTGGCCTTTATGCAAGCACACACAGCAGATTAGCCAGGACATGACCAAGCATGGCCTAAGCTGCCAATTGCATGACAATATGACCGCTGTAATAAACGGCAAACTGTTGCTTAACCTTAACAATGCCCTTAATGTTATTTGCGATCTGCCGATACAGGCTCAATTGAAACAGCGGCCTTTAAGGCTATTACTGGCTCAAGCTATGCAAGAATGGCTTGATATATGTCATAAAACACAGCGCCCGTTAATGCAATTTACTAAAGTCGCCCCAAGGTGGCTGCCATTAATACTGCGTTTGCCCAACGGCTTGTTTAATATTGCAGCAAAGTCTATGTTAGCCATTGACCCACATGCCCGTTCGTCAATGTGGGAAGACATTCAAGCCAAACGTTTAACAGAAATTGACTATCTAAATGGCGCGGTAGTCAAACTGGGGGCGCAATGTCATATAGCGACACCAGTGAATGCGATAATATATCAAGCCATAAAACAGCTGGAACAAGGCGAAAAGATCAACATTAACGATGTTACTTCGCTGTTAACTACACCTAAAAAGAAAACATAATAATATGAATAAACAACATTTCTTCTTCGGGGTCTGGCAGGTCAATCCAGAAAGTAACAGCTTGCAACAGGGCGCTGACATCAAGCAAATTGAGCCCAAAGCAATGGACGTGCTACAACTGCTGTGCCAACACCCAGGTGAAGTGCTCAGCCCAGATACTATAGTCGAGCAATGTTGGGGCCATACTGTGGTGGGTGATAATCCGCTACATAAAATTATTAACCAATTGCGCAAAACCCTTGGTGACAGCGCATCTAACCCCACATTTATTGAAACCATTCGTAAACGCGGCTATCGCACCTTAGCCGAGGTTCACTATCCATTAGTGGAGCAAGACGAACATATTCAAGCTAACACCTGGCAAGGTGGCTCACCCTTCCCCGGATTGCGCGCATTTGACGCCAAAGACGCCGAGGTTTTTTACGGCCGCAGCGAACAAATCAGCACCTTACTCAAGCGCATGAGCAACCAGGTACAATTTGGTCGGGCATTTTGTTTATTACTCGGCCCTAGCGGCAGCGGTAAATCATCATTATTAAATGCCGGTGTGGTGCCGCAGTTTATGCGCCCACAGGGGTTTGATGGCATTGGCATTGTGTCTCACACCAGTTTAGATTTAGCCGATATTAGCCAGGACCGTTTATTTACCGACATCGCCCTTGCACTGCTGGATTTAGACATAAACGATACACCGGTATTTGATGGCATGACCGCTGAAAATCTCGCCGTCATGTTGCAGCAAGATATGCCCAAGGTCATTGAACAAGCCAAACAGGCCTTAGCCAATACCGAGCAAACTAACACCGCAATTACGCCCAAACTATCGATATTTATTGACCGTGTAGAAGTGCTACTTTCTTCACCTATTTTTACTGAAGCTCACATTCAAACCGCATTAGATATAATTGAATCGCTCGCCACCAGCGGCTACTTTATGGTGTTCAGCGCCTGTAGAAATGACTTTTATCCGCAGGTGGTCAGTCGTCCCAGTTTAATGGCCGGTAAAGCCAGCGGATCACACTTTGACTTAACCGCACCAAACCGCACTGAGTTACTGCAAATGATCCGCCTGCCCGCTAAAGCTGCGGGCCTTAAATGGGACACAGACCCGCAAACCCACACGCCATTAGATGAACTACTGTGCGCCGAAGCGGCTAATAACCCTGACGCACTGCCTATGCTGCAATACACCTTACAAGAGCTGTATTTACAGCGCGATGAACACGACACCTTATTAGTGTCGGTATATCAAAAACTGGGCGGAATAGAAGGCGCTATTGGTCAAAAAGCCGAAGGTATTTTTGCCGCATTAGCCGCAAAGCACCAACACAGTTTAAGCAAAGTATTATCGTTATTAGTCACCTTATCCGCCGATGAAACCAACATCACCAGCCGCGCCGCACGCTTAAGCCAACTGAGCAACGACAACGAAACCGCTCTAGTACACACCCTGATTGATAACCGCTTATTTGTGTCACACCTGCAAAATGGCCAGGGCTGTTTCAGCGTTGCCCACGAGGCACTATTACGACGCTGGCCACGGGTATTACAATGGATAGAGGCACATCGTGACAGCTTGCGGGTTAACGCACGTTTAACCGTACTTAGCCAGCGTTGGCAAGATGAGCAACAGCACAAAGCCTATTTACTGGCCGAAGGTAAACCGCTGCAAGAAGCACTAGCACTGGCCGACAACCCGCTGTTTAATTTAGATACTGAGCAACACGCCTTTATTCATGCCTCTAAGAAAAGCGTTGGCGTAAAACGCCTGGCGAAAATGTCCACCATAGCCGTGCTGTGCATGCTGACCTTATTGGCTGTTTTTATGAGCGTTAAAAGTATTCAGGCTGAACAATTTGCTAAACAAAAACAACAGCAGGCAGAAAGCTTATTAGGCTTTATGGTCGGCGAGTTCGCCGATAAATTACGTAGCGTCGGTCGCATGGATTTATTAGATGGTATCACCCAAAAGTCGATGGAATATTTTGCTAGTAATGATCAACAAACGAATGCATCAGCCGCCTACAAAAAATTAAGTTATCAAAGCCGCTTACAACACGGTCAGGCATTGGCAGCAAAAGCAGAGGTTGCTTATTCAAGGGGCGATAACAGCAAAGCATTAACAGCATTTATCGATTCTCAACACATTCTTCAAGCGCTCTATGATGAAACCAGCAACGCCCCAGATATTGAACTACTCAAACTATTGGGCGCAAACGCTTTCTGGGTAGGTCAAATAGCATTAAATGACAGAAAAGATGCTGAAACACTAAAGCAATTTGAACTTTACCGCGATTACAGTATTAAAATGAATCAAATTGCACCAGACAATATCGATGCATGGATCGAATTATCCTATGCCTACAACTCGCTAGGCAGTCTATTTTTCAACCAAAAAAATTCATTAACGCCAAACGCAATTTTGAACTCTCTTTAGAACTAAAGCAAAAAGCTTTAGTGCAGTCACCTCAAGACAGTTTACTTGCCTCATCTACAGCCGATACCTATTCATGGATAGCCAGTACCGCGATGAAACAAGGTGATTTAGAAGGTGCATTAGCGCTATATGCTCAAGGTCAGCATTTATTGGAATTACTCTTAAAAGAAAAAGCAAAAGATGCACCACTAATGGAGGTGCTCTCTTATATCTTAAGTCATCAAATAGCGATTTTAACCGCTCAAGCCAAGTGGCAGCTTGCATTTGATATGAGCAAACAGGCATTTGAATTATTGGATAAGATGCATAATCAAGACCCTGATAATAGCTACTGGCGCTTTGAAAGATTAAACATACAAGCCAAGCAGCTGATTTTAGCTGCCCACTTAATTAGCGAACAAAAATCATCACAATCAAGTTTTATTACCCCACTCGAATTATTCGCTCAATTTGCTGATCAATATTCTTTATCTGAGCAAAACAATAAGTACTTAGAGCTTAAAACTATTAATCTGATTGCCGCCATAAAATATTTTCAAATACTAGGTCTGTGGCAGGAAAGTGAATTACTTCTAATCGAGCTAAACCAGCTATCGACTATAGCCCAATCAACACCAAGTTCTTTTTCAATGGAGGCTGCGCTACTATCTGCAACGCAAGCAAAACAGAATCAGCAGAAGCTAGCTATGGAGTCATACTGTCAATTAGTACTCTCTCATATACCTGAAAGATTTTATCTGTATGACATTGAGTTGAATCAAGCATTTGTTGCTGCCAACTTATGCCTAAAATCGAAAGTATCAATAACCGAGCAGTTAAATGCACTAGATCAAATGCACATTAATATCTCACATCATTACCCACTTTTAACCTCTAAAATATCAACCCCACCATAAGGAAATAAAAATGTCATCTGCCCATAAAATTAGTGTCACCGTAACTTATGAACAATCGAGCTTTTTATATAACGGCTCACCAAAGTGTCAACTAGTTGTACAAGAAGACACATCAATTAGATTCATATTAGATACCGCGACAGCGGCTAAATATCGATTTGTGGGAATCATTTTTGGTAATCCAAATGATCCTGATATCGGAAAAGTCAGCATAAAGAACCAAGCCACTGAGTTAAAAATTCAAGACACATACTGTAACCATGACGATGATATTTCATTCAGAATCGTGTTAACGCCACTCAATACAAATGAATGCATTGTGAGCCCTGACCCACAAGTACTCAACAGACCTCCTCAAAATTAAATTTAAAAACAATAAGATACAACCAGAAGGTTAACGGAAGGCTGTTTTTTACTTTTTCCAATATAGTGTGTGTCATCGAAATACGTTTGTTTGACACACACTATATTTTAAAAGGGACTGACCATGATTACCTCTGACAAATACCAAGAATTCCATGACACATTAACCCGTGCCACTGAACTTGCTAAGGCGTTATCAGGTAAAAACTTCCCCACGCCAGATCAAATAAATGCGCCTGTTACCCCCACTAAAACGGCGTTAACCAGTCCCCCAAAAACAGTATCAACACCGAAAATTTTTGAGCACACGTTAGATCAGGCCACCCAATTATCTAGCCTAGGTTTTTTGATGAATGCCATTTCAGAAGCCATTTTTGTGGTCAATGATGAAGGCGTCATTGAAATGATTAACCAGCATGCAGCCAAACTTTTCGGCTCGCCAAAAGAGTTATTGATTGGTCAAAAATGGACTAACTTTGTTAACTCGGCCTACCAAGAAGAATACCAAGAGTTGTTTGCCCATTGGCGTGAAACCTTCACCCCATTTAATCACGGCCCCAAAGAAATTGTACTGCAACGCTCTGACTCAAGTTTAGTCAATGCCGACATTTCACTGTCGTGCCTGCCCGTAGGTGAAAATGCCAAACCGTTAATTGTCGGGGTAATGCACAACCTCACTAGCCACAAAGAAAAGTTTGAAGAGTTAACCCGTTTAGCCAATACCGACAAACTGACCAGTTTAGCTAATCGTCATGCTTTTGATGAAGCATTGCAAAATGCCTGGGACGATAGCAGACAACATCAACATCCGTTAAGTTTGATCTTGATTGATATCGACTTCTTTAAAATTTTTAACGACAACTATGGCCACATTAATGGCGATAAGTGCTTACAAAAAGTGGCTCAGGTGATTAACTTAGCCATGCCTAACCGCGACTGCTTAGCCGCCCGTTTTGGCGGCGAAGAGTTTACCGTTATTCTGCCTAACTTCAGCCAGGCGCAGGCACAACGGGTGGCTGAAAAGATTCAGCGCCAAATTAATCAAATTAAATTTACTGATATGGGCTTAACCCAGGAAGTAAAAATAAGTGTCAGCCAGGGCATAGCCTGTGAACAACAAGGCCAGTTCCGCACCGCCACCGCACTAATTTGCGCCGCTGATACCGCGCTTTACCGTGCTAAAGCAGAAGGCCGTAATCGTATTAGCCTAAGTTTGTAATATCAGCTTAAGCCTCTATTTGTAATATCAGCTTAAGCCTCTATTTGTAATATCAGCTTAAGCCTCTACATAGCATTACATATCAGCCTAGGTTAATACTGACCTAGGCTGGTATTGAACCCGTTTCAACTTGATGCATTTGTTGGTAAGCCGCTATACCGCTGGCGTCATTGGCTTGTTGCGCTAATACTTTTTCATCCTCATTGGCAAAATGAGTATCCCAATGGGCTAACCTAGGCAGCATAAGTCGATGCCATAACGGCGGAATAAGGGTTAACCCTAAGGTAGCTAAGTAACCACTGATCATCATAGGTGCACCTTCATAAGGTGCTAAGCGGTGATACGGTACTTGAGCTTGCGCATGATGATGCGAATGGCGAGTTAAATTAAACAATGACCAGGAGCTGATGCGTTTATTGGTGTTCCATGAATGCCGTGGCGCCACCTTAGTGCCATTGGCGCGAACCAAACCATAGTGCTCCATATAATTGACTATTTCTAACGTCGCCTTAGCCCACAGTGCGGTGGGAATAAAAAATGCCAATGCCTGCCAAGACCCCAAAGCAAACACCGCCAGAAGAATAACCAGACTCATGGCAATGCCTCTTAACGCGCGATTATGCCGTGAAAATATCGGTAAACTTTTAACGGATAAGCGACGCTTTTCAATATTCCAGGCACTGATATTGCCATACCAGCTAGACACAATAATGTGCTGATAAACATTGCGGCCTCTTGGTGCAGAAGCTGGGTCTTGCGCGGTACACACAAAACGATGATGGCCGTATACGTGTTCAATGGCAAAGTTAGCGTCAAAACTAAAGGCTAATAACCATCGCCCAATAGTGTAAGACATTTTATGCCAAGTACGATGCACCAGTTCATGCCCCGTCACTGTGCCTATCACCCCGATAACCAGCCCAGTAAAAGCCACTAATACCAGTTGTTGATACCAGCTGGTATTGGCTTTGGCCGCCAGTGCATCATAGCCGGTTAATTCGGTTATCCATTGGCCATAACCCCATATATCTGTAGTAGCAAAATGCCAACTAAACACAAATAGAATGGCCATTAACAAGGGCAATGCCAGCCAAAGCTGCCAGGTCATAATGCTGTGATGAGCATAACTTGGCGTTGAATCATCATCACCTAACACAATGTCGCCACCAATATAGAATAACAACCAGATGGCATAACCCAGCACGATGTAAAATTGACCTAACGTCAGCGCAGCCAGGGTAAATAGGCCCATTAAATGGAACGACATAAATTTTAAATAGTGCACCGTTAGCTCCTAGCTAATGCCTTTTATTAATAATTAATCTATCAAGTGTGAGTAAAAATAATAGCGGGTAAAAAAGACATCTAGGGGTCATTTATAGACAACTTTGATTAAATCCGCTACAACTAGGGCATTGATGTCTGACTAGGATGTGACCTTGACTGCAACTCCCCCTATAAAGCATGACAAAGTCATCAAAAATATGTCTGCGGTTAGCGAGCCTTTAATACCGGTATTTTATCTGCATCAGTTGTATCAGCAATTGTGTGATTGGCAATTACCGGCGCAGCAATGGTTACAACAAAATAAACTGACACTAGCTGACTTACAGCAAGCCAATAGCCAGTTAACCCTTAGCCAATATAGTGAGTTAATAGACAGCGCGATAACACTGTCACAGCGGCCAGATATTGGCCTGTATGTCGGTAAAAAAATATCTGTTATTGCCCATGGCATGCTAGGGTTAGCGATGCTCAATAGCGCCTCGTTAAATGATGCGCTATTACTGTTAAAGCAGTTTATTCATACCCGTAATCCGTTAATTGAAATTGATATCAGCGCGCATCATCAAAAACTACACATCAACTTTGACTTGTCTCAGCCTCTTCCTCAAGGCCATCAAGCCTTTATTGATGCCATTACGGTGACGTTTCTAACCCTGTTTTTACACCTTCTGACTGACAAGTCCGTGATCAAAGCGGTTCATTTAAAAGTAACAAAGCCTGATTATTACGAGCAATATTCACTCTTTATGCCCTGTGAACTGCTATTTTCACAACCGAATAATAGTATTGTGTTATCGCAAACTACCGCAAACCAAAGGCTGGCTAGTAGCGACCCAGCGGCGGCATTTCAGGCCAAACAATTTTGCCAACAGCAACTTGATGCACAACAACCCATAGATTTAATCAGCCAGGTTCAACAACTTATTTTGAAGCATCAAGGCAAAATATCTCAACAGGATATCGCCCAGCTATTACATGTAAGCCCACGCACCTTGCACCGTCAGCTGCTAAAACATCACACCAGTTACCAGCAATTACTCACCAATGTTCAACAACATTTAGCACAGCATTATTTACGTGAATCAAACATGAGTATTAAGCAAATAGCCTTTGAATTAGGCTATGTTGACGTCGCAAACTTTAGACGAGCCTTTAAACGTTGGTACCAGATCACGCCACAGGATTTTAGAAAAAACCCGCCATTACGGCGCGTGTGATGCCAGCAATAAAAAATAAATAATATTGTTAACCCTTTTTAGATTTACTCTCGTTTATAGCGTTATCAACATTAACGAATAAAACAAATTACACTTGAGGCACATCGCCCTTATTTGGAGCAATACATGAACCTGCTTACTTTTTCTAACTCATTTTCAGCCTTAACCTTTCCTACAGTACGCACATCAGCACTGGCATCAATCATGTCATCAGTACTGGCGTTCAGTGCTTTACCGGCTTTTGCGGCAGACTTACCATTTCCCCACTTAGAAACCATCGGCAGCAGCGAAATTAGCATTGAGGCTGATATGGCCACTATTGATATTGAAGTAGTGGTTGATGCACCCACAGCAAAAGAAGCTAAAACCGAGTCAGATAAGGCCATTAGTCAGTTTTTAAGCCGATTAGATAAAGCCGGTATTGCCAAAAATGATATCGACAGCGCCAATTTAAATATCCGCCCGCAATATCATTATCAAAACAATGAGCCCGCTAAACTGGTGGCTTACCAGGCCAGCAGAAGCATGACGATTACCGTACGAGATTTAAGCCAGTTAAATGACTTACTCGACACCGCTTTAGATCAAGGTATCAATCGGGTTAACAACATTAAACTGAGCTCAAGTAAGCAGGCGGAATATGTTGAACAGGCACGCCAAAGCGCTATCACAGATGCCAAGCAAAAAGCCGCATCGTTAGCCAAAGGATTTGATAAAAAGGTCGATGGCGTGTGGCAAATTCGCTATTTTGACCAACAGCCAGTGCAACCGGTAATGTACCGTATGGCGGCAGAATCGAGTGACGCTAATCAGGGTTATCAGCAAGGGCAAGTCACCGTGAGTGATCGCGTTGAAGTGATATTTAAATTGAAATGATTTTAAATTAAAGTGATTTTAAAATAGTAATAGCGGCTCACAGGCACGCGAAACTAGATTGTTATCGACATAATTGTCATTAGCATAAAAAAGTGGTCAGGCGCATATCGCCTTGACCACTTTTTTGTTCGCTTATTAAATCGCCTTAAAAGTATTGATAGCGCTAGCTAATCACTTCTTTGTCACGGGTTCACTTTTTGCCATCATAGCGCGACCAAGTAATACAACACCGACAATTAAAAACGGCACACTTAACCACTGGCCTGCTGTCATCAAGGTTTCGCTGTAAGCGGTTTGGCTAACCTTAACCGATTCAATCGCAAAACGGGCGCTGAACACTAACACTAAAAACACCCCGAATAGGCCACCATGTTGCAGCTTTAATTTTGTTTTGCGGTATAAACCCACCAGCAAAATAAAAATCAGTAGATAAGCAAACGCTTCATACAATTGCGCCGGATGACGCGGTAGCAAATCGATACGTTCAAAGATAATACCCCAGGGTTTTGTGGTTGGCTCACCTAGAATTTCTGAATTGGCAAAATTTGCCATACGCACAAAAAAGCCGAAAATTGCCGTGGCAATCGCCAGTCTGTCTAACAAAAACAAAAATGGCAGGCCTATTTTTCGTTTGTAATAATACAGGGCTAAAATGGCGCCTAAGCCGCCGCCATGACTGGCTAGGCCGCCTTCCCAAATAGCGAGTATTTTAAGTGGATGAGCAAAATAGTAACTCGGGTCATAAAATACACAATGGGCTAGCCTTGCCCCCACAATAATACCGATAACGCAGTAAACCAGAAAGTTATCTAATGACTCAAGGTCCAAGCCTTCTGCCTGATAGATTTTTTTCATTACCTGGAAACCCGCCGCTATCGCGGTAGCAAATAATGCGCCGTACCAATGTACAGTCAACCCCATAAACGACACCAAAACAGGGTCTGCATTCCAAAAAAAATGGTCCAATTGTTGCTCCAAAAAAGGCTTACTTATGCCGCTAATGCTACGCTGTTTTATCTTACCAATAAAGAAACTTACGGTTAAAGTGGCCTGAAATATTATTCACCTATCGCCAAATTGATCACCTCTTCAGCAACAAATCACGTAAAATAGTGTTTATCAAACTGTAAAAGCCGATGCAAACTATGCCAGATACACCACAAATAGATAATCTGATTGAATGCCATCTCGACATTACTTCCTGTGAGGTCGATGCAAGCACGTTATTGTCGCAACATTCTGGTCTATCAAAGCAAGTGATTAAACAGGCCATGCAAAAAGGCGCCGTTTGGCACACCCATGGCAAACAGGTTATTCGACTTAGGCGCGCTAAAAAAGCCCTTAAAGTGGGTGATAAACTGCATTTATATTACAACAGCCACATACTCGCTGAAGTCCCCGCCAATGCGCAGTTGATGTTTGACCAGGGTGAATACAGCCTGTGGTATAAACCCTATGGCTTACGCTGCCAGGCTTCTAAGTGGAGCGATCACACTACCATTAATCGCTTTATTGAATTAAATACCGAGCCGCCACGTAGCGCGTATATTATCCACCGCCTTGACCGCGCAGCATCTGGGTTGATTATTATCGGCCACACCAAAAAAGCCACCGCAGCAGTTGCTAAACTGTTTGAGACTCGTCAGTTAGATAAATTTTACCAGGTGATAGTGCAAGGACGTTTTTCCGATAATAAGGTAACTATTAATACCCAAGTAGATGGTAAACCCGCGCTATCGCACGCAATTTTATTGCAATACAACCCTGAATTAGATCAATCTAAAGTGCAGGTTAAAATTGAATCGGGTCGTAAGCATCAAATTCGTATTCACATGGCCAGTATTGGTCACCCTGTGGTGGGCGACAGATTACATGGCAATGCCACGGCGGATGCTCCAGATTTAAAATTATGCTGTTGTGAATTTGCTTTTGTTTGCCCAGTCACAGCTAAACCTGTGCAGTTTTCACTGCCAGAAGCATTAAGGCCTCAATTTGAGTAGCGACAGCGTCTAAACCGCTCAGTCATTGGTAATATCAGCAAAGCTGGCGGACAGTAACGCTTGTAAATCCGTTGGCGACATCTGTAATTCAAGCCCTCTTTTGCCGGCACTAAAATACAGTTGTGGTAATAATTCTGCGCTTTGATCAATCACAGTGGCCAAACGCTTTTTTTGCCCCAAAGGACTCACCCCACCTAATACATAACCTGTAGTGCTTTCCACCAAAGCACTGTCTGCCATGTGTACTTTTTTAACCTTCAGCGCTTTGGCCATTTTCTTAAAGTTCAGCTGTTGGCTGACAGGCAATATCGCTACCGCTAATTTATGGCTGTCGGTTTCGACCACTAAGGTTTTAAACACCAGTTCAGCTTTTACTTGTAGTTTTTCAGCGGCTTCTAAACCATAAGAGACCGCATTCGAGTCATGCTGATACTCATGCACAGTAAAAGGTAAGCGGTGTTTTTTAACTAAATCAATGGCGGGAGTCATAGCAATCATACCTTTTGAAATCGACTGTTCAGTATCCGTCTATTGACGTTATTGATCATTTTACTTGCAGTGAATTTACCTCAAACATGGCGCTAGCTCAAAGTAATAATCAGATAAGACTGCCGCTTACCGTGATGATGCTATTAAAAAACGAAAACAAAAAAAGGAGCATTATGCTCCTTTTGGGGTGAAACTAACGACTAGCTATAGGGTTAAGTCACGATAAGCGACTATCCAATAATGCTAGTTGATAAGTCTGTTTTACATAAACCAAGCGCGGTAGGTTTTACCTTTCAGCTTGCCCTTAGTAATTTTAGACATAGCTTCCTGTGCCACGGTGCGAGATACCGCAACGTAAGCACGAATATCAGTCACTTTAATTTTACCAATATCGTTGAAATCAATGCCGTTTTCGCCAGTCAATGCACCAACAATATCGCCTGGACGAATTTTTTGTTTCTTGCCGCCCTCAATTTGTATGGTTTGCATAAGAGGTGCAAGCGGTGCTTTAGTTAACGCACTTAATGGTGGCAGTGTTGAAGGCACAATATCTTTATTCAATGCTTCTTCAATCATCGCCATTTTATAGCCGTCATTTTCACCAAAGAAGCTATATGCTGCACCTTGGCTACCCGCACGACCTGTACGGCCAATGCGGTGAATATGCACTTCGCTGTCGTAAGCTAAATGGTAGTTAAATACCGCATCTAACGCGTCAATGTCTAAACCACGCGCTGCTACGTCAGTTGCCACTAAAATACGGGCACTTTTGTTAGCAAATTGCAGTAACATTTGATCGCGATCGCGTTGTTCTAAATCGCCGTGTAATGCTAAAACACTGAAACCAAACTCAAGCAGTGCATCAGCCACGTCTTGGGTTTCACGCTTGGTATTACAGAATACCACAGCGCTTTCTGGTTGCTTATCAAGTAATAACAAACGCAGCGCTTCTAAGCGGCCTTGGTTGTCTTCAATACGGTAAAAGCGCTGATCAATAGTTAAGTTATCGTGGGTAGATTCCACTTTCACCATCACCGGCTTATACATGATGCGCTCAGCAATAGATTGAATTTGCTCTGGAAAAGTCGCACTAAACAGCAGGGTTTGACGCTCATGCGGAGTTTGATCGATAATCGCATCAATGTGCTCTTGAAAGCCCATTTCTAACATACGATCGGCTTCGTCTAACACCAACATATTCACATCGCTTAAATCAAGACGGTTACGATCTAGGTGATCAATAATACGCCCTGGGGTACCGACAATAATGTGCGCGCCATGTTCAAGTGAACCAATTTGTGGTCCCATTGGCACACCACCACATAATGTCAGTACTTTCACGTTATGAATGCCGCGGGCTAAAGTACGAATTTCTTTAGCGACTTGGTCTGCTAGCTCACGCGTAGGACAAAGCACCATAGTTTGAATGCGAAAACGCTTCACATCTAATTTATTTAACAAGCCTAAACCAAAGGCGGCAGTTTTGCCTGAGCCGGTTTTACCTTGGCCAATCACATCATCACCCGCTAAAATCGGCGGTAAACTTTCTGCTTGGATTTGTGTCATAGACTCATAGCCCATAGTGCTAAGGTTATCTAATAACTCGGGTTTTAAGTTTAATGATGAAAATGCCTGACTGGCAACTTGCGAAGGTGATTGACTCAAAGGAATATCCTGTGCTGAAAGCAAACTAAAAATAATAAGGCCAAAGCAAATGGCTTTGGCCGGAACGGGCTAATTATAGCAATAAACCCTAAAAATTACTGCATCATTGTTTAAGCTCTATTATTTTAGCCGTTTAATAAATCAGCAACCCTCTAAACGATTAATGTGCTAAATGGCCAAAACGCCCTTGCTGGTAATCTTCAACCGCTTGATTAATTTCAGCTTGAGTATTCATTACAAACGGCCCCATATGCACAATATGCTCATTAATTGGGTTACCCGCCAGAATTAAACACCCTAGCCCTGAGTCACCTGCGTTGAACTGTGCCAATATGTGCGGATTAAGTTTAAGCATAGTGCCTTCGCCAAACACCACATTTTCGCCGTCAACCAGCACATTAAGCTGGCCTTGATAAATATAAACATTGACTGCGCCATGCTGGTTTAACGCAATATTAGCAGAGCTGTTTGGCTCAATAATCAAATCAGCAATAGCCCCACTGCCTGCAAGCCCTTCAATATGGGTATTAGTGATACTGTCTGGTGTATCAGCAAACTGCCAAGTGCCGGCTAACGCAATCAGCTTGGCGCCCTTATTGTTGAGCAAGCTTGGGTTAGGATTAACCGTTGTATCGCGATAAATAGCCGGACGCATTTTGTCTTTAGCTGGCATATTGAGCCAAATTTGAAAACCGTGTAGCCCTTCATTAGCATCTGCTAACGGCATTTCAGAATGAATAACGCCACTGCCTGTGCTCATCCACTGTACATCACCAGCACGAATAGCTTTCACATTGCCCATATGATCACGGTGCTCAAAACCGCCTTTCATAATATAGGTAAAGGTTTCAATGCCACGATGAGGGTGCGGTGGAAAACCGCCAATAAAATCTTGCTTATCATCCGACTTTAATTCGTCCAACATTAAATAGGGGTCATAGCTTTGTTTACCAAAATCAGCGACACGTTTAATGTTCACCCCATCACCATCCATTGCTGGGCGAGCTTGAGTTTTATAGATAATTTGCATAATCACCTCGAAATACCAGACTAGCAAAACAGTTTTGCCAGTGAATTACCTCTAGCTTATCGACTATTAAGTTGAATAAAAATAGCAAAAAATGCCTTAAAGCATTCGAGTTATTAGAATGGTTATCATAATAACAAAAGGCACTTTTTAAGATTAAAGGGTCAAACTGTTAGAGTCGTTGTTGGCAGCAACCTGATTGAACATAAGTAAAATGAACTCTTAGATTTTATCCGATATCACTCGGCCCTAAATCAATAAAACCCGATTAACACGCAATGTTAATCGGGTTTTATTAACGTTAAGCACACTTGCTTTAGTCGTTTATGAAGAGGCCTTATCTAAGTATTTTTATTGCCTATCTTCAAGTGTATAGCCATTGGGCACATTAAATCGACTATCATTTATTTGTTTTTCAGACACTGAAGTGACTTCATATATATAACGTACCCTTGCATCTTTTTTCCACTCTGAAACAACACTGTCAACAACGTTATCTGCTTCATCTTTAATCAGATTACCAAAAAAATTTGTCGCTGCACTTTCAAGGCCTTGAGATAAATCGAGCCCAGCGTCAGATCGCTTTTTCTTCACAGTAGGGCAAGCTTCACTTTTTTGAAACCATTCCATTTTTATCGATAATGGGTAACCTTGAATAGTGGCTAGCTTTTCAGTAATGCTATTAAAATTTTGTTTATCATTTTTCTCTACGTCACCACTAAAAGCACTAATGGCTTTATAGCCATCTTTACCCAATAAACGGACTAAACCATTTTTGTCGCCTACCTGATTAAGATAGTTGTCAGTGGCTTTTTCATGAATTTTCCAAACGCCTTTCATGTCTGCCGTTGGGGTGGTGGTCCAAAATACAAATTGCAGTAAATTAAGGTCTATTTTACCGTTTTCATCTTTAAATTCGGTTGTCCAAGTCGCGGTATATTCCTGCGAGGCTAAGCCACCTATTTTACGTGTGTTATTAGTCGCAACGACTGTGAAGTCATTTTTATCTAACGTGACACTACAGCCTTTTTCTTCATAAGTTTCATATTCTTCTTCCTCATCTGAAGCGCTTTGGGTTTTAGCCATAAATTCTTCAAACACATTTTTACAACCACTGAGAGGACATTCACGATAGGTTTTCTTATCATGGTCAACATGCCATAGTAGGTTTTCAGAAATCCTGAAAATAAGAGTCTCATCGTAGTCTGCCCAACCCATATAAAAACTATCAAATTCCGCTTTTTGATCGATCGCACGCATATTTTCACGTGTATAAACGGTTTGCGTACCTTTATGATCCGGCAGATATAAACCATTAATAGTAAATTCTGCAGTAACCACTGCTGTCGGGTGCTTTGGTGTATTGTCAACTTGTGTCGCTGCACAAGCAGAAAGTGCACCCGCTACAGCGATTGCAGTAATTTTACGAGCAAGATTCATTTAAATTTCCTTATATTATTGAATTGGTTATTGCCACTACCCAGTGGTAAATAGACAAAATATTTTATGATGCCTTGGGATTAATTTGAAACTAAACCGCAATATTGTTCATAGTTAAACACCTTGATTAGGCCATTAAAATATGAGCAAATATCACAATATGAAGTCAGCTCTAGGTCTTTCTAGCCGATGACGAGTCCAAATTATTAGCAAGCTTTATGCTTATATAACGAGTCATTTACAGTTTGATGCTGACTCTGAGTGACTGAGTAGCTTGGGATGAATTGATATTGCCTAGCAGATAAGTTTTTCACTGAAATTCCTTTTTCATTGTTCTAGTCCATTATACATAGGTTCAATTATGTATCAGTTCCATTGAATATATTAATTATAACTGATTCAATATCCGTAATATACCCTATCTAAATCTTATTGAGTTAAGTAAGTCGTCTTAATTAAGTCATTGATTGTTAATTTTTAGTTTGCTTGAGTAGGACGATGCGGGAGTCGAACGCTAAACTATAGCTTGGTAGAGTTTATCTTCGTTTCTGTTGTAAAAAGCATCAATAGTCATGTTATTAATCCTAATATTGATGTTGTCATTTAGCCTTTAATTTTAGAAGCTTACGATTATTATGTTACTCCAGTTCCTTTCCTAAACCTTCAGCACTAAAAAAGTGTATCAAAGCTACCATCACTGATAGGGATAGATAATTAAGGAGTAAATAAACCTCTACGATTGATTCTTTGTTGGTATGAATTGATTGTTCAGCCCAAATTTGTATAACCACTTCGAATACACCAAATCTGAAGATAATTCTGCCAGTGAATAGCTCCCTAGTTTATCGACCATTTAATTGAATAAAAGTAATAAAAAATGCCTTAAACAGCCAATTTATTAGGTTCATTTAAATCGATTGGTCTATAACCATCAGTTTTAAAATCTATTAAAACAACCCTATAGGACATGACATTTGTCATCCTCTATTGTTGACACTTCTCACTAACGCAAACATGCCGTTACCCAGATAATGTGTCTATACCAACAAGGAGGCTACATCATGCAATACAAATCATTAGACCAACAGTTAATTGAATACCGTCAACTACGCGCGTTAGCAATGCCCTTATCTGGCATGATTGTTTGGAGTTTATTATTGGTATTAAGCTTTGTATTACCCGCATCAGAAATGATAATGGCAGTATTTATAGGCACGGGATCAATTGTTTACCTAGCAATGGGCGTATCTCGTTTAACCGGTGAGAACATACAATTTAAGAAAAAGCATCAACGTAACTGGTTTGAAAGTGTATTTTTAGCCGCGATGGGCATGAGCTTACTTACCTTTGCGATTAGCATCCCATTTTTTATGGAGAACTATCTCGCATTACCTTTTGCCCTGGCAGTACAAACAGGACTGATGTGGCTAGTCCATGGTGTTTTAGCAGCACAAAAAGTGGCTATAGTACATGCTGTTGTACGCACAGCTGCCTGTGTAACCGCCTTTTTACTTTGGCCTGAGCTAAGCTTTCAAATTCAGCCTTTTATTGTTGTATGCTGTTATGGTTTTACCATCCCCGCAATGGAGCTTAGCTGGCGCAGACAACAAACCCTTCATACCAGCTATTAGATCAACAATAACGACAGATACACCTTGATGGTAAGCTTAGATAATGAAGCGCTTAGGTTGAGCAAGCTAGTAATCTGTAACCAGTGCTAGCTTGTAGTGCAACGGATTCAACACGACTGAAAGTTGGGTTAAATAGCTGCCAAAAAAGCAGAATAAAAAGCCTAAAGGGTAATTATTAATTAACGCAGATAATTTTTCAATGGGGCTTCCTGTTGCGCCTAACTCACTGCAAAATTGTTTAGAGTGACTGTAACCTGCATAGAATTTGCTCGCGATATAAATCCCAATGACAATCCAAACTGTAGCGATTACCCCTGAATAGATAACAATATTTTCCAGCACAAAAAATCCTTCACGCCCACTCCCAAAAAACAGTGAAAATCAGCTCTAGCATCTAATAAGCTAACCGCTATTTTTGGGGTGATGTCATCTCAATTGTCATTTTGAAAGAGCAAACAAAGCCTAGCAGGCTGTTTAATACTTAATCAACAATCGAAGCCACGATGATTTTTATTTTATTGCCATCATAATGTACAAAAATATTTTACTAAGCTATAAATATTAAAGATTATAAAACTAATCATGAATATTTATAGAGTGAAGGAAGTCTATGAACATACAAGGCAGTCCCAGTATTGAGCGTGGTGAAGAATTATTATTCGCTAACACTCCAAGAACAAAACGAACTGACAGCCATGACTCAAAAATACCCGCTAAAAAATCAACATGGAAAGTGGTAATTATTGATGATGATCAGGACATTCATGACGTTTCACAGCTAGTGCTTAATGATTTTACGTTTAAAGAACGTAAGATTCATTTTATACATGGTTATTCGGGTAAAGAAGCGCGTGAAATGATGGCATTGCATCCTGATGCTGCCGTTTTATTGCTAGATGTGGTGATGGAAAGTGATACTGCAGGGCTTGAGACCGTAAGGTATATTCGTGAAGAGCTGCAAAATAGAACGGTTAGGATTATTTTACGAACAGGTCAGCCCGGTCAAGCCCCTGAGCATAAAATTGTACGCTTATATGATATCAATGATTACCTAGAAAAAAGTAAACTTACCTCGCAATACCTAGAAACAGCGATGATCACTTCACTGAGATCCTATGATGATATTTGCACCATTAACCAACTATCGACAAACAACGACAATTTAGAATCATTGGTAAAAGCAAGAACTCAGGACTTAATTGAAGTAAACGATCAACTACAACAACAAATGGTGATCAAAAACCAAAGTCTTGCAGCTCTTCAGTGCAGCGAAGATCGACTCGCAGAGGCCCAAAGAATTGCTAAAATAGGCCATTTTGAATGGTCAATTACAAATGATAGCGTTTCTTGCTCGGAACAAATATATCGCATACTCCAACTTCCCCAAGGCAAGAGATTTATTTTGCAAGAAGATTTTATTGCTAAATTAGCAATTGAAGATCAAAACTATGTTTTGGATATTCTCAAGCAAACAATCCGAGAACAAAAACCCTATGATATAGAGCATCACTTAGTGCTTGATAATGGAACCGTACTTTTTATAAGGCACCAAGGTGATGTGTCAATTAGCCCTGATGGTCAGGTAATTAACATAGTTGGCACCTTACAAGATATTACAGAGCGGCGTAATGCTGAACTTGAAATGCGTAAACTGGCAACGGCTATTGAGCAAATAGCCGATGGCATTATGATAACAAACAAGGAAGGTATTATTGAATATGTAAATCCGGCTATGTGTCAGATGACTGGATACGCAAAAGAAGAACTCATAAACCGTACTCCTAGAATATTAAAATCAGATAAACAAAGTTATCGGTTTTATCATCGACTTTGGAAAACAATTCAAAGGGGCTCAATTTTTAATGAGATTATTATTAATAGGCATAAAAGCGGACGCCTTTACTATGAAGAGAAAACAATAACCCCACAGCTCAATAGCCTAGGTGAAATTACTAGCTATATATCTAGCGGTAAAGACATTACGGACCGTATTGAGGCACAAGAGAATCTCTATCACCTCGCCCATCATGACTCACTAACAGGTTTACCAAATCGTGTTTTGTTCCTCGATCGTCTCGAGCAAGCAATTAAAACAGCACATTGGAGAAACCGTATCCTGGCGGTATTATTTTTAGACTTAGATAGATTCAAAATCATTAATGACTCACTTGGCCATCATGTTGGTGATTTATTGCTCAATGAAATGGCGCAAAGGTTATCAGACTGTATGCGTGATGATGATACTGTTGCCCGTTTTGGTGGCGATGAGTTTGCCATTATGCTGAATGACATCGCAGCGGTAGACGATATTGCTGCGATAGCGCAAAAGATACTGAGCTCCCTTTCTGAAGTCTACTTATATGAAGGTTTTGAATTATTTATTACAGCCAGCATCGGTATCAGTCTTTACCCTGATCACGGAATTACTGCACAATTACTCCTTAAAAATGCAGATGCTGCTATGTATCTTGCTAAAGGAAGTAGTAGGAATTCATTTCGGTTTTATACCTCTGAAATTGAACAAGTTACATTAAACCGCCTAACGCTTGAATCTGGATTACGCCGCGCATTAGAGCGTGACGAATTTAAATTATATTATCAACCTCAGCTAAGTTTAACCTCCTGCAAAATTGAGGCATATGAAGCATTGCTTCGCTGGCAACATCCTGAACATGGCTTAATTTCTCCCGACAGTTTTATTCCTCTATTAGAAGAAACTGGCATGATTATACCGGTTGGGCATTGGGTGTTGCAGACCGCTTGTCAGCAGGAAAAAGCCAATCAATCTGCAGGGAAAGTGGCAAAAAAAGTCGCTGTTAATATTTCAATTCATCAATTCAAAGAGAAAAACTTTGTTGAAATGGTCCATGAAATACTTATCAAAACAGGATTAGAGGCGAAATATCTTGAGCTTGAAGTCACCGAAGGCATATTAATCGATAACATTGCTGAAACCGCCGAAAAATTACATGAGCTGCATAATTTGGGCGTCTCACTATCGATAGATGATTTTGGAACAGGATACTCTTCGATGAATTACCTAAGAAGAATGCCCTTTGACCTGTTGAAAATTGATAGATCATTCATCACAGATGTTACAACCAATAAAGATGATAGAGCCATCGCCTCTGCAATTATAACTTTAGCTCACTCAATTGGGCTAAATGTCATTGCCGAAGGTGTCGAAACTACTGAGCAATTGAGTTTTCTGGATGAATTAGGCTGCGATTCAATTCAAGGGTATCTCTGTAGCCCTCCTCTTCCAGCCGATCAAGCATTTGAAATTAAAGTAGACCAATACAAAAATTGGAAAAACTATTTAAGACATTGCAATAGGTAATCACTTTCAACGACGACGGAAAATAATCATGAATGAGATAAAGGTAAACAATATCCGATTAGATAATCTCAGTATCCCACTTGAACGTGATACTTTTTTTCGCTCGGTTATTCGAGGGATCTCAGGGCAATTAGAGGACCTTATCGGCCTTGATGAAGCATCGGGATTTATCAGTATCGTCGGGCAAGAGATTGGCACTGAAATCAATGATAGCTATAAAAAAGAATTACAGGTATCCAAACTAAGTAGAGACCAAATTTGTGGGGTATTACAAGACCTCAAAACTCGTATAAAAGGCAATTTTCATATTATTAGCGTCGATGAAAATAAGGTTATTTTTGGTAATAACACTTGTCCATTTGGTGATAAAGTTCATGGCCGCCCTTCATTATGCATGATGACATCTAACGTTTTTGGCACCATAGCGGCTGAAAATAACGGCTATGCCAAAGTCACTCTAGATAAAACAATTGCTCGAGGCGATAAATATTGCCATGTCACTGTGTATTTTCAACTAACTGACGAGGCAAAAGAGGCCGAAGGTAGAGATTACTACGAGGGAAGTTAATCAATATGCTGCCAGAGAACTTCGTTAAAATCACCAATGCGCTTCAATCGCCTCATTTATTACTCACTAATAAAGGCATTATCGTGTCCTTTAACAGCCGCGCTAAATATATATTTCCGTTACTAAAAGTAACAAGCTCTATGATTCACATCAGTGAACTCTTAAATGAAAGCCCTGATAAAATAGAGCGGCTGTTAAAAATGTGGTCTCGCACTCAAACTCCTCTCCCCTCAAGCTTGGTATTTCATGAACAAAATGAGTCTAGTTCGACATACCGATGTAATGGGAGTGCGATTAGATCCAGTGCTAATAATCATCAGCCCTTGATCATGTTGCAATGTAACAATAAAGAACAATCCACGGCGATTTTTGCAACCCTTAATCTAAAAATTGAGCAACTAAAACATGAAATAAAAGAACGTCGTTATACTGAACAACAAATTCTTTTGCTTAATAAAAACCTAGAGCAATCTATAAATGAAAGAACAGCGGAACTACAACATAAAAACCAAGAACTAAATCGTTTTTTAGCCGAATTGAAAAGCGCTCAAGATCAAATTATTCGCTCTGAGCGTTTAGCATCCTTGGGAGGAATGGTTGCCGGCGTAGCACACGAAATCAATAATCCTGTCGGGGTTTGTTTAACGGCATCATCTCATTTGACTCAACAAGTTAGCTTCTACCAAACGCTTTATGATCAAGATAAGTTAACACGTAATGATTTAGAGAAATTTTTAGAGACGGCCTCTAAATCTTCTGCAATTATCGAGTCCAACCTTAACCGTGCAGCCAGTCAAATAGGACGCTTTAAACAGTTAGCGGTAGATCAATCAAATGATGAAGCGCGCATTATAAATGTAAAAAAATATCTCACTGAACTTCTTTTAAGTCTGCAGCCCTATTTTGAAAATACATCACACACATGGAATATTATTTGTGATAAAGCACTGACAATCGAAACCTATCCTGGTGCCATTGGGCAAATTATCACTAACCTCATCAGTAACTCAATGACCCACGGATTAGTTGATATTGACAATGGAAAAATTGAAATCGAAATAATCCAAAATAAAGGTTTAATTCAATTTCACTATAAAGACAATGGAATTGGTATTCCACTGCATGACAGACCAAAGGTTTTCGATCCATTTTTCACCACCAAACGCAACCAGGGCGGAAGTGGCTTAGGAATGAATATTGTTTATAACCTTGTCACAGGAAAACTAGGCGGAAATATCAGTATTGAGAATAAACAGAGTAACGGTGCGTATTTCGTTTTTACCATTCCAGAGTAGCTGTAACAAAATATTGTTTGTTAATGGTTGATTAGCATAAGAATTTTAAGCGAATAACATCATAAATCGCGCGGTATTATCCGCTGTAAGATTAGGCTATTAAATATGCCAAAGACCAAAATACACACTGAAAACGTCGATAATTTACTAGGGAACTACAATTACGGACTTCAATAATGCCACCCATAATTTTGAAGTCGCAGAAAAGCTTGAGATCAATCAAGTGGGAAATAGTTTTGTCTGATTAAGAACTGATTGTTTCAAAGACATCTTAGACCATATTAGTAGTTGGAATACACTCACTAATCTTGATCTTGAAAATCAGTTTTTAATTTCAAAAGCTTACGATTATTGTTATGCAATTCAGCCCACCCTTTTCTAAACCCTTCAACACTAAAGAAAAGTTCATCAAAACTACCATCACTGATGGCAATAGTTAAGCCGCGCTCAATACGATCAGCTAAGGCTTTGTCGTTTTTATTTACAAAAAAATAAATCGGCGATGGATAGTTAAGGATCAATGACTCCTCTATAACCAAACCTTTGTTTGCATGGGCAGGTTGCTCCGCCCATATTTCATACAATCCTCGCGGAAAGTAATCAAAGCGTTTACTGGCTAGCATCGGGAACAAAGAATCGGATTGGGTCACAGTGACAAGTGGCATGTCATTAGCCGCCAATACATTCGCATCAGGCCACTGCGCACCTTGCCCAGCAATAAAGCCTCGCAAATCCTGTAAGCTATTAACAAGATTAAATTTTACCTGGTCATCTTTTCTAATAAGAAAGATACGATAGCTATTAAGTCCTTTCAGAATTGATATTTTAACTGGACGTAACTGCTGTTGACGTTCAGCGCTGTTCGCTGTCCACATGACACTGAGTAAATGCGTATCTTTCGATAGTTCAGCAATAAGCCGATGAGTGGTATATTGCTCATTTAGATAGGATATCTTGTAAGGCCCATCTGTAATGCTTGTTTTGTCTAACGCCAATGCCAACAGCTTTGGAAAATATGACACATGACTTTCAGCGAACTCCTTGCCCATTGGTATGTGTACTTGCAAAACAGCAGCATCAGATACAACTGACGAGTCTGCAACTAACCCTTCACCTGCATTGGCAGCATAGGTAAAACGGAGCAAGAACAGCACTATAATCATCAGGAAAAAAAAGGCTGCAAAACAGCTTAGGTAAACACTATTACAATTGCGAATAACCTTGTGACCCAAGCCCCTTAGTGAAAACTTACCTATCGTCATGTAAAACTCCCTGTCATTACATCTTTAAGTATATATTTTACAATACGTAAATTATTGTAGTAACGTCAATATAACACTATATACGATAGTGCTAAGCAAAAAAGCAAAAGCAAAAATGCCACCCATTATGTGATGCACACCTCGGTCTGGCCAAGGGCTGTTAATCCGAGTGGGTGATAAGAGCCGCAAGATAGCACATTGAATACTCACCAAGGTTATTGTTAACGATGAACAAATGGCTAAGGCCAACAAGTACTAAATCTAATTCGCATGGGTGTTGCAATTGACAGACACTGTAATACGGATTTCATTAGGGGCGCAGCTTGGCTGTTAAGCCCGCCCTTTTATAAATATCAGGGTAGTACAACCGCTTTTAGCGGTAAATAAGCCACATTAAAAGCAATGGCAAGTGTAAAGTAATAGAATTGAAAATTAAGGCCAAAAAGCTTTAGATGAGCTGAGTATTATCTTTGCTCACAGGGAGCGTCCAGATATTGCAGTGTCATTTACAAGTGATTTTTTTAAAAAACCGTTAACGGGAAAGAACTGGCAAAATTCAGCCCTTTATTAGCATAGCTTTTATTATTAGCCTAGCTTTTACTCACAAACCAAATATTATTTAGCCACTTTTATTCGTTGGTAAATAACTTATATTTGTTTTATTCACTAAGGCTTTAGCTTGGTTCCAATCTAATGGTTTTGACAAATAAAAACCTTGAACCGTATTGCAGCCTAAATTTTTTACATGATTTAATTCTTGTTCGCTTTGCACTCCTTCTATAACAACATCTAACCCATGGATGTTGGCAAGGTCGTAAATAATATCAATCAGCGGTTTATTACCCATCTGAACATCTCTCATTTGCAGTAGGAATGAGCGATCTATTTTTAATGAGTCCAATCTATAATGATTTAAATGGCTAAAGGCTGAATAATTTACTCCAAAGTTATCAATAGCAATTTTAATCCCCAATGCTTTTAACCTAGTGAGATTAACTAACACTTTATTATCTTTCGCAAGTAGCGGAGCCTCTGCAATTTCGAATATAATTTTATAAGGCGGAGTTTCATATTGCTCCATTAAAGACGAAACTTCTGCTACGAAACCATCATTAAATAGCTCTCGAGATGAAATATTGATAGCCAGTGTACCGTCAAAACCTTGCTTACTTCGCAGATTTGTCAGCTTACTCAAGGCTTCATTAATGACCCATAAATCAATTTTTGTAATCAGATCACTTTGTTCTGCAATCGAAATAAACTTATCAGGACCAATGCCTTTCTTCTCTAACGCTGGCGCCCTTAGTAACACCTCAAAACCTTTTACTTCAAGTGTTTCGGTATCGTAGTAAGGCAAATAAACCAGATACAAGGAATTATCACGTAACGCTTTTGATACCTCGGAATCAATATATTTCTGCTCTTTTAATTGATTATCTAACGAGTCGTCATAAGTACAATAACTATTTTTTCCCGCTTTTTTTGCTGCATACATGGCACTATCAGCTTGCTGTAAAAATGCATCAGCTTTAAATTTGTTACCAAACTGGAATGCTATACCGATACTGGCATGAACATCATAAGTTTTGCCGTCAGCTTCAAACCCCAAATCAAACAAACCAACAATACGTTGAGCTATCGCTTCTAGCTCTTCAACATTTTGCAGTCCTTCAAGCAATACCACAAACTCGTCACCACCTAGACGTGCGATACATTGATCCTGTTGTTTATTATTAACACGGTTGATTTTTCTTAATGAGTTTGTCAACCTGTTAGCAAAGTTAACTAAAACACGATCACCGGCCTCGTGGCCAAAATTGTCATTAACGTATTTAAAATTATCTAAATCGATAAACAGTAAACCTAACGTGTTAGTCTCAGCCGTACACGAGTCGAGTTTATTATTTAATTCTCGGTTGAAGTATGCTCTATTCGCAAGGCCTGTTAACTCGTCATTGTTGGCTAACTGCTGAATACGTTCTATTAATGCAAGATAACTATTATTGAGTTCTGCAACTTCATCGTTAGTATTTAACGGTATAAGTGAATCACTATTTCCTTTCTGTACCGCATTAACACCTTCTGCCAATTCAGTTATTGGCCGAATGATTTGTCTATATATCAACAAATGTAAAATAAAATAACAAAATAAAGATAATGCTACGGCGCCTAATCCAATTTTGATTTTTAAATTCATTAATGATGAGTTAAAAAACGCTTTTTTTAGACTGATGTTCACAATTCCATCAAATACTTTTACCGTAAAACGATATGAATCTACACCTTCAATTTGCTCTACAACAATACTATTATTAAGCGCTTTCTCAGTTAAAGGATGTGTGAACATTTCAACCGAAAGGTATTCCTTGTACTGGCTAATCTCTTGATTAAAAATATTTTTAAGATAATTCGGTTTTAATCTAGTTTGAATAACGACTAAATCGTTGGTGTAATTATATAAAGGTTGTGATACTAAAAGGTAAGGTGAAAAAATACGAAATAGCTGGATCTCATCAGACTCAGTCTCTGTGGCGGTAATTTGGTAGTAGTGAGCAAATATCCGTTGACGATTTTTACTTACAATAGCGTTATTGATTTTGTTTATTAAAAAATGTGTTGAATCTGTCACTGAAGCATCGGCAAAAGGATCTTCAAAATTGATGTAGCTGATGGGCTTTTCACGTAAATTAAAAATAGCGATATCTTGAATAGACTTACTGTCACTCGATTTAATCAACCGGTCTAAAAACTGCGCACTCACTCTGATATCAATTTCATCAACTTTAGCATTCTCAAATAAATCAGCTGCTTCTTTAGTTTGCAGTTGAGAATTTATCATGTTTTCAACCGCAATAACCTTCGCTGCACCACGGCTTGCTATGCGCTCAAATTGATATGAGAAAGCACTCAGAGCAGCATCAACAATATTATTTTTAGCTGATTGATAAAAGAAAAAAGAAAACGTAAAAAATACTACCGCGATAGCGGGCAGTAAAATCAAATTAATCCGTTTTCTTAACTTCATAAGTTATTTATCTTTTAGCAAGTTATTCATCCGCTGACGCAATAACATTGATTCATTACTAATAGGCTGATAAAAACTACTGCGCGCTTGGATCTCTGGAGAAATAAACAAATCAGGATCTGATAAGTAGCTTTCACTTCCTAAAGTAACAGCAGCATCATTAGTCGTAGAGAATAAAACTTCTTCTACCACTCTAATCGCTACTTGTGGATCATTAATGTAATTCAAAAACGATAAGGTCGCTTCTGTCGCATTTTTTTCAAACGGGATAGCTAAGCAATCAACCCAAAACAGCGTGCCTTCATCAGGAACAACATATTTCCAATCATTTTGACCACTATTTTTAGTTATTGTTGCAATGTCGCCACCATAAACCATAGCCAAACTGGCTTGGCTTTTTTCTTGATTAATGGCTGTGTGAGTTAATAGGTATTGATAACCCAATAAATAGGGCTCTTGCTGCTTTAATGTGTCGAACGCAACTTTTAAGTCGTCTTTATTTTCAGAAAACGGAGGTAAATTATTGGCAATTAAAGCAATGGCGGCGGTATCAAGACTATCTTTTATCATTAATACTCTATTTTGGTGCTCTGCGGGTGGTTTAAAAAATTGGGTCCAGGAAGTAATAGGTGTTTTGCTGACACTTTCCCGATAGGCAATACCAATAGTTCCTTTCGCGTAAGGCACACCAACATCGCCACATGCCTGACGCCATTTAGGATTATTATTCACTATTGTTGGCAGAGATTTTTCAGAGAAATGATACATAGGTTGTTTTTTTGAATTAATACCCAGCATTAAACTATCAATCAACACAACATTAAAATTTTTCGCTTTCTCACTGAGTAGCAATGCATCTCTGTCTGATTCGCTGTCATAATAAGTCAAGGTCACTTTATGACCCGTTTTTTGTTCAAATTCAGCGATAACATCATCAGAAAAATAATCTTCCCAAGTATAAATATTAATATTCTCAGCGCATACAGCACTAGAGAGAATCATGAATATTGATGTTATGAGTAGTTTTCTAATACTTGATAGACTCATTTTTATCTCTTAAGTTCGTTTGTCTAAGTGTTTAACTTTAGCAGTTTATTGTGCTTATAGAGGGTATAAAAGACTTACAGCATCATCTTACTTACTACCGATTAAATTAATACTGCTCATTTAACAATATAAGACCATGATCATACATTTATGACGAGAAGAACCTTAACTTTCATATCGTAGCCCAAATGTATCAAATTTGCTCTGTTAATCTCCGTACAGATGGTGATGATACATAGTATTCATAAAGATAAAGCTGAGTAAATAAAAAATGCTGCGAGCAAAAAGAGAAAGAGTAAAAAGTTAGAATAAAAATGCCATATATGGACATGTTATTTATCGTTGAATATTGAGTGTGCTCATACTTAATAGCATTGAAGCCTTCACTAGTCGCGGCAGTAACCTTCGCCGACACGAACTGACAGGCAATTAGCTTTCTCGCTAAGCCACTTCATTCCTGTTTCAACACCGCTTGTTGCTCGCAGATGCTCTTTCACGCCATTGCGTTCAAACCTGATTTGATCTCCCACAGCAAGGCCTTTGAAGGTTTGCGGACCGTCTAGGTTTTGAATTGTAACCTCGTATTTTCCGCATCCACCAGCGAGCAGAAGAAATGTGCCCTCCGGTCCGGCCCACTTGCCAAGTGTAGTGGCATAGTTATTTTGGCCACCTAAATAGAGGTGATATTATTACCTCGTAAATTACTTTAGGTGAACACATGAGATCGACAACCCGAAAAACATTTAGTCCTGAATTCAAACTTGAAGCAGCCCAATTAGTCCTAGATAAAAACCATAGCATCATCGAAGCTGCAAAGGCGATGAACGTGGGTAAATCAACCATGGATAAATGGGTGAGTTGAACAAACACATAGCACGTATTGAGGAGCATAATCTTATCCTAAAAAAGGCTACCGCTCTCTTGATGTCAGACTCGATGAACAATTTGCGCTAATCAGCCAACTCAAGCAGAGCCACTCTATTCTCACAATTTGTAATGCATTCAAAGTGCATCGAAGTAGCTATAAATATTGGCTAAAAAGAAAAGAGCATATTGATGCTGATTTTACAATTTTATGCAGTGAAGTGAAGACCGCGCATCGTATTAGTAATGGCTCTGCCGGTGCTCGAACGATAGCGCAATTAGTGACTAACAAAGGGATTAAACTTAGTCGTTATCGAGCTCGTAATCTCATGATAAAGCTTGGGTTAGTCAGTTGTCAGCAGCCTAAGCATGCTTATAGGAAAGCAACACAAGAGCATGTAGCTATCCCTAATACGCTTAATCGACAGTTTGCTGTTACCCAACCAAATCAAGTGTGGTGTGGCGACGTGACGTATGTTTGGGTCGGTAATCGTTGGGCATATTTAGCGGTTGTTCTAGATTTATTTTCCCGCAAACCTGTGGGATGGGCTTTGTCATTATCGCCAGATAGCGAACTGACGTGCAAAGCCTTGAATATGGCGTTTGAGTTAAGGGGTAAACCTGAGAATGTGATTTATCACAGTGATCAGGGTTCGCATTATACTAGCTTGAAATTTAGGCAGTTATTATGGCGTCTTCAGATTGAGCAAAGTATGAGTCGTCGCGGGAATTGTTGGGATAACGCACCAATGGAGCGTTTCTTTAGAAGTTTGAAATCTGAATGGGTACCTGTAAATGGTTATGGGAATTTTACAGAAGCAGACAAAGCGATCACAAATTACATCACTGGATATTACAGTGAAACTAGACCCCATCAATATAATGGTGGGTTAACGCCAAATGAGTCAGAACGTTTATATTGGAATGACTCTAAAACCGTGGCCAATTTTACTTGACCACTACATTGTGATACCAAGCATCAAACCCTGATAAGTCGAGTTTGTTTTCGATAATATAACAAAGGGCATACTCAAATGTACCAGGCAGAATTTGCTCTGAAAAATTGATGGGAATGAATTTACTTTGGCAGGATAAGTCAGGCTTATAGTTGGCCATAACAATTTACTGTAGGTGAATAATATCTATTAGATCACAGACACCGACACGCTACAAGCTCAAAAAACAACCAATTAACTTTATTTGTAAAAAGACGTTGAAAATGTCTATTTGGGAGAAATTCTACAGCCTCAACGCCCTAATAATGGGCAAAAAATTGTTGGCTAAAATGTTGAGGAACGAAAACAGCCAACTGTTTTTTGTCCTTATTAATTAGCTTGTTATGTGCCGATTAAAAGCTTAACAATAGTGCTAGCCACATAATTAAAACAGCCACTGCAAACAGCCAATTACCAAATAGTAAGATTGCCACAATTGAAGCTAGAAATACAAAATGAATTAACGTGATTTTTAACTTTGAAAGAATCCGCTTCCTTTTGATTTTTGCAACTTTATCCTTTAAGGCGCTACCTGATATAAGTTCACCTTTTTGATTTGTGCTATCCATATTTACATACACCACGCTAAAGGCTCATAACGAGCCTGTAGAATTACTCGTTTTTAAATTCATTTTGATTAATGAACAAACAATATCTGAGTTTCTATTTTGATTCAATTATTTAGTGGTGTTTAGATTACTATTTAACATGCTGATGTATTGTTATTTTTAGAGGGAGTATAAGGCAGGTTTGGTGAGTTTTTGAGGTGAAAAGGGCTTACCCTTCTTAGTGCATCACGTGTTGCAGCTTTTCTATGTTGTGAACAAGGCAATACAGTTGCCACTGGGCATTAACTTTGACTTGGCCGCGTAAGGTCAATTTATTCATCCCTTTGTTGACCGTAATATTGCCAAACACAGGCTCAATGCAACCCAGTCGTTTGCTATATTGCCGCCGCCCCATCGGGCTATCTATTTTCACTTTCATCTTGTCGGTGTAACTCAGCTTTTTCCGTGAGGCATCATTTTTAAACTGCACTTGCCGCCCCGTTTTTATCGGCGGTTTTCGCATGCATTGCTGTTGCAGCGGACAGATTTTGCAATCTTTTAAATAACCACAGAATCGGGTGTATTCTTGGTTATAGCTTTTGACATTGATGCCGCTTCGCCACATCTCATTGCCTGCGGGACATCGGCAGGTTTGTGTTGCTTCATTATAATGAAAGTCATCACAGGTAAACAATCTTGGCTTGCCGTTACGTCGTTTTAATCTGCGCTTTTCTTGCTCGGTTTCGTAAGTTTCACTTTCTTTAAACAACGGGTTTCGTTTTCTAAATTGGTTATCTGCGATGTAGGTATCAAAGCCACTTTGCGCCATAAATGCCAGATTAGCTTCGCTGTTGAACCCGCTGTCTGCGGTGAATTTTATGGTGTGTTCGTTTGAGGGGTTATCGATATTGAGCTTTTCGAGTTGTTGTTTTAATTGCGTGACCGCGGGCTGAAGCGTTTGTTGTTCACCGACCGAACCCCACGTTTGTGCTTGTAAAATAATTTGATGTTTATCATCGTTTATCGCAATACCATTGTAACCTTGAATGGTGCCTTTGGATGTGGTCATCTTTGCGCTGTCAGGGTCGGTTATATTGCTTTTTACAGGATTGCCTTGACTGCCTATTTTTTCTTGGTGTGTCGCGAGGAATGCCGTTATTTTGTCCGCACTTTTATCCAACTTTTCTTTTTGTTTTAAGTCTTGTGTGACTAACTCTTCACTTAGGCCATCTTGCGCTTGATGACGTTCAATAATCCGTTTGCTTGCCCGCGCTAATTTCGTTTTTTTACGGCCGAGTTCATCGAATGTACCACTCCATTCTTTGCTCGCATTTGACTTTAACTTACAACCATCGATGGCAAACATATTGCGGCCAATTAGCCCTTCCTCATCACAAATCAGCAGCACTTGAGTAAATAAGGGTTCTATTTGTTCGTGCATTTTAGCCACGAAACCCGCTATCGATGTGTAATGTGGCTGTACATCACCCGACACGCTCATGAACAAAATATTGTTTTCACACGCCTTAGCAATGCGTCGACTGCTAATTAAACCATGCGCATACCCGAGTAAAATAATCTTCAACATCACAGCCGGTGAATACGCTGCAGCACCCGCTTTATCATTGTGATACCAAGCATCAAACCCCGATAAATCGAGTTTATTTTCGATAATATAACAAAGGGCATATTCAAATGTACCAGGCAGAATTTGCTCTGAAAAATTGATGGGGATGAATTTACTTTGGCAGGATAAGTCAGGTTTGTAGTTCGCCATGGCAATTTACTGTAGGTGAATAATATCTATTAGATCACAGACACCGACACGCCACAAGTTCAAAAAACAACCAATTAACTTTATTTGTAAATAGACGTTAAAAACGGCTCTTGGGGAGAAATTCTACAGCCTCAACGCCTCGTTAAGCGGATAAAAATGATTGGTTGAAATCGCGAAGCGATAACCAACTGTTTTTATTCCGTTTAAACGACTTGTTAGGCATTTTTTAGACCGAGCCAAACTTTTTCAATATAACCTAGCTCGGAACTCTTTGTTATTTGAGTAATTAAACCAGTAACCTTTAACTTCTCTAAAGCTATTGGTAAATCATTTGCTATAAGCTTAAATAAGTCAGACCAATCTGACTCAGTTCCAATTCTATCGTAGTCAAACCTCAATAAGTTTGACTCGTATTCTAACTTTTCAGTAAAACTTTCTAAAGTTAACTTCAAAGGATATTCCATAGGTTCAGTTGAAAACTGTTTATTTGGTGAAGTCATAAACTCAAACTCAGTAGGTCTTGCACAAACTACGTAAGCTTTAGAGCCATTACTTTGAAACTTACCACTTAACCCAATAAATCCAATAGTCCATTCGCCTATATTACAAAAGGCACATGATTTCCCTTGGCGTGAATATCCAACTTCCTCAATATTTATTAAAAACTCTGAATAATTCATGTAATGCCTAACGCCGCAAGCAAGCGCCGCTTTAGCGGTCGCTTTGACTTGCCTTGTTAGTGAGCTTTTACAAAATACGCTTTGGCTTCTTCACCGTTAAGATAAACCGCACCTAAAATAAAATATATTGCAGGAATCAGTAATTGTAGAATCAGCAGTAAAAATGCGGGTGCTTCATAAAGTATGATACCAATAGGCAAAACCCAACCGTAAATAAATAGAATTCTGCTCCAGTTTTTACGCAATAGTAACCCAATACCTGTTAAAACTAACCAGCCACCAATCAATAAAGAAAATGAAAAGCCTTGAAACAATGAAGGGACAAACAATAATAGCCCATAAACAAAATTTCCCAGACCAAATACTTTTACTCCAGTTGGCACCTGAACACTCCTTGCTCACTAACGCCCACTTAAGCGGACAAAAATTGTTGGTTAAAATGTGAAGCGAAGCGGAACCTAACCAACTGTTTTTGTTCCGTTTGAAGTGCTTGTTATGCGTATTTTAACCTAAACGTAGTACAAGATAATGGCTTATTATTTAAACTAATAAAATCAGGTGCATCGCCAATAATTTCAAAGCCTTGCTTTAACAACACATGCTTTGAAGCAGGATTGTTTTCTAATACTCTAGCTTCCAGAGATTGAACACTAAATTCTCTTTGTGCAATTTCAACTAGCGAAGCTAGACAAAAGCTTGCATAGCCTTGGGATATAAAACGTTTTGAAACCCTATAACCTACATAAGCTTTATTAGAGCTAATATCTCTTAAATTGGCTCTTGCGACAATTTCATTATCTTTAATAAGTAAACCACAAAACGCAGAACCAGAACGTACTTTATCAAGTTCTGCATTAATATGTTGTTCAACACCTTGCTCAGAATAAAAATCATTATCCCGAGGCTCAATTAATGATTCAAACCATGATCTATTTTCTAGTTCAAAATCAAACAATTGCTTCAAATGATGTTCAGATAACAGCTCAAGTTGCATTGATACTCTCTATACGCATAACAGCTTATTGAACGGCTCGACCGATAAAGCCGCCCGTTTAAGTTATTGATTAATATCATCCTACATTTCCTATGTCTTTGAAGTAAAGCAATTTAATGACTCTTACACTCAAATATAAAACTAAAATTGCGCGTTAAAAGTGTCTGCGCCAAATGTAAAAAAATAAACCAAGCAAGATCAATATATTAGAGCAGCCCTATTTTTCTCGACATAGTCCTTTAGACTGCTTTTTGTTCACTTATTATTGTTATTCCGTCAAAACCCATTATAACTGTATATAAATACAGTACAGGTAACATAAAGGGGGAAATGATGGCAGGAACTGGATATTTAGAAGCTATTAGACAACAAATTAGAGTAAGGCATTACAGCTACCAAACTGAAAAGTCATACCTTTATTGGAACCGTTATTTTATAAGATATTTTAAGTTTACTGCTGCAAAGCATATTTTACCTACGCACATTGAACAGTTTTTATGTTTTCTAGCAAACGAACGGCGAGTGTCTAGCAGTACGCAACAGCAGGCGCTTTGCGCGCTGGTTTTTGCCTTTAAACATGTGTTAGCCATCAATACAGACAATTTGCAGTTTCCTTATGCTAAAGCACCAACACGCATTCCTCAGGTATTAAATGATGCAGAAGCCAAACAAGTCATCAACCATTTACAAGGAAAATATCAGCTAATAGGCAGTTTATTATATGGTGCGGGTTTAAGGTTAAGTGAAGCCTTAAGCGTCAGAGTTAAAGATATCGATTTTGAAAATCGCACCCTGTTTATTTTTAGAGGTAAAGGCAAAAAAGATAGAGTGTGTATTTTACCCAAAATGACCATTGACCCTATACATGAGCAGATGCTGAATGTGCGTGAGACTCATGATCATGACTTATCTCAGGGACTAGGAATGGCTTCTTTACCCTCAAGCTTACTTAAAAAATTTGGTGCAAGTGCCAAGCAATTGCATTGGCAATATCTTTTTCCCTCCATTCACTGTGTCTCACATCCTATTAATGGCTATATATGCAGGCACCATATTGACCCTACAACCTTTAGAAAAGCATTACGTAAAGCAGTACATGAAACCAACATCACTAAACGGATTACCGCTCATACTTTCCGGCATTCTTTTGCGACCAACTTACTTAAACGTGGGCACGACATCAGAACAATACAGGAGTTATTGGGCCATAATGATGTCAAAACGACCCAAATATATACCCATGTAGCAGGTTTGCACCAAACTGGGGTGCAAAGCCCAATGGATTATAGTTAACGGCATTAGATGACCAGCCTTTGTGATCGCCAACAAAGTGAACCATGTAAATTACGCCCACAAAAAAGGACTCTTGTGAGCCCTTTAAAATTACGTTTATGCTTATAAGCTATTAGCTTCTAGCTACGCAAACCAATGCCACGCGATATGAGGTAGTAAGCCAAGGTCCATAAGGCGACACAAAAGCCGACCATAATAGCCACCGATAACGGCACGCTGATATCGGCAAAGCCTAAAAAGCCATAGCGGAATACGTTAATCATATACACCACAGGGTTTAACCCTGACACACCTTGCCAAAACTCAGGCAATAATGACAACGAGTAAAATACTCCGCCAAGGTAAGTTAATGGGGTTAATACAAACGTTGGAATGATGCTGATATCGTCAAAACTTTTGGCAAATACTGCATTAATTAATCCGCCGAGTGAAAATAGCACTGAGGTTAAAAACACCGTTAATATTACCAAGCCAACGTGGTGTAAGCTGATGTTAACAAACAGCATAGCCACTACAGTCACAATAAGGCCGACACATAAGCCACGGGCAACGCCGCCGCCGACATAGCCGGCTATCATCACATAATGCGGCACGGGCGCCACCATGATTTCTTCTATATTGCCTTGAAATTTAGCACTATAAAATGATGAGGCCACATTAGAATATGAGTTAGTAATAACTGACATCATAATTAACCCTGGGGCGATAAATTCCATGTAGCTTACGCCACCCATTTCACCAATACGACTACCGACTAAGTTACCAAAAATGAGAAAGTATAAGGTCATAGTGATAGCTGGCGGCACTAAGGTTTGCACCCAGATACGGGTGAAGCGATTAATTTCTTTCTTTAAAATACTTCTAAAGGCGACTAAATACAGTGCGTTCATTATTTCGCCCCCTTGGCTTTTTCAACGAGCTCGACAAATAGCTCTTCTAGGCGGTTAGCTTTATTGCGCATTGATAGCACTTCTATGTTGGCAGTGGTTAGCTGGGTAAATAGGCTATTCATACTTTGGTTTTTAGCCACATCAACTTCTAGTGTGTGTGGGTCTATCAAGCGACATGACATGTTTTCCAGCTTAGGTGCGGCGCTGAGATTTTGAGTCAAATCTAAGATAAAGGTTTCAACATTTAACTTACTAAGCAATGACTTCATGCTAGTGCATTCTACTAAACGCCCGGTGTCGATAATACCAATATTACGGCACAGCATTTCAGCTTCTTCAAGATAATGGGTGGTGAGAATAATGGTCACGCCCTGGGCATTAATCTGCTTTAAAAAATCCCACATTGAACGGCGCAGTTCAATATCTACTCCGGCTGTGGGCTCATCTAAAATAAGCAGTTTAGGTTCATGCATTAATGCGCGAGCAATCATTAGGCGACGTTTCATGCCACCGGACAGTTCACGTGCCTGCGCATTACGCTTGTGCCATAAATCCAGTTGTGACAGGTATTTTTCAGCACGAACCAACGCAATGTTGCGTGTCACGCCGTAGTAACCAGCCTGGTTAACCACGATTTGCAGTACGGTTTCAAACTGATTAAAGTTAAATTCCTGAGGCACTAAGCCAATACACAATTTGGCGCGTTCAAGTTGTTGGTCAATATCAAAGCCAAACACTTTGACGCTGCCTGCGGTTTTTTGCACTAACGAGCTAATAATGCCAATAGTGGTCGACTTACCTGCTCCGTTAGGGCCTAGCAATGCAAAAAAGTCACCTTGTTTAACCGTTAAACTGAGTGACTTAACGGCTTCAACTCCCCCTTTATAGGTTTTTTGTAGGTTTTCTATCACCAGGGCATCGGTGTGTTCTGTCATGCTAAATTCCTTATTTTATCGAAAAAAACTCCCACAATTGTGGGAGTAATTTGTAATACTGCTGTCGTTATAAAGGCACGACTTTAGCTATGTAAGGCAGATTTCGATATTGCTCGGCATAATCAATGCCGTAGCCCACAATAAACTCGTCGGGAATTGTCATGCCAATAAAATCAACGGGCACATCCACTTCACGGCGTTCTGGCTTATCTAATAAGGTGCATAAGGCCAGACTTTTTGGATTACGCAGCAATAAAATTTCACGCACCTTATTTAAGGTGTTGCCCGAGTCAATTAAGTCTTCAACAATCAATACGTCACGACCAGCAATATCTGATTGAACATCTTTTAATATTTTTACATCGCGAGAACTAGTTGTTGAGTTGCCATAACTTGATACCGACATAAAGTCGATTTCAACATGACCTTTAATACGGCGACATAGGTCTGCCATAAAAACCACTGAGCCTTTCAATAAGCCAACCATGAGTAAACGTTCGCTGTTGGCATAGTGGGCGTTAATACGCTCGGCAAGTTGATCTAAAGTTTTATTGATTTCTTCGGTTGAAATCATAGGTTCTATGGTGTGTTTCATACAGTTCTCAATTATCAATATCTTGGGGGGCGTCGACGCCATAACCCCAGCGATTTGTCAGTTCGTGTGCAATACCCAAATGATCTAGAATTCGGGAAACCATGAAGTCTACCAGATCTTCCACCGATTTGGGATTATGATAAAAACCCGGTGCGGCTGGCATTATGGTGGCACCATTGCGAGTCAGGCTTAGCATATGCTCTAAGTGTATGGCACTAAAGGGCGTTTCTCTTGGCACCAGTATTAACTGGCCGCGCTCTTTAATCACCACGTCGGCTGCACGTTCTAATAAATTATTACTCATGCCACTAGCAACTGCGGCTAATGTGCCTGTTGAACAAGGGCAAATCACCATTTGCTTAGGTGCAGCACTGCCGGACGCTGGCGGCGAAAACCATTCTTCTTTGCCAAGTACAATTAACTCACCGGCTAAAGGTGCTTGCTGCTGAGCAAAATAGCTGAGTAGTTGCTCGCGGGCTTTGTCGGGATTAGCACTTAATTGCAAGCCGTGTTCGGTGGCAAGTACCACTCTGGCGGCGCTCGATATCATTAAAAAAACCTGATAATCGGCAACCAATAAACATTGTAGTAATTTGATGCCATAAGGTGCACCCGAGGCCCCGGTCCACGCTAGGCTAATTGATTTATCTTTTTTGGCGTAAGCCATCTTTAATCCTTTATGAAGCGAGCAGCATGATTAATTAAATAACTGACTATTTCTTCAGTAGCGCATTAATGATTTGTTGGTGAATACCATTAAAACCACCGTTGCTCATTATCACTACCGTGTCACCTGGATTAGCCGCTTGACTGACTTGTGCCACAATTTGGCTAATATCATCACTGACGGTTACCGGAATAGCAGCTGAGCGCATATTATCGGCAATGTCCCAACCGACATTACTGGCTTGATACAACCATGCTTCATCGGCCAGCGCCATCGAATTGGCGAGAGTATCTTTATGCACGCCACTTTTCATGGTGTTAGAGCGAGGCTCAAGCACGACAATAATTTTGCCATTGGCGTTATCACCTGTGCCCACTTTGGCGCGAAGTCCTTTTAGGGTGGTTTCAATCGCTGTTGGGTGATGGGCAAAATCATCATAAACCGCAATATTATTGGGTGCTGCTAATAATTCCATTCGACGCTTTGGTGGGCTAAATTGCGCTAAAGCGTCAATAGCATGCTTGGGAGTAACGCCCACGTGTCGCGCTGCGGCAATGGCCATTATTGCATTTTCAATATTGTGCTGACCGATTAAGCCCCAATTTAAAACGCCTTGAGACTCACCTTTAAACATCACTTCAAACTCGTGGCCGTCGGCGGCAATACACTGACCTTGCCAACCATCGCTGTCAGTTGCACTAAAGGTTTCTTGCTCGCTCCAGCAGCCCATGTCCATAACCTGTTTAACCGCAATCACATCCTTAGGCCAAATCACTTTACCTTCACCCGGTACGGTGCGAATAACATGATTAAATTGGCGTTGAATAGCGGCTAAGTCAGCGAAAATGTCAGCATGATCAAATTCTAAATTATTGATCACCAATGTACGGGGTTTGTAATGGACAAACTTAGAGCGTTTATCGAAAAAAGCACTGTCGTATTCGTCTGCTTCGACCACAAAAAAAGCCGAATCACCTAACCGCGCTGACACACCAAAGTTTTGCGGTACGCCACCAATTAAAAAGCCCGGTTGGTAGCCGCAATACTCTAATACCCACGCCAACATGCTGGCAGTTGACGTTTTTCCGTGAGTGCCAGACACAGCCAATACCCAACGATTAGGCAAAATATGTTCTGACAAAAATTGTGGCCCAGAGGTATATTTTATCCCGCGGTTTAATACCGCTTCAACGCAAGAATTGCCTCGACTCATCGCATTACCAATCACCACAATGTCGGGCTGATTAATGCCTTCTTCGCCCAATTGGCTTGGGTCAAAACCTTGAATCAGCTCTATGCCCTGTTGCTCAAGTTGCGTGCTCATTGGCGGATAAACATTAGCATCGCTGCCTGTGACCTTATGGCCCATTGCACGTGCTAATAACGCTAAACCACCCATAAAGGTGCCACAAATGCCAAGAATATGTACGTGCATGCAAAAACTCTATTAAAGAACCATTTGCGCTTATTCTACCCAGTAGCAAAGGCATTGTCAGTTAACAATGCCTTAATTTAACTTCATGATGAACGACAGAGACTGGCTAGACTTGATTAAGCGGCTAAAAACTCTGCGCGAGTAGAGGCGTTAGCCTTAAAGCTGCCACCTAAGGCGGTGGTTTGCGTGCTTGATGTGGTGTCCATTATGCCGCGAGACTTAACACAATAATGGGTTGCTTTAATGGTTACCGCTACATCTTCGGTTTCTAGTAATGTTTGCAGTGCCACTAATACCTGCTGTGTTAAGCGCTCTTGCACTTGAGGGCGCTGGGCAAAAAATCGCACAATACGATTTATTTTTGATAACCCAATAATTTTGCCTTTAGGGATATAAGCCACTTTCGCTATACCATCTATGGTAATAAAGTGATGCTCACAGGTGCTGACCACGCTGATATCGCTGACTTTAACCATCTCTTCCACGCCCATTTTATTTTCAATTTGGCTGATTTTTGGAAAATTGGCATAGTCTAAACCAGAGAAAATCTCATTAACGTACATTTTGGCAATACGGTGCGGTGTTTCAGCTAGACTGTCGTCGGTTAAGTCTAACCCTAGCGTTGCCACAACTTCGGTCATTAACCCTTTAATGCGCTCATATTTTTGCTGTGCGGTGAGCTCTGTAGGTAATAATGGCGTTTCTAATCCGTGCGCAACTAATGCTGACTGCACTTTTTTGGCGGCGTCTGAAATAATGCCGTTGTTTACTGACATAATGCTATTTGCTGACATAAAATTGGCCTCTTAAATAAGGTTAACGGCGGTGTTCTAAAGATAGCGACACAGAATCGGCAAAGCGCAATGCATGGGGCTTGTCGATGGTCACTTTAGCTAAAGTCACTGATGGATGTTCGCTACATATGTCCACGACATCGGCAACCAGCTTTTCAAGTAGTAAGAATCGTCCTTCCTCTACATGCTGGATCACTTTTTTAGTGATAATTTTATAGTTGAGCGCATCTGCCACATTGTCGGTTTGAAATGACTTGTCTGCTGGGTAATGTATTTCAATATTGATCACCACATCTTGCTGCTTTTCTCTTTCATCCTGGTTAAAGCCGATAAAAGTGCGTAAACGAAGGTTGGTGACATTAATAACAGCTTGGCTATAAGCGCCTATTTTTGAAGACATCGTTAAGGCTCACATTAAATACATATGCAACTTTATACGGGACGTTTTGTTGAACGGTTCACATAGCGGTAATAAAAAAGCCCTACTCGATGAGCAGGGCTTTAGCGGTTAACAATCTTGACTAGAAGGTCTTATAATCTCGATATTTCACATTAAAGAATATGATGTAAAACACAGGTACAATAATTAACGTTAAGATGGTGGCAACACCTAACCCAAACATGACTACCGCAGCTAATGATTCAAAAAATGCATCTGTGATTAACGGCAACACCCCAAGAATAGTGGTTACCGCTGCCATACACACAGGACGCACACGGCTAACCGTAGACTCAAATACCGCTTGAAATATCTCTTTGCCTTCATTAATTTCGGTGTTGATTTGATCAAGCAACACAATGCCGTTTTTCAGTAACATACCCGATAAACTCAACATACCAAGTAGCGCCATAAAGCTGAAGGGCTTGTCTAAAATCAATAACCCTGAAGTGATACCTATAATCGCTAACGGAACACAACACCAAATAACCAGTGGCTTACGCACTGAGTTAAATAAGAAAACCGTGATTAAAAACATCAACAAGAATCCAATAGGCAAGGTTGAAAACAGTGAAGCTTGCGCATCACTTGATGATTCAAACTCGCCGCCCCATTGCAATTCATAGCCTACTGGTAACTCAAGCGCTTCAATTTTAGGCCTAACTTGATTAAACAGTGCCGCTGGCAAAATATCGTATTCAAAATCAGCATCGGCAAACACGGTTAAAGTGCGTTTACGGTCACGACGTTGAATAATTGGGTCTTCAAATTTAACGTCAAAGCCATCTACAACCTGCTGAAGTGGCACAAAACCGTTAATCACCGGACTCCAGATACGGATACTTTCCATTGACTCAATATCGACACGTTCATCATTAGGTAAACGACCAATAATAGGTAATAAGGTGGTGCCTTCACGGTAAACCCCTATATCTACCCCAGTAAAGGCGAACTTAATCGATCTATCCACTTCACTTTTAACAATACCTAAGCGGCGGGCCTGGGTTTCATTAAAGCGCGGTTCAATGTATTTGACCCGGTCACGCCAATCATGGCGTACGTTGACCGTACCTGGGGTGTCGTTAAAAATGGTCATAACCTGTGCCGCAAGTTGACGCAGTACATCTGGGTCTGGGCCGCTTAATCTGGCTTCAATTTTGGCATCTGTCGAAGGGCCGATTTCTAAGCGTTTGAACTTAAGCTGGGTTTGTGGGAAAAATTGCTCTGCTTGACGTCTAAACTCAACCATTACCGGTTGTAAAGTATCAAAACTACTGGCACGAACCGCTATTTGACCGTATGAGGCAAAGTTTTTTTCCGGCGAATAGGTTAATAAGAAACGCGGAAAACCTTTACCTATGGTTGAAGCAACATACTCAACATTTTCAATAACGGCGACTTTGGCTTCCATTTGTTTAATAACCGCTTCTGTTTCGCGAATATCTGCGCCTTCTGGCATCCACACATCCACTAAAAATATCGGCGTTGTTGAAGGCGGGAAGAAGGATTGCTTAACATAGGCAAAACCAGCAATAGAAATAACGAACATCACCAGTACCGCAAAGGTGCTGAACCAGCGAAATCGCATACAAATATTGAGTATTTTTTTATAAAACACAAAAAATGCGCCGCCATAGGGATCGGCTAACTCACCTTCAGGCACTTTTTCACCCTCTTTGCCAAAAAATATCTGTGCAAAAAATGGTGTAATCGTAATGGCGGTAATCCAGGATAAAAACAGTGAAAACAGCAATACCCAAAACAATGACCCAGCAAATTCACCGGTAGCATCAGGGGATAAGCCAATGGGCGCAAACGCGATAATCGCGATAACGGTAGCGCCTAATAATGGCCACATAGTTTGCTTAACAATGGCTTGGCCAGCTTCGAGTGTAGTTTGGCCTCGTTGGCGACCAATTAAAATACCTTCGACCACCACAATGGCGTTGTCCACCAGCATGCCTAAGGCAATGATCAATGCGCCAAGTGAAATACGCTGCAATTCAATTTCTGCCTGCAGCATTAACATAAAGGTGCCAAGGCAGGTTAAAAATAGAATAAGACCGATTAAAATACCGCTTTTAACCCCCATAAAGACCAGTAGCACACCAATAACAATGACGACTGCGGCAATCAGGTTCCACACAAAACTGCTAACCGAAACATCCACCTCGTTAGGCTGGTTATACATGGTTTCAATGTGCATACCTGCGGGTCTGGCGCTTTCAATTGAGGCTAATTTAGCATCGACTAGCTTACCCACTTCAACAACATTGACCCCAGATGAAAATGAAATACCTATGTTGATGGCACTATTTTGGTTAAAGCTTAATAGGTTTGTGGGAATATTTTGAAAGCCACGGCTGACGGTCGCCACATCTTTAAGGTAAATCAGTTTATTACCTTGAGTACCGGGAATAATCAGCTCTTCTAGCTCTTCAACGGAACTAAAGCCGCCACTGGTTCTGATTTTAAGGTTATCACCCGAAACACGAATGTTACCGGCATCAGACACCATATTTTGTGAGTTAAGTAGGTTTGAAATAAGCTGTGGGTCAATATTAGAACTGGCCGCTTTGTTCAGCGACATTTCAACAAAAACTTGCTCTTGCTGTTTGCCCGCAAGCGACACCTTACCCACGCCGGGTATGAGTTCTAATTCACGCTTAACATAATCAACATAGTCTAATAAATCTCGATAACTGTAATCTGCACCGCTGACCATCAGCATGATGCCGTATACATCACCAAAGTCATCGTTAACCATTGGCGCATGCGCCCCAGGCGGTAAACTTGATGCCATATCATTCACTTTACGACGCAGCTCATCCCAAATTTGGGGCAATTCATCTGGGCCATAATTGTTTCTCATGGTGACGGTAATTTGCGACATACCTGAGGTACTGAGTGAGCGAATTTTATCAATGTAAGGCAGTTCTTGAATGGCTTTTTCGACCAAATAAGTGACTTCTTCTTCGACTTCAGTTGAGGTTGCACCTGGGTATAAGGTGACTACCACGGCATCTTTAATGGTAAATGGCGGATCTTCTAGCTGGCCTAATCCAGTGAAGGCCATTAATCCACCGATAAGTAAAATAAGGATAAACATCCAACTGATCACGGTATTTTTTACGAAATATCCTGCAATATTCATCTAGTTATTACCCTTGAATTAATTGAACTTGTTGGCCTTCAATCATACGAGAAGCCCCTGTGGTAATAATAGTTTGACCATCTTTAAGTCCACTGACCACTTCAATGTTATCACCCACAATAACCCCCAGTTTGACTGGCTGATACTGGACGGTTTTAGTGTTGGCCTGATAAACCCACACACCACTTTCCTGATGAGCGAGTTGGTCACCATCTTTCATTACAACCGCTTTTATGGGTAATAAAAATTGGCGGCTGTAGGTGTAAGTCATATTACTTAAATTGACTTTAACTTTGGCTGGCATTCCTTCCAACACTTTATATTGATCGTCTAAATCTACTGCAATAGTGGCAATATAGGTTGATGTAGTAGGATCTTTTTCAGTATTAATTTCAAGTAATCGACCTTGAAATACCACCCCTTCAAATGCTTCAAAACTGACTTCGAAGGCACTCTCATCTGTTGCCCGTCGAGAGACGGCTATCAACATATCGGGGATTTGCACATCGACTTCAATTTGTTCGGTTTTTTGTACACTTAATACCGATATACCCGGTTGAATGTTTTCAAATGACTGTAAAAAAACATCGCTGACCATGCCATCAAAAGGCGCGCGTAATTCAGTATATTGCAGGCTAAGTTCTGCCTGTTTTGCCTGTGCTTTTGCAACTAAATATTGCGCGTTCATTTGGTCATATTCTGATTGTGCCATCAGTTTTTTATTGACTAACTGTTTACCACGCTGGGCTTGTTTAAAGGTCACCTCCATACGAGCCTGGCGATCATTAAGCACAATTTCATAATCACGCTTTTCAAGCACGGCGAGTAAATCACCTTGCTTAATCGTCTGGCCTTTGGAAACCGGTAATCTTGCTATGCGCCCTTCAACTCGAAATGATAATTTAGTCAGGTCTTGCGCCCGTGACACGCCGTTAAACTCTCGCATCACCTGATTTTCAATACTGGGTAAAGTATATACATCTACTAGGGTAGGTTTATGTGCCATCTCAAGCGGTTTGCTACAACCGACCATAAAGACCAATGAGACCAAAGCGCTAATGACAATATTAGTGGTGTTGTTAATCTTCATATTACAGCCCTCTTTCCTTGACCCAGCGAACCGTACTTTCACCGTCGGTTAACTCACTAGCGCCCGCGACCACTAACCAGTCACCGTCCTCTAATCCTGATTCAAGTTGATTATCATTTAATGTCACCGCTACTTTTTCGACTTTTAGTTGTTCAGGTAACCAACGAAAAACATAGGTTTGACCATTTTCTTCAACTCTCGCGCCCGCGGCAATAACAGGATTACTGCTAGCACCTCGGTAAGGCAGCTTAACCCTGACTGATGCAGCCATTCCGGGTAATACATTTAATTCGGTTGGCATTTTCAAGGTGAGAATAATGGTATAACTGCCAGTACTAGTATCCGCTACGGTACTGAGCTCTTTCAGTCTGGCTTTATACCAGGCATCACGGCTGTCAAATTTAACATCGATATTTTCTACTGGGCCTTCATTGACTCGATTAGCTTGAATTGCGCCAATAAATTGCTCGGGCAATTGAAAACTAATGTCGATAAATGATTCAGTGCGAATGCCCATAATCGATTCTTGTGCTTGCACAAATTCAAACTGTTTGCGATCACGCTTTGAAATCATGCCATCATAGGGCGCTTTTAGTTGGGTATAAGCCAGATCAGTTTCGGCTTTATCAAGCGCTGCTCTGGCAATGGTGAAATCACTTTTAGATTGGTCAAAATCGTTACGGGACACCACACCTTGTTCCACTAAACTACTGGAACGTTCAAATAGCACTTTGGCCAGTTCGTATTGCGCTTTAGCCACTTCGTACTGTTGTTGGTATAAATCACTGTCTAGCTTGGCCAGTAAGTCACCCGCTTTAACATGATCGCCCGGGCGCACATAAATATCGGCTATTTGTCCTGCGACTCTAAATGACAACGAGGCTTTATCTGCCGCGCGGACCTCACCGGGTAATAACCGCTCACGAAAGCCTTTGCCAATATCAAGCTGTATGACTTTAACGGGGCGGGCAAAGGGTTGAGCATTAGCATTAGCATCAACTGCAATCTCATTACTATCACTAGCAATGCTAGGCGGAGCAACCATCAAGCTAATCAGCATGATCGAGGAGGAGAACGAACAGAACATCTGACGAACATTCATTGTGCTTGGTCCTTCAAAACATAATATTAATTAATGTTAACATTTAACTAAGTGGGACATTAAGTCAATTTAAAAACAATGAGGATCTAATTAGCTTATTTAATCGTATAATTCTTCATCTACGCGCTACTGTAACGTTAACATCGTTTTTAGACCGCCATTCTACAAGATAATGGCAATGATTAACCTTGATACCCAGGTTCGATTGATTGTAATGACATAAGGAAAACACCATGGAATTGACCATATTTTACGACAGCACCTGCCCACTGTGTGCCAATGAAATGCGTCAACTTAAACGGCATGATAAGCACGACGAGATTCATTTAGAGGACTTATACAGTGCTGATTTACATGAGCGTTTTCCACAAATTGATATCGAAAAAGCTAACATTATACTGCACGGCTTAACTAAAGACGGACAACTGCTGCTGGGGCTAGATGTTACGGCAAAGGCATGGGGAATTACCGGTAAGCACTTTTGGGTTCAGTGGCTTAGAAAACCTTTTATTAAACCGGTCGCGGACCAAGCGTATCTGTTTTTTGCTAAAAATCGCTACAAAATCTCGTACCTGCTTACCGGTAAGCAGCGGTGTAATAATGGTCAATGTGGCTTACCTAAGAACAATTTAAAGTAATCAGATTTGAAGTCATCAGATTTGAAGTCATCAGATTTGAAGTCATCAGATTTACAGCAATCAGTGCTGATAATTAACCTCAAAGGCCTTAGAAAACCTTCAATTTAACGGTGGATATGATCAGTGCATAATAACGCTAACCCTAACAACTCCTCTAATACTGTTGCTAACAATACTGCTGCTGTTAGCACTGTTACTGAAAGTACTGCTGCTGAAAGTACTGTTGCTAATAGCACTGCTGAATTTGTGATTATTATTGGTGCAAATTCGGCTATTGGCCATGCCTTTGCTACTCAATGTCTTAAGCAAAACCAAGCCGATAATCACCCGCAGCCGATTAATTTGATCACCATTAGCCGAGATGACTATCTACACAGTGCCGATATACACAGTCTAATCACACAAGATCAACAGCAGTCATCATGGCAACATTACCAATGCAGTAATTTACAGCAGGATATTGAGCAACTGATGAATCAACAGATCATTCCTCAAATTACCGCAAGCAACGGCAGTGTTAGCAGAATATTAATCTGTAATGGGGTACTGCATCAGGGGGCGATACAACCTGAAAAAAAGATAGAGGATATCAATGAAGTCAATTTACTCGCTTTAATACAGATGAATACCATCACGCCCCTTCTTTGGCTGCAAGGTTTGGTAAAGCTGTTATCAAAGCAGCGAAGTCGAGTTGTGATCAGTATTTTAAGCGCCAGAGTCGGCAGCATAAGTGATAACCGCCTTGGCGGTTGGTATAGCTATCGCACCAGTAAAGCGGCATTAAACATGTTGATAAAAACCACTGCCGTCGAGTTTGCTAGGCGGCTCAAGCACGTCAAATTGATAGCCTTTCATCCTGGCACCACAGACACACCATTATCAAAACCTTTTCAGCACAATGTGGCCGAAGGTAAATTATTTACTCCTGAGTTTGTGGCGCAGCAGCTTTACAACATACAGTCAAATATTACCCTAGACGGCCAAGCCAGTTTTATTGATTGGGCTGGCAATGACATTCAATGGTAATGCAGGGTTGGTTATAGAGATATAAATTACAGCCATAAAAAAATGCGAAGCATAGCTTCGCGTTTTTTATTAGAGAGTTGAATTACTTAACGAATTCAACACCTAGTTTAATGTCAGCTTTTAATGTATCTAACATTGAATCACGTGCGTTAGCTTCAAATGCACTTACATCACCGTAAGGAAGCACTTTTTCTACGCCGTTTTTACCTAAAAGGATAGGTTGAGCGAAGAACTCAGCGTGTTCGCTGCCACCATCAACATAGGCACATTCAACAACGTTCGCTTCGCCTTGAAGACCACGTACTAATGATAAACCAAAGCGACATGCTGCTTGGCCCATTGATAATGTTGCGCTACCGCCACCGGCTTTAGCTTCAACAACTTCAGTACCTGCGTTTTGAATGCGAGTAGTCATTGCTGCAACTTCTTCATCAGTGAAAGTCACGCCTTCAATTTGAGAAAGTAGTGGAAGAATAGTCACACCGCTGTGGCCGCCGATCACGTTAACTTTAACATCAGCAACGTTTAAGCCTTTAAGTTCAGCAATAAAGGTTTCGCTACGGATAACGTCAAGTGTAGTGATACCGAATAAACGGTTTTTGTCGTAAACACCGGCATTTTTTAATACTTCAGCAGCAATCGCTACAGTCGTGTTAACTGGGTTAGTAATAATACCCACTAATGCTTTAGGACAAGTTACTGCCACTTTTTCCATTAGGTTACGCACGATACCTGCGTTGATGTTGAATAGATCTGAACGATCCATACCAGGCTTACGCGCAACACCAGCAGACATTAATACGACGTCAGCATCAACTAATGCATCCGTTGGATCTTGACCAGCAAAACCTTTTACTTCTACATCTGTTGGGATGTGACTTAAGTCAACCGCAACACCAGGAGTAACAGGAGCGATGTCATATAGAGACAACTTTGAGCCAGCAGGCAGTTGAGTTTTTAACAATAAAGCTAAGGCCTGGCCAATACCACCAGCAGCACCAAGTACGGCAACTTTCATAATCATCTCCATCTATTTAAACAATTTGTGACATAGGTCTACTATCTTTCGTGGCGTCACATTACTGGATTGGCGGGCTAATTTCAATTATCCATTAGTGGAGTGTCGTAAATAAGTGTTTACTCAATTCAAGGTAAATCAGCACTGCGTGTTTGAATGTGAGGGTTATATCATGGTGCAATAAGATATGACTGAGCAGTGCAAGTTTAAATGCCACTTTTCAACTGTCAATTCGATGGCTTATTTGTTTTACATTAATGGCGAATAAGCCTTGATATGAATTAGATTATTCGAGTTTGATCGCTTTACCCATCACAGGTTGTTACAAATACCGATTAACCGCTGAGCTAACTTGCAAAATACAATATATGTTGTAAACACATATTGTATTGGTAACACCACGGGTTATTAACGCCATGACTATAAGTGGATAGGTCATTTATAGTAGGATGCTAATGGACCCTAAATTAAATTGACCGTAATCAACCGCCAAATTGAGAGAAAAAATGAAAATAAGAAAAGGCCAATTAGCAGACCTTACCGCACTGGTTAATTTTAACCAGGCGATGGCAATGGAAACTGAAAACCTGCAATTAGACAATGCAACACTTACCCGTGGCGTAAACGGATTACTCGCCAATCCTGAACGTGGTTTCTATTTAGTGGCTGAAATTGATGACGTTATTGTCGGCTCATTAATGGTGACATTTGAATGGAGCGACTGGCGCGCTTGCCAGTATTACTGGATCCAAAGCGTGTATATTCGACCAGAAAACCGTCGTCAGGGGATTTATGCAAAACTGTATCAAGCAATAAAAGATATGGCCGCTGAAAAAGGTGACGCTGCAAGTTTTCGTTTGTATGTTGAACAAGAAAATAAACCGGCGCAAAAAACCTATGAGGCTTTAGGTATGGAGCAAAGTCACTATTTAATGTACGAAGAAAAGGCCAAATAACTTAAGTCGCCATTGTACAATCACAACAAAACAGCTTACAAAACCTCGGCGAGTAAGCTGTTTAATGAACGTTAAAACACATAAACACTGACCATGAAGGTCAAGTAAACAAGCATGTTTACTATTGTATTGTTAAGGATGATCTCTTTGTTAAACATGAAAAAATTATTGCCACTTCTAGGGGTAATGACGTTCTCAGTTTCAACTCTTGCTTCACAAGAAATATATCTTGAGTGCAATACTTGCACAACTCACTCTCAACTAGTTAATTTTGCTAAACAAAACGCAAGATCAAATGCGACTATTGTCATGCATGTCATTAACTTAAATGATATTTTGTATGAGAAATATCTAGTCACTAAAACAAAATCTTTTGAATGTGAACAAAACAACAAGTCAGAAATACCTACAGATAAATCACCGGTTTGCCAGAATGTTTATCATTACAAAACGACCAGTCAAAGCATTGATAAAAAAGATTTAACTGACTTTACCAACTACGCCTTAGCGTATAATGAGACTAAAAAGTTTTTCACCCAAAGTGCTATCGAAATCCCTAGCAGTATGGTGACATCAGCTTTTGAGTTAATTGACAATAGCTATCCCCAAGGACTTTCAGTTGATTACTTCAATAATAGCCTACCAAGCTCCGCGCTTTACAAAGAAAAACTCACTACATGGTCTACAGGCATTTCAAACAAAATAACCACCTCAATAGCGGTCAAGCCACCATCATTAGTCTTTACCTATTCTGATGGCACTTTAGCTTATGCGGCTCTGGATTTCGTCGATTTCGATGGGCAATACCATTTTAAATTTACAACAATTAAAGAGGGTAATAATAATTTGGACTTAACAAAAACCAATCCATTTGGCGACAATTATACTTTTACGAATATGTCGCTCGAATCTTGGGGAGTCTTATTGGAAAAGCTATCACTTCATGACTTGACGGTGAGCAATACAACCAAAATGATAGTACCTAGCGGTAATGTGAGCATTGTATCTATATGCGCAACAAGTGAAGCCTGCACTGATCAAATTTAATATTGAGTATCTTTACTGCGGGTTAATGAACCCACAATAAAGATACTTAAAGCTGTACCTAAAATTACCCGGCTCGCATCGCCATTATCGACGTTAGGTTGATTGGCTCGGGATACTGAACAAAATCCTTTTGTTGCTGATCTACGGCATAGATAGACATTCTGTCGGCCAGTTCATTGCCTTCTATACCAACATGGGCAGCCACATGGACAATATCAAGGTGATCTTTATATTGATCATAAAGCGCATGGGCTTGTTTGATCAGATCTAAATTGGCAATCTCGCTGCCTTTGCGGGTCCAGCCTTTGGCTTTCCAGCCGTAGGCCCAATTACTAATACAGTTAATAGAATATTGTGAGTCACTGTAAATACGCACGGTCAAGTTGTCAGCCAGCGCGCTAGCAGCCATTTTGATCGCTTCATGTAGCGCATTTAATTCAGCGGTATTGTTAGTGCCATTTGGGTTAAATAAGCCATACCACAAGTCAGCAAGCTCACCTTTGCGATATACAGCCACGCCAGAACCCGCTTTACCTGGATTAGGGTCACAGCCGCCGTCGGTATACAGCACAACGTCAAACTCACTTAATGCAGTGGGTTGATGCGAGGCCGTTGAGCCAGATTGAGGTTTTGTTGCAGCCGATTTAGCCGAGCTGTTTTTAGCCGAAAAGATTACTTTATTGGCTGACTGGGCAAAAGCCGTTTTTGCTTCTGATTCGCTAGGGAAAGATTTGTACTTAGCCCCAGGAAACTTGTCCACCTGACGCTTTGCTTCGTCCCAGGTGGTATAAATGCCAGGGGTATGACCTTGCCAAACGACGTAAAATTTCTTTGCCATGAGTGGCCTTGATATTTAAAAAAATGATATATCGATCATGCCATGTCAAGCTTATGTCGTCTATTGCTTATGGCTTAGCTTTGCTAACTGAGCTTTGATTAGCTGAGCTTGCACATGTGTCGTTTACTGTTCGCTACTGGCTCTTAACCAGATAGCGAACTTATCACTAAAACTATAAGTTTACTGGCCCATCAATATGTTGATATTTCACATCACCAGAACCTGCGGTGTGAATTGTTAACCCTTTGGCATATTCAACATCGATACCACCTGAACCATCATTAATGCTCACTAATCCGGCAACATGCTTAATCACCATGCCACCTGATCCATCATTAACATCAAGATTGCCTTTAATATCTGCCACATCTATGCCACCTGAACCATCTTTAATTGTCAGGTTACCCGCAACATTATTAACATTGATTGAACCAGAGCCGTCTTTAATGGTTAAGTTACCCAATACATTTTTCGCATCAAGTGAACCTGAACCATCTTCAATAATAATGTCTTTGCCACCATCTACTGTAATACTACCTGAGCCATCTTTTAAGGCAATATCAGCGTTCATACCTTGAATGTCGATTGAACCAGAGCCATCTATAATATCCATCACCATATGCTGGGGTAACGTTAAGGTGACATCGATATAAGGCGAGTCGACATTAATCCAGTTTGAACTTTGCTCAACTTTAGCCACTAGCCTTGCTTGGTCGCCATCTTTAACTAACTCTAAGGTCACGTCGGCATCATCATCGGCAAAAATTTCTGCGGTTAACTTAATATTTTTAGCATTCTCATCGCCTTTAATCACTAACTTACCCGCACCAGTTTCTGCAACGAGCTTTTGAATGTCAGTGCTGTCCAGGATTAACACTTGCTGTTTTTGATCAAAGTCGCTGGCAATGCTGTAAGAGACATTAAACACGTCGGTATACATTACTAACAAAGCCGCTGCTGCGCCCACTAAGACGACTTTGGTTTTCATTGTGGCCATTTTATTCTTCCTTGTTTTTATTCATTGGCTTCTTGTTAATTGAAGCCATCATTATGATCACGTTATTAAGTGCTAAAACTCATCACTTATTAGCTTTTGTCATTATTATTCATAGATAAGCAATTCTTACACCAAAATCATAAGACTTTGTTTTATATGATTAACTATATTTAAGTATCAACATCAATATGTTAAAAGCACTAAAAAATATGTCTTTTCACTAACTTCTGATCAAGTATAAACTTCTGCTATCATGGCGGTTATGTCAGTAAAAATACAATAAGAAAAAAGCATCATATGACTCAACAACAGATTACTATCCTAGTCGGTTCAAATAATCCGGTTAAAATTGCTGCCGCTAAAGATGCGATAGGCCAGTATTTCCCCCAGGCTGATATTAATTGCCAAGGCATGCATGCGCCCTCATTAGTGGCTGAGCAGCCAATGACAGACGCCGAAACCAAATTAGGTGCCATTAATCGAGCTAGATATTGTCAGCAACATGCGATTGAGGCAAATCAGCCTGCGGATTTTTATATTGCGATGGAGGGCGGTGTGGATAAATTTGACCATGGCGCAGCTACGTTTGCTTATATGGCGATAATTCATCAGGATAAACTCAGCATTGGTCGTAGCGCTTTATTACCCTTACCGCAAAAAGTGTTTAACGCCTTAGAAGCGGGTGAAGAGTTAGGCCATGTGATGGACAGACTGTTTAATACCCACAATGTGAAACAAAAAGGCGGTGCGATTGGCTTATTGACCCAAGGGCTGGCCACACGAGGCAGTATTTATACCCAGGCGATTATTTTAGCCATGGCCCCTATTATTAACCCTGATTTTTTTGCCGAGTAACTTATTATGTCTATTACCATTCCGATTATCCGTCCATTAACCGTAGATGATAATGCCGCTATTGCAGATGTTATTCGTCAAGTGTCTGCTGAATATGGGCTAACACCCGATAAAGGCTTCAGTGTTGCTGACAAAACCTTAGACACCCTAAGCCAGGTTTACAGTACTGCACGCAGCCAGTATTGGGTTATCGAGCTAGATGGCCACATCATTGGTGGCGCTGGCATTGCCCCATTAGCGGGATACAGTGATATTTGTGAACTGCAAAAAATGTACTTTTTACCGCAAGTACGCGGTAAAGGATTAGCCAAAAAAATATCTCATTTAGCGTTTGAATTTGCTAAAGAACAAGGCTTTAACAAGGTCTATTTAGAAACCACTGCGGTATTAGTTGAAGCCTTAGCGTTATACCAAAAGCTCGGATTTGAGACTTGTCAGCACCTTGGTGAAACAGGCCACGATGCCTGTGAAATTGCTATGCTGAGAAATCTTTAACTTCGTATACCACGGTTAATAAAGCAGTCGCTGGCTTAAAAATAGACAGCGACTCGTGATTAGCCTTTATTGATCATTGTGTTAATGTCTATTTTTAACCTTTTCATTTCCCTAAATAATCCCAAATAATGAAAACATTAAAGATTGCGCTGGTTTTTTAAGCAATACATTTACTGATGATTCAATAACCTTTGCAATCTGCCCAAAGCTTGATAGCTTAAAGTATAGGGTTTCCATCAGGAGGATGATATGGAATATCGACGTCTTGGGCATTCAAGCCTAGAAGTAAGTAATATCTGTTTAGGTACCATGACATGGGGTGAGCAGAATAATCAGTCTGAAGCATTCGAACAATTAGATTATGCCATCGGCCAAGGGATCAATTTTATTGATACTGCGGAAATGTATCCCGTACCGCCAACGGCAGAAACACAAGGTGAAACCGAACGTATTTTAGGTCGCTATTTAAAGGCCCAAGGTAATCGTGATGAATTAGTAATTGCCACAAAAGTCGCTGCACCTGGGCTAAAAGGTGATTATATTCGGCCTAAAATGGCACTAGATTGGCGTAACATTCACCAGGCGGTTGATGACTCCTTGTCACGTTTACAAATCGATACCATAGATTTATACCAAGTCCACTGGCCAGACCGAAATACCAACTTCTTCGGTGAAATGATTTATACCCATGATGAGGATGAGCGTTACACCCCCATTTTAGAAACCCTTGAAGCCCTAGCCGAAGTGGTAAAACAAGGAAAAGTGCGTTATATCGGCATTTCCAATGAAACCCCTTGGGGCTTTATGCAGTATCTGCGCTTAGCCGAAAAGCACGACTTACCCCGTATTGTGAGCATTCAAAATCCGTATAACTTGCTAAACCGCAGCTTTGAAGTTGGCATGTCAGAAATAAGCTTACGTGAAAACGTGCCGTTATTGCCCTACTCTCCGTTAGCCTTTGGCGCGTTAACCGGTAAGTATGAAAATGACCAATGGCCAGCAGGCGCCAGGTTAACGATACACAAACGTTTTGCGCGCTATAACAGTACACCAATGGCTTTACAGGCAACCCAGGCTTATGTTGATCTAGCCCGAGAGTTTGGCTTAAGTCCAGCTCAAATGGCTTTGGCTTTTGTTAATTCTCGCCAGTTTGTCGCCTCCAACATCATAGGTGCGACTAACTTGCATCAACTCAAAGAGAATATCGACAGCCATAAAGTCATATTGTCTGATGAACTACATAGTCGATTAAATGAATTAACCGCGCTTTACCGTTTTCCTTGTCCTTAAACTATGACTAAGTGTTAAGCCATAATTTAGGTGTAGATTTAGGTTTAGGTTTAGGTTTAGAGTCAGGTTAACCTTGCAATAGGCATCAATATCATTGAAGATCTTGATGCCTTTTTTATGAGTGTTAAGTGAATGACCGACAGCCAATTTGATCATCAAGCCATACGCAGCCAGTTTCCGATCCTAGATATGCAGCTAGGCGATAATCCGCTTTGCTATTTAGATACCGCGGCAACCAGTCAAAAACCGCAATGTGTGCTTGATGCGATGAATGAGTACTATGTGCAAAATAATGCCAACGTGCACCGTGCAGCGCATCAATTAGCGGCCAGAGCCACCCAAAAATATGAAAACGTGCGCATGCAAGTGCAGCACTTTATTCATGCGGCCACCAGTCAACAAATCATCTTTACCCACGGCACGACAGAATCAATCAACATGGTCGCCCACGGACTCACCGAACAGTTTAAACAAGGTGATGTGATTTTAGTTGATGACGCTGCGCATCATGCCAACATAGTGCCTTGGCAAGCATTAGCGCAGCGTACTGGTGCAAAGGTTATCCCTATTCCATTAGATAGCAATGGCCGAATTGATCTTATCGCTTACGATAACTTATTAGCTCAACAGCCTAAATTAGTCGCTTTATCCCATGTCACTAATGCACTTGGCACACTAAATCCGGTCAACCAGATGGTTGCCAAGGCTAACAAAGTCGGCGCACTAACCTTAATTGATGGCGCACAAGCTGTGGCCCATTTAGACATAGATGTAAAATCAATAGGTTGTGATTACTATGTGTTTTCAGGCCATAAAATGTATGGTCCGACTGGGGTTGGCATTTTATATGGCAAGCTTAATGCGCTAGAAATGCTAACACCTATGCTAACCGGCGGCGAAATGATCAAAACGGTCAGTTTTGATGGAACAAGCTATGGCGAGTTACCGAATAGATTAGAAGCGGGGACTCCAGCAATAGCGGAAGTGATCGGCTTAGGCGCAGCAATCAGCTTTTTATCTAACTTACCTAAAATACAAATTCGTCAACACGAACTGCATTTAATTCAATATCTTCAGCAACAGTTAAGCCAATTGGGCGATATTAGCGTATATGGTGTAACGACTGACAATGACAATATTGGCGCAGTGGCGTTTAATTTGGCTGATGAGCACCATCAGGATGTCGGCATTTTATTAGATCAGCAAGGCGTGGCTATCCGTGGCGGCCATCATTGTGCTATGCCGTTAATGCAAAGCTTGCAGATTAAAGGTTGCTGTCGAGCCTCAATTGGGGTGTACAGCAATCAGCAAGATGTTGATCGCTTTATTAGCGCACTGACTGAAGTAAAATCGATTCTATTGTAAGGTCAAATATGAGTCTTAACACCATAGCTAAACCAGCTTCAACTTTGTTTTTGCCTTTATCTGACGACCTGTTAACCGGCGCTAAGTTGATAGAACAGGCCAGTAATTGGCAAGAAAAATACCGCCAAATTATGCTATTAGGTAAAAAACTGCCAAGCTTAGCGGATGAATTTCGTCTTGAAAGTGCACAAGTTAAAGGCTGTGAAAGCCAGGCATGGCTATACCACCAACACATTAATGACCAACATTTTTACCTAGCCGACAGTGATGCGCGTATAGTCAAAGGACTTATTGGATTATTGCTGGTGGCTACACAAGGGCAGACTAGCAGCCAAATAGCGCAATTTGATGTCAGTGCTTACTTCGAAAATTTAGGGCTAAACGGACAGTTAAGCCCATCGCGTACCAATGGTTTGCATGCACTAGCACACGCCATTAAACACTACGCAAACGAGAAAAATTAAAAGGATACATCGTTAATGTCACATGACTTGCTCACCCGCCGTAAATTACTTAAAGGCCTTGGCGCAGCAGCGTTATGTAGTCCATTTATAAGCCAACAAGCGTGGGCAGCACGCTCACAACCTTTGTACATTGATGGTTTATCATTTTTGCCCGACGATATTAACGATGTTAAAGCTTCTAAGTTGAGCGCCTTTATCGCCGACATATCAGACATTGAAGCCATCAAGCAGGCTGACGGCACCACCAATTACAAGCGCAGTTATAATGCCTGTATCAAAAGCATTAAAGCAGCGAAAGCTGTGGTCGATGCCAACCCTAACGTTTATCTACAGGGGCAAACAGGCCTTGATATTGCTAGAGCATATGACACTGAACGTACCGCTGTATTTTTCCAAATTCAAGGCGCTGATTGTGTCGAAGATGACAGCAGCGACACCAATTGGCAGCAACTAGAAGAATTTAAACAACAGGGTTTACGGGTTTTACAGCTCACTCACCATTACGGTAACCGCTTTGCTGGCGGTGCATTGGATAACAATGGTAAAACAGGGTTAAATTTACCTTTAACTCCTGCAGGCCACGAGCTGATTGAGGCCATTAACCATCGCCATATGTTAATTGATGTTAGCCATTCCAGTGCACAAACCGCGCTTGATACCGCCAAAGCCAGTAAAAGCCCAATAGTGCAAAGCCATGGCGCGGTAAGACATATAGTTAATCATGCCCGTTGCTCCCCCGATGAGGTTATTCGCGCCATTGCCGACACCGGCGGCGTATTTGGTATTTTTATGATGAGCTTTTGGTTAACCAATAAACCGACTCCAACCATTAGCGATTACATTAAACAAATTGATCATGTGGTCAGAATTGCCGGAGTAGACAGCGTAGCGATTGCTAATGACTATTCATTACGGGGCCAGGAAAATTTATTAAAGCTCAATAATGACAATGCTGAAGGGGTAAAAGAGTACTTAGATTGGTGGCACAGTCTACGGGCTAAAAATGTATTAGGTTTTGATGTAGAACCGAAACATGTGGTTATCCCCGAATTGAACAATATCGATCGTATGAGCTTGATTGATGACGCGCTGAAAAAAGCGCGCTTTAAATCATCCGATCGCGATCGCATCATGGGTGGTAACTGGCAAAGAGTATTGAAGCAGGTATTGATTTAATACACAATCTAAGCATAAATAAGTCATTATATCTTGAGATAACTTATCAAAAGGATTTACATGGAAAACCTGACAATTAAACCTAATTATGTGGATTTATTTAGTTGTATAGGGCCTAAATGTGCAGACAGTTGCTGCAATGACTGGAAGATAATATTTGATAAACAAAGCTATAAAAAAACCATAAAGCATAAATATTTAGCAGATCTGGCTAAATTTGCTTTACGCGAAACCAAAGAAAGCGACAGCTCATGGGCGGTTGTGAAATTAGATGATAATGGCGCTTGCCCTTTTCTAGACCCACAAAAACTATGTAACATTCATGCAAAAGCCGGTGAGAAAGCCTTAAGTTATACCTGTAAAACCTACCCTAAAAACGAGCAATTAATTGGCCCAGACAAATATCAAAGCTTATTTTTATCTTGCCCAGAAGTAACTCGTATCGTGCTATTTGACGACAATGCTTTTCAATTTTCAGCCAATGAAAACGGCAGTAAAGCAGCGCTAATACCTAGCCCGCCCTGGTTAGAAAAATCTTACGAATACAGTTTAGATTTATTGTTAAATTCAGGCCTAAGCTGGCAAGAATCATTTTTAGCCATTGGATTACTACTCAAAACCAGTAATGAAGTTCGCCTAGATAAAGCTAATATTGAACAATTAAGCGTACGTTACCATCAGCTGCTGAATATGACTCAAATGGGCATGATTACTGAGCAATTTAACAGTATTCCTTACACTCCTTTGCCTCAGAAGCACACTTTTGTGGCTATTCATGATGCGCTGTGTAAAACCCATTCTAGAAGTACACGGGCTCGATTTGAGTCGATTAACAATGCGATTGCAGCTTTGTGTAATGAACAAAATGATTATTCAATCGATAAGATTAATGAGATATGGAATACCGAAGTCACAACTAAGCTGACAGAACACGCGGAACTATTTACCAAATTTATTCTGTATTCCATGTTCCACGATCATTTCCCGATGCACGAAGATCATGACCCAGAACAAGTTTTACAACAGCTTATTATTGATTGTTTTATGATCCGTTGTTATTTAACCGCGGTATATCACGCAGAAAATGGCTTAACAGAAGAAAATATTATCAAGTGCTTTCAAGTTTATCATGTGGTGCGCCAGCATAAACCCAGGTTTATTGAGCGGATTAAAAACATCTTAAGTGAATACGGATTAACCTCTTTACCCGCAGCAATCAGCTTACTTAAAACACAGTAACCTGCACCACAGTCGATGTGAATAAACCACACCGACTGTGATTAAATCCAATCTGTTACGATTAAATGCCTAAACCTGCCATCATTTTTTCACCATCTACCACTTGCAGTGCGCTTAAGTAATCAACTAAGGCTTGTACTTGAGTGGCCAGATCACCTTTACTGGTGTCTATGGTGAGTTCTGCTGACTCAGGGTTTTCATAAGGTGATGATATACCTGTAAAGTTGGCTATTTCACCTTTGCGAGCTTTGGCATATAAACCTTTAGGATCGCGCGACTCACACACACTTAAGGGTGTTGAAACATGCACCTCAATAAATTTGCCTTCAGGGAATAAATTCCTTACTCGTTCACGCTCGGCACGGGTAGGTGAAATAAATGCCGATAGCACCACCAAACCGGCATCGACCATTAACTTAGCTACTTCACCGACGCGGCGTAAATTTTCATCGCGATCATCGAGGCTAAAGCCTAAGTCTTTGCATAAACCATGGCGTACATTATCACCGTCAAGCAAGTAAGTATGAAAACCTGCGTTAAATAGTGCATGTTCTAATGCCCCCGCTAGGGTCGACTTCCCTGAACCCGATAAGCCAGTAAACCATAATAACACTGGGTTTTGATTCTTTTGACGCCCACGGGCAGCTTGATCTATTTCATGCTGATGCCAAACGATATCAGTCATAACAACTCCTTTTATGCCGTACGTTCAAACGGCATATAAAAACTAAAATTCAATACTACAAATGACTCATTCATTAGAACGGGAAAAAATATGGCACTGCAAAAATAACGGTCAGTGAATACACCACAGACAAAGGTAATCCTACTCGTACAAAATCAGATAACTTATAATTACCCGCGTTATAGACCATCAAATTGGTTTGATAACCGTAAGGCGAAATAAAGCTAGCACTGGCTCCAAAAACGACCGCCATAATGAATGGACGAGGGTCGACACCGTAACTGGTTGCTACAGCATAGGCGACTGGGAATGCCAGCGCTGCTGCAGCATTATTGGTGATCAATTCAGTCACAATGAGAGTAATAAAAAATACCCCAACAAACGCCGCAAACACCCCATAACCATCAAAGACACTGATAACGCCATCCGCTAAATTTTTAGCTAAGCCGGTATCAATCATTAGCGTAGCCAAACACAAGGCACTACCAACAATGATGACTAATTCAAGTGGAAAACGACGCTTTAATTCCGACAAACTCACCGCACCAATGGCGAAGTAGCTCAGCAATAAAACCACTAACCCTTTTGCTAAAGGTACCAGTTCAGTTACGCTGGCTAAAATGGTCAGTACAAAGCCTAAAATCACCCAGTTACTGCGTTTATCATCTAATCGAACATTCAAATCTAAACCACTAATGGCTGCAAAGTCGGTACTTAAATTTGGACTATTGGAGAATCTGTCTCCAGGAGTAATTAATAACACATCCCCTGGTTGAAGAACGATATCACCTAAGCCACCTTTAAGTGGAGCGTGACCTCGGCGAATTGCCATCACAGCCGAATCATAAATTTCACGAAAACGCGCATCTTTAAGTGTGGTACCGACCAATTTAGACGACGGCCCTAATACTGCCTCAACAAGGTTTTGACCTTTAGCATGCTGCTTACCAAACCATTCCAGCCCATCAAATTGATGCAATAGCTCAACGGACTCAACTGCACCACTAAAGCGCAGCATATCTCCCGCTTGAATAACCATATTAGGTGGCACGGGACAAATACGAATACCACTGCGTTCAAGTTCAACCAGGTAAAGCTTTTTTAGTGCACGTAGACGGTTATCGACCACGCTATGCCCTACCAGTTTAGAATGCTTAGCCACATGCGCTTCGAGTAGATAAGGCAATGCTTCATCAAGGTTTTCTTCACGACGATCAGGTAAGGTATTAGCCAATAACATCAATACCGCTAAGCCGGTTATCACCACCAAAATACCGACTTGGCTAAACTCAAAAAAACCAAGCGGCTCAAGCCCTGCATTTTCAACAAACGAGTTAACAATTAGGTTAGTTGAGGTACCAATTAAGGTTAATGTACCGCCTAAAATGGCGGCATAGTTTAATGGCAGTAATAGTTTAGATGGCGCATGGGCTTGATTACGTCTAACAACGCCAATTAACGATGCCACTACGGCAGTGTTATTGGTAAATGAAGACAGTAATGCGGTAGAAACGCCCATTTTAGCTAAGGTACTAAACAAGCTACCTTTACCAATCACCTGACTTAACTTACCGATCAGCCAGGTTTTTTCTAATGCTGTAGCGGCTAACACCAACAACACTAATACAATCAAGCCATTATTTGTAAAGCTCATTAGTGCTTGGTTAAGCTCCACCAAGCCTAATAAGTAGGCGCTTAATAGCGCCATAAAAAACATTGTGGCAGGTTTGGCGGCTCCTGCTATCAGGCCGCCTACCATTGCTAACAATATGATCGCTAACAACCACATTTCATTCATAGATTATTTTCCAAGCAAACTGATGTCGCGGGCATTCCAGTGTGGAAAATGTTTGCGTACCAAGGTATTAAACTCAAGTTCAAACGCGCTGAACTCAGTATTCACTTGTTTCTCACCTTGATAACCGTCAACCACCATCACTGCTGCTACTGTGGCATTTGATAAGCGATCAATTAAGATCATTCCGCCAGTATCACGCACCAAACTATAGGCATCTAATACGACGGTTTCGGTTAAATCTAACTTCACGCGTGCAATAGTGTTTAAGCTTAAAGACGTAGCAGCGCTGCGCTCTAGGGTATTAACGTCAACGACATATTCAATTTCACTGACTACCGCCTGGGTCTTCTTGCCTGCCACTTTTACATCGTAAAGTTGGCCAATCTGTAATGGCTTTTCATCCATCCACACAAGGTCGGCGACAATATGGTTCGCTAGGCTTGGCGCGCTGTCTGGTTTAGCGAGTAAATCTCCGCGAGAAATATCGATTTCATCTTCTAGGGTGATAGTGACAGCTTGTCCAGCAACCGCTTCAACCAAGTCACCGTCAAAAGTCACAATACGTTCTATTTTGCTGCGCTTGTTAGATGGCAGTGCGACAATTTCATCACCCACTTTTAAAATGCCCGATGATAAGGTTCCTGAGAAACCACGGAAATCAAGGTTAGGACGCAGTACATATTGCACAGGGAAACGTGCTGGTAATTCACTCAATTCACGTTGGGTGTCAATGGTTTCCAGTAGCTCTAGCAGTGTGCCACCTTGATACCAATCACATTGGGTACTACGGTTAACAACGTTGTCGCCATTTAAGGCAGATAACGGCACATAGTGAATGTCTAAATCACCAAAATCACTGACAAACTTAGCGAAGTCAGCTTGAATATTATTGAAAACCGTTTGATCAAAACCGACTAAATCCATCTTATTGACCGCCACAACAAAGTGACGAATACCCAATAATGATGCGATAAAAGCGTGGCGTTTAGTTTGAGTTTGCACGCCATAACGCGCATCCACTAAAATAACCGCTAAGTCACAGGTAGAAGCACCTGTTGCCATGTTGCGGGTATATTGCTCATGCCCTGGCGTATCAGAAATAATGAACTTACGTTTTTCACTAGAGAAATAACGGTAAGCCACATCAATGGTAATACCTTGCTCACGCTCAGCCTGTAAACCGTCAACCAGTAATGCTAGGTCGATAGCCTCACCTGTGGTGCCCATTTTGGCGCTGTCATTTTTTAAAGTCGCTAATTGGTCTTCATAAATTTGCGCGCTGTCGTGCAACAAACGGCCAATAAGAGTACTTTTTCCATCATCAACACTGCCACAGGTTAAAAAGCGTAAAAGACCTTTGTTTTGCTGAAGGGCTAAATACTGTTTTACGCCGTGCTCTAAAATTTCAGCGGCCATGCGTGTTGTGTTGTTTTCTGCTTGATTCATATTCTTTCTCACTCAATTTGAGTTTATCAATCTGATGTCTAAAACCATTTCCAATACTGGACTTAGAAGTAACCTTGACGCTTCTTATGTTCCATTGATGCGCTTTGGTCTGAGTCAATCAGTCTACCCTGGCGTTCACTTGAGCGAGTGAGTAGCATTTCTTCAATAATTTTTTCTAACGTATCGGCATCAGAAGGCATTGCAGCGGTTAATGGATAACACCCTAATGTTCTGAAGCGGACTCGCTCTGTGGTAACTGCTTCACCCGCATCTAACGGCATGCGGTCATCATCTTTCATGATTAGCTGGCCGCCTTTGTTCACTACTGGACGATCTGCAGCGAAATACAAAGGGACGATTTCAATATTTTCCTGATAGATATATTGCCAAATGTCTAGCTCTGTCCAGTTTGATAAAGGGAAAACACGAATACTTTCACCCTTGTTAACTGCGCCGTTATAGGTGCGCCATAACTCTGGGCGCTGACTTTTTGGGTCCCAGCGGTGATGCTTATCACGGAATGAATAGACACGCTCTTTTGCACGTGATTTTTCTTCATCGCGACGAGCGCCACCAAATGCCGCATCAAAGCCATATTTATTTAGGGCTTGCTTGAGGGCTTGGGTTTTCATTATGTCAGTGTGCTTAGCACTACCATGAGTGTAAGGACCAACGCCTTGCTCTACCCCTTCCTGATTGGTATGGGTGATCAGATCTAAGCCAAATGCTTTGGCCTGACTATCACGAAACTCAATCATTTCTTTAAATTTCCAACCCGTATCAATATGCATCAGTGGGAAAGGAATTTTGCCTGGGTAAAAGGCTTTACGCGCCAAATGCAGCATCACAGATGAGTCTTTACCAATCGAATACATCATGACAGGGTTGTCAAATTCAGCGGCCACTTCACGAATGATCTGAATGCTTTCAGCTTCCAGTTGTTGTAAATGGCTTAATGTGCGACTTGCCATAATTCTTCTCCATTAACTTTGAGTTACTGCTGCTGCAGCAAAATTTAAACTATTTTAATTACAGTTTTTTAACTGTAATGTTTGAATATTCATGTTGTTGCTGTTCAGTAGCAGGGACAAACCAATTTAAGCTGTCAGCTAACTGAACCACTTCGCCAATTATCATTAACGCAGGCATTTCAAGCGCGGGGTCAGCTGCTAGCTGGCCTAATTCACCTAAGGTGCCAAAAAAACGCTGTTGAGCTGAGGTGGTCGCTTTGGAGACGATAGCCACAGGCGTATCGGCACTGCGCCCTGCGTTAATCAGCCCATCACTAATAATGCTGGCATTCAATATGCCCATGTAAACTACAAGCGTATTGTTTGGGTTTGCATAGCCTTGCCAGTCCATAGGACGGCTCGCTAATTGGCAATAGCCGGTAATAAAAGTCACACCTTGGGCGTGATCTCGATGCGTTAGCGGAATACCGGCATATGCCGACGTGCCACTGGCAGCCGTAATACCCGGAACCACTTCAAACTCAACGCCAGCTTTCACTAAGGTTTCTAGCTCTTCACCGCCACGTCCAAAAATAAACGGGTCGCCGCCTTTTAAGCGAACAACATTTTTACGGGTATAGGCTTTAGTAACGAGCAACTGGTTAATTTCATCCTGATTAGCACTATGCTTACCAGCACGTTTTCCCACCGCGATTTTCTCTGCGCCATGGGGAATTAAATCTTGGATATCTTGGCTAACAAGTGCGTCATACAAAACCACATCTGCGTGCTTTATAATACGATAAGCTTTGAGGGTTAATAGCTCTATGTCGCCCGGGCCTGCGCCCACCAGCCACACCTTGCCTTTAGCCTGCTGACCAGGCATTGATACTAACTCCATTACACTTACCCCGTATTCTTTGATGACATCAAATATAACGGTTTATATATTCCAGATATAATAGTAAATAGTTAGTTTTTATTCCATTTAGCTATAAGGAGGCGAGACTTTTTACTCGATATCAATCAAAAAATAAAATTTCACATGATTTCACTCAAGAATTGCGCTTACAATGCCATTACATGATAGGAACACTCTTAACGGACTAGTGACAATGAGACCTCCAAAACTTTTGATGGTACTGCCCTTAGTCGCAGGTTTTTTCTCTTTTTCTTTACTTGCTGAAGACTCACTGCTTGATGAGCGAGTAAAAGATGAGTTAGCCACATCTGAAAAACCTTTTGTACTGACTCCCCACAGGCCAAACTATATTTTACCTGTGACATACCAGTCACGGACTAACAACACACCTTTTAAGGAAAAATATCCTGACGAAGATATCCAAGTTGATGATCTTGAAGCCAAGTTCCAAATTAGTTTCAAATTTCCCCTTTGGTATAATATGTTTGGTGATAATGGCCATTTATTTTTTGCCTATACCAACCAATCTTATTGGCAGCTATACAACAAAGAGGTGTCATCACCCTTTCGTGAAACTAACCACGAACCGGAAATGTTCATGTTATTTAACAATGACTGGAAAGTGGCAGGCTTAACAAATTCTTTTTGGGGATTTGGCGCGGTGCACCAATCAAATGGACAAGCTGAGCCCTTGTCTAGAAGTTGGAATCGTCTTTATGGCACCATGGTATTTGACCGCGGCCCTTTTGCTTTAGGCATAAAAGCCTGGTGGCGTATTCCTGAGGATGAAAAAGCCTTCCCAACCGATACAAAAGGGGATGACAACCCAGATATCGATGACTATATGGGTCATGTTGAAGTCACCGGGGTTTACGGTTTAGATGAACACAGATTCACTATGTTGCTGCGAAATAATCTAGCAAGTGATAATAAAGGCGCTGTCGAATTAACCTGGAGTTATCCCATCATAGGTAACTTGCGTGTTTATACCCAGTACTTTAATGGCTATGGCGAAAGCTTAATTGATTATAACCACCATAACCAGCGCATCGGTATTGGTGTGGCATTAAATGATATTTTGTAAAAATGAGTAGTGTAAAATTAACAGCAAGCAATAAGCAGTTAATGCCACTCATTTAAGCACTTTGCTTACATAAATAGGCCTCTGAGTTGTTGCTGAGGCCTATTTATGTATCTGTATTATCGCAAGTTGCAGACAAGCACTCGATTCACTTTCATTATTACATTTTATTCCTCTGTAAAAATCATCTCCATTGAGTTTACCAAACAGTTAATAACACCTCTATTTAGGTAGCCAAAATAACTATGACACTACAAACTAACTTATTAGATGAAGAACGCGATCAAGTGGCAACCGATCTCAATTACATCCAAAAAAGTCGCAGCGTTTACGCTGGCATAAGAGCAAACTTCTAACGCTTGATAAAGCTGGTCTTGATAGAGCTAGGACTTGATTAAATCAGGAAACGGCTCACAAAAACAGCGTGAATTTCACCCCAAAAAAAAGCGAACCCATGGGTTCGCTTTTTTATACATTCAATAATTAGCTGCAATCATCACTAGCACATTCACTAGCGACAAAAATAATACTCAGATTACTTATAAAATGCTTCAACTTTACCTTTTATCGTCATCGTCAATGGTTGGCCACGGCGATCTAACGCTTTGCCAGCTGGGACTTTTACCCAACCTTCACTGATACAATACTCTTCAACATCAAAACGTTCTTTACCGTTTAAGGTAATGCCAATTTCATGTTCAAAAATAGCTGCCACATGGTGTGGACTACGTGGGTTAACGCTTAAGCGATCTGGTAAAGCAGGTTGCGAAGTTGTGTCGTTCATAGTCGTTGTCTGTTGTGAATAAAGCGTGCGTCATTGTAGGCAATACACGCCTGATGCTCAATAGCGGCAGCGATAAATGTGATTGCTAAAGCCATTTAGGTGAAGATAATAACCGTATCAAACAGGTAAATCTTTTGAAAATCGCTTGTTTACCCCGCCTTTTTAACCCGAGCGGCGGTTATTTATCTTAAAACTCCCACGACACATCGATATTCACTTTAACTAAGGTGGCGTTAACCAAGGTTAAAAATTGCAGTTTTTATCCACTGAATAAGACCGATATCAATAAAAAAACAGGGGCCATATAGACCCCTGTTTTTTATTGTGCCAATGATTATTACTGGCTGAATTTAGCCTGTAACCTTAAACCATCGGGATCGGCTATTGCATCATTAGGTACCCATTTATCTAAACAGGCATCTGTTGTTGTATTAGCAATACATTTATCTGTCAGGGTATTTAAAAATGCCATCAATTGAGATACTTGCTCATCACTTAACATAATATCTTCAATAACATTATCTACTCCTGCAACTCTATCACTGATTAGCTTTTCAATAGCCTCTTGGGTGTTTTCAGCCATGTTATTGGTTTGTACACCTACCTGAGTCACGTTATCCGATACCGAATAGTTGGTTACCGCAGTTTCTGGATTCAAATGATGACGCACAACTGCTTCTAAAGATGCATACGCACCATTATGCCCATAAGGTAGCGTCACGCTCACATTCAATAATGAAGGGGTTCTGAAGGCAAATTTATCAGTTGCCTGCTTAGTCACTTTAAAGCGTCCAAAATCATTTGTGCCAGTCACACCATCGCCTTTGCCTCGGCCAATTTGTGGCATAGCAATATTGTAGTACAACTCATCAGTGAAAAAATCACCACTGTGGCAACTTGCACAATTTGCCCCACCTTCAGCTTGAGTGGCAAAAAACAATTTAGCGCCATTTTTAGCAGTAATATCGATAGCATCATCATCACCTGCTACAAAGTCACGCCATGGGTTGTCAACAAACACCTGCGAACGTTCATATTCACCGATCGCCTGAAACACATTCGATTTGTTAATTAGCGACTCAGCAGTTCCTGCAGCATCTTCAAAACCTAACTGAAAGGCAGCTAACCATTGATTTGTGGTTAAATCTGCATTATCACCTCTTAATCTAGCAACTAAGTAATCTCTTATACCTTCATTGGTTAAATCACTTTTATGATGGCCTTTCATCTCTTCATTTGAAGTCACCGGGAAACGCGCTTGAGCGGCGGTCAAGTTCAACGCTTGAGGATCTGGCGTTTCTCTGTTTGCTGAGTCTGGGGTCAGTGTTTGCGTGCCACTGCCATTGGTACCAATTGTGCCTTCAATACTCTCAATTCGACCATCATGAAATATGGTTTTATCCCACAAACCTATGTTAAACGTGGTGGGTGCATTACGTGGCACTGTTGGGCCACCATCAAAATGTGTCCCATCTGAACGGTGTTCACGCTCTGACCCAAGTAGTTCAGGATCTATCGCCTCAACACCTATTGATAAAGCTAATGCATCTCCGCCCCCCAAAGCAGGATGATGGCAACTCACACAGGCAACATCCATTTCGCCGCTTAACGCTTTACTAAAAAACAATTGCATACCTAATGTGACTAAAGGGGTGCCGACTTGAGGTAAATCACGACCACTACTCGGGTCGCCCGTTAATGCTAATTTGCTGACTAAACTTCTTACATCTTGAGTCACTTTGCTGATCTGTGCAGCCGATGAGTCATCCTTATTATCATCATTACAACCGCCTAATAGAATTAAGCTCGCTATTGCTATAGCGTTAAGTTTGAAATGGGTTGGCATATATGTTTTCCGTTGGATGAGTGGACAGATCTGAGTATAACCACGCCACTTTGTTAAGCAAATGTTAAATGGTGTAACAAAATAATTCTTAAAAAATTAATGACTTATTTATAAAAACAATCGCACAATTAATCACAAAAAACACATAAAGCACTGAAAAGAAGTAACTCTTTAAAAATTAACCTTATAAAACAACACTTCATAAACTCATGTAAATATTTTAAAATTTGCATAAAAGTATTTAAAGCAATATTAAGTTAAACAATTGTTAAGAATAATACCTTGTGCTACTTTCTACTGAGTTAGATAGAAAGACCTTAAATAATATGTACTATCAAAGCTTGCAAAGACAGGCTGATGTAGTGGTGGTAAAAACAATAACTAAAAAGAGAAAAACAATGAAATTATCTATACTTTCAAGTGCAATGTTAGCTCTAACTGTAGGCGTTTGTGCCTCATCACAGGCAGCAGATGATCGTTATGTCATTCAAGTAGATCAACAAAAAAAAGGCATTGTTAAAGCCTTAGCAAAGCAGTTAGGCGCGCAAATCCATGTTGATGGCGACGGCTTTATCGCTGCCACATTTAGTGGTAAAGACTTAGAACAAGTAAAAGGGCTATTAAACAATCCCCACGTTAAACTTGTTGAATTAGATCAACCACGTCATTTAATGTCTGTATTTGCTGATGACAGCGGCAACCCAATGACGCAACAAATCACTCCTTATGCGGTATATCAATCACAAGCGAACCAAGTCACCTTTAACCCTAATGCAGGCATTAAAGTGTGTATCATCGATTCAGGGTTAGACCGTAGCAATACTGATTTTGAGTGGAACAATATTTCCGGTGATAATGATTCAGGCACAGGTAGCTGGGATGTTAACGGTGGCCCACATGGTACTCACGTAGCGGGAACCATTGCAGCAGCAGATAATGGTTTTGGTGTTGTCGGTATGGCGCCAGGTGTCGATTTACACATCATTAAAGTATTCAATGAAGCAGGCTGGGGCTATTCATCAGACTTAGCAAAAGCGGCTAATTTATGTAGTGCAGCGGGTGCTAAAATTATCAGTATGAGCCTAGGTGGTGGCGGTTCTAACGCCACTGAATCAAATGCATTTAAAGCGTTTACTGACGCAGGTGGTTTAGTCGTTGCCGCAGCAGGTAATGATGGTAACAATGTGCGTTCTTACCCAGCCGGTTACCCATCAGTGATGATGATTGGTGCTAATGATGCCAATAATAACATTGCCGATTTTTCTCAATTCCCAACTTGTACCTCAGGTAGTGGTCGTCGTGCAACTACAGATGAAACCATTTGTGTTGAAGTCACTGCCGGTGGCGTAGACACTTTATCTACTTATCCAGCAGGCATGGCTACGGCATCAAGCTTGACTGTCGATGGCGTTTTTGTTGCTTCCTCTGCAATGGAAAATTCTGGCAATGTCACTGGCTCAAATTATTATATGGGTACAGCAGAAGCGTTAGATAGCGGCGCAAATGGTAATGTATGTATTATCGATCGTGGCGTTATTTCTTTCTACGATAAAGTAGCAAACTGTGAAGCATCTGGTGGTGTTGGCGCAGTGCTTATTAATAATGCACCGGGCATGCTTTACGGTACATTAGGTGATGCTAACGCAACTTCAATCCCTGCAGTTGGTGCAGCGTTTGAAGACCGAGCAACTTTACTTGCGGCATCAAGTGTTAATATTAATATTGGTACATCTGATTTTGGCTTTATGAGCGGAACGTCAATGGCGACACCTGCGGTTTCAGGTATTGCTGCACTAGTTTGGTCACAGCACAATGAATGTACCGGTACTGAAATTCGAAAAGCACTTAAAGCAACCGCTCAAGATGCTGGCACGTCAGGTAAAGATGATTACTTTGGATACGGTATTGTTAAAGCTGCTGCAGCGCATGCGTATTTAACGGCTAATGGTTGTGCAGGCGGCGTAACACCTCCACCTACTGGCGGCGATATTACTTTAAGCTTGAATGGCGTGAAGAGTAAAGGCGCTAAGTTTATCAACTTAAGCTTTGCTGGATTGTCAGGTAACAATGTCGATGTTTATCGTAACGGCACTAAAGTCACCACCACCGCCAATGATGGTGCTCACACCGATTCATTAAACACCAAATCAACCCTTAACTACACTTACAAAGTATGTGAAGCCGCTACTGCTACCTGTAGTGCTGACAAATCAATCACTTTCTAAGCATCATAATTAATGGCGCAAACGACATAAAGTAAGCGCCATTTAACAATATAAAAAGCCAGGAAACTGGCTTTTTTTATGCCATAAATCTATCCATTGAATCAATAATTAACGACTCCCCTCAAAAATGGGCATGTTTTTTGATGATTATGATTGCTATATTGGCCATTGTTTTTCATTATGGCCATAGATCACCAAGGAGTTTCGCGAAGCAATATTTAGGTGATATCTACCATGAATGGACCACAATGCGTCACCCAAAAATCGTCAAGCAGTGTTAATCATCAGCGGCATAATTCCAAGGAAATGGAATGATAATCAGAAAACGTTCAGAAATATGGCAATGGTTTACTGAGGGTAAAATAGTCCCCAACAATCTTAACGCCGCCATGCTAGTCGCCTACCCTTATCCCAATGAACACAATTGGCTGCAACTCATCTCTAATCTAGTGCTGTTTGTTGGCATTTTATTACTTGGGGCTGGGGTAATATTTTTTATGGCATTTAATTGGGATGCGTTAGCCAACCTGACTAAATTTGCGATTATTGAAAGCCTGTTTGTCGCCTTTATTGGCGGGTTTTATCTCGCTAATGGTGTAGCAAATACCTCAAAACCACCTAAGTTTAGTGCGCTAAACGCAGGCTGGAACTTACCCAACGCCATGTTATTAGGTGCCAGCATCATGGTCGGCGCACTACTCGCATTAGTTGGACAAACCTATCAAACAGGTGCTGATCCCTGGCAGTTGTTTGCCCTGTGGGCGGTGTTCATTTTACCCTTTGCTGTTATCGCAGGGTTTGATCTGTTGTGGTTAATGGTTGCAGTGTTGTTGAACGTCAGCTTAGGTATTTACTTTGATTCATTCTCACATGTGTTTGGGCTATTACTGGAAGATATTCAAATCATTGCCATTTTTGGCTTAGTTAATTTATCTATTCATCTACTATTTACCCTTGCTCGCAAGCTAACATGGCCAGCTCAGTTACGTTTTCAGTGCCCAGCAGTTGAGGCCACCAGCTTATTAGCAAGTATTGTCAGTTTAACTTGGCTGATGATTTGGGTTATTTTTGATTTCAAATCCACCGTCAACTTGGGTTACTACTGGTTACTGTATTTAACGATAATGGCCGCTATTTTTGGCTGGTATCGTTACCGTTCGCCTGCGCTTTACCCACTCACCTTAGTATTAACCAGCCTCTGCGCGACCATTGTGTCACTACTATCAAGGGGCTTATTTGAAAGTCATGATCCCATCGGGATCTTCTTATTGATTGCCATGATCATTGTCGGTCTCACCAGCGGCTGCTTATATTGGCTAAAGCAAATACAAACAGAGTTCACCGCAAAAGCCCAACTTAGTCATAAGGATGCCAGTGATGAGTAAGCCAACAAATAGCCCAGCCCAAGGGTCGCAAGCACAATTATGGCAATCACTATTTAATCAGGGACTGGTTGGCAACGACATAGCATCTGATACTCCGTTATCAAGTCCCTGGTATATTATAGGTGCCCAAATTATTGGCGGTTGGATAGCAGCCTTGTTTATATTGGCATTTGTATTAGCGAGTATTGCCTCTGTCGGCGACAAGGAACTGTCGATACTGGTGATGGGTATACTCATTACACTTGGCTGTTTAACCTATTATCGCGTGGGTAAAAGTAATCAAGAGTTTGTGCTGCAAATGGTATTCGCCTTCAGTATATCTGGCCAACTTATGCTACTTTGGGGAATTTACGACGCGCTAAAACATACTGATGATGCCATCATAGCGTTAATGTATACACTGGTTTTTGCCTTACACTGGTGGCTTATTCCACACAAGGCCAACCAATTTATCGCTGCCATAGCAATGGTACCCAGCGTGCTAGCGATATTGGCAATATACCAACTCAGCCAACTTATTCTGCCACTGTTAATTGTCAGTTTAATGCTAGTGTGGTCGCAGCTTTATCGATGGCCACAGTGTTATCAACGTCTGCGGGTATTAGGTTACGCCCTGAGCCTTAATTTACTGTTTGCTAACTTTGCCTTGTCAGATATGGGCCGATGGATCGACCTTCCCGAAGTACTGATGGCATTTGACACCCGCTTTAGTCATTACCTTGCTGTCGCTATGGTACTGTTATCTGCACTGTGGTTAATCCACCAAGTATTTAATCAGTTAAGCGACCAGCCTATTGAGCTAACAAACACTGCACAGCTTAGCCGAGTTAAATTTATCGCCATATTAAGCGCAATATTAATCAGTTTATTATCCATTCCCATGGCGGGGATCAGTACAGCGTTATTGATGCTGTTATTAGGTTACTTCTACAATGAATTTAAACTCCTTGCCCTTGCCATCGGCGCATTAGTTAGCTTTATCGGCCTATATTACTACTCGCTGCACATTAACTTATTCGACAAATCATTATGGTTAATGGCCAGTGGTGTGGTGTTATTGCTGATCCGCTTGGCGATGGCTTTATCGATTGGCAAAACAATCGCAAACAAGGAGCTACGCCATGACGTTCAGTAAAAGCGCGATTGGGGTGACACTTAGTGCTTTAGCCATATTGGCACTAGTAAACTTCAGCATTTATCAGCAAGAACAGCAGCTTGCAAACGGAGATATTGTGGTATTTGAACTGGCGCCCGTCGACCCTCGCTCGTTAATGCAGGGCGACTATATGGCACTCAACTACCAAATAACCAACCAAATTAACCAAGCAAATGACCTAGAAAACCATGATGGTTTGTTTATCGTTACCCTAGCACAACATCAACTTGCCCAATTTGAAGCCCTTTACCAAGGTCAAACCTTACAGCCAAATCAACAGTTAATTCAATATCGGGTGCGAAGCGGCAGAGTAAAACTCGCCAGTAATGCTTTTTTCTTTGAAGAGGGCCGAGCAGAAGAGTTTGCTAAAGCCAAATATGGCGAGTTTAGGGTTAACCCTGCCGGAAAACTACTGCTGAGTAACATGTTAGATAAAGACTTTAAGCGAATTTAACAACGTCGCCAGAAGTACAATAGCTGATGTTAAATCCACTAAATTTACAATGAATTTCTTCAGCCAAATTTAACTTGACCCGAAACAGTCCCAGATCCGAATAGCGCTACACTTAGTTTATTAAAAATTGTTCGCTCAAACAGACAAACATGAGGTTGGATTAAGGCAAGGCCGCAGGTAAACTACAGACTATTTTATACCTTTGTTTTAACTGTATTTTAATTAAGGATGATGATGATATTTATAAGTCATTTTATTGGTACTGTCGTTGAAGGAATGATGGACAGCAAAACAGAAAAGCTATTGGAAACAATCCTACCTGTTTTAAAAGAAAGCAATTGGGTAAGTAAAGATGTCGATGAAGACATTGAACCAAACGAAGTGGCCGAGTACATTAGAGCAAATGCTGCTGATCGTATTGTGATGTTTGATTGTGAATGCATTGAAAACGATGATGATTATGCAGGTTTGCTGGCGATGTTTGTTGAAAACGCCAAGCTAAGCGATAAAGTATCTGACATACAATCTAGTTACATTGACAATCAAGCAACCATTTCATGTACGGTTGATGGCAATGTCTTAACAGGCGCGTGGTCACAAAAATCTGACTGGGTTGAAGCTGAGTTTTTTACTTTTACCAATGCCCTCTTTAGCGAACACTTTAACCTGCATTTCTCTGTTCTACCCAGTGAAGATCAATGTGCTGAATGTATTCTATTAGACGCTGAAAACGGAAAGGTTCTCACTGAATTTTTTGAACGAGTATCAGGTAATTACGATCCCGATGAAGTGTCAGGTAACACAATATTACTGACTATTTTCACCGCTGTTTCCGGCTTGATCATTTTCACCATAATAGGTTGGTTCCTTGTCGGCTTCTGGCCTAGTTTCGGGGGCAACTTATTGTTCTGGCTAATTTTTACGGTGTATTTCTCATTCAAAACCGTCAATAACCAAGAAGAGCAAGAATTGCTTGAAGAAAATCTACAACAAAACCCTGAGCTGATTGGCCAAATGGTTGTTGATATGGTGGACGAGCTTAAAAAGCACAAGAAATAAACCTGATAATAGCGCCCGCTATGCACACAATAGTGGTTAACGCTTCTCTCACAGCTAACCATTTGATTTATGTTTCGCATGACGGTAAGTTATTGTCAGTAAATAAATTTAATCCATTTGGGGTCATCAATGTCGTCTTTGTTAAAGTTCATCAAAGGTGCTGTTTTAAGCATTCTTGTTGTTATCATCATTATTGTTGGATTTAATTGGCAAAGCGTTAATCGCTTGTACAGCGTGATCACCCTATTTGATGATGCCTTAATCGTCGATAATTTTTCACACATGAACGATATCTTTTTTAACCAGAAAATTAACCAACATGGCGAGCCTTCTGCCTTTGGCGTTAACTTAACGCCTTTACCAGAGACATTTAACTATCGAAACCAAACAACCCACTCAAACGAGTTTCTCACGCGGCGGGCAACAACGGCATTGCTGGTGCTTAAAGACGACAACATTACCTACGAGCAATACTTTTTAGGCACCCAAAGTGATGACAAACGCATCTCCTGGTCAATGGCGAAATCATTTGTATCGATACTATTCGGTATGCAGGTTGATGCAGGCAAAATTGATATTGAAAAAAGCGTTGATTTTTATCTACCGGAACTAGCAAGTTCTGGTTATGCCAATGTGAAAGTAAAACACATTTTACAAATGTCATCCGGGGTTAAGTGGAATGAAGATTACCAAGACTTCTATTCTGACATTAATAAAATGGGACGTGTGCTGGCCATCGGCGGCTCGTTAGATAAAATGACCAGTGAACTGGTTAATCAATCCCAACCAGGTAAAGTGTTTCGTTATGTCAGCATGGATACCCATGTCATTGGCATGATTACAAGACGGGTATCCGGCAAATCATTAGTCGAGCTTTTACAGACCAACATTTGGGACAAAATAGGCATGCAAAGCGATGCTTACTGGCTTACTGACTCCCAAGGCTCAGCATTTGCATTAGGCGGCTTGAATGTTACTACTCGCGACTACGCCCGCTTTGGCCGTTTACTGCTTAACAACGGCGCATATAATGGTCACCAAATCGTCTCACAGGCTTGGATAAAAGCCGCCACCACAGCACAAGCCGATTACCTGCAACCGCAAGCTGACAAACTTGGTTATGGCTATCAAATATGGTTACCACCAGGCGCTGAAGCGGGTGAGTTTTTTTGCGTCGGGGTCTACGGCCAATATATTTACGTTAATCAACAACACAATGTTGTCATCGTCAAAAATAGCGCAGATTTAGGCTTTCAAGACAGCTTAATCTCTAAGCATGAAACTATTGCCTTTTTCCGGGAAATTGTCGCGTCACTGGAGTAGCGTGTTCGATAAGTGCTAGCCACAACAGCTGGCCCATAGACTAATAAATGTAAATTAAAATCAATTGATTACCAAATAAAATAATTGGTTTTTAGGCATGTTTTTTTAAGTTTATTCACTCAGTTTTTCAAATAAAAGCTATGATGCAATAATATAAAAACGAGTAATTTGACATGGATACGTTATGCATATAATAAAGTTGGATAAAACCTATCGGCTTAGAAAAAAAGTATTAATAGGCACCTGCTGTGTATTGAGTGTCATTGGTTTATTTTTAGGTCTATTTAACTTATTTAGAGAAGCCAGTAATCCAGTGTTAGCGGCTTTTCAGCTCATGTACTCTTTGCTATCTCTTGTAGTAATGCATCGTGCTTTAAATGAACGCCATCAACTTTGGCAAGTGCATCTATACGTTTATAGCCTTACAGCATTGATTATTTTTGCTGTTTATATCGCAGACTTAAACAGCTTTCGGTTTTGTTGGGCGCTGGTTATCCCTTTGCTGTACTTTCTTATACTGGGTAAAAAAACAGCCGCTATTCCTACCAGTATTTTGCTGCTGTTTTCAGTGTTCGATATCAGCGTAAAGTCGGAAGTGATTTTCCCATCTATGCTAATTAATTTTGTATGCAGTTATCTTATTGTGTGGATCGTATCTTATGTATATGAAACGAACAGAGAGAACTCAGAAAGAGAGTTACAAGAGTTAGCCTTGCTTGACCCTCTTACCCAAAGCTATAACCGTTTGGGTTTAGCAAAACAGTTCCAAGAAATGTCAAAAAAATCTAATACTTCAATGTATATCTTGTTATTAGATCTTGATTACTTTAAAGAAATAAATGACAACTATGGCCATGAAGCTGGGGATATTATTCTAAAAGAATGTGCCTCTCAAATTCGTCTTATCGCCAATCATCACTGTACTTTTAGAATAGGTGGTGAAGAGTTTTGTGTCATAGTTGAAGCTGAAGAATTAGCCGAAGCATTAGCGTTAGCGGAATCTATTCGACTAAAAATCAGTCAATATAAATTCAAATTTGAAGATCAGGTATTGCCCATAACCTTAAGTATAGGCATAGCCAAATTTGAAGCAGAAATGACGCTATCTAGTGCGCTATCACAAGCAGATGCACAGCTCTATGAAGCTAAACACTTAGGTAGAAATAGGGTTGCTTATCAAGAGTGATGGGCACGACAATAAATCTTTATGTCTATAATCACTAAAGCGACGAACATGAAATAAAAACAGTTAGTGATAGAACTAACTGTTTTATCGTCATCAACATTATTGATTACAACAACCACAAACGGTTTGCGGTAATTGCGCACCAGTACTGGCACTTTGATTTGTCCATTGACCATTCCACTTAAGTTTCGAAGAAGAGTTAGTACAGGTACTAGGGCAGTCTGCCTTAGCCTGTACCTGACTATTAATAGTATTAGATGCTTGCACATCCAGACACTGATTCGAGCCCACTGCGATATCATCGAAAATATGACTTAAACTATTAGATGTAGTATTACTCGCAGTGCTTGCCGTACCGGTATAATTATGACAACCAAAACAGTTAGACACAAAACCTGCTGAAGGCGATGATGCAGAAGCCAGATTTTTTTGATCTGGATTAAGATTTATAGCTGCGGTATTTACATCTTGATATTCAGTTTCAGCCACCGTATTAGCGAGTCTTAGTGACCCTCTTTGATTACCAATCTGCGACACTGGCTGACCGTTTGTGGGGGTAATATAAGAGCCCTCAGTAATGTCACTTACCCACAAAGCCCCCACATTAAAGTAGTTTGCTAACACTTTGAAATTACCGGTTAAATAAGGTTGAACATTTGCGTTAAGGGTTTTAATGGAACCGGTATTTTCATCAAAATTTGCATCCCCAAGTGACGAACCATAAGGATACATACGACAAATTTCTGTTGCTGCGCCAGTGATGTCCGTTTGTTTAGTTGGGTTATTAAAATCACAATTTGCATTGTTATCTTTTAAGCTAGCCGTACAGGCTTGACTTGCAAAAGACCAATTAGTGGTCGACTCGGGCAAGGTACAGTCTGGCGAGTTTTGTTTATGCTCAAAGGTGGCCCAAATAAACTCAGGGTGATTAGGGGTCGCGACAGCGATATGAAAGCCCACCATACCCAGCTGAGTGGTTTTGCTGTCCTTTTGGTCTGCTTTAACCGGCGTAATGTTGGCATCCATAGTGATGAATTTACTTGGGTCATCATTAGCGCCAAGCACTTTCCAGGCGGTTTTAAGCTCAGTGGTTCCACCAGGAAAATTCTGCTTTTGCTGTATAGCCTTTACATCACACATGTTTTTACTAAAACGAACATCATAATAGACCACATTTTCATTTTGATCGTAAATAGTCGCGCCTCCACCAGCTTGGCCTATACGCTCAGGGATCGTAAAAGTAGTGCCGTTTTCTTGTGGTTTTGTTGAGCGAATAAACAATACATGTGAGTCATGCTTATCATCACAGGAGTTGGCTGGGGTACCATCAGTATTCACTTCAAGTTCATTAAATTGACTGGTATCTTGAAAGTTGAGCACCTCTGGATTCGTTTGTGACTTCGCCATTAAGTAACTAAAGGTTTGCCAGGAAAACTGATAAAAGTCGCAAAAAGAACTGTCCCCAGGACCATTACTTTGTTTCACTTCCGCAGGCAAGCTAGGTGTTGTAAACCAGCTGGCATCTGCACTGCAATTAAATCCAGCAGGAGCAGTTAGTTTACTCTTGGCTATATCCGCCATAGCCACTAACCCTGTTTTTTCATATGCTGCTTGGTTAGCTTGGGCAATACTGGTGCCCGATACGCACAACACTAAGCTACTGACTAATGAGCTTATATTCCTTTTAGAGAATCTATTCATACTATATTCCTTTATGTAAATTATCACTGATTGCCCTTAGGTAGTAACCAGCCTCTTCATATGCATAGCCTGCATATTGCTCACAATGACTTGCAAGCGTTATGACTATAGTCAAGATTATTTAACGTGAACCTTCTAATATTATTCTGTATTAAAATCATTAACTAACATCCTGGTAGATAAGCATTTATGACATGAATAGACCTGACTTTCAGCAAGCGACTTGACCGAACTGTGGCATATCTAACAAATAAGACGGTTTATCGATGTAAATCTATAGTGGCTTAAGATAATGGTAAATAACGATATTTATACTATGTCTACATCTGTACTATATTAATGAAAGCTCAACTTGCTTGATCAAAGCGTTATCATGCAACCAGTTGCTCACGACTCTAGGAATCGAAAAATGACCAAGATCGCCTTAGTTTTATTAGTATTTGTCTCAATGACAGCAGTTGCTGATGACCTAATACTTACAGACAAAATGAAAGCCTTAGATACAGAGGTATTTGAATCATTTAATCGTTGTCAAAGTCCAGATGAGCTGGAAAAACATGCTAGTTTTTTTGCATCTGATGTTGAGTTCTATCACGATAATGGCGGGGTAACCTGGAACCGTGACAGTATGATAGCCAACACCAAAAATAATGCATGTGGTCATTACAGCCGAAAACTGGTTGAGGGGACTTTCAACGTACATTCGATTAAGGACTTTAGCGCCATCACTGAAGGGGTGCATATTTTTTGTCAAAGTAAGACGAATGAATGTGAAGGTAAAGCTAAGTTTGTGATGGTTTGGCACAAGGTTGACGATAAGTGGCAAATTACCCGAGTATTAAGTTACGGCCACAGCGAGAATGACTAACCTGATGTGATGGTCTCCTCCCACTACGGCATCGATGTGCCATGATTGAAGTGGTTACAAACAATCAAAATGGGAGAAGACCAAAATGAAGATTACAACAATAGGGTTAGACATAGCAAAACGATTCTTTCATATGGTTTGTTGCAATGAACAAGGTCGGTTAATTAATAAAAAAATGTTAACACGAGCTCAAGTATTAGCGTTTTTCCAAAAACAACCAACATGTTTAGTTGCTCTTGAGGCTTGTGCAACATCGCATTATTGGGCTCGAGAAATACAAAAGTGTGGTCATAAAGTAAAGCTTATTCCACCTCAACATGTAAAAGCCTTTTTAATTGGCAATAAAAATGATTATAACGATGCTTTCGCCATTTCTGTTGCAGCAAACCAGCTACATATTAAAAGTGTAGGTATAAAGTCGATAGCACAACAAGATAATCAAGCACAATATAAAGCCAGAGAACTAACCGTAAAACAAAGAACTGCACTTTGTAACCAAATCAGAGGGCTGATTGCTGAATACGGCATTATTTTAAACCAAGGTGTGAGTCACATACGGAAAACCATCCCATTAATACTGGATGATGAAACCACACAATTATCAGAGGCGTTCAAAACAATACTGAGGCAGCTACAAGCACAACTTAATGCATTAGATACGTGTATTGAAACCTATAGCCAATTAATTGTTGAAACAGTCAAAAACAATGCCATTTGCCAGAGGATACAAACCATACCGGGATTTGGACCGATGGTGTCCAGTGCCTATTTTAATGAAGTCGGTAATGGTGCTAATTATAGGCGAGGTCGCGATGTATCTGCTTCATTGGGTATTGTTCCTAAACAGCACAGCAGTGGAGGTAAAGATATTTTACTTGGGATAAGTAAGCGAGGTAATAGTTACCTAAGGTGCTTGTTAATACAAGGTGCTAAAGCGGTTGTATCCAGAGCAGGCACCAAGAATGACAAGTTGAGCCAATGGATAAATAAGCTTGTGCAAACTCGAGGGCATAACCGCGCATGTGTCGCTTATGCTAACAAAATGGCGAGAATGGCTTGGGCTATAACCGTGTCAGGCGAAGATTATTCAACGATAGAAAAATAAGTACCAATAAAAAGTAAACCGCTCTTCAACGAATTGCGTGGGTAAAATGAAACGATGACATAACAGGTAAAACCTGCATATTGAAAACCTGGCGAGTTCAGTGGTAGTCAATACCGATAACCTGATAAGGACAATATGTGCGGAATACATCGAGGCCAGAAGTCTTGAACTTCCTATAAAGGCCGTATATATGACAGCAATCCTGTCCCTGTTATCGATGAGTGATACCTTGCAATACGGGAGGAGACCATATATGAACTAGACTCGCCATAACAAAGCGCGACATCTTATTGTCGCGTTTATGATTATCTCAATATTGGCCTATCAAAAACCTAAAAGCCTATTTTACTGACTCTAGCCATTGGTTGAATGCTGATGCTGGCATAGCACCTGATTGCTGTGCAATTATTTTGCCTTGCTTGAAGACCATTAAGGTTGGGATAGATCGAATATTGAATTGAGCCGCTAATGCTTGCTGCTCTTCTGTGTTAAGTTTACCAAAGCGAAATGTGGGCTCCCATGTTTTAGCTGCTTGAGTAAATACTGGGGCAAAGCTTTTACAAGGACCGCACCAACTGGCCCAAAAGTCGACCACTAATGGCAATTCTGATTTGTTCGCATGGTAGCTAAAGTTAGCCGCAGTAAGCTCCATCGGCTCGCCCACAAATAGGCTTTGCTTACACTTACCGCAAGTAGGTTGTTGTTCAAGGCGATCCTGTGGCACGCGATTTAAAGTATCGCAATGGGGGCAAGCTATGATCATGTTTAGTCCTGTTTAATTTCATTCTTAATGACTATTAAATCAGAAAAAACAATGTTACTTCAATGTAACTATTGTTCCCACCGTGTTTCAATGGTGTTTTTATAGCATTTAATTCTGTTTATCATCGGTTAATGAGTTAGAAATTGTGACGTTTATCGCCTGTTATAGTATTTTTTGTCTTGGAGGGATTGCTCATCCTTTGCTAATCTCAAATTCAACTAACAAAGACATAAAATCACGAGGTGCAGCTTGCCGCCTCAAATTACAAGGTTAATCACCCAATGAAAACCACACTTTTAGCTACCGCGCTTTCAGCACTGTTTATCGCCCCGACAGTTTCAGCTATAGAAATTTACAAAGATGATAAAAATGCTGTCGAAATTGGCGGCTTTGTAGATGCACGTATCATTAATACTCAGGGTGAAACTGAAGTGGTTAATGGCGCCTCACGTATTAACTTTGGTTTTGATCGTCAATTAACCCATGGCTGGAATGCTTTTACTAAATTAGAGTGGGGTGTCAACCCTGTTGGTAACAGCGATATTGTTTATAACAACCGCTTTGAATCTGTCCAAGATGAGTTTTTTTATAATCGTTTAGGTTATGTGGGGCTTGAGCATGACGACTACGGTACGCTAACCATAGGTAAGCAATGGGGTGCCTGGTACGATGTGGTTTATAACACTAACTACGGTTTCGTTTGGGACGGTAATGCCGCTGGCGTATATACCTATAACAAAGATGATGGCGCTGTAAACGGTGTTGGACGTGGTGACAAAACTGTTCAGTACCGTAATGCCTTTGGTGATTTCAGCTTTGCCGTTCAAACGCAGCTTAAAAACAGCAGCTTCTATACTTGTGATACAAGCGAAGAAATTAGCCAGGCTGATTGTGAATCGCTATTTCAAAATGGTGAAAAAGCAGCCCAGCAAGTTGACTTTAACTACACCTATGGCGGCTCTGTAACCTATAGTGCAACTGACATGCTAACATTTACCGCTGGTATTAACCGTGGTGAGTTTGATGTTCAATTTGGCAATGGCGAACAGACAACCGCTATCGATCTTATTTACGGTGCAGGTGTCACCTGGGGCAACTTTGACAATGATGGCCTTTATGCTGCTGCTAACTATAACAAACAAGAAAACCATGACACCGATAACATAGGTCGTTTAATCAAAGACGCATACGGTGTCGAATCATTGTTATCATACAAGTTTGAAAACGGTTTACGCCCATTGATATCGTATAATATTTTAAATGCCGGCAGTAACTATGTTATTCAACCTAACTTTAACGCCGATCCAAACGACGTGTTTAAGCGCCAGTTCGTGGTCATGGGTTTACACTATGTATGGGATGCCAACACAGTGCTATATGTTGAAGGTCGCAAAGATTTCAGTGACTTTACTAGCGCTGATCAAGAACAAGAAGCCAGAATGTCGCTATCAGAAGAAGATGGTATCGCCATAGGTATTCGTTACACCTTGTAATAGATTAAACCTGTAGCTTAGTTTTAAACAAACGGCTTAGTTTTAAACAAGAAGCCCGAAGTGAAAACTTCGGGCTTCTTTAATAAATCAAACAAATAAAAAATAGTTAACTTACTTTTGCGTCAACAATAGCCGCTGGCACAATTTAACAAAATCCGACGAGGTAACAATACCTAGCACCTTGTTTTGATTATCAACCACAGGTAAGCAGCCTAACTTGTTATCAATAAAATATTGCACAACCACTGTTAGCGGTTCATCTAGGCCTAACTTTTCTGGATGATTTTCCATTACATCTGCAATCGGGGTATAGCGCTCTTTTCTATCTAACGCCCCTTGGCCATATTTATTAAGCATGGTTAACACACTGGCAATCATCCTTCTGTGTGTCAGCACCCCTATACATTGACCATTCGTTTCAGAAATCACTGGCAGATGACGAACATTACGACTTTGCATCAGTTCATGGGCATCTTTAAGGCTAGCCTCATCCGAAATACAAACAGGATTTGGGGTCATGATATCGCATACTTTCATGGTATTACTCCTTTACCGATTTATGCTTAAAGATTAGTCAAAATAATACTCAATAGCGAGAGAAAGCGCTGTCATAGTATTTAAAAAATAACTAATTAAAGAAAAAAAGCTGCTAAAAATTAACCTCATCATAGCCATCTAAATAATCAGACAACAATAAACTGATTAAAAGCATCTTAGATGTTCAAAGAATAGAGTAACACGAAGGAATTAGTCGGTTGTGTTTAACAAATAGAACCAATACACTTTCAGACATATAAAGCGGCATGATTATGTTGATCATGGCAGGTCACATTTGCACACGCTATTTGTAAAGTAGTTGCAATTTCATCTAACACAAAAAGTTTATGCTTGCTTCATTGCATTGTAACTCTTGTAAGGTTAATCATGGCAACACCACCACAAAACAAGCAAATTAACATCAATAAATTAATTGAAACACCACAAACGGGTGTAATAAGACTTGATAGAAATTTTGCTATCGTCGCCATTGATGATGTAATTGAAGCGTTATTGCTCTTATTCTTACCAGTAAAACCAATCAAACAACCACTTGGCAAAAGTCACCTATGTGGAAAACAATGGCTTGATATCATAGGCCCGCTTCAAACCTCGCCACAATGCTCACCCTGGTTACAAGCTGATCAAACCCAGTCTGATCAAACATCACAGTTAAACTTAATCAATAACCAAATTGATATGACATTATCTTTGCGTTATTCACCTGTATTTGATCATCACAGCAACCTACTTGAAATGCTGATATTTATTGTTGTTGCTAAATCAAAACAGCAAATTGAAAAAGATCTAAAAAATGAACAAGCCTTTTACCGTGCAGTTGTAGATGATATGCCAGCCTTGATATATCGCTACACCACAGAAGGTATAGTCACCCTAGCCAATGCGGCAGTATGCAGTTATTTTGGCGCAAAAGCGGATGATATTATAGGTATGAGTATCTATGATGTTATGGATGCTGAAAATATCGACAGGGCTAAAAATCACCTAGCCAGTATTACAGCTGAAAACCCAATTATGGCCCATGAGCATAGTGGAACTGACAGTGTTGGAAACAGAAAATGGTTTCAATGGACCGACAGATTAATTCTTTCAGATGACGGCCAACCACTCGGTTATCAAGGGATTGGACTTGACCTAACAGAACGAAAAATGTACGAAGAAGAACTATTAGAGTTAGCATCAACGGATATGTTAACAGGCTTATTAAATCGACGTCAGTGCATTCTTTTGGGTAAGCAGGCATTACTCAGTTGCCGACAAGAAAATCATTCATTCTCATTGTTAATCATAGATCTCGATTTATTTAAAAACGTCAATGACAGTTTAGGCCATCTTGCTGGCGACCATGTTTTGCAAAAATTTGCTGCTTTATGTACCAATATACTTGATGAAAGTAACATTATCGGGCGTTATGGTGGCGAAGAATTTATCATAATATTACCGAAAACTAATCTTAAACAAGCACTTGTAATTGGCGAAAATCTACGCGAAAAAGTTGAAGCTATGGAGATTAGCTTAGATAAACATCAATTCAACATCACCATTAGTGTAGGAATAGCCGCCAGTAATGACAGCTTACCTAACTCACTCAACAGCTTGCTTGCAAGTGCTGATGAAGCACTTTACAAAGCTAAAGCGACGGGTAGAAATAAAGTAGCATACTAAGCGAGCACTCATTAGCAATATACAATTGCTTATCTTTTACCTATTTTGACCGCTTAAGATGCAGGCGATACAGTCACAGTGCCGCTTAATCCAGGTATTGTGAGCAACACAAGCCATGACAGACGTAAACTCATTTAATGTACTTGAGCTAACATCAGATGGCTTTAAAAACTACTGTGACAGTGAGCAAAGCTACAAGTCACCGGTTGAAATGTTAGTGGATAAAGCAGACCAACTGGCGCTATCTGTGCCAGAAATAACCATATTGGCCGGCGGACTACGAGTATTAGATGCAAACTATCAAAGCCAAAAACATGGCGTACTGACCCGCACACTGGATTTGTTAAACAATAACTTTTCGTCAATTTACTCAACATATCAACAGCGTGGAAACAGTGGACTGCTGAGGGGATATATCAAGGTTTTGAACGTAACACAGGCGAGCTAATTTGGTCTGCAACTTCAGCAGTCTTAATCTTTGGGTCTAATTCAGAGCCTCGCTCAATTGCTGAAGTGTATTCATTTAACACATCTAAACAGAAGTTTGTTAAAGTTTTGTTACCGCTTGGATTAAAGTGATAGCGCTAGATCGTTAAGCTTCACATTGTTGAAAAAGTGTTGGCAACCTATGTGTTGCAGTACTTTTTTCATTTAATCACTCGTCATAGAACTACTTAGCAAAGCACCCACCGAACTTAACACTTGCAAAGCATACAAGTAACACATATAAAACATTGTAATAACACAAATGAATCAACAGCCTACATTTTAACCACCCAGATGTTTGCTACATAAAAATAACTGTTTATTTAAAAAAACAATACGATAATCACTAATAATCGCAACAATCAAGCCGATATAATAAACAATTAAAATTTGGGTCAACCTAAACCACAAACACGCTTTCAGTTTGCAGTGTGTAGGAGTCAATATTCATGAGTTTTCTGTCGACATTATCCATTCGAAATAAATTAATCACTGCCATGCTACTGGCGGTAATAGCATCAACCAGCATAGTGGCTTATGTCGGACAAACTAGTGCTAAAAACGTACTGTCCACAAGGTTAGAGCAATCAGACATGCCTAACTTATTGCAACGTATTCGTAACTCTATTGATGGTGAAATTAACCAAATGAGAGTAATGACTCAATCAATTGCTTCAAATAGCATGATCAAAATGTGGCTCGAGAAAGGCGCAAGTGTTGAAGGTGAGAAACACCTCATCCAATACTTGAAGCAAACAGCAAGTGATAATGGTTTTAGCAATGCCTCATTTACTGATTACGACCAGCAAAGGCATTGGAATACAAATGGTTTCTTAAGGGTGCTCAAGCCAGATCATGATAAGTGGTTTTTTAACTTTAAAGACAGTGGTAAAACAGAATCAACCAGTATCTATAAAGATAGCAAAGGGTCCACTGATATTTACATAAACTACCAACAACCCAATGGCTTCGGCATTGCTGGGGTATCTAAGTCATTTGATGAAATGGTGGATTACCTCAACAGCTTTCAAATAGAACAATCTGGCTTTGTTTATCTTGTCGATGGTAATGGTGTTATCAAGGTGCATCCGAATATCGATTACAAGACGAAACAAACCATTGCCGATTTATATCCTTCTATTAATAGCAATCAACTGGTAAATAAAAGTGACTATGCCTCAGCTATGGTTGGTCAAGAGCTGATTGCATCAAGCTACATTGCAAGTTTAGACTGGTACATAGTTGCCCAAGTGCCATTAGAAGAGCTTTATGCAGGACTAGATGAATCGCGTAATAACATCATCATCACCTTTGTGATAATTGCCGCATTATTTACACTTATTAGTATTTATTTGGGTAACAGCTTAGTGCGTCCGATAAATCAACTGGCAGATACCTTTAAAGAACTGGGTGAAGGCGAAGGGGATTTAACGCAACGACTTAATGAAAATGGCAACGAAGAAATGCGCCGTTTAGCACAAGGCTTCAATGCTTTTATCAATAAGTTACACAATGTCATTCAAGAACTTGCTACTACTACCTTTGATGTTAATAGCGCATCGCAGCAAGTCTATAAGGATGCGCTGCACTCGACAAAACTCACTGAGGTTCAACGTGATGGTGCCCATCAAGTGTCGGTAGCCATTAACGAAATGGGCAGCACCATTGCTGAAATCGCTAACAATGCTTCTGTTGCAGCACAATCAACCACCGAAGCGACTCAAAAAGCACAGCGCGCGCAAATTGTAGTAGAAGAGTCAAATTCAACTATTAATGACATGGCCACAAACATGGAAAGTGTGTCGACTAATATTGTGATCTTAGCCGAAAAAAGTGATGCGATTTCAAGCGTGTTAGATGTGATTAGAGCGATTTCAGAACAAACTAATTTACTGGCGTTAAACGCGGCTATTGAAGCTGCTCGCGCAGGTGAACAAGGTCGAGGCTTTGCCGTGGTTGCCGATGAAGTACGCAATCTTGCTAAACGTACCAGCGATTCTACCGATGAAATTCATAAGATGATCTCTGAATTACAAAATGGCGCTAAGGCAGCGGTATCATCGGTACATCAGGGCCGCGAGCAGGCCAAACTAGGCGTTCAAGCGTCGCAAAGAACTCATCAAGCTCTTGAAGAAATCGCCGCCAATGTGATACACATTTCAGAGTTAAATATTCAGATTGCCGCCGCCACTGAAGAGCAGTCAGCGGTGATCAACGAGATCAATCAGCATGTGATTAATATTAGTGACAGCAGTGATAGCAGCGCCCAAGCTTCAGCCAGTATTGAAGGCTCTAGCGAGGCACTAAAGTCAATGGCAAATGCTTTAGATGGTTTGGTAAAACGCTTTAAACTCTAATCAGTAAGGGAAATTGAATGGAGTGATAGGCTGATGATGCATAACGGATAAACGGTATCACTGATAACTATTGCCAATTTGAAGCTTAAAAAACATTCGACCACAAAAAAGCCCTAATCTTTATAAGATCAGGGCTTATTTATTGCGTTACCACCAAAATAACGATTAACCGTAAAGATTAACCTGCTTTAGCTAGAATGCGATAAGCATGTAGTAAAGGCTCTGTGTAACCAGATGGCTGAGATTTACCTTTAAAAATCAAGTCACATGCCGCTTTAAAGGCAATGCCGTCAAAGTTAGGCGCCATATTAGTGTACAGCGGATCCCCTGCATTTTGAGTATCGACCACAGCGGCCATTTTTTTCAACGCCGCCATCACTTGCTCTTCACTGCATATGCCATGCTCAAGCCAGTTGGTTAAATACTGCGATGAAATGCGTAAGGTTGCTCTGTCTTCCATCAAGCCGACATTATTAATATCTGGCACTTTTGAGCAACCCACTCCTTGATCAATCCAGCGCACAACATACCCCAAAATACCCTGGGCATTATTTTCTAGTTCAAAAGCAATTTGCTCATTGGTAAGTGTTACCCCTTCAGCAAGTAAAGGAATAGTCAACAAACTGTCAATGCTAGCACGTGGGCGTTGCTTAATTTTTTGCTGAACGTCTGCCACATTAATTTGATGATAATGAGTAGAATGCAGCACGGCACCATTTGGCGACGGCACCCATGCAGTATTTGCACCCGCTTTAGGATGAGCCATTTTTTGCTCAAGCATTGCAGCCATTTCATCTGGCATTGGCCACATGCCTTTACCGATTTGAGCGCGACCTTGTAAGCCACATTCAAGCCCAATATCGACATTCCAATCTTCGTAAGCACTGATCCACTTTTGCTGTTTCATTACCGATTTAGGCACAAACGCGCCCGCTAGCATTGAGGTATGCAGCTCATCACCCGTACGGTCAAGAAAGCCGGTATTAATAAACACCACGCGATCTTTCGCAGCCCTAATACACTCTTTCAAATTAAGTGTCGTTCTGCGCTCTTCATCCATAATGCCGACCTTAATAGTATTACGCGGAAGCTTGAGCGCATCTTCTATCTTAGTAAACAGGTCACAGGTAAATTGCACTTCTTCAGGGCCATGCATTTTAGGTTTTACAATATTCACCGAACCTTTGCGGCTATTACTACGACCATTATTGTTGCCTTTAAGGTCATGCATAGCAGCAAGCACAGTGATCATGCCATCAAGTATTCCCTCAGGCACTTGGTTGCCATTTTTATCCAGCACAGCATCAATGGTCATCAAGTGACCCACATTGCGCACAAATAGCAAACTTCTACCGGGTAAAGTGACTGTTTTTACATCAGCATTCTGGTTGGCATTAGCAGCGGTATAGACGCGATCATCATTGAGCTCTCTAACGATCTCTTTACCATTTTTAGTCAGCGAAGCAGATAAATTACCTTGCATCAAACCTAACCAATTGCGATAAATTTCAACCTTGTCTTCAGCATCAACAGCGGCGACAGAGTCCTCACAGTCCATAATGGTGGTAACAGCGGCTTCAACCAGCAAGTCTTTAACGCCAGCGCGATCGCTGCCACCAATAACACTGCTTGAGTCAATTTGAATTTCGATATGCAAACCATTATTAACTAACAAAATAGCACTTGGTGTATCAGCACTACCTTGGTAACCAACACACTTTTCTGGCTGGGCTAAGGTTGTAGTCGAGCCGTCAGTTAATTGCACCCGTAACACACCCGCGTCAAGGTAGTAACGGGTCACATCGGCATGGCTGCCTTGTGCTAAGGGCGAAGCCGTATCTAAGTGCTGTTTGGCAAAAGCGATAACTTTGCTGCCGCGTACCGGGTTGTATTGTTTAGTAAGCTCCGCGCCACCTTCTTCAGATATCGCGTCAGTACCATATAGTGCATCATACAGGCTACCCCAACGTGCATTGGCAGCGTTAAGCGCAAAGCGCGCATTTTTAACTGGCACTACAAGCTGTGGTCCAGCTTGCGCTGCTATTTCATGGTCTACATTTTCAGTGCGAACTTGAAAAGCCTCACCCTCAGGCACCAGGTAACCTATTTCAAATAGAAAAGCTTTATATTTTGCAGGGTCAAAATCTTTGGTGGGATGGTCAATATGCCATTGGTCTATTTGCTGTTGTAGTTGTTGTCTTTTTTCTAACAGCTTCACATTAACGGGCGAAAACTCGTTAATAATATCCTCAAATTTTGCCCAAAAGGTTGCTGAATCAATGCCAGTACCTGGGCAAATGTCACTGTCGACCAGTTGCCACAATGCTTGTGCTATTTGTAATCCACCTACTTGAATACGTGCTGTCATTTTATATCCCTACCTTAATTCCTGTGCGTTGACCGTAAACTTAGCCTTAAATCATTAGCCCCAAATCATTAGCCCATAATTATTAGGGCAAACTCATTCGCCCAAACTTATTAGCCCAAATCATGCCACTGTTAACAGCTTACTGTTCATACGCAGTAATTCTTTACTCTATATCAAAGTTATCTTATTTATCCAATTTATACTTGTTATCACCACTATTCACCAAAGATATGGCAAAATGGGTTTTTTTGATTAATTTACAACATATACGTAACTAAAAATCACAATAACAGTAAGATTAAACATCGCCTCTATTTATCTCTTCTGCGGTTTTAGTGATAAGTTGACGCATCCACTGATGGGCTGGATTATGCTGAAGCAAAGGGCTCCAAGCCATAGTCAATGCAATGGGTTGGATAATAAAAGGCGGCGGAACAATGCTCACCCGATCATTATTGTTGTGATGACGCGCCATCTTACTTGGTATGGTTGCGATCAAATCCTGTTGCTCAGCCAACAAACAGGCGGCTTGATAATGGCGAGTAAAAACGGTTATCTGACGTTTCACCCCAATTCGCGTTAATGCTTCATCTACCCAGCCTAAACGCTGAACATCATCAGGGTTCATCCCAACCCCAACGCCCATTCCTGTTTTACTCACCCACACATGCTTAGCTTTCAAATAACTGTCTAAAGAAAACTTCTTTAAAACAGGATTATTCTTACTAATCAGGCAGCTAAAATCATCACTCCACAATACTTTTTGATGAAATGACTGCGGAATACTGTCAAAACGGTTTATCACCATATCGACTCTTCCTTGTTCTACATCAGGGAAACTAACATCACTTGGGGTCATGATATCTAAAATGATGTTGGGTGCTTGAGTACGAAGCTTGGCTATTAGCGGCGGAATTAACGTCGCTTCAGCATAATCACTTGCCATAACACGGAAGACTTTATCACTTTCAAGTGGATCAAATTTGGCGCGTGGTTGTACGGCTTTTTCCAGCCCAATAATCAACTCACTGATGATGGGTTGTAATTCATTTGCACGTTCGGTCGGCGTCATACCCTGACTGGTGCGAATAAGTAACGGATCATCAAACAAGTTTCGTAAGCGTTTTAGGCCGTTACTCATTGCAGGCTGGCTGATCCCAAGCTGGTCTGCCGCTTTAGTCACATTTCTTTCACGCAGTAAAACATCTAAATAAACAAGGAGGTTCAAGTCGATACGAGATACATTCATATGGTGAATACCGAAAATAGTAAGTATAAATTAGGCTTATTTAACCAAATCTAACTATTATTATCAACGTAATCAATTGCCGCTAATCTATTTGTTAAGGAATAAACACATGACTCACTACAAAAATAATATCGATGAAGCTGCCACCTTGATTAATTCGGAAGGTAGTGCATGGAATGCCATCAACCCAGAGTCAGTCGCTCGTATGCGCCTACAAAATCGCTTCAAAACTGGGTTAGACATCGCAAAGTACACTGCCAAGATCATGCGTGAAGACATGGACAACTACGATAAGGACTCATCGCAGTACACTCAGTCTTTAGGTTGCTGGCATGGTTTTATCGCCCAACAAAAAATGATCTCGATTAAAAAACATCTTTTAACTACCAAGCGTCGTTACCTATACCTTTCAGGTTGGATGGTCGCTGCACTGCGTAGTGAGTTTGGTCCATTACCTGACCAATCTATGCATGAAAAAACCTCTGTTGCTGCGTTGATTAAAGAGCTATACACCTTCCTACGTCAAGCTGATGCTCGTGAACTAGGTGGCCTTTTCCGCGAATTAGATAATGCCAAAGAGTCAGATAAAGCCGCGATTCAACACAAAATTGAAAACTTCGAAACCCACGTTGTACCTATTATTGCTGACATTGATGCAGGTTTTGGTAACGAAGAAGCCACTTACTTAATGGCAAAACAGATGATTGAAGCGGGTGCTTGTTGTATTCAATTAGAAAACCAAGTGTCAGATGTGAAACAGTGTGGCCACCAAGACGGTAAAGTCACCGTGCCACATGTTGAATTTTTAGCAAAAATTAATGCGGTTCGTTATGCATTTTTAGAGCTTGGTATCGATGACGGCGTGATTGTTGCGCGTACCGATTCATTAGGTGCAGGTTTAACGCAAAAAATTGCTGTAACCAAAGAAGCTGGCGACTTAGGCGATTTATACAATAGCTTCCTTGAAGTTGAAGCGGTTGATGCTGCAAAACTTGAAAATGGTGACGTGGTATTCCAGCAAGGTGGCAAACTGGTGAAACCAGCTCGTCTACCAAATGGCTTATTTAAGTTCCGTGCTGGTACGGGTGAAGAACGTTGTGTACTTGACTGTATTACTTCACTGCAAAATGGCGCTGATTTATTGTGGATTGAAACTGAAAAGCCGCATGTATCTCAAATCGGTGGCATGGTTAACGAAATCCGTAAAGTTATTCCTAATGCTAAGCTTGTGTATAACAACTCGCCATCGTTTAACTGGACGCTTAACTTCCGTCAGCAAGTATTTGATGCGATGCAAAAAGCAGGACAAGACGTATCAGCTTACGACCGCGCTCAATTAATGAGTGTTGATTACGATAGCACTGAGCTTGCTATCCAAGCTGATGAAAAAATTCGTACTTTCCAATCTGACTCGGCACGTGAAGCAGGTATTTTCCACCACCTTATTACACTACCGACTTACCATACAGCGGCATTGTCTACTGACAACTTGGCTAAAGAATACTTCGGTGACCAAGGCATGTTGGGTTATGTTGCCAATGTTCAACGTAAGGAAATCCGTCAAGGTATCGCCTGTGTTAAACATCAAAACATGGCTGGTTCAGATATGGGTGATGCACATAAAGAGTACTTCTCTGGTGACCAAGCGCTTAAAGCGTCAGGTAAAGACAACACAATGAACCAGTTCTAAGAACGCTTTTATAAACTGATTTTGTAGACTGATCTTGTAAATAGCTTTTATAGAAAGTGCATTACAACAATAGTGACTAGCTTAAGTGATGTTTTTGAAGTGGACATCGCCAACAGCGAAAGCTAATACCAAAAGGCCTGCTTAAACTAAGCAGGCCTTTTTATGTGTCACACTCAGGTAAAATCGTAGCGGTAACACCTTTCCCCTTTGAGCTTTGTTGCTGCAGTATTTCAAATATACAAACAGCAATAATCATCAATGTTCATGTTATTGTGTTTGACAATGTTAGCCTTAGCGCCACTTTGCCACTACTGCTTAAACAACATAGCCTTAACTTTAACTCTAATTTCCATCTCAACATAACCATCTACTCTGGCGTCATTCAGATAATGCTCTAACATCGGAAAATTATCAGGCTCAAAACCGCTATTTGGCAACCAATCAGAATACAAACTCAGCTGAGCTTGAATAGCCTCTTCAGGTGCGCCTTTAAAATACACCACCGCATACTTGCCTTCGGGGATTTCAGTTGCCGTAAACGGTGAATGAACGTCTACGCTATCACCTATCACTATCGCAGCATCGTAACGGCACTTATCTACTGGCGTCACCGTTGGGTTGTCATAGGCAAACGCAAAACGTTGTTGCTCATCGTGTTTAATGCCATTGTTAGCCGCCCACTCTATAAGCTTATCCCAAGTGGCAAAAATCGACTCAGGTTGATAACCTCGCGCCGAACTCAACATACACACCCGTTGGCTAACAAAGTCTTTTACTTCCACTTTCATATTTATATCCTTCACATTGGCGTTATTCATCACCTCATTGGTAATGCGACTAGGATACAAATCTGCGGGACAAAACACTTTTCCATACTTGCGGTATATTTTTCCAATCTTGCTATCTTTTACTTTGTCTGGGTTTCTAATTTCAGACGGACTAAAACCAAAATAAAGTTTTACCGCCTTAGAAAAATTGGCACTGGATGAAAAACCACAGTCTAACGCCACCTGAGTGATTGACAATTCCGTATTAAAAATCAACATATTGGCAGCTCTTTCAAGCTTACGCCGACCAATGTAATCATTTACAGTCTCGGCCATAATGGCAGAAAAAATACGATGAAAATGATAAGGGGAAAAATAGCTCACTTTCGCCACTTCCGTTAGCGAAATGCTGTCGGTCAAATTAGCCTCAATATACTGAAGCACCCGATCTATTCGTATTTGGTATTCTTTATTCATAGGCTCCACGAGTTCCCGAGCATTAAGTAAGTACGCATTTAAAAAACAGGCAGTAAAAAAACAGGCACTAAAAAAACAGGCAGTAACGGGTTTTATTTTGCCACAACACACGCCAACTTTCCCCAGCAGATAAAACCAACCGATTAACACAACACATTCAGCCATTCATTTACTACCATCAATTAGGATACAAATTAATACAAGTCATTATTCTACAATGACATTTTTGTACTTATTATCACATAAACAGTAAATATTGATTGATAGCAGTAAACAAAATCGGTTACTGTCTGAATACACAAGGAATGCAGGCTCTAATGCAGTAAAAGCGACACAAGTGATCAAACCAAAATCAGGGATGAAACCATAGACACCGCGCTATTGTTTACACAAAGCCACAGCTCACCGCTTAACGCCCTCCCTTTGATCTTTTTGATGCATTTCAGACTGAATAATTGGATCTGTGAGTTAATTTGTAAAAAATTTTCTCTGACACATTTATTAAAAGGTTATCAATGGAACCGTTATACCAAAAACTCAAATCGGACTTGAACAACTTCTTTCAAGACCCTAATTACCTCGCCTTTTACCAGCGATTCAGATCTGTCACTTATCTGGATAGTTATGTCAGTTTTGATGAAAACCGTAAATCGGACATCTTACAATGGCTACTCTCCCCGTGTGAGGGGCACCTACAGCAAGACTATTTTATCAAGGCATTACTCGCAGCTTATTATCAAAGTGCAACTGATGAACAACTAAAAGGATTACCACAAGTATATGAGTTATCGGTAAAAAGCTTTAACCAAGTTACCGTAATGCGCGAACTGGTGATCACCGACAACAAAAGAATTGATTTACTGCTCGCAGATGCTGCAACAAAAACCCTCATGCTGATTGAACGTAAAGACGGCAGCAAAGCCCATACAGGTCAGCTTTCCGCTTATTTTGATTGGGCTGAAACTCACTATCCGAATTGGCAGCGTTATTACATTTTATCTGACAGCCACAAACAAAATCACGGCGTACAAATGCATCATGCCTTTGTGCAGTTAGATGATGCATGGGTAGTCACCGCAATTAAAAGGCTACTAGAATTAGAAGCATTACCGGCTAGACAAGAAGGCATATTAAAAGACATTCAAGCCTATGTGTTTGGTGAGTGGGATGAGCATACTGAAAAATTAGATAAAGACCTCACTAAATATGCAAAATTATTGGCACACAACCATGCCTCATTGCTAGAAACATTAGCCAATGAATCAGTAACGGCAAACGGTAAGCAAATCAAATTAATCGATGTCTCTCCTGAAACTTATTTCAACACTATCGCTTTGGAACCGAAAGTTCACAATGATAGTGAGCACAATGAACTTTTACTCATCTTGCAAGCGTCACATCAGGTACTTAATAACATCCAAGACTACTCAGCATTCGAGCATATTGCCGATGAAATCAAGCGTATTTACCCTGAAATAACCATTGAAGTCAATTCAGAGAGTGTCTACTTCTTATTGAGCCGACATTACACAGGTAACAATGAAGTTGACTTCATGCCTTATTACTTCGATTTAGTAAAACACACCGACAAAGAAACTAATGCTGATTACTATACTATCAGCTGGGAAGCGCTAAGATATTGTAATGATGCTGACGTAAAATATGCCGAGGCTTTTGTAGAAAAAGCGCAGATGAAAGTTAGATCAAATTGGCAAAATAAGACTATAGCGAGGATCACCAAAGAAGATGGCATTGATAAGTTAGACATCTCACCTAACTCCCGCATCCGCATAGAAATTGATAAATTCATAAAACTCGCCAGAAGCTTATAACCCTGCAGCAAAATAGGGCTGAGTACAATTCAGCCCTATTAATAATCACGGAGACCATATTAATTAGCCAATCAGCAAGCCAAGCAAGTGTTTTACTAAAAATATCTCTTAGATACAAATTAATACAAGTCATTCTTATGCAATGATATTTTTGCACTTATTATCACATAAACAGTAAATATTGATTGATAGCAGTAAACAAAATCGGTTACTGTCTGAATACACAAGGAATGCAGGCTCTAATGCAGTAAAAGCGACACAAGTGATGGAACCAAAATCAGGGATGAAACCATAGCCACCACGCTATTGGTTACACAAAGCCACAGCTCACCGCTTAACGCCCTCCCTTTGATCTTTGTTGCTGCATTTCAGGTTAACTTATTCGATTTATAAATATTCTGATCAATAAACTTTATTGACGCTATATTTTCGATCACATTACGCTCAAGGATGAAAATGACAGGCTTCACTTCCGGTATATTATCAGTAGGTATTTTGCTTTCGAGCATGTTTGTCACCTTAGGAGTTATGTATGTCTTACTCAAGCATCGTCATGCCACGGTAAAGCTGCCTGTTGATCGTGATCAACTGATCCGCATACCCGCATTTGGCTTACAGCAAGAGATACAAGATCTGCAAATTAATTTGATAGCCAGCATGTTAATGGGCGTATTGGTTGTATGCCTGCCGTTTGCTATTAACAGTATTCAAGCACATATTACCGTAGGTAAATTCCCCTGGCTGTTTGCCCTAACCTCAATTATCGGATTAACTTATTGCGGTTATAAAACATGGAAGAACTTCTCAAAACTCACCAAGCTACGTTTAGGCCATACCGCAGAAATCGCCACAGCTAATGAGCTCATTGGCCTTCAAGCATTGGGTTATCAAATCTTTCACGACATACAAGCCGACGGCTTTAACATCGATCACTTAGCCATAGGTAAAAATGGCGTATTTGCCATCGAAACCAAAGGTCGCCACAAGCGACATAAAGACCATACTCAACCCAATCAGAATGGCAGTAAAGGTTACGAGCTTTTCTATAAAGATGGTCGCTTACACTTTCCATCATGGATAGAATAAATGGGGTCGAATAAATGGGGTCAGAGTAAACTTGAATAAATGGGGTCAGAGTAAACTTAAATTTATTAGCTATACTCTTTAACTCAAGTTACTTTGCAAATGGATCTTGCACATGCCTAGAAAACCTAGAGTATCCCCTATCGGTATTCCTCAACATGTTATTCAACGGGGAAATAATCGCCAAGTTTGCTTCACATCCGAACAAGATTTCAAAGCCTATGCTGGTTGGCTAAAAGAATACTCACGTAAATTTCATGTTGAAATTCACGCGTGGGTATTTATGACAAATCATGTTCATTTGCTTTGCACTCCTCAAAAAGCGAATGCTGTTAGCCTTATGATGCAATCACTTGGCAGACAATATGTGAGGTATTTTAATTACACGTACAAACGTACTGGTACACTTTGGGAAGGCCGTTTCAAGTCTTGCTTAGTGCAAACCGAAGGGTACTTAATCCAACTATATCGTTATATTGAACTCAACCCTGTAAGAGCAAATATGGTTAATGACCCTGCTGAATATATATGGTCGAGCTATCAAATCAACGCCCTAGGTAAGGCCTCTCAGCTTTGTACTCCACATCAGGTTTACCTGTCAATAAGCCAAAATCCTCAAGCAAGGCAAGCATCTTATCGAGCCCTATTTGAACATCAATTAGATGCAAAAATGATTAGCGATATTCGTCAAGCGACCAATAAAAGCATAGTGATCGGTAGCGACACATTCAAAGATCAAATAGAAAAACTAACTGGGAAAAGTATGCATCCAAAAAAAATGGGGCGCCCTTTTAAGGTAATAGAATAAAGTTTACTCTGACCCCACTTTTCCCACTTTTCCAATGGTTAATGACCCTGCTGAATATGTATGGTCAAGCTATCAAATCAGCGCCCTAGGTAAAACCTCCCTGCTTTGTACTCCACATCAAATTTACCTGTCAATAAGCCAAAATCCTCAAACAAGGCAAGCATCTTATCGAACCTTATTTCAACATCAATTAGATGCAAAAATGATTAGCGATATTCGTCAAGCGACCAATAAAAGCATGGTGATCGGTAGCGACACATTCAAAGATCAAATAGAAAAACTAACGGAAAAAAGTATCCATCCAAAGACAATGAGGCGCCCTTTTAAGGTAATAGAATAAAGTTTACTCTGACCCCACTTTCACAGACTCTGACCCCACTTATACTTACACTTATATCAATCAGCGATTGTGAGTAGGCTCTTCCTTGTCTGCTAACGCATAAGCAATTTTAAATATCTCTTCCCATATATCCTTTTCTGTAGCGCTGTAAAAAAAATGAGATAACTTCATCACGGTTGCCCAGAATAAACGCTCACCAATATGAATACTGGCCAGCCTATCCTGATTATCATGCATATATGTGGTTATCACCGCTTGAAATAAATCATCCATCTCAAGCAGGTAAGGGTGCAAATCAAAGTCTGTATCAATAAGCCTTTTCAAGGCCTGAATGAGAGTCTCATTCAGGGTGTCGTCTTTACTCATGGGTTGCTGACTGATCCTATGCCATGCACTCAATGTCAGTAACGTGAGCTCACTTCGCTGTGTGCTATCATAACGCTTTATCAGCCAATCTATATGCTCTATGACCGTTTCCACTTTGAGACTAAGCGAATAAGTAAGCGCCATATTACCGAGAGACAAAGAATCTAAATTTCTTTTGTTAAAGTAAAAATTTTCGTGACTCTCTTTAAGATAATGACCTACATTAGCAACCGCTTTAAAGTTCTTGAACCTGTCTAAATTTGATTCATACACTGCTGGTTTATTTTCTTTTAAGTCAAGAAAGGCCTGTGTAATCTCTTTCTCTGACGGAAGTTGAGGAAGCGGTATCTCACTGTGTTGTTTAAAATACAACAACCTAAAAACACAAGGAAAGTAATATTCATCAAAACACCCCGGTAACCGCTTTCTATATTCAGACATTATTTTATAGATGTCTATACAGGATAAAATAGCTTCGTCTAATGCATCGACATGCGTATTTCCGGTGTTTAGCACATATGTCACGAGATTAGACTTCGTTTCTAAAACCTTGTAGACTGCCTGCTCACCGTAGTCGGTGTAATTCTCAGTCGCAAATTGACATGCTTTTAATAATAATTGCTCTTTTTCATCGGGCGAGCTTGAAGTCAGCGCAATATTTAATACTAAGCTCACGATCAAATCCCTGACGCCAAACGAATCATCTTTAAATCCATTATCAAATTCTTCAAAGACATTAAGGTACTCATGATGCGCTTGTTCGATTGATATTTTTTTGTTGTCTAATTTCGCGGTGATACCACTCATTTCTCGCGCATATACCCTGTAATTATCTGGGCTATTTTTTTTATATTTAGATGACAATTGATTAAGCTCGTCAAAGGCTGCGACCGATTTTTCATTTAAGCGGGGATCTGCCTGTCTGCTATAAATATGAGCTCGAGACACACTTAATTTCTCAAGTTGCTCTTCCATAGTAAATATGACCTGAAGATATGGTTCAGTGCTTATCTTATGTTCAAGACGAAGTAGCGCTTCCATCGCTTTTTGGTTTTCATTAAGATTGATGAGTAATCTAAGGACGATAAGCGCTTCATCGCAATAGGCGCAAGCCATGAATGTCTGAGTGCTATCCATGTCATAAAAAAATTCAGCTATATCACGCTTTAATATCGTCAAAGGCAGCGCTGTAAAATAGCCCGCGACCCCTTTATCTATATACTTTTGATCTTCACCCAATTCGGCATCTATTACCGTATATATTAGCTGCAACACGCGCCAATTGAGCGAGTTTTCATTCTTTTTTTCATTCCCTTCTATAGTGTTAATAATAAAGCTTAGCTGTTGCTTAAAGAATGTTGCGAGCAAACCATGCTTGTAATTATACTGTTCAGCATAATTAGGCAAGCGCCTTAGTATCTCGTATATTTCATCCATGATCGTATAATGCTCAGCTGTCAAAGATAGGTAATCATACTCAGTCGGGAGTAGCGCCTGAAGCGGGGCTAATAGCTCATCGTCTGAATAAATAATGCCTTCAATGACGTCACGGACAACCTTTGAAGAGAAAGGAGCACCCAGTAAAGAAGAGAACAATAAGCTATAAACAGCACAATCACCAAACTGACCAAAATAAATTCTTATCAGGTTTAAGCGCTCCTCCATTACTGCATAGGCCATTAAACTAAATCCTGAATGTAGATCAGTACTATGATAATGACTTAGTGATATCTGGTATTTTTCGATTAATTGTTTAAATGTCTCATCAAGCACTGATGAGAAGTCAATGATCTCCGGGTTAATTTCATAAGGCTTTTCATTATTTGCTATAAGCGCACGGTGTAATATTAATGGTAACGTTGTCTTATCATTATAAAAGTTGCTATCACACAGCATGTTAATTGTTTCAATCGCAAAAAGTGTATTTACTCTCTCTGATTCTGTGAGTGTAGCGCCCTTCCCTTTTAAAGCTGAAATTATCCCTCGTGATAGCTGTGCTAATTGAGAGTCACTTGAATAAAGAATACGACCTAATATCGTTTGGATCATTAACTGATCGAGCCCCTTCAAATAGAGTGTATGCGGTACAACGTCTATAGCTTGCAGCTCAACTAGATCAGCCTCAATATTTAGATCTGCGCTTGCAACCCCGGCAATACCTAGTTTTGCAAACAGGTAGTTAACATGTTGATAAAAAGCCCTATCTTGTGAATTAATTCTATTAGCAAACAAGGTGGCAGCATCGCTGGGCCGTACTGAAGTGACTATGTAAATATTCTTGTTAAGCAAATGTTTGAGAAGGTACTCAGCAGCAACATCATCGATCCATTGAATATCATCAATGAAGATTGTAACGGGCTGGTTATTACCTACCAGTGATTTAAGCACGTCGATCGCTTTATTTATTTTTTCAAATTGCTGCGTTTTAGTTTCACTATTTTGCCTGTTAAGCGTCTGCTGTCCTTGTTTTTTCAGGTGCGCTATAGAGCTGCTCACACCTATCCGTCCTGTTACCTTATCAATAGTGCTCGCCAGCTTATCGACTCCAGATACTGATACGCCAAAAATAGCCCCTATAGCCTTTACCGCATTTTCTATATTCATCTGACTTTTGAAAAAATCTTTCCCTTTGTTAGAAAGTCCCTTCAATGCATCAAGGCGGTGTGCTTCCTCAATAATACTCTGCTCTAGTGCGCTCAGCCCCGTATTCGTCGATGTACTCCCCGCTTCATTGATGAGTGTCAGACTAATATTACGTTCATGCTTTTGAAGCCGTCTTATATGGTGGTTGATCAAAGTCGTCTTGCCTATACCAGGCTCACCAGAGACGATTGATATAGATCCTTGTTTCCTATTCTCAGAATACGTAAGTAAATCTTGAAGTTCGACTTCACGACCGACAAGGCTAGAAGTCTTCACTGCCACTTTAGGCATATCATGTGTTGGCCTTTCAAGCATTCCATAACGTTGTGCGAAACTTCGCTGGTTATTTAATAGAGTCTGTTTATTTTCAAATTCAGTGGGAAATGGAGAATATGGCTGAAACTGTTCGTCGCTATACTGAAACACGATTGATATACCAGTACTTTTCCCAAGCTCTTTTTGGTATTTATTTTGCGCAAGCACCAAAGAAATTAGTTCTAGTGAGTTTATATCAAGATACTGCGGATTGTTTATCCATAATAACCGAGGTGAACTATGGCTAAGGATCGTCAATAATTTAAACGCGAGCTGAAATACATCTGCATTACTACTTTTATTAAATTTAGTCGATAATTTATCCAGCTTCGCTTTAGCTTCATCACAGAGATAGATATCAGCTGTTTTTATTAATTCAGCCTTCGCAGCTAACTTATTACCCGACGTATCAACGAGGCTGTCTTGTAGGAAGTTTGTTAGCTTGCCACTGATATCGATACTTTCTTTAGTCGCATCAATAATCGTATCATTCACATAATCACTTAGTTCACTGAATATGATTTCCAAACCTTTGTCTAAATAGTCCCCAACTAACGAATCCACCCATCCACCAGTTGTTACTGATATAACACCTTGTAGTGATTTCTTAAGCGCTTCAATACTTTTTATATCTTTAAGTTGTTCTTCCAATAATTGTAGTATTGTTTCTAAAATGACAAAGCAACTTGAAGATGACGTTGGGCTCCCCTCTATGCACAGAAGATTACTTTGATTATCTTTAAGCTCATTATTATAGACTTCCGCTGCTAATGTTAACGGCAAGTTTTTAGTTAGGTTTAATTCATAGCCCGGTAAAAACAGTGCCATATCTTTTCGGTTTATCTCTATAAACAGGGGGTTATAGAGTGATTTTTTTATGTCTTTAACGTAGTTTTCTGTAAGCATCTATTTACATCCTTTTAATTTAAACGCTCTAAGTAATTTACTAATTTATATACTTTTTTGTTATGGTCAACTAATTACGATCAATCAATGGTATAAGTAAAAATAAGTGGGGCAAGAGCCTAACACCCCACAAAATAATTAACAAAAAACAATTAGATAGGTTAACAACTGAGGAGCGTTCATGGCATTTGGTGATCAAATTTATCGCCAAACAAAAATTACCACGAGTAAATGCCATGAATGCGAAACACGTTTTATCAAAATGCCTCTCACATATCCCTCCCGTTAACGCAAAAAGCGCACAAAACACTCCGCTTGAGTTTGTTTGCTGCCGTTGAAAGCACAATGAACGGTGGCTCGCTTTCTATCACAGGACTTGGCCGTGATATTGAGAGTCAAGCCATGGAAAAGATAAGGTTAAACGTCTAGGTAGACTGATATTCATCGCAAAATCGAGTCTTTGTATACCCACATTAAACACTTAATAATTGGTAAAATTAAGTGGCCAATCATTTGTATCAATTGACCACTCTCATATTACAATGCTTTTAGGTATAAACAGATATGCTTCACAAGTTTATCTACAGTATTGTTTGCATTAACAGCCAAAAAACAGCCTGTTATATCATCCTTAGAATACTCTGAATATAGATAACGCAACTCGTCATCTGCTGCTTTTGAAAGTGTTAAATTATCTTCTGAATTTGAACTTTTTCGCTTAGCTAGGCGGCTTTCTCTTTGCGCTAATGGTAATTCAAGATAGATCGTCACATCTGGAACCAATAAACTCTCTTTAATATCCAAAAGCTTAAAGTTGTTACCTTCGCTTTTCCAATGGTGATACACCTGTGTAGATAACCAATACCTGTCAACGATAACCGTTTTCCCTTTTGAAATGAGTTCACGGATATCATCAGCAACCGAGACTACCGTGGACATATAAAATAGCTGCCGAGCTTGAACGCTGTCTTTATATATCAACTCTAACTCATTACGTATGTTACTAAACTTATCGCCTGGCGTAGTAAGAAACACAGCACCCATTTCTACAGCCAATGCTTTAGCTATTGTTGATTTACCTACACCATCAAGTCCTTCTATTACAATAAACATTATGATGCCACCTTAGATATCATTAGGTCGTTGGCGTAAGAACGCATCAACATCCACTCTGCGCGGGTAAAGCTATCGCACTCAACCACATGAGGAATGCCGCTATCATCGATGATCTCTTCAACAATACTATGACGGTTCTTATTTTCAGCGAGTTTTGTACCTTCGAGCAACATCAAAGGAAAAGCCTTAATGTTACTGATATTTCTCTGCTGTAAATATGCAATACTTTGCTTAAAACTTTCGAGAGTTTGACCGGGCAACCCATAAATAAGACTTACCTCAAAAGACTGCTTCCATTGCTGAAGTAACTTAATATTTTTATCAACTCTATTCATATTGTTTGCCCTTTCAATAATCTGGGATTCTTCTTTATCCGTGGTTTGTAAGCCAAACTCCAAATGAACATTTAGTTGAGCGCAAAGTGCTAGAAACTCATTAGTTATCCGCTCAAAACGAACCTGTAATGACAATAAAGCCGTTAATTTTATTTTTATTGCATAGTTAAGAATTTCAATATGATTAGGTTCATTATTAAAAATAGGATCAAGAATGTTGATTTTTTTTACCGCTTTTATTTTAAATAAATCTAACTCAGCTTTTATTTTCTCTATTCCAAGTAAGTGAACGCCTTTATCTTTTAAGTCCCGATGAGCGCAGAAATTACATTTATAAACACAGCCTCGTCGAGTTTCCCAATGGATCATTTTCTGCCCAAATTTAAGCGATATTGTTCCATCTAAATAAGGTGATGCTAAAGTCTCAAAGTTTACGGTTTTCTCAATGATCTGACTTGTTATTGCGACATCATTCAATATAGATTCCGGTAACGCTGCTTCACCATAGCCTGGAATATAAAAGTCACCACTTGGGTATAATTGGCGGCAGGTTTTCTTATTTATTTGATAACCACCAAGAATGATTTTTCCTTTAAACCCTTTTTCTCTACAAAGTTTAATGATGGGTTCAATAAGATCAGAACTCCATACATAGCAAGCTAACGCTAAACGATCTAGTTGCACTAAAGGAGTTACTTTATTAATCGAATCAACTATTTCAATTATGGATAATTGCTCTTTAGCGACATCTGTCATAGGTATGGCTAAATGCTCGATTGTAAACTTATTGTTATAATCAGCATGACTTCGACACGCTGATAGTAAACTACCTGCGGCAAAGCCTGTTCCACTTTTTCCACGCTGGGTAAAGTCAAAAGTAACTAATAATGCACGTTTAATTTTATTCATTTCTGTAAAATTCCATCTTTAACATTGAAGTGCTCACTGCTGAGATGAGCACTTCTCCTATTTACGAATATTTAGATTTACTTGTTATTCTGCTGCTTTTGCTTACCACGATTACCTTGTGCTTGATCGTATTGACGGTTAGTACCATCAGTACCTTTGTTAGCATTTTTTTGATTAGCAGCATTATCTTGAGGCTTAATTTTTTTAGACATTTCAATTTCCTTTTTCATTAACTTAATTGAGTTACGCAACCAGAATGATTAGCGCCTTCGTCTATTGATTAAGGTGGTAAAATACTGACGGGGATACAGCCCTAATGAAATCCATTCCTTCCCATTAAAACCAATAAGCATGCGGTAACTTCGTCCCATACGCATACGATATAGATTAGGTAGACAACGAATTTTTTTGCTCCAAGCGCTTGTGGATGCTCGCCAACGGTTAGTTGTGTGATGAGCTCTCGATGCCTTTTAAGTAATGACCTAGAAAGGTTACTTAATGAAGAGTTAGGATTAGTTTCATAAGCCGTGGGGACATTTGTAAGATTCTTTTTTAGCGACTTAAGCATCATTCGTTCCTCTCGCTGGTTTACTAGCTGAGTTTAACTTAGATGTTAATTGGTGCTTTAAGGCTTTATCAGTGGGACTTAAATGTTTTGCATTAAGCAAATAAAACAAAATTAGTTGATACATAATCTTCTCCTGTTAGTCAGCACACTCTGCGCTGACTTCAGGAACAAGTATCAAACTGTGAGTTTCACAAAAAAGACCTTAATTGTATTTATTTAGTAATTCGTAAAAATCCTTATACTCTTTGCATTTAGCTTGATAAAGTTGCACTAACCATTGCCCTTCAACACTAACAAAATGCTCTGGTGAATGGTCTAAAATCTGGCCTAGCTGCTCAAACTGATTTGTTATTACTGCTTTAATTGCACAATCATATGGAGAGGGATTATTGTCAGCCATAATCACTTTAGTAATTAAATCTACCGAGCTGTAATCACCATCACTAAATGGATAAGGTACTTCATCCTGTTCCCAGTCGATATTATCTCTGGTAAAAAATGCCTCTAACGCAGGCAAGTTTGACTCTAATGCTTGATAAAGCATTTTTTTAGCCCGCCACTCAGCAAAAAATTGCCCTAGTGCTTCTTTACTAGGTACATCATCATTGAGACACTTGGTCACAATTCCATAATCATTAAACAAAGTATCTAGTACGACTAGATTTCTAACGAATTTACAACTCCCAGTACGAATTGGACGTGGGGTATATTTATTAGCCTCAGAGTTAACATCTGGCTCACTTAATAGCCTATTTTTAAGACTTTCATTTTTAACATAATAATTAAGGCGATCACGCAAACGCTCAGGAAGAAGTTTTCGTTCCACTCCAAGCGCACGTGATGCTACCGCTGCGATACTGTTACCTTTACTGGCCATATTGATACTCGTTACAACCAAAATGGTAACCAATACGATTTACCGCATCCTCAGCACTGAGGCCAACAATCCCTTTAGCAATATCTAGATACCTGACTCCATAAGCCTTATTGCATATTGTCGAGACTTTATAGATGGCCCCAACACACATTCCTGCTAGTGTGGCTTCGGATAATGAGGTACTCAAAAAGGGAACTAAAGCTTCTTTTTTTCCACAAACTCAGAGCAAGCATTAGGTAAATCTTCAAAGCTATCAAGGTAGATTATCTCGTAGCGACTATAGCGAACGTTGATTTTTTCAAAACCAATACATTGACCGGACAAAAAAGCTTCAGAGTAAGATGTCGACATTTTGCCAAACATGGCATTTTGTTGCTCTTTGTTTTCTTTACATGCTTCAGTTATATCGATATCTAATGCCGAAACTGAACGGCAAAAAAGTAAAAGTGATAGTAAAATTATTATTCGGTGCATTATTTTTTCACCTTTGCATCTGCACAATTTTCAGTATCATTCAGCACTACTTTTTTGTTATCAGAACCAACTTTAGGTTTACTCGTCTCACGAGAGTGCTCCCAAATGACCAATGAAAAAATTGCCAATCCTATGATTATAAAATCATCGCGCCAATGAGGCTTAACGTCAAATATAACTACAGAAGGGACCACTATAAAAAACATTGCGTATAAAGCAACATTTTGGGAGCAAATACTGAGAAAACTAACCAAAAATCTCAATGGAGTTCTAGCCGATATCTTATATTTTTTTATTTTTTTTATAGCGATAGAAAAAATATGAATAACAGAAACAAAAACTAAAAACATTACGATTAAATTTTGTTGAGTTAATATAAATAAACTTAACGCTACAACAGCTAATATTAAACAGCTAACAATTAGTAATATCGAGTGGAAAAGCGCATAGAACCAAGGGATCGTCTTTTTTTGTTGCGAGACATGCTTGGCACGAGAGAAGAAATAAAATTTTGCCGAAGCCCTCTCTTCTTCAGCTTTTTTTTGTTTATAAAGTTCTGTAAAAAAATTTACAACTAATAAATGAGCGGACTTATATTTTTCAAACCCCAAGTTCGATAAAGTAAAATCGCTGTCAAGCTTGAGCTGTTCATCTGTTTTCTTAAGATAATGTAGCTTTTCGATTATCTCGGAATTGATATCTTTAAGTTCGCTAACCAGCATGTCATCACTAGATTTTAAACCCAATTGTTGAAGTAGGTGGTGTAGATTACGCCTCCATAACTCCATCAATTCTAAATTCGATAATTCAGATTTAGGATGTAAGCTGCCATCTGAAATGACAGTAGCTGTATTATTTTCAATATCGAGTGCTTCAGAGATCCCTTGATGATCATGTTCTGAACTTTTAAATGTAGATTCCATCCTAACCCTTGAATTATTATCTAAAAAAACGGCATCACATTAACAAAGTTCAATATAAATTTAAATAACTTATTTATATTAGCAGGTTAGATTAAAGCATTTCACATCTACCTTTATTTCATCCAATAAAAAAGCGAACCGCACTATTCGCTTTTTTATTGCTTTTATTCGGATCATTGAACGAAGCCCACTGCCACCATAATTGCGTGATTGGCGATGATAAGAGAATGATGTTTGAGGTTTTCGCCTCCGAGTTGACTGGTGTCAATGTAAATGAATAAAGCTGGATTCCGGCTCAAAAGCATTACCGGAATGACGTAAATAAACATTACCGCCATGAGGTGTGTTTAGAACTTTTCTGGTGTGACACAAACAAAAAAGCGACCCGAAGGTCGCTTTTTTAATGCTTTAGGTTCCGGCTCAGAAGCATTACCGGAATGACGTTTGGCCTACTACGACCATAATTGCGTCGCTGGCGATGATAAGACAATGAAGTTTGAGGTTTTCGCCGCGGAGTTGACTGGTGTCAATGAGCAGTAAAAACCTTAAACTGAAGCCGTATTATCGAGGCCAAGTAGCCATTATCATTTACTGATAATCTTCCATTGGTGCGCAAGAACACATCAAATTACGATCCCCATAAACATCGTCAATACGGTTTACCGTTGGCCAGAACTTGTTAGCTTTAGCTGATGCTGTTGGGAACACGGCTACTTCGCGGCTGTATGGACGTGAGTCAAACTCGCTGTCCATAATATCGGCTAGTGTGTGCGGTGCGTTATGTAATGGGTTATTGTCTGCTGGCCACTCGCCTGCTTCTACCTTGGCAATCTCACCACGAATAGAGATCATAGCTTCGATGAAACGATCTAATTCAACTTTAGATTCAGATTCCGTTGGCTCAATCATTAAGGTTCCCGCTACTGGGAAGCTCATAGTTGGGGCGTGGAAGCCGTAGTCATTTAGTCGCTTAGCGATGTCCATTTCAGTTACGCCTGAGGTTTCTTTTAGCGGACGTAAATCAATAATACATTCGTGCGCTACGCGGTCATTACGGCCAGTAAATAATACTGGGTAATGTGGTAGTAGCTTTTTCATGATGTAGTTAGCGTTCAATAATGCTGTTTGGGTTGATTGCTTAATACCCTTAGTGCCTAACAGCTTAATGTACATCCAGCTGATAGGTAAAATGCTAGCACTGCCGTATGGCGCTGCTGATACTGCACCGTTATGGTCGCTTACACGACCTGGCTTAACGACTACGTGACCCGCTACAAATGGCGCAAGATGGGCTTTAACACCTATTGGGCCCATACCTGGACCACCGCCGCCGTGCGGGATAGCAAAGGTTTTGTGTAGGTTTAAATGCGATACGTCAGCACCGATAAAGCCTGGAGATGTTAAGCCAACCTGGGCGTTCATGTTAGCGCCGTCTAAGTAAACTTGACCACCAAACTCGTGCACTATGTCACACACTTCGCGGATGGCTTCTTCATACACACCGTGGGTAGATGGGTAAGTGATCATGATACATGACAGGCTGTCTGCAAGTTCGCTTGCTTTAGCACGTAAATCTTCTAAGTCGATGTTGCCTTGCTTGTCACAAGCAGTCACCACCACTTGCATACCAGCCAATTGCGCCGATGCTGGGTTAGTACCGTGAGCAGATTGTGGAATTAAGCAAATGTTACGATGCGCGTCGCCGCGAGATTCGTGGTATTTCTTAATCGCTAATAGACCAGCGTATTCGCCCTGTGCACCTGAGTTTGGTTGAATACACACTTCATCGTAGCCGGTGATTTTAACTAAATACTCAGATAATTCGTTGATTAACTTAGTGTAACCCTTTGCTTGGTCTAGTGGGCAGAATGGGTGCATGTTAGCAAATTCTGGCCAGCTTACCGGTAGCATTTCTACTGCCGCGTTTAGCTTCATGGTGCATGAACCTAACGAGATCATTGAGTGATTTAGAGCTAAATCTTTGTTTTCCAAACGCTTGATATAACGCATCATATCGGTTTCGCTTTGGTAGCGATTAAACGTTGGGTGGGTCAAAATAGCGTCTTGACGCACTAATGCATCAGGAATTGATTGGCTACCATTTGCGACGATTTGCGCATCTAATGCCGCAACATCTAAGCCATGGCCTGCGCCTAAAATCACATCAAACAGTGCAGCAATGTCTTTACGTATGGTGGTTTCATCGAAGCTGACACCAAACACGCCATCGGCGTCGATACGTAGGTTGATTTCTGCTGCTATAGCACGGGCATTAATGGCAGCAACATCGGCGCCTTTAACACTGATGGTATCAAACCAAGTGTTGTTCACTAGGCTTAAGCCTTTAGCTTGTAAGCCTGCTGCAAGAATGTCAGCAAAACGGTTAATGCGCGAAGCAATGGTTTTTAAGCCTTGTGGGCCGTGGAATACAGCATAAAACGATGCCATGTTGGCTAATAATATTTGTGCTGTACAAATGTTTGAGTTGGCTTTTTCACGGCGAATATGTTGCTCGCGCGTTTGCATCGCCATACGCAGTGCTGGGTTACCACGGGCGTCTTTAGATACACCAATGATACGACCTGGCATTGAGCGTTTGTGCTCGTCACGGGCAACAAAGAAGGCTGCGTGTGGTCCGCCGTATCCCATTGGTACGCCAAAACGTTGTGCACTACCAAATACGACGTCTGCACCCATTGAACCTGGTGATTTTAATAACACTAATGACATAATGTCAGTCGCAACGGTAACGATAACTTTATTGTCACGTAATGTGGCAAATAACTCAGAATAATCGCTAATTTGACCATGACGGTTGGTGTATTGGAATAACGCGCCAAATAGCTCGTAATTAACGGCCTCTGATGCTGGGCCAACTACCACTTCAAAACCAAAACATTCAGCACGGGTTTTGACTACGTCTAATGTTTGTGGGAATACGTCATCGGCAACGAAGAATATGTTAGCTTTTTTCGCTTTCGACACGCGCTTGGCTAATGCCATAGCCTCTGCCGCTGCGGTGGCTTCATCTAATAATGATGCTGAGGCTAAATCAAGACCGGTTAAGTCCATCGACACTTGTTGGAAGTTAAGAATAGCTTCTAAACGACCCTGGGCGATTTCTGGCTGGTAAGGGGTGTAAGCTGTGTACCAACCTGGATTTTCAAACACGTTACGCAAAATAACATTAGGCACTTGTACGCCGTAGTAACCCATACCGATATAGCTTTTGAATACTTTATTTTGATCGGCAATGTCACGGATGTAGCTAATACCTTCAGCTTCGCCACAAGAATCACCTATGGTGAGGTCTTGCGGTAAACGAATTTTTCCCGGCACAGTTTGTGCGGTTAAGTCTTCTAAAGACTCAGCGCCGACAAAGTTCAACATTTCTTGTTGTTGAGCTGCACTAGGACCAATGTGACGAGTTAGAAATAATTCGTGCTGTTCTAATTGTGTAAGAGTTTGCTTGGTCATGGTTAACCTTGTTCCAAAAATGCCAGTTGTAGGCTGTAGGGCACAGTAACTGGGTATGTGTAAAATAGTGGTATGTGTAACAACAGTCTAATACGCCGTTATCATCAAAAAAGGCTCATTTTGCTGATATTATTTACCAGGCCTATTAAGTAACACAAAACAAAGAAGCTCCCGAGGGAGCTTCTCAGTGTCGACAAGATTTACTCTTCGTCGATAACCTCTTGATAGCCGTCAGCATCTAATAAACCGTCAACTTCTGACGTATCAGATGGCATTACGCGGAAAAACCAACCTTCGCCGTATGCATCGCTGTTAACGTTTTCTGGTGAATCTTCTAATGATTCATTCACAGCAATCACTTCACCTGAAATAGGTGCATAGATATCTGATGCGGCTTTAACAGATTCTGCTACTGCACAATCTTCACCTGCAGTAACTGTGTCGCCCACTTCTGGTAATTCAACGAATACCATGTCACCTAAAAGCTCTTGAGCATGTTCAGTAATACCTACTGTGTAGCTACCATCGGTTTCAAGACGGATCCACTCGTGTGAAGAGGCGTATTTCAAATCTGCTGGAATGTTGCTCATTGTCGTTATCCTTTATCTGATATTTTAGTGCTTAATCAATAATTTTTTCTTGGTACAAAACTATACACTTAGAATGCTTGTTTACCATTGCGTACAAAGTTTGGTGCTATTACTTTTACCGCAACGCGTTTTTTACGCATTTCAACTTCAGCTGTAGCACCAATACCATTAGGTACACGTGCCATGGCAATAGAATAGCCTAAAGTTGGCGAGAAAGTCCCGCTGGTGATCGCACCTTGATGCTCTACACCGTTTTCGTCGGTAAAAAACACTGCCATATCATGGCGTAAAACGCCTTTTTCTTCCATAACCAGTCCGACTAATTTGTCAGTACCAGCGGCTTTTAATGCCGTTAATGCGGCGCGGCCAATGAAGTCACGGTCAGTTGGTTCCCACGCGATAGTCCAGCCCATGTTAGCGGCTAATGGATTAATGCTTTCGTCCATGTCTAAACCGTATAGGTTCATGCCGGCTTCTAAACGCAAAGTGTCACGTGCGCCTAAACCACATGGACGCACTTCAACGTCTAACAAAGCTTGCCATAGGGCTTCAGCTTCGTCTTCAGGCACAATAATCTCGTAACCTGTTTCACCGGTATAACCTGTGGTAGCAATGAATAAGCTGCCTGATTGCACGCCAAAAAATGGCTTCATGCCTTCAACTGCGGCATTTTGCTCAGCATTGAATACTTTGGCGGCTTTTGCTTTAGCGTTAGGACCTTGAACAGCGATCATTGCTAGCTCTGGGCGTTCGGTAATGGTCACATCAAATGCGGCGGCTTGCTTGTTGATCCAGGCTAAATCTTTGACACGTGTGGCTGAGTTAACCACCACGCGGTAATGGGTATCGGTCAGGTAGTAAGTGATTAAATCATCAATGATACCGGCGTTTTCGTCTAGCATACCGCCGTATAAGGCTTTGCCCGCGACTTGAAGTTTAGCAACATCGTTAGCTAATAGTTTACGTAAAAATGCACAAGCGTCTGTGCCTGTTACATCTACAACGGTCATGTGTGACACGTCGAACATGCCCGCATCTTGACGAACAGCGTGATGCTCTTCTATTTGTGAACCATAGTTAATTGGCATTTCCCAGCCGTAAAAATCGACCATCTTGGCTTTTGATGCTAAATGCTTATTGAAGAGTACCGTTTTGCTAGCCATTATTATCCCTTATTGTGGGTAGTGCCATGTTAGAAACACGACCTAGGTATTTGCTAAAATTTGGACAAAATTATACTCGGCAGAGTGAAATTGTATACCAGAAAATTTTCTAATCCGACTTACTTCGCATTAGTTTGGCTAATGCGAAAGCTGTAATAAATTTACAGTTGGTTTAGATTAAAAACATCAATCGCGCTGGATGGCCTGATATATAAGCGATTTTAAGGATTATTAGGAAGAAATCGATTCACGACACAGTTTAGGTAATGTCATCTTGTTACCCATGGCTTGTCTGATGAACACTGTTTTTAGCCCAGCAACATTATCCACCAGCGATAATCCGATGTCGCGGATGGCTTTTTTAAGCGGATTGCGTCCAGCAAAGAGTCTTTTAAAGCCTTCCATAGTGGCTATCATCTCCATTGCATCCGCTTTGCGCCAGCGTTCTAATGCACGCAAATGGCGATAATCACCAATATCTTTGCCTTGTTCATGCAGTTCAGCCACAGTTTGAATAATACTGGCAGCATCTAAAAAGCCTAGGTTTACCCCTTGTCCCGCCAATGGATGAATCGTGTGGGCGGCATCTCCGGCTAATACTAAACGATGGCGGGCAAAATGCCGGGCATAGCGCATTCTTAACGGAAACGCATGGCGCTCGCTTACCACTTCACACACACCTAAACGGCTGTCTAATGCGGCGGTAAGGGCTTTGCCAAAGGCTTTATCATCAGCAGCAAGTAACTGCTCAGCGTGCTGCGGTGATGTTGACCACACAATTGAGCATAAATTGTCATCATATAACGGCAACATAGCTAATGGGCCGTCGGGTAAAAAAGCTTGTCTAGCGGTTGCATCGTGACTAAGTTCGGTGCGAACGGTGGCGACAATAGCATGGTGGCCGTAGTCCCAGAATGTTAGCGGTATTTGGCATTGCTGACGCACCCAGGAATTGGCGCCGTCTGCACCAATCACCAGCGCGGCTGAGATATTGTCGCCATTTTCAAGGGTTAACCAGGCTTCACGTTCACCAAAGGCTATGCGTTGAAGTTTTTGTTGTTCAATATAGGTAATGTTGCTGAGTTCACTGACACGTTTGGCTAGGGCAAAGCTTATGGCGTCGTTTTCAATGATCGCGCCGAGATGATTTTCGCTGATTGAGTGGGCGTCGAATTCAATTTTGCCCATGCCGTCTTTGTCCCACACCTGCATTTTTTGATAAGGGCTGACTCGGCTATGGTCCAGAATTTGCCATGCACCTAAGTTGGTTAACAGTTGCTGACTGGCTTTATTAATCGCACTGACTCGTAGTTTAGGTTCACCACTGGGAGCTTGTGTACTGCCAGCATCAATAACCACCACAGTTAAATTGGCTTCAGCTAAACCAATTGCGGTCGCTAGGCCGACCATACCGCCGCCCACTATGGCGACATCAAAAGTTTGGGTGGTGTACATAGCAGTGTCCTTTTAAAGCGTCAGTCAAAATTTAAGTCGTTTAATCTATAATAATCAGCACTAAGCCGCTAACGCCAGCCCATCGCAATTTGGGCAACGGGACGTTTTAACGGCGGCAGCCAAGACAGTAATCGTAATCCTATTGAACGTCCTGCCACGAGTGGCCAGTGTTGATTAGAAAACCCGCGTACTAAAAACTCAATGTTACGTAGCGTGCTGTCGCGATCACTTTGGCGAGAGGCTAAATATTGATGCAAAATAGCGCTTGTACCAACATCAATTGCTGCATCCGTTTTAGTCTCGGCATCTAAATTTCTATCAGCAGTTTGTTGACGATTAAGCTCAGACTCAATCACTTTGATCAAGCCCACCACGTCACGTAAGCCTAAGTTAAACCCTTGCCCTGCTATTGGGTGCAGTGTTTGCGCCGCATTACCAATAAACACGCAGCGATGAAATATCGGTCGTGCCATGGTGGTTAACGTAAGCGGATAAGTGACTCGTTTACCCACTTGAGTAAAACGCCCTACTCTATTACCAAAAGCTTGCTGCAATTGCTGTAAAAAATCGGCTTCATCTGTGTGTGCTAATTGCTGTGCTTGCGCTGGCGATACGGCCCACACAAGCGATAATCTAGCACTATTTTTGGCTTGCATTCCCTTTACATTGCCCATAGGCAGCAGAGCTAGCGGGCCTGTTTCGGTAAAGCGTTCATAGGCACAGTTTTGATGCGGTTGGTCGGTTTGAATATTGGCGACAATGGCACTTTGGTTAAAGTCTATACTGTCAGCACCTTGATTAAGTTGCTGACGAACCACTGAGTTGGCACCGTCTGCGGCCACCAGCAATTTAGCACTTAGCCTGCTGCCATCGTCCAGAGTTAAATAATGGCCGTCGGTGTCTGTGGTTAACTGGCTGAGTTTAGCCGGACAAAACAAACTGATATTGGCTTGTTGCAGTTGTTCAAATAACACTTTACCCACTTGGGCTAGTTCAACCACCTGACCTAATGCCGGTAAACCTAATGGTTTGGCATTGAGTTCAGTCATACCAAAATGACCACGATCAGAGATATGAATGTCGGCAATGGCGGTACCTAAATGGCTCAGTTTGGGCCAGATACCTAAACGTTCAAGTTCAAAAATAGAGCCGTGGGCAATGGCAATTGAGCGGGCATCAAACCCTGGGTGACTGTCGTCGGCTTGATGTGCTTCAATAAGGGCAATAGATAACGTCTGTGTTCGGCCTTGATTTAGCTTAGCTAAGCCTAAGGCTAATGAGGCACCCGCCATGGCGCCGCCAACAATGACGATATCAAAGGGTTGTAATACTGCTGTGGATGCTGAACTCATATATCAACTCATTGCTTACTGGTTAAAGCACACCGTCTATTGGTCAAAGCACACTAGCTAAACATACGATCAAAACCGAAACGGGCGATCAAATATTAATGCACTTTTTGAGTGTCATCTGCGTTATCCATTGATGGCTCAGGACCAAACTCGGCATAACATAAAATCGCGGCCATACGCACAAACTCTTGTAACTCTACGTAAGCGGTTTCTGATTCTTCATCTTCGCCAACATCAAATTCAACTTGGGCAATTTCGGCTAAATCTTTTATCACTTCTTTGACGTCGGCCGATGCCTCGTTCAATTTAGGCTGAATAATGGCAATACCGGTTAAAAAGCTTTGGGTCCATAACGACAGGGCTTCAACACGATGTGATAACGACACTTCTTCTTCTGGCAGTAGTAAGGTAAAACCAAAATCAAAATCTACCAAACGGGCGACTGTGTCCTGGTAAAGCTCATTTATTAACTGCAGTAAACTGGTTTCTAGCGGCTGGCCGTCATTCATTAAATCAATTAACGGCGCTACCCATGCATGGTTTTCTTGATCTACACCACCACAAATTAATCCGACTAATGCGCCATGTACTTCAACAGGATGCTGGCCAATTTCGGCGTCGTCGAGCGCTTTTTTAAGGTTGTCGATACATAATGAAGGTGGGGTTGCCATGGTGATTTCCTAATGGGCGATAACTTTCCCAATGCTAGCAGAGTTCGCTATTTGCGCCAAATACTTGCAGCCATGATGTGAGATAAAAGACAGATTTGCTCAGACATCCAGCAAATAGTTAAAAAGGCGTGCGCTTGCCTTGCGCTTTGATAGGCACACCTATATAGTTCGGCTTTAACAAAATAAGCTTTTATTAAAGGATCTTGCCGCGACATTATGAGTACCAGCGCAGTTGAAATAACCCTTCTAGGGCGCACCTACTCTATCGCATGTCCAAAAGGACGCGAGGATACCTTACGCTCGGTGGCTAGCGAGGTCGAAAAACAACTGACCAACCTTAAAACCCGTACCAATAATTTAAGTCGTGAAGAATTAGCCATTATGGCCGCGCTTAATATTGGTAACGAGCTGTATGAAGAAAAGCAAAAAAATAGACACTATATGGCGCAAATGGACGAGCGTATTTCTTTGTTACAATCAACATTGGAACATTCGTTGATTGAAAGAAGCCGCAAGGACGACTAAAATAAGTTTTAGATACTTGCTTTAGCAATTATCAACCTGTTTTGCTCCCTGGGATACGCGTGTGTGGGTAATGTCCCTGTGCCGATATTTACAAACCCAGGGTGAATGCTTTCATTGACATTGTGCATGCTCGGCTCGTATCGAGAAGCCTTAGGATATGAACATTTACCCGCCTTGAACCTACGGTTCAAGGGCTTACACCTACTACGGTATCTTGGGGAGCATCCTAATTTATGACTATTACTCGCTACATGAACACTGCTGAATTACCTGCAGAGTCAGAGCCCGCTAACACTACATACTTTTCATCAGTAAATAAAAACTTAGACAGTGCTAATCAAGCCCTGTCTGCTGTAGATGCCAATAATCAACACTTACATATTGATAATCTAGCCCATCAAGATTCTGGTTTTGAACTAAGCAACCAAGAGCGTTATGCCTTGTTCGATAGTCAGGGCATGAGCCGTGACTTTATTCGTCGCCACATTCGTCATGAGCGTAAAAGCTTTACCGTTGCGGAACAACACCAATTAGCCTTAATTGCTAGCCGCCATATGTTAGCTGAAATTCAGCAACGTAATGCCGAGCACGTAGCATTGTACTTTAGTCATGATGGTGAGTTAGCAACCGAAAAGCTGATTGAAGCGTTATGGCATATTGGGGTGAAAACCTATTTACCCTTAATACATCCATTCAGTCCAGGTCATTTATTATTTTGCCACTACCATCGCGACTCGGTATTGATTAAGAATAAGTTTGGTATTTCAGAGCCTAAACTTAATGTACAAGACATAATTCCTACGCCCAAGCTAGACATGATTGTCACCCCACTGGTGGCGTTTGATGCTAGTTGTAATCGTATGGGAATGGGTGGCGGCTATTACGACCGAACCTTAAAAAACAGCGTGAACAATAAACCTCTGGCGGTTGGATTTGCCCACGACTGCCAACAGGTGAGCCATTTACCGATTGAGTGTTGGGATATTCCGCTGCCATTAGTGATAACCCCAACACGACGTTTAGCCAAAGCAGGCGTCTAGGGTCTGTTGAACTTTCAAGATTGTTTTTGCAGCGAAGTTCAACGGACCTAGTCATTTAGCCCGCTTAGCTTTTATAGGCTGCTTGATAACAAAAATCCCCATTACATTGATATGTAATGGGGATTTTTGTTTAAGCTAACGTTTACTTTTAGCGCTTAATTACACTGCAGTTAACAGTGCATTAACTTGAAGCTTTATCCAGCGCCTGACTCACATCGGCAATAATATCGTCGATATGTTCAATACCCACTGAAATTCTGACCAGGTCCTCTGATACACCCGCTTTAGCAAGCTCAGCGGCATCCAGTTGTCTGTGGGTGGTGCTGGCAGGGTGACACGCAAGTGACTTGGCATCACCAATATTCACTAGACGTAACACCATTTGCAGTGCATCAATAAACTTACCGCCCGCGACTTTACCAGCCTGCGCATCTGCCGCTTTAATACCAAAGCTAACAATACCTGAGGCTTTACCGCCAGTAATTTTCTGGCAACGTTCAAATTGTGGGCTATTCGGTAGCGCGGCATAATTCACCCAGCTGACGTTAGGATGATTTTCTAAAAACTGAGCTAAAGTTAAGGCGTTACTACAATGGCGCTCCATGCGTAAGCTCAATGTTTCTAGACCTTGTAGTAACAAAAATGCGCTTTGTGGTGATAATGCAGCACCCGTATTACGTAGCGGCACTACGCGACAACGGCCAATAAATGCAGCAGGGCCAAAGGCCTGGGTATAAACCACGCCGTGATAAGACGGATCTGGCTCATTTAATAATCCAAAACGGGCTTTATTCGCCACCCAATCAAATTTACCTGAATCAATAATCACTCCGCCAATGGTAGTACCGTGACCGCCTATGTATTTGGTCAGTGAGTGAATAACAATGTCAGCACCGTGGTCGAATGCACGACATAACACTGGTGTTGCTACGGTATTATCAACAATTAACGGCACACCATGTTTATGGGCAATTTCAGCTAAACGCTGTAAGTCGACCACATTACCGGCTGGATTACCTATTGACTCACAAAATAGTGCTTTGGTTTTATCATCAATTAGCGCATCAAGACCCGCGTAATCATCATACGCTGCCATACGCACTTCAACGCCTTGGCGCGGCAACGTATGGGCAAATAAATTATAGGTGCCACCGTATAACTGGCTAGTACTAACAATGTTATCGCCGACCTGGGTTAACGCCTGAATCGCATACGTAATTGCTGCCATACCTGATGCAACGGCCAAGGCTGCAATGCCACCTTCAATGGCTGCCATGCGTTGTTCAAGCACATCCGTTGTCGGGTTCATTATGCGAGTATAGATATTGCCAGGCACTTTTAAATCAAATAAATCGGCACCATGCTGGGTATCATCGAAGGTGTATGACGTGGTTTGGTAAATCGGCACTGCAGCAGCCTTGGTGGTCGCTTCTGACTTATAGCCATGGTGTAACGCAAGCGATTCAAGCTTTAAATTTGCCGTAAACTGAGTATCTGCTGACATAGACCTTCCTTGTGGTGATGGTTAGTGTGAAATATTGATTAATATCCACACTAGCAAATAGCCATCTAGAAGTCTAAATGTTTTTTATCTTCATTTAAAACTGTGTTGATTACACCAAATGCCTGCCACCATCAACCGCATAACTGCGGCCGGTAACGTAATGGCTTGATTGTAGGTATTCCACTAGCGCAATAATTTCGCTATTACCGGCTTCTTTGGGTAAAACCGCTTTAGCTAGCGCTTTGATTTTGTATGCTTCATCGTCGTGTTCGTTAAATAAAATCATTGCCGGTGCAATAGAATTTACTTTAACGTGTGGCGCTAATTTTGCGGCAAAAGATAAGGTTAAGTTGTGCAGCGCGGCTTTACTAGCAGCATAGGCAATGTGTTTTTTACTGCCCTTTTCGGCGACATAGTCAGTAATATGAATAATATTGCTGGCACCAATAGTCTGATGATTTAACTGCGCTGTTGAGATCAGTAAGTCAGCTAGCGCTAAGTTGATTTCGTAAGGGGCATTTACATGCACTTGCATCATACGATTAATGGTTTCACTGGCGCTTAAGCCGCTGTTATCGGGTAACCAATCGGAGGCATTATGAATGATGCAGTCTAAACGAGTAGATGCGTTAACTTGCTCAATCAAGTGCGCTATCGATGCTGCATCAGTTAAATCGCATTGAATAAGGGTTGCACCTAACTTACGTAACTGCTCTATGCTGTCATAGTGGCTGCGATAAGTGCCAATCACATTATCTCCACGGGCTAAAAAGTGCTTTGCTAGTGCATAACCTATCCGTTTACCCACGCCTGTAATTAATAGCGTTTTATTCATAACATCCTCTTTATTAACTACCACAGTGTTTTGGATCATCAAAAGCCTAATAGATTTAACGTCTCATATCGTTAAGTATTTAACGTTTATTTAATGCAGGTTTACATGCTTAATTTATCCGATTGAATAAAGTTGCATTGATTATTGTAACTGACTCTAAATACAACTAGATGACAGTTATTACGTCCAAAGTTACTGTTCGGTTTAATAAATAATAAAAAATAGTCCCATACTCACAATAGTGGTTAATAGGGTATTTTTAGTCAGCCATGCCAGTAATGTCGCAACGACGGCGCAGATAAGGTAAGGATTAGACAATGAAATATCGAGCTGACTTTCAGGCGCAAACACGATAGGAGCAAAAATAGCCGTTAACACTGCAGGGGCGGAATAACTTAAAAAAGTCAGTGTTTTTTGGTTTAAGCGTATTGGCACTTTAGGCTCTAATAAAATATGCCGACTGGCAAACACAATAATCGCCATTAAAATAATTGTTAACCAAATCATTATTGCACATCCTTGTTTGCAGCCTGCTTACTAGCATCGTCGGGTTGAAGAGGATTAGGCTCTGAATGCTGACTTTCCGACTGTAATTCGCCGGTTAATTTAGCGTAACTGTAACCCGCTATCATGCCTGACAATGAGGCAATTAATAACCCAGATTGTAACCCTAATACCGCACAGACTACTGCTAATACTAATGACACCAACACACAAATTAACACCGAAGGTTTAGTCACTGTAGGCACTACAATGGCAATAAAGGTGGCAGCAATGGCAAAATCTAGCCCAAGCTCACCAAGATTATCAATATTTTGTCCTGCTATAATGCCAATGAAGGTCGCGATGTTCCACCCAAGATAAAAGGTAAAGCCGCCACCAAGGGCATACCAGGGGTCAAACTTATGTTGCTGGCCATGGTTGGCTATCGCAAATAATTCATCGGTTAATAGAAAACCTAACGACAGTCGCCACTTCAATGGTAATGGACTAATTCGATTACGCATTGCCATTGCATATAACACGTGACGTGAAGTGATCAACAAGGTGGTGATAAGAATACCGCTTAAACCAACGCCGGCTTTTATCATCCCTAACGCCACTAGCTGGGCGCTACCGGCAAAAATAATTGCAGACATGGCTTGGCTTTGTAAGCCGGTTAACCCGACCTCAAGCGCAAATGATCCCGCTAATATGCCCCATGGAATAACCGCTATGGTTAATGGCATCACCGCCAAAGCGCCTAACCAATACGATTTAGCCCGGCTAGGTGATGCGCTTTTAGACGTTGATAAAGTAGGCGTCGACACTCGAATTCCTTGTGCTTATAAATGAACTATTTAGATTAACCTGAACCCATAAAAAAAGCCCTTGAAAATTTTTAAGGGCTTTGTTTTTAATATCAACAGGTTCAATTCAGCTAGATGCTGCCAATGTATAGGGTTGGTACATTAACCAGAACTTACTTCACTTTTGTAGTAGCTGCGCTATTTGCTAAAACAGATGCTTGCTGCTGAATGACCAAGGCGGTGAGTTGATCAATTTTATCATGCAACTTTTGCATATCTTCCACGCTGGCGTATGCCGCGACTTGGGATGTAGTCGATGTTGGCTCCGTCGATACTTCAGTCACTTCAGTAGTTTTTTCATCAAGCTGTGCGTCCAGTGCTTGCTTCGCCTTTGCCTCACTCATCAGACGGCTTTCTTCACTCATTACATCTAATACCGTGCCCACCATCATATTTAAAAAGGTGAAGGTGGTTAAAAAGATAAAGCTTAAATAAAACATCCAACTTAACGGATAAACCGCCATGGTTTCATACATAATTGATGTCCACGACTCGAACGTGGAAATACGAAACAGGGTCAACATGGCAATAGACACATCGCCCCATAAAAACTCATTGATGTGAGCAAAGAACATGCTGCCTACTGCGCCATAAATATAAAAAATGACAAACATCAATAACACTATGTAGCCCATGCGAGGAATGGCTTTAAATAAAGCATTAATCAGCATTCGCAGCTCAGGCACCATAGACACTAAACGCAGTACGCGAAATATTCTTAATAATCGAGCCAGTAAAACGGTTGAACCGCCGAGTGGAATTAAGCTGCCAATCACAATAATGGTGTCGAAAATATTCCATCCTTTAGAAAAAAAGCTTTTAACGCCATCACTGGCAAGGTAGCGAATAATTAATTCGAAAAGAAAAAACACCGTAATGCCGATGTCTAACACCCATAAGCTACTTTCTAACCATTGGGGTAAATGATAGGTGTGAGCGCCAATCGATAATGCCGACACCACGATGACAAAAATCACAAACCCCTGGAAGGTCTTACTGCGATCAATGATTTTTAGTTTATTTTGTATGGCGGTAATAGACATAAAAATGAGCGCTCCTGCAAATATAAGTACAACAGATAAAATGTTGCAGGAGACTACAGAGTTTGGCTTAATTTTGCATTAAAAATGATCAGCATAAAGCTCTAACGGTAAACCGTCGGGGTCATTAAAAAAGGTAAATCGTCTTTGAGTGTATTCATCGACACGAATAGGTTCAACATCAATGTTATGGGAAACTAAATGTGCAACCACTTGATCAATATCATCGACCCGAAAGGCTAAATGGCGTAACCCTTGAGCCTCGGGATAACTGGGTCTAAGCGGTGCATTATTAAAAGAGAAGAGTTCAATTTGGCTGCCATCGGGTAAGGCTAAATCCAGCTTGTAGGAGTCACGTTCGGCGCGGTAATTCTCAGCTATTATCCGTAAGCCTAATATATGATGATAAAAGGTCTTTGAGCGTGCATAGTCGCCACAAATAATGGCCACATGATGAATACCAAGTAACATAGTAAAATCCTCTTTCAACATATAATGGCCCTAATTTTATAGTACAGTTAGGTCAAGGGCTAGATTGGGACTCAGCCAGCTTAAGCTTTTTAACACCGCATGATAGCTTTTTTTCGGATAACGATTGGTCAAGCATTTAAATCTTGCTAAAATCAGCAGCAAATTTACAGGAGCCTTTATAATGTCAATGTATGTAGTGGGTCACAAGATCCCTGATTCAGATTCAATTTGTGGTGCGATCGCGTTAGCTTATTTAAAAAATCAAATTGGTGAGCCTGCTATTGCAGCACGTTTAGGTGAATTATCACCTGAAACGGCTTTTATTTTAGACAAATTTGGCTTTGACGCTCCTGAGTATAAAACCAGCTACGCTGGCGAAGATGTGTATATTGTTGATCATTCTGAAGTGACTCAAGCACCGGACGATATTGCCCAGGCGACGATTGTCGGTATTGTTGATCACCATAAACTCGGCGACTTAACCACTTCAACACCACTAGAGTGTTGGATCCGCCCAGTAGGTTGCAGCAACACTATTATTAAAATGATGTTTGATTTCTACCAGGTAGAAATTCCAGCTAATATTGCTGGCATTATGATGTGCGCTATTTTAAGCGACACGGTAATCTTTAAATCACCTACCTGTACCACAGCGGATATTCGCTGTGTTGAAGCATTAGCCGCTATTGCTGGTATTGAAGACTTTAAAGACCTAGGCATGGATATGTTTAAGGTTAAGTCTGCGGTTGAAGGCACTCCGGCACGCGACTTAGTGATGCGTGACTTTAAAGACTTCAACATGAACGGTAACCTAGTGGGCATTGGTCAATTAGAAGTGATTGATTTAGCGGTTTTTGATGCTATTAAAGCGGATTTAGTGGCTGATATCGCCTTATTAAAGCAAGAAGGCAATCGTCATAGTGTGTTGTTATTGCTAACAGACATTATGAAAGAAGGCTCTGAAATGTTGGTTATTTCAGACAGCGCAGATTTAACAGAACGTGCTTATGGTAAACCGACAGTCGATGGCAAAGTGTGGTTAGACGGCGTATTAAGCCGCAAGAAACAAGTTGTGCCGTCATTACAAGATGCTTTTGCCTAATATAGCAGCATAGCGTTGAGCTTAGTCTCCGTTGATCCTAAGCTTAACACTAGGCAGTTAAGCAGGCTTTAATAGCCTGTTTACGCAATAAAAAAGTCAGCAATAATCGCTGACTTTTTTATTGCTCGGTTTTGGGGACATCACCCCGCCTCTAGCTCACCTTGTTTCAACTATTTAGCGCGACTAAATGCCAGCAGATTCTGCTACACATAAAGGCTGCTGGTTAAATAATTGCGGCGTCAGTATTGGCAGCATGCCCTTCAATACTTGTAACGGCAGTGCTGAGGTAAAGCTAAAATCATCTGCTTTAGCCCCAGGTACAAAGGCGGTTAAGGTGCCAAAATAATTGTCACCCAAGTAAAATACAAAGGTGGCAGTACGGTTCATAGCAGTAGAAGACACCTTACGTCCGTTACGAATTTCAGTCGCGATGCGGTTATCCCCGGTACCCGTTTTGCCACCTAGGCGAACAAAAGTACCATCGACATTCATAATGCTGCCATTTAATCGCCTTCCAGTGCCCTTTTCTACTACATTAGCAAGCGCATTTTTCAATGCGGTTGCTACCTCAGGCTTAAATACTTGAATAGGTTGCGGAGTACTATTGGCTAATTTAACCTCATAGGGCGTATCTGTAGCAAACTGTAATTCTTCTATCCGTATTGTGGGTGCCCGCATACCGTCATTTTGAATAATGCCCATTAGTTCAGCCAAGGCTGCTGGACGATCGCCAGAACTGCCAAGGGCCGAGCCTAGTGATGGCACGATAAAATCAAATGGATATCCCATTCTCTGCCAGCGTTGATGAATACTTAAAAAAGCCTCAACTTCCAACATCACTTTAATGCGACTGTCGCGAGCATTTTGATGACGGGTACGGAATAACCATCGATAGACCTCAATCAAAGTGGCTTGGCTGTCTTCTAACACTTGCGTCATATTGGCGTCTGGGTAATCATTCAGATAACTCAGCACCCACAGCTCTAGTGGATGTACCCGCGCAATATAACCTTGATCAGCAAGATTAAACTTATCTGAGCCATACTTGTTATATAAGCTGCTAATTTGTTTATCACTAAAAATTTTATCCGGTATTTTTTCAGCCAAAAATAGCTTTAAGTCCTGATCACTTTTGTAAGGTTGTAGGAAACGATATGTCGCGCTAAGTCGATGTTCGCTAGCCTGCACACCATTAAAAAATATCGCTAATCTAGCTTCAGGGGATAACGATTGATACTTGCGATAAAAGCGTCGCACAAAGGTGCTGCCTTCTCGCTTTGCAAAAGCTTTTAAGTATTCTTCACGGCGAGGGTCTTTATCATTGCGCAGTAATTGCGCCATGCTACCTTCACTATTATAGCTACTACTATAGTTAACAATATCTTGCATCAAACGTACAAACGGCAAGTTAACTGAGTCTTGCAAGGCTTCATATAAAGTTGGATTTCTGCTGTCTTCCTTCTTTTGGAAGTTACTGAAAACATGCAAACCACCGCCGGTAAAAAAGCGTTCATACGCCGATGCCGAATAGCGTCTTTCAAGCGCCGCATTTAACATACGCGTTAAATTACGGTCACGGGTTTCAATTAAATAATCGACCACCCAACGGGTGATTTTATCTTTGGGTTCAACATCGATTCGATATAAATCGGTGACGGTTTTATCTTCAAAGCGATGCTGTAATTCTGCAATAATTTCCAGATATGTCGCTAATACTCTTAATTTAGCAGTAGAACCTAACTCGAGTTTACTGCCCTCGTTAATATCAAAAGGTTGATCGGTACTGTCTGTTTGTACCCGGACTCGATTAGCACCTTGATGCTTTTCAAATAGGGTAAAACTATAAAGTACATTAGGGAGCTGTTCAGGGGTCAGTAATCGCTCACCTAACAACCCCACCTTTTGAGCGTATTCTTGCTGACCAAGGCTACGTAAGTAGTCACCCACTTGCTGTTGTAAATCACCATGGAAGGTACTGTTAACCGTTAAGTCTAAGCGGTCTAAGTCAAATAAACTGCTCGACAACATGCTCGCGGTTCTAATGCGAACCGCATTAACGCCCTTGTTGTTAGGATTATCTGGATGGCCTCTGCGTCGATCAAACTGCAGCTGTTGTTGCATGGCCGAGTTCATTAGCTTAGGGTCAATCAATGCATAGCTAACCAGCAAGCGCAAATGACTGTCTACCAGCACTTCTAAGTCATCATGACCTTTTAGTAAGTAATATGATGGACGACGCTGTGCAATCATTAAGGCGACAATTTGTCGAAACACTTGCCCACGCTCAGCAGCAGTAGCGGGATCATGTCCTGACAGCAGTAATCGGTTGGCTCGATTAAAATCGGTTTTAAACCAGGCCCACAAACCATCGCCAATACCGTGAACCTCACCAAAGCCTGGCGCAGATGACAGGGGCACAGTATTTAAGTAATCTTGAACAATACGCTGCCTAGCCGCAAGGGTATTTTCACCTTGCTGATAAACGCGGATCATCGCCGAACCAATTTGCAGTAACTTATCTTCAATACTAGAGGTTAAACCGAATTCAGAGTGGCGAAACTTTTCAATTTGGGTCGCTAAAGTACTGCCACCAGCATTTGACATATTCAAGCCAGCTTTTTCGGCAATTTGGGTAATACCAGCAACCACAAATCGAGGCCAATCAATCACAGGGTTGTGGTTAGGCTCTGGGTTCCAAAGCTCACGGTTTTCAATAAAAAGTAATGTATTAACCACTTCACTGGGGATCATGTCGGTGTCTTGATACGCACGACTAGGGTATAGAGCATCGAATACAGCTTGATTACGACAATCTTGAATAATTAAACCAGATTGTGCTTTTTCATGGTACGGCGGAAAAAAACCATATTCGGTATAATCCATTAACATAGGCGAAAAGCTAGCTTGCTGCTCGATAGTGAAGCCATTTTTAACTAGCTTATCAATATATTGGGGTAACTTAGTATAGCCATGACGGATATCAAACGGGCCATACTTTGGATAAATAACTTTGTCGGTAGCAAAAGGAACAACTTGATAAGTCAGCTGTGTGCCGTAATGATGAACTAATTTAGATTGGTAATGGGAGGTTTTAACTTCAAACGCAACAAAAACACCAACAGCCACTAATAAAATGATGAAAAGCAAGATAAACAGCAGTTTACCTCTGCGGCTAGAGTTGGCTTTTTGCTTTTGTTGAGAAGATTGAGGCCGATAATTATCAAACTTCATATCTAGGTTTGGATCTGACACAATCACTCCGGTGAAAACCAAAACACTGACAACATGTCAGCAATGTTCCGCGCGATAATATAACATGAAATCGCCGAGGCATTTTATCAGATAGCGGTAGTGTTGAGATAGATAGATAAATGATAAGAAGTGTCTTTTTATTGGTTTGTGGTGAAAAAAGGTCATAAATGCCCATTTTACTAAGGCGGGTTAATAAGTCACTCTGCTCAACTTACGATTAAGAGATTTATAAATTACCGTGAAAATTGATAAATTCAAATACTTGAGCTCAACTGTGAACGGTAAGCTCAATTTTGCACTTTAAATCTTGCGCTGATAAAACGTAAATTTACTGCAGCTAGCGGCACCAAGCCTGCTGGGTATAAATTTATTATCTTGAATTGAAGGTGGCTACAAATGAATACCGAACCTTTACTAAGATTGGGCTTAGCCATGTGGTCTCAAACACAGTGGAAGCAAAGCGTGTATGGCGATTCGCCAGTATCGGCACGGTTAGAAAGATATGCACAAATATTTAATACCGTTGAAGGCAATACCACATTTTATGCATTACCGACATCCCCGACAGTAATGAACTGGCGAGATGCTGTACCAGAGGATTTTAGGTTTACTTTTAAACTGCCAAAAACAATCACCCATGACTTACAATTACAACATGCTCAAGCAGAGTTACTCCACTTTTTTAATGTGATGGAGCCGTTAACTGACAAAACCGCTATGTGGAAAATTCAGCTTCCAGCAAAGTTTGGTCCTAGCTCGTTGCCAGCTCTTGAGAGATTTTTACAACAATTACCCAAGGATTTTACCTACGGCGTAGAAGTTCGTCACTGGGCATTTTTCAACAAAGGCGAGCATGAAAGAGCGTTAAACCGACTATTAATAGCGCATCAATGCAATCGTATTATTATGGATAGTCGGCCGCTATTTGCCGCAAAAGCAGATAATCCAGCGCTAATTGATGCACAAGGTAAAAAGCCTCAAGTCCCTGTTCATCCTATTGCAACCGCTCATCAACCTGTGGTGCGCTTTATTGGCCAATGTGACTCACAAATCAATCAGGCCTTTTTTCAACGCTGGCGAATTAAGCTTGCACAATGGATAAGAGAAGGAAAGCAGCCTTATATATTTATTCATACTCCTGATAATCTTCAAGCACCTGAGCTCGCGGTCGCACTTTACAACACCTTAAAAGAAGCCGTTAAACCAAATGAGCTCGCTGAAATAAATTTACGCCAACACAGTGACAACAAATCTGACCAATTAGATTTGTTGTTCTAAATAAAACTCGATTGCAGTAAAAAGTAAGACGCATTTAAGCCAGAAATGAAACTATTATTATCTGCAAGCTAACCCGCAATAACCCTACTAATCTCCACCTCATACAAGTACCGTACACGAATGCCACAAGGCTAAAATAATTTCTCGTTATCACTACAATCACTTAGCAACGATTACGGCTATATATGGAATATAAAACCAATCCCAAACTGGCTAAAGTCCCTTTTATGAGCAATCCTTAAAGCACATGATGTACGTCTTTAGACGTACTCACACTTACTAACATTCGCTACTATCAAAACACGAAGCTAGATAAGGACACACATTATGCAAGTAGGTAAATACTTAAAAGTACACATCCTGTTGATAGTAGGTCTGTTGATGTCGACAAATATCCTAGCTGTAACTCTGAACGTACTAGAATGGGAGGGCTACATAAGTCCGTTTAAAGACGATTTTAAGGCCTATGCCAAAACAAAAGGAATGGAGGTGGAGTTAAATATTATGGACCCCTACATCACAGACCCTGAGCTTATTTTCAACAAGATGCGAGCCAGTGCTGCGGATGTTACTACCCCTACTCACAATTACTACAAGATGAATCAAGACAGATTACTTCAAGTTCTTCAGCCGATAGATTTCAGTAGACTGACCAACTATTCTAAAGTACTTGGTTCATTAAGGATCAGCCAATACGATGAATTTAAAGGCGAAAAATATTCAGTACCTTTGTTAGGAGGCTCCTATGGCCTGGCTTACAATGCGGCGAAGCGGGATGAACCTAAGTCATGGGAAGTCCTATGGCAACCAGAAAACAAAGGTAAATACGCCATCACAGGTGATCAATTTGAAGCCAATATTTATACCACTCTATTGGTATTAGGTTATCCACCTGAATCATTTTATGACATAGATGCCGCAACATTAGACAAGTCTAAAGTACAAGCAAAATTAGATAGCCTAGTACAAAATGCAGACTCATTTTGGGGCGGGATGGCTGATGTAGAACGCATGAAAGATCTAGAGCTGGTTACAACCTATTGGTTTGGCGTTGCTGCAGCCAATCAAAGCGGACAGAATTGGAAATTGGCTACCCCAAAAGAAGGCCAAACTGTGTGGTTAGATACCTTAGCCATAGGTAAGCACCTCAATGGCGAAAAACTAGATGCCGCCTATCTATTATTAGACTTTATGATCAGCGAGCCAGTGCAAAAGCGCATATTAGAAATGTACGGTTCAATCATAGTTAACGGTGAAACGGCCAAGTTACTTGACCCTCAGTTGGTTAAGGATGCCAGAGTAGGCGATGAAACATTTTTCTCAGAGCAGTATTTATGGCGTCCACTGAGCTCAAGAACACGTAATACCTATAAGCAAATGTGGAACAAAGCCAAGGCAAATTAACTAAAGAATCAAATCATAAAAAATAGCTCATCAATATAATTGATCGTTATATTTATTTTATTCTTTAATCATTAAAAAGCTAAGTTATTAACAAATGAACTATGTTAATGACTAAGTTATGGTATCAAACCGTGTCAGTAACTCAATGCTACAATCCTTTTGTAAAAGTTAATATGAGTTAAGCAAGATTAAGATTGCCGATAATTTATTTTACGGCAATCTTAACACTCATAATAACGGCAGCATTGCTCAAGTTAATAGATTGTGCGGGGCGCGTTCAGCATGTTCCAATAATGGGGAGCAGCTTGCTTTTCATCTTTAACGACTTCATCTTTAGCTTCAGAATTATCGTCGGTGATAGCGCTTTTTACGAGTGGAGTATCGGTTGTTTTGATGCTGATTTCAGCTAAAGGATTCAATTTTTTTGAATCACCTTTGAACACTGATTTAAGCATATTAGTTACGCCAGATTTCTTAGGCGATTGAGCAACCGGATCTAAACTTGTTGTCGCATTAAGTGGTTGTGTAATCACATCAACAACATCACTTTGAGAATCTGCAACGATTTTGTCGGATATTGAAAGACTTGCCAACGTTTCAGCTTTTCTTTGTGCCACACGTTGATCAAATTCTAAAACAACTTCATTAATTTCACTTTTTGCAATAGCTAAAGCTGCCACTAATTCATCAAATATCCGATTAAAATTATTATAGTTTTGCGCATAAGGAGTAATATTCCCCTTCATATCGTCGCTTAAGTTATTGGTCAAGCGTTTGTAAATATTGATTTCTTGCTCAAGTTCGTACAAATAAGTTTTAGTAAACTTGATATTGTCGTCCATCGATACAATGTCTAACTCGAGTTTGTTCTTTTTAGTAATAAAATCATCAACTAGTGACTGAGGTACTTGTGCTGGAGGTGTAATAGCAGAGACGTATTCGTCAAACTCAGTAATCATACCAACTGGCTTCCACTGAGTAAAATGTGGGTTCCATCCGTAACAGTTTGCATCATTTTTAACAAATGCTATTGCTTCAGTCGTTGTTAAAGGGCCTGTAACATCGCCTTTTTTTGAAAAAAACCACGTATTCATATTTATTATTCTTTTATTAGTTATTAAGTATGTGAACTAGAGACACCAGCCAGGGCTTTCTGCAAGGCTTCATACTGCTCATTAACCGCTCTAATAGTCGCCTTAACCTGCTCATTTAAGTTTTGGGTCTTATTCTTACAGCTAATCGTGTCGCGATCTAAATCACTCATTGAAACACCAATAACTTGCAAAGTAGTTTCAATCCGACTCAAAGCTGTATTAAGTTCTTTCTCTTTTACTAAAAAACTCTCAATAAGCTCAAGCGGAATTTCAATAGGAGATGGTGGCGGTGTTATTGTCATTTCAAAATCGGCAATATCGCTCACTGGCATCCAATAAGCATAAGAAGGATGCCATGCATAAGTGTTTGGATTGGTTTTTACATACTTGATTGATTCAGCTAAGCCTAATGGTCCATTAAGTTCGCCATTATTTGAGAAATACCATTCTTTCATCGTTCCACTCTTATCCTTAAATGGTTTTTGGATGATAATTGTTTAATAAAATCATATTATAGTGGTGATTTTATACGACGAACATATGAAAAATATATGTCGATAAAGGAAGGTATGTATATAACACCGATACAACCTTGAGATAATATATCATGTTGCTTAATTCGACTACTTTTGAGCGGATATTTAACCAATTCACTCATTCAAACCAAGGTCACAACAAAAGCACAACCACTCTGCAACATTAAAGCGCCATATATACAACAATGCGCTGTTCAATGATTAGCAAAAACTGACCCCAATTCATAACAATAAACCGCAAAAAATGGGGTTATTTTATACGCCCAACGCCATAGCCTTACTTCACCTTATAATTCACTTCCTGACCAACTAAATACCAGCCGAGCCCGCCAGGGCAAGCATTATTGGAAAACAAAAATAAGCCATGATAATACACCTATGCTTGGGGAATTTTTAAAGGCTGGCTTTAAGGTTAAGTACTCATAAGATGGCCCTGTCATTTTTATTTACATCGGCATGATTATTCAAAGCGAAAACTCAATAACATTGGGGGTTAAAACACTATTTAACTGGCTTAAAAATATGTTAACCTAATGAAGGATTTCTTTTGCAATGACTGCAAATTATATTTTTACAAGGATTGTTCAATGTCTTTACAGAATATTATTACAATTGATTTACCGCTACAGCAAACCAATCAATTTTTTCATATTTCAAATTTACTGGCATTAAATTTAATTCAGTCTCACTCAGATGATGTTAAAAATACATTAAACACCCTTGAGCCTAACCCTAAAGATATGCATATAATCGTGCATTATTTCGAGTCCCCACTAATATCACTTCAACACATAGACAGCGACTTACTCAATACACACCTACATATCGCAATCTGCCCTAAATTAACGACAGAACTGGAAGTCACCTTTATCTCATCGGGATTTCATTGCAACATGCAAGCTGATGATTCTGTTGTAGATAAAATAAATTCTATTAAACAAGTACAAGCGAAAGAGATAAGTTTTAGCCATAAAGCTATTTCACGTTATGTATTACAAAAAAAGCGCTTACCTTCGTTCACCAATCGCACCAAAATTTTGGCGCTTACAACCAAAAAAGAGCAACAAATACTAGGGTTTATTTGGGATGGGCATTCAAATGAAGAAATCGCTCACAGGCTAGGCATTTCGATAAACACGGTCAAAATGCATGTGCAGAATATATATAAAAAAACCAAAATTAAAAGTCGTGGTCAATTATTTGCATTGGCTGGATAAAGATATAAAAACTTGAGCAACATATTTTTATCTAACCCGACAACTATCTCTCACTTAAATCGTCTACAGGGGACAAAATGTCTATAAAGTTACTATTCATATTTACATTAATCGCTATTTCACCATCAATCGCGGCAGCGACACAAAATGACACCTTGTTTAGTCCCCCTAAAGAAGTGAGCAAAACTAAAACGGAAACCAGAAACTTCATCGCCTATGACATTATCACCCAAATTAGCAAGGCTAACATTGATAGCAAAGTGGTAAAGGGCAACTGAGCAGAATTAATTATCAATTACCCGTTTCATTTTCGCCACAAAACCTCATTAATAACTATAAACAACAAATTAACGCACTCAATGGGCAAGTTATTTTTGAATGTCATACACCTAGCTGTTTTGATCAGGATGATTTAGCACGATTCATTTCGCCGTTAGATACCACTCCAAAAGATGAACCGTCATTGATAACCGCTAAGATCCAATTGGCTCAAAAACAGCTTTATGTTTCTGTGTATGCCATGAACTGGAAGCGCGCGGCTCACGTTCAATTAGACATTATTGAAGTGATTGAAGAGCCTTTAGACCTACTTAACATTAATCAAGCTTACCTAGGCACGGATATTATTCAGAAAAATTTTGCCGACTTAAGCCATAAAGACCAGAAAAATACTAAAGACCATCCTATGCTAACCCGTATTCCTGGAGCATATATTGATGAATATCAACAGGTGGAATTTGGTGAAACATCTTTGGTAACAGGCATTCTGGACAAACAACATCAAGTTAAAACCTACCAAGGTAGAATTACCGATATTGGTTACACCCTGCCACGTGGTTATTCTGAATTTGAAGTTGATGCAAACTATCAAAATGCATTAAAGCAACTCGGCTTTATAGAGCAATTTAGCTGCTTAGCTAAAGCTTGTGGTAAAACAAGCCAGCTTTATAACCATATGAAATTATTAAAATCAAATGGCATGGATGACAGCCAGCGCTACCGTTTATATCAATTACAAAGACCACAGGGTAATGTTCAGGTCATGACGTTTGTGATTGGCTATAACAACGGCTTATCCGCTGAAATTCGCATTATTGAACAAACCGACCTTAACGATAAAAGGGTCGCAATTGATTTGGAAGGGTTAACCAATAAGCTTGCCGAAACCGGTCATGTGGCGCTGGAAGGACTCATCTTCAAATTTGATAGTGATGAACTAGAAGCTGAAACCATAGATGTGATTAAAGTGGTTGCCCAATATCTACAAAGTCATCCAAAACAACAGTTCTATGTTATTGGTCATACAGATGACCAAGGCAGCCAGGCATACAATTACACTTTATCAGAAAAACGCGCCGCGGCGGTTAAAAGCATTTTGCAGCAACAATTTTCTATCCCTGAATCACAGCTAGAAGCCAAAGGTATAGGAGAATATGCCCCAGTTGCAAATAACCTAAATGAAGCCGGAAGACATAAAAATCGTCGAGTTGAACTCGTCTTACGTTCAGATGTCAAATAACCTCAGTGCGGGATAATAAGCTGAATTCACACTCTTACAGCTAACATCTAAATCTAACATCCATAAACTAAACCGACTTAAGCAGTCCCAATAAATAGACATAAATATATGTTTATTTATTGGGCTTTTATCATCGCTTAATGACTTGATATTGAAATAGACTAATTATTTTGCTCAGCCCTTTGGCGTTCTACATCCGCTTTAGTTAGCCCCATAGCATCTGTCATGTAGCACACTTCTACTAACTGAAACATTTGTACTAATGCACTTATTTTTCCTGCATGCATTTGCATGTTTAGCAGCGCCATAGTCGCGCCTACCTCATCATCACCTACCGATAAAGCGGTTTGACTTAATGCTGAATTCGCCTCGGTCAACTCAGCAATCATACGTTGGTATTCGGTAACATTTTCAGGCGCGTAACAGGTAGATGTTTCTGGCAGTTGGCTTAAAAAAACCTGATACTCTTCAACAAACTTATTGGCCTCAACCAGAGTCTGCTCACCGAGCTGTTGCAACTGCTGTACTTTACCGCTTTTAAACACACCTACAGCACTAGTGCGCGCTTGCGCCAGTTCATTAAACTCTTCCATTAGTGCTAACTGTTTATTGGTTATTACTTGGCTGCGTTCTGTTATCGGTAACGTTTTAGCATCAAACGATTTAATAGCCGCTTGGTTTCCTGCCGATGATGCAAAACTGATTGTGGTAAGTGCAGCCACCATGAGAGTGTTTCTTGTCAATTTCATTTCAAATTCCTTTTTGGTTGGTATTTCATATACCAGCATTTCATATAGTGTCCTAAAAAGCAGCGCAGTTATAAGGTGCTGCTTTATTAATTGTAATGTTATGAAGATTAGATGCTAATGCCCATCTATGATGCCACCTAATGCCACCCATTTTTATAATGAAATAACTTACTGCCTTTCCACTTGAATTACGATAGCTCTTTGTGACTATAAATAAGCCAAATACATTCTTTTAAACAATAAATAAGCCCGAATTCAGCTCCGGAGTTTGATAATCAGCTTATAGGCAGAAGTAGCAGCAACACCTTGATTGATATCAATCAAAGTGTCAAAAAGTTATCAATTTCAGATGGTAAACTTTAAGCGCACAGCCAGCGCTGACAGTTGGCCACGCCTTGTCGTCGCTTTCGGTCTAAATGTTCACAATAGTCAGTTAATGCAGGTAAAGCCCCTACTGCACCTTTGAATAATGCGCCAAATTCGGTAGTGATTTTCAACCAGTTTTCAGCAGGTATATTTAATCTATTGAGAATACCTTGGCTACTTGAGCTAATGGCACCACGCTTACCTTGTCGAATTATCCTGCCGGTATCTTCAACCAGAACAATGTAGTCTTTTACACTGAACATTAACCCATTAGGCATGTTCAAACGCTCATTACCCACAAAAGGCAACAATTCTGTTGGTTGCTCACCTTTTATCGCTGAATTTATTCGACGTTGAATGCTGGTGTAGTCTGAGCTTTCGGGGGTAGCAGCCATCCTAGCCCGAATAGGATTCAAATCGACATAAGCCATACAGGCTAATACTGCGGCTTCATCTAATAATGTCTGGGATTTAAAACGCCCTTCCCACAAATTTATCGGGAATAAATTTGAACAGCTTTAGCTGGCCCGAAGGGTGAGTGCCATGGATGGCAGCGAATAAAATCTTCCGGTACATTTATCTTCTTTATTGGCCATTCTGGCTATTGGCTCACTAAGTGAGCGCATAAACCAGCTGATATCTATTAAGCGTTGTCTATACTGAGTTATGCAATCATTCACAGTATTAAGTTCAAATTCGTTTAGGTCTTCACCTTTTACAAACTTATGTGTCAGTAAAGTACCTTTAAAACCTTTATACCTCTGCATCAGTACGTCTTTATCTGACCAGTTTTTTGCTTTTTCTGCATCAACCTTAATCACCACATGGAAATGGTTACTCCCTGTTCATTACAAAGAATGCATATGCACAGATATCGATAGCAAAGATGGTTACCAATTCAAGAATACAAGAATCGACCCACTCTCGTCGATGCTCAAAGTTTTCGCCTGTTGAGTTATCAAAACCGCACAGAAAAGCCTTACGCACCACACGCGAACAACAGTGACTACTCTCTATTTGCAGGAGAAGGCGTATCTTCTAGCCTGACGATTGTCTGTCTTGGTCTGGCCATCTTCAAATACCATTTAGGAAGGGTAAATAAAGCGTAAGTTATTGCTTGATATTTAGCCAGTAATCATGGGTGGCCATGTTATTATCATCCAAGGTTCATTCATATTGTAAATACCATTAAGATACGTCCGATAGTAAGGGAACCATACAAAACTGTGAGAGTTGCTGGCCAGTTTTCTTTATGTGTGACAGGTTGCCATAGTCAAACTTCAGCGGCTCAATTTGACTATCCAATACAATACATAACTCATAGCCTTTTGAATCACCAAGGCGTCGACGGATTTGAAATGCACTAATATTTTGTATTGGGATCAGCTGTTGACTCAGAGGATAAAGAGAGCTGACGTGGTTGGTGATTAATTGTTTATCTAGATCAAACTCAACATAACTACGGAAAAAGAGAAAGTGCCAACTGAGCAAAGCGACAAGTGACCAAATAAAAACTTCATCGTTTGACCAGCGTTCAAAACCTGCAGTCGCAAACAGAACCAAAAAGGCCAATAGACCTGCAAAAATCCGTCGAGTGATAATATGCGTGTGAGTGTTGGCTATGACTGCTTTGCTTGCAGAAAGTTGTTTAAAAGGCATGTTTATAAACTCCCCACATATTTCATGATAAAGCCAAATACCATTAAAAATGGCAAAGGATAAAAAATCCGTATTACCAATTTAGGCTGCAAAAGTGGTTCGATAAATGGCGCACTGTTAATTGGAACTGCTGATTGATTTTTTTGGTTGTTATCCAGCGGGTGTCGTGCCTGTGACAGTGTTACTTCAGCACAAGGTTTGCTTTCGACTTGGGCTTGTTTGTTCGAAGTATTTGGTATTTTTTCACGACTAACACTGCCAGTTGCCGAGTCGAAAGTGAGTTGATGTATATGAGGAAAATCGCTAATTTGCTCTTTGGCTGTGAGCTTAAATAAATTTGCAAAAAACATCGCTAAAAGCTTGGTGTCTGCTAAGTCACCAATGGGATAGACAATATCATGCAATTTAAGCTCAAACTGACTTCTGTTATGACTATTATGGCGTAATAGCAACTCTGTCGATTGCAGCGGTGCCAGATGTGACTTTTTGCCGTGGTAGCCTAAGATGGTTAATTGTACAAAGCGTTGCTGGGTCTGATTATCCAGTATCAAATGATGCTTAAGAAAGACAAGCAGCAATAGAGGAGGACACAGTAAACACGTGACAACCTGATAGAAAGTTTGTTCTGCTCCACTCAGTGTTAGCGCCATTAATACAGAAGCAGATAATGGCAATAAACCTAATATTGCGAAGCCGCGAAAAATATAATGATATTTGGTAGGCAAGCGTACCTTATCTGGCAAACCCGCAGGCTTTATAAATCGTTGCGCTTGTTTGGGTAGCTGCGAATACTCCATGTACGACGTCCTTGTATTACGGTTAGCTTATTGGTTACGCATTTAGTTGTTGTTAATTATCACTGTTTTTCAAAGCACTATTGAAGTCAAGTAATATCCCTTGAAGAAAAACAATCTTATTCCTTAAGAGCATGGGGCACCCTTTTGATATAATAAAACCAAGGGCATTGATGATAATGCACCTTGGTAAGCTCGTTTATGGTAAGAGGATCTATTCTTGTTGTAAATGGAGCTGTCACTCATTGCTAACAACAATTATTTATTGATTAGGGCAGTGAAGATAAAAACCAGCCATCAGCGGTTCTCATGTATTTACATCTAACATAAGATGTTAATGAGTCACTTTCAATGTAGAGATTTATTTTTGCTAACTCAATTGCAGCAAATCTTTCCTGCTTTGCTTTTGGTGCATCTTCGTAGCTAACCCCTGTAATCTTTACTGTGTGAGGCTCACCTTTACCAAACCTACGCTTATTAGCTCGTTCTAATATTTTTGTTAATCGTTTTTCTTGGCCTTTTGTTGACTCTGGTGGCATTTCTGCCATAAAAGCTGACAAATTTTGGCTCTTAATAAAATCAAGCGTGCCTAAGCAGCGTTGGCCTAATTCATTATCAAGGCTTTTATCACTGTTTGCCAAAGCATTATGGGAGCCAAGTAATATGGCGAGAAGAAAAACAATCTTATTCCTTAAGAGCATGGGACATCCTTTTTAATATAATAAAACCAAGGGCATCGACGGTGATGCACCTAGGTTAGTTTGTTAATAATACGAGGGCCTACTCTTGTTGTAAATAAAGCAGTGGTTCACTGTTTTGAAAGATTTTTTGAGTGGTGTTACCAATTACAACGGTAAAGGTCTTCACACTGTCTTTGAGTAAATCTCTACCTTCTAATGCATCGCCATTTACTGACACTACATTCCCAGCAAATTCGATATAATAGGTTCTAATTTCATCTTCAGCACGTATACCAACTAATTTGACCGTATGAGTACCTGCTGCGAGAGGCACAGATATTGGGCCGACTTTTCTTTGAGGACTTGAACCGTCTGTAATAACTTTATCATCGACGACTAATTTAAAGATATCGTCGTTAAAATTACCGTTATCCCCAAACGTAATATCAAGCAATAATTTTGGGTGGCCATGTTATTAGTAAGCACAGTAATTTTGGGTGGCCATGTTCTTCTTTATTTTTTTGACATTCCATGTCGATGACTCGCTTAGCTTTTCAGTAGCATCGTCGCTACAATAATTATATCTGATCTAACAATTAGGATACTTGTTATAAATCAGCAAAATGTTGATGGTCTTGGGCAAGACACCAATCCCAAGCGGCTTGGGTTACAGGTGACTCGTCACTGGTTTTATCACCGTCAGCTAAATCTGCCATTTCAAAGGCCAGCCCCATTATTTTCTGATTAATCACATCACGAAAACTATCATTATCCACGGGATAAAGATCAAGGATTATCTCACGCGCAAAATCATGATCTTCTTTGTTAGATTGCACTCCTAGAGCCATTCGGTCAGTCGAAGTCGCCATCATTGAGCATTCATCCCACTGCTTATCTTTATTTATCAGGTCTTGATTGTTAATACCACTTAGTTGCTCCCTATAAATATTACTGTCAAAGTCCCACGGCATTTGTTTTTTTTCTGTGGCGTAACTTTGAGCACAACACAATAGTGAGGCCATCACTAAAGTGAGTTTTAGTTTAAAAAGCGACCTGGTTGACATAAAAATCTCTTCATTTAAATAAAAAATCAGTGCGGGAGACCCGCACTATAATGTGATACTGTTTTTTCAATTATTTCTTAATTGATGATCCTGCTGTCGCATTATATTTATCTAAACCACCTTCTTTAGCTGCAATTCGTGTCACAATAATATATTCAGTCATACCTTGACCTTTTTGTTTGCAATTAAGCATTCCATTCTCCAAAAATATTAAAGTGAAAAACGGTCAGCACCATTTCACATTTTCTCAACAATTAACATTATCACTAGTAATTATAAAAAATATAACTACATACTTTATGATAACTAAAGGGATTTAAATTTTACAATCCTGATTTAATCGTTATTATGGCATCGTTTTTAATTAACGTTTAAAAGGATTTTCTGTGAAAAAAGGATATTTGTTTTCATTTGTTTATTTAGCATTACTTTCTGGTTGCGGTGGTTCATCGGACACGCCAGTACAAGAAGTTCCAGACCTAAAACCACCTGTACAACCAACAGAGTATAATCATCAAGTTACAGGTTTAGCGGTTTATCAAGGTGCTTTATCCGGCGCAAGTATCTGCATCGATTTAAACCAAAACTATGTGTGTGATAATGACGAACCCACCTCTGTTACTGATGTTAATGGTAACTACCAGATAGATTGGAAAAGTGAAGTTGAAATACCTGAGTATTACCTACTGGCAAATTGGACCGCGTTAACTGCGGCATCAATAACGCCTGCAAAAGTGCTAAGCGCTAATTTTAAAAATCCGCAACCTATTCAAGCACCGTCTTCTGTCGTCGATGAAAATGGCCAAGGTATGTTAATTGCTTTACCAGAACATAATGGTGCAATTAATGGGTTAACTCACATAAAGGCCAGTCGGCTTGCAACAATGAAGTTGCAGGGATTATCTGCTGCAGATATTCAAACTCAATCTGCTGAGCTTGATGGTTATCTAGCATTTCTTTACGGACAGCAGCTTAATTCTTTATATCAATTAAGTGTCGCGCAATCTATTTCAGAACGCGTAATAACTGTTGAGTTATTACATGCATATTTACAACAAGTTATTGCTGGCCAAGTAGATTCAATTCTGGTTATTGAACTACTACTTGCGAATATCTATGATCAATTTGAAATACTTATTGATACTTTAAATTTAACTCCGCAACAGTTTGTGCAAGCTAACCCACTTGATGCTCGTTTCATCATTAATGATGAGCTGATTCTGCTTGGATTAATTCAGCAACCCATAGACAGCCAAATAGTTTCATTTGAGGAATGGGAAGCTGTTATGGAAAACCTAAAAGACATGACCAATGTCTTTACTTTGAATTCTATAGGTGACTTTCATATTTTTTCTATGTCTAAAAGCCAACCAAAATCAACACTGGTAGGGATTATGGATGCTGGCCAGTTTTTTGGGTTTATTCGAGAAGACTCTCCTAATGAAAACGAAAGACAGCAAGAATGTTGGAACAGCCAAGAGTCAATTTGGGTTAAGCCAAACAGCAATCCGACACTTCCGATTGCACCTGATATCCAAGGTAATACCCTGCACTTAGTCTATGAGGGAACCAATGTACCAATCACAATTACCATAGAAAAATATCAAACGGCTTCCGAAGTTTGGCAATCATTTTTGTCTGCGTCGCCTTCATTTTTAAAGTTAGCCGATATTGAATGGCCTAGCACAATTTACCGCCTATACTTTTCACAGGCGGATGATGTGATGTGTAGAGAAGCAGATTCCTACCAGGTATATGAATATGCGGATACTTTTAATCCCGCCACCTTTAATACGCTAGGCGTTATTGATACTTTCTACTCTTATATATTACCTGGTGATGTATTGATTAATGATCAAGAAAACACCTATACATTTGTTGATTCTGGGGAAACTTATGGATGGAAATTATTGACCAGCCCAAACATGTTGCCTTTAATTGAAGTAAAACAACAATTACCAGAAAACAAACAACTAAATGTGCTTCCAAGTTATTATTTATATACTGATGGAGTATTTATTGAAGTTGAATTAAACGAAAAATTCAATTATGCAAATACACCCTCTTACCTGCAATTAAGCTTTGGTGATAATTATGCGTTTGGTGATAACCTTTTCCAAACTTTACACAGCTTATTAATCAACTAGATCACAAATAGAAATCAAGCCATCTACTGAAGAAGATGGCTTTTAATTACTCCATATAATAAAGACGTCCTGCATTACTTAGGTCTGCGAACAATATAAACCAGTTTAGTTAACCCGTTTAATCATCAGTAGATTATAGATATTTTCCGTATATATTGGGCCTTCGCCGAACTTTCCATCAATATTAAAAATAATAATTGAAAGTAAAATATAAACTACATTTTTCAATAGAAAAAAATACAACATTTGTAACCTACTAATAAATATGATTTAACAAGGTCAAATTAGTAGACAGGCTTAAAGTCCCAAGCTATCTTAGCTAAAGTAAAGCCAAGGTAACAATGTATTTATGCAGCGTTAAAAGGATGGCGCGCACATTATTGCGTGTTAAATGAAGCGCATATCAATCAGGAAGATGAATCGATTCAGAAAATATCTGCAACGCTCCTTCCTTATCAGATTACCTATACAAAACAATCAGTTATAGATATCTATTTTCGATCACAGGTTACTCATGAAAAAATCATTATTATCTTTAGCCATGATTGTTATTTTTTCAGTGGTGGGCATTCAACTTTTCATCATTCCGCTGTTTGAAAGTCATATCAGACATCCAACAGAAAAATGGGCTTTAGAGTTTTTAACTTCAGGTTTTACCAACATACTTGCACAGCAATTACAGCCGTTACCCAAACAAGAAAGAGCGCTCTACTTACAAACCATACAGGCTAATTTTGGCGTTGAACTTTCTTTACAAGAATTCAAAAAAAATGACTTTTCCATCGAACAACAACAATGGCTTGAGCAAGATAAAGTGTTGGGGGATCCTTTAACTGATCTGGTATACCGAAAAATAGACAGTGAACAGATGTTAGTCGTGATTAATCCGAATACTGTACCTAAATATTTAATTAATGATGCACAGCGTTGGAGTATGGGCTCATTCTATCTTATTCATAAAAGGTTAGCAGGACAGCCAGAAAAGAACTGGCCATCACTTATGGGTTCTATTAGCGATAATTTTGAACATCCCGTTTCACTGCAAACCATGAGTGAATTAAATTATAGCAAAGCACAAATGAGTGACTTAAATGAAGGACGTATTATTGCTATATCCACTGCCGACTCTGATTTCATTGGCTATCCAGCGGATATTGTTATTCAGCGTATTGCTAACAGTGACAAGGTCATTGTATTAGGACCATTCAGTCCCGAACTAAAAAGTAAAGTACAGTACATGTTAAGTATCTTTTATTTGATATTTAGCTTATCGCTGCTGGTGCCTATTGTTGTGTGGCTAATACCTGCGTGGCGCTCTATGCTCAGTCTTGATAAAGTTGCGATATTACTCGGCCAAGGTAAATTCGACACTCGTGCCAAACTGATCCGCTTTAGTCATTTGAATCATTTATCAAAAACATTTAATCATATGGCGGAGAAAATACAGCGTTTAATTTCTTCACATAAAAACCTTATTAATGCGGTTTCCCATGAGCTGCGTACGCCTATTGCACGGATTGAATTTAATCTCGAGCTACTCAGAAACAGCACTAAAAATGACTATCAACTGAAGCAATTAGACCGTATTGAGTTTTCATTAAATGAGTTAAATTCATTGGTTTCAGAAATGCTTGCACATGCACGATTTGATAGAGAAATGCCCGTACTGACATTTGAGTCTGTTGAACTTAAGCACTGGTTGAAACAAGAGCTCATCACCTGGCAAGAAGCTAATCCAAACATGACAATTATTTTACTTGAAAAGGGTAACTGTAATGCCATGATTGACCGGTTTTATATGAGCCGCGCTATCTGCAATTTAATTAGGAATGCAATAGCATACGGACAAAATCAAATCCAAATAAGCTACCAAAAGTCGCGTGTTGGGTGGATGCTATTCATCGAAGATGATGGCACTGGTATCCCCTTAGCTTCAAGAGATAAAGTGTTTGAGCCATTTTATCGCGAAGATGAAAGCCGTAATCTACAAAAGGGTGGCACAGGATTAGGTCTGGCAATTGTAAAGCAAATTTTAAATTGGCATGGAGGAACCGCTAGCGTTAGCACTTCCGCTTTAGGAGGTGCACGCTTTGTCCTCGATTGGCCAGAAAAAACATCATGACTCATTGCGAGTTGAATATGGAACAAGTGATGAAGACAAAAATTTTAGTGGTAGAAGATGACTTACCCTTAGCGGAATCTATTCAGGAATACCTCACATATGAAGGTTATCAGGTAGAGATCGTCTCTAGCGGAGTGCAAGCCGTATCACACATACTGGAATGGCAACCTGCACTAGTTATGCTCGATATCATGCTACCAGGAAAAGATGGTTTGACCGTATGCCGTGAGGTTAGGCCAAAATATAACGGCTATATTTTAATGTTTACTGCCAGAGAAGAAGAAATAGATCAAATTGTAGGGCTTGAAATCGGCGCAGATGATTATTTACTAAAACCCGTCAAGCCTCGTTTATTATTGGCTAAAATAAAAGCCTTTCTAAGGCGGGAGTTATCAACTGAAGCACCCAATGAGCATCAGCAGCCCAATGTGTGTATGAATTTCGGGCAACTAACGATTGATACCCAAAAGCGAAGTGTCATCTTAAGTGATGAGCCTATCCCACTCACAGATGGTGAATATGATCTGTTAGTCACTTTAGCTAGACATGCAGACAATATATTGTCCCGCAATGACCTAGTAGAACAAGTAAAAGGTCATTACTACGATGGTATTGAGCGTGGCGTCGATAATCATATCAGCCAACTTAGAAAAAAACTGGGGGATAACGCCCGTAATCCATTTAAAATTAAAACGATTCGCACAAAAGGTTATTTGTTTGTTTCTAGCGGCTGGTGAAATTAAGCCTGCCATCATAGTAAACACCATCATTCAAAAAATCTAAACTATTAATATAAAACAAATACGACTTTATAAATTGAAATTAAAATTGCCCTCCCCTCTGAACCTAAAGACAATTCGTGACAATATCTGACAGCAGCTGACAACTGCTGAGAGTTGTTCTTGTCGGCGTGTGTTAGCATTTTGTTTATAAATTTAGCCCGTCTGCAATGCCGTGCTTAATGACTAAATAGTCAAAAGTATTAAAACGCAAAGCAATGACTAACTGAATTTTAACCACAACAATATTGAGACACTATGGAGATTCTATGAACAGAGGTAATAAAGGGATTATTGTTGCATTAATAGTAAGTGTTTCCGCAGTACTGAGTGGCTGCAGTGGAAACTCTGATGAGTTGGATGAAAAATTAACTCATACTGTAAAGATGTCTTTCATAAATTCACTGGCTTATATGGCTGATTTTCATGTTAGTAAAAGAAATATAAGCACAGGATATACTGGCCTATTTGATAGCAAGAATATCGCTTCAAGCGATGTTAAAGCCAATGATATAAGTAGTGTCTACAACTATAGTTACGATGCCATTAATAATATGGTTAATTTAGGCGTTAAAGACAGTATCAATGCTAATCAAGAAAAACGTATAACGACCAATTTAAGTAATGGTAATCATCTTTGGGTCATCGCATGGGAATCGTCAGGTAGCAGCACATTGTCAGCGATAAACAAAAAGCAACACAATACTCCTGATGTATTCAACGTACGTTTATTTGCAAATGGTAATTACGATGTCTCTGTTGACGACACAGCCATATTGACTACGGAAAAAGGTATTGTGACTGATTATCTAGCAGTTAGTAACTGCGCTAACAGTTTGAAAGTGGCAGGTAATACCATTGATTTATGTACGGGTAACATTAGCAGTTCTTACTTACTCGTAGTAGATGGTAATGGTAAACGAGTTATGACAGAAGAATGATTTTTATATTTAAAAAACAATAACTTACTCATTTGCAGGCGGCTTTAAAAGCTGCCTACAAATGAGGTGGCAATATTTTTAGTACATCATATTATTTCACTTTCCAATTCACTTGTTGGCCGGCAAAAAACGGCACAATAGGGTTACCGTTAGGCAAAATAATTTCTTCTGGCACGGTCCAGGTTTCTTTTACCAAGGTTACGGTGCCAGTATTACGCGGTAAGCCATAAAAATCAGCACCGTGTAAGCTAGCAAAGCCTTCTAACTTATCTAATGCGCCTAAGTTATCAAATACTTGGGCATATAACTCTAATGCGCTCCAGGCGCTGTAACAGCCAGCACAACCACAAGCCGATTCTTTACGGTGCTTTTCATGCGGCGCGGAGTCTGTCCCTAAGAAAAACTTACTTGAGCCCGTTGCCACAGCAGCTTGCAACGCTTGTTGATGAATATTGCGTTTTAAGACCGGTAAGCAAAAGTTATGCGGACGAACACCACCGACTAATAAATCGTTACGGTTTAATAATAAATGCTGTGGGGTAATGGTTGCTGCAACATTAGATGAAGCAGCAACAAACTCAGCGGCTTCTTTGGTGGTGATATGTTCAAACACCACTTTAAGTTGTGGCAAGGTTTCGACAATACGAGCAAGGTAGCGATCGATAAAGACTTTCTCGCGATCAAAAATATCAATGTGTGATTCAGTCACTTCCCCATGAATAAGCAACAACATTCCTTGCTCAGCCATCACTTCAAAAATTGGAAACAATGCATCTAATGCTTTCACTGCGGCATCAGAGTTCGTTGTGGCGCCTGCTGGATATAATTTTGCGGCCACAACACCAACGGCTTTTGCATCAATGATGTCTTGCGCTGTCGTGCTGTTAGTTAAAAATAAAGTCATTAGGGGCTCAAAGCTGCTCCCTTGAGGACGTGCTGCAAGAATACGCTCACGGTAATCAACGGCCATCTGGGCTGTAGTGACTGGTGGCATAAGGTTTGGCATGACAATCGCACGTTGAAATAGGCGTGCTGTAGCTGGCACGGTTTCTTGTAACATGTCGCCATCACGAAAATGTAAATGCCAGTCATCAGGGGTTGTGAGAGTAATTTGCGTCATAATGAGTCCTAGGTTGTGCCACTCCATTTACGTCAAGCCATAAAAGCGGGCTAATTAAATGAGCGTGAAAGATGCGAGCCAAATTTTGCCGCTATTGTGCCTGAAAACCGCTTTGCTTAATAGATGCGGAATTTGAACGCTGACTTTGCAATTACAAATAGTATGACGTTATTTGATGCTAAAAAAAGCCGGACATCGTTAAACGACATCCGGCTTACTCAATATATTATGCAAATAGCCTATTTAAAAGTGACCAATACTTATCGTGCAGTAATGTGGCCACTGCGGACTAAAATGCTAGCTCAACACCCGCAAATACACCGGAAAATTGCATATCCTGGCTACTACCAGAAAAACCATTTACATCAAAACTGAAATCACGGTACCCAACACGCACCAGCGTATCTAAGGCAATGCCATCAAACTGCCACCCCAAACCTGCACTGTAATCGTGTACGCCTGTTTCATTAAGACCTACCATGATGTCAGCAAAAGCAAAAAGCCCTAATCCAGGTACTCCAACGTGTGCATTGCCATATCCCATAACGACACCGCTGTCGATATCGCGCTGTGTGGCTATGCGTGTTAACTCTTCACCAGCGAAACCGTCAACACGAAGTGAACCGTTCATTTTCTTATAAGCCGCGCCTAAGTCTAATGACACAATATCGTTATCTAAAATCTCATAATACAAAACAAAATCAGTGTTACTCAGATCGTTATAAACCTGTGATGCACCTTCAAAGTTCACTCCGTTATAATAAAAACCACTGCTATCTTTTGAAGCGGAGCCTTCTAGACGATTTTCACGAATTTTAAGATTCGGCACGATTGGAATTGGATGCTCAATCGCTAACCACACACTGCCCTGGGTTTCTGAATCATAGTCGTAGGTTTGGGCAGGACCCGTCGCATTGCCAACATTACTGTCGGCATTAAACGTACCTGTTGCGTCAGTTTGCCATAAATCGCCACCGACTTTAAAGCCGACTACGGTTGCTGCTTGTGCAGAAAAAACACTTAACAAACCGAAAATGGCTGTTGCTACAAGAGTCTTATTCATTGTTATCCCTGAGAAAGTAAATTAGTTAAATCAATTACCGCTGCATTGGCACGCGATATATAGTTTGCCATCACTAATGAATGGTTAGCCACCAAACCAAAGCCATTACCATTTAACACCATCGGGCTCCACACCGTTAGCTGAGTGGCTTCCAACTCGCGAATTATTTGACGTAAGCTGACTTCGGCATTTTTCTTTTCTAATACATCGGCAAAATCAACTTCAATAGCGCGCATAAAGTTTAATAATGCCCATGCCGAACCGCGGCTTTCATAAAACACATCATCAATTTTCCACCAGCTGGTTTTAATCTCTGCACTCATTGCTGAAGGAGTCGATTGACGAGCTGCGGTATCACCGGCTAAATCGGTATTCAATCTATCTTGACCAACACTCGCTGATAAGCGCTGAGAAATACTGCCTAAACGCTTTTGTACTTCTTTAAGCCATTCGTTTAAGTTATCTGCTCGGGCATAAAATTGCGCGTTAGTATTGCCTGAATCACTTATTCTGGCTTGGTATAGCTTAAGTAATTTAATCGCATCACGGTATTCACTTTCAGCACTGGGTACCAACCAACTCGTGTGCTCAATATTTAGTTTGGAATGTGCTGATGATAAATCCGTATCGGCGGTAGATTGAGATTGCGAGCGACTAAACTCTTTACGCATAACCAATGCTAAGTCACGTGACTGTTCCAGTGCACCAAACTCAAATGCCGGCATATTATCCATAAATATCGACGGCGGCATCATATCGTTGGCTAACCAGCCACCAGGTTTATCCAGTAAGGTTTCCATTGTGGCAATCAAGGAGTTTGTTGTCGCATATCCTGTAATCAACTTTCCTTGATCTGTTTGCATAGCAACGGGTTCAATAGGGTCTGGCTCTATACTCCACCAAACGCTAACAAAATAGCCTATTAAACCGACTAAAGCGCCGGCGGCAAAAACTTTATTCCTTGTAAATAGCATCAATAGTACTCCTTAATGATGGTGATGATGTTCGCTATTATCTTGATGTTCAGAACCAGCTTGTTTTAATACAGGCAATTCAACCTGCAATTGCTGTTCAGTATCAAATATCAATGTTAATACTACCTTATCATTTTCCGCTAATGGCTTATTCAAGCCTAATATCATAATGTGATCGCCAGACGGTTTTAAACTGAGCGCCCCATGAGAAGCAATAACTAAGCCCTCGACTTGACGCATTTTGACCATGCCATTTTCTTCAATAATAGTGTGCAGTTGTGCTTCTTTGGCAATAGCTGTTTTTACTGCTACTAAATTAACCGCTTTATCACCATGGTTTTCTAATGTTAAATATGCGGCTGTATTTGGCACAGATGCTGGCATTGCGCGCACGTGCCCATCTACTAGAATAACATTTGCTACTGCAGTAAATGATAAAGACGTTAGCGCTAAAAAATTAAACAGATGTTTGAATATTGGTTTCAATGTCTTAAACTCCATGTAATCCCTGCTCGTGTTTACAAAGGAAACAACGAATGAGTCTTATAAAAATGCGTGATGAACAAGGTGTACGTATCATCAGCTTCAATCGCCCAGAAAAACGTAATGCATTTAATCTAGCAATGTATCAACAACTCACAGAATACCTTATCGAGGGCGATAGCAACAATGAGATTCGTGCCTTTCTGTTACATGGTGAAGGAAACTGCTTTACCGCTGGCAATGATATTGCCGATTTTTTGCAAAGTGGCGACCTCAATAGTGATCACCCAACCGTAAAATTTTTAATGTGCTTACTGGAATTAAAAAAACCGCTAGTAGCGGCAGTATCAGGCGCTGCGGTTGGCATTGGCACAACCTTATTACTGCATTGTGATTTAGTGTATGCTGACAATAGCGCAAAATTTCAAATGCCTTTTGTAAGTCTAGCATTAGTGCCAGAAGCTGCATCAAGCCTATTATTACCATTAATCGTCGGTCAACAAAAAGCTGCTGAACTTATTTTAATTGGCGATGCATTTAATGCGGAAACGGCTGCTAAATTAAATATTATCAATCAAGTAATTGAAACTGATGTGATTGATTTTGCATTAACTAAGGCTAAAAAGTTGGCGAGTCAGCCGCCTGAGTCCTTGCAAGCATCACGACAATTGTTGCGATATAACCAGCAACAGGTGAAACAACAAATGCAGCTTGAATTAACTCACTTTGGACAACGATTAAAAAGTGATGAAGCTAAGCAAATGTTTCAAGCATTTCTAAATAGATAATCATAATAAGAGGGATAAAGCTGTAAAATATGGCTTGTTTGAAACCATCATTTTATAGATGCACTCTCTAATTCAGTGGTTATGATGCCTCAATAGCCGGTCGCTCTGTTGCTTGTTCGGCAGAGCTTTTTAAAAGAAGCACTGAACTAGAGAGTCTTTAATAGTGAGTTGATTTTTTATCCACCATTATAGCTAACACAATATAGGCTAATAGACACACTATTGGATTAGCAAACAATACTAATACACTCACGACTCTTGTCCACATAACCGACCAACCAAATTGTTTTGCCAGGTAATAACACACTCCACAAATAATCTTTGATTTATCAGCTAGTTTTGCAATTATTCTATCCATAATACTCCTTAACATCTTAATAATTATAGCCAAATAGCTCTAACTAACAGCCACTTAAACTAAGCTTGATTTTGCAACTTGGTCAGCAAGTGAGCGATAACTGCACAACAAATAAAACTCACAAAGGGCAGTAACACTATGGCTAATAAGGGCATAACCAAGCCTAGTTGCTCAGCAAACATCATTACTTCTTATTCGCAGCAGTAGTGACTGAACGCTCCGTTACTTCACTCGCGATGGCTTTATCTTCTGGATAAAAACTGCTGTTAAATATTTGTTCAGCTATTTGAGTTTTTAATGACAACACAAACTCTTGCTTGGCTGATAAAATTAAATCCTGGCTAGCTTTTGAAATATTTTGCTCTAGCATTGTGAAGGTATCTTGAACCATTAGGTCATCTGCTTGCGCTGTAAAACTGCTAACCGATATAACTAATGCGACTGCTGTGGCGCCAACGATACGACTTAAACGACTTGTTGAATTTGAAATAAACATGATGTCTTCCTTTTCTGTTTAGTTTGCAGTGAAACCTGTTTTTCGCTGCTGACAGACTTAGTATTACAAACACCGTGCCAACTTTTAAAAAACACACTAACCAACTGAAAAATAATATATAAATAAATATAAAAGTTAATATTTCGCCTATTTCAAACTACGTTTGAGAATAAAAAACAAACAATTAGTAAAATTAACCACATGGTTAGTCAATTTTACTAATTCATGTTAAATCACATTAAAAGAACGCGCTTACATGAAAATATATGATTTAAAAATACTTAAAAACTCATGTTCAGCGCGGAATTCAGCGACAAAAAAAGCGCTCTTATGAGCGCTTAATTTAGGGGGGATTAGTTAGGCTATCGGTTCAGGAGCATTTTCATCCATCAAGGCTATCGCCCCTCGCACCACCTCAATTCCAGCGCCCGCTATATGGGCATTTTCACTTAAGTAACGGCGCCAACTTCTTGAGCCAGGCAACCCTTGGAACAAACCAATCATGTGGCGAGTAATGTGATTTAATCGTCCACCTTGCTGAATATGACGTTCAATATAAGGCAGCATTAACTCAACCACTTCTTCACGACTTAATTGCGCCGCATTACTGTTAAAAAGCTGTTGTTCAACTTGGGCTAAGATATACGGGTTTTGATATGCTTCACGGCCAACCATCACGCCATCAACATGCTGAAGATGTATTTTAGCTTGGTCTAAGCTGGTAATCCCGCCATTAATACCGATATTAAGTGCTGGGAAATCACGCTTCAATTGATACACACGATCATAATCCAGTGGTGGGATCTCACGATTTTCTTTTGGGCTTAAACCTTGTAACCAAGCTTTACGAGCATGAATCGTAAAATCGGTACAGCCTTTCGCACTGACAGTTTCAACAAATCGCGTTAAAAACTCATAACTGTCTTGATCATCAATACCAATACGGGTTTTAACGGTAACAGGAATATCCGCTACTTGCTTCATAGCATCAACACATTCAGCGACTAATTCAGGTTCACCCATTAAACAGGCACCAAAACGACCATTTTGGACTCGATCAGACGGGCAGCCTACATTGATGTTAACCTCATCATAACCGCGCTCAGCTGCAAGCTTGGCACAATGAGCCAAGTCTTTTGGGTTTGAGCCACCCAATTGCAACGCCAGAGGATGCTCTTCTTCATTGTAAGCTAAATAGTCACCTTTACCATATATGATGGCACCCGTAGTAACCATCTCTGTGTACAACAAAGTATTAGCAGACATTAAGCGAGCAAAATAACGATAGTGGCGATCTGTCCAATCCAGCATAGGCGCTATGCTAAACGTCCTATCTAGCGTAACCCTTGGTGTATATGGCTTTGCATCAGTATTCTGTAAATTCATACTTCTCACATTTTGAGTTATTTTAATACATTTTTGCACATTTTAAAGTGGTCGGGTATCCTGTGAGGTATCCAAATAAATAGGACTGGGTACCCCAAATGGCTTTTTATGTAATAGACCCGAGAACTCGTGCTGATGGCACTATTCGATACAAGTGCTCTGTCAGAGTGAAAAAAAAGGCAAGATAGTTTACAGTGATCACCGTACTTTTACAAAGCAAGCGCAAGCGGAAGCCTGGGGAAAAAAAGAAACCTTTAATCTCGAGTCGAATGGCATACCTGATCCTTTAAAATCAGTTTTATTGTATGAGCTGATTGGTAAGTATATTGAAGACCCCAACGTACATATTGGGCGCACCAAACTTTATGTGCTGAATATGTTGGCCGATAGCGACATTGGTAAAATGAACGCGTTCGATATTAAGTCGCATCATATTGTTGAACACTGTAAAAATAGAATCAACTCAGGGACTGGGCCGTCTACCGTGTCGCACGATGTTAGCTATTTGAAGTGGTGCTTAAAAATGGCTAAGGCGAGTTATGGTTACGCGCTGTCAGAATTACCCATAATTGAAGCGTATGATTTGCTGCACAGCCAAAACTTAATTGGCAAATCAGCAAGACGTTCTAGGCGTCCAACTGAAAACGAAATAGATAAGCTAAAGGTGGGTTTACAGGAACGGTCAAACCAGAGGATGGCGCACATTCCATATGTAGACCTATTAGACTTCTCTATTTTAAGCTGTATGCGGATTGGCGAGGTTTGCCGAATTACGTGGGATGATGTTGATGAACAGCAAAAAGCGGTAACCGTTAGAAATCGTAAAGACCCGCGAAAAAAAGCAGGTAATCACATGCTAGTGCCGTTATTGGGTGGGGCGTGGGAAATACTACAAAAGCAACCACGCAACGATGCGCGGATATTCCCGTATAATGAAAAGTCTGTTGCTGCAGGTTTTCAGCGGGTTAGAAATGAGTTGGGTATTGAGGATTTACGCTACCATGATTTACGGCGTGAAGGTGCTAGCCGGTTATTTGAAAAAGGTTACACTATTGATGAAGTGGCACAAGTAACAGGCCACCGCAATATTAATACGCTATGGCAGGTATACACTGAGTTATACCCTAAGCGTTTGCATGATAAAGACTCGAAAGAATAATCTAAACTTATTTGCTCTCTTTTTAACCAAAAACGTTAGGTGTATAATGGAAAGTATTACTCAAAAGGAAATCAAATGAACAATCTATCGACTGAAGATCAAAAGGCTGTAAAAATTACGGTTCGTGAATTTAAAAAGGAATTTAAAAAGATTGAAGAAGGGTCATTAGATTTATTTGCACTAATCATATTTATTAATAGTGCTTTCGAAACCAAGCAGTTTCCATCTTTGAAGTTCAGTGCTCTTGTACATTACCAAAAAGCCAGAGCAGCTGGTTGGCCACTCGATCGCCTATTGAGTTCTAATGGTTTATCTGCTTTCAACAATGCAATATTGGAAGTTCGTAACATCTTAATAAATTCTCAAAAGTTTCATGAGGATTTATGTTCAATAAATTAAACAACTAAACCTCTATCTCTACAAACACCAAGTCGGGTGCTGTCCCTAGCACCCTGCCGTCTTGAACATAGATATGATCGCCGATACTGCCAGAGCCGATGACCCGTTGGGTGTGGCCGCTGGCAGTGGTGGCGGTTACCGTTCCATCGGTATTCGCCACGTTAATCGTCATAATTAAACGCGGGGCGCTTAGGCTTTGTGTTAACTGCTTTAACATTACGATTCCTTATGCTGATTTTGATACAACAGCTTATGCAACGTGGCGAACGACGGTGATGGTTTGCTCTACATCAATGTCGCCAGTGTCGCTAACCGATGCGCTAATCGTAACTGAATCACAGGTACCTTTGAACACATTCACACCTTCACGAACGCCGATTAACATACCAGGTGTTGCGGGTGGTAAGTCGGCCAGAATCGGTAAACTCATATTGATATTAAGCTTATTGCCTGTATCGGCCAGTGCGTTAGTGCCGGCTGTTCTAGCGGCCTGATTATCAACAATCAGTTGGGCGCTAATGTCATCAGTTGCAATATTGCCTGCCGTGCCTGCACGTTTTACTTTTGCGCTAATGCCCTGCTGCTCACCCCGCAGCCAAACCACATTACACTCGGTACCGATTTCTTTTGATTCGCTGTAACTGGTGATCACTGCATCGTGCAAGGTTAAATCAGGTGTCGCAGCATCCATTAACCAAGGCACTGTTGGCCAACGTGGTACCACGGTTAATGTTTTGGTTTCATCATTAGATAGCAGCATACAACCTAATTGTGTCACCGCTTCTTGCACTGCATCGATGGGCGATTTATTGCCAACGCTAAACGCGCCTGCAGGTACGTTAAAATCAACGATGCCGTTAAGCTCAATAGTCCAACCGGTAAACTGCAGCATGTCAGAAAGTAAACCGGCAAAACTGCGTGATGTTGAATTGGTATAACTGATCGGCAATACATATGGCGTAGTCAGTTCGGCACTGCGGCTGCGGCCTGTTCCGCGATAAGTCGCGTTACCAAACACTTTGCTTACACTGGTTTGCTCAAGCAAAACATAAAACTCATAGCCGTTTATACCCACTTTAAGCAGTTGATTTTCAGCGCGGCTGGCATCTATACGGCTTGAAAAATCGATACTCACCGAGCTGGCCCACTGGCCACGGCTGCGGCTAATACTGATATTACTGATCACAATCGGCACGTTGTCTGACACGCGCACACACGTAATGGTTGGCTGCATTAAATAATACCTGCGCAATTGGGGTTCAATGGGGGTTTTAAAATCAAGATTGGGTAACACTGGGTTTGAGTCAATTAACCCACCACCGTCGTCAAAGTAACAATACTCTGGTGACGGTGTGAACCGGATAATAATCGGATTGACTGCAGAGCTGGTTAAAGGGGTAAATGGATCATTAAAACGAATACTCGCTACACCCACTGGTGGACGATATTTAGTCGAGCATATCCAGCGTGATGCATGCGGGCCCCATTTTAAAAGGTGTTCAGTACCGCAACGTATTCCTTTATAACGTAATGTATGCTGAATATGTTTTGCTGCGCCATCATGCCATATCACGCTTATAGACAAGCACTCAGCTGCAACATCTAACCAACGCATTTCGGTATCAGTTTGATGACTTATTGTTGTTTTCCACAAAATATCAACTGAGGTTTGATGGCTTTTGGGTAGCGCCCAACTAACAGCAAAGTCATTGCGGGTTTGCGGTAATGCTTTCCAGCTGAAGCCGTAGCTTATACCGACTGACGGTATAGTCATCCACGCTGACATAATCGTTTGTTCGGTTCCATTGTTTAACGTCCAAGGCGCATCAAATTCGATACCTAAATGACTTGCCGCCTCAGCTAATACCGTTTGTTTTTCAATAGCGATAGGTTTGCGCCACACCATACCGCATTCAATACCCAACGATTTGTCAACAATTACTGGTGGTTCACCGTCATCGCCAAACCTAATTACAATGGGTGACAATCTAGACGCGTAAGGTCTGCTGAACCTTATAATTACCATATGTCTAACTCACCGAGTACCGCAGGTTCTAGTTTAATTGCGTCAATTGTTTGAAGCGCATAAACACCATTCATATCAATAATGCCGACAATAATTTTATTAGTTAATGCGTACTCGTAATTAAACACAGTTTGAAAAGTCTTTGACGGTGGTACTTCCATGTATCTCATAACCAAGCCAGTAGTTCGGTCAATTATCATCAAACGACTCGCTGCAACGTCAATATCAACGGTCAGTAACCCAACGTTTAAATGATCAGCACCCTTTGTTAGTTTGAGTATTAAACTATTCATACCAAGTGTCCAAATCGATACATACGTTACATGAACCAACGTGACCTTGCCTGATAATCCAATAACTACGACCCTGTTGAGTATGAATTTGCGGCCACGGTTGGTCACTATATCCACCTTGTGCAAATTCATACAGCCCAGCTATAGCGCCACGAATCACAGGTCTACTCTCGCTGAACCGTATGAGTGTATCAAAAGCGTCCTGGGTGCCTGAGTTAAGCGTTTTTAATTTCACCAATACAGGGGCAAGAAATAGGTTTGTAACGGGTACACCTTGCGAGTTAGAAGCTGACGTTTGAGAATAAAGTTTTGCACCATCCATCGGTAAGTACAATTGGTACTCCGCTGAATATATGTCGTTGTTGGCGTCACCAAGTACGACTTGCCCTGAACCGTTAGCCAAATAATCTAGTGATAAATTCCAACCAGTACCACCTGTATTATTTGTTGATGCATAAAATGCCATCATTGTTGATTGGTCATAAGGTAGCGATGGGTCTAAATCACCAAACCACCAAGTACCAGACCCAGACGTACCTGACGCCATAGGTTTAGAGGTGTTATTAACTATTAAATAAAACGATCTCGACGTACCGATTATCACCCACTGTGTGTTATTTACAGTTTGTGCAAAGATGGAATTATAAACGTGAAGCGGTAGCACTTCATCTACACTATTTGCAATTTTACCATGAGTGTAAATTACCGTACCACCCACCCTATCATCCGTATTGAAATCCGCAAATCGCAATACACCACCACTACCATCAGTGGGTGAGTTTCTAAAAACAATCTTTCTATTCTGAACATCTTCAAATGGTGCAGTCCACCCTAATGGTGATTTAGTTCCATAACCCTCAACCAAGCATTTTTTTAATATCGTTATAAATTCAGATGGTCGTCTTTCAACAAGTTGCGGTGCACCCGCATCATCCCAGCGATAAACCGTTACTGGCAATCCCATTTTAATACCCCTTCTTATAATCTATTAATATCAAGCATTAAGACTCATTACCACGGAATGACAACACCGCACGGTCTTCTGTAATTTGTGTGTGGCCACTTTGTACCGTTCGCAACAACATGGCAGGTTTTGAACTGGCGTAGCTTCTAAAACGAATAGCTTCGCCAGCTTGCCAACCTCCACCAAATGCGGCCTGGCGAATAATAAAATACGGGGCAAGTGTCAGCGGGTTTATTGGAGCGAAATAATTGACGGTATCGCCAGTTGCAATTTGACCTAAACGTTTACCCACACAGCGAAATGATGTTGGGCTAGTCATAATTAACACCCAGTCTTCATTAATCGCGGTGTCGTTACGCACCTCAATCGGGTAATCAACCACATTCAAGCTAGCTGTGGTATTGGTTCCATCTTGGTCCCAATTATTCGACCAAGCGGTCATATCGCGAACAGCACCGACTCGTGCTTGTAAATCACCTAAATCTTGAACGCTAGACACCACAGAACCAATGGGGTACGACTGACTTAATGGCGCGGCTAATACCAACTTATTGGGCTGCACCTCTACAACCAAGGCCAACTCGCCTATGCTATCTGTCAGTAAAAATGGCGCTTCAAAACCACTAAAATTACTGTGCAGTGTCACAACACCCGTTTCTTTAACCACGCTGTAATGCGTGTTATTTAGTGTCCATAAACTGGCACCATTGGCATCAGTAATATCGACAAATCGGGCATTCACTCGTACAGATAAAGTTTGGTCAGCTGCTGGGCTAACAACAACTTGAGTTTGACTATGTTGCACATTGATGTTGGTCCAGGCTGTAAAACACGCCACAACACCGCCGTTTTTAATCCGCAGTGGGTTTAGGCCATAAAGCTCAGGAGGGGGTGAAAGCGTCACCGTTTCGGTTACGTCATAACGTAGGGTGCTTAATATCACTCGTTGCGTAAACTCAAGCGATACCGCGCCATTAACAATACTGCCTGTAACACCCGTACCGCTGATAATGCCGTTGGCATCGGCGCTAGCACTAAGCAAGGTTTCAGCAGTGGTCGAAACCGTGACATAAAAGCTATCCAGTACAGGTTCAGGGCTGGTAAGAACAAATGTCACACTTAAATCACCAGGTGGCACATCACCACCACTTGCAGGTTCTGTTTTAGCTAACAAACAGCCATAGGTTAAGGTGAAATTACCCCGAAAATCCACCTCCTTAGTCACTGCACCTGTGCGGGCATTAATCCGGGCTATTACGGTCTGATTTAATTCAATTATAGGGATTGCGTCGATGTCATCGGCACTAAAGTTACCTAAGCTCACACTACTGTTGCTGTAGCTCGAATTATCAAAATCAACTTCACCAGAGAAAAAATCCTTCGTCAGAATGCTATTAACAGGAAACGTATTGCTGCTGGCATAAATCTGGTACTTGCTTGCTTGATAATACGACACCGCAATGCTGTTATTTCCCGTCATGTTGATGCCCGTAAAAATAACAGTAACCGTGGTACCAGTAATGAGGATGTTGGCATACTGACCAAACGACCCGCTATAAGTTACCGCTTGTTTATTGTTTTCAGCAAACCAAGGGGAATTAACTAAATCAGGTATCTCAAAAATATAGGTGTTTTGATTTTTCACACTGGGTAAGACTAAGGTTTTACGCGCTGGAGCATACACGCCCGCATTATCAACCGTAACGCTGCCGCCTTGCGAATCGACTATGCCCGCTAATGCATTACCTGCGCTCAAAGAATTAGTACGCACCTTGGGTAACATCTCTGTTACCGTTGCGCCAACATCCAGTATTTCACTCGTTGCTGCGGCGGTCAGCTCACTCACACCATGGTATTTAATGCCATCATTTGCGCTAACATAACGCAATTTAGTACAGCCCGTTTCACCGTTAATTGTGACGTCAAAGTTAGGTGTATTAAACGGAATAGCCGGCTTAAAATACACTTGCCCACCTTGGCCACCTGTAACGGTTTCTTGCACTTCACAAAAGTGTTCAAAGCGTGGATACTGCGCATTTTCATTACCCGCATACTCAACAGAAATAACAATCACCTGGCCTTGGCTTAACCGAATAGTTTCGTAATAGTCTCTACCGTTAAATTGATAAATAGACTGCAAATACGAGCGAGGAAACGAGTCTTGCCCCGCCAGCAAACCAATTAAACGGTTACGCACCAGCTGCCCAGCTTTAACGGATGACTCTAAAATCTCCACCATGTCAGTCATGCGATCAGCATCTTCAAACTCATTTGACTCAGCTAACAACATGCTCACCAAAGGGTCTGTTGGTTTTTGACTGAAAAAAACATGTCCATTAAGCAACAGCTCAGTGCCAGTGGTATCCAGCGCGGGGTAACATTTGACAATATCAACCGCAGATTGCGAATGGTCGATATCTGAAATCGCTCTAAATAGCTCATTAAGCTCACCAGACTTCACCACTAACTTAGTGCGCTGGCCGCCTGCGTCATCACTAGAACCCAGTGACTCAGGCTTGAATATTTTTAAATCTGCTCGGGTAATGGTCATGTGCCACCTGTGTTAATCATGCTAAAGCGTTAAAAATCGTAAAACCACGTTGGTTAACAATGGGTACTCGCCAAACTCATCATCCAAATCATCACCGGTGATCACGTTAGCTTGGGTGTTATCCCACACCACATTAATGTTGTTGCCATCGTGATTAATGGTAAATGCAGTTAATGTGCTAGCGGCGTGGGCTTGCAGCGCATTAAAATCTAGGCGGTGCATCCAGCCACTTTTGGTACCCAGCTCTAATGCAATACCTGCAGGAATAGCGGTTTGCTGAATATGCGGCGCACCGTTAAGTGCCCGTTTCATATTTGCTGCCACGCGTTGGGTGTTATTGCGGTTAAGCCAATGCAATGGCTCTTCCAAATCAATACTGTCAATAATGGTGCTAAACATAGGACCTCTTTTTGAAGTGATACAGCAACCTAGCGACTAACCGCCAACCGACTGCAGGCGTTTAATTTCTGCATAGAGTTCATTCACAATGCTGCGCTTGGTTTGCGCATCAAAGGTGCGGTTACCCACTTGCAGTTGCAACACAACCGTGTCACTGCTACTTGGGGCAACAGTGGTTTGGCTAGATGATGTTTGGGGAGCTGGGGTGTGTATCGTTTTTTGGGGTGTGGTTTGTTGTTTAAGGTTTTGCGTATCAGTAATAGCGCGTTGTTTGTCAGATTCTTGCTGAGCTTTAATTTCAGCGGTGCGAAACGCATAAACCTTGCTTAAGGTTTTTTCAGCTTCACGTAACTGGTTAATTAACGCCTGATCACCCGTTCGCTCAGCTTTAGCCAGTTGCGCTTTAATTTCTGTTAGCTCTTGCTGATAACGACGCTTTTCAATTTCATCCTGACGGCCAAGGTAACCGTCTAATTCATCTTGCAGCGTATCAAGGGTTGACTGAGCACTATCACGCAGTGAATCCATGCTAGATTTAGCAGAATCAATGGCCGATTTCAGCACACCCAAGTCTTGATCATTCATCAAGTTCATTGAGTTAGCCGCACGTTCTGCGCTTCTAATTAAGCCAATGTTGCCACCTTCGGCCGCATTAAGTGCATCAACCATTTTAAGCAGTTCGATGCGCTGGCCATAATAGGCCGCTTGCGCTTGCTTACCGGCTATTTCAGCTTTACGGGCAAAAGTGCTAATGCCAGTGAAGTCGATAGCAATGGCTAGCTGGTTTTGTAGCTCATTAATCTCACCCGTTAAGCTTCGGTAAGTTTCAATGGTTTTATCTAACTCACTACTTGAGTCAATTAACAGGGTTTGACCGTAAAGAATCGACTTAAAGTAAGCAACAGCACCTTTACTTAGCTCGGCTACTTCGGCGGTAACACCTCGTAAAAAGTCAGTAAAAAACTCAGCAACACCCGCCAATGAAGCCCCTGCTTGCTCGGCACTTTTAACCACAACCCCCAGGGTGTTTTCCATGGTGGTGCCAATGCCTTTATTAGCATTAGCCACTCTCACTTCATTTTCTTCAGCATCATTGCCGACGTTATTTTGCACCTCTTTTAAACGATAATGCTGCTGAATAAGCTGCTCAATATTATCGCTTAAGCCTAAGTTAGCGGCTTGCTGACGAATACTGGCATCAACTTGTTGGTCACCAGCTGCGGCTGCTTTAATGGCTGCATCGGCGTATTTTATAAACGCCTGGTTAAGCTCGTTTGTCGATGCAACGCCATCAGCTGCACCTTGTTTTACTTGTTCATAAGTCGCTTTAGCCGCTGCCGCCTGCTCGCGTAATATCGATATTGTGGTAATACCGGCTTTAGACATCGCCAGCTCAAATGCTTTTGTTTTGGCGGTTTGTTCATCGGTTGCATCAGCTTGCTCTTTTTGGGCTGTGCTAACCTTATTAGCTGCATCAGCTTGTACTTTAGCGCTTTTAGTTGCAGCATCACCTGCGGCTTTATAAGCACTTGAAGCTGATTGCTCAATCTCACCCGTTATCTGTTTCCATGCAGCGGCAGCATCTTTTCCATCTTGCTCAACTTGATCAAAATAGGCTTTAGATACAGCTTTAATCGCGGCAGCTTGATTTTCAAAAGCTTTAGATAAATCATCACCCCCCAGGAAACCAATAACCTTAGCCCAGCCCTCAAGTAAAAATGCAAATAACCCAGTAAATGCACCTCCAACAGTGGCAACCATTGAAGTAAATGTATTAGCAAGCAAACGAATAGATCCACTAATGACATTTAGCGCCCGAGCAAAAGCGCTAATGTTTTCAAGGGTGGCGGTAATGCTTGAACCACCATCGCGGATCATGGTGGTGAAAAAGTCGCTAATGTCTTGCGCAGCTTGTTTGATTTGACCGCTTTTATTGAGTTCATCAAACTTGGCGTTTAACGACTGAATAAAATCAACAGCTACCTGGTACGCGCCCGAGTCGGCAATAATGGTTTTAAACTCGGTCCACTTGTTAGACATCAAGTTAACTTGACCGCTTAATCTATCCAAAGATTTAGACGCTTGGCCGTTAGCTTGCTTGCCCATTTCATCAAACAACTGCTGCATCACATCGCGGCCAAGCTGACCGGCTTCACTCATTTTTTGCAGTTGGACCGCATTTTTACCTGTCACTTTTTCAAGCAAATCCCAAACAGGCACGCCGCGTTCAACTAGCTGTAATATCTCCTCACCTTGAAATTTTTGCTTAGCCCAGGCTTGGCCAACGCCTAAAATAATCCCTTCCAGCTTTTCTTGGCTACCCCCTAACTTAGCGTTGTAATCCACCATGGCCTGCAAGCTGCCATTCATCGGGTCTATGCCAAATGTTTTTAATGAAGCAAACGCTTGTTTAGCCGAATCTAAACGGGTACCGGTATTATTAGCAAAGTCTTTAATCCATTGGGTTGCTTGCTCACCGCTGGCAATGCTGCCCATCATGGCGGTCATTTGCACACCAAAGGCTTTGGCTTCGTCGCCTGCGGTCAGTATCGACTTTAAACTTTCCCAAAGTCTGTCAACACCAATGTAAGCGCCCGCCATAGCCACCAATGACGCTGTGGCACTTTTAACGCTGCCACCAAAGTCACCCGCTTGCTTTTGTGACTCATTTAATAGCTTGTTGTGGCGTTCAAGCCGAGTGTTAACCCCTTTTAACGCTGCTTCACCGGCTATTTGCTGCTGCTTTAAATCAGCACTGGCATCGGCCAGTTTATCCATGCTTATGCCAGCTTTATTTAAGCTGGCGGTGTTTTGATCTAACTCGGTTTTATTTTTATTAAGGCTACGTTCAAGCTGATTTAGCTCAGTTCTAGCGGTTTTTACTTGTAGCGTGTAATCGGCTTTATTACGGCTAGCCGCATCTGTTGCTGTGCTCACCTCAAGCAGTTCGCGGCGCTGTGTATCTAATGCGGTTGCCAGTTCAGTGGCGGCATTTTTAGCGCTGGTTTGTTCAGTCGTTAATTGCTGTAAATCGGTTTTAGCTTTGGTTAATGCTGCGGCTTGCTCTTTGCTAGCAGTGGCACTTTGTTGTTGTTCGGTGCTGAGTTTTTCAACTTCAACCCGGGCTTGCTGTAACTCGGTTTCATACTTAACTAATGCCGCTTGTGCCTGGTTGTATTCTTGCTCAAGTTGATTAGTTGAATCCTCGGCCGCCTTTTGCGCCGCTTCAAGTTTCTTTAACTCTTTGGCAGCCACTTTTTGCTGAACGACTAACTTATCAAGCGCGACTGAATTATCTTTATAGGCTTTCTCACCTTTGCTAATTGAAGCCGTTAAGCCATCAATAGAATTAGCCGCGGCCTGTAAATCTTCTAACTCTTTTAAACGGGCATTAAGTATTTCGCTTTCTGATGCTAATTCAGCTAAAGCCTTTTCCGACTTTTTAGCTTCGCTGGAAAATAAATCTTTGCCCTGAATAATCAGGTTAATAACTTGGTCTTTAAAGCTCATAACATTTCCTTTGGGCAGCAAAAAGCCGTGTGACCGAAAGTTCTCGATTACACATTCATAGGTTTATAAAATGGGTTAATTGTTATCACTGGCTCAGTTAAGTGATAACGAATTGACAAATGTGCCTAAGTGGGGCGATACTGTTTAGGCATTGGCAAAATCCAATGCCGGGATTCGAACCCCGCTATATACCAAGGCGCAATAGTCGCCAGCCTTTAGAGCTGGTTTTTTATTGCGTGATTCAGCGCACCACTTCTATGGTGGGCTGGGTGAGGCAGCCATTTGGCTGGCCGCTCCTTGGTGCGGTAGTTCGAACCTTGCTCAGCTCATCACCCAATGATTCGAACCGTTTGGTGATGATTACTCTCGAACCAAGGAGTGTCACCCATGAACTTACAACAATCTAAAAACTACCCTGCACAACTCGTTTTTATTAACGGCCAACAAACCATTACCAATTCACTGATCGTCGCTGATTATTTTGGCAAACTTCACAAGAATGTATTACGAAAAATTGATGAAATACTTGCTGATGCCCCAAGTGAATTTACGTCAGCTCATTTTAGAGCTAACGTGCAAAATCAACAGGTTGGCACCAGTCAGCGTGATTTAAAGTGCTACCACCTAACCAAAGACGGCTTTATGTTTTTAGTGATGGGCTTTACCGGTGCCAAAGCTGCCGAACTTAAAATCAACTTTATTAATGCCTTTAATGAAGCCCAAAAGCGACTTAGCCGCACAACACACCCGTTTGAGCGTCAGCGCATGTTGTTTACTTGGGAAGCTGGCAAAATAGTCAGCTCGCAACCCATCGATGATAATCAGTTTGTGACTAGCCGTGAAAAATTAGTGCAGTACATACGTGAACCGCGCTTTTTATCAGTAGATCAGTTGTTAGAAATTAGTGAAGCTGCAAACCAGCAGATTGCCACATTAGCCAGAATGGCAGACAAACAAGCTAGATTGCGTTAATTAGTCTTAGATTAAAAAGCCCACTCACTATTTAGTGGGCTTTTTGTTTATGCCCTTTGGTTAATGCAACTACGCTGCACTACGCACAAAGAACTTAGACTTACCTACGGCAACAATGCTGCTGTCGGCTAGTACCCCGCCCTCGATGTCGAACGAACCGAAGTCATCGCCAATTAAGTCTAACCCTGAGGTTGGGCTTGGCTTCCAGCGATAAAACTTAAGCACGTTCGGCTTACCTGTGGCATCGTTAACACCGTCAATCACCACTTTGACTTCTTCGCCTGATTCAACCAGTGCTTGCAGGGCATTACCCGCTTTACTGGTGTAGCTGACTTTTAAGTCTTGGCCTGCAGTAATCGAACCTGTGCTTAATGCACGAATACCGCCTGCGCTGACCACATAGTCAACATCAACATCATAAGTGGGTGTGCCTGAGTCGTGGGTAACCACTGGGGGCACTGTGGTATCAATCATTTTTGCGGTGTCGGCCAGACCATCTAATACAGCAACAATGGCCTCATCAGTAACGGCTCCAGCGGTTAATACGTCCACTTTACCGCGCAGCGCTAACGCTAAGTTGGCGTTGCTGAAGTCGTTTAAGGTCATCGACAATTTAACCGATTTCACTTTGGTGATTTCAGCCGCGTTACCGCCACCACCACGGTAGTTAGGTTGGGCTTTACTTTCTTGCTCGATGTCGATTTTAACGCCACTGGCGTTGCCCACATCGCGGCCATTGACATACACAATGCCTGAGCCGATGTAACTTTCGGTTACGGTTTCGCTCATAATCTTTCTCCAAATTGAACGGTATGAACTAGGGTTAAAGTAATGACCGCTAGCGCATGTTTTTCATGGCTTTCGGGCATAATGTATTTACAGGGTTCGGCCTCTTTAAACGTAATAGCTTTGGGTAGCCATGACGGTTTTTCGGTATTACGTTCGTCTTTAAAGAATGCGCAGCGAATGTCGCGAACTAAATTGATTAGTTCGGCGGTGGGGTTGGTTGATTTGCTTAAGTTAATACCCGCAACCACTTGTAATGTTAAGTCGTCACGGAATGCGTTTATGCCATTTTTGGCGCCGAACAAGTCGGTGTGCGGTTGTAAAAAGATAAACTGATTTTCTTTTGCTAACCCTTGCGCATAAAAACCTTCGCGCACTTCTGCACCGTCAACCAGCTGTAAGCGGTTTAAAATGGTTTGGATCATAGGTACCTCTTAACAGGGCGGTTGTTACTTAGCGTGATGTCCGTATCGTTCACGAAGATGCTTGATGATTGGTGGCTCTATATCGTCACGCATATACTTAAATGCCCCCCAAACTGACGGGCCATATAATGGCTTTTGGTCTTTCGTACCTGCCTTTTTGGCTTTTTGCTTCCCGATTTTTCTCCAAGAATTATCTTTGCGCTTACGCATAAACATTACTTGGTTACCGTTTTGACCAATAATAGTAAATGCCCCCTTAAACCAAACAGGCTGATTTTTATAAGCACTAACGTCATAACCATTTAATACACTTTGACCTTTTTTCCCTGTTCTGTAACGAGGCTTAGCCATTCTCGTCAAGCTTGTGGCTCTGAATCTTGCAGAAATATGTGCGGTTAAATCATTAGGGTGAATACTGACAAAAAAAGTATCTTCCACATATGATTTTGACTTATAACCAAATTTGTTAAATATTTTATCTACCGCAAGATTTTTTCCAAAAACGGCTGCATCATCTATAGCCTTAGTAATGGCTGGTACTTGTGCATCGCGCATCCGCTTTAGCTCTTTAGAAACCTCCTTAAACCCTTGGGTATCTATCCACATATTTAACCCCCATTAAAAACTTAATCCACTAAGTAAATAAACGTTACGGTAATTTCATCCCGCGTATGAAGTTGTGTTAAACGATGTTGCTTACCATTTAACTCAAACACATCATCAGCCATTACCGCGCCGTCTTGCTGTAAAAACTCAGCGAGGGCTATCGGTTCTTGTATGTATTCATTACTGCGATCTATTTCGGTTGGCGGCAGGTGAACACTTCGGCTATAAGCAGCTTGGCCAGCGCTAGGGATAAACTGGCACGGTTGTGCCAGTTTAGTGAACGCACGGGCAAGCTTGCTTGCTATGCGTTCGTTAACGCTAAGCATTAATTTTTACCCAGACTGTATCGCTGGGGTTACCTGCCGCAGCCCACGCTTTACCGGCTAAGGTATTGCCCGATGCGGTTGAGGTGATCATGCCGTCTGATTTAAGGTAAACCTGCGCACCTTGGCCAATGTCATCAGCGGTCACTTTAGGTAACTCGAACACACCTTCAGTTGCCCCCACACCCACTTCATCAATAGCAACATTGCCAAGTGACACAGCAACCACTTTGCCTAATAACACTGGTGCGCCACTGGCCACTGCCGCCGTGGCTGTAAAGTCGATGGTATTACCATCTGATACACAATTTTTCATAATTCATTCCTGATAAGAATTGTTGAAATTTAAGCGTAAAAAAGCCGCTAACGTTTTCGATAGCGGCCTGTTTAATGTTTACGTTATACGCCTGTTGATTTAACCAGGCCACGGTGATCAAGTGGTGATACCCCGGCATCAATACGCACTTTGGTTGCAACACCGTCAACAGTAAAGCCTTGTTGCTGCTCAATGTATGGCGTGTCGATACCGTCAAGGTATGCCACTTCAATCGTGTCTTCACCTTGTGCCGCTGATAAGTACCACTCTTTATCGCTTTTCGCTTTTAAGCGTGGCTCAGATAACACTTCAACAAAGTCGCGGATCGGGTTAGCAACACCTGAGTTTGCATCAGTGCCTTTAACCGACGTTGACTGAATAATTTGCAATACAGCACGCTTAAGGTTTGGTGGTACTAACGCAAATGCAGGCATGATGTTTAACGGTGACTCGCCAATCATCTGCGATTCCATTAATTCAGCAGCAATACTGAACGCTTCAACGCTTGGCGCACCTGATGTTAAGTTGCCATGGTCAGCATGGAACAAGGCTTTACCGTCGTTCATTTTGCCGTTTTTGGTTAGTACAGCCCAGAACAAGTCACCTATGGTACTCTTGGCCGCTTTACCCATTTTCATCGGGACGCCCATCAACATGCCCATGTCGTCATTAATAACCGTTTGGCGTGTTAATGTGAAAATACCGCCATAAGTCGCCAAGGCAATCTTTTCAGCGTGTTCGCCAATGGTGATGTACTTGTACTCAGCACCGTCTTTGACTTCTGGTAAGCTTTTAAACTCACCCATGCCAACACGATGTGCGACTTTAAAGTCACTTAACTGACCTTTTTTAGCGATACGTTCAAAGGTTTCAGCAGCTTCAGCCCAACCTTTTAATACTGACTTATTGGCCACATCTAACATGATGTTACCGAAATCAGATGAGGTATGAGTAAACGCTAACCCCACCATTTGCATCACGTTCATACCGGCACAACCAATACCGCGATCGGCTAACGATGCACGGGCAAGTTCACGTAAGTTATAGCTACCATAGCCATTGTCTTTTTGTGCCGCTTCATGACCAGCCCGCGCCATTAGTTGCGCACGAATTGAGTCACCCACAATGTTACCGTTGCTAGCATGAATAATGACACTTTTAGGCTGCACGGCGCATGGCGTAATACCTTCACCCAACTTAGCCAAAATCATGTCTTTGGCTTTGTCTGCGTCAATATCATCATTTGCAAGACAGCTGTTTTTAAGCTCAGTGAGTTGAGGGAACGTGGCAAATGCGGTGTTAATACCGTCGGTTCGCGCTTTGTTCATTGCTTTAGCCGCCGCTTGAATATCCGCTGCAGATGGTGCAACAGCTGCGGGTACCGATGGGGCTGGTACAAGAGTATTAGCGACTACTGGCGCAGGCGTATTGGTTGCACCAGGTACATTACCCTGTGGTGCAAACAGGTTTTTTAGAGCTTCAGGCATATTAGTAAAGTCCTTGAGTCTTTTTGAAGTAAGCGAAGCCGCCATTTGCAGCGGTTCAGTGAGGATGTTGGCAAAACCTTTTTCAACCGCTTCGCGGCCAGTTAGCCATGTTTCAGCTGCCAAAAGCGTGTGTAACTCGGCTTCTGGCAAACCTGTTTTTTGTTGATAAGCACCAACTAAGTTACCTTCAACCTTGTCGAGTAAGTCGGCATATTTGCGCATGTCGTCGGCGTCACCTAATGTGCCGCCCCATGGCTTATGCACCATCATCATGGCGTTTTCGGGCATAATGACTTCATCAAAGGCCATGGCAATCACACTGGCCATTGATGCTGCAAGGCCGTCAATATGACAAACCTTGTGCGCGGGGTGACCTTTGATCATGTTGTAAATCGCCATACCTTCAAACACATCACCACCAGGTGAATGAATGCGTGCCGTTAAGGTGCCGATTTTGCCTAATGCTTGTAAGTCGCTGGCGAACTGACGGGCACTAATGCCCCAGCCGCCAATTTCGTCATAAATCATTAATTCGGCATTACCGTTTTGCGCTTTTAAGCTGTACCAGCTTTTATCGGGCTTATTGGTCGGCGTCAGGGTCAGGCTTGCTTGTGGTGCGAACACCATTGCGGCGGCCATTGCTAGACTTAGATGAGTCTTTTTCACTTGGGGTTACTCCGTTTTGTGGCTCTGGGTCGTTAGGGGTCACCATGTCGTTTTCACGATTGTGTTTCACTTCGCGCTCACGCTGGCGTTTAACTTCGCTTGGGTTACGACCTCGGGCACGGGTCCAATCAGCCTCAGAGGCAACATTACCGGCTATCATCATTTCCCAGCCTTGGGCTTCTTTGCGGGGGTCAATCCATGGCATGGTGGGACCGTAATACACCGAATCAAACAAGGTGCGCATGTCTAGATCTGGCGGTAGCACTAATGGGTCTTGCTTGTTCATTAGTTCCATTTGCAACCAATTACGAAACGCAGGCCGCGCCCAACCGGCACAAAACCATTGCTGCATAATGCGGTTCGACTCATCTTGCTCAACCAGCTCCTGGCGCTGGCTTGAATAACTGCCTTTATAGTCACGGGCAATGCTTGAGTAACTGCCACGAGTACCCGCAGCACAAGCTTTTAGCTGACCATTACGAAAATCGACCAAATGCACGTTAGGGCGATTTGACTCAATCATGCCGACATCTTCACCCGGTGCGAGATCGTCGAACGTCATGCCGGGTGCAATGTTAATTTCGCGGTCAGTTTTGGCATCACCATCTGTGCCGAACATACTGGCATCGCCACGTTTAATGTAAAACGCTAACGCAGCAGCAATACGGGCGGCAACTCGTTCAGATTCTTCATAGTCTTTAATGTCGCCAAGGCGGGTTAAAATACCGTGAAAAATACTGATACCGCGCAGCTGGTGCAGGCGTTTAAATAAGCCCAAGTGCAGCATGTTGCTAGCAGGTACTATTTTGGTTTTATAACGAAAACCGATTTGGTCAGACGGGTGATCAAGCAACACATGGTAATTAACCACCTGCCCCCATCCGTTAACCTCAAACCCTTGACGCACCCGTTGCGACACATCGTTTAGTTCAAACGGAATGTAATCAGGTTCTAACGCTTCAATGCTGTATTGGGTGCCTTGCGGGTTTGGGTGACCAAACTTTGGCACTTTGCCACGCACTTGATGGCCGAATGCTTCACCGTCTCGCAATGCGGTACGTAGCACTAAACGCTCAAGCTCTGGCCGTGTGTAGCGCCCTGTTACGTCAGGTTTTAATGACCATGCAGCAAATCGGCGCTGAATATCATTGGCTAAATCATCCAGTATTTCACCGCTAAGGCTGCGGGGCTGTGGCTCAACCACAATACCTTGCGCACCAATTACCCGCTCTTCCATGCGGTCTAAAATACCAATACTCAGGTCGTGGTTTTCGTCTAACCAACGCGCCTGTTCACGAAGGCTTTTACCTGCGGCAAACACCGCTTGGTTTGCGCCGCGCCCCTCTTTATTGGCTTTGTGGGTTCGGCTTGGGCTGGCAGCTTCATAACCTTTAAGGTTGCGATAACTCATAGCAGCCGCCTGTCGCTTTAACGCCCAGCCAGGGGATAAATACGATAGTGCATCGTTAATAATGCTCATATTGTTTCCTAGTTAAATCGGGCGAGTGTGGTACCCCGTGGGCGGGTGTACATGCTTAAGGTGCGCTGCCATTCAATGCGGCCCTTACGAATTTGTTCCAGGTCTTCACTGGTCATCAACTTGCCGTTAACGCTAACGGTTTTACCCGCCAACACGTCTTTTTCAGCTTCGATATACAGCGCGACCATGTCTGTCGCGGTTTGCTTTGACATTACAGCCAGCCTCCTGATTTAGCCGATCCACCATTTAGCCAGTTATTAGCTGGGGCTTTTTTCGGTTTTTTGGGTTGTGGGGATTCATCGGTTAATGATGGGTTGTCGTGTTTATTTGTTATCGCTTTACTGAGCGATTCGAGATTAATGCCAAACCTATCAATGGCGATATACAGTGCAGCCATGGCATACACAAAACAGTCGAGCGCTTCGTTACGCCTGCCGCCTGCTTCCCAGCGATACACAATGCGACCATCACGGCGTGTCGGCAATTTTCGTTCAGAGGTTAACTGTTGCAGTTCGGTGTCATCACAAATGCTGTCGTTCAGTGGCAAATGAATGGCACCAGGTGTGCGGGTATCAACACTGGGTTGAGTGCGCATCATGGCCATGATCAACTCTTTGGCGTTGTCGGTACCCACTTCTGTTAGGTACACGCCTTTGTTGCTCCGCTTGCGGGGGAAATTAGCAATCGGCTTGCCGTACATGTTGGCGCCCCTAATAGGTACCACACGGAACAAACCGAGCTTTTTACTCATTGAGTAAACCGTATCGGAGTAGTGACCGCCAGAATCCCAACACGTTGTGCCAATGCTGAGCACTATGCCGTCGTTACGGGGGTAACTTTGGTTTAAGCGCAGGGCAACTTTATCAAGCAGCACTTGGCTTGCTGGGTCACCGTACAAAATAAACCTATCGATTAGGGCACATTCTTTACCTGCGCCCCAGCCCCAAACACGGCCTTCATAACGGTCGTCTTGGGTATCCACACCCGCCGTTAAGTACACTACCCAATCTGGCATGTTGCCGTTGGGGTACATTTCACGCCTGCGGCCTAGGTCTTCCCACTCGATGCGTTCGCCGTTGTCGTTGTCCCACGGTTGGCCCAGTTTGGTGTTAACAAAGGTTTGCAGCTTTTCTTTGTCGCCTTTGGCTTTGTAAAACTCGGTAACTAACTTGGCCCAGCTGTTAAGCGTGTTATAAGCCGACCAGATATAAATAGAGATATTTTCAGGGGTTAAAAAGTCGTTGCCGTCTTTGTCAAAAAACGAAATAAAGTCGGGGGTAGTCACGCCCGTTTTGTCGCATATCCACACAGCGCGGGGGTGTTCTTCCATATCATGCAGTTGATTATTTTCAATGCAGCAACCGCAGTGTTCACAAACGTAATACGCTGTTTTTGGGTCATTGCCTTGCCACTTAATGCCAAAGGGTTCAGTTTTGCCGCCCCACTTTAAATGCTGCAATTCATCACAATGTGGGCAAGGTAAGTTAAATCTAAATTGGTATTGGCTTTCGCTACAGGCCTTTTCAATTTGGCATGTACCGAGAATTTTGGGGGTGGATCCACGAATCGATTTAGGAAACATCGACAGTTCAACACGGGTATCACCTAACGATGTGGCGTTACCTTCGTGTTCGATTGACTCGTCAAAACCTGCAAGTTCATCGTAAATAACATCATCGGTTGAAATTTCACGGTAGTTAGCGGCTGCAGTACCACCGCGTACCATTAAGGTTTTACCGTTGGTAAATACCTTATCTTCTAAGGTACTGTCTTTATGTTTGCGGCCAATCCACGGCGCTAGGGCTTTCCAAATTGGCATGTCGCGTATTGCGGTTTCAACGTGTTTTTTCATGAACGTTTTGGCGGCACCGTCACGCGGCTGGTATATCAGCACGTTACGTTTTTTGTGTTCTATCTTGTAGCCAGCATTGGCCATCAGCATTTTGGTGTAACCCACACGAGCTGATTTCATAATGTTAAGCGTGGTAATTTGGTCATTACCCATGGCATTTAATATGCCGATTTGAAACGGTAAGCTTTCCCATTTACCTTCGGTGTAAGACGATTCCGACGACATATAAAAATGGCTGTCGGCGTATTCACTACAGGTTAAAACAGGTGGGCGGTAAAACGATTTAAGACCAGCAGATACAGCGGCTTTCAGATTGTTAATCTGTGCTGCTGATATATTCATCCAATAAATCCTCAATGCCGTTGGCCAGTTCAGCTGCGGTGTTTTGGCTTTTAATCACTTCGGCGCGAATAGCATCTATGGTGCGTTCTGGCATGTCGGGGAATTTACGTTTTACGCGTATGTGTATTTGGTCTAGCACGGGCGATATTTGCGCGGCTATGCGGCTAAGCACAAATGAGCAAAACGCCACCTCGACCACTTCTTTGCGGTCTTTTTCGTTTTTCAGCTCTTGGCCGTCGGCTTGCCCTTTGGTTAAGCGCCAACGTTCATAATCAATATTAGGTTTTTCGTCTTCATCATCTTGCGGTTTGCCCGATTTCCCGAGCAGGTGTTTTTTACGCTCATTAGCTACCCGATTACCCACCACGTCACTCATGGTATATAAACACTCACGACCACTTTTGCTGTGTATGGGCACGTCCCACTTGTCGAACGCTTGGGTACTAATGCCCAAACTTTTGCACAGGTCGGTTTTGTTCAGTAGCACTGGCTCGGCTTCGGGTGTTTGAATACGTGCCATAAAATGCCTATTGTTTTTTCGGGTTAGTAACCTTGAATAATTGCGGTGCTAGTGCCTGCGCTGGTTAGCGTAAACTTTTCAACGTTACCCAGTTCAATATTATGGCTACCGGCTTCAAGGTCTGCTTGAGTAAAGTCAGTACCGTTAATGGTGTAAGTGAGTGATATGTTAGCGCCACTGAAAATAAGCTGGTGCTGTTTGCACTGTTTCATAACACCTGGGCGCGTAACAGCCACGGCCAACGTAGTCACCGTTAAATTTTGGGTGTAAATCATGTGAATTCCTTGGGTGGGGTGCGGGTGTTATGGGGTGGTAGATTCTTCAACTGCAAACTGACTAGCAAACTGCATTGCTTCATCCCACGTTAATAGCATTGGAGCTATGGCATTAATGGGTAGTTTACAGCAAAACCTGTGACACCCTTTGGCCTATAATCCTCTGTGATTGAGCGTTATAATGCCACGTATCAAATAACACCAAGTCAGTAGCATCAACATAAGAACCATTAAGTATATTCTCAGAAAACGTCTTTAAGTCTGCATTTATTGTGGGAACAAACGCCATATTGGTCGATCCCTTTATAGACACTACCACCCATTTTGTCGCATCAGATATAAAGCCGCGACTAATCATGTTCAGTCTCATATCTGTTATATTTTGCAGGTAATTAACGTTACCGTCATCAGCATCATTCTCACCCTGGAGCCACACAACGGCATCTAGGCCACTAGAGAATGCAATCTTACCAGCAGAAATACTGGACATAGCAGCTTCATAAACAGCATTACCAGCATTCCAGTCGTTGTCGGAGAACCCTGTGCCACCCTTAGCGGCTGGTATTAGGTTTATGTTATCGCCTATGATTTCTTTGCACATTCTTAGCCACAAACCCATGCTTCCTGCTTGGTAATCTTGACTGTCTAACGGGTTTGTTGCAGCAACAATAGACTGGCTACCGAAACCGAACTGGCTAACTCTGCCGCTTATTCCTGTGTAATTATCATCAATATCTGCAACTAAAGCCGCTCTACCGACCATGTTTGATTGACCAAGAAGCGCAAACGTTAGAGGTGACGACATTGTTTTTGGCAAAGCATTAACCCAAGCACTTTCTGAGTAATTGCTTGCAACTAAGCTTCTTCCACCTAAAACGGATGACAATTGAGTGCCTCCTTGCGTTCGATTATTAGGTGTTACATCTGTATTTAAAACGCCTGTATTTCTATCTCCGCCAGTCCATAATCTAAATCTTTTTACGTAACCCTCGGAGGTGGGTGTAAACCTACTCTTACCTAGCATTGTTATTGAGTATTGAGCGCCCTGACTACCATCTAGCGTGTAGTTTGTCTCGCCTATTGATAGCGTTGTTAAGTTTCCAACCCGCTTCACTATAAATTCAACATCAGAGTTAAATGAATTAAAAGTCCCATTTGGTAAGCTAATCAAATCACCACTTGATGACCTCAACAATACAGCGCCTAATGGCGTTATCTTTAATGATGAGAAAAAGCCGCCACCATTACCGAAAATATACGTATCGCTTATGTTTGTTGTATTTACAATGATACTAATTTCAAAATTCTGAAATGCTGTAATTGTGATGGCCGAGCTTAAGCTGTAGAAAGATGACACACCGTTTAATTGATAAACATAACTTGTAACCCCCAGGACAGCAGCAACAGAAGTAATCGAAGTTCCTGCACTATCCGTAACATTAACCGTAATAGATGCATTCTTATCAGCAGCAGCGGCAGTAAACGACAACGCCGCGCTATTAGTCCCAACATTCACACCGTTCTTTTTCCACTGATACGAATAAGGCGCAACACCGCCTGTCACTTCACAGCTAAAAGTTGCTAGTGCGTACTCGTCAACCGTTTTGCTTTGGGGTTGTGATACGAAAGTGAGTGGCGTAACAACAGGAACCTGAACACCAAACACTGACGTTATAGCTGGCCGTATTGCTGGTCGAAATGCGGGTTTAAATGCGTTCATTTGGGTTCGGCCTCAATATCTTCAATCACATGGCTACAGCGTTCTTCTTCAATGTGTTGCAACTGCTTAAGTAATAACTGCTGATTTAGCCTGGCATTTTCTTCTAGTATTTTTGCTATCTTTTCATCACGTTCACTTTTGCGTGCAGCGCGTTCTTTTTTTCTGGCTTGATAAAACCAGTTAATCAATGCAGTAAAAATGGCACAGGCCACACCCACTAAAACGCCAATATCCATATTGTTCACATAGCTGCCAAGTGCAGTGAAAAGTGAGGCGATATAAGAAACAACCGACGTGGCCTTTGCACTAATGTCAGTCGTTATACTCATGTGATTGCCGCCATTGTTGTAGGCGCTGCATATTTGCATTACACATTGCTAGCGCATTAGTTTGAGTAAGTGAGTGTTTAAGTAAATCAATATTAGTGGTACCAACAAAATCAGGGGTGCTGCACAGCACTAACCAATCCGGCGGCGGTAACACATACACCGTTTTGGTTTGGGTCACCACTTTTACAATCGGTTGGCTTGAGCAGCTGCAAAGCATCAGCTGGCAGCAAAGCATTAGCCCAATCTTTTGTAGGTTCATCGGTTGAGTCCTTAATCAGATTGGCCTTAGCAATACGGCTTTCATGTGTTGCTTGTAAATCGATAACCTGTTTTCGATGCGTGGCATTGAGTTCGGTCATCACACGGTAATCACGTTCAAGCGTTTTGATACGTTCGGCTTGGTTGTCGTTACTGCTTATCAACGCTTCAACACTGACTTGCGATAACAGTAAGTCATAGCTTAACGTTTTATTAGTGGCTTTAAGTGAGTTCATACCCAAGGCACTAATGCCCAGTAAAGCCGATAAAAGCATTACAACAATGAACAGCACTGTGGTTTTAAAGTCGTTAAACATTACAAGTCCCTCAAACAATAACGCCGCTCATTTGAACGGCGTATGATTAAACCAGGTAACTTTTTCTTTTTGGCATAAACCCATCGAGACAACTCATTACATGCGCCAACGCGGTCACCCGCCAACAACTTTTTACGCAGCGTAGACGTCCTGAAAGCGTCTGCTCCTATGTTGTAAATAAAACTCAAATAGGCAATGTGCTCACCCTCACTTAATGGCGGGGTCAACTTTACAAGCTCACGATCAAAGGTTTTTAGGCTTGAAGACAGCATGTCTAAACACTGTTCGTTGGTGAACACCATGCCAAGCTTTATGTTATGGCCTGTTTGACCAAAGCAAGCTGTTTCAATACCAACAGGGTCAACATAGGAATGCAGCATTTCACCCTCACTGGTAGCAACTAACACACCGCCAGTAAGTAAAGCGCCAGATAATCCCAGCGCCATGAGTCGGGATTTAATATTCATCATCCCTCCTTAAAATATTCGTTAATAGCTATTGGTGCATTAACGGTGCGCGAACCCGAACTACGTCATGCCGTTATCACTTACATGAAAGCGCGGCCACTTTTCGCTGACTATGTTGCAAAGCGAACTGCTCAATCTGATTAAACGTGCGAGCATTCACGTTAACGACTAACCAAGTTGTTCAGCCGTTAAACCAATTAATGCTATTTCATGATCAATGCCCTCCTGGTAAACAATGTGTAAGCCAAGCTTTTGCGCTAATGCATGTTCAGCCTTTGCGCCGTGTGATTGCTCCCAGCCATCTAATAAGTAAATCATGTCAGCACACATCAACATGGCTAAACCAATCTGCATGTATTCAGGTTCAGTTAAACCCGCAGGCAAAGTGGCAGGGTTTAGCACAATATGCGTTAACGACTTTTGCACCTGTTCCGCCAAGTTAAAGGCGTGCCGATTACAATCAGGCAAACCAGACATTGGCCCTGCGATATAAACCTTTGTACGGATCATGTGTTCACCAAATAGCGAGCAAAAAAAATGGGCTTCAATAAAGAAGCCCAATGGCGGAGATCTAACGAGAGAGTTTGCAAAGCCTGTTACGTAGCTGTATCAAGCATATCTAAATATACCCCTTTTTTAGGGTCGCAAACAGGCCATATGTGGCCTTTAGGTTTTTATGTATTCGTGATATATGGCGCTAAATCTCTAGACAATTTAATAGAAAGTTATCGCTTAAGTGAGTTGCGTTTATAAAATAAGAATTTATAAAACACAGAAGTCACCATAAAAATAATCACGGTAACTAAAAATTATTCTTCGGATAAAATATAAAAGATCTAGACGATCAAAAGTTGTGGTTTAAGGTGATCAAAATACGTGCTGAAATTTAACAGTAAAAATATAAAGAAAATAAAAGTAAATTCATTAGCTTAGCAATACATATCGTTGCAGTTAAATTGATTAGTTTAAGCAGGGTTCATAAAACAACAACACAACCCCCTAAAAAAGTCATATGTAGTGAAGCATTGCGCCTCTCCGCCCCCGCAGTGCACCGAGCCAGAAGGACCCATTTATTTTTTAACCATAAATGATAATAGCTCGCATTTAGATAGGCTCAGGCCAACGTATTGATACATCACCACTTCACTCAAGGCATTAGACCTTTAATCAATTACTTAGCGAACAAACGACACGCATCACTGAACCGTTCGTAAGCTGTCTGACTATCACTACCCAGCACTTGCTTATACACTCGCAACTCTTCGATTGATTCACGTATATCAGCCAATGCCTCATGAGCGTAAAGCTTAGCCGATACAGCCTTTCGCTCTAACTCTGGATTGAACGCCCGAGCTGCTAAAGCTAATGCTGATACATCTAACTGACGATAGTGCATGTACTCGTGAAGTATTGGCATCTGGCACATGATGTATGAACGATCGAACATAATTGAGTTACCAGCAAACACCACACCCTGCTTAGTCTTGCCGTCATACTTAGACACGCCATGCCCTTTAAGCCATTTAATAACTATCTGTTCAGCATCTGCCAATGACAGCGTTGATGTTCGAACCTCATCAATCAACCCGCTTGCGGTGTGCGTATCCATTGCCCATTCATTGCATGTTGCGATCACCTCATCACTGTGATGAACAACCACACTTAACGGCAAACCTATTTGATTCAGGTCTTTATCTGTCAGGATAAATGCCAGCTCAAGGATTGGGTAATACTCCATACCCAACGCGCCATTATCTAAGCGACCATTAAGGCCACCCGTTTCGATATCACCAAATATAAAATAAGGACTCATATCTCACCTCAACGATTCAATTAAAAGCCGCAGGTCTGCGGCTATGCTTCAGGACCGAACGTTAACAAATAACGATACCGCCAACGTCGTCAACTACTACACCAGTAACCTGTTGATGCCCTTTAGCCCACTGACCATTCAACTCAACATACACTCGACCAAACTCTTCACAGTCTTGAATAGCCTGCCGCAATGACTCAACAGCTTTTTTCTTTAAATCGGCCGGTTCAACTTGGTAAGGTGCTACGCTATTGGCCATCACATTTAATATGGCATCACGCATTTTAATATTATGCTCACGACCATACTCTGGTACTGGTACCGACTTAATACACTCAACAAGAACATTAAGGTGATTAGTAATGATTGAGTGTTTATCTATACGCTCATGCACAATCTGCTCTTGCAGTTTTTTGATTATTGCTTGGTTATTGTCATAAGCACTAACAGCAACATCTATCGCTTGAAACTCACTAACTCCATCACAATTTAGTACTGATGCTTTATTTTGATCTATCTTCATCACTAGCTCGTTAGCTGGCAACTTAAAGAAATCCATCATTTTAACTTCACTCATATCTCACTCCACTATTTCAATTCTAACCAGTTCTTTAGCTCAGGCGTTCCACAAAGCAGGCACCGCTCGTGAACTGCAGCTACAACACTTTAAAAAACCGCATTCAGTTACAATCTCAATGTCGGTACTTCCGCAAGCGAAACACGGTTTGAATTCACTCATATCTTTTGCTTCAGACTGTTTAGATAGCTCTTCGGCTACTGCCTTTGAAAGCGTTGTTTTGCCATTATCTACGTGACCTATAGAGCCTATATTTACGCCAGTTTTTAATACAATACTCATACTCACTCCACTATTTCAATTTCTGCGCGTCTTAACCAATACACATAAGACTTCTGACTATCAAAACCCATCAATGCCCACTGCCCTTTGCAGATGTAGTGCGCTCTAATGGCCCGTATACATTGCGGTGTTAACCGCTCAATCATCTGGTCAAACTGTCTAACCTCACGCGGGGGCGTAACCTCACCAATACCAGCACTACCGTAAACAATCACCTCACCTAACTTATCGCACTGGCTTCGGCTTGCGAACCCTTGGCCTTGTTCTTGATGGGCCCAATAGTTACCCCAACGTTTCAAACCATGACGTAATGCCTTCATGTTTAACGTCACTTGTTGATGCTCCAGCTGCTGCACATTAACCTTCACCATTACTGTTCACCTTCAATCGTCGCCCTAATCTCATCAATCCCTAGTCGAAACACCTGGTCGCATATTGCCGAAACATCATCAAACGGCACTCTCACATCACCCAGTTCCCAACGTCGATAAGTCCGTTCACTTACCCCATAAATCTCGGCAACTTCGGTCTGGGTTAGGCCGCGTATTTCTCTGCCTGTCTTCAAAAAATCAAACCCGCGTAATGCCATTTCGCCCCCAAAAACCTCTAATTGCATATTCTCCTAATAATGATGCGGTGATCATCACAGCCACCCGCTTGCAGTCTTGATTTGACCGTTCTCACTTTCAATGGACGATCTAGGCAATATCTCGGGCGCAACAGAACAAAATCCACGATAAATTAAATACTGATGATATTGATCTAACGCTTGGCTCATGCCCTTATCCAGCGTTGATTTAACATACTTACGCAACAACACAGGCAAAGTATGATTCAGTAAACGCTCACCAATCATGGTATCAACACCCAAGTCAGCAACAATGGTCCTAAACAACCGACGTAAATCATGGCTAGTGAAATGCTTAAACCTAATCTGGGTATGCCAATCATGAGCAGAACGAATTGAAATAGCGCCAACACTGCCAGGGAACAAATATGCCCTTTTGCCCACATGCTTCAACTGCCACTTGCGATAGTGCTGAATTAACGCCTTAGCGGACTCGGTCATAGGCACACGATGCTCCTGATTATTCTTGGCATTACTCGCAGGTATCACCCAATAATCACCCGCAAAATGTTCCCATCGCGCTAATCGAGTTTCGTTAATGCGAGTGCCAAACATCATCATCAACACAAACAACATCTGAACAGGCATAACCACCTCACTTAAGCGAGTAAACAATTTAGCTAAATCAGACTCAAACAACCGAGTATCAACCACATCACCCACCTTAATTGAATATGTCACCCGATAACCGGCTAACGGATTAACGTTAATCAAACGAAGCTTAGACGCCGCAGCAAACACCGACTTAAGCTTATTCACCGCCTCACGAATGTATTTAGGCGAAAACCCTTCAACCAACATCGGCTTAACCAAAAAACCATCAACCGCAATAAAACTCACCTCAACCAACCGAACATCAGCCAACCTCGGCAACAACTGACACTTGATCATCGACTTAACATTGCTGCGCCAACTTTTGCTAAAAGTCGTGTTATTAGCAATATGCTCCTGGTACCACTCAAGCAAACACCCAATAGAATCAAACTGGCCAGTTACCATGCCGCCAATATTTCGCTTAGCCAACATCACAGGTAAATCAGCACACAATGTCTTAATGCACATACTTGGCCAAGTGCCCAGCTTCTGCCAAACCGTCCTACCATTTTCATTCAACACCAAATGAACACTCGCCCGCGTTCGGCCTGCAGCAGCACGTAAACGAATAGCCGGAAACTGAGGATCACGAAAATCACGACTCACACCATCACGTAACCAACGTTTTAACGCCGCATCGTTTAACTTACCCACCTCAACACCTTTCGCAGCCTTCACCATAACTAGGCAACCATCCTGTATTCCCAAGCAGCACACTTATCACGACGGCGCTTTTGCTTAACCGCACCAGGTAACTCGCGCCACCTTGCACTCAATGCCGTTTCGCTATCATGCACACCAAACTGGTCAAAACATTGTTGCTGAATCTCATACAGCGTTAAAAAACGGCCTTGACTCAACACACGACACAAACGCTCTTTTTGGGTTAACGGTTTCTTAATTGGGTTATTCATCGTTAGCACTCCTTAAGCCAAGTTGACGTCTAAACGTTGCAACAAAAGCCTTGCCTTCAGCGGGTTCAATGCGGCGGGTAGCACGAGTTGGCAACGCCTTTGGTAACTCAACATCAACCAACTCACCCTTAGCAAACTTACGGCATAAAATTTCATACTGGCGGGTGAACATAGTTAACACATCTTTTTCAAGCCCTGTCGCAAACAACCACGAGCCACATTCACGCACCGCCAACCTAACAACATCGTGGCTCCACTTGTGTTTCATCGGGCTGTGATAATGCTTTTTAGCCTCACGAAATGCCGAATCCACATCAGGCAAACCAAAGTCACAGGCCGTTGGCTGGCACCACAACGCAAACTGGCGTGGCGTTGGCCAAAACTGGCGGTCACCCTGCTCACGTCTAGCCCTGTTCAACCCCATTTGCACTTGTTCTTTGGTGCGAACCTCTTGCAATGCCAATGTTTTAAGCCATTCACTTTTGTGAGCGGCTTCATCCTCAACCTTTGGCGCGCCAACCGGAAACAACACCCGAAGTTTATTAAACACACTGTCAACAATCGCCATATCCATAGCCGATGGCTGCTTGTTCGCGCGGCCAGCGTTTGGCATTCCCACCTTAGTTGAATTAATCACTGACTGAATAGACTTCATATCAAAGGATCCTCATCGTCAAAAACAGCGTGTGACCAATCAGCCTTAACCGCCTGCCTAGCAACCAAGCCAGCGTTAACCAACCAATCAAACTCAAAACCAATCCAGCAGCGTGATACACACAACTCAAAAACGTCATCAACCGAACAACCCGCCTCAACCGCTTTCACCAAATGCGGTGCCAGGCGATTAATCGCAGTTTGGGTTAACTTGGCTTTTTTCTGCTGACGCACGGCTAACCAATCTTTAAAAACTTGTTTGCCTGGCAAAGCTGGCCATTTTGAAAAATCCAAAGCTGATTTTTTTGATGTGGTGACTAAATCTTTTAAAGATTCATTGACTGGTTCTAAAGTGACTGGTTCTGGGTGCAGGAGATTCACTAGGGGTAGTGCAGGAGATTCACTAGGTAGTGCAGGAGATTCACCACCTAGTGCGACAGATTCACTACCTAAACTTCTTTTTTCATCAAAATTAAGGTGAAAAACATTACTAGAATTGCCCTTAACACCCTTGCGATATTCACGACGCAAAAAGCCCGATGTTTCGAGTTCTTTAACATGGTCCATCACACTACGACGGCTCATTTCACACTGCTCAGCAATGTAACTATAACTAGGCCAACACTCGCCTTGGTCATTAGCATTATCAGCTAATTTCAATAACACCAACTTGCGCAGCGGATTACCCACCTTTGACTTCATGGCCTTAACCATTAATTCCATACTCATGGGCGCAATCCCCATAAAACCAACTCAGCTATTGCTAAATTGACGTAACTCAAATGCTTGCGTAACATGTAATAGCCTCTCTTCGTAGGTATTAACCCCGTGCTCAGGTCGCCAAACTTAAGCGGGGTTTCTTATTTTTGTACTAGCGCCAAATCCACGCGACAGCCAGCAGCAAACATCTTGGCAGCAATACCAGTGCTACTCATCGTCACACTTGTTCTAACAATCGCCGACATAGCATCAATCTGTTGCTGACGTTCTAAACGTTCAAAAGCTTCACGCTCTTCAGGTGTTTCAATCAAACTGTTATCACTTAACTGATTCATTATCCTTCGCCCCTTTAAACATCAAACAAAAACCACTGGCCAAAATCACCGCAAACAACAGCCAGCCAATTAAAAACCACATATCACCCTCGCTTACGCATTAATATTTTGCGTTGTTCACGTTCATAATCATCACGGCAATCAGCATCACAAAAACGCTCTGGTGATGGCTCATGGCAATAAAAGCAACTGCCCGTTAAAGGTGGCAAACTTACTTTAGGCTTAGCCAATTCAGCGGCTAAATGCAGTGCAGCCATATCATTAGCATCATCAACGTTATCCATAACTAACCAACCGACTTAAGTGATTTGTTCGACAAATAAGGGTAGCTACGCTCAAAAACATCCATAGCCGCCTGAGTAGTACCACGCGACTCACGTAATTCACGGTAAGCTTGCTCAACCTCATAGCGTGTAGGCTCCACACCCAAACGAATTACCGCTATTTGCGCCTCACAATTTTCCTTTGTTAACGTAGCAGCCAAATCATTAGTGCTAAGTGACAAACCATCACTCACGTGATCAACCACCACAGTGACCCCAACCATGTTATAAACATCGTTTAAATAACTAATGCGTAAATCAACCGGCATAGCCGCCAATAACGCCTGTTCAACAAAAAATAACCGCTCAGGTACCGCGTTTTGGTCAGCGTACTGCCCAAGCCAGCGGAAAATCTTTTGCGCATTCACCCGGGCATCGTTGTAAATATCATCCGAATGGGTAAACGTAATCCCCTCTTTAGCCAAAACCGTGGCCAGTTTTAAATCATCAACAGCCTGTGCAACAGCCGCTGCCAATACCGAACGGCTGACTTTTGGTAACTCAAGCCAAGCATTAATGGCTTTCATCAATAAATCTAAACGTGATTTCTGTTTCATGATTTTTCTCCCTGATTACGATTAAAATTAACTGGCTTGCTTGATCTGCGGGGTTTCAACTTTTAGTTTCCCGTTTGTGATCACTTGAATTTGATAAGCTCTAAGTAGTGGGACTGTCTCCCCCCACTTTGAAATTGCAGGCTGTGAAACATCAATAGCCTTAGCTAAACGGCCTTGGCCTCCAAAGTACGCAATAACATCAGATGTCTTCATAAGAACTCCAATAAATAACAAAGCCCATATTATAACTATAGTTAATTAATCGCAACAAATAAAATAACTTTAGTTAGTCGTCGTTTTATAACTTAAGTAATATAATTGTCTTATGAAAACACTTGCCCAAAACCTCCAAGAAAAACTAAAAGCTTCTGGCCTAACTCAGAAGGAATTAGCAGAACGCTCCCACATCTCTCAGGTGATGGTGCATAAACTTATTTCTGGCAAAGCAAAAGAGTCATCTAAATTAGTGGCTATAGCGAATGTGTTAGGAACAACTGCTGAAGAGTTAAGTACAGGAAAAATTAGGTCTAGAGTGGAAGCCAACGCCGAATGGGCCGGCCCGATGGAAACATGGGATAGCAATACCCCTTTGAGTGACGATGAAGTAGAGATACCGTTTTATATGGAAGTAGAGCTAGCCGCAGGACACGGTATTGCAGAAGCAATTGAGTTTCACGGACCTAAATTACGTTTTGCAAAGTCAACATTACGCAAATCAAGTGTCGATCCAACTCGGGCAGCATGTGTGCGAGTCAATGGTAACAGTATGGAGCCGGTATTACCCAATGGCTCAACGGTGGGTGTAGACACATCACAAACTAACGTGATCGACGGCAAAATGTACGCTATCAATCACGATGGCATGTTACGCATCAAAACATTATACAAGTTACCAGGTGGCGGCTTGCGCCTTCGCAGCTTCAATACAGACGAATGGCCAGACGAACGCTACGAAGGTGATGCTGCTATTAAGCAAATTAAAATTATCGGCAAAGTATTTTGGTATTCAGTGCTTCTATAAACTGGCAGGTTTATTAAATTTAATCTTGCCAGTTAACAACAACCCCATCTTTAATGTATGCAAACCGCATATAGCCCCCTTCACCGAAAACCCACTGTTCAGGTCCATAAGCAGAGCGGTTTATTCTTCTTGGATAACCCCAACTAAAATGCAAGGCTCTCACCGTCATCCCAACAGCAACTTTCTTATTCTCTATAAGGTTATTTTCCCAATCATTAAACTCGCCAGGGTCATAAGGTTCAGGCTCGTACTTTTGATACTTTTTTGAATTGTCATTTTGTATAATAACATCAACCGTTTCTTGGTTCGCCCCATTTGGACAGGGTATATCCTGCATCATAAGCTTCCCTTCTGTTTCGCACTTATAAATTTCAGCACTCACAGGTACAGATATAGCCAGAATAATCGAACTCAATATCAAATATTTACTCACCATAAACCCTCCTTAGTTCAATCCTTATTTATACCAGTATCAATCATTTGGATCATCTAAAAGAAAACAACAACAAAACAATTAACCAAAGTTATTGACCAGTTAATTAACTAAGGTTATATTTAAGCCGTACCCAATTAACCGAGGACGGCAAAATGATACTGACAAATACCCCAACAACAGACAAAGAACGCGCTGAACACTTCCACCTTGTCAGCATTCGTTTTGCCTGTTTACTCACCACCAAACAAGACCCAATGGAATGTGAACGTGTCATGGCACGAATAGCAAAGCTGGAACGGCAGCTAATGACATGCAACCCAAGCCAACTATTCATCAAGCAGTTTGAAAACCAAGCAGGCGAAATTGGTAGCGAATTGGCTATGCGTTACAACTACAACACCGGTCGCATCACGCTATGGCGCAACACGCCACTTCATCAAAGCGGCACAGTATTCCAGTTAAGGGCAAGTGTATGAGCGCAGCAATCGAATACTGCGACCGTGAAATAGCCAAGTGCAAAGACATGATCCGCACTTATCCACACGAAGCACCATGCCTTAAACGCCTAATCAAAGGCTGGAATCGCACTAAACAGCGCATCAACCAATATGCCAAGGACGCAAAATGAACACAGCATTTTTACTCATGGCCCAGTTCAACAAAGCGGTGATCCCCATCACAGACATCTGTGACGAGTATTTTGGGCTGTCAGCAGCAACCGCCAAAAACTACGCCAAAGCAGGCAAGTTGCCCGTACCCGCGTTTAAAACCGGAAGTAGCAACAAAGCCATTTGGATGGTCAACGTAACAGACCTGGCAGAACACTTAGACAACCTACGTGACCAAGCTAAAAAAGACCATATACACAGCCCGAAAGCGGCTTAACCATATTTTATAAGTTTGGGGGCCCTATGTTTTTTGTATTTGGAGTAAGTGAAACATTAGTTAAAAAAGCCGCTGACAAAAAATGCAGCAAGTTCACTGGTGCTTACCCAAACAGGCGAGAGCTAACTATTGATGAATATCAACAAAAGCTAGCGAAAACCCGTGATGAACTGTTTGCCAAAATGAAAGCACAAAAGCTAAGTCACAGCTTATCAACACCAAGTTTAGCCAGGCAATACGCAGAGCTAACCAAAGCACAAGAACAGTGTCGCGATATTGAAATTAGATACCGAAAACCAACAGGCACCATTAACCCAAAAACGAAGAAAGAAGTTTTGGAATGGTCAACTTACATAGGCTAACAATCGAAGAGAGCAGCGATTATGAATATTTTGTTTAACAACCAATATCTAGAAATGCTTTATGAATTTATGGGAAAAGCTGACATTCGTTATTTTTTAAATGGCTTTCATATTAAACCACACTCAGAACAAGGCGTGGTATTAACGGCAACAGATGGGCACCGCTTAGTCACTATTCATGATAAAGACGGCTTTAGTGATGGGGAATACATATTCCCAATTAGCAAAGGCTTATTGTCGGCATCAAAGAAAAAAGGCCGTGGCATTTTTTCATCAAAAAATATCATCATAATTAAAGGCAAAGCTTTAGTTAACGCTATTGAATACAGCGAATTCCCTTTAGATGAAAGTATCTTAGATGATGGTGAGTTTGTCAGTTACATCGAATTCATTAAGCCAATAGACGGCCAGTTCCCTGTGGCAAGCCGAATATTTAAAGGTTTGGGTGAACCAAAACCAACGAAAAATATCGGCCTTAACACTCATTATCTCACTGGCTTAAACAAGCTTACATCGATGCAAAAATATGGCGCTGTATCTGTTTATCTTTATAGCTCTAATGATGCAATTTTAGTAGTTGCAGGGCTAAGCCGTGAAGTAGTTGCGCTGATAATGCCAGCACGATTAGAAGAGGATTCACTTAGTGTACCTAAGTTTGTTTTAGAGTGCGGCCGTGACGCTGGGCAACTACCACAAGGGGTTGCAGCATGAACCAACTCACCCAAAAGCAAATAGCAGCGCGAGCCTACTACCAGGCGAACCGTGAGCGGATCCTCGAGCAAAAGCGCGGCACCTATCAGCCTAAACACAAAAATCCTGCCGTGTTGAAAGTCACTAACTCAAAACCTGCTGCGCAACAACCAACAGTGACCAAAGCAGACATTGAATGGGATGGCCAGTTAAAAAGTCGCAACGGCTTCAATGGCATCATCAACGACGACACTGAATACCGCGACCGCAAAGCAATCAATAAAGCCATTAGTGATCAAGCTAAAGCAAAAGCTGCAGCAAGACGCCGTTCTGAAGACATCAAACTAGCCCTAGAGTTAGGTATTAGCATCGAGGATTTAGCATGAGCCAACGTTACCGATATGCCGATTATGTTGATGAAGTCGGCGTTAAGTTACAGTTAGAAGTTTTTGATGAAGTAAAGCAAACCCCAAAAGGCGCTTGGGTTATTAGGTCGAAGTATTCAAAAAAACGCTTTGTATTGAACGGTGAAGGCAAGCGTCTTTGTCACCAAACTAAAAAAATGGCTTGGGATGCTTATCAGCAACGTAAGTTATCACAACGCAGACTAGCCGCTGATGCATTAGCAAAAGCCGAATACGCATTAGAACAAATAGCCATGATGGATTCACCACCAGAAGAAAGTAAAGTTTTAGGCAAACCAGAATACTGGTTTAACTACGCGTTCGATTAAGAGGGATTTTAAATGTCGATTCTAGTAAACAAAGTTAATGACAAACAATTCCCAATTGAGATTGTTCTAAATAATAAAAAGCAGATTTTTACACAAAAAGCAGCAATAGAGTTGTTAAGTAAATTGCAATCTGCTCTTGAAGATAAGAAAGGCGGTGCAGCATGAAAGTTAAATTAAGCAAAATAGACCGTTGGGTTATATCGCTTGTTGCAATGGACGTGAAAAAGTTGACTTGGTTATTTTTCGGTATATTCATTTCTGAGCAAATTTTAAGTTATTCACTTGAAGTAGCTATTGCAGGGAATGGCTTCTTTCACTGGTTTGATTTGATTTTTTCTTGGTTATTAATTGTTACTTACTTTCATTACTTATCAGTATTGGGTGACTTGTTATTAGGCATTCTTAGTGGTGATACACCTATTCATGTTTCTAAAATATTGGGTGATAAATAATGAAATACCTAATCCAAGGCGGAGAAAGTACCGAACGCCTGCAGCTGCTACTTCGATTCACCAAAATTAAATCACCCTCCATTATTTCGGCATTAACCGACCATTTTGTAGTAGGCCATCAAGATACTGTTGCAGCAATCAAAAACAAAGTGAAAGAAAGTAACTTATCACGGGCCATAAATACCCTTGAAAAAGTGGCACGCAATGCAGAAATGCTCAAAGAGCATGATTGGGTGAAATTTGGCTATAAATTTGAACCAAGCAAGGTGGCATAAATGAGTCAATATTCAGAAATACTGCAAGCCATGATATCAAAGCCGGTTCATTACCTAAAAGAAGTTGGCGATCAGTGGCAAACACCACCTGCACTATTTTGGGGTGTATTCGCAAAGTTCGGCCCATTTGTTTTAGACCTATTCACAGATGGCGAAAACAATAAATGCGCCAACTATTACACAGTGGAAGATAACGCATTAGTTCAAGACTGGGCAGAAGACTTAAAAGGTGGCAAAGCATTTGCAAACCCACCTTATTCACGTTCAAGTTACGAAGATGACCAAGCCATTACTGGTATGCGCAACATCATCGATAAAACACGCATTGAACGCGATAAAGGCGCCAAAGTAGTTTACTTAATAAAGTCTGCAACCAGTGAAGTATGGTGGCCAGAAGATGCCGATCATGTTTGCTTTATACGTGGACGTATCAGTTTTGACCTACCCGCTTGGTTCAGGCCAGCCAACAAAAAACAGGCTGCATCAAGCGCAGGTTTTGCCTGTGCCATAGCGATATTCGACAAAGAATGGCAAGGCGAGCGGATGGGTTATATCAATCGAGAAGACTTATTACGCGATGGCAAAGTGCTATTAGACATTATCAATGCAGCTGCATACCACACACCAACAGCATTACCCATTAAAGGAACAATTGAAACCCGCCCAGATGATTCAGAACAAGGTGAGCAAATCGACATCGAACACATGATTGCTCAGGATAAGCATAAAGAAGCAGCTAATAGTAAATGGCCAAGCGAAGTGCAGTATGTCGTTGAAGAAGCTTTTAAAGCCAACCCCAACAAGTTCAACGATTATCGACAATCTGTATTAAGTGAAATAGCTAACAAACTGTTACTTGAAAAGCAGCGGCCAAGCAAAGTTATCGCAGAATTGTGCACCATGCTTGAGCGAACTGAACCAATGAGGGCAACTGCATGAATAAGGTAACCAAAACGTTCAGCACCAAACAAGGGGTTGTCACTTTATCAACACCGTTCTTCACGCTAATGCACGAGCAGCAACAAGTTGAAGCAACTTATAAACCCAACAACTACAACGGCTGGGGCATGTGCAAAACATTCAACGCTATTGAAGTTAGCGACTTTACTCAAGCCGATGCAGAGCTGTTCGCCAGCACCGCCGATTCAAAACTTAGATTACAAGGGTACGCAGCATGAATGGATTAATCATTGATAACTTCGCTGGCGGTGGTGGTGCGAGTACTGGTATTGCTTGGGCAGTCGGTCGCAGTGTTGATATCGCTATAAACCATGATCCTGATGCTATTGCTATGCATAAAGCGAATCACCCAGACACATTACATTACTGTGAGTCAGTATTTGATATTGACCCAGTGCAAGCCACTGCAGGTAAGCCAGTTGATTTGGCATGGTTTAGCCCAGACTGTAAGCATTTTTCAAAAGCCAAAGGCAGTAAACCAGTAAACAAAGAAATTCGCGGGCTTGCATGGGTAACTATTCGCTGGGCAATGAAAGTGCGTCCAAAAGTAATCATGCTGGAAAACGTCGAAGAATTTAAAACGTGGGGGCCATTAATTGAATGCCCTAATACTGGTGACATGCGACCAAACCAAGAGCTGAAAGGCGAAACATTCGAAGCCTTTGTAAATATGTTAAGTACTGGCATTGATATAGCCCATCCAGCACTTAATGAGTGCGTTGATACACTTGGCCTTGTTGATACTGCTAAGTTAATAAAAGGGCTTGGTTATAAAGTTGAATGGCGTGAAATGCGGGCCTGTGATTATGGGGCACCAACAATACGTAAGCGTTTCTTTATGATTGCTCGCTGCGACAACCAGCCTATTGTATGGCCACACCCAACTCACGGTGCACCAAATAGTGAATTTGTAAAACTAGGTGAGTTAAAACCTTGGCGAACGGCGGCAGAATGTATCGATTGGTCGATACCCTGTAAATCAATATTTGGCCGCAAACGCCCACTAGCCGAAAACACAATGAAGCGAATAGCCAAAGGCATTCAAAAGTTTGTTATCGACTCAGCCAACCCATTTACTGCACCGGCACAAGCATCAATAACGCCATTCATAACGGAATGTGCTAACGCCAGTGCTCAACGCAACATGCCTGCTGATGAACCATTAAGAACCATTTGCGCCGAAGTTAAAGGTGGCCACTTTGCACTGGTGACTAGCCACATGGTCAAGATGCGTGGTACTAACATCGGTTTTGAAATGACTGAACCTGCTCATACCATCACAGCTGGCGGTTTACACCTTGGCGAAGTGAGAGCCTTCTTCATCAAATACTACGGTAACGAGCAAGACGGCGTTGCATGCAACGAACCATTGCACACCATTACCACCAATGACCGTTTTGGCCTAGTGATCATCAAAGGTGAACCGTATCAAATAGTCGATATTGGCTTGCGTATGCTTGAACCACATGAGCTATTTGCATGCCAAGGCTTTAATTCGGACTACGTCATTAGCGATTACAACGGAAAATCGACAAAGAAGCAGCAAGTCGCACGGGTTGGAAATAGCGTACCACCTCAATTATCAGAAGCGCTGGTAAGAGCAAACTTGCCAGAGCAATCCACACAAATTGCAAAAGCAGCATAAGGGGTTTACATGAAACAGTCAGAAGCAATCAAACAAGCATTACGCCAATGGTACGCCCTGCCTCGCGATCAGGTCGGTTCATGCCAGCAGTTTATGAAAGCGCTAGCAGAAAAACTGGCTAAGGAAGGTAAGTAATGAGCGCAGCAATGGCATTAATACTCAGCGACCTAATTGAAGACTACTACATAAATGAACACATGAGTGGTGATCAGGTTGCTGCAAAACTCGGTTTAAGCCAATACCAAGTAAAAAAATACCTACGTGAAAAAGGCATTGCGAGAAGCAGAGCTGAAGCAACTTCAAAAGCGGCTCACACATTAAGGCAGAAGGCATCCAACAGCGCATTGAGCGCATACGACATGCAAGAGCTACGCGAGTGTAGAGTATCAACCCTTGCATTATCGTTAATGCACAAGCCGATGCAGAGCTATTTGTCAGCACTGCCGATTCAAAACTACGCATACAGGGCAAGCAGCATGAAGAAGCTAGAGAGCGACTAAAAGAGGAGATAAATATTAAAACTTCTAAAATACTAAAATTATGCGGCTTTGGTTTTATCTTTTAGAAAAGGAACTTTAAAGGGGCTAGGATGCTCCAGACACACATCAAAAACAATATGCTCTGTCACCTGAGGATTTGAAAATTCATTCTGTTTTATATGTACAATCCCATCAGAAACTTTACCGCCATATTTAGGATCTTTACCATCTTTGTAGTAACGAAAACCAAAGTGATAGTGAAATAATTTTTCAGCCTTGGCTTGTTGGACAAATGCCTGCTGCATTTGAGTTTTTATGAACTCCATTTCCCAACTAGGCTTATATTTTCCTTCAAGCTCAGAAGGCGTAAGTCCATTCTTAATTGGCTGAACGAAATGCTTAAAAAGCTTTTTTTGAGCCTCTTCAGACAAAGATTGTAATTGTAATTTACATTCTTCTGTAAAATAGACGTTATGCTCCATGCATTGATACCTGCTATCCATTAATCCAATTAACGAAATCTTCTTCTGTATTGACATCGTGAGGCAACTCAAGGAGATTGCTTCTGATACCGGTTTTTTCAGACGAGTCCAAGATTTTTGCTAATTGAAAATCTTGTTCATTTGCTAATTCTAATGTAAAAAAATTAGTCATTTTAGCATCTGTAATATCCACATTCCCCGCATGAGCTGCATTATATGATGATATCCAAGGTGCTTCATTATGTGTTTTATTTCGTAAAGCCCAGGCGCCAAAAGCACCTAAACTATCAAGAATATAATCAATCATATTTTGGGTTTGTTCACTTAAACTTGTAAAAGAAACACCGGGAGTATGAGGAATTTGAAGACTACCAAAACCCTTATATTGATGATAAACCGATTCAACAACGGGACCATGCTGCCAAGCTTTGACATTCTCATCAAACATTCTTTCACCATAAGCTGCTAAAAAATAGCCTTGGCAATAGTACATCAATTTTTGAAGCTTCAATGGGGTTATGGATATAGACTTTTCTTGAGCACGATCTAAAATTGCTTTAGCAATTTCGCTACTAATAGCCATAACATCTCCCTTCTAACTTAGTAAATATCATCCTAAAATTGACGGCAAATTATACAGCAGCCAACTTAAAAGTAAAATTATTCCGACTAGCTTTATCACAAATATATCAAATTACTAATCTACACTACCAAGCAAAATCAATAATGTACATTACCCAAAAATATTAAAAGGAAAATAATATTTATTTTTTGAATAACTTTAATTTTTACGGGGAATTACAGGTATCCAAAACCATTAAAAAAATAATTGGGTGCCCAATAGGAACCCCAGAAAAATAAGCAGCATTAAAAATCAATAAGTTATAGAGTAATTCGTTCTATCCAGCATAGGAGCAATTGAAAAAGTGCGATCTATTTTTACATTAGCAGTCATAAAAACCAATATTTGTATCTGAAGCGGCCACCCTAGTTAATCTATAGTGATAACCACAGCATCATTAAAGAAGATATAACTAAGATAGAGACGGGCCTGCAATAAGCTGGCGATATGGGATAATTATATCATGTATATCTTAGGTTCAGATACCCAAATAATGAAGGGTGTTCTAGACTGTGAGTTAATGCTAGAGTAATTTATAGTCTAATTACCTTTCCCCTTAACTGCATTTACCTATAAGGATCAAATTTAATATGAACGTTGAATTTATTAACCCTTTTCTTGTCTCGTTAGTAAATGTGATATCGACAATGGCTACGATGGACCTTAAGCCAGGCAAACCACAATTGAAGAATCATGATCTTGCTAAAGGAGATGTCTCAGGTTTAATTGGTATGGTGGGGCCTAAAACTAAAGGGTCTCTGTCGATTACTTTCGAAGAGCCACTTATTCTAGAGATTATGAATAAGATGTTAGGTGAAAAGCCGAGCGGTATTAACGCAGATATTACTGATTTAGTGGGTGAAATTACCAATATGGTCACTGGCGGAGCTAAAAATTTACTCAGCAGTAAAGGTTATGATTTTGATATGGCGACCCCTGCGGTAGTATCAGGAAAGAATCACACTATTTCACATCAAGCCAAAGGCAAAAAAATTATGATGCCATTCTCTCATGAATACGGTATGGCTTTTATTGAAATATGCTTTGAAGAAGAATAAGACTCCTAGTGCAAGACTTGAACGCTAGATAGACTTAAGCGAGCATGCCATCACTTAAGGGCTCGCTCGCTAATCTGTAATCTGTAATCGAAAGTTGAAGCGGTCGATTTCCCTTAAGGCAACAATTCGACCACGACTCTTGGAGTCAATTTGGTCACAAGTTCATACGCTATTGTGCCGATATGTTCCGCAACCTCTTCCACCGCAAGCTCTTTTCCCCATAACTGCACGCTATCACCGACACTGTCAGTGGCATCTATGCCTAAATCGACTGTCAGCATGTCCATTGAGACTCGGCCCACTATCGGCACTCTGCGTCCATTAACCAATACCGGCGTTCCTTCAGGTGCATTACGGGGATAACCATCTCCGTATCCTATGGCGACAACACCTAGTAAAGTATCTTCTTTTGCTTGCCAAGTTGCCCCGTAACCGACACAGTCACCGGCTTTATGTTCTCGTACTGCAATTAAATTAGACACTAATTCCATTGCTGGAATGAGTTGATGATTAATGCCTTTATCACCCATTACTGGTGATACACCATAAAGCGCAATTCCGGGGCGTACCCAATCTGCTTGGCTTTGTGGCCAAAAAATAGTGGCGGCAGAGTTCGCTAAAGTTCGTTCACCATCAAGCCCAGCAATCAGGTCTTCAAATGCTTTCATTTGCTTTAATGTCAGTGGGTTGTCGGGTTCATCGGCACAGGCAAAGTGGGTCATTAAGTTAATCGGTTTAGCGACCGAATCGCAAGCGATTAAGCGCTGATAAATAGAAGAAAATTGCTCAAGACTGAATCCTAACCTGTGCATACCAGAATCAATTTTAAGCCACACTTTAACCGGTTTGGACAAACTCGTTTGTTCTAACATCAGCAGCTGTGATTCATGATGAACGGCGGTTTCAATATCATTTCCAACAATTAATGGCAGATCTGAGGCCCTAAAAAAGCCTTCAAGCAATAATAAGCGCCCTTGCACTCCGCCATTACGTAGTTCAAGTGCCTCTTCTAATCTTGCTAATCCAAATCCATCGGCTCCACCGTCATAATTGCTGACGCATTGGGCGACATTTAACAACCCATGGCCATAACCATTGGCTTTTACTACCGCCATAATTTGGCTATGGGGAGCTATCTCACGTAATCTGGCAAGATTATGTTTCAATGCGTGACGACTAATTTCAGCGCGGGGAAAAGGTTTCAAAAAATGGCCTTATAAAACAAATGATGGCCGCAAAGCTAAACCATCGTTAATTATGTTGTTAAATTAAACAGGTAATCGATGATATTAATCTTCTTCGAATTGCGGCCCTGAATAATTATCAAATCGTGAGAAATGCCCTTGGAAAGTTAACCTAACACGCCCAATTGGACCGTTACGTTGCTTACCAATAATAATTTCGGCTGTGCCCCTGTCTTCTGTATCGTCATTATAAACTTCATCACGATAGATAAACATAATAAGATCAGCATCCTGCTCAATTGCCCCTGATTCACGTAAGTCAGAGTTAATCGGGCGTTTATCAGCTCGTTGCTCCAAAGAACGGTTGAGCTGAGACAAGGCAACCACTGGAATTTCAAGCTCTTTAGCTAAGGCTTTTAATGAACGAGAGATTTCAGAAATCTCTAAGGTACGATTATCTTTGAGCGCTGGCACCTGCATTAGCTGCAAGTAATCGATCATGATCATCGATAAACCACCGTACTCACGTGCAATACGTCTTGCACGACTGCGCACATCTGTTGGGGTTAAGCCTGAACTATCATCAATATACATTTTGCCTTGCTCAAGCATAATACCCATAGTTGATGACACTCGAGCCCAATCTTCATCATCTAACTGACCTGTACGAATTTTGGTTTGGTCAACGCGGCCTAAAGAGGCCAGCATACGCATCATAATTTGTTCTGAGGGCATCTCTAGACTAAAAATAAGCACTGGCTTATCTTCGTTCATGGCGGCTTGCTCACACAAATTCATCGCAAACGTCGTTTTACCCATAGATGGACGCGCTGCAACAATGACCAGGTCTCCAGACTGAAAACCTGCGGTCATTTTGTCAAGATCAGCAAAACCACTAGAAACACCGGTTACACCATTATGGGGATTGTTATAAAGCTGCTCAATTTTATCGACGGTTTTTTCCAGAATGGATTTTATTCCTTCTGGGCCTTCACTTGAATTAGCCCGAGACTCTGCAATCTTAAATACTTTGCTTTCAGCCAAGTCTAATAAATCACTTGAATTTCTTCCTTCAGGATTATAACCCGCATCAGCTATTTCATGGGCAACACTAATCATGTCTCTCACCACTGCGCGTTCACGTACAATTTGCGCATAGGATAAGATGTTGCCAGCACTAGGGGTGTTTTTAGCAATTTCACCTAAATAAGAAAATCCGCCGGCATCATCTAATTGATCTTCAATTTCGAGTTGTTCAGATACCGTGATTAGATCTATCGGTTGAGCTCGCTCCATTAAACGTTGCATTGCATTGAAAATCATTCGGTGCGATCGAGAATAAAAGTCTTCCGCTACAACCGCTTCAGCTACGCGATCCCATGCTTCGGCATCGAGCATAAGTCCACCCAGCACAGACTGTTCTGCCTCTATTGAATGAGGAGGTAACTTTAAGGCATTTACTTCGACGTCTTTCTGCCTATTTCTTGCTCTAAATGCGGTTGATTGTTGCGACATTAACACTCCAAAATTCTAACGACTTGCAAAAAATATGGTATAACACCGTTGTCGAATTTAGCTGAGTGATATTAACCCAGCGGCGATTGTAAACATACGGAAAAATAAACTGCATAAGGAAAAAACATGCGTATTACATTGATAGCCGCTTTAGTGTTGTCATCGGCTTTAGCCTATGCAGATGAAGGCCAATGGCAACCCTACCAGATGCCTTCTATCGCCGATAAACTGATTGAACGCGGTATTGAAATTCCCGCAACACAACTTGCTGATCTAGGTCAATATCCAATGAATGCGGTTGTCAGTTTGGGCTATTGTACCGCCAGTTTCGTGTCTCCCCAAGGCCTAGTTGTCACAAATCATCATTGCGCCTATCGCGGCATTCAATATAACAGTAAAAAAGAACACAATTACCTTGCTGATGGCTTCTTAGCTAAAACAATGGCCGATGAGCCTTCTGCAGGTCCTAATGAACGTTTATACATTACTGAAAATGTAACAGATGTTACTCAGCTTGTTACTGCGGATTTAAGTGATGAGCCGTTAATTCGATATGAACAAATTCAAACTAACAGCAAAAGTTTAATTAAAATATGTGAAGCCGATAATAACTACCATTGTTCAGTAAATAGTTATCATAACGGTCTAGAATATTTCCTGATAAAACAGCTTATCATTCGCGATGTCCGCTTAGTCTATGCACCACCTGAAAGTATTGGTGGCTATGGCGGTGATATTGATAATTACGAATATCCTCGCCACTCGGGTGATTTCACCTTTTTGCGCGCTTATGTTGGCAAAAATGGTAAACCTGCAACTTATTCGGCAGACAATGTCCCTTTTCAACCTAAAAGCTATTTAAAAGTGAATACTGACGGTGTTAAGGCTGGCGATGGTGTATTTGCCGCCGGTTACCCGGGATCGACTAGTCGTTACAACCTCACTAGTGAACTTAAATTTGCCAGTGATTGGTTATACCCAACCCTTGCTGCCCGCTACCTGTTACAAATTGACACTATCACCCAAATGGGAAATATAGATAAAAACATCGCGATTAAATATGCCGGCACTATGGCTTCGATGTCAAATAGGATGAAGAAGCTTAATGGTCTATTAGATGGCTTTAAAGCGACCGATATTGTCGGCATAAAACAAAGTAGAGAAGACGGCTTTTTAGCATGGTTAAAAAAGGATGAATCTGCTAACCCACTATTAATTCAAGAGCTTGAAGTCTTACTTGCTGAACAACAGAAATATGATCAAATTAACTATTATTTTGAAAACGCGCAATCAAGTGCCTTACTGCTTGCTGCTAAAAGTTTGTACCGTTTAGCACAAGAAAAGCAAAAACCTGATGCTATGCGTGAATCAGGTTACCAAAAACGTGATATGAAAATGTTCCGTGCAGGCCTGAAGCGTATTGATAGCAGCTTTGATATTGAAGTGGATAAAACCTTATGGTTACAGGATTTAAACGCCTATATTGCACAACCCTTAAAAGTTAAAGTATTCGATGACGCACTAAACAATAGTTCTGACCACCAAGGATTTGTCGCCAAAATTCATGGCATATATGCGTCAACAGAGCTAACAGATCAAGCAACCCGATTAGCTTGGATAGATAAAACGGTTGAAGAATTTCAAACCAGCACAGACCCTTTCATCCGCTTAGCGGTTGAGTTACATGATACTAATATGGCACTGGAACAAGAAAGTAAGGTCATTGAGGGTAAATTATCTAAAGCTCGTCCCGAGTATATGGCTGCGATAATAGCTTACTATAAAGCCAATAACTGGCCTGTTTACCCTGATGCAAACCGTACTTTACGGATAACTTATGGCATGGTTGATGGTTATCAGTCTAAAGATGCTTTATACAAGCAGCCATTCACCCGTTTGCAAGGTATTGCTGCTAAACATACAGGAGCAGAGCCATATAATGCCCCGATTAAGTTATTAGCCGCTATCGCGACTAACGATTATGGTAAACATACTGTTCAGTCGATATATAACGATCCACGCTCTTGGCTGTGTAGACTTATATCGTGCATTGAGCCTAAAGATGATTTTAACTCGGTTCCGGTTAACTTTTTATCGAGTGTCGATACCACGGGCGGCAACTCAGGCTCACCGATATTCAATGGTAGAGGTGAGCTAGTGGGTTTAAACTTTGACTCTACATACGAAGCTATTACCAAAGACTGGTTCTTTAACCCAACTATCACTCGCGCTGTTCATGTCGATATTCGCTATATATTGTGGATGATGGATCAAGTTGATCATGCGGATAATTTGATTAAAGAATTAACCCTAGTACGTAACCCCGAGTTTCAACCTTTCATTCAACTAGAAGAAACTCAACTAGAAGAAACTCAACTAGATGAAATTCAACTAGAAGAAACTCAACTAGATGAAATTCAACTAGATGAAACTCAACTAGATGAAACTCAACTAGATGAAACTCAACTAGATGAAACTCAACTAGATGAAACTCAACTAGATGAAGCTCAACTAGAAGAAGTCAAACTAGATGAAGCCAAACTAGAAGAATCTCAACTCGGTAAATCGCAACTCGATAAAGCTCAACTCGAAGAAGCTCAACGAGAAGAAGCTCAACTAGAAGAAGCTCAACTAGAAGAAGCTCAACTAGAAGAAACTCAACTAGAAGAAACTCAACTAGAAGAAGCCAAACAAGCTAAAGTTAAGCAAGCTGAATTTGAACAAGCTAAAGTTAAGCAAGCTGAAGTTGAACTAACTGAAGTGGAACAAGCTGAAGTGGAACAAGCTGAAGTTGAACAAACTGACGTCAAACCAGCTGAAGTGAAACCAGCTGAAGTTGAACAAGCTGAAGTTAAACAAACTGACGTCAAACCAGCTGAAGTTGAACAAACTGACATCAAACCAGCTGAAGTGAAACCAGCTGAAGTTGAACTAACTGAAGTGAAACCAGCTGAAGTGAAACCAGCTGAAGTGAAACAAGCTGAAGTGAAACAAGCTGAAGTGAAACCAGCTGAAGTTGAACTAACTGAAGTGAAACCAGCTGAAGTGAAACAAGCTGAAGTGAAACAAGCTGAAGTGAAACAAGCTGAACTGAAGCTAAATAAAGCTCAACAAGATAAAATTGAACAATAGAAATTACTAACGGCAATACACGAAAATGGCGCTCACTTGAGCGCCATTTTTTTACACTATATCAACTCAGCTATCATTTAATCAGGGCTAATATTTATAACTTAAATTGTGAGGTTGCATTTTTAAGTTGCACTGCAAAATCATCTAATCCTTGAGAAATATTATGTACTTCACCTAAGATATTTAAGGTGTTCTCAAATGATTCATTCATTTCAATGACATTTCCGCCCACTTGTTCAGCCACAACTGATTGTTGTTCAGTCGCTGATGCAATATGGGTATTCATGCTATTTATGCTGACAATTTTGGATTGAATAGATTTAAGTACATCACCAGTATCTTTGGCATAACGCTCATTGTCTGATGATTTGGTAATTGCCGCATCCATAGTGGAAACAGATGACACTGCAGCAACTTTTAATCTGTCTAATACTTGACGAATTTCTTTGGTTGCGTCGGCCGTTTTAGATGCTAACGCGCGCACTTCATCAGCCACAACCGCAAAGCCTCTACCTTGTTCACCCGCTCGTGCTGCTTCAATTGCGGCATTCAGTGCTAACAAGTTAGTTTGCTCCGCAATCGAGGTGATCACGTTTAAAATAGAACCGACACTTTCAGTATCCTTGGCTAATTCATTAATAGAGTTAGAGGCTAGCTCTATACCTTTATTTAACTCTTGTGAAATATTAATTGTACGTTGAACCACAGCCAACCCGGATGTCGCTTCACGCTCTGCTTCTTGCGCAGCTTCTGCAGCTTGTTGCGCGCTAAGTGAAATATTATTGACAGAATGACGCATCTCTTCCATCGAAACTTGTACATTACGCGCATCTTGGCTTTGCTGCTGAGTTGCTTTGGTCGCTAAGGACATTCTTTCTTTCAAAGATTTAGCGCTGTCCAATAATGGATTGGTTACACTCACAACGCCTTGAATTGAGTCAGCTAACAAGCGTAAGAAACGATTAAAGTTACTGGATACCTGACCAAGCTCATCGGTACCAATCACTTTTAATTGATGACGTAAGTTACCTTTACCATCTGCTAACTCGCCTAACGAGCTTGCCACGTCACTGGCAGAGCTGCTGATTGAACGAGCAATAGATATGGTTGCAATAGCCATGATAATTAATAGGGCAATACCAATACCTAAGGTGAGATATAAGCTTTGTTCGGAACGATTACTGGCTTCAGCAAGGGTTGATGAAAACTCATCGACTTTATCGATTTTATATTGATTAATCCCCCGAGTCAGCGTGTCAAATATTTCTGATTTTTTGTGACTAATTTGACCTACTTGACTCATGTCTATGGTGCCATCGAGCATGCCACGAGCCAGCTTAGAGGTCATTTCATTATATTGTTCAAGTGAGCGAGATAATGATGATAACGCTTGTGACTGATTACCATCTATTGTACTGAGTTTGTTGAGATTTGAATCTAAGGACTTGAACACCTTAGTGGCATTAGCCAATAAATCTTCGTCAGCAAAAGAAACCGATTGTGTATATAACTCATCTAATCTCTGCACAAAGATAACGTTTTGATTGGCAAGTTCAACACGCTCGCTGACCTTACTCTGCATAAAGTTCATGGTGTCTTGGTTTTTATTTATTGCCACTATGCTAATTGCTAAGTTGACAGTAAATATGACCACAGACAATACGAATATTAATCCCACTTTTTTAAAAATGGACATGTTATTAAACCAATTCATACTTCGCCCCCAAGCGATTATCGACATATAGTGAATCTTATTAAAGATTTCACAGAGCTAAAATTTTTAACATATCTCGGTCCGTGAGAGGCTGTGGCACTTATTTTTGTTTTTACTTAACCTAAAAAAGATCGATATCTGTAATCATAGTCAACAGATGCCTTAATTGGTGTAAAAAATTATAACAAATCTATCTTTAGTCCTATTGATTATCATCATCTTTGTTTATCGGCTGTGCAAGCATAAACTAAACTAAATAATTGAAAGCTTTCATTATGTTAAAATGAGCTAATTTAATAGGCAAAATGATTTCGAGACGTGCGTTTTACTTGATAAAGTTTTTCATCAGCTAAATGGCATAATTCATCTGCAGACATACCGGGCAGTAGAACAGCAATACCCTGCGACACAGTGACCTTATCACTCACACTGGAGTCAGGGTGTAAAATAGCTAATTGCTCAAGTTGCTGTTTGACTTTTTCCGCCACGATAATCGCGCCAGCAAGATCTGTTTCAGCAAGCAATAATATAAATTCTTCCCCACCATATCTTGCACAAAGATCACGCGGACGATGAACGATATTTTTAAGCATATTAGCAAAGCTAATTAAACATTTATCACCTTGTTGATGCCCCAAACTATCATTAAGTTTTTTAAAAAAATCGATGTCAATTAAGATTATTGCCAGTGGCTGCTTAGTTCGTTCACTGTTGGCAATTTCTTTGTTAATGACATCATCAAAATGACGTCGATTAGCGATTTGGGTCAGTCCATCCTTAATAGCCAACTCTTCTAGCTCTTTGATTAATCTTTGGTTATCAATATCTTTTTGTATCGCCCGTTTAAACCATGTTTCTGTAACATGATGTCCGGCAAAAACTATCACCACAAAGCACAATAAGCGAATACCTGAAAACCACAGTTCTGAGGTCACATACAACACATTAATACTGAGGTGATAAGCTGATAAAATAGCAATTATGCTAAAGAACATTGCTCGATTAGGAAAAAGTGATATGCCAAATGCCAGCACCAACATATCAGTAATCGTGATAGCCGCGCCAATAAAGCTGGCAGAATAAATTAACAGTGAAGTGGTAAAAATAAGCCAACTGAGAAACAAGAATATAAATGAAAAATATGAAGAGTTAATTTTTTTAGGCAGTAATTTACTCGCTATAGTATCAGTAAGAAACAAGCTTAGCATTAAGGGCAGCATAGATAACAGCATGTTCGTTAGCGGTATTTCACCATAAATATACCAAGGCCGATTTATTAACACTAACAGCAATAAACCAAGCGAAAGTAGCTTTAGGCCAATAAAGCTTTTCTTTAAATAAAGCTGTGTTTCATTGTGCAGTTGCTGCTCAAAGGTCATTTTGATGCATGCTCTTATTATTTGGTTAAGGTAATTGTAATTGCTCAAGTCCAAATAGACAAAGTGAGTCCTCAAAATAAAAAGCCAGCAAAAAAGCTGGCTTGAATAAGATACTAAATTGGAAAACTCAAAAACACTCTGGCCAAGTCTAATCCAATAATCAAGTCGAGTTAATTATGCAGCTTGCTCTGCAGCATTATCAGAGTGACGGATCAAATAATCGAATGCACCTAACGAGGCGGTTGCACCGCTGCCCATAGCAATAATAATTTGCTTATAGGGAATATTAGTCACATCACCTGCGGCAAACACACCAGGTATCGATGTTTGACCACGTGCATCAACGATAATTTCACCGCGTGGCGTTAAATCTACAATGCCTTTTAACCACTCCGTATTAGGCACCAAACCAATCTGTACAAAAATACCCGCTAAAGTCACCTCATGGCTGTCACCTGTTTGACGGTTTGTATAGGTTAGTCCAGTAACACGACTGCCATCACCATTCACCTTGGTCGTTTGTGCTTGGGTAATAATAGTAATATTACCCATAGATTTTGCTTTACGTTGCAACACTTCATCTGCACGTAAAATACTATCAAACTCAAGCACAGTGACATGTTCAACAATGTTCGCTAAGTCAATGGCTGCTTCAATACCTGAGTTACCACCACCAATTACAGCTACACGTTTACCTTTAAATAATGGCCCGTCACAATGTGGACAATAAGCAACACCTTTACCACGGTATTCTTTCTCACCTGGTACATTCATTTCGCGCCATCTTGCGCCAGTTGCCAGTAACACTGTTTTGCTCTGTAATATAGCACCATTAGCCAGTTCAACATCGAATAAACCGTTTGATGCCAACTTAACTACCTTCTGGTTTTCCATCACATCGACATCATAATCCTTAACGTGATTTTCAAGGTTTGCGACCAGTTTTGGTCCTTCTGTTTTAGAAACTGAAATAAAGTTTTCAATACCGACAGTTTCCGCAACTTGGCCGCCAAATTTTTCAGCCACTATTCCAGTAACCAAGCCTTTACGGGCAGAATATATTGCTGCAGAAGCACCTGCTGGACCGCCGCCGACAACTAACATATCAAATGCTGACTTTTGGTTTAATTGCTCCGCTTTGCGGCTACCCGCATTTTTATCTAGCTTATTTAATACTTCTACAACGCTGATAGCGCCTACAGAAAATGACTCACCATTTAAGTAAACTGATGGAACCGACATGATATTACGCTGCTCAACTTCTTGTTGAAATAACGCGCCATCAATCATCACATTGGTAATATTTGGGTTAATTGCCGCCATCATATTCAGTGCTTGAATAACCTCAGGACATGTCTGGCAGCTTAATGACACATAAGTCTCAAAATGGTATTCACCTGGCAAAGAACGAATTTGCTCAATAGTGTCAGCGTCTAGCTTAATTGGGTGACCGCCGCTGTGTAATAAAGCTAATACCAGAGAAGTGAATTCGTGACCCATAGGTAAGCCTGCAAAGGTAATGCTGGTAGTTAATTCAGGGTTAATCACTGTCATGCTTGGACTGCGTATTCCTGTAGCTTCAATACTGCTAACCAGTGCAGAGCTATCGACTATGTCTTGTACTAGGCTTTTAAGCTCAGCTGATTTTTTTGAGTCATCAGTTGATACCACTAACTCAACTGGATGTTTAAGATTCTGAAGATAAGTTTTCAGTTGATTTTTTACGTTGGTATCTAACATAACAACTCCTAAGAATGATATTTGTCTAAGGGAAACAAAGATTGGAAAAAATAAAAGAGTGCAAGGCTGGAGATTGCCAGTTAATGCAGGGGCATTAACTGGCTGGATATACTATCTAACGAGTCATCTATTTCGCGTTAGCAGTTAGCCTTAAATCTTACCGACTAGGTCGATTGATGGCGCCAACGTTTCTTCACCTGGCTGCCATTTAGCTGGACATACTTCACCATCGTGACTAGCAACATACTGAGCAGCTTGAATTTTACGCAGTAATTCAGATGCACTACGGCCAATACCTAGGTCGTGTATTTCAGCTACTTTAACTTGGCCTTCTGGGTTAATAACGAAAGTACCACGCAGTGCTAAACCATCTTCTTCAATCATCACACCAAAGTTGCGAGTAATAGTACCCGTTGGGTCACCAATCATTGGATAGGTGATTTTACCTATAGTGTCTGAACTTGAGTGCCATGCTTTGTGAGTAAAGTGAGTGTCAGTTGATACTGAGTAAACCTCTACGCCCATTGATTGAAGCTTTTCATAATGGTCAGCCATATCACCTAATTCTGTAGGACATACGAAGGTGAAGTCAGCTGGGTAGAAAAACACTACAGACCACTTGCCTAATAAGTCTTGCTCTGTCACTTCAACGAATGCGCCGTTGTGAAATGCTGTGGCTTTGAATGGCTTGATAGTGCTGTTGATAATTGATTGTGTCATGATTAACTCCATTGTATTAATTAACTTAGTAAGGTTTTTTAATGTGGACTTAGTTTTAATTTAATCTTGCTTTAAAACTGCGCCCTGTTTCGATGGAGTTAGAATACGCTGACAGGTTAATTATGTATAACGGATAAAATCTATCATCCTAATCGGTTTTACAACTGAACCATAATCCGTTATCGATTTATTATATTGAATAGTAGAATGTTTAAAAATAGCGATTACTGCCAAGGCTCAAAACGGGTGAGCACCCTAGGTATATTAATATCTAACGATTGGGATAAAGTTTGCTGGTTGGCTTTATTACTCATTGCAGCAAGCCCCTGGCTTTGATTTGTAGCAAAAACAACCCAGTTGCCCCCGCCAGTTAAACACGCATGAATATGACTAAAGTGCATCTGTAAGTGGCTGAGTAATGTCGTGTTGTTACGGTGTTCTTTCCAGCAGTTAAGTACCAATATCCCGTCGGCTTTAAGCCCTAAGTAACATTGCTCGGTAAACTCAGCGGATAGTAGTGTTGGGTCAACTCCCTTTTCACTGTAAATATCGACAAACAACATATCGCATTTCTTAAAATCACCAGCCTTTAGAAAATGATTAGCGTTTTGATGAATAACAGTCAGCTTTTTACCTATGGGTAATTGAAAAAATCGTTTAGCGGCGTGAATAACCTGCTCCCTTAACTCTACGGCAGTGATTTTAATCGCCGCATCGTAATGACGTAAAGCATGCACTAACGCACCACCACCTAATCCTAAAATCACCACACTTTTAGGCTGCTTTGCCATTAATGCGCATAACATAGCTTGCACATAGGTATGCTGAGGGACAAAAGGCTCTGTTTTATCCATTTTACTTTGTTCATCATTATCACCAAATGATAAGACCCTAAAGTGGCCATCATCAAGCACAAATATGTCACCAAACTCATCGGCACTTGTGTGTAACACTTTATAATCAGACATATCATTCCATCTTTAAATTTAAAATAAATTAAATTAACTTTAAATTAATCAACAAGCCAAATTGCTTGAAAAGCCGTATTATAACTGATCACAACTGCATATTGAGATTGTATTATTTAGGACGTGTTATGTTGAATCAAACTATGATGGTGTTGCTGTATTTAGGGATGTTTATCATTGCCCAAAATCAGCTAAAGAAGTGGATTAAAATTCAAGCCATTAAAAAACAGGTTAGTGAAGTGCGTAGCCGATTGGTGACGAGACTGATTTCATATTTTATGTTTTTTGTTACCTTGTCCGTTATTGCCATTTCATTGGGTTTAGGCTACCAAGAAGTGTCATTATTCGTCTCATCAGCATTCGCTGTACTAGGTGTGGCCCTGTTTGCTCAATGGTCTATTTTGAGTAATATTACCGCAGGCGTATTGATCTTTTTCGTATTTCCGTACCGCATTGGCGATCGGATCAAAATTGTTGAAAAAGATGAAGATATGTCTGGGGTAATCGTAGAAATATCCTTATTTCATATTCTGCTTAAACGCGACTCAGGTGATGTAATGACTTACCCAAATAGTTTAATGCTCCAAAAAGGGGTGATTAAGCTAGCGAATGACGCGCCGACCAAACAAAAAGTCACCGCTAAACGGGTTATTCCCAAACGGTTATAATAAACTAACCTCAATTGTAAAACGTAAAAGGCGCCTGAAGCGCCTTTTTGTTGTCTATCATAGTGACAATTTCACGCTTTCGAGGATTTTTGATAATAACACCATTAAAACAGTGAAGTTTAATTCAAGGTTCGCTGAAAAAAAGCCACCGCTTGCAAATACATTTGCATAGCTAATGCGGGGTCGTAACGCTCGCCTTCATCGCGCATAAAGGCGTGTTGAGCATTCACTTCTAACCAACTAAAATTAGCGTTTACTTGCTCTAACTGATGATAAATAGCTTTACGCCCTTCACTTGAAACGTGTGGGTCTTGCTTGCCAAACACCATCACCAACTCACCTTTAATATCACTCGCACGGGTAAGCGAATCATTATCAGGCTTGCACGGTAACGTATTAGAATGAATATCGGTTGCATATAAACAAAATGCGCCCCTAATATCAGGATTCAATGCAGCACGAAACGCTAAGTGACCGCCAATACATACGCCCATTGCGCCAACTTTATCACTGCAATAGGTTTGCGAACGTGCAAAATCAATTAATGCCTGGGTATCACTGTCATGGTGCTCAAGCGGTTTGGCAAACTTATCTTGGTTGCCTTTATCTTTGCCTGCATCATCATAAGCCAATACTGTCCCTATAGGATTAAGTTCATGAAAGACTTCAGGCACCAACACGACAAAACCATGCCCCGCCATGATGGCTGCGGTACGCGCTATTGGCGCAGTTAACTGAAAAATTTCAGAATAAAAAATCACACTAGCAAACTGCCCTGCTTGATCAGGGCGAAATACCGTGGTGCGCATTGTGCCTGTAGGCGTGGTAATATCATGTACTTGGGTTGAAATAATCATAATGCCTCTTGCAAAAAATTGGCGCCATAAGACGCCAATCTATCAATAATGAGTCTCTGTTAACAGAGCTCGTTGCCAGATTTGTCACCTGCTAGCAGCGCTTTAACATTATTCAAAGTGGTTAAGGCTATCGCGTTTAAGGCTTCTTCGGTTAAAAAGGCTTGATGCCCAGTGAAGATAACATTGTGGCATGCTGATAGGCGCCGAAAAACATCATCTTGAATTATTTCACTGGATTTATCTTCAAAAAATAATCCTTTCTCATTTTCATAAACATCTAGCCCTAATGATCCAAGCTGACCTTCTTTTAAGGCTTCCATTGCATCTATCGCATTGAGTAAACCGCCACGGCTAGTATTAATTACCATCACCCCTTTTTTCATTTTATGAAAACTGCTTTGACACAATAAATGATGATTATCCGCAGTTAAAGGGCAATGTAGACTGATGATGTCGCATACCGGATAAATCTCATCCAAACTGACATATTCAACCCCTAACTTAGTAACCGCGGGGTTAGGATAGGGATCATATGCCAAAACTTTACAACCAAAACCTTGGAGTATTTTAATGGTCGCTAGACCAATTTTACCGGTACCAATAACACCAACAGTCTTACCAAACATGTTAAAACCAACTAACCCTGTTAGGGCAAAATTAGCATCACGTGTACGTTGATACGCTTTATGAATTTTACGATTAAGGGTTAGCATTAACGCAACACTGTGCTCAGCGACAGATTCAGGCGAGTAAGCAGGGACGTTAACAACCTGCATTCCCAAACGCTTTGCCGCAACCAAATCAACATTGTTAAAGCCTGCACAGCGCATCGCAATGACTTTTGTGCCCCCTTTGGCTAACTCAACTAATACTTCTTCACACAATGAGTCGTTAACAAAAGCACAAACAACTTGAAAGCCTTCTGCCAGTTTGGCATTTTGCATGCAAAGTCGATAATCAAAATATTCAATTTGTGCACCAAACTCTTTATTTGTGCGATTAAAGTGATGAATATCATATGTTTTAGCACTAAAAAAACCAATTCTCATAATATGTCCTACAGCTAAAGGCTTAACAATACTGCTGTATTTCTAGACTCACTCTTAGTTAAAAGCGCGTTAGGTCTACCAGCCAGTTTGTCAGCAAACTCAATTTTGTATCCAGTGTATGTGAATGACGCATTGATGTCGTTAATAAGTCGCTACAAAAATCGAAAATGTGAGTAGTTTCGCCCTATTTATGGCGGGCCATAACAACAAAAAAGCGAGCCTGATGAAGGGCTCGCTGAGAATGTAAATCGCCAATTGCAAAACAAATAACGGCTTATCTTAATGCTCTTTAGCGTATTTTGCTGCTTGCTCTCCGGCAATACGACCAAAAGTGACAATATCTGAAATCGCATTACCGCCGAGCCTGTTGGTACCATGCACCCCACCAGTAATTTCTCCAGCAGCAAACATCCCAGGAATATTTTTACCACTGACGCCTTTTACTTCGGTTTCAGTATCAATAACCACCCCACCCATGGTGTGGTGTACAGCTGGTGCCACTTCGATAGCATAATAAGGAGCAGATGCTAATTCTCGAGGTAAGTCTTGACGTTCAAATTGAGTATCTTTGCCCGCTTTAACTATTCCATTGTAATCAGCTAATGTTTTGGTTAACTCTGCGTCAGGCATGTTGAGTTTTTTAGCAAGCTCGTTTAAATCTTTGCCTTCATTAACTATATGTAAGTGAATATAACCTTCTATTTTACTCAAACTTTTACGCACTGAGTCATCAAATACTAAGTAAGCACTGGCGCCTTTTTGATTTAAAATAGCAGCCGATGCTTTGTCACGTGTGGTTAGCTCATTAACGAAACGTTTACCATCACGGTTAACTAAAATTGCACCATTACCACGGACTGCTTCAGTCACCATAACGCCACCCACAGGTGAGTAAGTTGGATGCGCTTGTACGTATTGAAGATCTTTGGTTGCAGCGCCTGCTAACTCAGCAACATCTAATCCATCGCCAGTAGCACCAGCATGGTTAGTAGATTTAAAGCCTTTTAAGCTAGGGTCATACTTAGCCACACGTTCATTATTTTTAGCAAAGCCACCTGTTGCAATAACAACCGAGTCTGCATTTATCACGTAATAACCTGTGTATGCACCTTTAACTAAGACACCGGTGACTTTGCCGGATGCATCTTCAATAATGCGCACAACACGACTATTAAGCCTGATATCAGTATCACGGCTTATTGCAGCATCCCAAAGTACTTGTGCCACATGTGCGCCAACGCCTGCACCACCAGTGGGACGATGACTACGATTAACACTCGCGCCTCCCATACGGCCAACATCGGTTAAATCTGCACCTAATGCTGTCAACCAATCAACGGAATCAGATGAATTATTCGCTAACACTTTTACCAATGCAGGATCATTAAGATTACCGCCCCCCTTCATGGTGTCATCGATCATAACTTGTTTTTTATCTTCAATTTTCAGTGTTGCTTGGGCTTTGGTTTCTGCCGCATTCATGCCCCCTGCGGCTAATTTTGTATTACCACCAGCCACTGGTTCTTTTTCTAATAAAATAACTTTAGCACCATGATTACGTGCAGAAACGGCCGCCGCTAAACCCGCACCACCTGAACCAATAATAACCACATCGGTCGTTTCTTTTGCACCTTTAGCAATCGCTTGATCTTGTGCTGTTTTGTCGGCATTAACTGGCACAAACTCACGCTGCCATTTCCCCGAAAATGGCATTTGATATTCAAAGCTATGGCAAGAATCACAGTAAGTGACTGACTTTTCATGCCCAGAGTGACAGCAGGTACAGCTAACATCGCCAATTAAATGTGATTGATGTGGTGAAACAATACCTTCTCGCTCTGTTTCGGCAACTTCCTTTAGAGTGCCGTGACAACTGGTACATTGGGCATTTTCATAGGTTAAGTTGTCGTCAGTTGGCCCTTTTTTATTAACGTGACAAGTATCACAACTACCCATTTCAGCATGAAAATCGGCTAAGTTTTCTGGTGCTGCATATGTAGCTGAACTTAACGCACCCGAAACCAGTAACGCTAATAGTGATTTTGTTGTGTGTGTTAGCATTATATCCCCCTGCCTTGCGGCATTAATCGTACAACTAACATACCACCCTCTAAAGAGGTACACTGGTAGCAAGGTCACACATCAATAAACCACATTAAATTTATGGATATATTTGCGTGTCAGCGCATTGTTTAACATAGTCAGATATTGATTTACCTCCCAAAAACTAAGCTGATTTCTGCTAATTAACTTTGGGGTTGTTAATATGATTAGACTCAACCGATGATAAGAAGCTTTAATGAGCATGCATGCAAAACAGCAACGGCTTTCCGAAACACGCTTTTGGTTTGAACGATTAACCAAAACGGGCCTTAGGGCGTTACATATTATTGGTGTTGTTGGGGCTGGTGGCGGCATATTACTGCACGTTGATAAAAGTTTATGGTTGCCTTACTGGATCATCACCCTGACAACAGGGATTTTGCTGATGACATGGGAAATTATCAGAGACTGGCACTGGCTGATTCAATTAAAAGGGGTGCTGACGCTTACCAAGGTTGGATTATTATTTTTGTTGATGCCACTAACTGATTGGCAGGTGGAAATTATTACTCTTTTAGTATTACTTTCGGTGCTGGTGTCACATGGTCCTGCTGGTCTGCGTCATTATTCAGTAGTGCATCGCAAGGTTATCCATGGTAAAAAAGAGATTAAAGGTTAGTCTCTCATCAAAGGACACAGGATGTTCCCCTATCCAGAACAATATCGCACTGCGACGCCCCCACTGACAACCACTTTTATGGTGTTTTGGGCTTTACTGAGTCACAGTGTTTTTGCCGATGCGAGTCCATTTGCACTTTACCCACTAATAATGTTGTTTCCATTTGTTATTTTATTTCATGGTTATTTAATTTGGCTAGCAAAGGGAATGAGTCGATTAGATCAATGTTTTTATGCGCTAGTACATATCCCATTGGCATTTGTGGTGTGGACATTTACCATTATGCTGGTCAATGGCGAAGCTTTTTCTTAAGTTAGCTTTTTTATGATCCACTTGCATCTTATAAGGTGGATCAGTATCTTTGCCATCCTTTTGTATCTTCTGTTATAGAGATCTATCATGGCTGACTTTATCTACCAACCAGCAACTGAACCTTGGCTGGATATTATTCACCAAGATAAAGATATTATTGTGGTCAATAAACCTTCTGGCTTGCTGTCGGTTCCAGGCAGAGAAGCGCAATACCATGACAGCGTTTATTATCGCGTATTACGTGACTATCCTAATGCACAAATCGTTCACCGCTTAGATATGGCAACATCAGGAATTATCGTCTTAGCCTTACGAAAAAATGCGGAGCGAGAATTAAAGCGTCAGTTTAGAGATAGAGAAACCCACAAAGTGTACTTTGCCCGTGTTGCAGGTCATATGAAACAGTCTGTGAACCGTGTATCGCTGCCATTAATTTGTGACTGGCCGAATCGTCCCAAACAAAAGGTCGACCATGTTGTGGGTAAACCCTCTGAAACCCTGATTGACATTATCAGCTACGCTAAGCGTTCAACCCTGGTAAAATTGACCCCTATTACTGGTCGCTCGCACCAACTCCGTGTGCATATGATGGCATTAGGCCATCCTATTCTTGGTGATGGTTTCTACGCAGACCCATTAGCAAAAAGTTTGGCACCACGCTTACTGCTACATGCCACCGAGTTATCTATAAAGCATCCTTACTCAGCGCAGCTAATGCACTTTAGTTCGTTACCCAATTTTATAGAGCCAATCACTGAACAGTAATTTTGATAGTAATTACATAACAAAAGACGTAAATTAATGCCTATTCAAATAGAAAATAGGCATTTTACTGTGGATAGCTCATTTCAGCGCGACCAACTTGACAACCAAATTTTATCCGCATTAATGGGAGATGCTCGCACACCATTTGCCGAACTGGCTAAACGATTTTCAGTGAGCGCTGGCACCATTCATGTCCGCGTTGAAAAAATGAAACAAGCAGGCATCATAACAGGGGCACAAATTACCGTTAACCCTAAAGCATTGGGTTACGATGTTTGCTGCTTTATTGGCATTAATTTGAAAAGTGCCGGTGATTATCCCGCCGCAATAGCAAAATTAAATGCATTAGATGAAGTGGTTGAGGCATATTATACTACGGGTAATTACTCCATTTTTGTAAAGGTAATGTGCCAATCTATAGATGGATTACAACATGTATTGATTAATCGTATACAGTCAATAGACGAAATTCAGTCCACAGAAACCTTAATTAGCCTACAAAACCCTATAGTAAGGGCGGTTAAGCCTTAGAACAATTAGCTATAAGCTAATATAAGCAACATACTATTCCGTATAATAAAAACAATAGTTTTTTCCTTTGACTCATTACATTTGTTGCCCAGTTGTGATAAAAATGTCTGCGGCGCATTACATGATGCAACATAAACATTATAAAAATATTACAATTACACCCCACGACCTATCTACGGATTGTTATTCAATTCTTAAGACACACATTGAGGGTGACTTGAAACAAGGAAGACGTTGTGAAGACTAAACTATCACTCGCTATTTCAGCGGCATTAATTTCAAGTGTTACTTATGCGAACACTGATTACACTGGTTTACAGTATTCTCCAGAATTACAATCCACTGACAATTATAAAAAATCTACTGTTAAAGCAAATGGTATAACAGCTCCTCAACGCTTTATTGTTGAGCTGTCTTCTCCAGCAGTAGCGCTCTATCAAGGTGGCATTAAAAACTTATCTGCCACAGCAATCAAATCTAAAGATGGTAAGATTGACATTCAATCGGCTCCAGTTAAAGACTACGCTTCACACCTAACTGCAGAGCAAAATAAATTTGCCAGCGCGTTAACTAAAATGGCGGGCAACGCCAAAGTAGAACGTAAGTTCAAAACACTATTTAACGGCGTATCTATTGCCGGCCAAGGTTTAACCATTGAAGCTTTAATGGCAATTCCTGGTGTTAAGGCGGTTTACCCTGAAACAATGTATGAAGCACAAATGGATGCTTCACATGAGATAATCAATAGCCAAGCAATGTGGAATGCAGTTAACGGCATGGAAAATGCTGGTAAAGGCGTTAAGGTTGCTATCATTGATGGTGGTATTCGCCCAGAAAACCCAATGTTTGCAGATGACGGCTTTGAAGCGCCAAAAGGTGCTCTTCCAACAGATGATTACTGTTCAACAGTTGATACCAGCTTTTGTAACAACAAACTCATTGTAGCTCGCTGGTCTGCTCCTACATTCCCAGTTTGTGCTGACGAATATATGAGCCCACTAGGTTATGGTGGTCATGGTACTCACGTTGCTGGTACTGCTGTAGGTAATAAAGTTGATGTAACTTATGAAGGCGTAGATGTCACCCTTTCAGGTGTTGCTCCAGCGGCTTACTTAATGGCCTATAAAGCGCTTTACAACAAAGAGGACTGTTCTGGCGGTAGTGGTTCTAACATTATGCTTATGGAAGCATTAGAACACGCTGTAAACGATGGCGCTGATGTAATTAACAACTCTTGGGGTGGTGGCGCTGGTGGCGACCCTGCTAACAGCCCATATAAAACAATGTTCGAAGCAGCTGAAGCTGCTGGTATCGTTGTTGTTACCGCAGCTGGTAATGATGGTAATGGCGCTAAAACTATTGGTTGTCCTGCTTGTATCGAATCAGGTATCACAGTAGCAAACAGCACTACCGGTCGTTTCTTTGCTAACGCATTTAATGCTGGCGGTGAAGACTTACTCGCTATTCCTGGATCTGATACTGTTTTTGAACTAGATATTACCGCACCAATTATTGCGGCTAAAAATATTGCTGCCGAAAACTTCACCGGTTGTGCGCCTTTTGCTGCAGATTCTTTCAAAGACGGCATAGCACTTATTTCTCGTGGTGCCTGTAATTTCAGCTTAAAAGCGACTAACGCAATGAATGCTGGCGCTAAAGCCGTTGTGGTTTACAACAGTGCACCAGGCGCTCCAATTACCATGTCTATGCCAGGGGTTACTTTCCCATCTGTTATGATTTCAAAAGCAGATGGTGACTCAATTATTGATTCATTAGGTGACACAGCTACAGCTGGTACTATTTCTGCTGAAATCAAGCGTATAGTATCCCAAGGCCTTGCTGATATGATCAACCAATCGAGCTCTCGCGGGCCTAACGGTAATGAAAATATCTTAAAACCAGACTTAGCTGCTCCTGGTACAAGTATTTTATCTGCATTCTCTCCTGATGATGGCGGAAAACCTTTCAATGCCATTACAGGTACAAGTATGGCAAGTCCTCACGTTGCAGGTGCAGCGGCCTTAATGGCGCAATTACACCCAGACTGGTCTGCCATTGATATTAAAACAGCACTGACTTCTACAGCCCAAATGGCTGACATTTTAGATGATGACGCTGTTACACCGGCATCACCATTTGCTATGGGCGCTGGCCGTATGGATTTAGACGCTGCAGCTAAAGCAGTGTTAACTTTCGATAAGCCTTCTATTGCTGCTGATTCATGTGTAGGTGTATGTACTTTCACACGTACAGTTAACAACAAAAGTGCTGAAGCAACATCATGGGCTTTAGCAGCTAAAGCTGACTCTGCTGGCATAATGGTTTCTCCAACAACATTAGAACTGGCTGCTGGAGAATCTGCAACCTTCACGGTTACTGTTGATTCTTCTTACAGTACTTATGGTGAGTGGATATTTGGTAACATCATGCTAACTAGCAATGATGGCAAACAAGGTGCACACCTACCTCTAGCTGTACTTGCTAGAGAAACAAGTGACTCTTCTTTAATCAACACCTTTACTACCGATGCTGATATTACCACTGCTGATGAATTTGAAATCAAGGCTGTTGTCAATAACACTATGTTTGACGGTAATACCACCATCACAGCTACAGCCCCTAAAGGCACAAAACTGACAAGCAAAGATGATGTTATGGTTAACATGGCAGATGCGACTCAGAATGGTATGAGCGTTGATGAAAAAACGGGTGTAATTACTTGGGTTGGTACTATGAAACAGCCTAAGATGGTTTCAGCTAAAGGAACTGGTTCTTATCCAAATATCGTTGACTTAGGGTTCGGATATACACCACCTTGTGCCGATGGTTGTGATGAAGTTAATTTTGTATTTGATGTTCCAGCTTATAAGTACAATGGTCAAACTTACACTAAGATAACTATGTCAGATAATGGTATTGTTATCCCAGGTAGCAGCACTACAGCTGGTACAGCAACCAACAAGCAGCTACCAGATGCGGGTACCCCTAACAATATCGTTGCACCTTTCTGGGCAGACTTTGATTTGACAGATGGTACAGGTGACTCAGGTGGCGGTACTGTATCAATTGACGTACTAACAGCGGGTGCCACCAAGTATATTGTTGTTGAGTGGAATGACGCACAAATCTATGCTGATTCTTCAGGTGATCAATATAGCTTCAGCGTATGGTTCAAGGCAGGTGATACAGAAGAAGTAACATTTAATTACTTCAAAGTACCTACTATTCCTGCTGCATTAACAATTGGTGCGGAAAATATCGGCGGCGCTATTGGTACAACTTACCACTTCAATGGTACTGGTGGAACGGTAGCAGCAAATGATTACGTAGAAATTTCTGCAGCAGCAGCAGGTAGTGTCGAGTTAGCTTATAAAGTAAAAACTACTGAGTTTAACTTTGGCCAAGCTGATGCACTAGAAATTGTTGAAGACAGTTCTGCATCAATGAATGTGCTTCTTAATGATACTAAAGCCGATCAAAAAGTGGCTCGAGTTCAAGTATCAGGTTCTGGTATGACAGCAAAAGCACAAAGTGTAATTGATGTAATGCCATCTGGCGCACTAACAAATGTAATGATTTCTAAGCAACCAGCAAATGGTACTGCTGTGATTTCAGAAACAGGTGAATTAACTTACACTCCAAAAGCAAACTTCTTCGGCAAAGATACTCTTTCTTATACCGCTGAGGATGCAGCAGGAAATGTAATTACACCAACTGCTGTTTCACTAACAGTTAGTAATGTTAATGATGCGCCTACTGTCGCTCCAACATCTACTGATAAGATTGTTGGCTTAACAACTTATGTTTCTTCAAATGCTAAAGATCTTGATGGTGATAAGCTAACTTATACTTGGGTACAAACTTCTGGGCCTACTGTAAGTTTCGATGCTGCAGCGAAAGACATTAGCTTTATAACTACAGAAGTTGCCACATATGCTTTCACTGTTATGGCTAATGATGGCAAGCTAGACAGCAACCTAGGTGAAGTCTCGGTCAAATCAACACCAAAGCCAGATAATGACAATGGTGGTTCTCTAGGCTGGTTAACAACGTTATTACTACCTTTAGCGGCGTTCCGTCGTCGTAAGCACTAATCAACAAAGTTAACGTGTAAAACAAAAAACCAGTTGCTCCGGCAACTGGTTTTTTGTTAGTGTAACGCTCGATTTATTCATCTGAAACATCAGCATGAGATGTCGTATCAAACTGTTCGATTTCAGCAAACCTGCTAAATCAGAAACTTGATCCAACCATTTTAAACTGACGATTAAACCCCTCTGCTGCAGTTTGTTGTAACTGCCTCACAATGCGTTCTGCTTCAGAGAATTAATACCCTGCTATTTGATATGCTTTGGACTTCCCAGACTGTCTAGTGAAAGCTGGGAAGTCCACTTAGCTAAGACTCTAGAGTTAGTCTTGACGGTAAAATGCAGATAATAGAACTCTCGATTAAATGACTTTGACGGCTATCAATTCTTTTCTAAAAATTAGATGTAATAATCTCATAGTACAGTAAGAGCAGAAATAAAATTAAAGGAAGGGGCGTACTTGTATCAAGTATCACTAAATAAGCATAAAAAAAGCCCCATTCAATTAAGAACAGGGCTTTAAATAATGGTACCCGAGGACGGACTTGAACCGTCACTTCTTTCGAAATCGGATTTTGAATCCGACGTGTCTACCGATTTCACCACTCGGGCAGTGCCTTTTAAGCTATATTTAGCTTTGCAAAGAAATCTTAAAAAAATATCTTTGCAAAACTCTAGTATTACTTCACTTAATGAGTATCAATTAAGTGAACAGAATTATACCCATGCTTATGACAATGGCAAGTCCTTTGGGTTGACTTTACTGACAAAAGTGAACAATTGCCTAAATTCTCAACGCTTCCTCAAAATAAGCTGTAAAAAACACCACTAATTTAAAAAGTTCGCTGTAGTGAGCAGAAGCTAATTTCTACCAGCTAGAGCACATAAACGCCATAAAGATCACATTTACACACTGGTATACCTAATAATAGAGTCAATCATTGATCAAGATCAGTTTTGCAATTTTATTTCAGCATTATGATAACTAGGACTTCACAAATAAAAGGATAGATATCATGGCATTTTGGTTAGATTTAATGTTTGGAAACCCAATTGGATTAATGTCTATGATTGTCATTTTTAGTACTTTGGGAATTGTATCTTACTTAATGTGGATGTTTATTGTGAAGTCTGCACCAGGCAATGATGAATAACATCATTGCTATAATATTATATCTGTTCGTTATTCTTAGTCATTTACGATAATTATAAATTCTGATCCATTTTAGGGGCTAATTTAGCCCCCTTTCTTATTGCGCAAATTTCTATAAAACAGAGTTTCTGACACCTTTGTCTCTAAAAATGAAGGCTATTAAGCTGCATGTTTACGGGGTTGAACTAGGCCACTGATAAAGTGAGGTCTGGTCTTCAATAAATAAGTCAACTCTTCTTGTGTAGGCTCTCCTGCAGGTAAACGTAGCACGTCACGGTTTAAATAAATCCTCGCAGGCATGGAGATTTTATACTCTGCTGTAGGACCTTGAATCGCATAATGGCGCTGGTTACCTAGCTCTTCCAGAATATTGGTATGCAATAAACTTTTAACTGCCAACTCATTTTGGGGCAATGCTAATATAGTTGCACCTTGTAAAAAGAACTCTCTCAACAACGCCCTTTCGGCAGGATCAAGTAGTTTTACTTTAGCTTCTATAGTTTCAACTGTTCTTTTTTGACGTAAATGCTGAATAGACTCATCAGCAACAAAGCTCACCAATTGGCTTAAAAAGTATGCAGCCCCCACGATTAAAGCTAAACCAATAAGATAGTTATACTGTGCCACAATTTCAGCAAGGGCTAACTGAGACAACAGCTCTTTCGGGGCAAATAATAACCCCAAGCATAACACTACCAACCATAACATCGCACTCATGAAAGTACGCTTTGCATTACTCAAGCTAATTGCTTTAATCATCGCTTTTTTCATCACAGCCTCAGTGTCAGAAATTTGAACATCTAATGCTTAAAAGCAAGTTTAATGCCACCTTTAGCCAATAAATTAATAAACATCAATATAATTGGGATAGTGTTGCACTTGAAAAATCAATAGAAAAGTACTGAATTAAATATAGCTATAATGTAAATTTTGAACTAACTTGTTATATAAGCACTTAGATTAATTAAATAATTAAATAAATACCATGCTGAAATTTTCCAATCAATTATTCACTAGCCCTATCGGTCGAAAGCTTATGCTATCGATTGTGCTTTTTAGTTCACTTATTACCCTTCTTACGACTATTTATCAGTTATTTAACGATTACAACAGTGATGTAAACCGTATAGATAGAGCATTTTCTAGTATCGAAAAAGTAAACTTAGAAGTATTAGCTGCCAGTATTTGGGTAATAGATGAGCGCTTAATTAGTACTCAGCTAGACGGTTTAAGCCAATTACCTGACATTACCTATATCTCAATAAAAGATGATAGCGGTCAAGAGTGGCAGGCGGGTAAGTATCAGCAGAAATCGACGATTGAGAAACAATTTGATCTTATTTACACCAATTCAAATCAGATAAAGGTAGGCACTTTACTCGTCCAAGCTGACTTGAACATTATTTACGATAGACTTTATGATAAAGCCATTCTTATATTACTATCAAATGCGATAAAAACCTTTTTAGTTGCAGGGTTTATTTTATTTTTAGTTTGGTTAAACATTACCCAACACCTACTAAAACTCAGTCAATATTGCGAGCAAATAAGCCTGGATAAACCTTTTAATCCTTTAGTTTTTGACCATAAAAGTAAACGCGACGAATTTGCTATGGTGGCAAAAGCAATTAATAGTATGCAACAGCAAGTACGGGCATCATTTGCCGATGTACAAGAATCGAAAGCCGCATTGCAAAGTGCACTAGAAGATCGAGAACGATTACTTAAACTTGAGCGAAGCTATAAAGATGAACTGGCTCGTCAAGTAAAAGAACAAACCAAAGAACTAGAGCAGTCATTGCTAATATTAAAACGTGCTCAGCAAGTGCTTGTCGAACAGGAAAAAATGGCGGCATTAGGAGGGCTAGTTTCCGGATTGGCACATGAGATAAATACCCCTATTGGTATATGTTTAACTGCGGCAAGCTCTCAACTCTTTCATGTAGAAGATTTAATTAAGCTCATCCATAGCGAGCATGCCACCTTAGAGGAGATAAACCGTATTCTTGAAGAGTACCAGCAAAGTTGCGAACTAATAGTTAATAATATTACTCGAGCCAGCACATTAATCCAAAAATTCAAAACGGTAGCAGCAGAGCAACGTTATGAGAAAAATACTCAGTTTAATTTGAAAAAACAGCTAGAAGACATTATAGACTCAACTCAAATCATGTTTTCACCACAACATGTTGATATAACTATAAATATAGATGAAAGGTTAGAAATCGTTAGTAACATTAACTTACTCAACCAAATTATTAGTAATATTATTTCTAACGCTTATACACACGCATTTAAAGGCGTCGAACACAGCCAAATTACGATAAATGTGGCAATAGAGTATGACAAAGTGAATATTGAAATTCAAAACAATGGCTTGAGTATTCCTGCGGATGTAGCCGAACGCATGTTTGAGCCATTCTTTACTACTGCCAGAAACAGAGGAGGGATAGGTTTGGGGTTAGCCGCAGCATTTAACGCCGCGACCTTGCTGCATGGCAACGTCAAATATGAGCCAATTTCACCATTAGGCGGTCCAATGTTTATTGTCAGCTTCCCTTATGAAAATGTGCCAAAGTTCGCCGACAATACGTTAATTGTTGAGTAAGTGAGTCACTGTAAAATCACACAAACCAGTAACACCATAGCGAATAACCTATTGATATAAAACTAAAAAATCAGCGGACTGGCAGCTATTATTTCGCACAAGCCTTAGCGGAGATTTTAGCTAACACACGACTGGCAGCCATAAAACCGAACGTACCTGTAACCATAGTCACGGCGCCAAAACCTGAAGCGCAATCCATTCTCATACTCCCATCGGCAGTCGCTTTAGTCACGCATACACTGCCATCAGCTTGGGGATAAACTAGGTGCTGAGTAGAAAATACCGCATCAATAGCAAAGCGTCGCTCAGTATTTTTACTAAACCCATATTCTTTACGTAAAATCCCTCGCACTTTAGCTAATAATGGATCTTGCACTGTTTTTGCTAAATCAGTTACTTGAATTTGACTAGGATCGGTCTGTCCACCCGCACCACCAATAGTTACAATTGGAATTTTATTGCGTTTACAGTGGGCAATTAATCCCGCTTTTTGTTTTACCGCATCAATACAATCGACAACATAATCAATTTGCTGACTATTAGAGGTATTATTTTCACGGGGGAAATATTCGCTCAGGTTGTCTAAGGTAATAAAATCTTCAATTTCATTAACTTGGCATTCTGGATTAATGTCTCGAATACGTTTTGCCATCACTTCTACTTTCGATTGTCCCACAGTTTGAGCTAAAGCATGGATTTGACGATTAGTATTAGTCACGCATATATCATCTAAATCAATTAAGCTAATTTGACCAATACCGCTTCTGGCAAAGGCTTCTGCCACCCAAGTTCCCACACCGCCAATACCAACCACTACCACGTGAGTTTGAGCAAAAGCATTTAATGCTGCTTGACCATATAAACGCCCTATACCTGCAAATCGATTCATATATGCTTCTGACAACATCACATGCCTTTATTCTGACTGACTTAATGAGTTGCCTATTTTAGCCTAGTCGCCGTCAAAGCTAAATGACCTAGGTTTATATAATCACTATTTGAACAAGCTTAAATATCGTCGCTTCATAGATGTTGCAAAAGTCAAAAATTAAATATAAAAAACTTTAAATAACAATAGCCTAAAAAATTAAGATACGAGTCCATATTTACAGCTCAATGCTTTAGTTTTAGCTATGCCATTAATGTCGGTCATGAATCGCTAAATAAGAGTTCAAACTCATTTTTTGCCTTTAAAAAAATACATCACTTAATTTAACAACTGCTAAACTACATTGTTACTCATTGAATTTGCTATCAGTAATAGATCGCGACAAAGGCAACTTAAGCGCTCAGAAGATGTGCTGATAATCCTTTTTAAAGAACAGCGAGACAATGAAAATACTTAATACAATATAAAAACAACAATAAAACACTTTTTCAGTTCAATTTTAGATATAAAAAAATAACTTAAGGTCTAAAAGTTTGATCTCTACCACAAACTAAGCTTAGCAAAACTGTAAAATCTCAAATCAGATTGTTACATGCCACTTTTTGGCATTAATTACTATTAAAACCATTCTTAAAATGGAATCATAGAACGTTAAGTTCTGGGAGTATGAAAGATGAAAAAAACCTTACTATCTGCATCAGTTGCGTCTATTTTAGCTATTACATCATTTAGTGCACTTGCTGATGGCCCTGATTTTTACGGTCGTTTAGATTTATCGCTTACTAACTCAGATGCAGGCTCAACCTTACAAAGTGGTACTAATGGCGTAACTTTAGGTGAAAGCGGCACTTATTTAGAGAATAACTTTTCTAATGTTGGCGTGAAAGGTAACGAGAAAATTTCTGACGGCGTAGAAGTGCTATACCAAATGGAATTTCAAGTTGAAAATACTTCTAATTCAGGAGACACGTTCAAAGCCCGTAATACATTTTTAGGTATCAAAACTTCAGCGGGTTCTGTTTTAGTGGGTCGTAACGACACAGTATTTAAACAATCTGAAGGTGGTGTTGATTTATTTGGCAACTCCAACGCTGATATTGACCGTATCGTCAGCGGCCAAACTCGTAGCGCTGATGGTATATGGTACTACTCTCCAGTTATTGCAGACCTCATCACCCTTAATGCAACCTATTTAATGGAAGATAACCAAGCTTCTGATGACGCTCAGTATGCATTAAGTGCCACCTTAGGTGATAAAGGCTTGTCTAAGCAAAATTACTATGTCGCTGGCGCTTATAACAAAGCTATTGGTGGCGTTGATGCTTACCGTGCTGTAGGTCAAGTTAAGTTTGGCGATTTCAAAGTGGGCGGTTTATTCCAAAACTCTGAAAGCGTAACTGACAGCAACATTGACGGTAACACATATTTTGTCAACGCGGTTTACAACTTAAATGGTGTTAACTTAAAAGTAGAATATGGTCAAGATGAAGCTGGTTTTGGTAAGTACTACAAAGCCTTAGGTCAAGCAGGTGCTGATGATATCAATGTACAAAATATCACAGTGGGTGCTGATTATCGTGTAGCCAAATCGACGTTATTATTCGCACATTATGCTATGTATGAAGGTGACTACACTGAAACTAACGTTAAAACTGATCTAAAAGATGATAACGTATTCACTGTAGGCGTACGTTACGACTTCTAATCTAATTAGGCGTTAACATTAAGGCGACCTTATGGTCGCCTTTTTATTTAAGCTAGTTGTAAACCCTATATCACTTTTTTGCGGGTTAACTTATATGCAGCTTCGTTTAACCAAGGGACCTGTTTATTCACAAATCTTGGGTTATCAGCAAGCACATCTTCACAAGCAAGTAAGGTCACCTCAAAATACGGCGATAAATATTGTTCAATCCAGTCAGGACTCACTGCAAATGGCGGACCTTTAAGCGTGTCTTGAGGATAGTCTAGTGTAATTAATAACCCGGATATATCTACGGGAATCAGCTTAGCAAGTGTTTGTGCATACTGCTGACGCATCTCTTCTGGCCAAGCAATTAGCGCCGCTCGATCATAAAAGCCGCCAATATCTGCCGTAACACTTGGGTCTAAAGCAAAAATATCACCTTGAATTAACTGAATTTGATCGGCTGCATAAAATTGATGTTGGGTATGCTGCTGAACTTGAAATGGGAGTTGGTTGTCATTAAAAAATTGTTCAATAGCCGTTTGGCTTAACTCACTCCCCTGCACTTGATGACCCAATTCAGCTAAATAGCACATGTCTAAAGATTTACCACATAGCGGCACAAAAATTTTACTCATGGGCACTAAATTCAACTCAGACCAAAAACGAATCAATAACGGATTCACTTGTGGTTGGTGAAAACCTATCTGTTGCATCTGCCATTTTTCATGCCAAAATTGAGGTTCCATTTTAAATATCTCCAACGAATTTAACTGCAGCCCACTGTATAAGCTTGAATCAACAGAAGCAACTGCAATCCAGCTACTATTCGTTAGATAAATCCCCCTTAAGAACTAATTGAACTTTGCGCAACCACACGCAATTCTCACATTGACAGTTACGGCGAGATAAATGGTGTGGGGACAAACTTGAATCGACAAAATCAACTGCGACCAGTAATTGTTGTTTTAAATCATCGACAGATTTTTGCTCCATCGCAACCATCTCATCATTATGATTAATCCAGACACACTCTTCCCCTTGATGACAAGTGATACATTGCTCGTCCGCTGCATTGAAAAATACCGCATGGGGACAATGTGTTACTTCCATAGATTGCAGTATTCGCAGTCGAGGAAAGTCAAACAGTTGAATTAAATCCGCTTTTTTTATATTTTGCATAACGTGTTCCCTATAAAAGCGATTGCTAAATCTCTGTTAATCTTACCGACTCAAGGGCAAAAGTAAGTTGATACAGGTCAAGGTTTACTTAACCGATAAAATTAGTTAGGAAGCGCTTGAAGTCAGGCTGAGATAAGGCTTAAATAACCTAAGCAGTTTTAAGGGGATATCATTTGCAAACGCCACAACTACAACACTTTTATATTAATGAAGAGCAATCTATTTATTTGCTTAAGGCGAATGATGCCCGCAAACATAAAGCCTGGGTCAGATTATGTAAGCAGCAGCTGATTAAGCTTGGCTACTCAACAATAGAATTTATTGGTAAAGGTGCTTATGGCTTTGTGTTTGCAGGAATAAACAGTGTGGGTGATTCACACGTGTTTAAATTTTCCCGTCTGACGTTACCGCAAAATATTCAAGACAGGCTCGAAGAAGAAGCCTATATGCTTAGCCTAGTGAAACATCCTAATGTGCCCGCCGCAATCAAGTTTGAACGCGTAGGCAAGCAAGGTATTTTAGTGATGGAGCGCGCTAAAGGAGAAGATTTAGATAAAATTTGCCTACGCATGGGGGCATTGCCAGCATCAATGATAGTCAGCATAGCCCGCCAACTTGCCAATATTTTGTATTATCTACGAAAAGGCAAACCCTTTGTCCACGGTGATATTAAACCATCGAATTTAGTGTATGACATTGAAAGTGATAACCTGTCGCTAATTGATTGGGGCTCGGCTGTATTTGCACAGCGCGATGAATTTAATCGTCCTGTGGATGATAATGTGATGTCGCTAATGTCTAGCGATCAGCACCAGACAAATGCCCGCATGGGTGATGTCTACTTTATCGGCGAAGATCAGCTCAGTGGCGCGCTTTCTTCAGCACGATTTGATGAACAAGGTGTGGCGGGCACCTTATATGCACTTGCTTCAGGGCAAAGCAGTCGCTTTGGCACTAAAGTTATCCCCGCCACAAGTATTGGTCTGCCGATTGAGCTAGCGAAAACCTTAGACGGCATGTTAAGCAACGATCCTGTGATGAGAGCCCGTGCTGGCGATTACTTTTTAAAAAGTATGCGTCACAACCATCGTATGCACTTACCCAATATTCCATATCTGCCAACTAAATCTGAAATTCCGGTTTGGCTTCAACCACGCCCAAGAGTAATTGAAACCGTCAGCTATAGCTCGCGTAAATCATTTTTAAAAGAACATAATAGCCATGAACACATTGCAGATATTGACGATGTGCAGGTCGATAAATACTATCGAAATTTTATGGTTGGCATGGCAGATACTGAAAAAGGATTTATTGCGGCTGTCGGGCGTTTGGCTCAATACTCAATCGTCGGTGGACTGGCAATACACTGGCAGCCAACGGGGGTTTACATTGATTCAAACTTAGCAACCTATGACCCTAGTCATAAAACTGCGTTAACACTTGCGGTGAACAACATGGTCACAATGGCGCGGGGCATTAAACGTATTGGGGTATTTAAAGCCTGCTTTTTTAATGCCAAAGACACACTGCATATCGAACGTAGTAATCCTGAAATGCCCTTTGAAATAACAGGTGAAATGCAATTACCTTTTGAAGTTGGTGATGTGCCCTTACTGGAGGATAAATCTCGCCTGCATTCCTATTTTGAAGATGGTAAAGATCCAGAAGAAAACCTCGAACTTCCCGCAGAAATAATGACAGAATTAGGCTGGCTCAACCAAATTCATCACACTGGCTGTATTATTTTTGAAGCCCTTCCGACTCACTTAAAAATCCATAGCTATTTACGACTACTTAATCCACGCAAACAAGCTGCATTCAGGGCTTCGCTCGATAGAATTATTGCTAATGCAGATAAAATTCAAGGTCATGGGATCAGTGGTTTTATGAAGTTACCTTATAAGAATACCCGTCAGTTTTCACATTTAGATAAGAAACCTGACCTGTTTTACCCTAAAAACCCCAAGGAACTGACCACATAAAAAAGCCCTGAAGATATCTTCAGGGCTTTTACGTTAAGCAACTAAGCTAACAGGAAGGTTAGATAGGTGAGCCAGGCGGCATAATAAGTGGCTTAGCAATTAATTTGTATTCCGGTGTTTGCAGGCTTTTCTCAATACCTTGATATAGCCAATCGAAATGCGCTGCTTGATACTCACTTGCACGGGTACTACGGCGCTTTAATTGCTTCACGGTAAAGCCGAGTTTAGCGAATAACTGGGCTTTAACTTCACTGGCAGTATCTTGGTGATGATATGCAGCTAACATGCCTTCAACCACAACGGCATTGACCCGCATATTAATGCCTAACTGTGTTTCCCGTGACAACTCTTGATATACGGTTGCCCCTATCAGCTTATCTAATATATCTACCACAGAGAGCTGTTCAGTATCTTGCATATAAGCTTGGTTAACACGATTTAGTCGCTCTGGTGATAATAACTGCGCCACAATATGTCGACTCATGACTTCTGCCATCCCTAATGGATCGCTCACAACACCCATATTGCCATTAAAGCTTTCACGGGTTTTACGATAATTTCCAGCTTTGGGTACTAAAGCGTGCAGTACATTATCAGGTATAGCTAAACTTTGGGGCGATAAGCCTGCTACTAATGCATCCAGCGCAGCATGTTGCTTTGCTGGCGCCGCAAAAAACCAGCGCAGCCCTGAGCCTAATTGCTGGTAGTTATAATCAGTGCCGCCAATCCATTTAGCCGCCGCTTCTATCTGATAACGGGTTAATAAATACATAGGCACAAACACATCTGCCAACTCACCTTTAGGCTCATCTTTAAGTAACGCCTCGCCATTAAACTGGGTAATAGCATGGCGACGCACGGCTTCTAAGCGAGACAATTCAGCAATAGCATCATTGCCGTTATCCCATAGACTTGCATAAATATGGCTTGCACCGTTTCCACGAGAGTCTGCTTCGCCAATATACCGATAGCCTTTAGTTAACGCTTGATTAAGCAGTTGCTCTTGATTAGCCGCAGCACCATAACCAAACGCGACGGTATATTTATCCCACTCGCCTATGCCCTCTGAATACGGGTTATCAATCGCGATGGCGTTATTTTCTAAACGCACATATGGGTGGGGATAATCCATCACCGACGCATTATCATTCGTTGATGCGGCAAAGTTATGATCAAAACCTAATGTGTGGCCAATTTCATGGGCCGACAATTGACGAATTCGCGCTAAAGAAAGTGCCATAGCAGCATCTGCAGCAGCTTGTCTATCTGGCCAGTCGGCGGTTAACCCTCTGGCAATAAGGTGATCTTGCTTAACCCTTAAACTACCTAAAGTCACATGACCCTTAATAATTTCACCAGTACGCGGATCGGTGACAGCTGCCCCATATGACCAACCACGCGTGGCGCGATGCACCCATTGGATCATGTTATAACGCACATCTTGTGGATCCGCGCCCTCTGGTAGCATCGCCACTTTAAAACCATTAATAAAACCAGCTTCATTAAAGGCTTCTTCCCACCAGCGCGCACCCTCTAACAATGCAGTTCTAATCGGTTCAGGCACACCGGGGTCGAGATAATAGATAATAGGTTTAATGACTTCACTTGGGGCATCGCCCGGTGTCACTTTCTCAAGGCGGTGACGTAATAAGTAGCGCTGCACCAACGGCTCATCTACCTTAACGGAGTAATCTGCATACTCGTCAGATAAATAACCACTCATAGGATGATATGCGCGGGCTTGGTAACCCGCTTCGGGCAGCTGAATAAATGAGTAACGCATCCGCACCGACATAAACTTACCATCGGGGGTAACCTCGGCAACTTGCTCGCCAGCTTGTTGAGCTTTAAAAGTCAGGTTGACGTCAACATCGGCATTTTGTGCAAAGGATTTTATATTATCAGGCATGATCACCGACAACTGGCTATCAAGGGTATAAGCACCTTGTTCTGTGTCGGCCAATACATCCGATACGCCGTGTAAGTCGTTAATGACTAGATCATTAATCGACACTAACGCTTTTTTGCCTGGCAGTAATTTTCCACGCCACAAAATAGATTCAGCAAAGGCCTGTTTGACAGACTGCTGCTCGGCGACATTATCGCTACTGGCTCGAAAGTAAGTATTCAATTGTTTTAATACAATATAGGGACCATGCTGCTCAAACTGCACCATACGAGTGCGCCCTAGCTGGCCTCTATCCAAACCAATGTCGTTTGAACCAACCCCATGGGGCAAACTAGTTAATAGTAAAAAAGGCTGATTTAACTTGTTGGCTTGTAAATACAACTGACCGTCGGTGCTATCGTAATAAAAATTAACAAAACCTTGAGCTACTTGGCTTTGCTTAATGACTGTTTCGGCCGTCGCAGCCAATGCTGGACTAGATAAAGTTGTTAGCGATAATGTAGGGCTGATGGCAAGCATTATCGCCAATGAAAGATGGCGTCGATTCATGTCAAATTCCTTGTAAAAATCCTTTAAAAAAACATGCAATCCGTTGCTACTCAATACACGCCAGATCACATCTTATTGTTATTATTCTTATATTCAATCCAGTGAGATAAGGTATCGAATAACTCATTCAATACGATTGGTTTGGTAATATGGGCATTCATGCCAGCCGCTAAGCTTTTTTCACGGTCACCCGACATCGCATGTGCCGTCATTGCAATAATCGGTAATTGTTCCGGACTGTAACGTTTACGCAGCTCTTTTGAAGCGGTTAAACCATCCATAACGGGCATTTGAATATCCATTAATACGGCGTCAAATGCTCGGGTATCAATTAAATCTAATGCTATTTGGCCATTGTCAGCCATCACCACTTCATAACCAGCACTTTTTAATAATTCTGATGCCACTTGCTGGTTAATAAAGTTATCCTCAACTAACAACACTAATCCTGATTGTTGTTCTTGAATATCTTCTTTGGGAACAGACTGTACATTGAGTTTTGGTTCTTTGGCAAACGCCCCAATAATTTCATCAAACAAGACTGATGCCTTAAAGGGCTTTTGTAAAATGGCATGTACATTTCTATCGGCAACATCCTTGGTTAGAGGTTCTGCACTGTAGGCTGTCATCAATATGATCACCGGACGTTTTGCTAAGCGACCATCTGCCACCATTTCATCAACTTTAGTTAGTACTTCCAACCCGCCCATTTCAGGCATCATCCAATCCAATAAAATCAGATCCACGGGTTGTCTAGCCAAACAATCTAATGCTTGCTGTCCACTTGAAGCGGTGCGAACACCAAAGCTGAAGTCTTTCATTAATGCTGAGTAAATTTGTAATGCGCTGGGGTTATCATCGACTACTAATGTGGTTAAATTATTCAACTGTTCAGGTACTATTAACGGCTCGACGATGTTTTCTTCAGCAATTTCAAAACTAATTGTAAAGCTAAAAATACTGCCTTGATCCACTTCTGACGATACCTGCATAGTACCGCCCATCATAGAAACAAGGTGTTTGCTGATCGACAAACCTAATCCGGTGCCACCGTATTTTCGGGTAGTTGAACCATCGGCCTGGGCAAATGCATCAAATAGTTTTGATTGCTGTTCTTTACTAATGCCTATACCAGTGTCTCGAACCCAGAACTTCAAGGTAATGCGATGATCACGCTCGCCAACATCTTCACAGCCCAGCTCAATTTCACCATTTTGGGTAAATTTAACCGCATTTGATAATAAGTTAACTAATATCTGCCCCAGACGCAGTGGATCTCCATTTAGAATAAGTCCAGCGGTAACAGGTGCATAGAGTAATAATTCAACGCCTTTTTCTTGTGCTTTAATGGCATTCATATCCAGCACATGATCCAGTACCTTGTCTAACGGAAACGCGACTCGCTCTAGCTCTAACTTACCGGCTTCGATTTTAGAAAAATCGAGAATATCATTGATAATTCGTAACAAAGATTGAGCCGAGAAGCCCGCTTTACTGAGATAATCTTCTTGCTGTATGGTCAGGCTAGTACGTTGTGCTAGCTGTAACATACCAATAATCGCGTTCATTGGGGTGCGAATTTCATGGCTCATATTAGCCAAAAATTCACTTTTATACATGTTAGCTAATTCAGCGTCTTGCTTAGCTTCCAGCAAGGCCACTTCATTACTTTTTTGACGGGTAATATCTTTATGAGTACCAAGCATACGTTTAGTTTGGCCTGACTCCAAAAACTCTACCGCACGACCACGTGATAACAACCAATGGTATTCACCCAGCTTACCTTTCATCCTAAATTCAATTTCATAGGCATCGGTAGGATCAAGTAAGTATTGGCTACGATATTCCTGCACACGGTCACGGTCATCTGGATGAGTCAATCCGTCAATGGATGATAATAAAGCAGGGAACTCATTGGGTTCATAACCCAACATAGAATAAAATGCTGGGTTACAAATAATTTGTTCTGAGTCGATATACCAATCCCACAAACCATCTTCAACCGCATCCATTGCCATGTGATAACGCTCTTCTGATAAGCGTAATTGCTCTGCTGATTCATACTCGCGGGTAATGTCTCGCCAAATAGAAATCAGACCCAGCAATTCATTGCGGCGATTATAAAATGGCAGTTTAAAGGCATTCAATAGTACCGGTTTTCCGGCTATTTCAATTCGCTCTTTATATTGCAGTGGTTTTTTGTCGTCTAAGATTTTTTTATCTTCGGCTAAAATGCGCTTACCTTGTTCAGGGCTAGTAAAATCACAGGTAGTTAAGCCAATAATATCACTTTCATTCACACCTAACATACGCTCGGCTGACTTGTTACAGCCAAGATACTTACCTTCTTTATCTTTAAAGACAATGGCTTCTGGCAATGAATCAATAAGCGACCTTAATAAGGCAAATTCACGTTCACGGCGCTCAGTGGTATCACGTAAACGCTGAGTACGGCTGGCGACTAAGTTATCGAGACGTTTATTTTGCTCAGCAAGATGGCGCGTGTATTGTTTGTTTTCTTCAAAAATACGACTGACCAGTAAAAACCACGGCTCCCACCCTGGACTGATGACTTCTGGAGGCTGTATCGGTGACTGGGAACACGCCTCTAAATGGGTCAGTAACTTTGATGCAGGGCTAACGAACGCACGGCGGGTTTGCCAATGCACAATGGTCACCAGCACCGAAAGCGCTAACACAACCAGGATAAAAGTCAGTTGTAACTTTTCCCATGAATCTTGAAAAAGCGCGCCTTCCTCTTGAATATACAATAATCGCCACGGCGCATTATGCAATGCAACAGAATGAATATAATGATTATTACGTAATATGCCTTCATGGGCGTCAAACAATTCAGATTCAGATAACGAATGTAATTCTGCCGGAATACGTTGGCTGATATGGTACACACGATTCATTTCATTGGAGTCAAAATCGCTATGGGACAAAATATTATTTTGTTGATCTAATAAAATAACCGTACCAGGCATTTTAAAATAAGTACGTATTTGTTTCGCCAATGAAGCTAAGGTCATGTCGAGGTTAATCGTGCCGATAAACTCATCTTCAAGATAAACCGGTAACCCTAAGGTGGTTAGTAAGCCTTCCTGGACACCATCAACATATGCCGGACTCCAAAAAGCATTTCGTTGTGGATTTAATTCTGGTGTGGCTAATTGAAATTGCTGCTTATTAAGCTGCTCTTCCCTGAAGCGTTGATCAGAACTGCTCCAAGGAAAGTACGACATCATTTTTCGCTTAGATACATAATAAATAGACGAAGCTTTTGGTGCCGCTTCTTTAGCGACGGGAAATGATAGCGATAGCTCAAACAGCATTTCTAATTCTTGATAAAACTTTTCACTGCGACCATCAAGCGAGCCCATGCCTGTGATGCGTCCCATATTGGTAAAGGGTTCACCACTTTTAACATAGTTAGGTTCTAAACTAAAAAACTGTCCATCGGCATTGAATTTTTCATATTGAGGTAAGCGATCTTTGCGCACTTGCTCGCCTAGGCGGAGATGATCAACCGCCACATCTCGTAAGCTTTTTACCGCACGAATACTGGACTCTAATAATAAATCGATTTGCAACACATGCCGTGCAACTTGATCTTCACGCTGTTCAATTTGCACCTCTTTCTGGCGTTCATAAAAAATGGCCGCAGAAATAAGTGACATGACAATCACACCAATATAAGTGTAAAAAACCGCGCGATTATAATTACGTTGAATAGGTGATTTTAGCTGTAAATCAGGCTCTGTTGGTTTCATTCCGTACCTTTGGTGACAGCGCACCCTTTGCGGTAGCACAAGTGTCGGCGCATCATAATATTAGGTTAATGCGCGCAATAAATAAGACAAAGGCCATATTATCAGGAACATAATCTCAATCACATGAATAAATCTAAATCGGTTTTTTATGACATCTGTTAGCGGCACTCATTACTGGCTTATCAGGGTATTACCCCACAGTGCCAAGCGAAGTCAAAAAACGAATAAAAAACTATAAGAAATTGATATATAACTACATAATAAAGCTAGCACTATGGGTCGTTTAGCCTTGTTAAGTTAACTCGCTGATAATATTTATATGGTTCGAGTCTCTGAACTGGGTGAATCTATAAAGTATGACATCCGATGATTGTTAATGACGAGCCCGATATTCACCTTTATGAATAGTTATTGAAATTATTAGCAACTTTCACAGGTCTTATTAGTGATTTGCTTAATAACATTAAAGTTAAACTTATCTGTTACACCAAGGACATTGCCAACCTTCATTTATTTTAAGCTGCAATTGTGCAGTTTTTTGACCAGTGTGCGCTCAGAATAAAGACAGACGTTTGCAGCGATGATAATCATGCTGATGAAGGTAAATACATGAGAAAGCTGCATATTGGTTTACACCTAAAAGTGAAGATCTCAAAAAAGAGGGTTGTCAAAGAAATGTCTCTATTTCAAACGATGGCTCAATTTTTTTAACAATAACTCGATGTTATTCAAACATATCTTTATAGTAAATAACTTAAATCAATCCAGTGTTGTAATCCGTTAGCTTAAATACGGACCTAGTTGCGCAAGAGGTACCCGCCAACTACAGCAGCATAAAACACTGCTTGATGCTCAATTAATCTTGTTACAGGGTTTAACCAAAATATGCCGCAGTTGAGTCTTAACAATCTGTTACCGAAAAAGCCTCGTAGTTTTTTTTCAAAATTATTGATAACCCTAGTCGATTACCTTTTAGGCATTAGCCAATTAAATCGTGTTTATCAAGATTCGGGATTGAAAGGACTAGAGAAAAAAGCCTTTGCAACGCACTTTGTTGATGTATTTGAGTTAACAGTAAAAAGCCAAACCAATTTACCTCAGCTTATCCCACAAAAGGGAGCCGCTATTGTGGTGGCGAATCACCCCTATGGCGGAATTGAAGGCGTTATTTTGGCTTTTTTATTATCTTCAGTGCGGGGTGATGTCAAAATACTCGCTAATCAAGCATTGAAAATCATTCCAGAATTAGCCGACTTCTTTATTTTTACCAACCCACTTGTTCCAGGTGCGAAAGGCAATGCTAAATCGCTAAGAGCCTGCAAAGACCACTTGGCCCAGGGCGGCTTATTAGTGCTGTTTCCAGCAGGACGGGTCAGTTATCCCGGTCGTGATGGTCAGGTGACAGATCACCAATGGCATCGAATAGTGGGCGCACTGACCTCTTTCACCCAAGCACCTTTAATACCCTGTTTTATTTCAGGAAAAAACAGCGATTTTTTCTATTTCATGGGCAAGATATACTTTCGTTTTAGAATGTTATTACTGATCAGAGAAATGCTAAACAGCAAAGGAAAAACCGTTGAGGTCACTTTTGGCCAAGCCACATTATTGCCATCTTTACCTGAGAAAACCCAAATGACGACTGATATTGCCCGTTTACTGACATACTTGCATGCCCCTGAGTACCAACACCAATGGCCGGTATGCAAGGCACCTGAAATGTTGCCTCTTGCAGCCTCGCAATTACCGCACAATCTAGACAACGAAATAAGCCAACTTCCGCAAGATCAGTGCTTACTCCAGTATAAGTATTTTAAAGTGTACTACGCATCTCGCACCCAATGCCCAGCTGTCATTGAAGACATTCGTCGCTTACGGGAGGAAAACTTCAGACAGTTTGATGAAGGCAGTGGCTTACCCCAGGACGGTGACGCATTCGATGACACTTATACTCATTTATTTGTCTACGACACTCAAAATCAGGCAATTACGGGTGCATATCGCATGGGGCAAACCGATAATTTACTCGCACAGGGCGGTGTATCTCAACTGTATTTAAACCGTATGTTTGACTTTAGCGCTGAATTTATCAATCAACAACAGCCCTGTCTTGAAATGGGTCGATCATTTGTAGTTGCCAGTCATCAGCGTAGCTTTCATGGTTTACTATTATTGTTTAAGGGCATTGGCGCGTTTGTGTGCAAGTTCCCACAATATCGCACCTTATACGGCACAGTGTCTTTAAGTAAGCAATATACGCCTATCAGTGTGCGGTTAATTGAACAATTTCTGGTGACCTCATCTTCTGATGTTAAGCCCAAAAAACAGTTCGATGTTGATGTGCCAAATGATATTAAGCAGTATTTAGCCAGCTACCCTGCCGATATCGAAATTTTAGAGTTATTGGTCAAGCAAATTGAACCTGACGGTAAAGGGTTGCCGGTATTGGTAAAGCTATATCACCAATTGGGTGCTAAGTTTTACTGTGTGGGCATCGACCCCAACTTTGCCGAAACACCGGGGTTATTGCTTAGTGTAGACTTGCCTCACGCACCAGAACGCTTACTAAAACTGTATCTTGGGCAAGGGGCTGAGGCTTATCTACAACATAATGTTCATACATCTCAGGCATAATGACCTCGAACTTAGTGAAGTAAACACCTAAGCAAACAGCCATCGTCTAGCCAATTCTTAAACTGAGGATTAAAAAAGACTTCATACCCGCTTTTAGTGATAAACCAGCTTAATGTGCGCATTGTTTTCGATTAAAACTCGTAGTTGAAGGAGCCAATCCAAATTCAGCATGGGTTTTACCACCGATTAACTGGAATATCAGTTTTAAGGTTGAATAGTGATGAATGGCATGACTACAGGCAAACATAAGTTCTCTGCCTAAAGTACTCTCTACTTCAATGATATGAGTTTGATTGATACCAACATCAGAATGAACCAGCACCACTTGGCTAATATCCGCTTCAGTCAGCGCTAGCATCCACTGCTTTATATTATTAAATTGATTCAATGCCTCGGGTAATGAGGTTTCAACCAGTGAGCCTCTTCGACGATTTTCATAATCAACTAGACCCGTTTCAAGACAAGTCTGTAACGACATAAAATGATCTAAAATATGTCTAGCATGAACACCTATACTGCTCGACATACCGTCAGCCAACTTACAATAGTCTCTTTGCTGCAATTGCGTTAAAAATGAAACACCTTGATCTAGCGTTGAAATATAGTGGCTTAACATCAAAAACCTAACCCTATCATTGGAATCTAAATGAATAGACCTTTATATGAGGTATTTAATTACAGTGTTTTACACTCTAGCACAATATAACCAAGCCACTTCAAAATGCTCGTTTCAGCGCTAACTTAGGATAATTTAAAAATATCTGTCTAATTAAGTGCTAAAATTTTAAATTTGGATGGGTTTGAGATAATATACGCCCCCTTTTTGTTTCCCGCTTTAAACATGAGAGTTGAAGATGCCGTTTGCTTTAGGTCAACGCTGGATCAGTGATACCGAGTCAGAACTAGGATTAGGCACAGTTGTGCAAGTTGAAGGCCGGATGGTCACATTATTATTTCCTGCCACTGGAGAGAACCGGATGTTCTCCCGTGCTGAAGCACCATTAACAAGGGTCATTTTTAATCCTGGCGATTGCATTGAAAGCGGTGACGGCTGGAAACTAACCGTTGAAGAAATTGAACAAAAAGATCAAATTATTGTTTATCACGGGATCCACAGCGACACCCAAGAAAAGGTCAGTTTAAGAGAAACATTACTGAGCCATAATATTCGTTTTAATAAGCCACAAGACCGCTTGTTTGCCGGTCAAATTGATCGCTTAGAACGTTTTGGCGTGCGATACCAATGTCAATTGTTACGTCACAAATTAGCCACCTCTGATTTATTAGGTTTACAAGGTCCACGTGTAGGCTTAATTGCACATCAACAATGGATTGCCCATGAAGTGGGTCGCCGTTATGCGCCAAGAGTATTGCTTGCTGATGAAGTCGGCTTAGGTAAAACCATTGAAGCAGGGTTAATCATCCACCAACAATTACTAACCGGTCGTGCTGAACGCATTTTGGTGATAGTACCAGATACCTTGCGTCACCAATGGTTAGTGGAAATGTTGCGCCGCTTTAACCTCAGGTTTTCAGTATTTGATGAAGACCGCTGCGTTGAAGCCTATGCCGATAACGATAACCCTTTTTATACCGAGCAATTAGTGATTTGTTCGCTTGAGTTATTGCGTAAAAAGAAACGTCTTGATCAGGCATTAGATGCCGATTGGGATTTATTGGTGGTCGATGAAGCTCACCATTTAGAATGGTCAGAAGATGCACCAAGCCGTGCATATAAAATAGTTGAAGCACTCAGTGAAGTTGTACCTGGGGTTTTATTACTCACAGCAACACCGGATCAACTGGGTCACCAAAGTCACTTTGCTCGTTTACGTCTGCTCGATCCCGATCGTTTTTATGATTACGACGCTTTCTTAAGCGAAGAAAACAGCTATAAAGATGTTGCCGATGCAGCCCAAGCTTTGGCGTCTAATGATAATTTAAGCCAAGATGCAATCAACAGCTTAACTGAGTTATTGTCAGAGAAAGACATCGAGCCTAACATTCGATTAATTCAAGCAACTGGTGTTGATGAAACACAACAACAAGAAGCCCGTGACGAGTTGTTACAAGAATTATTAGACCGTCATGGCACTGGCCGCGTACTGTACCGTAACAGCCGCGCCTCAGTAAAAGGCTTCCCACAGCGTCATTTTAATCCTTATCCGCAAACAATGCCGGAACAATATGTTACTGCTCAGCGCGTGAATGACATGATGGGCGGCGCTAAAACACCTGAAGCCAAGGCATTGCAGGCGTTAAGCCCTGAAAAACTGTATCAAGCCTTTGAAAACGACAGCTCATGGTGGAAGTTTGACCCACGTGTTGACTGGTTAATTGATTTTCTCAAAAGTCATCGCAGTAAAAAAGTACTGATTATTGCCAGCTTAGCTGAAACGGCATTAAGCCTTGAAGAAGCCCTACGTACCCGTGAAGGCATTCAGGCAACAGTATTCCATGAAGGTATGTCAATTATTGAGCGCGATAAAGCCGGTGCTTACTTTGCCCAGGAAGACGGCGGTGCTCAGGCGCTTATTTGTTCTGAAATCGGATCTGAAGGACGCAACTTCCAATTTGCCAGTCATTTAGTGTTATTTGATTTACCGCTTAACCCAGATTTACTCGAGCAACGCATTGGCCGTTTAGATCGTATTGGGCAGAAGAATGACATTCAAATTCATTTGCCTTACTTAGCGGGAACAGCTCAGGAACGCTTGATGCGTTGGTATCACGATGGATTAAATTCATTTGAACTCACCTGCCCAAGTGGACATGTATTATTTAATCAGTTTGCTGAAGAGTTAACTCAAGTGTTGGCCAATGACGACGAAGAGGCACTTACACTGCTACTGAATCACACTAAGCAGCAATATCAGCAACTGAAAAAATCAATGGAACAAGGTCGAGATAAGCTATTAGAAATCAACTCACACGGTGGTGAGCGCGCTAATGCGTTGATTAAACGCCTAGCGGACAATGATAGCAGTACCGACCTTATTGGCAGTGTCATCCGCCTATGGGACATTATTGGCGTTGATCAAGAAGATTGCGGCGAAAACACTATTGTCTTGCGTCCAAGCGAGCACATGTTATATCCAACTTATCCAGGTTTACCTGAAGATGGTGTCACTGTGACGTTCGATCGTGAAACCGCATTGTCACGCGATGATATAGCCTTTATCTCGCAGGAACATCCTATCGTACAAACGGGTTTAGATTTAATTACCGGTTCAGAAACAGGCACAACCAGTGTTGCGGTATTAAAAAACAAAGCTTTGCCTGCTGGAACCTTATTTCTAGAACTGATTTATATGGCCGATGCTTCGGCACCAAAATCGACTCAGTTATACCGTTATATGCCACCTACTCCTATCCGCATTTTACTGGATAAGAGTGGCAACAATATGTCGGACAAAGTCGATTATAAAAGCTTTGATAAACAACTTAGTGCTGTTAATCGTCATATTGCCAGCAAGCTTGTTAATGCTTCCCAGCCAATATTGCACCCTTTGTTTGCCCACGGTGAAGGCCATGCAAAAGCGGTGTTATCTGAATTAGTACTCAACGCTAAAGATAAAATGAGTCATCAGCTTGGTGGCGAGTTAAACCGTCTTGAAGCGCTTAGAGCGGTTAACCCTAATATTCGTGATGCTGAACTGGATTACATCCGTAACCAAATAGCAGAGTTGAATGAATATATTGATGATAGCCAGCTGCAACTTGATGCAATACGCATGGTATTAGTGAGCCACGTGTAAACACACCTAACACCTATTTAAATAAATCTATTTGAATAGGCATAGAAAAGAAGCACATGCCCCGTTAAAAGGCATGTGCTTCTTTTTTAAATCCATTAAGCTATTATTGGTATGACAAGTTTGTACCCTAGCTGGTTTATAACATAAATAAGAAGAGGTTAATTTGAGCTCATTACGTACTTGGTATTATTTATTGTTAAGCGTGTTGTTAATGTCCACAGCTGTTTTAGCGCAACCTTCATTTGCCCCAACTCCCGCCGCTGAAATAAAAAAAATCACCGTAGAAGCAAAAGAAATAGATGTATTAGTCAGACCCTGGAGTGGTAAACAGCAATTTGGCTTAGCTATCATCATAGGGCCGTCAGACAGCCAGGCAGAAAGCATGGGACTGGTGGGTTTTTTACGCCATAAACTCAATGCTAAGGGCTGGGCTACCATCAGTTTAACTCCACCGAGAGGGTTATATAGACCTAATTTCACCACAGAAAGTGAACAAATAAAAAAAGCCGGTGACGCGCAACTCAGCCTACCCGCACAACAAGCCGTACCTAAATATAACTCAGCACAACTCCTCGAATTACGTAATTTTCAGCAAGCTAACCTCACTGAAGCATTAAATCAATTAACCGCGATTGGCCAGCCATACCCAGGCGCAAAAATCATCATCGCTTTTGATGACAGTGCAGGCATGGTTACTCACTTACTTTTTGAAAAAAAAATACCAAGCCCTGAGCTGCTAATTTTAGTAAACCCCTACCGAGAGTATGAAGACTTAATAGAAGAGTCGAGTCAACGTAAACAAATAGCCGAACAATTGGTGATGATGTCTATTCCAGTGTTAGATTTAGTTTCACCTGACTCCCACCCCCTAGCACAAGCGAATGCACCTGCGCGCAAGCAATACAACCAAGTCAAACCCATTAAATACTATCGCCAGTATCAATTAGACTTAACTTTAGCTAACTCGAGTGGTTGGCAAGAAGCACTTGAACGAATTGAAGGATTTTCAAGAAGCGTTATCGGCCGATAACGCTTGTGGCAAATAATGGTGAGTGGAGCCGCTTCTACCACCATGGTTGACGAGGTTGATAAGATTTCTCAGGATTTTTAGTTTGACGAATTGCAGCGATAACACGGTTTTTTCCGATTAAAAGACGTATCTGACTTAACGACTCACGACTTAATAGCTGCCTAACCGATGCGCCCCAGCTACGATTAATACTGTGTTTAATTGCCGCTATGGCATCGGGTGATGTTTGCATAAATTGTGCAGCTAAAGCTTCAGCCCTTGCCATAGCATCCTCAGTCACCTCTGACACTAATCCATATTTTAAAGCATCATCTGCCGTGAGTATCTGTGCACTATAGGTTAACTGTAGCGCTTTATCTTTAGCCATAATGTGCCTTAAACTGGCAAGCCCTGCCATATCAGGCACCAATCCCCACTTAGCTTCCATAATAGAAAACTTTGCCGAAGGCTCTGCAATACGCATATCTGCACCTAATACAATTTGGGTCCCACCGCCAAAACAACAACCTTGAATAACTGCAATCACAGGTACGGGTAGTCTCTGCCAACCAATCGATACGCGTTGAGCTAAATTTGCATTACCAGGCAACCATTTAAACAATAGGGAAACAGCATTCGACGGTTTTTTAGACAAACTTTTAACATCTAAACCTGAGCTGAAATTACCTTGCGCGCCCGATAAGATAACAGCTTTAATGCTACGGTCTTTAGCAATACGCTTAATAGTGTTATCGATAGCGACAAACATATCAAAATTTAATGCATTCATTTTTTCGGGACGATTAAGGCAAACATAAGCAATCTGTTGTCTTATCTCGAAAGTCACTAAATCCTTTTCCATGAAACATTTCCTTACTGGTCAGTCCAGATTTTAGGTTAACATGTTTGTTGTATATAGCGAATAGATATAACATGTCGACTTATTGGCTAAGGTCAATAAGTCGACAGTCTGCACATACAATAAATAAACCATTCACTTTTTTTACAGCATTTTTAAGTAGAATTGGTCAAAAACTGCATGATATACATAATTATCTTGTTAAATGTATGCATGAAAATATTAATAATTTCGCATCTTGTTGACGAGTATCCTAGAATAAAAGATAAAGTAGTAAAACGTCTTATATAATAAATAAACACCCAGATTGTATTGCTGCCCACGTGATAATAAATACTTGCATCATCAAGGCAAAATAAGGACAACAAGTCAACATGACCATTCCTGTACTAATATGCGATGACTCTGCATTAGCAAGAAAACAGATGGCACGTACACTCCCAAAAGACTGGGATGTGGAAGTGACTTTTGCCAATAATGGCGCCGAAGGCATTGAAGCTATTCGCGCAGGAAAAGGCGAAATCGTTTTCCTTGATCTGAATATGCCAGTAATGGACGGCTATGAAGTATTACAAATCGTTCAACAGCAGGACTTACCTGCATTAATCATTGTGGTTTCCGGTGACATTCAAATAAAAGCCCACGAGCGCGTTAAAGCCTTAGGTGCATTAGATTTTATCCAAAAACCCGTTAGCGCTGATGCTATCAGCAATATTTTACAAGAATACGGCATACTCACCCTTACTCAGGGTGCTGAAGCAGATATCCAGCCGATGGTTAAAGTCGACCTACGTGATGCTTGCCAAGAAATTGCTAACGTTGCCATGGGGCGCGCAGCCGATTTATTGTCAAAATTGCTTGATGTTTTCGTAGTGCTACCTATTCCAAACGTTAACGTGCTTGAAGTCAGTGAGTTGACAATGGCATTAAAGGCAACTGAAGACTCTTCATCGATATCAGCTCTTTGCCAGGGATTTATTGGGGCAGGTGTTGCTGGCGAAGCATTATTACTGTTTCATGATTCGAGTTTTGAAGATATGGCAAAACTGATGAAGATTAACGGTGAAGAAGAAACTCACACCGAAGTTGAAGTACTAATGGATACCGGCAATGTGCTCATTGGTGCATTTTTAAGTGGTATATCTGAACAACTTGATATGAAGTTTAGCCAAAGCCACCCTATTGTATTAGGCCGCCACTGTACAGTTAACGACCTTATACATGCTAGTTCTGAAAAGTGGCAGCGTACGCTTGCTATGGAAATTAATTATCGTATTGAAGATTACAATATCCAATGCGACTTGCTGCTACTGTTTACCGAAGATTCAATACCGACGCTGAATTTCAAGCTAGGTTATCTTCTCGATTAAAGGTTGGATATTGTTAATATGTCAAATGATCACGATGCGATGAACGAACTTCACTGGCTTATCGATATGGTACAAACCATTGATGTCGGCTTAATTGTGCTAGATCGTAATTACAATATACAATTGTGGAATGGGTTTATGGAAAACCATAGCGGCATTTCACCGAACTTTATTAAAGGCAAGAACCTGTTTACTGAGTTGCCGGAAGTGCCAGCTGACTGGTTAAAACAGAAAATGGAGTCGGTATTTTTGCTCAAAAACCGCACTTTCATCAGCTGGGAACAGCGACCATACGTGTTTAAATTTAAAAACTATCGCCCCATCACGGGCCGTGCTGAATTCATGTACCAAAACATTACACTGCTGCCGCTCGCTTCACTGACAGGTAACATCACCCACATCAGTATCATTGTTTACGATGTAAGCGATGTCGCAGTAAATAGATTGCAGCTTAAAGCAATGAACCAGCAACTTGAAGAGTTGAGCCAAACAGATGGATTAACGCAATTACATAATCGTCGTCACTGGCAACACTGTATGGAACGTGAGTATGAACGTCATATCCGCTATCAAGATCACGCTACATTGGTGATGATCGATATTGACAACTTCAAAAGTGTAAATGACACATATGGGCACCCAGCGGGGGATAAAGTTATTCAGCATATTGCTCATTTACTAAAGCAGTCTTTACGTGAAACCGATTGTGCGGGCCGATATGGCGGAGAGGAATTTGCGATTGTATTAGCTAAAACAGGCTCAGCGGACGCATTGTATTTTACAGAAAGATTACGTAAAAAAATTGAAGCCTCTGAAATTATAAGTGATAACCGTATCATTAAGGTAACAGTAAGTCTGGGTATTAACGAAATTAAACCTGGTACGGAGAACAGCTCAATTTGGTTATCAGGTGCAGATAAAGCACTTTATACAGCCAAACAAAATGGTCGCAACCAAAGTGTAGTATTTACCGCTAATGAATAGGTTTCTGATAAACCAAGTTAATCAGCCCTTAAACATAAAAACCACTCATTAGAGTGGTTTTTATGTTTAAGACTAACGTCTGTCATTTCAATAGCGATTCATTTAAAAAGACCTTCTAAACTGAATCTAACACTAATTTTGAAATAAAATTCAGCTGAACCTAGTGCTTTTTAACACTGTTATCATCATCTTCAACGTCGTCTTCATAATCATCTTCGAAGTCGTCTTCGTCGTCATAATCATCGTCTTCTTCATCACCCTCTTCAACATCACCGACAAAGTATGTACCCCAGCCGTCATAATCAACCTTTTGTTTAACAGCAATTGTAATCAGCTGTTCACAAGCTTGATCAAGTAAAGAAACCTCTAATTTATGATTTGAGATAGCATCAAAACAGAAGATAATTGATCCATCTTCTAATTCCATTTCCTCTGCGTCATTAACTTCAAACCCCATTTTGAATGCTTCAACAGCTGCTTTTTCTAAACGGTCAAAATTATTTGATGAAAAATGATGTTCAATTGTGTATTCAGCATCAGGTTCAGAACCATCAGCAATAAGGTTCTCAACAATTTCGCGGTTTTCGGCTAACTGTTCTTTTAACTGACGTTCGATGGACATGAAGTACTCCAAATGACTTAAAAATGGATAAGGTAATAATCTGTGTATTATACGTTATCTTAAGCCGTAGGTTTAGCCATTAATTCAGCGGCTTCTAGATTTAACTCAGCCAAACGCTTAGCCATAATAGTATGAACTTGCACAGCAAAAACCTTTGCGTCTGATTTATCTACACCTTGGGTGGTAATTGGCGCCATCATTTCTACAATAACCACACCGTTGTTCCAACGATTTAGCTTAATATGTGCCTGACAAGAGGCTAATACTGGCACGACTGGCACTTGAGCAGCTATTGCAGTGTGAAATGCACCCACTTTAAGGGGAAGTAATCCTCTGCCTCTAGAACGGGTTCCTTCCGGAAAAATCCATACAGACAGGTGCTTTTCTTGCATTTTTTTAACCGTTTTCGCCATAGTATCAAATGCACTAGAACGGTTTTTACGATCAATTAGAATATTACCCGTTAGCCAGTAAATCTGCCCAAACAAGGGAACCCAAGCCAAGCTTTTTTTGCCTAAACTTACCGTTGCTTTAGGCACTGCTGAAGTTTGAGTAAACAGGTCGAAATTGTTTTGATGATTACCTAAATAGATATTCTGTTGATTAACTACGTCGGGTTGCACATGACGGGTGATCACCTTAATGCCGAGCACGGGTGATACTGAGGCAAAAATCCTAGCCAACACATGAACATTGTCACGGTGCATAGGACGAACGATACATAAAATAAGTACCAAAACAAAAGCAAGGCACAATAGTATGGCTAGTATTAACGTACGAGCGATTAGCAGCACAACAGACTCCTGCGGATTAATTGGCGACAGTATAACGATGCCAGCAAGTTGACTCAATCAATTTTGCATACATGTGTACGCTCAAAAAAGGCGAAACCGACGAAAACCGTCGATTTCGCCTAAAGATACAGACAATTTATGAACAACAAGTCTTTATAGATGAATAATAAATAATTTAATTCATCGCTGAAGGCGAGGTTTTATTCATTTGTGCAATGGCTAATCTAAATACCAAGGCGCTGATAGCTAGGGTGGCAACAATGGCCGCACCACTAGGCAGGTCATAGCTGGCCGATAACCATAAACCACTCACATAACCAATAATACCGACCATATAAGCCAATACTAATCTAGCTTTACCTAAGTATTTATTCAGTGCGAGTGCCGGTAAAATTAACGAACTAAAGACTAAATAAACCCCCACAAGCTCAACAGACAAAGTAATTACAATCGCAAAGAGAAAGTAAAAACCAGCGCCGTCAAGTAAGTTAGGTCTAATCGCGATAGCGGCTAAAATAACTGCAGACACTGCTGCTGGTAAGATTAATTGTGACCAACTCACCCACAATATTTGACCTGACATCAACTGTTTTAACAGCTCAGCGCCGTGGGGATCATTGGCTAACAGCAACATAGCCCCAACTGCACTAAGCACATAAAAACACCCAATAAAAGCCTCAAGCTCACCTTCAAATTTACGTGCCATCCAGGCTATCACACCCGCACCAGCTAACGCGAACAGCGCCGGCATCCACACGTGTGAAAAAGGTATATTCTCAATATCGTGATCAATATGAGACACAATAGCACCAAGTGCGGCAACTTGAGCTATGGCTAAATCAATGAAGATTATGCCACGTTTTAACACTTGCCGACCTAATACCACATGAGTGGATAACACGAGTAAACCTGCCACTAAGGCAGGTAATAAAATGGCGGCAAGTTCGAAATCAAACATGGGTTATTTCACTCCGTTTAATAACGACAGCACACTATCGAACAAACTGATCAAGTCAGTACTTTGCTCATTACCGCCAACTGACATAGGTAAAGTAACAACCTTAAGATTAGCTCGTTCCGCTAACCATTCAGCACCACGCTCGTCCTGGTAAGATGCCACGATTATCGCCATTACATCTCCCTTTTCAGCACGGGCAAGTAAAGTTGCTAAGTGACTGCTTGTAGGCGCTAAACCAGGCTTAGGCTCTAAGTCTGCCACCTGCTCAATCCCAGTCCAGTTAAACAAATAACGAAAACTAGAATGGTAGGCGATGACTTTTTTACCCTTCAGACTTTGTGCTTGTTGTTGCCACTGTGGAATTTTCGCTTGCCACTGGCTACTAAATTGACTCAAAGCCTGTGTATAAGCCGCTTTATTGTCCGGGTCTAACTGAATCAATTTAGCGGATAAACCTTGAGCGACTTCAAGCATTCTCACCGGATCAAAATGTAAATGTGGATTGCCTTTAGCATGCACATCCCCCATAGAACGATCGACACTTTCGAGTTTATCTAGGGTGTCGGTATGTTCGGCGGCATAGAATAACCCTGTATCCGTTGAACGAACTCTGTTGTTAGATGCTTTCATCTGCAACATAGGTAGCCAACCAATTTCAAGGTCAGCACCGGCACAAACCACTAAATCCGCTTGACGCATTTTGGCAATTAAGCTTGGACGAGCCTGCACCAAGTGCGGGTCTTGCATAGCTGTGGTAGCGGAATACACTTTTGCATCAGGCGCAAGTGATAGCGTCAATGCAGCATATTCTGGCTCACAAGCAAATACATTTAACTCTGCATTGGCAGATGCCGAGCATATTAACGCAAGCCCTGCAGCCATTTTAATCATTCTAGAATTGATGTGCACCGTGAGCTCCTAATGTCATAACATATTGTAAAGTGATGATATTATCGTCTTCAAAACCTTCGAAATTAGTCCCTTGCTGATGAGTATATTGCATGCGAACCGTAGAGAAGTGGCTGTTGTGCCAAGCTAAACTGATTTCAGTTTCTTTTAGCTTTTGTGGATCTAAATGATCGCCATGAGCTTCAAAAGTATCCACTTGACCATAGCGTAAACCCGCAGACCAATTTGGGCTTAATTGATACACGCTACTGATATACCAACCTTCATGATAGTCGTTAGTAGCACCTTCGCTTAACATACCATGGTCGTGCTCATCTGCGTGGTCCAGATCAAGTTCTTCAACACCGAAAATGTCTGTCACACGAAAGTATTCGCCACTTACAGTTAAGTGCTGATATTTATAATTACCATTAGGTGCCCATTTATAGACAAAATCAGCAATGTAGGTATTTTCACCGGTATATTGCGCACTGTGATCATGCCCACCGTGAGCATCGCCCTCATCAACATGATCGTTTTCTTCTTCGCCAATCACTTTACCGTTGTCATTACTAAGGTAAGCTAGACCAAGCTGCCAGGAGCTATCAACACCAATATCACCACCTAACTTGGTGAAAGCGGTATATACACCTAAATTGCTAAAGTCACGTTCACCATGCTCATCAGCTGCGTGCATTTTATCGCCCTGAAACACTTCAAGGCCTAAGTTCCAGTAAATATCAGTTGGAGCAACAATACTCACTCGTAAACCATCATCGAAATAATGACCACCTAAAAATGCACGGTAAGCAGCTGGGCGATCGGCAAAAGAGTCTGTGTGTAAATGTTGGTTATTCAGATAGCCCACATCAGATAAGAAGCGCCCTGCGCGAACAGATAACCCTTCCGGCAAAGCCATAGTTTGAATAAAGGCTTCTTCTAATTCCAGCTCAGTATCACCACCGTGGCTGGCTAATACTGCGGTCATTTTGCCATAAAACATATCGTCAATATTGGCACTGATAGCCAGTTCGGTCTCACCTAAACCAAATCCTTCAGCACGTTCAGACATTGCACGATCACCCGATTGATAATAACCGTCTAACACGGCACTAATATTGGGGTTAGTCAAACTAGAATCTTCCGCCATTACGGCAACGGAAGTAAACGCACAGCCGATAGCGACTAAAGATAAAGGTGTTTTTAAAACAGACATACATGCTCCCTACGTTTTAGTCCGCAATATCATTTAGCGAGACTAAAACCATAAACCTAACATCGTCAAAGCAATAATTGCTGACGATTCAATTAAAAATTAATAACAATTTGTAATGGGTTTACACGGTATAAGGAGGGCCACGGCTGTGATAATGAAAGATGCTAACTGATGAAAAAACAGGCGATACGTTAATACTAACTTCATATTGCTGTTTTTGGATTGGAATAGAAAAAGAAAATGCATGCAGTACTTTATTCAGCTGATGCTGGTGAAAACACAAAGTACAGTGATGAGAATTTACGCCGTCTTCATGGTGTTCAGTACTGTGATTTGACGCAGCCAAAGCCAATACCATCAAAATGGCACAAAGCCAAATTGCGATATGTTGCTTTAACTGAAGGCTAAATCTCACAAAAATACCAAACTTAAGAGGATGTAATAAGCAGCAATTCTAAAAGACAGCAGTAAAAAAGCAAGCTATAGATTGTTACAAATCACTTTTAGCGCCAATTTGTGCGCGACTAGGCTATTCAACCAAAGACTTAATCAAATTAAGATAAACTTAAGCTGTTGTTCGTAACATTGGCGCATATTCTGTTAAATCTCAAAAATAGGACTGACCATGACTAACTTTATACGTGCAAACATCGGCATTATTCTTGCCATGGTTATCATTGGCGTTGTTGTACTCGGTGGTATCTATTGGGTGGAAGCCTCTTTAGAAAGCCAAGAACAGATAATAAGCTAATCTAGCTTTATATTTGGCACTTGTTTTTCAGGTGCTTCAATGAGAATTAAATGATCCATAATGTGTGTTATCCCGACCAATATCACTGATAAAATGATGGTTGGGGTAACAATATGCATCACATTATCTAGATAATATCCTGCAACACCGGCTATTGCCGCAACATAAAAGCCAATAATTTTGGCTGATGTTAACCACTTATTCCGCCCTAACCAAGCACCACACTTAGGGCATTGAATATGCGACCCAAGACCTCTACCACGGCTTTGAGTGACACTTGCTACCGAAAACCCTTTATGACAAAAAGCACATTGTAATAACATCTTAAATCCTTGCGGGTAAACATACCTTTCAAACGTAACGCATATTAAGTATATGTCTACAACCCTGTTAAATCAGCGACGTATTATGGACTAATATTGGCTTAGTACCAAAAGCTTATTGGTTAAGCGAGATAAACACTTTATGATAAAATATCTCACCGCCTGCATGCCAAAATCAACATAGCTTACCCACAGGATCTTTTAATATGCTCAGCCTGAATATACCAAGAATGCTTATTACTGCCAGTTTCACTCTAGCTTGCCTTCTTGGCACCGTCAGCACACACGCTGAGTCACCTATCAATCCCGAGCAGGTAATCGAACCCGTCTATCAAACCAGTACTGATGTTCGCGATAAAATTGAATCATTATCATCAATCATTCAAGGTGATATTGATTTATTACCAGACTTAAAAGGTGAAATTAAATCAATTACAGAATATCGCATTAAAACCAGAGTGATAGAACTTAGAAACCTGATCGATAACTTGATTAACGCCAGTGAAATTGATGAGGAATTTGTGGTTCCACTAGTACAGTCTCAATTAGTATTTTTAAAGCAAGTACGTCACTACCTTAATACCGATATCATTCAACTTCGCAGTCAGGTAGATGGTGGCAGCGGTGATAATGCTATCTTATTGAGAATTTCAGAACGCGAATTTCAACGCGATCATTATCTTAAAGCTGAATTAGAAACGATTATCTGGGCAGAAAAAGTCAAACTCGATGTAGAAACCTTAAGGAAAACCCTAACCAAACGCTTAATAACCCGTGCAGATAGACTAGACAGTCTAGTGTCTTATACACAAAATGAGCTACAGAAATCAGTCAGCGAAGCGACTGCTGCAGGCGACAACATTAGCTCAGAGCAAAAGCAGCGCGTGAGTTCGCTCAAAGAAAGGCTAGCACAAAATAGCGCCAGCTTATCGACCGCCGCATCCCTGTTAGAACAATTAGGTCAAGACACTGCTAACATCAAACAAACCCTATTTAGTATATCGGGGGATATCACCCAAGATGTGCTGAATTTTAATGTTGCATCCAGCCTACTGGAAGAATGGGCAAATGTTGCTAAACATCAGGCTTTAGACAATGGCCCAAGCGTTACTTTTAAAATTATTATTTTTATATTAATACTATTTATCAGCAGTTTGATAGCCAAAATAGTGACCCGAGTTGCCACTAAAACGGTCACAGCTTCTAAGCTTAAATTTAGTAAATTATTACAAGACTTCTTTATTTCGTTATCGAGTAAAGCCGTGTTCGCTATTGGGTTATTAGTTGCCTTATCTCAACTCGGTTTCGAATTGGGCCCTTTGCTAGCAGGTTTTGGTATCGCCGGTGTGATTATTGGTTTCGCCTTACAAGACACATTATCTAACTTTGCATCGGGAATGATGATTCTGATTTATCGCCCTTTTGACGTGGGTGATTTAATTAACGCCGCAGGCGTAACCGGAAGAGTCAGTCATATGAGTCTTGTATCGACAACCATTAAAACACTTGATAACCAACGTCTTATTATTCCTAACAACAAGATTTGGGGCGACACCATTAATAATATTACCGCTGAACACCAGCGCCGTGTAGACATGACATTTGGCATCAGTTATAGCGATAATATCGAGCACGCAGAAACAATTTTAAAAGACATTGTTACCCAGCATCCAAAAGTGCAAGTAACGCCTGAGCCTATTGTGAAGTTGCACACCCTAGGCGAATCATCGGTTGACTTTATCGTCAGACCTTGGGTAAAACCTGATGATTATTGGGATGTTTATTGGGATATTACCCGCGCGGTTAAAATGCGCTTTGATGCTGAAGGCATTAGCATTCCGTTCCCACAACGCGATGTGCATATCTATCAGAAATAGCTAACTACAAACAAAATGCACCGACTACGCTGTAGGTGCATTGATTATGTTGAATCACTTTAGCATCAATTTATATTAGGACACTTCATGACAACATCTCATTTTGCATTTTCAGATTTTATTGCCGGTTTTTGGCGTATTGATGCATGGAACATGACCCCGCAACAAAGGCTTACGCTTATTGAGCAATATCTTGAGCTTGGGGTAACCAGCATGGATCATGCTGACATTTATGGCGTATACCAATGTGAGACATTATTCGGCGAAGCCCTTGCCCTTGCTCCCCATTTACGCCAGAAAATGCAACTGATAAGTAAGTGCGGTATCAAGCCTGCATTTGATGGGTATGATAATCGTTACGTCAACCATTACGACACCAGTAAACAGCATATTATTCGAAGCGTTGAGCGTTCACTGATCGAGCTAAAAACCGACTATTTAGACGCATTACTGATTCATCGCCCCGATCCTTTAATGCAAGCAGATGAAGTTGCTGAAGCTTTCTTACAATTAAAACAACAAGGTAAAGTGAACCACTTTGGTGTGTCCAACTTTTTACCCCATCATTTCACTTTGCTGCAGTCACGGCTAGACGATCCACTCATCACCAATCAAGTGGAAATATCACCGCAATGCTTAACCCATTTACACGATGGTGTATTAGATCAATGCCAACAATTAAATATACGCCCTATGGCATGGTCATGTCTGGGAGGCGGTACATTATTCAGTGAGCAAACAGAGAAAGTGGTACGATTAAGAAGCTGCTTAACAGAGGTGGCAGACCAGGTAAGCACGGCAGACATAAGTCAGGTTATTTATGCCTGGGTCGCTATGTTACCCAGTAAACCGACACCGATTATTGGCAGTGGTAATATTGAACGAATTCGTAGTGCAGTAAACTCAAGCAGCATTCAGTTAACCAAGCAACAATGGTTCAGTATTTGGCAAGCATCAACGGGACACAGTGTTGCCTAAGCAAAAGTACGTCAGATAACCCTCGTATTGTTATTACGAGGGTTGAGGGTTACAAGGGGAGCAGCCTAATCTAGATAACGCATTTTACCATGTAAATGAGGGCGCTTACCCTTTACATCACGCATTTCAAAACACTTACCATCCTCAAGTGATTCATAGGCAAAAGTCACTTCTGATGGCATAAATACGGGTAATTTAAATTCCACATCAACTGTAAATGGACGCTCGCCAATAAATTGCATTAGCTGTGCCATACAACGTGCTTTTGACCACATACCATGGGCAAGTACCCGCTCAAATCCAAAACGCTTTGACAGTAATGGGTGTAAATGAATTAAATTGTAGTCACCTGATGCTTTGGCGTAATGACGACCTAAATCTTCTGTTAAGCGCCATTGCTGTATATTTTCCCAAGCCATATCAGATGCTCGAGGTGGCCGAGGACGACGTTTGGCGGACTCAATGCGGTACAAGTAGGTTGAATGCGCTTGCCAGACTAACTCTTCAGCAACGTAAACACTCGACTCAAGCACAAACTCCAAGCCGGCATCTGTTTCAGTGCTGCTAGTGAGCTGACACTTTACGGTTAATATCTCATTCGTTTTCACCGGCCGTAATACACTAATACTGTTTTTAAGGTGGATCATGCCAAGCAAAGGGAAGGTGATCGCCTTATGTGCAAATATCACCGCATGTAAACGAAAGGCCAGTACATATAAATAAGTGGGCGGTAACACTTTCTCGTCAAATTGAAAGCCACAAACGTTAGCATATTGACGTACTTTATCATTTGATAAAAAAACATTATCAGTTTGAATCGCAATTTTAGGTAACGGTTTTTTATCCCAACCAGGTTTACGGCTAAAGAATATTTTGCGATAAAGTGTAAAAAGCGATGGCATCGCTTTTAAATCAATTTTGTAATCGAAACTCAATGTGACAACCCTTTTTAAACGGCACGTCTTGCACCATAGTGGTGATATTATAACTCAGTATTTCCCTAAAATTGAAATACTTGAATTAACTCTTAATATTTATCATTAGTTCAATGAGTAGATACAGCTACTTTTAGCTTTACCCATAACCACAGTCATTGCAGAATAAGCACCTATCAAACTAATAAAAAGATGTACTGTGCAAGATACTAACTTCGATAAACTCAGCCAAAAATTTGCTAAAAATATCTATGGCACCACTAAGGGTGATATTAGAGCCGCTGTATTGTGGCGCGATCTTGAGCCTGCCATAGGTTTATTGGCCGCGTTAAATCATTCACCGTTACGGATATTAGATGCTGGCGGCGGTTTTGGTTTATTAAGCCAAAAGTTAGCTGTGCTAGGACACGAAGTGGTGCTTTGTGATATTTCTGCGCAGATGTTGGCCGAGGCGCAACAACAAATTGATGCGAGTGAAACACCGTTAAACATCACTCTGGTTCACAGCCCTATACAAGCTTTAACACCTGAGCTTAATGGCCAGTTTGATATCATTTTATGCCATGCTGTGGCCGAATGGTTAATCGATGCACAATCAACACTGCTGGGATTATTATCCTTATTAAAGCCACAAGGCCTATTCTCTTTAATGTTTTACAACAAAGAGGCAATGCGGTTTCACAGCTTAGTTTCTGGCAACTTTGACTATGTCATGCGTGACATGAAAGTTAAAAAGAAAGTCGGTTTAACCCCTACACATCCTTTATATATCGAAGACGTCCGCAAATGGTTTAACCAATGGCAACTACAAATAGTTTGTCAGTCTGGTGTTCGGGTCATCAATGATTATTTAAAGCATCAATTACCGCCTAATTTCGATATTAAACAGCTGATAGAGATGGAACTGCTTTATTCGCAGCGTGAACCCTATTTATCCCTTGGTCGTTATGTGCACTTTTTGGCTAAACAAGCTTAAATTCGATTCAAAAGATAACTAAGCAGGGCTAAGCACTGCTCGATATCATTTGAGCTTGTTATTTCTCCTTAATCATATAGTGGCTGCTTTAATTACAGCTTTGCTGCCAACAGTTCTGCACTGCTGCACCTTGTTGACGCAGCAATTGAGGTATATTTTGCTGCCCGACTAAATGACCAGCACCGATAATAAAAAACAGCGGTTGCTGAGTTTTTTGGTGCATCAATACTAGCATTTTGTCACTCATGGTGTGATTTCGCTGCCATAGCAATTTACTCAACAACTCGTCTGACTCTCCAGCTTGCTGCTCCATAATATTGGCTAACTGTTTTTCATCGCCGTTACGCCATGCTGCGATTAACTCGAGCATTTCGGCATCAGTGGCATTTACCGCCTCGTCTAACATTTGAATTTGGCTATGCCGACTAAAAGATGAAATCAACTCAAATTGAAAAGCCACACTTTCAAGTTCAAATAGAGGTTTGGATTGGCGTATTGCAGCAAAGGAGACGTCGACACCTTGCTCTGCACTATATCCTAAAGCGGTAAAGCGCATCATGCTGATTTGTGCAGCTTGCAGCCAAGGCGCAAATTGCTGAATCGCTAAACAAAATTGCTCCATTGACTGGCAATACTTCACTGTAACTAGTTTGGCTTGCTCAATTAATGCTGCCTCTGCGTAGCCGTATTGTTGTAATAACCCCATGGTATCAGCCTTGTTAACATCAGCTTCTAGCACCAAGGCAGCACTTTGCTCAAAAGCACGCTCAATTTGAGGCGCCATAGGATAAAAGTCAGCCTTACCCACATGAATAGAGCCCAGTAAATAAGCTTGCTGATTTTTCCAGGTCACTTTATAGAACGGGGGTTTATCATCTTGTGCGGCATATAACTGCGGAGAAATAAAAAAACTTGCTAATACAATCAATAATATATGCTTAAAAAAAAGCATTACTCTCTCCCCGTTAAGACTCAATATAGCTAACATTTGTATATTCATATTCACACTATGATGAGTTTTCCTTGTTGCATCCATGTCAGAACCTTATAATTTGTAAAAATGCATCGTTAGTTTTAGAGACTCTTATGCCGTATACCAAAGTCATTCAACAGTTAAAAGAAAATCTGCAAGTCGCTTACAGGCAAGCCATTGACTGTGATATTCGCTTAGATGAACTTCGTAAGGCGGGTCACGGTAAGTTTGTTGCTATCTTCACAGAAGAACATGGCTTTAGCCAGAGCAGTAATCGCTTTTTACCCTATGTTCAAGAACTTGCCACAGAATTTGAAACCATACAAGAAAGTGTCCACACAGCACCAGAAACGCTTGAGGCATTTGTTAAAAAGTTGGCCATTCTACTGCAGACATTACAGGCATTTAAACAACAAAGTAAATAACCTCAACTAGGGATAATAAGTGCTTAACCAAAGCTATGGTTAAATAATACTTCAATCCTGCAATTTAAACATTGCAGGATTTTTTAATGCTAAAATTCGATAAGCGCAGCTTTGTTAGAGAGGATATATGACATAAATCTGTCATTGATGAAGATTATGATAAGCCATCATCCGTTGTAAGATACCTCTCATGTCTTCTATCGATTTATGTAATACATTAAATGAAATCATTGATACACAAAATATTGATGCCGTGTTCCAGCCCATTTTTAATATCAGCACCAACAAGCTACATGGGTTTGAAGCATTAAGCAGAGGTCCACAACATAGTACTTTGCACTCTCCCGCTTCCCTGTTTAAAACGGCAGAACATTGCGACAAACTGAGTGAATTAGAAACGCTCTGTCGCGGTATATCAATTAACGCGTTTAAACAGCGGCAATTGCCGGGCAAGTTATTCATTAATATATCGCCAAAAGCGTTACTCGATCCTGCACATCCCAAAGGCGCCACCTTAAAGCTCATTAAGCAATTAGGCTTGTCACCCAATGATGTTGTCATAGAGCTATCGGAACAATATCCCGCAGATGATATCGACTTACTCAAATCCTGCTTAAATCATTATCGAAATCAAGGTTTCCTCACCGCCATTGACGACTTAGGCGCGGGGTATTCAGGCTTAAGACTATGGTCAGAACTCGCACCTGATTATGTTAAAATTGATCGTCATTTTATTCATCAAATAGATATTACCCCTGTAAAACAAGAGTTTGTTCGCTCAATTGTCGATTTATGCCAAAGCTTAACCTGCAAAGTGATTGCTGAAGGCATTGAAACAAAAGAAGAGCTCACTATGCTTTCTCAGTTAGGGATAAGTTATTGCCAAGGATATCTACTTGGCAGACCTGAAACCCAGCCGACACAGGAATATTATCAACCCCAGGTTATTGCGCCTAGCATGCCTCGCACCCGATACTGCGAAACAGCGGAAAGTATTTGTCATAGCGCAATTACCGCTTCAGCAACAACCCAACTAAAGCAACTTAGTCAGAAGTTTATAGACCAACCTGCACTACAAGCTATTGTTATAATCGAGGATGAAATTCCTCAGGGCATTATTAACCGCACAGCATTGTTAGAGCTATTTAGCACGCCATACGGACGTGCATTGCATGAAAATCATCCAGCAAGTGCAGTAATGGACACCCATGTATTACAAATTGACGCCAATAGGCCTTTATCTGAAGTCAGTCAATTATTAACATCAGAAAACGCTAATACAGTCGCTCAGCAATTTATTATTACCCGCAATCACAAACTCATCGGTATCGGTCATACCAAAGATTTACTGCAAAGAATCACTGAACACCGCATAAAAATGGCTCGACACGCAAACCCATTGACCAATTTACCTGGTAACGTGCCTATTCAAGAGGAACTTAAGCTGTTAAGAACTCAACGAAAACCATTCTATTTAGCCTATTTAGATTTGTGTCACTTTAAGCCATATAACGATATTTATGGGTTTTGTCGTGGGGATGAAGTTATTCAGGTGGTAGCGAAACTATTAATGCCGTATCAAAGCGACCGCTGCTTTGTAGGGCATATTGGTGGGGATGATTTTGTGATGATTTGCACTTGTGACAATACCATAGATCACAGCAAACACATTATTGAGCAATTTAATCAGCATAAGAGTGAATTTTATCGCGACGAACACTTACAAAGCCAAAGCATATTTACAGAGGATAGAAATGGACAATTGCAACATCACCCATTGATTTCATTATGTATCGGGGTATTACCTCCAAGCATTACCACTAATGCGACAGAGCATCAATTGTCGACATTAAGTGCTCAAGCAAAAAAACAGGCAAAACTCGCCGTTAGCGGACTTTACCTGTTATCGGACCAAATAATGGAATTACATGTCGCTTAAAGCGCTTTGGGTGCCTCAAGTTGTGGGGCAACCGTACGTTTTAGCCAATCATTTAGCATAGTCGTTTCCGCCGAAAAAGGACGTTCATTGATTCGACTTATACGGCTCAGAAAACTCATGTCAGTCAATTTTTCATCGCCACTAATAATGACTTTATTATCTTCCAAAATTTGATAAGTAAAGGTCATTTTTGGTGGGTATAGCTCTTTAACAACCCGCAAGTCGCCGGTTGTTGCACCAAAAGTAGGACGCATATCACCCGCTAAATCGACATTAGAAACCTGCATTTCAAGCTTTTGATTAGGCTTAAGTGTTTTCTCTGCCTGCTTATTAATATTTTTAGTTATGGTCTCAAAAAATCTATTTTCAAAACGCGATTGCAACTCATTTGAGGCCATAATGTCATTGTAGTTATCAGGCTCTAGCCACTCTACTTTAACAATGCCTGTCTCAGTGATAGGGCTAACCACTTCCTCTGCAATTGCCACGCTACTGACGAATGCCCCTACTACCAATAAATAGTTAATGTTCATAATATGCCTCCAGGCAAAATTTAAATAGATTTAGATAGCTTGTTTACTTGATGAAACTACTTTAACAAAATGAACCTGTACATTTGCTTAACATAAAGCATATTCCAAGAATATAAATTAAAGCACTGTTTTTAAACAGCTAAAAACGTAAAAATCTAACTCAGCTGTTTTTTTATGCTTCGTTCAGCTTTGGTTCAACAAACTGAAGCTACTATCACTCCAACAAAAAGACAGCATCTTTACACTAGCGATTGTTCAAGGAACTAACGTCGTGACTAATCAATATTAATGCTACGGAGTCATAACAATGAAACTGATCACTAATTCAACAAAACGTGTTTCTTTAGCCGCTTTATTCGCCACTCTTGTCGTGGGCCTAGCCGTTTCAGCTCAAAGCCAAGCCAATGAATCCAACCTTCACGGAGGCGTTATGGAGCAGCACAGCACTCAATTGAGTCAACAAATGCAAAATAATGAACAGCTATTAGAGTTAAAGTTAGAACAAAAACTTACTCAACAAGTAGCCAAAGCAGAAAGCCAGTATGTTGCTAAAATTTGTCAACAATATGATTTATCTTATGATAATGAGACATCTACTTGTATAAAGTAGCCGCGAATCCAACATAAAGCGACTCTCAATACGCATCTAAATTGCCCTGACTTGTCAGGGCAATTTCACTTATGGGGTGTGGGGCGACTCATTTAGGCCATGTTTAAACCTCAAACAGTCTGAGTTAAAATGGGAATCGCGCAGTTAATTTAGGGTAAGTCTGTTTTAACACTTTAGGCTTAGTCGAAAACTTTTTCCCCACAGGCGTATTATTGCCTGAAGGTACAAACGGTAATTCATCTTCATTACGGTTTTCATATAACTGACCCGCAACTAAATCGTAATCTTCAATAAACGGATAAGCATAATTATCTTTTAATGGCCATTGCGCCAAATCACCTAAGCTATCCGGTTGGGCAATAATTTTGTCATACCACTCTTGCCCTAATGACAAAATAAAACAACGAAACTCAGTAAAAGCATAATCAGAATCACAGCCCGTCACAATATAAGCTGCGCCCCAAATAGCCCACTGATAACTTCGGCGCAATTGCTGACCAAACATTTTATCAAATGCTTTTAATGACTCATCATCTAAAGGATCTAGTGACTGCTGTAATTGCTGTACGATTTGTTCAGAAGACTGGTCTGCATGGGTGCGGGTGACCAGTTGCCAAAATTGTGTTTCAGTCATTGAACTTTCCCAATATCCATTAAATTGCGATATTCTATCCTAAATACATCAAACCAAGTGAACAAAATGACACAGGTTAAGCGCCCCTTGGGCATTATATTACTGATTGCTTTATACAGTTTATTTACTATTATCGCCCTTTGGCGTGCAACTCAATATGCGACTTTTGACATATTAACCCTTGGTGTTTTACCCGTATTAGTGGGTCTATTGATCCGCGCGAAATGGGCTAAAATAGTGCTCTTTTTTCACCTAGGGCTGCAAACATTAGTGTTAATTGCAATGGGAACTACTGCGTTAATCGCGTATCAAATCACTCCCGAGGACGTGAAAATTGAATTTAATGGCCAAATCATTCCTATTTGGATAGTGGCAAGCGCTGCTATAAGTCTGGTCACTCTGCAGTGGTGGGCAGCACTAAACCATAAAGCGCGTCAGTATTTAAATAATATTGGCATTTAAAGACCACTTGAAACTGATTGTCGAGGACGTATTTGATAGTAATCTACTTATATGTCTATGCTATAGTCTATCTAGTGGTACAAAATAATAAGAGTTCAATAAATGCACAGTTTATCCCCTAGCGAATTATCTATTTTATTGCTTGAGCCTTCTGAGACTCAACGAAAAATAATTATGTCTCGATTACAGCAAGAAGGCGTTGTTAGCATTCAAACCGCTACAACTCTTGAAGATGCCAAAGCGATTATAGCTCGTCATAAGCCTGACTTAATTACTAGCGCGTTACACTTTCCTGACGGCGAAGCAACGGATTTACTCGCGTATATCAAGCAAAAACCAGAATACCAAGACATTCAGTTTATGTTGGTATCGAGTGAATGCCGCCGCGAGCAACTTGAAATTTTTAGACAGTCAGGTGTGGTTGCCATTTTACCTAAGCCTTTCAATTCAGATCATTTGGCTCGCGCATTAAACTCAACCATAGATTTAATCAGTAATGACGAATTAGATTTGAGCCATTTTGATGTGCATAATCTGAGAGTGTTGGTCGTTGATGATAGTCGTTTAGCACGTAACGTGATTAAACGGACCATTGGTAATTTAGGGATTAAAATTATTACTGAAGCAGAAGATGGTCAGCAGGCTATTAATCTAATGCAGCATAATATGTATGATTTAGTGATTACCGATTACAACATGCCCAGTGTTGATGGATTAGCGCTAACGCAATATATTCGTAATGAAAGCCAACAGTCACACATTCCTATTTTAATGGTATCGTCGGAGGCTAATGACACCCATTTAAGTAACGTATCCAGTGCTGGGGTTAATGCCCTTTGTGATAAGCCTTTTGAACCTAATTTAGTCAAACGGATCTTATATCAACTGCTTGAAGAGTAGCATAGTGGGTATTTGACAGTCTTTTTACCCTTTTATCGGACAAAATACTTTTAAAGCGTCAACGCTTATGGCATGTTAACCACGTTTTTAAAAACATTTCTATGGAAAGCAGAGAATATCAATATGAACAAAAGTGAACTGATTGCAAAAATTGCTGAAAACGCAGATCTAACTAAAGCAGAAGCTGGCCGTGCATTAAAATCATTTGAAGCAGCGGTAACTGAAGCGATGAAAAATGGCGAAAAAATTTCTATCGTTGGTTTTGGATCATTTGAAACCTCACAACGTGCTGCACGTACTGGTCGCAACCCGCAAACTGGTAAAGAAATTCAAATTGCCGCTGCAACTGTACCTAAGTTCAAAGCTGGTAAAACGTTAAAAGATAGCGTTAACTAAAAATAAGTTAACTGTTATTTTTAAAAGCCTCCTTTCGGAGGTTTTTTTATGCCCTATTTCTGTCAAATCGGGCAATCCTCAAATTAACATCGCCAGATCAGCTTACTGCACAACCCAAGTGCAATGCCGCACCATTACAAAGCAACCAATAGGCTTTTAACGTGTTCAAATTTTAATAATTAGTTGATATATATGATATTTAAACATTGGCACAACCTTCGCTTAACTCAGAGTAGATAAACCAACATTTAACACTCTGTCTCGATATATGAAGTTTTAAAGTCCTGACATACACAGTGTTAAATGCATAATAAAACTTTGAGGGAAGATGATGAAAAAATCACTATTACAAGCAGTTGCGTTATCAAGCACACTATTACTCAGCAGCACAGCTTTTGCCGAAGTATCCGCTAATATTGGCGCAACGTCTAACTACTTATGGCGCGGAGTCACCCAGACAGATGATGCGGTTGCTGTGCAGGGTGGTCTTGATTACGCACACGAGTCTGGTTTTTATGCTGGCACTTGGGCATCAAATGTCGACTTTGGTGATGCAGCAACCTATGAAGCGGACTTTTATGCAGGCTATGCTGGAGAGTTTGCTGAAGATTTCACTTACGACGTAAGCTATTTATATTACGCCTACCCTGATGCTGATAGCAGCTATGATTTTGGTGAAGTTTCATTTGTATTAGGTTGGAAATGGCTAGAATTAGGTTATTCAAAAGTGGTCAATGCTGATTCTGGGGTTTCTGGCGCTGACAGCGAAACTGATTGGAGTTACTTACAAGCTAATGCCAGCTTCCCTTTAACAGAGAAAGTCAGCTTAGGCGTTCATTATGGCTATTCACAGGGTGATGTCGTTAAAGACCTATTTAGCGAAACCTATTCTGATTACAACGTGTCACTGAGCGCTGACACAGATGTGGGCACAGTATCTTTCATGGTTTCTAACACAGATTTAGCAGATGACGATGCAAAAGTCGTTTTAGGTTATTCATACGGCTTTGATCTATAGCAGTACAACAATGTGAATTGTTTGCTAATCTAGTAGGTAAGCAATTTTCATTGGCATGTTAAGTTGCGTTAACGCTACCTTAGGGTGGCGTTTTTATTTTTAAACCTTACCCTAATAATGACGATTCCAATGTTCGTCAATCTTCAAATAAAAAGCCGTGTACTTTCCCTCTTTTATATCGCTCAACTAGCTTGCCGGAAAATAACTGCTAAGCTCAAATCGTGAAGGTAAAAAAAACTGTTCAGCTTGAACAATATATTTTGCTTTTCTAAGGATAATTTTTTGGTTAGAAAGAGCTCATTGGTTTAGTACTGTTGTTTACCATTGGTTATGAGGGTTTTATTATGGCTAATATCACTGAAAGAGTGCCTGACGATACAGAAATTGAAGCGATGACTTCACCAAGAAGTGCTAAAGGAGCCGAAAATTTGCAACATAAACGTCAAGTCAAAAGGCGTTTAGAAGATTTTCTTGAACAAGCACAACTTAGAAAAGCCATTGGTGATGACGACTTCTTTTAGTCATATAATCATCACACAAATAAAAAAACCATCGTTACAACCGCTGTCACTAAGCCGTTAATACGATGGTTTGTTTTTTAATAGCGGTAAATAAACTAAACTTTTAAGATAAGCGATTAAACTTTTGTTGCTGATTTTGAGTCAACAATTGCTCCGCCCTAGCCCCTAAATAAACATAAATACCTAGCCCAACTAACAAGCCAACTACAGCTAACATCATCATGATGGCCGGCTCAATATATTGTTTCTCTCCTAAAGAAGCTTTGAACATAGTTAGCAAAGCTTCTATCGAAATTGCGATTAAGATGGTGGAAATAAAACGCGTTATAGTCCGCCGTGTTGAACTATGACGAAATATATCTTTATGCATTAGCACTTCTTCTTCCAAAATCGTTTTACCCAAATCAAAAATCGCCAATGCGAGGGTCAGAAAAATAATAATACCAAAAGGCAGTAACGGATCATTTTGCGCCGGCTCAGACAGCAAGCGATAAATATCAGACACTACCGTCCACATTAATACACTCACCAAGACGAACAGCCCCAGCACAATAAAACTATATACGGCTTTAAATATTGGCGTCATTTTACGTCTTGCGCTGTCACCCATCATAAACTCAATCAACTGAGTAAGATTAATATCAACCACTACAATGACGCGCTGACTATTAGCATTTAACAGCTGTCTTGAGGCGCTTACACACAGGCCTCCACCCGTATTCGATAAATATGGGCTAGTAATATAGCGAGTACTGTCTTGCTCGGCTAAACCAGTAAAATAGGGACGATGGCTTCTGTCGGTATCGCGCCCTTTATCAGATAATTTAACTTTGCCTTTAGACACCACAAGGTTGTCGCTCACTTGAGTGCCATTTTCATCAAGTAGATACAGCAATTGCACAAAAGGGTAACTTCTAGCTAGCTCATTAAACACCTTATCTGAGGTCGGGTTCTGAAATATAGATGCGTCACTTAATCCTAATAAAATGGAATCCAATAATTCATGAATAACCGATTCATGCTCATGATAACGTTCGATAACACTTAAAAAACTCATTGCAGCCATATATCACTCCCTCTTTACCATAAGAGGTTAAAGCAGTGATTGTGCCAACTAATTACTATAATAAATTCATAACCTTAGTAATAAACACATCTTGTTTAGGTCATAAACCAGTGCAATTGCACCGATATAATCCATGGCAGATGAAAATTTTCGATTGGTGAATCAAAGCAATTAATGAGAACATTGATTAACTTTGCCCAGATTTATCAAACCATAGGTAATGCAATGTCTGATGCTTTAATTCGTTATCAACAAGATATTCGCCGCTTTTCGGATGAATTAATCCGTATACAAGCACCGATTAAAATCCTCGACACCATTAAATGGCCACGTGAAATCGAAGACAAATTTTTAGCCAAACAAACTAAAGTACTACCAGAAATAAGCACTGACTTTTACGATTCAATTCCCGTGTCTTTCAATACCGGTAAAACCCAGCAAGACTTGAAAAGTCTTCGCTCTGCGATTGAAAAGGGCTTAGGTAAGAAAGATAAACTAGGTAAAATACTCATTGCCAATGTTGACCAATATCGCATTGTGATCGACATGCTCAATAATCGTGGTAAACCCATGTTTGGCAAACTCAGCCAAGAACTTTATGGCAGTGCTAGTCATAAATTACACGGCGATCGCCATACATTACGCCAGCTAGGTGACAGGCTAAGTCATATTTTCTCATTACCCGCTGCAAGGCATATGAGTAAACAACATCCTAAAATCATCACCGCACCAGAGGCCGTAAACCAACTGAGTCAGCGACTGGTTAACTATTTTCATGATGATAAAATATACGTAAAACTCAGCGATGGTATTGTGTCAGATGCGGCGGTCGGCGGTGACACGGTTAAAATAAACACTCGCGCCATGTTCAGTGAATCAGATATGAATGTGTATGAAGTACATGAAGGTTGGGTGCATGTGGGCACCACACTCAATGGACGAGCCCAACCGCATGCTACATGGTTAAGTGTTGGTTCTCCGCGGGTTACCGCTTCACAGGAAGGTCTAGCGGTATTAATGGAGATGTTAACCCTTAGCTCTAACCCCGGAAGAGCTAGACGTATCAGTGATAGGGTGTCAGCCGTTGATATGGCGGAGCAAGGGGCGGACTTCATCGAAGTGTATCGATATTTCAGAAACCTACACTTAAGCTCAAAAGACAGTTACCGAGTCACCCAGCGTGTATTTCGTGGTGGCATGGTCCAAGGCGGCAGTTTCTTTACCAAAGATATTTCCTATGTCCGCGGCTATGTTGAAAACATCAACTTTATTCGCAGTGCTATTAGCACTGGTTTACCTGAACTTATCCCTATGCTGTTTTTAGGTAAACTGGCTATCGAAGATATTCCTGATCTCTATCAAGCTTATCAAGAAGGTGTGATTGCTGGGCCCAAGTATCTTCCACCTATGTTTGCAGACATTAGTGGTCTATATGCATGGTTTGGATTTGCTTCAGGTATTGGCAATATTGATTTAAAAGGAGTGCAACGCCACTTTGCGCGCTCTTTTGATAAGGTCACCATCAAAACCCCAGAAGCAGACTTATTTGATGATTCAGAATTTGATAATAACTCGGATTAAAATCCATAAATAAGGGCAACCATAGTTGCCCTTATTTTATTTCATGTCCTATCAATCAATAAGATATCCAGTCCCTCGACACTCAATCAATAAGCTACATTGTCCATAGCTTGAGCGTTTACACTCGTGCACTACCAAGGCATTTGCACCTCTTCGCTGGACTTGTGCTTTCAAAGACTTTATCAATGACTCATCACTGGGCGCCGTCTTATTTAAATCAGTCGGTCTATCCTGTTGACAATATGACGCGTCGACATTACCTAGGTCTTTGTATTGACGATTAAAGACGTATTGCTGGCTATAGACATCAACATCATTAGCCCTGATGTTTTGTTCACCAACATCAAATACATTAGTATTAAATTTAATTGATGAGCATCCTTGCAGTAACAATGACGCCATAAGCATTAACATTAAAACCATAAAAGCTGGCATTGCAACATCCTTATTATATGTGATCCTAATTAACGCGCACTGGGTGTGCTTTAACCTTATAACGCTTTTTTAAGCGCTTTTTGTTTCGCAAAATACTCACGTGTTAAGCCAAACACTACCGGGCTTAATAACATCAATGCGATCAAGTTTGGCAGCGCCATCATCGCATTTAACGTATCAGCTAATAGCCAAATAAACTCTAATGAACTAATCGCACCAATCGGTACGACTAAGGTGAATATTAAGCGGAATGGCTTAACCGCTTTATCACCAAATAAGTACTGCACGCACTTCTCACTGTAAAAACTCCAGCCTAAAATGGTGGTAAATGCAAATATAGCCAGTGCAATTGCCACAATGTAATTTCCCAAAGGCAAGGCATGGGAGAATGCCAGCGAGGTCAATGCCGCCCCATTTTCACCCGATGTCCACGAGCCAGTAACAACAATAGCCAAGCCGGTGATAGAACAAACAATGATAGTGTCGATAAACGTACCTAACATTGCCACTAAGCCTTGCTTAACTGGGTTGTTAGTTTTTGCTGCTGCGTGGGCAATTGGCGCACTGCCTAAGCCTGCTTCATTTGAGAATATACCACGGGCCACACCAAAACGAATTGCCGCCCATACTGCAGCGCCAGCAAATCCACCTTGTGCCGCAACAGGGTTGAATGCACTGTGAACGATAAGCTCGAACGCTGCTGGTACTTGATCAATATACACCACTAATACAGCTAGTCCGGCAGTGATATAAAACACCGTCATTAATGGCACAAGTTTACCGGCAACTTCTGCAATGCGTTTAATACCGCCCATCAACACAGCACCAACTAATACCATTAGCACCACACCGGTAATCCAACTTGGTACACCAAAGTTACTGCTTAATGCGTCTGCTACCGAATTTGATTGCACAGTATTACCAATACCGAACCCTGCAAACATACCAAAAAACGCAAAGGCTGTGCCTAACCAGGCCCATTTTTTGCCTAAGCCATTTTTGATGTAATACATAGGGCCGCCAACATGATCGCCATTGCTGTCGGTTTCACGAAATTTAACTGCTAATACCGCTTCTGCAAATTTGGTTGCCATGCCTACTAATGCAGTACACCACATCCAAAACAAGGCGCCTGGACCACCTATGACAATTGCAGTGGCAACACCGGCAATATTGCCTGTACCTATGGTTGCTGAAAGCGAGGTCATCAAAGCATTAAAAGGGCTTACATCACCTTTTTCGCTTTCATCAGTGACAGTTCTCCCTGACCATAATAATTTAAAACCTGTGCCTAATTTTAAAATTGGCATAAATTTCAAACCAATAGATAAAAATAACCCTACGCCTAATATCATCACCAGCATGGGAACACCCCAAACGATGCTGTTAATATTACTTACTAAAAGTGTGACCGCTTCCATTTAATATCCCATGATTAACTAAATTATTATGTTTATTGTTATTTATGTTTTATCAATGCTGAAATTTATCGAACTCGAAGCATTATTTTCAGCAATTTTTTAGAGTACCTTGATTAGTGTATTTTTTGCAACAATCTAGCAACTAAAAATAGGTGTTTGATTCACGATGTCGAAGGCTTAAAAATTTGTACTACGGGTAAGGCAGGTAAAGACATGCGTGCCATTTGGGCTAAACAGGATTGACAGACACATTGCTGCGCATTAATGCTGGCTTGAGGATACGCTAGCTGATAGCGCTTGATCAGTTCGACCGCTGAATAATCTGACAATACACACCAACAAGTTAAAACATCTTGCCCACTGGCCATCACACATTGGTTCATTTGATCACAGATGGGGCAGTTTTTTGCAGACAAAGTCATACCTTTGCTAGTTGTTATTAAATGCTGAATATTAATCGATAGCTGCTGAAAACTGACATCGCCCAGCTCAATCACTTCAAATTAGAACGATGTCAGTTATACACTATTTTTTTGGAAAATTAGCAGAAGAAGTACTGCCTAATACTGTTCCTGCAACACTTTGACCGTAAAAACCATCATGCTGATGATATTGGCTTTGTGTTTCAACCACATTGCCTTTAAATCTAGGGTCTTGAGGGCGATCTTGCGAATTAATATAAGCCGCGACGTCCCAAGCTTGTTGAGGAGTCAGTTGGACACTTTTACCCAAAGGCATGTTCTCATAGATAAAATCTGCCGCGGTATTGACTCTGTGCATGCCTGCGCCCCAATTAAAACTTTGTGCTCCCCATACTGGTGGCAGAGCAGCTACACCGGCAATGATTTGACCTTGACCATCTTGCCCGTGGCAAGATTGACAATGCGCTTGATATACCACTAAACCGCGTTCAGGAGAATAAGCTTGTTCGGCTTTAGGTACGGCAGGGTAACCGCGACCAGGTAATTGTGCCAATGCATCTTCATCTAAATGGATAGTCACCGCTATTGGCATAACGAAATCATCATGACGCGCACCTTTAATTAATTCAACATCACTTAATTCCGGCACGGGGCCTGCAACATTGTGCTGCAGCATCAAACCAGACATGCCCAACCAATATGAATAAGCAGATAGCGCCACTAACTCTTTACTGCCCGACTCTGGTGCTTTGCCGTTCATCGAATAAGTGAAACAACCTTGCAAGCGTTCTTCAAAGCTATTAACTTTGTCGTTTTTCTTACGATAAGCCGGATAAGCAAAATATGCTCCCCACAAAGGTGAGGCATTGGCTTTATTGCCCGCATTGAGGTGACAATTAACACAATTAAGCTGGTTGCCGACATACTTGTCACGTAGTTGCTGGGTATTAACAAATAATTGATAACCTAAGCGAACTTTATCGCCAAACTCACCTATTGGAATATCTGACAATGCCGCTGGCTGAAGGTAGGTTTGTTCAGCTTTAGGCACTGAAGGTAAAGCTTGTTGACGATCAGGTAGCTCTGTAGCAATAACAGCAGCATTCATATTCAAGCTAAACAATACTGCTGCGCCTAAGATGATGTTTAATTGGAATTTCATGGAGTGTCCTTACTTAAGCGATGCAAAATAGTGGGCAAGTTTGTCAATTTCGATTGCGGTTAATTTACTGGCAACATTACCCATCATATTATCGGCATCGCCTTTGCGGGTGCCTTTTTGCCAAGCTTCAAGCTGGCTTTTAATATAACTGGCTTGTTGGCCAGCTAAACGCGGAAATTGCTCAGCACCTATCGCAGAAGGACCATGACAAGTAAAGCAGGCGGGAATATCGCGCGCCCAATCTCCTTGATAAGCGAGTTTTTCGGCGGGATCTGCAATCGCCACTTTATCACCACGGTATCGCAGCGTAATGTCATCGACGGCTTGAGAGGCAAAGTAGTCAGCGGCTACTTGAATATTATCTCCTTGTACCGTCATCGCCATAGGCTGCATTAGTGCATTTTGCCGTTGCCCAACTTGAAACAACTTGATCTGTTTAACCATGTAGGATGCTGATAAACCAGCTAATTTAGGTCCTGCAACATCAAGTCCCTGCCCTTGAGCACCATGACAACTCACACATACCTGCGCCGGAACGGGCACAGTCTGTAGTAACTCTTTGGGTGAAGACTCTGGAATGGATGCGCTCACATGTAGACTTACCATACTGCTCACGAATGTTGCAGCGATTATTATTTTATTCATCATCTCGCCCTTAAGAAGTCCGTATCTATATTCATCGGACAAACTATAGATGATTATTTAACCTATTAACACCGACTATTTTTCATCCATTTTTAATAAGTCATCTCAACTCGGGTTAAGAGATGAATAAGCGATATTAAAAAATATAATATTCAATTGCTTACAGAAAAATTGAATTTTGCGCTGAGGTTAAATACTAATAAGCCTCCGTTGCTATTACAACGAAGGCTTAATAAGTTTAACGATTCTGTCATTAACTCAAGTGAAGTTACTTAGGGCGCACGCCTAAGGTATGGCAAATAGCATAAGTCAATTCGGCACGGTTTAAAGTATAAAAGTGGAAGTCTTTCACCCCTTCACGGGCTAATACTTTTACGGTATCAATGGCCACGTTTGCACCCACTAATTGACGCGTGGCAGGGTCATCATCTAAACCTTCAAACTGACGGTGTAACCATGCAGGAATAGCCACATTAGTCATATCCGCAAAACGCTTAGTTTGCTTAAAGTTAGTTACCGGTAAAATACCTGGCACGATTTCAACATCAATACCCGCTGTAACACAGCGGTCGCGAAAACGAAGATACGACTCTACATCAAAGAAAAACTGAGTAATTGCGCGGTTTGCTCCGGCATCAATTTTCTTCTTTAGGTGAATTAAATCAGCTTGAGCATTGCGCGCATCCGGATGCACTTCTGGGTAAGCCGCTACCGAAATATCAAAATCAGCAACTGAGCGAAGTAAACGCACTAAATCATTAGCAAAACGAGTCGGCTTTGGGCTGCCATCGGGTAAGTCACCACGCAGTGCGACAATATCTTTAATGCCTGAATTCCAATAATGTTTGGCAAGTTCAATCAGCTCTTCATCGCTGGCATCCACTAAGGTTAAATGCGGTGCTGCAATTAAATTAGTTTCACTTTGAATACGCTCAATAACACTGTGAGTGCGGTCGCGCACGCCTGAATTAGCACCGTAGGTTACCGATACAAATTTAGGGTTTAATGGTTCTAAACGACGAATAGAATTCCACAGAATGGTTTCCATTTCTGGTGTTGAAGGTGGAAAAAATTCAAATGACACTTTGATATCACTTAACTCAGATAGGCTCTGATTTAACGACTGTGAGTGCTGGGCGTGATGAAAAGCCATTTTATATTTCCTTCAACTGCTTCGATGCGAACATCGATGGATTTAATACTCGGATGATGACTGTCTATTACTTTACTGCGACTTTATAATGGACGTTTAGACGTCCATATGTCTATATAGTAATTTAACTGACCATGAAGTCAAGAATAAATATTCATTGAATACGTATAACCACGATGAAGAATGTTCAATTTGAAGATGAAAAAAAAGCAAGACTCAAAAGAGTCTTGCTTAATTGAACTGGGTTGTCGTCAAAGCAAAGTTATTATTCTTGCAATAAATCGCGACAAATATGCACTAGATCAGATTGAACAGCTGCCGCGGTGACTTCTCTACCCGCGCCTGGGCCACGTATAATCAGCGGATTACCTTGATAAAATGCACTGCGGATAACAAACACATTGTCGCCGGGCGTTAAATTGGCATAGGGATGATTACGGTCTACCCATTGAATGCCCACTTCCGCTTTCAATTTGCCACCCACTTTATCTAATGCCGCCACATAACGTAGCACTTTATTTTGCTCTGCGGCGGCCACAAATTGCTGCAACATTTCAGCATCAAGCTCATTAATGCGCTTTAAAAAGTCTGCTAATGTTAATTTAGCCAATGCTTCAGGCACTAATGAGTTTAGAGTAATGTCTTCTAACTCAATGGCTAAACCAATTTCACGCGCTAAAATAAGCAATTTTCGTTGCATATCTCGACCCGATAAATCATCACGGGGATCAGGTTCTGTAATCCCCAGCTCTTTCGCCTCAAGCACTAATTGAGAAAATGGTTTACTGCCATCATAGTTTTCAAATAACCAACATAAAGTACCTGAAAAAATGCCGCCAACCGCTTCAATCGTGTCACCGCTATTACGTAAGTCATTTAACGCATGCTGAATAGGCAACCCAGCACCACAACTGGCGTTATAGCGCCAAAATAAACGTCGATTACACAGTTGCTGCTTTAGCTCTCGATAAAAAGGCAATGGTCCTGAACCCGCCAATTTATTAGCACTGACCACATGAATACCTTTAGCAAACAATTGTGGGTATTGTAAGGTCAAGGTGGCACTGGCACTGATATCAAGCGCGACTATCTCATCGCAAGACAGTTGCTCTAATTGGTCAAACAAACTGTCATAGGTCCATTCTGTACCTTGTTGCTCATATTGTTGCTGCCAGCTGTCTAAATTAACCCCAGCGTTATCAACAAAAGCCTTTTTAGAACTCACCAAACCGACTAATTCGACTGTGGCTTCTAAGTCTTTATTTAGCCCAAAACGAGCACGTTTAAATAAATCTATCCACGCCTCACCAATATTGCCTATACCTAGCAGCAGTACGCCTATGCGCATTCTTGGGCCGGCACAGCGGCGATGTATTTTTTGAGTCAGTAAGCTAACCTGTCCCTGTGGTACTAATGTCACTAGGCTTAAGCCATCTTGATAAACAGGTTTGGCATCGCGACTTAACAAACGGGCAAAGCTTTTACGATACAATTCTGCATCGGCACTGACCAAAGCCACTAGCCCCAAGTCGCATTGCGCCTGCAATTGCGTAATACCAAACTCAGCAGTTTGGGACACTAATAAAGACTGCACTTGCTTTTGCCTTTCTAATGTAAAGGCTAATTCATACTTATGTTGCGCCAATGACCAATAAGCCAATGGCGTTAAGCCCGCTTCGGTCAGTAATGTTAACAAAGGCCCTATCGCTGCGGCGGCTTTAAAACTAAATAACACCACTTCATTTAAACTGGTTACTACAGGCGCACTAGCTGACGAACTATGGGGGGCAATCAAAGTAAAATCAGTGTGAGAGGCATAGCTTGAGCGTACGGCTAAACTCACTTCGGTATTGAACAAAGGCTGTAATGTACGTGAATGCAATACTGGAGAGCCCAGTCTAGCTAATCGATCGGCTTCAGCCAAAGACATACTTTTTAGCAGTTTGGCATCATTAATTTTATTCGGGTCAGCATTAAATACCCCTTCAACATCGGTCCAAATTGTTACCCGATCAATATCAGCCAAGCTGGCAATTAATGTCGCGCTAAAATCAGAACCATTTCGCCCAAGCAATAGTGTTTCACCCTGACTATTAGCACAAATAAACCCTGTAATGACTAAACGCTCATTAGGATGAGCCGCTAATAAAGCCTGCACTTTGGCTCGCGACTCTTCTACCCGAATATTAGGCACAGCACCTTCGTCAGCGACAAGTATTGAACAAGCGTCTACATGGGATGACGCTACACCAGATTCACGTAATAACGCCGCCATTAATCTTGCTGACCAACGTTCACCAAAACTCACCACATGGCTAATTTGATATTCATTGCGCTGTTCAAGTGATAATAAGCTAATCAATTGTGACTTGTCGGTCGACAAGCGCTCACGTAAATCACGTGCTTGCTCATTAGATAATAATTGTTCGATTAAGGTTTGCTGATAGCCGATTAATACTTGTAGCTCTTCTTGCCATAGCTGACCGGTTTCACGCAAATTGAGCAGCTTATATAAAAAGTTGGTACTTTTACCTGCCGCTGAAACAACAATTAAGTCATCGCTGTGACCATGGGTCAGTAAAATGTGGGCGACTCGGCGATAACAATCCGCATCTGCAAGACTTGAACCACCAAATTTATGTAAATGACCACGCGCCATGTATTACTCCTTAAACGACAACTACAGCGCTGCGACTGCAGCTAATGCGGCTTTAATATCTGCCACTAAATCTTCACCATCTTCAATACCAACAGATAGTCTCAATAATGTATCTTTAACGCCAGCCTCAAAACGGGCTTGGGCATCCATTGCTCTATGGGTCATAGTCGCAGGAACGGCTATTAAACTTTCCACTCCGCCTAAACTTTCAGCAACACTGAACAAGGTTAACGCATCTAAGAATGCTACAACCTCTGCTTCACCACCTTTCAGCTCGAAACTGAGCATAGCGCCAAAGCCTTTTTGCTGTTTTTTCGCAATTTCGTGTCCAGGATGATCCGTTAATCCTGGATAATATACTTTTGCGACCACAGGGCTTTGACATAGCGCATCAACTATCTGTTTGGCATTGGCTTGATGTTCACGAATTCGCACTGCTAAAGTACGAATACCACGCAGAGTAAGGTAACTGTCAAACGCTGATCCCGTTAAGCCTAAGGTGTTTGACCACCAATGCAGTAACTCGCCGATGTCTGGATCTTTAGCTACAACAGCGCCGCCAACCACATCACTGTGACCATTGATATATTTGGTCGTGGAATGGATAACGATATCAGCCCCTAAATTTAAAGGCTGCTGCAAAATAGGTGATAAAAAGGTGTTATCCACGGTAACCAATGCGCCAACTTCTTTTGCTGCAGTAGCAATGGCGGCAATATCAACCACACGCAGTAATGGATTGGACGGGGTTTCTAACCACACCATTTTAGGCTTTTTGGCAATGGCTTCCGCTAATGCTGCCGCGTTGGTTTGATCAACGACGGCCAATTTAAACTGACCTTTTTTGGCCAAGTTAGTAAATAAACGGTAACTACCTCCATAGCAATCATGTGGCACAACCAATAAATCGTCTGGGCCTAATAAATGGGTCACTAGCGTAATGGCAGCCATGCCAGTACAGGTTATCACTCCGGTAGCCCCTTGCTCTAATTTGGCTAAGGCTTCGCCTAAAATACAACGTGTTGGATTGCCTGAACGGCTGTAATCAAACTCACGCGGATTTTTATGGCCATCAAAAGAATAATTGGTCGATAAATAAATTGGCGGGACAACTGCACCATGTTGTGTGTCACTTTCAATCCCCTGTCGGACGGCGACAGTAGCATTGCTATGTTGTTTACAAGACTTGGTCATGATTGATTCCTAACATTACGAACACACAAAGAGATGTCTAGATGGCTAAATTTACCTAACTGAGCAGCTCAGGTCAACAAAAATAGACGTTTAGACGTCTAAACATAAAGAAATCTATTTGCAATGTGCACTAAAACACAGCAATAATTTGACTAGAAACTTTAAGGGTTTAAAATCTGCACCGTATTTAAAGTAAAGGGTGAGTTAATGACTGAGTGGAATGGCGACTATATTAGCCCATATGCCGAACACGGCAAGAAGAATGAACAAGTAAAAAAAATCACAGTTTCAATTCCGTTAAAAGTATTGAAAGTACTGACCGATGAGCGCACTCGTCGCCAGGTAAATAATTTACGTCACGCGACAAATAGTGAATTACTTTGCGAAGCTTTTTTACATGCTTACACGGGTCAACCATTGCCCGATGATCATGACTTATCAAAAGATGAGCCTGACAGCATTCCGCGTGAAGCGAAAGCATTGATGGACCAAATGGGTATTGAATGGGAAGACTTAGAGTAATTAATCACTTTTAAGTCATTTCACATCTGCTATTCATTCCATCAAGATGAATATCCTGCTTAGTCAGGGTAGTTATCTTGATGGAATTTTGTTTTTAGACACGATCAAACAATTGATATCAATCAATATACAAATGCTTGTGTTGAAAAACGTTAGTTACTAAGAGTCATTGCATGCCATTCATTGATCCCACCACGTTATTACTCGCCTCAGTTATTATTTTTTGCGGCGCATTAACCCAAAGCTTAATCGGTTTCGGTTTAGCCGTAGTCGCCAGTCCCTTACTGTATATTATCGACCCACAGTTAGTGCCCGTTCCAGTGATTGTGATGGGGTTTGCAATTTCACTAATGACCTTATTCAGAGAGCGTAGCCATTTAGAATTTAATGGATTGCAATATGCGTTACTTGGCAGAATTCCGGGTGGTTTTTTGGGCGCAAGCTTACTATTGCTCGCCCCCCAACCCATATTAGGACTCGCTATTGCGGGTATTGTATTTACAGCGGTTTTATTGAGTGTTTTTAAATTGTCCGCACCTGTGAATCGGATAACCTTATTTATTGCGGGTATTGTCTCAGGTATTTTTGGCAACATTGCCGCCATTGGTGGACCGCCAATGGCTATTTTGCTGGCCGGAAAAGATGCCAGCCAATTTAGGGCGGCACTATCAGCCTTTTTTATCTTTAGCTCAATGATTGCACTGGCTATTTTAGCCATTGTAGGTTTAGTTGAAGTGAAGCACATTTGGCTTTCTTTAATGCTGCTTCCATCGGTATTCGCAGGCTATGTTATAGCAGGGCGCATTGTCGGCAAAGTCGATAAAAACAAAACCCGCAAAGCCACCTTAATATTGTGTTCGTTAAGTGCGCTACTATTAACGGTAAAGTCATTAAATAGTCTTTAAAAACCTTTGTTAACATAGCTTAAATCACATAGTGAGTCCTTCACTGCACCAATCATTAACTTCATTAGTGATTGGGTCAACAAACTGCAAACGCTGCGCTAATAACTGTAATGGTTTGTCAAAATCATCATCGTCTTTAGCCTGCAGTCTGGGATAAAAACGGTCATGTAATAAAGGCATGCCTAAACTCTGCATGTGTACCCGTAACTGGTGGGTTTTACCGGTAACGGGTTCCAGTTCAAAAAGTCCTAGGTTATTGTTAATTTTGAGCAATGTAATCTCAGAATGACTATTACTAGGCCCGTCAACAATCTGCATGGTAAAACTAGGTGTTCCACGTTCTAGCCGATTCTTAATGGTCCAATGATATGGCAACATCATCTGATTTAAGGCGAAGTCTTGTGGTAACTCGGCCACTGCTTGGTAGGTTTTTTTAATTTTATCATCGAGAAAAAGTTGATGATAAGCATGTCGAGTCTCAGGATTTACCGTCATCAACATCACGCCAGCGGTGTCTTTATCAAGCCGATGAGCTGGAGCTATTGTGTCTATTCCAGTGCGAATACGTAAACGGTGTACTAAGCATTCATTCACATAATTACCACCAGGGGTAACCGGTAAAAAATGCGGTTTATAGACAATGATTTTATGATCATCTTGATAAAGAATTTGCTCGGTAAAAGGCACTTTTTTTTCAACTGCAACTTCACGATAATAATAAACCCGTTTGGTTGCGGCATATTCACTTTGGCAATCAATTAATTGGCCATCTTGCCAATGTACTTTGCCCTCTTTAATCCGTTGATCCCACGCTGAGGGTGATATTTGTGGAAACTTATCAATTAAAAAAGCCAACACTGTTGGATAAACTGTAGAGGATTCACTCGTGCGAGGTAAGACAACATAGGATGGCTGCGCCGCAATAGCGCCAGTAGGTAAAAGTGACTCGTGAGTAGATTTCGACATAAAAATTATCAGGGTACCGAATAGATACCCTTATATTATCAGGTTATACATCAACATGGGATTTTAGTAATTGCAGGACAAAGTCCATGGTTTTGTGACAATTGGGCTGATCCACCAAACGTAACTTATCACGACTATACATGGGCAAAACCTCTAACCAACGCTGACTCACCCAGGTCGCATCTTCTAAATGAATTTGTGAATACAAACCAAGTAAATCAGGGTTAACTTCATAAAACTGTTCAAGCGCTGCGCTGATAATTTCAAACTTACCCACTATCGGCTCATGGCGCCAATTCTGACAAGGAAGAGTCCGTGCTATCCATACGCCATTGTGCTGTTTAGCTGCCGATAATACTTTTAAGCGTTGCTTACCCTCTAACACAATACTTAGCGACTTATCTTCTAGTTGGTGAAAGTCGATAATTTCACACTCGGTAATACTGCGATAACAGGGAAGTTCACTTTTAGCCTTTAGCGCTGCCATGGCTAAACCGTATTCACCTTTAAGCACTGATGCCACCAGCGCCAATTCAGCAGGAAAAGCAACCCTAAACTCGAGCCGGCCATTTGGCAACAACACCGCATCTTGTATCAGTAAAGCCATTTCACGTGTTTGCATTTTCGCCTCCAACACCATCAAGGTGAAGCACCAAAAAAGCGAGCATCAATAAGATGCTGCTCCATATCAGTGTAGTCAACGATGAAAAAACCAACAGTAAATTAAGATAAATTAATGCTAATGTACGACTGAAAATGCAACTTACTTTGTTCCACAATACCAGTAATTTACCAAGCCTCAAGATGATCCATTACGGTACCATTGGCCACAATAGTTGCTAACTCATCAGCTAACTTTTGGCTCTGTTTAATACTTGTTTGCCAATAATCAATCCGAGATTGGGTATCAAGATGCTTAAAATCTTCACGATCTGGAATTTTTCCATAGGGTAGCGAGGCAATAAATTCAGCCGATGGCGCCAGAATGAGCGCGTTGTGATAATTACTGCGGGCCTTACGCCATATCAGTGACTTATCAAACCAACCAGGGCTCATATGCGGGTAAAAATGTGGATATAAGGTTAAGCCACTTTCTTTGGGTAGGGGTAAATCAAAATGATAATCGGTAATGCCACCATCGTAATACTTACCTTTTGGCAGACCATCAATGTCGCGCACTGGATCAAGTAATAATGGAATTGAACCGGTGGCGAGCAGTGCCTGGCGAATATTATTTTCAGTCAGTGCCATTTGCTTGGTTGGTAGGTCTTTTAAGCGCCCAAACGGAGATGCGGCATCTTTATGGCTCAGTAAAATACGTTCAAAATGCCATGCAATACTTTTACGGTTAACGCTATTACTGGCCGCAGCTAAGGCCAAACCAATGGCAATGCCAACCTTAGACTGGCTGCTATTCACATGACGGGCTCGACAGGCAATAATATGATCCCGAAATATCGGGTTAGCAATAATATCCGTCCCCGCTTTATCACCTAAAATACCATCAACCACACCCTGCACTTGTTGAGTGACTTGCTCTCTGGTGGGCACATCGTCATAACGCTGAGTGATATAAAAATGTTCTAATCGCTCATAGGCTGCTAAAGGGTTGTCTTGTCCTAAACATGCTAAACGCCATGCACCGGAAGACGCTCCCAGCATATATAACGGATCTTGACGGTTCTTAAAAAACTCACCAAAAATATACTTGTCTAACCCTGCAATACCAATCCACTTAGGACCGCCTGAAGCGGCTAATAGCTGGGTAAACATACCTTGCTGTAAACCTTGCGCTTCTATCTGTTTAAAAGCGGTTTCACCTGCAATAAGCCGTAATGCTGACAAATGTTGATCCTCTAATACTTGAAGAGTTAAAACAGTGATATTATTGCCATACTATGACACTTTCACTGCTGAATTATTCATTGGAACTCTTATGATTGTTGACACTTTAGCAAATCGCCATCTATATACAAAACTGCATCCACGTTTAGCCTTGGCATTAGCACACTTAGCTGAAACAGATTTTACCGCCAAAGCTGTTGGTAACTATGAACTAGACGGTAAAAACCTGTTTGTTATCGTCAATGATTATGAAACCAAACCAAGAGAAATTGAGCCATTTGAAGTACATCAGCAATATATTGATGTCCAATATGTGGTCAGTGGTGCAGAAGAGTTTGGTTATTTACCGTTAGCGGATCAAACACCGTCTAAGCCGTATTATGACAAACATGATTATGCCGAGTTTGACTTCGAATCAAATAAACAAGATGCGGCATTTATTGCCTTAAAAACCGGTATGTTTGCTATTTTCTTTCCTGGTGATATGCACATGCCAGGCACGTTTGCTACGCCGCAAAAAGTCCGTAAAGTGGTTATCAAGGTACGTATTTAACTGCCTATCTTGAACTTCAATCGTGTCAATGGAAAATGGAATAGCAGGCATTGAGTGGTGTCATTGACCGCGACTTTGACCATAAAGTCGCCGAAAGTTTAAAAGTCGCCTACGGCTTAGTTCAATAACTCTGCTTTAATCAACTGCAGTAAAAAGGTTTCTCTTTCTATCGATAAGCCTTTCTTGTCACTGCTAGCAATAGTTTCCAGGTTATGGGAAATCGCGGTATCAATATCAATCCACACCGGGGTCATACCATTACTGATCTCGTGTGCTTCAAACTGGGTGTCACCCAATTCATCTTCAATTTGACATACATAGCAGTAAGACAGCATCTTGACCGATTCAAAACCGTCACGTCGCCATGGACGGTATTCTTGATACAAACCAAATGGAATGATGTCACCAGTGACATTAGCACCGGTTTCTTCCCGCAGCTCACGCACTAACCCTTGCACTATGTCCTCACCCGCATCGACCCCGCCGCCCGGCAGTGAATAGTCATGATAACGCTGGGTGTACAACATCAAAATATGGTTGCCACGAAGCACAATGGCACGGGCAGCCAAACGTGTCAGCATAGTGGACGAATTATTATCAATAAATGCTGCCGGCGTTTCAGGATGATAACGAGTGGTTAAATGACGCATCTTAGGGCCTGCTGACAAAAAACGCATCATACGTTGCAAGGTGTTTTGGTTCAAGAAAGCGCTCGAAAAATACTTTAAACAAGGTAATCAAAGGTAAGCGTTCAACAAAGCTGATTAATAGAATCTTCAAAGATAAATCACCATAAGTTTAGGCTTGTAACTGATCACCAAACTGCTAATATAACAAAAAGAAATTAGATATAACAAAAAGAAATATGCAGTTTGACCTAATAATACCAAGCAGAGTTGATCTAAATGAATAATAACCACGACCTGAGCCAAATATACCTAGATGCCAATGCGACAACCCCTGTGCTACCTCAAGCCGCCCAAGCTGCACTGTCGGCCATGGAGCTGCTGTTTGGTAACCCAAGTTCAAGCCACATCACCGGCCTTCGCGCCAAAGATTTAATGGAACAGACCCGCAACAAAGCGAAGCAAATACTAGGTTCTGAAAATGGCAAAATCATTTTCACCAGCGGCGCAACCGAAGGCATTCAAACCGCTATTCTGTCAGCATTAATCAGTGCCAGAGAAGCCTTAAAAGCCACTCAACAACGGGGCGAAGATTGCTATTTACTCTATGGCGCAACAGAACATAAAGCCGTGCCAGAGTCGCTTAAACATTGGAATGCCTTGCTTGGTATCAATGCAAAGGTCATCGCCATTCCGGTTGATGGTTATGGCAACTTAGATCATGACTTTATTAGTCAGTATGCGCCTAAATCATTAATGATTTGTACCATGGCGGTGAATAACGAAACCGGGGTATATCAAGACCTAAGCGCCTTAGAAAATACCATTCGCCAAGCCAGCAGCACTATTTTTTGGTTAGTGGATTGTGTACAAGCCCTGGGGAAAATATCGCTTAATCTGGCTCAAACCACTATCGACTATGCTCCCTTTAGTGGCCATAAATTGTATGCGCCAAAAGGCATAGGGTTTATTTATATCAGAGAAAATGCGCCACTTACGCCGGTCATTGCCGGTGGTGGACAAGAAAGCGGCCAGCGCTCAGGCACCGAAAACCTGCCAGGCATGGCGGCGATTAATGTTATTTTTGACCAACTGGTTGCAACAGACTCATGCTTTGCCAGTCATCAAACCTTACATGCATACCGCCAACAACTTGCCGACACCCTAAGGCAAGCTTTTCCGCAAATTGTGTTTAATCACAGCTTTGACAATAGCGTGCCAACGACACTGAACTTTGCAATTAAAGGCTTTAGCAGCAAAGAAATAATGGACTTATTTGACGCCGCTAATATTCGCGTTAGTTCAGGTTCTGCATGCTCATCTAAAGTCACCCGTAGCTTTGTGTTAGATGCTATGGGCTTACCAGCCTGGCAAAGTGAGTCGGCTATTAGACTGTCTTTTGGCCCTGCCATGACACAAGCTGAAGTGAGTCAAGCTTGTCAGCGTATTATCAGTACCGCCCAAGCCTTAACCCAAAGTTGCATGGTGCTAGATAGTGCTAACATTGATGATAAAACCCCTTTAAATGGTTTAGTACAATTACGCTCAGGCGCTAGCTGCACCTGGGTTTATATCGAAGCGGCGTCAAAGAAAGCGTTTATTATTGACCCTCTGCCAGAGTTAACAGAGCGTTTAGATACCTTACTGCAATGTCAGCAGTTAGATTTAATCGCCATTATTGATACCCACGGCCACGCTGACCACGTTTCAGGACGGGTATTGCTGGCGGAAAAACATCCGCAAAACATTCAGTGTGACGGACTAGGTTGGCCCCAAACTGCCTTATCAGTGACAGAGAATGGCCGCCAATTGGAATACATTCAGTTGGCTGACAAATGGCTAGTCAAAGTGCCTACGCCTGGGCATACCGGTGACAGTATAAGCTTGCTACTGTGCCAGCCTTTAAGCGGCTCAGACACATTAGCCAGTAACACTTTATTTGCTTTTTGTGGGGACACTATTTTAATGGGCACCCTAGGGCGGACTAATTTCGACAGTAGCAGTGCAGTATCCATGTATGGCAGCATTCAATTACTCAGCTCTGTCTTAGCACCACAAAGCCTTATTTGTGCAAGCCATGATTATCAAAATGAATTTGCCACTCACTTAAGCGCTGAGTGCCTGCGCAATCCGTTATTACAACAGGTGAGTCAAAACACCATCACTGTGGATGAATTTGTGGCGCGTAAGTTAGCACTCGACAGCCAACTTAATGATCAAACCGGCAGTGAAATACTCTGCGGTGCTTTACCCACAGCGAGTTGCAGCAAACTTAAACCCATCATAGAGTATTCAGCAGCCAGTTTAGATATCGCCTTACATTCCTCTAAGGTTAAATTAATTGATATCCGCGAGCCCCACGAATATGCATTACACCATACGTCAAAGGCTTGTGAAAATGTGCCATTAACGCGTTTAGTGCAATTTATGCAACAACATCAGCATGATAAAGACAGTGAATGGGTGTTAGTTTGCCGTAGCGGAAGTCGATCTCTTGTGGCAGCTCAAGCTATGCAGCGCCTAGGGTTTTCACATATCGCCCACCTAAAAGGTGGTTATGCACTGGCTCACTAGTTAAGCCAGCACGGGCTTGCATCAACGGGATTGGAGTCGATGAGTTTTGGGGTAATACGTTGATATCTCTAAAGGTCAATAGACAAAATGTTTCTTTCGGCTAACAATAAAAAAGGCCCTTAGACTTTGCGTCTAGGGCCATTTTATTAACACGCTGCACTGTTAAATAGGTGCGACTAAGTAGGAGCTATTAAATCAGTCCGATTAAATGCCAATTTCGCCGCCATCGTTTTTACGGATCATCACAGTGGCCGCGCGGGGACGTAGCTGAGTACCCGCTGGAGTAACTTCAGTCGCGTTATTCGAGTATGGCCAGTTGCCTGGATGCTGAATGTTAACAAACGCGGTTTTATAATCTGGCGTAATTGCAAAACCGGTCACTTCACAATCATTAGGGCCAACAAAGAAACGCTTTAACTGCGCTTGTGTTTCAGCACTAATCACTTGCTGCTTACCATCCGCATCAACCAAAGTAGAGGGCACAACCGCTAGCATTTGATCATTGGTATAAGAGGTCACTTCATCGGCACCGTTATCGGTTTGCACCCATAAAATACCACGGGCATCAAACGCTAAACCATCTGGGCTAGCAAATTGATTTAAGTCGTCCAAACCTGACAAGTTAGTCTCTGCATCACCGTCGGTTGGTGAACCAAATACAAAAATATCCCAGCTAAACTCGGTAGCTTTATCGCCTTCGTCCCAACGAATAACATGACCAAAACTGTTGTTTAAGCGAGGGTTAGCTGTGTTTGCTTCAGTACGCTTAGTGTTATTGGTTAATGTTAAATAAACACTGCCAGTAAATGGATCAACCGTTGCCCATTCAGGACGATCCATCGGAGTTGCACCCACTAAATCAGCAGCACCGGCGGTGTTTAAAATAATCGCAGCCTGTGAATCGAAACTGCTGGCTAAAGTGCTGCCATCTTTTGTTACTGCATCTAAAGTTAATGGCAACCACTCACCCACACCGTCTTCACTAAACTTAGCCACATAAAGCGTACCCGCATTCATGTACTTATCACCCATAGCAATACGATTGCTGGTATTCGCATCTGCTGCTACCCACACGGCATCAGAGACAAATTTATATAAGTATTCAAAACGAGAGTCATGACCTGAATAGAACGTAATTGGTTTGCCTTCTTCTAACTTACCAAAAGTACAGCCTTCATGGCGGAAACGACCTAAGGCGGTACGTTTAACCGCGCGTGAATTAGGATTATACGGATCAATTTCAACAATATAACCGTGGCCATTAGCTTCATTACGGTAATCTTGACCCGCGCTATTACCTGACGGCGTAACGTCAAAACGCGCAAATTCATCAAGTCGTTCGTCATCATCACCGGCTAGGTGATCCCAGCCATAACGGGTACCTGATTTGGAAATACCAATACGTGTTTGGTCTGCTGGTAATGTGCCTTTATTGACAAAGTAACCTGGCCAATTTTCTTCACAGGTTAAATAAGTGCCCCAAGGTGTGCTGCCATTACCACAGTTATTTAATGTGCCACGGGCCTGACTGCCATCAGGTGAGTAACGTGTTTCTAAGTAACTGGTATAAGCCATAGGACCAGCAATGTCCATCACACTTGCGCCGGTAAAACGACGGTTATGGGCATCATTGCTAACCACTTCCCACATGCCGTTATTGAGCTTAATGCGCACAACTGATACACCGTGGGCATTAATTTCTTTGCGAATTTCATCAATTATGGTTCGCTTGCCATTGGCATCAAAGGTTGGTCCTGTTGGGTGCAGCGCATCTTCATCAATATATTCATGGTTAATACATAATAAACCATCATCATTTGAGTCATTAAGTGGGAAAAAATGCATACCATCATGATGCATACCCACTGAATTAGCCTGGTCTTCACCGGTATTGGTTCCATCTGCTTTCCAGGCCGCGGCTTTGGCGTTCAATGGAGTTCCCCATGGCGCAAGCACGTACGCTGAATAACCGGCAGGAATCGCCACTGCGTCGGTTTTTGAACCAGCAATAGAATCAAAACCTAATACCGCAGAGCTTTTTGTTGGCGGAGTTGGAGTCGGTGTAGGCGTAGGAGTCGGTGCTGGATCGGGTGTTACTGTATTGTCGTCTGAGCCACATGCGGTTAATCCCACGCCGGCGAATGCGGTCATAGCACTGATCCCTAGGCCTCTTTTAACAAAGTTACGACGAGATAAATGTTTTTCCATCACCTGTGCAAAAGGTGTGTTATCGCTGTTATTAAAACGTCGTGGATCAAATGTCGCTTTGCTCATAATATGTCCTTTGAATGTCTAGGTGTTTTCGAGATCGTTGTCATCTGCAACAAGTAAACTTTCTTTTTATAAGATTAGTTTCCGGACATAAGATAAGCGGGGTTTATGACAATTGAGCATAAATTAGATGACAGAAAAGTGGCAGTTTAAAGACAGCAGGCTAATGCTAAAAAAATAGCTAAAAAAATAGCGACTCAAGGTCGCTATGTTTATTGTTGGGACTAAGTTGGAACTAAATAAGACCTTAAGCGCCATTACGCTAGCAGCGTCTAAAATCTAGCTGTTTCTATAAATCTAACTCACTATAAGTCTAACTCACTATAAGTCTAACTCACTACAAATCTAAGTATAGCGGCCAACCCAGTAAGCCGTGTAGGCCTTCTTTTTGCTCGAATCGCTCAAGCTTCTCCAGGCTTGCGCCTTGCATTTGCAACTCGCGATAGCCTTTAGCAAAACTTAAGGTACGCAGTAAACCTTGAATGTAATGCTTGCTTAAATCTTGACGGATTATCTCAGCCAAATCTTGAGGCAATTTAGCAATGGCATTTTCAGTTTGTGCCATCAAGTAATCGCCATTAAACCAAGCATCATCAAGTTCAATTTTACCTAAGCGTTTTTTAAGATCTTGTCTTACGCCGCGATCAGCAAATAAGGTACGATAAATCACCGCTTCTGCCAATACAGCTTCAAGATTAAGACAATCTAAAGGGTCGTGATCTGAGGTAACATAAAACGCCTGCAATAGCGCTTTAATACCTTGCTGACGTTGATGCTCGGTTAACGCACTTTGATAACTTTGCCAGCCCAACCATTCTTCCATATCCGGCGGGCTAGACACATTTTCAAGTAAGCTTTCGCTCACATCACCATAAAGTGATTTGTTGGTGTTCAAACTGCTTGCGTGGGTGAGCAAGCTCCAGCCCTTTTGAAAGCACTTAAGTACCCCATCAGGACCTTGCAGCAAAGGTAAAGATGCTGCAGGTTCTTGTCCTGTTAAGGCAATAAGCCCTATGCTGACCACACCAATAACATCGTGTGCTGCATGTTCTAACAAGTGCACTTTATGCTTGTTGTAGAACTTATCAGCCAGCTTAAGGCTCATTAAAATCGCCTTAGCCTTTATTTGTTCGAGCTCATCTTGGCTTAGTTTGTTTTCGCTTTGACCGTAAGCTATCACTTTTGTCAGGTATGGCCCTTGATTTGGGTCCCGTAATGCCAGTTGCATAGTTGGAATCCTTAATCTAAAAAGCTAAACATATCGTCGACTTCCGCATATTCATCGGCCACTTGGTTTTTATCTTTCGCCTGTAAAACCAATTCATTGACGAACTTAGCGATGATTTGCTCCCAGCCAGAACTTTCGTTGCGCAGTAAGTTTTTAATCGACTTGGCAACCTCTGGTGTAAGCTCTTGAATAAGCGCCATTAAGCTGCGTGGGTCGTCCATGCTAAGGCTGTGCGACTCTTCATTGGCATGCCAATTGTCATAACCAACCGTAGTACCGTCGTCTTCATCGTCATAATGATCACGTTCAGGTGAGCCTTCCTCTACTTCACTGGGCGCAAGAATAAGCTCAATAAAAGGAATCGATAAATAAAACAGACCAGCAGGATCATCGGCAATACATTCCAAAATAGCGGCTTGTTTTTCTTCACTGCCTTGAATGCGGATTAAATACGTTAAAAACTCAAAGGTGTGAGCAAGCAGCTCATCGGCATTGGTCTTTATTTGCTCTTCCCAATATAAGGGCTGCTGACAAACGATGTCACGAATTTGCTCTGGGCTCATCAACTCAGACATGATTGACGGACAAGAAATGTCATGATGGCTGTTGATTTGCGTCAAGGTAACGATATCCATCAGCTCAATAACGTCCACAAGTTGGGCGTCTGTCATGGTATTAGCGATGATCTCAAAACGCTTGCTGGCTTGCTGTGGTTCAACGTCCGCAAGTTGCTTTATTTCTTGAGCGGTAATTTCAATCAAACTGGTGGTCATTATCTGTCCTCATCATCGTATTGATCGTAATAGCCTTCTTCGTCGCTATCATTATCGTCATCATCATAGTCGCTATTAGATTGACCGTATTCTTCATCGTCATCTTCATGTGCTGGCTTGGCTTTTTTCTTCGAGCCATTGGCTTCTTGATTAAGTAAATACAATACCGCGCAACTTTCAATCAGTAACGCCTCGCCTTGGGCGCGTACCGCTTGCACTAAAGGGATATCGCCATTATTAAAAGCGATACTCACCTTAAACTCGTCCCACTCTGGTTGAATAGCATTATCAATCCAGTGCGCCCATTTCAGTAAGGCGTCAGGGGCAAACTTAACCTGACCAAATAAGGCAACGGGTAAGTATTCTGGTACTGAAGACAGCATGCTGATATCAGCCAGTAAAATTTCTTTTATCTGACGAGAAAAATTTTCTAATGCCTTTGGGGTATCGGGGTCGTTATATGACTCGATATTGTCATAGGCATTGTTTTTAAGCTCATGGATACGAGCAATATTTAATGATTTGGCCATGGGATACTCAAGGGTAAAATTGGTCCCACAGCTCGCGCATTGCGGCGGTAGGATCTGTCACTATCACGTTATTAAAGTCTTTGATGAATGCGTTTCTGAGTTTTTTATCACTTAGCACGTCATAAGCTTTCTTGACTCTTTGCAGTTGCACTTCTGCTTGCTGCCGTTCTTCATCTGAGGCTAAGAGTAGTTTATCTGGGTGATACTTGTTGGATAAACGTTTATAGGCTTTTTTTATTTCATCTTCTTTGGCACTGGCTTTAACACCCAGTACAGTGAAGTGGTTAATCATAAAGGTTACCTGTAGGCGAAAAGCTGTCGATAGATATCACATATTTAAAGCGCGTATTCTAAGCACAATCCATTAATCGTTGAGGTTAATCTGCAACATTAGCGGGCGTAGAATATCGGATCAGTGATGATAACAGAAACAGCCCTAATTCAGCAATCAAGATACAAAGGCTAATTGGCCGATTAAGCCAGTATTATGATTGCAAATATTGAGACGTATTCATCATTTCAAACTTAAGACTACGATTGGTAAACGTCAGAATTACAACACTTTAAAGCTGTAATCAAGCCCTTTTTAACGTAACGCCTTTTCACTTCAGTGACGGTAACCTTTGTTATAATTCAAGTATAGAAACTGCATGGGATATTATCTAAAAACTGGGAGGTAAATGAAAGCGGTTAGCTATGTGACAAATCAAACGTTGAACTCACTTAGATTAAAGTTAAATTGGCACTATTTTACACGCTAGCCCTCATGAGCTAAATACTCAATAATTTGTTCCATATTGAGATTAAAATCATCTGCACGGACACATTTAACAATTAAGTCGTCAGTGACTGTAGCCAAATCAATCTTTTGTCCTGTTTCAAAGTGATTGGGTTTTAAATGATAAAACGGTTTCACAAGAGGGCGAATAGGGTCTTTCGGGTTATGGCCTTCGACAATAGCTAGCCTATTTGACTCGAGAAGCACCACTGAGCCAACAGGGTAAACCCCCATACAACGAATAAATTCATCAACTAAGTCTTTATCTAATTCATTTTTTTCAGCTAATACTCGTAAAATACTAAAGGCTTTTACTTGGGCATAGCCTTGCTTATAGCAGCGGTGTGAAGTAAGCGCATCGAAAATATCGCAAATGCTGATCATTCTTCCGTAAAGGGTAATTTTTTCTGCCGCGACGCCAAATGGATAACCTAACCCATTGATTTTTTCATGGTGTAAGCTTGCAACCTCGAGACTAAGCTGACTGATTCCTGGGGTATTTTTCATGATTTCAATCGAGTAATTGGCGTGAGTTTTCATAATATGAAACTCTTCATCGGTTAATTTATCGGGTTTATTCAGAATACGATCGGGGATCATAATTTTACCGACATCATGTAAAAAAGCACCGATAGCGAGTTGGTTAACAATCTCTTTATCGATTTTTTTATACACGGCAAACATAGTCATCAATACCGATACTGACACTGAGTGCTCAAGCAAATATTCATCTTTATTGCGAATATTAAGTACACACGAAAGCGCATTTGGGTTATTGAAAATTAAATCTGTCGATTCGGAAGTAATTTTTTGAACCGGGTCCATGTCTAACGGCAAACCATGTTGTGCATTATGGAATAACTTTTTTTGGATATTTTTAGATTCATCAAAAACTTGGCGAGCTTTGGCTAATTCGTGATTAAAAAAGTTAGTTGTAACAGGCTTAGTCGCTGTTATCTTTGGAGGTATTGGTACGTTTTTAACAATTTCAATTGTCTCTGTTTTACTGGTATCAATTAACAGCTTAGTGACAGATTTGCGCTTTAATGCTTCGATAACACGCTCACTTTTAAGCACCCCAGGCTTAGCTAACGAAAACGTATCTTTAGGTTCAGTGATTTCGACCACATACATCCCAACACATACGTCTGCAATGTCATGTTCAATCAGCATAAATGGTTCCTTGGGGCTATTTACTAACATTAAATAAATTAACAGCTCGGCATGTTCTGCATCCTGTATATTACAAGATAGCTTATTTATTAATGTAATATAAGCGAAATGACGATCCGCTCAAGCTTTGCCACAAGAATAACTCCACCTACAATCGCGGCAGGAACCATCGACAGCAGGTTTAGTTTTTCCAGAAAAAAATAGCTATGTTCTTAATTCATGGTGTCTTAAGTATAATAGGTAGTTGCTGCGCATCACAGAAGCGCTTATACCTAGTTTACCTGATTAACATCTACAGCCTTTTGAAACACCATTCTAACGTTTTGATTGCGCCAATGCTTTTTGCCTAGCTTGCTGCTTTAACGAGCCTTTCTTGGTTTTACGGGTTACGGGGGCAACTTTGGTTAAATCGGGCTCAAAACCTGGGTACCATTGTTGTGGCAAACGCTTATCTAAATAAGCTTCTAGTTTTATTAAAAACGGTTCATCGTCGACACTTAATAAGGTAATGGCATAACCAGCTTGGCCTGCTCTGCCAGTGCGTCCAATGCGGTGCACATAGTCTTCAAGTTTAAAAGGCAACTCCATATTCACCACATAATCCAACTGAGCAATATCAATTCCACGTGCGGCAACATCGGTGGCAACTAGCGCGGTTAATTCGCCAGCTTTAAAGTCAGTAAGTACTTGCTCACGTATTAATTGCGATAAGTCAGCATGCAAAGCCGCCACTTTTACCCCGCGTTGGCTCATTTGTTTTACCAACACATCGGCATCTTGCTTGGTACGGCTAAAAATCAATACTTGTTGCCATTTTTCAACGGTTATAAGCTTACACAGTAAATCACATTTTTTGTGTGCATCGACATTATAAACCCGCTCGGTAACCGTGACTGCGGTTTGATTGCGGGCGTGGGTTTCAATCACTTTAGCCTGGGTAAGTAACCGCTTACTAAATGAAAAAATACGGTCATCTAAGGTAGCGGAAAATAACAAGGTTTGCCGCTGTTTAGGTAAGCGTTTTAATACTTCGATGATTTCATCTCTAAAGCCCATGTCTAACATGCGGTCGGCTTCATCAATGACAAAGTAATCAACCGCAGATAAGCTGGTTGCCCGTCGACGTAATAAGTCCAGTAAGCGGCCTGGGGTGGCAACAATGACATCAACCCCTGCGGTTAACTCACTCACTTGAACTTGGGTGCTAACTCCCCCGTAAAGTAGCGCAGCTTTGAGATCAGTATCAGCCATTAACTGAATTAAATTATGGTGAACTTGTTGAGCTAATTCGCGGGTTGGGGTTAACACTAATGCTTTCACCTTTCTAACTGGGGTTGAACTAGCTGTGTCAATTTGACTATCTTGCAGACTGAGTAATTGATGCAGGATCGGCAGGCAGAATGCTGCGGTTTTACCCGTGCCAGTTTGAGCGCCTGCCATGACATCTTTACCCGATAAAATAACCGGTATTGCCTCAGCTTGAATCGCCGTAGGCTGGATAAAATTAAGCGCACTTAAACGTGATAATAATTGCGGATGTAATGCTAGCGCGCCAAAAGACATGTGGTTCTCCCAAAATGAAGGCAAGATTTTAGCACTAGCGGGTTAAATCATAAATGCCCTTTAGCCATTAGCGAGATAAAAGGCACCTAATCCATCACTATGAATGACTTTTATTAATGGATTTATTAGTCGGCTTTTTTATATAAACCTAATCCTTCTGGCAAGTCTCTGGTTTGTTCTGCCGTCAACGCCACAGGCATAAAACCATATCGCTTAATCACCTTTAATGAGCCAATATTATGCGCGGCTATATAGGCAAATAATGGCGCTTTGGGCAGTAAAGGTAAAAACAGCGCTAAAGCTTGGGTGGCTATGCCTTGTCCCCAGTATTCACGGTCGATCCAGTAACCTATTAAACGTCCATTTTGAATGAGGCTATCTTTTGGGTTGTACCAACTGAGCATGCTGCCTATAAGCCGGCCTTGTAGCCAAATCCCTTGCGCTATCGCGTCAGGTGAACTAATGACTTTTTGTTGCCAATGTAAATAAAAGTCGGCTTTATCTCGTGCAGGAAAGTGTGCCATTTGGCTGGCTATAGGGTCACTTTCAAAAGCAAACAGCGTGGCTAAATCAGCCTCGGTTATTGGCGTTAAACTCAACTTTTCACGGCTCATATTAAGCGTTTTTCGCTAATGATTTAGACGAAGGTTTAGTCGATGATTTAAGTGATAATTTAGGCGTTAGTAAAGATAAAATCTTTTCAGTCCACTCTTTAGGTGAATTCAGAATAAAACGAAACTTTTGACTATCTAAAGTAATCACTTGAATAGAGTCAGCATCCACAGGAATCACTCCTGTACCGCGGCTCCAGCAAGTGGTTACCGACTTAATATTATCCAACTCTATTGCATAAGGACCGTAAGCGAGGTCTTGATTAAAAGGTTCAAAATGTAAGTACTCTTCCTCAATCCATAGCGTACCCTCAGCACGAAATGCGCCTTTTTGAATGGTTGCGTCAATTGAATCAGTGACATCGTTGGACAAGCCCATTACGAACATACGTCTCTCCTTTTGTGATCAAGATCATTATTATAACGACTGTTAAGGGCTTCTCAAGCTTTACATTATTTATTTAGTGCTTTGAAAAATAGCTAATTTCCGACCTCCTTTCAGCACTATTTAAACAATACTTAAAAGATGCGTAAACTATGTCATTATGTGGATAAGTGTCAGATGATTAGCAAAATAACCATGAATAAAGCGATTCTATATTATGTTTACGACCCTATGTGCAGCTGGTGCTGGGGCTACCAACCAACGTGGATAAAAATACAAAATCAGTTAGCAATGTTTACCGATAAGCTAGCCATTGAATTAACAGTCGGTGGTTTAGCGCCCGACAGCAGTGCGCCTATGCCAGTAGAGATGCAGCAATTTTTGCAGCAAACATGGCATAACATACACCAGCAACTCGGCACTGAGTTTAATCACGATTTTTGGACTGTGTGCCAGCCAAGACGCTCAACCTACCCAAGTTGCCGCGCAGCTTTGGTGGCAAGAGCATCAGGCTTAGAAGCGCAAATGATTAATGCCATTCAACAAGCCTATTATTTACGGGCAAAAAACCCGTCTGATATTGCTGTGTTATCTGAGCTGGCGGTCAGCATAGGCATGGATAAAAACCATTTTGAGCAACAGATGCATAGTGAGGAAGTGGAGCAACAGTTAATGGCCGAAATAACTCAAGCAAGGCAACTGCCTATTCAAGGATTTCCGTCATTAGTGTTGCAATATCAACAGCAGTTTTACCCTATAAAGCTTGATTATCAGGATGCAGACACGAGTCTAGATAACATCAAGCGCATTATTGAAGGTTAAATAAAAGCCAAAGCAGGATAACAAATGAAATTATTACACATCATCATCCATCTCGTGGCATCACTTCTTTTTATAAGCACACATACTATGGCCAACAACGACAACTTAGATACCCGAAAATTACAGCAGATTAAAGCGGTTAAGTTTAACCAAAATCAAGTTATTACCGCAGGTTTACCTACGCCGGAGCAATTTGCATTATTGCAACAAGCTGGCGTTAAAACCGTCATAAACTTAATCCCCGATAACAACCCCAATGCGCTTAAAAATGAACAACAAATAGTGACTGGTTTGGGTATGGGTTACCACAATATCAGCGTTGATTGGCAACAACCGACACTTGAAAATGTTGAGCAATTTTTTGCATTAATGAAGGCCAATAATGATCAACCTGTGGTGGTGCACTGTGCTGCCAATTATCGTGCCTCGGCGTTTTATTATCTTTATTTAGCCACTAAGCAAGATCAACAGGTCGATATTAATGACACTTTGTCGCCATGGGGAGACTTACAAAAAAGTTTCGAAGAGTATCCGCAGTGGCAAGCTTTGATTGAAACCGTAAAACAGAAATATAAATAAGCCCGCCAGGTACTTTGATGCTAGATGCCAATTAAAAGGGGAAATTGATTAACGCTGCAACTTTGCTATAAAGCGAATAAATAGCCATAAAAAAGCGGGATGATTATCCCGCTTTTTACTATGTTAAATCAGCCAACCTACTCGCGCACTACCTACTACATACCAATCAATTAAATAATCAGGCACTAATAGTAAAATCAACAAATAGGCAAAGCGACTCAGTCTACAAAGCTCGCTATAGCTTACTTATCCATACAGTTAGCATAGTAAGTTACCGTAGCGGGCCAGTCTGAAAATACGCCTATTACCCCAACATCTTTTGCTAACACATCTAACAGCTCAAAGGTGTCACCTTCATTATCAATCGCATCGGCAATGCTTTGATAATACCAACCTCCAGCGCCTTGGCTAAGGGGCCCTGAACGCTCAAGTGACCAGGCAATTATTTTAAGACCTGCTGCAGTCGCTGCTTTGGCATATTCAGAAGGGACTATCGCCTTATTCTCATCTAAAGTGACTAACACCCATAATGGCGGTGCAATAATCTTCACACCATCTGCCGCCAAAGTCTCCATGCTCGGTGACCAGGTGGCGCTATTTTGGGGATCAAAACCACTGCTAAAATCATAACGATCATCTAAATACACAGCTTGATCAGCAAACTCTGGCGCATTGGCTATCCAGTATTTAACATCATCTAAATTAAATGACTGTGGGAACACCTGCGAAGCATCAACCCCAGCCGCCGCATATTCATCTAGCATTTTTTGGGCGTAATCTTGTTGAGTAAAGCCATCATAGGGCATGCTCACACTGGCCGATTTAAGCTCTGGCGTCATCTTTACCCCGGCAGCTTTAAACAAAGCAATACTTTCAGCGTGGGTCATTAAGGTGCCATTACCTGCGTACAAGTCTGTGCGCCAATTTGGTGTACCATCAATAAACTCTGCAACTGTGGTCGCTTTTGGATTAAAGCCATCCATCTTGCCTTTTAAGGTTTTAAATTCAGCTAGGCTGATATCACTGGTACAGCACGTAGCTGTAGCGCTAACACCGTTGGCAACATCGGCAGGCGAGAAAGGCACTGAACATTTATTGGCAAGCGCTGGAATGGCCAAAATATTAGTGGTGGTGGCTAAGTCACACTGTGAGTGGCGACATACGAGTTCTTTGTCAGCGGTAAAGGTAACGTCACATTCAACAATACCCGCACCAGAATCAATCGCTGCTTGATAGGCTTCTTTAGTGTGCTCTGGAAACTGCATTGATGCACCACGATGCCCAATCGAAAAGTCCGTGCGATAAAATGGCCCCGACTCACACTGGGTAAGTTGCGTTTTTAGCTCGCTGGCTTGCATTTGATCGACTAAAAATAGCGGTCTAGGACCAACTTGAGCACTAACACTTTTATCCATGCCTACTGAGCTAGCATCATCATTATTATCGTTACTGTTGCAGCCTGAAACCCATAGCATACTGGCCAAAACAGAAATAACTCCCAGTATTACGCTTTTTTGCCTTGTCATCTTATTGCTCCATATTGTCGTGCTGTCATGCTTGCTGTTATGCTTGCTGTTATGCATTTTTACATTACCGCACGCTGAGTTAACTTTTTGTCAGCACTAGCTTACGCAGTGAATATGACGAAAATATCGAATTAATATGACAAGATTAATGGCGCCCAGATGAACGTTAATTGTGAGCTATCCTGTATTGATATGTACAGAAATAGCAGCCGATAACAGATACTAATTAAAGCAGAATCAATCACTACAGCTATAATAAAGCCAGCTAACCTTAGAAAAAATTTAAACAAGGCAGATTAGAATTTGGTCTTAATGCGCTTATCCTATACTCTTGCGCGTCGATAGCGACCAGCACAAGAATCTGGCTAAATATAACAAAGAGGCGTTAATGCAAAATCGTACACGGGGAGTTTTCGGCTGGACATGGTATGTCATGTGGCGATTAATGCTGGTACTCGCGTTATTGTTACTTGCATTAAGGTTTATTGCACCGCCCACTACGTCATTTATGCTGCAAAGCCCTTACCCTGTGAGCTATCAGTGGATAAGCATTGATAAGCTACCATCGCATATCCCGTTGGCAATGGTCGCCTCAGAAGACCAACTGTTTACTAAACATTTTGGGGTCGATTTAAGCGCCATCACTAAAGCCCTTGACCAACATGATGATGGCAAAGGCCTTCGGGGTGCTAGTACACTCACCCAACAAACCGCCAAAAACCTTCTATTATGGCCAGGGCGAAGCTTTATTCGCAAAGGCTTAGAAGCCATGTTGGCCATTAGCCTTGAAGTCATTTGGGGTAAAAAACGTATTCTAGAAGTGTATATAAACGTGGCTGAATTTGGCCAAGGAATTTACGGCGTAGAAGCCGCAAGTCAGCACTATTTTAATAAATCGGCTCGTTATCTCAGCAAAAATGAAGCCGCACGACTGGCCGTGCTACTGCCCAGCCCTCGCAAACGTAATCCTAATAATTTAAGCCCTTATCTAAGCCAAAGAGCGGTTTGGGTTGAGCGACAAATGAAACAGCTTGGTAGTGGCTATCTAGAGACCATTCTTTAATTTACGGGGCTTTTTTACAGGCCATTTGTTAGAATTGATTATTATTTTATCGCAGCAATATTTGCTGCCAATATTCTGTTTCGCAATAAGCATTCAGGTTTTACTATTTAAAGGCAGGCTATGACCGTTCTTCTAATGACTCCACCCATGACTCAACTTAATACGCCGTACCCAGCAACGGCGTATTTAACGGGTTTTTTACGCTCACGGGGCTATGAGGCGGTGCAGCGGGATCCTGCTATTGAGTTATTTCTTGAAATGATGACAGCGCCAGCGCTAGAGATTATTCGCCAGCATGTCGAAGAAAACTTTGAACACTTTGAAGACGATGAACTGCCCGATGTTATCTTCAACTTTCTAGCTGAATACGATCGTTACCTGCTGGCCGTTGAACCCGCGATCCGCTTTTTACAGGGTAAAGACCCAAGCTTGGCGATGCGAATTAACTCACGCCGTTTTTTACCCGAAGGCCCTGCATTTGACACCATAGCCCAGATGGAAGAAATATCTGGCGATGTATTGCAAGCGGCCTTTGGTAATTTAGGTGTGCAAGATAAAGCCAAATATCTGGCCACCCTGTTTATAAATGATCTGTCGAACGTGATCACCCAAGGCGTCGACCCTTATTTTGAAGTTAGCCGTTATGGTGAGAAATTAGCCTCAGCCAACCCAAGCTTTGACAACCTCTACGACACCTTAATGGGTGAACCGAGTTTCAGCTCTGAAATTTTGGAGCAGTTGGTCGAGATGTATCTGGAAGACACGCAGCCAAGCGTAGTCGCACTAACCGTGCCGTTTCCCGGTAATATGCTCGGCGCGTTACGTATTGCGCAAACCTGTAAAGCTATTAACCCTGACATCCCTATCGTTATGGGCGGCGGGTTTGTTAATACCGAGCTGCGTGCACTTAAAGACCCTAGGGTATTCGAATTTGTCGACTATATCTGTCTTGACGACGGCGAACGCCCGCTTATCACCCTGCTGGAATACTTTGAAGGCGAGCGCGCGATAGACGAGTTAGTGCGCACTTACTTCCTTGCTGAAGATGAAAATGGTGAGCCCTATGTGCATCTAAATCAAAACACCGAACTGCACGATATTCCACAGGTCGAAGTTGGCGCCCCTATTTACGATGGCCTACCACTAGGCGAATACCTGTCGTTATGTGAAATGCTTAACCCAATGCACCGTATTTGGAGTGATGGCCGCTGGAATAAACTGACCATAGCCCATGGCTGTTACTGGCGAAAATGCAGTTTTTGCGATGTCAGCTTAGATTATATCGACCGCTACGACACTGCTGGCGCTGATATTCTAGTTGACCGCATCGAAGCACTTATCGAAGAAACCGGACAAACAGGTTTTCATTTTGTCGACGAAGCCTTACCGCCAAAAACCTTATTTGCCTTTGCAAAACGGTTGATTGAACGCAATGTGGTCATCAGTTGGTGGGGCAATATCCGCTTTGAGCGCACCTTTAGCCCAGACCGCTGCCAATTGCTGGCAGACTCAGGCTGTATCGCGGTCAGCGGCGGCCTTGAAGTGGCTTCAGACAGACTACTTAAACTGATGAAAAAAGGCGTCAGTGTTGAGCGCGTCGCCCACGTGACTAAAGCTTTTAGTGACGCGGGTATTTTGGTGCATGCTTATTTGATGTATGGCTTCCCCACTCAAACCGAGCAAGAAACCGTTGATTCACTGGAAATGGTGCGCCAATTGATGCAACAAGGCTGTTTTCAGTCAGCCTACTGGCACCGCTTTGTCGCCACCATCCACAGCCCTATCGGCATGAATCCTGAACAATTCGGTATTACCCTAGCTGAACGGCCAGAGATTTTATTCGCTGAAAACGATGTTGATTTCACCGACCCAACCGGCACGGATCATGACATGCTAGGGGAAGGGCTACGTAAAGCGCTTTACAATTATATGCACGGCATTGGCTTTGATCAGCCAATGAGCTTTTGGTTTAACCAGAACGTTGCCCGCACGACAATGAAAAAAGATTTGATTTCAAAAGCGGTGAACAATTTTATTTTGAGTCAAGAAGAGTAGATAAGCTGACTTGGGGTGAAATCCAGCGGTCGTTTCATGATTCTCGTATTTCCTGACTCCGTCATTCCGGCAATAATTTTGAGCCGGAATCCAGGTGTTTGTACTTATGGCTTGCAGCCACTAACGTCGTGGTGCTTCGCTTAGTCCAAGAGCTGGAACAGTCACATTTAGTAATACAGGCAAACCATGACATTCACTCACCGACACGCTGCACTTCTTTTGGAATAAAAAGTCCCTATAGCTCAACCGACTTTCTGATGTGAAGGGATTCACAAATGCCGCGATGGCATGGATGCCAAAGAGCGGCCATGGGGCGGACGGTCGTCTCGTAAATCATCATGATTCACCTTTGTGACATTGCCTTAACCTGCTGGTTTTAAAAGACTAGGTTAAAATTTAACAATGGGTGGCATGGTTAATTTATTTGCAAGAAAGATCGGGATTAATTTTAAAGTTTTCATATACATTCCATTGTTAGAATTATTCACATAGCGCAGCGAACACAGGCCGAGTGACTGCAAGGCCCAAATCCCGTCATTGCGGTCGATATTCTTGGTTTTGTTACATTTTTAGGCAATTTAAAATTATGTTTACCCTGACCCTACTATACAGACCCTACTATACACGCAAAGTTGACAGGCCATATTCAGTTCATTTCCTTGAGAGCTAAAACCACCTTCACTAGGCTTTAACTGCGTGGTGGATGTCTAAATTTGACAATAGCTTAGCTATTATTGTTTGAAGAAGGGACTTCCGTCACCGTGTATTTAACCGATACAATTTTCCAATTTTCTCCGTCTTTGACTAAATCCCAGGCTTCTGTACCGTATGCTTTTTTTATATCATTACGATGATCACTGTAATGAAAATGAACAGAGGCCAAATAGCCGTCGGTATCAATTTTAATATCCCACATTTTTTCTTCTTGTTTCTCATCATCGGATATCATGTTTGCTGGTGAGCCAAACTTTCCAAAATTAACCGTGTTAGGGAAGCTGGCATTTGTTGTTCGTTTGGCATTGACCATTTCGTTGCTGAAAACCGCGACCCATGGAGTACTTTCACTGTAAAAAAGTGTGTTAAAGGTTTCTTTATCTTTGTTAATGATGGATAACCTGAACGTTTCAATCACATTTTTAATGTCTTGCTGATCGTTTAGGTGATTCTCATTTGCTACTGCGGTGCCCGACAGACCATAGGCAAAAACAATTAATGTAAGGTTAGCTAGTTTCATTTTTTTTCCATTTTGTAATGTCAATGCTAACAACTGTTAGCTGGTTTTTTTATGGGTGAACGAAAGAAACAAACTGCGAAATGCAGTTACCACAATTCTTTGATTAAGGAGATTTTGTCATCACTGAAGCCAAAGAGAACGAGCAAGGGCTCTGTTGCCTGCCATGTTCCATCTTGTTGGATAATACCGTGGGAATATTCAATGGCGATGTAATTATTACCGAATATTTGCTTTGTGATCCTTATTTTATTTTTACCTGTGTTTTTATACGCACTCCGTTCAAGGTTTCGTACAAACGCTTGGCGCCAACTACTTTAGTAAAATGTGCACCATAGGCAACGTGAATGTATTCGACATCGTCATGAGTCAAACTCAAGAGGGTATCAATATCATTGATGGATGAGCCTTTACGACTCATTTTGTCTAAGGCTGTGAAATAAGCTTCGATCTGAGTTAGCTGACACTGCGAGTTACAATCTACCGCCAAAACTATATTTGATAGGATTAGACAGATGGCAACACACCCTACTTTTAAAATGCACTTCATGACATTAGTACCCTATTTAAAGTTATGGTTTATTTGAGTCGAACGATAAGGTGCGTATCGGAATTAGTTGGGTCAGGGGAAACTTTGTAGGATAGCCGAATAATTTATGTGGGTAGCTCGATGTATCAGTCATTGATTTCGGGTAACAACTCACGTATTGCCTGATTCAAACGTGCCATTGTCTCGACATCTACGCTTTTGGAACACATAAGATAACGATTCAGTCCTGACGGCATGTCAGAATAATACATTGGCAGCAAACCCATGGCACTGATTTCACCCATTCGGTTGATATAATCATAATCTTCCCTGTCTATAAGCATATAGTCGGCCCCATGATTGAATGACACCATCTTAGCCAGACTCTCCACGGATCGCGCCGAATCGGTTACACGTTCAAGTTTACTCGCTATTACCAGATCAAGCTCAGGGCCATAGGACACGTGGGCAACCACGCCGAGCTTGAGTCGTGGATCTCCGAACAATGAACTTAAGCTATGGTGTTGTTTTACAAGCTCGATAACCCTGGGGGCCACTAGCACCATGTGCTGCCTATCTTTATGGATCACCAGTGAAAAATTTGCATATAACTCCCGGTCGGCCAGCTTATACCAGCTTGGGGAACAGATAGCTGCACTGTCGTTCTGAATATTAGCAAAAATACGCTTAACCGGGACTTCTGAATAAGTCGCTGCAACACCGGCACGGCGAAAGATCTCCTGGGTCATATCGATAATAAAGCCGCGAGGTTGGCCACTTTCGCTATAAGTGTAAGGAGGCTTATCACGATACTCAACTCTTACCCCTGGCGTAGCCCAAGCTTCCAGAGCAAAGCAAACAAGAATTAGAAGTGCGAGCTTTCGCATATTCAGAATATCGAAGGTGAATAGAGTAGCTGAACAATAAACGACAATGCTCATTTTCGCAAATAGAAACCAAGTGAGGGGAGTTCGGTATAATTTTACACACTCACCAAGTTTGTTGTTAACGATTAATAGATAGCGCTGTACAACTAATGCTAGCCCTAACAGGCAAAGGATAAGGTTGGTTCTAATTCTCATGGGTTGACATTGAAAGACGCAGTGGTAAGAACTTCATTGAGGCCAATCCATTCAAAATCATGCATAGCCAACCTCTTTGGTAAACATCAGCTCAGTACAACCGCTTCTAGCGGGATATGAGTCGCATAAACAGAACAACAAGGGCAAGCGGTTAAATAGATAACTCAGGTCAAAAGCCTTCGGTGGGAGACTATTGTCTTAGTTCACCGAAAGTGTCTATGTGAGTGACTATATATTGCCTTGAGTATCTTGCTCGCACAAGGCTGAATGGATTTAGAATGACTATAATGACAAACAATTACTGCCAATCACTGATCCCATAAGATGATAAGATTTTTTCGAATTCGCCCGATTCCCTTAGTTTTGCAGTCCCTTCATCAATCAACTTGATGTAGCCTGCAGAAGTCGCTTTTGCCGGACTGCAGGCTATGTACATTTCAGTTGCCTCGCCCAAAGAGCCCGCTGCAACTATGCCACTGACGCCCATTTCTTTAAGTTTTGCCTCCATAACACTGGGGGATTCGGCAACAACATTTACTCTTCCCGCCACGAGCTTTTTAATGTTGTTTTCAAGGCCGTTATTTGCGCCTATTGCATCAAACATACTTGGGTTATCAATAACATATTGATCAAATTCATCACCGTAAGCATAGCCTTTAATTATAGCAATCTTATTTCCTTGAAATGATGCCAATCCGCTGTAATTCCAGCTATCGCCTGCTTTAACAAAAAATACCGTACTGTCCATTCCCCAAGGTGCCTGAGGATAGACAAAATCTGGCGCATCATCTTTGTAGGCGCCAACCACACAGTCAAATTCTCCTTTGCGCACTGAGTCGACAGCACGTTCCCAAGGCATTAATTTATAATCAACCGTATGACCGGCAGCAGTAAAAATATGAGTTGCTAATTCAATCATATAACCTGGTTGCTGAGCGTTGGGTTGGCCATTCATGGGAAACCAATTGTCAGCTCGGATGCTAATGGTATCGGCTAATACTGCGCTACTACTAAAAACAGAAACTAATATTAATGACTTTGTAAATGCCTGCATAACAAGTCCTTTGATGAGTTTTTTGAATTGCCTTGGATTAAAAGTAGACTGCATAGTGACACTTAGCAACATTTAGGTTTTATAGCAAAGTAGTATCGGTTCATTTTTCGTTACGATAAATTGAATATCTTGATGGGTCGGCATGAGTATGACTAAGCCATTTTTATAATGAAGTAACACAACTTCTTTAGTTAATATTATCAACAACTTGAGTCGTTATCACTATAACCAAGAGACACAACCACTTTCACTTTTCGCCCACAGCATCAAGACGTTAGTGGCCTCTGGCCCCAAATAAAAGTGCTAGTTAATGCTGGGGCTGATAGGGCTTCAAATCCACTTTATATAATGGCGCTGGCAGCCGTTCTGAGGTGATGTAAATGCTGTGACCATCTTGACTGAACCCCACAGCTTCGGCTTGGGTTATTGATGGTAAGTTAATTTGTTTAGGCGCTGTCGACAACAAAGTTAGCCAATCACCGGGCTGTGATTGGCTAAAATAAAATGCGTGAGTATAGGTTAACACCACAGCAGATAATCCATCTGCGGATATGTCCATTGCAGTGGGTTTTCCGGCAAAACCTATCCAGGTATAGATACTCGCATAATCAAGTACGGCCGTGGGTAACGGCGCGATTTCACCCAACCTTTTGGCCTGCTTGTTAAATGTTTGAACCGATTGACTGCTTGACAGGCCTTGCTTTGAGGTCGGACTGATTAAAGGTAATTCGTATAAAATGGGCTGTTTATCGCGTTTTGTCAGTAACAGTATTTTTTGCTTAGCCACATCAACCGCGACTGATTCACTGTCGCGAGCGCCGTCTTCATAAGTAAATGCCATGCTCCAAAGAGGGGTTACCGACAGTGTTTTTTGGCCATTCAGCTGGCTTAAATCAGGTTCTTTTATAAGGTGTAATTGATATTGTGTTCGCTGCTGTGAGTTGTCACCAATATCGGCTATTAATAAATACGCTTGTCCCTGGTAAACAAACGAGGCGATATCTTCCCAATCGGTATTTTTTACGCCTTTAACATTCAGTGTGACCAACTGATTACCGCAGGTGTCTATTGCAAATAACCTTGCGGTGTCGCCACTGTCGTTATGTGTCCAAAGTATTTGTTCATTCAAACGTGATACTGCTAGGCCGCTGGCTTCATCAATTAATGGTGCGTTAATACTGCCCGTTTGAGTCACTCCCGTCTGCATAGCACATGCATTGGTCGACAGTGCTAATAGAACATACAACAGGTATTTAAGGCGGTTAAACATAGTCGTCATTCACTTAAGGCTTAGGGGTTAATCGGTATTTGTCAAGATTGGCAGTAACAATTAGCAGCGACGCATGATCTAGTAAAAGTGATTTTGATGCAACTGCGGTAAACAAAAAGAAAAAGGCCACTTTCTCGTTCCAAAGAAAGTGGCCATACACATTTTTAGCAGCTGAAATGATGAGTAAAAGCGGCTAAAAATCAGTACTTGGTTTTACTGCGTTCAACTTATATTGCTCGCCAACTAAGGGGTCACAATGAGTATTAATACTCGTAACTGAACTGCACTGTGTATTCTGTGCCAGGGTCTTTGGCATACACTTGAATATCTTGTTGATCGTATTCGGTCACTTCACCCAACAGATTTTTCGCTTTTAACTTAACCGCCAAACTGGTGGTGGGGAAAAAGCTGTAAGTAAAATCTAAGCTGTGGAATGGTTTTTCATACACATCATCTAGACCACCACGGCCGCCGTAAGCAATACGCTCACCAAACACGTTATAAACCAAAGTGGCGCTGTGATAACTGTTAGATGAATCGTAACTTAACTGCACGTTGGCAACCCAGGCTGAATGCCCTGTCATGCGGCGCGTATTGTTAGTCGGGTCAATTTCACCATTAGGGGCAATGGTAATTTCTGAATCACCTAAGGTCACGTTACCGGCAACAAAGAAGTCTTCCAACATGCTGCCTTCACTGATGAAGTCTAGCGTTTGTAAAAACTCGGCTTCAATACCATAAACATAACCCGACTCAGCGTTATAAAACTTAAGCTGGCGACCGGCTTCTGAAATACGTTGTATTGGCTCAATTGGCGCGTCTACGTCTTTATAAAACCCGCCTAAGCTGTAGTTGTCACCGGCTTCTGAATAGTATTCCCAGCGTAAATCAAGGTTATACATGTCTGAGCTTTTAAGTTCTGGATTACCGAAGAAATCAAAACCTGTGACTGGATCTTGGAATCGAACCGGCGACACTTCACGTAAGTCTGGGCGCACTATGGTTTTACTTGCCCCTAAACGCCATTGGGTGGTGTCGGTTTGCTTCCAGGTGAGTGACATTGATGGGAACCAGCCGTCTTCGGCAATGGCGTAATCTTCTAAATCGTAGCGGCCGCCCTCGTCAGATATTTCTCCTTCTGGGGTTATCGGCAATGTGACTCGACGAAAATCTTCATATCGCAAACCTGCATAAACGCGCCATACATCGTCAAAGTCGACATCAAAACTGATAAAGGCGGCATCATTTATCTCTGCTGCAACATAGTCTTCGGTGTCGGTTGAGGCATCTTTCAACTCAAGCCCTAAGGTGTCATTATTGATATTGTCATTAGAGAAAATATCATCAAAATCTTGAGATAAAATATTACCATTTGGGTCAGTTGGGCTTAAGTCTACATCTAACCCTAAACGTGTCGCGAAGCTTTCACGGGTGCGTTCGTAATATTGATAGCCTACTTTCACTTTCATTAACGCATCATCAAACTGTACCGGATAAGCAAAGTCCCAACCGTAGTTTTGGCTTTCGTCCTGTAGATTTGAATACACGTATTTAGGGGCATCTTGGGTATTTAGGTTACGCGAAACCGGCTGGTTAGCCTCATCTAAAATAACGTTATAAGTGTATGATAATTCGTTAGGGGCATTACGCTCTGATTTAGCGTCAGAGAACATCCAATTAAACTCGGAATCATTTAATGCTTCAACAAAGTGATGACCTTTAATTTGATTGCTGATTAATGATCTTTCTTCATAATCAATTTCATACACTTGCAGCGCATTAGGTTCACCTAGGGTGTCTATGGTTTCTTCAATACCGACCGACACGTCATTAGAGGTGTCGCGCAGGTAAGTGGTGAAAGTTTCAATTTTATGGTTGTAGCCAATTTCTAACCCAAGGTTAAGCATGGTAGACATTTGCACAATTGAATCTGTCCCCATAACATCTTTTTGGTTTTCAATTTGAGCTTGTTCGCTGTCGCCATCTAACTCCACTTCATACTTGGTGTAGTTTTCAGCTTGCTGTTTATATGAATAAGCCGCCAGCGCACCAAACACGATATCGTCGGAAAAGTCCCAGCGATCACCTAGGGCAACGTCGCCTCTAAAGCCTGGGTCGGTACTTTCCGTTTTTACCGCCATGTCGCGGTACATGTCTAAGGCTAATTCACGATTCATTTTTTGCGCAGCGGGGTAATTTATTGCCCCGTTTGAGCCACTAACTATGTCTATTGGGCTAATGCCGCCATATTGATTAATGGCGTTATTAATACTTGATGGCATAGCACGAGTGCCATCATCTTTGCCGGTCCAATCATCACCGCCACCGTTGTAGGTATAGGTGTCATTGCTGTCATTAGTATTGAAACGTCCACCAGCAGAGGCTTTGAAAAAGAAGTTAGCCGGAATCGCTTTAGTGCGAATGTCGACATGACCACCACCAAATGCGGCGGGCTTTTCTGCCGAGGCTGACTTTTGTACTGATAAAGATTCAATAATTGATGCCGGAAACATGTCTAATGGCACCACATTTCGGGTTGGATCAGGTGATGGCACTGTTGCACCGTTGAGTGAGGTGCTTGAATAGCGCTCACCTAAACCGCGAACATAAATGAATTTTCCATCTTTTAAGGTTAATCCGGTCACACGGCGCAGCGCTGCTGCGGCATCACCATCACCGGTTCTAGAAATTTGTTCTGAGCCCATAATATCGGCTACAGCAATTTGTTCGCGACGCTCTTCTGTCGCGGCCGAAGCTGAGGTACGTAGTCGCCCAGTAACAGAAATTACCTCAATCGGTTCTATGGGAAAAGATTCTCCAGTCTTATTTGTCGACGCTTCATTGCTTTGTGCTTGCTGTGGATTCGCTGTGTCATCTTGAGCTAAAACCGGTGCGGCAAATGAGGTAACAGAAAGTACCGATATAATTGCGAGGGTTAATTTGTTGGCGGTAAAACTCGGCTTGGTTTTCATACGTTAACAGTCCTGTATGCGGTTCAGAGATAGCCGCTGCTAACATTGCGCATTAGCGAGCGGCTATAAACTTAATTTACGATTAGATTAGGGTTACTGTGGAAAGTAAGCCCAACCTTGACGCCAGTCATTCTGGCCATCGAATGCACCAATAAAGTTGGTTGATTCGAAGAAGTTGTCATCGGTACTTAAGTCTTTACCTGTGCCAATAAGTGCTGCATCTGTTGCCGCTGGCATACCGTCAGTGAGGGTAACCGCTGTTGTAGCGTTACCTTCTTGACCCATAAACCAGGTTTCAACATTGACAGCATTGGCTGTAGCCGCATTATCAGAGCTATATTTGAATGGCTCATTACAGTCGATAATTGAGTGAGACATAGTCAAGGTATTGTTGTTAACGTTGTCGACTAAGCCAGCATAGCTGCCATCTAGTTCTAAACATTCACCTGACTCTGTAGTGCTTGTGCTACCTTTACGACCTTGCACTAACACGTTATAAAGCTCACCTGCTGTGGCTACGCGAAGTAAGATCCCCTCGCCTTTATCACCGCTAGCATTTTCAATGTCTGTACCTGGTAAGATAGTGAAGTTAGCCAGCTTTGGCTTAGATACTGGTGTATCTGTTGCACCTTTGTGGCTGTCGCCTTCAATACCACGGTTTGCATTGCCATCTTCATGGGTAATGTACACAAACTGTGCTTTACCGGTCCAACCGTTGGTCCAATCTAAGCTGTCATCGAAGTTGTGCGTAAGGTAAACATATTTCAAGTTAACCGCGCCACCCCAGAACTCAACACCGTCATCGCCATTAGCATGGACTTGAATGTGGTCTACTTGTGTACCGCTACCCACTGCGGCAAATGAAATACCGTTCATTTCCTGGGTGTCGTTCACTTTAAAGCCAGCATATTTAATCACTACGTAGCTGATTTGACCGCTGTTATCAGTGTTGTCGTTACCACCATACGGGAAATCACCGACTTCAAATGACGCATCACAGGCATTTTTATCAGGACAAGTATTGGTTAAACCCTTACCTAAAATCACTAAGCCGCCCCATTGACCGCGTTCGCCCGTTGCACCAGCAATAACGTCCTGCTGTGACGTCATTTCAATTGGGTGCGCAGCACTGCCCTGAGCCATGATTTTTGAACCACGGCTAACCGCTATGTAGCTGTTATCCGTTGCAAACAACTTAGTGCCCGCTTGAATCGCTAAGGTAGCAGAGTTAGTTTTATCACCACCAACCACTACCGCACCGCCGTCAATTTTGTACATCACGTTTTGACCGGCAAGCAGTGTAGTGTTGCTCAGTACGTTACCCTGTAAAGTACACACTAAAGTGACTGTGTCATCTTTGTATAAACCGGCAACCACTGTTTCAGCAGTTGTGCCTACAGGACAAGATGTTAATGTCGGAAGTGTGGTCGGTGCAGGTGCTGTGTCACCGTGGATCGCAGTGGTCCAGCCTAAAGTCCAATCGGTAGTACCGTCGAACGCGCCAATATAAGGTGCATCAACTAAGCGGTCATCAAGATTACTTAAATCGGCTTTGCCACCGGTTAATGCTACAGATGATGAATTTGGCATATAGTCTGTTAAGTCTGATGCGCCCACTAAGTTACCGCTTTGACCTTGATACCAAGCTTTAACATCTAATGCTAAAGTGCGGCCTTCAGCAGCATCTGCCTTAGCATTTTTAAATGGCTCAACACAATCGACTAAGCTGTTTTCAACGGTTAACTCGCCTGTATTCGCATTGTTGACTGTGTTGTCATCGTTGACTTCTAAACATTCGCCAGAATCAACATCGCCTTTCACTAATAAGTTATAAGCTGTTACGCCTGTACCAACGCGGAATAAGATACCTTCAGCATCGTCACCACCGGCGTGAGTACCGTTAGCCACCTGCATGGTAATGTTAGCGAGTGTTGGTTTAGACATTGGCGTTGCGCTAGCGCTTTTATTGCTGTCAGCTTCGATACCACGGTTTGAGCCGTTGTCAGCTTGACGAATATACACGTGCTGTGCGCTACCTTGCCAACCGTTTGTCCAATCTAACGAGTCATCAAAGTTTTCTGTTAGTACCACGTTTGAAATTGACACGTTACCGCCCCAAAATTCTACGCCGTCATCGTTATTTAAATGCACTTGAATATGGTCAACTTGAGTGCCGCTACCTACACCAGCAAAGCTGATACCGTTCATTTCTTGGGTATCGTTAATTTTAAAGCCGCCAAACTCAACGCGGACGTACTTAATCACACCAGAGTTGTCCTGGGTGTTATCACCGCCGTAACTGTGGTTACCCACTTCAAATGACGCATCACAATTTGTTAAGTCAGGACAAGTATTAACCGGTGCATTACCCAGTAACACTAAGCCGCCCCATTGACCCGCTTCGCCTGGTTGGCCTAATGCAGTTTCTGCTGAGGTGAATACGATAGGCGCGGTAGCCGAACCTTCGGCCATTATTTTTGAACCACGACTAATGACTAAATATGAATCACTGCCGCCTAAAATTTTAGTACCAGGCAGAATAGCTAACTCAACTGATTTTTCATTATCGCCACCGGCAACGACTGCGCCATTTAGCAGCCATACAACGTCGTTACCAAGCACGATTTTATCGCCGTTTTGGCCGCCAGTAGAAATGGTTGATGCCGCTGTAGAGGGAGCTAATGTGCCTTTTAATTCCCAAACCTCTTTGCCATCAACTGATGCAAAGGTGGTGCTTTTAGTTGCAAAGCCACTATAAGATTTTTGTTGAGCCGTTTCTGTTGGCGTTGTTGGTATTGTTGGAGTCGGTGTCACGGTATCGCTACCTGTGTTGATATTGATATCACCACCACAACCCGCAAGCCCTAAAGTTGCTGCTAAAGCAGTAGAAAGCGCCGTAAGTTTAAAAAGGTTTTTCAGTTCCATTGTCATCTCCGAAGACGGATTGCATTTCAAGTTAGTTAGGGTTTAGTGCGCGCCATAGGCATACGCATTTGCTGGTGCATAAAACTAACGAGTAAAAATGACAAAAAGACTGCTTAAAAATGACAATAACATTTCCGCAACATGACAGAATTATGTAAACCCTGTGGGGATGCGGCTTTGAGTATGTTTTAAGGGAATTATTTTTTTCACAAATATGTCGTAAATGTATCGTATTTTGACGAAATTACGCTTATTGATGATAAATTTAAGCTTAATAGAAATAAAAGTAATCACTAAGGAGGTAATACTTTAAACAAGCATTGTTCTGGTCTAATTCCATCGGACACTTAATTTTGAGACAGTATGGTCAATAAATTAAGAGGTCAATATGAGTCTAAAAAAATCACATAAGAGTTATCCGCAGGTATTTAAAGATGAAGCCGTCTTGATGGTGCTAGAGCAAGGTTATAGCGTTGCTGATGCAGCAAAGTCTCTTGGGGTTAGCACTAGCCTGCTTTACAACTGGAAGGAAAAACACCAAGCCCTGCAACAAGGTATCACCTTAGAAGAATCTGAGCGTGATGAGTTGAAACGATTGCGTAGAGAAAACAAAGAATTACGCATGGAGAAAGAAATACTAAAAAAGGCAAGCGCCTTCTTTGCGAGAGAAATGAAGTAAAATTTCGCTTCATCAAACAGCAATCTAACCGGTTCCCTATCGCACTCTTATGCCGAGTAATGAGTGTCAGTAAGTCAGGCTATTACGATTGGCATAAACGCCCAGCAAACGTGATAAGCCTTGAAACACTGAAGCTTTATCGCCTTGTTAGACAGCTATTTAAGCAAAGTCGAGGCAGCTTAGGAAATCGTGAAATGGTGAAGAAATTGCGCAAGGAAGGCTACCAGGTTGGTCGCTATCTCGTTCGTAAAATTATGCACCGCCTTCGACTCAAAGCTACCCAGCGACGAGCTTACAAGGTGACTACACAGCGCAAACATTCAGATGCAGTGGCTGATAACCTGTTAAACATGAACTTTAACCCAGTATCGGCTAATGAGGTTTGGGCGGGTGACGTGACCTATTGTGTGCCCGGAGTTCAGCACTAGCATGGAATGCTTTAATGAACCACGAGTCTATCTGAAATACATGAACACTACGGCAGGAGCTACATTGTTTATGGCACTATCTGGTTGTGCAGATAGTTGAGTCTGAGCGGCAGTGACTTATCGTATGCTGATAAGGTGATGTAACTCGCTGACAACGGGGAGTGAGGCGAATTCGTTAAGCCAAGATGCTCCTCTAGACTAAGTATTGGACGGATGAAGAACATGAACCGATTAACCCGCATCTATGGGCTGAAACGTCGCCATTGCCTACACGAATTAATAGGTAATATGGTGCTGCAATAGTGCTAAATGTATGGGCACTATTGCCGAGTTAATGAGTAATAAATATGTACTTATTAATGGATAAACGTTAAATCACAATTCTGCGTTTAAGCATCATCACCTTACAGTACGATAAGGTCAAAGACTGCGATCGGCATCCACCCCAATATGGTTGAGTTCAGGTAGGTAAACCGGGGAAGGTTTGTTTTGAATGCTAAGGGAGTATGACCCCGATGACAAACAAGCTGGCGGAGCGTTCGTAGTAGTCTGAGATGGGGAAAGCCCATTACATGGCGAAGGGACGCAGTTTAATTGATTTGCGTGAGCAAATTATCTGACCTTAATGAGGTGAATACCTTTGATAATCAGCGAAATGCAACGCAAATTAGCAACATGGACAGCAACCGATAAAGCGCACCGCGTTAATCGACTGTTGCGCCTTATCAGTCATCCGCATTGGCTTAGCCAAGCGGCACAAGTAACGCTTTCTTCAAAAGGTGCTAAAACGCCTGGTGTTGATGGGTTAACGAAGATTCATTTACAGATGAATTTGGTAGGTTACCTTGATGAGATCAGAGATGATTTATTGTCAGGTAACTATCAACCGAAACCTGCTAGAAGAATTTATATCCCCAAGGCCAATGGAAAGCAACGCCCCTTAGGCATACCAACGCTTAGAGACAGAATAGTACAACGTGCCATGCTCATGGCCATGGAACCAATATGGGAAAATGATTTTCATTCATTATCCTACGGTTTCAGACCCGAGCGTAGCGTCCATCACGCCATTAGAACAGTTAAGCTACAAATGACTGAATCCAAGGAGCCTAGAGGCCGCTGGGTAGTTGAAGGTGACTTATCAAGTTATTTTGATACAGTTCACCATCGATTATTGATGAAATGTGTACGTAAACGAATCAATTGTCGTCGATTTAATGAATTGCTTTGGCGCTTTATTAAAGCCGGACATATTGAACGTAACCTATTTTGTGCAACAAGCGAAGGCGTACCACAAGGTGGTGTAATTTCTCCGTTATTGTCAAACATAATGCTTAATGAGTTCGATCAATATTTGGATAAATGTTACTTGAGCAAGAAAGCCCGTAAAGACCGCTGGTACTGGAACCACAGTATCAAAATCAAGCGAAAACCTGCGGTTGAGGAAAACAGACAATGGAAACCTGCCGTTGCTTATTGCCGTTATGCTGATGACTTTCTAGTGATTGTCAAAGGCAATAAACAACAAGCAGAGGCAATTCGGGACCAATGTCGACACTTCCTAGAAGGTAAGCTGCAACTCACGTTAAATATGGATAAAACTCATATTACACATGTGAATGACGGTTTTATATTTCTCGGACATAGGATCATTCGAAAGCGTGGACCTAAGGGAAATATGCGAGTGGTGTCTGGTATTCCAAACGGTAAAGCCAAAGCATTTTCTCATTCATTGAGTCAGGCTTTATCAGGGGATCATAGCTGTAGCAAGATAGACAAAGTGGAACAACTCAATCGCAAACTTAAGGGTTGGGCACAATTTTATCGACATACTGATTACACCGCAAAAGTTTACAGCAAAATTGATCGTATTATTTTCTGGAAACTCGCTAAGTGGTTGGCTAGGAAATATCGTTGTTCTATTAAATCGTTAATGATGAAATGGATCAAACGTCCGACACCAAATCAGGCAACGACATGGGTGTTATTTGGTAAAAGCAATCGTGGAAATTTATGTGGCGCGTCACTATTTAGATTAGTGAGTAGCCCTAAATTACCCTTTAGATGGCGATCACCAGAAGCAAACCCCTACCTCAGAGATGAAATTAGAAATACTGTCACGTCTCGCTATAGCGATGTTGCCATGGCTGTTAGCCACAATTAAGCGGAGAGCCGTATGCGCTGAAAGGTGCACGTACGGTTCGGAGAGGAGAAGCAGAGAAATAGTTCGACTACGCTCTGCCTCTTACTCTACTAAAGACAGGTGAAGGCTGGATGTATTTAGCAGTGGTAATGGATTTATATTCACGCCGGATTGTTGGGTGGCACATAGACAAACGCATGACTACAGATTTGGTATCCAAGGCATTAATGAAAGCCTACAACCTGCGCCAACCGGCCAGAGGGCTGGTATTTCACAGTGACCGAGGCTCACAGTATACCAGTAAGCAATTCGGTAGGCTGCTATCGAGCTATGGTATCCGAGCCAGTATGGGTGATGTGGGTGCGTGTTGGGATAACGCAGTCGTTGAGCGTTTCTTTGGCAGCTTGAAACACGATTGGATTTTTAACGTTGCTCAACCAACAAGGGAGTTTATGAAGCAAGATGTGACTGCTTACATGAAATATTACAACTTGGAGCGACTTCATTCTGCTAATGGTGATCTGTCACCGGTAGAGTTTGAAAATTCTCAACTAAAAGTGTCCAGTTTGGCTTGACCAGTACACATCAATAAAACTGACTCGGAAGGAAATACAGAAAATTCATCTCAATATTGATTAAGTGTAAGGTTTAGTTGATCAAGCCAAACCTAAACAAACGCTAGTGCAATGTTAATACAAGGCACATTATTATTTACAGGCTCAAGCTGACACCTCAGCGTTGTACTTAACCTGCTAATTTAGCCAGACTAACTTAGCCTTAATAACTTAGCTTTAGCCATTTTAGCGGACCTGTATTCTTTCCACTGAAGCATCTGGCTGATGAATAACAAAGTCTAATTGAACCTGCGCACCTTTCATGCCATTAGCGGAGGTTTGATATTGCCACTGCTCAAGTGCTGTCACCGCGGAGTCATCAAATACCCCTGCAGGAGATGACTTAATCACCATCACATTTGATACCTTTCCTGCTGGATTAATATCAAACGACAATTGCACATAACCATTCATCCCTTCTTTAGCAGCCTCAATAGGATAAACAGGTTCAATACGAATTGTAGGGTATATTCCATCAGCTTTAGCTTGCGTATGGCTTTGATTGTCGCCTGCTTGCGCTTGCTGATTTAAGGTTAGCGCACTAACACTGAGTAATAGCGTCACTCCCATTAATACCAAGATATTTTTTCCATGTTGTTTTTTCATTTGTAAGATCCTTTCTTTAAGTATGGTTTTGTCGCCATAGTGAGTATGTAACATGCTTAACGGTGCATGCTGCGAATAAGCCAATAGCGCTTTGCTATAGGCAATTTTAGAATCTGTTTCCATATTGGCAGTCACTTGTGCGTCACATGACAGCTCTTGATCTTGCCTAAAACGGCGGTAAGCGCACCACATCAGCGGGTTAAACCAAAACATAATCGTTAAGCTATAAGCCAATATATTGGCCCATAAATCACCGCGCTGATAATGATAAAGCTCATGCTGAATAATGGCGTCTTGCTGATGACTATCAAGCAAGGTAAAACTGTTTGGCACTAATATTTGCGGCGCGATTAACCCTACTAACATGGGCGATTCAATATTGGGATGAATAAATACATTAAGCTTGCCTGACTCAATCACAAAAGGCTTGGCGCGTCGCGTGAGCTGTTGCAGATGAATAGAATCTGAGACTAAGTTAACCACCAGTACCAACACCACTGCGGCATACAGGTAAGGCAAATATAATAACTTAAACAAGCTGCTCGACATCGATGCGGTATCAGTGGCCAGTACATAATATTGTTGAATAACGCCCAGTGTTTGATTTGGGCTTAACCAATTAAAATACTGTGGTAACAGGGTTTGCACTACATCCGCCAGCGGCAATAATGGCACAACAAGCCAAAGACTATAGGTATAATGCGCGCCTATTTTTGACAATAAAAAACGATGTAAGATTAATAATAGTGAACACACTAAGCTAAGTAATAGGGTTTGTTCCATAAACCAACTGATCATCACTTTTGCTCCTTGTGCCAATCATCAAGCAAGCTTTGTAACTCAGCAACATCCTCAGCCGATAGCTTGTTTTTTTCAGCAAAACCGGCCACTAATGGGGTTAATTTTCCGGCAAATAGTCTATCTACAAAAGACACTGACTCTTTTAATGTGTATTCCTGCTCAGCAATTAACGGCGAGTAATGATATGTGCGCCCTTGTTTTTCAAAACTCAGCGCATTTTTTTTAACTAAACGATTCAGTAAGGTTTTTACTGTTTTTTCATGCATATCATGGCTTTGCTCTAATGCTTCAACCAGCTCATTAGAGGTTAATGGCGACCGCAGCCAAAGTTGCTGTAATACTAACAATTCACTGTTACTGATTTCTTTCATGCTTAGTCACTTACTAGGTTGTGGTTCACTTATTAAGATTACATATGTAATCCATTTATTTAAATTACAACTGTAATCTTAAATAAGCAAGCAGTTATTTGATCTTTTTATTGCTATACTCTGAGCCATAAAAAAGCCCAATCAAAAGATTGGGCTTAACACACTATATTCAACACTATTAATACGCACACTACACTTGACGTGAAAGCTCATCCAAATTATGCATCACTTGTTCACTAGCATGCTCCATTGCATTCAGATATTTAAGTGCTTCGTGATGCTCACCCGCTTGTATTAACGATAATGCTTCAATACCGCTGCGATGCACTTGCTTATGGGGCTCTTCTAGTCGCTTAAATGCAGACAGTTGCGAATAAGATTCACGCCCAGTGGTTTGATACCACTTACCTAATCGGCACATGGTGTGATCAGAAAATGTATCGATAGACTTATTGCTCGCACCCGATGCAACGGCATAAATATCTCCTTTCCATACAATATGGTCCAGCTTGACCGTTTGAATAAACGTGCGCAATGACGCATGCCCAATAGCTTCTTTCATGGACGTGCTGCATGAAATAATCGATTCGTAGTCACTGCTCAGAGTTTTAACATCACCAGCTAGTTGCTCATTGCTGCCTTGGATATCATCAACTGACTTCACAGTTTCTGCAGTACTGCCAATGATTTTTTTGACTAAGTCTGATACCTCATTGGCGGAGGTACTGGTATTGCTAGCAAGAGCACGTACTTCATCAGCTACGACACTAAAACCACGGCCAGCATCGCCAGCACGTGCAGCTTCAATAGCAGCATTCAATGCCAATAAATTGGTTTGATCTGAAATACTCGAAATTGTTGATACAAAGGTATTAATACTGCCGGCCATTGATGATAAGCCTGTAATATTAGTGGTCATTCCGCCCATTTTGTCAGTTAATAACTGCATACCAGCAACAATACTATTCAATGAGTTATTGGACACATCTAGTAATTGATTAATTTGATCGCTACTTTGTCTTTCTTCTTCAATAGCTAAATGCGCTTCAAGTACACTGCCGCGCACCCCTTCAATTTGGCGAATACACTCAATGGTACTATCTAATAGCATGTGCTTAAACTTAGTATTTACATCATTTTGAGTATTGTGCAGCTGTGTTGTTAACTGCTGATTATCTAAAGTCAGTTGAGTGTTTTCATCTGTAATTTTGTTTAACTCATTCTGTAATCTTTTATTATCTTGAATCAGTTGGTCATGCTTTGTTTTTAGAACAAACATAGAGGTTTTAGTCCTTTACATCAAATGGAAACAATGGCTCTTTAGTCATTTGTCGGCACGAATCACTTAAAGATTAGTGTACTTATTCAAATTTGTACAAATTATCCTTTGCAGGTTGGCGATAGCTAACCATATTGGACTTTCTCATAGCAAGTAGCATTATCGTGGTAGCCGTATAACAACCAACCCTCAATATATAAGGCTTGATTGTTATCCACTTAAGTGAGTGCTATTTGCCCTTGTACAGCCATTGATAAACCGTGGGCAATACCAGCAAGGTCAATGCAGTTGAGCTAAATAAACCGCCAATAATGACTACCGCTAATGGCTGCTGAATTTCACTGCCGACACCGGTTGACAACAAGATAGGAATTAAGCCTAAAGCAGAGGTTAATGCGGTCATTAATACTGGACGTAATCGCCCTACTGTACCTTCATAAACGCTAGTATACAGGCTTTCATTTTCACTGAACTCTACGCTATTTTTGCGGCGTTGATTAATCGAGTCCACCAGCACTACGCCATTGAGTACGGCCACACCAAATAAGGTGATAAAGCCGATTGAACTGGGCACTGACAAATAAGTGCCAGTGGCAAATAAGGCAATCACACCGCCAATTAATGCCAACGGGACGTTTGCCATTATTAAGCACACTTGTTTAATTGAGCCGAATGAGAAATACAGTAATAGCGCAATTAGCGTGATTGAAATAGGCACCACTAGCATCAGTTTTTTCTGCGCCCTCTGTTGGTTTTCATACTGCCCGCCGACCACGACTGTGTAGCCTGCAGGTAATTCAGCCTGTGAGATGATGGCGTAAATATCATTAACAACCGAACCCATATCTCGACCCGATACGTTAGCTTGCACCACCACGCGGCGCTGCACGTCGTCGCGGCGAATATTGGGCGGCGCCATCTCGACTTCAACGTCGGCCACTTCGCCTAAACGCACGGTTGCGCCGCTCACCCCAGTGAGCAGTAAGTCGCGCAATACATCAGGTGAATTGCGTTGTGATGACGTTAACCGAACATTAATATCGTATCTGGCATTGCCATCAATCACTTGTCCTGCGCTAACACCACCGACACCTTGGCTGACTAAACTCATCACTTGGTCGACACTGATACCGTAGCGCGCCAACAATTCACGCTTAGGGCGAACCACTAATTGTGCTTCGCCACTAACCTGTTCCAGCGACACATCTACCGCGCCATCAATTTGCTGCACCAGTTCAGATAAGACCTGACCTTTGGCTGATAATACCTGTAAATCAGGGCCGAATATTTTAATCGCTAACTGCGCTTTAACCCCTGATAATAACTCATCAACACGAGTGGCTATTGGCTGTGAAAACGTCAGCAATAAACCCGGAAACACACTGAGCTTTTGTTCCATTAATCGCTGTAACTCAAAGCGATTTGAGGCACTTTGCCACTGATCAACGGGTGTTAAGCCAATGTAGATTTCAATATTACTGACGGGCTCTGGGTCGCCGCCCAATTCTGGTGCACCTATGCGACTCAGGGCATATTCGACTTCAGGAAAACTCAGCAAAATGGCCTCTAACTTAGGCGCCACTTCTATCGAGGTGCCTAAACTCGCTGTGGGCGCTAAGGTGATGCGTAAATTAATCGTGCCCTCTTCAAGTTCGGGCACAAACTCTGTGCCTAAACGCGGCAATAACGCCATGCTGCTAACAAACATCAATGATGCAATTAACATCACGGTTTTAGGGCGCGCTAAGGTCATGCTAAGCAGCTGTCGATAAAGCCGTTCAATTGGCATCAGTAGCCAACTTTGCCTGATCACCATACCGCGTTTAAATGCATAAACTGCCAGTGCTGGCACGGCAAACAAGGCAACAATTAACGCGGCAATCATGGCCAAAATAATGCTAGTAGCCATTGGCTGAAATAACTTACCTTCCACACCTTCTAAGGCAAACAAAGGCGCAAACACCACTATGATGATGGCTGTAGCAAAAAAGATAGGACTGCACACTTCTTTAGCCGCTTGCCAAACCTTAGAACTAATGCTGACATTAGCACTAGCGCCGTCCCTATCATTACCATCGAGGCTACCGACATCGGTTTGTACGTCATGTTGGCTTAAATGCTTGAAGATGTTTTCAACCATCACCACTGAGCCATCGACCAACATGCCTATCGCAACCGCTAAACCGCCCAGTGACATTAAGTTTGCCGACATGCCAAAATATGCCATTACCATTAAGGCAAGACCAATTGAAATTGGGATGGACAGCAATACCAGTAAGGTCGCAGGGATGTTGACCAAAAATAACGCGAGGATCACCACAATAAACACAAAGGCCATGAGTAGCGCATCACGCACGGTATTAACCGCTTGTTTGACTAAATCGGCCTGGTCGTAAAACACCTCAAACTTCACCCCTTTGGGTAAGGCTTGTTCAATTAAACTAATACGCGCTTCAATGTCGTCAATGGTTTGCTTGGTGTTAGCGCCCATGCGTTTTAGCACCACTCCGGCAACAACTTCACCCAGTTGTTCCGCTCCACCGCTGTCATTTCGACGGGTCATAGTCACTGCGCCCACACGGATTTCACTGCCGTAATCAACATTGGCAATGTCCATGACTCTGATTGGCGTACCATTAAACTCGGTGAGCGGAATATGTTTAATAGCCTCTATGCCTTCATCTCCCGGGGGTAATAAACCGTAACCGCGTACCACTAATTGCGACTGCCCCTGGTCCATAAACCAGCCACCGGCATTACGGTTATTACTTTCAAGCGCCTCAATAACTTGCTCCATGGTGAGTGAGTAACTGCGCAGTTTATTCAAGTCAATTTGCACCTGGTACTGCAACACTTCGCCGCCAAAAGACAACACCTCAGTCACGCCGCCAACGGGCATTAATATCAGCTTAACTAAGTAGTCATTGATACTGCGAAGCTCAGCCGCTGCCACACCGGATTCTGGCGTAGCCCGCAGCATATATTGATAAATTTGCCCTAGCCCTGAGGTATTAGGGCCAATCTCAGGTGTGCCGACCCCCGCAGGAATGGATTCTTTAGCAGCTTGCAGCTGCTCAAACACTTGCTGGCGCGCAAAGTAAATGTCAGTCCCTTCGGCAAATACCACGGTGACAATAGACAGGCCAGTGCGTGATAGCGATCGTACCTCGGTTACCGCAGGTAAAGCATACATGGCTGATTCAACGGGATAACTTATCAGCTTTTCAACTTCTTCAGCGGCTAGGCCTTCAGCTGCGGTATTAATGGTAACCTGCACATTGGTCACGTCGGGAAATGCATCCAAATTTAACTTTGGTAATATCGCAATACTGCCAAGCATGGCAGCCAATAAGGCTAATACCACTAGCAGTCGCTGCTCAATGGCTGAACGAATTAATTTTGCTAACATAGCTGCCTCCTAGTGGTTGTGAATATCAAAGCCAGATTTGGCCAATTCAGATGCCAGAAAAAACGCACCTGACACCACCACTTGCGAGCCACTTTCTAGACCTGTAATTAAATTCAGCCCACGCTGGCTTTGCACCACTTCAATTTCAACCGCTTCAAAACCATCTTCATCTTCAATAAAAATTTGCCAGTCGCCATCACTGCTGCGCGTTAATGCACTGTCGGGCACAATAATGCCGTTTAAGGGAGATAATTTTTTGGCTTGTGCTGATTTGTCGCCTTTTGAACTACTTTGCTGAAAATACAACTCAGCAAATTCACCGGCATGTAACACGTGCTGCGGATTCGCCATACTGATCCACACTTGTTCAGTGCGGGTCATCGGATTGAGCTCATGGGAGCGGCCAATCACTACGCCCGTAACATTACGTTGCCCAACACGCACCAGTGCAGACTGGCCAATTTCAACCCGTTCTGACTGCACCGGTGTTAGCTGTGCTTCTACCCATAAAAACGACTCATCGGTTAATTGCATTAACGGTGTGCCTGCATCCAATACTTGACCTAGCATGGCTTCATCTTGTTGCACTCGGCCGCTAATTGGCGCTAATAACTGAAACTGACCAATAGATTGAGGCGATGTGGTTAACGCTGATATTTGCTCATTAGTCATCATGATGGCGTTTAAAACCGCACGCTTTAGTTCCGCATTCACCTCGGTGCGCATTTTTTCACTGGCACTAATTGTCCCTTTACTCATCCGGCTAACCCGCTGCCATTCTGTGGCGGCGTTAATATAATCGGCCTGTGCCTGGGCTATTTCGGTGCCTCCCAAAGTTAATAAAGCCTGGCCTTTTTTCACTTGTTGGCCCGGTACAACATGGCGCTTTAATACCTGCATCGCCAGTTGCGGTGCTATGGTCACCGTTTTGTCTTTATCAACCACCAGCTGCGCAGTCGCAACAGAGGTGAGATCAAATGGACTGAATGTCAGCGACTCTACTTTAATGTTGGCAAGCTGGCGTTGCTGCGGCGTTAAGGTTAATGCCTCATCATGATCATCCTCTTGCGAATAAGACGAAGGCGATTGGGGCTTTGATTGCTGCGGAGCATGATCATCACCCGCAATCACTTTGCAGCTAAAAAGTGTTAGCCCAAAGCTGATAATAACGAGCCATAATAACTGGCGTGCTATCAAAGCAAACGATGCTAAAAAACACGTATTTAGCGGCAAATAAATAGTTGGAATTGTCATTAGTAAATCCTAGAACTCAAACATGACCAAGTTGAAATACTCCGATAAGCATTCAATTTAGCCATAAAAAATAATCAAGCTTGCCAGTAACAACAGCAAACCTTTAATGAATTTAAACAGGATTTACACTATCGGGGGACGGTACGTGGCACCTAAAGCGGGAGGGAAATAGGATTGAACTGTTTGTAACGGTTGTTGATTAGCTTGCTCGGTCGTATCGATATTATCGGGCAGCACTATGGCCACTAAACCACCGTGACACTGACAATCTAGGCATAAATCAACCATTTTGTCTGTTGGTGCTGGGTGAATATGGTCATCGGATGGCGCATGCTCGCGGGCACCGTCTGCGGCGCAACTACATTGAATGCACTCCGCTAGCTGACTGAGGGCGGCAATATCTAAGGTAGGCGTGAATTGCACATGGGCATGATTGCTTTTTTCTTCTGTACTATTGCCAATATGTAATTGATGGCCACCCAAATTCGCACCGGCAAATTGCAGCACAATAATAGTAATCAATAGCTTAATTGAACGCATCATTGAAAACGAATTGAGGTGACTCATGCTGGTCATCTAAAACAGCGTTTATTTGAATACGCAGTGTTTCGCATAATCAGCCGCTTCATTAGCAGACCAATCACCTGTTTCTTTTTCTTTCATTTGCTTACACCAGGCGTCGCTGCCGACTTCTGGTGTACATGCTGTTAGGCCCAAGGTGAAAATACCCACTGCCGATAATGCTAATAATTTTCTGAATAACATAGTACTTCCTTGATGTGTTAAGGCTGAATTAGACTAACGGCCCAACTCTTATAATACAAATATCTATTGCGCTTGTTTATTGCGCTTCTTTATCACACTTAAGCTTTGTGCTGCGAACGCTTGGTGATCCAATTAATCGCATCTTGCTTTTGTGCTAATGGAAACCATGCCACTTCACCTTGCATAAACGGGCCCATTAATCTGACCGAGTTACCCACCCAATCAGGACCACCAACAAACACTAATGCATCAAACTCAGGCAACTGTACTTCACCGCTGCCGGTTAATGAGCCAAACTCCCACCCCTCTAACAGCACATCGGCTTCAATGTATAAGCACACTTGGCCCCAATCTTTACGATAGTTTCGAATAGCGGGTTGTAAACATGAGCGATAATCTTTAGCAGACAAACGACCGCTTACAAACAGGCTAATAACGCCTTTGGCGATATCAGAAATTTGGCATAACATAAATAGCTCCGGTGTCATGGATAAGTGCCGAATAAAATAGGCTTACCAGACATTCACTTCAATGACGCGAATCATAACAAATATTACCGTCGCCAATATATAACTATTTTTAATCTAAAAAGTGATACCCTTTACAGTATGATAAATATTACTAATAGCGTGACTATCGAAGACAAAGAGATTGAGTGGCAATTTGTGCGCTCAAGTGGAGCGGGTGGCCAACATATCAATAAAGTGTCTACCGCTGCACAACTGATCTTCGACATCAATGAATCGTCTTTGCCTGACTTTTATAAACAAAAGTTATTAACTAAAGCTGATCACCGTATTACCCAAAGCGGCAAGATCATCATTAAGTGTCAGCAATCCCGCAGTCAAGATTTCAACCGACAGCAGGCACTGGAGCAGTTTATTTTGCTGGTAAAAAATGCCGCCATTGTCGCCAAAAAGCGTATTGCAACCAAAGCGACGAAAGGCAGCCAAAAACGCCGCATAGAAACCAAAAAACAACGCGGAGCCACTAAAGCACTGCGCCAAGGTAAACCGCGATTTGATTAATTAACCTGTGCTTGAATAAATTTAAGTTTACTGAACAGCTAACTTGCGTTAAAAACAAGCTAACTGAAATAGTGAATAACCTCACCAAGTTGAGATTGCCAAAGGATTATTATGAGCCAAACCGCAAAAATTTTATTAGTTAACGGCCCTAATTTAAATTTACTGGGACGTCGTGAACCAGGTCATTATGGCACACAAAACTTAGCCACCATTGTATCTGAATTACAAGGTGCGGCGACCTCCTCAGGGGTAGCGTTAGAGCATATTCAGTCTAACGCTGAGCATGAAATTATTGATGCTATTCATGCAACTGATGCACAGTTCATCATTATTAATCCAGCGGCATTCACCCACACAAGCGTGGCGATCCGCGATGCGATTTTAGGCGTAGCTATTCCATTTATTGAAGTGCATTTATCCAATGTACATGCCCGTGAGCCCTTTAGACATCACTCATACTTCTCTGACAAAGCGATTGGGGTTATTTGTGGTTTAGGTGCACAGGGCTATCAATTTGCATTGCAAGCAGCGCTTAAGCACTTGCAAGATAACAACGCACCGCATTAGTAGCGAATAGACTTCATATAGCGGCTAAGACAATAAAGGCATCATCAGTGAGTAAGCTTAAACCCGATGTGAGCATTGTTTACAGCGGCATCTTTAGCCGATGGGACAGCCAAAGTGAAAAGTTGCCACAATTCTTAAAGGCAACAGTACATGTTCCTGCCACGCTAGATATCGAGTTTGGATTTATTGTTCGCATCCGTAAAGCTAAAAACCAACGGCTACGTTATTGTATTTATCATCCTAATATACCTGATGATGAGGGCAATACTCGTCCTCCTTTTGATGGTGAAGTCTTTATTAAAGAAAACGATTGGAAGTTTTATTTAGGCGACTGCATATGGTCACCCGTTGACAATAAGACAGGGGATTGGCGGATGACGCTAGAGCTGAACGATAAAATTGTTGCCGACAAAACATTTAAGGTTCACCCTGTGTTAGATAATTAATCGCGTAAATAAACCTTGTCGTTATTCGAAACCATCTAAAATTCTCTGATATAATAGTCGGCTTGCAACCACATTCAAGCGACTTCTGTTATGACCACTCAAACGCCTTCTTCCCCTTCTCTGACGACATCAGATGAAATAGATTTTAGCAAAGTGCTTGCTGAAGCAATGCTCAAGCGCCAAGCCTTTTTTGTGCAAGCTAAGCTGAATAATACTGATTGTTATCGGGTATTTCATGGCACAGTAGAGGGAGCCAATGGCTTAAACATAGACCGCTATGGTGATGCTTGGTTGGTGCAATCATTTCATGACACACTCAATGAAGATCAACTTAAGCAAATCACCCAGGTTTTAGCGCAACATGGTGATTATTTTGTAGTGTATAACGACCGCTCGCAAAAAAATTCTCGCGTCGCCAATAACTTAGTCAATGAAGCGCAAGACTATGCGATGTCGGAACAGGTGATGCATGAAAACGGCATAGCTTTTACCACTAAGTTACGCCATGAAGGCCAAGACCCATTACTGTTTTTAGACATGCGTATTGGTCGTGAATACATGCAAAAACACAGTCACAATAAAACAGTGTTAAATCTATTTTCATACACTTGTGGTATTGGAACTGCGGCCGCTGTGGGCGGCGCCAAGCGGGTAATGAATGTCGATTTTTCATCTTTTGCATTAGCAGCAGGTCAAAAAAATGCCGCACTGAATAAAGTTGAATCTGTATGTGAGTTTGTGCAAAGCGATGCGTTTCCTGCATTACGCCAACTAGCCGGTTTACCTGTGGGCGGACGTCGTAATCAAAAACTGCCCAAGTTCCCTAAACTCGCTAAAACCACTTTCGACTTAGTCTTTTTAGATCCGCCACGCTTTGCAAAAAGCGTCTTTGGGGTGGTCGACTTAATTAACGACTATCAAGGCTTATTTAAGCCCGCAATGCTGACCACTAAGGTCGGCGGAACCATTGTTTGCTGTAACAATGTCGCCAAAGTGGAACGCCAATCTTGGTTGGACAGCCTAGTCCGCTGCGTTGAAAAACAAGGTCGAAAAATCATTAATATTGAATGGCTTGATTGCTACCAAGACTTCCCTTCCTTTGATGACAATCATCCACTAAAAATTGTGGCCCTGACCATAGACTAAGCAACAAAGTAAGCAACAAAGTAAGCAACCACATTATAACTATCAGATTATAGCCATGACTACATCAGCCAATGCCACTGCGGCATAGGCTGATGTGATTCATTGTTACCCAAAAATGATTTTTGGTTGTTGGATGTTAACTTTAGCGGAAGCAGAGCGCTCAACTAATGTAGTGAATGATTTATTTTTAATCGTATTCACATATAGCCACTCACTATTAGCTTCTTCGGCACTAAAGGTCAGCAATAAGTAACCGCGATCTTTCAAATTAGCATATTTTAAATCAGCGATAAGATTCACTATTGCAGCTTCAGTTGCCGGCATTTCAGCGTCAGATAGGCCTAAGTAGTATTCTAACCCAGGTGAAGACACTGAACTGGTCGCAAACTCAACCCCAACCACTTCACCTTGATTGTCGGTTAGCTCATTTGCCCAAGCATTGTGAGTGTCACCAGCGATAACCACTAAGTTATGCTGCATCGATTTAGCTGTGGCCAGAATAACTTCTCGCTCATAGGCGTATCCGTCCCAAGCGTCCAAATTATAAGGAATAGAAGGCAATTGAAGTAAGGCTAGCACCTCAGGGGTTAACTGACTTTGATTAGCTTGTAAGTAAGCTAACTCTTGCGCGGATAATGTAGGGTCGCCCGCCTGCGCACGCGCGGCTAATTGGGCTAACGTCGCCAGCTGAGCAAATTGAGGAATACTCATTTCTTGAGTCGCAATAGCCGCTGGCAGTAGCATTTTACCCATCAACACTTGCTGACCTAACACCTGCCACTTCGCCGTCGATTCAAGCAAGGTTTGTTGCAACCATAATAATTGAGATTGGCCTAACATGGTGCGGTTAACGTTAGTCACATCACCTAAAAAAGCGCCGCTATTAAATGCCTTTGTCACCGGGTCCGTGTAATCCGCATAATCTAGCTGCTTGTCTCGCCCCAGCAATCGAGTATCTAACATATGCAAATCAACTAAATCACCATAGTTAAAGCTACGGTATATTTCTTGATGATTTCCTTCACTCCAAGGACGAATGGGTAGCCATTCAAAATATGCCTGCAGTGCCGCTTGCTTGCGTAAATCAAAGTCCCCTTCATTGTCATTGTGGTTTTCAGCGCCCTCTCTCCAGGTGTCATTAGCGACTTCATGATCGTCCCACACAGTGATAAAAGCGACTTTAGAATGCAGTTTTTGCAAGCTCATATCACCACGATATTGTGTATAACGCGTGCGATAATCATTGAGTAACAATAATTCGCCAGCGGGCAATACTTCACGCCCTAAAGCTGCCGCATCTTGACTTGCATACCCACCACGACCGTACTCATACAAGTAATCTCCTAGATGAATAACCGCATCTAAATCATCACGCTCGGCCGCCAATGCGTATACATTGAAGTAGCCCGCAGGGTAGTTTGCACATGACATCACAGCTAATTTGACCGAATCAACAGTGCCTTCTGGTAAGGTTTTAGTCATACCAACGTCTGAAGCATATTTACCCGATTTAAAGCGATAAAAGTATCCTTTGCCAGCCTCAAGGCCAACCGCATCAATTTTCACCGTATAGTCACGTTTGGCGTTGGTTTTCATTACTCCATTAGTGACTATTTGGCTAAAATTAGCATCTAAGGCCACTTCCCATGACACTGTGATATCAGCTTCAACATCTGGAGTGACCCTGGTCCATAAGATCACTGCATCTTTGGCTGGGTCGCCACTGGCAATGCCTTGTAAAAATTGACCAGAGTAGATCTCTTCGTCATCGCTGCTACAGCCCATTAATCCATATGACACAACAACCGCGCCAACGCCTTTGGCTGACATAGCTAAAAAGTCGCGACGACTTAACCCTGTTTTCATTCGATATTCCTTTTAAGTCAATGATGGTGTCTGCATGTTAATCATTGCAACAGGTCAGACAAGCATGGCTATTGTGCGAATACAGGATGACAATCGCATGACAAAATCGTTACATAAAGGCTTTATCATCCAACTTTAGTTAAGTTTTGAGTCATAAATGTCATCACTAAGGTTGAGATAAGAGGATTGATTGAGCTGAAATATGGAGTTTGTTTGGACTAAGAATTCCCCCCTTAAGTATGGAGTTATATTAATAGAAGATTTGGGTTATTTAATTGACATAAATTAAATTGCGCACAATTTAGTTGCGCATTCCAAAAACATCATTTATAGTTAGCGCAATTAAATTGCACGCAACTTAAATTAACTTACTTTTTGAGGTATTCCTATGACAACTTTATATACAACTTCAGCAACAGCATTAGCTGGTCGTAATGGTCAAGTCACTACAGATGACAAAAAACTCGATGTCGGTTTGAGTTATCCAAAAGAAATGGGCGGCACTGGCGAGCACACTAATCCTGAGCAACTATTTGCCGCTGGCTATGCAGCCTGTTTCTCAAACGCTATTTTACACGTGGCGCGTGAAATGAAAGTCGCTATTAAAGCTGCACCAACAACCGCTACTGTAGGCATTGGCCCGAATGATACTAAAGGATTTGCGCTTACTGTCGCATTAGCGGTTGAGTTAGATTTAGCGCAAGATGATGCTGTGAAGCTGGTTCAGGCGGCGCATCAGGTGTGTCCATACTCAAATGCGGTTCGCGGTAATATTGATGTGAAGCTAACGGTTAATAGCATCGCAATTTAATTTTTATCGACTATTTCGCAACAAAAAAAGTAACAAAAAGCCAAGGCGTCAACCTTGGCTTTTTATATTCATGTACCTACTCGACAATGATATAAAAACATTTGCAGCTTAAGTTGCTAGTTAAAAATCACCTAACAGTTCTACCTTGAAATCATCTGCATTACAGCTCAAATTGCTGTCTTTAATTTGCTGTTCTAATAAGCTGATTTGTCGATTCACTTCTGTCATGGTTAAGGTATTGTTATCTAACTCATAAACAATCGCTAAACTCTGATAATAAAAACATAATATAGTTAATGCGTTAACATTATTGTCAGCTGCGGCTTGTTGAATCGCATTAAGCTTACGGTAAATTTTATTCTGTAATTGTTTCAACTGCCAAACGTAATAGACATCAGCATACTGCGGTTTTTTACGGCCATGCTTTACCACTAAAGTGCATAGCATAAGACCCATAATTACCCCGCCAAAATTAAAATAGAAATTGCCCGTTGGCTGACCTGCTACGACGGTTGCCGAACTCAATATCGCGATTAAAATTTGGCCAAAGACTAATGACGAAATAGCTAAAATGGCTATAATGCCAAATTGGACTTGATTAGTCATTTTACGATATTGCGGTTTATCTACATGTCTTAATTTCATCAATATGGCTCTTAACATTCTATAATGGCGGCATTATACCTGCTTAATATGAATCACTCATTAAGCATATTTAGGTAAATTTTTGCCATATGATAAACTTACCATTTTACCATTAACTTAAATGAATATGACTGAATTTCCCCCTGTCAGCGCTTTAATCTGCGGCGCCTTACAATTCAATAGTCCTAATACAAAATGGCGTTAGGCTTTTTTAGGGGTATTCGCACCTTTTGCTAATATTACTCTACCTGCAACATTAGATGCCTGTTGGGGATTAACCATTTGGGGTGGATTTCTGGTGGGATTTGGGGCTTATTTAGGTGGTGGCTGCACAAGTGGCCACGGTATTTGCTGTATAGGTAGAATGTCTGCGCACTCAATAATCGCGACTGTAGTATTTACGTTAGTCGCCGCAATAGTTGTATTTGTTAGCCGTCATATAGTTGGAGAATAAATGTGTTAATACAATCACTCCACCTCTCCTCTACATTTATTAGTAGCCTTTGTTGCTGGCAGTTTATTTGGTTTTGGTTTAATTATTGAGCAAATAGTTGCTACTAAACCGCCTTACCAAATCTGTCTAATCGTTGAAATAGCCACATTGCGACATTCATTAGCAAATAAGTTGTGATTAGCCTAGCAGAACAGTACGGATTAACTTGCACCATTTAAAGACGCATTTAGAATTCGGCTTTACTGTTTTCCTTTCTGGAATCGCAATGTTTACCCTTGAATCATGCTCGTCTGAACACCAAGCACAGCTGGCTGAATTAGATCAATTGTCATTGATTGAGTTGGTTAATCACATTGAGGCTACCCACCATAAATACGTGCGTAATACCGCGCCATTGTTGCAAGAGTATACCGAGATAATGGTCAATGCCCACGGCGATGACCATGATGAAATACTACCTTTAGCTCAATGGGTAAATTCATTAGTGGCTGAGTTAATGCCGCATTTAATGAAAGAAGAACGGATTTTATTCCCTGCTATTCGCTCATTAAGTGTAGGGGAAGAGATAAATGGCTGTTTTGGTCACATAGGTAATCCAATTAATGTGATGGAACATGAACATGGTAATACCGCTGATATTCTGATCAAACTGAGACAAATAACGGGTAACTATCAAGTACCGGAAGGTGCCTGTAACACATGGCGCACCTGCTATAAAACCTTGGCAGAATTTGATGCTGACTTACAAATGCATATTCATCTTGAAAATAATCTACTATTTCCCAAAGCACTGGCACTATAGACTGCTCACTTCAGAACGGGATAATAAACTCTTATCTGAGCATTTTATCCTGTCAGTTCTGCTGTATTGATAACTGTTTTCACTTTTAGCTTTCTTTTTCAGTTATTTATTCATAAGCTAAGTTGAGAATATTAATTATTGACTAATCCTATGAGTACTCATAATTACCCCACTTTTGCACTAGATGATATTGCCAATCTTCATGAGTCTGCCCAAGTAGAATTTAAGCTTGCTGGTGGCCGCGACGGTAATGGAAAATTGCCAGAAGTTATGTGGGAAACCTATAGCGCGTTTGCCAATACCTTAGGGGGTGAAATTATTCTAGGGGTAAAGGAAGACCATGGAGAGTTTAGTATCGAGGGTATTGTTAACCCTATGCCTATGCTCAGTGAAATTTGGCAAATCCTTAATAACCCGCAAAAAATCAGCCACAATATTCTCTCACCTACTGATGTACAAATTATTGAAATTATGGGTAAGAAGTTGATTCGAATTCATGTTCCTGCGGTGGATCCCAAGCTTCGACCTATCTATATCGGCACAGAACCCTACGGTGGTAGTTATTTCCGAGTAGGTGATGCTGATATGCATGCCAGTCATGAACAAGTTGATCAAATGAAACAACGCGCAGGTGTGGTGCTAAAACCTAAATCAAGTTAACCAATAACGACAACTGTTCAATCGCGATATGGGGTAATAAACTCGCAGGGTTTTTATGCCTTTTTTGCTGGCAAGGGTTTAGCCAAGCAGTCTGACATCCGGCCATTTTAGCCCCGACAATGTCTGAGTTAGGGTGATCGCCAACATGTAATAGCTCTGACGGTTTTATCGCCAGCTGTTTACAGGCTAAATCAAACATATCACCTGCCGGTTTCATTTTAACGCCACATCCTGGATGCAAAACAAACTGCATGACAGTATCTAAACCAATACGGCTAGCATCCACATTACCGTTAGTAATACCCACTAAAGTAAAGTGCTGTTTTAATGTATTAAGCGTAGCAAGCACATCTGGGACAATGGTGAAATCACTGCGATAGTGGTGAAAACAATCTAACCCAGCTTGCGCCCCATGGCTGGATTCAATTTCGCTGTAACCCAACTGAATTAACCCTTCACGCAGCATAGCATAGCGCGCCGCTGAGGTGTCATGCACTAACTCAGGCTGACGCATTTGCAATGCAAGTTTACAACGCTGCCAATCAACTGCGGTCCAATGGGACGATTTAGGGTACTTACGGTGTAATAGACTAAATGACTCCGCAACAGCCTTAACAATAATGGGTTTGTTATCATATAGGGTGTCATCTAAATCAAAACTAATGGCTTTAAAAGGTTTGAGCCGTTGATATTGAATCATACCCGTTTGGCTTTGCTGCGCTAACATGTGCACCATTATGAGTTGCCCTTATTTTTTTTCGCTCTAGGATGAGCACCATCGTAAACTTTAGCGAGATGCTGGAAGTCTAAGCTAGTATAAATTTGAGTTGTAGACAGGTTTGCGTGGCCCAGTAACTCTTGTACTGCACGTAAGTCGGCACTAGATTCAAGCATATGAGTCGCAAAAGAATGGCGTAACTTATGCGGATGCACTTTAACCGATAACGCCTGCTCTTGACCCCATTTATTCATTCTGGCTTGAATGCTACGGTGCGATAATCGCTTGCCTTGATTACTGATAAACAATGCATCATTGGCATGTAAAGAAAACACTTGTTCACGGCAGGTAAACCATACTTTTAACGCATTGATAGCCACTTTACCAATTGGCACAATCCGTTGTTTACTGCCCTTACCCATGACCTTAACTTCTGCGTTATCAAACTGAATGTCATCATAATTTAACGCGGCTAATTCGGCTAAACGAAGCCCGCTGGAATAAAATAACTCCATAATAGCTTTATCTCGAATAGCCAGCGGATCATCAGCGTCAATATCGAGTAAATGGCTGACGGCATCGACATCCATATTTTTAGGTAATGGCTTATTTTGTTTGGGGGCACTGAGGGTTTTAGCAGGATTTATTGCTATAACATTTTCACGCAGTAAAAAAGCATAAAACTGTTTTTGTGCCGACAAGCTTAATGCAATTGAACGCGGACTTAAACCCTGTCGATGTAATTTGGCTAACACACTTTGTAACTGATCGCGGTTAGCATTATGTAAATAAATATCTTCGCCCAATAAGGATTGAGCACGGTTGAGTTCAAAAAAATAATTGCGAATAGTGTAATCAGATAACTGACGCTCAAAGGTCAAGTATTGGCGATACTTAGCTTGCCAATCTGTCTGTGTCATCACGGCGACTCCTGCTTTATGCTGATACGCAGCAGTATCTTGAACGCTACAGCTTTGAAAATCATAGCCTTGAATATTACATTTGGAGAACACAACACCAAGATTTGACCATGTACCAATCAGTCACAAACCACTAGGTTAAAATGTTGCTAATAAATGGCTGAGTAAACGACGTAATTGGCTTAATAGTAAAGAGTCCATATTGGGGTGAAAGTGAGCGGCATCGGCGCTAGCTATGGCAAATATGACCTGGCCATTTTCATCCGATAGTCTAGTTAACGCAACAGAGCCAACTTCACTGCCAAATAAGCGTTTTGATTCTGACTGAGTTAGTCGGCCAAAATAGTAATTATTTTGAATGCGATGACGCCAAATGTTAGCTAATTCACTGTCAATATCATGAACGGTAATTAAACGCACATGGGTAAAGCCAAACTCAGCCTTTAACCCTTCAAACAAGGTTTGCCTAAGTTCACTTAGCTCCTTACAAGCCAATAATTGAAATGACAATTCATTATTAAACATAAATATACGTTCATTCTGCTTTGCCACATTCATTAGCGCAGTAATTTCTTCTTCGAGCTGAGTCACTTTTTGGCGCAGTATTTCTTGTCTACGCTCAACCAGTGATACCGCGCCACGCTCATGATGATTCAACCGAAGCGCAATCAGTAACTCAGGATGACGATTGAAAAACTCAGGGTTGTCGAGTAAATAATCACGCACTAGATTTTCATCTAGCACTTGGTTACGAAAGTTCGCCAACATTTCAGCGCCTAAATCTTGACCGATTGCATCGATACCCGATAGTGCGTCTGATAATGAATCTTGGTTTGATGCCACATCAGCGGCTGACGTTATCTCACTCATAAAAATTTAATCTACCTAAATATTACAGCTGTATTTGACCATCATATACATGTTCAGCAGGGCCTGTCATCCACAACGACTTACCTTCACCTTCCCAATTAATGGTTAATGAACCACCGGGTAAGTCTACGCGCACTTCATTGTCTAACTTATCTTGCAGTATACCCACAGCAACAGCGGCACAGGCGCCAGTGCCACAAGCAAGTGTTTCTGCAGCGCCACGCTCATAAACCCTAAGCTTAATATGGCTTGGGCTTATGACTTGCATAAAGCCGACATTAACCCCTTTTGGGAATCGCTCATGGTTGGTTAACATGGCACCTATTTCCGCAACTGCGGCATTTTCTACATCTTCCACTTCAAGCACGCAATGTGGGTTGCCCATTGACACAGCACCACATAAAAAAGTTTGCATCGGGGTTTGCAGTAAATAGGTTTTTTCACTCTTTTTAGCTTTAAACGGAATGTGGTTCGGGTCAGTAACAGGTACGCCCATATTGACTGTGACTAAACCATCTCGCTCAATACGCAGGGTTATTTTACCTGAGCTGGTACTCACCCGAATTTTATTCTTATTGGTTAAGCCTTTATTACGCACAAAACGAGCGAAGCATCGCGCACCATTACCACATTGCTCAACTTCGCTACCATCGGCATTAAAAATACGGTAATGGAAATCTAAATCGGGATCATAGGGCGGCTCGACCAATAATAATTGATCAAAACCGATCCCAAAATTTCGATTAGCTAATCGACGTATTTGCTCTGGCGAAAAAAATACATTTTGGGTAATACCATCAACGACCATAAAATCATTGCCTAGCCCATGCATTTTAGTGAATTGAATCAAAGGTGTTTCCTTTTCCATTTACTCATTAAGGTAGCAGGTGTTCACCTTGCCAAAGTTGCGCCACGGTTTCACGCTCACGCACCAGTATATCTTGTTCGCCATCAACCATCACTTCTGCCACCCGTGGACGAGAATTATAATTAGATGACATCACAAAGCCATATGCACCACTTGAACGCACTGCTAACAAGTCGCCAGCTTTAACCGCTAATTGTCTGTCTTTACCTAAAAAGTCGCCGGTTTCACACACAGGGCCAACCACATCATAAGCTTGGGTTGGTGCATCAGTTTGGTTAACAGGAATAATATTCTGCCACGCACTATAAAGCGATGGACGAATTAAGTCATTCATAGCACCATCAACAATGGCAAAGCGTTTGTCGCTGTTTTCTTTGAGGAATAACACTTCAGTGACAAAAATACCCGCATTTGCAGCAATGGCTCGGCCAGGTTCGAAAATCAACTTTATCGGGCGTTGCCCTAGCCGTTCAAGTAACGCAGCGGCGTAAGCGTCTGGGTGAGGAGGGATTTCATTATTATAAGGCACACCTAAACCACCGCCCACATCAAAATGCTCAATCACAATACCTTGCTCAGCTAAGCGGTCTATCAAAGACAGCATACGATCCATCGCATCTAAAAACGGTTTTAGTTCAGTTAACTGCGAGCCAATATGGCAATCGACCCCTTTAACATGTAAGTGAGGTAACTCGGCTGCGCGGGCAAAAACTTGCTCAGCTTCTTCCATCGCAATACCAAACTTATTTTCTTTTAAGCCGGTAGAAATATAAGGGTGGGTGCCTGCATCAACATCAGGATTAACCCGTAATGATACCGGCGCGATTTTACCTAAACGGCCAGCAACCTCATTTAATAGCTCAAGCTCGGCACTTGATTCAACATTAAAACAATAAATACCGATTTTTAATGCCTGCTCCATCTCAGTAATGGTTTTACCCACTCCCGAAAAGACTACTTTTTTAGGATCACCACCGGCTTGTAAAACGCGTGACAATTCACCACCTGATACAATATCAAAACCACTGCCCAGGCGAGCTAGTGCATTGAGCACACCTAAGTTAGAATTAGCTTTTACGGCATAGCAAACCAAATGAGGATGATTAGCGACAGCCTTATCAAAAGCATGCCAGTGGCGCTCTAGCGTTGCGCGAGAATAAATATACAGTGGCGTACCATATTTTTTGGCTAATGCACTGACGTCGCAACCTTCGGCAAATAAATGACTGTCTTGATAAGTAAAAAAATCCACAATACGTTTCCTATATTATTGCTGTATATCAGCTGTTGAGTCTGATCCCGCTGGTAGTGTTTCTAAGTCAGCCGTAATTGGCGCTGCGGAAATTTTATTATCTTCCTGCGCGGGAGTTTTGTATAAAGGCCCTTTCTGACCACAGGCGCTTAGCACTAGGCTAGCAAGCAAAAGTAATAAAAGCAGTCTCATTTTTCTCAACATCTGTGCATCTGATCAATTATGGCCTTATAATCGCATTCATCTCGCAGAAAGCAAAGGATAGAAATGCATGGCTATGACAGATACAGAGTTTCACCAATTAGCTGATGAAATATTCAGCGCAATCGATAACGCTATTGAAACCGCTATTGACGAACAAGACGCGGATGTAGACATCAATTACAGCGGAAATCTAGTGCAATTGACCTTTGAAGATGGTTCGCAAATTGTGATCAACAAGCAAGAACCTTTGCACGAGATCTGGTTAGCGACCATCACTGGTGGATACCACTTTGCTTACCAAAATGGTAAATGGTTAGATACCCGTAATAACATTGATTTTGTGCCATTTGTACTTGATTCAATTGCTAAGCAAGGTGGGATAGTGATTACCATTTAATCCTATTACCACTGTTAATGGGTTTAGCTAGAACGCTGAGCCCATTTCATCTTCCGTTACGCCAAAAGGTTCGACCTTCAATGAGCCCTCTTTTCTCACTAACCGAAAAAATTGCGGCATATTAAAAAATGCTTGCTGATCCCAGTGACTGTCTTTCACAAAACTTAAACTCTGCTGGTTCACTAATTGGCTTATAGTCATATTGTCGTGCACGCTATGGGTCAGTATATTAGTTTCATCGACAAGAATAACTTCCAACTTATGGCTTAATTGCCTTAAAAAAAACTGTTTTGCACCGTGAGCTATATAACGTTGAATAATTGCTGGTACCGTTGAAAATGGCTCATTATTAAGTTCAGGACGTGGTAGGTGAGTGACTAAGCGTGGCCTGTTATAGTGGAACATGTTTCTAGAGCTCGCTAACACGTTATAAACCATACCCAAAGAATTAAAATGTAAACCGTATTTTTGACTGCCCATATTGAGCTCAATGAGCAGTGTTTGACTGTCGGTCACATTTTGAATGGTTTGATGGCATAATTTCAGTAATTGCATAAGTTGGTCCTGAATTTGTTTGACCAACTTAGTGGAGCAGGATAATACCGATAATTGACTTTGTGTATTGGCGCGTTTCAATCCTAGCACTAAGAAAGAGAGCGCCTCTAGCACCGCTACTTCACCTTCAAATCGGTGGCTGTGCCACTCACCCCAACTATTTAAGCTGATAATATCAATACTCGATACCATATTTTTCTTATCACGGCCTAGCGACAAAATATCACCATTCATATAATCGACCATGATCTCTTGTCCATGCCATTGCTCAGTTACATCATTATCCATATTGGCGATAACGATGATGCGCTGATAAAACCAAGGTTGGCATAAATGGCGTTTAGTCACTTCAATCGTATGGTTAACATTTTGCATTAGCCCTTTGGCTAAGCGTGCTAATTTGGTGGCATAGGCTTTATTCCGCCCAATGCTATACCAATATGTTCTGTCGGTAACCAAACCATTCATCACCGCCCAAGCCACCACATCTACGTCTGTTTTTCCAACAAACAATGCCTGCTGCCCGATGAGGTTATCCGCGTTACTGACACCCCTAAATAATTGATATTGTTGCTTATTTTTCGAAAACCATACTGCGAGCAGTGGTTCACTGACATTTTGACTCCACAGTGGATTAAGCGGCGGCAAAGTATGGGGATCATCACTGAAAAAACCATGTAACTTACGCGCTAATAGGCCAAGCTCTTCAACTCGCATGCGATCGCTAAGTTCATGTTTAGAAGCAAATTGAAGCAGGTTTTTATAGCTAGCAAGCAGCAACTCGTTTAACTGCTGATTAAACCATTGTAACTGACCAGAATGCCAGTTTGTTGCATTGTCTAAAGTGACTAGTAGACTAGTTGGCCAACACCAATCCACCGTTAGATCTGTGAGTTTTTGATAGCGCCAATCATGCTGTGTTTGTTGTGGTTCAGATAATGCGATGCCGCATTTAAGGTAAAAACAGCGTCGTACAATTTCAAGCCTTTTAACTTCCCGGCGAGATAACAAATAATGCTCTATACGTTGATATAGAATAAGGTAGGCATCATTATCGTCAGAGAAATTATCATTTAAACAATATTGCCAAACTTCTTCTGTGGCCATATGATTTTGCGGATACTCGCTGGCATAAACTTCAAGTAATAATACTTTTAATAGCGCTTTATGCGGCTTATTGAGACCTTTATATAACTGCCACAAAGATGCGCCAAAATACTCGCTGGCAGGCAAGTTTTTCAAGTCACCTAAAAACAGCAATGCATCGCCAGTCGCTTCCGGCCACCAAGCAACATATTTGCCGGCTAATCGAATATGAGTGCGATAAAACTCTTCCAGTAACAACCAATGCTGAACCGACCCACTGTGTTCTTCACCCAATGGTTGGCAGTTTTCATACAAACTGCATTCGCGGAATTGGTTAGGGTGAATAAGATAAAAATTTACTTCAAAATCAAATTGAGCAAACCAAGCGGTTAACTGAGAAGCTTTTGCATAAAGTAGTCCTATTTCTATCTGGCTCAACGTTATGTGATGCACTAACCAGATGTCAACATCACTATTGAGGTTTTGACCAAAACTGGATGAGCTTCCCATGGCGTAAATGCCTTCAAATGCATAGGGTTGCTCAGACACTGTTGGTATATATGGTACGCCGGCAGCTTGACACGCTTGCTCGAGTACAGATGAAAATTTGAAATCGCAAATTCCCGATGGCGTTACTGCATCGATAAAACCCGGTAATTGAAAATCATTAATCTGTAAAAGATAAGGTATGAGCAAAAACAACTGATATTGTTGCTCAGGCAAGGTTAATTTAACTCGTTGTAACCTCAACGAATTCAATTTTTCAGCACGATAAATTGCGCTAGTGTTGTCAGTATTTAAATCGGGTAAAACGTGCAAAGACTCCATCCTTAAACCACTTATCTCAGCGACTTTAATCGTGCAAACCATAGCTTTCAACTCATATGGATGCACGGGAGTGATCTATATCAAAAAAATCTATTCGATGTGACAAGGTTAACACTAAATTCAGTTTTAGCAATCTGACCAAAGGTCGTAGAACAAAACTAAAGACAGCCAAATTCAGATAATAACTTCGATGGCTACCAAATAAGCGCTAACCGCTAATTTTACTGCTTATAGCATTTAAATGAACTTAAGTAGGGCTAAACCTCTGCATCATGTCCGTTAAAATAGTTTCTTTATTATTTTGCTTTATCGCCCCCCTAACTTAAGTAGATTAAGGTCAAATAATAAAATCATCGCGCAACTTCAAACAATTTCAACACAGTTATGACAAACTCCTCAATCCAATGTTAGCATTAGCGCAATTACTGTTAGTTGATGGATAAATATGGCCATGTCTGAAAACACTATTCGTATTGCAACGCGTAAAAGTCCACTGGCAATGTGGCAAGCTGAGTTTGTAAAAGCTGAATTAGAACGCATTCATCCAGGCTTGATTGTTGAGCTACTGCCAATGAGCACTAAAGGCGATGTTATTTTAGACACACCATTAGCTAAAGTGGGTGGTAAGGGGCTTTTTGTCAAAGAACTTGAAGTTGCCATAATGGAAGGCCGCGCCGATATTGCTGTGCATTCAATGAAAGACGTACCCGTAGACTTTCCTGAGGGACTAGGCTTACAAGTAATTTGTGAGCGTGAAGATCCCCGCGATGCATTCGTGTCTAATAGTTATAAAACTATCAGTGAATTACCGCAAGGTGCTGTTGTAGGAACATCAAGCCTACGTCGTCAATGTCAAATTCGTGCTGCTCGCCCTGATTTGGTCATCAAAGATTTACGCGGTAATGTTGGTACCCGTTTGGCCAAACTAGACAGTGGTGATTATGATGCCATTATCCTTGCTGCTGCTGGCTTAATTCGTCTAGAGTTAAAACAGCGTATCGCCAGCTTTATTTCCGCAGAGGAATCATTACCCGCAAACGGCCAAGGTGCAGTGGGAATTGAGTGCCGCACTAATGATGAGCGAGTAAAAAACTTATTAGCACCACTTGAGCATTTAGAAACCCGTTATCGTGTATTAGCAGAGCGCGCCATGAATACTCGCCTGGAGGGCGGTTGTCAGGTGCCTATTGGTGCCTATGCCGAAATTATCGGCGACACCTTAACACTTCGCGGTTTAGTGGGTAATCCTGATGGTAGCCAGGTGATTACTGGCCAGGTCGCTGGTGAGAAAACACAGGCTATCGAACTTGGGCAGGCACTGGCGAATGACTTATTAAGTCGTGGTGCTAAAACCATTCTTGATGCGGTTTACGCCCAGTAACGGCTAAAATATGAAAGTCTTGCTGACACGTCCAGAAGGTCGTAATCAAGATATGATTGAGCAACTTGATAAGTATCAAGTTGCTCATATAGTCACTCCACTTCTAGGTGTAGAAGCGACTAACCTACCAGCCCCTGTTTTTTTTGATGACGTTGACAATCTCATTTTTATTAGCACTAATGCGGTGGCATTTGCCGCAGAAAAACGTCATAAATCATTCCCCTCTCAATGTCGCTACTTTGCTGTAGGTAAAGCCACGGCTGATGCATTAAAGCAATACAACTTGACTGTTTTTTCTGCCCCAGAAAATAGCCAAGACAGTGAAGGGCTTTTATCATTACCACAGCTGCAACATATTAATAAACAATCCTTTATTATCTGCCGCGGCTCAGGTGGGCGCGAAACAATAGCTGAACAACTCGAACTGCGGGGGGCTAATGTCAGCTATTGGGATGTATACCAACGCTCGCGGCCAACACTCGATAATCAACAGGTTGTTCCACAATGGGTAGATTTCGGTATCGACACAATTGTAGTCACTAGTGGTGAGATATTAACCAATTTAATTGCGTTAATTCCAAAAGAGTTATTTGCATGGTTAGATTCATGTCATATCATAGTGCCAAGTAATCGTGTGAAATTACAGGCAAATGCATTAGGTTTACATAAAGTAACCAATGCAAATGGAGCAAATACTCAGGCAATACTTGTCGCATTGGGCTTAACAGCGTAATTTCACTATTTAACACTGTTCAATGATAGTGAGCCTTTCACTATCAATTTGTCGTATTTTGCTTTCAAGGACTGTTCATGGAAAATAACAAACTCGAATCCACTGAAGTTGATACTCATGATGTAGTGTCTAAACCTCAGGCAAAGGGCGACTCACCTCAAGCTGCTAAAGCAGCCTCTCCTACGCCAAAACGTCAACCAGGCCCTTCAAGTCGGCTTCGTAAGTTACGCAGTTCATGGTGGGTTCGATTAAGTATTGTTATTAGCTGGATTGCAGCTGGCACGGCTATTGCTGGTTGTTATTGGCTTTATTTACAACTCAATTCACAACAAGAAAGTCAGCAAAATCAACAGCAAGAGTTAGCCGCTGAATTAACTACGCTTGAAACAAACAATCAAAAGCTAAAACAAGAATTACAGCAGTCACTATCCGAGCCAAGCCAACGTATTGCCCAATTAGAACAGCAACAAACCAATGATGCAAAAGCTTATCAGCAGCTGGCTGTGCTGCAACAGGCGCAAAAACAACTACAAGAACGAGTCGCAGTAGTCGCTCAACGCAGTCCGAACCATTGGATGGCGTCTGAAGCCGACTATCTAGTGCGTATGGCAAGTAGAAAACTGTGGCTTGAAAAAGACCCTCAAACTGCAGCAAGCTTGTTGCAGTCGGCCGATAACCGCATTGAAGCAATGAAAGATCCCGCCTTACATCAACTGCGTAAAGCCATCGCACAGGATATTGCCGCAACGCGTTCGATTAAAACGACCGATGTCGCAGGCTCTGTGTATGCCATTGATGCGGTAATAGACCAAGTAGCTAACCTTCCCTTAAATCAAGCTGATACAGATTTAGCCGTGGATGAATTAGCTGAACCTCTATCTGATTCTATTGATGACTGGCAAACGAATTTATCTAAGTCATTTAAGCAATTTATTGAAGGTTTTATCACTATTCGCGAGCGCACCACTGATTTAGAACCGCTACTGCCGTTAGAACAACAATGGTATTTAGTGGAAAATGTGCGCCTAAAATTATTACAAGCTCAGTTTTCACTACATAACTATGATCAACAGGGTTATCAAAGTGCGATTAATTATGCTCATCGTTGGGTAAACCAGTATTTTGATACTAGTGATCGTCGCACCCAAAATACACTTGCTCAGCTTAAAGTATTATCACAGCTGTCTATTGAGTCAGTTAATGCTTATCAGTTTAAATCTACCCCACTGTTACAACAGTTAATGACATACGGGAAAATGATGCCTGAAGAGGAGCCAGCACTATGATAAAAATGTTGGCTTATGTGATTATCATTCTGTTAGGTTTGTGTGTCACACCGTATCTTTTAGAAACCAAAGGCTATATTTATATAGCAATATGGGACTATCAAATTGAAACCAGTTTAGCTTTTGGCTTATTTGCATTAATAGCCTTTTATATTGGCTTAGCATTGACTAAAAGGGTCTTAGTATTGCTATTGACTTTAGTGTTAAGTAGTCGCTATTTACCTGAGCGTTGGCGTATTAAAAAAGCCAAAAAACAAACTTTAATTGGTGCATTAGCCCTAGCAGAAGAGGATTGGCCTACCGCTGAGAAAGCCATGGTAAAAGGTGCTGAAAATGGCGAGCTGCCGGCGCTTAATTATTTTGCTGCAGCAAGAGCAGCTCAACATCAGCATAAAACTACTGAACGTGATGAGTACCTTGCTAAAGCACAATTGGATCCTTTAGCCAAAAAGGCTGTACTGACTACTCACACGCGCTATTTATTGAAACAAGGCGAATTAACTCAAGCCCGCATCCTGTTGAATGAACTTGATCCAACGAGCAAAAGTAAAGACTCAGTTATCAAGCTGGCAGCTGATTTATATCTAGCTCAACAAGACTGGGTAGCGCTTAAATTAATTATACCGACTTTAGCTAAGCGACATATTTATTCCGATGAGGAAATCATCGAAATAACGACCCAAGCTAATATCCATTTAATCAATCAAGCTGCTGAAGCAACGGCGGGTGAACTCGACAAATGTTGGGGCTGGCTAAGTAAATCTGAACGTAATCAAGTTCAAACCCTAATTGCCTATCTTTATGGATTATGTAAGCTACAACGTAAAGATGAAGCATTAAAACTGCTTTATAAACAGTTGAAATCTAACCCTGTTGAGAGTTTATTCGATGCGGTAGCTGAAATAGCTACCGCACATGATAATGATATTCGAAAGCTGCTCAGCAAATTTGAGCAAACACATGAAAATGTTGTCAATTACCAAGAATGTTTGGCTAAGTTAGCCTTACAAACTCGTGATTTTAAGCAAGCCAAAATACATTGGTACAATGCCTGTCAAATAGCACCAAGTCGTACTAGATGGTTAGCTTTAGCGCAAGTACAAGAGCAACTGGGTGATAATACGATGGCGATGCAAAGCTATCGTCATGCAGCTAACGCTAGTAACTAGCTATATACATTATTTTATTCCCCATAAAGCCTGCATAAATTGCAGGCTTTTTTGTATTTTCAGACCCAGTAATAATCGAATTAACTAAACTTTTACTACCGATAACCGATAACGATACAGGGTAAATTTATGTTCATTTAATAACATATTTACATAGCTGAATCGCTCATGTAGCTAACACGACTTAAAAAGCATCAATCTTTATTCTTCAATTGGCATCGTTTTAAAATGAGTATGTTGAATAATATATGCGCAGATAAATCGGCTTTTTTAAAAAAGTCATATGGTTAAGACTAGTCAAAAACACGTCAAAAAATTGACATTATTAGTGTCTTTGAAGTAAAATTGTTAAATCTGGGTTAGTGTATGGCGTTGTAAAGCACAGACATCTTACATCGTTATGCTAAGTCTATAATGTATTGAATATTTCCGAGTCAGGAATAGCTGTTGGGAGCTAATTAATGGGTACGATAACAACAACAAAAGCAGGCGTATTAACTGAGGCACAAAGCCAAATCAGTATATCTGCTGGTAATCAATTAACAATTTTACAGCCAGGGCAAATAATACCCGAGGCTAGTTTGTTAATTTTTGATGACAGCGCACGTTTTGTTATCACCTTTGATGATGGCACCATTTTTTCTCAAGATGATATCTCTGTTACGCAACCAGAGTTAAATGACGATTTCACTAACCTTGAAGCGCTTGATGAAATAGAAGCATTACAAGCCCTTATTGCGTCAGGTGAGGATCCAACTGTTGACCTTCCTGAAACCGCTGCAGGTACACCAACAACCGGTAACGAAGGTGGTAGTTTTATCACATTAGATCGTTCTGGTAATGAAACTATTGCGAATGCTGGCTTTAACACTGCGGCCCAACCAGCTGTTAGCCCACTAATTGTCGAAGAAAATACCATTACTTCTGACGATCTGCCTTCAGTATTAGCTAACGACACCCAAATCGTTGCTGAAGATGAAATTGCCTCTGGTAATTTACTCGAAAATGACACTGACCCTGACTCTGAATTATCCATCGTTTCTTTTGAAGTTAATGGCGAAACCTATCCTGCCGGCACTGAAGTTGTTCTTGAAGGCGGCGTATTAGTTATTAATGAAGATGGTTCTTATACTTTCACACCTAATGAAAACTGGAATGGTCAAGTTCCGATTATCACTTACACCACCAATACTGGCGCAACAGCGACGTTAACCATTGAAATTACACCGGTTGACGACCCAACAGTTACTGAAAATGATTCAGTAACAGCGGCTGAAGATACCCCTGTGTCAGGTAATGTACTAGATAACGACAGCGATCCAGATTCTGATCTTACCGTGGTTAGTTTTGAAGTTAATGGTGAAACCTATCCTGCCGGCACTGAAGTTGTTCTTGAAGGCGGCATATTAATCATCAATGAAGATGGTTCTTATACCTTCACGCCAAATGACAATTGGAATGGTCAAGTTCCCATTATCACTTACACCACCAACACGGGTGCAACGGCGACGTTAGTTATTGAGATCACGCCTGTTGACGATCCGACTAATGCTGTTAATGATACAAACATAGTCACAGAGGGTCAGACGGCTACGGGAAATGTACTAGACAATGATTCTGATGTTGATTCAGCTCTGACCGTTACAAGCTTTGAAGTTGAGGGGAATACTTATACTCCTGGCTCGAGTGTAAATCTTGACGGCGGCGTATTAATTATTAATGAAGATGGCACATATAGCTTCACCCCTGATACTAATTGGAACGGTCAAGTACCCACCATTACTTACACCACAAATACAGGCGCCACAGCCACATTAACTCTAGTGATAACTCCTATAGATAATGCCACTACAGCCGTTAATGATACCAACACTATTGCAGAAGATACTGTTGCAACTGGCAATGTACTTGATAACGATCAAGACGTTGACTCCACTCTTGAGGTCACTGCCTTTGAGGTTGATGGTCAAACCTATAATCCAGGTGATGAAGCAATTTTGACTGGCGGTACATTAATCATCAACATCGATGGTAGTTACAGCTTCACACCTAATGAGAATTGGAATGGTCAACTACCTGTTATTACTTACACTACAAATACTGGTGCAACAGCAACATTAACCATTAATGTTACTCCTGTAGATGATAGTGCTACATTGTTAAATGATACTAACACCGTGGCTGAAGATACAGTTGCTACTGGTAATGTGCTAAATAACGATCAAGACCCTGACTCCACTCTTGAAGTTACTGGCTTTGAAGTCGATGGTCAAACCTATAATGCAGGTGATGAAGCCATTTTGACAGGCGGTACATTAACCATCAACACCGATGGTAGTTACAGTTTTACACCAAACAATAACTGGAATGGTCAACTTCCTGTTGTCACTTACACTACTAATACGGGTGACACTGCAACGTTAACAATCAATATCACGCCTGTTGAAGACCCAACTATAGCTTTAAATGACTCAAACTCTGTAGAAGAAGATGTTATTGCCACAGGTAATGTACTGCTAAATGATAGTGATCCAGACTCATCATTAACTGTCATTAGCTTCTCTATTGAAGGTGATAGTAATACTTATACTGCTGGTGCATCCGTTACGGTAGAAAATGGGACTTTACAGTTAAATGCAGATGGTAGTTACAGCTTCACTCCTGCACCTAACTGGAATGGCACACTACCAGTAATCACCTATACAACCAATACTGGTGTAACGGCGACATTAACAATATCAGTTACCCCGCAAAGTGATCCAACGATAGCGGTCAATGATAGTATTTCTATAAAAGAAGATACAATTGCGTCAGGAAATGTTCTCAATAACGATACTGATATTGATTCAAACCTAACCGTGCAGAGCTATACGATTGCAGGGGATCAAAGCGTTTACCAAGCTGGTAGTAGCGTTAGCTTGCCAGAAGGCTTACTGACCCTAAACACAGATGGGTCGTATACCTTTACCCCTAGCATTGATTGGAATGGGCAGGTTCCAGTTATCACCTATACAACCAACACGGGTGTAGCAGCAACACTGACCATTACCGTCACACCTGAACCAGACCAAGCAACCATTACACCAGTCAATGATCAAGGCACTGTTACTGAAGATGGAGCGACTGATACAGATCCTCTTACATCTGAAAATGTATCTGGTCAATTAACTATTAACGATCCA